>NZ_JOOE01000001.1 GCF_000712135.1 Sphingomonas sp. UNC305MFCol5.2
CGGCCTCAACCAGATGACGACAGCTGGCGCGACGGCGCTTGGCTATGACGGACGCGGCAACCTGACCAGTTCAGGAAGCGCTGCCTACACCTACTCCACCGACAATCGAATGCAATCGGCCCCTGGGATCACCATGGCCTATGAACCGGCAGCCGGCCAACTTCTTCGCTTCAACACCGCTGGCGCTGACACCCGGTTCAGCTGGTCCGGAAGCCAAATGATCTCCGAATACGGTACCGCCTTCGTGATCAACCGCCGCTATGTGCCCGGTCCCGGTACCGACGAGCCGGTGGTATGGTACGAAGGCTCGGGCACGAGCGACCGCCGCTGGCTGCACGCCGACGAGCGCGGCTCGGTAGTGGCGGTGAGTGACGGCTCGGGCAACGCGATCGCGGTCAACCGCTACGACGAATATGGCATTCCCGCATCGACCAACATAGGCCGCTTCCAGTATACCGGCCAGGCATGGCTGCCCGAGCTCGGCATGTATTACTACAAGGCCCGCATCTACTCGCCCACGCTGGGCCGCTTCATGCAGACCGATCCGATCGGATATGGCGGTGGGATGAACATCTACGGGTATACCGGCGGAGACCCAGTCAACTTTACAGATCCTTTCGGACTAGACATTGTCCCTCTCCCGATGGATCCTGACTCGTATGGAACCCAATGTTACCTAGATACGGAGACGAATACCCAATTCTGCGAGGGGGGCGGGGGAAATATAACCGGGCCCCGAGTCAGTGGAAGCGGTCCAAGCAACGATGGTGTGTCCGTTTTTGGGTACCCACTTACGACGACGCCCATAAATTTGGGTTCAGGAGGGATCAATCGGATTTTGGTGACGTCTGGTACAGCGCCAATCGATCAACCCCCTCCCTGCAGCGAAATGCAGAAAGCCGCGCAAGCACTTGGATCGTCGGCGCTCAAAGTAGGTCAGCAAGCTACCAAGATTGGTGACGGAGTTGCCCTTATTGGTGTAGGTATCGCGGGCGGAAGCGCCATGACCTATAACCCCGGTGGCGTTCTGCTAGGTGGCGAGGTCGTCGCAGTTGGAGGTATGATCGGAACGCAAGGGCGGATGATGACAGCCACTGGATTTACTACCGCACTTCTGGGTGGGGCATCTATAAGATCCATTGGAACCGAATTCCTTGTAGGCTGGGCGCCGGCCAGTTTTCTATATGAAGATGCAGCGCGAAGTGCAGTCAACACTGCATTGGATTACGTTGGTGTCCCGGACCGACCTAGGTGTAGCAACTAATGACAAGATTATCTCGTAAAAATGGATGCCTGGTATCCATTCTGCCTTTTACGCTTGGCATGGCGACGATTTGGCTTGCCTTGAAGCTTTCCGAGAACGGGCACGACTACCCGGCATTACTTTATATTGGTTTTTTCGTGGCCGTCGCTGGAGGAGCTTGGATATCTTCAATAGTCTGGGATTTTCTGCGCAGAAAATTCGGGTTGAAAGACAGTACACGTAGATAGTCAACCTCTGTAGTCAGCTGATGCGCCTACCGGATACATAACAACTCGCGCCACCATTCCATTTACCGATCAGGGTGTGACATGCCCCTCTTCAAACTAGCGATCACGGCGGTCTCACTCCTTATTAACGGTCCTGGTTCCGTTGATCTTTCGGATGGAGGAAGGATCACCAAAGTGCAGCTGTCGAAAAAAATAAGTGCCTCCTTTGATGGGAGAAATGAACTCTATTTAATGGCTGACAACAAGCGGTATAGGCTTTCAGCAGGAACACCGTCGCGTGTTGTCGTTTCTCCTTCTGAGAATTATGGGCTGCTCAATTTCGGAAATGGTTCCGGGCAGGTGCTGGACATTGAGATCATCCAGTTAGGGCGAACGCGCATTGGTGGTTCGCGACTGGTTAAAAGATTTGCGCTCAACCGCGCCGGCAAATCCTGTCCGGCAAGCTACGATGCAATCAGCGTCGTGTTCGACAAATGGCTTCCGGGCGATCGCGTTCGCCTACACACGGAAGACTTTTCACGCACCGCAAAATGCGCCGGCCTATTTCACACCTGGGACGTCTCGCTCGCCAGACTGGTCAGTGGATGAATTGTTATCGGTAGGCGAACGGCATTTTAGAGAACCTAGGCGATCATCAACCGCTATGTGTCGGGCACCGGCGTCGATGTGGAGCGCTAGCGGACTGGCAACTCTCTCGTGCGCATCGCGATCCGCGCTTCTTGGCGCTGGCTCGACATCTAGGCCTTCTTCAATATTGGCGATCGAGCGGCCACTGGCCCGATTTCTGTTCCGAATCCGATCTACCTTATGACTGCCGGGCGGAAGGACGTCGCCTGCCGTAGATTGACCTTAGCACTTCGAGAACTGGAAGCTGCGACCGGCCCTCGACGCCACGGCGGCTTTTTCGGTTGCTCGTCCGAAAGCAGACCGTCGGCTTTCGGCCCATTTGTTGCCGTCCTGAGTCTAATCCGAGGCTCTGAAATTCGCCGTTCACGTCCGGACTGGGTTCCGCCCTATCGTGATGCGGCTTGAGCTCTTAGTTGCGGACGTTCGATTGGCAATAGACGCTTATTTCGCCAAGGGCTCGCCGAGTTCGAGTCCGTAGCCTTTGAACCGCTCGATGACCTTCGCATCGTTGCGCTGCGCCGCGGCGGCGTCGGCTGCCGACCGTGTCTTATCCCCCTTGCGCGCCCAGGCGAGCGCCCGGCCGAAGAGCGATGATGTCATGGTCGGTGCCTTTGCGAGCGCCCGGTCATAGTCGGCGATCGCCTCGTCGATACGGCCGAGCCGAAGATAGACCAGTGCTCGGCTGTCGATGAAGCCTGCGACTTCAGGCTCCTTCGTCAGAGCGGCGTTGCAATCCGCGAGCGCGCTCTCAAGCGCGATTCCAGCAGTGCCCTTCGCCCAGCAGAGATTGTTCAGCGCCACCGGATCGGCGGACTTCGCCGCTGCCGCAAAGTCCTTCTCGGCGAGCTTGCCGTTGCCGGAGCGCGCATAGGCGATCCCCCGCGCGGATAGCAGCCCGGCATCGGAAGGCTCCTTGGCAAGGGCTTTCGAATAGGTGGCAACCGCGCCGGCATGGTCTCCGATGTCGGTTTGCAGCCGCGCCATCGTGGCGAGTGCATCCACCGAATCGGGCTCGAGCCGCATCGCCGCCTCGATGTCCTGGCGGCGACCTGCCTCGTCTTCCTTCGGCCGGTGGTCCGCGCGATTGAGATAGATATAGGCGTCGGGCTTGATCGCGAGTGCGCGATCGAAGGCGCGCATAGCCTCGTCGCGATTGCCGAATGCGTCGTATAGGGCTGCCGCGGATACCTGGGCATAGGCGTCATCGGGCATGGCGGCGGATATCGCAGCCGCCTCGGCGAGCCCTTCCTCGACTTTGCCGAGCCTCCGAAAGATGTTGCCACGCAGCAGGTAGAGGGTGGCCCAGCGCGGATCGAGCTTCAGCGCTGCGGCTGAATCACGAAGTGCCGCGTCGTCATCACCGGCGGCGCGGTACGCCTCGGCGCGCTTTCCGAGCGCAAAGGCACTGCCCGGCTCGATCTCGAGCGCGGTGCTATAGGCGGCGACGGCGTCCTTGGAGGCACCGGTTTGCTGGGCCATCAGCCCGCGCGCGCGAAAGACGACGGCGTTGCGCGGATCGATCGCAGCAGCGGCATCCAAATCCTTGGTCGCGCCGGCCAGATCTTTTTTCCACACGCGTGCAATGCCCCGATCGGCCAGCGCCAGCACGTTTTTCGGTTCGAGTCCCAGTGCGCGATCGAAATCCTGGATCGCCTCGTCATAGCGCGCGCGGTCGAGCAGCAGATTGCCACGATAGACAAATCCTTCTGCGGTGGTCGGCAGGGTCTCAAGCGTCTGCGCCACTTCCTTCTCGGTCAGCCGGTATCCGGCCGGCCGCTGCACGTAGAGCGTATTGTCGGCCAATTCGCGCAGCGCCTTCTCCGCGGCCGGAGCCTCCTTGGCGGGAAATTCGGGCGCGGTGCTCCGCTCGCTCTTCTCGATGGTCAGAACGTTGCCGGCCAGTCGGGCGGTGCGGCGATAGGCGATGCCCGCGATTATCTGGTCGACGTCCGGTTGCGACGCGGGTTTGGCATTCTCGAAGCCGCGCGGCAGCAGGATCGTCTCGGTGACGCGCGCATAATAGGGGTAGGAGACTGCGAAGGGCGCACCGCTGTCGGGCCCCGGCTCGCGGGCGAAATCGGCCTTGTAACCCAGCGAGAAGTCGTCAAGCCTGTACCAGCCGCTGCTCCAGTCCATCCGCGCCAGCCCCGTCAGGGTCAGGCGCTCCTCGCCGGTCGCCGGATCGAAGCTAGCGGTTACCGTCTTGGGCTCGATGAAGTCATATTCGCTCTTCCAATATTGGCGGAGCGCCCGGTCACGGACCTCGCCGGTCAAATCCGCCAGGCCGAGATTGGTCCGAACCGCGGCGTCGCCCCGCATTACGGTCTCGACGGTGACCGGCGCGGGCACCGCGAGTCCGGCCGTGGCGTCGATTCGGATCGCGACTTCATGGCCGGGCTTGTCGAGCGGCGTCGGCAGCAGACGGACCAGCGTCGCGCCTTTGGGGACCAGCGGCAGCCCCCAGCCGAAGTCGGGAGCGGCAATCCGGTCGAGGCTCGCGTCACCGGTGCGGGTCCCGTCGAGCCACCAGTCCTTGCCGTCGATATGGGCGCGAACGAGCACGTGATTGAACAAGCCGACCATCGGCAGGCGCGCGTCGAGCCCGTCGCCGAACACCGTGCTGACTGCGACCGGCTCCGCCGCGATGTTCATCTCGCGGAGCAGCGCGAGGAGCAGTGCGGTCTTGGCCTTGCAGTCGCCGTAGCGGCGCGTCCAGGTTGCTTCGGCATCGGCCGGGACGAGCCCGCCGCTACCCATCGCCAAGGCGACGTAGCGGACCTTGTCCTGCACGAGCGCGAGCGCCGCCTCAGCGCGCTTTTTGGCATCGGGCGAAGCGTCGCGGATGCGGTTCAGCTCGGCGCGCAGCGGCCCCTCGGCCGGCAACACCGCCGCCTTTGCGAACAACGGCGCCAGCAGCGCGCCTAGATCTGCCCAGGAGCGGAAGTCGGTAGCCTCCACCGTGCCGCCGAGTAGAAATCGGGGTGGTGCGCCCTTGGGCGGATTGAACGGCGGCACGTTATCGAGCGAGAGCTCGACTGCCTTGCGGTTGCCCGACTGGACCGGCTTGACCTCGGCGAGATGGGCAGGCTGACGCAGCTGCACCGGCAGGTCGGCAGGCCATTCGATCCGCAGGTGCATGCGTCCGATCGGCATCGCATTCCATCCACTGGCCAGATGTTCGACATGGCCTTTCATCACCGGATCGCGCGAGGTCAGCGACGTCGCGAACTCGATGATGTCGCCCACCTGCAGCCCCTCGGGCTGGATATTGGCAGTCAGCATGCCGTCGAGGGTCGCGTTCTCAAGGTTGGTCTCGCGCCGCATGACGGTGAAGGTCTGGCCCGAGGCGAGCACGTCAATCACCTTGTCGCCGCGGCGGATCAGCAGCTTGTGGACGGTGAGCTCGTCGGTATCGGGCCGCCACGGTATCGAGATGTTGCCCGCCGCCAGTCCCTGCGGTGTCTGGATCTTGATCGCGACCTGCGAATAGAGCGTTTCACGCCCGGCCTCGAGGGAGACCTGCTGGTCCCATAGCAACATGCGGATGCTGGCGTCGTCGGGCTTGGCAGGTGCGAGCGGGATTGCGATCGGTTTCACCCAGGCGGGCACCGGCGCGATCACCGGCTTGTCGTCCGCCCGGGCTGCGGTCGTGAACATGGTGGACGCAAGAATGGCGACGAGCAGCTTATGCACGAATTCCCCCTATTTGGCGCGAGCTTAATCAAGGTTTCCGAAGTTTGCACTCCGAAGATTGAGCTTCCCGGAGCGAGTGCGCTAAGTCCCCGGCAGCCGAGCAGGGTCGGAACCCTCCGTGGACCTGAGCGCCCTTATGTCCGCCGTTCAGCCTAGCGGTCGGCAATCCCGAAGCGCCGTTTGTTCAGGCAACGACCGGATGTCCGCAATCGGGGCGTTAGCCGATGGGCAGCTTCGAACTGGGCAATCCGGCCCCACCGCGTTCACTTGGCGGCCAGATGCAGACATGCGCTGCGGATCAATCAAGGACGTCGTAGTAGGAATCTCTAGGATGCGAAATTCGGCCGGATGATTACGTGACGATTAAGTGTGAGTAAGCAGGCGTCTCGCGGAAGCCGAGAAAAACAGGCTAACATACTGATTTTGCGGTGGTGGACGCACTTGGGCTCGAACCAAGGACCCGCTGATTAAGAGTCAGCTGCTCTACCAACTGAGCTATGCGTCCATTCCGGGCGTTTCCGGCGCTCTTGGTGAGTGCGCCGCCGCGTTTGGAGGGGCGCGGTTAGCAAAGCTTTCGCGCATTGCAAACCCTAAAATGCGCCTCCCGCAAAATCCCTTACCAGCGCTGCTTGCGGCGGCTCTCGCGATCGATCGACATCAGGATGCCGAAACAGATCATGAAGGTCATCTGCGCGGTGCCGCCGAAGCTGATCAGCGGCAGCGGAATGCCCACCACGGGGGCGAGGCCCATCACCATCCCCATGTTGATCGCAGTGTAGAAGAAGATCGTCGCCGAGAGCCCCGCCGCCGTCAGCCGGCCGAACCGGCTCTTGGCGCGCATGCTCACGCCGATGCCCCAGCCGATCAGGCAACCGAAGGCCAGGATGATGAACAGGCCGCCCATCAGCCCCCATTCCTCCATCATCGTCGCGAGGGCGAAATCGGTATGGCCTTCGGGCAGATAATCGAGATGGCTCTGGGTGCCGTTGAGGAAGCCCTTGCCGAAGATGCCGCCCGATCCGATCGCTATCTTCGACTGGCTGATATGATAGCCGGTGCCGAGCGGATCGCTCTCGGGATCGAGGAACACGAGCACGCGATTGCGCTGATAATCGTGGAGCACGAAGTTGACGACGAGCGGAACCGCCGCCGCCAGCGCCAGTCCGCCGCCGATGAACAGGCGCAGCGGGATTCCGGCGAGGAACATCACTGCGACGCCGCCGCCCGTGATCATCAGCGCCGTGCCGAGGTCGGGCTGGAGCATCACCAGCGCGGCGGGCAGGCCGATCAGCACCGCGCCGGGCCAGAGCGCGCCGAACTTGCGGATCTCGCTCGCCGGCAGGATCTCGTAGAAGCGCGCCATCGTCAGCACGATCACCGGCTTCATCAGCTCGGAAGGCTGGAGTCGGATGATGCCGAGGTCGAGCCAGCGCTGGCTGCCGCCGGCGACTGCGCCGAGCGCCTCGACGCCGAGCAGCATCAGCAGGATCACCGCGTACATCGGGAAAGTGGCGTGCGCCCAGAAGCCTTCGGGCACGCGCGACAGCACGATCGCCATGCCGAAGAAGACGAAGAAGCGCACCCCCTGCGAGAAGGCCCAGGGATAGAGGCTGCCGCCCGCGGCCGAGTAGAGCACGACGAGCCCGAAGCAGCCGACCGCCAGGACGAGCAACAGGATCTTCCACGGCAGCTGCGCCAGCGGGGCCGGGACCATTCCGAGGCCGAGCGTGCTCATTCGTCGCGCTCCACGGGTCTGCCGGCGACGTCGCCGGCCGGTACATTGGCGTTGGCCGCTTCGGAGACGACGTTGCTCGCAGCGGCTTCGGCGTCCTCGGGGACGGGCGGGGGAGGGGCGGCGCGCGCGGCGGCCTGCGCTGCGTTGAACGCCTCGGCCTTCTTCGCCATGCGCTCGGTATAGGTGCCGCCCCAGCCCTTCTCGAGCGCGTGCAGCGACGCCATCGCCTTCTCGCGATCGAACAGGAAGGTCATGATGTCGCGCGCCGTCGGGGCCACATCGGTGACCGGATTGACGTGTCCGTGATGCTCGAGGACGATCGACGCGGCATAACGCGGATTGTCCCACGGCGCGAAGCACACGAACAAGGCGTGGTCGCGCAGCTTGAACGGCAGCGAGGCGTTCTTGAGCACGCCCGAGCTGCGCTCGGCGCTGGTGATCGCGCGGACCTGCGCGGTGCCGGTCTTGCCGGCGATCTCGATCCCGGGGATCGGCAGCCGCGCCTTGCCCCCGGTGCCGCCGCCATTCACCACCGCCCACATGCACTGGCGGACTGTCTGGATGTGCTGGGGGTCGAGGCCGAGCGAGGGCGCCGGCTGATGCGGCTCGTCGAGCAGCAGGCGCGGGACGATCGCGCGGCCCTGTGCCATCCGCGCCGCCATCACCGCGAGCTGGAGGGGATTGGCGAGGACATAGCCCTGTCCGATCGACGCGTTGACCGAGTCCGCGATCGTCCAGGGCTGTTTGTACTTCTTCATCTTCCACGCGCTGTCGGGCACGGTGCCGTAGCGCTGGCTGGTATAGGGCAGGTCGAAGCGCTGCCCGAGGCCCATCTCGCGCACCGTTTTGGCGAAGTGATCATAGCCGAGTTCGCGCGCCATCGAGTAGAAATAGATGTCGCAGCTCTGCGCGACCGCGCGTTCCATGTTGACCGCGCCATGCCCGCCGCGCTTGTGGCAGTGGAACGCACGGTTCCCGACCTGCAGCGCGCCGCTGCAATGTACCGTCGCCTGCGGGGAAATCCCCGCGCGCAGGATCGCCAGCGAATGCATCGGCTTGACGGTCGAGCCCGGCGGATAGAGCCCCTGCAGCACCTTGTTCATCAAGGGCACGTGGTCGTCGCCCGAAAGCATCTTCCATTCGCTCTGACTGATGCCGTCGGAAAAGCTGTTGGGATCGTAGCCGGGCATCGAAACCATCGCGAGCACGTCGCCGGTCAGGCAGTCGAGCACGACGATCGAGCCCGAATTGTCGGCCAGCCGCCGCGCGCAATATTCCTGCAGCCCTGCGTCGATGGTGAGCTTGACGGTCTTCCCCGGCACGTCGGGCCGCGTCGTCAGTTCGCGCACCAACTTGCCCCGCGCAGTGACTTCGACGCGCTTGGCGCCGGGCTTGCCGCGCAACCGGCCCTCTAGTGTCTTTTCGAGCCCGTCCTTGCCCATCTTGAACCCGGGCGTGACCATCAGCGGGTCCTTGGATTCCTTATACTGCTCGGCTGAGGCGGCGCCGACATAGCCGATCAGATGGCCCACCCCGGCGCCGAGCGGATAGTTGCGCGTGAATCCCTGCGTCGCCTGCACCCCCGGCAATTCGGGCAGCCGGACGAGCACTTTGGCGTAGCGCTCCCAGTCGAGCCTTTCCTTGACCTGCACCGGCTTGAAACCGTGGGCGCGTTTGAGGTCGGTGGCGATGCGCGCCATGTCCTCGGGGATGAGCTCCAGAATCTGCTGGAGCGCGGCGAGCGTCTCCTCGCGCCGTTCCAGCCGATCGGGAATCAGATCGACGCGGAAATCGGTGCGGTTGTTGGCGAGCGGCTGGCCGTTGCGATCGATGATCCAGCCGCGGCGCGGCGGGCTCAGCGTCTGGCTGACGCGGTTGTCCTCAGCCATGAGCCGATAATGCTCGTTCTCGTACACTGCGAGCCACGTCATGCGCCCGGCGAGCGCCAGCGCGACGGCGCCCTGCGCGCCTCCCATCAGCAACGCGCGCCGCGAGAAACTATATGCCTGCGACGCCTCGGTGACTTTCAGCACCTCAACGCTTCCTCACGTCGCTGTCGAACCAGGCGCAGAGCCGGTAGATCAGCGGAAACAATGCCGCGGAGGTCACCACCTGCAACAGCAACGCAGTGTCGACATGCGAGCCGAGCGGCGACGCGACCAGCCGCCCGGCGATCAGGCAGAAGCCGATGGCGCCCGAAGCGATCAGCCAGTCCTGCCAGAAATCGCGCCATACCAATCGTGTATCTAGCACGTCGATCGCCAGCACGCACAATGTCCATAACAGCATGGCCGAGCCGAGCGGCTGGCCGCTCACCATATCGTCGAAGAAGCCGAGCAGCACCGGCACCCAGACGCGCATCGAATCGCCGCGCACCATTCGCCAGCCGAGCAGGATCATCAGCCCGAACGGCGGCAGGAACGGCACCACCGCTATCACGGGGAACAAGGTCATCAGCGAGCCGAGCATCACCGACAACGGCGCGAGCCAAAGCGCGCGTGGCGGCTTCTCGGCATGGCCCATCGGGATGAATTCTATCGGGCTCACGGCGTAGCCCCGGATTGCGCGGGACTGGGCGAAGGGGAGGGCGTCGGCGTTGCAACCGGCTCGGGCAGGAAGGTCTGCTGGACCAATGCGAAGTCGAGCGCGTCGGGGTTGACCGCGGGCTGGGCGATCGCGATGTCCCCCTGAGTGCGGACCACGCGCGCGACGGGGATGTTCGGCGAGAAGACGCCGCCCGTCCCTGAAGTGACGAAGACGTCGCCGGCGCGAAAGCCCATTGTGGATACACTGGCCGAGCGGATGTCGATCAGCCCGTCGCCGCGTCCCGAAGCGATCGCGGGAAGCCCGTCGCGCGTGCGGCGCACGGGCACGATGCTCTCGGCATCGACGAGCAGCAACACGCGCGCGCTGTTGGGGCTGGTCTCGATGATCTGGCCGATCAGTCCGCTGGGGTCGCGCACCGGCTGGCCGCGCTTCACGCCTTGCCATGATCCGGCGTTGAGTGTGGCGTAGCGCCTGGTGCTCGACGAGGAGCTGTTGACCAGCCGTGCCGCCACGATCGCGTCGGTGGTCACGTCGCGCAGCTTGACCAGCTCGCGCAACCGCCGGTTTTCCTGATCGAGCGTCTGCGCGCGCGACACCGAAAGCGCATTGTCGGCGAGTTGCTTCTTCAAGCGAGCATTCTCGCCGTGTACATTGAAATAGCTGCCGATTCCCTGGGGGATACTCCCCAGGCTACGCCGCACCCAGTGGAACCCCGAGGCGACCGGGGTAGTCACTTCGGCGAACATGCTCCGCACCGCCGCGAAGGCGGGCGGATTGAACGTCGAGAGCAACAGCAACGCCGCGCCGATCAGCGCGCCGCCGGCTGCGCCGACATAGCCGATGAAGAGCCCGTATTGCGCCCGCCGCGAAAATCCGGGGCGCCGGTTCCGTGGCGGCGCCATCCCCTTGCGCCCTTAGACCTGGATGAGCACGCCGCGGAACATCGGATCCTCGAGCGCGCGTCCGGTGCCAAGAGCAACGCAGGTCAGCGGATCCTCGGCGACCGTTACGGGCAGGCCCGTCTCGTCGCGAAGCACCTCGTCGAGCCCCTGGAGCAGGGCGCCGCCGCCGGTGAGCACGATGCCCTGGTCGACGATGTCGGCGGCCAGTTCGGGCGCGGTGTTCTCGAGAGCGATGCGCACGCCTTCGACGATCGTGCCGACCGGCTCGCTGAGCGCCTCGGCGATCTGGCCCTGGTTGATCTGGATTTCCTTGGGCACGCCGTTGACGAGGTCGCGACCCTTGATGTGGATCGTCGCGCCGATGCCGTCAGCCGGCGGCTTGGCGACGCCGACTTCCTGCTTGATCCGCTCCGCCGTGGCTTCGCCGATCAGCAGATTATGGTTGCGGCGAACGTAAGAGACGATCGCCTCGTCCATCTTGTCGCCGCCGACGCGGACCGAGGTGGAATATGCGAGGCCGCGCAGCGAGAGCACCGCGACTTCGGTGGTGCCGCCGCCGATGTCGACGACCATCGAGCCGATCGGCTCGGTGACCGGCATGTCGGCGCCGATCGCGGCCGCCATCGGCTCCTCGATCAGCCACACCTGCGAAGCGCCGGCGTTCGACGCGGCGTCGCGGATCGCGCGGCGCTCGACCGAAGTCGAGCCCGAGGGAACGCAGATAACGATCTGCGGCCAGCGCATGAAGCGGCGTTGGCCATGGACCTTCTGGATGAAGTGCTTGATCATCTGCTCGGCGACATCGATGTCGGCGATCACGCCGTCGCGAAGCGGGCGAATCGCCTCGATCGAGCCCGGCGTCTTGCCCATCATCAGCTTGGCGTCGTCGCCGACGGCCTTGACCCGCTTGACGCCGTTGAGCGTCTCGACCGCCACGACCGACGGCTCGTTGAGGACGACGCCGCGTCCGCGAAGATAGACGACGGTGTTCGCGGTGCCCAGATCGATCGCCATGTCGTGCGACATGAATTTGAAAAAACGGGAAAAAGCCATTCGTTGTTCCGTCCTGCCGATCGGGCGCCCGCCGCCGGCTGTTCGCACCAGATTTTAGCCCTGACCCTTCCGGAACGGATAATAATCCGTCTCGATGCATGCGCTTGCGGGTCGCGGGATGCCGCCCGTTGGGCTAGACAGACTGCCATGTCAATACGCCGTCTCCCCGAGCATCTTGTCAACCGAATTGCAGCCGGTGAGGTGGTCGAACGCCCTGCCAGCGCGCTGAAGGAACTGGTTGAAAACGCTATCGATGCTGGCGCCGCCCGGATCGCCGTCCGCCTGGTCGCCGGCGGCACCGAATTGATCGAGGTCATCGATGACGGTTCCGGCATGAATCCCGCCGATATGGCACTCGCGCTCGAGCGCCACGCCACCTCCAAACTGCCCGACGACGCGATCGAAACCGTTGCGACGTTGGGTTTTCGCGGCGAAGCGTTGCCGTCGATCGCCAGCGTGGCGCGGCTGACGATCGAGAGCCGGTTGCGCGGTGCCGACGGCTGGTCGCGCATCGTGGACAATGGCGAACTGGTCGCCGAGGGACCGGCCGCGCTGCCGCCGGGCACGCGCGTCCGCGTCGAGCAATTGTTCGCGCGGGTGCCGGCGCGCCGGAAATTCCTGCGATCGGCGCGCGCCGAATATGGCGCCAGCCTCGATGTCGTGAAGCGGCTTGCGATGGCGCGGCCCGATATCGCCTTCTCGGTCGAGCATGACGGGCGGCGGGTGTTCTCGGTACAGGGCGGCGAGACACGGCCCGAGCGGGTCGCAGCGCTCACCGATCGCGATCTCGCAGGGAACAGTGTCGCGATTGACTTTCAGAGGGAGAGTCTCGTGCTGGGCGGAGTCGCCGGGCTGCCGACCTTCAATCGCGGCGTGGCGGATCACCAATATCTGTTCGTCAACGGCCGCCCGGTGAAGGATCGTCTGCTCGCCGGCGCGGTACGCGGTGCCTATGCCGAGATGCTCGCGCGCGATCGCCATCCGGTGGTGGCGCTGTTTCTCGATGTTCCCGCCGACCAGGTCGACGTCAACGTCCACCCCGCCAAGACCGAAGTCCGCTTCCGTGATCCTGCGCTCGCCCGCGGGATGATCGTCAGCGGCCTGCGCCGCGCCCTCGACGAAGCCGGCCACCGCAGCGTCCAGCGTCCGAGCGAGGCCGCTTTGGGGATGTGGACCGCAGAAAGCCCTTCCCCTTCAGGGGAGGGGGCGGGGTGGGGCAGTGCCGTAAGCGACCCGCTCGGCGAGGCCCCGTACCTCTCCGAAGGGTCACACCTTACACACCATTCCGGCCTCGCGCTCCACGATCGCCGCCCGACCTTCTTCACGCCGCCGCCTTTGGCCCGCGCCGAAGCCGCGCATGCGCCAGTGCCGCAGACGATCGACTTCCCGCTCGGCGTCGCGCGCGGGCAGGTCGCGAAGACCTATATCGTCGCCGAAGCCGAGGACGGCCTCGTCCTCGTCGATCAGCATGCCGCGCACGAGCGTCTCGTCCTCGAACGGATGCGCCGGGCGATGCAGGGCGGCGGCGTCGCCAGCCAGGCGCTGCTCCTCCCCGAAGTCGTCGAGCTGGACGAGCCTGCCTGCGATCGCCTCGAAGCCCGCATCGGGGAACTGACGCAGTTCGGTCTCGAGCTCGAACGCTTCGGTCCGCGGGCGATGCTCGTCCGCGCGACGCCCGCGGCTCTGGGACAGGGCGACGTCCACGGCCTCGTCACCGATCTTGCCGACGAGCTCGCCAGCTTCGACGAGGCACTATCCTTGAAGGAGCGGCTCGATCACGTCGCGTCGACCATGGCGTGTCACGGCTCGGTGCGCGCGGGGCGCATCCTTTCGGTCGCCGAGATGAACGCATTGCTCCGCGAAATGGAAGTCACGCCGCATTCGGGCCAGTGCAACCACGGCCGCCCGACCTGGGTGAAGCTGGCGCATGGCGACATCGAGAAATTGTTCGGACGCAAATAGCGCATAGAGCGATTGCATACCTTCTGTGCCGCTTGTTCTGAGCGGGCCGCTATACGTGTCTAATACAGTATGTTACGGGGTTGCTTTACTATCTTTCGGGGGTGGGGAATGTCGTTCCGCTTGTTCGCGACCGTTGCTGTTACGTGCCTGTTTTCGCACGCCGCCATTGCGCAGGATGCGCCGGCGGCCGATCCGGCTGCGCCGGTCAAGGAGAAGAAGATTTGCCGTCTGGTCGTTCCCACGGGCACGATCATGGGCAAGCGGATGTGCCTGACCAAGGCCGAATGGGCCAAGCTCAACGGGCAGTATGAGAAGCAGAACCAGGCCTTTCGCGACAATCAGAACCGCGGCGGACAGCTCACGCAATAACCGGCATCTGCCTTAGCGGGCGCGGGCGCGAATCGGCGCGGAGGGCGCGCCGCGCGCGGCCCATCGCGCCATGTCCGGCCGGCCATCGGGCGTCGCGGCGAGATCGACGACGCAAATAGAGCCATAACGGCGGTGCTCTCCGCAGCCGATGCCCGCAAAGCGGAAGTCGTTCCTGAACAGCAGCGCGCGATGGCCGCGGCCGGCCACGCCGTCGTCGACGATCATCTGGCGGACCACTGCGTCGGCATCGGCCATGCCATAGGAAATGCTCTCGCCGACGAAGATGTCGCCGCCGCGGCGGCGGACGCGCTCGCCGGGGCCGGATCCGTCGCGCGAGACATGGCCCATGGCGCCGATCATGCCCTGATCGTCGGCATGATCCTGCGCAGCGAGCGCGAGCAGGTCGCCGCGCTCCAGCGGCGGGAGCGGGGTCTGGCGATCGAGAAAGCGGATCGCTTCGTCGACCGCCGAAACGCCTTCGCGCGTCCAGGTGCCTTCCTCGCCCGGCAGGAACAGCATGTCGCCGTCGAAATAGCGGCGATAGTCGCGCAGTTCGTCGGCATAAGCGCGGGGATCCTGGCGAATATCGTTGATCCGTTCGAGCACTTGCGCCTCGAGCGATCGGCCCCGGGGTTCGCTATCGGTAGCGGCAATCAGCAGGGCTGAGCAGGCCGCGAGCGCGGCAGCGGCGAAATGCCTGATACGCAAAGTACAGTTCCCCCCTGGAACCCCGTCGCATACGCGCGCCGGTCATGGATGGTGACGGCGCCCGTCCTAACCGCCTGATAAAGCGTGCGGATAGTCCGGAGTTAACCGTAAGCCGACCGGTAGCGCCCATTTTGCCCGTGTGCAAACGCCGCGACGTGCGGGCCCTTCGCACCTTGTCGGTCGAACGCAAGCCAGACACGAAAAAGGCCGCCCCGGATGCTCCGGAGCGGCCCTTTTCTTTGTGCGGCGAAAGCCTCAGCCCTCGGCGTTCTCGTCCTCGCCCTCGGCCGGAGCGGCCTGGACTTCGGCGGTCGCGCCCGGCTCGGCATTGGGATCGTAATCCTCGGTGAAGCCGGCTTCGTCCTTCTCGAACATCGCCGACATCACGTCGACGCCCTGCGACTGCATCTCGGCCTCTTCCGGCGAGCGGGCGACGTTGACCTTGACGGTCACCGATACCTCGGGGTGCAGCGCAACCTTGACCTCGTACACGCCGATCGACTTGATCGGACGATCGAGCACGATCTGCGCCTTGTTGACCTTGTGGCCGTCGGCAGTGATCGCCTCGACCAGGTCACGCACCGCGACCGAACCGTAGAGCTGGCCGGTGTTCGATGCCTGACGGATCAGCGTGACCGACACGTCGTTGAAGTTGCCGGCTTCCTTCTCGGCGTCGCTGCGGCGCGAAGCGTTCTCGGCTTCGATGCGCGCGCGATTGGCCTCGAAGACCTTGCGGTTGGCGGCGTTCGAACGGAGCGCCTTCTTGTTGGGGAGAAGGAAGTTGCGGGCGAACCCGTCCTTGACCTTCACCACGTCGCCGATGGCGCCGAGCTTCTCGACGCGCTCAAGCAGGATGACTTCCATGTGCTCTGCTCCTTACTTGACGATGTAGGGCAGCAGGCCCAGGTGACGGGCGCGCTTGATGGCCTGGGCCAGCTCGCGCTGCTTCTTCGCGCTCACCGAAGTGATACGCGAGGGGACGATCTTGCCGCGCTCGGACACGAAGCCCTGGAGCAGACGGACGTCCTTGTAATCGATCCGGGGAGCGTCCTTCGCGGAGAAGGGGCAGCTCTTGCGGCGGCGGAAAAATGGGCGTGCCATGATCTATATGCTCCTTATTCGCCGCCGAAACCGGTGCCGGCATCGTCGCGATCACGACGGCCACGGCCGCGCTCGCGGTCCTGACCCTTGCGCATCATCACGCTCGGACCTTCTTCCAGCCCATCGACCTTGACGGTCATGTAGCGGATGACGTCTTCGTTGATCTGCGTCTGGCGCTCGAGCTCGGCGACCACGCCCGCGGGCGCGTCGATCTCGAGCATCACGTAGTGCGCCTTGCGGTTCTTGGCGATGCGATAGGCGAGCGAACGAAGGCCCCAGGTCTCGGTCTTGACGACCTTGCCCTTATTGTCCTCGACGATCTTGGTGGCGGCTTCCGCCAATGCGTCCACTTGCGCCTGTGCCAGGTCCTGGCGCGCAAGGAACACGTGCTCGTAAAGAGCCATATGTTCTTCTCACTGTTGGCCGATCGCTGACGCGCACCCCATGTGCAGCGCCCCTCCGGCTGTCGTCTCAAAAGCAATCGGGCGGAGACACGTCTCCACCCCGACCGGGGCGCCTATGCGAGCAAAGCGCTGGAAATGCAAGCGCCAAGACAGGTTGCACTTATATCCACTGTGCGCCGGCGCAGGCCGGAGCGCTGGGTAGAGAGGGCGGGGCGGGCGGCCAGAGCTCCGGCCTGCGCCGGAGCACGCTTAGGGTTAGATCGTCCGCCGCACGAAGCAATCGATGCCGCTCGCCTGCGCCCGTGTGCAGAGCCCTTCGGTCTCGGGCCGCATTGCGGGCAGGCTCTGCAGCCGGTGCAGCGATCCGACCTGCTCGACCGTCACGGGCACGCCGGCCTCGATCAGACGCGCGCGCTGGCGTTCGGCGGCATCGGCGGAGCTGAACGCCCCCAATTGCGCCTGCCATGCCTCGCCTGGCGGCAGGTCCGCAACCGCGGCCAAAGCGAGACGCTGCGCGCGTGCGCGGCGCTGCGCTTCGATCAGCGCACCCAAAGTGACGGTGGCCGGCCTGTCGACATGGCGGCGCGGTTCGCGAGGGGGAGCGTCGGGTGCAATCATGCTGGCGGGGCGGGGGCCTTGCCGCGACGCCTGTGCGATGCCGAGGATCGGAAGCGCGCCGACGATCGGCAGGCTGGCCAGCGCGAGGCGCAGCCAGACTCGTCGCGGGCGCCTGCGCAATGCGATCGGAAAGGAGGAATCGGTATCGGTCACACGCGACTCGTTACGGTTAACGACTGTTAACGCACGAGCCCCGATCATTGCCACCCGGTCCCGAAAAGAGACGCGAAAACGGCGGAGCCCGAAGGCCCCGCCGTCTCGTGCCGGTGACAGGCCGGCGGTTTAGCGGATCATGTTGGCGAACACGGCGCCGATGATCCCGCTGGTGATCGCGACCAGCACCGCATCGTTGCCCGACTGGACGTAGCGATAGCCACGGGGGGGAGCGCGGAGGCCGCGATATTGGCGATAGTCGATCTGCCGGTAGTTGCGGGCATAGCGACTGTCGAAGCGCTGACCGCGCTGCCAGTTGCGGTTCTGGTAGCCGCGATCGTTCCGGTAACCGCGATCGTGCTGGTAGCCATAGCCGCGATGATCGTCGCGCTGGACCTCGTGGCGGGGTGCGTCGTAGCCGCGATATTGCTGCGGCGCCGCGGCGGCCATTGCCGGGGTGGCGGCGATCGAAGCGGCGACCAGGCCGAGAATGATCTTCTTCATGACTTCACTCCATTCTGTTCGCGCCGTTTCCGGCGTTGAGACCTATCTAGGAGTCGCTTGTCGCAGCCCTGTCCCGGGCGAGTGGCAAAATGGTCACCAATTGTCGCGGGCCGGACGGGTTCGTTCAGGTTGGGAGCGGACAGGCTTGCCCGCATTGCGCAACGGCACTAACCCGCGCGCCTTCACCAAGGAGAGGCAAATGCGCGCGTTCATCTTCCCCGGACAGGGCAGCCAGGCCGTCGGCATGGGCAGTGCGCTCGCCGCCGCGAGCCCGCATGCGCGCGAAGTCTTCCAGGAAGTCGACGAGGCGCTCGGCCAGAAGCTGTCGAAGCTGATGGCGGAAGGCCCCGAGGACCAGCTCACGCTCACCGCCAATGCCCAGCCGGCGATCATGGCCAACGCCATCGCGGTGCTGCGCGTGCTCGAAAAGGACGGCGGCATCCGCCTCGCCGACAAGGCCGATTTCGTCGCCGGCCACAGCCTCGGCGAATATACCGCGCTCTGCGCCGCGGGTGCGTTCGATCTCGCCACCACTGCGCGGCTGCTGCGTACGCGCGGCAACGCGATGCAGGCGGCGGTCCCGGTCGGCGTCGGCGCGATGGCGGCACTGCTCGGCGCGGATCTCGCCAAGGCACAGTCGATCGCCGACGCAGCGGCGCAGGGCGAAGTCTGCACCGTCGCCAACGACAACGATCCCGGCCAGGTAGTGATCTCCGGCCATCTCGCCGCGATCGAGCGCGCATTGCCGCTCGCCAAGGAAATGGGCGCCAAGCGCGCGCTGCTGTTGCCGGTCTCGGCGCCGTTCCACTGCCCACTGATGCAGCCCGCCGCCGACGCGATGGAGGAAGCACTCGCCGCGGTCGCGATCCAGTCGCCGCTCGTCCCCGTCTACGCCAACGTCACCGCCGCCCCGGTCGCCGATCCCGCGACGATCCGCACTTTGCTGGTCGAGCAGGTCACTGGGATGGTGCGCTGGCGCGAATCCGTGCTGGCGATGCAGGGGGCTGGCGTCACCGAATTCGTCGAGTTCGGCGGCAAGGTCCTCGCCGGAATGGTCAAGCGCATCACCCCCGACACCACTACCAGCAGCCTCGTCACCATGGACGACATCGAAGCACTGGCCAAGGCGTTGTAGATAGAAGAGAGTGGTTCACGCGGAGGCGCGGAGACGCGGAGAATAAGGCTTGAAGGATATCGAGCAGATCAGCGGCGATGTTGTCGATGTAGCGCTGCGCTTGCATCGCGAACTCGGCCCGGGTCTGCTCGAAAGCGTCTACGAAGCGATTCTTGCCAGCAAGCTGGCGGCGATGGGCTACCGTGTCGCACGTCAGCTGCCGATTGATATCGAGTTTGACGATCTCCGTTTCGAAGCTGCCTTTCGTATCGACCTACTCGTCGAGGACCGTTTGCTGGTGGAGATCAAATCGGTGGAGCGTCTGAGCGCCGCGCACGGCAAGCAGCTCCTGACCTATTTGCGTCTAACGAAACAGCCCGTAGGGCTGCTGATCAACTTCGGCGGCGCAACGCTGAAGGAGGGGCTCAGGCGGGTCGTCAACGACTATTCCCCCTCCGCGTCTCCGCGCCTCCGCGTGAACCAATAACTTCTTCTCACTCTTCCGGAGACCACAATGTTCGACCTCACAGGCATGACCGCCCTCGTTACCGGCGCTTCGGGCGGGATCGGTTCGGCGATCGCCAAGGGCCTCGCCGCGCAGGGCGCGCGGCTGGCGGTGTCCGGTTCCAACGCTGAAAAGCTCGAGGCCTTTCGCGCCGAACTCGGCGGCGATCATGTCGCGTTGCCGTGCAACCTGTCGGACGGTGCCGCGGTCGATGCGCTCGTCCCGCAGGCGGTCGAGGCGCTGGGCAAGCTCGACATCCTCGTCAACAATGCCGGCGTCACGCGCGACAATCTCGCGATGCGGATGAAGGACGAGGAGTGGGACACGGTGATCCGTGTCAACCTCGAGGCCGCGTTCCGCCTGATGCGTGCCGCCGCCAAGCCGATGATGAAGGCGCGTTTCGGCCGGATGATCTCGATCACGTCGGTGGTGGGGGCGACCGGCAATCCGGGCCAGGCCAATTACGCAGCGTCGAAGGCCGGCCTCGTCGGCATGTCCAAGGCGCTCGCGCAGGAGCTCGCCAGCCGCAACATCACGGTGAATTGCGTCGCTCCCGGCTTCATCCGCTCGGCGATGACCGACGTGCTGCCCGAAGCGCAGAAGACCGCCTTGCTCACGCGCATTCCCGCCGGCGATCTCGGCACTGGCGAGGATATCGGCGCGGCGGTGGTCTATCTCGCCAGCAAGGAAGCGGGATATGTCACCGGCCAGACCTTGCATGTGAACGGCGGGATGGCGATGCTCTGAGCCCCGCGGCTGGAGTGACCGTCATGCGTATCCTCGCAACTGCCGCGCTGCTGGCGCTCGCGGCACCCGCCTACGCCGCCGATCTCGCGACGATCGATTGCGTCGCGGGGAAGCTGAATCCCGCCGTCACGGCCAAGCTCCACGCCGACGTTTCGCGCAACATGGCCGAAAGCGGCAAGCGGCCGAGCTACGATCCGGCAGTCGGCGGCAGCATCGCCAGCGCCGCTGCGGCCTGCGGGCTCGAGCATAATTGGTCCGAAGCGGCGATAAAGGCCGCGCGGATATATACGCTCGCCAGGCTCGGCATGCCCGTTGCCCAGCGCGTCATCGGCGAGCGGGGGTTCGATGCCGCGGCGCTGGAGGATCGGTTCCAGGCCTTGCCCGAGGACGCCCGCAATCGCCCCCTCACGCCAGCGGAGAGCCAGGAGCTGGTCAAGGGATCGGTGACCGAGGAAGCGAAGCAGACCCGCGAGAATGCCGAGCTGCTGGCGGAATATTTCGCCTTCCTCAGCACCATCCAATATGCGAGCTTCGATTTTTCGCAGGCCTGAACGTTACGGTCTCGGGGTGTGCCCCCTTGCAACGGCACCCCCGGCATTCTAGGTGCGTTCACACAGAATTCAGAGCCCAGACAAAGGAAAACAGGGACTATGGCCAACCAGGAAGAGATCACCCAGCGCGTTGCCGCGCTCGTCGTCGACCATCTGGGCGTCGATGCCGGCGAAGTGAAGCCCGAAGCGAGCTTCATCGACGATCTGGGTGCGGACAGCCTCGACATCGTCGAGCTGGTCATGGCGTTCGAGGAGGAATTCGGCGTCGAGATCCCCGACGACGCGGCCGAGAAGATCACCACGGTCGGCGATGCGGTCTCGTACATCAACGAGCACCAGGAGGGCTGATCGCCCTCCGGCGACCTGCCCGGATGGGCCGGCACTGCCATATAGCGGCTTCCCGTCCGGGCTCGAAAGAGAGGGCGGGGAGCCGTTTCGTTTTCGTAACGAGGCACTTGTTTGATGCCTCCTGTGCGCAAAGTTCGAGAAGTTTGACGGAGAGAATGCCATGCGCCGCGTAGTCGTAACCGGCCTTGGGCTCGTCACCCCGCTGGGTGCCGATGTCGAAACGGCCTGGAAGAACATCATCGCCGCCAAATCCGGCGCGGCCACGATCACGCGCTTCGACGCGACCGACTTCCACAGCAATTACGCTTGCGAAGTGAAGCCGGCCGATCACGAATATGGCTTCGATCCGGGCAAGCGCGTCGATCACAAGATCCAGCGCCAGGTCGATCCGTTCATTATCTACGGCATCGACGCGGCCGGACAGGCGATCGAGGATGCCGGTCTGCTCGACATGGACGAAGAGACGCGCTTCCGCGCCGGCTGCTCGATCGGCGCTGGTATCGGCGGCCTCCCGGGCATCGAGAGCGAATCGCTGGTGCTCGCCGAAAAGGGCCCCAAGCGTGTCTCGCCGCACTTCGTCCACGGCCGACTGATCAACCTCATTTCGGGCCAGGTCTCGATCAAATACGGCCTGATGGGCCCGAACCATGCGGTGGTGACGGCCTGCTCGACCGGCGCGCATTCGATCGGCGACGCCGCGCGGATGATCGCGATGGACGATGCCGACATCATGCTGGCAGGCGGGGCCGAGGGCGCGGTCTGCCCGATCGGGATCGCCGGCTTCGGCCAGGCGCGCGCGCTTTCGACCAGTTTCCGCGACGATCCCACCAAGGGCAGCCGCCCCTGGGACCAGGACCGCGACGGCTTCGTCATGGGCGAAGGCGCGGGCGTGGTGGTGCTCGAGGAATATGAGCATGCGAAGAAGCGCGGCGCCAAGATCTATGCCGAAGTCATCGGCTACGGCCTGTCGGGCGATGCCTATCACGTCACCGCGCCGCATCCCGAGGGTTCGGGGGCGTTCCGTTCGATGCAGATGGCGATGAAGAAGTCAGGTCTCGACTTTGCGGACATCGATTACATCAACGCGCACGGCACCTCGACGCCGCTCGGCGACGAGCTCGAACTGGGAGCAGTGCGGCGACTGTTCGGCAACAATATCGGTACGCTGTCGATGAGTTCGACCAAGTCGGCGATCGGCCATCTGCTCGGCGGCGCCGGCGCAGTGGAATCGATCTTCTGCATCCTCGCGATGCGCGACCAGGTCGCCCCGCCGACGCTCAATCTCGACAATCCGAGCGAGAATTGCGCGGGCGTCGACCTCGTCCCGCACAAGGCCAAGGAACGCAAGATCAAGGCCGTGCTCAACAACAGCTTCGGCTTTGGCGGCACCAACGCCAGCCTGGTAATGAAGGCTGTCTGAAGCCGTGCCCCCGCGGCGTTCGCGGCGGACCAGCGGCTGCGCGATCCTCATCGTCCTGCTGCTGGTCGCGGCGATGGGGTTGGGCGTGCTTCAGCTCTGGGCGGGCAGCGGTCCTTCCCGGACGAATATGTCCGTGCTGATCCCGCAGGGCGCGACGCTCAGCGGGGCCGCGACCGAGCTGGAGAAAGCGGGCGCGATCCGTTCGGCGCGGCAGTTCGTGCTGCTCGCGCGGGTCTTCGGCGGCGGCAGGCAGATCAAGGCGGGCGAATATCGCCTGCTCGCGGGCGAGAGCCAGTCGGACATCCTCAAGGACCTGCAGGGCGGCAAGACGCTGCAGCGCAAGATCACGGTTGCCGAAGGCGTGCCTTCGATCCTCGTCCATGAGGCACTGATGAAGGCCGACGGGCTCAGCGGGCAGGTCGCGGTGCCGGTCGAGGGCAGCGTGCTGCCCGACACCTATGCCTATAATCGCGGCGAGACCCGCGCGGCGGTGCTGGCGCGAATGCAGAAGGCGATGCGCGAATATCTCACGCAGGCCTGGGCGCGGCGGAAGCCGGGGATCGCAGTATCGACGCCGGCACAGGCGCTGACGCTCGCCTCGATCGTCGAGAAGGAGACGGGGAAGCCCGAGGAGCGGCGGATGGTCGCCGCGGTCTATTCGAACCGGCTCAGGCAGAACATGATGCTCCAGGCCGACCCGACGATCATTTACCCGATCACCAGGGGCAAGCCGCTGGGCCGGCGTATTCTGCAGTCGGAAGTGCGCGCAGTGAACCAGTACAACACCTATGCGATGACCGGCCTGCCGGTCGGGCCGATCGCCAATCCGGGCCGCGAATCGATCGATGCGGTGCTCGATCCCGCGCAATCGACTGCGTTGTATTTCGTCGCCAAGGGCGATGGCGGCCATGTGTTCGCCGACACGCTCGAACAGCACAACGCCAACGTGCAGAAATGGTACGCACTGCGGAGAGCGCGCGGGGAGATGTAGGGCGCGCCGGTGCGACGCGCCCTGAGGGGTGGTCAGTATGCCGCAGTGAAGCGGGCGCGGCTGTGGCGGTGCTGCTCCAGTTCATCGACCATCGCGATGGCGAAATCGGCGAAGCTGATCTTGCTTTCGCCGCGCGCGTCGGTGACCAATTGGTCATTGCCACTGCGATAGGTGCCGAGGCGAGGCCCTTCGAAGATCAAAGCGGCGGGGGAGAAGAAGGTCCAGTCGATCTCCGTCTCCGCACGCAGGGAGTCGAGGAAGGCGATGCCGCCGAGCGCCGCGCCTTTCCACTCCTCCGGGAAGGCAGGGTCGTCGATCACACGCTTGCCGGGGGCCACTTCGAGGCTGGCGGCGCCGCCGGTGACGAGCAGGCGTGGCACATCGGCTTCGCGCAGCGCCGCGAGCAGCGTGGCGGCGGAGACGTCGAAGTGCAGCGCGCTGATCACGGCGTCGGTGCCGCGGATCAGTTGGGCCAGCGCAGAGGGGGAGGCGGCGTCTCCCGCGCGCGGGGTGACACCCGGCAGTTGCGGGATCGCCTCGGGTTTGCGCGCGATCGCGATCACCTCATGGCCGCGCGCCGCCAATTCCCTGGTGATCTCCGAGCCCGCGCGCCCACTCGCGCCGAGAACTGCTACCTTCATATCCGATTTCCTTTCTTGGTTTCCAACGGATACCAAGTCGAATATGGGTATCGGTCATGCAAGAAGGCACTTTGACGATAGATGGTTCCCTCGAGGAAACCGGTGCGCGCGGCGATGTCTATGCGGCGAACTGCCCGACGCGCAAACTGCTGGATCGCATCGCCGACAAATGGAGCGTGCTGATCCTGCTGTTGCTGGGGCAGGAGGCGATGCGCTTCAACATGCTCAGGCGGCGGGTCGATGGCGTATCGCAGAAGATGCTCAGCCAGACGCTGCGTTCACTGGAGCGCGACGGACTGGTGAGCCGGACGGTGGTGGCGACAGTGCCGGTGACCGTCACCTATGCGATCACGCCGCTCGGCCGTGGGTTGATCGGATCGCTGCAGTCGATGATCGACTGGGCCGAGACCCATATGGAGGACGTATCCGTAGCCCAGCGCGTCTATGACGAGGCGCTGCACTGAACCCGGATCGTCAGCGCGCCAGCCCCGCCGCTTCGCGCGCCAGCGTCTCGACCTGCTCGAGGCTCGCGCCCTTGGGCGTGACCCAGCTGCCGCCGACGCACAGCACCGGATCGAATGCCAGCCATTCCGGCGCCGTCGCAAGGTTCACGCCGCCGGTCGGGCAGAAGCGGGCCTGATAGAAAGGCGCGGCCAGCGCCTTGAGTGCCTTCAAACCACCTGAAGTCTCGGCGGGGAAGAACTTGAAGTGCGTCAGCCCCAGATCGAGCCCGCGCATGATGTCGCCGGCATTGGCGATGCCCGGAAGGAACGGTACGCCGCTGGCGACGATCGGATCGCCCAGCCGCTCGGTCAGGCCTGGCGAGACGATGAACTCGACATCGGCGTTCATCACTTGCTTGAACTGCTCGGTATTGACCACGGTGCCGGCGCCCACGATCGCGCCCGGGACCTTCTTCATCTCCGCGATCGCCTCGATCGCCGCGCCAGTGCGCAGCGTGACTTCGAGGACGCGCAGCCCGCCCTTCACCAGCGCCTCGGCGAGCGGGCGGGCGTGCGCCGCGTCCTCGATCACCAGCACCGGAATTACCGGGGCGGTGCGCATGATGTCCTGGATCGTCGTCAAAGTGCGTGCTCCTGGGCGAAGGCCGCGGCGGCGCCGTAGAGGCCCGGCTGCGGATGCGTGATCAGCTTGACGGGGATCGACGCCATCAGGTTCCGGAACCGGCCCTTGGCAACGAAGCGCTCGCCGAAGCCCGATTGCAGCAAATGGTCCTTGAGACGCAAGCCCAGACCGCCCGCGATCACCACGCCTGTCGGCCCGTGCGTCAGCGCGAGGTCGCCGGCGACCGCGCCGAGGCTGAGGCAGAAGCGGTCGAGCGCGGCGACGGCGAGGCTGTCCTCGCCCTCGAACGCCAGTTCCCAGATCTTCTTGTCGTTATGGCGCGGTACAGGCCGCTTCTCGAGCTCGGCCAGCGTCTCATAGATCGCGACGATCGCGGGGCCCGCAACGATCCGCTCGGTCGACACGCGGTTAAATTCGCGCCGCAGCCGCTTGACGAAAGCGTCCTCGATCGGATCGAGCGGGGCGAAATCGACATGCCCGCCCTCGGTCGCGATGATGTCGTAGCCGCCCTTGTGGCGGAACACCTGCGCGACGCCCAGTCCGGTGCCGGGCCCGCAGACGGTGATCGATCCACGATCGGGCAGGGGCATTTCGGGCCCGCATAAATGCAGGAAATCGTCGTCCCCGAGCTGCGCGACGGCATGACCGATCGCCGCGAAATCGTTGACCATCGTCCAGGTATCGGCGCCAAGCCGTTCCGGGATCAACGCGGGGCGGATGATCCACGGATTGTTGGTGAGCTTGATCACCTCACCACCGACGGGGGAGGCGACTGCGATCGCCGCCGCCTTGGGCAAGGGGCGCCCGAGCGTCTCGCCGAACGCCTGCCAGGCGAGCTGCAGGCTCGGATGCTCGGCGACCTTTTGGGTCACCGGCTCGCTGATCGAGACGACGCGACCCTCGGCGACTTCGGCAACCGCGAAGCGGGCGTGAGTCCCTCCGATATCGACCGTGACGACTTCCATGCCTTCTCCCTGAACCTCTCATGCCCGCCGCCTGTCAACGTTGGCATACGGGTGCGCCGCCCTTCTCTGCGTTGGGCCGCGTGTTGTAAAGCGGGTGTCTAGAGTCCGGCCTCCGCCAGCATCGCGGATCCCCCCATTTCGGCCTCACTGGCGTGATGGCGCATCATCGCGAACAGCTCGCGGCCGGTGCCTTCCGCCTGTGGCGGCGCCACGCATTGCTCGCGCGCCGCCCACTCGGCCGGATCGACCAGAGCTTCGAGAACGCCCTGTTCGGCACAGACACGCACCATGTCGCCGTCGCGCAGCTTGCCGATCGGTCCGCCGCCCAGTGCCTCGGGCGACAAATGGATCGCGCACGGCACCTTTCCGCTCGCACCGGACATCCGCCCGTCGGTGACCAAAGCCACCCGGAACCCGCGATTCTGGAGCACGCCCAACGGCGGTGTGAGCTTGTGCAACTCGGGCATGCCGTTGGCGCGGGGACCCTGAAACCGGACCACGACCACCACGTCGCGCTCGAGCTCGCCGGCCTTGAACGCCGCCTGCACCTCATTCTGGTCGGCGAACACCCGGCACGGCGCCTCGATCGTCCAGCGATCACGCTCGACCGCCGAGACCTTGATACAGGCGCGACCGAGATTGCCCTTGAGGATTCGGAAGCCGCCCTCGGGCGAGAAAGGCGCGTCGATCGTGCGGACGATGGTATCGTCGCCGCTCTTCTCGGGGTGATCGTGCCAGACGAGCGTATCGTCGGCGATGTCGGGCTTGCGGCCATAAGCGGCCATGCCGTCCTTCGCGACGGTCAGCGTATCGCCGTGCATCAGCCCGGCCTTGAGCAACTCGCGGATCACGAAGCTCGGGCCGCCGGCATCCTCGAAGCCGTTCACGTCGGCCGATCCGTTGGGATAGACACGGGTAAGCAGCGGCACCGTGCGCGAGAGCCGGTCGAAATCATCCCAATCGATCAGGATGCCGGCTGCGCGCGCAAAGGCGGGGACGTGGATCAGGTGGTTGGTCGATCCGCCGGTGGCGAGCAGCACGATCGCGGCGTTCACAATCGCCTTCTCGTCGACGACATGGCCGATCGGGCGATAGTCGTTCCCGTTCCAGCCGATCTCGACCAGCCGCTTGACGGCGGCGCGAGTCAGCTCCTGGCGCAGTTTGGTCCCCGGATTGGCGAAGGCAGCGCCGGGCATGTGGAGCCCCATCGCCTCCATCATCATCTGGTTCGAATTGGCGGTGCCGTAGAAGGTGCAGGTGCCCTTCGAGTGATAGGCGGCGATCTCGGCGGCGAGCAGCTCATCGCGGCCGACTTTGCCTTCGGCATAGCGCTCACGGACCGCTGCCTTCTCCTTGTTGGCAAGGCCAGAGCGCATCGGTCCGCCAGGGATCATCACCATCGGCAGATGCCCGAAGCGAAGCGCGCCGATCAGCAGTCCGGGTACGATCTTGTCGCAGATGCCGAGCAGGGCCGCGCCTTCGAACACGCGGTGGCTGAGCGCGATGCCGGTGGAGAGTGCGATCGTGTCGCGGCTGAACAGCGACAGCTCCATCCCCGCATAGCCCTGCGTCACGCCGTCGCACATCGCGGGCACGCCGCCGGCGACCTGCGCGGTGGCGCCGGCCTCCAATGCCCAGACCTTCATCTGCTCGGGATAGCGATAATAGACCGCGTGCGCGGAGAGCATGTCGTTATACGATGTGACGATGCCGATGTTCATCCGGTTCGCCGGCGTCATCAGGTCGCGCTGCTCGTCGGTGCCGGCATAAGCGTGCGCGAGGTTGGCGCAGCCGAGCTTCGGCCGGTCCGCGCCGCTTTCGCGCTCGCGGCGGATCAGGTCGAGATAAGCCGCGCGGCGCTCCTTTGAGCGCGCGATCACGCGATCGGTGACTGCGGCGATTTCCGGATGCAAACTGGCCATCAGGCGCTCCAGTGGATGTCGACCGGCAGCTCGACGTCGGCGAGAACGCGTCCGACCGGATAATTGGAAGATGCACCCTGTTCGATGGCCTGCTCCAGCACGTCGCGCTTCGCCTGCCCGGTAACCGCGATCATCAGCGCGCGCGCCGAGACGATCGCCGCCTTGCTCAACGTGACGCGGGCGACCGGCGCTTCGGGCGGAAGCGGATCGGGCATGACTCCGGTTGCGCGGCGCTCCTTGGGACCGTTCAACGCCTCGTCGAAATCGGGCCCCGGGAAGATCGAGGCGCAATGCCCGTCACCGCCGACGCCGAGCAGGCACAGATCGAGCGGCCAATGCAGATCCTGCAGGATCGCATCGGCCGCGCGACCGGCGGCCTTGTAATCGGCGACCGTGGCGCTGATCAGCGGGATGACGCGTGCGCCCTTCGGGATGAAGACCTTGCCGATCGCAGTCACGTTCGAGAGCGGATCGCCCAGCGGTACGAGCCGGTCGTCGCCGGGGACGATCGTCACGCGCTTCCAGTCGAGCTTGGCCTGGGCCAGCTTCTCGTAGATCGGCAACGGCGTCTTGCCGCCTGCGAGCGCGACAACGGCAGCCCCGCGCGCGTCGATCGCGCTTTCGATGATGAACTGCACGTCGCCCGCGACAGCGGCGGCCATCTCATCGGCGTCGTCATAGTCCCACCATTCGATTTCGGTCGTCATGTATGCTCCTGCGTGTTCGGTGGGTTCGTCACAATATGGGGTGCGAGGGTCATTCGTTCCACGTCACCCCGTCGCGCTCGGTGAGCGCGATCGAGGCGGATGGGCCCCAGCTGCCCGACGCATAGGGTTTGGGCTTCATGTCGTTGGCGTCCCAGCCGGCGCGAATGCCGTCGATCCATTCCCATTGCGCCTCGACCTCGTCGCGGCGGACGAACAGCGTCGGATCGCCTTCGATCAGGTCGAGCAGCAGCCGCTCATAGGCGATGCGGCGAGGCGTGCTGGCGAATTCGGTGTCGAGGCTGAGATTGAGCGGCACTTCGCGCAGCCGCACGCCCTCGCGGTCGAGACCGGGCTGCTTTGCCATCACCAGCAGCCGGACATATTCCTCGGGCTGGAGCCGGATCACCAGCGTATTGGGTTGCAGCATCCCGCCGCGATCGGCGAAGATCGAGTGCGGCACCGGCTTGAACTGGATGACGATCTCGGAGCGCCGCTCGGCCAGCCTTTTTCCGGTACGCAGATAGAAGGGCACGCCCTGCCAGCGCCAATTGTCGATATGCGCCTTGATCGCGACGAAAGTCTCGGTGTTGGACGGCTTTTCGAGATCGCTGGTATAATCGCGGACGATCTCGCCCTTTACCGCGCCGCCGCCATATTGCCCGGTGACGGTGAGCTGCGGGGCTTCCTGCGCGCTGATCTTCCGCAGCGAGCGGAATACCTTGACCTTCTCGTCGCGGATCGCAGTGCCGTCGAAGCGGGCA
This sequence comes from Sphingomonas sp. UNC305MFCol5.2, assembly GCF_000712135.1. GTDB lineage: Bacteria > Pseudomonadota > Alphaproteobacteria > Sphingomonadales > Sphingomonadaceae > Sphingomonas. The sequence goes on from NZ_JOOE01000001.1 coordinate 29,626, forward strand.
GGGGGCTCCATCGCGATCAGCGCGACGAGCTGGAGCATGTGGTTCTGCACCATGTCGCGCAGCGCGCCGGTCTCGTCGTAAAAGCCTGCGCGGCCCTCGAGGCCAACCGTCTCGGAGACGGTGATCTGGACGTGATCGATCCCCTGTGCGTTCCACACCGGCTCGAACAGCGAATTGCCGAAGCGGAGCGCGAGAATGTTCTGCACCGTCTCCTTGCCAAGATAGTGATCGATCCGGAAAGTCCGCTCCTCAGGGAAGGCGTCGGCGACGAGATCGTTGATCTCGCAGCTGGAAGCGAGATCCTTGCCCAGCGGCTTCTCGAGGCTGATGCGGACATTGCCGCCCGCCAGGCCCGCACTCTTGAGGCCCTCGATCGTCGGGCCGAACAGCCACGGCGCGGTCGACAGGAAGATCGCCAATCCGCCGGAGATGTCGCCGACCTTCTCGGCCAGCGCCGCGAAGCCGTTGATATCGGAGGCGTCGAGCGGCTGATAGGAAAGCCGTTCGAGGAAGCTCCCGACAGCGCTGTCATCCTTGCGGTCGGCGGGGAGGAATTCATCCAGCGCGTGGCGGGCGAATTCGCGATAGGATTGGTCGTCCTTTTCGGAGCGCGCGGTGCCGGTAATGGTCAGTCCAGGCGGCAGCAGTCCGTCGGCGTGCAGCGCATAGAGCGACGGCAGCAGCATCCGCTGCGCAAGATCGCCGGTGGCTCCGAACAGCAGCAATTTGCCCACGGGTTGGTGCATTATTGGCCTCTCGTCGACTGTATTCGAACGCGAGACACCAACGGGCGCCAAAGATCAAGCCGGTTAGCCCGTCATCCCTGCGAAAGCCGGAATGACGGCGTTTTAGAGAACGAGCCCCGCGGTCGGGTCGAGTCCGGCCATGATATTGAGGTTCTGCACAGCGGCGCCGGCCGCGCCCTTGCCCAGATTGTCGAGCGTCGCCACCAGCCGCGCCTGGCCGCGCTCGGCATTGCCGAACACCCGGACGCTCAGCCGGTCGGTCCCCGCATCCTCCTCGATCGACACCGTCGAAACGTCGCCGGGCAGCACGCGGATCAGTGGGCTGTCCTTGTACGCATCCCGCAGCGCGTTCTCGATCGCCTCCAGCGACGGACGCCGCGTGAAGGTGTGGAGGGGCAAGGGCACCTCGACGACCATGCCGCGATAAGTGTGCACCACCGCGGGCTGGAAGATCGGCGGATGCTCGATCCGCGCGTGCTTCTGCATTTCAGGCAAATGCTTGTGCTCGAGACTCAGGCCATAGCCGCGGAATGCAGTCGTGGTGAAGCTGCCGGAATTCTGATCCTCGAACTCGGCGATCATCGACTTGCCGCCGCCCGAATAGCCCGAAACGGCGTTGACCGAGAAGACATGGTCGAGCGGCACCAGTCCGGCGCGCACCAGCGGGCGAACCAGCGCGAGAAAGCCGGTGGGATAGCAGCCGGGATTGCTCACCCAGCGGGCTTCGGCAATCGCATTCGTCTGACCGGGCTCGAGCTCGGCAAAGCCATAGACCCAATCGGGCGCGATGCGGTGCGCCGTCGAGGCGTCGATCACGCGCACTTTGTCGGCGCGAATCATCGCCACCGCATCGCGCGCCGCATCGTCGGGCAGGCAGAGGATGACGAAATCGGCCGAATTGAGCGCGTCCTCGCGCTTCGCCGGGTCCTTGCGGTCAGCTTCGTTCAGGATCAGCTGCTCGATACCCGCGCGGCCATCCAGCCGCTCGCGAATCTCAAGCCCGGTCGTGCCGACGGCACCATCGATGAATATACGGATAGTCATTGCGGATCCGCCAGCGAGGAAGCGGGAATATAGCCGACGAGCCCCGCGCGGGGAGCCACGCCCCAGGCGTGGCTCCCCGCGAGTTCGAGCACTTCGAACGCGTCGCCCGCGGCGAGCTTCGCCAGTACCTCGGAATCGACGGCGGCGCTGATGCGGAGATCGGCGGGAACGGAAAGCGTGCGCGGCATCGGCGCGGCATAATGCGGGGCGAACACTCTGTCCGCGAGCCGCACGTCGGCAAGATCGCGACGCACGGCGTCGACACGCGAATCGATGATCGCAGAGCGGCCCTTAAGCGAAAAGCGCTTACGCGTTGGCCCTGCGGGCGGCTGGCTGGCTGATGTTGTCGCCAGCGAGGAAGTGCCCGAACTCTGCAAGAAAATCTGCCCCTTCAGCGGTACGCGCAACGAAGATGTTGCGTTTGTCGGTATCGTCACGTTGGCGGCGCAGATAGCCGAGCGTCCCCAGGCGATTCAAGGCGCGGGTAACTACGGGCTTCGACACGTTGAGCGCCCGCGCCAATCCGCGGACCGTATGCGGCCCCGGGTCGAGATACACAAGCATCAGGAGGGCCATCTGTCGATTGGTAAGATCGGGCTCGCCCGAACGCACATAATCGATCAGCGTGTTTTTCCACGACGATAGCGATTGGTCCGGCATCGCGTTCACGGCATTTCTCATCGTTACGTCCCCGGTCCCGTCCGGGGACATCACACAAACGCAGCTTGGGCCCAGTGGTTTCAGTGCGTTGGCGAAATGTTACCGTGTGTGTCTTATTGGTCGGTGCCGCACTCCGAAATTGACCCTGGATAGACGCAGGTTGATCCCCGGCCGCCGCTCCCCTATGTCGCCGCTTTCGCAACAGGTCCGGTCTCAATGTTCCCCTTTCTGCTCGTCGTCCACACCATCATCGCGGCACTTCTCGTGACCGTGATCCTCATGCAGCGCTCGGAAGGTGGCGGGCTGACCTCGGGCGGTAGCCCTTCGGGACTGATGTCGGCACGCGGCGCCGCGGACTTTCTGACTCGCGCGACTGCAATTCTCGCCACGCTGTTCATCGCGATGAGCATCCTCCTCGCCTTCATCGCTGCGACTCGGCACTCGACGACGATCGATACGTCGCTCCAGCGTACGCCTGCCGCACCGGTCACGGTGCCGACCAGCGCGCCGGCGGTGCCTTTCGCGGCCGGCAACAGCGCTGCGCCGGCGGCTCCCGCGAACGCCGCGGGCCCGGCCAACGGCTCGGTTCCGCTCGCGCAATAACCCCGCAGCTCTCCGGCAATGGAGAGCACGATTGAAAAAATAAGTGAGTCGCGCGCTTGTCGGCGCGCGGCCAATGACGTTAGGCGTTTTCTCCCATGGCGCGGTATATCTTCATCACCGGCGGCGTGGTCTCCTCGCTTGGCAAGGGTCTGATGGCAGCGAGCCTCGCGGCTCTGCTCCAGGCCCGGGGCTATCGGGTCCGCATCCGCAAGTTCGATCCCTATCTCAACGTCGATCCCGGCACGATGTCGCCGCACCAGCATGGTGAAGTCTATGTGACCGACGACGGCGCCGAGACCGATCTCGATCTGGGTCATTACGAGCGCTTCACCGGCGTCGCCTCGCGCCAGTCGGACAACGTCACGTCCGGGCGAATCTACAAGACGATCATCGAGCGCGAGCGCCGCGGCGATTATCTCGGCGCGACGGTGCAGGTGATCCCGCACGTCACCGACGCGATCAAGGCGTTCGCGCAGGACGAGACCGAGGATCTCGATTTCGTCCTGTGTGAAATCGGCGGCACGGTGGGCGATATCGAATCGCTTCCCTTCATCGAGGCGATCCGCCAGCTCAGGAACGATCTCGGCCGCGGCCAGACCGTCAGCATCCACGTCACTCTGGTTCCCTACATCTCCGCCGCGGGCGAGCTGAAGACCAAGCCGACCCAGCACAGCGTGCGCGAACTGGCGGCGCTCGGCGTCCAGCCCGACGTTCTGGTCTGCCGCTCGGAGCGCGAGCTCCCGGCTGGAGAGCGCGCCAAGATCGCGCAATTCTGCAACGTCCCGGCCTCGGCGGTGATTCCCGCGCTCGACGCCCGAAGCATCTACGCGGTGCCGATGCAATATCATCGGGAAGGCCTCGACTCCGAGGTCCTCAAGGCGTTCGGAATCGATCCCGGCGAGCCGCCCCGGCTCGACCGCTGGGAACAGATCATGCGCCGTCTCGAAAATCCCGAGGGCGAAGTCACGATCGGCGTGGTCGGCAAATATATGGGCGTCCCCGATGCCTATAAGTCGCTCCACGAGGCGCTGGTGCACGGCGGCATCGCCAACCAGGTCAAGGTCAACATCCGCTGGCTCGACGCCGAAGTGTTCGAGAAGGACGAGGAGGAGATCGCTTCGAAGCTCGAGCCGATGCACGGCATTCTCGTGCCCGGCGGATTCGGCGAGCGCGGCAGCGAGGGCAAGATCGCCGGCGTGCGCTTTGCCCGCGAACGCGGCGTGCCGTTCTTCGGTATCTGCCTCGGCATGCAGATGGCATGCGTCGATGCCGCGCGCGATCAGGGGCTGAAAAACGCCTCCACCACCGAATTCGGCCCGACTGAGGAGCCGGTGGTCGGCATGATCACCGAATGGATGACCGCCGAGGGCATCCAGAAGCGCGAGGAAGGCGGCGATCTCGGCGGCACGATGCGGCTCGGCGCCTATCCGGCGAAGCTCAGCGGCAACAGCGTCGTCGGCTCGATCTACGGCGCCAGCGAGATCAGCGAGCGTCACCGCCACCGCTACGAGGTCAACACCCACTACAAGCCATTGCTCGAAAAGGGCGGTCTCGTCTTTTCGGGCATGTCGCCCGATGGATCGCTGCCCGAGATCGTCGAACGGCCGGATCACCCATGGTTCGTCGGCGTCCAGTTCCATCCGGAATTGAAATCCAAGCCATTCGATCCGCATCCGCTGTTCGCGAGCTTCATCGAAGCGGCGGTCAAGCAGAGCCGGCTGGTCTAGGGCGCTCAGCGCCTCGGATAGACGTCAGCGCGCGCCATCCTATCCGCCGCCGCGCGATAGCCGGGGTCGCGCTTGCGGCGCAGCAGCGTATCCGCGGTCAGCCCCTCGGCATTGGCGATGTCGCTTCGTGCGCCGTGCCGGGCGAAGAGCAGGAAATGCTTGGGCGCGCTGCCCTTTTTGAGCATCAGGTGCAGCGCGGTGGCGCCTTGGGCGTTGCGGACGTTGGGATCGGCGCCTGCTTCCAGCAGTTCGCCGGCAGGGCCGAACTTGCTCCACGCCACCGCGCCGAGCAGTGGCGTATCGCCGCGATCCGCACCCTCCTCGATATCCGCGCCATGCGCGAGCAACAGCCGGATCGCGTCGCAGTCCTCGTTCCAGACTGCGGCGAACAGGCAATGATTGGGGTCGGCGCCACGCTCGAGTAGATGCTTGGCCAGTGTGAGATTCCGTCCGCGCGAGATCACGTGCCATAGCGGCGTCGCGCGCCACGTGCCTTCGGTGAATGCGGGGGCGTCGAGCCCGAGGCCGGCTGCGAGCAGCACCTCCGCAGTCCGGACGCTCGGCTCGTCCTCGCCGGGACTCATGCATGCGTGGTGCAGCCAGTTTCGCCCGCGCTCATCGGTGATTTCGGTCAAGTCGGGCCGTTCGGTCAGCCCCTGCCCGACTTCCTGCCAACGATGCGCCCGCACCGACTCGCGCAAGCTCGTCTTCGAAACCATGATGGCATCCTACCTCGATCCGCCTTTCGGCGAAACGGCACGAGTCTCCACGGCGAATCGTGCCAGGGGGACCCGCGGCGAGGGCGACAAAAACCCTTCCCGCCGCGTTGCAGCATCGGCTAACGGCACCGGATGCGTATCTTGCTTGCCGCGCTCGCGGCCCTGTTGCTTCCGGCTGCTATCGGTTCTGCTCCCGCGCAGGATCGGCCCATTTCGGGCATGGTCCGGGTGCGGATCGAGACCAGCGCGGGCAACGTCATTCTCGCGCTCGATGCAAAACACGCGCCGAAGACCACCGCCAATTTCCTCGCTTATGTCGATGACGGCCGCCTTGACGGCACCGGCTTCTACAGGGCGTCGCGACGGCAGGGGAACCCGAAGTTCGGCTTCGTCCAGGGCGGAATCGCCAGCGATGCCCGGCGCGTCCTGCCGTCGCCGCCGCTCGAGCCGACCAATGTGACCGGCATCCGCCACGTCGATGGTACGGTGTCGATGGCGCACGGCGCGAACATCGATTCAGCTACCGGCAATTTCTCGATCATGGTCGGGGACAATCCGTCGCTCGACGCCCGCGGCAGCGGCCGCAACGGCTATTCGGCGTTCGGTCGGGTCGTCGAAGGGATGGACGTCGTCCGCAAGATTCTCGCCCAGCCGACGGGTGGGGGCAGGGGCCCGATGCGCGGCCAGATGATCCAGCCGAAGCCGATAGCGATCCTCCGCGCGGTGCGGCTCGACGGGGCGCCCCGGCCGACCGGGCGGGTCAAGCCCTGGCTGATCGGCCCCACGCGCTGGATCCAGCCCAACTAAATCCTCCCCTGTTTTGCGAGGGAGGATTTGAGAAGCACAAGAGGCGCCCGGGCAATGCCCGAGCGCCCCTGCTGCGGCGCCCAAAGGGAGAAAAGCGCCGCGAGCCGTGGTGGTTCTTATGCCGCGTCGCGATGCTCGATCGCGGTCGCGGGCTGGCTGCCGGCGTTCACAGCGATCTTCTTCGGCTTCATCGCCTCGGGAATCTCGCGGACCAGCTCGATGACGAGCAGTCCGTCAGAGAGGTTCGCGCTCTCGACGCGGACGAAGTCGGCAAGTTCGAAGCGGCGTTCGAAGCTGCGATTGGCGATGCCGAGATGCAGGAACGCGCCCTGGTTGTTCTCGTTCTCGTTCGTCTTCTTGCCCTGGACCAGCAGCAGGTTCTGCTGGGCGGTCACGTCGATCTCGTCGGGCTTGAAGCCCGCGACGGCGAGTGTGATCCGATAATGATCCTCGGCAAGGCGCTCGAGGTTGAACGGAGGGTAGTTCTCGCTGGCCGTCTGACGCGCGCTGGCTTCGAGCAAGTCGAACAGGCGGTCGAAGCCGACGGTGGAGCGACGGAACGGAGTAAAGTCGAACTGACGCATTTCAAATTCTCCTGTGAGCAAGTTGAACGTCTCTTTGTGCAGCGCCCGGAAATCCGCGGCGCTGCTTGCCAGGCCCACCAGGCACCGTGGCAAAACGAATGTGGTTCGGCTTGTGGTTTATTCAAGATGCGCTGAACCGGGCACCGCGCGCGGCGGAGAAACCCAGCTTCGGGTTCCCAAAGATTCGCTTGCTGGCTAATACCCATTAAATCCATCGACATTAGGGGTATTGGAACCAAGGGGATGTTGATGCGCCGTTCTTCGCTCTCACTGCTGCTTCTCGGGGTCTCGCCCTTCGCCGCCGGCGCCGCGCTTGCGCAGGAGGTGCCGACCGTCACTGCCCCGGGCACGGACGCACCCAGCATCCCCGGCGAACAGGACCGCACCCCCGAGGATGTCCAGCGCAGCTCGGCGGCTTCGGACATCGTCGTCACCGCGCGCCGCCGCGAGGAGCAGGTGCAGGACGTGCCGATCCCGATCTCGGTGGTCGGCGTGAAGGAACTGGACAGCACCGGCAGCTTCAACGTCCAGCGCCTCCAGCAGCTGCAGCCCGCGCTGCAATTCTATTCGTCGAACCCGCGCAACTCGTCGGTCAACATCCGCGGCCTCGGCGCGCCGCTCGGCCTCACCAATGACGGGATCGATCAGGGCGTCGGCGTCTATATCGACCAAGTCTATTTCAGCCGCGTCGCAGTCGCCACGCTCGACTTTCTCGACGTCCAGCAGGTGGAGACTCTGCGCGGCCCGCAGGGGACGCTGTACGGCAAGAACACCGTCGCCGGCGCGATCAGCATCACCAGCAAGGCCCCCAGCTTCAATTTCGAGGGGCGCACCGAAGTGACTCTGGGCAACCTCGCCTTCAAGCAGGCCAAGGCATCGGTCTCCGGGCCGCTCTCCGACAAGGTCGCGGTGCGGCTCGGCATCTCGACCACCAGCCGCAAGGGCACGATCTTCAACGTCGCCAGCGACAATTACGTCAACGAGCAGGACAATATCGGCCTGCGCGGCGCGCTGCTCTGGCATGCCAGCGACAATCTGAGCCTCACCTTGTCGGGCGACTATAATCGCCAGGATCCCGAATGCTGCGCGCAGATCTATGTGCGCTACGGCCCCACCCAGCGCGCGGCGAACCGGCAATATCCGGCGCTGACCGCGGCGCTCAATTACGCAGTGCCGAGCACCAATCCTTTCGACCGGCTGACCGATCTCGACGCCGATCTCAACGCGCTCAACGTGCTCGGCGGCGCCTCGCTGCGCGGCGAGCTCAATCTCGGCTCGGGCACGCTGACTTCGGTCACTGCGTGGCGCTTCTGGGATTGGGGCCCGGCGAACGATCGCGACTTCACCGGTCTGCCGATCACCACGCGCTCGCAGAATCCGACGCGGCAGGACCAGTTCACTCAGGAATTCCGCTATGCCGGCGAGGGCAAGGGCTTCGACTATGTCGTCGGCCTGTTCGGCTTCTACCAGAAGATCCACACCACCGGTGTGCAGCAACAGGGATCGGCGGCAAGCCGCTGGCTGCTGGCCCCCAGCAACCCGCTTTCCAACGATCCGACCGTGCTCGACGGGCTGACCGCGAGCAACGACATCCTGCTCAAGAACTTCAGCGGCGCGCTGTTCGCCAAGGTCAATTGGGACGTGAGCGACGCCTTCACGCTCTCGCCGGGCGTGCGCATCAACTATGACGACAAGGTCGGCAGCTATGTCAGCATCGTTCGCGATGCGCAGGGCAATCTGGTGCCCTATAGCGGCGGCACCCCGCGCCAGGCTGCCCAGCGCGAGGCGATCCAGCCCCAGGCGTTCCAGGACGAGGCCTATCGCGCCTGGAACCTCACTTACGATCTTACCGCGTCGTACAAGCCGTCGCGCGACGTGCTGCTCTACGCGACCTATGCCCACACCTTCAAATCGGGTGGCCTCAACCTCAACGGCGTGCCGGTGGTCAACGGGGTGGTGCAGACCGATCTCGCCCAGATCGATCCCGAGAAGGTCGACCATTTCGAGCTCGGCGTGAAATCGCAGTTCTGGGACCGCAAGGCGACGTTCAACGTCTCGGGCTACTGGACGATCATCAAGGATTACCAGGCGATCGTGAACAACAGCTCGACTTCGACGCTGCGCGGCTATCTCGCCAATGCCGGCGAGGTTCGCGTCCGCGGCGTCGAGGCCGATTTCTCGATCCGCCCGACCGAACGGTTCAACGCCTATGTCAACGGCGCCTTTACCGACCACAAATATGTCGAATTCGCCAACGCGCCGTGCCCGCCCGAGCGCTCGGGGGGCACCGCGGCGCCGGTCGGCAGCCCTGGCGGCACCCCCGGCGTGCCGGGCCAGTTGAGCCCGGTGGTGTGCGACATCTCCGGACAATGGCTGCCCGGCATCTCCAAATGGGCGTTCTCGTACGGCGCCGAATATAACGTGCCCGCCAAGCTGCTCGGGCTGGACGGCGAGTTCTACGTCGCCGGCGACGCCAATTACCGCTCCAAATTCTCGTCCAACGCCTCGCGGTCGATCTACACCGACATCGAGGGATATACGCTGGCGAACTTCCGCCTGGGCTTCCGCACCGACGACTTCAATGTCTTCGGCTGGGTCCGCAACGCCTTCGACCAGGAATATTTCGAGCTGCTCGCGACGACCCCGGGCAACACTGGCCTGGTGGCCGGCAACCCGGGCGATCCGCGCACTTATGGTTTGACGATCAGCAAGGCCTTCTGATCGTTTACGCGCTAGCGTCTCGCCATGGCCGGGGGACGCTGGGGGAGGGAGGCGGCGCCCGCACCGCCTCCCTCTTTCCAAAGAAAACGAAGCGGGAGGCTCCAAAACGGCAAACGCCCGGACCGTTTCCGATCCGGGCGCCTGCGTGACGACTGCTCGTCAGCCCCCTTTGTCAGGCTCTGCCCGCGCGCTCGTACTTGCCTACGAGCGGGGCGAAGCCCTCCCCGAACCACGGCCATTTGCTGCCTGCGTTTCGACGTTGGTTTGCTACGTCGGCCGGCCGCTTTTGTCACCGGGTTTACAAGGAGTAGGCGCAGATTGGTGTCACCCTGTGTTGAATCGGCAACATAGCGGATATACCGGGATTTTCACAGGCGCATTGCCAGCCGCCACCGCCTTGCCCTAGAGCGACTCCGAGCACTCACGTCAGGCCCCCCGACCGCATGCTATTGTCGCGTTACGAGCGGATGATCGCCCGCCGCTATCTCCTGCCTGGCCGCAGCGAGGCGTTCATCGCCGTCGTCGCCGGATTCAGCCTTGTCGCCGTCATGCTGGGCGTCGCCGCCCTGATCGTGGTGATGAGCGTGATGAACGGCTTCCGCGCCGAACTCTTTGACAAGATCACCGGGCTGAACGGCCATGCCGTCGTCCAGGGCTATGCAGGGCAACTGCGCGATTGGCGCCAGATCGTCGCGCAGGCCAAGGCGACACCCGGCGTGATCAGCGCGACGCCGCTGATCGAGCAGCCGCTATTCGCGAGCTATAACGGTCGCGTCGAATTCGCCCAGATCCGTGGCATGCGCGTCGAGGATATCCGCAACAATCCCGCGCTCAAGGGCAAGGAAGTGATCGGTTCGCTGGATCGTCTCGTGCCGGGCGGCGAGCAGATCGCGATCGGCTCGCGCCTCGCCGAGTCGCTCGGCGCGACCGTGGGCAGCAAGATCACGATCATCAATCCGGCGGGCGCCGCGACGCCGATGGGCACCATGTATCGCTCGGTCAGCTATACCGTGACGGCGATCTTCGAGGTCGGCGTCTATGATTTCGACAAGATCTTCGTGGTCATGCCGATCGAAGATGCGCAGACCCTGCTGCTGCTCGGCGATGCGGTCACCATGGTCGAGATGGACACCAATGATCCCGACAATGTCCAGCGGATCGTCTCGCCCCTCGTCGACAAGGTGGGTAGCAGCGGCCAGATCGTCGACTGGCGCCAGATGAACCGTGAGCTGTTCGAGGCGCTGCAGGTCGATCGGATCGTGTCGTTCACGGTGCTCTCGATCATCCTCGTCGTCGCTTCGTTCAACATCGTCTCGTCGCTGATCATGCTGGTGCGCTCCAAGACGCGCGACATCGCGGTGCTCCGGACGATGGGCGCGACGCGTGGCGGGCTGATGCGCATCTTCGTGACCGTGGGCACCACGATCGGCGCGCTGGGCGTCGCGGCGGGCGGATTGCTCGGCTTCCTGTTCATCACCTTCCGCGCGCAGGTCGTCCAGTTCATCGGGCTGGTGACCGGGCAGCAGGTCTGGGATCCGTCGATGCGCTTCCTCACTGAATTGCCCGCCAAGACCGATCCGTTCGAGACGATCGGCATCTGCGTGATGGCGATGATCTTCACCTTCCTCGCCACGCTCTATCCCGCGTGGAAAGCGGCGAGCACCGATCCGGTGCAGGTGCTGCGTTATGAATGAGCCGACCCTCCAGACGCGCGGACTGAAGCGCAGTTTCCAGCAGGGCGAAGCAGTGATCGAGGTGCTGCGCGGCGTTGATCTCGACGTCATGCCCGGCGAGATCGTCGCGCTGCTCGGCCCCTCGGGTTCGGGCAAATCGACGTTGCTGCAGGCAGTTGGCCTGCTCGAGGGCGGGTTCGAAGGCTCGATCCGCGTCGCCGGCAAGGAAGCGGCCAAGCTCCCCGCGGGCGGCCGCACCGAAGTCCGCCGCAACAGCCTCGGCTTCGTCTACCAGTTCCACCATCTGCTGCCCGATTTCAGTGCGATCGAGAATGTCGTGTTGCCGCAGATGATCCACGGCGCCACGCGCGCCGAAGCGGACGCGCGCGCCGGTCAGCTGCTGGCGGCGCTCGGCCTTGCGGAGCGACTCACGCATCGCCCGAACCAGCTTTCCGGCGGCGAGCAGCAGCGCGTCGCGGTCGCCCGCGCGCTGGCGAACCGGCCGGCGCTGGTGCTCGCCGACGAGCCCACCGGCAATCTCGACGAGGCAACCGCCGACCGTGTCTTCGCCGAGTTCCTCAAGCTGGTGCGCGACGAGGGTTCGGCCGCTCTGGTCGCGACGCACAACGAGCGGCTCGCCGAGCGTATGGATCGTGTGGTCCGCCTGCACGAGGGCCGGCTGGAGTGAGTGCCTGGCGGGAGACGCCGACGCTGAAGGGCCGCCATGTGACGCTGCGCCCGATGGTCCGTGAGGATCGCGACGGGCTGCTCCTTGCCTTTGAGGGCCTCCACGCCCTGTTCCACACCACCGTGCCGACCGCCGATACGTTCGACGCCTGGTATGATCGCGTGATGTTCGACACGGCGGCGGGGCGCAACATGCCGTTCACCGTGCTCGACGCCGATGGGCGCATCGCGGGCGTCACGCGTTTCCTGCGGATGAGCGAGACGCATCGCCGCGTCGAGATCGGCGGCACGCTCTATGCGCCACGCGTCCAGCGCACCGGCCTCAATACCGAGGCCAAATACATGCTGCTCGGCCATGCCTTCGATGTGCTCGGCGTGAACTGCGTGCAGATCCGCACCGATTTCCTCAACCACGCCTCGCGCCGCGCGATCGAGCGGCTTGGGGCCCGGCTCGACGGAGTGCTGCGCGGGCATCTGATCCTGAATGGCCATTTGCGCGACAGCGTGGTCTACAGCATCCTCGCGCACGAATGGCCGGGGGTACGCCGCAATCTCGAGCTGCTGATGGTGCGGCACGAGGCGCGCGCTTGAGCACGGGAGCCAAATGGTCGATCGCCAGCATCTCGCTCGGTGTGCTGGTGCTGATCGCGGCAATCGTGGCGAGTTGGCCGCTCGCCCGCTTCGTGCTGGAGCCGGGCAGGCAGTTGAAGACCTACTACACTCCTTCGCAAAGCATGCGGCCGACGCTGGAGGTGAACGATCGGCTCATGCCCCGAGCGGTGCGCCCCGGCGATCTCGCGCGCGGAACGGTGATCCTGTTCCGCCTGTCCGATCAGGTGCGCGTCGACCGGATCGCGGCGGTCGCCGGCGATCGGATCGCGGTGCGGGACGGCATCGTGTTCCTCAATGGCAAGCCGATCGCCCAACGACCTGTTGGACAACCGCAGCCGACCGAATCCGACGGGCAGGAACAGCGCCTGATCGAGCAATTCCCCGGCGAGGCTAAGCCGCATCTGATCCTCGACTCTGGCACCACTCCGGGCGACAATGTCGAGGAAAGAGTCGTGCCAGCAGGCCACCTGTTCCTGCTGGGAGACAATCGCGACAACAGCGCCGACAGCCGCTATTCGCGCGAGAACTACGGTATCGGAATGGTGCCCGAGAGCGATGTCTTCGGCGTAGCGGACTTCATTCCCTGGTCGCCGAAGCGGGGCACAGTCGCGCGTCGGCTCGACGCGATCGGAGGAGACGCGAAATGACCGAGATAACGCAAATCCCAGTGCGCAAACCCGATGGCAGTGAGACGACGCTGGCGGATCATGCCGGCGAGGTGCTGCTGATCGTCAACACCGCATCCAAATGCGGGTTCACCCCGCAATATGCCGATCTCGAGGCGCTGCAGCGCCAGTACCAGGACCGCGGCTTTTCAGTGCTGGGATTTCCCTGCAACCAGTTTGGCGGGCAGGAGCCGGGAGACGCCGCGGAAATCGCGAACTTCTGCTCGCTCACGTATGACGTGACCTTTCCGGTCTACGCCAAGGTGGACGTCAACGGCGGCGATGCCGCGCCCCTGTTCGAGCATCTCAAGCGCGAGGCGCCGGGGCTGCTGGGTTCGAAGGCGATCAAGTGGAACTTCACCAAGTTCCTCGTCGACCGCAACGGCAAGGTGGTCGATCGCTATGCGCCGACGACGTCGCCCAAGGACATTGCCGGCGATATCGAGAAGTTGCTCTAGTCGATCAGCGCAGCGCCGGCCCGGGCAGGCAGATCACATATTGCCCGTTCTTCGCCATTATCGACTTCTCGCTTTCGTCGCCCGCGACGAGCTTGCCGAGCTTGGTGAGCATCGCGACCATCGAGGTGGCGCCCGCCAGTGGACGGCCGCGCGGATCGCGGCGCGGGGCAGGGCGGGCGTTGCGCGGTGCGCGACGGCGCGGCGGCGAAACGCGGTGCATGCGCTGCGCGACCGCAGCGTCGTCCGAGCGACCGAATTCGCGCCACACGACACGGAAGCCCTGAGGCACCAGCGTCCATTCCCCCGCTTCCTCGCTGCGGATCAGATCGCAGCCGCAGCGATGGCACATGCTGAATTCCAGCCCCTGATTGTGATGGCGTCTGGTCGCAGGCACATGGTCCATCACGGAGCAAAGGATAGTCATCGCGAGCGTGGCTCCTGCATCGGACCGCGACGCGCACCCGGAACGGGAGCATCGCGATCGAAAGGTTGATCGTCGTTAACCATCCTTTCGGCCAGGTTGAGGGTGAGTCGCCATTCAGGTCGGTTCCGGTAAGCGTCTCCCACCAAGGGATTTGTACGGATGTTACCGGTCACTATTTGGAAAGCTGTGGATAGCGGAGCGCCTGCGTTGGCAAAGCCGCCGGCGCGCGCCTAGGGTATCGCGATGGCGCACTCGGGATTCGTACCGCTCAGGGTCTTCTCCTCCTACACGATGCTCGAAGGCGCGATCGAACCCAAGGCGATCGCGAAGCGCGCGCGCGAGCTGGGCTTCCCCGCGGTGGCGGTGAGCGACCGCAACGGGCTCTATGCCGCCATGTCCTTCTCGGACGCGTGCAAGAAGTCGGGCGTGCAGCCGATCGTCGGCACGCTGCTCGCGGTCAAGCGCCCCGAGCTGGCCGAAGGCGCGCCGGTCGCGATCGACTGGCTGGCGCTCTACGCGCAGGACGAGACGGGGTATCTCAATCTTTGCCATCTCGTCTCGGCGGCGCATCTCGATCGGCCGATCGAGGAGGAGGCGCACGTCACGCTCGACATGCTCGAGGGGCGTACCGATGGGCTGCTCTGCCTCACCGCCGGCGCCGAAGGCGCGCTCGCGCGGCTCTACGCTGAGGGGCAGGACAGCGCCGCCGAGGCCTATGCCCGCCAGATCGAGGCGCTGTTCCCCGACCGGCTCTATGTCGAGATCGTGCGGCGGCTGAACGAAGTCGAGGGCAAGGCCGAAGCGAAGCTGCTCGATTATGCCTATGCCCGCGACCTGCCTTTGGTCGCGACCAACCCCTGCTGTTTCGCCGAGGACAGCTTCCACGAGGCGCATGACGCGATGCTGTGCATCGCCAATTCCTCGTACATCGCCAGCGACGATCGCCCGCGTTCCTCCCCCGACGCGTGGATGAAGCCGGCGAACGAAATGAAGTCGCTGTTCGCCGACCTGCCCGAGGCGATCGCCAATACGCTCGTAGTGGCCCAGCGCTGCGCCTATGCCGCACCCAAGCGCAAGCCGATCCTTCCCAGCCTCGCCGGCGACCGCGAAGGCGAGGCGACGATGCTGCGCACGCTGTCGCACGCGGGGCTGGAAAAGCGGCTGGAAAAGGCCGGAATCACTGCGCCCGATCAGCGTCAGGCCTATGTCGATCGTCTCGAGTTCGAGCTCGACGTCATCATCCAGATGGGATTCCCCGGCTATTTCCTGATCGTCGCCGACTTCATCCAATGGGCCAAAGCGCACGACATCCCCGTCGGTCCGGGCCGCGGCTCGGGCGCGGGCTCGGTGGTCGCCTGGGTGCTGACGATCACCGATCTCGATCCCTTGAAGCTCGGGTTGCTGTTCGAACGCTTCCTCAATCCCGAGCGCGTGTCGATGCCCGATTTCGACATCGATTTCTGCGAAACCCGCCGTGGCGAAGTGATTCGCTACGTCCAGGAGAAATACGGCCGCGACACGGTGGCGCAGATCATCACCTTCGGGACCATGAAGGCGCGCGCGGTGCTCAAGGACGTCGGCCGCGTGCTCCAGATGAGCTACGGCCAGGTCGATCGCCTCGCCAAGCAGATCCCCAATCACCCGACCGATCCGTGGACGCTCGAGCGCACGCTGAACGGCGTCAGCGAGTTCAACGCCGAGTATAAGAACCACAGCGACGTCCGCCATCTGATCGATCTGTCGATGCGGCTCGAAGGCCTGCCGCGCCACTCGTCCACCCACGCCGCCGGCGTGGTGATCGGCGATCGTCCGCTCGCCGAACTGGTCCCGCTCTATCGCGATCCGCGCTCGGACATGCCCGTCACGCAGTTCGACATGAAATATGTCGAGGCGGCGGGGCTGGTGAAGTTCGACTTTCTCGGCCTCAAGACGCTGTCGGTACTCAAGAAGGCTGTCGAATTGCTCGGCGATCGCGGCATCGAAGTCGATCTCGATACGCTCGGCTGGGACGATCCCGAAGTCTATGACCTGCTCCAGCGCGGCGACACCGTCGGCGTGTTCCAGCTCGAATCCGAAGGCATGCGCCGTACTCTTACGGCCGTACGTCCCACCAATTTCGGCGACATCATCGCGCTCGTCTCGCTCTATCGCCCGGGCCCGATGGACAACATCCCGAGCTTCGGTCACCGCAAGGGCGGCCGCGAGGAGATCGTCTATCCGCACGCGCTGCTCGAGCCGATCCTGAATGAGACCTACGGGATCTTCGTCTATCAGGAGCAGGTGATGCAGGCCGCGCAGGTTCTCGCCGGCTACACGCTGGGCGGCGCCGACATGCTCCGCCGCGCGATGGGCAAGAAGATCAAGGCCGAGATGGACGCGCAGCGCGCGATCTTCGTCGAAGGCTGCGAGAAAGTGAACGGCATCAAGGCCGCCAAGGCCAACGAGCTGTTCGACTTGATCGACAAATTCGCCGGCTACGGCTTCAACAAGTCGCACGCCGCGGCCTATGCGCTGCTCGCCTATCAGACCGCGTGGCTCAAGACCCACCATCCGCACGAATTCTTCGCCGCGTCGATGGCGTACGACATCCACCAGACCGACAAGCTCGCGATCTTCGCTGACGACATGCGCCGGCTGAACATCGAGTGCCTGCCGCCCGACATCAACGCCAGCTTGGCCGATTTCCATGTCGAGAAGCACAACGAAGGTCTCGCGGTCCGCTATGCGCTCGGTGCGCTCAAGGGCGTCGGCGAGCGCGCGATGGAGCTGCTGGTCGAGGAGCGCGACGCCAAGGGCCGCTTCCAGTCGCTCGACGATTTCGCCAAGCGCGTCGATCCGCGCCTGCTCAACAAGCGCCAGGTCGAGACGCTCGCCGCGGCGGGCGCGTTCGACGGGATCGAGCCCAATCGCGCCGGCGTCCATACCGCGGCCGAGACGATCCTCGCGGTCGCCCAGCGCACGCATGACAGCCGGACGAGCGGGCAGGGCGGCCTGTTCGGCGAATCCGAGCCCAGCGGCGGCGCGATCAACTTGCCGCGCAGCGCGCATTGGTCGCTCGCCGACAAGATCGCCGCCGAGAAGGACGCATTCGGCTATTATTTCTCGGCGCACCCGCTCGATCGCTATGCGCACCTCGTCCGCAGCCAGGGCGCGCGCGAAATCGCCTCGCTGAACGAGGTTCCGATCCCGGACGGCGCCCGCGTCGGTGCCACCATCGCGGCGTTGATCGAGGATGCCCGCTGGCGCACCTCGGCGCGCGGCAACCGCTATCTGATGGCGACGATCTCGGACCAGAGCGGGCAGGTGCTCACCACCTGCTTCGACGATCTCGCCGCCGCGGACATGGAAGAAGCCGCGCGCGCCGGGGGCTGCGCGGTGCTTACCGTCGAGCTCGACAAGCGCCCGGGCGAGGATACGCCGCGTGTGTCGGTCAAGCGCGTCCAGCCGTTCGAGAGCATCGCCAATGTCGCGCGGCTGCTCGTAGATCTGGTCATCGACGATGCCAATGCGTTGCCCCGATTGGCCGAGATGATCGGCGAGGCGCGCGGCGGGCGGTGCACGGTCCGGCTCTGGGCGCCGCTGAGCGCCGAGGGGCAGGCAGAGCTCGTCCTCGGCCGCAACTTCCGCATCGACGAGGAACTGCTCGCGCGCATCTCCGGCTTACCCGGAATCCGCTCGGCCGAATTCGCCAGTACCGCGGCAATGCTGGCAGTGGCGGCGTAATCAGCTCGGTCGTCACCCCGGCACAAGGCCGGGGTGACGAAGGAGCGTTCGTCGATAACGAATCATTGCCGCCCGCCACTGCCTCTCGACACCGGCGCCTCTCCGGGCATACCCTCTCCTCAAAAATAAGAGCTGGAGAAGAGCGATGCTGGGTGGGATGCAGGATTTCGAGCTGCGCGTGATGCGCCTGCTCGATCACGCCGCGCGCGAGCATGGGCCGCGCGAGATCGTCACACGCTGGGCCGACGGCACCGAGACCCGCACCAACTGGGCCGGTATCGCGCGCGACGCCCGCCGCCTCGCACAGGCGCTCGAACGGCTCGGCGTGAAACCCGGCGAGCGCGTCGCGACGCTGGCGATGAACCACAGCCGCCATCTCGTCGCCTGGTACGGCACGATCGGCATGGGCGGGGTTATCCACACGATCAATCCGCGCCTCTTCGAGGATCAGCTCGCCTTCATCGCCAACCATGCCGAGGACCAGGTTCTGCTCTACGACCAGGCGTTCCAGCCCATCGTCGACAAGCTCAAGCCGCAATGGACCACCATCCGCCATTATATCTGCTTCGACGACGGCGCGTTCGAAACGCTGATCGGCGCCGAGACCGGCGACTATGCCTGGGTCGAGGGCGGCGAGCGCGAGCCGTGCATGCTCTGCTACACCAGCGGCACCACCGGCAATCCCAAGGGCGTTCTCTACACCCATCGGTCGACTGTGATCCACGCGATCACCGAGCTCCAGCCCGCCGAGTTCGACCTTTCCACCCAGTCGATCGCGATGCCGATCGTGCCGATGTTCCACGCGGTCGGCTGGGGCCTGCCCTTTGCCGGCGCGGCGGTGGGCGCGAAGTTCGTCTTCTCGGCGGTCAACGAGCCCAAGGTACTGTGCGAGCTGATGAACCGCGAAAAGGTGACGCACAGTGCGGGGGTGCCCACCGTCTGGTTCGCGATGTTCCAGTATATGGATGCGACCGGTGCCGCGCCCGAGCATCTGAAGATCGTCACCATCGGCGGCTCGGCGGCGCCGCGCGCGATGATCGAGCGGCTGATGAAGATGGGCATCCGCGTCAACCACGCCTGGGGGATGACCGAGACCTCGCCGATCGGTACGATGGGCGCGCCGTCGCCCGATTTCGACGATCTGACCTTCGAGCAGCAGGTCGATCAGGTCTCGAAACAGGGCAAGGTGCCCTTCGGAGTCGAGCTGCGCGTGGTCGACGAAGAAGGCGCCGAGCAACCGCGCGACGGCAAGAGCTCGGGCCGCCTCCAGGTCCGCGGGCCGTGGATCATCAAGCAATATTTCGGCGAGGAACAGCTCGCGGTCGATCCCGACAACTGGTTCGACACCGGCGACGTCGCAGTCCTCCACCCTGACGGAACGATGCAGATCACCGATCGCGCCAAGGACGTGATCAAGTCGGGCGGCGAGTGGATCAGCTCGGTCGAGCTCGAAAACGCCGCGGTCGGCTGCGCGGGCGTCGCCGAGGCCGCGGCCATCGGGGTGTTCCATCCCAAATGGGACGAGCGCCCGATCCTGCTGGTGGTCCGCAAACCCGACAGCGCAGTGACGGCCGAGGCGATCCAGGCGCATCTGGAGAAGCAGGTCGCCAGATGGTGGCTGCCCGACGAGATACACTTCGTCGAAAGCCTGCCGCACACCGCCACCGGCAAGCTGCTCAAGACTGCGATCCGCGCGCAGTACAAGGATTTCAAGCTCGCGGCGGCCTAGCGTTCCCCTCCCTTGCAGGGAGGGGAGTCTTGTTGGTTACTTGCCCGCCAGCACCGCCGCGCTCACCTCACTCGCCTTCGCATCCTTGAACCGCGCACAGTTGCGGATCGCTTCCAGCGCGCGGTCGAGATCGAGCGTGCTGTCGTTCGCGAGCTGCGGGCGCAGCTTGGCGTCCACTGCCGCGGCTGCCTCGTTGGTGCACAGCACGTTGAACATCTGCGCCGCGCGCGCCGAGAAGATGCCGCCGCCGCCCGCCGCCTTGGAGAAGGTGTCGAAATTGGTCAGCATATAGTCCGAGGCGATGTCGCGGGTCTTCGACGAGCCGAGGAAGCTCGCGGTGGCATAGAGCCGGCCGACCTGCGGCAGGCGCGAATCCTTGAAGTCGTTCAGGAACCAGCGCGCGACATCGGGGTTCCCCGAGCTGCCGATCGCCTGGAACGCGACCTGCCGCAGCGTCGGATCCTGCCCCGCGAGACCCTTTTCGGCGAGGGTCTTCGCCAGCGGAACCCCCTTTTCCTCCACGTCGAGCGACAAAGCGAGCTGGGCGAATTGCGGGTCGAGCGCCTTGGCGTCGCCGGCCAGATAGGCGTCGGCGGCCGCAATCAGCTTGGCCCGCACCGCCGCATCACCGCCCGCGCCCGCGACGAGCTGGACCATGTCGCTACGCAACTTCTTCTTGTCCGGAGTGTCCGATCCATAGGCGCCAACCGCCGGATCGAAGCCGAGTTCGGCAAGCTTGGGCCCATAGATGTCGGCGATAAGCTTCCGATAGACCGGCAGCGCGGCGTCGCTGATCAGCCCGCGCCGCAGCATCCCGCGCAGCCGCGAGCCGTTGTCGAGCGCGGCGTTGGAGGCCGGGTGCGCCGCCATGGAGCGGGTGAGTGCCATCAACTGCGGGAACGTCGCCTTGCCCGCATAGAAGGACGCCCACAGGCTGTCGGTGACCGCGAGCGCTTCGCCTTCGGGAAGCGTCGGCGCGGCGGCGATCAGCACATTCCACCCCGCCGGATCCATATCGAAGCGATAATAGCCCCAGCCACCGGCATTGGGGACGATCACGCCGTCGCCCTTCGCCTCGATCGCGCCTTCGGCCTTGTCGAGCAGCGTGCAGCTGCGCACCGCCGCACGGCGGACGCAGACGGGAACGATCCACTGGGTGGCAGGCAAATTGCTGCCGAAATAGGCATAGCGCGACTGGCTCGCGGTCAGCCCGTTGCCGTCGCGCTTCAGCGTCACCACCGGCACGCCTTGCTGGTCGACGAAGCTCCTGAGCGATGCCAGCACGCGCGGATCGTGCGCGGCGCTGGCGAGCGAATCGAAGAACTGATCGGTCGTGGCGTTGCCGTGATGGTAGCGCTGCATGTGCAGCCGCACGCCGTCGCGGAACTTCTCCTCGCCCAGATAGGCGGCGATCATCGCCACCACCTGGCCGCCTTTGCCATAGGTGATCTGGTCGAACGCCGCGTCGATATTGGCGTCGCTGGTGATCTTCTCGTGGATCGGCCGGCCGGCACCGAGCGCGTCGATCTGCATCGCGTCGAACGCCTCGTCGATCGCCGAGACGCCGATGTTGAGATCGGGCCGCCATTCGTTGCCGATGCGATAGCCCATCCAGTTGGCGAAGCTCTCGTTGAGCCAGATGTCATCCCACCAGGCAGGCGTGACGACGTCGCCGAACCATTGGTGCGAAAGCTCGTGCGCGACGACCATGCCGAAGGTCTGCTTGTCCTCGGTCGGCGCGCTCTCGTCCAGGAACAGGATGCCGTCGCCATAGATGTCGGCGCCGGCATTCTCCATCGCGCCGGGCATTACCGGCGAGCCGATCTGGTCGAGCTTGGGATAGGGGAAGGGCTGGTCGAAATAATGCTCGAGCAACGCAACGATCTTCTTCGATCCGTCGAGCGCATATTGCATCTGCCCGGCATAGGGCTTGGTCGCGACGATGCGCAGCGGCAGCGGCTGCTTGCGCTGCGGGGTCGCAGGCACGGTGCCCTGGAGCGTGACGAACGGGCCGGTGACCAAGGCGACCAGATAGGTCGGCAGCGGTTCGGTCGCCGCGAAGCGATGCTTTACCAATTTGCCCGCGGTCAGCGGCTTGCCCTGCTCGGGCGCGTTGCTCACGGCGACAAGGCCGGGTCTGGTGGTGACCGAGACGGTGAAGGGCGTCTTGTATCCGGGCTGGTCGAATGATGGGAATGCAGCGCGCGCATCGATCGACTCGAACTGCGACCAGCTATACCAGTCGTCACCTACCTTGATCCGGTACAGCCCCGAAGGGCCATCCGCGAAGGCCGCATCGTAATCGAATTTGAGCGTCAGCTTGCCTGCCGGGATCGTGCGGCCGAAATCCACTTCGGCGAGGCCCGTGGGCGATTTCTGGGTGAAGGTCACCGGCGTCTCGCGCTTGCCGATCCTGACCACCGCCTTCGCCACCTTGAGGTCGCGTCCGTGCATGAAGATCGCGGCCGCGGGCTGCTTCAGTTCCACGTCGATCTCGGTGTGACCGGAGAAGCGCTCCCGCTCGGGCAGGATCGTCATGTCGAGCCGATAGGCGATCGGCTTGACCGTATCGGGGAGCTTGCCGGTCGGTAGCGGCGGGGCGGACTGGGCGAGGGCGGAAGCGGGGACAACGAAGGCGCAGAGCGCAAGCAGGAAGACGCGCATCGGGATTCCTTGAAGGGATGCCGATGCTTAAGCGGGGGAGTGCATTATGGCAATGTCACACCGGGGGCCTTGCGGGCGGCCTGTGCTTGGTTCACCTTCGCAGCCGCAAAACGAGGCGTGCAATGGATCAGGCGAGCGGCGTGACGGTGGGGACGGCGGCGGCGAGCGAAGCCGCGGTGACGTTGCCTGCGCGGCCCGAACCGATCCGCGTGGTGCCGTCCGAGACCGCGGTCGTCGTGATCGACATGCAGAACGCCTATGCCTCGCCCGGCGGCTATGTCGACCAGGCCGGCTTCGACATTTCGGGCGCGGCGGGCACGATCGGCCAGATCGCCAAGGTGCTCGAAGTCGCGCGCGGCGCGGGCGTACAGGTGGTCTATCTGCAGAATGGCTGGGACCCGGACTATGTCGAGGCCGGCGGGCCCGGCTCGCCCAACTGGCACAAGTCCAACGCGCTCAAGACGATGCGCAAGCGCCCCGAACTGGCTGGCAAACTGCTCGCGCGTGGCGGCTGGGACTATGATCTGGTCGAGGGGCTCAAGCCACAGGATGGCGACATCGTCATCGGCAAGACGCGCTACTCGGCCTTCTTCAATTCGCAGCTCGACAGTGTGCTGCGTTCGCGCGGCATAAGGACGATCGTCTTCGTCGGCATCGCCACCAACGTCTGCGTCGAAAGCACCCTGCGTGACGGCTTCCATCTCGAATATTTCGGCGTGATGCTGGAAGACGCGACGCACCATCTGGGCCCGCCGATGATGCAGGAGGCGACGATCTACAATGTCGAGAAGTTCTTCGGCTGGGTGAGCACTACCGCCGATTTCTGCGGCAGCTTCGGCCAGATTCCCAAGGAGTGACCATGCCCTTCATGCCCGTAAACCCGCCGCAATTCCCCACGCCCATCGCGCCCTATTCGGCCGGAGCAAAGGCGGGCAACACCGTCTATGTCTCGGGGGTGCTTGCGCTGGGGGAGGGGGGCGTGGTGCTCCATGTCGGCGACGCCGCGGCGCAGACCCGCCACGTGCTCGACGTCATCAAGATCACACTGGAGGCCGCCGGCGCCACCCTCGAGGACGTGGCGATGAACCACATCTTCCTCAAGGATCTCGCCGACTATGCCGCGTTCAACGCGGTCTATGCCGAGTATTTCCCGGGCGCCAAGCCCGCGCGCTACTGCATCAAATGCGATCTGGTGAAGCCCGACTGCCTCGTCGAGATCGCCAGCGTGGCGCACATCGGTTGATCGACGGGCTCTACTGGGAGGAACATGGCAGCGGGCCTCCGCTGATCCTTTCGGCGGGGCTGGGCGGCTCGGGCAATTACTGGCTGCCGAACCTGCCCGCGCTTGCCGAGCAGCACCGCGTCATCCTCTACGATCATCGCGGCACCGGGCGCAGCGATCGGGCACTACCCGGGACGGTGACGGTCGAGCAACTGGGCGACGATATCCTCGCGCTGATCGCCGGGCTCGGTCTTGAGCGCGCGAGCATCCTCGGCCATGCCGCCGGCGCGGTTGCCGGGCTGGCGGCAGCACTCGCCGCACCAAAACGCATCGACCGGCTCGTCCTCGTCAACGGCTGGCCGGCACCCGATCCGCATTTCCTGCGCTGCTTCGAGACGCGGCTGGCGTTGCTCCGCGACAGTGGCCCGCGTGCCTATCTGCGCGCGCAGCCGATTTTCCTCTACCCTGCCAACTGGATCTCGGAGCATTCGGATCGGCTGACCGCGGAGGACGAGGCTCATCTCGCTTATTTCGCAGGCGCCGAAACCTATGAGAAGCGCATCGCAGCGCTTGCCGCCTTCGATGTGGACGCGCGCCTCGGCGAAATAGTCGCACCCACTCTTGCGCTCGCCGCCGACGATGACATGCTCGTGCCCAGCAACTGCTCGAAGCGGCTGGCGGAGGGCATCGCGGGCGCGCGGCTGGCGACGATGGACTGGGGCGGCCACGCCTGCAACGTGACCGATCCCGACACCTTTAACCGCCTCGTGCTCGAATTTCTGGGGGAATAGCCATGCAAGTCGGTGTCTTCGTGCCCATCAACAACAATGGCTGGCTGATCAGCGAGAACGCGCCGCAATACATGCCGAGCTTCGATCTCAACAAGGAGATCGCGATCCGCGCCGAGAAGCACGGCCTCGATTTCCTCCTCTCGATGATCAAGCTGCGCGGCTTCGGGGGCAAGACCGAGTTCTGGGAGTACGGCCTCGAAAGCTTCACGCTGATGGCCGGGCTCGCCGCCGTCACCGAAAAGATCAAGATCTACGCCACTTGCCCCACGCTGGTGATCCCGCCCGCCTTCGCCGCGCGGATGTGCAACACGATCGACAGCATCAGCCATGGCCGCTTCGGGCTCAACCTGATCACCGGCTGGCAGCGGCCCGAATACAGCCAGATGGGCCTGTGGCCCGGTGACGAGCATTTTCGCAATCGTTACAAGATGCTGGACGAATATGCGCAGATCCTGCGCGAACTCTGGGAGACCGGCCGCAGCGATTTCAAAGGCGACTATTACCAGATGGACGACTGCCTCGTCCGCCCCACGCCGACGGGCGACATGAAGATCATCTGCGCCGGCAGCTCGGACGAGGGCCTCGCTTTCTCGGCCAAATGGGCGGACTATGCCTTCTGCCTCGGAAAGGGCGTCAACACGCCCACTGCCTTCGCCTTCAACAACGAGCGCCTCGCGGCCGCGACCGAAAAGACCGGACGCGACGTCTCGGTCTTCGTCCTCGTCATGATCATCGCCGCCGAGACCGACGAGGAGGCGATGGCCAAATGGAGGTCGTACAATGACGGTGTCGATATCGACGCGATCGCCTGGCTCAAGGACCAGGGCGCGGCCGACAAGCACAATGCCACCACCAATGTCCGCCAGCTCGCCGCCCCCGAAGGCGCAGTCAACATCAACATGGGCACCCTGGTCGGCAGCTACGAAAGCGTCGCGCGGATGCTCGACGAGATGGCCGAAGTGCCCAATACCGGCGGCGTGCTGCTCACTTTCGACGACTTTCTCGAAGGCGTCGAGAATTTCGGCACGCGCATCCAGCCGCTGATGAAGAGCCGCAAGCGCTGATCTTGCGCACCCGGAACGATTAGGCTAGGGCCCCGCATCCCGCGGGTCCGCCCGGGGAATTGGAGAAGAGAATTGCTGGACTTCCACGCACTATCGGGGATCGCCCCGGGAAGCCTCCGCACTCTCCCGTAAACGCCTGACCCAGGCGTCGCGGAGAGGGCAGCTGCTCTCCCGCGGAAAATCCCACAAACGAACGAAACGCCCTGAGCGAAGCTG
The DNA here is from genome assembly GCF_000712135.1 of Sphingomonas sp. UNC305MFCol5.2. GTDB lineage: Bacteria > Pseudomonadota > Alphaproteobacteria > Sphingomonadales > Sphingomonadaceae > Sphingomonas. The sequence continues at coordinate 55,165 of NZ_JOOE01000001.1, forward strand.
CGCGTCCGCGCGCCGTCTCGCCGGGCCGGGATTGGGTTATGATGCACGAACAGGAAATCGTCCGGGGCATGTTGCGCCGGATCGGCCGGGACGTTCCCGGCACGTCGCCGCTGGGCAAGGCGGTGCTCGGCTGGGCGCGTCCGCATGCGCGCTGGCTGCTCGGCGAGCGCGTCGAGAAGGCGAAGCTCGGCTGGCGCGATCTGCGCGCTCCGCCGGCGGCAGACGCGGCGCCGGGCGATCCCGCGCGCCCGCTCGAGGTCGCGGCGCGTTTGGCGGAAGCGCTGCGCTTCGACGCGGCGGACAGCTGCGTGCTCGTCATTGCCGTAGCGATCGAACGCTGCCCGCGTGCCCGCGCGCTCGGCCTCGTCCTCGCCGAGCAGGAGTACGACCTCTCGCAGATGCTCGCCGAGCTGGCGGGGATCGAGCCCCACGCGCTGCGCCGATCGCAGCCGCTGCGGCTCGGTCTCGTGCGCCTTCACACGCGGCGCGGCGGCGGGGTTGAGCTCGACATCGGCTGGACCGTCGATCGGCTGATCGAGCGCCCGACGAGCGATGCCGAGGGGCTGCTCGAGATCGCCGTCGGCCCGCGCCAGCAGGCGCGGCTCGTCCCCGGCGATTTCATCGGGCGCGAGGCCGATATCGGCTTCCTCGTCCGGCTGCTCGCCGGCGCGGTCCGCGAGCGCGCGGCCGGTGTCAACGTGCTGATCCACGGCCCCCCGGGAACCGGCAAGACCGAGCTCGCGCGCACGCTCGCGGCGGCGGCGGACGTGCCGCTCTACAGCGTTGGCGAGGCGGATGAGGATGGCGACGAGCCTTCCCGCTGGGACCGCGTCAACGCCCTCAGCCTCGCGCACCGCATGCTCGCGGAGCGCGGCGGCGCGGCATTGCTGTTCGACGAGATGGAGGATCTGATCGGCGACGTGCAGCCCGGCAAGGGCGACTGGATGCGCGGCCGTCAGGGATCCAAGCTCTGGGTCAACCGGCTGGTCGAGACCAATCCGGTCCCCGTGCTGTGGACGACCAACGCGATCGGCAACCTCGATCCCGCGATCGTCCGGCGGATGAGCTATGTCCTGCACCTCGGGGCACCGTCGCATGCGGCGGGGCTCGGCATGCTCGATCGCATCGGCCGCGAGGAAGGCGTCGCCTTCCCCGAGGCGGTGCGGGCGCTGGTCGGTGCCGCGCCCGAAGCGGCGTCGGTGCTCCGCGTCGCGGCGCGGGCAGGGCAGCTCGCCGGCGGGCCGGAGGATATCGGGCGCGCCGCGGAGTCGCTCGTCCTCGCACTGCGGCGGGGCACGCCGGTGCCGGTGGCAGACGGCGAAGTCGATCTGTCGCTGTTCGAGGCAGACCGCGATATCGCGGCCCTGTTCGCCAGCATCGCGGCGCCGGGCGCGCCGGCGGACATCTCGCTGTTGCTCACCGGCCCGCCGGGCACGGGCAAGACCGGGCTCGCACATCATCTCGCGCGTGCGCTCGATCGGCCGCTGCTCGTCAAGCGTGCGTCGGACCTGCTCTCGAAATGGGTGGGCGAGACCGAGCAGCAGATCGCCGAGGCGTTCCGCGAGGCCGAGCGGCGCGGGGCGGTGCTGCTGTTCGACGAAGTGGATTCGCTCCTCTTCGATCGCGGCACCGCGACTCGCAACTGGGAGGTGGGCCAGGTCAACGAGCTGCTGAGCTGGCTCGATCGCCATCCTCTGCCCTTCGTCGCGGCGACCAACCATGTCGAGCGGCTCGATCCCGCGGCGCTCCGGCGCTTCGTGTTCAAGCTCCGGCTCGGCCCGCTGGGGCCGGCGCGCGCGGCAGCGGCATGGGAGCGCTTCTTCGGCAGCCCGGCGCCCGCCGCGCTGGCGGAGATCGCCAACCTGACCCCGGGCGACTTCGCGGTCGTGCGGCGCCAGCTCCGCTTCACCGGCGGAGACCAGGGCTTCATCCTTGCCCGGCTCCGCGCCGAGGTCGAGGCCAAGCCCGGTGCGACGGGGCGGCTGGGGTTCTGAACCCCGGCCGCTCCGGCCATTGCCACGCAGGCGCCCGCGCTTATGGTAGCGATATCAAAAGGCGGAGGATGCGAATGGCGAGGATGCGCGGGCCGATCGGCCTGCTGGTGGCTCTGTGCCTGGGCGGCGCCGCGGTCGCGCAGGAGCGGCCGCATTGGGTGGCGAGCTGGGCGACTTCGCAGATGGTCCCCACCAACGAGAATGTCGCACCGGCCGAGGATCTGACCGATGCGACGCTCCGCCAGATCGTCCGCGTCACGATCGGCGGCAAGCGCGCGCGCGTACGGCTGTCGAACGCCTTCGGTACTGCGCCGCTGGTGGTCAGCGCGGCCAGCGTGGCCCTCTCGGCCGACAACACCACCTCGCGCATCGTCCCCGCCACGCTCCACCCGCTGACCTTCGGCGGCGCCGCGAGCGTGACGATCCCCGCAGGCGCCGACTATCTCTCCGATCCCGTCGAGCTGCCCATAACGGCAGGCGCCGATCTCGCGCTCACGCTCCATCTGCCGAGCCCACCCGATCGCCAGACCGGCCATCCCGGCGCGCGGGCACACAGCCATTTCGCGCATGGCCAGCAGGTCATGGCCGAAGCGCTCGCCGGCGCGAAGACCTCTACCCGCTGGTACGTGATCGGCGACGTCGAGGTCGATGCGCCCGGCGCGCAGGCGCTCGTCATCCTCGGCGATTCGATCACCGACGGCTATGGCGTCCAGCCCAATACCAATGCCCGCTGGCCCGATCGCCTCGCCGTCCGGCTGCGCGCCAATCCCGCGACCCGCAACATGGCGGTGCTCAACGCCGGTATCGGCGGCAACCGGCTGCGGCTCGACGGCAACGGCCCCAACGCACTTGCCCGCTTCGAACGCGAAGTGCTGACGCCGCCCGGGGTAACGCACCTCCTCGTCCTCGAGGGAATCAACGATCTCGGCACGCTTACCCGCGAGGCGCCCGCGACGCCCGAGCAGCACGCCGCCCTGGTCCGCGAGATGATCGGGGTACTCCGGCAGATCGTCGCCCGGGCGCGCTCGCATGGGATCAAGGTGATCGGCGGCACGATCATGCCCGACGGCGCCTCAGGCTATTATCATCCCGATGCCGCCAACGAGACCGATCGCGCGGCGGTCAACGCATGGATCCGCACGCCGGGCAATTTCGACGCACTGATGGATTTCGACGCCGCGATGCGCGATCCGGTCAATCCGATGCGGCTGCGGCCGGATCTGGACTCGGGCGACGGGCTCCATCCTTCGATCGTCGGATACCAGGCGATGGCCGATGCGGTGCCGCTGGCGTTGTTCTCGAACGCGAAGAAGCGCTGAACCCCACCGTCACCCCCGCGAAAGCGGGGGCCCATCTCCCGAATGGGCCGCAATCACCACAGCCGTGATGCGGGAGGGCGCCGGAGATGGGTCCCCGCTTTCGCGGGGATGACGGATGACGGTCTAAAACAACTCCCCCTGCGGCCCTGCGGGCGGCCGGAACAGGTCGGTGCGCAGCCGCAACCGCTCGCCGTCCAGCCCGTAGCGTTTCGCCGCGATGTGGAAGCGTTTGCGCAGCAGCTCTGCCCAAGGCCCTTGTCCGCGCATCCGGGAGTGGAAATCGGGATCATTGTCCCTGCCGCCGCGGATCGACTGGATCGTCGCCATCACCTTGCCCGCGCGATCCGGAAAATGCGTATCGAGCCACGCCCGGAACAGAGGCGCCACTTCGTGCGGCAGCCGCACCGGCAGGAAGAATGCCCCGCGCGCACCCGCTTCCGCGGCCTTTTCCAGGATATGCTCGATCTCGTGATCGGTGATCGCCGGGATTACCGGCGCCATCGACACGAAAACCGGAATCCCCGCTTGCGTAAGCGTGCGAACCGCCGCGAGGCGCTTGGCGGGGGAGGGCGCACGCGGCTCGACCGTCATCGCGATCCGCGGGTCGAGCGACGTGATCGACAGCATCACCGCCGCCAGCCCCTTCGCCGCCATCGGCGCGAGCAGGTCGATGTCGCGCGTCACCCGATCGGATTTGGTGGTGATCGTGATCGGATGGTTGCACTCGGCCAGCACTTCGATGCAGCCGCGCGTGATCCGCCATTTGCCTTCGATCGGCTGATAGGGATCGGTGTTGGTCCCGAATGCCACGGGCCTGCACGCATAGCCGCGCTTCGCCAGCTCGGCGCGCAGCAGCACGGGCGCGTCGGGCTTGGCGAACAGCCGCGTCTCGAAATCGAGCCCCGGCGACAGATCGTGATACGCGTGGCTCGGCCGCGCGAAGCAATATATGCAGCCATGCTCGCAGCCGCGATAGGGGTTCACCGATCGATCGAAAGCGATGTCGGGCGAGTTGTTGCGCGTGAGGATCGTCTTCGGCTTCTCGACCGTTACCGTGGTGCGCAGCGGCGGCGCCTCGCCGTCCACGGCCTCGCGTTCGTCGCGCCAGTCGCCATCCTCCTCGCGTTCGGGCAGGTTGAAGCGGATGCTGTCGCGATTGAGCGTGGCGCCGCGAATGGCCCGAGTCTTTGCCATTGCCATATGCTAGGCGCCGGACTAGAACATATCAAGAACGAATGGAGGAATCGATGGCGCGTATCTCTTATGTCGAACTGCCGGTGAAGAATGTCGCCGCGGTCCGCGATTTCTATGCGAAGGCGTTCGGCTGGGGCTTCACCGATTTCGGACCGGATTATGCGGCGACCACCAGCGGCGATGTCGATGTCGGGCTCAACGGCACCAGGGATCAGGCGATCGCGCACTTGCTTCCGATCGTCGAGGCGCAGGATCTCGAAGCCGCGCTCGAGAGCGTGACGGCGGCGGGCGGCGAAGTGACCGTGCCGATCTTCGCCTATCCGGGCGGCCGCCGCTTCCACTTCCGCGATCCCGACGGCAACGAGCTGGGCGTGTTCGTCAACGAATCCGGATAGCGCGGATTGCGCGAACGGAGGCGGCTGCTAGTTTCGCCGCTCAATCAGGGGGAAATCGATGCGCCTGCTTCCGTTCGCCGCCGGCATTGCCGTGCTTTGCCTTTCGGCACCTGCGTCCGCCGAGGATGCCAAGCCTTGCGGCGCCGGGCTGATCTGCGCCAGCAATCCCGCCACCGTGATGGCGGCGATGGAGAAAGCCGAGCTGAAGCCCAAGCTCACCAAGGACGGCGACGGCGATCCGATGATCGAGAGCGACGAATCCTCTTATCATTTCGACGTCTATTTCTATGGCTGCAAGGACCATAAGAATTGCGACTCGCTGCGCTTCGAAGTGCTGTTCGAGAAGGCGCCGGAGAACACGCCCGAATTCGTCAACAAGTGGAATTCGAAGAAGCGCTTCCTCCAGGCCTTTGTCCGCAACGACGGGCAATTGGGCGCCGCCTATGACGTGGCCACCATCGGCGGGCTCAACGCGGCGAACTTCGCCGACGTTCTCGACTGGTGGAATTCGCAGCTCCACGAGCTGGCGACGTTCTTCAAGGAAGAGCTCAACCTGCCGGATCCCAAGACGGACAAGCCGAAGAGCTGAACCTGAGGATGTATCGACATTCAGCCCGAAGTCTCCCTCTCCCCTTGATAGGGGAGAGGATAGCGAAGCTTGCCAGCTTGCTGGCTAGCGTAGCTTGGTGAGGGGTAGAGCGGAGCGAAGCTCCGCGCGGCCGTTGCACAGCCGCACCCCCTCACCCAGCTCCGACTAAGGCTCTGCGAGCCTAAGTCTGCGCAACCCTCTCCCCCTTGCAGGGGGTGAGGGAAGTAAAGGACTGAATGTCGACACCACCTAACCCCGCTACCGCTCCATCAGCCGTGGCATCAGCTCGACGAAATTGCACGGCTTGTGGCGGATATCGAGCTGGCTCGCGAGGATGCCGTCCCATGCGTCGGTGACCGCCCCGGTCGAGCCCGGCAGCGCGAAGATATAGGTCCCGCGCGCCACGCCGGCGGTGGCGCGCGATTGGATCGTCGAAGTGCCGATGCTCTGATAGCTCAGCCAGCGGAACAGCTCGCCGAAGCCGGGTATTTCCTTGTCCTGGACACGCGCCAGCGCCTCGGGAGTGATGTCGCGCCCAGTGACGCCGGTGCCGCCGGTAGTGAGGATCACGTCCACCTGCGGGTCGTCGATCCAGCCGTGGAGCCGGCTGACGATCGTCTCGACATCGTCGCGCACGAGTCCACGGTCGGCGAGTTCGTGCCCCGCTTGCGTCAGCCGTTCGACCAGCCGGTCGCCCGAGCGATCGTCCGCGAGTGTCCTCGTGTCGGAAATGGTGAGCACCGCGATCCGGACCGGCCGGAACGCGATCGTCTCGTCAATTGCCACCGGCAACCTGTGCGCTGGCCGGAAGCCGCGGCGTGAGGCGGGCGCTGACCTTCACGGCCTTGGCGCCCGGCAGCCCCGGGAATTTCGGCCAAAGGCCCTGCGTCAGCGCAGCGCGGCTCGCCGAGGCGCGGCCTTCCTGATTCTCGTACATCCAGTAATTGCGCAGCACGGTCATCACATAGCCGCGCGTCTCCCAATAAGGGATGCTCTCGATGTAGAGCAGGGGATCGCCATTGTCCTTGCTCATGCTGTTCCACAGAGCGACCGGAGTCGGCCCGGCATTGTACGCGGCGATCACCTTGGGCAGCAGGCCCTGGGTGAAGGGCTGGTCGCGCAATTGCTCGAGATAGGACTGGCCGATCTCCATGTTGACCGAAGGCTTGGTCAGGTCGGACGCGGCATAGGTCACGCCCTGGCGGCGGCCGACATCGATCGCGGCGCCGGTCTTGACCTGCATCAGCCCCATCGCGCCCGCGGCGCTGCGGATCTCGGCGTTGAACCGCGATTCCTGCAGCGTGTGCGCGAACACCAAAGCCTTGTCGACGCGCCAGCCGCCCGCGGGGGTCCAGTTGGGCGAGGGATAGCGCGCCTGCACCAGCGGCCGCGCGCCGGCAGGGCCGTTATGCGAGAGCCAGAGCTGCGTCGCGGCAAGGTTGAGCCGGCCGGCGAGGCGGGTGAGCGAAGCGTGGTCGCCGGGCGTGCAGAATTTGGCCTGGTGGCGCAGCACTTCGTTGGCGAGGCCGTCCTCGCCGATCTCGGTAAGCGCCGCGGCGACGCGGACGTTCGGGCGCCGCTCGAGCGCGCGCCAATCCTCGGCGACGAAGCGTTCGCCGGTCACCGGCTTGTCCTGGATGCCGAGTGCCGCCTTGGCGAGCAGCCCGTAATAGGTTTCGCCGAACTGCGCCGCGGCCTTGAGACGCGTGCTCACCTTTTCGGGTCGCCCGCACGCCATGTCGGCGCGCGATGCCCAATAGAAGCCCGCCGAGCGGAGTTCGGTATCGGTAGCGCGCATCGCGACGCGCTCGAAAGCGTCCGCCGAGGCATTGCAGTCGCCCTGCCGCCAGGTGGCGAGCCCCGCGACCCAATCGGCCTGGCCGACCCATTCGCCGACGCCCAGCTGGGCCTTTGCCGCCACGCGCCGCGCATTATTGTCGTCACCCGAAACATAATAGATCCAGGCGACCTTCTGCTGCCATTCGGTCAGTGCCTCGGGCGTGAGATCGAGTGCGAACTTTTCGACCACCGCCTCGGCCTGGAGACCGTCATCGGCCTTGACGAAGGGCTGGATCTCGATCGCGACCGAAGTCGCCGCGGTGTCGCTCTTGATCGAGCGCGCACGCTGGCGGACCGGCGCGCCGTCGAACCAGATCAGCCGCGATGCGGCGGGAAGGGCGGGGGTGTCCAATGCGCCGCGCGCCTTGGCCATCCGCACGAGCTGCTCGGCCTGTGGCAGATCGGGCGCCTCCGCCAGCAAGGCGAGGATTTGCGGGAGTTCGACCTTGGGCGAATCCTTGGCGGTGTAGAGTTCGGCGCGGGCTAGCGCGTGAAGCGGCCCCGGCTTCATCGCATCGAGCTGAAGCTGCGCGTCGGTCCATTGCTCGGCGCGTATCGCGGCGAACACCCGGCGATATCCCGCACGCTGCTCGGCATCGAGCTGGTCGGGCACGCCGTCGCCGTCGCGCACCGCCGCAGGGGCTGCAGGACGCGTATCGGCGGTGAGGTCGTCGGCATGCGCGGTCGCGGGCAGCGCGAGCAGCGCGACGGCGATGATGGTACGCTTGATCACTCGGCTGTCCCCCGGCTCAACAGCAGCAGATGCTTCCAGGCTTCGCTCTTTGCGGCCGGCCGCTCCAGCAGGAAGCGGGGATGGTAGCTCGCCACTGCCGCCGTTTTTGCCTCGAAATGGTTAACGAGACGTATAGGATTTGTTAGGGAATTTCCCGCCGTCTCAGCCAACACACGGCTCGCCGATTGCCCGAGCAGAAACAGCTTCTGCGGGCGGAGCAAAGACAAATGATGCCGCGCTAGCTCGATCAGCCGCGCCTCTTCGTCGGGTGCGATCCGTCCGGTCATCGGCCGCGCCCAGGCGAGCGGCAACAGATGGACCGATTCGCGGCTCGATCCGATCGCCGCGAGCATCTTGTCGAGCAGCCGGCCCGCCGGCCCCGACATCAGCATTTCGGAATCCTCGGCTTCGGGAACGTCGGTGACGAACACCCATTCGGCGTCGATCGGGCCCGTCGGCGCGAAGCGCGGCATGTGCCATCCGGCCTCGGGCGCGGCGTCGCTCATCCGCCATTCGACAAAAGCTTCCAGCGTGTCGGGCAGCGCCTCGGCCACCGGTGCCGCTACGGCGGTCTCGCTCGTTACGGCGGGGACAGGCGGCGGCGTCCGCGCCAGCCAGTCGCGGACATCGTCCTCGACGAGCATGTCGACACCCGCATCACGCCACCATTCGAGCGTGCTCGCGACGGCCTTCTGCCAATCCTGAACTACTTCCCCTCCCATACCGTATCTTTGAATCCTTGTTGACGCCGCGGTCAATCTGCCTCCAATCGCAAGCAGACAGGACGTTGCGGAACCGCGACGACAGGCTCGACGCTACGTCCACGTGAACGACTCGCAAGGGATTAAGAGGATGAGCGAACGAGAGTCGATGCCTTATGATGTCGTGATCGTCGGCGCGGGTCCCTCGGGCCTGGCCGCGGCGATCCGGCTCAAGCAGCTGGCCGCGGAGGGCGGGCAGGAGCTTTCGGTGTGCATCCTCGAGAAAGGCTCCGAGGTCGGCGCGCACATCCTGTCGGGCGCCGTGGTCGATCCGCGCGCGCTCGACGAGCTGCTGCCGACCTGGCGCGAGGACGGCTGTCCGCTCGCCGCCACCCCGGTCACCGAGAACCATCACTGGATCCTGACCGAGAAGGGCAGGGCGAGCTTCCCCGAGTTCATCACACCCCCCTATCTCCACAACAAGGGCACCTATACCGGCAGCCTCGGCAACCTTTGCCGCTGGCTCGCCGGCAAGGCCGAGGAGCTCGGCGTCGAGATCTTCCCCGGCTTCGCCGCCGCCGAAATCCTCTACAATGACGATGGCAGCGTGAAGGGCGTCGCCACCGGCGACATGGGCGTCGCGCGCGACGGCCACCACAAGCCCGATTACGCCCCCGGCCTCGAGCTCCACGCGAAGTACACTCTGTTCGGCGAAGGCGTCCGCGGCCACCTCACCAAGCAGCTCCAGCGCCAGTTCGACCTCTGCAAGGATGCCGATCCGCAGGTCTACGGCATCGGCATCAAGGAATTGTGGGATATCGATCCCGCGAACCACGTCCCCGGCAAGGTGATCCACACCCAGGGCTGGCCGCTCAGGGACGGCGAGTCCAACGGCGGCGGCTTCCTCTATCATCAGGCCGACGGGCAGGTGGCATTGGGCTTCGTCCTCTGGCTCAACTACAAGAACCCCTATCTATCGCCCTTCCACGAGATGCAGCGCTGGAAGACCCACCCTGAGATCGCGAAGATCCTGAGGGGCGGCAAGCGCGTCTCCTACGGCGCTCGCGCGATCAGCGACGGCGGCTGGCAGTCGGTGCCGAAGCTGGTGATGCCCGGCGCGGCTTTGATCGGCGATACCGCCGGTTTCCTCAACGTACCCCGCATCAAGGGCACGCATACGGCGATGAAGAGCGGCATGATGGCCGCCGAAGCCGCCTTCGCCGCGGTCCAGTCCGGCCGCAGCTCGGACGAACTCACCGCCTATCCCGAAGCCTACAAGACCAGCTGGGTCGAGAAGGAGCTGCGCGGCGTCCGCAACGTCGTGCCGCTCGTCAAGAAGTTCGGCGACACCTGGGGGACGATCCTCTCGGGCGTGGCGATGTGGATGGAACTGCTCGGCCTGCGCTGGCCCTTCACGATGAAGCACCATCCCGATCACGAGAGCCTGTGGCACGCCAGCGCCGCCACGCCGATCGAATATCCCAAGCCCGACGGCGTGCTCACCTTCGACCGGCTCTCCTCGGTGTTCATCTCGAACACCAATCACGAGGAGGATCAGCCGGTCCATCTGACGCTCAAGGATCCCGACATCCCCTTGAATTACAATCTTCCCATATACGCCGAGCCGGCCCAGCGTTACTGTCCGGCGGGTGTGTACGAAGTCGTAGGGGAAGGTGATGATCTGCGGTTCCAGATCAACGCGCAGAATTGCGTGCACTGCAAGACCTGCGACATCAAGGATCCCACGCAGAACATCAACTGGGTGGTCCCCGAAGGCGGCGGCGGCCCCAATTATCCGAACATGTAGCCTCGGCCTGGCGCTGCTCCTCGCCGGAGCGCCGCTCGCATATGCCGCGCCCGACAACATTGTGCCGGATCCCACCGCTTATGTCCGCGCCCGCGCCGCCGATGCGGAGGGTGCGGCGCAGGCCGCCGCCGCGGGCTATGCCGAGGCGCTGGCCGCCGCGCCCGACGACGAGGTCGTCGCGCTGCGGGCCTATCGTCAGGCACTTGCCGCGGGCGATTATGTCCTCGCAAGCCGCGCCGGCGCGGTCCTGGTCAAGGCCGGGGTCGCGCCGCCCGACGCGGCAGTGCTCGCCTTCGCGATCGCGCTCAAGAGCCGCGACGCCGCCGGCGCCCGGCGCGCGGCCGATCTTCTCAGCAAGGGGCCGTTCGATTTCCTCGCACCGTCGCTTCGCGCATGGCTCGCCTTCGATCGCGGCGAGGATGCCGTCGCCTTGCTCGATGCCGCGCCCGGCGACGCGCTCGCGCGCCGCTACACCCAGCGCCACCGCATGCTGCTGCTGATCGCCTCGAAGCGCACCCATGAGGCAATGGCCGCGATCGCCGCCGAACTCGCAACCAACGACAGCGAGGATGCCCGGATCGACGCGGCGACATTGCTGGGCGAGACCGGCGCGCGCGATTCCGCGCGCCAGCTGCTCGCGGGCGATCGCCCCGAATATGAGCGCCTGCGCAAGCGGCTCGGCAAGCGCGACAAGCCCGATGCCGCGTTCGGCGCCTCGCGGATGTTCCTCGAGCTCGCGGTCGAGATCGCCGGCGAAGACATGGAGTCCCTATCGGTCGTCCTCACCCGTGCCGCTCTGCTGCTCGATCCCGGGGAGGACCGCGCCCGCCTGTTCCTCGCCGAGGCGCTGTCGCGGGGCGGCTCGCACGATCTCGCGCTCGGCGTGCTGGCGGACGTGAACAAGGACAGCCCGTTCGTACGCGGCGCGGCGGCGGGCCGCGTGGCGGTGTTGCGCCGCGCCGGCCGCACCGACGAGGCGCTGGCGCTAGCCGAAACGCTGGCCGGCGGCGCACAGGCGACCAGTGCCGACAGCGAGACCTATGGCGACCTGCTCGTCGATCAGGGCCGCTTCGATCTCGCCGCCGCGGCCTATGGCGCAGCGATCGCGCGTGAGGGCGGTGAGGATAATTGGCTGCTCCACTATCTCCACGGCCGCGCGCTCGACCGCGCCGGCCGCTGGAGCGAAGCCTTGCCCGCGCTCCGGCGCGCAGTGGCATTGGGCCCCGATCAGGCGTCCGCGCTCAAATATCTGGGCTATGCCCAGGTCGCGAGGGGCGAGAACATCGCCGAGGCGCAGGGGCTGCTCGAACGCGCGCGTTCGCTCAAGCCCGACGATGCCGAGATCGCCGATTCGCTCGCCTGGGCGTGGTATCAGAGCGGCGACGTCGCGAAGGCGCTGCCCTTGCTCGAACGCGCCGTGCAGGGCGATCCCGCGGCGGCGCGGGCCAACGAGCATCTCGGCGACGCCTATTGGCGGCTGGGGCGGCATTACGAGGCGCGCTATGCGTGGCGCGCCGCCGCGCTCACTGCCGAAAACGACGCGACCGCGCGGCTCGACGCCAAGCTCGCGCACGGATTGAAGCCCCGGCCAAACTGATGCTGACCGAGATCGCGCGCGCCAAGCTCAACCTGGCGCTCCACGTCCGCGCCCGCCGTCCCGACGGCTATCACGAGCTCGAAACCCTGTTCGCGTTCGTCGAATATGGCGACGTGCTGCGTATCGCTCCCGCCGGAGCATCCGAATTCCGCATCACCGGTCCATTCGCCGATAGGCTGGCGGGGGAGGGCGACAATCTAGTCACTCGCGCCGCGACACGTTTCGCCGAGGCATTCGGCGGCGGTGCCCACGCGATCGAGCTCGAAAAGCACCTGCCGGTCGCCTCCGGCATCGGCGGCGGCTCGGCGGACGCGGCGGCGACCTTACGTGCACTGGCGAGGCTGCACGACGTGGCGCTCGACGATCCCCGGCTCTTCGCGATCGCCGACGGTCTCGGTTCGGACGTCCCCGCCTGCCTGCTCGGCAAGACCGCATTGGGCAAGGGCAGGGGGGAGCAGCTTCAGCCGGTCCCCGGCATGCCGGGCACGCCGGTCCTGCTGGTGAATCCGGGGGTGGCGGTTTCCACCGCCGAAGTCTTCCGCCGCTGGGACGGTATGGATCGCGGACCGCTGGGCCCGGACCCGCTTGCCGGCCGCAACGACCTCGAAGCGCCAGCCCGCGAAATCGCCCCGGTGATCGGCGAAGTTCTGGCGCTGCTCGCCGCCCAGCCAGGCGTCACGCTCGCCCGCATGTCAGGCTCCGGCGCCACCTGCTTCGCGCTGTTCGAAGCGATCGAGGCGTGTGCTGATGCAGCGAGAGCGGTCCAGCGCCCGCATTGGTGGAGCGTCGAAACGCGGTTGGCCTAAGGCGGATTCCTCGGAAGACTCCCCTCCCTGCAAGGGAGGGAGTGATCAGATCTCAGCCCCGCATCCCCGTCCACGCGACCAGCGCATGCCGCACCCCCCGCGTCACCGGCGTGACCCGATGGATCATCCGCGACCGGAACAGCCGCGCCCCGCCACGCGGCAGTGTCCGTGCCGGCCCCATCGTCGGCATGATCTCCAGCACCCCGCCGTCATAATCGCCGGCCTCCGACAGCTCGACCGAAGCGGAGATCCGCCGCTCCTCATAGCGGTCGGTCCCGGCATCCGAATGCCAGGTCTGGAAATGTGCCCCCACGCCGTAGCGAACGAACTGGATGTCCTCGAACACCGGATCCACTTCGGTCTCGAATCGCGTCCCGGCCTCGGCGAACAGTGCGTCGAGCCGGTCGTAGATCCACGCCGTCTCGGGGCCGCGCGGCCAGTAGCAGCGCTCGGCCTGCCGCGTCCGCGTATCGACGTGATCCGCGACGCCGCTCCACACCGTCGCCGGTTCGAGATTGCTCCGCGCCGCCAGCGCCACGATCGTCTCGCATTCGGCGGTGCTGAACGCCTCGGGAAAATCGAGAAAGGACAGGGCCATATCCCTGGCTAGGACGACGCGTGCCGGGAAACAATAGCGCTCCGTCGGTCTCGTTTCGGCAGTACGAAGTTCCCCTCTTGTTCTATGAGAACAAATGCCGTACATGCCGCACACGCAAGGTTGAATGCGGCAGTCAAACGCTCTAGCGACGGGGATATAAAATGGCAGCTTCCCTCAAGGTGATCGACGGCAACATGGCAGTATCCACGGACAAGCAGAAGGCGCTCGACGCCGCACTGGCGCAGATCGATCGCGCCTTCGGCAAGGGCAGCGCGATGCGCCTGGGCTCGAAGGAGACGATGCAGGTCGAGGCGATCTCGACCGGCTCGCTCGGGCTCGATATCGCATTGGGCGTCGGCGGCCTCCCGCGTGGCCGCGTCATCGAAGTCTATGGCCCCGAAAGCTCGGGCAAGACCACGCTCGCGCTCCATGTCATTGCCGAGGCGCAGCGCACCGGCGGCACCGCGGCGTTCGTCGATGCCGAGCACGCGCTCGATCCGGTTTACGCCAAGAAGCTCGGGGTCAATATCGACGAATTGATCGTCTCGCAGCCCGATACCGGCGAGCAGGCGCTCGAGATCGTCGATACTCTGGTCCGCTCGAACGCGATCGACGTGCTGGTGGTCGATTCGGTCGCGGCTTTGGTGCCTCGCGCCGAGATCGAAGGCGAGATGGGCGACAGCCATGTCGGCCTCCAGGCCCGCCTGATGTCGCAGAGCCTGCGCAAGCTCACCGGCTCGATCAGCCGCTCGCGTTGCATGGTGATCTTCATCAACCAGCTCCGCATGAAGATCGGCGTGATGTACGGCAATCCGGAGACCACCACCGGCGGCAACGCGCTCAAATTCTATGCCTCGGTCCGCCTCGACATCCGCCGCACTGGCCAGATCAAGGATCGCGACGAGATCATCGGCAACGCCACGCGCGTCAAGGTCGTCAAGAACAAGGTCGCGCCGCCGTTCAAGCAGGTCGAGTTCGACATCATGTACGGGCAGGGCATCTCGAAGATCGGCGAGATTCTCGATCTCGGGGTCAAGGCAGGGCTCGTCGAGAAGTCGGGCGCGTGGTTCAGCTATGACAGCGTCCGCATCGGCCAGGGGCGCGAGAATTCGAAGACTTTCCTCAAGGAGAATCCCGAACTCTGCACTCGGCTCGAAGCCGCGATCCGCAACCGCACCGATCAGGTCGCCGAAGGGCTGATGGCCGGTCCGGACCCCGAGGACGACATCTGATCGGAATGCGCTTACGCCTAACCTTTACTAACTTTTCGACCGCGCCGGCGTGAATCGCGCCGGCGGCGGTCACGGGCTCAGCCCATCGGAAGACCCGGCGCATTGCCCTGCGCCGGGTCTTTCCGTTTGTTGCGTTCCGGCGCAACGTTCGTTCACGATTCGCGGGAAAAGTGCGAAGTTAAGGGAAGCAAATCCAACATGATCACCGTCCACCATCTCGAGAATTCGCGCTCGCAGCGCGTCCTCTGGCTGCTCGAGGAGCTGGGCCTTCCCTACACGATCAAGCGCTACGAGCGGAACAAGGCGACGATGCTCGCCCCGCCTGAACTCTTGCAGGTTCACCCGCTCGGCAAGTCGCCGGTGATCGACGATGACGGTCTAGTGCTCGCCGAGACGGGGGCGATCGTCGAATATCTGGTCGAAAAGGCCGATGGCCGCCTCGGGGCGCCCGCGCATCGCGACGATGCGCTGCGCTACCGCCACTTCCTCCATTATGCCGAGGGCTCGCTGATGCCGCCGCTGCTGGTCAAGCTGGTGTTGAGCCGTGTGCCGCTGCTCGGCAAGGTGGCGCAGAAGAAGTTCCAGCCGATGATCGACGTGCATCTCGATTATGTCGAGGCCGAGCTCGCGGCGCGTCCGTGGTTCGCCGGCAAGGATTTCACCGCCGCCGACGTGATGATGAGCTTCCCGCTCGAAGCCGCCGTCAGCCGCGCTGACGCCACCGAAGGCCGCCCGCACATCGCCGCGTGGCTCCAGAAGATCCACGCGAGGCCCGCCTATCAGGCGGCGCTGAAAGCCGGCGGGGCTTACGCTTATGCCTGATCAGACAGGCATGGGCAGGTTCGGCTCTGGAGCTATTTCTCGTCATCCCGGATGTTAGGCTTTCCCGGAAAACCGCAGGTTTTACGCTGGAAAGCCTTACAGTCCGGGATCCACTTCTCCGCTGGATACTTGCCTCACGGTGGATCCCGGACAGCTCGATTTTCTGATCAAATCGGAGATTTGAAGAAAATCGGCTTCCGGGATGACAGAATTGGCGCCGGTCCGAAGACGGGAACAGCGCCCACCTTGCAATGTAGGATTTGGTCTGCTTGGCTCAACAAGCCGGAAACCCGGCCGCTCTTTGACCTGGTCGACACCCTGCAGTCGCGAAAACCCGCGCAATAAAGTTACGAGATCAACTGCGTTTCCACCAACTGAGTCAATTTAAGCCCCCGCAGCCTTCAGTGCTTGCCGTAATCCTTGAACCGGTCCTCGTCGCCGGGAACCGGGTGGGTTGGCAGCACGATCGCCTCGTCGGGATCCTGCGGCGGATCGAGCTGGCCCTCCCAGCGCGCCACCACCGTCGCCGCGACCGCGTTGCCGATCACGTTGGTCGCGGTGCGGCCCATGTCGAGGAAATGGTCGACCGCGAGGATCAGCAATATGCCCGCCTCGGGAATCTGGAAGTGCGACAGCGTTCCGGTGATCACCACCAGGCTGGCGCGCGGCACGCCGGCGATGCCCTTGCTGGTGATCATCAGCATCAGCAGCATCGTGATCATCGTCCCCCAGTCGAGGTGGATGCCGTAAGCCTGGGCGATGAAGATCGACGCGAACGTCATGTACATCATCGAGCCGTCGAGATTGAACGAATAGCCGAGCGGCAGCACGAAGCTCGCGATCCGCGGCGGCACGCCGAACTTGTCGAGCGCCTCCAGCGTCCGCGGATAAGCGGCCTCCGACGAAGCGGTCGAGAAGCCGAGCAGGATGGGATCGCGCAGATAGCGCAGCAGCTTGCCGGTACGCGGGCCGACGACCACGAAGCACGCGCCGAGCAGGACTGCCCAGAGGACGAAGAGGCCGATATAGAAGCTGGCCATGAAGAAGGCGAGGTCACCGACCACGCCGAGTCCGCGCGTCGCCAGCGTCCGCGCCACCGCACAGAACACCGCCACCGGTGCGAACAGCATGACATATCCGGTGACCGTCAGCATTACCGCGACCAGCGCCTCGAGGCCGCGGACCAGCGGAGCGCCTCTTTCGCCCACCGCCGCGAGCCCGACGCCGAAGAACAGCGAGAAGATCACCAGCTGGAGGATGTCGTTGGTCGCCATCGCGTCGATCGCCGATGTCGGCACGATGTGGATGAAGAATTTGGCGGCGTCGAAGCCCGAGCGGTCGACTCCGCTAGATGCCGCCGCGTCGGGCAGTGGCAGATTGAGGCCGACGCCCGGCTGGAGGAGGTTGACCAGCAACAGGCCCAGAGTCAGCGAGATGAGGCTGGCGGTGACGAACCAGAAGAACGCCTTGATGCCCACTCGGCCGATCGCGCCGGTGCCGCCCATATGCGCGATCCCGACCACCAGCGTCGAGACCACCAGGGGCGCGATGATCATCTTGATCAGATGGAGGAACATCTGGGTCGGGATGTCGAACCAGTAGCTGATCGCGGCGAGGCGTGCGGTTCCCTCGGCGGTGCCATCGTCATAGGCGACGTTCAGTCCCCAGCCGATCAGTCCGCCGAGCAGCAGCCCGGCCAGAATGAACCACGTCAGTCGCTTGCCCACGAAATTCCCCTAAGAAAGTTCGCGGCAGGGAAGGGGATTGTCGCGGCCGGGTCAAGCACCCTATCGCGGCCGTCCACGCAATTCTTGCCGGAGTCGTCCGATGTTGCACCGCCACAGCCTCAGCCGCCGAGCCCTGATCCGGGCGGCCGGCGCGGTGCCGCTGCTGGCGCTGCCGGGGGTGCTTGCCGCCGCCGATATCGACGTATCGGACCTGAAGGACATCACCATCGGCGCGCAGCCGATTGGTCCTGGGGAGCGCAAGGCGCGCATTGCCCGCGCCCAGGCGCTGATGCGGGCGAACCATATCGGCGCGGTGCTGATCGAGCCGGGATCGTCGCTGATCTATTTCACCGGGGTGCGCTGGAGCCGCAGCGAACGGCTGACCTGCGTCGTCCTCCCGGTCGAAGGCGAGCCCTGCATCGTCACCCCGTTCTTCGAAGAGCCCTCGGTGCGCGAAAGCCTGGCTATCCCCGCCGAGGTGCGGGTGTGGCAGGAGGATGAAGACCCGCTCGCCGTGGTCGCCGGTTTCCTCAAGGACCGCAAGCTGGCCGCGCGGCCGATCGGGGTCGAGGAGACGATGCGCTATTTCGCAGTCGACGGGCTCCAGCACGCGCTGCCGGTTGCGAAGATCGTCTCGGCCAACCCGGTGGTGCGTGGCTGCCGCATGATCAAGACCGCGCCGGAGCTCGCCTTGATGCAGCTCGCCACCGACGTCACGATTGCCGCCTATCGCTGGACATATCCCCGAATCACTGCGGGCATGACGCCGCAGGACATCGCCGCGCTGATGAGCGCGGCGACGCGCAAGCTCGGCGGCTCGAACGAGTGGAACCTCATCCTGCTCGGCGAGGCGGCCGCCTATCCGCATGGCAGCGGCAAGCCGCAAAAGGTCCTGCCCGGCGAAGTCGTGCTGATGGACTGCGGCTGCAGCGTCCAGGGCTATCAGTCCGACGTGTCCCGCAGCTTCGTCTTCGGCACGCCGAGCGCCGAGCAGCGCAAGGTCTGGGAGGTGGTGGCACGCGGCCAGCAGATCGCGCTCGAGGCGGCGAAGCTCGGCACCCCCGCCGGCGCCGTGGATGATGCGGTGCGCGGCTATTACACGTCGCTCGGCTATGGCCCCGACTACAAGCTCCCCGGTCTATCGCACCGCACCGGGCACGGGATCGGCATGGACGGCCACGAACCGGTCAATCTCGTCCGCGGCGAGAAGACCCGGCTCGCGCCCGGCATGTGTTTCTCGAACGAGCCCGGCATCTACATCCCCGGCAACTTCGGCGTCCGGCTCGAGGATTGCTTCCACATGACGGAAAGCGGCCCGAAATGGTTCAGCACGCCGCCGAAGTCGATCGATCGCCCGTTCGAGTGAGCGGACCCGTCCCCCTCCTGGTCAACCGCGGCGGCGGCGCCGCGGCGGCCCAGAGCGAGGCGCTGGAGGACGAGATCCGCAAGGCGTTCGCCGATGCCGGCATAAGCATCGACCTCCAGTTCTTCCCCGGCGAGGGGATGGCGGACGCGGTGGCGAAGGTCGCCGGCCGCAAGCTCGTTGTGATCGGCGGGGGTGACGGGACGCTTGGTAGTGCAGCGGGTGCGCTGGCGGAAGCGGGTTCCACGCTCGGCATCCTGCCATTGGGGACGCGGAACCATCTGGCCCGCGAGCTGGGCATTCCGCTCGAGCTTCCCGAAGCGGCGAAGCTCATCGCCGATGGTCCGCAGCGCCGCATCGATCTTGGCCGCGTCAATGGCCAGGTCTTCGTCAACAACGCGTCGATCGGTTTTTATCCCGATCTCGTCCAGCAGCGCGAAGGCATAAAGCTGCCCAGGAAGCTCGCCGCCATACTCGCGGCGGCGGCGGCGCTGCGGCGGATGCGGCATCGGCGGTTGCGGCTCACAATGCCGGGGGGAGAAGAGAACATAGTCACGCCGATGTTGTTTGTCGGGAACAACCGTTATGTGCTCGAGGCCGGCAGGCTCGGGCAGCGCGCGGCACTCGATGACGGCGTGCTCTCGGTCTATGCAGTCGCCTCGCGTCGCCGTCTGGCGCTGATCGGTTTCGCAATCCGCGCACTGATCGGCCGTACCGACCCCGACCGCGATTTCGCCGCGATCGGCGATGTCTCCGAGCTATGCGTCACCGGTCCGAAGCGATGCATCCATGTCGCGCTCGATGGCGAAGTGAAGTCGTTGGCCGTCCCGCTCGCCTTCACGCTCGATTCCAGGGCGCTCAGCGTCATCGCGCCGCTTGAGGAACCGACCTAGTTCCCCTACGTCGCACGCATGACGTCCACGAACGATATCCGCCGCAGCTTCCTCGACTATTTCGAAGGTCAGGGCCACGCCCGCGTGCCCAGCGCGCCGCTGGTGCCGCACAACGATCCGACCTTGATGTTCGTCAATGCGGGCATGGTGCCGTTCAAGAACGTCTTCACCGGGCTCGAGACTCGTCCCTATTCGACCGCGACCAGCTCGCAGAAGTGCGTCCGCGCCGGCGGCAAGCACAACGATCTCGACAATGTCGGCTACACCGCGCGCCACCACACATTCTTCGAGATGCTCGGCAATTTCTCGTTCGGCGACTATTTCAAGGAGCAGGCGATCACGCATGCGTGGACGCTGCTGACCAAGGAATGGGGCATTCCGGCGGAAAAGCTGACCGCCACCGTCTACTACACCGACGATCAGGCGTTTGACCTGTGGAAGAAGATCGCGGGGCTCCCCGAAAGCCGCATCATCCGCATCCCGACCAAGGACAATTTCTGGGCGATGGGATCCGACGGCCCGTGCGGGCCGTGCTCGGAGATCTTCTACGATCACGGCGATCACATTTATGGCGGCCCCCCGGGTTCGCCCGAAGAGGACGGCGACCGCTTCGTCGAGATCTGGAACCTCGTCTTCATGCAGTATCTGCAGGAGAATGACGTCCAGATCGGCGAATTGCCCAAGCCGAGCATCGATACCGGCATGGGTCTCGAGCGGGTCGCCGCAGTGCTTCAGGGCGTCCACGACAATTACGACACCGACACGTTCAAGGCACTGATCGCCGAGAGCGGTGCGCTGACCGGCGCCTCGACCACCGGCGACAATCAGGCCAGCCACCGCGTGATCGCCGATCACCTGCGCGCATCGGGCTTCCTGGTCGCCGACGGCGTGCTGCCAGCGAACGAGGGCCGCGGCTACGTCCTGCGCCGCATCATGCGCCGCGCGATGCGCCACGCGCATCTGCTCGGCGCCAAGGATCCGCTGATGCACCGCATGGTGCCGAGCCTCGTCGCCGAGATGGGCGCGGCCTATCCCGAACTCGTCCGGGCCCAGCCGCTGATCGAGGCGACCTTGCTGCAGGAGGAGACTCGCTTCCGCCAGACGCTCGCCAATGGATTGCGCCTGCTCGACGAAGCGACCAAGGGACTAACCGAGGGCGACACGCTTCCCGGCGAAACCGCGTTCAAGCTCTACGATACCTTCGGCTTCCCATACGACCTGACCGAGGACGCCTTGCGTGCAGACGGCATCTCGGTCGATCGTGCCGGCTTCGACACGGCGATGGCCGAGCAGAAGCGTGCCGCGCGTGCCGCATGGAAGGGATCGGGCGACAAGGCTTCGGACGAAGTCTGGTACGACATCGCCGACGAACTCGGCGGCACCGAATTCACCGGCTACAGCGGCACCGAAGGCGAAGGGCAGGTCGTTGCGATCGTCAAGGAAGGCGCGCGCGTCGACAAGGCCAGTGTCGGCGACAGCGTCACCGTCCTGACCAACCAGACGCCCTTCTACGGCGAATCGGGCGGCCAGATGGGCGACGCCGGCACGATCACCAACGACCAGCTACGCGCGGTGGTGGAGGACACCTCCAAACCGCTCGGCCGCCTCCACGCGCACCACGCGAAGATCGAGAGCGGCGAGCTTTCGGTCGGCGATACCGTCAAGCTTTCGGTCGATGCCGCGCGCCGTGACCAGATCCGCGCCAACCACTCGGCCACGCACTTGCTGCACGCGGCATTGCGCAAGCGGCTTGGCGGCCATGTCACGCAAAAGGGCAGCCTCGTCGCCCCCGATCGCCTGCGCTTCGACTTCTCGCACCCCTCGGCGCTTACTCCGCAGGAGATCGCCGAGATCGAAGCCGATGTGAATGCGCAGATCCGCCACAATGAGAGCGTCGGCACCCGGCTGATGACTCCCGAAGACGCGATCGCCGCAGGTGCGATGGCGCTGTTCGGCGAGAAATATGGCGACGAGGTCCGCGTGCTCTCGATGGGTCGCGGTGACGAGCAGCATTATTCGGTCGAATTGTGTGGCGGCACGCATGTCAACGCGACCGGTGACATTGCGATCTTCAAGATCGTCTCGGAAAGCGCCGTCTCGTCGGGCATCCGCCGCATCGAGGCGCTGACCGGCGAAGCCGCGCGCCAATGGCTCAACGCGCGCGACGAACGGCTGAAGGAAGCGGCCGCGGCGCTCAAATCCTCGCCCGATGAAGTGCCGGCGCGCGTGGCCGCGCTGGTCGAGGAACGTCGCCGGCTCGAGCGCGAGCTGGCCGATGCGAAGAAGGCGCTTGCGCTGGGCGGCGGCGGGGCTGCTGCTCCTGCGGGCCCTGAGCAGGTGAACGGGATCAACTTCGTCGGTCAGGTGCTCGATGGGCTCGATCCCAAGTCACTTCGCGGCGCTGTGGACGAAGCCAAAGCGCGAATCGGCAGCGGCGTCGTCGCGCTGGTTGCAGTGAATGACGGCCGCGCCTCGGTCGCGGTCGGCGTCAGCGACGGGCTCGATCTCAGCGCAGTGGATCTCGTCAAGACCGCGGTCGCGGTGCTGGGCGGGCAGGGCGGCGGCGGCCGCCCCGACATGGCCCAGGGCGGCGGTCCGGATGGGTCGAAGGGCGCTGACGCGATTGAAGCAGTCAAGGACGCGCTGGCGGAGGCCAAGGCCGCGGCCTGATCCTCGGCGCAAGCCGAGGGATCACTTCACAGCCCGAGCTTGTAGCCGTCCTCCGGTTTCACCCACGATACGCGCTGCGTCAGCTCGGGATGCGCGACGCCGTCCAGCGTCACTTCGGCCTTGAACGCTGCGCCGTCGGGCGTCTCGCGCGCGCAACCCATTTTGTCGAGCATCGGGGTGATCGATCCGACGATCTGTGTGCGGATCGCGGTCGCCATGGCTTCGTCGAGCGGCTTGCCGTCCATCTTGAACGCCGCGCCTTCGAAATCGGCCTTGCGGATCGGGCTGCACAATGCGCCGTCCTTCACCGTGCCCGGTGCTTTCACTTCCATCGTGATCAGCGGCTGCGGCGCGACGACGATCGTGGTGACCGATTCGAAGCTGCCGTCGGGGTTCACCTTGTAGCTGCTCAACCCCATGCAGGTCTTCTTCTCGACATTGGGACTGGCACATTGGAGCTTGCCAGCCCTCGCCGAGGCCAGCGGATCGGTGGCGGCTTGCGGCGCGTTGCTCGCCAGCAGGAGGAAGAACGCTTCGATCATCGGTCGGACTCCATCACGATCAGCCGAACATGCGATGCTGGCCGCGCTGCGGCAAGGCAATGGCGGAAGGGCTCAGCGCCCCACCGCATAACCCTCGCTGCGGGCGACCCAGGCGACCGGCTGCGTGAGTTCGGGGTGCGCGACGCCGTCCAGCGTCACGATCATGCGGGTCATGCCGTCTTCGGTGCGGTCCTGGGTGCAGCGCTTCTTGCCCTGCAGCGATTGCACCGAGTTGAGCACCTGCAGCCGCATCGCTTGGTCCGCATTGGGCGCCATCCGCTTGCCGTTGCTCAGCAGCATGCCGTTTTGAAAATCGCTGGTGCGAATCATCACGCAAACGCCGCCTTCCTCGATCCGGCCGAACGTCTTGTAGCGCAGCAGGATACCCGGATCGCTGGAGAAAAGGCCGGTCACCGTCGCGTCGAAGCTGCCATCGTCGGCCACCTGGTACCGGATGATCGCGCGGCAGGTGAGCCTGGCCGGATTGGGAGCCACGCAGCGGAGTTTGCCTTGGCGCGCCGGCGCCAGCGGGTCGGCGGGCGCGGGCGCGGGCGCGGATTGTCCCGCGAGCAGGCCGGCAAGCAACAGGGCAGCGATCATGGGCAATGCTCCTAAACTAGGGGCGTTGGATGCGCGCTCACGCGGCGCCCCGCAAGCCCCGCTCTATCCGGTCACGTCGCTCTGCCGTGCGCGCCGTAGCCGGGGCTCGCGATCGAGGTCCGATGCCGCCTTGATCGATTTGCGCATCTCGTCGCGCTTCTCGTGGATCGATGCGATCACCGGCCCCACCGCCATGCCGAGATCGACAAGCACCGCCTCGGAGAGCTGGAGCGAGCTTTCGAGCGTTTCGGGCACGGCGTCGGTCGCACCGGCCTTGTAGAGCTCCGCAGCATGATCGGCGTCGCGGGCGCGCGCGATGATCGGTAGATCGGGCACCCAGCTCCGCACGCGCTTGGTGAGGCGGACAGTGAGCACGGGATCGTCCATCGTCAGCACGAGCGCCCTGGCGTGACCCAGCTTGAGCTGATCGACGAGCTCGCTGCGCGTCACGTCGCCGAACAGCACCGTATAGCCCTCCTTCCGCGCCGCGTTGACGTTGTCGATATCGGCATCGACTCCGAGATAGGTCAGATTATGCCGCCGCAGCATGTCGGCGACGGTGCGTCCGACGCGGCCGAAGCCGATGACCACTGCGCCGGGGCTCGTCTCGTCCACTGCAATCGGTGCGGCATCGCTCTCCTGCTGCTCGATGAGGCGCGAGAAGAGCTGGCCGGCCTTGGCGAGCAGCGGCGTCGCGGTGAGGCCGATCGCGGTGACGGTAGTCCAGAAAGCCGCGGTCGGTGCCGAGATCAGCCCCGCCGCGCCCGCGACGCCGAGCACGATCAGCGTGGTTTCGGAGGGGCTGGCCATCAGCACGCCGGTCTCTGTCGCGGTGCCGGTGCGCGCGCCCGAAAGCTTGAGCAGTCCGGTGGTGACCGCGACCTTGACGACCATCACCATGACCGTCGAGCCCAGCAAAGGCGCCCAGTTGGTAAGCATGAACCCCAGATCGATCCGCATCCCCACGGTGATCAGGAACACGCCGAGCGCGAGGCCCTTGAACGGCGTGGTGATCGCTTCGACTTCACCGTGATATTCGGTCTCGGCGATCAGCAGCCCCGCGATCAGCGCGCCGACGATCGGCGAAAGGCCGGCGGCGGTGGTGGCGAGGCTCGCGGCGATCACCACGAGCAGGCTGGCGGCGAGGAAGAGCTCGGGACTCTTGGTACGCGCCGCCTGCGCGAACATGCGCGGCAACAGGAACCGACCGCCGACGAACAGGATCGCGACGGTCAATATGCCCATGCCGAGCGTGAGCAGCAGATTCTCTCCGCCATGGACTCCGGGTACGGGCGAGAGCGCGCCGAGCATGAAGATGATCGGAACCAGCGCCAGATCCTCGAACAGCAGCATCGCGAACGCCGCACGGCCCACTGCGCTGGTCGTGCCCGCGATCGGGATCACGAGGGCGGTCGACGAGAGCGCCAGCGCCAGCCCGAGCCCGATCGCCCCGCCGGTGCTGAGCCCGGTCAGATACAGCGCCGCGGCGAGGATCAGGCCCGCGCACGCCAGTTCCGCCGCACCCACCCCGAAAACGAGGGTACGCATCGCCCATAACCTTCGAAACGAGAGCTCGAGGCCGATCGAGAACAGCAGCAGGACGATACCGAATTCGGCGAACGGCTCGATCGAATGCGCGTCGGAGATGGTGAAATAGAAAAGCCAGGGGTTCTGGCTGACCAGCGAGCCGAGCCCGAAGGGGCCGACGAGCGCGCCGACCAGGATGAACCCGATCACCGGGCTGATCCGGAAGCGGGCGAAGGCGGGGATCACCAACCCCGCGGCACCGAGGATGACGAGTGTGTCGCTGAGGCCGGTGTTGTGGAGATCGAGCATGGGCGGCAGCCTAGCCGCCGCCCGTGCCGTTTGTCAGCCGCTTACTGCCAGCTGCCCATTTCGTTCTCGAGGTTGACGCGGATCGCCTCGAAGAACTGCTCGGTGGTCATCCACGCCTGATCAGGGCCGATCAGCAATGCGAGGTCCTTGGTCATCGCGCCGCTCTCGACGGTCTTGATGCAGACCTTCTCGAGCGTCTCGGCGAAGCGCGTCACTTCGGGGGTGTTGTCGAACTTGCCGCGATATTTCAGGCCGCCGGTCCAGGCGAAGATCGAGGCGATCGGGTTGGTCGAAGTCGCCTTGCCCTGCTGGTGCTGGCGATAGTGGCGGGTGACGGTGCCGTGTGCGGCCTCGGCCTCGATCGTCTTGCCGTCGGGCGACATCAGGACGGAGGTCATCAGGCCGAGCGAGCCGAAGCCCTGCGCGACCTGGTCCGACTGGACGTCGCCGTCATAATTCTTGCAGGCCCAGACGAACTCGCCGTGCCACTTGAGCGCCGATGCGACCATGTCGTCGATCAGGCGGTGCTCGTAGACGATGCCGGCGGCCTTGAACTGGTCCTTGAACTCGGCGTCGAACACGGCCTGGAAGATGTCCTTGAAGCGCCCGTCATAGGCCTTGAGGATCGTGTTCTTGGTGGAGAGATACAGCGGCCAGCCGCGGCCGAGCGAGTAGTTCATGCTGGCGCGGGCGAAATCGGTGATCGATTCGTCGAGATTGTACATGCCCATCGCGACGCCGGCGTCGGGGAAGTTGAACACTTCCTTCTCGATCGTCTCGCCGTTCTCGCCTTCCCACTTCATGGTGAGCTTGCCCTTGCCGGGCACCTTGAAGTCGGTCGCCTTGTATTGGTCGCCGAACGCATGGCGGCCGACGACGATCGGGCGGGTCCAGCCGGGGATCAGGCGCGGGACGTTCGAGATCACGATCGGCTCGCGGAAGATCACGCCGCCCAGGATGTTGCGGATGGTGCCGTTGGGCGACTTCCACATTTCCTTGAGGCCGAATTCCTCGACGCGCTGCTCGTCCGGAGTGATCGTCGCGCATTTCACGCCGACGCCGTACTGCTTGATCGCATTGGCCGAATCGATCGTGATCTGGTCGTTGGTCTCGTCGCGCTTCTCGACGCCGAGGTCGTAATATTTCAAGTCGATGTCGAGATAGGGAAGGATCAGGCGCTCGCGGATCCACTGCCAGATGATCCGCGTCATTTCGTCGCCGTCGATCTCCACGACCGGCGTTGCAACCTTGATCTTCGCCATGTGCTCGCTGTCCTCAGTTAGGGTTTGGGCGAGCGTCTAGGGACATGGGGAGGGGGGATCAAGCGCCGTTGGCGGCGCTCACTTCTTCCACGCCCACCAGAGCTGTGCGGGGGGCAGGTTCCACCATTCGACCGCGTGATCGATATGTTCCCAATAGGGCGTCAGGAAGTTCCGCACCTTGGGATTATATTGATAGACGAGGAACGCGCCGTCCTTGCGCAGGATGTCGTGCGTCGCATGTGCGATCGCGTCGCCCACGCCGGTCGGCAGCGTCGAGAAGGGCAGGCCCGAGGCGATGTAATCGGCGTGCTCGAAGCCATGATCGGCGATGATCCGCTTGATGTCGGCCGCCGAATCATTGACCGCGATGAAGCGCGGATCGTCGATCGTGTGCTTGAGATAGCGGATGAAATCCGGATTGGTGTCGATCACGATCAGCTTGGCATCGGGCGCGAGGCGCTCGAGAATCGGTCGGGTGAAGGTGCCTACGCCCGGTCCATATTCGACGAACAGCTTGCAATTGTCCCAATCGACCGGGCTGAGCATGTGCCGCACGAGCCGCTGCGACGAGGACGCGACTGCACCCACCATCACCGGGTGCTTGAAGAAGCCCTTGAGGAACATCACCCAGGGCGATGACACTCCGGCAGCGCGCATGCTGGCACGGCGGCGCTTTGCGGAGACGGTCGATGCGGGCATGGAAGTCCTTTGCAGCTTTCGTGGCAACCAGTGCGCACGCGCTTTCGCGAAAACGAACGAACATTCAAGCGCAGCAATTGCTTTAATCGGGGACAATCCGCCCCCGAACTCGAACAGTGTGGCGCGCAGATACACCACCAGCGGCGTCCCGCAAAGCCGATCTGCGACAATCGGATCAAGCGCGGGGGTGCCAGCGCCATTCCACCGTTTATCCGCAGTGCAGCCGGCATCCTACCCACTCATCGCCTGTTCGGACCTGTGGCCGGACTACAAGAAGCGAATCGTGCGGCACAATGTGACCGCGGCGGATCGGTATGGGCAAGCGGCGTTGTTGCATCCCTGCGGTCGCCGAGCCCTGGCAGAATTGAGCGGGACGGATAATCGCGGCGGCGTCTAGGAAAGCGCCGATCATGCCGCTACACCGCGCCGCATGGCATCACTCGACAAGCCTTCCGTCGGTACCTCGACCGTGAAGTGGCGCTTTCCCGATATTCACCCCGAAGGGCGCAAATATGTGCTGATCGCCGGCGCGATCGCGCTGGTCAGCCTGTTCGTCTGGGATTTCATCACCTGGCCGCTGGTGTTCCTGACGCTCGGCGTCGCGGCATTCTTTCGCGATCCGGTGCGGGTAACGCCGCAGGGCGAGGGGCTGATCGTCTCGCCCGCCGACGGACTGATCACGATGATCGAGCGCGTGACGTTGCCACCCGAGCTTTCGGGCCCGCACGCGCTGGGGGACGGGCCGATGCTGCGGGTGTCGGTGTTCATGAGCGTGTTCGACGTGCACATCAATCGTACCCCGATCACCGGCACGATCCGCCACGTCATCTATATCGCCGGCAAGTTCATGAACGCCGACTTCGACAAAGCCAGCGAAGAGAATGAGCGGCAGTACATCATCGTCGAGGACAAGAACGGGCTGCGGATCGGCTTCACTCAGATCGCAGGGCTCGTCGCGCGCCGGATCGTCAGCTTCGTCAAAGCGGGCGACATGGTGGTCGGCGGGCAGCGCGTCGGGCTGATCCGCTTCGGCAGCCGCGTCGACGTGTTCATTCCCGAAAATTATGGCGTCGAAGTCGCCCTTGGCCAGCGCGCCATTGCCGGCGAAACCATCCTCGCGCGCAAGGGCGCGACGCGCGCGACCGGCATCGCGCAATGAGGCCGCCCCGCGCGGGCAGGCTTCCCAGACGACCCAGGCGGCCGCGCCGCGAAGGCGGCATCCCGCTCCGCGCGGTGTTGCCGAACACGGTCACCGCGCTCGCGCTCTGCTCGGGGCTGACGGCGATTCGCTTCGCGATTCTCGGGAATTGGGAAGTCGCGGTGCTGCTGGTGCTGGCGGCGGCGGTGTTCGATGGGCTCGACGGCAAGATCGCCCGGCTGGTGCGCGCGGAGAGCCGATTCGGCGCCGAGCTCGACAGCCTGTCCGACGCGATTTCGTTC
This sequence comes from Sphingomonas sp. UNC305MFCol5.2, assembly GCF_000712135.1. GTDB lineage: Bacteria > Pseudomonadota > Alphaproteobacteria > Sphingomonadales > Sphingomonadaceae > Sphingomonas. Next base: position 83,823 of record NZ_JOOE01000001.1, read on the forward strand.
GGCGTGGCGCCGGCCTTGATCCTCTATCTCTGGTCGCTCAACGGGCTGGGCCGTTTCGGCTGGATGATCGCCTTGCTGCTCGCGCTCTTCTGTGCGCTGCGGCTTGCGCGGTTCAACGCCAATATCGATCAGGAACATCAGCCGCATAAGTCCGCCGGCTTCCTCACCGGCGTTCCCGCGCCGGCGGGCGCATTGCTGGCGATGACGCCGCTCTATCTGTGGCTGTGGACGGGGGAGGCGCTGCTTCGCACGCCTGTAGTGATCGCGGCGTGGACCGCGTTCATCGCGGTATTGCTGATATCCAGCATCGCCACCTTCGCGCCGGCCGTGCGGATCAAGCAGCGGATCCGGTTCGAGGCAGTGGTGCTGTTGGTGGTCTTCGTCGCGGCTCTGGTTTCGGCACCCTGGCCGACGCTGGCGCTGCTCGCGATCGCCTATCTGGCGACGATCCCGTTCAGCGTGCGCAGCTATCGCCGGGTCAGGCGGCTGCGCGCAGCGACGCCCGTGCCGACATCCGGGCCGGAACTTCCCTTACCGTAACCCGGCTGAGCCGCGAAGGCAGTGCGGGGAGCGTCGAAACGGGGCCGATCAATGCCTCGAAGCGATGAAGCTGGGGACGGATGCTGGCATATAGCGTCCAGGCTGCCGCGATGAAGGCCGAGCCGAACAGCAATCCAATGGCGATCCCAGTCATCAATCGACTCCCAATCCGCGCCCAAGCTGCGAGAATTCAGCGATTCCAACAACTTGGTACCGCAAGGCGTTCCATGCCCCGCTTCTGAACCCTTTATGTTCCGTTAACGTTCCATCGTCAATACGATGTTCGAAATTTGTTCCACTTGCATGCGCGCGGCAGTTCGGCTAAGCGCGCCGCCTCAACCCGCATGGGAAGCATCATAACCCGGTGCCACGGCTCTTGCCTGGTCACTCGCTTCCCAGAGGCTCAACCGGAAGGATATATCCCTATGGCGGCACCTGTCGTCTCCATGCAGGCATTGCTCGAATCGGGCGCGCACTTCGGCCACCAGACTCACCGCTGGAACCCGAAGATGAAGCCTTACATCTTCGGCGATCGCAACGGCGTCCACATCATCGACCTCTCGCAGACCGTGCCGCTCTTCGCGCGCGCTCTCGAGTTCGTGTCCTCGACCGTCGCCGCCGGCGGCAAGGTCCTCTTCGTCGGCACCAAGCGCCAAGCGCAGGAGCCGATCGCCGAGGCCGCACGCCGCGCGAACCAGCATTTCGTCAACCATCGCTGGCTGGGCGGCATGCTCACCAACTGGAAGACCATCAGCAACTCGATCAAGCGCCTCAAGACGCTCGAAGAGCAGCTTTCGGGCGACACGCACGGCCTCACCAAGAAGGAAGTGCTGCAGCTCACCCGCGAGAAGGACAAGCTCGAGCTTTCGCTCGGCGGCATCCGCGACATGGGCGGCGTTCCCGACATCATGTTCGTGATCGACGCGAACAAGGAAGAGCTGGCGATCAAGGAAGCCAACACGCTCGGCATCCCCGTCGTCGCGATCCTCGATTCGAACGTGAGCCCGGACGGCATCGCCTTCCCGGTTCCGGCGAACGACGACGCCTCGCGCGCCATCCGCCTCTATTGCGAGGCCGTGTCGATCGCCGCGACCCGTGGCGGCCAGGAGCAGATGCGCAACCAGGGCTATGACTTCGGCGCCGCCGAGCAGCCCCCGGTCGAGGAAGCGCTCGCTGCCCCGGCTCCGGTCGTTGAAGAAGCGCCCGCCGCCGACGCGCCCGTCGTCACCGCCGAGGAGTTCGAAGCTCCCGCTGCCGTGACCGAGCCCGAGCAGGCCGAAGAGGGTGAGCGTCAGATCGACGCCTGATCCCGTCATCCAACCGTAATGGGGGCGGGGCAGGGCATCACGCACTGCTCCGCCCGACTTTTAGCTGAGGAATAGAACATGGCCGAGATCACTGCAGCAGCTGTGAAGGAGCTCCGCGAAAAGAGCGGCGCCGGCATGATGGATTGCAAGAAGGCACTCACCGAGACCAATGGCGACCTCGAAGCCGCCAGCGATTGGTTGCGCTCGAAGGGCCTCGCCGCGGCCGCCAAGAAGTCGAGCCGCACCGCCGCTGAAGGCCTAGTCGGCGTCGCCGTCGCCGGGACCAAGGGCGTCGCCGTCGAAGTCAATTCGCAGACCGATTTCGTCGCCAAGAACGAGATCTTCCAGAACTTCGTCCGCGAAGTGACCGGGATCGCGCTCGAGAAGGGCGACAGCGTCGATGCGATCAAGGCCGCGCCGATGGCTGCCGGCGGCAGCGTCGAGGAAGTGCTGACCGCGAACATCGCGACGATCGGCGAGAACCAGGTTCTCCGCCGTGCCAAGAAGGTCGAAGTGACCAATGGCGCCGTGATCCCCTACGTCCACAACGCCGCAGCCCCGGGCCTCGGCAAGATCGGCGTGCTCGTCGCGCTCGAATCGGACGCCGGCGTCGACGTGCTCGAGCCGCTCGGCAAGCAGCTGGCGATGCACATCGCCGCGGCTTTCCCGCTGGCGCTCTCGGTCGAGGGTCTTGATCCCGACGTCGTCGAGCGCGAGGCTGCGATTCTCCGCGAGAAGAACGCCGAGAAGATCGTCGGCAAGTCCGCCGAGGTGGCCGAGAAGATCCTCAACGGGCCGATCGAGAAGTTCAAGAAGGAGAACGCGCTTCTGACCCAGGCGTTCGTCATGGACGGCAAGACTCCGGTGCAGGACGTGATCGCCAAGGCCGGCAAGGACGCCGGTGCGACGATCGTGCTCAAGGACTATGTCCGCTTCCAGCTCGGCGAAGGCATCGAGAAGGAAGAGAGCGACTTCGCCGCCGAAGTGGCTGCGACCGCCGGTCTCACCAAGTAAGGTCTTCCCGGACCGGAATGGCGGGCGTCGTCACCTTCAAGTGGCGGCGCCCGTGTCGTTTCCTCGACACTTGCGATGGCGCATGACACGATCGGCGGGCGGATACGCTCGGGGAGGGGCAGATGCGCCACGGTTCGGAGACTGCGCTCGCGATCGTCACATTGATCGCCGCGATTCTGCATTTCACGCTCGAAACCTGGTTTCACCTCAAATGGGGCCAACCGCTCCAGGCGCTGCTGGTCGACTATATCTGCAACGCCTTGATGCTGCTCGGCGCGCTGCGCTCGCTTTGCGTCCGCCCGGGTAGCGCTGCGGGGCTGCTGGCGGCGGGCTGGGCTTATGCGCTCGGCTTCGGTTGGCGGAGCGTCTTCGGGCGGCTGGCCCAGCTGGAAGCGGGCGCGGCACCGGCGAATGGCGAGCCCACCGCCACTATCGTCGTGATTCTGATCGCGGCGCTGATCGTGGTCGCGCTCGCGCTGGCATGGTCGCTTGCCCTCGCATGGCGACAAAGCGTGCGGCGCTGAACTCTTCGACGCCCATCTCCGCTTGTTCCTGCGAACCGGCTCCTCTAGGGTCCGCGCCGCTTGGCTATTCGCCCCAAAATCAAGGCTCCGATGACCGCTCCCCGCTTCCAACGCATCCTTCTGAAACTCTCGGGCGAGGTCCTGATGGGGCAGGGCCAGTTCGGCATCGATCCCGCCACCTGCGACCGTGTTGCCGCCGAAGTGAAGGAGGCGACCGAGACCGGATTGCAGATCTGCATGGTGGTGGGCGGAGGCAATATCTTCCGCGGGCTCGCGGGGGCGGCACAGGGCTTCGACCGCGCCAGCGCCGACTATATGGGCATGCTCGCGACGGTCATGAACGCGTTGGCGATGCAGAATGCGCTGGAGAAGGCGGGCATCCAGACGCGCGTCCAGTCGGCGATCCCGATGGCCAGCGTGTGCGAGCCCTATATCCGCCGCCGCGCCGAGCGCCACATGGAGAAGGGGCGCGTGGTCATCTTCGCCGCGGGCACGGGCCTGCCGTTCTTCACGACCGACACCACCGCCGCCTTGCGCGCCGCCGAGATGAACTGCGATGCGCTGTTCAAGGGCACCTCGGTCGATGGCATCTATGATGCCGACCCCAAGAAGGTTCCCACCGCAAAGCGTTATGATACGCTGACTTATGACCGCGTCCTCGCAGACAATCTGAAAGTGATGGACGCGTCTGCGGTCGCGCTTTGCCGCGACAACAACATTCCGATCGTCGTGTTCAACATCCGCGACGAAGGCAATCTCTCGGCCGTGCTGCGCGGCGAGGGCGCCTCGACGATCGTCCAGAACGAACCAGTATCCGCATAAGGGGAGAGCCGTAAAATGGCCGCTTACGACAAGGCAGATCTCGAGCGCCGCATGGCCGGCGCGGTCGAGGCGCTCAAGCACGACCTCCAGGGCCTGCGCACGGGCCGCGCGTCGACGACGTTGCTCGATCCGGTCTCGGTCGAGGTCTATGGTTCGCACATGCCGATCAACCAGCTCGCGAGCGTCTCGGCGCCCGAGCCGCGCATGCTTTCGGTGCAGGTGTGGGACAAGACCAATGTCGGCCCAGTCGACAAGGCGATCCGCTCGGCCGGCCTCGGCCTCAATCCGATCGTCGACGGCCAGACCTTGCGCCTGCCGATCCCCGATCTGACCGAGGAGCGCCGCAAGGAGCTCGCCAAGCTGGCGAACCAATATGCCGAGAAGGCGCGGATCGCCGTGCGCAACGTTCGCCGAGACGGCAATGACAGCCTGAAGACCGACGAGAAGAAGGGCGTTTTCGGCGAGGACGAGCGCAAGCGCCACGAGACCGAGGTCCAGAAGCTGACCGACAGCACGATCGCCGAGATCGACGCTGCGGCGGCGAGTAAGGAAAAGGAAATCCTGGGCAAGTGACGCCGGGCGTTCGCCATTCTTCGATGCCGGCCGGCTGACATGGCCGCCAGACCCGTTCCCGACCTTCCGGCGGGTACGATCCCGCGTCACGTCGCCATCATCATGGACGGCAACGGGCGCTGGGCGAAGAAACGATTCCTGCCGCGGATCGCCGGACACAAGCAGGGCGTCGAGAGCGTCCGGCGCATTGCTCGCGCCGCCCGCAAGCTCGGCATCGAAGTCCTGACGCTCTATGCTTTCTCGTCGGAGAATTGGCGGCGTCCGGAGGACGAGGTCCGGGACCTGATGGGGTTGCTCCGCCATTTCCTGGCGAGCGAACTCGACGAGCTGGTTTCCGAAGGCGTCAAGCTGCGGGTGATCGGCGGCTGGCGCAGCCTCGCACCCGATCTCGTCGCGATGATCGACGGCGCCGTCGCGCGCACCGCTTCCAATCCGGGCCCGACGCTGGTGATCGCGCTTAATTACGGCGCGCAGGCGGAAATCCTCGCCGCGGCACGCCGTCTGGCGGAACAGGTGCGCGACGGCGCGCTCGATCCTGCCGCGATCGACGAGACACGGTTCGAAGCCGAGCTGGAAACCGCCGACCTGCCGCCGCTCGACTTGCTGATCCGCACATCCGGGGAGCATCGCCTGTCGAATTTCCTGCTGTGGCAGGCGGCTTATGCCGAATTGCTGTTCGTCGACACGCTCTGGCCAGATTTCGACGAGGCGGCGCTTGCCGACGCGATCGACCGGTACGGCCAACGCCAGAGGCGTTTCGGAGGCTTGTGACCAAAGCCAAATCGGATCTCGCGACGCGTCTGGTCGTCGCCCTTGCGCTCATTGGGCTCGCTGCGGTGGCGCTCTGGGCGGGAGGGCTGGGATTCTGGATCGTCATCGTCGTCGTCGCATTGCTGATGATGAGCGAATGGGCCGAATTGACCGGCGCGAACGCGCAGCAGAAGCGGCTCGCGCAATATGCCCTGACGGTGCCCCTGGCGATCATGGCGCCCGGGCTGGCGGCAGGGCCGGGGTTCGTGGCGCTCGGCCTGTTGATCGGTGCGATGTTCTTCATCGGAGCAGTGACGCGGCGGCCGTCGCTTGCCGGCGGCGTGCTCTATGCCGGGCTTCCCGTGCTTTCGCTGCTGGCGTTGCGCGAACAGGACCCGCACGGATTGCTCTACACCTTCTGGGCGATGGCATTGGTCTGGGCGTGCGACAGCGGCGCCTATTTCGCGGGACGGGCGATCGGCGGGCCGAAGCTGGCGCCGGCGATCAGTCCGAACAAGACCTGGGCGGGGTTCGTCGGAGGAGTGATCAGTGCGGGGTTGTTCGCGGGGTTGTTGAACTATTGGTTCAGCCTGCCGTGGGTGCTGGTCGTCGCCACGCCCTTGCTCGCCGCGCTCGCGCAGATGGGGGATCTCTTCGAGAGCCATCTCAAGCGCCTGGCGGGCGTGAAGGACTCGGGGAATTTGTTGCCCGGGCACGGCGGGATCATGGATCGGCTCGACGGGCTCGTCGTCGTGGCGCCCGTGGCGGCTTTGCTGGTATTGGTGCTGACCTGATGAAACGGGTCACGATCCTGGGTGCCACGGGTTCGGTGGGCAGTTCGACGCTGGACCTGATCGAACGCGCGCCCGAAAAGTTCGAAATTGTCGCGCTTACCGCCCATCGCGACGTCGAAAAGCTCGCCGCTGCGGCGATCCGCACCCGCTCGCAAGTCGCCGTGGTCGCGGACGAAACGTGCTTGGCGCCGCTTCGCGATGCGCTCGCGGGCAGTGGTGTCGAGGCGCGGGCAGGGGCCGACGCGATCTGCGAGGCCGCACGCATGGGCACCGACTGGACGATGGCGGCGATCGTCGGCACTGCGGGTCTCAAGCCGGTGATGGCGGCGCTCGAGGCGGGCGGCACGGTCGCGCTCGCCAACAAGGAAGCTTTGGTTTCGGCGGGCGACGTCATGATGGCGGCGGCGCAGGCGCACGCGACGACGTTGCTGCCGGTCGATTCCGAGCACAACGCCGTCTTCCAGTGCCTCGACCGCACCGCGCCGCGCAGCGTGCGGAAGATCATCCTCACTGCCAGCGGGGGGCCGTTCCGCGCCACGCCGCTCGAAGCGATGCGCACCATCACGCCTGCGCAGGCCGTGGCGCATCCCAATTGGTCGATGGGCGCGAAGATATCGGTCGATTCAGCGACGATGATGAACAAGGGGCTCGAATTGATCGAGGCCTTTCACTTGTTTCCGGTGCGCGCGGACCAGCTCGACATCCTCGTCCATGCCCAGTCGGTGGTGCATTCGATGGTCGAATATGTCGACGGGTCGGTACTCGCCCAGCTCGGCACGCCCGACATGCGCACGCCGATCGCCTATGCGCTGGCCTGGCCCGAGCGTATGGCGACGCCGTGCGAAGCGCTCGATCTCGCGCGCGTGGGGCGGCTCGACTTCGAGGCGCCGGATCCGACGCGCTTTCCGGCCCTGACACTGGCGCGCAATGCCCTTTCCGCAGGCGGAGCCCGCCCGGCGATCCTCAATGCCGCCAATGAAGTGGCCGTCGCCGCATTCCTTGCCGGACGTGTCGCATTTCTTGAAATTGCCGCAATCGTTGCCGATACGCTGGCGCGCTACGATCCGGCCGCCCCGGATTCGCTGGATGCCGTGCTGGCGATCGACGCCGAGGCGCGGGCGTATGCGGGCGAGCGTGTGAAGGACTGCGTTCTTTGATCGAATCTCCCGGTATCCTCCTCACCGTCCTCGCGTTCGCGCTGGTGATCGGGCCCCTCGTTTTCCTCCACGAACTCGGACATTATCTCGCCGGCCGCTGGTTCGGCGTGAAGGCCGAGGAATTCTCGATCGGTTTCGGCCGCGAAGTCATCGGCATCACCGACAAGCGCGGCACCCGCTGGAAGTTCGGCTGGCTGCCGCTGGGCGGCTATGTCCGCTTCGCCGGCGACATGAACCCGGCCAGCCAACCTTCGCCCGAGTGGCTCTCGCTCCCCGCGCAAGAGCGAGCGAAGACCTTCCAGGCCAAGCCGCTATGGCAGCGCGCGATCATCGTCGCGGCGGGGCCGATCGCCAATTTTGTGATCGCCATCCTGATCCTCGCCGCCTTTGCCTTCGCTTACGGGCAGAACAGCACACCGTCGGTGGTGGGCAGCGTCCAGCCGCGTAGCGCCGCGGCGGTGGCGGGGCTCCAGCCTGGTGACCGGATCACGGCGCTCGGCGGTCGCTCCGTCGAAAACTTCACCGACATGGTGAAGTATACGCAGCTTCGGCCGAATGAGCCGGTGCGCATCGAATTCACGCGCGGCGACCAGAACCTATCCGCCGACACGGTGATCGGCACACGAGAAGAGGTGGATCGCTTCGGCAATCGCTTCAAGCTCGGCGTGCTCGGCATCGGCAACAGCGATCCGGTGGTGAAGCCGGTGGGCTTGCTCGAAGCGCCCCTCGTCGGAATTCGCCAGACTATCGACATCGTCCAGATGACGGTCGACGGGTTGGGCCAGATCATCACTGGCCGCCGCTCGATCTCCGAGCTCGGCGGCCCACTCAAGATCGCGCAGGTCTCGGGCGAGCGTCTCGTGCTGGGACCGATCGAGTTCGCATTCCTCATCGCGCTCATTTCGATTAATCTCGGATTCATCAACCTATTGCCAGTTCCAGTGCTGGATGGCGGGCATCTTCTGTTCTACGCAGTCGAAGCCGTACGCCGCCGCCCGGTGGAGCCACAGGTGATGGAATGGGCCTTCCGGGGTGGTCTGATCGCAATTCTGGCGCTGATGCTGCTGGTGACGTTGAATGATCTGGGCGCATTTGGCGTTTGGAGAAATCTGGCCGGGTTGATCGGCTGATGCGGTTAAGGCAGGGGCGGTTGTTCCGGCGTCGCGTGGGCAGCGGCATTACTCGAAATCCGACTTGGGGTGGGATGTGACGATCAAGGCTAATCATTTCGGCGCACGCGCCACTGCGATGCTTCTCGCGGGCACCATGCTCTCGGGACTTGCGCATGCGCAGACCGCCCCCGCCCCCACGGTGCCCGCACCCGCGTCGCAAACTGCCGCGCCGGCTCCGCAGGCGGCCGCGCCGCAGGCCGCCGCTCCCGCCATTGCGCCCGTGCCGGTGCAGCTGGTGCGCACGATTCGTTCGCTGCGCGTCGAAGGTGCACAGCGCCTCGAGCCCGAGACGGTGCTGTCCTATACCCGCCTGCGGACCGGCGACACCTACACCAACGAGACCGTCGATCAGGCGATCAAGGACCTGCTGGCGTCCGAACTGCTCGCCGACGTGGCGATCGAGGGCGTCGAGACCGGCGATCTGGTGATCCGCATCCGTGAGAACCCGGTGATCAACCGGGTGATCTATGAAGGCAACAAACGGCTCAAGCAGGACAAGATCAGCAAGGAAGTGAAGCTGGCACCGCGCCAGATCTTCACGCGCACTGCGGTCCGTGCCGACGTTGCGCGCATCATCGAGCTCTATCGCCGCCAGGGTCGCTTCGCCGCGAATGTCGAGCCCAAGATGGTCAGCCTCGACCAGAACCGTGTCGATGTGGTGTTCGAGATCACCGAGGGGCCCAAGTCCAAGGTCCGCCAGATCAACATCATCGGCAACGAAGTGTTCTCCGATGGCAAGCTGCGCGGCGAGATGGCGACCAAGACCGCCAGCCTGATGCACCTGATGAGCTCGAACACGAGCTACGACCAGGACCGGCTGGCATACGACCAGCAGAAGCTGCGCCAATTCTACCTGACCGAAGGCTATGCCGATTTCCGCGTGATCTCGGCCGTCGCCGAGCTGACGCCGGACAAGAAGGACTTCATCATCACGTACGTGGTGGAGGAAGGCCCGCGCTACAAATTCGGCCCGGTGACCGTCGACAGCGCGATCCGCGATTTCGACGACAAGCGCCTCGCCACTGCGCTGAGCATCAAGGAAGGCCAATGGTATAACGCCAAGGCGGTCGAAGACACCGTGGAGCAGCTCAGCGAGACTGCGGGTGCATTCGGCTATGCCTTTGCCGATGTGCGGCCCGATTTCCAGCGTGACCGCGAAGCGCTGACCATGTCGATGAACTTCCACATCGGCGAATCGAACCGCACCTATATCGAGCGGATCGACATCACCGGAAATCGCCAGACGCAGGACAAGGTGATCCGCCGCGAGTTCCGCGTAGCCGAGGGCGACGCGTTCAACACGTTCCTCGTCAAGCGCTCGCAGGATCGCATCAACTCACTCGGCTATTTCCAGGACAAGTTCGAGATCGAGCGCAAGGAAGGTTCGGCACCGGACCGGATCGTCCTCGCCGCCAATGTCGAAGAGCGCCCCAATGGCGAGCTGACGCTCTCGGCGGGCTTTTCGAGCCTCGAGCGCTTCATCCTCCAGGCGTCGATCCGTCAACGCAACTTCCGCGGCATGGGCCAGACCGTTTCGGCTTCGGTCGACTATTCGAGCTATTCGAAGTCGGTCGAGCTGGGCTTCACCGAGCCCTATCTGTTCGACACCAATATCGCGCTCGGCGGCACGCTGTTCCGCCAGGACTATAACGCGTTCAATTATATCGGCAGCGATCGCAGCACCACGTACAGCCAGGTCGCGACCGGCGGACAGCTCGTCGCGGGCCTGCCGCTGACTGAATATTGGACTTTGTCCGCCCGCTACACGTTACGGCAGGACAATGTGACGCTCGACAAGTCGTCCTTCTATACCAACGGCGCCTGCGATCCGCTCAAGGCGGGCCGTTATTATTGCGAGGCCGTGGGCAACCGCATCACGTCGCTGGTCGGCGTTTCGATGATCTATGACAGCCTCAACAGCCGCCTGCGTCCGACCCGCGGCCAGCGGCTGAGCGTCGGCGGCGACTTCGCCGGCCTCGGCGGCGAGGTGCGTTATCTCCGTGCGCGCGCCGAGGGCGCCAAATACTGGAACGTCGGCAGCGGGTTCATCGCCTCGCTCACGGCCGAAGGTGGCTACATCCACAGCCTCGAGAAGAGGAGGGAGGGCAGCGATCCGGTCCGCATCACCGACCGCTTCTATCTCGGTGAGCCGCAGTTCCGCGGCTTCGACATTCGCGGCGTCGGCCCGCGTGTGCAGCGCATCGCTTATACCGGCGATGCGCTGGCGGGCACGCAGGCGCTGATCACCGATCGCGACCAGATCATCGACGACGCGCTGGGCGGCAAGGCCTATTATCTCGCCAAGGCCGAGCTCGAGATCCCGCTGGGTGCCGGCGCGGCCGAGATGGGCTTGCGTCCGTCGATCTTCGTGATGGCGGGCAGCCTGTTCGGCATCACCCGTCCGGGCAAGACGATCGAGTTCACCCAGGCGACCGATTCGGCCGGCAAGCTGCTCTTCAACCAGGACGGCTCGCCGACGCTGCTTCCGAAAGACAACTTCATCAAGGATGCCAGCGGCAACCAGCTCTTCGTCGTCGGCAGCGGCGACCATACCGGCTCGCTGACTACCTGTACGGTGGGTTATTCGGCAAGCGCGTCGGCGCCGTGCGTCGGCACTTCGATCAACACGATCTATAACGTGCCGACGGCACCGTTCCTCGAACGCTTCGTCGGCGATTCCGCGCGGCCGCGCGTGTCGGTCGGCTTCGGCGTCAACTGGAATTCGCCGTTCGGCCCGCTCCGCATCGACGTCGCCAAGGTGCTGCTGCACGAAAAGGGCGACGATACCAAGCTTGTGACATTCAACGTAGGGACCCAGTTCTGATGATTACGAAGAAAGCTATTTTCGCAGCGATGCTCGCCGCTCCCGCGGCGCTTGTCCTCGCCGCGCCGGCGAATGCCCAGGTTGCGGGCATCGCTTATGCGAACCCGACCAGCGTCGTCGCCGCCTCCAAGGCGTTCGGCGCCGCCAACCAGCAGATCTCGACCACCTACAAGGCGGCGTTCGATCAGATGCAGCAGCGCCGCACCGCGCTGGAGAACGAGCTGAAGCCGCTCGTCGCGCAGCTCGACGCCAACAAGGACGGCAAGGTCAGCGAGGAAGAAGGCAAGGCCGCGCAGACCGCCAAGAATCCGGCGATCGAGAAGATCCGTACCGCGCAGACCAACGCGCAGAACGATCTCGGCCGCCTGAGCAATCCCGCTGCCCGCGCGGAACTGTTCGCGATCGAGTCGATCCTGCGTCAGTACGAGGCCGCGCAGCTGCGCGTGGTGAACGCCCGCAAGATCAGCGTCGTATTGTCGCCGGAAGTGTTCATGTACGCACCGGATTCGGCCAATATCAGCCAGGCGATCACTGCCGAGATCGACAAGGTCGCGCCGACCGTGAGCATCCAGCCGCCGGCCGATTGGCAGCCGTCGCGTGAGACGCTGGCGATCCAGCAGCAGATCGCCCAGGCTGCGCAGCTCCAGGCCTATCAGCAGCAGGCGGCTGCACAGCAGCAGCGTCCCGCGGCCGCTGGAACCGCCCCGGCAGCCACTGGCGCCACGCAGCCCACCAAGCCGGCCGAGCCTCGGTGAGCGAGAACGACACCGGCAGCGTCTCCATCGGCCCGCTGGATATCCAGCGCGTGATGGCGGCGCTGCCGCATCGTTATCCGATGCTGCTGGTCGATCGCGTCGAGGAGCTGGTGATCGACCAGCGCATCGTCGCGATCAAGGCCGTGTCGATGAACGAGGAATTCTTCCAGGGGCATTTCCCCGGGCGTCCGATCATGCCCGGCGTGCTCCAGGTCGAGGCGCTGGCACAAGCGGCGGGCGTGCTCGCCGTCGAGAGCCTAGACCTCGTCGGGTCGGGAAAGCTCGTCTATTTCATGTCGATCGACGGCGTGAAGTTCCGCAAGCCGGTCGAGCCCGGCGTGCTGCTCCGCCTCGAAGTGGAATTCCTCCAGAAGCGCTCGCGCGTGTGCAAGTTCGCCGGCAAGGCGATGCTGGACGGCGACGTCGCCACCGAATGCGAGTTCACTGCGATGATCGCGGATCCGCCCAAGGCTTGAATTTTCCGCGGGCAGGGCAGGGAAGGTTGCGTTCGGCGACCCCCTCTGCTAACCGCGCGCGTCCGCTTCCGGTCGGAAACCGGCGGCATTTCCAAGGAATTCAATCGTGAAAAAAGACACGCATCCCGATTACCACATGATCAAGGTCCAGATGACCGACGGCACCGTGTTCGAGACTCGCTCGACCTGGGGCAAGGAAGGCGATCTGATGACGCTCGACATCGATCCGCTGGCGCACCCGGCCTGGACCGGCGGTCGCGGCCAGATGCTGGATCAGGGTGGTCAGGTCGCGCGCTTCAACAAGCGCTTCGGCGGCCTCTCGCTCGGCAAGAAGTAATCGCGCGCCGCCCGGGGGCGGCCGCCTGCGAGATGATCGTCCCGGCGAACGCCGGATTTTGCTGACGGGCCAACGGGTTCGGGCAAGGTCCGGGGTTCGCCGGGACACTCTTTTAACGCACTGTTAGCCGAGCCGGCCTAGCCTTTGCGGCATGGGATCGTCGGCGCCCTTTGCTGCAGAATTCGAGCCTGCGGAGAGCCCGAGCTTGCGCAAGAGCCCGCGCGCGCACGTGTCACTCGACGCACGGATCGGGCGCGGGGGCCTCGATCGGGCATTGTGCAAGGTCGTCGATCTCTCGGTCAACGGCGTGCGGCTGCAGACCTATTCCGAGCTCCGCGCAGGCGTGACGATCTGGCTCGCGCTTCCCAAAATCGGGCGCTGCGCCGCACGCGTCATCTGGGTGCATGATTTCGAGGCGGGGCTCGAGTTCGAACGGCCGCTCGCATCCAAGGATTTTGAAGCACTTACGGCTGAGTGAGGGCTGGACAAGCCCGAATGAGTCCGAGCCGGGTTGCGGCTCCCGGCAAAGCGGGTCATGCTCCGGAAACTTCACTGATTTGGGGAAACGGTGATGCTGAAGGCAGTGGTCGCCTGCGTCATCCTGTGTGGAATGTCGTTCCCGGTACTTGCCGGCGAACGAACCGGCGTCGCCAAAGCGCGCGCGAATATGCTCAAGGCCTCCGCCGTACCGGATCGTGATCCACCCGCGCGTGTTCGAGCCGCCTCCCGGCCGTTCATGCTTCCCGCCGCTGCCACGCCTCGGATACTCCCCAAGGCAACGGTCCTTGCCGGACAATCGGCAAAGCGTACCGATGGTGAGGCGTCGGAACCGGTGGCATGGGGGCCGGGATCGACGCTGCCCGAGATTACTGCCCGCGCCGGCGGCAGCTATGCCGTCTATGACGTGATGCGCGCGCAGCCGAGGCCGCGCCATCGGGAATCTGCCTTGAGTACCGCCTTGGTACTACGGCTCGACGGCGAGGCCGATAGCCCGGCCTTCAGCGTCGGCGGTGGCGGCGTGGCGGCGGCGGTATGGCGCGCGGTTCCGAGGTAATCACGCCAACCGACCGATTTCAGGCTTAATTTCGCTTCCCTGAAACTTCCGCACAAGCGGACGGAACATGCGTTCAACGCATGTTTCGTGCTGATCCGCTATCGAAGTTGCACAGTTCGGCGTTGCTGCCGACTGCACCAGAGGTGCGGTAGCGCGCACGCGAGCGACCGGTTTTCGATCCGGGGGGAGGGCGTTTTCTGGCCGCCAAATGGCCGGGAGACGTTCAGGACAGGCGGTTTCAATCGTCCGTCGCGAAAACCAGAACGGCCCCGGAAGCGATTCCGGGGCCGTTCTATTTTTCGCAGGGTGGCTCTGCGCCTTACTGGTCGAGGAACGACCGCATCTTGCGGCTCCGCGACGGATGCTTGAGCTTCCGAAGCGCCTTGGCCTCGATCTGGCGAATGCGCTCGCGCGTGACCGAGAATTGCTGGCCGACTTCCTCGAGCGTGTGATCGGTGTTCATGCCGATGCCGAAGCGCATGCGCAGCACGCGCTCCTCGCGCGGCGTGAGCGAGGCGAGGACGCGGGTGACCGTCTCCTTGAGGTTCGCCTGGATCGCGGCGTCCACCGGGATCACGGCGTTCTTGTCCTCGATGAAGTCGCCGAGGTGCGAATCCTCCTCGTCGCCGATTGGCGTTTCGAGGGAGATCGGCTCCTTGGCGATCTTCATGACCTTGCGAACCTTCTCCAAAGGCATGGAGAGGCGTTCGGCCATTTCCTCGGGCGTGGGCTCGCGGCCCTGCTCGTGGAGGAACTGGCGGCTGGTGCGGACCAGCTTGTTGATCGTCTCGATCATGTGGACCGGGATGCGGATCGTGCGGGCCTGGTCGGCGATCGAGCGCGTGATCGCCTGACGGATCCACCAGGTGGCATAGGTCGAGAATTTGTAGCCGCGGCGATATTCGAACTTATCGACCGCCTTCATCAGGCCGATATTCCCCTCCTGGATGAGATCCAGGAACTGCAGCCCGCGATTGGTGTATTTCTTGGCGATCGAGATCACGAGGCGGAGATTGGCTTCGACCATCTCCTTCTTGGCGATACGCGCCTCGCGCTCGCCCTTCTGCACCATGTTGACGATGCGGCGGAACTCGGCGAGCGCCATGCCGGTCGCCTGGCTGATCTCCGCAATCTCGACGCGGATGCGATCGACGGCGCCGGCTTCGTTTTCGGCGAACGCCTTCCACTTCTTGTCGAGCTTCTCCACCGTGGCGATGAAGCCTTCGTCGAGCTCGTGGTTCACGTAGCGATCGAGGAAGTCCTTGCGGGGCACCTTGTGGCGCTCGGCGAGGCGCAGCATCTGTCCGCCCAAAGCGGTCAGGCGCCGATTGAAGCTGTAGAGCTGATCGACGAGATATTCGATCTTGGCGTTGTGGAACTGGACGCTCTCGACTTCCGCCGTGAGTTCCTCGCGCAATTTGTGGTACTTGCGCTCCTCGGTCGCCGGCAGCTCGCCGCCCGCGGCCATCGCGTCCAGGCGGGCCTGCTGGACCTTGGAGAACTTCTTGTAGACCGAAGTGATGTTGGCGAACTTCTCGAGCGCCTGCGGCTTGAGCGTCTCTTCCATCTGGGCGAGGCTGAGGGTGTTGTCCTCTTCCTCGTCGTCCGAGATCCGCGGAGCGCGGCGCTCGGTCATCGAGTCCTCGTCCTCCTCCTCGGCGACTTCCTCGGGCTCTTCCTCTTCCTTGAAGGACGCGCCGGCGGTCTTCTCGCTGATTTCGCCGTTATCGTCTTCCTCGGCGCCCTCGACCTGCTCGGCCGACGGCCCCTTGGAGAGCATCGCGTCGAGATCGAGGATCTCGCGCAGTTGCATCGTGCCTTCGTTGAGCGCGTTCGACCAACCGATGATCGCATTGAACGTGATCGGCGACTCGCAGAGCCCGAGGATCATCGTGTCGCGGCCGGCCTCGATCCGCTTGGCGATCGCGATCTCGCCCTCGCGGCTGAGCAATTCGACCGCGCCCATCTCGCGAAGATACATGCGGACGGGATCGTCGGTGCGATCGACCGTCTCCTTCTTCTTCGCGGCTTCGAAAGCCGGTTCGTCGCCGCCGCTGTCGGGCGCATCGACTTCGTCCGGGGTATCGTCCTCGGCTTGCTCGTCCTCGCCGCCTTCCTCGTTCTCGACGACGTTGATGCCCATGTCGTTGAGCGCCGACATCACGTCCTCGATCTGCTCGGAGGACATCTGGTCCTGCGGCAGCATCTCGTTCAATTGATCGACGGTGATGTAGCCGCGCTTCTTCGCACGGGCGACAAGCTTCTTGAGCGTGCCTTCGTTGAGATCGATCAGCGGTGCGTCGCCCACGTCAATCGTGGTGTCGTCGCCGCTGCCGCCATTAGCCTTCGCCATCAATAACCCTCGAAATCAAGATGGCGGCATTATACGCCGCCCTAATCGTCGAAATCTTCTTCGTCCGCAAGCATCAGATTCGCAAGCCGCGCTTCGAGCTCCTGGCGCTTCCGTGAAAGCGCCACCTGACGAGTGAACGCTTCCTCGGAACCATCCCTGCTCAACGCCGCGGTTGCCTCGGCGAGCGCGGCATCGACCGCGGGTCGCGCCACCATCACCGCTATGGCCTCGTTCAAGTCTTCACGCGCCCTCGCTTCGTCCGCCTGAGAGCGGGTGAAGGAGAAAGGAAGCGTGTCGGCTCTCAAGAGGTCGCTTGCCACAGAATCAAATCCGGATCGCGCCAATATGGTGAGGACTTTGCCGCTATCAAGCTGCCGGTCTTCCAATGCGACGTCGATTACTGCCTCGAACAACTTGCCGAGCGCGCCCGAGGCACTGCGTAGCGACCCCAGCACCTCCATATGACGCGCGATCTCGGCGGGATGGCGGATCAGCCCGGCAAGCACGGCCTTGGCGAGCACGGGATCGATCCCGCCCGAGCGTACGTCGCGCATCGTAATGCCGGGCATGGCCTCGGGGGGCTTCCACGGGCCTTTCTGGCGCGTGCGGGACCCCTGCGGCCGGAATTCGCGCGGTTGCCGCGCGAACAGATCGTCGAAACGGCGCCGGAACTCGGCCTGATATTCCGATTTGACGTTGGGATCGGCGATCGCCTGGGCGAGTTCGCTAAGGCGGCGCTTCAGGCCCGCGCGGCGCTCGGGGGTGTCGAGCGGCTCCGCGGCGACCTCGCTCTGCCAGATCCGGTCGACCAGCGGCTGCGGCGCCTTGAGCAAGGCCTCGAACGCGGCGGCGCCCCTGGTGCGGACGAGATCGTCGGGATCGAGGCCGTCGGGCAAAGTGACGAAGGCGAGACTCCGGCCCGGCTGAAGCATCGGCAGCGCGCGATGCGCGGCCCTGAGCGCGGCTTTCTGCCCGGCCGAATCGCCGTCGAAGCAGAGCAGGGGCTCGTCCGCCATCCGCCATAGCCGCTCGAGCTGGTGCTCGGTGAGCGCAGTGCCGAGCGGGGCGACTGCTTCGCCGAACCCGGCCTGGGCGAGCGCGATGACGTCCATATAGCCTTCGACGGCGATGATCCGGTTCGCCTTGCGCGCGGCAGCCTGTGCGCGATCGAGATTGTAGAGCGTGCGGCCCTTGTCGAAGAGCGGGGTCTCGGGCGAATTGAGGTATTTCGGCTCGCCGTCGCCGATGATGCGGCCCCCGAAGGCGATCGTCCGGCCGCGGACGTCGCGGATCGGGATCATCAGCCGGCCGCGGAACCGGTCGTAGGGCTCCTTCTCCTCGACCTGGATCAGCATGCCGGCCTCGACCAGCATTGCGTCGCCATAGCCCTTGAGCGCTTCCTTGAGCTTGCCGCGCGAATCGGGGGCGAAGCCGAGGCCGAAGGAACGCGCGATCTCCTCGGTGATCCCGCGGCGCTTGAGGACATTCCGCGCCTCGGCGCCCTCGATGCCGTTCAATTTGTCGATGAACCACGCTGCGGCATCGGCCATCGCCTCGTGCAGCCCCTTGGCGCGCTCGGCCTTCTCGGCGGAGCGGCGATCCTGCTCGGGCATCTCCATGCCCGCGGCCTGGGCCAGCTCCTTCACTGCGTCGATGAAGGGAAGCCCGCGCTGGTCGGTCATCCAGCGGATCGCATCGCCATGCGCCGAGCAGCCGAAGCAGTGATAAAAGCCCTTGTCGTCGTTGACGTAGAAGCTGGGGGTCTTTTCCTGATGGAACGGGCAGCAGGCGCGGAACTCCCGGCCGGCCTTTTGCAGCTTTACCGTCTTGGCGATGAGGCCGGAGAGGAGCGTGCGGGCGCGGAGCTCGTCGAGGAATTGGGGGGTGAGGCTCATTTGGGGCTTCTCGATATGCCTAGGGCTGCTGCCTCAGGTTTTTCGACTTCGCTCGAAACGAACGGTGAAGTTGCGGGAGAGGATGCCTTTCCCTCTCCGTTCGTTTCGAGCGAAGTCGAGAAACGCTCTGCAGGCGGCCGGGCGAAGAAGGACACGCGCTTCCAGTCGCCAGCGATCAGCGCTTCCTTCTTGGCGCGGGACCATCCACCCACGATACGTTCGGCTTCGAGCGCCTCGATCCGGCTGACGAACGCTTCGCTCCACACCAGTTCCACCGGGAGCCGTCGCGAAGTGTAGTCACAGACATCGCTCTGATGCTCACCAATCCGGCGTTCGAGATTATCGGTGTGGCCGGTATAATACCGGCCATCCGAACATCTCAACATGTAGGCCCAGAACGCCATCCGATCCCCGCCGTTCGCTTCGAGCGCAGTCGAGAAGCCTGTCCCAAGTCTCCGTTTCTCGACTTCGCTCGAAACGAACGGAGGGGGTTTGAGGCTCTCAGCTCAAAGCCGCCTTCACCGCGGCACTCGCCTTGCTCATATCCAGCGTCGTCGCGTGCCGCGCCTTCAGTTCGGCCATCACCCGGCCCATGTCCTTCATCTCCGACGCGCCCAGCTCGGCCTTGATCGCCTCGATCGCAGCGCTCGTCTCTTCCGCGGTCATCTGCTTTGGCAAAAACCGCTCGATCACTGCGACTTCGGCCGCTTCCGCGTCGGCGAGCTCCTGGCGGCCGCCCTTGGTGTACATATCGATCGATTCGCGGCGCTGCTTGACCATCTTCTGGAGCACTTCGACCACGAGGGCGTCGTCATCCTCCGGGGCCTTGCCGGTGCGTGCCTCGATGTCGCGATTCTTGATTGCCGACTGGATCAAAGTGATGGCCGCCCGGCTCGTCTTGTCACCGGCCTTCATGGCGGCGATCTGCGCGGCCTTGATGTCGTCGCGAATCATGGTCTCTCTCGATAATCGGAAAGCGATCAGCCCTAGCCGATGCGGTGGCATCCGTGAACCGGTTGACGTGGGGCGGGGAGGGGTCTAGCCGCCACCACTTAGCGACATCGCCGCAACCCTTACTGGAGCGCCACTCTTAATGGCCGAAGCCAAACCCATGTCTGCGCCTCCCGGAGCCACGGGAGTATTGGTACTGGCGTCAGGTGACGTGGTGTGGGGAAGGGGATTCGGCGCCGAAGGGCAGGCGGTGGGCGAAGTGTGCTTCCATACCGCGATGACCGGCTATCAGGAGATCATGACCGATCCGAGCTTTGCCGGGCAGATCATCAACTTCACGTTTCCGCATATCGGCAATGTCGGGGCGAATCCCGACGACGTCGAGGCCGACGAGCCGCACGCTTTGGGGATGATCGTCCGCGAGGACGTGACCGAGCCGAGCAACTTCCGCAGCAACGAGCATCTCGATGCGTGGATGAAGAAGCATGCGCGGATCGGCCTCGCCGGAATCGACACGCGTGCGCTGACCCGCCGCATCCGCACCGGCGGCGCGCCCAATGGCGTGATCGCGCATTCGGCGAGCGGTGAATTCGACATTCCTTTGCTCCTCCAGATGGCGCGCGAATGGCCGGGGCTGGAGGGCATGGATCTCGCCATCGCAGTCACCACCGAGACGCATTACGGCTGGGAAGGCGGTGTCTGGCGGCTGGGGTTTGGGTATGAGGACACAGGCTTCTCGACTTCGCTCGAAGCGAACGGGGAGGAAGAGAGCGCTACCCAACCACCGTTCGTTTCGAGCGAAGTCGAGAAACGGCCCCACATCGTCGCGATCGACTACGGCTCGAAGCACAATATCTTCCGCAATCTGGTCAAGGCCGGTGCCAGGGTGACCGTGCTCCCCGCGACGGCGACCTTCGAGCAGGCGATGAGCTTCGCCCCCGACGGCTTCTTCCTCTCCAACGGCCCGGGCGATCCCGCCGCGACCGCCGAATATGCCGTGCCGGTGATCCGCGCGATGCTCGACAGCGGCAAGCCGGTGTTCGGCATCTGCCTCGGCCACCAGCTGATGGCGCTGGCCGTGGGTGCCGAGACCTCGAAGATGTTCCAGGGCCATCGCGGCGCCAACCACCCGGTCAAGCGGCTCAGCGACGGCGCGGTCGAGATCACCAGCATGAACCACGGATTCGCGGTGCTGGGCGAGACGCTGCCCGCGAACGCGCGCGAGACGCATGTGTCGCTGTTCGACGGCAGCAACGCCGGCTTCGAGCTGACCGACCGGCCGGCGTTCGCGGTGCAGTATCACCCCGAGGCGAGCCCGGGGCCGCAGGACAGCCTGTATCTGTTCGAGCGGTTCGTGGGGATGATGGGGTGAGCCGTCGATGGCTCAAACCATTCGCGGCGGGAGCCGCAGTAGTAGCCGCGGCGTCGCTCGGTGGCTGGGCTTGGGCTTCCCTCAATCGGGCTCCGGATCTCGTGATTGTGCAATTCGCCAAACCGACCGGCTTGCATCCGGACCCTCAACCCATTGATCCGGCCCCGAAGTTCGAAACTGCTTCCGGATATCTGGTCGCTCTCGCCAAGCAGTGCGGTGTCCACTCCTGGAACCTTGAGTCCGAAGGCGTGGCGCAAGATGCGGATGACGTGGCGCGGCTTGAAGTCGACCTGCGTGGCCTGTCGGACCAAAGTTTCAATTGTCTGGCGCGTGTGGCGAAGCCGCCACTGATCACCATCGAACGCAAGAGTAACTAATGCCCAAACGCACCGACATCTCCTCCATCCTCGTCATCGGCGCGGGGCCCATCGTCATCGGGCAGGCGTGCGAGTTCGATTATTCGGGCACGCAGGCGATCAAGGCGCTCAAGGAAGAAGGCTATCGCATCGTCCTGGTCAATTCGAACCCGGCGACGATCATGACCGATCCCGAGCTGGCCGACGCGACCTATGTCGAGCCGATCACGCCCGCGATCGTCGCCAAGATCATCGAGAAGGAGCGCCCCGACGCGGTGCTGCCGACGATGGGCGGGCAGACCGCGCTCAACACCGCGCTGGCGCTGGCGAACGACGGCACGCTGGAGAAGTTCGGCTGCATCATGATCGGTGCCGATGCCGAGGCGATCGACAAGGCCGAGGACCGGCTGAAGTTCAAGGAGGCGATGACCAAGATCGGGCTGGAAAGCGCCCGCTCGGCGATCGCGCATAGCGAGGCCGAGGCGCTGGCCGCGCTCGAGCATGTCGGGCTGCCCGCGATCATCCGCCCGAGCTTCACCATGGGCGGATCGGGCGGCGGCATCGCCTATAATCGCGAGGAATTCATCGCGATCGTGCGCTCCGGGCTCGATCTCTCGCCGACCACCGAAGTGCTGATCGAGGAATCGCTGCTCGGCTGGAAAGAATATGAGATGGAAGTGGTCCGCGACCGCGCGGACAACGCCATCATCATCTGTTCGATCGAGAATATCGATGCGATGGGCACCCACACCGGCGATTCGATCACCGTCGCGCCGGCGCTGACGCTGACCGACAAGGAATACCAGATCATGCGCAATGCATCGATCGCGGTGCTCCGGGAAATCGGCGTCGAAACGGGTGGTTCGAACGTGCAGTTCGCAGTCAATCCGAAGGACGGCCGCCTGATCGTCATCGAGATGAACCCGCGCGTGTCGCGTTCGTCGGCGCTGGCGTCCAAGGCGACCGGCTTCCCGATCGCCAAGGTCGCGGCCAAATTGGCGGTGGGCTATACGCTCGACGAGATCACCAACGACATCACCGGGGCGACCCCGGCATCGTTCGAGCCGACGATCGACTACGTCGTCACCAAGATCCCGCGTTTTGCCTTCGAGAAGTTCAAGGGCGCCGAGGCGACGCTCGGCACCGCGATGAAGTCGGTCGGTGAGGTCATGGCGATCGGCCGCAACATCCATGAATCGATGCAGAAGGCATTGCGCGGGCTCGAGACGGGGCTGAGCGGCTTCAATCAGGTCGATCGCCTCGCCGGCGCGCCGCGCGACGAGATCGAGGCGGCGCTGGCGATCCGCTCGCCCGACCGGCTGCTGATCGCGGCGCAGGCGCTGCGTGAGGGATTCACCGTCGCCGAGGTGCAGGCGCTGACCGCCTATGACCCGTGGTTCCTCGAACGGATCGCCGAGATCGTCGCGGCCGAAGAGGCCGTGTGCCAGGACGGGCTGCCGCAGGATGCCGAGGGCATGCGCAAATTGAAGGCGATGGGCTTCAGCGACAAAAGGCTCGCTTATCTGGCGCTCAAGTCGGTCAACATGCGGCGCGGATCGGAGACGATGGCGCGCAGCTCCGGACTGATCGGCGAAGTCGCCAAGGCGATGAGCGGCGGGGTGACCGAGGCGGACGTCCGGAAACTGCGCCATCGGCTGGGCGTGCGTCCGGTGTTCAAGCGGATCGATACCTGCGCGGCCGAGTTCGAGGCGAAGACGCCGTACATGTACTCGACCTACGAGGCGCCGAGCTTCGGCGAGCCCGAGAACGAGTCGATGCCCACCGACCGGAACAAGGTCGTCATCCTCGGCGGCGGCCCGAACCGGATCGGGCAGGGGATCGAGTTCGATTATTGCTGCTGCCACGCCTGCTTCGCGCTGGCCGATGCGGGCTATGAGACGATCATGGTCAATTGCAATCCGGAGACGGTGAGCACCGACTATGACACGTCGGATCGCCTCTATTTCGAGCCGCTGACCGCCGAGGACGTGCTCGAAATCCTCGACATCGAGAAATCAAACGGCAATCTGGTCGGCGTAATCGTCCAGTTCGGCGGCCAAACGCCGCTCAATCTGGCGCAAGCGCTGGAGGACGCGGGTATCCCCATCCTCGGCACCAGCCCCGACGCGATCGACCTAGCCGAGGACCGCGAGCGTTTCGCGGACCTCGTCGCCAAATTGGGTCTCAAGCAGCCGGCCAACGGCCTCGCGCGCAGCCGCGACGAAGCGGTGGCGGCCGCCGAGCGGATCGGCTTTCCCGTGCTGATGCGGCCCAGCTACGTGCTCGGCGGCCGCGCGATGGAGATCGTCGACACGCTCCAGCAACTCGACGATTACATCCAGACCGCGGTGCAGGTGTCCGGAGACTCCCCCGTCCTCATCGACCAGTATCTGCGCGACGCGATCGAAGTCGATGTCGATGCGATCGCCGACGGCGACGATGTGGTGGTCGCCGGCGTGCTCCAGCATATCGAGGAAGCCGGCGTGCATTCGGGCGACAGTGCCTGCTCGATCCCGCCCTACAGCCTCTCGCCCGAGATCGTTGCCGAGATCGAACGTCAAGCCGACGCGCTTGCGCGTGCGCTCAAGGTGAAGGGGCTGATGAACATCCAGTTCGCGGTCAAGGGCGGCGAAGTGTATCTCATCGAAGTCAATCCGCGCGCCAGCCGCACCGTGCCCTTCGTCGCCAAGGCGATCGGCATTCCCATCGCCAAGATCGCGGCGCGGGTGATGGCGGGCGAGAAGCTCCGGGACCTGCCGAAGATCGATCGCGACATCGATCATATCGCCGTCAAGGAAGCCGTCTTCCCCTGGGCACGCTTCCCCGGTGTGGATCCCGTGCTCTCACCCGAAATGAAGTCCACCGGTGAAGTCATGGGGATCGATCGCGATTTCGCGACCGCTTTCGCCAAATCGCAGCTCGGCGCGGGGACAGTGCTGCCGTCTTCCGGCACGCTGTTCGTCAGCGTCAAGGATAGCGACAAGCCGGTAGTGCTTCCCGGCGTGCAGATTCTCGCGGACCTGGGCTTCAGGATCATCGCCACCGGGGGCACCGCCGATTACCTCGAAGCCGAAGGCATTGTGGTCGAGCGGGTGAACAAGGTTGCGCAGGGCCGGCCGCATATCGTCGATCGGATCCAGGATGGGGATGTCGCTTTGATCTTCAATTCGACCGAGGGTTGGCAATCGCTCAAGGACTCGGCGAGCATCCGCGCGACGGCGATGGCACAGAAGGTGCCGTACTTCACCACCGCACCGGCCAGCGTGGCGACGGCGCGGGCGATTGCGGCGCTTTCTGGGCAGACGCTTGATGTTTGCCCGCTCCAGTCTTATTATTCGCAATCGCACAATTGATCTCCCCCAATCGATGTTAATGTGCGGGCGTGCCCCTTGTGGGACGCTTGGGGATCGAGGCGTTTGAAGGGCGGAATGGAATGGCGACGGTCGAAAAGATGCCGATGCTCAAGGAGGGCTATGAGAAGCTCACCGCTGAGTTGAAGCGCCTCAAAGCGGAACGTCCGCTGATCGTGGACGCGATCGAGGAAGCGCGCGCGCACGGCGATCTTTCGGAAAATGCCGAATATCATGCCGCCAAGGAGCAGCAGGGCCAGAACGAAGCCACGATTTCGGATATCGAAGGCAAATTGAGCCGCGCCCAGATCATCGATCCCAAGGACCTGTCGGGCGACAAGGTCGTATTCGGCGCGACGGTGACGTTGCTCGACGAGGACGACAAGCCGCTCAAATACCAGATCGTCGGCGAGACCGAGGCGGATGCGAGCAAGGGCCGCATCTCGTACAACTCGCCGATCGGCCGCGCGCTGATCGGGCGCAAGGTCGAAGAGGAAGTCGAGGTGTCGGTGCCTGCGGGCGACCGCTACTATCTGGTTTCCAAGATCGAATTCATCTGAGGCCGGCAATGCGCCGACTGTCGGCGACTTCGATCATCGTGCTGGTGACGGCGGCGATCAGCCTTGCCGTCACGCTCGGCAATCATGAGGTGGTGGCGGCCTATGCCGGCGGGTTCATTCCGCGCCGGTTGAGCGGTTTCGTGATCGACGACATGTGGGCGGTGCCAGTATGGCTCACCCCATTGTCGAGCGCTCTGCTCCATGCCGGGATCTTCCACCTGGCGATGAACATGCTGATGCTGGGCTTCACGGGCAGGGAGACCGAGCGGGCGGTCGGCCCGGCGGGCATCGTCGTGCTCTATGTCGTCGGGGCCTATGCGGCGGCGATTGCGCAGTGGCTGCCCGATCCCATGTCGATGACGCCGATGATCGGCGCTAGCGGCGCCGCGTCGGCGGTGGTCGGCGCTTATTCGCTGCTGTTCGGCCGCTCGCGCGCGCGCGCGATCGGCCCGATCCCGGCGCAGGCAGTGCACGTGCTGTGGCTGGCGGCCGCGTGGACCGTGGTCAATTTATTGACCGCGTTCGCGTTCCTGGGCGCGGGCGTGGCAGTCGCGGCGGCGGCGCATATCGGCGGGTTCGTCGCCGGTCTCGCCCTCGCCAAGCCGCTGCTGATGTGGAGATGGCGGCGGGCCTGAGGCCTCAGGCCGCCGGCTTCTCCAGGTCCGGCTCGAGCAGCCGGTGGAGATGGACCACGACATAGCGCATCTCGGCATCGTCGACCGTCCGCTGCGCGGCGGCGCGCCATGCCTTCTCGGCGCTGGCATAATCGGGGAAGATTCCGACCACGTCGAGCCTGGTCGGATCGGTGAAGTCGAGGGTCTGCGGGTCGGTCACACGACCGCCGAAGACGAGGTGAAGCTTGCTCATCGATACTCCTGGGGAGAGCGGTTTGACCTGCCCTTACCGGGCAAAGCCGCAACCGCTCAACCCCGATCTCGCCCTTAGGCCTTTTGCCCCGCGCCCTTGGCGGCGTCGAGAAGGTTGCCGAACAGTGCAGTGGCGCGCTCCTTGGTGGCGTCGCGGCCGGGGAGGAGCGATTCGATCTCCTGCTTGCCGGCCTGCTTCACCGCACTCGCGGTGGCGGTGGCGCGATCGGCGAGCTGGCGGCCGACGGGATCGAGCAGCTCGCGCTCTTTCGCCGTCCGGGGCAGCAACATGCCGATGACCACGCCGAGCGCAATGCCGCCGGCGAGGAGCGCGACCGGATTGTCACCAATCCCTTCGGCAGCCTTCGCCGCACGACCCCGGGCGCCGCCATTCTGGTTGGCGGCCTTGGGTGCGCTCACATTGTCGTTGCTCATCTGGGCTGTCCTTTCTTCCCGGGCTTCGCGGATGTCTTTTTGTTCAAACCATCGGCGGCCGGGGCGGTTTCATTGCGGCGGCGAAGCATGTCGGCGATCCACCCCCGCGCGAACACCAGCCCAACTGTTCCGGCGATCGCGGCGACGGCGAAGGGACGCGAGCGGACCGCCTCGGCGCCCTTGCGCGCAGTGGAGGCGACGCCCTGCACGGCAGTCTCCACGGCATTTTGTGCGAGGTTGGAGGGCTTGAGCCGCTCCTGCACCTCGCCGAGAGTGGAAAACAGGCGCGAGCGCGCTGCCTGGACCTGCGCCTCTGCGGCGATCAGCTGGGGATCGCTCATGATTTGCCTCCGAACAGGCGCGCCACATTCCGGTAGGCGAACCACCCGAGCAGACCGGCCAACGCCAAAGCCACGACGATCACGATCAGCGTGGCGAGGCCCGGGCCGACCAGCGGCGTCAGCGACAGGATCAGCCCGACAAGCAACGCAGTGACCGAGCAGAGCGCGATCACCAGCGCGGCGATGCCGAGGATCAACCCCGCTCTAGCCTCGCCGAGCTTGCTGGCGGCGAGCGTGCGATAATAGCCGATCTCGGCGCGGGCGAAGCCTTTGCCGTCTTCGACGAGCCGCCCGATCAGCTCGCCGATGCCTTCTTCCTCTGCCTCTGGTTCGCTCACCCCCCTTTATCCCGTCAGGCGTCGGTGGTTTCGGAGGCCGCGTCGACGCCAGACTTGATCAGCCGCGCGACAACGAAACCGACCGCGGCGGCAGCGCCGACGGCGATCACCGGGCTCTTCTTCACCAGCTCGGTCGCGTCGTTGAAGAGATCGTCCACTTCCTTGCCGCGCAGGCTCTCGGCGAAATTCGAAATGCCCTGGGCGGCGGAGCGGGCATATTTGCCATATTGCTCGCCGAGCCGCGCATCGACGTCGAGAGCGGCGCCCTCGAACATCTTGGCGACCTCATCGAGCGCATTGGTGGCGCGCTCCTTGTTCTCGCCGGCAAAAGCGCGGGCGCGGTCGGCCGCCTGCGTGCCCAGCTTCGACGCCTCGTCTTTGAGCTTTTGAGTCGCGCCTGGTGTGGCCTGGGTATCGCCCGCTGCCTCGAAGGTGATCGCGGGGCTGATCTCGCCGGTTGCGGTCTCGTCGGAGTTCTTCTTGTCAGCCATGCCGTGGGCCCTTTCTGTTTCGCATGCAGACAACCATAGCCATCAGCCGGGGTTCCATCCTCTGCGTTGCCCGGGAGCACAGGAGCGGTTAGAGGCTCGCGCGCGCCCTTGGGCAATCCCGATATACCCTAAGTAGGGAGACCGTTACGTGACCGCAATCATCGACATCCATGCCCGCCAGATCCTCGACAGCCGGGGCAATCCAACCGTGGAGGTCGATGTGCTGCTCGAGGACGGCAGCTTTGGCCGTGCCGCGGTGCCTTCCGGCGCTTCGACCGGTGCGCACGAGGCGGTCGAAAAGCGTGACGGCGACAAGAAGCGCTGGCTCGGTAAGGGTGTCGAAGCCGCGGTGCAGGCGGTCAATAGCGAGATTGCCGAGGAAGTGCTCGGGCTCGACGCCGAGGACCAGGCCGATCTCGACCGCGCAATGATCGAGTTGGACGGCACCGAGAACAAGGGCCGGCTGGGCGCCAACGCGATCCTCGGCGTCAGCCTCGCAGCGGCGAAAGCCGCCGCCGACGCGCGCGGACTGCCGCTGTATCGCTATGTCGGCGGCGTCAATGCGCACGTTTTGCCGGTGCCGATGATGAATATCATCAACGGCGGCGAGCACGCCGACAATCCGATCGACTTCCAGGAATTCATGATCGTGCCGGTCGGCGCCGAGAATATCGTCGAGGCAGTGCGCTGCGGCTCGGAAATCTTCCACACGCTCAAGAAGAAGCTGCACGAGAAAGGCCTCGCGACGGGCGTAGGCGACGAGGGCGGTTTCGCGCCGAACCTCAGCTCGACCACCGACGCGCTCGACTTCATCATGGCGAGCATCGAGGCTGCGGGCTACAAGCCCGGCGACGACGTGATGCTCGCGCTCGATTGCGCCGCGACCGAATATTACAAGGACGGGGCCTACAAGATGGTGGGCGAGGGCAAGACCTTCTCCTCGGCCGAAAATGTCGACTTCCTCGCCGGGCTGGCCGCCAAATACCCGATCTTCTCGATCGAGGACGGCATGGCCGAGGACGATTGGGAGGGCTGGAAGGCGCTGACCGACGCGATCGGCGGCAAGGTCCAATTGGTCGGCGACGACCTGTTCGTGACCAACCCCAAGCGCCTCAAGCGCGGCATCGACGGCGGTTATGCCAATTCGCTGCTGGTGAAGGTCAACCAGATCGGCACGCTGACCGAGACGCTCGAAGCAGTCAGCCTCGCGCAGCGCTCGTCCTATACCGCCGTAATGTCGCATCGTTCGGGCGAGACCGAGGATGCGACGATCGCCGACCTCGCGGTCGCGACCAATTGCGGGCAGATCAAGACGGGATCGCTGGCACGCTCGGACCGGCTCGCAAAGTACAACCAGCTCATCCGCATCGAGGAAGAACTGGGCGATGCGGCACGTTATGCAGGAAAGTCGGTGCTGAAGGTTTGACCTTTCCTGCTCCCCTCCCGCTTGCGGGAGGGGAGCGATCAACGATAGTGCCGGCTTCCAGAGGCTAAGTGAAACTGCGGCCTTGATTAACGACTCTGGTTACGCGAGAATCAACTCGATGGCGCGCACTTCTCCAATCAATACGCTTCTCCGCCGCGCGGGCCTCCCCGCCGGGGTGCTGATCGCCATGGGCTTTTTCGGTTATAACGCGGTGCTGGGGCCGACGGGGATCGTCGCGGCGCGCGAGCTGAAGGTCGAGCTCGCGCAGAAGAATCTGGAATATGCCGCGCTGGCCAAGAAGCGGGCGGAGCTCAAGAACCGCGTCGACTTGCTCGATCCCAAACGCGGTGCGGATCCGGACATGGTCGATGAATTGGTGCGGAAAGAGCTCAATGTGGCGCGCCCCGATGAAGTGATCGTTCCGCTCGACAAATAGTCGCGGGCGGCTGCGGTTCGCGATGCCCGGCAACCTGATAATTGGTATCCCATTTTACCATCCCGGCGTTCGCGCGCACGGAAGCGTGTCGTTTGCGCAACGCGCGGAATGAACGCCGATCTTTGCCGCGCGTTGACGTTGCGTCCGGGCCGGAAACGCGCCTATAGGCCCGCGCAGACCTATCCTAGGGCATAAGGATTTCCTGTGGCCAAAGCACCGGCACGCAAAGCGTCCACTGAACCTGCGGTACCGAACCGCGAACGACCCGACGAACCAGAGCGGTACAATGCCTCCAAGGAGGAGCTGCTCGCATTCTACAAGCAGATGCTGCTCATCCGCCGCTTCGAGGAGAAGGCCGGGCAGCTCTACGGGCTCGGCTTCATCGGCGGTTTCTGCCATCTCTATATCGGCCAGGAGGCCGTCGCGGTCGGCCTGCAGTCGGCGCTGGACGGTGAGAAGGACTCGGTGATCACCGGCTATCGCGACCATGGCCACATGCTCGCTTACGGCATCGATCCCAAGGTGATCATGGCCGAGCTGACCGGGCGCGGCGCAGGCATCAGCCGCGGCAAGGGCGGCTCGATGCACATGTTCTCGACCGAGAAGAAGTTCTACGGCGGTCACGGCATCGTCGGCGCCCAGGTCTCGCTCGGTACCGGCCTCGCCTTCGCGCACAAGTATAACGAGGACGGCGGCGTCGCGATGGCCTATTTCGGCGACGGCGCGTCGAACCAGGGCCAGGTCTACGAATCGTTCAACATGGCCGAGCTGTGGAAGCTCCCGATCATCTATGTGATCGAGAACAACCAGTACGCGATGGGCACCAGCGTCAATCGCTCCTCGTCCGAGGACCAACTGTACAAGCGCGGCGAGAGCTTCCGCATCCCCGGCATCCAGGTCGACGGCATGGACGTGCTCGCCTGCCGCGGCGCGGCCGAGGAGGCGCTCGCCTGGGTCCGTGCGGGCAAGGGCCCGATCATCCTCGAGATGAAGACCTATCGTTACCGTGGCCACTCGATGTCCGATCCGGCCAAGTATCGCAGCCGTGAGGAAGTCCAGTCGGTTCGCGAGAAGTCCGATCCGATCGAGGCAGTGAAGCGCGAACTCGAAAAGCTCGGCGTCAAGGAAGAGGATCTCAAGCCGATCGAGCAGGAGATCCGCCGGCAAGTCAACGAATCCGCCGATTTCGCCGAGCAGACCCCCGAACCCGACCCCGCGGAACTATACACCGACGTGCTGGTGGAGACCTATTGAGATGGCGATCGAACTCAAGATGCCGGCACTCTCGCCGACCATGGAAGAGGGCACGCTCGCCAAGTGGCTCGTCAAGGAAGGCGACACGGTGAAGTCGGGCGACATCCTCGCCGAGATCGAGACCGATAAGGCGACGATGGAATTCGAGGCAGTCGACGAAGGCACGATCGCGTCGATCGTCGTCGCCGAGGGCACCGACAATGTGAAGGTCGGCACCGTGATCGCGACGATAGCGGGCGAAGGCGAGGATGCCTCCGCACCGACGCCTGCTCCCCCGGCCGAGGCTCCGAAGGCCGAAGCGCCGGCCACCGAGCAGAAAGCGGAAGAATCCGAGGCGCCGGCGCCGAAAAAGGCCGAGAGCGGCACTTCGCAGCTCGCAAGCAACAAGGCGGCGACGGTCTCCGATCCGGCGATCCCCGAAGGCACCGAGATGGTCAAGACGACCGTCCGCGAGGCTTTGCGCGACGCGATGGCCGAGGAAATGCGCGCCGATCCGCGCGTGTTCGTGATCGGCGAGGAAGTTGCCGAATATCAGGGCGCGTACAAAGTAACGCAGGGCCTGCTCGAAGAGTTCGGCGACAAGCGCGTGATCGACACGCCGATCACCGAATATGGCTTTGCCGGCGTCGGCACGGGCGCGGCGATGGGCGGGCTGAAGCCGATCGTCGAGTTCATGACGTTCAACTTCGCGATGCAGGCGATCGACCACATCATCAACTCGGCCGCGAAGACCAACTACATGTCCGGCGGCCAGATGCGCTGCCCGATCGTGTTCCGCGGCCCCAACGGCGCCGCGAGCCGCGTCGGCGCACAGCACAGCCAGAATTACGGTCCGTGGTATGCCAGCGTCCCCGGTCTGATCGTTATCGCCCCCTATGACGCGGCCGATGCCAAGGGACTGCTCAAGGCGGCGATCCGTTCGGAAGATCCGGTTGTCTTCCTCGAGAACGAATTGCTGTACGGCCGCAGCTTCGAGGTGCCCAAGCTCGACGATCATATCCTGCCGATCGGCAAGGCGCGGATCGTGCGCGCGGGCAAGGACGTGACGATCGTATCCTATTCGATCGGCGTGGGCGTCGCGCTCGAAGCGGCCGAGACGCTGGCGGGCGAGGGGATCGATGCCGAAGTGATCGATCTGCGCACGCTGCGACCGCTGGACACCACGACCGTGCTCGAGAGCCTCAAGAAGACCAACCGCATGGTGGTGGTCGAGGAAGGCTGGCCGGTCTGCTCGATCTCGTCGGAGATCGTGGCGGTGGCGATGGAGCGGGGCTTCGACGACCTCGACGCGCCCGTGCTGCGCGTGACCAACGAGGACGTGCCGCTGCCTTATGCGGCCAATCTCGAGAAGCTCGCTTTGGTCGACGCCGCGCGCGTGGTCGCGGCCGTCAAGAAGGTGACGTACAAAGGATGAGCGAGGGGGCGGGGCGCCTGGGGTGCCCCCGTCGGCGCGTCAGCAAGTCGAGGCAGTGACGCCGCTGACCTTGTAGACACCGTTCGGATGCTGCGGGTTGGGATTGTTCTGCTCGACGCCATTGACGGTGATCTTGCTGTCGTCGCTCGTATCGCGACGATCGCGAACCATCATCGAGGCGACTTCGTTGATCTCGCTCGTCGGCGACAGCGAAGTCTTGATGAGTGGCTGATATCGATAGCGCACCTCGACGAACATGGTGACACCATCGGGCGGCGCGATGATCTGCCGGCTGGTGGGGCCAGGGCCTACGCCGTCTACGCTGGTCGCCGTGACGGGAGTGCCGTAGCTCGATGCCCAGCTGGTCATGATGCCCTGGCAACGCTGCCAGCGAATCCGGTATTTGTTCGCGGTCGTTGGGTGCGGCTCGACGCTCGATACGATCACGCGCCCATTAGCGAATAAGTTCAGCTCGCCCGCCTGGAAATTGGCGCCGATGAGCAGGTCGTTGATATCACTCTCATAGACCTTCTTGGATTCGAGCTGGCTGCCCGAACCCATGCGCGCGGAGTTGTCGGCGAGCTGAAGCGCGATCTGGCTGACGCGCATCCGGGTGATGATGTAGTTGGTCAGTTCCGCGCCGGTGAGGCTCATCGTCAGCAGGATCGGCAGCGAAAAGGCGAATTCGAGCAGCGCCAACCCGCTGGTGTCGCGGCCGAACCGCCGCGCGACCGTCCGGAACAATGTAAGTCCGTGCTTCACGTGCAGCTCCTCACCGCGGGCGTTCCCTGATCGCCATAAGGCTGATTGCGAAGGATCGTCTGGGCTCTCACCGTGGTCGTGCTCGATCCGCCGATGAAATTGTTGAGCGGAAAGAAGCGCGGATAGGTGACCGCCGCGGTGTAGAGCACCGCATCCTTGGCGCCGCCCTGATTGAGGTTGCCACCCGTCGCGTCCCATCTGCCGTTGCCGTTGGAATCCTCATAGGGTTCGCCCGGCGTGAGGCCCTGTGGGCCGTCACAGGTGCCGTTGTGATTGGTGTCGGTATAGGGTTCGAACTGGGAGTTCGCAGCCTGCGCGTAGTTGCGATACCATTGGCGCGTGATCGTGACGGTGCCGTTGTTGGCGAGTGTCTTGATCTGGTTCCTCACTTTGTCGTCGAGCGCGGTCTGCGTCGCGCCGCTGAGGCCGGACTCAAGCGTCGCGTCGCGCGCGACTTTCTGCACGACGCCTTGCAGCGCTGCGCGCATGTAGAGCGTGTGCGCCACGTCGAATGCGCCGAGAAGCAATAGCCCCATCACCGGCGCCACGATCGCGAACTCGACGATGGTGGCGCCACGCTCGTCGTGGGCGATCCGGCGCAGGTGTGAAACGGGGCAGATCACTTGGTGAGCCTCAACTGCGAGATCTGGTCCGCGATAGATTTGAAGGTGCGCTGCAGGCCGACCGAATCCGTCGCCTCGAAATATTCTCCGCCGTCCCTCGCGCAAGCCTTGAGCCGATCCACGGTCTCCTGGGCCTGCCCTTCGCCGAAATTGATCACCCAGAGCTTGATGTTCGAGTTTTTCACCCAATTGCAGACCGCGAGAAACCGCTGATTCACCTGATCGTCCAGCTGCGGCTTGGTGGGGTTCGCCGGTGTCTGACGATGATCGAAGAACGGCAGGCCATAAGCGGCATAATCGTTGTCGTTCGCGTTGGTGTCGCCGTCGGTCATGAAGATCAGGTGCCGCTCGATCTCGCCGCCATTCGGCGTGGTGGCATTCTCGTTCCTGAAAATGCCGGTCGGCGACATCAGGCGCGCGCCCCAGATCATACCGATATCGTGATAGGTATTGCCGTCCGGATTGAGCGAGTTGACGTAGTTCTGGAACGTCGTCGCACTCGCCCAGGTCTGGAGCTTGCGCGCTTCCGTGGGGCAGTAGAATCTCGAACCATTTCTGTAGTCGTTTGGCGTGGTTTCGCTTGAAGTGGCGTTGTTCCACCCCGCGGTTCCATACCATGAACCGGGCCAGCTGGTCGCGTTATACTCTGCTCCGTCGGTGGATGCGCGCGTGAAGATCAGCTGCGGCAATGCGGGCTTCCAACGCGACTCGTCGTCGAACGGCACCAGATCGATGTTGAGATCGAGCGCATCCGTCGGGATCGGATCGTAATCGGTGACGTCGTTCGGAGTCGACCGCTCCTCGATGCACCCGGACCAGGTGATCGTCGCCTGCGGGATGTCCTTTCCACCGATGCCGGTCACGGGATCCGCGATCGAAGGCGTATCAGGATCCGCAGTCGAGCTCGGCATGGTGAAGCTGTTGTTCCAGCTGCTGCCACCGGCCTTGAGCCCGCTAACGTCGACCGGAAGCGCGCCATAAGTCCAGTTTGCGAACTTTTCCTCATAATAGGTAGTCTTGGTCGTCTTCTTGCGGCGGCAGCTCTTCTTGTTGTCGCTGCCACCGGTCGAGCGGTCGGGTGCATTGCCCCAGCTCTCGGTCGAGTTCGATCCCGATGACCAGCCCCATTCGCCGTTCGAGGTGTTATCAGTGGCAGATCCGTCGCTCGGAAAGCTCGACTCGATCGTGGGTGTAGGGGCGGGGCCGCCCGAATTGGCGGGAGTCGGAGTGAAGGAACCAAAGGACTGGTTGTTCATGAATTTGAGGCAGTCGCTCTGGGTAAGCGAGCCACCGCCATAGCTTTCCCAGCGCGTCTCGGTCTTCTGGGGCGGAACGGCAAGGTGCGGCACGCGCGTCTGATACGTCCAGCTGTCGACGAAATAGTCGTTGGGCAACAGCCTGCCGACGTTCACATTGGTCGAATAGGGTACGAAGCCGAAGCGGATCTGCACCTGACTGCCCGTGCCGCCGCTCGGCTCGTCGCCATCGCAATCGACATCCGGTACGTCGAGCCGCGCCACGATTTGATAGAAGCATTTCACCGCCGTGCGCAGCGCGGCGATGCGCGAGTTCGCATTGCCGTTGCAGCTGCTGTCGCCGTTCGGGCACCAGTTCATCGAACCCGTGGTATCGAGCACGAACATCACATCGGTGTTCGGCAGCCGCATTTCGGCGTCGCAAGTGACGCTGAGCGTCTCGTTGGTCTTGCCGAAGATGCGCATCAACGTCATCGGCACCGTCGCCGATGCCGTTCCGGTCACTTTGCCGGCGGACTGGGTGAAGGTTTTGACGACCGTATTCGGATCGACGCCATAGGCGTCCTTGTTGTAATTGGCGTCGAAGAACTTCTTGGCCGTGTTCTCGGGATAATTGGGGTCACCGTTGACGGTCTGGACCCAGTTGCCGCCGCCCATCGCCTTGCGGCCGGCGAGCGCGCCGGCGTCGCAACCATGTTGCAGGCGCGTCTTGACGATGTACATGCGGCTGATGTCGATACCGCCGCCAACCATCCCCGCGAGAGGAATCAATGCCATTGTCATGATCGCCAGCGTGTTGGCACGCGTATCGCGGGCGAACCTCGTCAGGAACGCCTCTGCCTGCGCCAGGCTATGCCGTTTGCCCACCATCTTTGCGACCCCGGTCCCCGATCAACGCGGCATCATGCCGCCCGCACAGCTAACACCCCATAAAACGAGCTGGTTAACACCGGGCTTATGGGCGCCACGGGAATGACCGGAGCGTCGGGAGGAAATCCGGAACGCGCGCTCGCGCTCTCTTATGCGCCGCGGGCGGGACGGGCCGCGCTGGAGGCGCTGCTCGCGCTCGACGACGCGCTGGCGCAACTGCTGCGGACGACGCGCGAACCCGCTTTGGGCCAGTTGCGGCTCGCCTGGTGGCGCGAGGCGCTGGCCAGGCTGGACAGCGAGGCCGCTCCGGCGGAGCCGGTGCTGCAGGCACTGGCGCGCGAGATGCTGCCCAAAGGCGTGCGTGGCGCCTCGCTGGTACCGATCGTGCACGGATGGGAAGTGCTGGTCGAGGAAGAGGCGCTCGATCGCGACGCTCTGCGACGATTCGGCGAAGGGCGCGGGGGATTGTTCGTAGTGGCCGGGACGGCGATGGGCGCCGCGCCGAGCGATCCGCTCGCCGCGGCGGGGCAGGGCTGGGCGCTGGCCGATCTAGCGCGCCACCTCCGGGCGCCCGACGAGGCCGCGGAAGCGCGCGACATCGCTGCGCCGCTGCTGAAAGAGGCCCTGTCGAGACGTTGGAGCCGCAACGGCCGGGTGCTTGGGGCTTTCGCGCATCTGGCCCGACTGGATCTGCGCGTGCCGGCAGGCGAGGCGCCGCCTGTCGGCGCCCCGCACCGGGTCGGCCGGCTATTCTGGCATCGCCTCACCGGCAGGTAGGGGCTTGCCAGTGCGCGTGACGCGCGTAGCTTGTTTCCTCCGGCTCTCGGGGGAGACGTTCGATGTGGCGCTATTTCGTCGGCGCGGGTGCGGCACTGGTGCTGGGGCTCGCTGGTCTGTTCCTGCTTCGCGGCTCCGCCGCACCACCTGTGAAGCTGCCCGGCGCGCCGGCGGCACACGTTGCGGCAGCCGCGGCCGAAGACCCGCTTCCCCCGGAGGCGCCGGGCGCCACCGCGAAGACACGCGAGCAGAAGCGCTTTGATCGCTATGACAAGGACCGCAACGACGCGGTGACTCGCGAGGAATATCTCCTGTCGCGGCGGAAAGCCTATGCGAAGCTCGACGCCAACCATGACGGGCGGCTCGACTTCGAGGAATGGGCGGCGAAGACCACGACCAAGTTCGCCGGCGCCGATGCCGACAAATCGGGCGCCCTGAGCCGCACCGAGTTCCTCGCCACCGCACCCAAGGCGCGTCCCGGCGCCAGGCCGCGATGCGTGTGTCCCGCGGCTCCCGCGAAGGAAGAGGCCGAGGACTAGGCCGGCAGCCAGCCGCTGAACGCCGCGCGGGCGCGGCTGGTGTACATCAGCTTGCGATCGGCCTTTTTCGAGCGGCCCTCGATCGGCGGGAACAGCCCGAAGTTTACGTTCATCGGCTGATAGGTCTCGACCTCGGCCTCGCCGGTGATGTGCGCGAGCAGCGCGCCGAGGGCAGTCTCGCGCGGCGGGGGGGCGAGCGTCCGGCCGGCGAGTTCGGCGGCGGCGAAGCGGCCTGCGAGCAGCCCGATCGCGGCGCTTTCGACATAGCCTTCGCAACCGGTGATCTGACCGGCGAAGCGGATGTTCGGGCGTGCCTTGAGCCGCAATGTCGGATCGAGCAGCTCGGGCGACTTGATGAAGGTGTTGCGGTGCAGGCCGCCCAGCCGCGCGAACTCGGCCTTTTCGAGTCCGGGGATGGTGCGGAACAGTTCGACCTGCGCGGCGTATTTCAGCTTGGTCTGGAAGCCGACCATGTTCCACAGGGTGCCCGAGGCATTATCCTGGCGGAGCTGGACCACCGCATGGGGCCAGCGCCCGGTGCGCGGATCATCGAGGCCGACGCCCTTCATCGGGCCGTAGCGGAGCGTATCGACGCCGCGTTCGGCCATCACTTCGATCGGCATGCAGCCTTCGAAATAGGGGACGTTTTCCCACTCGCGGAACTCGGTCTTCTCGCCGGCGAGCAGGCCGGCGTGGAAGGCGAGATACTCGTCCTTCGACATCGGGCAGTTGATGTAGTCCTTGCCCGAGCCCCCGGGACCAATCTTGTTCCAGCGCGACTGATACCAGGCGGTGGTGAAGTCGATGCTCTCGAAATGGACGATCGGGGCGATCGCATCGAAGAAAGCGAGCGCTTCCTTGCCCGTGGCGGAGCCGATGCTCTCGGCGAGGCCGGGCGCGGTGAGGGGGCCGGTGGCGACGATCGTAAGGCCTTCGGCGGGGAGCTGGTCCACCCGCTCGCGGACGATGGAGATGTTGGGATGCGCCTCGAGCGCGGCGGTGACGCCGGCCGAGAAGCCGTCGCGGTCGACGGCCAGCGCCGAGCCGGCGGGAACCTTGTGCACGTCGCCCTGGGTGAGGATCAGCGAGCCGAGATCGCGCATTTCCCGATGGAGCAGGCCGACGGCGTTGCGCTCGGCATCGTCCGAGCGGAACGAGTTGGAGCAGACGAGCTCGGCGAGGCTGTCGGTGTGGTGGGCGGGGGTCATATGGCCCGAGCCGCGCATTTCCGAGAGCTTTACCTTGTGCCCGGCCTGAGCGAGCTGCCATGCGGCTTCGGAGCCGGCGAGGCCGCCGCCGATGATGTGGATGTCATGAGTCACGGCGGCCGCATAGCCCGATGCGGGCCCCATGACAAAGCCTGCCGCCTTGCTATGCTCGGCGCATGGAGACCCGTGCCGCCCGCTTGCTCTTCCTCGCCGCCCTGATCGCGGGGGGCAGCTATTACGCCACGCACTGGATCACCGTCGCGCCGGCGGTCGACGTCATCTGGAAAGGTGCCGGGGTAGGGCTGCTCGCGCTCTGGGCGGCATTGCAGGCGCGGTCGACCGACGGCTGGCTGATCGCGGCGGCGCTGGCGCTGGGCGCGGTCGGCGACGTGCTGCTCGAGACGCATGGGCTGACGATCGGGGCAGTCGCCTTCCTTGCCGGGCATGTCGTCGCGGCGACGCTGTACCTGCGCAACCGGAGCGGTCCGATTCTGCAGGTCCTGATCGTGACGGCGCTGGTCGGCGCCGCGCCCGCTTCGCTCGTGATACCGGCCGCTGATCTGCCCGGGGTCTTGTTGTATGCCACTGCCCTCGGCGCGATGTGCGGGGCTGCATGGGCAAGCCGCTTTCCGCTTTGGACAGTCAAGCTCGGTGCTTTGCTCTTCGTCATCTCGGACATGCTCCTCTTCGCGCGAATAGGGCAATGGGCGGGCAATCCGCTGCCGGGGCTGCTCATCTGGCCGACCTATTTCGCCGGACAGGCGTTGATCGCCTGGGGCGTGGTGCGGAGCCTGCGGACATGAGGATCTTCACGATCGGCTATGAGGCGACGACGATGGCCGAGTTCATCGCGGCGCTGCAGAAAGCCGGTGTCGAGCGCGTGATCGACGTGCGCGCCGTCCCGCTCTCGCGACGCCCGGGCTTCTCGAAGAACGTGCTCGCCGCCAGCCTGAAGGAGGCGGGGATCGATTATGTCCTCCTCAAGAATCTCGGCACCCCCAAGCCGGGGCGCGACGCGGCCAAGAAGGGCGACGTCGCGACACTGGAGCGGGTGTACGAAACCCAGCTCGGGCTGCCCGAGGCGCAGGCCGAGGCGGCGCAGATGCGCGCGCTCGCCGCGGAGAAGCCGAGCGCCCTCGTCTGCTTCGAGCGCAACCCCGAACATTGCCACCGCACCCTGCTGCTCGCGGCGGAGGGCGAGGGCGCCGAAATCGTGGACCTTTTTCCCTGAGGAGTGATGCCATGCTCGACCATGTCGGTTTCGCCGTCTCGGACCTCGCGCGATCCAGCGCCTTCTACGCCGCCGCGCTCGCCCCCTTGGGCGTGGCCGAATTGATGCGCGTCACCCCCGAACAGACCGAGGCGGGCGGCACCGCGATCGGATACGGCAAGGACGGCAAGCCGTTCTTCTGGATCGGCGACAACGAGGCCGTGGGGCAGGGCACGCATATCGCCTTCACCGCCGACAGCCGCGCGCAGGTCGACGCGTTCCACAAGGCGGCGCTGGCGGCAGGCGGCACCGATCACGGCGCCCCGGGCATCCGCGCGCATTACCATCCCGATTATTACGCCGCCTTCGTGCTCGATCCCGACGGGACCAATATCGAGGCGGTGTCCCACCGGCCCGAATGAGGCGAAAAGGCGGGGCGGCCGGAGCCGCCCCGTAGTTCGGGGAGAGCCGGCGCGGAAGGAGGGGACCTGACGCCGGCACGAGCGGCACTGGACGCGCTGTGTTACAGGCATATTGCACTTTGTTGCAGCGCGGCTGCACCGCCCCTGCACCGCCCGCTTTGTAGGAGTTGCGCGGCTTAACTTCGCACTTTTCCCGCGAATCGTGAACAAAAGTTGCGGGCGCGCGCAATTTCATAACCCGGTGATCCGCGGCATCGGACGCGGCCGGCGCGGCGGCGGCAGCTCGCGATCCTGCTCGGCGGCGGGGCGCGGCGGCCGGTCGGCGGGACCATAGGGATCGAGCAGGCCGAAACGGCGAAACCCGTCGGGCCCCTCGCCATCGGGCGGATCGCGCGGCACCTTGCCGCAGCAGGCGCATCCCACCGAGGCGTTGAGCTGCGCCGGGCTGGGCCATTCCGCCGGGCCCTTTTCGAAGAGCGCCTCGAGCGACATGGCGAGGTGGTGGGTGCGTTCCGCGATGCGCAGCTCGTGATCGTACGCGGCGCCTTCATTGTAGCGCCGCCATGCACCCAGCGCGTTCATCGCGACCCGAGTGTTGAACCTCTCGCGCCAGCCGACGATCATCCCGCGGCGAATGATCGGCTCGCGCTCGGGCTCGATCGACGCGGGCAGCGCCGCCTCCATCTGGAGCTGGAGCCCGTGGCGCAGCGCGAGATCCCAGGCATGCGCGAAGCTGAAGGTCCAGCCGGGGCCGAACGCGGCGAGCTGATCGGGCGGAAGCGGGACATCGACCAGCCGGTTGGCGGTGCACGCGGCGCGGGCGCGAAGGCCATAGGCCGAGCGCGCGCTCATCCCCACCGACGCCGCCGCGGCCCGCACCACGCCGGTGCGCGCGAGCGCGGCGATGAATGCGACCTGCCGCTCCGCGGTCCAGCCGCTCGCGCGGGTGCGGGCGAGGGGGACGGGGGTGAAGCGGAGGAGGAGGGCGGGGTCCTCCGGTGGTGGCTGCGACTCGAACATATAGAGAACATCGCATTTTTGAAGCTTGTAGGAAAGGGCTGGCTTGAGTCATATCGCAAAATAGGGGGTATACGACTTGACTGGTTTCCGCTGGCTTCATTTAA
This sequence comes from Sphingomonas sp. UNC305MFCol5.2, assembly GCF_000712135.1. Classification (GTDB taxonomy): domain Bacteria; phylum Pseudomonadota; class Alphaproteobacteria; order Sphingomonadales; family Sphingomonadaceae; genus Sphingomonas. The sequence continues at coordinate 124,551 of NZ_JOOE01000001.1, forward strand.
GCGATCTTCACGTAGGCGTTGGCACCCAAGATTGGTTGTGGCCTCGGTTCAAGACGAAGTTTTTAGACGACCTCTCGAGACTATTTGAGAGCACAGGTCCGTGGGACGCGGTACTTTTCTCCGGAGATTTGACGCAGCAAGCGCAAAGAGAGGAATTTGATCGACTAGATCAAGTTCTGGAGGAGTTGTGGAATCGCTTCAGAGTTTTAGGGGCCTCTCCGACTCTCGTGACAGTTCCAGGGAATCACGATCTTGTTTGGCCGGCGCCGCTAGATGCGGTTATGCTCCAACCTTATTGGCAGGCTGAGGTATTGCGAAACGGGCTTTTCGATGGATCTGCATTTAAACAAACGAGCGTTATTGAAGCCGCGTTTGCAGCGTACCGCGACTGGCGCGCCCTCCAGATTAAAAGCGGTCGCCACGCGCTACCAATGAAGGATGGCGTCATGCCCGGCGACGCGAGTTATCGAATTGCGTTCGATGCTGGGCACGTTGGCATTGTCGCCCTGAATTCCACTTGGCTTCACCTCGCCAAGGGCAACTTTCAAGGCTCTCTTGCGGTTGATGTGCGTCAGTTGCTTGCAGTTACGGATCAAGATGCAGATGAATGGTGCAATCAGAACGACGGCAATTTACTGATGACGCACCACCCAACAGATTGGCTACATCCAGAGGCTCGCGATCATTGGAGAAGTGACATAAACCCTCCAGGTCGATTTGATCTTCATCTGTTCGGTCATATGCACGAACAGGATTTTGCAACGGTTTCCCGTGGGGGCGGAGGAGAGAGCCGGAACGCTCAGGCTTCGGCGCTGTTCGGTTTAGAATATCTTTCAGACAGGAATACTCAACGAATCCAAGGCTATTCGGCTAATTGTCTACTCAACAAGGGTAACGACCGCGAAATTACCGTCTGGCCACGGGTGCTGACTAAACTTAGAGATGGCAGTCAGGATCTCACGCCTGATATCGCACTCGGTCTAAAAGATGGCGTGTCCTTTACGAAGCGCTATCCGCGCACCGATGCCAATGAGAAATCGGCCAGTACCTCGATTAACGAAAGCACGCCTTCGGTAACGCTAGAGCGGTCCGCAGCGAATATTGCGAGTGAATTGGAAAAGATCAGATATTTCATTTCGAATGAACCCGCTCATAGATCTGTGCGACGGCTAGAACTCCATCGAGTGGCCGGTGCACTGGAGCATACTCGCATCGCTTGGATTGCGGCTGATTGGGGTATGGGTGAAGATGGATTTCTGTCGGCGGTCCAGGCTCATTTCAACGAAATTGGTATGAAGACTTACCGCTTTGATTTATCAGAATACCAAACTCGCGAACAGTTTCTCAATGATTCCCAAACACGCTTCGGTGCAAGTTTTGAAACGCTTTGCGAGAACATTTCAACGGTCGGCCCTTCCTATGTTCTATTCAACGATGTTCCTGTTGGTCGTTCCACAGCGCCAGGCGAGATGCCGGTCGAACACGATATCGAAGCGCTAGCTAAAATCCTTACGGAGTTTGCGAGCGGCACGAAGGTGTTGCTTCGAGCGCAACGGCCCCCGCGCAATGGGCCCCAGTTTGTGGTTGCGGAGCTTAAGGCGCTCGATGAGGCAGACGTCGCAATCTACCTACGCGACAGCGATCAGGCAGGCGACGCGCTGAGCAAGCCGGAGAAGGTCAGTCAGATTTTTCGTCTCACGGACGGCGTCCCGTCCCGAATAGACAACGCTCTGCGCGAATTGGAGGTGACCTCACTAGACGATCTGCTCAGCGCTAACAGTGATCTTGGCTCAACGGCGCTGACAGTTTTAGCGCCGCAAGCACTTGTTAGCGCCGTCGGGGAACTCGAGGCTTCAGCCGACTTGGCGGAACAACGAGCATTTGATTTGCTGAAGGCAATCGCTGCTTTGCCCGCAGGTGAACAACTGTCTCAAATCGCTCGACTGAATGGTCCAATACCCTTTCGGCCTGCTCATGCGATCGATCTTACCAGTCGCGCCCTGCTTGACAGTGCCCCACTTATGGCCCTTGGCGCGGAAGAGAATGCAACCTCAAAGGCGCTCGTCGTGCCCCGACCGGTCCGGGAATACGTTCGTAGCCGACTTAGCGAGGCTGAAGTACGGTCTCTCGATCGGAAATTGCTGACGCTGTATTTTGGTGAAGGTTGGAATAAAGGAAAAATTTCTGGCTCACGAGCGGGAAGATGCGCAAGCAACTCCTTGTGCCCAATGCACGAAATAGTAAATGCTAACACTCTGATTGTTCGATATCTCAGGCGTGCGGTAGAGGATGAATCGTCGGATAATATTGATACCGCAGTTGCCCTTGCCTCTGCATTTATTGAATGCTTAAGCAATGGTAGTCATTATAGGGGCGCACTTTCCCTATGCGATGATGCAATGCATCTTATCCCAAAAGAAAATCGCGAACGCCAATTAACAATACTTCAGTATGAAAGGGCGCGCGCTCTGCGCATGACGAACAATTTGGAGGAGGTCCGCGATGCACTCGAGGCGCTTGATTATAATTATCTATCTCAATATCAGCGCCAGAGCGCCAAGCTGAATCTGGCCCTTGCATACAGGTCGCTTAGCAAAGCAGACGACGCAAAGCGTGTCGCGCGCGATTGTATTGCAATAGATCGGAAATCCGCACTTGCGCTCCAAGCCGAATCGATTGTGGCAACCCAGATCGCTGATTCCAACGCGCGAGTTGCGAAGCTTACAGCCCTGAGAGCCAAAAGTGATCGTCAAAAATCTGCAATAACAACAAATAACATTGCACTTAACCTATCTGACGAAGCTGAAAATCGCCAAGATTTCGAAGAAGCTCGGCGTCTTTTGCGTGAGGTGGTGGATCGTGCGCGCCGTGAGGGGGATTTCTACAATGGAGCGCGGGCCATTGCGAATTTGGCGAAGCTCCATCCACTAGATGCGCCATTTGCCGCAGCAGACAAAATTCGCCTTATCGATGCCTATCATTTCGCACACAACGAGCGCCGGGGGGTGTTATTTGACCAATGCCACGAAGCGCTTTGGAACGTTTTCGAAAGGGAACAAGACATTGGTAACTTGCTCAGCTTGTTTCGCCATAGCTCGTTTATTTGGAGAATTAACGGCCGTGAGAAACGAGAGATCCAGTATATAGAGCGACTGCGAGCACTCAGAGGTAGAATGCTCCAGCCTTCTCGCGATCGGGAATATTTCTACGTCCGAGTGACCATTATTCTTGGGATCCAGCCCGGAGGAGAGGCGCGGGTGCTGCCAAACTAGAGCGATGGGCATGCAGCTTAGAAAGAGTGACCGCCCTTAGCTCCGGATCATGGTCATGCGTTCGCCGCCACATATGTCCATCTAAGCCGCCTTCCTTCGCTCCGCCATCTCCGCATTCAGCATCTCCGCCAGCAGGAATGCCAGTTCCAGCGACTGCCCCGCGTTCAGCCGCGGGTCGCAGTGCGTGTGGTAGCGGTCGGCGAGCGACTGCTCGGTGACGTCGATCGCGCCGCCGGTGCATTCGGTGACGTTCTGGCCGGTCATCTCGGCGTGGATGCCGCCGGCGAAGGTGCCCTCGGCGCGGTGGACGGCGAAGAAGCCGCGGACTTCGGCGAGGATGCGCTCGAAGGGGCGGGTCTTGTAGCCGTTGGCGGCCTTGACGACGTTGCCGTGCATCGGGTCGCAGCTCCACACCACCGGATGCCCCTCGCGCTTGACCGCGCGGACGAGGGCGGGGAGGCCCTTCTCGATCTTGTCGTGGCCGTAGCGGGTGATGAGGGTCATGCGGCCGGGGACGCGCGCGGGGTTGAGCGTGTCGAGCAGGCGGAGCAGGGCGTCGGGCTCTAGGCTGGGGCCGCACTTCATCCCGATCGGATTGCCGATGCCGCGCAGGAACTCGACATGCGCGCTGCCCTCGAAACGGGTGCGGTCGCCGATCCACAGGAAATGCGCGCTGGTATCGTACCAGTCGCCGGTGAGGCTGTCCTGCCGAGTGAGCGCCTGCTCATAGGGGAGGAGCAAAGCCTCGTGGCTGGTGTAGAATTGGGTGCCCTTCAATTGGGGGACGGTGTCGGGGTTGATCCCGCACGCCTCCATGAAATCGAGCGACTCGCCGATGCGGTCCGCCACGTCGGCGAACTTCTTCGACCAGGGGCTGCGGCCCATGAAGTCGAGCGTCCATTTGTGGACCTGGTGGAGATTGGCATAGCCGCCGGTGGCGAAGGCGCGCAGCAGGTTGAGCGTCGCGGCGGACTGGCTGTAGCCCTGCACCATGCGCTGCGGATCGGGGATCCGGGCGGCGGGGGTGAAGGCGATGTCGTTGACGTTGTCGCCGCGGTAGCTGGGGAGCTCGACGCCGTCGATCGTCTCGGTATCGGCGCTGCGCGGCTTGGCGAACTGGCCGGCCATGCGGCCGAGCTTCACCGTGGGAAGCTTCGACGCGAAGGTGAGGACCACCGCCATCTGGAGGATGACGCGGAAGGTGTCGCGGATGTTGTTCGGGTGGAACTCGGCGAAGCTCTCGGCACAGTCGCCGCCCTGGAGCAGGAAGGCCTCGCCGCGCGAGACGCGGGCGAGCTCGGTGGTGAGCTCGCGCGCCTCGCCGGCGAAGACGAGCGGAGGATAGTTGGCGAGCTGCGTCGTGGCGGCGTCCAGCGCAGCCTTGTCGGGGTAATTGGGGAGCTGGCGGGCCTCGGCCTGGGTCCAGCTGTCGGGGGTCCAGCCCATGGGTTGCTCCAGGTTGCGGACATGGACGTACCAGTCCTGGTGGTGGGCGATGCCGTTGGCGGCGATCTGGTTGAGCACGGCGGCGGAGGCGCGCTTGCCGTCCTCCTCCCAGCCCTGGACTGTGGAGCCAGGGGTGTCGAACCAGGCGCCGAAAGCGGCGCGGGAAAGGGCGCGTTCCTCACGGAAGCGGCGGATCTTGGAACCTGCGAGCGTCGTCATGATGCGGGTGCCTTACCCCCATGGGGTAAATGATGGCAAGCGGGAAAATTACCCGGGCGGGGTAAAGTTTGGCGGCCCGGACCGAAGTGCGCGGCCTTGCGTTGATGCCGCGAAGGAGACGGCCATGGACGGCGTGCACGCTATCGACGACGAACTCGACCGCGAGTTCATGCTCGACGAGGAAGCCGAGCAGGAGAAGGGCGATTCCGAATATGTCGCCGATCCGCGTGCGCTTTTCGGATCGGAAGCGGCGCGGGCGATGCTGGTGGTGCTGACGCGGCGGCTGGGGCCGGACTTCGCGCGCGCGGTGAGCGACGAGATGGCGTCGCGGACCTTCTCCTACCAGGCGGGCTGCCCCGACGACCGCAGCGACGGCAAGGCGATGGAGTATCTGCTCCGGGACGCGTTCTGGGACAAATTGTTCGCGATGACGAAGCCGGCTCAATAGCCGGCGGTGGCGAAGCCGGGTCAGTAGCCGGCGGCGAGATCGACTTCGTTCTGGAGCGGACGGCCTTCGAGGAAGGCGCGGAGGTTCTCGACGAAGAGATTGGCGGCGCGGACGAACATGCGCGTCTGGCTGCGGCCCGAGAGGTGCATCGAGAGGATGATGTTGGGCGTGCTCCACAAGGGATGCTCGGGCGGTAGCGGCTCGGGCGTGACGGTGTCGAGGAACGCGCCGGCGATGCGGCGCTTGGTGACCGCCTCGATCAGGGCGTCCTGATCGACCAGCTCGCCGCGGCCGACATTGATGATCCACGCCGAGGGCTTCATCGCCTTGAGCTCGTCCTCGCCGATCATCGCGCGGCTCTCCGGCGTCGCGGGGGCGGCGAGGAAAACCCAGTCGAACTCGCCCAGGCGATCGCGCCATGCGTCGGGCTGGATCGTGCCGGGAGCGCCGGTGCGGGTGACGCCGGTGACGGTGACGCCGAAGCCGGCGAGGCGCTCGCCGATGAGGCGGCCGATCGTGCCGTAGCCGATGACCAGCGCGTTGGTCTCGAACAGCTCGAGCTTGCCGGGCGCGTCGAACGGCCATTCGCGCGTGTCGGCGATGCGGACGACTTGGTCGTAACGCTTGGCGGCGACGAGCGCGCCCATCACGGCATATTCGGCGACGGTGTGCGCGTTGACGCCGCTGCCGTTGGTGACGCGGGTGCCGCGCGCGAGGAGCTGCGCCTTGTCGAGCCGATCCAGCCCCGCATAGATGGTCGACAGCCATTTGAGCTTGCGCCCCGCAGCGACGGCGCGGGCCCATTCGGGCGGCTTGTTGATGTCGACCCAGCCGATATCGGCATCGGCGACCATCTCCGCGGCTTCGTCGGCGGAGGCGAACCAGTGCACGTCCAGCCCCGCGGGAAGCCGCGGCTCGATCAGCGGCCGGGCAAGCGCGGGGAGGACGACCTTCATCAGGCGAAGCGGCGGGCGTAGCGGTGGTCGAACTCGGCGTCGGACATGATCAGATAGCGGACGGTGTCGATGAACGCCCAGACGCTGGTGACGAGCAGGCCGACGATGGTCGCCGAAATGACGATCATCAACACCGCGCTGCCGTTCCGGCCGAGGTAGAAGCGATGGATGCCGAGCACGCCGAAGAAGAAAGCGAGCAAGGCGGCGACATATTTGTTGCGGTCGTTGGACGGCGCCTGGCGGGCCGCGCCGACCGAGGCGGTGTCCGAATCGGGCAGGCGGAAGATGCGCAGCGCGCGCGTCCCCTCGATCGCGAAATCGATCCGCGCGCCCACGGCCGGGCCCCTGGCGTCGCTCCAGTCGTCCGGCCTGAACGTGTAGCGATGGCCGTCCTCGCCCGAAATCTGGCCCTCCCCGCTGGTGCGATCGACGCCGAGTACCTGTCCCCGCATTTTACTACCCCGTGTTGATCTGCCGCTTTTGGCGAAGGCGGGGGTGGGAACGCAAGGGGGTGGGCGTCTCTTTTCCGTATAACCCCGTCACCCCCGCGAAAGCGGGGGCCCATCTCCTGCACATCCCGCATACGACACAGCCGTGATTACCCGTGGCCTCTCCCCGAGATGGGCCCCCGCTTTCGCGGGGGTGACGGTAAGGAGGAGAGGGGGAGGAATTAAAGCGCCGGTTTCCAGTCCCAGCCGAGGGGATCGCCGTCCATGACTTCCACGCCGGCGGCGGCGAGTTCGTCGCGGATCGTGTCGGAGCGTTGGAAATCCTTCACCACGCGGGCCTGCTGGCGCTCGACGAGGCGGTCGCTGATCTCGTTGGGAGTGAGAGTCGCATTGGCCGGGCGGACGCGCAGCTCCTCGCGGGTGAGGTTCAGCAGGTTGAGGCCGAGCACTGCGTCGAATTGGGCGAGCGCGGCGAGACGGTCGGCGGGGGACAGCTTCTTCTCGGCGAGCAACTCGTCGAGGATGGGCAACGCCTTCGGGGTGTTGAGATCGTCCGCGACGGCATCATCGAGCCGATCGAGCCATGCCTGAGGCGAGGTGCCTTCACCCTCGGCCTTCGCCTTGAGCGCCGTCACCGACATCACCAACCGCTTGAGCCGCGTGAGCGCGGCGGCGAGGTTTTCGGCGGAGAATTCCAGCTCGCTGCGATAATGCGCCTGGAGGCAGAGCAGGCGATAGGCGAGGGGATGCACGCCCGCGTCGATCAACGACTGGAGCGTCGTGAAGCCGCCCTTCGACTTGGACATCTTGGCGCCGCGGTCGACGAGGAAATTGTTGTGCATCCAGAAATGCGCGCCAGTGAAGCCAGCGTTTTCCGGGCAGCCGCAAAAGGCCTGGTTCTGGGCGATCTCGTTGGGATGGTGGATCTCGCGGTGATCGATCCCGCCGGTGTGGATGTCGAACGGCGCGCCGAGATATTTGAGGCTCATCACCGAGCATTCGAGGTGCCAGCCGGGAGCGCCCTTGCCCCAGGGGGAATCCCATTCCATCTGGCGCTGCTCGCCGGGGGGCGACTTGCGCCAGATCGCGAAGTCCTGCGGGTGGCGCTTGCCTTCGACCGCCTCGATCCGTCCCTCGCGCGTATCGTCCTGCGATCCGGCGAGCTTGCCGTAATCGGGGACAGTGGTGCTGTCGAAATAGAGGCCGGTATCGAGCTCGTAGCAATGTTCCGGCGCGATCTTCTTCGCGAAGTCGATCATCTCGCCGATATGATCGGTCGCGACCGACCAGCGTGAAGGCTCGCGGATGTTGAGATCGGCGATGTTCGCCTTGAACGCCGCGGTGTAGTGCGCGGCGACGTCCCAGATGCTCTTGGCCTGGGCTTTCGCCGCCGCTTCCATCTTGTCGTCGCCGGCATCGGCGTCGCTGGTCAGATGGCCGACATCGGTGATGTTGATGACGTGGGTGAGGGAGTACCCCTTCCACGTCAGCACCCGGCTCAGCGTGTCGGTGAAGACATAAGCGCGCAGGTTTCCGAGATGGGCGTAATTGTAGACCGTGGGGCCGCAGGAATAGACGCGGACGCCTTTGGCGGGATCGAGCGGCTGGAACGCCTCGAGGCTGCGGGTGAGGGAGTTATAGAGCGTGAGGGGGGCGGACATGGCGACGGGCCATAGCGGCTCTGGTTTGTCCCGTCATCCCGGCGAAAGCGTGGGTGACGATGGGCGAACAGGCTATCACTTCTCCCTCTCCCCGCTTGCGGGGAGAGGGCAGGGGAGAGGGGGGTGCCGAGGGTGCATCGCGCTTGCCCCTCTCCCTGACCCTCTCCCCGAAGGGGAGAGGGAGATTTAGTTCACACCGTCTCTTCCTGGCCGATCGCGGCACGAACCATCGCGTTCCAGACCTGGGCGGGATCGCCGCCCGCGGTGCGGCCGGCCTCGACCATCTCGGGCGTTGGCTCGCGCAATGTTCGGAGTACTGCCATCGCGCGGGGGACCTCCTGTTCCCAGACGGCGTCGACTGCGATGCCTACGCTCGGATCGCCGCCTTCACCATTGATGCTGAGTGCCTCCGCGGCGATCGCGCGGGCGATTCGCTCGACGGGCGAAGTCACGGATAGGTCGGTCATTGCGGTTGCTCCTGGCGCGGGTCTCGCGACATGCAACGCGCGCGTACAAGCCGCGTTCCGGGTAGCGCGGATGCGTCAGGCCGCGAGCGGAGAGTGCGCCGGCGCCGTATGGGTTCGAGCAACGCCGTTGCCCGACAAGCCGCCGGCAATCAGCGGCAACGCCGTACCGCAAAAGGCGCATTCGGCGGTAAGTCGTCCGATCATCCAGTGCGACCGGCCGCAGCCGGGGCAATGATTGGTCTCCTGCGGCCGATACGCGATGCGATAGCCGGTATGCGCCTGGCGGATGCCGAAATCATACATTCGTCGTCTCCCGGTAACCGCCTGCGAAAACGAGTCGGATTCAGGCCTTGTTCCGTATCCGGGTCGGAACGCACGCGACGAGGCGTGCTTTTTCGCCGTTGAGTTACGCAAAAGCCACAGTCGATGAACGGCGGCTAACGGACGCATTCAGCCTCATTGCATGTCCGGCATGGCAGAGGAGTCGGCATGTGGAGGCAACCAAGGCCCCCGAAGGAGGATGAAATGATCAAGTCCCTGTTCACCGCCGCGCTCGCCGCGACCGTCACCCTCGGCGGAATGGCTGCCACCCCCGCCGCCGCGCAGGATTATGGCCGTGGCTATTATGAGCGCGACTATCGCGACTATCGCGACGACGGCTATCGCGGCGACCGCGGCTATCGTGAGGATCGCGGCTATCGTCGTGATTATCGCGGCTATCGTAACCGCGGCTATCGCCGCTGCTCGAGCGGCACCACGGGGACCATCCTCGGCGCGGTTGCCGGCGGCCTGCTGGGCGGCGAGATCGGCCGCGGCAGCTCATGGAGGGGCCGGAGCACCACCGGCACGATCATCGGCGCGGGCGCCGGCGCATTGCTCGGCCGCGAAGTGGACGGCGGCGATTGCCGCAGCCGTCGCCGCTAAGCGGCGCGCAAGCCGAAACACGAAGGGCGTCCGCTGCGAAGCGGGCGCCCTTTTCGTTCCGATCGTGCTGGAAGCGCTGGAGGCCCGACCGGGAATCGAACCCGGGTGCAAGGATTTGCAGTCCTCTGCGTCACCACTCCGCCATCGGGCCTCGAAAGCGAGGGCGCGAAATGCGCGAGGGGTGTGGCGCTGTCAACATAGTTTCAAAATGATCCCGGCCTCGCTTGGCGGCGACGCTGCAGCGCGATAGAAGCGCAGCAACGTCAACAAGTGTATTGCGCAACTAATACGGTTGTGCGACAGAGCCGGAGTGATGATGACCCTTCAGGTCGATCCCGCGCCCGTCGAAGCGAACCGCTTCGAAGCGATGCGCCATGCGATGGTCGCGAGCCAGCTGCGGACCAACGCAGTCAATGACTCGCGCGTGGTCGAGGCGATGGCGCGTACCCCACGCGAAAATTTCCTGCCGCCCGAGCATCGGGGTCTCGCGTATCGCGACACGCTGTTGCCGCTCGCCGGCGGGCGCCGCCACAATTCGCCGCTCGCCACCGGGCGGCTGCTGACCGAGGCGCAGGTGCGCGCCGACGATCATGTCCTGCTGATCGGGGCGGCGGGGGGCTATGCCGCGGCGCTGCTCGCGCTGCTGGCCAAATCGGTCGTCGCGCTCGAGGAAGAGGATTCGCTGGTCGAAATCGCGCGCGGGGCGCTTGCCGGCGAGGGCAAGGTCGAAGTCGTGCAAGGGGCGCTGAACGCCGGCTGGTCCGCGGGGGCACCTTATGACCTGCTGATCGTCGACGGTGCGGTGGAGCAGCTTCCCGAGGCACTCATCGCGCAGGTCAGGCCGGGTGGGCGCGTGCTCACCGGCGTGATCGACCGCGGGGTGACGCGGCTCGCCGCCGGCCGCCGCACCGAAGGGGGCTTCGGCCTGATCGACTTTCAAGATATCGAATGCGCTGAATTGCCTGGTTTCCGACGCCTACGGACCTTCACTTTCTGAAGAAGAAGAGATTGATGCGACTGACTTCTCTCCTCCTGGGCGTGAGCCTGACCGCGCTTGCCGTGCCTGCCGCCGCGCAGACCACGACCACGCGCAGCGGCACTTCGACACCGGTACGCGTGCAGACCGCGCCGCCGGGCGCGACTCCGGCGCTGGCCCCGGCCGCGCAGCCGACCACCACGCTGCGCGACGCCCTGGTCCAGGCGTACAACACCAATCCGGATCTTGCCGGCGAGCGCGCCAATCAGCGCGCGAACGACGAGAATGTTCCGATCGCGAAATCGCAGGGGCGACCGGGCGTGAGCTCGACGGGGTCGGTCAGCAACAGCCTGTACGATACCGACGCGACCTTCGGGCCGAGCCGGCGCGGCGCGCTGGGGCTCGATCTGTCGGTTCCGGTGTTCAGTGGCGGCGCGGTGCGCAATTCGGTCAAGGCGGCCGAGACTCGCGTCGAGGCGGGGCAGGCCAATCTGCGCGGCGCCGAGGCCGATGTCTTCACCCAGACGGTGACGGCCTATGTCGACGTGCTGCGTGACGAAGCGATCGTGCGGCTCAACCAGCAGAATGTCCGCGTGCTCGAAGTCAATCTGCAGGCGACGCGCGACCGGTTCGAAGTCGGCGACCTGACGCGTACCGACGTCGCCCAGTCCGAAGCGCGGCTGGCGCTGGCGCAGAGCCAGCTGCGCACCGCCGAGGCACGGCTGATCGGTAGCCGCGAAACCTATATCCGTGTGGTCGGCACGCCCCCGGGCGTGCTCGCCGCGCCGCCGACCCTGCCTAACTTCCCCGATGACGTGGGCACTGCCGAGCAGACTGCGCTCGCCAATAATCCGTTCCTCGAAGCCGCCAAGCTGGCGCGTGATGCCTCTCGCTATGACGTCAGCGTCGCCAAAGCGAGCCGGCTGCCGCAAGTGAGCGTCGGCGTGGGCGGGGATTATTACAATTACCTCGGCTCGGTCGGCAGCCAGGCGGCGGCTTCGGGCCTGAAAGGCGATGGTTTCGCGACGACTTTGGGCGCGCAAGTGACGCTGCCGATCTTCCAGGGCGGGCGCCCCGCGGCGCAGGTCCGCCAGGCGCGGGCGCGGGAAGGCGCCGCGATCGAGCAGGTCACGCTCACCGAGCGTGGTGTGATCGCGCAGGCGCGTTCGGCCTTCGCGGCCTATGACAGCTCGCTCAAGGTGATCGAATCGTCGCGCGTCGCGGTCGAGGCCAACAAGCTCAGCCTCGAAGGTGTCCGCGCCGAGAACAGCGTCGGCACGCGCACGATCCTCGACATCCTCAACGCCGAGCAGGAACTGCTCAACAGCCAGGTGAACTACGTCACTGCCGAGCGCGACGCCTATGTCGCGGGCTTCACTTTGCTCGCGGCGATGGGCCGCGCCGAGGCCAAGGACCTTGGGCTCGAAGGCGGGCCGCTCTACGATCCGGCTGCCAATTACGAGCGCGTCCGCGGCCGCTGGAGCGACTGGGCCGACGGCCCGAAGCCGGTCGGGACGAGCACCTCGACCAGCGGCACGCCGGCGCAGGGCGCGACGGTGACCAGCACCCCGCTGGATCCTTTGTTGCAGCGATCGGTTGACACCACGCCTGGAAATCCCTGATTTAACCACAGTCAGCCACAGGAGACGTGTCGGCTATGGGGGATATCAGTACCGAGCCGTCGATGGAGGAGATCCTCTCCTCGATCAAACGCATCATCGCCGAAGAAGGCGATGCGGCGGTGGCTTCGCGTACCCGCCGCGGCCGCGCCTCGACCGCCTCGGCACGCACGCCGCAGGTCGAAGACGAGGATCCCGAGGGCGAGGCCGTGCTCGAACTGCGCGAGCCGGTCGAGGATGAGGCCGAGGCGCACTCGGGTGCCGAGAAGTCCGCACCCGCTAGGCGTCCCGAACCGATTCTCTCGGAACGCGCCGTCGAGGCGACGCGCGGGCCGCTCGAGGCGCTTTCGCGGATGGTGGTGAAACCCGACGTCGCCGGTTCGGATACGCTCGAAGGGCTGGTGCGCGAGATGCTCAAGCCGATGCTGCGCGACTGGCTCGACGCCAATCTTCCGCAGATCGTCGAGGCGATGGTGGCGCGCGAGATCACGCGGATCACCGGGCGGAACTGACTTTTCGCAGTCGCGGGCGATTGTAACGCCCGCAACCATCTGCTTATCTCCCGCCCATGAAGCATCTCCTGCTCGCGGGCGCAGCGCTCGCATCCGCCGCCGCGCCTGCTCTGGCGCGAGACCTCACCATCCAGGACGTCGCGACGCTATCGCGAGTGGGTGCGCCTGCCGTCTCGCCCGACGGCAAGTGGCTCGTCTGGCAGCAGCGCGAGACCGACCTCGCCGCCAATCGCGGGCGTTACGATCTGTGGCGGCTCGATCTGAGCAAGAAGGGGGCATTGCCCGAGAAGTTGGTCGCCGAGGCCGACGTCAACGAGACGGGGCCGCAATTCTCCGCCGACGGCGCGACGGTCTTCTTCCAGTCGGACAAGGGCGGCGTCGATTCCATCCAGTCGGTGGCGATCACCGGCGGCGCGGCGAGGGCGTGGTTCACGCCAAAAGGCGGGTTCAGCGGCGTCAAGCTCTCGCCCGACGGGACCCGGGCCCTGGTCTGGGCCGATCGCAAGCCCGGCGCGCCGACGATCGAGCCGGCGATGGAGAAGAAGGATCCGAATGCGGGATCCGGGCGAACCTTCGACAAGATGTTCGTGCGGCACTGGGACACATGGGCGAATGGCGAGCGCTCGCAATTGTTCGTCGTGCCGCTCCGCCAGGAAGGCGTGACCGCGGTGCCGATCGCGGCGAGCCTCGACGGCGACACCCCCTCGAAGCCGTTTGGCGGCGGCGAGGAATTGAGCTGGTCGGCGGACGGCAAGACCGTCTATTTCGCGCTGCGCGAAGCCGGGCGGACCGAGCCGCTCTCGACCAACCTCGACATCTTCGCGGCCCCCGCCGACGGCTCCGCCGCGCCGGTGAACCTCACGGCCGACAATGACGGGATGGACAATCTCCCGACCGCGTCGCCCGATGGCAAATGGCTGGCATATTTCGCGATGAAGCGGCCGACCTACGAAGCCGATCGCCAGGTGCTGATGCTCCGAAACCTCGCGACGGGTGAAGTGCGCGCGCTGACCGAGGCATGGGACCGTTCGGTCGCCTCGATCGCCTGGGCACCCGATTCGAGGACGATCTACGTGACCGCGCAGGACACGCAGGAAGAGCCGATCTTCAGCGTCGATCCGACCAGCGGCAAGGTGACTCGGCTGACGCAGGAAGGCGCCGTTTCCGCCGTGGTGCCGACCAAAAGCGGATTGGTGTTCAGCATGAACAGCCTGACCGGGCCCGACGATTTCTACCGGCTGACCGGCAAGAAGACCGAGCGGCTGACTTCGGTGAACGCCGCCAAGCTCGCGGGGATCGACTTGCCCAAGGTGGAGCGGTTCAGCTTCAAGGGCGCGAACAACGACACTGTCTGGGGCTATGCGGTGCGCCCGGCCTCGCTCGCCGAGGGAAAGAAGGCGCCGATCGCGTTCATCGTCCATGGCGGACCGCAGGGATCGAGCAACAACAGCTGGTCGTATCGCTGGAACCCCGCGGTGTTCGCGGGTGCGGGCTATGCCGTGGTGTCGGTCGATTTCCACGGCTCGACCGGCTACGGGCAGGCCTTCAGCGACGCGATCCGCAACAATTGGGGCGGCTGGCCGCTCGAGGATCTGCAAAAGGGCCTCAAGGCCGCGACCGACAAGTTCGCCTATCTCGACGCCGACAATGCCTGCGCGCTCGGCGCTTCCTATGGCGGCTATATGATGAACTGGATCGAGGGGCAGTGGCCCGACCGCTTCAAATGCATCGTCCAGCATGATGGCGTGTTCGACGCGCGCGCCATGGCCTACGAAACCGAAGAGCTCTGGTTCGACGAGTGGGAGCATGGCGGGAAAGCCTATTATGAGGACCCCGGGGCTTTCGAGAAATGGAACCCGGTCAACCATGTGACGGCATGGAAGACTCCGCAGCTGGTGATCACCAGCGAGAAGGACTTCCGTATCCCCTATACCCAGGGACTGGCGGCGTTCACGGCGCTCCAGCGGCGCGAGATCCCGTCGAAGCTCCTCATCTTCCCCGACGAGAACCATTGGGTGCTCAAGCCGAAGAACTCGATGCAATGGTATGGCGAAGTGCTGGGCTGGCTGGGGAAATATACGAAGTAGCGGTGCTCCTGCGAAAGCAGGAGCCCAGAGCCACAGCGACGTCACCTGTAACCCTGGGCTCCTGCTTTCGCAGGAGCACGGTGGGCGGGTGGACGACGAATTTCATCCTGCGTTCAGGTTGGCGGAATAGTTTTCGGCCCCGCAGTTCAACCCTTCGAGCGAGGATGAGTATCATGCGTTCGATCTCCAAACTGGCCCTTGCCGGGCTCGGTCTCGCCGCGCTGACCGGCGGGGCGGCGCTGGCGCAGGAAATGCACGTGATGAAGGTGGCGCTGCCCGACGGCTCGGTGGCGCATATCCGCTATGCAGGCGACAAGCCGCCGCAGATCGCAGTGGTGCCGGCGGTGCAGCGGATCGCAGTGCCGATCGTGCTGGCGCAGCCGATGGCGTCGCCCTTCGCCGATTTCGACCAGGTCTTCGCCGATATGGATCGGCGGATGGCGGCGATGATGCAACAGGCGCGCATGCTTGCCAGCCAGCCGGTCGACGCCTCAGGCAAGCTCGAGGCCGTGAACCTCGGCAAGCTGCCCGCGGGCACCGTGCGCTATTCGTTCACTTCGACCACGACGGGCAACGGCAGCTGCACCCAGTCGGTCCAGTATATCTCCGACGGCAGCGCGGCGCAGCCCAAGGTCGTCTCGCAGAGCTCGGGTGATTGTTCGGCGATGGCAAAGCCCGTGGTGAAGGTCTCGGTGCCTGCGCCGAAGGCCATACCGGCACCAGCGCCGTCGAAGGCGCCCGCACCGGCCAAGGCACCCGACCGCGACATGATCTGAGCGCAGCGGCGCTCCGCGCAAGGAAAGGCGGTCCCATCCGGGGCCGCCTTTTCATTTTGGCGAGGCCCCGGTAGAGCCGCCGCGATATGAGCGAACTCCCCAAGACCTTCGACCCCGCCGAAATCGAAACCCGCTGGTACCAGCATTGGGAGGCAAACGGCCTGTTCGCGCCCGAGCGGCCCGGCGCCGATCCGTGGACGCTCGTCAATCCGCCGCCCAATGTGACCGGCAGCCTGCATATCGGCCACGCGCTCGACAACACGCTGCAGGACGTCCTCGTCCGCCACGCGCGGCTGAAGGGCAAGGACGCGCGCTGGGTGGTCGGCACCGATCACGCCGGCATCGCGACGCAGATGGTGGTGGAGCGGCAGCTCAACCAGAAGCAGCAGAAGCGCACCGATTTCACCCGCGAGGAATTCGTCGCGAAGGTCTGGGAGTGGAAGGAAGAGAGCGGCGGCGAGATCACGCAGCAGCTCCGCCGGCTCGGCTGCTCGATGGACTGGGCCAATGAGCGCTTCACGATGGACGAGGGCTTTTCGAAAGCCGTCCTGAAAGTGTTCGTCGAGTTGCACAAGCAGGGGCTGCTCTATCGCGACAAACGTCTGGTGAACTGGGATCCCGGCCTCGGCACGGCGATCTCGGACCTCGAAGTCGAGACGGTCGAAGTCAAAGGCAATTTCTGGCATCTGCGCTATCCGCTCGAGGATGGCAGCGGCTTCATCCAGGTCGCGACGACGCGGCCCGAGACGATGCTCGCCGACATGGCGGTGGCGGTGAACGCCAGCGACGAACGCTATACGGCCTTGGTCGGCAAGAAGGTGCGGCTGCCGATTACCGGGCGGCTGATTCCGATCATTACCGACGACCATGCCGATCCCGAGCTCGGTTCGGGCGCGGTGAAGATCACGCCCGGCCACGATTTCAACGATTTCGAGGTCGGACGTCGCGCCGGCATCGAAGCGCGCGACATGCTCAACATGCTCGATGCCAAGGCGAACATCACCCAGACCGCCGACGGGCTGATCCCGGCCGACCTGCTCGGGCTCGACCGGTTCGAGGCGCGGAAACAGGTGGTCGCGCGGCTCAAGGCCGAGGGCTTCCTCGTTCCTTATGTCGACAAGGACGGCGAGGCGCACGATTCCGAGCCGCGCACGATCCAGACGCCGTATGGCGACCGCTCGGGCGTGGTGATCGAGCCGTGGCTGACTGACCAATGGTATGTCGACGCCGCGACCTTGGCCAAGCCGGCGATCGAGGCGGTGCGCTCGGGCGCGACGAAGATCGTGCCGAAGAGCTGGGAGAAGACGTATTTCAACTGGATGGAGAACATCCAGCCGTGGTGCGTGAGCCGGCAGTTGTGGTGGGGGCATCGGATCCCGGCGTGGTTTGGGCCGAAGCGAGATGAGCACGGGCTGGTCAGCTACATCGACCATCAAATCAACGCAGATGGATCACTCACGGAAGCTATCAGCTCTGAAAACGAACCTTTTGTTGCGCTAACGGAAGCCGATGCAATCGCGGCTGCTCAAGCTCACTATGGAGACCAATACAAGATCGTAGTCGATGATCGCTTTCCGCGGGCGACGAACGACACGGTTTATATCGTGCAGGACTCCGACGTTCTCGACACCTGGTTCTCCTCGGCGTTGTGGCCGTTCGCGACCCTTGGATGGCCGGATGTCCAACCCACCCCGTTCGCTTCGAGCGAAGTCGAGAAGCATTTGGCGGGCGATGGACAGGGTTTCTCGACTTCGCTCGAAACGAACGGGGGGAGGGGTGTCCATAAGCAATTGGGCGGCCGCTACCCCAATGACGTGCTGATCTCGGGCTTCGACATCCTGTTCTTCTGGGATGCGCGGATGATGATGCAGGGTTTGCACTTCATGAAGGAAGTGCCGTTCAAGACATTGTATCTCCACGGTTTGGTGCGCGCCGCGGACGGGCAGAAAATGTCCAAGTCCAAGGGCAACGTCGTCAATCCGCTGGGGCTGATCGACCAATATGGCGCCGATGCGCTGCGCTTCTTCATGGCGGCGATGGAGAGCCAGGGACGCGACATCAAGATGGATGAGCGCCGGATCGAAGGCTATCGCAACTTCGCGACCAAGCTGTGGAACGCCGCGCGCTTCTGCCAGTCGAACGGGATCGGGGCGAGCACCACGATCGAGCCGCCCGCGGCCGAACTGGCGGTCAATCGCTGGATCGTCGCCGAGACCGTCGCGACGGTGCAGGCGCTCGACCTCGCGCTCGCCGACCTGCGCTTCGACGAGGCGGCGAACACGATCTACCAATTCACCTGGAGCCGTTTCTGCGACTGGTATCTCGAGCTGATCAAGCCGGTGATCCAGGGCGAGGGCGGCGTGGCCGCGACGGGCGCCGGGGCAGACGAAACCCGCGCGGTGGCGGGCTGGGTGCTCGATCAGATCCTCGTGATGCTCCACCCGTTCATGCCCTTCATCACCGAGGAATTGTGGTCGAAGATGGGCGCGCGCGAGCACGAGCTGATCGTCGCGAAATGGCCGATGGCCGACGCGCGGGCGCTCGATCCCGAGGCCGCGAAGGAGATCGACTGGCTGATCCGGCTGGTGAGCGAGATCCGCGCGGCGCGGACGGAGCTGAATGTGCCGCCGGGGGCGAAGCTATCGCTTTATCAGGTCGACAAGAACGATGCGGCTGAGGCGCGGTTGATCGGCAACGCGTCCGCGCTGGAGCGCCTGGCCCGAGTGAACATCACACGCTTGACCGAGCCAATGGAGGGCAAGCCAGAGGCTTCGCTGCAAGTCACCGTCGACGGATTGCTATACGCAATGCCGATTGGCGGAGTGGTAGACCTCGAAGCCGAGCGCGCACGCCTGACCAAGGCGATCGGCGCGGCCGAGAAGGAGCGCGACGGGCTCGCGGGCCGACTCAACAATCCGAGTTTCGTCGAGCGCGCCAAGCCCGAGGCAGTCGAGAAGGCGCGGGCCGACCATGCCGAAAAGGCGGCCGAAGCCGAGCGGCTCGCGGCGGCGCTGGCGCGGTTGGGCTAGGATCGCTCCCCTCCCTGGAAGGGAGGGGCTGGGGGTGGGTGCGACCGAAGGGAGCCTTTCCACGGCTGCCGCATTGAGCGTCGAACGGGGCATCGAGCCCCGTCCGGCGCAACCCACCCCTTGCCCCTCCCTTGAAAGGGAGGGGTGAAGAAAAAGGACAACCCATGGCGGGTGGAGCTCCCCAACGCCGCGATCTCACCAAGGGCCATATCGGCCGGACGCTGATGCTGTTCGCGCTGCCGACGCTCGGCTCGAACATCCTCCAGTCGCTGAACGGCTCGATCAACGCGGTGTGGGTGGGGCGCTTCCTCGGCGAGAGCGCGCTGGCGGCGACGTCCAATGCCAACATCATCATGTTCCTGACCTTCGGCGCCGTGTTCGGCTTCGGCATGGCGGCGACGGTGATGATCGGGCAGGCGATCGGCCGGCACGACCTCGATGCCGCGCGGCGGGCGTTCGGATCGGCGGTGGGGCTCGTGCTGGGCGGGGCATTGATCATGGCGATACTGGGCTGGCTGTTCGCGCCCGACATCCTGAAGCTGCTCGCCACGCCGGGCGACGCGATGCCGCTGGCGCTCGCCTATCTGCGGGTGATCTTTCTCGGCATCCCCGCATCGATGCTGCTCGTGCTGCTGATGATGGGGCTGCGCGGATCGGGCGACGCCATGACGCCATTCTGGTTCATGATCCTGAGCGTGTTGCTCGATGCGGGGCTCAACCCGGTGTTCATTCTCGGCCTCGGCCCGGTGCCGCGGATGGGGATCGCGGGGGCGGCGACCGCGACCTTGATCGCCAACCATGTCGCGGCGATAGGGCTGCTCGCGACGCTCTACATTCGCGACCTGCCGATCCGGCTGCGCGGGCGCGAGTTCCGCTATCTGCTACCCGAGCGCGATTTGATGCGGACGATCGTCGCCAAGGGGCTGCCGATGGGTGCGCAGATGCTGGTGATGTCGCTGGGCGGGCTCACCATGATCGGGCTGGTCAACCGGCTCGGAGTCGATACCGCTGCGGCATATGGCGTCTCGCAGCAGCTCTGGACCTATATCCAGATGCCCGCGATGGCGATCGGCGCGGCGGTCAGCGCGATGGCGGCGCAGAATATCGGTGCCGGCGCGTGGGACCGGGTCAACGGGATCACGCGTGCCGGCCTGCTCTGGAACTGCGTGATCACGGGCGCGATGGTGGGTGTCGTCCTGCTGTTCGACCGGCCGGTGATGGCGCTGTTCCTCGGCGGCGAGAGCCCCGCCATCCCGATCGCGCGGCACATCCAGCTGATCGCGAGCTGGAATTTCGTGCTGTTCGGCATGACCATGGTGATCTTCGCGACGGTGCGCGCGAACGGCGCGGTGTGGGCGCCTTTGATCGCGCTGATCGTCGCGCTGTACCCGATCCGCATCGGCTTCGCGCTCGGGCTGGAGCCGCTGCTCGGCGGTGATGCTCTGTGGTGGAGCTTCCCGGTAGGATCGGCAGCGGCGCTGGGACTTGCGGCGGCCTATTTCCGATGGGGAGACTGGCGCAAGGGCGCGATGATCCGCCCGCGCGAGGCCGAGGAGCAGGCGCTCGCCACCACCGAGCCCGCCGGACGCTTGCAACCCACCGGCTGAGAGCGCATCAGCGCGGCCATGAGCCAATACCCTGCACTTCGCCTCCGCCGTACCCGAGCCGCAGGCTGGAGCCGGCGGATGCACGCCGAGACCGTCCTCACCCCCGCCGACCTGATCTGGCCGCTATTCGTAACCGAAGGCGACGTGGAGGAGCCGATCGCGTCGCTGCCCGGCGTTTCGCGCTGGTCGGTGCAGGCGATCACCGAGCGCGCGCGCGAAGCGGCGGCGCTGGGCATTCCCTGTGTCGCGCTGTTTCCGAACACGCCGGCGGGGCTGCGCAGCGACGACGGGCGCGAGGCGCTCAATCCGGACAATCTGATGTGTCGCGCGATCCGCGCGATCAAGGATGCGGTGCCCGATCTCGGCGTGCTGACCGACGTCGCGCTCGATCCCTATACGAGCCACGGCCATGACGGGATCGTCGATGCGGCCGGCTATGTGCTCAACGACGAGACTTCGGCGGTGCTGACCGACCAGGCATTGGTCCAGGCCGAGGCGGGGGCCGACATCGTCGCGCCTTCGGACATGATGGACGGGCGGGTGGGGCTGATCCGCGCGGCGCTGGAGGCCAATGGCCATGTCAACGTCCAGATCATGGCCTATGCCGCCAAATATGCCAGCGCCTTCTACGGCCCGTTCCGCGACGCGGTCGGCAGCCGCGGGCTGCTCAAGGGCGACAAGAAGACCTATCAGATGGATCCGGCCAACGCCGAGGAAGCGCTGCGCGAAGTCGCGCTCGACATCGCCGAGGGCGCGGACAGCGTGATGGTAAAGCCGGGCCTGCCCTATCTCGACATCATAGTCCGTGTGAAGAATGCCTTCGAAGTGCCCGTGTTTGCGTACCAGGTGTCGGGCGAATATGCGATGATCGAAGCCGCGGCGGCAGCCGGGGCGGGGGACCGCGAGGCGCTGGTGATGGAGACGCTGATGGCGTTCAAGCGCGCCGGCTGCTCAGGCGTGCTCACCTATCACGCGCCGCTCGCCGCGCGGCTGCTGGGCGCGTGATCGAGACCGAAAGGCTCCGGCTGCGGCCGTGGCGCGAGACGGACAAGCCGGTGTTTCACGCACTCGCCAACACGCCGGCGATGATGGAGCATTTCGGCGGGCCGGTCCCCCGGGCGAAGCATGACACGATCATCGACCGCATGATCGATCAGCAGGCGCGTTTCGGCCACTGCATGTGGGCAGTGGAGCTGCGCGACGGTGGCGCGCTGGCGGGCGTGTGCGGCGTGCGGATCGGCGGGCATGCCGGCACTCCGGTGCCCGAAGAGCTCGAGATCGGCTGGCGGATCGGCGAGGCGCATTGGGGGCAGGGCATCGCCCGCGAGGCGGCCGAAGCGAGCGTCGCCTGGGGCTGGGCGAATACCGATCGTCCGCGGATCGCGGCGTGGACCACGCAATCCAACACGCGTTCCTGGGGGCTGATGGAGCGGCTGGGGATGCGGCGCCGCGCCGATCTCGACTTCCACCATCCCGAATATCCGGCCGGCGACCCGTTCGGCGCGATGATCGTCTATGCGATCGACCGGCCGGCATGATCGAGACCGAACGCCTTATCCTGCGCGGTTGGCGCGATTCCGATCGCGAGCCCTTTCATGCCATGGGGCAGGACGAGCGAGTCATGGCTACGCTCGGCCCATTGCTGTGGCGCGACGAGACCGATGCGCTGATCGATCGGATGCAGGCGATCCTCGACACGAACGGCTTCACCTTCTGGGCGATCGAACGGCGCGCAGATGGCGCGTTCCTGGGCTTTTGCGGGCTCAAGCCCGGCGCCGAGGACACGCCGATCGAAGGCGAGATCGAGATCGGCTGGCGGCTGGCGCGCGAATATTGGGGGCAGGGCTATGCCCGCGAAGCGGCGCAGGCGAGCCTCGATTGGGGCTGGGCAAATCTGGACGTACCGACGATCGCTGCGATCACCACGGTCGAGAATGTCCGCAGCTGGGGGCTGATGGAGCGGCTCGGCATGGTCCGCGCGCCGCAGGACGATTTCGACCATCCGCGCGCGATCGAGCGGTTGCGGCCGCACGTCACCTATCGCATCGCGCGGCCCGCGGTTAATCCCGTCTAAATCGGAGGCGGTGCAGGCGGTTCGCAGGGGAGAGAATTGCATGGCGGACGCGGTTGAGCAGGCGATTGCGCCACGGACTCGGTTCCGCTGGCTCTTCGTCGTCGCCATCCTCGCCGGATCGTTCCTGCTCTTCCTGGTCCAGCCGATGGTCGCGCGGATGGCGCTGCCGCGCCTCGGCGGCGCACCGGCGGTGTGGAACAGCGCGATGCTGGTCTATCAGGCGCTCCTGCTCGGCGGCTATGCCTATGCGCATTGGTTGGGGCGAGTGCCGGTGCGGATGCAGGCCAGCATCCATCTCGCGGTGCTCGCCGCCGCGGCCTTGTGGTTGCCGATCGGGCTGACCGCGATGGAGCTGCCCGCCGATGCCGAGCCGGCGTTTTGGGTGCCTTGGCTGTTCGGCGCGTCGATCGGTCCCTTGTTCTTCGCGATCTCGGCGCAGGCGCCCTTGCTCCAGCGCTGGTACAGCGTCGCGAGCGGCGGGCGCGACCCCTATGCCCTGTATGCCGCCTCCAATATCGGCAGCTTTGGCGGGCTGATCGCCTATCCGCTGATCGTCGAGCCGGGCCTGGCGCTCAAGGGACAGAGCCTGCTCTGGACGATCGGCTATGCTCTGGTGTTCGTACTCGTCGCCGGCTGCGCGACATTGCTGCCCCGGAAAGCCCCGCAGGAGCCGCATGTCGCGCACCATAGCCCGCCCGCGGGCGGGCTGCGCGTGCTCCACTGGATCATCCTCGCCTTCGTCCCTTCGGGGCTGATGCTCGCGACGACCACCTTCCTGACCACCGACATCGTCGCGATGCCGATGCTCTGGGTGCTGCCGCTGGGGCTCTATCTGCTGAGCTTTTCGGTGGCGTTCCGGGAGGGTGATATCATTCCCGACCTGCTCGCCAAATTCGCGCCCCTGATCGTGCTGCTGTTCGGCGCGACGCTGATCGCAGGGCACCAGAAGCTCGCTTATCTAAACGCGCTGATCGGGCTCGTCCTGCTGTTCGTGGTAGCGGTGGCACTGCATTCGTGCATGTATCGGCTGCGTCCGGCGGCCGATCGGCTGACCGGCTT
Source organism: Sphingomonas sp. UNC305MFCol5.2 (assembly GCF_000712135.1). Lineage (GTDB taxonomy): Bacteria > Pseudomonadota > Alphaproteobacteria > Sphingomonadales > Sphingomonadaceae > Sphingomonas. The sequence goes on from NZ_JOOE01000001.1 coordinate 148,132, forward strand.
TTATCTGGCGATGTCGGTCGGCGGCGCGCTGGGCGGGGTCTTTTCCGGGTTGATCGCGCCGGTGCTGTTCGACTGGACCTATGAATATCCGCTGCTGATCCTCGCCGCTGGCGCGCTGATGCCGCAGACCTTCCTGTTCTCCGCGCTCGCCCGGCTGTGGCAGGGCGAGGGTCTGTGGATCAAGATCCTCATGGCTGTATTCCTCGTGGCGATCTTCGTCGGGATCGGCCTCGCCAACCCTGGCGGCGTGCTCGGCGAGCTGCACGAGCAGATCGCCTTCCTCGCAGTTGCGACGGTGGGCCTGATCGCGACCGGCAGGCGCGTCCCCTATCTCGTCGCGCTCGCGGGCGGGTTGTTCCTGTTCGGCGGGTATCGCGCGATCGACATTTCGCTAAGTGGCGACCGCACGCGCAGCTATTTCGGCGTCTACACGGTAAGCGAGCAGCCCCAAGAGCGGCGGCTCGCGCACGGCACGACGCTGCACGGCATTCAGCTGAAGGGGGCGCGCTCGCGATTGCCGACGACCTATTATGTGCCCGGATCGGGTGTCGGCCGCGCCATGCTGGCGGCGCCGGCGCTGTTCGGGCCAGCCGCGCGGATCGGCGTCGTCGGGCTCGGAACCGGCACGCTCGCTTGCTATGCGCAGCCGGGGCAGCAGTGGCGCTTTTACGAGATCGATCCCGAAGTGGTCGATTTGTCGCGCGATTCGGGCAGGTTCACCTTCCTCCGGCAATGCGCGCCCCAGGCCCAGATCGCCGTGGGCGATGCACGCATCCGCCTCACCGAGACCGCGCCGGCGAGCCTCGATCTGCTCGCGCTCGACGCCTTCTCGTCGGATGCAGTGCCGATGCATCTGATGACCACCGAAGCGTTTGGGACCTATGCGCGTGCGCTCGCGCCCAACGGGCTGTTGCTGGTCCATATCTCCAACCGGTTCCTCGCGCTGGCGCCTGTCGTCGCGGGTGCGGCCGCGCACGGGGGCTGGCATGCCGCGCGGCTCGTCTATCAGCCGAGCGCGCTCGAGGCGCGCGACGAAGCGAGCATTTCGGACTGGATCGCGCTCTCGCGCGATGCGGGCACGCTGGCGCGGCTGACGGCAAATGATCCGCAATGGTTTCCACTGGCGACCAGGCCCGGCTTCACGCCCTGGACGGACGATTATGCTTCGGTGGTGCCGGTGATGCGCGCGTTCAATCCTTCGCTGGCGAACGACTAGGCGCCGGCGAGCGCGGCCTCGATCGTCTTGATCCGGTCGCCCTGCGCGGTTGTCATTGCGTCGGCGGCGGTGATCGCCGAATCGAGCGCGGGATAAGGCGGCTGCCCCGCTTTGCCGCGTTCGATCGCGATAGCCTCCAGATCGGACAATGCGATCAGCAGCGGCGCGCGCAGCGATTCGAGCGTGCTGAGCGCCGTCTGCGCGTCGAGCCAGGCGTCGGAGCCTTCGGGAACCCCGCGCGCCACCGCCACCTTCACCTCGGCCTCCTGCGCAGCGGCGGCGAATTGCCGGTTTCCCGTCGTCAACGACGCCGTGAACTCGGCAATTCGCGCGTCGAGCGCCGCATCCGGCGTCGCGACCTGCGCCGGGCGCTCGGGCTCGGCGAGGCTCTGGCTCTCGATCGGCCGCGGCAGCAGCGAAGGATAGGCGTCGGGGCTCTGGGTGCAGCCCGCTAGGGCAATCACGGCGAACAAGGGCAGGCTGCGCATGGTCGTGCTCTATGCTTGTGGAAAACCGCACGCAACGGGCTTGCGTTCCTCGAAAGTCGCTTCTATCAGCACGCCTCCAATGCGCGCCCGTAGCTCAGCTGGATAGAGCATCAGACTACGAATCTGAGGGTCGGACGTTCGAATCGTTCCGGGCGCGCCATTAAAAGCCCCGGCAAGCCAGAAGCTTGCCGGGGCTTTTATGTTTCCGGCTGCCGCGCATGGGGATAGGATCGCCGGGAGGCCGTTATCGGCCTTTGCGGCGATCGGGGCGACATGAACATTTTCGGATTCAGGCGCGGATTGTGCGATTGCTGCGCGGCGATCGCGGCGGTGTCCTGCATGGGCCAGCTGGCGCAGGCGCAAGAGGTGCCGCGCGCGGCCGACGCGCCTGCCACTGCGTCACCGGCAGGCGAATATGTGCTCTCGCAGATGGAGCTCGTCGCGGGGATTCGTCTCGATGAAGACGGCACCTTCCTGTACGGCCTGACGGTCGGGGCGCTGGACGAGCGCGCGCAGGGGCGGTGGAAGGCTGCCGGCAACCGCATCACACTGACCAGCGAACCACGCCCGGTGGCGCCGACGATCACCCCGGCAAAGATCGAGGCGGCACCCGGCAAGCCTTTCGCGATACGCGTGCTGGCGCCGAACGGCCACGACGTGGCGGGCGTGGATCTCAGGATCGAATTCGACAGCGGCGAACCGCTCGATTCCTATCTGGCGGGGGAGCCGTGGACGCTTCCGGACGGGGAGCGGCGCGTTCCACGCTTCGTCACGTTCAGCTGGGCGTCCTATCGCCTGCAATCCGGCCGCCTGCCGCTCGATGCCAAAGCGGGAAGCGTGGCCAACTTCACGCTGACTCCCAACGATTTCGGCGTGATCGACCTAAGCGACACACCCGCCGAGATCGTTGGGGACTCGCTGATACTCCATCGTGCCGAGGGTGAGATGCGGTTCAAGCGGACTGCGCGCTGAAGCGGCGCAGATTCGCCCCGGCAGGGCGGACAGATGCGCGCTATCGCCTCAGCGCGCCGATCAGCACCTTCATGTTCTCGATGTACGTGCCAGTCGAGATGCCGACGACCGGATGATCGGTCTCATAGGGCGAAGTGTCGGTCGCGTCGCCGACCTTGATGCGGCTGAAATCGCCCGGCGTCGGGGTGGGCGAACCGTCGCCGGCATAGGGGTTGCTTGTCGCCTTGAGCTCGGTCGGCCACCAGCCGGCGGCATTGAGCGACTTGACCAGCGCTTCGGGCGATCGTGCCCCTTTCTCGGTGTTGAGATCGGAGGTCGCCTGCTCCTCGACGAGGAAATAGCGCGGCAGCGGCTGTGGAGCGCGCAATGGCGAATCCTTGGCGATCGCCTGCGGATCGGAAGCGATCAGTCTGTCATATTCGCGGCGCAGGCCGGGGACGTCGATCGCCCGCGTCGAACTGTAATGAGTGATCGTGTTGGCGGGGTTATAATCGACATAATATTCGCCGTTGACGACGTTCGAGCCGCGGCGGTGGACATAGAGCGGGCGATTGGTGCCGATCTCGATGAAGGTGGGATAGGCGCGGCCGCCTTTCACCTGATCGGCGGGCAGCTTGACCGATTCGAGCCAGTCGAGCGCCTCGGGCACGCGCGCCAGATACTTCTTGTCACCGGTGAGGCGATAGAAATGGAATAGCTGTTTGACGTTTGCAGCGGTGGTGTGGGTGACCAATGCGGTCGGCTCGTAGGTGCGCGCGCCCACCGGCTTGAGGTCGAGCGTATATTGCAGCCCCCAGCCGGCCTGCGGCTTCGCCTGCTGAGTCACCAGAGTGACGTTCATGGCCCGGACAATGGCGTCGCGCACCCGAGAGTCGCCGCCCAGCGCCTGCCAGGCGTAGAGCAGGAACTGGATGTTCTCGCCGGCGACATCGTCGTTGAAAGTGATGAAGCTGGTGTAATCGGGCTTGCCATGATGGCTGAACTCGCTCTTGAGCGGGAAGCGCTGCGGCCAGCCGCCGACGGGATACTGGCTCTCCAGCACGAAGTTCAGCGCCTTGTTCAGCGCGGGCAGATATTTCGCGTCGCGCTTCTCGACATAGAGGCGCAGCAGGAACTGCATCGCTTCGGAGGTGCCGGCATCGTCGAAGGTGGCGTTGCCCCAATAATGCTGGAATTCCTCGAGCCGCCACGCATTCTTGCCGATCGTGTCGTACCAGCGCTTCGTCGAGGCCTCGCCGGCGAAATCGCCGAAATAATGCCAGCCGCCGCTCTTCTGCTGGATCGCGATCAGCGCATCAGCGGCTTTCTTCGCCGCCTCGTAATAATAAGCGTCGCCCGTGGCATGGTACGCGTCGAGATAGAGATGCCCCATCGTCGCGGTGCCCGGCGGCTGGACCCAGATCATCGTCGGGAAGGCTTCCATCTCGCCCCAGCGCCGCGACATGTCGGGCAGATAGGACCAGACATAGCCGCCCTTGGTGGCGACCTTCTCGACCATGAAACGAGTCGCGCGCTTCATGGTCGCGGCGACTTCCGCCTTGTCGGGAGTCGCAACGGCCGGCGCGGCGATGCTCGCCACCAAAGCCCATCCCAGAAGCAACGCCCGCATGCACCCGACTCCTCGCCTGTTCTTATCAAGCGAGGCTTAGCAAAGCAGCAATGACACCGGTAGCAATTGTTGGAGTCGGCAGTGCGGCTTCACTGCGGGACGTCGAATGTATCCAGGATCTTGGCGCCAGCCATGAACACCGCGATCGGGCAGAGCACGAACAGCATCTTGCCGCCAAAGCCGGGGAAGCGATCGAGATAGTGCATCCCGCGCTCCACCGCGCCGGTGCCGAGCCCGTAGATCACGAGATAGGCCTCGAATTTGGTCTTGATCGTGAAGAGGCGGCGGACCCGATCGAACATGCCGAATATGAAGCAAGCGCCGGGCCAAGCCCGGAAATCCGCGATTCCCGCATTAACGAATATGCTTACCTGTCAATTAATTCGACAGTTCCGAGCGCTTCGAGCAGCGCGCGGCGCGCAGTCTCGATGCGGGCGACCAGCGCCGGATCGCCGATCGCACCGGCATCGATCGCCTCGGGCCAATGCGTCTCGACTACCGATGCGATCAGATCGAGCCGCGCGTCGTCGACGAGGAAGCGTGGATCGATCGTGGCGGGATCGGCTACCACGCGCAGCCGCAAACAGGCCGGGCCGCCACCATTGGCCATCGACTGGCGGACGTCGACCACCTCAACCTGACGGATCGGGCCGTTGCCCGCGACATGCGCCTGAAGCCATGCCCATACGCTCGGCGTCTCGCGGGTCTCCTCGGGAACGATCAACGCGGTTTCGCCCGAGGGCAGGGTCACCAGCTGGGCATTGAACAGATAGGAGGCGATGGCGTCGGCGAGGCTGACCTGATCGGCGGATACCTCGACGATCTCGACCTCGGGCAGCGCAGTGCGGAGATCGTCGTAGAAACGTTCCTTGTCGGCAAAGGCATGCTCGTGCGCGAACAGCACGCGGCCATTGGCGACTGCGACGACGTCGTTGTGGAAGGCGCCGGCGGCGATCGCCTCTTCCGATTGCTGGACGAACAAGGTGCGGGCCGGGTCGAGGCCATGACGTCGCGCGACGGCGTAGCTAGCGTCCGGGTGCTGGCGGGCAGGGTAGGGACCGCCGCTGATCCCATAGACGAATACCTCCACACCGGGCGCATCGTGCGCAGCGGCGAGGCGCATATGGTTGGCCGCGCCTTCGTCGCCGAAGGGCGGAGGGACGGGCGCGTGCACCGCGAAAGCGGGGTTGGCGAAGGCCAGGCGGAGTTGCGCCAGCGTGCCGGGCCCTTCGTGGCTGCGATGCGGCATCGTCGCGAGATTGGCGACGGTCAGGTGGCAGCGCCCGTCGGCGGTATCGGGCGCGGGCGAGACCGTCGCGGCGTTGGCGGCCCACATCGCCGATGCCGACATGGCCTGCGCCTGCAGATGTGGAGCGGCGGTGGGATAATCGGTGGCGAGGCTGGCCAGCCAGCGATGATCGGGGCGCAGATGGGGCAGCAGGATCCCCTGCGCCAGCCCGAGGCGCAGATTCGCGCGCATTTTTGCGATCCCCTGCAGCGCTGCGGCGCGCGGGTACGCGGTCAGTCCGCGGTTGCGCGTCGCGGCGAGGTTGCCGGGGCTGAGGCCGGCATAATTGTGGCTTGGGCCGATGATGCCGTCGAAGTTGATCTCAACGAGCATCGATCTCACCGCGCGACATGGAGCACTTCGTCGCCTGCCGACACGCCTAGGATCGCCGCCGAGCCCGGATCGATCGTCACGCCGTCTTCGGACACCGTCGCCTTGCCGAAACACACCTGGAAGTTCGCCAGCCGCCCGGATGCGAGCATCACGGGCTCGCCGCCTGCCGCGATTTGAGTCACCCTCGCGGATTTCGCGTCGCGCACGGTGCGGACCAGGTCGGTACGGGCGGTCATGGTCGGGCCGCCGTCGAAGATGTCGATATAGTTCTCAAAGGCGAATCCCTCGCTTTCGAGCATCCGCATCGCGGCGCGGCCCGAAGGATGGGGCAGGCCGATTACCGAACGTGCGCTCTCCTGGAGCATCGCAGTGTAGATCGGATGCTTGGGCATCAGATCGGCGATGAACTGGTTGCCATGGATAGCGTTGAATTCGTCGGCCTGCTGGAAGTTCATCCCGAAGAATCGTCCCGCGACGCCGTCCCAGAAGGGGGAGCCGCCCGCTTCGTCGATCACGCCGCGCAATTCGGCCAGCACCCGCTCGGCAAAACGCGCGCGGTGCCGGGCGATGAACAGATAGCGGCTGCGGGCGAGCAGCATGCCGAGCCCGCCGGCGCGTTCATTGGGGTGGAGGAACAGTCCGCCGACTTCACTACTACCCTCAAGGTCATTGACCAAGCTGAGGATTTCAGCGCGAAAAGTTCGGTTGAGCTCCTGGCTGTGCTTGGTCACCGTGCCTATGCGGTAGCTGTAAAAGGGCCAGTGCTGGCCGACATGCGTGAAGATCTGACAGGTGCCGCGGACCTCGCCGGTCTCGGCATTTTCGAGCACCAGCACGAACAGATCGTCGAACAGCCCATCCTCGTCGCGGGCAAAGGCGGCGTGGCTGCGGACCAGCTTGGCACGCAGCGCATCCTTTTCGGGAGGCAGGTTGGTGAAGCCGCCGCCGGTGAGCTTGGCCATCTCGTAGAGCGGCTGGAGGTCCTCGTCGCGCGCGGCGCGGATGCGGAAGCTCATGCGAACGCACCATTGGCGATGCGCAGGATCGTGACGGCCGACAATGCGGCGCGTTCGGGCAGGCTTTCGGGGATCAGAAATTCCTCCGCTGAATGAATGGCGCCGCCGCGCGCGCCCATCGTGTCGACCACGGGGACGCCGCAAGCGGCGATGTTGTTGCCGTCGCAGACACCGCCGGTGTCTTTCCACGCGACCGGAATGCCGAGATCCGCGCCCGCGTCGCGCACCAGTCCGAACAGGCGTTCGGCGCTGGAATCGAGCGGCTTGGGCGGGCGATTGAAGCTGCCATGGACTTCGACGCGGACGTCGTGCGACGCCATGACGTCACTCGCGGCACGCTCGATCGCGGCCTTGGCGATGGCGATGCTCCATTCGTCGCGCGGACGGAAGTTGATGCGCAGGATCGCGAGGTCGGGGACGACGTTGTTGGGCCCGCCGCCGTCGATCCGCGCCGGATTGACTGTGAGACCCGCGGTCTTCGCCTCGGCCAGCCGCACCGCCAGCGCCGCCGCGGCGACCAGAGCGTTGCGGCCATCGTCGGGGTTGCGCCCGGCGTGCGCGCTGCGGCCATGGACGACGAGCGAGAAATTGCCGGTGCCGCCGCGCGCGCCGGCCAGCGTGCCGTCGGGAAGGGCGGGCTCATAGGTCAGCGCCGCGACCTTGCCGCGCGCGGCGCCCTCGATCAGCGCACGCGAGGAGAAGGAGCCGGTCTCTTCGTCCGAGTTGATCAGCACCTCATAGCCCAGTTGTGCGGTGAGCGGGCTCGCCTCGACTGCCTCGAGCGCGGCAAGCATCAGCGCGAGCCCGCCTTTCATGTCAGCGGCGCCGGGGGCGTTGAAGCGGCCGTCGTCGAGCCAGCGACCGGTCTGGAAAGGGTGGTCGGCACCGAACACGGTGTCCATGTGACCGGTGAGCAGCATCTGGATCGGTGCCTCGGGGCGCACCGCGAGATGGAGATGTCGGCCATGCCCGATCGACTCGACGCGGCCGTCCGACGTCATGCTCTCCGCCGGGGCGGGATCGACCAATGCGAGATGCCCGGGGAGCGCGGAGAAGGCGTCGGCCAGCGCGTCGGCGATCGTCGCCAGTCCAGCGAGATTGCGGGTGCCGCTGTTGATCGCGGTCCAAGCCTCGGTCCGCGCGAGCATCGGCGCCTGCGCCACACGCTCGACTGCCGCCTGCTCGATGCTGGAAAGCCCGGTCATCCCCGGCTCGTAGCGCGAAATATTATTGCCGTCATCCCGGCGAACGCTGTGCTCTCATGCACGCCGGGCATGGATGACCCCCTAATCCTCCCTCGCTTTAGCGGGGGAGGGGGACCACGAAGTGGTGGAGGGGGCGTAGCCGCGGGCGATGTACTTGCGGCCAAGCCCCCTCCGTCGCCTTCGACGCCACCTCCCCCGCTTCGCGAGGGAGGATTTACCATGCCCTCAGAAATCGACGACTAATGCCGCGCGGCTGGTGGTGTCGGTGGTCTGGCGCCCGATCGGCGGGGTGCTTTCATATTGCAGCGTGTACGAGAATTGCGCCGAAAAGGGCCCGAACAGCTTGGCCAGCAGCGCCGAGCGGCTCGATACCGTGCTGTTGGCGTCCTGCAGATAGGCCGAGGCATTCTGCGTCACCGAAATGCTCGGCGAAAGCTTCAGCCCGAAATCCATGCTGCCGCGCGCCGCGAGATTGCTCTCCGTCTTGTCGTCGATGAAGCGGGTGAGGCGGTATGCCGGTCCGAGTTCGAGATCGAGCTTTACCTTGGGCGACTTGATAGCACTGTAGCCTGCGCCGCTCGACAGCGAAACGCGGTCGTAGAAGCCCGAAAAGCGGTCGCTCTCATATTGCGCGGCGCCGTACATGTAGGCGCGGTCGTCGAACTTCCAGTTGGGCTCATAGGCGGCGAGATAGCGCTCGCGCGTGACCAGGCCGAGGCTCTCCTGATAATCGGCCTGGAGGCGCAGTTTGTGGCGCCACTCGAGCGCCTCGCGCTTGACTTCGATCGCGGCGGTGAGCCCGACATTCTCGGTATTGCCGGTGCTCATATAGCCGCCCAGCTCGGCGCGGCCCTTCACCAGATCGAAGAAATCCGCCTCGCGGATTTTCTTGTTGGCCTGAGCGAGACGATCGTTGCGCCAGTCCGTCGCGGTCTTGACCACGAGGTCGGCGCTCGCCGGATCCGCGTTCCTGGCATATTTGACGATGACCGCGACGTCACCCTCGCTGCCGGATTGCATCGCGGCATCGAGCATCGACTTGATCGTCGGCGGAATGACGGGATCTTCGGCTGCGGTGTTGGCCAGCAGCAGCGGCAGGGCGAGGAGCAGGGCACGCATGCAGCCCCCCTAGTCAGATTAATAGGGCATCAAAAGGGCAACGCGCGACGGATTGATCGTTACGCCGGACGAATCGTTTCCAGCTCTTTCGCGAAAATTTCGAGGAGCTGGCGATAAAGGTCTCGTTTGAAAGGGACGATGATGTCCGGCAGCTCGGCGGGGTCGGCCCAGCGCCATGCCCGGAACTCGGGCTCGGCGGTGGCGATGTTGACGTGTGCGTCCTCGCCGGTGAAGCGGAACAGGAACCAGCGCTGGCGCTGGCCGCGCCATTTGCCCTTCCACACCTTGCCGACCAGGTCCTCCGGCAGGTCATAGGCGAGTTCTTCGGGGGCGGTGGCGACCAATTCGGCATGTTCGCGTGCGACGCCGGTTTCTTCCCACAGCTCGCGCCACGCGGCATCGAGCGGATCCTCGCCCGGATCGATCCCGCCCTGGGGCATCTGCCACGCCTCCAGCACCGAATCGAGCCGCTGCCCGACGAACACGCGGCCGTCGCGATTGACCAGCATCACGCCGGCGCAGGGACGATAGGGAAGGGAGGCGATATCGGTCATGGCCTGCCCCCTAGCGCGTCCGCCCGGCGCCTGTCACGCAGCCTCGATTCTCGCACCGGGACGCCTCTCGCAAAGCAGTCGTTGCAAGACCGGCGGCATTTTCTACCTTGGGCCTATCGCAAGGGAGGCGTAGAGCATTAGCAACGATAGACAAACCGCAGGAATATAGACCGGCCATGGCCACTGCCGCCCATCAGCTGACGCCCGAAGAGGCATCGGCCAATCCCGCACCTGAAGCGATCGTCGTCCGGTTCGCCGGCGATTCCGGCGACGGCATGCAGCTGACCGGGGGCCAGTTCACGCTGGCGACCGCGCTGGCGGGCAACGACCTCGCCACCTTCCCGGATTTCCCCGCCGAGATCCGCGCGCCGCAGGGTACCTTGTTCGGCGTCTCGGCGTTCCAGATCAACTTCGGATCGACCGAGATCGACACCGCGGGCGACCAGCCCGACGTGCTGATCGCGATGAACCCCGCGGCGCTCAAGACCAATGTCGAGGCATTGAAGCCCGGCGGGCTGATCATCGCCGACCAGGGCGAGTTCGGCCAGCGCAACCTCGACAAGGCCAAATATGCCGCGAACCCGCTCGAGGACGACAGCCTCGGCAAATGGCAATTGCTCAAGCTCGACATCTCGCAGCTGACCCTCGATGCCGTGAAGCCGTTCGGGCTGGGCAATAAGGAAGCGCTGCGCTGCAAGAACATGTGGACGCTGGGTCTGGCGCTCTGGATGTTCGACCGCGACCGCCAGCCGATCGTCGACTGGCTCAAGGCCAAGTTCGCAAAGGCGCCCGAGCTGGCCGAGGCCAATATCGCTGCGCTCAACGCCGGCCATGCCTATGGCGAGACCGCTGAACTGGGCGCGATGGGCATTTCGCAGCGCCACGTCGCGGCCGCGCCGTCCGAGCCCGGGCTGTACCGCACGATCACCGGCGCCGAATCGATTTCGCTAGGCCTCGTGGCCGGGGCGCAGCTGGCGGCGTTGCCGATGTTCTTCGGCGGCTATCCGATCACGCCCGCCTCGGCGATTCTCCACCATCTCGCCCGCTTCAAGGAATATGGTGTCACGACCTTCCAGGCCGAGGACGAGATCGCCGCGATCGCCTCGGCGCTGGGGGCCAGCTATGCCGGCTCGCTCGGCGTGACGTCATCCTCGGGCCCGGGCATCGCCTTGAAGGGCGAGGCGATGGGCCTTGCGATCATGACCGAGCTGCCGCTGGTGATCGTCAATTCGCAGCGTGGCGGGCCCTCGACGGGGCTTCCCACCAAGACCGAACAGTCGGACCTCTATCAGGCCGTCTACGGCCGTAACGGCGACGCGCCTATGCCCGTGCTCGCCGCACGCTCGGCCGCCGATTGCTTCGACGTCGCGATCGAGGCGGTGCGCATCGCCACGCAATATATGACTCCGGTGATGCTCCTCACCGACGGCTATATCGCCAATGCCGCCGAACCGTGGAAAGTGCCCGACATGAGCGGCTACGCGCCGTTCCCGGTGGCCTTCCACACCGAACTTCCCGCCGAGGGCGAGAAGTTCCTGCCTTATGCGCGCGACGCGAAGCTCAAGCGCCCCTGGGTCAAGCCGGGCACGCCGGGTCTGCTTCACCGCATCGGCGGGATCGAAAAGGCGCTGGGCACCGGCAATATCGATTATTCCCCCGGCAACCACCAGGCGATGACCGACGTCCGCCGCGACAAGGTGCTCGGCATCGACGTGCCCGATCAGGCCGTCGAGCAGGGCCAGCCGGGCGGCAAGCTCGTCGTGGTCGGCTGGGGTTCGACGTTCGGCCCGATCGCCACCGCGGTCCGCCGCGCCCGCGCCAAGGGGCTCGACGTCAGCCATGTCCATCTCCGCCACATCTGGCCGATGCCGAAAAATCTCGGCGATCTTTTAAGGAGTTACGAGCACATTCTCGTGCCGGAAATGAACACCGGTCAGCTCAAGACGGTGCTGCGCGACCAATATCTCGTCAACGCGGTGCCGCTCAACAAGGTGTCGGGCCAGCCTTTCACGATCGCCGAGATCGAGGCGGCGATCGCGCGCCATCTGAACAGCGACCGCGCCGAGGAACTCGGCCCGGACGACACCCAGCTGCCCAGCCCGGAGGCTGTGAATCCATGAACGAACTGACCACCATCCGCCCCAGCACCCCCAAGGACTGGGAAACCGACCAGGAGGTCCGCTGGTGCCCGGGCTGCGGGGACTATGCGATCCTCAAGGCGGTGCAGCGCACCATGCCCGAGATCGGCGCCACGCCCGAGAACACCGTGTTCGTCAGCGGCATCGGCTGCTCGTCGCGCTTTCCTTATTACATGGAGACCTATGGTTTCCACACCATCCACGGCCGCGCGCCGGCGGTGGCGACGGGGGTCAAGCTCGCCAATCCCGATCTCGACGTATGGATCATCACCGGCGACGGCGACGCGCTGTCGATCGGCGGCAACCATACGATGCATCTGCTCAGACGGAATCTGAACTGCCAGATCCTGCTGTTCAACAACGAGATCTACGGCCTCACCAAGGGCCAATATTCGCCGACCAGCCGCGAGGGCACGCGTTCGCCCTCCACGCCGTTCGGATCGGTCGATCATCCCGCCAAGCCCTGCGCCTTCGCGCTCGGCAGCGGCGCGCGCTTCGTCGCGCGGGGGATCGATGTCCACAAAAGGCTGCCCGAAGTGCTCAAGGCGGCGCATGCCCATCAGGGCGCGGCGTTCATCGAGATCTTCCAGAACTGCATCGTCTATAACGACGACGTGTTCGAGCCCTTCACTGCCAAGCCCAATGCAGTCTCCAACCAATTATGGTGCGACAACGGCAAACCCTTGCTGTTCGCGGGCGGCACCAAGGGGCTTTCGCTCGACATGGAGCGGCTGACGCTCAAGGTGGTCGACGTGGTCGACGGCGATTGGGAAGCCGCGGGCGTGATCGTGCACAACACCGCCAACCGCGCGATCGCGCATATGCTCGTCGAAATGCCGTTCGGCGCCTTCCCGATGGCTTTGGGCGTGCTCTACGACGATCCCGCGCCGACCTTCGAGAGCGCGGTGGTCGCGCAGAACAAGGCGGCGAGCGAAGGCAAGAAGCCCGACCTCCAGAAGCTCGTCGCCAAGGGCCAGACGTGGATGGTCGACAAGGCGCCGCACGCGCTCTGAGAAGTTGCTTGCCGATGCTGCCGCAGCATGCATTTAGGACGCAATGAACGCGACGACGCGGGAACGGGGGCGCGCTGAGCGAGCGACACGCGGGGGCGGCCCGCTGGCGTTGCTTGCGCGCATTTTCCATCGCCAGCTCGACCGGCTCGATCGCGGCATAGCCGAGGGCAGCCTCGAGCTGCTGCTGCCCAATGGCCGCGCGCGGCTGCTCGGCGGGCGGGTGGACGGTCCCGCTGCGGTGGTCGATCTGCGCAGCTGGCGCGCGCTGCTGCGGCTCGCGTTGAGCGGGTCGATCGGCTGGTACGAGGCGTGGGCGGCCGGGGAGTGGGCCAGCCCCGATCCGGTGCAGCTCTTCGCCCTGTTCAGCCGCAATCGCGCCGGACTGGCGCGGCCGGCACGGGCCACCGGACCCTGGCGGCTCGCCAAACGCCTATGGCACTGGCTGCGGCGCAATCATCGGGGCGGCTCGCGGCGGAACATCCAGTTCCATTATGATCTCGGCAACGACTTCTACCGCCCCTGGCTAGACGCGGGAATGACCTATTCGAGCGCGCTGTTCGCCACGGCCGGAAGCACGCTCGCCGAAGCGCAACGGGCCAAGCTCCAGGCGATGCTCGATCGCACCGCCACGGTGCCCGGCAATGCGATCCTCGAGATCGGCTGCGGCTGGGGTTCGTTCGTCGAGCTGGCAGTGAAAGCCGGGCGGCGCGTGCACGGCATCACGCTGTCGACCGAGCAAAAGGCCTGGGCCGAGGCGCGCACCGCGGGCATGGACGGCGCCAGCTTCGCGCTGACCGACTATCGCGACGTCACCGGCCATTACGACGCGGTGGTCAGCATCGAGATGGCCGAGGCGGTAGGGCGCCAATATTGGCCGGCCTATCTCGCCGCGATCGCGCGCGCGCTGAAGCCCGGCGGACGGGCGGCATTGCAAATCATCACTTTCGACGACGCGCTGTTCGAGGATTATGCCGGCAATGTCGACTTCATCCAGCGTTACATCTTCCCCGGCGGATTGCTGATCCGCGAGAGCGAGTTTCGGCGTCTTGCCGCCAACAACGGCCTCGACTGGCGCGATCAGTTCCATTTCGGGCTCGATTATGCCGAGACGCTCAAGCGCTGGCGCGAGAATTTCGAGGCAGCGGCAAGCGCCGGCCAACTGCCCGCGCAATTCGATGCGCGCTTCGTCGCTCTGTGGCGCTATTACCTGATGTATTGCGAAGGCGGATTTCGCGGCGGCGGCATAGACGTCGTCCAGGCGACGCTGGTCAAGGAGGGGTGATGAAGATCTGGATGCTGGCGGGTGCGCTCGCGCTCGCAACGATGGCGGGTGCCGCGACGGGGCAGAGCGCTCAGGACACCAATAGTCTCCGCAAGATCGGTGCCGAAGTGCTGTTCTGGAGCCAGGCCCAGCGTGACGCTAATTTCCCCCACATGGAGAAGATCTTCCCCGGCCATGTCGTCAAGGCCGGCGGCAAGGTCCGTGCGCTCCCCGCGGGCAAGCCGCTCGGAATGTCCGACGCCGAGCTGGACGCCTTCATCGCCAGCCAGAACATTTCGGGGCTGATCGTCCTGCAGGACGGCAAGATCCGGCTCGAACGCTATGCGCGCGGCTATGGCAGGGAAGGGCGCTGGACCAGCTTCTCGGTCGCCAAGTCGTTCACCTCGACGCTGGTCGGCGCGGCGATCAAGGACGGCTACATCAAATCGGTCGACGAACCGGTGACGAAGTACATCCCCGAGCTCGCCGGCAGCGGCTATGATGGCGTCACCATCGCGCAATTGCTCACCATGACGTCGGGCGTGAAGTGGAACGAGGATTATACCGACGCGAAGTCGGACGTCGCTCGGATGTTCCTCGAGGCGGTGCCGGCGGGCGAGGACCCCACGGTCTATTACATGAAGAAGCTCCCGCGCGAGACCGCGCCGGGATCGAAATGGGTCTACAAGACCGGCGAAACCAATCTGATCGGCGTGCTGGTGATGCGCGCGACGAAGAAGCCGCTCGCCGACTATCTCAGCGAGAAGGTCTGGCGGCCGTACGGGATGGAGCAGGACGCCTTCTGGATGGTCGACCCGTCGGGGCATGAGGTCAGCGGCTGCTGCCTGTCGGTGTCGCTGCGTGACTATGCCCGGATGGGGCAACTCGCGCTGGAAGGCGGCAAGGGCGTAGTGCCCGCCAACTGGTTCGCCGACTCCACGCGCCCGCATGCCGATATCGGCGTGCCGGGCCGCGGCTATGGCTATCAATGGTGGACCTATCCGCAAGGCCGCTTCGGCGCGCAGGGCATTTTCGGCCAGACGATCCGGGTGGATCCGAAGACCAAGACGGTGATCGCAGTGTCGGCGGCGGCGGACAAAGCTAGCGACCGCGACTACGGGCTGGCGAGAACGGCGTTCCTCGACAAGCTTTTCGCGGCGACGGCCAAATAACCAGCCCTCATGTCCCCCTCCCGCAAGCGGGAGGGGAGCGATACGTCGCCCGTCTGTCCTTTGCGGTTCTACTCCACCCGCTCGAAATGCCCGGTCTCGAACCCGGCAACCGCCAGCGCCACGATCCGCTCCGCCACCATTTCGGGCGGCTTCACCGTCGTCGCGTCCTCGCCCGGAAAGGCGCGGGCGCGCATCTTGGTCCGGGTCGCGCCGGGATCGACCACACCAACGCGCACGCCGCTGATATGGCGGACTTCCTCGCCATAGCTGAGCAGCAGATTCTCGAACGCCGCCTTGGAGGCGCCATAGGTGCCCCAATAGGCACGCGGCGTCCGTCCGACACTTGACGTCACACCCAGCACGCGCGCCCGCTTCGCTGCCTTCAGCAGCGGATCGAACGCCGCGAGCATCGCCGCCTGCGCAGTGACGTTGAGCGTCAGCACTTTGGCGAATTCCTTGAAGTCGATCGCGGGGACGGCGCTGAGGCTCCCCAGCGACGCGGCGTTGAGCACGAGCAGGTCGAGTGCCTTCCAGCGCTCGGACACGGCAGCGGCGAGCCGCGCGACGCTCTCATTCTCGGTCAGGTCCATCGGCGCGATCGTCGCCGAGCCGCCCGCTGTGTAGATCGCCTCCTCGACTTCCTCGAGTCCGCCGGCGGTGCGCGCGGTCAGCACGACGTGCGCACCGGCCTTGCCCAGAGCAAGCGCTGTTGCGGCACCGATGCCGCGGCTTGCGCCGGTGACGAGCGCGACTTGGTCGGCGAGGGGCTTGTCGGTCATTCGAACTCCGGGTGAATCAGGTCAGCCGACCCGTTCCTCCAGAAGCGCGAACTGGTCAACCGGCTGGAGCTCGTCCTGGTCGGTGAGCGTGGTCGGATATTCGCCGGTGAAGCACGCGTCGCAATATTTGGGGTGGATATCGGCGCGGTGCGCCTCGCCCAGCGCCTTGTACAGCCCGTCGATCGAGATGAAGGCGAGGCTGTCGGCATGGATGAAATCGGTCATCCCGCCCACGTCGAGCTTGGCTGCGAGCAGCTTGGCGCGTTCGGGCGTGTCGACGCCGTAGAAGCACGAATGCCGCGTCGGCGGCGAGGCGATCCGCATGTGCACTTCGGCGGCGCCCGCTTCGTGCATCATCTGGACGATCTTCAGGGACGTGGTGCCGCGGACGATCGAATCGTCGACCAGCACGACGCGCTTGCCCTTGATCAGCTCGCGATTGGCATTGTGCTTGAGCTTGACGCCAAGGTGGCGGACCTTGTCGCCCGGCTGGATGAAGGTGCGGCCGACATAATGCGAGCGGATGATGCCGAGCTCGAACGGAATGCCGCTCTGCTGGGCATAGCCGATCGCCGCGGGCACGCCCGAATCGGGAACGGGGACGATGAGATCCGCCTCGACCGGCGACTCGATCGCCAGCTGCGCGCCGATCGCCTTGCGCACCGAATAGACCGAGCGATTGTCGCTGATCGAATCGGGGCGTGAGAAATAGACATATTCGAAGATGCAGGGCCGTGATGCCACCGGCGGGAAAGGCTTGTGCGAGCTGATCTCGCTGCCCTTGACGATCACCAGCTCGCCTGGCTCGACGTCGCGGACATATTCGGCGCCGACCACGTCGAGCGCCACCGTCTCCGAGGCGAAGATGATCGAATCGTCGAGCTTGCCCATCACGAGCGGGCGGATGCCGAGCGGGTCGCGACAGGCGATCATGCCCTCCGGAGTCATCACGATCAGCGAATAAGCGCCTTCGACCTGCTTGAGCGCATCGATGAACCGATCGATCAGCGTGCGATATTGCGACGTGGCGACGAGGTGGATGATCACCTCGGTATCGCTGGTCGACTGGAAGATCGCGCCGCGCCGGACGAGATCGCGCCGCAGTCGCATCGCGTTCGAGATATTGCCGTTATGCGCCACCGCGAAGCCGCCGCTCGCCAGCTCGGCGTAGAGCGGCTGGACGTTGCGGATCGCAGTGTCGCCGGTGGTGGCATAACGGACATGGCCCGCCGCGGTATTGCCGGAAAGGCTGCGAATCACGTCGTCGCGGTCGAAATTGCCCGCGACATGACCCATCGCGCGATGGGTGTGGAACTGGTGGCCGTCCCAGCTGGTGATGCCGGCCGCCTCCTGGCCGCGGTGCTGGAGCGCGTGGAGCCCCAACGCCACGAGCGCGGCGGCGCCCTCGGAGTTGGAAACACCGAAAATGCCGCACTCTTCGCGCAGCTTGTCGTCATCGAACGGGTGTGTGGTAAGCATCAGCCCTCAAGGGGGTTGGGAACTCTTGGCCCCCATATAGGCACTTCGCCGCGATTTGTCGCCGGTTTGTCACAAGGAAATGAACCGCGGGGCTGTTTCGCCGGTTTTTCAAGGCGAAAGGAGCTTCCCATGCCAAAGGATCACGGATCGCAGATCAAGAACGACGAACTCTACGAGAAGCTGCGCGACGACGGCGCCTCGAAGGAAAAGGCGGCGCGAATCGCCAACGCGGAAGAGGCGGGCACGCTCGACAAGGGCGGCACCCATCTCGAGAACCGCAGCAAGGACGAGCTTTACGACGAGGCGAAGGAGATCGGCATCGAGGGCCGCTCGAAGATGGACAAGGACGAGCTGATCGGCGCGATACGCGGGCATTGACCTTCCGTGAGGCGGGCCGCAGCCCCGAGCTTCAACCGTCACCCCGGCCTTGGGCCGGGGTCCACCGGGAGGCGGGCGGTGACCTTGAGCCTCTATGGCACCCGGCGTGGTTGCGTGGACCCTGGCACAAGGCCGGGGTGACGAAGGGGAGGGCAGGCGCTACACCTCGTGCGTGACCGATCAACGCGACACGGGCCTGACGCTCGACCCCAAATATGATTCCGCCGGCCTGATCACCGCGGTCGCGACCGACGCTGCGACCGGCGAATTGCTCATGCTCGCGCACATGAACGCGGAGGCGCTCGCGGCGACCCTCGCGACCGGCGAGGCGCATTTCTGGTCGCGCAGCCGCGGCCGCCTCTGGAAGAAGGGCGAAACCTCGGGCCATGTCCTGCGCGTGGTCGAAGCGCGGATCGATTGCGACCAGGACGCTTTGTGGCTCAAGGTCGAGGCCGCCGGCCCTGCTTGCCATACCGGTGAGCGCAGCTGCTTCTTCCGCCGCATCGAGGACGGCAGGCTGGTGCGCGACGCATGAGGGCGGCGCTAGCGCTGCTCCTGCTGGCCCTGGCCGCCTGCTCGGGTGGAAAAGGGGGCAATTCCCAGCAACCGCAGGACCTCGAGACCGCGGCGATCGAGCGGGGTCTTGTCCGCGATCCCGACGACAGCGACCTCACCGGCCTCTACGCCCGCGACACCGATCGGATCTGCGTCGTCCGCTCCGGCTCGGCCTACCGTATCGGCGCTTATGTCGATTATGGCGATCGCATCACTTGCAGCGGCGCAGGCACTGTCGAGCGAAGCGGCGAGACGTTGCGGATCGAACTCGGCAAGGACGGGTGCAATTTCGACGCGCATTATGACGGCGACCGAATCAAATTCCCGGGCGCGCTCCCAGACGCATGCAAGAAGCTCTGCGCGCGCCGCGCGTCGTTCACCGGGCTCGAAGCCACGCGGCTGAGCGAATCCGCTGCCGAAGCCGCCGCGATGCGCGATGCTGCCGGGCGGCGGCTGTGCGGGGATTAGCTGCACGGCAGGGGAGGTTGCCCCCATCCGCTGCCGCTCCTAAAGCCCGCGCATGGCCGATCCCTTCTACATCTCGACAGCAATCCACTATCCTAATGGCCGTCCGCATATCGGCCATGCCTATGAGATGATCGCCGCCGACGCGATCGCGCGCTATCAGCGCCAGCACGGCCGCGACGTCTTCTTCCAGACCGGCACCGACGAGCACGGCCTCAAAATGGTCAAGACCGCGCGCGACCGCGGCATCGAAGCCCGCGAGCTGGCGGATGAAATGTCCAGCTATTTCCGTGAAATGGCAGACGTTCTCGATATTTCGTACGATCGTTTCATCCGTACTTCCGAGCCCGAGCATTATGCCGCGAGCCAGGCGATCTGGCAGGCGATGGCGGACGCCGGCGACTTGTATCTCGATCGCTACGAGGGCTGGTATTCGGTTCGCGACGAGGCGTTCTACGAAGAGAAGGAACTGACCGAAGGGGAAGGGGGCGTGAAGCTCTCGCCGCAGGGCACCCCGGTCGAATGGACCGCCGAGGAAACCTGGTTCTTCAAGCTCTCGAAATACCAGCAACCCTTGCTCGACCTCTACGCGGCCAACCCCGATTTCATCCGCCCGGAATCGCGCCGCAACGAGATCCTGCGCTTCGTCGAGGGCGGGCTGGTCGATCTCTCGGTCAGCCGCACCAGCTTCGATTGGGGCGTGCCGGTGCCCGGATCGCCCGATCACGTGATGTACGTCTGGGTCGATGCGTTGACCAACTACATCACCGGCGCCGGCTATCCGCACGACGTGCCGCGCTTCGAGAAATTCTGGCCCGCCGATATCCACCTGATCGGCAAGGACATCGTCCGCTTCCACGCGGTCTATTGGCCCGCTTTCCTGATGTCGGCCAATCTGCCGCTCCCGAAACAGGTGTTCGGCCACGGTTTCCTGCTCAACCGCGGGGAAAAGATGTCCAAGTCGGTCGGCAACGTCGTCGATCCGATGGAACTCGCCACGCTCTACGGCGTCGACGCCCTGCGCTATTTCCTGCTGCGTGACGTCAGCTTCGGCAATGACGGCACGTTCAGCGACGAGGCGATCGTCACGCGGGCGAACGCCGATCTCGCCAATAGCTTCGGCAATCTGGCCCAGCGCGTGCTCGCCTTCATTGCCAAGAATTGCGAGGGCCATGTGCCCGAGGGCAAAGCGGAGGAGGCCGACGCCGTCCTTCTCGCCGAAGTCGACGTCGCCTGCGCCGCTTTCCGCACTGCGTTCGACGATCTCGCGCTCAGCCAGGGCGTGGAGGCGTGGATGACCGGCGTGTTCGCCTGCAACCAATATATCGATGCACAGGCCCCCTGGGCGCTGCGGAAGACCGATCCCGAGCGGATGAATGCGGTGCTCCGCACCTTGCTCCGTGCGATCCGCCACCTCGCGACCACGATCCTGCCGGTGATCCCGACCTCGGCGGGGAAGATGCTGATCCAGCTCCCCTCGGCCGACGACGAGGACTTCCGCATCGCCGCGCCAAGCCCCATCTTCCCGCGACTGGAATTGCAGGCGAGCGACGCGTGAGACTGGCCGACAGCCATTGCCACCTGATCTACAAGGGCCTCGGCGAGCAACAGCCCGAAGTGCTGGCGCGCGCCCGCGACGCCGGCGTGGTGGCGATGCTCAACATCTCGACACGCGAGAACGAGTGGGATGACGTCATCGCCGTGGCCGAGCGCGAGGCGGACGTCTGGGCCAGCGTCGGCATCCACCCGCACGAAGCCGACCAACACCCGGATGTCGACACCGCCAAACTGGTCGAGCGCGCCCGGCACCCGCGCGTCGTCGGCATTGGCGAGAGCGGCCTCGATTATTATTACGACCATTCGGACCGTGACCGCCAGCGCCACAGCTTCCGCGCGCATCTCGCCGCTTCGCGCGAGACCGGCCTTCCGATCATCGTCCATACCCGCGATGCCGAGGCAGACACCGCCGAAATCCTGCGCGACGAGATGGGGAAGGGCGCCTTCCCCGGTGTGATCCACTGCTTCACCGCGAGCGGCGAATTCGCCGATATCGCGCTGGAGCTCGGGCTCTACGTCTCGATCTCGGGGATCGTGACCTTCAAGAATGCGCGCGACCTGCAGGAAACCGCCGCCCGCCTCCCGCTGGACCGCCTGCTGATCGAGACCGACGCGCCGTTCCTCGCTCCGGTTCCCCATCGCGGCAAGACGGGTGAGCCCGCCTTCGTGGCCGACACGTGCCGCTTCCTCGCCCAGCTACGCGGCGAAGACCCCGAGGCGCTGGCGGAAGCCACTCGCCAGAACTTCCACAAGCTCTTCGCCAAGACGCTGGCGTGAGTCCCAAGGCCCTCCAAACCCCCAACTGTCACCCCGGCAGACGCCGGGGCCCAGCATGGGCTCACACGAAGGCACGAAGGCACGAAGAGAGTAGAAAGGGGGTCACGCGGAGGCGCGGGGGCGCGGAGATAGGGCTGCGCTGCGCGAGAAGGGGCGCCGCGTCGGCGGCGGGACATTCTGAAAGCCTTGAGCGAACGCCGCTAGCGCAGCAGTCTACAAGCTCCGCGCCTCCGCGCCTCCGCGTGAACCCCTTCTTCTTTGCGCCTTTGCGTCTTCGTGTGAGCCAAGAATGAAGATCCGCATCCTCGGCTCGGGCACTTCCTCCGGCGTGCCGCGGATCGGCAACGATTGGGGGGCATGCGACCCCCACGACCCGCGTAACCGCCGCACCCGCGCCTCGGTGCTCGTCACCACCGAAACCACCACGATCCTCGTCGACACCAGCCCGGATATGCGCGCGCAGCTCCTCGCTGCCGATATCTCCGATGTCGACGCCGTGATCTGGACGCACGATCATGCCGATCACGCCCATGGCATCGACGATTTGCGTCAGCTCATGCATGCCCGGGGGGGCGAACCGGTGCGCGGCTTCGCGCGGCCCTTCACGCTCGAGCAGCTCCAGACCAGGTTCCATTATGCCTTTTTCGGCCGGGCGCTTTATCGCCCGACTGTCGATATCGCGCTGCTGCCCGACGCGTTCACGATCGGCGACATCCGGATCACCGTGACGGACCAGCCGCACGGCGGCATCACCTCGGCTGGCCTGCGGTTCGATAATAACGATAAATCAATAGGTTATGCTACAGACTTCCATGAAATGACGAGCGAAATGCGCGCGCTCTATACCGGGCTGGACGTATGGGTGGTCGATGCGCTGCGCCGCGCGCCACATCCGACGCACCCGCATCTCGCCGAGGTGCTGGAATGGATAAGGGAGTTGGGCCCGAAACGCTCCGCGCTGGTTCATATGGATCATTCGATGGACTATGTCGGTCTTGCCGCCGAGCTGCCCGAAGGGATCGAGCCAGGCTATGACGGGCTGGAGATACAAGCGTGAGTTCCTCCTGGGACACGATGGACCTGATCTGGCTGGTGGGCGTGCTCGTGCTCGTCCTCAGCGCGCTTTCGGTGCGGAAACTATCGTTCGGCTTCGTTGTGCGCTCGCTGGTCAGCTGGGCATTGATCATCGGGCTGACCGTACTCGCGGTGGCGCATCGTCATGAACTCGGCGCACTGTTCGCGTCGGCTTCGGCCAAGCTCGGGATCGACGATCAGCAGGTCGACGGCAAGACCGTGCGCATTCGCATGGCGCCCGATGGGCATTTCTGGGCACGCGTCGAGCTGAATGGAGTCGAACGGCGCATGCTGATCGATAGCGGCGCGACGATCACTGCGATCTCGGATCGCACCGCGGCGGCGGCGGACATCAAAGCGGGCAATGGCCTGCCGGTGATCATCGAAACCGCCAATGGCAGCGTCGCCGCGCGCCGCGGCAATATCCAGCGGCTCGCGATCGGGCCGCTCGAAACCGAGGATCTCGGCGTGGTGGTCTCGGAGAATTTCGGGGACCTCGACGTGCTGGGCATGAACTTCCTGTCGCGGCTGCACAGCTGGCGTGTCGAGAACAAGACGTTGATTCTCGAGCCCAAGGCCGGCGCGAGCGACGAAGGCAGCGACGCCACGACTGCGCCGGCGGATTCCGCGCCTCGGCGCAGGCGGCAGAGCGGGGATGACGAAACCTGAGCCGCAGCCTCGTCTATATTTAACATAATGTATATTATCGTTCTTATATTCTCATCAATGGCGCACCGCGCGAGCCCACTCCTCACCCGGTTCGAACACGACTTACGCCGCGATGGCTCTTCTCACACGCTGATCGGCCGACGACCAGTTCACGGCTTTCATGAATGCGTCGACATAAGCGCCCGCTTTGGCGCCATAATCGATCGCATATGCGTGCTCGTACATGTCGAGCGCCAATATGGGCGTTGAACCGGCAAGTGTCATCGTATGATCCGCCGCCCATTGATTGACGAGACACCTGTCGCGATGGCTCCAGACCAGCAGAACCCAGCCCGATCCGCCGCCCAGCGCCTTTCCCATGCCGGCGAACTCCGCCGCCCATCGGTCAAAGCTGCCGAAGCTCTGTTCGATCAGCGTCGAGAGCGGCTCGCCCGGCGGTGACGGCTGGCCCAGGCTGGCGAA
Organism: Sphingomonas sp. UNC305MFCol5.2; assembly: GCF_000712135.1. GTDB lineage: Bacteria > Pseudomonadota > Alphaproteobacteria > Sphingomonadales > Sphingomonadaceae > Sphingomonas. The sequence goes on from NZ_JOOE01000001.1 coordinate 171,711, forward strand.
ATAGAGTTCGTGAAGAATCATCGAATTCCAGGCGATCAGTTCCTCGCGCTTCAATCCGTTGATCGTGAAACCGGGAGTCGTCGCGGGATCGAGAGCGGCGAATTGCGTCGCGATCGATCCCAGCCGCTTCACCGCGCCGACATAGTTGTTGTCGTGGTGGCTCACGAGGAGCTTTTCGGACAAGCCGGCGATCGACCCCGGTGCGAAAGGCAAAGGCTGCGCGGTGAAGCTCCTGGCAGGCGGCGCAGATCTGGACGCCTGAGCAGCGGCGGCGATGTTGGGCAGGCTGCTCGCCGCGCCCGTGGCTGCCGCCACCGCAATCAGTCCCCGTCGGTCGATCTGCGTCATTCTGTCCTCCCATCCCGTCGATGCGTCTGTCAGCCGATGAGCCCCGCGAGATGCAGGGCTACGCCGACGGCTGAAGTCGTCGCCAAAGTGACGAGCACTCCGGCATTGAAGCGGAAGATCGCGATGGCCGCGGCTGCCGAGAGCGCCAGCGCCCAGAGGTCCACGCTCGCGACGATCGGCATGTCGAAACGCACCGGGCCCGCCGCGAACGGTATGACCTCCCGGAAGATGCTGTGGATCGCGAACCAGATCGCTAGGTTGAGCACGACGCCGACCACCGCCGCGGTGATCGCCGACAACGCTCCGGCCAATGCCGCATTCCCGCGCAACCGCTCGATGAACGGCGCGCCGAGGAAGATCCACAGGAAGCACGGGACGAAGGTAACCCAGGTCGCGAGCAATCCCCCAAGCGTGCCGGCCACGAGCGGCGAAAGCAGTCCTGGATCGCGATAGGCGCCGAGGAACCCGACATATTGGAGCACCATGATCAGCGGCCCCGGCGTGGTTTCCGCCATGCCGAGGCCATCGAGCATCTCCTCGGGGCTGAGCCAATGATAGGACTGCACGGCTTCCTGCGCGACATAAGCGAGCACCGCATAGGCGCCGCCGAAGGTCACCATCGCCATCTTGGAGAAGAAGGTCGCGATCTGGCTGAACACATTGTCCGGCCCCAACGCGAGGAGCAACGCGGCCACCGGGACGAGCCACAGAGCGAGCCAGATCAGCGCCACGCGCAGCGATTGCCTCATCGTCGGGCGGGCATGCGCCGGCAGCTCCTCGCCGAGCAGGGTTTCGGAATCCGCGACGACGACACCGCCGCTCGCGCCATGTCCGCCGCCGGCGCGGAACTCCGCCCTTCCCGCCCGCCCGCCGAAATAGCCGATGAGCGCCGCACCCAGCACGATGATCGGGAACGGCACGCCGAGGAAGAAGATCAGCACGAAGGCAAGAGCCGCGAGACCCCGCATGACATTGTTCTTCAGCGCGCGCTTGCCCAGGCGCACCACGGCGTGGACCACGATGGCGAGCACCGCGGCCTTGAGCCCGAAGAACAGTGCCGACACGAAGCCCAGTGCGCCGAACAACACGTAGATCCAGCTGAGGACCATGATCGAAACCACGCCGGGAAGCACGAAGAGCCCGCCGGCGACGATGCCGCCGCGCGTCTTGTGCATCAGCCAGCCGATATAGGTGGCGAGTTGCTGCGCCTCTGGACCGGGCAGCAGCATGCAATAGTTCAGCGCGTGCAGGAACCGCTCCTCGCCGATCCAGCGTTTTTCCTCGACGAGGATGCGGTGCATCACCGCGATCTGGCCGGCGGGGCCGCCAAAGGACAAAGCGGCGATCCGCAGCCAGACCCAGAAGGCTTCGGCGAGCGATACGGCGGCGGGGCGCGGCTTCGCGCGGACGGCAGCGGCCATGGTCGCTGCGGTCACGCCCGCACCTTGGCCGGCTTGTGCGAGGTCCAGTTGTGCGTCTCGCCGCGCGCATCGCGACACCAGCGGTAAAAGGCATCGTACAGGACCATGCCCGCCTCGAGCTGCTCGAGATCGTCGGCGTAGATTCGCGACAGGCCGAGCGACGCCGCCAGCAATCCCGCGGCCTCCGGGACGATCTCCGGCCGCCCCGTATCGGCGCCGCGTACGATCGTGGCGAGATGGGCCAGCGGTTCGATGCCGCCCAGTCCGAACGCCTCCACCATCAGGTCGAAGGTGCAGCGCTCGCCGCGATGGCTCCAGAATACGCCATCGCCTTCGAGATCGAAGGCCGCACCGCCGAACTGCGCGGCCACGTCGAGCACGTCGGAGGGCGGCACGTAGAGAAACACCGCCTGCGGGTCGACGAAGCGGCGGATCAGCCATGGGCAGGCGATGCGGTCGACCTTGGGACGCGCCCGCGTAACCCAGACGGTCCTTCCGTCGGCGTTCCGGGCGGGGAGCGGCGCTTGGGGGACGAGCGGAAGCCCCTCGCCCCGCCACCCGGCAAACCCGCCTTCGAGCGCCTCTGCGGAGACCCCCGAATGCCGCAGCCAGGCGGCAGCGCCCTGGCTGGCGGACAGACCGTCATCGCAGACGACGATCACGTTGCGACCTGCGAATTGGTCGGCCCAGCCGGCAATTTCGCTCGCCCGGCGGCGCAGCGTTGCGGGAATGAAGCGGGGATCCGCCGCAAAGCTCTCGTCCGGGCGGATGTCGACGATCGCGGGCGCGTTCGCCGTGCCGACGAGACGGACGAGCTTGTCGATGGCGATCGAATTCTGAACAGGCATGATGCGTCCCTTCAAATCGAAATCAGGACGCGATGCTTCGGCTGACGCCTCGTGGGGAGACCGCATTCCCCATCTGTTCAAAGTGAGCCTGCGACTCGTCCTGTGTCAAGCGCCGCGGGCGCCTCCCTTTCTCGACGCTGTTGACCTTGCCCTTGGTTCCGGCGTTGTACCAGCTCGCGCGCTGCGAACCCCTGCGCTGCGACAGACGTCCGCGACCGCACGACCGAAGGATCGAACACATGGTCTATCTGATCTTGAAGGCGCTGATCTCGGGTGTCCTGATCGCCGCCGCCTCGACAATGGCCAGGCGCTACCCCGGTTTCGGCGCGCTGATCGCTTCGCTGCCGCTGGTGTCGGTGCTCGGCATGATCTGGCTCTGGCACGAAAAGCCCGACGCCGAGAACATGGCGCTGCACGCCGGCGCCACTTTCTGGTACGTGCTGCCGTCGCTGCCGATGTTCCTCGTCATCCCGGCGCTGCTTCGGCACGGCGTCGGGTTCTGGGTTGCGCTGGTCGCCGGCTGTTGCCTGACCATCATGTTGTATGCCGGCATGACCTGGATCGCTCCCCGGATCGGCCTGCAGCTCTGAAATCCGCCGAAATCTGGCGCTGCTCGAAACGGGTCGCGACCTTCTGTCAGCGCTTTTATCTGCGCGGATCCGTCATTCTTGCTAAAGTGGATTCGACCCGTTTCAGTCCGAGAGAGCCCCCGCCGCATGACTTCTCCGAATATCGAGCGCCTCGTCGCGATCATGGCGCGGCTGCGCGATCCGAAGACCGGCTGCGAATGGGATACGGTCCAGACCTTCGAAACGATCGCGCCCTATACGATCGAGGAAGCCTATGAGGTCGCCGACGCGATCGAGCGCGGCGACCTGGCCGAGCTCAAGGACGAGCTTGGCGATCTGCTCCTCCAGGTCGTGTTCCACAGCCGCATGGCGGAGGAAGCCGGCCATTTCGCGCTGGCAGACGTCATCACCGCGATCAGCGACAAGATGGAGCGTCGCCATCCGCACATCTTCCGCGGGCAGGCCGAGGGTGGCCATCATCTGTGGGAACAGATCAAGGCGGCGGAACGAAGCGCAAAAGGGCACGAAAGCGCACGGGCTGTAAGTGCCCTGGAGGGCGTGGCGCTCGGCCTTCCCGCCTTGCTCCGCGCCGAGAAGCTCCAGAAGCGCGCCGCGCGCACCGGCTTCGACTGGCCCGACGCCACCGGGGCTCGCGCCAAGATCGACGAGGAACTCGCCGAAGTCGAAGCCGCGGCGACGCACGAGGAGCGGGAGGAAGAGATTGGCGACCTGCTGTTCGCAATGGTCAATTGGGCACGCAAGCAAGGCGTCGACCCCGAAGCCGCGCTGCGCGGCGCCAACGCCAAGTTCGAGCGCCGCTTCAGGGCAATGGAGGCCGAGGCCGGCGAAGCGTTCGCCGGGCTCGATCTCGACGGCAAGGAAGCGCTGTGGGTCAAGGCCAAGCGCGGATAAGGCTTTCGCACCGATTGCAATGTAGGATTTCGTCTGCTCGACTGGCCGGCGCCGGCCGCAAGCCGCCGCTCTTTGACTCGTGAACCCTCGTCATCCCGGCGAATGCCCGGGCGACCAGACAGAAGCATGACATCCGTCACCCCGGCTTTCGCCAGGACGACAATGTGCGTGCGGTCTCCGTGAACGCGGAACCCGCACGCTCGCTTGTGTCAACTTCGGCTGGACTTTGTTCCCACTTCCGCTGGGAAACCGCTTCAATCCGCCCTGCGTCGCAAAACCGCGTTCTCATGTTCCGCGTTGTCCGCGTTCAGCCGTGCAGAGTCGGGAATCGACAATTGCGTGGTTCAGCGCGCCTGAACCCGGATTATCGGCAACGTACCCGGCGCAAAACGCGAATAGACCATGTTGATCGAAGCGATGTTGCGGCGCCGTCCGTTGAGCGTCTGCGGCACGGTGCAGGTGCCGGCATTGAGGATCCGGCGCACCGGGAGATCCTGGACGCCGCCATTCTGGAACCGCACGGTCAGGCGCGTGAAGTGGATCGGGCGATTGAGCGCACAGACGCGGATCTGGCGGTCGCGCATGTTGCCGCGGAGCATGATGGTGTCCCGATCGCTGCCGCGGCTCACCGTCTTGTATCCGACGGTGCGCCAGCCCGGCTGTGCCTGCGCGGCGGTGGCAGTGCCGAAGGCGGTGGCGCCAAGCGAAAGGATCGTAAGGAAGGGAAGGATCTTCATGGGCATCACTCCACATTCCCCCGCCCGCGCCGGATTTAGCACAAACGTTCCGGCATCAAAACCAATTTGGGGATGGCCGCGTCAGGCGCGGCGCGTCTCGAACCGCTCATAGTCCCGCGGCGCCATCCGCACCTCGTAGACCGATTGCTGGTCCTCGACTCGCTGTTCGAGCACCTCGCCATGCTGGTGGAGCCACGCCGCCCCCGCCCCGTCGGCCGGATCGAGCGTTATCGTGTAGCGGCGATGCCCCTCGGTCAGGCGCGCCGCGACGGTTTCGATCAGGGCGTCGACTCCTTCTCCGGTCATTGCGGAGATCGGCATCACGTCCTCGCGCTTGCCGGCATCCTCGAGCAATTGCCCGCGATGCTCGTCGTCGAGCAAATCGAGCTTGTTCCACGCCTCGAAGCGCGGCGTCGCCTCGGCCACCCCGATCTCGCCGAGCACCTTCTCGACATCGGCGCGCTGCGCCTCGCTGTCCGGATGCGCGATGTCGCGGACGTGGATCAGCAGGTCCGCCGACACCACTTCCTCCAGCGTCGCCTTGAACGCCGCGACCAGCTGGGTCGGCAGTTCGGAGACGAAGCCCACCGTGTCGGACAGGATCGCCTTGTCGATGCCCGGCAGCGAGATCTGGCGCAGCGTCGGATCGAGCGTGGCGAAGAGCAGATTCTCCGCCATGACGTCAGAACCAGTCAAGCGATTGAAAATAGTAGATTTTCCGGCGTTCGTATAACCAACCAGGGCGATGACAGGCCAAGGTGCGCGCTGGCGGCGGTCGCGGTGGAGCGTGCGGGTGCGGCTGACCTGGTCGAGCTCCTTGCGCAGCCGCGCCATCCGGTCGCGGATCAGTCGCCTGTCGGCTTCGATCTGGGTCTCGCCCGGGCCGCCGAGGAAGCCGAAGCCGCCGCGTTGGCGCTCGAGGTGCGTCCAGCTGCGCACCAGCCGGCCTGCCTGATAGTCGAGATGCGCGAGTTCGACCTGGAGCCGGCCCTCTGCGGTGCGTGCGCGCTCGCCGAATATCTCGAGGATCAGGCCGGTGCGGTCGATCACCTTGCAGCCGAGCGCTGTCTCGAGGTTGCGCTGCTGCACCGGTGTTAAGGCCGCATCGAAAACGGCGAGCTGAAGTTCCTGATCTCGAACGGTTTCTGCGATGGCATCAACCTGCCCCGATCCGATCAGCGTCCCCGGCTTGGGCTGGCGCAGCTTGACCGAAAGCTTCTCGCGCACTTCGACGCCGATCGCCGCAGCGAGGCCGGCAGTCTCCTCCAGACGCGCCTCGGCGTCGCGTGAGCTGCCGCCCATCTCGGGATAGACGACGATCGCCCGCGCGCCGCGGGAGAATTCGTCGGCGTCACGATCAAAACCGGTGGACATGGCCGTTCAATCGCCGTCGGAGGCAGTGGTTTCCTCGGCGAGGTTGAGCGGGTGTGCCGGCTGGATGGTCGACACCGCATGCTTGTAGACGAGCTGCGCCATGCCTTCGCGCTGGAGCAGCATGCAGAACAGGTCGAACGCGGCGATCTGGCCCTGGAGCATCACGCCGTTCACCAGGAACATCGTGACGTTTTCCTGCTGTTTCCGGACGGCATTCAGGAAAATTTCCTGCAAGACCGGGTTCTTGTGCTGGAATTCTCCCGCCGCTTCGAGAAGTGCGCCGAGGTCGACCGGGCCGGCGGGCATGATCGTCGAGATGGCGTGCTTGTAGATCAGCTGCGACTGGCCGTCGCGGCGGAGCAGCACCGAGAAATTGTCGAACCAGGTGACGATCCCCTGGAGCTTGACGCCCTTCACGAGGAACATCGTCACCGGCACCTTGGAGCGCCGAAGCGAGTTTAGGAAAAGGTCCTGAAGCGAGGTCTGCTTCTCGGCCATGGTGGTTTCCTTCTATTCTTGGCGGGCTCTGTCCCGCGTCGCGCCGGTTCCCGGCGTCGGAATGCCGCGCCACCCCGGCGCGGAAGTGCAGTCTATTGGTTCAGGGCGCGCGCGTCCAACCTATTCCTCGCGGGTCTCGGTGATGCCGAGCAGCTTCAATTTGCGATGCAGCGCCGAGCGTTCCATTCCGATGAAGCTCGCGGTGCGCGAGATGTTGCCCGAAAAGCGGCGGATCTGGACGCGCAGATATTCGCGCTCGAAGGTCTCGCGCGCTTCCTTGAGCGGCGCTCCCATGATCGCATTCGCGCCGACGCCGTTGCCGATATCGCCGGGCTTGCCGAGCACTTCGGGGGGCAGCAGATCGAGGTCGATCCGCCCGATCCGGTCTCCTGGGGCGAGGATCACCGTCCGCTCGACGACGTTGCGCAGCTGGCGGACATTGCCGGGCCATTCATAGCTCTGCAGCGCAACCATCGCGTCGGGAGCGACTTCGGGTGTCGGCACGCGGCGCTCGCTGGCATAATGCGCGACGAAATGCTCGACGAGCACGGGGATGTCCTCGCGGCGCTCGGTGAGCGGCGGGATCAGCACCGGCACGACGTTGAGCCGGTAATAGAGATCCTCGCGGAAGCGTCCCGCGGCGATCTCCGCCATCAGGTCGCGCGCGGTGGCGGAGACGACGCGAACATCGACCTTGACGATCCGTGTGCCGCCCACCCGGCTGAAGCTCTGGTCGGTGAGCACGCGCAGGATCCGTGCCTGCGTAGCCACCGGCATGTCGGCGATCTCGTCGAGGAACAAAGTCCCGCCATGTGCCTGTTCGAGCAGTCCAGGGCGGACGAGATCGCCCCCCTCCTCCACGCCGAACAATTCCTCCTCGACGCGCTCGGGCGTCATCCGCGCGGCACTCACGATCACGAACGGCGCTGCGGTACGCTGGCTCCAGCCATGCAGCAGCCGTGCCGCGACTTCCTTGCCCACGCCCGGGCCGCCGCTGATCAGCACGCGGCTGCCGGTCGAGGCGACGCGCTTCAACGTGGCACGCACGGTGTTGATCGCCGTCGAATTGCCGGTCAGGTCGTTCTCGCGTCCCACCGAGGCGCGCAGCGACACGACTTCGCGGCGCAGCCTTTCGGTCTCGGTCGCGCGCTCGACGAGCAACAGCAGCCGCTCGGCCTCGAACGGCTTTTCGATGAAGTCGACTGCGCCACGACGGATCGCGGCGACCGCGGTGTCGATATTGCCGTGGCCTGAGATCACCAGCACCGGGATCGAAGGATCGCGCCGCTTCATCTCGTCGAGCAATTCGAGCCCGTCGAGCCGCGAGCCCTGGAGCCACACGTCGAGCAGCACCAGGCTGGGCCGGCGCTCGGCAATGGCTTCCAGTGCCGCGTCGCTGTCGGCGGCACCACGCGTGGCGTAGCCTTCGTCCTCCAGCACGCCCGCGACCAGCTCGCGGATGTCGCGTTCGTCGTCGACGACGAGGATATCGAGGCTCATTGGGATTTTCCGGTTCTGGTAAGTGCCGCCGGCCGCGGATCGGCGGCCTCGGTCTGGGTGTCCTGGAGCGCCAGCTTCTCGAGCGCTTCGGTATCGAAACAGATGGTGACGACGGTGCCGCCGCCGTCGCGGTCGGTGAAGGCGATCGTGCCGAAATGCTCCTCGACGATCTTCTTGACGATGGCGAGGCCGAGCCCGGTGCCGCGGCTGCGCGTCGTCATATAGGGCTCGACGATACGGTCGCGCTCCACTGGCAGCCCGACGCCGTTGTCGGCCACGGTCAGCAGGATGCGATGCGTGTCCTCCCTGCGGATCGTGAGCACCACTTCGCCCTGCGGCAGCGCCTCGCCCTCCCCGCGGGCCTCGATCGCCTCGACGGCGTTCTTGATCACGTTGGTCAGCGCCTGCCCCATCTGGCGGCGATCGCTGACCAGGCTCGGCGGATCCTCGGGCGAGTCGAGCTCGAAGCGGATCGTCGGGTGCGCGACTTCGTGGAGGAACATCGCCTGGCGCGCGATGTCGAGCAGCGATTCGCGGCGGAACAGCGGCTTGGGCATGCGGGCGAAGGACGAGAATTCGTCGACCATGCGGCGAAGGTCGCCGACCTGGCGGATGATCGTGCCGGTCAATTGGCTGAACACGCCCTCCCCGCCCTCGATCTGCTTGCCGTAGCGGCGCTGGAGGCGCTCCGCGGCGAGCTGGATCGGAGTCAGCGGGTTCTTGATCTCATGCGCGATCCGCCGCGCCACGTCGGACCAGGCGGCGCGGCGCTGATCGAGCAATTGCTGCGTGATGTCGTCGAAGGTGAGCACCTGCCCCGCTTCGTCCGACGTGATCTTGACCGCGAGCGTCCGCGCCTCGCCGCCGACAGTGACTTGCGCCACGGCCTCGCGCTCGGGACTGTCGAGCAAGGCGTCGAGCTCGGGTGCGATCTCGGGGAGCGGCTTGCCCACCGATTCCTCCTCGGTCCGCCGGAGCAATGCCAACGCCGAGGCATTCATCAGCCGCACCACTCGATCGGCTCCGATCGAGATGACGCCGGCCGAGACTCCCGACATCACTGCCTCGATCAGCGCGCGCCGGCTCTCCAGCTGAGCGTTGGCGGTGACCAATGCGTTGGTCTGGCCTTGCAGCTGGTTGGTCATCTGGTTGAATGCGCCGGCGAGCACGCCAAGCTCGTCCTTCGAATTGCGTTCGGGAACGCGCGCGGTCAGGTCGCCGCCGGCCACTTGCCGCGCTGCGCCCACCAGTTCGTTTACCGGGCGTACCAGCCTGTCCGCGACGCGCAAAGCCACGAGGACCGCGATGCCCACGATCAGGAGCGCGAGGACGAGCAATGCGAGATTGAACTGGAGCTGGAGCGACCGCGATCGCGTCACCAGCGCGCGATAATCGGCCAACACCTGCGCGGCGCGCTGGGTCTGCGCCGACATTCCGCCAAGGTCGGAGGCACGGCCGGCATAGAGATAGAGATTGCTCGATCCGGGAACCCGAGTGAGCGAGCGCGTCCGGTCGCCCTGCGCCTCGACGACGCTCGCCTTACCCTGCGCCAGCTGTTTCAGCGCGTCCCGATTGATATCCTTCTCGAGGTCGCGCTCATAAGGATTGACCAGCGCGATCGTCTGGATCTGCCCGTCGGGCGAGACCGTGAAGATGATCGCTTCGGACAGGCTGCGCAGATACACCTGCGTGGCGAAGACTTGCTGAAACTTGATGCTCTCAGGCGGCGATTCGTCCAGCTCAGCCGCAACGTCGTTCGCCATGGCGACGGTCTCGCGATCGACATAGCCGAGAAGCTGCCGGTACGATTCCTGCGCCAGCGCTTGTGCATTCTCGATCATGCTCCTCGGTCGATCCGAGACCCAAAATTCGACGCCGTATTGAAACAGCAGCGACGCGATCACCGCCACCAGCAATGTCGGCACGCTCGCCAGTACCGAGAAGATCGCCACGAGACGGACGTGCAACCTCCCCTCCCCGCCGGCGGTGGAGAGGGCGGCGCGGCGGCGCGCGGCGCGGCGGCCGATCAGCACCAGCAGCGCCACGCCCGGCAGGAGGTTGGCAACGAGTAGCAACGCGACCAGCGGCGGCGAAAGCAATCGCTCAGGCGAGCGCTCGCCGCTGATCACGAAATAGCTGATGATGGCGATCGCAATCGCCGCGAAGAGCACTCCGGCCTCTACCGCGGGCGTGACGCTCAACCGCCGCTTGCGCGGTGCGGCTTCGGTCAACTGCTCGGTCACGGCATCCATCGTTGCTTGGATACAACGAGATTGTGGCCGAAAGAACACATAATTTTCGGCTAATCGTCACAAACCGTCGCTAAGCGGCACCGTCCGATCTATCCGCACCCATCTCGATCCCCAGCGTATCGAGCCGCTTGCGGAGGGTATTGCGGTTGATCCCCAGCGCCCGCGCCGCGCGGAGCTGGTTGTTCTGGTGACGCGCCAGCATCGCCTCGATCAGCGGGCGTTCGACTTCGCCGATGATGCGCTCGTAGAGGCTGCCGTCGTCGAGCGCACGCGGTTCCTCGATCGCCATCCGCTCGAGCCGGGCGCGCACCGCCGCATCGATCCCGGCGTCGCGCGACTCGGGCTGGAAGCTCCCTGCTTCGCCCAGCGCGCGGCGGATCGCATCGGCATCGATCCACTCGTCGCGGCTGAGCGCGGCGATGCGGCGCATCAGATTCTCGAGCTGGCGGACATTGCCCGGCCAGTCGAACCCTTCGAGCACCGCCACCGCGTCCTTGCCGAGCTGCTTGCGCGGCAATCCCGCCTCGGCGGCGCGATCGAGGAAATGGCGCGCGAGCAAGGGCACGTCCTGCCGGCGTTCGCGCAGCGCCGGCAGGCTTACCGGCACGACGTTGAGCCGATAGAACAGATCCTCGCGAAACTGGCCGGTCTGGACGAGTTGCGCCAGATCCTTGTTGGTCGCCGCGACGATACGGACATCGGCGCGGATCGTCCGCGCGCCGCCGACGGTGGTGAACTCGCCCGACTGGAGCACGCGCAGCAGCCGGGTCTGCGCGTCCATCGGCATGTCGCCGATCTCGTCGAGGAACAAGGTGCCTCCCGCCGCCTGCTCGAACTTGCCCGCGACGCGCGTGGCCGCGCCGGTGAAGGCGCCGCGCTCGTGCCCGAACAATTCGGCTTCGATCAGCTCGCGGGGAATCGCCGCCATGTTGAGCGCCACGAACGGCGCGCGGCGGCGCGGCCCCATGTCGTGGATCGCCTGCGCCACCAGTTCCTTGCCCGTGCCGGACTCACCCGAGATCAGCACGGTCAGGTCGTTGGAAACCACCCGCGCGATCACGCGATAGACCTCCTGCATCGCCGGCGAACGGCCGATCAGCGACGGACCGCCCCCGACTTCGGCCTCGGCCAGCTCGGTCGGCTGGCGCTGCCGCCGCGCGATCGCGCCGCGCACTGCCTGGGCGAGCACGTCGAGGTCGAACGGCTTGGGCAGATAGTCGAACGCGCCCACTTCGGTCGCGCGCACAGCCGTCGCCAGCGTGTTCTGTGCGGAGAAGACGATGATCGGCAGCTCGGGATGCTCGCTGGCGAGGCCTGCCGCCACATCGAGACCGTTGCCGTCAGGCAGGACGACATCGGTCACCAGCACATCGGGCATTTCCGATGCCAGCGCGCGGCGCAGTTCGGCGATACTCGCTGCGGTCGTCACCCGATGCCCCTCGCGCTTGAGCGCGGCGGCGACCACGGTGCGGATGGCGCTGTCGTCGTCGACGATCAGGACCGAACCGCTCACGACGCCCTCTGCAGCAGGATGCGAAACACCGTGACCTCGGGATCGCGTTCGCGGGCATATTGGACGATCCCGCCCATGTCGCGGACCAGCTTTTCTACCAAGGGCAACCCCAGTCCCTTCCCTTCCGGCTTGCCCGAGACGAACGGCTCGAACAAGTGCTCGGCGATGTCCACGGGTGCGCCGGGGCCGTTGTCGGTCACGAGGATCTCGATCGGCAGCGGCTGGCGCGGGCGGCCGGGGCCGTCGCTCACCGACATACCGTGGCGATAGGCGGTCGCCAGCGTGATCCGCGGTTCGGGCGTATCGCCCAGCGCCTCGGCGGCGTTCTTCAGCAGATTGAGCAGTACCTGCAGAAACGCGTCCGAATCGATGCGCACCGGCGGCAGCGAAGGATCGAACCGCTCCTCGATCGCCAGTCCGCGCGCAAACCCCGCCAGCGCCACCCGCCGCGCATGATCGAGCAACGGATAGACGTTGGTGGGTTCCAGCTTGAGCGGGCGCGTGTCGGTGAAGTCCTGCATCCGGTCGATCAGCGTGACGATCCGGTCGACTTCGGTGGTGATCAGCTGGGTCAGCTCCTCATCCTCGCCGCTGCTCCGGAGCAATTGGGCCGCGCCGCGGATCCCCGAGAGCGGGTTCTTGATCTCGTGCGCCAGCATCGCTGCGGCACCTACCGCCGCGCGAGCCCCGGCGGTGCGTTCGGCGCCTTGCGCCACGCGGCGCGACTGCGGTGCGTGGTGGAGTGTGACGATCCGCCAGCCGGGGTGGTCGGCGACCAGGGTCTCGACGAAATCGACGCGGATGCGTGGGCCGCGGATCGCCTCGATCTCGATGTCGAATGCCGCGAAGCCATGGCCGTCGCGGCGGTCGGCATAGTCCGCCGGCGGGAGCAGCACCGCGTCATAGGGCTGCCCCACCATCGTCGTCTCGCTGTGATTGAGCAGCAATTCGCAGGCCGAATTGGCATGGGCGATGCGCCCATCGGGATCGATCACCAGCACGGCGACGGGCAGCGCCGCGAACAGTTCGCCAAAGCCGGGACCCTTTACCGGTTCCGGCCTGGCGCGTCTCAGGCTGCCGCGCGCGAAGACCATGGCGCGTAGAATTCGGCGAGCATGTCGAGCACGATTCTCGGATCGGCCTGCTTGTTGACGCTGTTGCGGAACTCGGCCGAGCCATGGATGCCCTTGGTGTACCAGCCGATATGCTTGCGCATCATGTTGACGCCGACTTCGTTGCCATAGTGGCTGAGCGTGTCGACATAATGCTCTACGATCACGGCATATTGTTCATCCAGCGTGGGCTCAGCACGTTCCGGCTTGCCGGTCAGTGCGTCCATGACCTGTCGCAGGATCCAAGGGCGGCCATAGGCACCCCGCCCGATCATCACGCCGTCCGCACCCGATTGCACCAGCGCCGTACGCGCATCCTCGATTCCGCAGATGTCGCCATTGGCGATCACCGGGATCGACACCGCGTCCTTCACATTGCGGATGAAGCCCCAGTCGGCCGAGCCCTTGTACATCTGGTTGCGGGTACGGCCGTGGACGGTGATCATCTTCGCGCCGAGATCCTCGGCGATATGCGCGAGTTCGGGGGCGTTGAGGCTGGCATGGTCCCAACCCATCCGCATCTTGACGGTGACTGGAACCGAGACGGCTTTCACACACGCCTCGATCAGCGACGCGGCGAGCTTGAGGTCGCGCATCAGCGCCGATCCTGCGTCGCCGCTGGTCACTTTCCGGACCGGACATCCCATGTTGATGTCTACGATCGCGGCACCGCGATCCTCGCTCAGCTTCGCCGCCTCGGCCATCTCATGGGGCGTGCAGCCGACGAGCTGCATCGACACCGGATCCTCGATCGGATCCCAGGCGAATTTCTGCAGCGACTGGCGCGTCTCGCGGATCGCGGCCTGGCTGGCGACCATCTCGGTGACGTTGAGCCCCGAGCCATAGCGTCGCACGACCCGGCGGAACGGCAAGTCGGTCACGCCGGTCATCGGCGCGAGCAGCACCGGGGCTTCGACCCCGACGGGGCCGATCTGAATGGGAGCGAGTTCGCGCATGACCTGCCTGAAAAATAGGCAGCGACGCCTAGCGACACAAGCCCGGATTGGCAAGGCAGGGCTTCCCCGCTACCCGCGCCTGCATGGGAAAGACCGCTGCACTGATCGTTGCCGCCGGACGGGGCGTCCGGGCGGGAAGCGCCGTGCCCAAGCAATTCGCACGGCTCGCCGGCAAGCCGATGATAGCGCATAGCTATGCGGCACTATCGTCGCACCCGGCGATCGACGACGTGCTGGTGGTGATCGGCGAAGGGCAGGAAACGGCACTGGCCGACGCGCTGGGCGAAGTCGCCTTCGCGGTCGGCGGCGCCACGAGACGCGAGTCGGTGGCGAATGGCCTTGCGGCGATCGGTGCGGATCGCGTGCTGATCCACGATGCCGCCCGCCCTTTTCTGTCGCACGCGGTGATCGATGCACTCCTCGCGGCGCTCGATAGCCATGAAGGTGTCCTCCCCGCCCTCCCCGTTGCCGACACGCTCGCGCGCGGCGGCGAGGCGTTGGGCGAAACGGTGCCGCGTGAGGGGCTCGTCCGCGTTCAGACTCCGCAGGCCTTCCACACCGCCACGATCCGCGAAGCCCACCGCATGTGGCCCGCCGACCGCGAAGCCACCGACGACGCGCAGATGGTCCGCGCGCTCGGACGCGAAGTCGCCTTGGTCCCCGGAGACATCGCCTTGGAAAAGATCACGCACCCCGCCGATTTCGCAGCCGCCGAGGCGCGCCATGCCGCCGCGATGCAGGTCCGAACCGCGCAAGGCTTCGATGTCCATCGCTTTGCCAAGGGCGAGGAACTCTGGCTCGGCGGCGTCCGCATTCCCCATGACAAGGGCCTGTCGGGGCATAGCGATGCGGATGTCGTGCTCCACGCGATCACCGATGCGGTGCTCGGCACGATCGGCGCCGGCGATATCGGCATGCATTTTCCGCCGAGCGACCCGCAATGGGGCGGCGCCGCGTCAGCCCGCTTTCTCGAACATGCCGCGGGGCTGATCGGCGCGCAGGGTGGCATCATCGACTTCATCGACCTGACGATCATCTGCGAGGCGCCGAAGATCGGCCCGCATCGGGACAGCATCCGCGCGAGCATCGCGGCGATCCTGCGGCTTCCCGTCACCCGGATCAGCGTCAAAGCCACCACCACCGAACGGCTCGGCTTCACCGGGCGCGGCGAAGGCATGGCCGCACAGGCGATCGCCACGGTGCGACTACCTGCGGACAACGCCTGACTCGCGTTCGAAACATCTCGGTGGCACAGGGCCTCGCCATGGACACGATTCTCCCGCCCCAGCTCGTCGATGCCGCGCGCCGCGTGCTCGAAGCCAATCGCGCCGTCGGCCGCCGGATCGCGGTGGCGGAAAGCTGCACGGGCGGTCTCGTCAGTGCCGCGCTCACCGAGATCCCCGGCTCGTCCGACGTGTTCGACGCAGGCTTCGTCACCTATTCGAACGAAGCCAAGACCGAAGTGCTCAAGGTCAGCACCGACGTGCTCGAAACCTTCGGCTCGGTGTCGATCGCAGTGGCGTGGAGCATGGCACAGGGCGCGCTGAAGCGCAGCACCGCCGATGTCGCGGTGGCGATCACCGGAATCGCGGGTCCCGATGGCGGCAGCGAGAAGAAGCCGGTGGGCACCGTGGTGTTCGCGCAGGCCGAGCGCGGCGCAGATCCGCAGCACATCGTCGCCGATGCGCGCCATTTTGAAGATAACGGGCGTGCCGGCGTGCGGCTTCAGGCGGCGCTGTGCGCGCTCGAATTGCTGATGCCGGGCGCAGTCGCCTCGGAAGAACCCGCCGAATCGCCGTAAAGCCGCGCCGCGCGCTCTTCGAACGCGTTGATCATCTTCCGGAGCGCGCGATCGAACACCTGCCCCGCGAGCATCTCGAACACCCGGTTCTTGAACGCGAAGTCGACGCAGAAATCGACCAGGCATCCGCCCTTCCCGTCCGGCCGGAATTTCCAGTCGTTGTTCAGGTGCTTGAGCGGCCCTTCGAGATAGTCGACCCGGATATGCCCCGGCCGCTGCTTCTCGACGCGCGACGTGAAGCTTTCGCGCAGTCCCTTGAACCCCACGATCAGGTCCGCGACCATCTGAGTGTCGCTGTTCGAGCGCACCCGCACCGCCGAAACCCAGGGCAGGAACTCGCCATAGCGGCCGACATCGGCGACCAGATCGAACATCTGCTCCGGCGTATAGGGCAGCGCGCGCGTCTCGCTGTGCTTGGGCATCAGGCCTGAGCCGTCACCTTCGCCAGCTTGGCCGCCCGCGCGTCACGCATCTTCGCGAAATCGTCGCCTGCGTGATAGCTCGACCGCGTGAGCGGCGACGAGGCGACCAGCAGGAAACCCTTGGCGCGGGCGATCGCACCATAGGAACCGAACGCCTGCGGCGTGACGAACTCGATGACCTTGGTGTGGCGCGGAGTCGGCTGGAGATACTGGCCCATCGTCAGGAAATCCACGTCGGCCGAGCGCATGTCGTCCATCACCTGATGGACCTCGAGCCGCTCCTCGCCGAGCCCGAGCATGATGCCCGACTTGGTGAAGATCGACGGATCGAGCTTCTTGACCGTCTCCAGTAGCCGCAGCGACGCGTAATAACGCGCGCCAGGGCGGATCGTCGGATAGAGCCTCGGCACGGTCTCCAGATTGTGGTTGTAGACGTCGGGCCGCGCAGCGACGATCATCTCGATCGGCGCCTCGTGCTTGTTGCGGAAATCGGGGGTGAGGATCTCGATCGTCGTGGTCGGGTTCGACTTGCGGATCGCCTCGATCACCTTGACGAACTGCTTCGCGCCGCCATCGGGCAGATCGTCACGGTCCACCGACGTGATGACGATGTGCTCGAGCCCCATCTGCGCAGCGGCGTCCGCGACGTTCTGTGGCTCCATCGGGTCCACTGCGCGCGGCATGCCCGTCTTGACGTTGCAAAAGGCGCAGGCGCGCGTGCAGGTGTCGCCCAGGATCATCACCGTCGCGTGCTTCTTCGACCAGCATTCGCCGATGTTCGGACAGGCGGCTTCCTCGCACACCGTGGTGAGGCTCTTCGAGCGCATCAGCGCGCGCGTCGCGGCGAAGCCCTCCGAAGTGGGCGCCTTGACGCGGATCCAGTCGGGCTTGCGGACACGTTCCGGGCGCGGCAGCGGGGACATCTCGTTCATGACGGGCCAGATAGCGATGCGCGCGTGCAGGCACAACAACCGTGCAAGCATCCCTGCTTGCAGTCCGCGAACGCGAACGGGGTTCGCAAACGCCATGGAAGCGTTATGGAGCCGCCATGACCGACTTCAGCGACTTGCTCTCCGGCTATCAGCGCTTCCGCCAGACCGGATATGGCCATCAGCGTGACCGTTGGGACGAACTCTCCGAGGGCCAGGCACCCAAGGTGATGGTGATCGCCTGCTCGGACAGCCGAGTCGATCCCGCGCAGATCTTCGATACGTCGCCCGGCGAGATCTTCGTCGTCCGCAACATCGCCAATCTCGTCCCGCCCTTCGAGCTGGGTGGCGGCCGCCACGGCGTCTCGGCGGCACTCGAATTCGCGGTGACCCAGCTCGAAGTCCCCGAGATCGTGGTGATGGGCCACGGCGCGTGCGGCGGCGTCCATGCCGCGCTCACCCGCCGCTTCGAGGGCAAGGCGCCCGGCGCCGGCGGCTTCATCGCGCACTGGGTCGACATGCTGGACGAGGCGCGCGACCGCGTCGTCGCCGAACATGGCGAGGGCGAGGAAGCGATCCGCGCTCTCGAACTCGAGACGGTCCGCGTCTCGATCGCCAATCTGCGCACCTTCCCCTGCATTCCCGAGCGCGAGGCCGCGGGCACGCTCACCATTCACGGCGCCTATTTCGCGATCCGCGACGGTGTGCTCCACGTGATGGACGATGCGGGCGAATTCGCGCCGGCATGACGACTTGTGCATCGAGGTTCGCGATGTTCAACTGGCGGGATGCTGTTTTCCCTTCTTGCCCTCGCGATTCAGGTTGCCGGCGCATCCGATAATGTCGTGGCTGTCACGCAGCAGGGCGAAGGTCGATATCAGCTCATCCTGACCACTACCGAAAATGCGAAGGATGCTGCGACGAAAATGAAAGCGGCGATGGAGGATGCTTGCCGCGACACGGGGATCGCCTCTCGATCCGCCGTATTCCTAGCCATGCTAAGCGAGAAGCCGCTTCGGGCCCAGCTCAGGCAAACAGTCACCTGCAAGGCGATAAAACCCTAAAGCCCGAGCGCTTTCCTCGCCACCTTCTCCACCTCGGGATCGAGTGCCGGCGGCTCCATAGGGACCTTCGCCTCCAGCGCGTCCGCGATCGCGGTCAGCGCGGCGATCCGGCCTGCTTTCTTGTCGTTGCCGTCCACCACGATCCAGCGCGCGTGCTTCGTGTTCGTCCGCTCGAACATCTCGGCCATCGCCTCCAGATAGTCCGCCCGCTTCGCCCGGTTGCGATAGTCGTCGAGCCCCGTCTTCCAGCGCTTCCAGGGATGTTCGAGCCGATCGCGCAGCCTTCCGTCCTGCGTCTTTTGCGTCACATGGACGAAAACCTTGACCAAAGTCGCGCCGGTCTCGATTTGCTGCGCTTCGAAATCGTTGATCTCGTCAAAGCCGCGCCGCCATTCGGCCTCCTTCGCGAAGCCCTCCACCCGCTCGACGAGCACGCGCCCGTACCAGCTCCGGTCGAACACCGCGATATTGTGCTGTGCGGGCAGCCGCCGCCAGAAGCGCCAGAGAAAGTGATGCGCCAGTTCCTCGGGCGTCGGCGCCGAGATCGGCCAGACCTCGAAATAGCGCGGGTCCCATTCGGCGGTGAGCCGCTGGATGATCCCGCCCTTCCCCGCCGCGTCCCAGCCCTCGAACACGATGATCGCGCGGCGCTTGTGGACGATATGCGCGTATTGGATGTGGCTCAGTCGCTTCTGCAGTTTCGCCAGCGCCTTTTCATAATTGCCGTCGAAAGCTTTGCCGGCCTCATAGTCCGAAAGATCGATCGCCATCCCGCCTCCTGGTTCGCCGACGAACGTACAGCCGATCAGCGCGATCCCGCAATCAGGCGCGTATCGAGACGGAATGACCGTGGTGTTTCTGCCGGTGATGCAGGAGAGCATGACGCGCGGATGCAGTGCTTCTCCGCGTCGGAACCCGATTTCGGGTTGTCCGGCCTGCTATTCCTCAACAACCTCCTCTATCTGGCGGTGTTGGGGTATCTGATCCTGCTGCTCACTGGCCAAGGTACGCCCGGTCCGAACCGCTTCGGGCCTGAACCGGGGCGCATGGACTGACGATCGCTCAGCCCGCCGCCGGATCGACAGCGGCGGCGACATCCTTTTTCGCAATATCCGCCGCCACCTGCGGCGCGAGGCGGATGCTCAGTTCCTTGAGCTGCTTGTCGCTCACGAACGCCGGCGCCTGCATCATCAGGTCCTCGGCCTTCTGCGTCATCGGGAAAACGATGACCTCGCGGATGTTGGGCTCGTCGGCGAGCAGCATGACGATACGATCGACACCTGGGGCCGAGCCGCCGTGCGGCGGGGCGCCGAACTTGAAGGCGTTGATCATGCCCGCGAAATTGGTGTCCACCTCTTCCTGCGTGTAGCCGGCGATCTCGAACGCCTTGTACATGATCTCCGGACGATGGTTCCGGATCGCACCCGAGCTCAGCTCCACGCCGTTGCAGACGATGTCGTACTGGTATGCAAGGATATCGAGCGGGTCCCTGGTCTCCAGCGCTTCCAGCTCGCCCTGCGGCATGCTGAACGGGTTGTGGCTGAAATCGATCTTCTTCGCGTCCTCGTCATATTCGAACATCGGGAAGTCGACGATCCAGCAGAATTCGAAGCGGCTCTGGTCGATCAGGTCGAGCTGCTCAGCGGCGCGGGTGCGTGCGAGCCCGGCTAGCTTGGCTGCCTGCGCTTCCTTGCCCGCGGCGAAGAAGATGCCGTCGTTCGGGCCGAGGCCCATCGCCTCGGCGATCGCCTTCATGCCTTCCTGGCCGTGGTTGTTGGCGATCGGGCCGCCGAACACGCCGTCCTTCTGCGTCGCATAGCCGAGGCCCGGGAAGCCTTCCGACTGCGCCCAGCTGTTCATGTCGTCGAAGAACTTCCGGCTCTTCTCGTGCGTGTTCGGCGCGGGAAGCGCGCGGACCACGTCGCCGCCCTCGACCATCGAGGCGAAGCGGCTGAAGCCCGAGCCCTTGAAGAATTCCGATACGTCGGTGATCAGGATCGGGTTGCGCAGATCGGGCTTGTCGTTGCCGTATTTGAGCATGGATTCGCGGTACGGAATGCGCTTGAACGGCAGCGGCGAGACGGTGCGCGCCTTGCCTTCCCAATTGGCGAACTCCTCGAACACGCCGTGGAGTACCGGCTCGATCGCCGCGAAAACATCGTCTTGCGTGACGAAGCTCATTTCGAAATCGAGCTGGTAGAATTCGCCCGGCGAGCGGTCGGCGCGGGCGTCCTCGTCGCGGAAGCAGGGCGCGATCTGGAAATAGCGGTCGAACCCGGCGACCATCAGCAGCTGCTTGAACATCTGCGGCGCCTGCGGAAGCGCGTAGAATTTGCCCGGATGGACGCGGCTGGGGACGAGATAGTCGCGTGCGCCCTCGGGGCTGCTCGCGGTCAGGATCGGCGTCTGGAACTCGGTGAAGCCCTGTCCGATCATCCGCTGGCGCAGCGATGCGATGACGTTCGAGCGGAGCAGGATATTCTTGTGGAGCCGCTCGCGGCGCAGATCGAGGAAGCGATAGCGCAGGCGGATATCCTCGGGATATTCGGCGTCGCCGAACACCGGCAAGGGCAGCTCCTGCGCCGGGCTCTGCACCGTCACTTCGGCAGCGCGGACCTCGATCTCGCCGGTTGGCAGGTTAGGGTTCACCACGCTGGCGTCACGTGCGATCACCTTGCCGGTCACCGTGATCACCGATTCGGCGCGCAGCGACTCGATCACCGCGAAGGCGGGGCCGCTGACGTCGGTGACGATCTGGGTGATGCCATAATGGTCGCGCAGGTCGATGAAGACGAGGTCGCCATGGTCGCGCTTGCGATGGACCCAGCCAGACAGGCGAACTTCCTCGCCGACATTAATGGCGCGGAGCTGGGCGCAGGTATGCGAGCGATAGGCGTGCATCGAGATTCAACTTTTGCGTGAGGGATCAACAGTGGCGTGCGCTTTCCCCTCACGCACCCTTTTGTCAACCCGAAGACCAGTATATGGGCCCCCGATGCATATCCATGGTCTGATCGAGGACAGCGCCGCCCTCGCCAATCTCTGTGCGCGCTTCGCCAACAAGCCGTACATCTGCGTGGACACCGAGTTCATGCGCGAGAACAGTTACTGGCCCGAACTCTGCCTGATCCAGATCGCGGACGATGAGGAGGCCGCGGCGATCGATCCGATGGGCGGGATCGACATGCAGCCCTTGCTCGATCTGCTGGTGGACAATGAGGACGTCCTCAAGGTCTTTCACGCCGGCGGCCAGGACATCGAGATCGTCTATAACCTCACGGGCAAGACACCCCACCCGCTGTTCGACACCCAGGTAGCGGCGATGGCGCTCGGCCAGGGCGAGCAGATCGGCTATTCGAACCTCGTCGACACCTATCTCGGCATCACTGTCGACAAGGGCGCGCGCTTCACCGACTGGAGCCGCCGCCCGCTCGACAAGCGCCAGATCGACTATGCGATCTGCGACGTCACCTATCTCTCCGAAATTTTCCCGAAGATGCTCGAGAAGCTCCGGAAAACCGGCCGCGGCGCGTGGCTCGACCAGGAGATGGAACGGCTCGCCGATCCCGAGAACTACCGCAACGATCCCGATCAGGCGTGGCAGCGCGTCCGCGTCTCCAGCCGCAAGCCCGAAGTGCTCGGCCGCCTCAAGGCGCTCGCCCGCTGGCGCGAGCTCGAAGCGCAGGGCAAGGACTTGCCGCGCGGCCGCATCATCAAGGACGAGACGCTTGCCGATCTCGCCGGCACGCCGCCGCGCAAGCAGGCCGATCTCGCACGCGTCCGCGGGCTCTCCCCCGCCTGGGGTGGCAACGATATCGGCGGACGGCTGATGGCCGCGCTGGAGAGCGCCAGGCCGATGTCGACCGAGGAACTGCCTGCGCGCGACGACCGCAAGCCCGCTCTCGGCAAGGACGGCGCTCTGGTCGCCGATCTCCTCAAGCTGCTCCTCAAGATCCGCGCCAAGGAGATCAACGTCGCCGCGCGCCTGCTCGCCCGCTCGGACGACCTCGAGGCACTGGCTGCCGGCGTGCGCAAGGATCTGCCGATCCTCGAAGGCTGGCGCTTCGAACAGTTCGGCCGCGACGCACTCGAGCTCGTCGAGGGTCAGCTCGGGTTCACGGTCCGCAACGGTAAGCTCAAGATGACCCGAACCGAGGAGCCGTCATGATCCGCGCGATTCTCCCGCTCACTCTGCTGGCCACCGCCGGCTGCCACTATGACAGCGCGCCCGAAGGCCCGCCGCCTCCGCCCCCCGGCAAGTGCGTCGCCGACGGCCTGGATAGCCTGATCGGCAAGACCCGCACTGCCGCAGTCGAAAAGGAAGCGATGCGGCTCTCGGGTGCCAGGACGGTCCGCTGGATCTCGCCTGGAATGGCAGTGACGATGGATTTCAGTGAGAGCCGTCTGAACCTCGACCTCGACGACAAGGGCAAGATCGTCCGCGCCCACTGCGGCTGAGACTGCGGCAATTCCCCTCCCTCCAAGGGAGGGGTTAGGGGTGGGTAGAAAAGGTCGGGCTCGATGCCCGGTCTTTTCTTTTCGCCAACGCCCCGAAGGGGCTCGCTTCGCTCGCACCCACCCCCATCCCCTCCCTTGCAGGGAGGGGCGTGCCAGGCATCGCTAGACCTCGAGTACCGGTTCGTTGCCGAACGCCAGCGCCAGCGCCTTGTGACGCTTTTCGACTGCCTCCCCGTACAGCGCCTCGTCCTCTGGATCGAGAGTCAAGGTGAGCGTCGCCTCCAGCGCCACGCGTGATCGCCTGAGCGGCGCGGCGACGCCGCCGCTCAGCCTTTGTCCCAGCCGGATGGCCAGGCCCCATAATCGTGCCCGCGCCAACGACTCGGTGTCCGCCAGCTGGCCGAGCGCCTCGGGACAGCCAAGCCCGCCGCCCAACGCGGTGTAGAGCGCCTGGGCCATGATCGCCCGCCCCGCCGCATCGATCGCCACCCAATTGCCGTGCAGCGCGATCTCCATACCGCGTTCGGCGCGGAACTCGGGATTGGCGCGCCAGCCGACATCGGCGAGCAGGCAAGCCGCGTGACGCAGCCGGGCCAGCTCGGGCGCATCGTCGAACAACGGCGCTATCCATGCGTCGAGGAGGTCGCCATGTTCGGGGAAGCGACCCGAGCGCTCGCCTTCGTCACGCGCCGCGGCGATCAGCGGATCTTCGAGGCGCTGTACCGGCGTGAGCCGCTGATAGAGCAATCCTTCGCGCAGCCCGTATGCCGATACCAGGCTGCCGCTGCTCCCCAAATGCCTGAGCACGCTCAGCAGCAGCGCCGTCGCGTCGGGCAAGGTCGGGATACGCGCGCTGGAGATGTCGGGGATCGCCTTGAGCTCGGTCTTCGGTATCTCGGCGAGGATACGCTGCAGGTCGCCGACCCGATCGAGCGCGATCGGATATTGGTGTACTACGGGCAGCGGATAGCCGGTGCGGTGCATGTCGAGCCGGGCGAGCGCGCGCCACGATCCGCCGACCAGATAGAAAGGCAGCCCCTTCCCTCGCCCGCTCCAGCCTGAATCGGCGAACAGCTTGGCGACCCGACGATCCAGCGCGCCCTTGCCTTCGGCGCGAATCACACCGAGCCGCAGCACGCCCAAGGGGAAGGACACGCGGTCGGTGACCGTCCCGGCGACGACGCGCACCAGTTCGAGGCTGCCGCCGCCCAGATCGCCGACCACGCCATCGGCCTCGGGGATGCCGGAGAGCACCCCCATGCCCGAGGCCATTGCCTCCTCCTCGCCCGACAGCAATTCGACCTCGAGGTTCAGTGCCTCGGCCGCACGGATCAGCTCGCCGCCATTGGAAGCGTCGCGCACCGCGGCGGTGGCGACGGTGCGCAATTCGCTCACCTGCATCTCACGGGCGAGCGCGGCGAAGCGCGCCAGCGCGGCGCGCGCCCGCGCCAGCCCCGCTTTGTCGATCGCACCGGTGTCGCTCAGCGAGCGCCCCAGCCCGGCCATCACCTTTTCGTTGAACAGCACCGCGGGAAGCCGCGCCGCGCCGTCATAGACCACGAGGCGCACCGAGTTGGATCCGATGTCGATGATCGCCACGCGGGCCTTCGCCGGCACGGTGCGTTGCTCCGGCTTGCGGAGAAGCGTGGCCATCAGGTCAATGTTCCTTCTTCGCCCCGCGCCGACGCTTGAGCGACAGTTTCGGCACCGGCTTGCGCTTTTCGAGCGCGGCGCCGCGTCCGGAAAGCGAGGGGTTGGTCATGAAATAGCGGTGCAGGTTGAATGGCGTGGCGCCTTCCTCGGTCCGGACATAGCGCCCGTCGGGCTGGAGCTGCCAGCTTTGCTCGTCGTCGAGCAGATTGGCGACCATCACCTGATCGAGCACCTGATCATGCACCGTCTTGTTGAGGATCGGCAGCATGAACTCGACCCGTCGATCGAAGTTGCGCGGCATCCAGTCGGCCGAGGAAATGAACAATTTCGCGCCGTCACTCGGCAATCCCTTGCCGTTGCCGAACGCCCAGATCCGGCTGTGCTCGAGAAAGCGCCCGACGATCGATTTGACCCGGATGTTCTCGGACAGGCCGGGAACGCCGGGTCGCAAGCAACAGATGCCCCGGACGATCAGATCGATCTCCACCCCCGCGGCGCTGGCCTCATAGAGCTTTTCGATCACCGCGGGATCCACCACCGAGTTCATCTTCGCCCAGATCGCTCCGGGATGGCCGGCACGAACATGCGCGATCTCCGCGTCGATCAGCGCGACCAGCTCGTTGCGCAGGCCGCGCGGGCTGATGTGCAGCAGCTCCAGCGATGCGGGTTCGACATAGCCGGTGACGTAGTTGAACAGCTGCGCCGCATCGCGACCCACCCGTGGATCTGCGGTGAAGAAGCTCAGATCGGTATAGATGCGCGCGGTGATCGGATGATAATTGCCCGTGCCGAAATGGCAGTAGGTGCGATAGCCGTTGCCCTCGCGCCGGACGACCATCGAGACCTTGGCGTGAGTCTTCCAGTCGATGAAGCCATAGACGACCTGCACGCCTGCGCGTTCGAGCGCAGTGGCCCAATAGAGGTTCTGCTCCTCGTCGAACCGCGCCTTCAACTCGACCACCGCGGTGACCGATTTGCCCGCTTCCGCCGCGGCGATCAGCGCGTTGATGACGGCGGGCTGCTTGCCTGCGCGGTAGAGTGTCTGCTTGATCGCGACCACGTCCGGATCGCTCGCGGCCTGGCCGAGGAACGAAAGCACCACGTCGAAGCTCTCATAAGGGTGATGGACGAGAATGTCCTTCGCCCGGATCGCCGCGAAGCAATCGCCGCCATATTCGCGGATCCGCTCCGGGAAACGCGCCGAATAGGGTGTGAACTTGAGGTCCGGGCGATCTTCCTCGACCAAGGTCGCGAGGTCGCCGACCCCGAGCAGGCCGCCGGTCTCGGTCAGCAAGGCCTCGCTGCCGCCCAGTTCCTCCTTGAGCACGGCTTCCAGCTCGGGGGAAATGCTCTCCTCCATCTCGAGGCGGATCACGCGGCCGCGTCGGCGGCGTTTGATCGCCGAGCGGAAGGTCATGACGAGGTCCTCGGCTTCTTCCTCGATCTCGATGTCGCTGTCGCGCAGCACACGGAAGGCGGCGGCGCCGTTCACGGCATAGCCGGGGAAGAGCAGATGCGAGAAATGCTTGAGCACAGCCTCGACCGCGACATAGCGCGCGGGCTCGCCGGGCAGGCGGACGAAGCGTTTGAGCGCGGTGGGCAGCAGTACCAGCTCGCGCACCGGCTCCCGGTCCGAACGGCGGATCAGATCGAAGATCACGCTCGATCCCTGATTGGGGATGAACGGGAACGGATGCGCCGGATCGAGCGCCTGCGGGGTAAGGATCGGGAAGATCTGGTCGCGGAAATGGCTTTCGAGCCAAGTCTCGGTTTCCCCCTCGATTTCGTTAGATTCTAGGACGTGGATGCCCACTTCGCTCAATTGCGCGCGGATCTCGTTCCACACGCTTTGCTGCCGGTCGGCGAGGATCTCGGCTTCCTCGGAGATCGCGGCGAGCTGCTGGCTGGGCGTCCGCCCGTCCGCCGAATGTGCCTCCACCTTCTGGAGCTGCTGCCCCATCAGTCCGGCGACGCGGACCATGAAGAACTCGTCGAAGTTCGAGCCCGATATCGACAGGAAGCGCAGTCGCTCCAGCAGCGGGTGCGCGGGGTTGCACGCCTCTTCCATCACGCGGCGATTGAAGGCGAGCCAACTCAGCTCACGATTGAAATAGCGTTTTACCGGCTCGCCCGGACTATCGATCATCAAGGGTCCCTCTTCGGCCCGCTTGGTTGCTGCCTTGGTCATGGCCCTAGGGGTCGTCCGTTGCGGTTATGAGACCGTTCGCAGCGAGCGCCTCGCGCACTGCGGGTATCGACAGGCGGTTGTCGGATTCACACTCCAATGCATCCGCAACGCGCAGGATCGCGACGTGGCTGCGTTCGATCCGCTTCGCCAGCCAGGCGACCACCTCGGGCTTGGCATGGAGCAGATGCCGTTCAAAGGCACGTTCGATCAATTGCGGCATCAGCACGTCGTCCGGAGGGCCGAGCTCGAGCAAGGGCGAGGCCGCGAGCCGTGAGCGCAGATCGGGCAGCTTGACCTCCCAGACCGGTGGCGCGGCCTCCGCGACGATCAGCAGCGGGCGGTGCTCCTGCTGCGCTTGGTTCCAGGCGTGGAAGACGTCGGCTTCCCTGGCGCGATCGGCATCGTCGAAGATCCTTCCGCCGCTTTTCGAGGCGAAGATCCGGGCGAGCAGGCTGCGGCCCGATTTGCGCGGTCCCACCAGCAACGCGCTCATCACCGGCCAGGTCGCCCAATGTTCGAGCTGGTGGACGGCGCGGGCGTTCGATTCGCCGACAAGGAACTCCGTCTCATGCGCTTCCGGCAGCCCCAGCGGCAGGCGCAGCTGGCTCATTTCGCCGCCGGTGTCCCCGTGCTCTGGGGCGTCGGCGAGGCTGCGGGGGCGCTCCCACCACCGCGACGGATGCGCAGCACGCCGGGGCCCTCCTGCACCTGCCAGCCACGCGCCTCGAGTGCCGCACGCAAGTTCGCCAGCGAACCGTCATAGGATACGCGCATCACCGAAATGCCGCCCAGCGCCAGGCTCGTGGTCACTGCCGAGCGCATTCCGGGCACGCCACGGACCGCCGATTCGGAGGCGTTGAGCGCCGCGACGCTCGGCGTCTCGACCTGGACGGTGTAGCTCGCCGTCGCTGCGCTACTGGCGTTCGGGTCCGGCGTAGCCATGGCTGCGGCGGCCGCTGCGGCGGCTTCGGCAGCCAGCTGTTCGGGGGTCTTGGGCGTCGGCGGACGTACCGCGAGCAGCGAATCGGTGCGCAACGCGCCCGACGCCAGTGCCTTCTGATACGCCTGATCGAGCCGCACGATCCCCGCGTCGAGCAGCGCATCCAGCGAATCGCCATTGTCGACACGCAACGCGAAGCTGGTGATCGGACGGCGATCGGGACCGTGATTGGCGGCGAAGACGGCGACGATCGGGCCCCCCGGATATTCGCGGCGGAGCTGCACCTCGGCGACGAGCACGTCGGACGCGCCATATTGATCGAGGATCGTGCGCCACCAGTTGCGCCCGCGGCGCAGCGTCTGGCCGGCGTTGATCAGCATCGCGTCGGGGCCGGTGCCGCGCAGCCGGACATAGTCGATCGTGCTGCCGCCGCTGCGGAAGCGATTCCACGCGCGCGACCAGGCGGTCTCGCGCTCAAACACCCGGCCGACTCCGCCCGAGAATTCGAGCGGGACCAGCAGCATCGGCGGCGAGCGGGTCACTGCGGTCGACACGCCGAGGAGCGCGCCGGCCCTGGCACGATCGAACAGCACACCGAGCCGGGCGATGTAACGCGTCGGCCCGATCTGCTCGCGCTCGACGACGATTCCGGTGACGAGCGCATCGAGTGCCGAATCACCCAGCGTGGATTTCTTGCCGGTGAGCCGCTCCGAGAGCATTTCCCAGCCCTTGCGCTGGGCGAGCCGCCAGCCGCCCTGTCGCGCGACATCGGCGTCCTTGCCCTTCACGTCGACTTGCACGCCCGAGACTTCGAAGCTGCCCGAGGCGTCGATCGGCACCGCGCTGGCGCCTCCGCCCGCTCCTTGCGCGACGACCATTCCGGCGCCTGCAAGTGCGAGCGCGCCGGTCAATCCGATGGTGAGCGAAATGCGGGACAGCTGCATGCGGTCGCCCTTTTGGCGAAGCGGGCGTGGAAATCCAAGCGCGGAATGGCTACGCGGCATCGCATGACCGAAAGCAAAGGCTATACCTACGCCCAGGCGGGCGTCTCGATCGCAGCCGGAAACGCGCTGGTGCGCGCCATCGGACCGCTTGCCAAATCCACCCGTCGCCCTGGCGCCGATGCCGCTTTGGGCGGGTTCGGCGGAGTGTTCGACCTAAAGGCGGCGGGTTTCACCGATCCCTTGCTCGTCGCGGCGAACGACGGCGTCGGCACCAAGCTCAAGCTCGCGATCGAATATGATGCGCATGACGGAGTCGGCGTCGATCTGGTCGCGATGTGCGCCAACGATTTGATCGTCCAGGGCGCGGAGCCTTTGTTCTTCCTCGATTATTATGCCAGCGGGAAACTCGTGCCCGAGACCGCCGAGCGCGTGATCGCCTCGATCGCCGAGGGCTGCCGTCAGGCCGGCTGCGCGCTGATCGGCGGCGAGACCGCCGAGATGCCGGGTATGTATGCCGAGGGCGATTATGATCTCGCCGGCTTCTGCGTCGGCGCGGTCGAGCGCGACCAGTTGCTCGACGGCAGCGCGATCCGTCCCGGCGACCTGCTGCTCGGCCTCGCCTCGACCGGCGTCCATTCGAACGGCTTCTCGCTCGTCCGCCGACTCGCCGCAGACAAAGGCTGGAAGCTCGATCGGCCCGCAGTCTTCGATCAGGAAGTGATCTTCATCGACGCGCTGATGGCGCCGACTCGAATCTATGTCGCCAGCCTGCTGCCCCAGCTGCGCAAGGGCACGATCCACGGCCTCGCCCACATCACCGGCGGCGGGCTGCTCGAAAATGTCCCGCGCGTGCTGCCCACAAATTGCCACGCGCGGATCGACGCCGCAGCCTGGCCGCTGCCGCGGCTGATGGCGTTCTTGCAGGCGCAGGGCAATATCGAGCCCGAGGAAATGGCGCGGACCTTCAATTGCGGAATCGGCATGGTCGCAGCGGTCGCCGGCGAGGATGCGGAAGCCGTCGCCGCGGAGCTGACGGCGGCGGGCGAAACCGTGTTCCGCGTCGGCGTGGTGGAAGAAGGCCAACGCGGCTGCACCGTGTTCGGACCTGTCGAAACCTGGAGCGCCCGTAAGGCATGGTCCGCCACGCACAATGATTAGCCGCAAGAAGCTCGGTATCCTCATCTCCGGCCGCGGCTCGAACATGGCCTCGCTGGTCGAGGCCGCGCGCGCGCCGGACTGCCCTTACGAAGTCGCGCTCGTAGCGAGCGACAAGCCCGAAGCGCCCGGCCTCGCCTGGGCAGGCGAGCGGGGCGTCGCCACCTTCGCGCAGTCTCCGAAGGGTATGCCCAAAGCCGAATATGAAGCGAAGATAGACGCCGCACTGCGCGAAGCCGGCGTCGAGGCGATCGCCCTCGCCGGTTACATGCGCCTCCTCTCCGACGATTTCGTCGCGCGCTGGCAGGGCCGGATCGTCAACATCCACCCCTCGCTGCTGCCCAAATACAAGGGCCTCGACACGCATCAGCGCGCCCTCGACGCCGGCGATGCGCTCGCCGGCTGCTCGGTGCACATCGTCACCGAGGAGCTCGACGGCGGCAAATTGCTCGGTCAGGCCGAGGTCCCGGTGCTGCCCGGCGACACCGCCGACAGCCTCGCCACGCGCGTGCTCGCCGAGGAACATCGCCTCTATCCCCGGGTTGTCGCCGAATGGCTGAGGCAATGACTTCCCCGCTCGAACAGGTCCGTGCGCTCGCGCTCGACCTGCCCGAGGCCGAGGAGCGCGTCAGCCACGGCCAGGCGACCTTCTTCGTCGCCGGCAAGATGTTCGCCCAGTTCCGCCACGATCATCATGGCGACGGCCGCACCATCGTCGCAGTCAAGACCGCCGATGCCGAGGAAGCCCGGATGCTGATCGAGGCGGCACCCGACAATTACTCGCGGGTCGCCTACTTCCGTGCCGAATGGGTCGGCCTCGCGGTCGGCGACGACGATACCGACTGGGCGCATGTCGGCGATCGCATCGCGCGCAGTTGGGAGCTCGCCGCGCCGCGCCGCCTGCTCGAAGCCGGCGGGCGCTGACGGAACGGCTGCCCCGCTCCCGGGTTCTCTTCCCCATAGTCGCTTCCCATTCGAGCCAGGCCCTTGCCCATTCCCCCTCAGCCCCGCGATAAGGGGCGCACATGATCAAGGTCGCCAGCTACAATATGCGCAAGTCGATCGGCACCGATCGGAGGCGCAGGCCCGAACGGACGCTGCAGGTGCTGTGCGAAATCGATGCCGACGTGATCGCGCTGCAGGAAGCCGACCGCCGCTTCGGCCCGCGCGAGGCCGTGCTCACCAACCATCTGCTCGCCGAACATGGCGACTGGAAAGCGATCCCCTTCGGCATGCGTGCGCGATCGATGGGGTGGCACGGCAATGCGCTGCTCGTGCGCCGGGAAGCGCAGGTCATGGATTGCGAGGCGATCCACTTGCCTGCGCTCGAGCCCCGCGGCGCAGTGATGGCCGATGTCCGGGTGCGCGGCGAAATGCTGCGCGTCGTCGGCATGCATCTCGATCTCTCCGGTCTCTGGCGGCGGCGTCAGGCGCACGCGATCATCGCGCACCTCCAAGCGAGTGCGCGGCAATATCCGACCGTGCTGATGGGCGACCTCAACGAATGGAGCCCGCAAAACGGGTGCCTGCGAGATTTCGCCCAGCATTTCGATTTCGCCGCCACCGGCAAGAGCTTCCATGCTCGCCGCCCGATGGCGCGGCTCGATCGCATCATGGTCAGCCGCGATCTCGCGATCGGCGCATCGGGAGTCCATGAAAGCCTGAACGCGCGTACCGCATCGGACCATCTGCCCATCTGGGCGACGATCCGGCCCGCCGGATGAGCGAGACCCGCGACAAGGAATTGCGGCTGGCGCTGGTCTGCTATGGCGGGATCAGCCTCGCCGTCTACATGCACGGCATCACAAAGGAGATCTGGCGGCTCGCTCGTGCCAGCTGCGCCGCGCGCGAAGGCGAGGAAGGCAATGGCGTCTATCGCCAGCTGCTCGACGAGATCCGCGCCGCCTCCGGCATCAATCTCCGCGTGCTGGTCGATATCCTTTCGGGCGCCAGCGCCGGCGGAATCAACGCGATTTTCCTCGCTCAGGCGATCTCGACCGGCGAATCGCTCGATCCGCTCACCGACATGTGGATCGGGCAGGCCGATGTCGAAGCGCTGCTCGAGCCGCGCCACGCGCCCTCGCATCGCTTCGCCAAGATCTGGGCGACCCCGATCGCGTGGATCGTCGCCAATCGCAGCAAGACGATCGACGAGACCGTCGACCCCGTCGCGCGCGAGGAAGTGCGGCTCAAGCTCGAGCGTTTCGTCCGCTCGCGCTGGTTCGAGCCTCCGTTCGGCGGCAAGCGCCTGCTCGGCATGCTGCTCGACGCCTTCGATGCGATGGCGAAGGGCCCGCGCTACAAGCGTCTGCTGCCCGCGGGCCAGCCGCTCGACCTGTTCGTCACCGTCACGGATTTCCGCGGTCATGCCGAAGAGCTCCGCCTCAATTCGCCGCCGCACGTGATCGAGACCGAGCATCGGCTCGTCTTTCGTTTCTCGGATCATGGCGATGAAGGAGCGTCGTTCGCCGAACCTCCCGGTCTTGCCTTCGCCGCGCGCGCGACGTCGAGTTTCCCCGGCGCCTTCCCGCCCGCCACGGTCGAGGAGATGGACAGCTTCCTCGCCGAGCGCGGCACCGCCTGGCCCGATCGCGACGCGTTCCTCGAATGCATGCTGCCCCAGCAATGGTCCGACAACCGCGCCGAAAAGGCGATCCTGATCGACGGCTCGGTGCTCGCCAACGCCCCCTTTCGCCCCGCCATCGACGCATTGCGCGAACGCCCCGCCCGTCGGCAGATCGATCGCCGTTTCGTCTTCATCGATCCCGCGCCGGGCATGCGCTTCGATTTCTATGGCACGCCGCAGGAAAAGCCCGGCTTCTTCCAGACGATCATCGGGGCGTTGTCCGAATTGCCACGCGAGCAGCCGATCCGCGACAATCTGGAGGCGATCTCGGGCCGGTCGGACCGAATCGAGCGCATGCTCGCGATCGTCGCCGAGATCCGCGCGGAAGTGGAGACGCAGGTCGAAGCGCTGTTCGGTTACACCTTGTGGCTCGATTATCCGACCCCCAAGCGGTTGGCGGGCTGGCGCCGCCGCGCGCAGGTCGCTGCGGCGGCCAAGGCGGGCTATGGCCACACCGCTTACGGGCTGCTCAAGGTCGACGGCGCGATCGATCGCATCTCGCGCTTGCTCTACACGATCGGCGATCGCCATGGCCCGGAACGGCTGCGCGAAATCCGCGAGGCAGTCGCGCATGCAGTGCAGTCCCGCGGTGCCGATCGCTTCGGTGCCACGCAGTCGAACGGAGCGAGCCCGCAAACCCTGGAATTCCTCCGCGCCCACGATCTCGGCTTCCGCATCCGCCGCCTCCGGCTGCTCGCACGGCGGCTGACCGAGATCGATTTGCCCAGCTCGCATGTCGAATTGCTGCCGATGCGCGAGGCGATCTACGAATCGCTCGCCGCCTATCTCGAGCTCAAGCGCTCCGACACTTTCGCCGATCTGCGCGGCGCGGTGCGCGATATGACTGACGACGCCGGTCCGATCCTCGATCTGCTCGCCGAGCGGATGCAATTGAAGGCGCTCGATCAGGCCACCGACGCGCGGCTGTCCGAAGGGTTCAGTGCGCTTTCGAAGGACCTGCGCCGGCCGATGCTGCTCGCGCATCTCGGCTTTCCCTTTTTCGACATCGCCACTTTGCCCCTGCTCCAGGGCGAGGGCATGGACGAGTTCGATCCGATCCGCGTCGACCGCATCTCGCCCGAGGACGCCTGCGCGATCCGCTCGGGCGGTGCCGCAGCGAGCTTGAAGGGAATCCAATTCAACAATTTCGGGGCGTTCTTCAGCCGTGCCTATCGCGAGAACGACTATCTCTGGGGCCGTCTTCACGGCGTCGACCGGCTGATCGACATCGTCCTCTCGGCACTGCCCTTCGAGGACCGCCTGACCGAGGATCGCATCGCGACGATCAAGCGTGGCGCCTTTCACGCGATCCTAGACGAGGAGGAGGCGCGGCTGACCGCGATCCCCGGCCTGTTCGCCGAGTTGCGCGAAGAGATCGGCTAATCCGTAGCGAGGCCTGGATGGCCATCTCCGTCACCCTGGCCTTGGGCGGGGTCCACCGTGCCTCACACAAAATCGCTCATTTCGCTTGTCCGTCGCCAGCCTCCCGGTGGACCCCGGCACTGCGGCCGGGGTGACGAAGGGAAGGCAATGCGAGAGGGAGAGTTGGCAACGCGCAGGCTCCAGCCTAGAGTTGTTACGTGCTGGCAAGGAAGGGAGAGGCATGCGGTTTCTGAAGGTTCTGTTCTGGCTGTTGCTGGGCGGCCTCGTCGCGGCCTTCGTGATCTACAATGGCGGGGAGCGCGTCGAGATTCGGCTCTGGGGTGGCCTCGTCGCCGATTTCAGCCTTCCCTTGCTGCTGATCCTCGTCTTCCTTTTGGGCTTGCTGCCCTCGCTCGTTGCCTTCCAGGCGCTGCGCTGGCGCTCACGTCAGCGGCTCGCGGGGCTGGAGCGCGCGCTTGCCGATCTGCGCGCGGTCGCCCCCTCCGAGCCCGCGGTCGACGCCTCGCCTTCCGCCCTCCCGCTGATCGCCGATCCCCGATCATGAGCTCGCGTATCTATGTCGCGCTCGACACGCCGGACATGGAGCGCGCCCGTGCGATCGCGCAGCGCGTCCACAACCATGTTGGCGGGATCAAGCTCGGTCTCGAATTCTTCATGGCCAATGGCCGCCAAGGGGTTCGCGAGATGGCCGAGATCGGGCTGCCGATCTTCCTCGACCTCAAGCTCCACGACATTCCCAATACCGTCGGCAAGGCGATTCAGGCCTTGCGTCCGCTCGAGCCCGCCATCCTGACCGTCCATGCCGCGGGCGGCCGTGCAATGCTCGAGGATGCCAAGGCGGCTGCGCCCAGCGGCACCAAGGTGGTGGCGGTGACGATGCTCACCAGCCTCGACGACCGCGATCTGGTCTCGATCGGGCTCAGCCCCGATCCGCACGAGCAGGTCGTCCGCCTCGCCGAACTCGCCAAATCGGCGGGCGTCGACGGCATCGTCTGTTCGGGCGCGGAAGTCGCCGCCGCGAAGAAGTTCTGGCACGACGGCTTCTTCGTCGTCCCCGGCGTGCGCCCGGCGAACGGCACGGTGGGCGATCAGAAACGTGTGGTCACGCCGCGTGCCGCGCTTGATGCCGGCGCCTCGATCCTCGTGGTCGGCCGGCCGATCACGCAGGCGCAGGACCCGGACATGGCCGCGCGCGAGATAGAGGCGACCTTATAGCGGACTAAATTGGGGGACCGGCAATGCTGCGGACTGCGAGTTTGGGATTTTTCGCCTGTCTCTTCGCCTGGTTTGGCCTCCATGCCGCAACCCCGCTCCAGTCCGCCAGCTTCGACTGTGCCAAGGCCAGCCACCCGCTCGAAAAGACGATCTGCGCCAGCCCCAAGCTGTCGAAACTCGATGGCGAGGTCGCCGCGCTCTACAAGGCGCGGCTCGCCCAGCTTTTCGACAAGGAAAGCTTCCGTAGTCAGCAGCGTGACTGGCAGCAGGTCCTGCGCACCCGCTGCGCGAAGCGCTGCGACCCGGCCGCCGTCGAAACCGACTACACACACCAACGCGACTCGCTCAAAAACTTCGACGAAGAGACCTGGGAGGCGAGCTACAAGACCGCCGATGTCGCGACGCTGACGATCACCCATATCGACGGCAACGCATTCGACTTCGCGCTGATCCGGGATCGCGAGGGCGAGGAGCTGTGCAAATTGCCGGCCAACGACAGCGAAGCCGGCGCCGTTGCCACGCGCATCTCGCCCGTCAAATCGAGCTGGAGCGCGGGGGCGTGCCGGATCGACTTCAATTTCACGCGCGACAAGACCGGCCACGTCACTCGGATCGACGCCATCGCCTCGGCCGGGTGCAAGCGCTACTGCAAGGGCAATTACGGCCTGAGCGACAATTTCCTGCCCGCCAACAATTGGGTCGCCGGCAACCAATAGCCTGCCCCTTGCCAAAGCCGCGCGCGCGTCCGACAGAGCGCGGCCATGCTAGACAGCGTCACGATCCGCGTCGCCATGCGCGACGATCTGCCTGCGCTCCACCCGGTGATCGAGCGCGCTTATCGCGGTGAGACTGCGCGCGGCGGCTGGACGCACGAAGCCGACCTGATCGAGGGCGCGCGCACCGATATTCCCACCCTCGCTGCTATCGTCGACGATCCCGCCCAGCGCCTGCTGGTCGCGCAGCAGAACGGCGCCACCATCGGCTGCGTGCAGGTGAGCAATCGCGGCGACGGGCTCGCGTATTTGGGCTTGCTGTGCATCGATCCCACGCTGCAGACGGGTGGCTATGGCAAGCAACTCGTCGCCGCGGCCGAGGACACGGCGCGCAAAGCCTTCCACGCGCGCCGCATGGAGATGACCGTGATCGACGTGCGCCGGAAGCTGATCGAATTTTACGAACGGCGTGGCTATCGCGTCTCCGGCGAGAAGCGCGACTTCCCGATCCCGCTCGATCCGCCTTTGTTCATGGACGTGCTGGTCAAGGATCTCTGATGCCCGTCGCTGCCAAGATCTGCGGTCTTTCGACGCCCGAAACGCTCGACGCGGCGATCGCCGGCGGGGCGACCCATGTCGGTTTCGTCTTCTTCCCGCCGAGCCCGCGCAATATCACGCTCGATCAGGCAATGGCGCTTTCCAAGCGAGTTCCATCGCACGTGAAGATCGTTGGCGTATTCGTCGATCCCGACAATGCACTGATCGACAACGCCGTCACCTCGGCGGAACTCGACGCTATCCAGCTGCACAAAGTGACGCCGGAGCGCGCCGCATCCTTGAAACGCTTCGCATCGACGGTCGAGACGTGGGCCGCGGTGGCGGTCAAGACCAGCACCGATATCGGTCAGGCCGCCGCGTATCGCGGTGCCGCCGATCGCATACTCTACGACGCGAAGACTCCGGACACGGCGACCCTTCCCGGCGGCATGGGCCTGCGTTTCGACTGGAAGCTGCTCGAGAACATCCCCCAGCCCCTGCCCTGGGCGTTGTCGGGCGGGCTCGATGCCGGCAACGTCCGTGAGGCGGTGAACGTTACTGGCGCGCGGCTGGTCGACGTCTCCTCGGGCGTCGAGCGCGCGCCGGGCGTCAAGGATGTTGCCAAGATCGCGGCATTCCTCCAAGCGGTGGCGCAATGTTGAGGCCCTCCGCCTTTGTCTGCGTCGGATTCCGATGGCGTTGATCGCTTGCCCGAAGCCAGCGAACGCACTCGATCCCGTGAGACCCGTATGACCGACACTGTTACCCTGCCCAATTCCTTGCGCAATCTGCCCGACGAGCGCGGGCATTTCGGCCAGTTCGGCGGCCGCTTCGTCGCCGAGACGCTGATGCCGCTGATCCTCGATCTCGAGCGCGAATATCGCGCGGCCAAGGCCGATCCCGCCTTCCGGGCCCAGTTCGACGACTTGCTCGAACATTATGTCGGCCGCCCCAGCCCGCTTTACTATGCCGAGCGCCTGACCGAGGCCTTGCGCGAGAGCGCGCCCGCGGGACACGGCGCCAAGGTCTATTTCAAGCGCGAGGAACTCAACCACACCGGCGCGCACAAGATCAACAATTGCATCGGCCAGATCCTGCTCGCGATCCGCATGGGCAAGACCAGGATCATCGCCGAGACAGGCGCGGGCCAGCACGGCGTCGCCACCGCCACGGTCGCGGCGCGCTTCGGCCTGCCCTGCACGATCTTCATGGGCGCCAAGGATATCGAGCGGCAGAAGCCCAACGTCTTCCGCATGCGGCTGCTCGGCGCCGAGGTCCAGCCGGTGACCAGCGGCTCGCAGTCGCTCAAGGACGCGATGAACGAGGCACTGCGCGACTGGGTCGCGAACGTCCACGACACGTTCTACATCATCGGCACCGCCGCGGGCCCGCATCCCTATCCCGAACTCGTCCGCGACTTCCAGAGCGTGATCGGCACCGAGACCAGGGCGCAGATCCTCAAGGCGGAGGGCCGCCTCCCCGACTTGCTGATCGCCGCAGTGGGCGGCGGATCGAACGCGATCGGCCTGTTCCACCCCTTCCTCGACGATCCGGATGTCGCGATGCTAGGTATCGAGGCAGCGGGCAAGGGGATCGAGACCGGCGAGCACGCCGCCAGCCTTACCGGCGGCACCCCCGGCATCCTCCATGGCAATCGCACCTACCTGCTCCAGGACGAAGACGGCCAGATCACCGAGGCGCATTCGATCTCGGCGGGACTCGATTATCCGGGCATCGGCCCCGAGCATAGCTGGCTCCACGAGAGCGGGCGTGTCGACTACCTCCCGATCACCGACACGCAAGCGCTCGAAGCGTTCCAGCTCTGCTGCCGCCTCGAAGGCATCATCCCCGCGCTCGAAAGCTCGCATGCACTGGCAGCAGTGCCTGCCAAGGCACGCGAAATGCGGAAGGATCAGATCATCGTCGTCAATGTCTCAGGCCGCGGCGACAAGGACATCTTCACCGTCGCCGACGCATTGGGGTTCGAGCTGTGAGCGCGCGTAATCGTCTCTCCAACGCCTTCGCCGCGGCACGCGAGCAGGGC
Source organism: Sphingomonas sp. UNC305MFCol5.2 (assembly GCF_000712135.1). Taxonomy (GTDB): domain Bacteria; phylum Pseudomonadota; class Alphaproteobacteria; order Sphingomonadales; family Sphingomonadaceae; genus Sphingomonas. The sequence goes on from NZ_JOOE01000001.1 coordinate 209,823, forward strand.
CGCGCAGCGCTCGTCACTTTCGTCACAGCAGGCGACGGGCCGACCGCCGATATCCTCGACGCGCTCGTCGAGGGCGGTGCCGACGTGATCGAGCTCGGCATGCCGTTCACCGATCCGATGGCCGACGGCCCGGCGATCCAGGCCGCGAACCTGCGCAGCCTCGGCGCCGGCACGCGCACTGCCGACGTGCTCGCGATCGCCCGCGCCTTCCGCGATCGCCACTCGCAGGTTCCGCTGGTGCTGATGGGCTATGCCAACACGATGACGCGGCCCGACCCAGCCGCCTTCGCGGCGACAGCGGTCGATGCCGGCGTCGACGGGATCATCTGCGTCGATATCCCGCCCGAGGAGGCCGACACGCTTGCCCCCTGCGGTGAAGTCGGCCTCGACGTCATCCGCCTGGCCACCCCGACCACCGACGAAGCGCGCCTCCCCGCCGTGCTGGGCGGCGCCTCGGGCTTCGTCTATTACGTCTCGGTCGCGGGGATCACCGGGCTCCAGCAGGCTGCACAGGCGTCGATCGAGACCGCCGTCGCGCAGCTCAAGGCGGCCACCGACCTGCCGATCGCAGTCGGCTTCGGCGTCCGCACCCCTGAACAGGCGGCACAAATCGGCCGTGTCGCCGATGGCGTCGTCGTCGGCTCGGCGATCGTCGAGCTGGTTGGCAAGCACGGACCCGATGCGCCGGGCCATGTCCGCGCCTATATCCAATCCCTCTCCGCGGCGCTCGCCGCACCCAAGGAAGTCGCATGAGCTGGATCAGCCGCGTCCGCAACGCCCTCGCCTATGTCACCACCAAGACGAGCGAGACTCCCGACAATCTCTGGCACAAGTGCAAGGGGTGCGGGACGATGGTCTTCTCCAAGGAACTGGAGGAGAATCTCTACGTCTGCCCGCATTGCGACCATCACGAGCGCATCGGCCCGGCACGGCGCTTCGAATATCTGTTCGACCAGGGCAGCTACACGGTGCTGGCCAGCCCCCGAGTCGTCGACGACCCGCTCAAATTCCGCGACCAGAAGCCTTATCCGGCGCGATTGAAGGCGGCGCGCGCATCGACCGGCGAGCCCGACGCGTTCCTCAACGCCAGCGGCACGATTCTCGGCCAGAAGGCAGTGATCGGCGTGCAGGACTTCGCCTTCATGGGCGGATCGATGGGCCAGGCGGTGGGCGAGGCGTTCATCGCCGGCGTCGAGGCCGCGATCGCCGCGAAGGCGCCGTACATCGTGTTCACTGCCTCGGGCGGCGCGCGCATGCAGGAGGGCATCCTCAGCCTGATGCAAATGCCGCGCACCACCGTGGCGATCGAGATGCTACACGACGCCGGTCTGCCCTATATCGTCGTGCTCACCGACCCCACTTCGGGCGGCGTGATGGCTGCTTATGCGATGCTCGGCGATGTCCAGATCGCCGAGCCGCGCGCCACGCTCGCCTTCACCGGCCGCCGCGTGATCGAGAACACGATCCGCGAGAAACTGCCCGACGATTTCCAGACCAGCGAATATTATCGCGATCACGGCCTGGTCGACATGGTCGAGCACCGCAAAGACCTGCGCGACGTGCTCGGCCGCCTGATCGGCTTGCTCATCGACGCGAAAGAGGCGGCGTGACAAAAGCTCCCTCTCCCCTTCAGGGGAGTTCGGGGTCGGTTGTGCCGCCGGCACAACCTCAACATCGCGGGGCGATGTTGACCACGAACTGGTTGGGGAGAGGGGCAGTGCGGCCAACTCTCGTCCATGCCCCTCTCCCCGGCCCTCTCCCCGCAAGCGGAGAGAGGGAGTAGATGCCCGACTTCGCGACTTCCACTGACCCCGCCGTCCAGCGCCAGCTCGATCGCCTCGGCAGGCTCTCCCCGGGCGCCGACATCCTCGGCCTCGAGCGCATTGCCCGGCTGCTGGCGCGCGTCGGCAACCCGCACCTGCGCCTGCCCCCGGTGCTCCATGTCGCCGGTACCAACGGCAAGGGCTCGACCTGCGCCTTTTTGCGCGCCGCGATCGAGGCCGCCGGGCTCACCACCCATGTCTATTCGAGCCCGCACCTCGTCCGTTTCAACGAACGTATCCGCCTCGCCGGCACGTTGATCGCCGACGCACAGCTCGCGCCACTGCTTGAGGAGGTGCTCGACGCCGGCGGCGATATCGGCGCGAGCTTCTTCGAAGTGACCACCGCCACTGCCTTTCTCGCCTTTGCCCGCACGCCTGCGGACGCGTGCATCGTCGAAGTCGGCCTTGGCGGCCGCCTCGACGCGACCAATGTCGTTCCGAACCCGGCCGTCACGGCGATCGCCCAGCTCGGGATCGACCACCAGTCGTTCCTTGGTGACACGTTGCCGCAAATCGCTGCGGAAAAAGCGGGTATCGCTAAGCCCGGTGTGCCGCTGGTGACGATGGCCTATCCCGCGAACATCGCCGACGTGGTCGATCGCTTCGCCGGAACCGTCCCCGCGCCGTTGATCGTCGAGGGCCAGGCCTGGTCGTTCGAGGCGCGCGACGATGCGCTTCACTATCGCGACGGCCAAGGCGAGGTGACCACGCCCCTCCCCGCGCTCGCCGGGCAGCACCAGCCCGCCAACCTCGCGCTCGCCATCGCCATGCTGCGGCACCAGCGCGCTCTGGCCCTCCCGGACGCTGCTTTGTCCGCCGCCGCATGCAACGCACGCTGGCCCGCGCGCATGCAGCGTCTGTCGCCCGGGCCGCTGACCGCTTTGCTGCCCGCCGGCGCCGAGCTCTGGCTCGATGGCGGCCACAATGCCAATGCCGCCGAGGCCGTGAGCATCGCCGCCGCGCGCGTGGCCGATGGCCGTCCGATCGATCTCATCCTCGGCATGCTCGAAAACAAGGACGCCGATGCGATGATCGAACGCTTCGCGCCGATCGCGCGATCGCTCACCGCCGTTCCGGTACCGGGTCACCCGCATCACGCACCCGCCGACCTCGCCGGGCGCGCGCGTCTCGCCGGATTGGCCGGCAGCGAGGCTGCCGACCTCCCCACGGCGCTGGCGGCGATCCGCGCCGACGCCGGCATGTCCCCGGTCGTCCTGATCCTCGGCTCGCTCTATCTCGCCGGCACGGCGCTCGAGGCAAACGACGAACTGCCCGACTGAAGCGGTTTATTGCGATTGACTTGCAATAGCGAAATGAAGACAATTCCGCATCGTCCACGCGGGAGTCGTTCATGTCCGCTTCCAATACCCTTGCCGCCGCTCTGCCCGCGCTCCAGCCCGAGGATGCCGGCGCCCGGCTGCTGCTGTTCGGCATCCGGCAGATGGGCGCGCACGGACTCCACGATGCCTGTACGGCGCACGCGTTCGTCACGGCATTCGGCAAGGGCTTCCAGCGCCCGTTGGTGCTGCTCCGTGCGCTGATGGCCGAGATGTCGGCAGCCTCGTCCGGGCCGATCCAGATCGCGCCCTGGTGTTGCGCGCGAATGACCGGCCCCGAGGCGATGCTGCTCGAAGTGATCGGCCGCATCCGCACCCAGCCGGCGCGCGCCAACATGCTGCTCGCCGACCTGCTCGGCGTCCGCGACGCCGCGAGCATCGGCTTCACCGCCCACGCGCTGGCCAATGCCTTCGCCGATCTCGCGCTGCCGCTGGAGGAAGCGGCGGGCGGCTAGCGAGAAGGCGCATCTATTCGAAGCGAGCCTGCTCCCGGGAAGCATAGCTGCGATCGAGCAGTTCCGTGCCCAGCGTTCCCAACCGGGCATAGTCGAATTTGGCGTTGGTGAAGATGATGACGGTATGGCCGTCCGCGAGAACCCGCCGGGCCAGCATCCGGAAGCCGCCGTTCGAACCGTCTTCCCACGCCGCTTCCCGATCCTTGCCCGCGATCCGCTCCACCCGCACGCGCCCGCCCAGGGCATAATGCTGGTCGGGCATGATCGTGGTCGTCAGCGCCGCTCGCGACGCCGGGCGCAGAAAGCCGCCGTCGAGTACGGCGTTCATGATCCGGAACAGGTCCGGCGCGGTGGTGTAGAAACCGCCCGCCATCGCCATGAAGTCGGGAACCGGGTTCGGCTTGCGCTCCGCTTGAGGGGCAAGCCGCTCATAGCCGGCCGCCATGCCCGGTACCCGGCTCGAATCGCCGCGATAGACGCCGCTGTTCTTCAGTCGCAGCGGCCGGACCAGCAGCCGGTCGACCAATGTGGCGTAGGATTGTCCGGTCACGCGTTCGACGACCGCCTTGGCGAGTACCCAGTTCGAGTGCGAATAGTCCCAGGCGGTGCCCGGCTCGAACGCGAGATCCGCGCTCGCATATCGACGTACCGCTTCCATTTGATCGAGCTCGATACCGCGAGCGGCCGGATCCTTGCGCGCTTCGAGCAGCTGATTGGGCACGCCGCTCGAATGGCTCATCAGGTGCCGCAGCGTGAGTCTGGCGCCGGTATCGGGGCGATACTCCGGCAAATAGGCGCTGATCGGCGCATCGAGCTTCAGCTTGCCCTGGTCCACCAGCTTGAGGATCACGATCGACGCGATCCACTTGGAAACCGAGCCGGTCTCGAAACGGGTTTCGGGCATCATCGGCACACCATGTTCCGTATCCGCGCTGCCGAACCCTTCCACTGCCTCCACATGACCACCGGTGCCGACCAGCATCACGCCGTTGAAGCTTTCGGCATCGCGATATCGATCCGCGATGTCGTGGTAGGACTGCGCCGCGACCGGATTCGATATCAGCGCCAGCGCGCCTGCAAATGCCCCGCCGAATAAACGCATCATGCCTCCTCCCCGCATCGGTGACACCGATGCCGAGATTTTGTTTACATGCGTAGTCGATGTCAAGAACGCGAGACACCGATCGGGTTCAGCACGCTGCGTTTCGGGCGTCTTCGACGTCTATGAAGGCTTCGGCCGAGCGCCGCGATCACCGGAAGCGGCCCGCGCAAGCCGGTCCTACAGCAGTCGCCCTGCCGGCAAACGCACCGCCGTCACCCGCCAGCTCAGCCCCTGCAGTTCGAACACCACTTCCGGCCCCGACCCGTTCGCCGAGGTCAGCGTGAACCGGCCCAGTGCGTCGCGTCGCACGCGCATGTCGCCCGGGTCCCCGCTCGTCAGGCTCGGCCGGGCCGCCCGCGCCACCGCGGCGCTCGCAAAAAGCGCACGCATGCCTTCCGGCGTGATCGCCGCATCGACCACCGGATCCGCCAACCGCTCGGCGATCGCCGCGCCCAGCCGGTCGAGCGCGGAGCCTTCGGTACGGTCCAGCCGCTCGCGCAATTGCGTCTTCACGTCCGCGCGCACCGCCGGATAGTCTATTCGCGCCGAAAGGGCCGAGAGATCGCCCGCCTCCGCGGCCTTCTTCATTTGCAACAACGTCCAATAGGGCGAACCCCACAGCCATCCGCCGCCGGCAACCACCAGCAACACGGCAAGCGCGATTATCCAGCGCCTCATTGCCCGACTCCCTTCGCTCGCAGCCCGGCCAGCGCCTCGCCCGCCCAGCGATACATGCCCGCATCGGCCGCGCGCTGGTGCCGGCTCAGTCGCTTCATCCGCCCCTCGACTTCCTCGAGCACGACCAGCGCCTTGCGTTCCCAGCCCTGCTCGATCAGCAGCCCCGCATAGCGGCAGCGCGCTTCCTCGCCGGGCATGCGCGTGACGATGTCGGCATAGAGGTCGAGTGCCTCCTGCTTGCGCCCGAGATGATCGAGCGTCCGCGCCCGGAGCAGCGCTTGGCGGTCCTGCTCGCTCTGCCCCAGCGGCGTCGGGATCGCATCGAGCAACGCCAGCGTCTCGGTCGCCTGCCCCGTCTCGAACAATGCGCGCGCCAATTTGCCCTGGCTGCGCACATCGGGCTCGCCGGGAGTCATCGCGATGCTCTCGCGGTACAGCGGCACCGCCTCGCCGTGCCGCCCGAGCGCCGCCAGCGCATCGGCAACGCGGAGCCGGTTCGCGGCGGTGTCGGCGAGCCCCAGCGCATCGCGCGCGCCGCGCAGCTCGCGCTCGGGATCGATCGTCTCGATCGCCTTGGCGCGAGCGGTGCGCACGTGGCGATTGCTGCCGAGCCCCGGCAGCACCTCGACGATCAGATAGGCGAGCGCGCTGACCACCGGCAGGAAGATCAGCGCGGTGAGCCACAGCGGATTGCGCCTGGTACGCATGAGATGGACGATGCAGAGCACCTGCAGCCCGATGACGACGAGGAACGGCATCAGGCCTTGGGCTCCACGGCCTCTGCGCCTGCCCGCGCCTTGCGCACGCTCTCGACAACGAAGCCCTTCCGCCACAGGAACCACAGCAGCACCATGCCGGGCAGCGCCACGACAGTCGTCATAATCCAGAATCCGACCCAACCGAGCTGCTCGGCGAATATCCCCGCGGGACTCGACAGCCAGGTTCGTCCGACACCCGCGAGCGACGAGAGCAGGGCGAATTGCGTCGCGGTATAGGCAAGGCTCGACAGCCCGGAGAGATAGGTAACGAAGATCGTGAGGCCGAGCCCGCTGGTCACTTGCTCGGTCGCCACAGCGATCGTCAGCCACAGGTTGGAATGGCCCTGCGACGCGAGGATCGCAAAGGTCAGGTTGCTCACCATCATCAGTACGCCCGATACGAACAGCGCCCGGCCCATGCCTAGCCATGCGAGCAGAGGCGCCGAGAGGGCGGTCCCGACGATCAGTCCCCAAAAGCCGATCACCTTGTTGATCGCGATGAACTCGGTATCGCTGAAGCCCAACTCGACGATCATTGGGTTGAGCATCGACTGCCCCATCGCGTCGCCGAGCTTGTAGACCAGAACGAACAACAGGATCAGTACCGCGCCGCGCCGCATCAGGAATTCGCGGAACGGCCCGATCAGCGTCGACTGGAGCCATTGCCCGATCGACTGGCGCCCCTCCGCGCTCAGCACCCGGTCGTGCAGTCCGCGGCCGGCCCAGAGCGCTGCGAGAAGCCCGGGCAGAACGCAGAAGCCGGTCAGCCCATAGGCCTTGGCCCAGCCCAGCCCGAGCCCTTCGGGCGAGGCCATCGCGATCGTGCCCACGCCCGCGGCGAAGGCGCCGAGCCGATAGCCGAACTGGTTGTTCGCGGTGCCGTGCGCAAGTTCGTCCTCGGGAAGGATCTCGATGCGGTACGCGTCGATGATGATGTCCTGCGTCGCGCCGAGAAATGCCGTCGCGATCGCCCAGAAAGCGAACAGGCCGAGATGCAGCTCGGGCTGGCTCGCGCCGAGCATCCACACCGATGCGAACAGCAGTGCCTGGACGAAGAACAGCCATGCCCGGCGCTGGCCGAACAGGCTGGTGAGGACGGGCAGTTTGAGCCGGTCCACCAAGGGCGCCCATAGGAATTTGAGCGTGTACGGCGTGGTCAGCCCGATCGCGAAGCCGATGGTCTTCTTGTCGATGCCGACCTTGGCGAGCCAGAAGGTCATCGTCCCGAGCAACAGTGCCAGCGGGAAGCCGCTCGATATGCCGAGCAATAGCGCCGCGATGGGCCGCGGGCGAAAATAGGGCGCCATGGTCGCGACGAAGCCGCCGCGCGTGCCTTCCTCCAGTGTCGCCCCGTCCGCCATCCCTTGCTCCCTCTCGCCTTCCGCGCGACACTAGCCGAAAAGTTGCGGAGAGGAAGGATGAACGCGCCGACTGAAGGCCAACTCGCGCTCGCCGCCCAGCTCGCCCGCGGCGGGAGCAGCGACGAAGGCGCGATCACCCATGTCGATGCGTCCGCCTACACCAGCGTGGCTCGCCATGCCGCCGAGCAGGATCGCATCTTCTCCCGCGTGCCCTTGGTCATCGCCCCATCCGCGCTGCTGCCCGAAAACAACATGGCGGTGCCGCATGACGGCTTCGGCAAGCCGCTGCTGATCGCCCGCGACAAAGCGGGTCAGGCGCATGTCTTCCTCAACGTCTGCCGCCACCGCGGCACGCGGCTCGTCGAGGGATGCGAGGCGGTCCGGTCGCCGCGGCTCGTCTGCCCCTATCACGCCTGGACCTATGCGCTCGACGGCCGCCTCACCGGGCTGCCGCGCCCTGATGCCTTCCCGGGCCTCGACAAGGCCGAACACGGCCTCAAGCGCCTGCCCACCCATGAAGCAGGCGGGCTGATCTGGTTCGCCTTCGACGAAACCGCCGATTTCGGCGAGGCCGAGACGCTCGCACGCGATTTCGAGGCGTTCGATCTTGCCGGCCAGCATCTGTTCCGCCGCCGCACGCACGACGTCCGCGCCAACTGGAAGCTGGTCATGGACGCCTTCCTCGAAGGCTATCATATTCAGCGCCTCCACGCCGACACGATCGCCCCGTTCTTCAAGGACGGCGTCTCGACCGCGGACAGCATCGGCCCGCACCAGCGCTCCGCGGTCGGCCGCGAAGCCGCGCTGGCGGCCTTGTCCTCCAGCGACTGGGCGATGCTGCGTTCGGCGATCACCTACACCTATCAGATGTTTCCCGGCACGGTGCTCGTCGTCAGCCCGGACTATATCAACCTGATGGTGCTGATGCCCCAGGCGCCCGATCGCGTGCTGGTCGAGGATTTCATGCTCATCCCCGAGCCCCCCGCCACCGACAAGGCACGCGCCCATTGGGAGAAGAGCTGGCAGCTGCTCGACGGGGCAGTCTTCGCGGCCGAGGATTTTCGTGCCTGCGAACTCGGCCAGCAAGGGCTCGCCTCGGGAGCGATCGAGCGGCTCACTCTCGGCACACTCGAGCGCGGCATCCGCCGGTTCCACGATGCGGTCGAGGCACAGCTGGCCGCGTCGGGCGCTGCGCAAGATCCCTGACGCGTGGCTCGGCGTCCTGGTCCTGTTCTGGCATTGGCCTCCGGAAGAACCCGGTTCGGTAAGTTCCCGGCTCGCGGACGCATGCCTCTTCGCTTAACTTGGGCACCATGCTGCACACGCCCATCCCGCACACGCCCATCCCAACGCGCGTCGCCAGGAATCAGAGCGAGAAGCGCCTGCCTCCCGCAGTCGGCATTCTCATCGCCATGACCGCATCGGTCTTCCTGTGGGGCGCGATCTACGCCACCTGCGTCCTGTGCTTTTGAACTCAGGACTCAGTCCTCGCCGAACAGGCTGAAGCTGCCCGGCAGCTTGCCGGGTTTCCCGCCCCCGATCACCGCCTCGACCGCCGCGATGGCCGCCAGCAGGTCGCGCTGCGGATAGGGCTTCGACAGACACCCCACCGCCAGCCCGCGCGCCTCTCCCGGGCAGTTGCCCGTCACGAACAGCACCCGCACACCACGTCTTTGCGCCGCCCGCGCCACTTCGATTCCGCTGCCGTCGGCAAGCCCGACATCGACCAGCACCAGGTCGATCGCCGTTTCACCCTCGATCGCTATCAACGCATCGGCGACCGAATCGACCGTCGCGACGATCTCGAAGCCCTCGCCATTCAGTAGATGCTCGGTGTCGAAAGCCTCCAGCGGCTCATCTTCCACCAGCAATATCCGCTCGATCTGCCGTTTCTTCTTCACGAACAACATTACACCGCTTTCTTCCGCGGCGAAGCGCCAAGGCCCCCGCAAGTCGCTCCCAACGCGCGAAAATGCTTTCCGCGCCGCAATGATTTTGCCGAGCGGAGCATAATCGCTATATCGCCGCCGTGCCCCCATCCAAGCCCCCCGAAACGCAGCGCATCGCGAAGCTGCTCGCCCGTGCAGGAATCGCGTCGCGTCGCGAGATCGAGCGCATGATCGCCGAAGGCCGCATCGCGCTCGACGGCAAGGTGCTCGACACGCCCGCGACGCTGCTGACGTCGCTCCACGGTGTGACAGTGGACGGCGATCCCGTCGCCGAGCCTGCGCCTGCGCGCCTGTTTCGCTATCACAAGCCCGCCGGCCTGCTCACCGCCGAACGCGACTTCACCGGCCGCCCCACCATCTATGACCGCCTGCCCGAAGGGTTGCCCCGCGTTATGCCGGTCGGCCGGCTCGACTTGAATACCGAAGGCCTGTTGCTGCTCACCACCGACGGTGAGCTGAAGCGCGAGCTCGAACTTCCCGCCACCGGCGTCGAGCGCAGCTATCGTGCCCGCGCTTACGGCCAGGTCAGCCAGCCCCAGCTCGAGGAATTGATGCTCGGCGTCGAGATCGAGGGCGTCCGCTACGGCTCGATCAATGCCAATATCGAGCGCCGCACCGGCGCCAATGTCTGGATCGAGATGACTCTGACCGAGGGCAAGAACCGCGAGGTCCGCCGCGTGCTCGAGCATCTCGGGCTCGAGGTCAGCCGCCTGATCCGCACGCGCTACGGCCCCTTCTATCTCGGCGATCTGCCCCCCGGCGATGTCGACGAGATCCGTCAGAACGACCTGATCACCTTCCGCACAATTCTCTCGAAGCCCGGCGGCGGCAAGACCGCGTCGAACCTGCAATTCTCGGTCCGCGCCCGCGTCGCGCCGCCCGCGCCCAAGGCCAAGTCGGTCGAGGAACCCGATCGCCGCCTCCGCCGCGCACCGGCCAAGCCCACGCCCGTCGCGCCCACGGGCCCACGCTTCACGCCGCGCGCCACGCCGCCTGCGCGGAGCGAGGGGCCGGCAGAAACTGAGCATCGCGCCCCGCGCAGGGAAGGTCGACCGGCGAGCGGCGAGACTCGTTTCAAGTCCGGTACGAAGTCCTCGACCCGTCCCGAGCGCCCGGCCCGCGACGACAGCCGTCCGCAGCCCCGGGGCGATAGCCGCTTCACGCCACGCACCACGCCCGCCCCGCGCACCGATCGTCCGGCGCGCGAGGACAGCAAACCCGTCGGCAAGCCGGCCCGTGCCGCGCGCGCAAAGGCGCATCGCGATCAGCAGGAGCCCCGCGCCGGCGACATCGTCGGGCAGCCCCGCGGTCCGCGTCCGCCCACCAAGGGCCCGGCCGGAGGTCGCGGCAAGCCCGCCAGGCCGGGACGCCCGCCGAGGACGCGGAAATAATGCGGATCATCGCCGGAGAATGGCGCGGCCGTCCGCTCGCCGCGCCCAAAGGCGACACCACGCGCCCCACCGCCGATCGCACCCGCGAGGCATTGTTCTCGATGCTCGCGAGCAGGGTCGGCAGTTTCGAGGATCTCGCCGTCGCCGATCTCTTCGCCGGCTCGGGCGCGCTCGGGCTCGAGGCTTTGTCACGCGGCGCCGCCTCCTGCCTGTTCGTCGAGCAGGACAAGACCGCGCTCGACATTCTCAAGACCAATATCGCAAAGCTGGGGGCAAAGGGTGCGGAAGTCCGCCCGACATCGGCACTCGCGCTCGGCCCCGCGATCAAGCCGCTCGACCTGATCCTGATGGACCCGCCCTACGGCACCGGCGCCGGCGTGGTCGCGCTCGACAAGCTCGCCCGCCTCGGCTGGACCGGTCCGGCAACGTGGATCAGCATCGAGACGGCAAAGAACGAAGAGATCGAAGTCGCCGGCTTCGAGATCGACACCAGCCGCGTCCACGGCAAGGCCCGACTGACGTTGCTGCGTAAAGCCTGAAATGCACCCCCGTGCTCCGACGAAGGCCGGAGCGCGGGAGAGCGAAGCGCTGCATGACCCGCCGCTCCGGCCTTCGCTGGAGCACCAGGCAGCAGTTTGCGCATTTCACGCCAGCCTGTTCTTCCGCGATACCAGCGCCAGCCCCACCAGGCTCAGCACCGCGGCGCTGGCGAGGTAATAGCCGACCAGCGTCAGCCCGCCTTTTTCCGCCAGCTTCGCGGCGATCAGCGGGGTGAGTCCGCCGCCGATGATCCCGCCGAGGTTGAAGGTCACCGACACGCCGGTATAGCGCACCCGCGCGGGGAACAGGCTCGGCAGCCAGCCGCCGAGCGGCCCATAGACGAAGCCCATCACGAACAGCCCGCCCGCCAGCCACAGGAACAGGCTCGCCAGCGCGCCGGCAGTGACGAACAGCCCGATCGACAGCCCCACCGCGACCGTGGCGACGCAACCGATCGCGAGCACGCGCGCGGCGCTGCTGCGGTCGGCGAGGCTCGATGCGATCCAGATTCCCGCGGCCATGAACAATATCGCCACCAGCTCCACGCCAAGGAACGTCTCGCGATCATAGCCGAGGCCCTTGGTCGCATAGCCGATGATGAACACCGTCGCGATGTAGAACAATGCGAAGCAGGCGACGGTGCCCACCGTCCCCGCCAGCGTCGGCAGCCAGTGATCGCGAAAGAGCTCGCCGACCGGCACGCGCGGCGGCGGCGCCGCTTCCTGCGCGGCGACGAAGGCCGGCGTCTCAGTCAGCGTGATGCGCACCCACAGCCCCAGGCCCACCAAAGCCGCGCTGACGAGGAAGGGCAGCCGCCATCCCCATTCGCGAAACTGGTCGTCGCTGAGCAAAGCCCCCAGCAGCAGGAAGAAGCCGTTGGCGAAGATGAATCCCACCGGAGCGCCGAGCGGCGGGAAGGCGCCGTAGCGATTGGCCCATCCCGGCGGCGCGTTCTCGACCGCGAGCAGCGAGGCCCCGCCCCATTCGCCGCCCAGTCCCAGCCCCTGCCCGAAACGCAACAGGCACAGCAGGGCCGGCGCCACCCAGCCGATCATCGCATAGGTCGGCAGGAAGGCGATCAGCACGGTCGAGATGCCCATCAGCATCAGCGATGCGACCAGCGTCGATTTGCGGCCCATCCGGTCGCCGAAATGCCCGAAGACGAGCCCGCCCAGCGGCCGCGCGAAGAAGGCGACGCTGAAGCTCGCATAGGAAGCGAGTTGCGCGAGCGCCGGATCGGAGCCGGGGAAGAACAGCGCTGGGAATACGAGCGCGGCGGCGGTGGCGTAGATGTAGAAGTCGTAGAACTCGACCGACGTGCCGACCAGGCTGGCGAACAGGATGCGGCGATGCGATGCGATCGGTGTAGCGGCCATGGAGTTCCTCTCTCCAGACCTTCCTAGAAAGGAAGCACCGGCTTGGGGAGCCCCGTTCATCGCCGCGACAGTTTCGTTCCTGTATCGAAAGCCCACCATCGCAGCACCGGAATTAGGGAGTCGGCCATGCGCGAGTCAGCAGGACGCAGGCTAGTTTTCGCGATGCTCCTGGCGCTGAGCGCGGGGGTGCTGGTCCATTTCTACAATCCGATGGATCACGTCCGCGCCGATCTCCGCGCGGATACGGGGGGCGTGAAGTTCAGCCTCGAAATCGCCGCGCACGCAGTCGAGAAGGTCTGCGAACGGATTTAACGCGCAATCAATGCTCGTGCAGGTCACTGCCGTCTTGGTTGCGCTCGTTCCGGCACAAATCACTGCCGAACCAGACGTGGCCGTAAACGCTGCCATTGCCGCGCCGATCCGCGCGCTCGAGACGGCGCTTGCTCGGGAAACCGCGCTGCCGCCCGCCGCCACCGATGCTGAATGCCTCGAGCGGATGGGCGCGATCGATCAATCGTTTCGCCTGCAAATGCACAAAATGCACAAGATGCCGCTCGCGGGCCTGAGCACAGACCGGGTGAGCGCTGCTGATCCTCCCGGCCCCGCGTCCTTCGCCACGATGCGCATCCTCCAGAAGGGCCGACGGAAGGGTCAAGGGGCGATTCCCGGTGGGGTGAAGACCGCCCGCGCGCGATCGGCTTCCGCCCGGATCGCACAGCCCTCGGCGTGATCGTTGAGCAGCCCCATCGCCTGCATGAACGCGAAGACCGTGGTCGGCCCGACGAACTTCCAGCCTTGCGCCTTCAACGCCTTCGATAATCGGGTCGAAGCGGGCGAGGTCGACACCGTTTGCGGCTCGGCCCGTTCGTCGGCGGAGGGTTCGAACCGCCAGAGATATGCCCCGAGCGAGCCCTCGCGCGATACCAGTTCGCAGGCCCGCTGCGCGTTGTTGATCACCGCCTCGATCTTGCCGCGATGCCGCACGATCCCCGAATCGCCGAGCAGCCGTTCCACGTCCGCGTCGGTGAAGCGCGCGACCTTCTCGAAGTCGAAGCCGAGGAACGCCGCACGAAAATTCTCGCGCTTGGCGAGAATGGTGCGCCAACTCAGGCCCGATTGGAAGCTTTCGAGACAGAGCTTCTCGAACAGTCGCTGGTCGTCGCCGACCGGAAACCCCCATTCGGTGTCATGATAGGCGATGAATTCCGGTGCGGCGGCGGACCAGCGGCAGCGCGGCCGCCCGTCGGGCCCGGGGATGAGTTGCGTCATGATCCGCGGGCTATCAAGTCAGCTCATAGGTCCGCAAGAGCCACGTCCGTCGCCGGCCCGATCGAACCTCAGCTCAGCCCGTACGCTTTGACCGCGACCAGCATCAGCCAATAGAGCCCGCCCGACAATGCCATCGCCGCTGGCAAGGTCAGCAGCCAGGCCGCGGCAAGCTGGGCGATCGTACGGCCCTGCAACCCTTGCCCGTTGGCAACCGATGCGCCCGCCACGCCCGACGAGAGGATATGCGTGGTCGATACCGGCAGCCCGAACCGGTCGGCGCTGAGGATCGTCGCCGCCGCGACCAGCTCGGCGGTCGCGCCCATGCCATAGGTCATGTGCTGCTTGCCGATCCGCTCGCCGACGGTGATCACGATACGCTTCCAGCCGATCATCGTGCCCAGGCCCAGCGCGATCGCGACGACGATCTTCACCCACAGTGGAATGAAGCGCGTCCCAGCCTCCAGCTTGGTCTGGAATTCCTTGACCGCCGCCGCCTCGCTTTCGTTGAACGCGCCCGGCTTCTTGGTGGCGAGCCGCGTGGTGTCGAGCACCAGATACATGTCGTTGCGCACGTTCGAGGTCGCCTCTGCGGGCACCTTGCTCAGCGAGCCATAGCCGGCGACGCGGCCGCTCAGGTCGCGCGACAGGCTCTCCAGCGCGCCGAACACCTGCGGCGTATCGGCCTTGCGCTGCTGGAGCGCGCTGGTGAGCGTCGCGCGCGCCTGGTCCGTCGACATCTCGACGCCGCGGCTATGGGCGTCGAACACGGCGGTGGCGGTGTTGGCGGTCTGGACGAAGGCCGGAGTGGCGCTCGCCGGCAGCGTACGGTTGAGCGCATAAGCGGTGGGGGCGCAGCCGATCAGGATCAGCATGATCAGCCCCATGCCCTTCTGGCCGTCGTTCGAGCCGTGGCTGAACGAGACTGCGGTGCAGGTGAAGATCAGCAGCGCGCGCACGCCGCGCGGCGGCGCCTTGTCGCCCTCGGGCGCCTTGTAGAGATCAGGGCGGCGGACCACCGCGCGCATCACGAACAGCAGCAGCAACGCCGCGCCGAAGCCGATCAGCGGCGCCATCCACAAGCCCGTAAGCACCTTCTGCGCCTGGCTCCAGTCGACGCCCGCGGTGCCGCCGCGCGATCCCGCCTGGATCAGCTGGTTGGCGAAGCCGACGCCGAGCACCGAACCGATCAGCGTGTGGCTCGAGCTGTTGGGCAGCCCGACATACCAGGTGCCGAGGTTCCACAGCACGGCGGCGAGCAGCAACGCGAAGATCATCGCGAATCCGCCCGCCGAGCCTACGTTGAGGATCAGGTCCACCGGCAGCAGCGTGATGATCGAATAGGCCACCGCCCCGCTCGAGAACATCACGCCGAGGAAGTTGAAGAAGCCCGACCAGACGACCGCGAAATGCGCCGGCATGGAATTGGTGTAGATCACCGTCGCGACGGCGTTGGCGGTGTCGTGGAAGCCGTTGACGAACTCGAACCCCAAGGCGATCAGCAGCGCCAGCCCGAGGAAGGCGAACACCCCGAGCGCAAGCTCCTCGCCCACGCCGCGCGTGTCGGTGAGCACGTTCCACCCCGCAAAGGCCAATCCGCCCGCCAGCAGCACTGCGAACAGCAGCCTGGCGATGGGGTGGGTCTTGTAGTCGAATCGCGAAGGCTGCGGCGTGTCAGCCGCCGGGGCCTGGTCCAGTGCGAGTGTGGCCATGATGCAGCGGGCCTGACTCTCGTTCGTGACAGAGTGATGACACAGCCGCCACAAAGCTGTGGGCCGAGGCCGGTGTCAGTTCTCGAAACAGGTCGTCCGAGTGACCTTGATCACCTTGCCGCTGGCGTCCTTCTCTTCGTGCCGCCCCGGCTCGCACGGCGGCTTGCGCGTCTCGGCCTGATTGGTCCGCCACGCCACGAACGCCGCGATCACGGCGATCCCCAGCACGATGCCCAGCCTCAATTTCCGGTTACGCCACATAACCCCGCCCTAGCCGCCCGGCCGCTGCGAAGCAACTTGCTCCGGACGCGCGCGTTCCCTACCTGTTCGCCAATGACTCTCCCCGCGCCCGCCCCCGACGACGCCCCTTATCTGCGGGGCCTGAACGCGCCCCAGCGCGAAGCCGTGCTCACCACCGAAGGCCCCGTGCTCGTCCTCGCCGGCGCCGGCACCGGCAAGACCGCCGCGCTCACCGCCCGGCTCGCCCATCTGCTCTACACGCGCAAGGCGTATCCGAGCGAAATCCTCTCGGTCACCTTCACCAACAAGGCCGCGCGCGAGATGCGCGAGCGCGTCGGCCGCCTTGTCGGCGACGCGGTCGAGGGCATGCCGTGGCTCGGCACCTTCCACGCGATCGGCGCGAAGATGCTGCGCCGCCACGCCGAATTGGTCGGGCTCCAGTCCAACTTCACCATCCTCGACACCGACGACCAGCTGCGACTCCTGAAACAGCTCATCGTCTCCGCCAATCTCGACGAGAAGCGCTGGCCCGCGCGGCAGCTCGCCGGCCTGATCGACCAGTGGAAGAACAAGGGTCTCACCCCCGCCGACGTGGATGCCGGCGAATCCGAAGCCTTCGCCAACGGCAAGGGCCAGGCGCTCTACGCCGCCTATCAGGACCGCCTGCGCACGCTCAACGCCTGCGATTTCGGCGACCTGCTCCTCCACATGCTCGTGATCCTCAAGACTGATCGCGAGATTTTATCCCAATATCAGAACCGCTTCCGCTACATCATGGTGGACGAGTATCAGGATACCAACAGCGTCCAGTATCTCTGGCTCCGCCTGCTCGCGCAGGAGCGCAAGAACATCTGCTGCGTCGGCGACGACGACCAGTCGATCTATTCGTGGCGCGGCGCGCAGGTCGAGAACATCCTCAAGTTCGAGAAGGACTTCCCCGGCGCCAAGGTGATCCGGCTCGAGCAGAATTACCGCTCCACCCCGCACATCCTCGCCGCCGCCTCGGGCGTGATCGCCAATAATGGCGGCCGCCTCGGCAAGACCCTGTGGACCGAGAAGGACCAGGGCGAGAAGGTCAAGGTGCTCGGCATCTGGGACGGCCCCGAGGAAGCGCGCCGCGTCGGCGAGGAGATCGAAAGCCTCCAGCGCGGCGGCCTTTCCCTCGACGACACTGCGATCCTCGTCCGCGCGCAGCACCAGACGCGAGAGTTCGAAGAGCGCTTCATCAGCATCGGCCTGCCCTATCGCATCATCGGCGGCTTCCGCTTCTACGAACGCGCCGAGATCCGCGACGCGCTCGCCTATCTCCGCGTCGTCGCCCAGCCCGCCGACGACCTCGCCTTCGAGCGCATCGTCAATGTCCCCAAGCGCGGCCTCGGCGACAAGGCGCTGGCCAAGGTCCACCAGTTCGCCCGCGCGCAGAGCCTTCCCCTCACCACCGCCGGCGCCCGCATCCTCGACACCGACGAGCTCACCCCCCAGGCGCGCCGCTCGCTCGGCAATCTCATCGGCGACATCGCCCGCTGGCGCAGCATGGGCGACACTCTCCCCCATCCCGAGCTCGCCCGCATCATCCTCGACGAGAGTGGCTACACTGCGATGTGGCAGGCCGATCGTACCGCCGAGGCCGCCGGCCGGCTCGAAAACCTGTCGGAACTCGTCCGCGCGATGGAGGAGTACGAGTCGCTCACTGCCTTCCTCGAGCATGTCAGCCTCGTGATGGACAACGAGGCCTCGGCCGACGAGCCCAAGGTCACGATCATGACGATCCACGCCGCTAAGGGCCTCGAGTTCGACACGGTGTTCCTCGCCGGCTGGGAGGAAGGCATCTTCCCCTCGCAGCGCGCGCTCGACGAAGGCGGGCTGGCCAGCCTCGAAGAGGAGCGCCGCCTGGCCTATGTCGCGATCACCCGCGCGCGCCGCCGCGCGACGATCCTCCACGCCGCCAATCGCCGCATCTACGGCCAATGGACCAGCAGCCTCCCCAGCCGCTTTGTCGCCGAGCTCCCCGGCGAGCATGTCGAGCAAGAGACCACCATGTCGGGGGGCGAATCGCTATGGCGCGCCAACTGGTCCGAGCGCGCCGACCCCTTTTCCGATGTGGGAAGAGGCACCGGCCGCGGCCCCGGCTGGCAGCGCGCCGCGGGGATCGACGCGAAGAACCCCGGCGGCAGCTTCACCAGCCGCACCTTCTCGCGCGAACCGGCCCGGGTGCTGGAGAGCCACGCGAGCGCGGTAAGCTTCGGCGCCAAACCGCGCGCGGACCTGTCGGTGGGGCTGCGCGTGTTCCACCAGAAGTTCGGCTACGGCCTGATCGCCGAGATCGAGGGCAACAAGCTCGAGATCGACTTCGAGGTCGCCGGGCGGAAGCGGGTTATGGATAGTTTCGTGAGTGTGGGGGACTAAGCGAGTTAACTCTAGGCTCGGACGAGGCTAAGACCACCCTGACTCGACGCTCGCATCGAAGGACCCGTGAGGCCAAAGATTAGAGTTTCTATCTCATCAATGGGGACGCCCAAGTCCTTAGCGATATCATATTTTGTTAAGCGCTTGCTCCATAGCGCATTAAGAACTTTTGCCATTACTGTTGATGTCTCGCGCTCAATACCTACCGGCTCTCCGCTTCTATAGCCTAACTGCCCGAGCTCAATACAAATCGATCGATAATTCCATTCCGAGAGATATTCTAGACTATGTAATCGATAGGCCAAGGCCATCGCCGAAACTTTCCAGCGTGCCTTGGCTTTAATTATCTGGCTTGTCGTAATAGAACTCGGAAGTTGGCTTATGATATCCTCATGAGGCATCAAAAACGCCGATGCAAAGCGATCAGCTTGCATCTCAGCGCCGCGTTCGCCGCGCGCACCCGCGTGACAATGCAAAACAAGATGTCCCAGCTCATGAGCAGCATCGAATATCGATCGCTCAGCCGTTTTCTCTTGATTGAGAAATACATAAGGATGCTCATTGTACCAAAAAGAATAAGCATCGACGTTTCGAGTGTTTTCAGATAGCGAAAGCACTCTAATCCCCTTGGACTCAAGGAGTTTTAGAACATCGCCGATCGGCCGCTCACCAACTCTCCAGTGCTGCCGTAGAATTCTAGCGGCGACCTCCGGTCGGTTTCTTTCCTTACTAAGATCAAGCAGATCCGGTTCAGGCAGGTTAAATCTAGTTTCGATCCACCGATACAATTCGATGCCCAAAGCACCAGCGGCAAGCGCTGCACCTCGCTCGGCGCCGCTCATCTTCTTTAAACTGCGAAAGCTGACCGTATCCTCTTCGGGAACATCCGCTGGTCCCATCGTAAAGAAGGACTCGGGATACCCCAAAGCGCGGGCAATTCTCTCGGCAATCTCCGGCTCAGGCTGGTGCCCGTTTTCAATTTTTGAGAGAGTCACGGCTGAAATGCCTGCCAACTCGGCAAGGGACTTCCCCGTCAGCTTGCGCCGCTGACGAGCCACTTTAAACCGATCGGAACTAAACATTACATGCCGTTTTTGAACGAAACAGCCACGTCGAAGTCGCTCATCGGAGCGTTCGCGGGATCAATTTCATCTGCCCAATCTTCCGCCGGACCACTGATAAAAATTCGCTCATGGAAATGACGATAAGCCCCATCCTTGATTACAGGGTGAGACAGTTCAACGCGACCGTCCTCGCCGACCATTACGTAGTAAGTAGGGATTCCGTCCTGCTTGACGCCTGTAAGTGGCCCAACATCAATCCCGGCGTACTCGAAGAGGTTTGGGCCGCACATACTTTCAGCCGCGCTCCCTTTCGCAGAACGTGGGGTTGGAGCAAAAACTTGGTCGCAGGCGACATCGACATTTTGATATCCGATCCGTATCCCGATCTCTCGATTAACGACGGCTTCAATCCCGCAGGTGCGATCAACGATCCAATTACCGCCGACCAGTTGCCGACGCAGCTCATTGACGCCGTAGATATAGGCCAGTGTCCCGGGCGCATTCAGCGGCATCAGCGGACCAGCGTCCTCAGCCCACCGACGAGCAACGTCCGCGATGGCCACGAATTGTTCTACGGCAAGTCCCCAGTCCGCAAGCCTGCGATCAACGATCACTCGCCCATCTACAACTAACGTACTGAACGCCGGCATGGCAGGCTCCGTTTAATTTTCTCGCCCTCATTAGAGGATGAAAAAATTAAACGCAAGGGGTTGGCACACGCGAAACAGTTGGCGCGTTCTCACCCCATGCTAACCATCACCCCCCTCTCTCCCCGCGCGATCGAGATCGTCGCCGAGGGGCATTTCGCCGCCGCCGATGTCTTCGCCGCGCTCGATCGCATGGCCGCGATCCTCGACGACATGCCGCAGCTCGACGTCCTCGCCGATGTCCGCGGCTCGCCCTCCATCTCGCTCTCGGCGATCGCCGAGGAACTCAAACACCTCACCCTCGTCTTCCGCATGATCCGCCAGATCGAGCGCGTCGCGATCGTCGCCGATGCCGGCTGGGTCCGGGCGGTCAGCCGGATCGAAGGCGCGGTGATCCCCGGGGTGCATTACGAAGTCTATGAGCGCCACGAGGCCGCGCACGCGCGCGAATGGCTGCTCCGCCACACCGACGAGCCTCGCCCCCGCTGAGCGCCCCGTTCAGCCGCTGGCAAGCCCGGCGCAGCATGCTACCACCCGACCGATCTCGGGGGAGCACAACATGATCCACGCCACGTTTCTCATTCTCACCGCGGCGCCCGCCGCCGCGCAAACACAGACGCCGCCCAGCGTCGAGGCCGTCCAGCAGGCGCTCGACGCCGAGCTGGCCGCGCCGCACGACGAGATCACCGTCACCCATGCGCGCGACGACCTGAAGAAGACCTCGCTGCTCGTTCGCACCATCGGCACCAGCAAGACGCTCCGCCGCTGCGAGACCGAATTCACCACGCCGACCGAGAAGATCAACGCCGGCGCCAAATCCGAGCGCAACTGGCGCATCGCCTGGGGCAGCATCGCCGAGGTTCGTCGTGACGATCTGTTGCGGATCGAGCTCGTCGCGAAGAAGCCCGACAACACCCGCATCTTCCTCCGCTTCTCCGATGGCGAGACCGCGAACGCCTATGCCGAGGGGATCGATTTTCTTCGGCAGAACTGCCCCGGTTGATCCCGCCTCGTACGACGTTCGCCATTCGTTCCGAAAATCGCTTCCAATGTAGGATTTCGTCTGGGATAGACTCGTCGATGACCGAGTCGCCTTCCCCTTTCGCACGCCCCGCGCCGTTCGCCGCGCTCAAGCTTGCCCCCCATCCCGATTGGCCGACCGAACGCCAGCGCGCCTTCCTCCATATGCTGCTCCACACCGGCGACGTCCGCACCGCAGCCGCCAGCATCGGCGCCAGCGCCCACGCCGTCACCTGCTTCCGCAAGTACCTTGGCCGGCGCAGCGCCTTCTCGCGGGCGTGGCGGCGCGCGGTCGAGGAGGCCGAAGCCGATGCCCTCGCCACCCGCGTCCTGCGTCGGGGCGGTCTCGATTCGGCCCAACTCGCGCGCGTCGATGCCGCCTGCCATGGGATGGCCAAGGCACGGCTGGCACTCGCTTTGGCCCACCGCGCCAAACGCGCCGCCAAAGGGTTCGGCTAATGCCTGAGTTTCCGCCCGCTCCGTCCGAAGCCGAGCCCGATCCCCTCGCCTTCACGCCCGTCGCGCTCGCTCGCGTCCGTCACAATGGCTGGACCGAGCGCCGGCAGCGCGATTTCATCGCCGCGCTGGCCGTGATGGGCACCGTGCTCCACGCCGCCCGCGCTGTCGGCATGACCAAGCAATCGGCCTATACTCTCCGCGATCGGCCCGGCGCCGAAAGCTTCGCCGCCGCTTGGGACGTCGCGTTGCAAATGGGCTATGACGAGGCGTTCGGCCAGGCGATGGAGCGCGCAATTCATGGTATCACCAGCCCGCGCTTTTATCGGGGCAAGCCGGTCGGCACGCGCCACCGCTTCGATTATCGCCTCGCGCTTGCCGTGCTCAATGCGCCGCCCACGCCGCCGCGCAAGAAAGTTGCGCAATGAATCGCGTTTCGGCCAAAAGAGTCAATTTAGCGCATGGATTTCGAGCATGTCGCCTCACGTTCAGTCCCGCTTCACGCATATTGCCGGAACGTTTCGGAGTCGCCGTCCGTATCACGGCATTGGAGGAGAACATTTATGAAGACCATCACCAGCCTCGCGGCCCTCGCTGCGGCGCTCGTCGTCGCCGCACCCGCTTCGGCGCAGACCAGCACGCGCTACGGCAGCAGCTCGTACCAGGACGAGGAAGCGCGCTTCGACGCCGCGCAGCGCCGCTTCGACAATGAATATGAGCAATATCAGGCGGCAGTGGATCGCTATCGCCGCTCGCGCGCGTCGTCGCGCCCCTCCTCGTACGATCCGCGCTACGATGACGACGAGGATTATGACGCCTCGCGTTATTATCGCTCGGGCAATTACCAGGAGCGGGTGCTCACGCAGGACGAGCGCGTCTATCGCGGCGAGGACGGGCGTTATTATTGCAAGCGCAGCGACGGCACGACCGGGCTGATCGTCGGTGCGGCCGCGGGCGGATTGTTCGGCAACGTCATCGCCGGCCGCCGCTCGAGCACCGTGGGAACGTTGCTCGGCGCGATCGCCGGCGGCGCGGCGGGTGCGTCGATCGATCGCAACCAGCAGGTGCGCTGCCGCTGAAGCCTTGTGGCCGGGATCAGGCCGCGGTGCGTTCCACCGCGAGCAGGGTCTCGGCCGCGAAGCGCTCGTCGGCGGGATCGAAGACGTTGCTGGGCGTGAAGCCGCGATCGGCCAGCGTGAATCCACCGAGGCCGGCGAGCTTGAACAGGCCGAGCTTCTCCTCCTTGGGAGGCACGCCGTCGCGCTCGATCGTGGTGGCGCCGACATAGACTTCGCCATGGCGCGTGAAGGCGACGTGCGGGGCGAGGATCACGCGGCCGCCGTTATAGGTCGCCTCGACGCAGCGGGTGCGGACAATGGCTTCGAACAGAGTCGGCACGGTGCCGCTCGGCGCGGTCTGGTCTGAGTCGCTGAGATACATGACGGGGGGAATATAGGCCTTATGCCGCAGTGCAGCAAGATGCCGCGAACGCGTGCTTGCGCAGTGCCTGCGGCACCTTCCGTAGCAACACCATTACGGCCTTCCCCGGAGCCGCGGATTTACGCGCAATCCGCTACCAGAAGGTCAAAGGGGAGCCAGGAGTACCGTCCCCGAATGTCCGTCGATCGCCTGCTTGCCCAACATTGCCGCATCCTCGCCAACGTCGACGCGGTGGAGCTTTTCGCCGCGGGTCCGCCCCCGGCGCAGGGCGACACCATGATCGACAAACGCTGGGCCTTCACTCGCGACTTGCTCTTTCATTTCGCGCGGATGGAATCGACAGTTTACGGCCCGATGATGCGCGATCGCCGTGAGCATGCCCGGCAGAGCGCGGCGCTGGCCAGCGTCGAGACCGCGGCGCTGATGGCCGAGTATCGCGAGCAGGTCGCCCGCTGGCAGGCCGCGCACCCCGCCGAGCATTGGGACACCTATCGCCGCGGCCTCGCCCGGCTGATGCGGCGGATCCGTACCCGTCTGGAAGCCGAGGCGGTCGAGATCATCCCGCTGCTCCCGGTCCAGTCCGACGGCTCGCGCGAAGGTCCGACGCCGGAAAGCTATGCCGCCGAGGCATGGGAGATCCGCGAGGCCCTGTTCAGCGGAATCAAGCTGCCCGCTTGACCCGGACTATATGATCGCCGGGCAATCCGCCGTTGCAGTGCCGCGCCGGAAGCGCCAAGAGCGCGGCATGCCGATCCATCCCTTCGCGATTGCCAATTTCCGCGCTTACTGGGTGGCTCGTTTCGCCGCCACGCTTGGCCAGATGGCGATGGTGATCGTGATCGGCTGGCAAGTCTACGACATCGCCCGCGAGACGATGACGATCAAGCAGGCCGCTTTCCAGCTCGGGCTGATCGGCGTGGCGCAATTCCTGCCGCTGCTGGCGTTGTCGCTGTTCGCGGGCTGGCTCGCCGACCGGATCGACCGCCGCTGGATCGCGCGGGCGGCGCTGGGGCTCGAGGCATTGTGCGGGCTGGCATTGGGCTGGCTCACCTGGACCGGCACCATCACCCTCCCCGCCTTGTTCGGCATCGCCGCGCTGCTGGGTGTCGCCCGCGCATTCGCCAGTCCCGCGCTCGGTGCGCTCGCCCCCAATCTCGTGCCCAAGGAGAGCCTTCCCACTGCGATCGCACTGAGCTCGGTCTCGTGGCAGATCGGCACCGTGATCGGCCCGGCGATGGGCGGCTATCTCTACGCTGCGGGTGCCTCGGTCCCCTATTTCGTCGCCGCCGGACTGTTCTCGCTCGCGCTGGTGATGATGCTGCTGATCTCGCCGGTCCCGCGCACCAGCATCAAGTTCACCGGCAGCCCCTGGGCGCAGATGATCGACGGCCTCCATTATGTCCGCCGCAATCGCCTCGTGCTCGGCGCGATCTCGCTCGATCTGTTCGCGGTGCTGCTCGGCGGCGCCACTGCGATGCTCCCGGTCTATGCCCGTGACATCCTCCAGGTCGGCTCCGAAGGCCTCGGCCACCTCCGCGCCGCCCCGGCTTTGGGTGCGGTGATGATCGGCGTCTTCTTCTCGTGGCGCCCGCTCAAGACCGAGGTCGGCAAGAAGATGCTGTTCGCCGTGGCGGTCTTCGGGGCCGCGACCATGGTGTTCGGCGCCGCGGCGCCCCTGCTGATCCGGCTGATCGGCCCCTCGGCGATCGGCCACGACTTCGCCCCCGCCGTCTTGCTCTCGCTCGCTGCCTTGTTCGTGCTCGGCGCCGCCGACATGGTGTCGGTCTATGTCCGCCAGTCGCTGATCCAGCTCTACACGCCCGATCAGATGCGCGGCCGCGTCGGTGCGGTCTCGACGCTCTTCATCTCCGGCTCGAACGAGCTGGGCGAGGCCGAATCGGGCTTCCTCGCCGCATTGATCGGCCCGCTGGCCGCGGTGATCGGCGGCGGAATCGGCGCGATCCTTGTCACGATACTATGGGCCAAGCTATTCCCCGAACTCAGGCGGGCTCGCACCTTCGATCCTCCGGCCAACCTCGAAGTGCCTCCCAAGGAGATGACGACATGAAGGCGAACACGATCCTCGACACGATCGGCAACACCCCGCACATCCGCGTGCAGAAGCTGTTCCCCGGCGCCGAGGTCTGGATCAAGTCCGAGCGCTCCAATCCGGGCGGCTCGATCAAGGACCGCATCGCGCTGGCGATGGTCGAGGCGGCCGAAGCTTCGGGCGATCTCAAGCCCGGCGGCACGATCGTCGAGCCGACCAGCGGCAACACCGGCGTCGGCCTCGCGATGGTCGCCGCGGTCAAGGGCTACAAATTGATCCTGGTGATGCCCGAGAGCATGAGCCTCGAGCGCCGCCGCCTGATGCTGGCTTATGGCGCAAGCTTCGATCTCACGCCGCGCGAAAAGGGCATGAAGGGCTCGATCGAACGCGCGATGGAGATCGTCGAGACCACGCCGGGCGCGTGGATGCCGCAACAGTTCGAAAATCCTGCGAATGTCGATGTGCATACCCGCACCACCGCACAGGAAATCCTGAGCGACTTCGCCGATTCGCCGATCGATGTGATCATCACCGGCGTGGGCACCGGCGGGCACATCACCGGTGTCGCCGAGAAGCTCAAGAAGAGCTGGCCCAACCTCAAGGTGTTCGCGGTCGAGCCCGAGCTCTCGCCGGTGATCTCGGGCGGCACGCCCGGTCCGCACCCGATCCAGGGCATCGGCGCAGGCTTCGTGCCTAAGAACCTCCACACCGACGCGATCGATGGGGTGATCAAGGTCGATGCCGGCGTCGCCAAGGACATGGCCCGCCGCGCCGCGCGCGAGGAAGGCATGCTGGTCGGCATCTCGTCGGGCGCGACGCTCGCCGCGATCCTCCAGAAGCTGCCCGATCTGCCCGAGGGCAGCCGCGTGCTCGGCTTCAACTACGATACCGGCGAGCGCTATCTGAGCGTTCCGGAGTTCCTGCCCGAGAGCTGACACGGCGCAGCGGAAAAGCGGATCATCGGACCATTGCGGCGTTTCGACGGCGCAATGGTTCCATCATGGCGCCTTCTGCGTTATGGGCGGCGACCCCGCCTCTGGAGCAGCATTTTGTCCGTCCGCCGTCCTGCGATCATGTTCGTCCCGCCCGCACGCGTGCGGCAGGGCTGAGCGGGAGCGAAGCGGATGCTCATGCAATCCCGCGAGGCCGCGTTTGCGCAGGCCGAACCGCGGCGTCCCGCCGCGCCGCTTTACCTGCGGATCTTCGTCGCCTTGCTCGCGCTGGTGGCGATGGCGGTGCCGGTGCTCCTCGTGTCGAAGACGCAACGCGTCGTCGTGCACAAGCGCCCGCCGGTGGTGATCTCGAAGCGGGTCGTTCCCAGGCAGGAGCTCCCGCCGGTCGAGCCGATCAAGCTGCAGGAAGTCGCACCCGAGGACGCGCGCGAGATCAATGCCGCGATCCCCTTCTCGACCTTGCCCAACCCGGCCGCGCGCGCCTTCCACCTTTCGGGCGCCGCCGACAGCCAGGCACGCGCAGTCGATTGCCTCGCCGCGGCGGGCTATTACGAGGCCGGCGACGATGCCAAAGGGCAGCGCGCGGTCGCGCAGGTGATCATCAATCGCATGCGCCACCCCGCTTTCCCCAAGACGATCTGCGGCGTCGTCTTCCAGGGGTCGGAGCGCAGCACCGGCTGCCAGTTCACCTTCACCTGCGACGGCGCGATGCTGCGCTATTCGCCGAGCCCTGCCGCCTGGCAGCGCGCGCGCGACGTGGCGCGGATGGCGCTGAACGGCTCGGTCTATCGTGCCGTGGGCCACGCCACGCACTATCACACCAATTGGGTGGTGCCCTATTGGAGCGCCAGCCTCGAGAAGATCACTTCCGTCGACACCCACCTCTTCTTCCGCTGGACCGGCTGGTGGGGCACGCCGCCCGCATTCAACCGCGGCTACGCTGGCGTCGAGCCGAACATCCCCAAGATGGCGCGCCTGTCGAGCGTCCACCAGGGCGACGAGACCAACCCGCTCGAAGCGGCGCTGCAAGGCGACGGCTCGCTGATCGATCCCGCGACGATCCCCGACAGCGCGGTGCCTAATCCGGTGGGCGCCGGGCTCGACGCGAACCATTTTCTGGTCGTGCTCGACAAGAAGATGAACGCCGACGCCTTTGCTGCGCTGGCGATCAAGACGTGCGGCGAGCGACTCTACTGCAAGTTCATGGCGTGGACCGATCCCAAGCTGAAGCCGGCCAAGCTCCCCGCTGCGCCCGCACAGACCGCGGCGATGTCGTTCAGCTATTTGCGCGATCAGGCGCAGGGTTATGCCAAGGCCCTGTGGAACTGCCAGCAGTTCAAACGCCCCAGCCCGCTCCAGTGCATGCGCGTCCAGCCGCCGGCACTGGCCCCGGTCGCGGTGGCGCAGCCCGTCGCGGTGGCGACTCCACTCCCTGACGCGAAATCGGCGGTGGCCGGGCCGCCGCCGCTGGCCGGGGTGCGTCGCAAGACCGATCCGGCACCCACCACCCTCAAGCCGTCGGTGAGCTTCACGCTCGCGGCGCCCAAGGCATCTCCCACCCCCACGCCCACGCCGAAAAACTAGATCAGGCGCGTGCCATCAGCGCCTGCGCCAGTTCTGCCGCGATCGGCGTGGCGACATCGGCGATATCAGGTCGGTGCAGGCCCTTTGCCCCCGCTGTGTCGATCGTCACGGTGGCGAGCCCGAGCCGCCGCTGCAGCCAGCTCCGTCGCACCGAGATCGTCTGGATGGCGGGATAGGGCACGATCCAGTCGCGCTGCGACAACACGCCGCGCGTCACCTGGGCGCTGGTCTCCCGCAGCCCGTAGCGATGGTATCGTCGCTGGAGCAACGCGAGCCCGACCGGAAGCGGCGCGAGCGCCAGTCCCAGCCACAGCAAAGGGAAGAATGCGCCGGCGACCGCGAAGACCAGGATAACCGGCAGTCCATGCCGCAACGCCACGCGCAGCACATGCCCGCGCGATACCGGAGTCAGCGCGTCGGCCTCGAAGCGCGGTAGCTCCGCCGCGTCGATCACCTTCGCGATCTCGTCGTCGCGCGCGAAGGGCGCCATTTCCTGCCGTCCCGAGCTGTCGTCGCTGCCGCCCAGCGTTTGGAATTCGAGGCTCTGCCAGCCGAGCCGCCCGCTGATCGGCGCGCGGTGGACCAGCGCCAGCTGTACGCGCGCCTTGACGATCACCACTTCGCTTCGCGTCAGCAGTCCGCGCACGCGCCGGAAGCGCCCGTCCTGTGCGTCGAGCCGGAAGCCGAATTCCTTTGTGACGGTCCGGGCGACGCCTGCGACCACGCCCAGCACGAGCGCCAGTGCGAGAACGGTCAGCCCGGCCGTCACGGTCAAATGGCTGCGCACTTCGCGTCCGGCGATCCCGACGAGCTCTTTCCAGTCGAACGCGATCACCTGGTCTGCGGTCTGGAGTAACGCGAAGATCGCCGCGAGCCACACCAGGGAGAAGTTGAACAGTCCATAGAGCAGCACGCGCTCGAGCGGCATCGCGAACAGCGGCTCTGCCTCCGCGACCTCGGGGACGGGTGCCTCGACCGGCATCGCGACCGATGCGCGGCGCAACGCCAGCCGCAACCGGTGCGCCTCGCGCAGCGTCACGCTGTCGAGCGTGGCCTCGTCCTTGTCGCCGCCGCCCGTCTCGATCCGCACCAGTGCGAGCCGAAACAGCCGCGCGAGCGGCTTCTGCTCGATCGAGACGTCCTGCACGCGCTCGAGCGGGATCGAGCGCCGGCTGCGATGGAGCACGCCGCTTTCGATCACGAACTCGTCGTCGGTCAGGCGATAGGTCAGATGCCACCAGCCCAGCCAGGTGAAGAACGCCATCGCCGCGATGCCGGCGAACGTCAGCAGCACGACCCTGCCGATCCCGAACTCGCCGCCGAACGCGAGCATCGCCGGCAAAGCGAGAAGCGTCGACGGCGCCGATTTGACCAGGCCGATGGCAATCGTGCCTGGATGCACCCGGTGCGGCGTATCGTCGCTCACGCAGCGCTGCCGATCCGTTCGCGGATGGCGTCGCGCACTTCCTCGGCAGTGGCGCGGCTGATGCCGGGCAGCGTGACCACGGTCTGATCGGTGCCGGCGGTGTGCAGCATCAGCCGCGCCACGCCGAAGCTGCGTTCGAAGGGACCCTGTGCAACGTCGATATGCTGGACGCGCGTCACGGGCACGATCGTATGCACGCGCGTCCACCAGCCATGCGCGACATGGAGTTCGCGCCCGGTAAAGGCATAGCCCCAATGCCGCCATCGCCGCGGCGGCGCGATGACTGCCAGCCAGATGCCGATGAGGATCGCTGCACCCGCAATCGCCCCGTGCAGCGGGAGCCTGTCCGCCAACGCCACTTCGGCGATGATCGCGGGCACGATCAGCCCGAGCGCCATCACCGCGCCTTGTGCGCGCATGACGTTCATTTGGCCGCGTTCGATGGGCTGCAGAGGCACGATGGTCAGGCTCATCGCCCGACCATGCTATGCCCGTGCCCGGCGCTCAAGCGGCTTCACGCCGCGCGGAACATCTCCGGGTCGAGCGCCATCACTGCGTCGCTGCCGCTCTCGACCTTGCGCCGAAGCGCGCCGGCATCGGGCAGGAAGCGCTCGGCATAGAAGCGCGCAGTGACCAATTTGGCTTCGAGGAACTTCGCATTCTCGCCGCCGGCCGCCAGCGCTTCTGCCGCCGCCTTGGCCATGCGTAGCCACATCAGGCCCAGCGCGACTGTCCCGGTGAGCTGCATGTACGGATAAGCGCCCGCGCCGACATGGTTCGGGTTCTGGAAGCCGTTCGCCGCCAGCCACATCGTCGCGCCCTGGAGATGGCCGAGTGCCTTCTCCAGCGCCTCAGCGAAGCCCTTGAGCTTCTCGTCGCCCTTTGCCGCGGCGATTTCCTCGCTCACCAGCCTGAAGAACGCCTGCACCGCACGCCCGCCGTTCATCGCAAGCTTGCGGCCGACCAGATCCATCGCCTGCACGCCGTTGGTGCCTTCGTAGATCATCGAGATGCGGGCATCGCGGACATACTGCTCCATACCCCATTCGGCGATGTAGCCGTGCCCGCCATAGACCTGCTGCGCATCCGTCGCGACCTTGTAGCCGATATCGGTGCCGACGCCCTTGATCACCGGCGTGAGCAGCCCGACCAGGTCGGCGGCGAGCTGGCGCTCCTCCTCGGTTGCCGCGGCGTGTTCGAGATCGACCTGCAATGCGCCCCACAGGCAGAGCGCACGCAGCCCCTCGGTCTGCGCCTTGGCCTCCATCAGCATGCGGCGGACATCGGGATGGACGAATAGGGTGTCCGCCTTCTCGTTGGGCTCGGCAGGCCCCGTCAGCGCACGGCCCTGCCGGCGGTCCTCGGCATATTGCACGGCGTTTTGATAGGCGGTCTCGCCGACGCCGAGCCCTTGCAGGCCCACGCCGAGACGCGCCGCGTTCATCATGATGAACATCGCGGCGAGGCCCTTCATCTCCTCGCCGACCAGCCAGCCCTTGGCGCCGTCATAGTTCATCACGCAGGTGGAGTTGCCGTGGATACCCATCTTGTGCTCGATCGAGCCGCAGGTCACTGCGTTACGCTCGCCCAGCGAGCCGTCGTCGCCGACCATGAACTTGGGCACCACGAACAGCGAGATGCCCTTGGTGCTCTCAGGCGCGCCTGGCGTCTTGGCGAGGACGAGGTGGATGATGTTGCTCGTCAGGTCGTGCTCGCCCGACGAGATGAAGATCTTGGTGCCGGTGATGCTGTAGCTGCCGTCGGCATTGGGTTCGGCGCGGGTGCGGATCAGCCCGAGATCGGTGCCGCATTGCGGTTCGGTGAGGTTCATCGTGCCGCCCCACTCGCCCGACACCATTTTCGGAACGTACTTGGCCTTCTGCTCGTCCGAGCCCTTGACCAGCAGCGCCGCGATCGCGCCGTGGGTGAGCCCCGGATACATGGCGAAGGCCATGTTGGCGGAGATCATATATTCCTGGAACGCAGTCGAAACGACGTGCGGCATCTCCTGCCCGCCGAACTGCTCGGGCGCGCTCAGCGTGCCCCAGCCGCTCTCGACGAACGCGTTATAGGCTTCCTTGAAACCATCCGGCGTCGTGACACTGCCGTCATCGTGGCGCGTGCAGCCCTGCTGGTCGCCCGAATAGTTGATCGGGAACAGCACTTCAGCGACGAACTGGCCGCCTTGCTCCAGCACTGCCTCGACCACATCGGGCGTCGCATTCTGGAAGCCGGGCAAATTGGCGTAGCGCTCGAGCCCGATCACCGAGTCCAGGATGAAGCGCGTATCGCGCACGGGCGGCGTATATTGCGGCATTTCAGGTTCCTCAGTGGCTGTCGCTGCTTGTAAGCAGTTCGACGAATTGCTGGAGCTCGGCGATGTGTGCGTCGATGTCGCGCTTCTGGTTTTCGAGCAGGTCGATGCGGTCGCGGCAGCGCGCGAGCGTCACTTGCTTCTGGATGCGGCGGCCGTCGCCGACATCGTAGAGATCGATCATCTCCTTGATCTCGGCAAGGCTGAACCCGACACGCTTGCCGCGCAGGATCCAGGCGAGTCGCGCGCGATCGGCATGCGAATAGATGCGCTGGGTTCCGCGCCGCTCGGGCGCGATAAGTCCCTCGTCTTCGTAGAAGCGCAGCGCTCGCGGAGTCACGCTGAACTCAGCGCACAAATCGGAAATGGAGAAGGCGTCCTGTTCGGGACGCGGCTCGATCGGCGCCAGGGCCTCGATCGGAAAGGCGGCAGCGGGCATGCCCGCTCTATGCTTTACCTTTACGTGAACGTCAAGCGATCAGCGCGGCGCCAACCGTGCGATCAGCCCCGACATCTCGAACACCGTGGCGCCCGCGTCGAGCGACAGCCCGGTCGCGGCCCCGGCCAGTTCGCGCGCCTCGGCATAGGCGTCGAGCGCAGTGCGCAGCCCCTCGCCCGATCGCTTCCGCGCACGCTCGGCGATGAAGCTCGGCGAGCGGTGCAGGAATGCCTCGTAACGCGGCTGCGCGGCTTTCGCCCCGAGCAGCTTGGCGAGCCGCGAGCGCACTGTGTTGGACGGGTCCCCGGTCTCGGCAAGCGCCGCCATGTCGCCCTCCAGTGCGGCGAGATCGAGCCCGGCAAAGCCCAGCGCCCGGCCCGGCGAGCCTTCGCCGGCCCGCACCAGCGCCTCGATCTCACTTGCGCTGGCATCGGTAAGTTCGGACCGCAGGATCGCTGCAACCTGTTCGGACGGCAGCGGCTCGAACCGCAGCAACCGGCAGCGCGAGCGGATCGTCGGCAACAACTGACCCGGCGCGTGGCTCACCAGCAGGAAAATCGTCCCCGCCGGCGGTTCCTCGAGATTCTTGAGCAGCGCATTGGCCCCGCCGCGTTCGAGATCGTCGATCGAGTCGATGACGACGACACGACGATTGCTGAGCGACGGCTTGGTCGCGAACAAAGGCTGCAGGCTGCGCACCTGCGCGATGGTGATCGATCGCGCGAGCGCCTCGTCGGGTTTGGCTGCATCCTTGGGCAGTCGCACAAGCTCGCGGTAATCCGGATGCGCGCCCGCGGCGATCAGGTGCGCGGTCTGGCTGGTTTCGGGAACTTCCCAGCCGGGACTGAGCTTTTGCGGCTCGCTGGCTTCGGCGAGCATCCGCGCCGCGGCGATGCGCGCGAACGCCCCCTTCCCAACGCCTTCGGGGCCGGCGATCAGCCAGGCATGATGCAGCGCGCCGCTGGCCATCGCAGCGGCGAGTGCATCACGCGCGGATTCGTTGCCGATGAGCATGGGGGATTTAGACACCAATCGTCATCCCGGCGAAAGCCGGGATCTCGTGCCACGGGCGCTTGCGGCATTTAGCCGAAGAACGAAGTCAGCCCCAGCCAAACCCGCCGGAAGAACCCCGCCTCGCCGACATTCGCCTCCGCCACCAGCGGCAGCGTCTGGGTGGGCATGCCGGGGGTCTCGACGATCAGATCGGCGATATGATCGCCTGCCTTGATCGGCGCCTTGACCGGACCGAGATAGACCAGCTTGCCGGTCATCTTGGGCGAAGTGCCCGCCGGTATGGTCGCGTTGAGATCGCGCGGCGCGACGACGCCGACGCTGCCCGATCCCCCGCCCTGCACTTCGACTTCGCCGATCCTTTTGCCCTTCGACGCGATCGGCTGCGGGCTCCATGCGCGGAAGCCCCATTGCATGAAGCGCACCGATTCCTCGGCGCGGTTGCCATAAGTGTTCAGCCCGGCGACGACCATCACCAGACGGCGGCCATTCTGCTCGGCCGATCCCGTGAAGCCATAGCCCGCCTCGTCGGTGTGCCCGGTCTTGAGCCCGTCGGCGCCCTGGACACGGCCCAGCAGCGGATCGCGATTACCCTGCGTGATCGCCTCACCGGCGCCCAGCGTCTTGCCCCAGGTATAGGAAGTGCGGCTGTAGAACTGCTTGTAGAGCTGCGGATGGTCCTGGATCGTCGCCTTGGCGAGATGCGCGAGATCGCGCGCAGTCACGAAGGTGCGCCCTTCGTCCGGCCAGCCGTTGGAGGTGCCGAACTGGCTGTTGGTGAGGCCCAGCTTCTTCGCCTGCTGGTTCATCAGATTGACGAACGCCTCTTCGGTGCCCGCGATCTTCTCCGCAAGCACGACACAAGCGTCGTTGCCCGACAGCGTGACGATGCCGTTGAGTAGATCCTCGACGCGCGGCGTCTCGCCGACCGCGAGGAACATGGTCGAGCCCTGCGAATGCCACTTCTTCCACGTCTCGGGGCGGACTTCGGCAGTGTCGCTGAGCTTGAGCTTGCCCTGCTTGATCAGATCGAACGCGACATAGACCGTCATCATCTTCGCCATCGACGCGGGCGGGATGCGGCGATCGGCGTCCTTGGCATAGAGCACCGCGCCCGAGGACAGGTCCTCCATATAGGCGATCGGCGCCGGCGTATCGAAGGGCGGCGTCTGCGCGGTGGTGGGATAAGCGACGGCGAGGGCCAGGATCGAGGCGGCGAAAAGCTTGTTCATCGGTGTCCGGGTCCCCGGGTTACTCAGTTGACGGCGATCACGCGCGCGTCCCCATAACCCGCGCGTGCGGCCCCGGCCCGCGCAGCATCCGCCTCCCGCTGTGTCGCAAAGGGGCCGAGCTGCACGCGATGGAGCCCTCCGCCCTGCTTTACGAAGCCGCCCATCCTCTGTGCAAGCGATTGCGCATTCCTGGCGTTAGAAAGTGCGGCGACCTGAACGTAAAAGCCGCGGCCCGATGGCGGACGCGCGGGGCGCGGCGCCGGCGCGGGGCGCGATACGGCCGGACGTGGCGGCGCGGCGGGCCTGACCGTCGCCGGTGCGGGCGCGGCCGCAATCTGCGGCGCGCCCAGATGCTTGCGCAGCGCATTGAGCAGGATCGGCGGCGTATCCGGTCGTGCCGCCGCCGGGCGGCCCGAGCGGAGCGCGAGCAGGTCACCCGGACCGGCGGCGACTTTCCGCACGCGCACGGCGATCGGCCCCGCGCCGTCATGGCCGAGCGCGCGGGCAGCGCCGGTCGAGAGGTCGATCGGACCGCGCGTTCCGGGCGCCATCGCCCCGGTGATCAGCACCACGATGGTCTTGCCGTTCTCGAGCGAAGTCACTTCGACGAGCGTATCCGGCGCGAGCGAGGCATGAAGTCCGGTGATGGCCGCATCCTCGAACCCGATGCCGGCGTAGCCGACTTCGTCGTAACGCTGCTCGCCCGGAGTTCGCTGCGATGAGCCGCGCGGTCCCGTGGCGTTCGCGGTCGGGTCGGCATAGCTGTCCTGCGCGGGCGGCGGCGGCGCATAGTCGATGCGCGGGTTGGACGTGGCGGCGCCCGGAACCGCATAGCTCGCGCCCGGCGCGGCCTGCCCGTCGGGAACGACGGCGAACGCAGCTGCCAGAGGCATGGGCTGCCCCCAGCTCTGCGCGGCAATCGAGCCGGCAAGCTCGGGTCCGACATTGGCATGGCTCCGGCCCCCGCCGAATCCGGCGAGGAGGAGAAGAGCAGCGACTGCGCTAGCGTTCGACTTCATCGGCGAGCAGGCCTACCGACAAAGCGTAAAAATTCGAGCAATTATAGTCGAGGATCACGCGATAATTGCCGGTGAGCAGATAGGCGGTCTTTCCAGGGCCGTCGGGCTCGAGCAACGTCGCCTGGACATTGTCTGCGGGCCAGCCCTTGCCTTGCTGCGTCAGCCCGAGCGCGCGCCACTCGCTTATCGTCTTCCAGCGGCTGTGGCGCTCGTGCACGCGCGGACAGCGTGGTGCGGTAGTGCGTCCCGCGATCGCCGCCCGATTGAACCCGTCCGGCACACGCACTGCAACACCCCAGGGCTGCCCCGGGCGCCAGCCGGCATTGACGAAGTAATTGGCGATCGACGCCAGCGTGTCCGCCTCGCTGCTCCAGATATCGGCAAGCCCGTCCCCGTCGCCATCCACGGCGAGCCGCAGATAGACGCTCGGCAGGAATTGCGGCCCGCCGAACGCGCCTGCCCAGCTCCCGACCAGTTTCTCGCGGGGAACGCCGCGATCGATCATCTTGAGCGTCGCGATGAACTCTTCGGCGAACAATGCACGCCGCCTGCCCTCATAAGCGAGCGAAGCCAATGCGCGCGGCAAATCGAATCCGCCCATCACGCGCCCGTAGTTGGTCTCGTGCCCCCAGATCGCGACCATGATCGATTCGGGAACGCCGGTTTCGCGCTCGATCCGCGCGAGCCGCGGGCGCTGCCGCTGATAGGCGCTGCGACCCTGCCCGATCCGCGCCGCGTCGACATGCTGGCGGCGATAGGGCTCGAACGGAGAGATCGGCGCATTGGGCCGGGTTTCCGGCTGCTGCCGGTCGAGCTCGACGACGCGGGCATTATAAGTGAGCGTCGGAATGACCCGGTCGACGGTGCGCCGGCTCACGCCTTCGGCCATCGCCTGGCGTGCGAGCGTCTGGAGATAGGCCTGGAAGCCGCTTTCGTCCTGCGCGATCGCCGGCGCGGCCGCCGGGGTCGCCAATACCACGGCAACGGCCAGAGCCGCCACCTTCCCGAGCATCGTACGCAAAGCCAACATATGGGTTTTGTGCCACAGCAAACCGCAGGCATGAAGCCCCTCAAGTCGGCAACCGAGCAAGATTTTGTGGCGCGCCGCCGCGGAGCGCGATAGCGGGGGCGGCAGCGGAGAGGTGGCCGAGTGGTTTAAGGCAGCGGTCTTGAAAACCGCCGTGGGTGCAAGCTCACCGTGGGTTCGAATCCCACCCTCTCCGCCAAAGGCCGCCGTACAATGGGATTGGTCAGGCCAATTCCAACTGCGATATCTTCAGGCCGAGCCGATCTTCAGTCGGCGCGCGACACTGTCCCGCCGCGCGTCCAGTTCGCTGCGTGCGCGCTCCATCACTTCGAGTTCGGTCGCTGCGAGCAGATCGTCGACCACGCCGCGCAGATGCCGGCGCATCGCACTGCGCGCGGCGTGCGGATCGTGCGCGCGGAGCGCCTCGACGATCGGGCGATGCTCCTCCACTCGCGGCGTGATGCCGCCGCGCTTTGCCCGCGCGAACATGTTCGCCGACAACGGCGATTTGGTGCGCAGTTCCCATAGATATTCGATCACGCTGCGGATCGCGGCATTTCCCGTCGCATTGGCGATCGCGAGGTGGAAGCGGTGATCGGCGTCCATCACCGATGGCTCGTTCGAATCGTCGGCCGCCATCTCGACCAGCAGCTGGTCGAGCTCGTCGAGCTGCTCGTCGGTGATCGATACCGCCGCCAGCGCGACCGCCTCGCCTTCGAACAGGATGCGCGCCTCGGTAAGGTCGAACGCGCCGACGTCGAAGTTGAGTGCGTCCTCTCGCTGGGCGGTGCCATGATCGCGCTTGGTGACGTAGAGGCCTGAGCCATGCCGCGCCTCGATCCAGCCCTTCATCTCGAGCGCGATCATCGCCTCGCGGATCGTCGGCCGGCTGACGCCATATTCCTCGGCAAGGTCGCGCTCGCCGGGCAGACGCGTGCCGGGCGACCAGCGCCCCGCCTCGATCGCCTCGGTGATCGAAGCCGCCACCCGCTGGTACAGCTTTTTGCCGGTGATCTTCATAACATCCTCACCCTAGGTTGACAGGGCACCCATCACAAGGGGATATTGGCCTGACCACTTTTAAGGAATAGCTACCCTTGCCTCGTATCACTTCCGCGCGCGTCATCGTCACTTGTCCGGGCCGCAATTTCGTCACGCTCAAGATCGAGACCGACGAGGGCGCATACGGCATCGGCGATGCGACGCTGAATGGCCGCGAGCTGGCGGTGGCGAGTTACCTCACCGATCACGTCATCCCCTGCCTGATCGGCCGCGACGCGCACCGGATCGAGGATATCTGGCAATATCTCTACAAGGGCGCGTATTGGCGGCGGGGCCCAGTGACGATGAGCGCGATCGCCGCGGTCGACATGGCCCTGTGGGACATCAAGGGCAAGCTCGCCGGCATGCCGGTCTATCAGCTGCTCGGCGGTGCCGCGCGCGAAGGCTGCATGGTCTATGGCCACGCCAACGGTTCCGACATCGCCGAAACGATCGAGCGCGCGCACGAATATCTCGAGCAAGGCTACAAGGCCGTCCGCCTTCAATCGGGCGTACCCGGATTAGCCGCCACCTACGGCGTGTCGGGCGAACGCTTCTATTACGAGCCCGCCAAGGGATCGCTTCCCGACGAGACGGTCTGGTCGACCTCGAAATATATGCGCCACGTGCCCCAATTGTTCGAGAAGGGACGCAATGCACTCGGCTGGGACGTCCATCTGCTCCACGACGTCCATCATCGCCTGACTCCGATCGAGGCGGGCCGTCTCGGCAAGGATCTCGAACCGTATCGCCTCTTCTGGCTCGAGGATGCGACTCCGGCCGAGAACCAGGCGGGTTTCCGCCTGATCCGCCAGCATACCACCACGCCGCTCGCGGTCGGCGAGATCTTCAATTCGGTGTGGGACGCGAAGCAGCTCATCGAGGAGCAGCTGATCGACTATATCCGTGCGACCGTGGTCCATGCCGGCGGCATCACGCATCTGCGCCGTATCGCAGGCCTCGCCGATCTCCATCAGGTCCGCACCGGCTGCCACGGCGCGACAGATCTTTCGCCAGTGAGCATGGCCGCGGCGCTCCATTTCGGTCTGTCGGTCCCCAATTTCGGCATCCAGGAATATATGCGCCATACCGCCGAGACCGACGCGGTGTTCCCGCACGCATATTCGCTTTCGAACGGCCTGATGCACCCCGGCGACAAGCCCGGACTCGGCGTCGATATCGACGAGGCGCTTGCCGCGAAGCACGAGTATAAGCGTGCTTATCTTCCTGTGAATCGGCTCGAAGACGGGACTATGTGGAGCTGGTAAACTACGAGCTGCGTTCAATGCTCCAGCGAAAGTAGAGGCTCAGGGTATTAGTACTTCATTACTCTGTATTGCTGCTTTCGCAGGGGCATATGAGCTCTTTCGCGATTCCAGACGCGACTGAAAGGTAAATTCACCGTCAACCACGTATTTACGTGCTTCGGTATATCCCCGAGTTGCATAGGGAGCGTGTCGGTGTTTCCGGCAGCTCAGGGATTTTGGGGGCATAATGCCGTTTGACACCGCACAGATCGCCCGTCTCGGTGGCACATGGGGAGCGATGGGATCGCTCGTCGCTTCCGATGGCAGCGCGAATCACCCCTATCTCGCGGGTCTCGCCGAGAATCTCGAGCCGCTGCGCGACCTTGCCGACGCCGCCCATTTCATTTGCGTGCTCCATGGCCGTCATCCGGGCCTGGTCGATTATGCGCTCGACCATGCCCGCGTCTCGCTCGAGCGCGACTGGCTGGAGGCCGCCGCCGACGCATTTGCCACCGAGCGCGCCTATCTCGTCCGCATCGTCGCCGCCGCCGGCCCGCTTCCTAGCACGCCCGGCCATGCCGAATCGGAAGCTGCGGCGCATGCGCAGCGTCATGCGCTGGACATGCTCGCCCAGTCCGACCGCGCCGGCTGCGCCGCCGGTGCGGCGCTGGCACTGGCGATCGACTGGGCTACGATCCGCGAAGTCCTCGATGCCGTCGCCAAGCGGCTTGGAATGACCATCCCCGTCTCGACGCTCCCTCTCGCCGAGGAAACAGTGAGCGTCGTCGATGCCCTCGCCCGCGAGGCGTCGATGGAGCGCGCGATGCTGTTCGGCGCGCAACAGGTCTTTGCCCAGCATCGCGGTCTCTGGGACCTGCTCGAAGCCCGCGCGAGCGCCCGCGCACGCGCCTGAAGCTTGCGCCGGGGCGCCATGCCCCTCTACGAGAGCGCCATGCGCTTCGAAGGCACCCAAAGCTATGTCGCGACGGAGGACCTAAAGGTCGCCGTCAACGCGGCCGTCACGCTCCGTCGCCCCTTGCTCGTCAAGGGCGAGCCCGGCACCGGCAAGACCGTTCTCGCCTACGAGATCGCCAAGGCAGTGGGCGCCCCCCTGATCGAGTGGAACGTCAAATCGACGACCAAGGCGCAGCAGGGCCTCTACGAATATGACGCGGTCGCCCGTCTGCGTGACGGACAATTGGGTGACGAACGCGTCCACGACATCGCCAATTATATCCGCAAGGGCAAATTGTGGGAGGCGTTCACTGCGCCGCAGGTCCCCGTCCTGCTGATCGACGAGATCGACAAGGCCGATATCGAATTCCCCAACGATCTGCTCCAGGAGCTCGATCGCATGGAATTCCACGTCTACGAGACGAAGGAGACGGTGCGCGCCGCCGAACGGCCGATCGTGGTGATCACTTCGAACAACGAGAAGGAACTGCCCGACGCGTTCCTGCGCCGCTGCTTCTTCCACTATATCAAATTCCCCGATCGCGAGACGATGCAGGCGATCGTCGACGTCCACTTCCCCGGCATCCAGAAGATCCTGGTCGGCAAGGCGATGGACATCTTCTACGACATCCGCGAGGTCCCCGGGCTCAAGAAGAAGCCGTCGACCAGCGAGTTGCTCGATTGGCTCAAGCTGCTCCTCCACGAGGAAATGCCGCTCGACGTGCTCCAGAACAAGGACCCCACCAAGGCGATCCCGCCGCTCCACGGTGCCTTGCTCAAGAACGAACAGGACGTGATGCTGTTCGAGCGCCTCGCCTTCATGAGCCGGAGACAGAGCAAGTGACGCGCTACACCGGACGGTGCGCCTGCGGCGCCGTTACCGCCACGATCAGCGGTGAGGCCGTCACCGTGCGCCAATGCTGGTGCCGCCAGTGCCAGCAGATCGCCGCCGGCTCGCCCACCACCAACGCGATGTTCGCGACCGACGACCTTGCGATCGCAGGCGAACTCGCGACCACGGCCTACACCGCGGCGAGTGGCAACACACTGACTCAGAGCTTCTGCGCCGCATGCGGCACGCCGGTGATGGGCCAATCCTCGGCGCGGCCGCAGTTCCGCACGATTCGCCTCGGCTTCCTCGACGCGCCCAACGATCTCGCGCCGCAAGTCGCGATCTGGATCGAGGACGCGCCCGCCTGGGCGATGATCGATCCGGCGCTCGAACGCTTTCCGCGCCAACCGCCACCGCCCGTCGCCAAGTCCTGAATTCGATGCCGCCGCCGGCTCAGGGCGCGACTCGCTTCGCCCGCGTCCGCGCGCGGCTGGAGGCGTTCGAACCACGCCCGGGCTGGCGCGCGTGGACTTACGAATTCCTGCTGTTCGGCTTCAAGCAAGGCTGGGCCTGCCTGTTCGGCGCATTGCTGCTGACCCTGCTGCTGGGCACGCATTATTTCTATCCTGCCGACGCGGGCTTGGCGCGCTACGATTTCCTCGTCATCGGCGCGGTGCTGATCCAGGTCGGCATGCTCGTCTTCCGGCTGGAAAGCCTCGAAGAGGCCAAGGTCATCCTTGCCTTTCACGTGGTCGGGACGGTGATGGAAGTGTTCAAGACCGCCCACGGATCCTGGCTCTATCCCGAGGCGAACCTGTTCCGCATCGGTGGCGTACCGCTCTTCTCGGGCTTCATGTACGCCGCCGTCGGCAGCTATATCGCACGCGTCTGGCGGATCTTCGGCTTTCGTTTCCCCGGCTACCCGCCGCGCTGGACCAGCTGGCTCCTCGCGGCCGCGATCTACGTCAACTTCTTCGCGCACCATTGGCTGCCCGATATCCGTCTCGGCCTCTTCGCCGCGACTGCCCTGCTCTTCTGGCGCACCCGCGTCTGTTTCACGGTGTGGCGCGAGGAGCGCTGGATGCCGCTGCTCCTCGGCTGGTTTCTCGTGGCGTTGTTCATCTGGCTCGCCGAGAATGTCGGCACCTTTTCGCGCGCCTGGATGTATCCGGGGCAGGAGGATGGCTGGGAGCTCGTCTCGCCCGCCAAACTCGGTGCGTGGTACCTCCTGATGATCATCTCGTTCGTACTGGTCGAGGCAGTGCACGGGCGCGGGAATCGCAGTTAACGCAATTTTAACCACTCGTGGATACGTCGAGATGGGGGGTACTCGTTACGGTGCCCGTGTATGCGTTGTTTTGCGTTTCCGATCGCGCTCGTCGCCGCGGCTTTGGCCGCCGCACCCGTGCAGGCGCAGTCGCTCCTCGAATATGTCGGCCAGTGCGTTCCCTTCGCGCGTGCGGCGTCGGGCATCCAGATCTATGGCGACGCATGGACCTGGTGGGATCAGGCCGACGGCCGCTACCAGCGCGGCCGCAAACCGCGTATCGGCGCGGTCCTCGCTTTTTCCAAGAGCACCCGTCTTCCCCTCGGCCACGTCGCCGTGGTCAGCCGGATCGTCGACAAGCGCGTGCTGATGGTCACCCACGCCAATTGGTCGCGCCTCGATGGCGAACGCGGTCATGCCGAACAGGACGTGACCCTGTTCGACGTCTCCGAGCGCGGCGACTGGAGCCTCGTCAAGGTCTGGTACCGCGACACCAACGGGCTCGGCAGCTCGATCTATCCCGCGCACGGCTTCATCTACGGCACCCCCGATCCCGCGGCGGGCAAGGCGATCCGCCCCGCCCGCCCCGCCGCCGAGCTGAGCAGTCGCCAGCCCGATTATGTCGGCTCGCTGATCGACGCCTATGCGCGCTGACTTGTGCGGACCCGGTCACTGAAGCATGAAAGGCGCCATGGCGGGGGCTGAGGGTGCCGACAGGCGAT
Source organism: Sphingomonas sp. UNC305MFCol5.2 (assembly GCF_000712135.1). Lineage (GTDB taxonomy): Bacteria > Pseudomonadota > Alphaproteobacteria > Sphingomonadales > Sphingomonadaceae > Sphingomonas. The sequence continues at coordinate 251,962 of NZ_JOOE01000001.1, forward strand.
ATTGGTGGCTGCTCAGCACGATCGTCGTGCTCGGGCTCGCGCTCCGCATCGCCGGTGCGCAGGGCGCGCTTTGGCTCGACGAGGCCTGGTCGGCGAAGCAGGCGCACGATGCCGGCACCCCGCTCGCAATCTTCCTCAACATCAATCACGACAACAACCACCACCTGAATTCGCTATGGCTGCTGCTGGTCGGCTTCGACGCGCCGCCGTTGCTCGCCCGCGCCTTGTCGATCGTTACCGGCACGCTGGCGATCTTCGTAGCGGCAATGATCGGCGCACGCCGCGGCCCGGCGCTGGGACTGATCACCGCCCTCCTCTTCGCGGTCTCACCGGCGTTGGTGACGCTGGGTTCCGAGGCGCGGGGCTATGCGCCGATGTCGCTCGCTTTGCTCATGGCGATCCTGCTCACCGATCGCTGGCTCGCCGGGGAGGCCGAGCGAAGCCCGGCACTCGCGCTGGCGATCTGCTTCTTCCTCGGCTCCTTTTCGCAGCTGATCATGTTCTTCGGCGTCTGTGCGATCGCCGGCTGGGTGTTCTTCACTTTGTGGAAGCGTGATGGACTCAAGGTCGCCGTGAATCGCACCCTCAGGCTCTTCCTGCCCTCGGCCATCGCGTTGGGCCTGGTCGCCGCGATCATCCTCGGCGCCGCCGCCGCCCGCACTGGCTTCAAGTTCGGCCGCTATGATCCCTACGACACGATGGGACTGCTCCACGGCGTGTCCGAGCTCGTGCAGTATATCGTCGGCCTGCCGGTGGTGAGCATCTGGTGGTTCGTTCTCATCCCGGCTCTGGTCGTCCTCGCCCCTTCCGCCGGCGTGTCGCGTATCGCCTTTCACCGCCTCGCCATCCTTGCCTTCCCATTGGTCCTGGTGCTTCTCCGCCCGGGCAATGTCGCGCACCCGCGTTATTATCTCCTCGTCGGCATCGCGCTGCTGATCCTGATCGCCGAGTTTATCTGGCTGGGCTGGCGCGCCGGCGGCTGGAAGCGCTGGCTGGCGGGCGGCACGCTCGCCGCGATCACTGCGGCCAGCCTCGCGCTCGACATCGACCTCGCGATCAATCGCCGCGGCGATCCCGGCGCCGCGATCCGCGCGATGCAGGCGCGCGCGCCACGGGGCACCCGCCTCCTTCTCGACCGCGAGACCGGCATCGCGACGCTCGAGGCGGCGGCCGCCGCCTCGCATTATCCGCTGCAGGTCCAGCTCGCCGATTGCACAGCCGCACGCTTCTTCTTCGCCGATCGGTTCCGCGGCGAGGAGCCGCCACGCCGGATCGCGCTCTGCGGAACATATTACGCCCCGATCGCCGAAGCGCGTGCCCATGGCATGTCAGGCACCCACTGGACGCTGTACGAGCGCCAGCCCTAGAAGGGCGGCATGTTCTTCTCCTTCCTCGACGAGTTGCGCGCCGCGGGCATCCCGGCGAGCCTCAAAGAGCATCTCGTCCTGCTCGAGGCGCTCGACCGCGACGTGATCGAGCGCACGCCTGAAGCGTTCTACTATCTCGCCCGCGCCACCTTCGTGAAGGACGAAGGCCTGCTCGACCGTTTCGACCAGGTCTTCGCCAAGGTCTTCAAGGGGATCGCCACCCATTACGGCGTCGCGCCCGCCGACATCCCCGAAGAATGGCTCAAGGCGATCGCCGAGAAGTTCCTCACGCCCGAGGAAATGGCTGCGATCCAGTCGCTCGGTTCGTGGGACGAGATCATGGAGACGCTCAAGCAGCGCCTCGCCGAGCAGCACGAGCGCCATCAAGGCGGCAGCAAGTGGATCGGCACTGGCGGCACCTCGCCCTTCGGAAACGGCGGCTACAATCCCGAAGGCGTCCGCATCGGCGGCGAAGGGAAGCACAAGCGCGCGCTGAAAGTCTGGGACCAGCGCGAATTCCGCAACCTCGACAATACGAAGGAGCTCGGCACCCGCAACATCAAGGTGGCGCTACGCCGTCTGCGCCGTTTCGCCCGCGAAGGCGCCGCCGACGAGCTCGATATCGACGCGACGATCCACGGCACGGCGAAACAGGGCTGGCTCGACGTCCATATGCGCCCCGAGCGCCACAATGCGGTCAAGCTCCTCCTCTTCCTCGACGTCGGCGGCTCGATGGATCCCTTCGTCAAGCTCTGCGAAGAGCTGTTCTCGGCCGCGACCAGCGAGTTCAAGAACCTCGAATTCTTCTATTTCCACAATTGCCCGTATGAAGGCGTGTGGAAGGACAATCGCCGCCGCTTCACCGAGCGCACCCCGACCTGGGATATCCTCCATAAATACGGCCATGACTATAAGCTCATCTTCGTCGGCGACGCCTCGATGAGCGCGTACGAGATCAGCCACCCCGGCGGCTCGGTCGAGCATTTCAACGAGGAAGCCGGCGGCGTCTGGATGCAGCGGCTGGTGAACACTTATCCCGCCGCGGTCTGGCTCAATGTCCTGCCCGAGGCGCATTGGAGCTATACCCAGTCGGTGCGGATCATTCGCGAGCTGATGCAGGACCGGATGTATCCGCTCACGCTCGCCGGCCTCGACGCCGCGATGCGCGAGTTGAGCCGGAAGCGCTAGGACATATCGACATTCGACCTAAAACTCCCTCTCCCCTTGATAGGGGAGAGGATAGCGAAGCTTGGCAGCTTGCTGCCTAGCGCAGCTTGGTGAGGGGTGGGGCGGAGCGGTGCTCCGCGCGGCCGCTTTGCGGCCGCACCCCCTCACCCAGCTCCGACTAAGGCTTTGCTTCGCAAAACCTAAGTCTGCGCAACCCTCTCCCCCTTGCAGGGGGCGAGGGAAGTATGGCTGGTGTCGATACGGCCAATATCTGTCATCCCGGCGAATGCCGGGATCTCAAGCGATGGCGCGAACGGCTTGCAGCACGAGATCAGGCATTCGCCTGGATGGCGAGGAGTGCCTTACAACCTGTCGATCGCGCGGTGCAGCCGGCGCAGCATCGCGCTGTCCTGCGCGGGGCCGTTCACCGCCTCGGCGGCCAGCGCCATCAACCGGACCGCGCCGAAACTCGCCGCCAGTCCCTTCAGCCGCAGCGCCGCCGCCGCCCAGGCATCGGGCCCTTCCGCTGATTTCATCGCGCTGACACACCGCTTGACGCTGTCGAGGAAGGATTCGCGCAGCTCGGCGATCAGCACGGGTTCGTCCCCCACTGCTGCCGCCAGCGTCGCATCGATTGCACCGGGATCATATGCCATGCCCTGGGCTACCCCGAAGAGGCTTAATTCTTGGTTGCCGCGATATTTGGCGAAACGTCCAAACATGGTACAGTTCGCCCATGACTGGGGGAAACACCGCGCAGGTCGCCATCGAGCCGTCCAACGGCAACGAAGAGCTCGTCCTTTCCGACAACTCGGCACTGCCGGGACCGCTCGAGGATCTCGCTTTCGACGAGGATGAACAGCCGCGGCGCAATACCGCCTGGCTCGTTCCCGCGCTGGCATGGCTCGCCGTCGCCGCCTGGTTCATCGGCATGGGCTGGCTCGCGCTCCCCGCCTTTCAGCAGGGCATGGAGCCGGTTGCGCTCATCCAGCTCATTGCAGCGCTCTGTGTCCCACCGGCGCTGATCGGCATCCTCTACATGCTCGCGATGCGCACGAGTCGCTCGGAGGCCCGCCGCTTCGATGCCACTGCCCGCGCGATGCGCAGCGAGGCCGCCGCGCTCGACAGGGCGATGGCGACGATTTCCGCCCGCATCGCCGAAAACCGCGCCGCGCTCGCCGAGCACACCACTGCGCTCGCCTCTCTCGGCGAACGCGCAGCCGAACGCGTCGAGAGTGCCGCTGGCATGGTCGGCGAGAAGGCGCGCCTGATGGACGGCAGTATCCGCACGTTCGGCGAGGCCATGGATCAGGCCGAGAAGCGCTTCGAGATCATCCTGACCACCTTGCCCAAGGCGCATGAGGAAATGCACGGGCTGGCAAGCCGCATCGATGCCGCCGGCCTGCTCGCCAGCCAGCGCGCCGCCTCGCTGGATACCCAGCTCACCGCACTTTCCGAGCGCGGCCGCGAGGCCGATCAGATCGCCGGTGGCGCCGCCGAGCGGCTGGCCGCGCACATTTCCCGCATGGAAGCGACCAGCGAGACGGCCAGCTCGCGGCTCGAGCAGGTCACCGGGCAGATGTCGGTCGCCGTCGATGCGGTGCTCGATCGTGCCGCCGGCGCGGTCGACGAGGCCCGCAAGGGCATCGCCACCCAAGGCGAGGCGATCCTCGCGATGCTCAGCGCCAATCAGGCCGCGCTCGACCGTGCCGGCCGCGACAGTGCCGAGGCGCTCGGCGAGCGCATGGCGGTGATCGAGGAAGCCATCGGCCGCATCGGCGCGCGCCTTGCCGAAGAGCAGGGCCGCGGCGACGTGCTCTTCGCCGGCCTCTCCTCCGGCGTCGACCGGCTCGATCGCGAACTCCAGATCCTCCACGCGGCCGGCACCGATCGCACCCAGTCGCTGGCCGCATCGGTCAGCGCTCTCCACGGCTCGATGGAGGCGATGGCGGAAGCGCTGCGCACCGGCGATCAGCTCGCCCGCAAGGCGATCGGCACGTCCGAAGACCTGCTCACGGCGCTCGACGCCTCGGCGCGCGAGATCGACGAGACGCTTCCCGAAGCGCTCGCCCGGCTCGACGAGCGGATCGGCGCGAGCCGCAAGGTCGTCGCGGGCGCCAAGCCCGAATTGCTCGCGCTCGTCACTGCCGCTGAAAGCACGCACGACGCGATCGAGGCGATCGCCGATGTCGTCTCGCAGCAGCGCGATACGCTCGCCAAGACGCAAGCCTCATTGCTCGAAACGCTCGCCACCGGCAGCGAACAGGCGGCGTCGCTCGGCGCGATCGTCGACGATACCATCGAGACCACCCGCCGCTTCGCCGAGACCGCGGCGCCGCAGCTCGTCGATGCGCTGGTGAGCGTGCGCGAGACCGCGAGCGCCGCCGCCGCGCATGCCCGCGAGTCGCTCGCCACGATCGTTCCCGGCGCCACCGCCGCGCTCGAGGAAGCCAGCGGCACCGCGCTCAAGCGCGCAGTCGACGCCACGGTCCGCCGCGAAATGGCCGAGCTGGCCGAGAGCACAGAAGCGGCCGTGACCGCCGCGACGCGCGCTTCTGAGCGGCTCACCCAACAGATGGTGGCGCTCGCCGACACCACCGCCCGGATCGAAGCGCGTATCGAGGAAGAGCGCGTCGACCGCGAACGTGCCGACAGCGACAATTTCGCGCGCCGCACCACCTTGCTGATCGAGGCGCTCAACTCCGCGTCGATCGACATCGCCAAAGCCTTCTCCGCCGAAGTCACCGACAGTGCCTGGGCGGCCTATCTCAAGGGCGATCGCGGCGTGTTCACGCGGCGCGCAGTGCGCCTGCTCGAACCGGGCGACACGCGCGAGATCGCACGCCTCTACGATGCCGACCCGGCGTTCAGCGAACACGTCAATCGCTACATCCACGATTTCGAATCGATGCTGCGCCACATCCTCGCGCTGCGCGACGGCTCGACCCTCGGCGTAACCCTGCTGTCGTCCGACATGGGCAAACTCTACGTCGCGCTCGCCCAAGCCATCGAGCGCCTGCGCACCTGAACCCTTCCCCTCTCCCCTCAAGGGGGAGAGGGTTGCGCAGACTTAGGCTCGAAGAGCCTTAGTCGGAGCTGGGTGAGGGGTGAGCGGCTTCGCAGAAGCCGCGCGAGGCTGCGCCTCGCTCTACCCCTCACCAATCTTCGCTAGGCAGCAAGCTGCCAAGCTACGCTATCCTCTCCCCTATCAAGGGGAGAGGTGTTGTTCTGGCTCGATCTTCCAATGTAGGATTTGGTATGCCAGCCTCGCTGTCGGCTCTTTGACAGTGTGGAATCAGGCTTGGCGCGTCACGTCATTTTCTTGCTCGAACGCGCAACTTTTATTCACGATTCGCGGGAAAAGTGCGAAGTTAAGCCCGCGAAATCCTACCGATGGACCCAGTCGAGCATGTCGGCTGTCACCCAGCCGTTGACGTAATTGAGGAAGAACAGGCCGAATAAGATGCTCGCGACGATCGTCGTGCGGATCGCGATCTTCTTCGGGCTGAAGCCGTGCGGCGCGCTCTCGGCCTGGCCGGGGACGAGCTCAACCCCTGCTTCCTGCGCGGTGCGCACCCCGAAGGGCAGCACCAGGAACACCGAGAACGCCCAGAACAATATGTAGATCGCGAGCATCGACTGCCAGCGCATGGCTCAGAGCTCCACGACCAGCACGTCGACCACCGGCTTCTTGCCGGTGAAGCGCACCGCCGCGCGGCGCACTGCCAGCCGCACGCTCTCGCGCATTTTCTCGATGTCGCGGCCGTCCTTCTTCACCGCCTCGGCCGCAGCTTCGGCGGCCTCTTCGAGGAACGCGTCGCGGTCCTCCTCGACCGGCACGCCCTGCACCCGGATCTGCGGCGCGCCCTTCAGCCGTCCGCCCTGGATCGCGACCGCGACCGAGATCTGGCCGTACAGCGCGATCCGCCGCCGCTCGTTGATCGTCGTGCCGTCGGCCGGCAGGATCACGTCGCCGTCGAGCACCAGCCGTCCGGCATGCGCCTGGCCGACCTGCTTCGGCTTGCCCGGCGCGAGCTTCCAGATGTCGCCATTGACCTGCGTGATCGCTTGGCGGATCCCTTGCTCCTTCGCGAAACGCGCCTGCTCGTGCATGTGCCGCACTTCGCCGTGCACCGGCAGGATGATCTCCGGGCGGATCCAGCGATACATCTCGGCCAGTTCGGGACGCCCCGGATGGCCCGAGACATGGACGAAGGCCTGGCGGTCGGTGATGAGCTCGACGCCCTTGCCGGCCAGCGTGTTCATGATCTTGCCGATCGCGATCTCGTTGCCCGGGATCTGGCGCGACGAGAAGACGACGGTGTCGCCGGCATGGAGCTTCAGGACATGAGTGTCCTCGGCGATTCGGTTGAGCGCGGCGCGCGGTTCGCCCTGCCCGCCGGTTGCGACGATCATCACCTGGTTGGGCGGCAGGCTCATCGCCGTGTCGAAGTCGATCGTCTCGGGGAAGTCGCGCAGATAGCCGGTCGCCTTGGCGACGCGGAGGATCCGGTCGAGCGAGCGTCCCGCGACGCAGATCTGGCGACCGGTATCCTCGGCGACTTCGCCCAGCGTCTGCAGCCGCGCGGCGTTGGAGGCGAAGGTCGTGACGAGCACCCGGCCCTTGATCGCCGCGACGACCTCGTCGAGCCCCTTGCGGACATCGGCTTCCGAACCCGACGCCTCGGGGTTGAACACATTGGTCGAATCGCAGACCAAAGCCAGCACGCCCTCGTCGCCGATCGCGGTCAGTTCTGCCGCGGTCGAGGCGCCGCCCAGCGCGGGTGCGTCGTCGAGCTTCCAGTCGCCGGTGTGGAACACCTTGCCATACGGGGTCTCGATCAGCACCGCATTGCCCTCGGGGATCGAATGGGCGAGCGGCGTATAGGTCACTGTGAACGGCCCGATATCGAACGGCCCGTCCTCCTTGACGACGTTGAGCTCGACCTTGTCGGTGATGCCCTCTTCCTCGAGCTTGCCGTAGATCAGCCCCGCAGTGAACGGCGTCGCATAGAGCGGCACGCCGAGATCGCCCGCGAGATAGGGCAGCGCACCGATATGGTCCTCATGGCCATGCGTCAGCACGATGCCGAGCAGATCGTCGAGCCGCTCCTCGATGAACTGGAGATCGGGCAGGATCACGTCGACGCCCGGATAGTTCGCATCCCCGAAGGTGATGCCGCAATCGACCATCAGCCACTTGCCCTGCGTGCCATAGAGATTGACGTTCATGCCGATCTCGCCCGAGCCGCCGAGCGCGAGGAAGAGGAGTTCGTTGCCTGGAGTCACTTAATTTCCTTGCTGGCTGCGTTCCCACAGCATGGCCAACCCCTGAATGGTGAGGTCGGGTTCGATGGTATCGAAGACCGATGTATGCTTTTCGAAGAGCACCGCCAGTCCGCCGGTGGCGATCACCTTGAGCGGGCGTCCCACCTCGGCCTTGAGCCGGGCGACGAGACCCTCGATCATCGCGACATAGCCCCAATAGATGCCGATGTGCATCTGGTCGACCGTATTGCGCCCGACCACGCTGGTTTTCTCGGGCGCGGATATGGCAATGCGGGGGAGCTTGGCCGCGGCGGTGACCAAGGCGTCGAGCGACAGGTTGATGCCCGGCGCGATGATCCCGCCTTTATAGGCGCCGCTGTAATCGACCAATTCGAAGGTGGTCGCGGTGCCGAAGTCGATGATGATGAGGTCGCCTTCGTGCCGGGCATGGCCTGCGATCATGTTGAGCGCGCGATCGGCGCCGAGGCTGCCGGGCTCTTCGACATCGAGCTGGAAGCCCCAATCGGCGCTGCCCTGCCCGGCGATCACCGCCTCGGTCTTGAAGTATTTGCTGCTGAGCACCTGGAGATTGTGCAACGCGCGGGGAACGACGGTGCCGACGATCACTCCGGTCACGACCGAGCGGTCATAGCCCTCGAGGTTGAGCAGCTGGCTCAGCCATACGGCATATTCGTCGGCGGTGCGGCGCGGATCGGTGGCGATGCGCCAGCGCGCACGGATCTCGCCGTCCTCGACGAGCGCGAAGACGACATTGGTGTTGCCGGCATCGACGGCGAGCAGCATTTGCCTTCCCTTCAGAGCAGGAACACGTCGCCAGCGTGAATGACACGGGTCGCGCCGCCGGCCAAGCGCAGGATGAGCGCACCTTGCGCATCGAGGCCGCCGAACAGCCCGTCCTCCGAGCTGCCGTCCGCCAGCCGCGCCGTCAGTGCCGTGTCGATCGGATGGGCGCGGGCGAGCCAGCGGTCGCGCACTGGCGCGATGCCGTCGCGCCAGCGCGAGAGCCAGCGCGCGAAAATCTCGGCGAGCGTCTCGGCGAAAACCTGCGGGTCCGGCGCGGGGGCGTGGGCGGCGACGCTGGTGGCGAGACGGTCGAGATCGACCGGATGATGCGCGAGGTTGACGCCGAAACCGATGATCACTGCGTCCTCGACGCGCTCGAGCAATATGCCCGAGAGCTTGGCGCCGTCGACCAGCAGATCGTTGGGCCATTTGAGCATCGGCCGCACGCCGAACAGCGAAACCGCTTCCTCCAGCGCCACCGCCGCGACCAGGGCCAGCGTCGCGGGCGAAGGCTCCCCCGCACGCACACGGACGAGAGTCGAGATGTAGAGATTGCCTGCGGGTGAGTCCCACGTCCTGCCCTGCCGGCCCTTGCCCGATGTCTGCCGCTCGGCGCGGAGCCACAAGCCTTCACTCGCGCCGTTCCGCGCGAGTTCGGCCATATCGGCATTGGTCGAGCCCGTCTCGGCGACGGTTCGGATCGTGGCGGTCAGAACAGCGCCTTCGCGGCCGATGCAGTGAAAATCTCGAGATAGCCGAGCAGCGGCCAGCCAAGCGGCGAAATCACCGCCGCGGCGACAACCAGCAACGCACCCTCGACCGGATCGGTCCTGCCGCTGAAGGCTTCAGCCGGTTCGTCGAAGTACATCGTCTTGACGATCTTGAGATAATAGTACGCACCGATCGCCGAGGCTGCGGCACCCACCGCCGCGAAGATGAACAGTCCGGCATGCACCGCCGCGACGAACACCTGCAGCTTGGCGAAGAAGCCCAGCAGCGGCGGAATGCCCGCCAGGCTGAACATGAAGATGGCGAAGGCGAGCGCGAGGCCCGGCCGGTTGCGCGACATGCCCGAGAGGCTGGCGATGGTCTCTACCGGCTGACCATCCGGCCCGCGCATCTGGAGCACGATCAGGAAGCTGCCCAACGTCATGACGACGTAGATCGCCATGTAATAGAGCACGCTCGAAACACCCGCCTCGCCGCCGGCGGCGAGGCCGATCAGTGCGAAGCCGACATTGTTGATCGACGAATACGCAAGCAGCCGCTTGATGTTGGTCTGCCCGATCGCCGCCACGGCACCGAAGATGATCGAGGCCAATGCCGCGAAGATCACGATCTGGCGCCAATCATGGATCGCCGGGCCCATCGCCTCGATCGCGACGCGGGTGGCGAGCGCCACTGCCGCGACCTTGGGCGCCGAGGCGAAGAACGCCGTCACCGGCGTCGGCGCGCCTTCGTAGACGTCCGGCGTCCACATGTGGAACGGCACGGCGCTGATCTTGAACGCGAGGCCCGCGAACACGAAGACGAGGCCGAACATCAGGCCGATCGAACGACCGCCGGCATAGGCATCGGCGATGCCCGCGAAGAGCGTCGTCCCCGAGAAGCCGTACACCAGGCTGATGCCGTAGAGCAGGATGCCCGAGGCAAGCGCGCCGAGGACGAAATACTTGAGGCCCGCTTCGGCCGAGCGCGTGTCGCGACGCATGAAGCTCGCCAGCACGTACGAGGCGAGGCTCATCAGCTCGAGGCCGACATAGAGGCTCATCAAGTCTCCGGCCGAGACCATCATCCCCATGCCCGCCGCCGAGAGCAGGATCAGCACGGGATATTCGGGACGCAGATCGTCGCCCGAGCTGGTCTGGAAGAAGCGCGGCGCGATCAGGATCGAGACCGCGGCGGCGAAGAAGATCAGCGCCTTGGCGAAGGCGGCGAACATATCCGGGCGATAGAGCCCGCCGAACGCTTCACCGCCCGCCGAAGCCGGGCCCGCGAGCGAAATGCCCGCGCCGATCAGCACCGCGATCGACGCCCAGCTCACCAGCTTCGTCGAATTCTGCCCGCCCCATGCGGCGACGAGCATCAGCAGGATCGCGCCCAGGCTGAGCACGAGCTCGGGCAGGACCATCATCAATTGCATCGAATAGCTCATCAGTGCGCCTCCCCGTGCGCAGAGGCGGCGGGGGCAGCATGTTCCTCTCCGTGCCCGGCGGCGGGCGCAGGCTTGCCGGCGGTGGGCTGCGAGTCACCCGCAGGCATCACCCGGCTCATCCGCTCGACCAGCCGCTCGACGTCGGGCCGCATCGGCTTGAGGAAGCTCTCAGGGTAGACGCCCATCCACAAAACCGCCGCGGCGATCGGGGCGAGCAGCCACAGCTCGCGGCCGCTGAGATCGGGCATCGCGCGGACATCGTCCTTGGTCAGATCGCCGAACACGACGCGGCGATAGAGGTACAGCATGTAGGCCGCGCCGAGGATGATGCCGCTGGTGCCGATCAAAGCGGTCCAGGTCGAGACCTGGTAGATGCCGGCCAGGCCGAGGAACTCGCCGACGAAGTTGCTGGTGCCCGGCAGGCCGACCGAGGCCATGGTGAAGACCATGAACAGCAGCGCGTAACGCGGCATGTTGATCGCAAGCCCGCCGTAGCGGTCGATCTCGCGGGTGTGGAGGCGATCGTAGATCACGCCGACGCAGAGGAAGAGCGCGCCCGAGACGAGGCCGTGGCCGAGCATGACCATCATCGCGCCTTCGACGCCCTGCTGATTGAAGGCGAACAGCCCCATCGTCACGATCGCCATGTGCGCGACCGAGGAATAGGCGATCAGCTTCTTCATGTCCGACTGCACCAAAGCGACCAGCGAGGTGTAGACCACCGCGACGCAGGAGAGCGCGAACACCAGCCACATGAACTGGGCCGATGCCTCGGGGAACATCGGCAGGCTGAAGCGCAGGAAGCCATAGCCGCCGAGCTTGAGCAGCACGCCCGCCAGGATCACCGAACCCGCGGTCGGCGCCTGCACGTGCGCGTCGGGAAGCCAGGTGTGGACCGGCCACATCGGCATCTTGACCGCGAAGCTGGCGAAGAAGGCCAGCCACAGCCAGGTCTGCCACTGCGCCGGGAAGTCGTGCGCCATCAGCTCGGGGATCGAGGACGTGCCCGCATTGAGCAGCATCGCGATCATCGCGATCAGCATCAGCAGCGAACCGAGCAAGGTGTAGAGGAAGAATTTGTACGACGCGTAGATGCGGTTCGCGCCGCCCCAGATGCCGATGATCAAATACATCGGGATCAGGCCGCCTTCGAAGAAGACGTAGAAGAGCAGCAGGTCCTGCGCGGCGAAGGTGCCGATCATCAGGATCTCGGTGGCGAGCATCGCCGCCATATATTCGGGCACGCGCTTCTCGATCGCGACCCAGCTCGCACCGATGCAGATCGGCATGAGGAAGACCGAGAGCATGATCAGCAGCAGCGCGAAGCCGTCGATGCCCAGCGCCCAGGCGAAATCGACGCCGCCGATGCCGAACAGGCGGGCATGCTCGACGAACTGCCACTGGGCAGCACCCGCGCTCTGATCGAAATTGGCCCAGAGCCAGATGCCGAGCGCCAGATCGATCAGGGTCGCGGCCAGTGCGATCCAGCGGGCGCCCTGTGCGCTCGACAACAGGCAGGCGACCGCGGCGATCGCGGGCACTGCCAGCATGATGGAGAGGATCGGGAAACCGGTCATCCTGCGATCACCCAGGTGAGCGCGGCGGTGAGACCGATCAGCATGATGAAGGCATAAGTGTAGAGATATCCCGATTGCAGACGCGCCGTGCCGACGCTGCCGAGCTGAACCAGACGGGCGATGCCGTTGGGTCCGAAGCGGTCGATGGTGCCTTCGTCGCCCGCCTTCCAGAACAGCCGGCCGATCGCGAATGCGGGGCGGACGAACAGGAAGTTATAGAGCTCGTCGAAGTACCATTTGTTGAGCAGGAAGGTGTAGAGCACCCGGAAGTTGTCCGCGACGGCGCCGGCGAAGCTGGGCCGCTTGATGTATGCGTACCAGGCGCCTCCGAAGCCGAGCAGCATCGCGATCGTCGCCGACAGCTTCACCCACAGCGGAACGCCATGCATCGCGTGCATCAGATGCGCGTCGAACGCGATCGCGCCATTCCAGAAATGCGCCCCCTCTTCGGCTTCGATGAAGAAGCCGTGGAAGACGAAGCCCGCGGCGATAGCGCCGATCGACAGCAGGATCAGCGGGACCAGCATCGCCCATGGGCTCTCGTGCGGATGATAGCCCGCCGTGCCTTCGTGCGGCTGATCGTGCAGGATCTCGTGCGCGGTCGGCGCATGGCCCGCATCTTCCTGCGCAGGCGCATTGTCGTGCACTTCGCCATGATCGTGATGGCCATGCGCATCATGGACTGCGTGCTGGATATGCTCGGAACCCGCCCAGCGCGGCGTGCCGTAGAAAGTCAGGAAGACCACGCGCCACGAATAGAAGCTGGTGAGCAGGGCTACGAACACGCCGACCCAGAAGGCGCTGGGAACGCCCGCGGCCCAGGCGGCCTCGATGATCGCGTCCTTCGAGTGGAAGCCGGCGAAGCCGAACGCAGTCGGGTTGCCGAACACCGCGGGGATGCCGACGCCGGTGATCGCCAGCGTGCCGAACATCATCGTCCAGAAGGTCAGCGGGATGTGCTTACGCAGGCCGCCATAGAAGCGCATGTCCTGCTCATGGTGCATCGCGTGGATCACTGAGCCGGCGCCGAGGAACAGCAACGCCTTGAAGAAGGCGTGCGTGAACAAATGGAACATCGCCGCGCCATAAGCGCCGACGCCTGCGGCGAAGAACATGTAGCCGAGCTGCGAGCAGGTCGAATAAGCGATCACGCGCTTGATGTCGGTCTGCACCAGGCCGACCGTCGCGGCGAACAGACAGGTTGCGGCGCCGACGAAGGTCACCACGCCCATCGCCACCGGGCTCGTCTCGAACATCGGCGACAGGCGGCAGACCATGAACACGCCGGCGGTGACCATCGTCGCGGCGTGGATCAGCGCCGAAACCGGGGTCGGGCCTTCCATCGCGTCGGGCAACCAGGTGTGAAGGCCGAGCTGCGCCGACTTGCCCATCGCTCCGAGGAACAGCAGCAGGCAGAGCACGGTCATCGTATCCGCGCGGAACCACAGAAAGCCGATCGTCGAGCCGTGCATGTTGGGCGCGGCGGCGAGGATCTCGTTGATCGAGACGGTGCCGAACACGAGATAGGTGCCGAAGATGCCGAGCATGAAGCCGAGATCGCCGACGCGGTTGACCACGAAGGCCTTTATCGCCGCGGCGTTTGCCGACGGCTTTCGGAACCAGAAGCCGATCAGGAGGTAGGATGCGAGACCCACGCCTTCCCAGCCGAAGAACATCTGGACCAGATTGTCCGCGGTCACGAGCATCAGCATCGCGAAGGTGAAGAGGCTGAGATAGGCGAAGAAGCGCGGCTGATCCGGGTCCTCGCTCATATAGCCCCAGCTATAGAGGTGGACGAGCGCCGAGACGCTGGTGATCACGACCAGCATCACCGCAGTGAGCGAATCCACCCGCAGCGCCCATTCGACCTGCAGGGTGCCCGAGGTCATCCAGTTGAGCACCGGCACTACGGTCTGCTCCGCGCCGTGCAGGTACTGAATGAAGATCGGCCAGGACAGAGCGCACGAGACGAACAGCGCGCCCGTGGTCAGCGCCTTGGGAAGCACGCTGCCGAACGCCTTGTTCGACAGGCCGGCGATCACCGCCGCAGCGAGCGGTAGGAATACGATGAGGAGAATCGGCGACATCAGCCCTTCATCCGATTGACGTCGTCGACCGAGATCGTGCCCCGGCTACGGAAGTAGATGACGAGAATGGCGAGCCCGATCGCGGCCTCGCCGGCGGCGACGGTCAGCACGAACATCGCGAAGACCTGCCCGACGAGATCGCCCAGCGCCGCCGAGAAGGCGACGAGGTTGAGGTTCACCGCGAGCAGGATGAGCTCGATCGCCATCAGGATGACGATGAGGTTCTTGCGGTTCATGAAGATGCCGAGCACCCCCAGCGTGAACAGGATCGCCGAGACGACCAGATAATGGGTGACGCCGATCATGCCCGGATTCCGTTCGTTTCGAGCGAAGTCGAGAAACCGGGGCAGGCGACGGACAAGCGCTTCTCGACTGCGCTCGAAGCGAACGGGTTTTGATGGGTGACGCCGATCACAGCTCGACCCCCTGCCCGACCGGCGGGTTCATGTTGCGGGTAGCGTCCTTGGCGCGGCGGTTGATCTGGCGGTTGATGTTCTGCGGGCGGACGTCGCTGCGCTGACGATAGGTCAGCACGATCGCGCCGATCATCGCGACCAGCAGCACGAGGCCGGCGCCTTCGAACACGAACAGGTAGCGCGTGTAGAGCAATTGCCCGATCGCCTCGATATTGGGCATGCCCGCGTCGATCGGGGCGATGCGGCGGCCGAGCTGCAACCCGCCCGCGCTATAGGCCCCGATGGCGACGATGATCTCGGCAACCAGTGCCACCGCAAGCAGCAACCCGATCGCGGCATAGCGCATCACACCCGCGCGCAGCTCGGCGAAGTCGATGTTGAGCATCATCACGACGAACAGGAAGAGCACCGCGACCGCGCCGACATAGACGATGACGAGCAGCATCGCGATGAACTCGGCGCCCGCGAGCACCATCAGCCCCGCCGCGTTGAAGAATGCGAGGATCAGCCAGAGCACAGAATGCACCGGATTGCGCGACAGGATCGTCATCGCCCCGGAGGCAATGACGACGATCGCGAACAGATAGAAGGCGAGAAGCTGGATCACGGAATCTGGCGGCCCCTGACGATTGCGGTGCGCTTAACGGTACGGTGCATCGGCGGCAAGGTTCGCGGCGATCGCGCGCTCCCAGCGGTCGCCATTCGCGAGCAGCTTGTTTTTGTCGTAGATCAGCTCCTCGCGGGTCTCGGTCGAGAATTCGAAGTTCGGCCCTTCGACGATCGCATCGACCGGGCACGCCTCCTGGCAGAGCCCGCAATAGATGCACTTGGTCATGTCGATGTCGTAGCGCGTCGTGCGGCGGCTGCCGTCGTCGCGCGGCTCGGCCTCGATCGTAATCGCCAGCGCCGGGCACACCGCCTCGCACAGCTTGCACGCGATGCAGCGCTCTTCGCCATTGGCATAGCGGCGGAGCGCATGCTCGCCGCGGAAGCGGGGCGAGATCGGGTTCTTCTCGTACGGATAGTTGATCGTCGCCTTTGGCTTGAAGAAGTACCGCAAGGTCAGCCAGTGCGCCTTGATGAACTCCCACAAGGTGTAGGATCGGACGAGTTGGGCGATGCTCATGCGGCGAATCCAACCCGGGCCCACATCAGGTACCCGGAAACGAGGAACACGAAGATCAGCGACAGCGGCAGGAAGATCTTCCAGCCCAGCCGCATCAGCTGGTCGTAGCGATAGCGCGGGACCGTCGCCTTCACCCAGCTGAACACGAAGAAGAAGAACAGGATCTTGGCGAACAGCCAGAGGATCCCCGGTACCACGATGTTCGGGAAAAAGCCGAGGAATGGCATGTCGAGCGGCGCGAGATAGCCACCCCAGAAGAGCGTTGCGTTAAGCGTGCACATCAGCAGCACGTTGGCATATTCGCCGAGCCAGTAGAGCGCGAAGCTCATCGACGAATATTCGGTCTGATAGCCCGCGACGAGCTCGGACTCGGCCTCGGTGAGGTCGAACGGTGCGCGCTGGGTCTCGGCGAGCGACGAGATGAAGAACACCACGGCCATCGGGAACAGCAACGGGTTGAAGCCGAAGCCATTGAGCACACCGAAGACATGGCCCTTCTGTGCTTCTACGATGCCGCCGAGGTTGAACGTCCCTGCCCACAGCACGACCGAGATCAGGACGAAGCCGATCGAGACCTCATACGACACCATCTGCGC
The DNA here is from genome assembly GCF_000712135.1 of Sphingomonas sp. UNC305MFCol5.2. Classification (GTDB taxonomy): domain Bacteria; phylum Pseudomonadota; class Alphaproteobacteria; order Sphingomonadales; family Sphingomonadaceae; genus Sphingomonas. Next base: position 268,525 of record NZ_JOOE01000001.1, read on the forward strand.
CGCGGCGCGGATCGCCGAATAGAACGGGTATTTCGAGTTGGACGACCAGCCTGCGAGGATGATCCCGTACACGCCGAGCGACGAAGCCGCGAGGATGTAGAGCAGGCCGACATTGATGTTGGAGAGCACCACGCCCGCCTGCCACGGCACCACCGCCCACACGATCAGCGCGACCGTGAAGGTGATGATCGGCGCGATCAGGAACAAAGTCTTGTTGGCGCTCGACGGGATGATCGTTTCCTGGAGGAACACCTTCAGGCCGTCGGCGAAGCTCTGCAGCAGGCCGAACGGGCCGACCACGTTGGGGCCGCGCCGCAGCGCCATCGCCGCCCAGATCTTCCGGTCGGCATAGATGATCATCGCCACCGCCAGCATCAGCGGCAATGCGATCACGAGGATGCCGACGATCGTCGCGACGAACCACGCCCAGCCGAACGGGAGACCGATGGTGTTCTGGAAAAAGGCGGTCATTCCGCGGCCTCCGCGAAGTCTTCGCCATGGACCAGTTCGGCCGAGCAGCGCTGCATCGTCGGCGATGCGCGGCAGATCGCGTTGGTCAGATAGAAATCGGCGATCGGATAATTGACCGGGCCGCTGGCCTTGGCGGCGAGCTTGGGCGCCTTCCACGCGAAGGTCACCAGGCCCTCCCGCCCCAGTTCCGGCACTTCGGACGCCATCGCCGCGCGCAGCTCGTCGAAGCTGTCGAACGGCAGCGTGCGGCCGAGCTTGTCGGAGAGCGCGCGCAGGATCGACCAGTCCTCGCGCGCGTCGCCCGGCGCGAACACCGCGCGTTCGGCACGCTGGACGCGGCCCTCGAGGTTCACATAGGTGCCCGCCTTCTCGGCATAGGTCGCGCCCGGCAGGATCACATCGGCATGATGCGCGCCCTTGTCGCCGTGATGGCCGACGAACACCTTGAAGCTGTTCGCGAACTTGTCGAAATCGACTTCGTCGGCGCCGAGGAAGAAAGCGAGCTTCGGGTTCGCCGCGACGATATCGGCGATGCCGCCCTTCTGCGCGAAGCCCAACATCAGCGCGCCCATTCGCGCCGCGGCAATATGGACAACACCGAAGCCGTTCCAGGCAGTACCGTCCTCGAGCGTGCGCACCAGCTTCATCGGCTCGACCAGCGCCAGCGCCGCGCCGAAGCCCGCACCCAGCGCACCCGGGCCGACGATGACGAGTGGCTTCTTCGCGCCGTCGAACGCCTGCGCCACCTGATCGGGCAGCTTGCCGAGCAGCGAAAGATCGTTGCCGAGCCATTCGAGCTTGTAGGTGAGATCGGTCTCGGGCCCGATCGCGAAGACCTTGGCGCCCTTCTTGATCGCCTTGCGGACGCGCGTGTTGATCAGCGGCGCCTCCCAGCGGAGGTTGCTGCCGATCAGCAGGATCGCATCGGCATCCTCGACGCCGGCGATGGTCGGGTTGAACGCCACCGCGCCGAGGCTCGATACGTCATAGTCCATGCCGGTCTGGCGGCTCTCGATCAGCTCCGAGCCGAGCCCCCTGAGCAGCGCCTTGGCGGCGTACATCGTCTCGGCATCGAGCAGGTCGCCGGCAATGGCCGCGACGCTGGAGCCCGCATTGACCGCGGCGATGGCATCGAACGCTTCGTCCCAGCTCGCTTCGACCAGCTTGCCACCCTTGCGGATGAACGGACGGTCGAGCCGGCGGCGGACGAGCGCGTCGACATGATAGCGGGTCTTGTCGTGCGCCCACTCCTCGTTGACGTCCTCGTTGATCCGCGGAAGCACGCGCATCACCTGGCGGCCGCGGCTGTCGAGGCGGATATTGGTGCCCACGGCATCCATCACGTCGATCGACAGGTTCCGCTTGAGCTCCCAGGGGCGGTATTCGAACGCCACCGGCTTGTGCGTCAGCGCGCCCACCGGGCAGAGATCGACAGTGTTCCCCGAAAGCTCGCTCTTGAATGCCTTTTCGAGATAGGTCGTGATCTGCATGTCCTCGCCGCGATAGATCGCGCCGATCTCGTCCACGCCGGCCACTTCCTCGCCGAAACGGACGCAGCGGGTGCACTGGATGCAGCGGGTCATGATCGTCTTGATGATCGGACCCATGTACTTCTCGGTCACCGCCCGCTTGTTCTCGGTGTAGCGGCTATGGCCCTTGCCATAGGCGATCGACTGGTCCTGCAGGTCGCACTCGCCGCCCTGATCGCAGATCGGGCAATCGAGCGGATGGTTGATCAGCAGGAATTCCATCACGCCTTCGCGCGCTGCCTTCACCATCTGGCTGTCGGTGCGGATCTCCTGCCCCTCGGCGGCGGGCAGCGCGCACGAAGCCTGGGGCTTGGGCGGCCCCGGCTTCACTTCGACCAGGCACATGCGGCAATTGCCGGCGATGCTCAGCCGCTCGTGATAGCAGAAGCGTGGAATCTCCTTGCCCGCGGCTTCGCAAGCCTGGAGCACCGTCGCGCCCTGCGGCACCTCGACTTCGATTCCGTCTACTTTGAGCTTGGGCATTATTCGGCTGCTTCCTGCATCGACGCCTCGCCGGTGCCGCTGCGTTCGTTGATCCGCCGCTCCATCTCGGGGCGGAAATGGCGGATCAGGCCCTGGATCGGCCAGGCCGCAGCATCGCCGAGCGCACAGATGGTATGGCCTTCGACCTGCTTGGTGACCTGATAGAGCGTATCGATCTCGCTGATGTCGGCGTCGCCGGTGCGCATCCGCTCCATCACGCGCCACATCCAGCCGGTGCCTTCGCGGCACGGGGTGCACTGACCACAGCTCTCATGCTTGTAGAAGTAGGACAGGCGCGAGATCGCACGAACGATGTCGGTCGACTTGTCCATGACGATCACCGCCGCGGTGCCGAGGCCCGAGCCGACGCCGCGCAGTCCGTCGAAATCCATCGCGCAGTCCATGATCTGCGCCGCGGGGACGAGCGGCACCGAGGAGCCGCCCGGAATCACGGCGAGCAGATTGTCCCAGCCGCCGCGGATGCCGCCGCAATGCTTCTCGATCAGCTCGCGGAACGGGATGCTCATCGCTTCCTCGACCACGCACGGCTTGTTCACATGGCCGCTGATCTGGAAGAGCTTGGTGCCCTTGTTGTTCTCCGCGCCGAAGCTCGCGAACCATTCGGGCCCGCGCCGCAGGATCGTCGGGACGACCGCGATCGACTCGACGTTGTTGACCGTGGTCGGGCAGCCATAGAGGCCCGCACCCGCCGGGAACGGGGGCTTGAGCCGCGGCTGGCCCTTCTTGCCCTCGAGGCTTTCGAGCATCGCGGTCTCTTCGCCGCAGATATAGGCGCCGGCGCCGCGATGGACGAAGACGTCGAAGTCATAGCCCGAGCCCGCGGCATTCTTGCCGAGCATGCCCGCGTCATAAGCCTCGGCCACCGCCGCGAAGAGCGTCTCCGCCTCGCGGATATATTCGCCGCGGATATAGATGTACGCGGCGCGGGCGCGCATCGCGAAGCCGGCGATCAGCGCGCCTTCGATCAATTTGTGCGGATCGTGGCGGATGATTTCGCGATCCTTGCACGAGCCGGGTTCGGACTCGTCGGCATTGATCACCAGGAAATTGGGCCGGTCGGGCCGCGGCTCCTTGGGCATGAACGACCATTTGGTGCCGGTCGGGAAGCCCGCCCCGCCGCGCCCACGCAGGCCCGAGGCCTTGATGCGGTCGATGATCGTGTCCTGCCCGATCGCCATCAGGCCCTTGGTATTGTCCCAATCGCCGCGCTTCAGCGCAGCCGACAGGTTCCACGGCTGGAAGCCGTAGACGTTGGTGAAGATGCGGTCCTTGTCCTGCAGCATCCTAGCGCCCCCGCCCCACCATCTTCTGGATCAGGATATAGGCCACCACCGCAAGGCCGATCAGGATCACGATCCCGAGCAGCTTGAAGGCGATCTTGAGCACCCAGCCGCCGATCACGAGCGCCCCGATCACCGCAAGGATGACGAACAGCAGGTTCTTGGTGTCCTGGCTCATGCCCATTCCCCGCGATAATCGTGGTTCTCGGTCACCATCGCGGTGAGGTTGGTGGTGCCGCCGGCGGCTTCGACGGTGTGTCGGCCCGGTTCCTGCGTGCCGGTCTTGGGCTGCTCGCCCTTGGCCAGCGCATCGAGGATCGCGACGGTGCGGTCGTAATCGAGATCCTCGTAATTATCGTCGTTGATCTGCACCATCGGCGCCGAGGCGCAGCTGCCCAGGCACTCGACCTCGGTCAGCGTGAACATCCCGTCGGCGGTGGTATGGCCCTTGTGCATGCCGCGGCTCTTGCACGCCGCCAGCACGTCGTCGCTCCCGCGCAGCATGCACGGCGTCGTGCCGCAGACCTGCACGTGATAGCGGCCGACGGGCACGAGATTGAACATCGTGTAGAAAGTCGCGACTTCGAATACGCGGATGTACGGCAGCTCCAGCTCGCGCGCGACGAACTCGATCACCGGCACAGGCAGCCAGCCCTGCGTATTGGTCTCCGCGCCGACCTGCCGCTGGGCCAGATCGAGAAACGGGAGCGTGCACGACATCTGCCGGCCCGCCGGATAGCGGCCGAGGATTTCCCTGGCCTTCTCGGCATTCTCGGCCGTCCACGCGAACGCGCCCCAGCGCGCGCGGGTCTCGGCCTCGTCGGGAAGTTGTGGGGCGTCAGCCATCAGCGAATGAACTCCACCCGATCGACCTTGTCGTCGGAGAACGAATAGATGGACATCACCTCGAACGGCTCTGCCTCAGGGGAACGCGCGACCTTCTCGTGCAGCACGACGGTATCGCCGAGCGCGTAGGACGTGAGGATTTCCGCGCGATTGCCGGGGAATTCGGCGAAAATCGCCTTGAGCCCCGAACGCACGCCTTCACGGCCCTCGCGCAGCACCGCGCCGCGATAAGTCGCCTCGCACGCGCCCTCGGTCATCAGCGCGACGTAACCGTCGGCGTCCTGCGCATTGTAGCGCTCGATCATCGCGTGCGCGGTGGCGATGCGGTTGGCGGCGGGAATCTGCTGTGCGTCAGCCATTCGCCACACTCGAATTGCCCTGGGTTGTCGAGAGCCACGCACTGATCAACACAGACGCCACGATGCCGAACGCGGCGATATCGTTCACCCAACCCCCAACCGGAAGATATCCCGCGAGAATTGCCGACAACGCGGCGGTGCATCCAAGCAGCAGCGCCGCGCGAACCGCTTTGCCGTTGCTACTGGTCAGGAACTCACTCACCGGTCGCACTCCCCGAACACGATATCCATCGCGCCCAGGATGGCAGTGATGTCGGCGAGCATGTGGCCGCGCGACATGAAATCCATTGCCTGGAGATGGCTGAACGCAGTCGGGCGGACCTTGCAGCGATACGGCTTGTTGGTGCCGTCGCTCACCAGATAGACGCCGAACTCGCCCTTGGGGCTCTCGGTCGCGACGTAAACCTCGCCCGCGGGGACGTGATAGCCTTCGGTGAACAGCTTGAAGTGATGGATCAGCGCTTCCATCGACTGCTTCATCTCGCCGCGGCTCGGCGGCGCGACCTTGCGGTCGAGCGTCAGCACTGGACCGTCGGGCATCTCGTTCAGGCATTGCTTCATGATCCGCGCCGACTGGCGCACTTCCTCGACGCGCACCATGAACCGGTCATAGCAATCGCCGCGTGTGCCGACGGGGATGTCGAACTCCATGCGGTCGTACACGTCGTAGGGCTGCTGGCGGCGGATATCCCAGGGAATGCCCGCGGCGCGGATCATCGGGCCCGAAAAGCCCCAGGCGATCGCGTCCTCGCGGCCCACCACCGCGATGTCGACATTGCGCTGCTTGAAGATGCGGTTCTCCGCGACGAGGCTGATCGCATCCTCGAACAGCCGCGGCAGGCGATTGTCGAGCCAATCGGCGATGTCGGTCAGCAGCTTCAGGGGCACGTCCTGGCGGACGCCGCCGACGCGGTAATAATTGGAGTGCATCCGCGCGCCCGAGGCACGCTCGAAGAAGTTGAGGCAATCCTCGCGGATCTCGAACAGCCACAGGTTCGGCGTCATCGCGCCGACGTCCATGACATGCGACCCGAGGTTGAGCATGTGATTGCAGATGCGGGTCAGCTCGGCGAAGAACACACGAAGATATTGGCCGCGCAACGGCACTTCGAGATCGAGCAATTTCTCGACCGCGAGTACGAAGCTATGCTCCATGCTGAGCGGCGAGCAATAGTCGAACCGGTCGAAATAGGGCAGCGCCTGGGTGTAGGTTTTGTACTCGATCAGCTTCTCGGTGCCGCGGTGGAGCAGGCCGACATGCGGATCGATGCGCTCGATGATCTCGCCGTCCAGCTCGGTGACGAGGCGCAGCACGCCGTGCGCCGCGGGATGCTGCGGGCCGAAATTGATCGTGTAGTTGGCGATCTGGGTATCGCCCGGCTCCGGCTTGCCGGCGTCGGTGCGACCTTCGATCTCGTCGAGATACTCAGCCATCCGGGTTTGCCTTCTTCGCGCGCGATGCTCGCGGCTTCTTCACGACATCGGGGTCGGCGGGCTTGGGACCGGCTTCGGGTCCCGGCTTGCCCGCGCCGCTCTCGGCCGTGCTCTCGGTGGTCTTGGGCTTGCGGACACGCGGCTTGGCGGCCTTCGCCGCGGGCGCATCGCCCTTGACGATTTCGTCGGCAGTCAGCGGCGTCGGCGCGCCCTTGGCCTCGGGCTGCGAAACCACGGGGGCCGGCGTCGGTGCGGGCGCCGGAGCGGGTGGCGGCGGAGGCGGTGCCTTCTCGTCACCGGGCAGCACATAGGCCGCGCCTTCCCACGGGCTCATGAAATCGAAGTTGCGGAAGTCCTGCGCCAGCTTGACCGGCTCGTAGACCACGCGCTTGGCTTCTTCCGAGTAGCGCAATTCGACATAGCCGGTCTGCGGGAAGTCCTTGCGCAGCGGATGCCCGACGAAGCCATAGTCGGTCAGGATCCGGCGCAGGTCGGTATTCCCGTCGAACAGCACGCCGTACATGTCGTAGACTTCGCGCTCGAGCCAGCCGGCGACCGGCCAGATCCCCGTCACGCTCGGCACCGGCGCGTCCTCGTCGGTCGTCACCCGCACGCGGATGCGGCGATTCTGCGTGAACGACAGCAATTGATAGACCACGTCGAACCGCTCGGGCCGCGCCGGATAATCGGCACCGGCGATCTCGCTCAGCTGCTGATATTCGAGGCCCGGCGTGTCGCGCAGTGCCAGCATCGCCTCGACGAGGCGCTCACGCTTCACGGTCAGCGAAATCTCGCCGACAGCGTCCTTGCTCTCGACCAGCATGTCGCCGAGCACGGCCGCAGCCGCATCGATCACGCCGTCATTGGGCGCACATTTCGGAGCCGGTGCCCTCACCGTTCCATCGTCCCGATCCGGCGGATCTTACGCTGGAGCTGCATCACGCCGTAGAGCAGGGCCTCGGCGGTCGGCGGACAGCCGGGGACATAGATGTCCACCGGCACGATCCGGTCGCAGCCGCGCACGACGCTGTAGCTATAATGGTAATAGCCGCCACCGTTCGCGCACGACCCCATCGAGATCACGTATTTCGGCTCGGACATCTGATCGTACACACGGCGCAGCGCCGGGGCCATCTTGTTGCAGAGCGTGCCCGCGACGATCATCACGTCCGACTGGCGCGGAGACGCGCGTGGCGCGGCGCCGAAGCGCTCCATGTCGTAGCGCGGCATGTTGACGTGGATCATCTCGACCGCGCAGCACGCCAGTCCGAAGGTCATCCACCACAGCGAACCCGTGCGAGCCCACTGGAACAGCTCTTCGGTCGAGGTGACGAGGAAGCCCTTGTCGCCGAGCTCGGCATTGATGTCGTCGAGGAACGCCACATTGGGGAGCGTCCCCGGCAGCGGAGGGCTGAGTTCTACTCCCACTCCAACGCACCTTTCTTCCACGCATAAACCAGTCCGAGCGCGAGCTCGGCAATGAAGATCATCATCGAGATCCACGCGGTCCAGCCGAGGTCGAACACACTGACTGCCCAGGGATAGAGGAACGCCGCTTCGAGATCGAAGACGATGAACAGGATCGCGACGAGGTAGAAACGCACGTCGAACTGGCTGCGCGAATCCTCGAAGGCGGGGAAGCCGCACTCATATTCGGTGAGCTTCTCCGGCGTCGGCTGATGCGTGCCGGTGAGCCGGCCTACCAGCATCGGCAGGAACACGAAGGCGCTCGAAAGCACCAGTGCCACGCCGAGGAACAGCAGGATCGGCAGATATTCGATTAGATCGACCAAAGTGCCTTCTCGCGGATGCGGAATCTTGGGGGGCTTCTAGGACTGTGAACCCAGTGCGGCAAGGGTCGGAACGTGTGAGAATCACTCGCAATAAGTGACGTTCACCGGCAGGTTACTTATTCCGCAGCGAGCTCGCGACGAGCTTGTGCAGCTTCGAATGCAGCACGTCGTTGGCGGCGAGGAACTGGTTGCGCTCGCGCGCCAGATCCTGCCCGCGGAAATCGGTGACGAAGCCGCCGGCCTCCTTCACGATCAGCATGCCGGCCGCGACGTCCCAGGGCTGGAGATGCGATTCCCAATAACCGTCGAACCGGCCCGCCGCGACCCAGGCGAGGTCGAGCGCCGCGGCGCCCATCCGGCGGATGCCGGCGACTTCCGGAGCAACCGCACCGAAAATCCGGCTCCACTCGACGAAATCGCCATGGCCGAGGAACGGAATGCCCGTCGCGATCAATGCGTCGGCAAGATCGCGGCGCGCCGAGACGCGCAGCCGCTGGTCCTGCAGCCAGGCGCCCCTGCCCTTTTCGGCCCAGAAGCTCTCATCAGTGATCGGCTGGTAAATATACCCATGCGTGATCTCGGGCTTGCCCTGCGCACCCATCGGATCCTCGACCGCGATCGACATGCAGAAATGCGGGATGCCGTGGAGGAAGTTGCTCGTGCCGTCGAGCGGATCGATGATCCAGCGCGGCTTGTTCGGATCGCCGGCGATTTCGCCGCGCTCCTCGACAAGGAAGCCCCAATCGGGTCGCGCCTTCTGGAGCTCCTCGATCAGCGTGTCCTCGGCGCGCTTGTCGGCGAGGCTGACGAAGTCGGCCGGCCCCTTGCGGCTCACCTGCAGATGCTGGACCTCGTTGAAGTCGCGCCGCAGCCGCGGCCCCGCCTTGCGGACGGCGCGCTCGATGACGGTGATGATGCCGGAATGGGAAACCATATTACACCTATAGCCCTCTCCCCTTCAGGGGAGAGGGTTGGGAGAGGGGCAGTACGGGAAAGGCGCGGCTCAGGCCCCTCTCCCCGACCCTCTCCCCGCAAGCGGAGAGAGGGAGAATCAGGATCAGTCCGCCCGGCGGACGTAGGTCTGCTCGTATACGTCGACGACGATCCGGGTTCCCGCGGCGATGTGCGGTGGGACCATCACGCGGACGCCGTTCTCGAGCACCGCCGGCTTGTAGCTCGACGAGGCGGTTTGGCCCTTCACCACCGCGTCGGCCTCGACGATCGTCGCCTCGATCGTATCGGGCAATTGCACCGAGATCGGCTTCTCGTCGTAAAGCTCCATCACCACGTCCATGCCATCCTGCAGGAAGGCCGCAGCATCGCCGAGCAGGTCGCGCGGCAGCGTGATCTGCTCGTAGCTCACCTTGTCCATGAAGGTCAGCGTGTCTCCGTCGGCGAACAGGAACTGGAAATCGACCGTGTCGAGGCGAACGCGCTCGACCGTCTCCGCCGAGCGGAAGCGGACGTTGTTCTTGCGGCCGTCGATGAGGTTCTTCATCTCGACCTGCATGTACGCACCGCCCTTGCCCGGCTGGGTGTGCTGGATCTTCACGGCGCGCCAGATGCCGCCTTCATATTCGATGATATTGCCGGGACGGATGTCCACGCCGCTGATCTTCATGGATCGAGACCTGTAAGCTGAGAAAGAGCGAAGGCCGGGCCTTTAGCGATGCATCAGCGTTCGGGCAAGCACGCGGCCATCGCGGCATCGACTCGCCCCTGCGCCTCTTCGTCCCACAATGGCGGATCCTCAGGCTCCGGCAGCCCGGGAAAGCTCCGAACGTCGTCGGGCACCTGGACCAAAGGGTGGCGCGTCACCGTGAAGAAATGCGCATCGGGCATCACCCGCTCGTCGAGCGTGCCGCCGCGGACGAAGCGGATCGCATCGCCGAAGTCCGGATGCGTTCCCCACAGGCCCACGCCGCAGCGCGGGCAGCGCGCCGAACGCGTCGCCATCGTGCCGGAGCGAGTGACGACGATCTCGGGCTCGCCGCCGTTCAGTATCTCGACCCGGTCCGCCTCGATCATCACGTTGATCGCGAACGCCGACCCCGTCTCACGCTGGCAGACGCGGCAATGACACCCGTTCACGAAGATCGGCGCCGACGTCAGCCGAAAGCGGACATATCGGCAATTGCACCCGCCCTGCATCGCATTTCCCTGTATCTGCCTTGAGGTTAGGGCGCGTTGCTGCGCCCCGCAAGCAGCGGATAGGGGTTCACCGGCTGGCCTTTCCACCAGCCGTCGCCCGGCTGCATGTGCGCCATGGCGAAGTGGAGGTGGAAATTTCCCGTCCCCGCATTCCCGGTATCACCGACATAGCCGAGCAAGTCACCGGTGCGCACCGGCATGCCCTCGACCACGCCGGGTGCGTAGCGTTCGAGATGCGCGTAATAATAGCTCCATTGCCGATCGGGCGAGCGGACATAGAGCGTGATCCCTCCCCCTCCCTCGCTGTAGAAGAGTTTCTCGACATTGCCCGGCGCCGCCGCGACCACAGGAGTGCCGCCGGGCGCCACGATGTCGGTCGCCTGATGCGTCCGGGCGCCATCGGCGCGCGACTGTCCCCAGGTATCGACGATCTTGTCGCGGGTCACGCCCTGCACCGGCACCAGCAGCATCGGATGCCGCCATGCACCGGGCGTTGCCGGGGCAGGCGCATTCGCGATCTGTCGCGCTGGCGCCGCAGGCGGCGTCGGCACGATGCGGATCATCGACGCCAGCGCAGCCAACCCCAGAAACAAGACGATCCCCACCCCCATGGTCAGCCGCTTTAGCACGGACCCTTACTCCTGGAACACGGCTTCGGCGCCCGGTTTGACCATCAGCGCCAGCCGCGCCGCGTCCCAATTGGTCAGGCGGATGCAGCCATGGCTCTGGGTGCGCGCGATGTTCTGCGGCTCGGGCGTGCCGTGGATGCCGTAATGCTCCTTGGACAGATCGAGCCATACCACGCCCACCGGTCCGTTCGGCCCCGGCGGCAGCATCGCCTTCTCGTCGTCCTTCTTCGCATCCCAGAACAGGTCTGGGTTATAATGAAACTTCGGATTGGTATCTATCACATTGATTTTCCACGTGCCGATCGGCAACGGATCATGCTGGCTCCCCATCGTCGCGCTGAACTGTGCGACCAGTCTGTCGTCGGCATCGAAGACCTTGAGCACCTTCTCCGACTTGTCGACGACGATGTGATCGCCCGCGGGCTGGCGCGCATCGACATTGAGATCGGTCAGAGTCTGGCGCCATTCGGGCTTGAGGTCGCTCGCATAATCGCGCGAGGCGGGCAGCACATTGGGGAAGACGAAGGTCGCGCCGGCCCGTATCGTCCCGCCGCCGGGATTGAGCTCGACCAGCACTTCCGGCGTGGTGTGGAACATCTCGGCCAGCTTCTCGAGCGGGCGGGTATAGCCGAGCGAAGGAAGCGCGGCCTGCTTCTCGGGGTCCTTGGGAATCGGGTTGACGTATGGCCCCTGGAGCATGGCCGGATCGAGCGTCACGCGCATCGTCGGGCGCCGCTCGCGATATTGGTGGAGCGCGCCCAGCGTGGCGCGATCGAGCTTGCCGCTCGTCTTGAGCCCGCGCGTCGACTGGAACGCCTTGAGCGCTGCGGTAAGCGATTGGCCCTCGCGCCCGTCGATGATCCCGGGCGAGAAGCCGAGCGAGTCGAGGATCACTTGCGCGTGCATGATCGTCCAGTCGATCGGGGGCCTGGCCCTTGCCGCCCTGCCCTCGGGCTGCGCCGCGAGCGGTGTCAAGGCGATCGCGGCAATGCAGGCGGCCGCAAACAATTTTGTACGCAAAGACAAGCTCCTGACCAACATATGTCGGTCGGAAGAACGAACCGACTCTCCGCTTGTTTCCGGATGCGAGTCGGACCTGGCCCTGACGAAGATGGAATGCGGCTGGGGCCTCAGCCCGCGAGCACTGCGTTGAACGCCTTGACCGCTGCCGCCTCGTCGCCGCCCCACACCGCAGCCGACACTGCGAGGAAGTCCGCTCCTGCCTCGACGAGCGGCCGCGCATTGGCTGGGGTGATGCCGCCGATCGCGACGCTCGGCAGCTCGAACATCGTCGACCACCAGCTCAGGATTGCGGGATCGGGGTGGTGGCGCACTTCCTTGGTGCTGGTCGGGTAGAATGCGCCGAACGCGACATAGTCGGCGCCCGCCTCGCCCGCTTCCATCGCGAGGTGACGGCTGTCGTGGCAGGTCACGCCGATCTGCACATTGGGGCCGAGCACCGAACGCGCCTCGCGCGGGTCGCCATCGCTCTGCCCCAGATGCACGCCATCGGCGCCCAGCCGCTTGGCGAGGCTGATGCTGTCGTTGACGAGGAACGCGACGTCGCGATCACCACAAATCCTCTGAAGCGGCTCGGCGAGCGCCACCGCCGCATGCTGGTCGATGCCCTTCACCCGGAACTGGAACGCCGCCACCGGCCCGGCATCGAGCGCGCGTGCCAGCCGGTCGGCAAACCCGCCCGAAGTATCGAGCGGCGAGATCAGATAGAGCTGGCAGGCGGGCCGCCGGTCATCGCGCTGGAACTGCGCGGCGAATTCGGGGCCGAGCGGCGGCAGGGCATCGTCGTCTTGGTCGATCATGCGCCCGCCCTAGCGCGTCTCGTCGCAAAGCGAAACGCGTCAGGCATCGACGATGCCGATGAGGAATCCGTCCCAGCCCTTGGCGCCCAGCGTCTGGATCGCAGTGGCATCGACTCGGCGTTCGGCGGCGATCGCGTCGTAAAGCGCGCGCGTGCCTTGCACGCTGGGGTCGGCACTGTCCGCATCCAGCACGGTGCCGTCGCGGACGACATTGTCGAACACGAGCACCGTACCCGGCCTGGACAGCGCCAGCGCGGCGCGCAGATAAGCGGGGTTGCTCGGCTTGTCCGCGTCCACGAAGACCAGGTCGAAGGGCGCTTCCCCCGCGGCAACCATCGCGTCGAGCGTCGCGATGGCGGGTCCGATACGGATATCCACGCGCGCGGTGAGCCCAGCCGCGGCGATATTGGCGGCGGCGACTTCGGCATGATGCGGCTCGAGCTCGAGCGTCACCACCTGCCCCCCTTCCGGCAGCCCACGCGCCAGCCAGATCGTCGAGTAACCGCCCAGCGTGCCCACTTCGAGGATCCGCCGGGCACCCGTCATCCGTGCGAGCAGCTGGAGCTGCTTGCCCTGTGCGGGCGAGACGTCGATCGCCGGAAGTCCGGCCTCGGCATTGGCGCGCAGCGCGGCTTCGAGCGCCGGATCGCGGGCGAGGAGCTTGTCCTCGATAAAGGCGTCGACTTGCCTGCTGCCTACTGTCCGATCGTCCATGACAATCTCCATTCGCCTCATTCCGGCGCTCAACGCCCCACCGGACCCGCGATGCCGCTATAACGGTACTCTACGCCCAGCGGCGAGACTGCTGGCGACGAACGGAGCTGATCGAATGACCTCTGACAAACCCCGCTTCCTGTTGCTCAAATCGATCAACGGCGATCCGATCCTGGTCAACCTGTCGCTGGTGCGCACCGTCACGACGATCAACCTCGCCGGCGACGATGTCGGCGTGATCTCGTACGACAAGGATCATGAAGTGGTCGTCGGGTCGACCGTGCCCGACGTCATGGCGGCAATGGCAGCGGACCCGGTCCCGCTTTCGAATTGAGCTCTCAGGCGGGGCGCGTCACCGGGCGCGTCTCGGCACTGATCTCGAATCCGGCGATCAGCGGGCGACCTTTGGCGATCGCATCCCGTACCGCCGGGAGCTGCAGCGATGCCTTGTGGCTCGATGCATCGTCCCAGATCTCGGTGATCCAGATCGCGTCGGGGTCTTTCACGTCCTCGGCGATCAGATAGGCGCGGCATCCGGGCATCGTGCCGGTGCCCGAATTGAGGATCGCGATCAGCTCGGCGCGCTTGCCGGGCTGCGCCTTCATCTTGCCGATCATGCCGAACGGTATTGGATCTTCCACCAGGCTTCCTTTCGCCATGGCGCGGCCGCCCAGCATCGCGAGCGCGAGGCCCGCGAGCACCGGGCGGCGCGCGACGCTCATTCCGCGCCCTTGTAGATACCAATCAATTTTTCGAGCATCGCCAACGCATCCGCACGAGGGCGTTGGAAAGTGTTCCGGCCAATGATCGAACCATTACCCCCCCCATCGCGAATGTCCCGCGCGTCCTGATAGACCGCGTCCTCGCCCTTGGCGGCGCCGCCCGAGAAAACCACGATCCGGCGGCCGTTGAAGCAGCTCTTCACGACATGCTTTACTCGGTCCGACTGTGCCGACCAGTCGGTGCCTTCGTACGACTTCACCGCTTCCTTCTGCTCGATGTGCGCGCTCGGCAGCTTGACCTTGATGATGTGCGCACCAAGCAGCGCCGCCATGTGCGCGGCATAGGCGCCGACGTCGAGCGCCAGCTCGCCTTCCTTGGAGAGCTTGCCGCCGCGCGGATAGGACCAGATCACCGTCGCGATGCCGACCGATGCCGCCTGGGCGCGCATCTCCTTGATCTCCTCCATCATCTCGAACACGTCGTCCGCACCCGGATAGATGGTGAAGCCGATCGCCGAACAGCCGAGCCGCAGTGCATCGTCGACGCCGCCGGTGACCGCCTGGTTGATGCCCGTCGCCCAGCTGTTCGAGCTGTTGACCTTGAGGATCGTGGGGATCTGCCCGGCAAAGCTGTCGGCACCCGCCTCGATCATCCCCAATGGCGCGGCGTAGGCAGAAAGCCCGGCCTCGATCGCGAGCTGGAAGTGATAATGGGGATCATAGGCCTCCGGATTGACCGCGAAGCTCCGCGCCGGGCCATGCTCGAAGCCTTGATCGACGGGCAGGATGATCAGCTTGCCCGTTCCGCCCAGCCGCCCCTGCATCAAGATGCGGGCCAGATTGGCCTTCACGCCGGGATTGTCGGATTCGTAGTTCGCAAGGATTGCGCGGACTGCGGGCGTGATGCTCATGACTTCCCCTTGGATAGGTCCCTATGCGGCGGCTCTAGCCAGCCCTTCGCACCTGCGGAAGCCTGACAACGGCAGACAGCGCCAGTCGGCCCGGCGCTCACGGCGAAAAGGGGAGCCGGTTTCCCGACTCCCCTCCCGTCAATCGCGCGGCTTGAGGCTCACGAGCTGGTCGAGCACTGCGTTCAAGCCCGCCGAACCCGCATGCACGTCGATGCGGCCGATCTTCTCGGTGACCCGCTCGAGCGATTCGAGCTCCTTCAGGCGAAGCAGTGTCGGATTGTCCTCCATCAGCTTCGCCGTGTTGAGCAGGCTCCGCGTCGCCGCAGTCTCCTCGCGCCGGCGGATCAGGTTCGCCTGCGCGACCTTCTCCGCCTCGACCACCTTGTTGATCAGCTCGCGCATGTCGCCCGGCAGGATCACGTCCTTGACCCCGAGCTCGGTCACCCGAACCCCGATGTCGCCGAGCTCGCGCCGGACATGGTCGACGATCTGCGTGTCGACCGACACGCGGTCGTTGAGCACTTCGTCGAGCGTCCGTCCGCCCACGGCCTCGCGGACGGCGAACTGGACGAGCTTGTAGACATACGCCTGGTAATCCGGCGTCGAGAGCGCCGCCTTCTCGACGTCCGTCACCTGGACGAACGACGTGAGGGTGACGCGCAGCGACACGCGGTCCCGCGTCAGGATCTCCTGCGCGGTCACCTCGAGCGGCACCGGGCGGGTGTCCAGCGTCTTCGAGGTCACCTTGCGGCCGACCTGCCAATAGCCGTAGCGGCCCGGGCCCAATGTCTCGACGAGTTCGCCGTCGAGGAACACGAGGCCCGCCTCCGCTTCCGAAACCGCGACCGTGGCGATCGGCGCCGGCGCTGCCGGTCCGACCACTGCCGCCTTCTCGAACGCGACGAGCTGGCGCTTGTCGAGCCGCGCCGTGCCGGTGACGTCGAACGTGTCGACTGTCACCTTGTCCAGCGCGCACCAGACATGCACTGCCTGGCCCGGCCGGACGATCAGCACGGCGCGGCCGTCGATCCAGACCACCGAGACTTGGCCTTCCTGCGGCCGCACCGAGACGAAATTGCCTTCGGCGAGCTCCGGATGGCGCTTCTCGACGATCTCCGCCCGCGGCGAAGCGAACACGCCCGATGCGACGAAGATCTCGACGCGCTTGCGGTTCAGCCAGTCCCACAGCCGGTAGCGGCCCGGGGACAGGATATCGATGACGCGGCCATCCTTGATGAGGAGGCCGCGCTGGTTCTCAGCGATCACAACAGTCTTCATCATCGCCGGTCCTCCTCTCTTGCTCATACACGCCACAAGCCCATTCTCGCGGCGGGAGGCGGGCGTTAGATCGGTAAAGTAACGATTGCAACGATTATTTTGCTGCAACGCAACATATAACGATATCTTTAAGTCATGATGTGAGTCGGGCGACCGAAGTCCATAATATCCCGTCACCCCGGACTTGCTCCAGGGTTCACCAAGCCGCCATCGAGAACCAGGAGCATCCAGCCCATCGAGTGCGGCTACTTGGATGCCGGAACAAGTCCGGCACGACGATTTGGGGAATGGGCTGAAATAGGTCGGCCGGCGAGGCGTTCGACCGATAGCCGTGCGGGCCGGCGATTGAGGCAGTATTGCAGGGTGTCTGGCATCAGCGCGGCGAGCGGGCGGCGCCACTCCCGATACTGATGCCGCACACCCTCCGCGCGCTGCCGGTATCCTCGCCGGCGCAGAGCCGGGCACCGGTTGCCTCGGTTCAGCGCGAACGCTTCGCCTCGGCAGGAACGCCCCGCCGGCCTCCCCGATATGGAGTGCCTTGCAAAGGGCACTGGCGTTTCAGGCCAGTTTGGAGCGGGAGTCGAACCCGCGACACACAGATTATCAGTCTGTTGCTCTACCCATCTGAGCTATCCAGTGGGACGGAATCGAACCGTCGAGCTTGGACCCAAACCAAGTGGCTACCATGCCAGGTCCGCTGAGCCATGGAACACGGATCCGGTACGCCGGCCGCGCCCGGGGGGTCTCACGAGCCCCGCCGAAATGGCAAAACGGACGGCGCCTCTAATACCGGACGCGCAACGAGTCCAGCAGATTATTGCTGCAGTGCAGCAACGCCCGGCAGTTCCTTGCCTTCCATCCATTCGAGAAAGGCGCCGCCGGCGGTCGAGACAAAGCTGAAATCTCCGGCGACCCCCGCCTGGTTGAGCGCTGCGACGGTGTCCCCGCCCCCCGCGACCGAGACCAGCGAACCTTCTTTTGTCAGCGCCGCGGCGGTCTTCGCCAGCGCGACCGTGGCGGCGTCGAACGGCGGCGTCTCAAAGGCCCCCATCGGACCATTCCACACGAGCGTGCGACAATTCTTGAGGACGTCGCCCAGCGCCTCGGTGGCGGCGGGGCCGACATCGAGGATCATCTCGTCCGCGGCGACTTCGTGGACGTTGACCGTGCGCGTCGGAGGATTGGGCTTGAACTCCTTCGCCACCACCACGTCATAGGGCAGATGGACGGTGCAGTTCGCCTTGTCGGCCGCGTCGAGGATCTCCTCGGCAGTGCCGGTCAGGTCGTGCTCGCACAGTGACTTGCCGACATTCACGCCACGTGCGGCGAGGAAGGTATTGGCCATGCCCCCGCCAATGATCAGGTGATCGACCTTCTCGACGAGATGCCGCAGCACATCGAGCTTGGACGAGACCTTGGCCCCGCCCACGACTGCCGCGACCGGGTGCTCGGGATTGCCGAGCGCCTTGTCGAGTGCATCGAGCTCGGCCTCCATCTGGCGACCGGCAAAGGCCGGCAGCTCGCGCGCCAGTCCCTCGGTCGAGGCATGCGCCCGGTGCGCCGCCGAGAAGGCATCGTTGACGTAGAGATCGCCCAACGCGGCGAGCCGTTCGATCGTGTCAGGCGCGTTCTTCTCCTCGCCCGGATCGAAGCGGGTGTTCTCGAGGATGCCGACTTCGCCATCGGCCATCGTCTCGATCACGCCGGCGGCGTCCTGATCGTCGATGAATCGCACCGGGCGCCCGAGCACCTGACTGAACGGCTTGGTGACGAGCGCAAGGCTCATGCTCGGATCGCGCTGCCCCTTGGGACGCCCGAAATGCGCGAGCACGATCACCTTGGCACCCTTGTCGGCCAGCTCGGCGACAGTCGATATCGCGGCGCGCAGCCGGGTGTCGTCGGTCACCCCGCCATCGGCCATGGGGACGTTGAGATCCTCGCGGACGAGCACTCTTTTGCCGGTGACGTCGCCCATGTCGTCGAGCGTTTTGAAAGCGCGGGCCATATTAACCTCGTCATCCCCGCGAAAGCGGGGACCCATCTCGTGCGGGTCCCGCTCGCGGCACGGTTGGGAGATGGGCCCCCGCTTTCGCGGGGGTGACGTCCTATTAGTTGAGCTTCGCCATCGCCGAGGCGGTGTCGACCATGCGGTTCGAAAAGCCCCATTCGTTATCATACCAGCTGACCACCCGGACCAGCTTGCCGTCGATCACCGCGGTCTCGAGGCTGTCCACCGTCGACGATGCCGGCGTATGGACGATGTCGATCGAGACGAGCGGCTCGTCCGAATAGACCAGCACGCCCTTGAGCGGGCCGCTCTCCGACGCCGCCTTGAGGATCGAATTGATCTCCTCGCGCGTGGTGTCCCGCTTCGGCGTGAAGGTCAGGTCGACCAGACTGCCGTCCGGAACCGGAACGCGGATCGCCGAGCCGTCGAGCTTGCCCTTCAATTCGGGGAGCACTTCGCCCACCGCGCGGGCGGCGCCGGTGGTGGTCGGGATGATGTTCATCGCCGCAGCGCGCGCGCGGCGCAGGTCCGGGTGGATCTGGTCGAGAATCTTCTGATCGTTGGTGTAGGCGTGGACCGTGGTCATCAGACCACGCTCGATGCCGACGCTGTCGTTGAGCACCTTGGCGACCGGCGCCAGGCAATTGGTGGTGCACGATGCGTTCGAGACGATCGTGTGGCCGGCCTCGAGCTTGTCGTGGTTGACGCCGAAGACGACGGTCAGGTCGACGCCCTTGCCCGGCGCCGAGATCAGCACCTTCTTCGCACCCGCATCGATGTGCTTCTGCGCCGAAGCACGATCGGTGAAGAAGCCGGTGCATTCGAGCACCAGCTCGACGCCGCTCTCGGCATGCGGAAGGTTCGCCGGATCCTTCTCCGCAGTCACCTTGATGCGCTTGCCGTCGATGACGAGGTCGTTGCCGTTGGCGGTCACCGTACCCGGATATTTGCCGTGGACGCTGTCGCGCGAGAAGAGCCAGGCGTTGGACTTGGCGTCGGCGAGGTCGTTGATCGTGACCAGTTCGAGCCCGCTGTCGGGACGCTCGAGGATCGCGCGCGCGACCAGCCGTCCGATGCGTCCGAAACCGTTGATCGCAACCTTCGTCATATCGCTTCACTCCTGCAAATCTGAGCCGTTCGGCTCGCTATATGGGTGCTCAGCCGAGCGCCGCCACGATTTCCGGGACGATCGCCGCGGCGGTGAGACCGAAATGCTCGTAGAGCTTGGGTGCGGGTCCGGACGCGCCGAACCCGTCGATGCCGAAGCGGAGCCCGGCGATCCCGGTGTAGCGCTCCCAACCCATCGTCGTGCCGGCCTCGATCGAGACGCGCACCACGTGATGCGGAAGGATATCGTCGCGATAGGCGGCATCCTGCGCGTCGAAACGTTCCCAGCTCGGCATCGACACCACGTCCGCGCCGATTCCCCGCGCTTCCAGTTCCCCGCGGACAGCGACCGCGATCTCGACTTCGGAGCCGGTAGCGATGAGCACCACCTTGCGCTCGGCCTCGGCCGCGAGCAGGCGATAGGCACCCCTGGCGGAGCGGTTCTCGCCGCCGTCGGTGCGGAGCTGTGGCAAATTCTGGCGCGAGAGCGCGAGCAACGATGGCCCGTCGGTCTTCTCCAGCGCCAATGCCCAGCATTCTGCGGTCTCGATCGTATCGCACGGGCGATAGACATCGAGATTGGGCATCACCCGCAGGCTCATCATATGCTCGATCGGCTGGTGCGTCGGGCCGTCCTCGCCGAGGCCGATCGAATCGTGGGTCATCACATAGACGACACGCGTCCGCTGGAGCGCCGAGAGCCGGATCGCCGGCCGGGCATAGTCGGAAAAGACGAGGAAGGTGCCGCCATAGGGAATCACGCCGCCGTGCAGCGCCATCCCGTTCATCGCCGCCGACATGCCGAATTCGCGGATGCCGTAATAGACGTAGCGGCCCGAATAGTCGGACGCGGTAAGCGGCTTGAGCCCCTTGGTCAGCGTGTTGTTCGAACCGGTGAGGTCGGCCGAGCCGCCGATCGTCTCGGGCAAGGCGACGTTGACCGCCTCGAGCGCCATCTCGGACGCTTTTCGGGTCGCGACTTTCTGCGGATTGGCGAGCAGGCTGTCGACATAGGGCTTCAGCCAGTCGGACGAGACATTGCCGCGCTTCTCGAAAGCCGCACGATTGCTGTCGCTTGCCAGCCGCTGCTGCCACTGCGCATGAGGTTTGGCGCCGCGCTTCCCCGCCGCCAGCCATGCCGCGCGGATATCTTCGGGAACCTCGAAAGCGGGATAATGCCAACCCAAGGTCTCGCGCGCCGCCGCGACTTCGTCTGCACCCAGCGCCGCGCCGTGCACCTTGGACGAACCCTGCTTGTTGGGCGCGCCCTTGCCGATGATCGTCCGGCAGCGGACCAGCGAGGGCCGATCGTCGGCAAGCGCGGCGTCGAACGCCGCAGTGATGCTCGCCTCGTCATGCCCGTCGCATTCGACGACATGCCAGCCGGTCGCCGCATAGCGCGCCGGAATATCCTCACTCGACGAGAGCGAGACCGCGCCGTCGATGGTGATCTTGTTGTCGTCCCACAACACGATCAGCCGCCCGAGCTTGAGATGCCCGGCAAGCCCGATCGCCTCGTGATTGATGCCTTCCATCAGGCACCCGTCGCCGGCGATCACCCAGGTGCGGTGATCGACCAGAGCCTCGCCGAAAGTCGCATTGAGGTGCCGCTCGGCGAGCGCCATGCCCACCGCCATCGCCACGCCCTGCCCCAGCGGCCCGGTGGTCGCCTCGACTCCGGCCAGTTCGAAATTCTCGGGATGGCCGGCACAAGGGCTGCCGACCTGGCGGAAGTTGCGGATGTCCTCCAGCGTCGGCCGGGCATAGCCGGTGAGGTGGAGCAGCGAATAGATCAGCATCGACCCGTGGCCGGCCGACAGCACGAAACGGTCACGGTCGGGCCAGTGCGGATCGGCCGGATCGAATTTGAGATAGTTCTGGAACAGGACGGTCGCGACGTCGGCCATGCCCATCGGCATGCCGGGATGCCCCGAATTGGCGGCCTCCACGGCGTCCATCGATAGCGTGCGGATGGCATTGGCGCAGTCGCTGAAGGATGCGGACACTTGGACTCCCCTGCTGGTCGCGGACGCCTTTGGGACGCACACGCCCGCGCGTCAACCGCTCCACGGGCTCGGTTCGGCAAAGCCGTTGACCGCTCTCGAAAATTCGGTGGGCTGTTCGGCGCATGCACCCTTGCCGCGCCCGCTCGCTCTGCCTAATCGATACGTCATGGCCGAAAGCCCTGCAGACCGGATCGAACAGGCGCTCGCGCGGATCGAGGCAGCAGCGGCCGCGCGCGCTTACGCCACTGCCCGTCTCGCCAGCCGTCACGCCAAACTGCGCGCGCGGATCGAGGAGGCAGTGACCTCGCTCGATGCGCTGATCGCCCGCGAAACGTCGAACGTGGAAGCCGAGTAATGGCCGATATCGACCTCACCATCGCCGGACGTACCTATTCCGTCGCCGCGCGCGAAGGCGACGAGCCGCATCTGCGCCATCTCGAATCGATCCTCCAGGAACATGCCGTCACCGCGCATCGCGCCTCGGGTGGGCTCAATGCCGAGCGGACCTTGGTCTATCTCGCGCTGATTCTCGCCGACATGGTCGACGAAGTGCAGCGCAATCCGCCCGAGGGCGTCTCGCCGGTATTGCTCGAAAGGATCGCCGATCGGCTCGAAGCCGTAGCCATCGCGCTGGAAGAAGACGCCGCCGAGGCCTGAAATCGCGCGCAGGCGCGGTTGCTTCTCTGCGCCGGCCACCCTAAATGCATTCACGGCGGGCACTGCCCGGTACGAGCCTTGGCATTATCCCTGAGGCTATTCATCATCCATGGGAGCTGTCCCTGTGCAGATCCTGGTCTGTCGCACATGGTTCCCACCTGACGTAACAGGCGTCAGAGGATATTCTGGCAAACGGCCATGGCGGTCCCGCCACCGCATCCTTCCCGCATGATTCTGGACAAGCCCGCGCTCCGCGCCAGGCTCCGCGCCGATCGTGACCAGTTCGCCGCCGAATCGTCGACAGCCATTCTCGCGCCCGAAGCATTTGTCGAACGCATCCGGGAAGGCATGACCGTCGCAACCTATTGCGCTGTCGGCAGCGAAGCCGATCCGACCCAACTCGCAGCAGCAGCAGCAGCAGCCGGGTGCCGGCTCGCTTTACCCTTCGTCGTCGATCGCGCCATGCCGATCCGCTTCCTCGCCTGGCAGCTCGGCGAGCCGCTCGTCGACGGCCCGTTCAATTTGCGCCAGCCCGATCCCGCCAGTCCCGAGGTCGAGCCCGACGTCATTCTAACACCGCTGGTCGGGTTCGACCGTCGTCTCAATCGCCTCGGCCAGGGTGCCGGCCATTACGATCGCGCCTTCGCCCGCTACGAGGCGGCGTGGCGCGTCGGCGTGGCATGGTCGGTGCAGGAAGTCCCTGCTATCCCCGCCGACATCTGGGACGTGCCGCTGCACGCGATCATCACCGAGGAAGGCATGTTGTGGCACGCGGAGAAGTGAAGGCGAGCTGGCGTAAGCCCGCGGGCATGCTCGCGATCCTGCTGCTGATCCTCGTCTGGGTGGTGCTGGTCGCCAGCTTCTCGGCGGAGATCGGCGCGCTGCCGATCCTCGTCCAGCTGGTGATCTACGTCGTGCTCGGCATCGTCTGGATCACGCCGCTCAAGCCGTTGCTCCGCTGGATGGAGACCGGAAACTGGCGCCTGCCCCGCAACTGAGCGGTCGCAAGGTTCGCAAAATCGCGCTAGCGGTACGCGCTCGGTAGCGGAGGAATCATGGCTTTCAGGCGCAGTCGCACCGCGGGTTTCGCGGGCTATTCCGATGCCGCATTGCTGCTGGCCCGCCTCGTCATCGGCGCGTTTCTGATCTGGGGCGTCTGGGACAATATCCAGAGCGCCGCGCGGATGGCCGAATTCGCCCGATTCCTCGCCGCGCACGGCTTCCCCCAGCCAAAATGGATGGCGCTGATCTCGGTTTGGGCGCAGTTCGCCTGCGGCGTGGCGTTCGTGCTGGGCCTCGCCACCCGTTGGGCCGGGCTGGTCTGTGCGATCAACTTCGCTGTCGCGGTGGCGATGGTCGATGCCAGGCTCGGCATCCGCGGCGCATTCCCCGCGACGAGCCTGATTCTCTTCGGACTACTGTTCGCAACCCTAGGCGCGGGCCGCTATTCGATCGACGCGATGTTCGGCGGACGCCGCTGAGATCCACATAAGGGCATGGCGCGAGTGACGGGGCTCGAACCCGCGACCTCCGGCGTGACAGGCCGGCGCTCTAACCAACTGAGCTACACCCGCTTGATCCAGGCGGGGCGACGCATGCCGCAGATAGGAAACCGCTTCGATTGACCAACAGGGAACCCCATAAGGGATCCCGCGTGGCGCGAGTGACGGGGCTCGAACCCGCGACCTCCGGCGTGACAGGCCGGCGCTCTAACCAACTGAGCTACACCCGCTCTCGAAGCGAGGAGGCGCCACTAACCCCGGCTTGGGGGGGTGTCAACCGGATTGGTCGCGACTTTGCCGCCGGTGCGTATGTGTTTCCCCCGGATGACGGATCAACGTGCCGTGTTCGAACAGGAATCCGGCGATATCGGGCTTGCCCGCGGCGTTGAGCACGGTCTGGATGATGATCAACAGCGGCACCGCGAGCAATGCGCCGGGCGTGCCCCACACCCATCCCCAGAAGCTCAGCGAGACGAGGATCAGGATCGGGCTGATCGTCAGCCGGTGCCCCACGATCAACGGGGTAACGACGTTGGCCTCGATAAGGTGCGCGCCGATCATCAATGCGGCGGGCAGCAGCGCCCACCAGATATCGGCGAAGCTCATCAGTCCGCCCACCGCGAGCAGCAACGCCGCCATCACCGGGCCGATATACGGAATATAGTTGAGCAACGCGACGATGCCGCCCCACATCAACGGCGTCGGCATGCCGATCGCCCACAGCGCGCCCGCGACGATCAGCCCCAGCGTCACATTGATCAGCGTGATCGTGCCGAGATAGGCCGAGGTATCGTCGACCACGTCCTGGATCACCCGCGCCGTCGCCATCGCGCCGCCGAAGCTCGCACGCCGGGTGATCGCGTTGCGCCGCAGCCGAGTCCAGCCCGAGAGGAAGAAATAGATCACCAGGATCGCGAAGAACATCTCGATCAGCGCCGACGGTGCCGAGGTCGTGAACAGGTCGAGCAGCGATCGCGGCGGGGCCACTGCGATCGTCTCCGGCTGCCGCGCCGGTGCCGAGGCGAAATTGGTCAGCGTCCGGTCCACGAAGCGTTCGAGATTCGAATAGAAGCGGATCAGCGGCTCGAGATTGTGCTGGATCTGCGGAATGCTCTCGGGGAGCCGCTGCATCCATTGCCACGCCGGCACCACGATCGAGGCGAGCGCGATGTTCGCGGCGATCAGAAAGAGCAATACGCAGGCCAGGGCAGCCAGCGGCGCGGGCATGCGGTGGCGTTCGAGCCACTCCAGCATCGGCACCAGCGCGATCGCGATCACCAATGCGGCGGTGAGCGGCAGGAAGAAGGGCGATCCTTCCTTCAGCGCGAAGGGAATGAGAAACAGCAGCCCGATGCCGATCATCAGCGCCAATGCGGCCATCAACCGGTCGCGCTTCAGCCCGTCGCCCAGGCTCTCCTGACCTTCCGGCGAGAGCAAGGGTTGGCGCGGCGCCGCAGGCGGGATGCCGCCCTCGCTCTCGCTGCCACCGCCCATCGCCCGGGGTTGATCGTCCACCCTGCTCTCTCCTTCTCCTCGCTTCTAGGAGCCGCGCGAGGCGGGAGCAACGCCAGTTGCGCGGGCTGCAATCCGGGCTAGGCTGCCGTCATGGGCGAACTCCTGCTGGTGCTCGACGAGGGCACGACTTCCACGCGCGCGATGCTGTTCGAGCCGTCGGGCAAATGCGTCGGCACGCACGCCGCCGAACTCACCCAGCATTATCCCGGTCCCGGCCTCGTCGAGCACGATGCTGCCGAGATCTGGTCCCGCAGCCTGGCCTGTGCCCAGGCGATGGTCGACAAGGCCGGCGGCGCCGACAAGATCGCCGCGATCGGCATCACCAACCAGCGCGAGACAATCGTCTTCTGGGACAAGTCGACCGGCGAGCCCCTCGCTCCGGCTATCGTCTGGCAGGATCGGCGCAGTGCGGCGATGTGCCGCCAATGGCGCGAGGCGGGCGAGGAACCCGGTGTACAGGCCCGCACCGGCCTCCTCCTCGATCCCTATTTCTCCGGCACCAAAATCGCCTGGGCTATGGAAAACTGGCCGCAGCTCAGCGAGGCCGGCGAT
Source organism: Sphingomonas sp. UNC305MFCol5.2 (assembly GCF_000712135.1). GTDB lineage: Bacteria > Pseudomonadota > Alphaproteobacteria > Sphingomonadales > Sphingomonadaceae > Sphingomonas. Next base: position 294,313 of record NZ_JOOE01000001.1, read on the forward strand.
CGCCTCGCGATCGGCACGATCGAAAGCTGGCTGGTCTGGAACCTCACCGGCGGCCTCCACATCACCGACGCCACCAACGCTTCACGCACCTTGCTGATGGGCCTGGGCTCGGGCGGCTGGAGCGACGGATTGCTCGATATGTTCTCCGCGCCCCACGATGCCCTCCCCGAGATAGTCGACTGCGCCGGCCGCTTCGGCGTCACCAAATTGTTCGGAGGCGAGATCCCTATCTGCGGTCTCGCGGGCGACCAGCAATCAGCAACGATCGGGCAGGCGTGTTTCGCCAAGGGCGATACCAAGGCGACCTATGGCACCGGCGCCTTCGTCCTCACCAACGCCGGTACCGCCCCGCCCGCCTCGAAGAACCGCCTGCTCGCCACCGTGCTGTGGCAGCTCGGCGGCCGCCGCATTTATGCGATCGAGGGTTCGGTGTTCGTTGCCGGCAGCCTTATCCAATGGCTCCGCGATTCGGTCGGTCTGATCGCGACCGCGTCCGAGACCGAGGCGCTCGCCCGCTCGGTCGCCGACAACGGAGGCGTTTATCTCGTTCCCGCCCTGAGCGGACTCGGCGCGCCCTGGTGGGAGCCCGAAGCGCGGGGCGCGCTCTCCGGCCTCAGCTTTGCCAGCACCCGCGCCCACATCGTCCGCGCTGCGCTCGAATCGATGGCGCACCAGAGTCACGATCTGAAAGAGGCCTTCGCCGCCGACGGCGCCGATTGGGCGCGGCTGCGCGTCGACGGCGGCATGATCGCCAACGACTGGATGGCGCAGGATCTCGCCGACATGCTCGGCGTGCCCGTCGACCGCCCCGATTTCGCCGAAACCACCGCATTGGGTGCAGCGATGCTCGCGGGCGTGGGATGCGGGCTGTTCGGCGGGCTGGAAGAGGCGGCCGTCATGCGCGGCCCGGGCACGACGTTTGAGCCCGAGATCGGCGCCGAGGCGCGAGAGCAACGACTGACAGGCTGGAGCAAGGCCGTCCAAAGCATCGTCACCCCCGCGAAAGCGGGGGCCCATCTCCCGAACTCGCCGCAAGGGCGCAGGTGACGATGGGCGGCTACGTCTACATCGTGGCCAATCGAAAAAACGGCGCGCTGTACACCGGCGTTACTGCCGACATCGCGCAACGCGTTTGGCAGCATCGCAACCGCACAGGCAGCCGCTTCACTACCGAGCACGAGATTTTCCATCTCGTCTATGTCGAGTTCCACGAGGAAATCGAGGACGCAATCGTCCGTGAAAAACGGATCAAGAAGTGGCGCCGAGCATGGAAGGTCGCGCTGATCGAGGAATCCAACCCCGACTGGCGCGACCTGTGGTTCGACCTCAACCGCTGAACCAATATTCCGTCATCCCCGCGAAAGCGGGGACCCATCTCCCCGGGGGTGCCGCGAATACCGCCGTGGTGGAGCAGGAGGGCGCACGAGATGGGTCCCCGCTTTCGCGGGGATGACGAAGGTGGTGGCTAAGCCGCCGCCTCTCCCGCAAACAACGCCCGCAGATCGGTCTTGAGGATCTTCCCCTGCGCATTCCGCGGCAGCACGTCGGTCGCAAACCGTACTTGTACCGGCACCTTGAACCCCGCCAGTCGCGCGCGGACCCAATCCTGCAACTCGGCCTCGGTCGCGCTCTTTCCCGGCGCGAGGTGCACCACCGCCACGGGCTCCTCGCCCAGGGTCCGGTGCGGCATGCCGACCAATGCGCAATCGGTCACTGCCGGATGCGCGTAGAGTACGTCCTCGACTTCGCTCGAATAGATGTTCTCGCCGCCGCGGATGATGATGTCCTTGGCGCGATCGACGACGTAGAGGAACCCGTCCTCGTCGAGCCGCGCGAGATCGCCGGTGCGCACCCAGCCATTGACGAACGTCGCCGCGGTCGCCTCGGGCTTGTTCCAATAGCCCTTCACCACCATCGGCCCGCGCGCCCATAGTTCGCCTACCTCGCCGACGGGCAATTCGCGGTCCCCCTCGACCGTCATGATCTTGAGGTCCGCCGCCGCCACCGGCGGTCCCGCGCTGGTCGGCCGGCTCAGATAGTCCTCACCCGAATGCGTCGTCACCGTCGCGGTGGTCTCGGTCATCCCCCAGCCATTGCCGGGCAGCGCGCCGAACTCCTCGTAGATCCGTTTGACCAACTCAGGTGCCGAGGGCGCGCCACCGTAAGCGATATTCTCGAGGCTCGAGAGATCGTAGCTGGCTCGCGCGGGATGTTCGAGCAATTGCCAGGCGATCGTCGGCACCCCGCCGGTGGCGTTGACCTTCTCGCGCTGGATGATCTCCATCGCCAGCTCGGGCTCCCATTTCCGCATGAACACGAGAGTCGATCCCGACGCGACTGCGCCCATCATCGCCGCCGAACACGCCGTCACGTGGAAGAGCGGGATGACGAGCAGCATCACCTTGGGCTCGGGCACCGCCGGCGGAGTCTCGCCGCGACGGAGCATCGTCCGCGCCGCGACATAGGCACTCGACATGATGTTGGTGACGAAATTCCGGTGCGTTCCCAGCGCCCCCTTGGGGCTGCCCGTGGTGCCGCTGGTGTAGAAGATCGTCGCATCGTCGTCGGGCGCTATCTCGGCGTCGGGGAAGCCGACATCCTCCAGCTCGCCCCACCCGCTCGTCTCGCCGATCAGCGATTCGAGCGCCACCGCCGGATCCTCCAATGCCCCCTTGGCGCGGCTCACCACCACGCGTTCGAGGTCGGGCAGCTGTTCGTAGCATTGCTTGAGCCGTTCGTGCCGTTCGCCGTCGACGAACAGGACCTTGGCGCCCGAATCCTTCATCGCATATTCGAGTTCGCCGCCCGTCCACCATGCATTGAGCGGCACCATGATCGCGCCGATGCTCACCGCCGCGAAGAAGATCGCCGGCCATTCGGGCAGATTGCGCATCGCCAGCGCGACTCGGTCGCCCTTGGTCACGCCCATCACGGCGAGCTGGTGTGCGATCTGCGCCGTCGCGCGGTAATTCGCCTCGAAGGTCACCCGCTCCTTTTCGTAGATCGTGAACTCGCGCGCGCCGTACGCCCGCACCATCTGCGCCAGCACCCGCAGCGACGGGGGTGCGTTCTTCCACACCCGCGTCGGCACGCCGCGAATCTCCACGGCCTCCATCTCGAACTTCGCCCCCGGCGCTGTGAGCAATGCCTTGGTCTGCTCCAGCGACATCTTGGGCCAGGCGGGGTCGAGCGGGACAATCGGATCGGGGGCCAAGCCAAGTCTCTCCATATAATTTCTGAACATTGGGTTTGGGCATCGCTGCCCCGCCGCAAGCAACGTTAGTGTTGATTCATGTCGCGCTCAAGGCAATAGGGGAAGCGCACCACGGATAAGGTGCGCCTGACCGGATTCGAACGAGAGGTATGTCGCTCCCGATGCACATGACACGGCCCGGACGCTACGGATTCGAGGCCTCCCGGACCGCGCGGATCGATGCGTTCGTGAAGGAGCGCTATCTCGACTCGGGCAAGCTGCCCCATGCCCAGCTGCTCCTGGCCCGCGACGGCGAGATTGCGCATTTCTCGCACCAGGGGCCGGCGCGCGAAGGCGGTGCCCCGGTCGATGAGGGCACGTTGTTCCGCATCGCCTCGATGACCAAGCCGATCACCAGTCTCGCCTTCATGATGCTGGTCGAGGAGGCGAAGGTCGCGCTCGACACCCCCGTCCACCACGTCCTTCCCGAGCTGAAGGGCCCCGGCGTCTATGCCGGCGGTGGCGGAAGCGAGCCTTTCACCACCGCGCCCACCGCCGATCCGATGCGGATGATCGATCTGCTCCGGCACACCTCTGGCCTCACCTACAGTTTCCAGAACCGCACCCATGTCGATGCTGCGTATCGCGAATCGAAGATGGAGAACTGGCACGGAAACCTGACCCTCGACGGGTTCGTCGCGGCTCTGGGCAAGCTCCCGCTCGAATTCTCGCCTGGAGCGGAATGGAATTATTCGGTGTCGACCGACGTGCTCGGCGCCGTGGTCGAGCGCGTCTCGGGCATCTCGCTCGATCGCTTCTTTGCCGAGCGCATCCTCGGCCCCCTCGGCATGCACGATACTTTCTTCCAGGTTCCCGCCGACAAGATCGACCGCCTCGCCGATTGCTGGGCGTTCGACGAGAAGAGCGGCAAGCGCGTCCTCTACGATCGTGGCGACGCTTCGGCCTGGTCGCGTTTCCCCAAGCTCATCTCGGGCGGCGGCGGCCTCGTCTCTACTGCGCTCGATTATCACCGCTTCTGCACCTTCTGCCTGAACGGCGGCGTGCTCGACGGTGTCCGTCTCGTCAGCCCCAAGACGATCGAGCTGATGACGATGAACCACCTCCCCGGCGGTTCGGACCTCGCGACGATGTCGCGCGCCTTGTTCAGCGAGGCGACCAACGCCGGCACCGGCTTCGGGCTCGGCTTCGCGATCACCACCGATGTCGCGCGGACGCTCGTCCCCGGCTCGGTCGGAGAATATTATTGGGGCGGGATGTTCTCGACCGCGTTCTTCGTCGATCCGGTCGAGCGGATCCACATGGTCTTCATGACGCAGCTCACCCCATCGATGCGCTACCCGATCCGCCGCGAACTCAAGACCCTGATCTATTCCGCGCTGGCCTGAGCCGCGCACCGCAAAACATGGAGAAACCAATGACGTCCCCCATCACCACCAGCCGCCAGGGCGATGTCCTGATCCTCACCTCTGACAATCCGCCGGTGAACGCGCTCGGCGCCGCGGTCCGCCAGGGCCTGCAAGCCGGGATCGAGGAAGCGAAGAACGACGACAGCATCAAGGCCGTCGTCATCGCCTGCGCGGGCAAGACCTTCTTCGCCGGCGCCGACATCACCGAGTTCGGCAAGGCGATGCAGGAGCCCTCGCTACCCGTGCTGCTCGATCAGATCGAAGCGCTCGACAAGCCGGTGGTCGCCGCGATCCACGGCACCGCGCTGGGCGGCGGCTGCGAAGTCGCGCTCGCCTGTCATTATCGCATCGCCGTCCCCTCGGCGAAGCTAGGCCTGCCCGAAGTGAAGCTCGGCATCCTTCCCGGCGCCGGCGGCACCCAGCGCCTGCCGCGCGTCGCGGGGGTCGAATTTGCGCTCGAGCTTGCCGCCAAGGGCGATCCCGTCCCAACCGCCAGGGCGAAGGACGCCGGTCTCGTCGATCGCCTCGCGGGTGAGGGCAGCCTGCTTGCAGATGCCGTCGCTTATGCCAATGAAGTGATCGGCAAGCCCGTATCGCGCTCCAGCGAGCGCCCGGTCACGGTCGATCCGGCCGTGTTCGACGCCTTCCGCAAGACCAACGCCAAGCGCTTCCGCGGCTTCGAGGCGCCCGCCACGATCATCGACCTGATCGAGAAGACCGCCGGCACCCCCTATGCCGAAGGCGTCCAGGCCGAGCGGATGAACTTCATGAAGCTGATCATGGGCGTCCAGTCCGCCGCGCAGCGCCACATCTTCTTCGCCGAGCGCAAGGCGAGCAAGATCGACGGCATTCCCGAAGACATCCAGCTGCGCGACATCAAGCGCGTCGGCGTGATCGGTGCCGGCACGATGGGCGGCGGCATCTCGATGAACTTCCTCTCGGCCGGCATTCCCGTCACCATCGTCGAAATGCAGCAGGAAGCGCTCGACCGCGGCACCGGCGTGATGCGCAAGAATTACGAAGGCTCGGCCGCCAAGGGCCGGATCAAGCCCGAGCAGGTCGATCAGGCGATGGGCCTGCTCAAGCCGACGCTCGCCCTCGAGGACCTCGCCGATTGCGACCTCGTCATCGAGGCGGTCTATGAGAGCATGGACGTCAAGAAGGACGTGTTCGGCAAGCTCGACAAGATCTGCAAGCCCGGCGCGATCCTCGCCTCGAACACCTCGTACCTCGATATCGACGAGATCGCCGCCAGCACCTCGCGTCCGCAGGACGTGCTCGGTCTCCACTTCTTCTCGCCGGCCAATGTGATGAAGCTTTTGGAGATCGTCCGCGGCGAGAAGACCGCCGATGACGTGCTCGCTACTGCCATGGCGGTCTCGAAGAAGATCAGGAAGATCGCCGTCATTGCCGGCGTGTGCCACGGCTTCATCGGCAATCGCATGCTGATGCCGCGCCAGGTCGAGGCGATGAAGCTCCTCATGGAAGGCGCCACGCCCGAGCAGATCGATCGCGTCCATGTCGAGTTCGGCATGCCGATGGGTCCGTTCCAGATGTCCGACCTCGCCGGGGTGGACATCGGCTGGCACCGCGATCCCACCCGCATAGAAAGCATCCGCGACGCGCTCGCCGCCGAGGGCCGTTGGGGTCAGAAGAAGGGCGCCGGATTCTACGATTACGACGAGAAGCGTAATCCCTCGAACAGCCCGCGCGTCGCCGAGATCATCCAGGATTTCCGCAAGAAGACCGGCACGCCTCAGCACGAGGTGACGACGGAAGAGATCATCGAGCGCACGCTCTATCCGATGGTTAACGAAGGCGCGCTGATCCTCGCCGAGGGCAAGGCCCAGCGTGCGTCGGACATCGATGTGGTATGGATCTACGGCTATGGCTGGCCGGTCTATCGCGGCGGCCCGATGTTCTGGGCCGATACCGAGGGCCTGAGCAAGATCGTCGCCGGCCTCGAGAAGCACGGCTTCGAAGTCGCCCCCCTACTCCGCGAAAAGGCCGAAAAGGGCGAGAAGTTTAACAAGTGATACGTTTCTCCCTCTCCCGCTTGCGGGAGAGGGCCGGGGTGAGGGTTAAGAGCAATGCACTCTCGACCCCGCCCCTACTCACCCTCACCCAACCCTCTCCCGCAAGCGGGAGAGGGCCAAGAGAAAAAGAAATGGCAGAGGATCTGGAAACCTTCCGCACCGAAACCCGCGCATGGCTGGAGGAAAACTGCCCACCGACCATGCGCACACCGATGCGCAGCGAGAAAGACGCCACTTGGGGCGGTCGCAACCCGGTCTACGCACATCCCGACCAGAAGCTCTGGATGGACCGCATGGGCGCGCGCGGCTGGACCGTTCCCGACTGGCCGAAACAATATGGCGGCGGCGGCCTCAGCCCGGCCGAGACCAAGATCCTCCGCGAGGAGATGGCCCGGCTAAAATGTCGTAACCCGCTCAACAGCTTCGGCATCTCGATGCTCGGACCGGCGCTCCTAAAATACGGCACCGAGGAACAGAAGCTCGAACATCTTCCGAAGATCGCCCGCGGCGAGATCCGCTGGTGCCAGGGCTATAGCGAGCCCAATGCCGGCTCCGACCTTGCCGGGCTCGCCACTTCGGCCGAGGACGCCGGCGACCATTATATCGTCAACGGCCAGAAGGTGTGGACGTCGTATGCCGATCAGGCCGACTGGATCTTCTGCCTCGTCCGCACCGACAAGGCCAGCAAGCAAGGCGGGATCAGCTTCGTGCTGTTCGACATGGCCAGCGAAGGGGTGTCGACCAAACCGATCCTGCTGATCAGCGGCTATTCCCCCTTCTGCGAGACCTTCTTCGACAATGTGAAGGTGCCCAAGGCCAATCGCGTCCATGACGAAAACAAGGGCTGGGACGTCGCCAAATATCTGCTTGGCCATGAGCGTGAGATGATCTCGGGCATGGGCCTCGCCAGTCGCGGCGAGGATCCGCTGATCGAAGCTGCGCGCCGCGGAGTCGACCCGATCCTGCGCGCCCAGATCGCCCTGTTCGAAGTGCGTTCGAAAGCGTTCGCGGCGATGTCCGAGCGCTTCATCGACGAGCTCAAGACGGGGCGCGCGCATCCCGCCCAGCCCTCGATGATGAAATATTACGGCACCGAGCTGAACAAGACGCGCCACGAGCTGATCATGGCCGCGGGCGGCTCCGACACGCTCGAATGGGAAAGCGAAGCCTCGAACCACGGTGCCGCGCCGCGTGCCTGGCTGCGCACCAAGGCCAATTCGATCGAGGGCGGTACATCCGAGATCCAACTCAACATCATCGCCAAGCGGATATTGGAATTGCCGAGCTGAAATTCCCTCTCCCCTTCAGGGGAGAGGGTTAGGGAGAGGGGCAGTCTCCAAACAATCATGGGTCGGCGCGAGAGACTGCCCCTCTCCCCGGCCCTCTCCCCTGAAGGGGAGAGGGAGAATTGAATGCCCCTCTACCTCACCGACGAACAGCAAATGCTCCACGACACCGCGCGCGACTTCGTCGCCGAGCACGCTCCCGTCAGCCACATGCGGGCGCTCCGCGACGCCGATGACGCCACCGGATTCTCGCGCGATCTGTGGAAGCAGTTCGCCGAGCTCGGCCTCACCGGCATCCTGATCCCCGAAGCCGATCGCGGCCTCGGCCTTGGCCATGTCGAGGCAGGGGTGGTGCTCGAGGAAATCGGTCGCAACCTGTCGCCCTCGCCCTTCCTCACCACCGCCGTCGCCGCGGTCGAAGCGCTCAAGGGCACGCCGCACGCCGCGCGCTGGTTCCCCGGCATTCTCGCCGGCGAGATCGTCGCCGCGCTCGCAATCGACGAGCGCGCCAAGCATGACGGCAAGATCGCGATGAAGGCTGAGCGTTCGGGCAATGGCTTCCGCCTCACTGGCGCCAAGCAGTTCGTCGCGCATGGCCACGTCGCCGATCTGCTCCTCGTCGCCGCTGCGACCGATCATGGCACCACCCTCTTCGCGGTACCTGCCGACGCGAAGGGTCTCTCCGCCGATCCGCAGCGTCTCGCCGACGCCAGCCTCGCCGCACGCCTGACCTTCGACGGCGTCGAAGTCGATGCCGACGCAGTGGTCGGCGAAGTCGATCGGGGCGCCGCCCCCCTCGCCCGCTTGCTCGCCGCCGGACGCACCGGCGCGTCGGCCGAATTGCTCGGCGTCGGCGGCGGCGCGATGGACATGACGGTGTCGTACCTCAAGGAACGTAAGCAGTTCGGCCAGTTGATCGGCAGCTTCCAGGCGCTCCAGCACCGCACCGCGCATCTCTACAGCGAGATGGAAGTCGCCCGCGCCGCCGTCCTCAAGGCACAGCAGCTCCTCGACGCCAATGACGAGCGCGCCACCGACGCGGTCTCGGTCGCCAAGGCGATGACTGGTCTCGCCACCACGCTGGCAGTGCAAGAAGGTATCCAGATGCACGGGGGCATCGGCATGACCGACGAATATGATATCGGCTTCTACATGAAGCGGGCGCGTGTCCTCGCCGAGCTGTTCGGCGACGCCAATTTCCACGCCAGCGCGCTGGCGCAGGCGGCGGGATATTGATGCCTGAACCTACTCCCGCCGAGCTCGTCCAGCTGCTCTCCACCCTCCTCGACGTCGAGGAGATCGACACCGATCTCTATCGCGGCCCCCGCCTTCCCGGCGGCGTCGGCCGCGTGTTCGGAGGGCAGGTTGTCGCACAGGCTCTCCAGGCCGCTCAGCGATCGGTGGACGGCGACAAGGTCGCGCACTCGATTCACGCCTATTTCATGCGCCCGGGCGACGAGAATTACCCGATCATCTACCGCGTCGTCCGCGATTTCGAAGGCCGCAGCTTCGCCAATCGCCGCATCGTCGCGATGCAGAAGGGCCAGCCGATCCTCAACATGACGGCGAGCTTCCAGTCGCCCGCCGAAGGCCTGCACCACCAGGACGCGATGCCCGACGTCCCCGATCCCGACACGCTCCGCTCCGAACGCGAGCTGCGCGAGCAGATCCGCGACCAGGTCCCCGAGAAGTTCCGCCGCTTCTTCCTGCGCGCCCGCCCGATCGAGATCCGCCCGGTCAACCCGCGCAACTGGTTCGCCCCCGACAAGATGGCGCCCGAGCAGCACAGCTGGTTCCGCGTCGTCGCGCCGCTTCCCGACGATCTCGCGCTCCACCGCGCGATGCTCGCTTATGCCAGCGACATGACTCTGCTCGGCACCTGCCTGCTCCCGCACGGCGTCAGCTGGATGACCGGCGAGGTCCAGACCGCCAGCCTCGACCACGCGATCTGGCTCCACGAGCCGTTCCGCTTCGACGAGTGGCTGCTCTACACCACCGACAGCCCCTGGGCCGGCCATTCGCGCGGCTTCAACCGCGGCAAGATCTACAGCCGCGACGGCCGCCTGGTCGCCAGCGTCGCACAGGAAGGCCTGATCCGCTTGCGCAACGACCGCGGTTGAGCAAAAGGCGGCGCATGACGACGCGCAGCTTCCCCTACGTCACCCTCGACGTGTTCACCGACACCCGCTTCGGCGGCAATCCGCTCGCGGTGTTCACCGCTGCCGAGGGATTGAGCGACGCCGAGATGCAGGCGCTCGCCGCCGAGATGAACTATAGCGAGACGACCTTCGTCCTGCCGCCCGCCGATCCCGCCAACACCGCGCGCGTGCGCATCTTCCATCGCACTGCCGAAATGCCCTTTGCCGGCCACCCGAATGTCGGCACCGGCTATGTCCTCGCCGGCCTGCGCCCCGAGGCAGGCGACGTGCTCCGTTTCGAGGAGATCGCCGGCCTCGTCGAAATCCGCATCGAGCGCGACGCCGAAGGCCACCCGACCGGCGCCGAGATCGACGCGCCGCAGCCGCTCCAGATACTCGGCACGCTGCCCGTCGAGGCGATCGCCCCGTGCATCGGCCTCGCCGCCTCCGATCTGGTGACCAGCTCGCACATTCCCACCCGCGCCAGCGTCGGCGTCGATTTCACTTTGGTCGAGGTCACCGCCGAGGCGCTCGCTCGCGCGCTTCCCGATGTCGCGACCTATCGCAGCGTCGCCGAAGAACATCTCGGCGCCGGCGACCGCCTCTCGATCTTCCTCTACGCCCGTGACGGCAATCGCATCCGCGCCCGCATGTTCTCGCCGCTCTCCGGCACCTGGGAAGACCCCGCCACCGGCAGCGCCAACGCCACGCTCGCCGCGCTGCTGTTGTCGCTTACCGGGGATGACGAGGCACGCTTCGAGACGGTCCAGGGCGTCGAGTTGGGCCGTACCAGCAGCCTCAGTCTCCGCGCATGGCGCACCGCGGACGGCATCCGCGCCAGCGTCGGCGGCAACTGCGTGCCCGTCCTGCGCGGCGAGGCGACACTCTAGAAAGCGGGCTTGCCGAACTCCTGCCGCGTCACCGGATGGCTCGAGGAGAGCCCGCCGTCCACCACCCAGGCTTGACCGTTGACATAGCTGGCCTCGTCGCTGGCGAGAAACAGCGCCACGCGGGCGATCTCCTCGGGCGCGCCCGCGCGCCGCAAGGGGTTGAGCCGTCCGAGCTTGTCCTCCTTGCCCACCTCGCGCGCATATTCGAACGCGCGCGCGGTCATGCCGGTCTCGATCAGCCCGGGGCAGATCGCATTGACCCGCACATTCGAGGTCGAGAGCTGCTGCGCGGCGGTCTGGACGAGGTTGATCACTCCCGCCTTGCTCGCCGAATAAGCCGGCCCGCCCGCGCCCGATCGCAGGCCCGCGACGCTGGCGGTGCACAGGATGGCGCCGCCGCCGCGCTCGACGATCCGCGGCGCGGCATGCTTGATCGCCAGCGCGGGGCCGATCAGGTTGACCCGCAGCACTTCGGTCCAGAGCTCGACGGTGGAGTCGAGGATTCCCGAAGCCCCGCCCGAGATCCCGGCATTGGCGTAAAATACGTCCAGCCCGCCGAAGCGATCGCAGGCAGTGGCGACGAGCCGCTCGACATCGGCCTCGTCGCCTGCGTCCATCTGTACGGCGAGCATGTCGTCCCGTCCGGCATTGGTCTCGTGCACCGCCTCATTCAGGTCGGCGGCGACGACCTGCGCACCCTCTTCGGCGAACAGCCGCGCGGTAGCCCGCCCGATCCCCGATCCCGCGCCGGTGACGATGACGACCTTGTCCTTGAATCGCATGCTGCCCTCTCCCTTTTCGTCACCCCGGACTTGTTCCGGGGTCCACCACGCAGCCGGGTGTGAAGCAAGAGGCTCCAGTCCTTTGCGCGCGGCACCGTGGACCCCGGAACAAGGCCGGGATGACGGCTAGATCGTCACGCCGCCATCGATCACCATCGCCTGCCCGGTCATGAACGCGCTGGCCTTGCTCGCCAGATAGACCACCGCGCCGGCAATCTCCTCCGGCTCGCCGATGCGGCGCAAGGGCGTGGTCGAATTGGTCACCTTGATGCGCTCGGGATCCTCCCACAAGGCGCGGGCGAAGTCCGTCTTGATCAGCCCGGGGGCGATGCAGTTCACGCGCACATTGTCCGGCCCGAACTCGACCGCGTAGTTGCGCGCCAGCTGGAAATCGGCGGCCTTGGAGACATTATACGCCCCGATCACCGGCGACCCGCGCAATCCGCCGATCGACGAGACGATGATGATCGACCCGTCCTTCCGCGCCCGCATCTCGGGCGACACCATCTGGATCAGCCAGTGGTTGGAGAGGATGTTGTTGTCGAGGATCTTGCGGAACTGTTCGTCGGCGATGCCTTCGAGCGGCCCGTAATAGGGATTCGACGCGGCGTTGCAGACGAGTATGTCGATGCGCCCGAACGCACGCCGGGTCTCCGCGACGAGATGTTCGAGCGCCGCCTTGTCCGAAATGCTGGCAGCCACGGCCAGCGCCGTCCCGGCCCCGTGCCGCGCGTCGATCTCCGCCGCGACCGCCTCGCACGCATCCTGGTTGCGGCTCGATATGACGACCTTGGCCCCATGCGCCGCGAGCGCCTCGGTCGCCGCTCTGCCGATACCCTTGGTCGACCCGGTAACGATCGCCACTTTGCCGGCAAGGTCGAATAGCCCGGTCATATTCAATCCTTTTCGTCATCCCCGCGAAAGCGGGGACCCATCTCGGAGAGAAGCCAAATGTATCTACCCCTGTCATGCATGTGGCGCAGGCAGGAGATGGGCCCCCGCTTTCGCGGGGGTGACGGCAATTGGCTCACGCCCCTGCCTCCCGCGCGAAATGCCATGCCGATGCCGCCAGCCCGGGGAGCCGCTCGACCGTCTTCGCCGCCTGGTCGCTCGACGCGTTGCCCTCGATGATCCGCTTCTTGATCCCCTGGACGATCCCGGTGAGTCGGAAGAGGTTGTATGCGAAATACCAGTTGAGGTCGGGCACCCCGTCGCGGCCCGTGGCTGCGCAATAGCGCTCGACCACGGCCTCGATCGTCGGAATGCCGGTCGTCGGCCCGGTCAGGCCCTTCACGCCCGAACGCCCCTCGGGCTCGGTCACCCAGCTCATCAGGAAGTAGGAGAAGTCCGCCAGCGGATCGCCGAGCGTCGACAATTCCCAGTCGAGCACCGCCAGCACTTGCGGCTCCGCAGGCGCGAAGATCATGTTGTCGATGCGGAAGTCGCCATGGACGATGCTCGTCCGCGTCTGCGCCGGCACCGTCCGCGGCAACCACTCGATCAATTTCTCGACCTCGGGCAGGTCATCGGTCTGGCTCATCCGGTATTGCTTCGACCAGCGCGCCACCTGCCGCTCGAAATAATTGCCGGGCTTGCCATATTCGCCGAGGCCCACCGCTTCATAATCGACCGAATGCAGCGCCGCGAGCGTGTCGACGATCGCCTCGTACACGGCGGTTCGTTCAATCGCCCCCATGTCGGGCAGCGCGCCGTCCCAGAAGGTCCGCCCCTCGACCATCTCCATGATGTAGAAAGGCGCGCCGATCACCTCGGCATCTTCGCAAAGCCCATAAGGCCGCGCGACGGGGAAGCCGGTCGGGTGCAGCGCTGCGATCAGCTGGTGCTCGCGCTCCACCGCGTGGGCCGAGGGCAATATCGGCCCGAACGGTTTCCGGCGCAGGACATAGGATCCGCTGGCTGCATCAATGCGATAGGTCGGGTTGCTCTGACCGCCTGCGAACTTCTCGATCGCGAAAGGCCCGGCAAAGCCGGCGACGTTCGCCGCGAGCCACTCGCCGAGGCGGGTTTCGTCCATGTCGCTCATGCGAATTCGATCACCGAGCGCACGCTGTGCCCGCCGCGGAGCTTCTCCATCGCCGCGTTGACGTCTCCCAGCCTGATCCGCTCGGCGACCATCGTGTCGAGATCGAGCAGTCCGTCGAGATACATCTGGACCAGCCGGGGCATGTCGATCGGAAAGCGCGTCGAGCCCAGCAGCGATCCCTGGATCTTCTTGCCGGTCAGGAAAGTCGGCCCCGGCAGGCTGACATTGTTGCCCGGCGCGATCATTCCCAGGATCGTCGCGGTGCCGCCGCGGCGGAGGATGTTCCAGGCCAGTTCGGCGGTGTTGGGCCGTCCCACTGCCTCGATCGCGTAGTGGACGCCCCCGTTGGTGCGCTTGAGCACATCCTTGACGATGGTCTCCGAACTCGGATCGAGCGTTCCCGTAGCGCCGAGCTTCATCGCGAGTTCGCGCTTCTCGGGCATCGGGTCGATCGCGAGGATCTGTCCGGCGCCGGCGATCTTGGCCGCATTGATCGCCGCCAGCCCGATCCCGCCCGCGCCGATCACCGCGACGGTCTCGCCGGGCCGCACCCGGCTGTCGTTGAAGATCGCGCCCGCGCCGGTGATCACGGCGCAACCGAGCAACGCGGCGCGATCGAGCGGCATCTCCTTGCTGATCGCCACGCAGGCATTCTCGTGGACCAGCATCATTTCGGCAAAGGCGGAGAGATTGAGGAAGGGTGCGAGCGGCGTTCCGTCGGCGAGCTTCAGCCGCGGCTCGGCATCGGCCGGGCGCCGGGTCGACGGATCGATGCAGAGCGAGGGCCGCCCGGTTACGCACATCTCGCAGGCCCCACAGAACACCGTAAAGAAGGTGATGACGTGATCGCCGGGCTTCAGATGCGCGACGTCGCTGCCGACGGCCTCGATCACGCCCGCCGCCTCGTGCCCCGGCACCGTCGGCACCGGATGCGGAAACGCGCCGTCGACGAAGTGCAGGTCCGAACGGCACACCCCGCAGGCGACGGTGCGGATCAACACCTCGCGCGGGCCGGGCTTGGAGACCAGGACTTCGGTGATCTCGAGCGGCTTCCCGGCTTCGAACAATACGGCTGCTTTCATCTCTCCTCCCGCTATCCGTCTCTGCTCCCCTCCCGCTTGCGGGAGGGGTTGGGGGAGGGTCTGACGTGCGCGAGTCGCGCGAACCTCCCCGTCGCACCCTCCCCTTGCCCCTCCCGCAAGCGGGAGGGGAACACTTTCGCTGCTAGCGGCTCACGCCGATCTCGCCGCTGCTCACCCGATCTGCCTTGAAGTCCCCGTATTTCCCGAACTCCGCCCGCGCGATCGCCCGGTTGTGGACTTCGTCCGGCCCGTCGGCGAGGCGCAGCGTTCGGATTCCCGCCCAGTCGTGCGCCAGTCCGAAGTCGCTCGATACGCCCGCGCCGCCATGCGCCTGGATCGCGTCGTCGATGATCTGCAGCGCCATCGTCGGCGCCTGCACCTTGATCATCGCGATCTCGAGCTGCGCGGCCTTGTTGCCGGCCTTGTCCATCATGTCCGCCGCCTTGAGGCAGAGCAGCCGCGTCATCTCGATGTCGATGCGAGCGCGGGCGATGCGCTGCTCCCACACCGAATGGTCCGAGAGTCTTTTGCCGAACGCGATCCGGCTCACCAGCCGCTTCGCCATCGCCGCGATCGCTTCCTCGGCCACGCCGATCGTCCGCATGCAGTGATGGATCCGCCCCGGCCCGAGCCGCCCTTGCGCGATCTCGAATCCGCGGCCTTCGCCGAGCAGGACATTTTCCACCGGAACCCGCACATTCTCGAGCACGACTTCGCCATGCCCATGCGGCGCATGATCATACCCGAAAACCGAAAGCATCCGTTCGATGCGCACGCCCGGCGCGTCGAGCGGCACCAGAATCTGGCTCTGCTGGGAATGCCGCGAAGCCTCCGGGCTGGTCTTGCCCATGACGATGGCGATCCTGCAGCGCGGATCGCCGACCCCCGAGGACCACCATTTCCGCCCGTTGATCACATAATGATCGCCGTCCCGCTCCATCCGCGTCTCGATGTTCGTCGCATCGGAGGAGGCGACCGCCGGCTCGGTCATCAGGAAGGCCGATCGGATATCCCCCTCCATCAGCGGTTTGAGCCACGCATCCTTCTGCGCGCGGGTGCCGTAGCGATGGAGCACTTCCATGTTGCCGGTGTCGGGCGCCGAACAATTGAAGCATTCCGAGGCCCAGCCGAGCCGTCCCATCTCCTCTGCACACAAAGCATATTCGAGGTTGCTGAGCTGCGTGCCCTCGAAGGCGAAACTGTCGTCGACCTGGGGTCCGCCGGAATGCGGCGGCATGAAGAAATTCCACAGCCCGGCGGCCTTCGCCTTTTCCTTCATCTCCTCGATCACCGGGAGCACTTTCCACCGGTCGCCCTCCTGCTGCTGCGCGCGATAATCGGCGTCGCGCGGGCGGATCTCGCCATCGATGAACGCCTTCACCCGATCGCGGAACCAGGTTTCCCGCTCGCTCAGCGTGAAGTCCATCGCAGCACCCTCCAGTTCGGTTATCCGCCCCTGCCTAGAGCGTACCGCATATTCGGTAAAGGGGCCGAGCGTAGAGAAAAATCAGGACACACATCTTCAAAAAACGCTTTGGCTGCGCCACGAAATCGCTAGACTGGATTGCAATGAATGCACCCGGGAACATCGAGAGCGGCGGCGGCACCAAGCGCTTCCAGGCGAAGCGTGATGCGATCCTCGCCGCGGCCGCCGACGCGATCAACGAGCAGAGCGCGAAGGGCATGACCTTCGCCGACGTCGCGCGACGCGTCGGGCTCAACACGACTTCGGTCACCTATTACTTCAAGCGCAAGGAAGACCTCGCCGCAGCGGCCTTCGAGCAGACGCTCGAGCGGCTCGATGCGATGCTCGACGCCGCACTCGAGGCGCCGACGCCCGAAGCGCGGGTCGCGCGCTATCTCAACATCAACATGGAGCGGCTTGCCCGCATCCGCCGCGGCGAGGAGCGCGATTTCGCGATCCTCTCCGATCTGCGCGCGATGGAAGACCCGATGAAGGGCCAGCTCCTCACCGGCTGGCGCAACATCTTCCGCAAGACCCGCAGCCTCTGGGGCAATGGCGCGAGCCGGGCCGAGACCGACCTCCATGGCGCCCGCGCGCACGTGCTGCTCGAGAACACCTTCTGGCTCACTGCGTGGCTGCCGCGCTACGAAGTCGACGAATATCCGCGCGTCGAGGCGCGGCTGATGGACGTGTTCCGATCGGGCATCGCCGCGCCCGGACAGGGCTGGGCGCCCGAACTGCTCGACCTCGAGCATGACGAGCCCGAGCCGGGGCGCGAGGCCTTTCTGCTCGCCGCCACGCGGCTGATCAACGAACTCGGCTATCGCGGCGCCTCGGTGCAGCGCATCGCCTCCGAGCTCAACGTCACCAAGGGCAGCTTCTACCACCATCTCGATGCCAAGGACGAGCTGGTCATCGCCTGCTACAAGCGCAGCTTCGACATCATCGCCGACGCCCAGCGCCTCGCGGAGAGCCACGAAGGCAGCCATTGGGAACGGCTCGAGAGCACCGTCGCGACCTTGCTCGATTATCAATTCTCCGAGCGCGGTCCGTTGCTCCGCACCACCGCGCTGTCGGGCCTCCCACCGCGCGTGCGCACCACGATGATCGATCGTTCGAACCGCATCGCCCGCCGCTTCGCAGGCATGCTGTCGGACGGCATCGCCGAAGGCTCGATCCGCGCGATCGACCCGCTCGTCGCGTCGCAGGCGCTGATGGCGCTCCAGAACGCCGCCTTCGACATGCGCAAATGGGCGAGCACGATGCCGCGGGAAAAGGCCGTGGCATTCTATGCCTCGACGCTTGCTTACGGCCTGTTCGACGATCGGGTGCTCAAGGACTGACGCCGGCAGCTTTCGCCGCCAGGGTGAAGAAGAGGGAGCGGACCGGCCGCTCCCCCGCACGCGTTCAGAAGCGCGAACGCACCGTCACGCCATAAGTCCGCGGTTCGGCCAGGAAGGCCGAGAAGATCTGCCGGCCGCCCGGATATTGCGGATCGGTGAAGGGCGCGCCGACCGAGCCTTCCTGGAACGGCGAGTTGAACCCGACCTGGGTGTAGTTCTCGTTGAAGATATTCTGCCCCCAGAATTCGAGCGCCCAGCGCTGATCCTTGCCCCGGATGCCGATGCGGGCATTGAAGACCGCATAGCTGTCCTGCTCCTTCTGCGGGAACAGGTCCGAGCCGGTATTGTAGTCGTCGGTCAGGCGGCTGTCGAAATAGAGCAGGCCGCTCAGCCCCGAACTGCCGATGTCCGGCGTCCACGCGAACGACGCGGTCGCGACGATCTCGGGAGCGTTCGACAGATTGTCGCCCGGCAATTTCCGGAGCGCCTGATCGAGCGGCGCGCCGGCGGCGGTGCCGACGAGCTGGTCGCGATATTTCGTCTCCGAATAGGTCAGGCCCAGCCCCACGCGGATGTCGCGATGCGGCACCAGCGAGGCCTCGAGTTCGACGCCCTGTGAGCGCACGCCATAAGTGACGTTGTCCGCGGCACACGATCCGGTGGTGCCGGCGGCGGCATTGTAGTTGCTTGCGGTCGGGAATTTGCTCTGGTCGCGATCGCCGCCGTTCAGATTGTCGCTGCAGCCATTGACGTTCTGGACGAGGAAGACCGTGCCGTTGAACGTGTTGAGCTGGAAGTTTTTGAACTCCTGGCGGAACGCGGCGATGTTCAGGCTGAACGGACCGGTCGAATATTTTAGGCCGATCTCGAAGGCGTTGACGGTCTCCGGATCGAACTGGAGATTGTGCACCAGCGCCTGTGCGCCCGCCTGCCCGCCGAAGGGCAGGATCGGCACCTTGAGCGCCGAGCGGTCGAGGTTGAAGCCGCCCGCTTTGTAGCCGCGCGAATAGCTGCCGTAGAGCAGCAGATCCTCGGTCGCCTTGTACGAGATCACCGCAGTGCCGGTGAATTCGTCTTCCTTGCGCTCGTCGTTGATCGAGACGCCGTTGAGCTCGGAAGTGGAATTGCCCTGGCACGAAAGGCCGAGGATGCCGTCGACCACCGCGGTCAGCGCCGCGTTCGCGCGCAAGGCGAGGATCGATGCCTGGTTCTGCGCGCAGGCGACATTGTCGTTGCCGAAGGTCGCGTCGAACTTCTTGCGCTCATTGGTGTAGCGAAGGCCCAAAGTCAGATCCAAGCCCTTGGCGACATGGACGATATTGTGCGTGAACAGCGCCCAGTTTCGGCTGTTCTGGTTATAGACGTCGAGCGTCGAACCGCGATTGTTGATCCCGTCGAGCCGGTCGATCGCCGCATAGATCAGCGGCGACGCGGCGCCGAATGCCGCCGGACGCGCCGCGAGGCACCCCGCCGAGGTCGGCGAATAGAGCCCCGCCAGACCGCCGCCCGAGATCAGGCGACACGTCGCGAAGCGGCCATATTGATTGCCGAAGCGGAGGTTGTCGGTGACCTCGAGATCCTCGTTGGCGTAATAGCCGCCGATCAGCCAGTCGAGCTTCTCGTTGAACGCGGTGCCCTGGAGCCGCAATTCCTGGCTGAAGGTCTTGAAGCTGCGTGCGGAATTGCCGTCCGCGGCGCGATAGAGGATGTCGACATAGCTATAGTCGGTGTCGGATCCCTGATCGCTCGAATAGTCGCGATAGCCGGTGATCGAAGTCAGCTTTGCGCCGCCGAGATTCCAGTCGATCTGCAGCGATGCGCCCCAGTCCTCCGTCGTGCCCTTGTAGCTGCGGCCGGGGGTCACGTAGATGTCGCGGCTATAGCCTTCGGTGAACGCCGCCGCGGGCTGCCCCAACGCGCCCAGCACCCGGATGATGCTGTTCTGCGCCGGATCGTTGAGCCCGCCGATATATGGGTTCATGCTGCGATTGACATAGGTTGCGGCGCAGCATTCCTCGTCGCGCTTGGTATAGTCGCCGATCAGCCGGATCGAAAGATCGCTCGACGGCTCGAACATCAGTTGCCCGCGCACGAAAA
This sequence comes from Sphingomonas sp. UNC305MFCol5.2, assembly GCF_000712135.1. GTDB lineage: Bacteria > Pseudomonadota > Alphaproteobacteria > Sphingomonadales > Sphingomonadaceae > Sphingomonas. The sequence goes on from NZ_JOOE01000001.1 coordinate 314,096, forward strand.
AGCGGTTGCGATCGTTGATGTCGCGATCGTTGACGACATCGTGATAGAAACCGTCGCGCTTCACGTAGACGCCGTCCACGCGCGCGGCGAGCGTGTCGCCCAGCGGCGTGTTGAGATAGCCCGAGAGGCGGATCTGATCGTAATTGCCGTAGGTGGCTTCGGCACCCGCCGAGAAGGTCGGCGCAGGCGCCTTGCTGAAGATGTGGATCAGGCCCGCCGACGCGTTGCGGCCGCCCAAAGTGCCCTGGGGCCCGCGCAGCACTTCGATCCGGTCGATCTCGCCCAATTCGTTGAGGCCAATGCCCGAACGCGAGCGATAGACGCCGTCGATGAACACCGCGACCGAGCTTTCGAGGCCGGGATTGTCGCCGACGGTGCCGATGCCGCGGATACGCGCCGAACCATTGGCCTCGCTGCCGGTCGAGGAGACGAGCAGCGACGGCGCCACCTGGTTCAATTGGCGAATGTCGTTCGCGCCCGATTGCTGGAGCGTCTCGGCGCTGATCGCCGAGACCGCGAGCGGCACGTCGGCGAGCACCTGCGCGCGGCCCTGCGCCGTCACGACGATCTCGTTCGCATCATAACCGCCGCTCTGCTGGTCGGCCTCGGTCGTGGTGTCCTGGGTATCTTGTGCGTAAGCGGGCACTGCGAGCGCCACGATCATGGCCGGAACCGCACAGGCCGACATAAGGCGTAACCGCATCATCATCTCTCCCACCACGGGCCGGAACACTTTGCGGTTCCATACCCTACCCTCGAAATACAGCCTTTTCCCCAGAGGCCGTCAAGCATAACAAAAGTTGCAAAGCGGGACTGGCTCTCAGGTGTTGCCCGATTGCACCAGTCGGGAGGCAGGCGCGCTACAGTAGGCCAGCTTTCAGAAAGCAGGCGTGCAAGACGCTTGAGCGTGCCGCAGCAACCTCTCCCGTTCGTTTCGAGCGAAACCGAAAGTGAGGCGAAGAGTGTCGGACTCATGTCAAAGCGCGTCACCCCCGCGAAAGCGGGGGCCCATCTCCAGCATTATCCACAATCGCGCCGGTGCATTTTGCCGCTCGCTCGGGAGATGGGTCCCCGCTTTCGCGGGGATGACGAAGAGAGGCTCAGCCCTTAGTCAACTCAACAGGTTTAATGGGCTCGCAGCCCAGAAACCTGCGGCCGATCAATAACCGCCCAGCCGCGCAAACCGGTCACGATGCCAGGCGGCGTTGCCCCACATCGCCTCGAGCACGCGCGCGCGCTTGAGATAGAAGCCCGCGTCGTGCTCGTCGGTCATGCCGATGCCGCCATGGAGCTGGACCATCTCGCGGCTGACGAGATGCAGCGTCTCCCCCGCCACCGCCTTGGCGAGGCTGACTTCCTGACTGACATCGGCCCGGCCGGAATCGATCGCCTCCAGCGCGCCTTCCACCGCCGATCGCATCAGCTCGAGCTCGGTGAACATCTTCGCCATGCGGTGCTGGAGCGCCTGGAACGAGGCGAGCACTTGCCCGAACTGGACGCGCGTCTTGAGATAGTCGTTGGTCTGCGCGAATGCCGCCTCGGCCATGCCGAGCATTTCCGCGCATAGCGCCGCCGCGGCGCGGTCGGTGACCTGGGTGAGCAGATCCGTCCCGCCTTCCAGCTTTTCGGCCGGCGCGCCGTCGAACCGGATTTCGGCATGACTGCGTGAATCGGTGAGCTTGCGCGGACTGCGGGTGACTCCCTCTTCGCCCGAGACCAGATACAGCCCGTCCATGGCGGCCACGACGAACAATTGCGCGCTGTCGCCCTCGGCGACGAACTGCTTGATGCCGGTGAGCTTGCCGCCCTCGACCCGCGCTTCGATGCGCTCGGGCGCAAATCGCGGCGCTTCGTCCACCGCCAGCGCGGCGACGAGCTCGCCCGCGGCGATCCGCGGCAGCCATTCGGCCTGCTGCGCCTCCGAGCCGCCGAGGATCAGCGCGCTCGTCGCCGCGGCGGTTGCGGCGAGTGGCGTCGCGGCGAGGTTGCGGCCGAGCTGCTCGAGCACGAGACCCAGCGACAGATAGCCCATTCCCGCGCCGCCATGTGCCTCGGGAATCAATATCCCGGCCCAGCCCATCTCGGCCTGCGCGCGCCATGCTTCGACGTCGTAGAATTCCGCCGGCGCCGCATCGCGCATCTTGCGGAAGGCGGTGACGGGCGATTCATTGTCCGCCCATTCGCGCGCCATGTCGCGCAGCATCGTCTGTTCTTCGGTCAGTACGGCCATAAACTCCCCTTCTCCCTCTCCCGCTTGCGGGAGAGGGCCGGGGTGAGGGTTCAGCGCAATGCACGCCCGGCCCTTCCCCGACTCACCCTCACCCAACCCTCTCCCGCAAGCGGGAGAGGGTTTTCCTATTCACTGATGATCCAGCATCCCCAGGATGCGCTTGGCGATCACGTTGTTCTGGATTTCGCTCGACCCGCCATAGATCGACACTGCCTTGCCGAAGAGCCAGGCGCGCACGTCCTTGAGCGCATCCTCTTCGAACCCATCACCTTCCCAGCCGAGCCCGGCGAGTCCGCGGATTTCGATCAGCAGCTCGGAGCGTTCCTGCATGATCCGCGCCCCGACGTTCTTCATGATCGAGGTAGCGGCCGAGGGTCCCTGGTTCGATTTCGCCTCCGAGGCGGCGCGCCGCAGCGTCAGCATGAAGGCGCGCAGGTCCATTTCGTGCCGGACGATCCGGGTGCGCAGATCGGCATCGGCGATCCGCCCCTGCTCGTCCACGCCGACATGTTTCTTGGCGAGCTGCCCCAGCGGCGCGCCGGCGAACATCCGTCCCGCCGCCGAGCCGCCGCCCGACAGGCTCGAACGCTCGTGCTGGAGCAGCCTCTTGCCGATCGTCCAGCCTTGACCTTCCTCGCCGACGCGATTGGCCTTCGGCACCTTCACATCGGTGAAGAAGGTCTCGCAGAACGGCGACGATCCCGAGATCAGGCGGATCGGCTTCACCTCGACGCCCGGCGTGTCCATGTCGCAGAGCAGGAAGGTGATGCCCTCATGCTTCTTCGTCTTGTCCGTCCGGACGAGCATGAAGCATTTGTCGGCCCATTGCCCGCCGCTGGTCCAGGTCTTCTGGCCGTTGACGACATAATGGTCGCCCCGATCCTCGGCGAAGCATTGGAGCGAGGCGAGGTCCGATCCCGCGCCCGGCTCCGAATAGCCCTGGCACCAGCGCACCGTGCCCTTGGCGATCGGCGGGATATGCTCGCGTTTCTGCGCCTCGCTGCCATATTCGAGCAAGGTCGGCCCGAACATCATCACGCCCATCCCGCCGATCGGATTCCACGCACCGATCCGGGCCATTTCCTCCTGCAGCACGTGCGCCTCGGCACGGCTCAGCCCGCCGCCGCCATATTCGCTGGGCCAGGTCGGCACGCCCCAACCCTTCTCGCCCATCGCCTGCTGCCAGGCGTCTTCCTCGGGCGAATTCGCGTGCGGCCCCTCGACCGCCGACATCGCATTGTCCTTGCCCTTGAGCGAAGGCGGGAAATGCGCCGCCAGCCATGCGCGGACTTGCGCGCGGAATGCGTCGAGCGAATCCGCCGGCGCGTCGATCTCGGGTGCGGTCGCCATCATCCTCTCCCTACCGTACTCGGCTCGATTCGAAACTGCGGTATGGTGACGCCCGCGTCAAGCGGGCTTCGCGACAAAGGGCGGGCAGACCCATTGCCGGCACCGAGGCACAAGGCCGGGGTGACGCGTAGATAGGCCTTTGACGTACCCCTATTGTTCCGCCAAAAGAGGCGCGAAAAGGGGAAGCCGATGCAGTTCCACCACCGCGCGGTGCCGATCGTGCTGTCCGCGATCCTGATCGACTCGATCGGCTTCGGCATCGTCATGCCCGTCCTCCCCCGCCTGATCGTCGAGTTGGCGCATGTCAGCCTCGAGGATGCGGCGCGGATCGGCGGCTATATGCTTGCGGCCTATGCCGTCACGCAGTTCTTCGCCGGCCCGATCCTCGGCACGCTCGGCGACAGCTTCGGCCGCCGCCCCGTCCTGCTCTTCTCGATGCTCGCCTTCGCCGCCGATTATGCCTTCATGGCCGCGGCGCCCAGCATCGCGTGGCTGTTCGTCGGGCGGATGATTGCCGGAGTCGCCGGCGCTTCCTACGGGCCGGCCAACGCGGTGCTCGCCGACGTGACGCCGCCCGAAAAACGTGGTGCCACCTTCGGGCTGATGGGCGCGGCGTTCGGGATCGGTTTCATCCTCGGCCCCGCGATGGGCGGGCTGCTGGCGGGTCTCGGCGCCCGCGCGCCCTTCATCGCCGCTGCGGTGCTGGCCGGATTGAACGCGCTGTGGATCCTGACCGCCCTGCCCGAGACCATGCTCCCCGAGCGCCGCCGCGCGTTCCGCTGGGGCAATGCGCACGTCTTCGCCGCATTCAGGCCCTTGCTCCACGCCGGAAATGCAGGCTGGCTGCTGCTCGCCGCGTTTCTCTGGCAGTTCGCGCACATGGTCTATCCCTCCACCTGGGCGTTCTGGTCGGAGATCGCGCTCGGCTGGGACGAAGAGGCGATCGGCTGGTCGCTTGCCGCTTCGGGGCTGGCGATGGCGCTCGTCCAGACGCTCGTCACCGGCCGCGCGATCAAGCGCTGGGGCGAGGAAAGAACCGTAGTGCTCGGCATCCTCGCGGGCGGATCGGTCTTTCTCGGCTATGTCTTCGTGCGCGAGGGCTGGATGGTCTATGCGCTGATCCCGATCAGTGCGTTCCAGGCGCTCGCTTATCCTTCGATCAACGCCCTGCTCTCGCGCATGACCGACGCGCAGCATCAGGGCGCGCTGCAGGGCGGCATGGCCAGCCTCAACAGCGTCGCGCTGATCCTCGCGCCGCTGATGCTCAGCCAGGCGCTCGCCTTCGGTGCCGAGCGGGGCTTTCCCGCCGGCAATTTCGTGTTCGCCGCCACTCTAGCGCTCGCAGCCTTGCTGATCGTCGTCTTGCGCGTCGTGCCGCGGGTGAAAGAGGTGTCCGTTGCCGACTGACCGTTTTCGAAACTTGCGTATGGCGTTCGTGTCGGCGGTCGGTTAGCGTTCGGGGCATATGGGGGACATGGAACCAACCGCCGGGACGATGCTCGCGAGCGACTTCGCGCCGCTGCCCGATCTCATCCGCGCGCATGGGCGCGAGCGCGGCGACAAGCCCGCGCTCATCTTCGGCGGCCGCATCGTCACCTATGCGGCGCTCGACCGCATGATGGACCGGATCGCCTTCTCGCTCCAGCGCGATGGGGTAGAGGCGGGCCAGGCGGTCGCGATCCTCGGGCCCAATTCACTGGAATACGGCCTCGTCTTCCTCGGCGCACTGCGGGCCGGCTGTGTCGCGGCGCCGCTCGCCCCCTCCGCGACGCCCGACCAGCTCGCGGCGATGGTCGCGGATTGCGGCGCGCCGATCCTGTTCCACGACGCCGCGCACGACATCGACCTTCCCGTCCGCAAGGTCGCTCTCGAAAACCTCGACGGCTGGCTCGGCGACGGCACCCCCGCCCCGGCGATCGTCACCCCCGAAGACCCGTTCAACATCATCTATTCCTCCGGCACCACCGGAACGCCCAAGGGAATCGTCCAGCCGCATGCGATGCGCTGGGTCCATATCAGCCGCGCGCCTCCCGGTTTCGACGAAGCCGTGACGATGGTCGCCACTCCGCTTTATTCGAACACGACTTTGGTCAGCTTCCTCCCCACGCTCGGCTGGGGCGGCACGGTAGTGCTGATGGCGAGGTTCGATGCGCGCGACTATCTGACGCTCGCCGAGAAGCATCGCGGCAGCGTCACCATGCTGGTCCCCGTCCAGTATCAACGGATCATGGCCGATCCCGAGTTCGACCGCTTCGACCTCTCCAGCTTCACGCTCAAGACCTGCACCAGCGCGCCCTTCTCCGCCGCGCTCAAGGCGGACGTGCTGGCACGCTGGCCTGGTCTGCTCGTCGAATATTACGGCATGACCGAGGGTGGCGGCACCACGATCCTCGTCTGCAACGCACATCCCGACAAGCTCCACACCGTCGGCAAACCGATCGAAGGCCACGACATCCGCCTGATCGACGACGAAGGCCGCGAAGTGCCGCCGGGCGAGACGGGCGAAGTCGTCGGCCGCTCGGGCGCGATGATGACCGGCTATCACGGCCGCGCCGACGCCACCCATGCCACGACCTGGTACGACGAATCCGGCAACCGCTTCATTCGCCACGGCGATATCGGCCGCTTCGACGAGGACGGGTTCCTGATCCTGCTCGATCGCAAGAAGGATCTGATCATTTCGGGCGGATTCAACGTCTATCCCTCGGACCTCGAGGCGGTGCTGGCGCAGCATCCAGACGTATCGGATTGCACCGTGGTCGGCATGCCTTCCGAGCAATGGGGCGAAACTCCGGTCGGCTTCTATGTCGGCAGCGGCGAGCCCGCGGAGATCCTCGCCTGGTGCAATACGAAGCTCGGCAAGACCCAGCGCCTCACCGATCTGCGCCGCGTCGACGAACTGCCGCGCAACGCGATCGGCAAGGTCCTCAAGCGCGCGCTGCGCGACAAATACGCATGACCCCGATCGCCGACATCCTCGCCGCCGCCGAGCGTGCCGACACCGGATTCCGCACCACGATCCCCACCGACTGGATGCAGGGCCGCACGGCGTTCGGCGGCCTCTCGGCCGCGCTCGCGCTGCAGGCCGCGCTCGATCACGAGCCCGATCTGCCGCCGCTCCGCTCGGCGCAGGTCGCGTTCATCGGCCCGCTGGCCGGCGCCGTGACCGTCACTGCGACCAAGCTCCGCCGCGGCCGCAACGCCGCTTTCATTCAGTCCGACGTGACGTCCGAGGCAGGGCTCGGGCTGCGCGCAATCTACGTGTTCATGGCCGAGCTCCCCTCGGCGATCGCGCATGACGAAGCGCCGCGCGGCCCGGTCGCTCCGCCCGCACCCGACGCCGAACTCCATACCGGGCCCGAGACCTTCTTCACCGGCAACTTCAATCTATGGGACCCGAAGCACGATCTCGGTTCCGCCGAATGGCTCCGCTGGGCCCGCCTCCGCGCCCATGAAGGCTTGCACCCGATGGTCGAGCTGATGGCGATCGGCGACGCCTTGCCTCCCGGCGCGTTCAAGCTCGCTTCCGAGCGCCAGACTCCGCTCAGCTCGCTCAATTGGCAGATCAACTTCCTGACTCCGGAGCCCGCCACGCAGGACGGCTGGTGGCTGCTCCACGCCCGGGCGGATACCGCGCATCACGGCTATTCGAGCCAGCGCATGGCGATCTGGAACGCCGCCGGCGAGCCGGTGGCCGAAGCGATGCAGGGCGTCGCCATTTTTGGCTGAGCCACAACGAGAACGCGTAGCCATTTTTGGCTGAGGCCCATTGTTCCCCGGCGAAGGCCGGGGAACAGATTTGGCAAACCTGGCGCGCCATCGACAGCTCCGGCGACAATTTGCGACAACTTCTCTCCGCCGTGACAAACCCCTGCGACAGCCGTCCACCAAAAGACATGCCAGTCGCGGCAGAGGCCGCTCTCATGCTGGAGTTTCGTCATGAAGAAGACCCTCGCCGCCCTGCTCGGCGCCTCGCTGCTCGCCGGCGCCGCTTATGCGGCGCAAGAAACCCCCGTCCCCGCCGCTCCCCAGGATCGCCCGATGCGCGGCGACTTCTTCGGCAAGGCCGACGTCAATAATGACGGTGTCGTCACCAAGGCCGAGCTGCTCGCCGACACCGACGCCCGCTTCGCGAAGCTCGACACCAACAAGGACGGCAAGATCAGCAAGGACGAGCGCCCCGGCGGCGGCGAAGGCCGCGGCGGCCGGATGATGGGCCGTGCCGATACCGATGGCGATGGCGCCATCTCGCTCGCCGAGCAGCAGGCACAGGCCGCCAGGCGCTTCGACCGTCTCGACACGAATGGCGACGGCAAGATCGACAAGGCCGAAAGCGATGCCGCACGCGCGCGGATGCGCGGCATGATGGAGCGCCGCGGCGGCGCCGCGCCCGACGCCAACTGACTCCTGCCTGGCCGGGCGGCATCCCTCCTCTCGCCGCCCGGCACTTCTTTTCGTCCCTGGAGTTGTTACGGTCGCATCATGTCCGAAGCCTCTCATCTCCTCCTCGTCGACGACGAACGGTCGATCCGCGAGCCGCTCGCGCAATACCTCACCAAACAGGGGTTTCGCGTCACGCAGGCGGGCGACGCCGAGGGCGCACGCGCGCGGATGTCGGCTTATGCGATCGATCTCGTCATCCTCGACATCATGATGCCCGGCGAGGACGGCCTGAGCCTGTGCCGCCATATCCGCGAGACCAGCGAGACTCCCGTCATCCTGCTCACCGCGCGCAGCGAAGAGACCGATCGCATCGTCGGACTCGAAATGGGCGCCGACGATTATGTCGTGAAGCCCTTCTCTCCGCGTGAGCTCGCCGCGCGAATCAAGGTCGTGCTCCGCCGATGGACCGCCGGCGGTGCCAGGCAGCATGCCCCGGAGACGGGCAGCTTCGCCTTCGCAGGCTGGGTGCTCAGGACCGGCGAACGCGCGCTGGTCGATCGCGAGGGCGTGTCGGTCCCGCTCTCCACCGGTGAGTACAACCTGCTCCACGCGCTGGTCACGCGCCCGCGCCAGGTCCTCACCCGTGACCAGCTGCTCGATCTGACCCAGGGCCGCGAAGCGGCCGCTTTCGACCGCGCGATCGACAATCAGGTCAGCCGCCTGCGCAAGAAGATCGAGCCTGATCCGAGGAATCCGAGCCTCATCAAGACGGTCTGGGGCGGCGGCTACACCCTCGCCGCCGAAGTGACGCGGCTTTGAGAAGCGCTCTTCTTTCTCCCCTCCCTGCAAGGGAGGGGATCAAGGGGTGGGTCATGCGCCGGCCGGGGCTCGATGCCCCGGCCGGCGCACTTGCTGCGCGGCGAGTGAGTCTTTTGGGCGCGCAGACGCGCGCACCCACCAGCCCCTCCCTTGCAGGGAGGGGAAATTGGCTTTGCGAATGGGGGTCATGAAACGCCTCCTCCCCAAGAGCCTCGCCGGGCAGATGGCGCTGCTGATCGCCGTCGCATTGTTCACCGCCCAGGCAATCAACCTCGCAATCGCCTTGCGCGATCGTACGCAGTTCCGCCTCGCCCAGGCGACGCGCCCGGCGATCACCCGCATCGTCGACTCGCTCGAGCGCGAGAGGACGTCCGGCCGCCCGCTCTCCCCGGATCGCGGTCGCGTGCGCCGCGTCGCCGCCGACCCCGTTTCGCCCGGACTGGAGCGGCGTGACGAAGTCGCCGAGGAACTGCGCCGCCAGCTGAGCGAGGTCGGCATTCCCTTCGGCAGGATCGACACCGGCCTCCGTCCGGCCACGCCCGAGGAGAATCGCGGGCGCGTGCGCGGCGGAACCGTGCTCGTCATCGCCATCGAGCAGCCCGGAAAGGGCTGGCTCACTATCAACGCCCCCTGGTCGCGCGCCGACCGCCGGCTGATCGCGGCCCTGCTGTTCCAGACTCTGATCCTCTATGCGATCATCCTGCTCCCGGTGATGTGGATCGTGCGCCGCATCTCCAAGCCGTTGCGGTCGCTCGCCGGCGCCGCACAGGATTTCCGCCCCGGCGACGGTGCCGCTCCCCTCGAGGAGCGCGGCCCCAGCGACGTCCGCGCAGTGATCGCCGCCTACAACGTCCTCAGCCTGCGTGTGAATGCGATGCTCGACGAAAAGGATCGCATGCTCGGCGCGATTGGTCACGATCTGCGTACGCCGCTCGCGGCGCTTCGCGTCCGCATCGAATCGGTCGAGGACGACGACGACCGAAATCGCATGGCCGACACGATCGACGAGATGAACCGGACGCTCGACGACATCCTGTCGCTCGCGCGCCTCGGCCGTCCGAGCGAGCCGCCCGTCGATGTCGATCTCTCGGCGCTGATCGATGCGGTGGTCGACGATTTCCGCGAGCTCGATCACGAGGTCGAGTTCGAGGAAGCGCCGCGTCTCAAGATGCACCTGCGCCCTACGCTGATGCGCCGCGCGGTGCGCAACCTGATCGAGAACGCGGTGAAATATGGCGGCGGCACGCGGGTGAGGCTGTTGCCGGGCGAACAGACGGTGGCAATCGAGGTGGCGGATCGGGGGCCCGGAATTCCGGCCGACAAGCTGGCCGCGGTTTTCGATCCGTTCACACGTCTGGAGACTTCGCGCAACCGCGACACCGGCGGCATCGGCCTCGGCCTCGCCCTCGCTCGTGCGATCGTCGCCGACGCTGGCGGCGATATCACCTTGGCCAATCGCGTCGACGGCGGCCTGACCGCCACGATCACGCTTCCCCGGAGCTGATCCGCGACCATTACACTTGGCTGCGAATGACGAGATCTTGAATATTGGCTACCGTCCTACGCGCCACAAAGAAAACCAGATGATCGATCTTGTGCCAGTTCATAAATCGGCAACAAGTTTTCGTGAGCATGCGTCTCTTCGATTGCAAGGGAGAGTGTGATCATGGTCACGTATGACTGGTTCGCTTCGACGATGCCTGCAGCTGGACTGAAGGCGTTTCTCAGGCACGACGCCGTCAACGGCGGCAAGATGGCCTCCCGTCCGGAACAAGACATGCCGGAGCTGGCGGGGGTCAGCACGCTCGCCATGGACGAGACCGTGACGATCACTTCCGAAAACGGAGCCGATGCCGCCAATCTCGTCTGGACCGAGAATCAGATCGGCTATCTGACGCGCGTCGAAGCGACCGGCGATGCGGGTTCGGGCATCGCCTATTCGATCGTCGGCGGCGCGGATGCCGCTCGCTTCGAGATCGATGCGGTCTCGGGCGTGCTCCGCTTCGCCTGGAATGCGGATCCCGATTACGAGGCGCCCGCCGATGCGGACGGGGACAATCGCTACGAAGTCGTCGTTGCCGCCAGCAACGGTGTGGACAGCGACGAACAGGCGCTGACCGTGCGAGTCTACAACGCCAACGAAGCGCCGAGCTTCACTTCGTTCGGCGGAGCGGCTTCGGCATCGGTGACGATCTCCGAGAACAGCCTGGTCGTCGCGACGATCGCCGCAGTCGATCCGGAGGCTCTCGTCAACACGCCTTATGCGATCGCCGGCGGCGCCGACGCCGCATTGTTCATGATCAATCCCTGGAACGGATTATTGTCCTTCCGCGCCGTGCCCGATTACGAGGCGCCGGCCGATGCCGGCGGCAACAATGTCTATGACGTCGTCGTGCGCGCCACCGACGGCACCAACATCGTCACGCAGACGCTCGCCGTGACGGTGTCCAACGCCGCGGCCGAATCGAGCTTCACCGGCACCCCCTCCAGCAACACGATCACCGGCACGACGAATGCGGACACGATCGCCGGCCGCGAAGGCGGCGACACGTTGTTCGGGCTCGACGGGGCGGACCTGCTCGACGGCGGCGCCGGCAGTGACACGCTGGTCGGCGGCGCCGGAGTGGACCAGTTCCTCGGCGGCGCCGGCAGCGACGTGTTCCGCTTCGACGCGCTCGCCGATTCGAGCGTGGGCAGCCCGGACATGATCTTCGACTTCAGCCGGGGCCAGGGCGATCGCATCTCGGTGACGAATATCGACGCCGACCTGCTCCTTGCCGGCAACCAGAATTTCACTTTCCTCGGCGCGAACGCCTTCACCGGCACCGCTGGGCAGCTGCGCTACGAGAAGGTAGGCGGCCATACCTTCATCTTCGCGGACGCCGACGGGGACGGTGTCGCCGATTTCCAGCTCCAGGTGAATGGCGAGTTCAACTTCTACGGCTCCGATTTCCTGCTCTAGAAAAAGCCCCCTCCGTGACCCCGGCGAAAGCCGCGGCCCAGAGTTTCTCTGCAGCGTCGCTCGTGGCTCTGGATCCCGGCTTTCGCCGGGAAGACGAAATTGGGTTCTGCGAACGCAGAAACGCCGGCGAGGCCTATGGCCCCACCGGCGCTCCTATCTCGCGACCGCTCCGAAGAGCGGCGGCAAATCAGCCGACGATCTCTTCGGGCTTGAAGAAGAAGGCGATCTCGATCGCCGCATTCTCTTCCGAATCCGAACCGTGCACCGAGTTCGCCTCGATCGATTCCGCCAGTTCCTTGCGGATCGTGCCGGCATCGGCATTGGCGGGGTTGGTGGCGCCCATGACGTCGCGGTTGCGCTGCACGGCGTTCTCGCCTTCGAGCACCTGCACCACGACCGGGCCCGAGATCATGAACTCGACCAGATCGTTGAAGAAGGGGCGCTCGCGGTGGACGCCGTAAAAGCCCTCGGCCTGCTCGCGGCTCATCTGGATGCGCTTCGAAGCGACGACGCGCAGGCCGGCTTCCTCGAGCATCTTGGTGACCGCACCGGTCAGGTTGCGGCGGGTGGCATCGGGCTTGATGATCGAAAAGGTCCGGGTCGCGGCCATGGCCGTGCGGCTCCTGTATTTGGGTTGTGGAAAAGTCGCGGCTCCCTAGTCCCCGGGCGCCGCGGATGCAAGCCGAGGCCGACTTGCAATGTAGGATTTCGTCTGCTGAAGTCGGCTCGCGCCCGGCACGGGGCGCCGCTCTTTGACCGTGGTCGCACATGCGAAGAACATGTCGATCGCCTAACCTTTACTAACCTTTCGCGGGCTCAGGCGGCTTTCTCCCAGCGCCCTGCGTCGTTCTGCTTCCAATAATTTCGTTCAACGCCGTCGCGATCGGCCAGCCCCTTCCACGCCGCCCGCGCCTCGGCGATCCGCTCCTCGTCGAAGAAATGGAAGGCGCGGTCGAAGCCCAGTGCTTCCTCGCGCCAGATGCCGTCCGCCAGCGCGATGTTGCGGGCGCCGTTCGCCGCTTCGGGATTCGCGGCGATGAGCACCGGCTGGCGCGCATCGTCTTCGCCACCGGCCTGGCCGTGCGGCAGGAAGCTCTCCGCGGCATAATTCCACAGCAACTGATCGAGTTGGGCACGCCGGCCTTCTTCTCCCGCCACGATTACCAGCCGTCCGCCGGTGGCGAGCACCTTCTCGGCGATCTGCGGCAATGCCCGTTCGAGAGGCAATCTGGTGAGATGATAGAAGTCGACTTGCATGGCTCCTGTTAGCGGTTCCGCGCGTTCGGGCCAACGCACGTGACGTTGCGATGCCGCAACCGCTGCGATAGGGCGGGCGGTGCCGTGTGCCCGGGAGTGAAGATAAAGGTGGGAATGGTCGTTTCGCGCAAGGCACTGCTGCTCTCGGCCGCGCTCGGCCTGTGCCTCGCGGCGCAGGCGCGGGCGCAGGAGACTGCCGACCCGCGCGAGGCGTCCGCGAGCCAGCCCGTCTCTCCGCAAACCGTCGAAATACCCGCCGCGAACCTGCAGGACCGCCCCGTCGAGGTGCCGCCGCCCTCAACAGAGGCGACCTCGACCAACCCCGACGAAGTCCAGTTCAACGCCGACCAGCTCGACTATGACTATGAGAACGACGTCGTCACCGCGAGCGGCGACGTCCGGCTGTACCGTCGCAGCGATCGCCTCCGCGCCGACAAGATCGTCTGGAACCGCAAGACCGGAAAGGTCGTCGCCGAGGGCAACATCGTCATCGTCAATCCCGAGGGCGACGCCGCTTATGGCGACCATATCGAGCTGACGGACACGCTCAAGGACGGCGCAGTCGAGAACATGCTCGTCGTGCTCGAGGCGGGCGGCCGGATCGCCGCCCAGCGCGGGCATCGGGACAATGGCGTCATCACGGTCGAGAATGCGGCCTATACGCCGTGCGCGGTGACCGATTCGGAAGGTTGCCCCAAAGAGCCCTCGTGGAAGATCACCGCCCGGCGCGTGGTCTATGATCCGACCAAGAAGCGCATCCGCTATACCGGCGCGCGGATCTCGGTGTTCGGCTTCGCCTCGATCCCGCTTCCCGTCTTCTCGCATCCGGCGGGCGGCACCAGCGACGATGGCTTCCTGACGCCCGACGTGCGACTGGATCGCACCAACGGCTTTCAGATCGCCCTTCCCTATTTCTTCAGCCTCGCGCCGAACCGCGACCTGACGATCACGCCGCGCGTGTTCACCGAAGCACTGCCGATGCTGCAGGGCGAGTATCGCGCGGTCGAGAGCTTCGGCGCCTATCGCGTGACCGGGTACGGCACCTACAGCCGCCGCGCCGACGACCTCACGGTGCCGACTACGCCCGCCACGTCGAGCAATAATTTTCGCGGCTATCTCGACGCGGCGGGCCGGTTCCAGTTCTCGCCTGAATGGAGCGCCAGCGCCTCGATTCGCCTCACCACCGATCGCACCTTCCTCCGCCGCTACGACATCTCGCGCGACGATCGGCTGCGCAACAATGTGCGGGTCGAGCGCATCGATCCGGACAGCTATTTCTCGATCAATGCCTGGGCGGTGCAGACGCTGCGCGTCGGCGAGCGGCAGGGCCTCCAGCCCTTCGTGTTGCCCGAGCTCGACTATCGCCGGCGAATGGACGAGGGCCTGCTCGGCGGGCGCTTGGAGTTCCAGCTCAACACGCTGGCGATCGGGCGTTCGGACGGCCAGGATTCGCAGCGCGCCTTCGCCAGCGCCCGCTGGGACCTGCGCAAGCTCACCAACTGGGGCCAGGAAGTCACCTTCACTGCTTATGGCCGGGTAGACGCCTATAACACCGACGACACGCTATCGACGCTCGTCCCCAGCTATCGCGGCGGAGAAGGCTTCCACTTCCGGGGCATCGCGGCGGCCGCTGTGGACGTCAAATGGCCGTTCGTCGGCGAGTTCCTCGGCGGCACCCAGAAAATCACGCCGCGGATCCAGATCGTCGCCGCGCCCAAGCTCGAAAACCTCGCCGTCCCCAACGAGGATGCGCGTGCGGTCGACCTCGAGGATTCCAACCTTTTCGCGCTCAATCGCTTCCCCGGTTATGACCGGTTCGAGGATTCGACCCGCTTCACCTGGGGCGTCGACTATTCGCTGTATCTGCCCGGGTTCAGCGTCGATGCGAATGTGGGGCAAAGCTACCGCCTCACCTCGCGGCCGACGATCTTCCCCGACGGTACCGGTCTGACCGACCGCGTATCCGACATCGTCGGGCGCACCGTGGTCCGCTTCCGCGATTTCGTGAGCTTCACGCACCGCTACCGGATCGACAAGGACACCTTCGCCGTTCGGCGCAACGAGATCGACGCGACCGTCGGCTCGAGAAGCACTTATTTCCAGGTCGGGTATCTCCGCCTCAATCGCAATATCGACGCCAGGCTCGAGGATCTGCAGGATCGCGAGGAGGCCCGGATCGGCGGGCGGGTCCAGATCGCCCGCTTCTGGTCGGTGTCGGGCGCTCTCCTCGTCGACCTTACCAATCGCGACGAGGACATTCTTTCGCAGGCCGACGGTTTCGATCCCGTACGCCACAGGCTCGGGATCACCTATGAGGATGACTGCCTTCGTCTCGGCGTCACCTGGAAGCGCGATTATGAGACGACCGGGGACGCCCGGCGAGGCAACAGCTATCTTTTGTCGCTGGCATTCAAGAATCTGGGGCGCTAGCGTGTCGCCCGACGGGGCGTGATCCGAATCCCGTCAAGCCTTGGTTCAGGCACAATTGGCGAGTATGCGCCACGATCTCCCCGGGATGGATGAGGGTACGGCTCCACGTGAACATGGGTGTTGCAAAGGCGGCTCGCTTCGGCCGCAAGACTATTTTGGCGTTCGGCCTGGCCGGTGTCGCATCGATTGCGATCGCGCAGACCGTTCCCGATCAGCAGGTGCCGACTACCGGGCTTGATCTTCCGGCGAACTTCCAGCTCTTCGGCAAGAGCGATCCCAACATCCGCAAGCCCACTGCGATCGTCAACGACACGGTGATCACCGGCACCGACGTCGATCAGCGCATGGCGATGGTCATCGGCATCAGCAAGCTCAACCTGAAGCCCGAGGAGCGCGACCAGCTGAAGCTTCAGATGCTGCGCCAGCTGATCGACGAGACGCTCCAGGTCCAGGAGGCCAAGGCCAACGAGATCACTGTCGATCCGAAGGAGATCGAGCAGAGTTTCGCTCGGGTTTCGAAGAATTTCCAGAAGACGCCCGAGCAGATGCGCGCATGGCTGAAGGAAATCGGCGCGTCCGAGCGCACCATCCGCCGCCAGATCGAGGCTGACATCGCCTGGAACCGCCTGCTGCGCCGCCGCGTCAACATCAACGTCGGCGAGGCCGAAGTGAAGGCGATGATCGATCGCATGAAGGCGGCCAAGGGCAGCGACGAATATCACGTCTACGAAATCTACATGAACGCCACGCCGGATCGCGCGCAGGAAGTTCATGCGAGCATGCAGAAGATGATCCAGCAGATGCGCGAAGGCGCTCCGTTCGACTATCTCGCCAAGACCTATTCGGAGGCGTCGACCAAGTCGGTCGGCGGCGATCTCGGCTGGGTGCGTCCGGCGATGCTTCCGGACCAGCTTGCCGGCGCCGCGCAGGAAATGCAGCCCGGCCAAGTCGCCGGCCCGATCCAGCTGCCCACCGGCTTCTCGATCCTGTACCTCGCCGAGAAGCGCAAGGTGCTGACTGCGGATCCCAAGGACGCCAAGCTGAGCCTGCGCCAGATCGCGATCACCTTCCCCAAGGGCACCACGGAAGCGGCCGCCACGGCGCGAGCCGGCGAGTTCGCCACCGCGACGCGCGCGATCAAGGGATGCGGCGACGTCGCCAATGTCGCCCAGGCACAGAGCGCGGAAGTCGTCGATCGCGACGGCATCGCGATCAAGGAACTGCCGCCCGCGCTCCAGAACATGATCCTGCCACTCCAGGTCGGTCAGGTGACTCAGCCGTTCGGATCGGTCGAAGACGGCGTCCGGGTGCTCGTTTTGTGCGGTCGCGACGACCCCAAGGAAGCGTATGAGCCATCGGTCGAGCAGGTCCAGAACCAGATCGAGGAACAACGCACCAACCTGCGCGCCCAGCGCATGATGCGCGACCTGCGCCGCGACGCGCTGGTCGAATATCGCTGAGGTGCGCGGCGAGCGGATGACCACCCCGCTCGCCATCGCCATGGGCGATTCCGCCGGAATCGGCCCGGAGATCACCGCCAAGGCGTGGAATGCGCGCGAACTGCATTCGCTCGCGCCCTTCTTCGCGGTCGGCGATCCCCGCGCAGTCCAAAAGGTGTGGGACGGTCCCATCGCCCTGATCAGCGATCCTGCCGAAGCGGAAGCCGCCTTTGCGGATGCGCTTCCGATCGTCTCGGTAGGCGATGCGGGCGACGTCACGCCCGGGACTCCCGACGTGGATGGCGCGCGTTGCGCCCTGCAATCGCTCGAAATGGCCTGCGGGCTGACGCGTTCGGGCGCGGCGAGCGCGTTGGTCACCGGTCCGGTCTCCAAGGCGCTGCTCTATCGCATCGGTTTCACCTATCCCGGGCAAACCGAGTTCGTCGCCGAACGCTGCGGCGTCGCCGGCGACAATACGGTGATGATGCTGGCCGGGCCGACGCTGCGAGTGGTGCCGATCACCGTCCATGTGCCGCTGGCCGATGTACCGCATCTCATTTCGATCGAGCTGGTGCTGGCCAAGGCGCGGGTTACCGCGCGCGGGCTTCACCGCAATTTCGGTATCGACCGGCCCCGCCTTGCCTTTGCCGGGCTCAATCCGCACGCCGGCGAGGGCGGCGCGATCGGCCGGGAGGAAATCGATATCCTCGCGCCCGCCATCGAGCAGTTGCGCGCCGAAGGGATCGACGCAGTCGGGCCGTTCGCCGCCGACACCATGTTCCATGCCCGCGCCCGCGCCGGCTATGATGCGGCGCTCTGCCTCTATCACGATCAGGCGCTGATCCCGATCAAGACGCTCCATTTCGACGATGGCGTGAACACCACGCTGGGCTTGCCGATCGTCCGCACCTCGCCCGATCACGGCACCGCTTTCGGCATCGCCGGGCGTGACGAAGCCAATCCCGGGGCGATGATCGCCGCGATCCGCATGGCCTCCGCGCAGGCCGAGCGTCGGGTGGAAGCGACCGCGCCCGCCCAGTGACCGAGCTGCCGCCGCTTCGTGAGGTCATCCGCAGGCACGGTCTCAGCGCGAGCAAGGCGCTGGGGCAGAATTTCCTGTTCGACCACCAATTGCTCGCCCGCATCGCCAGGGTGCCGGGCGATCTGGCCGGTGCCGAGGTCTTCGAAGTCGGCCCCGGCCCCGGCGGGCTGACCCGCGCGCTGCTGGAGGCCGGCGCCTCGGTCACTGCAGTCGAACGCGACCGGCGGTGCATTCCTGCTCTAGCCGAACTGGGCGAGTACTTTCCCGGCAGGCTGAAGGTGATCGAAGGCGACGCGCTCGAGGTCGATGCACCGGCGCTATTCGTGGGCAAGCCGCATGTCGTGGCCAATCTGCCCTACAATGTCGGCACGGCGTTGCTGGTGGGCTGGCTATCGGCGGCGTGGGAGCCGTGGTGGGCGAGCCTGACGCTGATGTTCCAAAAGGAAGTCGCCGAGCGGATCGTCGCCCCCGCGGGTTCAGAGGCTTATGGCCGGCTCGCAGTGCTGGCGCAGTGGCGCTCGACGCCGCGGATCGCGATGACCGTCCACCGATCGGCATTCACGCCCCCGCCCAAGGTAATGTCGGCCGTAGTCCATATCGTCGCCGCACCGGCGCCCGAGGGTGTGCAATTGAAGACGCTCGAAAAGCTGACTGCCGCCGCGTTCGGGCAGCGCCGGAAAATGCTCCGCCAGAGCCTCAAGGGCGTGCCTCGCGCGATCGAGGCGATGGAGCAGCTGGGCGTGGATTCGAGCCGCCGCGCCGAGACGGTGACGGTCGAAGAGTTCGTCGCGCTGGCGCGGGTGCTCGGCTAGGACGCATCGACATTCAACAAACTGACTCCCCTCCCTGCAAGGGAGGGGAAGAGCCAAATGCCGATCCGTCCTGGAGCTTCGCAAAATGAGTCGGTTCAAAGAGCGGCGGAGATCCCGCTTGCTAATCCCAGCGGGCGAAATCCAACATTGCAAGCGGTCAGGGCTTTGCCGGCACCGGCTTGGTCGGTTCGGCCTGCGCAGTCGCCGTCGCGGGCGGCCCCTTCACGATCGACGCGGCAAGCACGGTCGCATCGTTGCACGCGCCGTTGCAGATCGTCTTGATCCGGGCGAGATTCTCCTGCGCCTTCGTCGTCGCGCCCTTGGCGACCAATGCCTCGCCCTGCCCGCGCAGCGCCGCGAGATCATTGGGCTCGAGTGCGAGCGCCTCACGATACAGACGGATCGCCTTGCCCGGCAGATTGCGCGTGCGTGCGATCTCGGCGAGCACGAGGAATGCCTCGCGATTGCGCGGATCCACCGCCAGCGCGCTTTCCAGCGCGTCCTGTGCACCGTCGAGATTGCCGGCGGCCTGCGCGGCGCGGCCTTCCTGGAGCAACGCGAGCGATTTGGGATCGATCTGATCGTCGGGACGCTGGGCCATCAACGACGTCGAGACCGAAAGCACCATCAACGCGGCGGCGGCCGAAATCGCAGTGATCCGCATGAAAATCTCCAAAATTGAGGCGCGTACGGCTATCACGGTCGGATCATCTTCGCGACAAAAAAGCCATCGGTCGAGTCCGTTAGCGGCGTGAGCCGGATTCCCGCACCGCGGGGCGTGCCGGCGCCCAGCGTCAGAGCCTGTGCGGTCCAGCCCGGATACACATCGAGAAACGCCTGCACCTGCCCCGCGCCTTCATCGTCGAGCACCGAGCAGACGATATAGACCAAGGCTCCACCCGGGCGCACCAGCTCCGCCGCGAACCCCATGATGTGACGCTGCGTCGCGACCAATTTGTCGAGACGCTCGCGAGTCAGCCGCCAACGCGCCTCCGGATTGCGGCGCCAGGTTCCGGTTCCCGAGCAAGGCGCATCGACGAGGACGATATCGGCGCGCGCGGCCTGGTCGCCAAGCTGCTCGGCCTCGCGATTGGGGTTCAGCAGCCGCGTTTCTGCAATCGTCACGCCTGCCCGCGCTACGCGCTCGGGGAGGCGCTGCAGGCGGCCGCGATCGACATCGCACGCAAGGATGCTGCCGTGATTGGCCATCGACGCCGCGAGCGCGAGCGTCTTGCCGCCCCCGCCCGCGCAGAGATCGACGACATGCTGACCGCGCTGCGCACCGGCGGCGAGCGTGACCAGCTGGCTGCCCGCATCCTGCACTTCGAACTCGCCCGCGGCATATTCGGGAAGCTGATCGACCCTCGTATCATGCGGCAGGCGCAGCGCATCGGGCGCGAAGCCGATCGGCTCGGCTCCAGAGAGCGTGGCGACGAGCCGATCGCGCGACGTCCTGAGCGTATTGACCCGCACATCCAGCGGTGCCCGCGCCAGCAGCGCGGCCTGCTCTTCGATACCGATATCCGATGCGCGCAGCTTCTTGATCAGCCAGCCCGGCGCATGGCCCGGCACGGCGACGGAATCGCCGGCCTCGATCGCCGCAGGACCGTAAGGCGATCCGTCGAACGTCTCCGCCAGCCCGGGCCGCGCGGCGACCAGCGCCAGCATCGCCGCGCGGCCGCTTTCAGGTCGCTCGCCGCACAGCCGAATGGCGTCGTAGACCAGTTCGCGCACGGCGCGGCGGTCCTTCGATCCGGCATAACGGCGCTCGGCGAACCAGCGCGCGATCAGCGTGTCCGCCGCCGCACCCTGATCGCGCGCCGCCGCAATGATCCGGTCGAGCAGGTCGATCGCCGCCTGGCTGCGGGCTGCGGGAGTCACCTGAAAGCATCCCAAAGTTGCGGGAGATGCGTGTCATTCGTAAACTTTGGATCGAAGATCATCGCGCGCTCGAAAAGCAGGCCGAGATTTGCCGCGCAACGCATTGCCAACCCGAAGCAGAAGAAATCCTACATTGGAAGCTCAAATTGCGGCGGCCAGGCTCAGCGCGTTGGATAGTTCGGCGCCTCGCGGGTGATCGTCACGTCGTGGACATGGCTTTCGCGCAGGCCCGCGCCGGTGATCCGCACGAACTTGGCCTTCTTCTGGAATTCGGCGATCGTCGGCGCGCCGACATAGCCCATCGCCGCCTTCACGCCGCCGACCAGCTGGTGGACGACATCGCGCGCGCTGCCCTTGAAGGGGACCTGGCCCTCGATGCCCTCGGGTACCAGCTTGAGCTGGTCCTTGATGTCCTGCTGGAAATAGCGGTCGGCCGAACCGCGCGCCATTGCACCGACCGAACCCATGCCGCGATAGGATTTGTAC
Source organism: Sphingomonas sp. UNC305MFCol5.2 (assembly GCF_000712135.1). GTDB lineage: Bacteria > Pseudomonadota > Alphaproteobacteria > Sphingomonadales > Sphingomonadaceae > Sphingomonas. The sequence goes on from NZ_JOOE01000001.1 coordinate 335,187, forward strand.
GCCCGGCCCTGATAGAGGAAGGTCTCGCCCGGCGCCTCTTCGGTGCCCGCGAGCAGCGATCCGACCATGCAGGTCGATGCGCCCGCGGCGAGCGCCTTGGCGAGATCGCCCGACGTGCGAAGCCCGCCATCGGCGATCACCGGTACGCCCGATTTCGCCGCTTCCGACGCCGCGTCCATCACCGCGGTGAGCTGCGGCACGCCGACGCCTGCGACGACGCGCGTGGTGCAGATCGAACCTGGGCCGATGCCGACCTTGAGGCCATCCGCGCCCGCACCGATCAGCGCTTTGGCCGCCTCGGCAGTGGCGATGTTGCCCGCCACGACCTGGACGCGGTTCGAGAGCTTCTTCACCCGCTCGACCGCGCGGCCGACATCCTTGTTGTGGCCATGCGCAGTGTCGATGACGATGAGATCGACTTCGGCATCGACGAGCGCCTCGGTCCGTGCAAAGCCCTTGTCGCCTACCGTTGTCGCCGCAGCGACACAGAGGCGGCCGGCGGGGTCCTTGGTCGCATTGGGGAAGTTGACCGCCTTCTCGATATCCTTGACCGTGATCAGCCCGACGCAGCGATAGTCGTTGTCGACCACCAGCAGCTTCTCGATCCGGCGCTGGTGCAGCAGGCGGCGCGCCTCTTCCTTGCCGACGCCGGCGGCGACGGTGGCGAGATTGTCATGCGTCATCAGCTCGGAAACGGGCTGGCTGGGATTCTCGGCGAAGCGGACGTCGCGATTGGTGACGATGCCGACAAGCCTGCCGCTCGCCTCCACCACCGGGATGCCGCTGATCTTGTGGCGCTCCATCAGCGCGCGCGCCTCGCCCAGCGTGCCGTCGGGGGCCATGGTGATCGGATTGACCACCATCCCGCTCTCATAGCGCTTGACCGCGCGGACCGCCTCGACCTGCTCTTCCACGTCGAGATTGCGGTGGAGGACACCGATGCCGCCCAGTTGCGCCATGACGATCGCCATGTCGGCTTCGGTGACGGTATCCATCGCCGACGAGATGATCGGGATGTTGAGCGCGAGGCTGCGCGTCACGAAGGTGCGGGTGTCGGCCATGCTCGGCAGGACTTCGGACTCGCCCGGATAGAGAAGGACGTCGTCGAAGGTGAGGCCGAGGGGGATATCCATGGGGTGCGCCAAAGTCCTGAGTCGGAGGTTGGCGGCCCATGTAACCGCGGTCAGGGCAAACTGCTAGTGCCGCGCGCGGCGTTCGCGCTTGCGGCGCTCCTCATGGGCATAATCGGGATTGGCATTCTGCCGGCGATCGGCGCGCTCGCGGCGCTCCTGCGGCTGTTCCTCGCTGCGACGGTCCATTTCGACACCTCCTCGGATATCTGCATCATGCGGCGATGATATTCAGATCATGTGAGAAAAGATGGTTTCGGAGCCGTTTACCCGATCATAGATACGGATAGAGCGTCGACTTCTCCAATTCGACCTGATCCCGCATGGAGCGGCGGATCTGCTGCGACGCATGGCAATAGCCTGCCCAATCCTTCATGATCTCGCGCAAGCTCCACGTGCCGATGTGATCCGAAGACGACGTCATGGCGACGACGTTCGACTCACGGAGCGCGCGGATGGGGGCAATTTCGTCCGCGGGAAGCGTCATCTGCAATTCGGCGCAGAGCGTCTCGATCAGCTTGCGCCGCGCGCTGCTGGTGCGCGTCAGCCGATAGCGCAATCCCGCCAAGGCCGCCTCTTCCGGGGCCGGACGTCCGCATACAGCTTCAAGTTCGTCGATCATTTCGAGTACCTGCTCGTGCAGCGTCCGAAGCTCCGGTATAAAGTCACCTTGGGAGAGCGTTTGAGATTTCGCCATAATCCTCCCCTAAAACCAGCTAGCGGAAAATCCCCGAGATCAGCGCCGGTTCCGTTCGATCAGCGCCCGCGCCTGCTCGACATGCATCGCCTCGATCATCCGATCGCCGAAGCGCTCGGCGCCGCCAGTGGCGGCCTCGATCAAAGCCTGTGCCTCGGCCAGTTCAGCTTCGCTCGCACCGAAGGCGGCGGCGGCGATCTCGATCTGGTTCGGATGGATCAGCGACTTGCCGTCGAAACCGAGCATGCGCCCGTGCCGGCATTCGGTGGCGAGCCCTTCGGGATCGTCGAGGGCGTTGAAGACTCCGTCGAGCGCCCAGATGTGGTTCGCGCGTGCGGCCAGCACGATCGTCTGGAGCGAGAGGGCAAGGCCGTCGCGGCCCCCATCCGCGGGGATGCCGAGCGTCGCGCGCAGATCGTTCACGCCGGCGATCAACCCGGCGACCCTCGGAACCGCGGCGATCGCGGCAGCGGCGAGCACTCCCGCCGGTGTTTCGATCATGGCGAGCAACGGCTTGCTGGTAGCACGCGTAAGCATGATTGCCTGTGCCGCCGTTTCGACCTTGGGCAACACGACAAAGTCGCAGGCCGAGCGGGTCACCGCGGCGAGGTCCGCTGCAAATTCGGCGGAGTCGGCGATATTGACCCGGATCGCGCAGAGCCGATCGCCGAACCCCTCGCCCGCTGCCGCTACGGCGGCAGTCCGCGCCTCGGCCTTCGCATCGTCACGCACGGCGTCCTCGAGATCGAGGATGACCATGTCCGCGGCTAATTCCCTCGCCTTGGCGATCGCGCGCGGATTGGAGGCGGGCAGGAACAGCGCAGTGCGCGGGGCCAGTGAGACTGTGGTCATGGCGCGACTCTATGCTAGCAAGGGAGCGGAATTGCGAGGGGAGTCGGGGGATGGACGTGCTGAACGTATTTTTGATCGTGCTGGTCGCGGTGGTGCTGCTCTACCTCTTCTCCAGCGTGAAGATCGTCACCCAGGGCTATCAATATACGATCGAATATTTCGGCCGCTTCACGGCGGTCGCGGCGCCCGGGCTCAATTTCTACCCCGCCTTTTTCTATCGCGTCGGCCGCAAGGTGAACATGATGGAACAGGTGATCGACATCCCCGGCCAGGAGATCATCACCAAGGACAATGCGATGATCTCCACCGACGGCGTGGTGTTCTTCCAGGTCCTCGACGCCGCCAAGGCGGCTTATGAGGTGTCCGACCTCTATCTCGCCTTGCTCCAGCTCACCACGACCAATCTGCGCACAGTGATGGGATCGATGGACCTCGACGAGACGCTGTCGAAGCGCGACGAGATCAACGCGCGGCTGCTCAACGTCGTCGATCACGCGACCACGCCATGGGGCGTCAAGATCACCCGCGTCGAGATCAAGGACATCCGCCCGCCCGCCGACATCGTCAACGCGATGGGCCGCCAGATGAAAGCCGAGCGCGAGAAGCGCGCCAACATCCTCGAGGCCGAGGGCACGCGGGCTTCCGAGATCCTGCGCGCCGAGGGGCAGAAGCAGTCCAAGATCCTCGAGGCCGAGGGCCGGCGCGAAGCCGCATTCCGCGATGCCGAGGCGCGCGAGCGCTCCGCAGAAGCCGAAGCCAAGGCCACCGAGCTGGTGTCGGACGCGATCGCCAAGGGATCGAGCCAGGCGATCAACTATTTCGTCGCGCAGAAATATGTCGAGGCCGTGAGCAAGTTCGCGACTTCGCCCAACGCCAAGACGATCCTGTTCCCGGTCGAGGCGACTCAGCTGATCGGCACGCTGGGCGGGATCGGCGAGCTCGCCCGCGACGCGCTCGGCCGCAATCCGCAGCCGCCCGCGCCGCCCGCCACGCCTGCGCCGCGCGCGCGCCCCACGCCCTTCGGCACGAAGGAGGACTGAGCGATGGACGCGCTGCTCGCCACGCCCGGGCTCGCCTGGCTCATCCTCGCCGCGGTGCTCGCGATCGCCGAATTGCTGATGCCGGGGATCTTCCTCGTCTTCGTCGCTGCCGGCGCGGCGCTGACCGGGGTGGTCACGCTGATCATCCCCGAACTCGCAGTGCTGTTCCAGGTGGCGGTGTTCATCGTCGCGACCTCGGCGGCGGTGGCGATCGGGCGGCGCTGGTATGCCCGGAACCCGGTCGCGAGCGCCGACCCGCTGCTCAACGATCGCGCCGCACGGCTGATCGGCGAAGTGGTGACCGTCGTCGAGCCGATCGTCGCCGGCAAGGGCAAGGTCCGTGTCGGCGACGGCGAATGGCTCGCCTGCGGCCCCGATACGCCGATCGGCAGCCATGTCCGGATCGTCGGTGCAACCGGGACGTCGCTCACCGTCGAGCCTGTGATCGCCTGATTTTCAAGGAATGACCATGCGTACCACTCGCCGCGAGCTCCTGCTCGGCACCGCCGGCACCCTTGCGGCTTCCGCCCTGCCCGCTCAAGCGACTGCACTGTTCGCCGATGCGGACGCGGCGGCCGACGCGCTGCTCACGCGCACTGCCGAGGCGTTCCTCAAACTCTATCCCGAAAACGCCACGTCGCTGGGGATCGACAAGGACAAGCGCGCGTCGCTCAAGCACCAGCTCACCGATCGATCGCCCGAGGGGCAGCGCAAGATCGTCGCGCATCTTCGCCAGACGCTCGCCGAACTGGCCAGGCTCGACGCCGCGGCGCTGAGCCCGGTGATGCGGACCAATGTCGAAGTGGTGCAGGCCTCCTATGGCAGCGGGCTGGAGGGGTTCGGCTTCGGCTATGGCGACGTCGCCGTCGGCAGCTGGCGCAACACGCCCTATGTGGTGGCGCAGAATGTCGGCGCCTATATCGATGTGCCGCGGATGCTCGACACCGATCATCAGGTGAAAACCCGCGAGGACGCCGAAGCCTATCTCGACCGGCTCGAATCCTATGCCGATCAGCTCGACGGCGAGACCGAGCGGCTCAAGATCGCCGCCGCGAAGGGCGTGATCGCCCCCGACTTCCTGCTCGACAAGAACCTGAACCAATTGAAGCTCGCGCGCGGCGGTAACACCGCCGGCTGGGGCCTGGTCACGTCGCTGGCCAATCGCACCGCCGGGATGGAAGGCGATTTCGGCAACGGCGCCTGGATGCTCGCCAACGACAAGATCGCCCCGGCACTCGACCGGCAGATCGCCGAGCTCGAACGCCATCGCAAGCGCGCCACCGCGGACGCCGGAGTCTGGAAGTTCGCCGACGGCGAGGCCTATTATGCCTGGGCGCTACGCGCCGGCACCACGACTACGATGACTCCCGACGAAGTCCACCAGATGGGCATGGACCAGCTCCGCGCGATCCAGGCGGAGATGGACACCATCCTCAAGAAGGAGGGCTACAGCCAGGGCAGCGTCGGCGCGCGGATGGAAGCGCTCGCCAAGGACCCGCGCTTCACTTTCCCCGAAGGCGATCCCGGTCGCGCCGAGATCATGAAGTTGCTGAACACGCGCATCGCCGACATTCGCGCGCGCATGCCGCAGGCGTTCAACACGCTGGTGAAGGGTAATGTCGAGGTTCGCCGCATGCCGCCCGAGGAGGAGCCGGGCGCACCCGGCGCCTATGGCGGCCCCGGCTCGATCGACGGGACCGTTCCCGGCAAGTTCTGGATCAACCTGCGCACGACGAGCCTGCACACGCGGTTCAGCCTGCCCGATCTCGCTTATCACGAAGCGATCCCCGGCCATGTCTGGCAGGGGGAATATACGTTCAAGCTGCCGCTTGTCCGGAGCCTGCTCCAGTTCAACGCCTATTCCGAAGGCTGGGCGCTCTACGCCGAGCAACTCGCCGACGAGCTCGGGGTCTATGCCGACAATCCGGCCGAGAAGCTCGGTTATCTCCAGTCGCTGGGGTTCCGCGCGTGCCGGCTGGTGGTCGATACCGGGCTGCACGCCAAGCGTTGGACGCGGCAGCAGGCGATCGACTGGTTCGTCACTGCCAACGGGTCGTCGGTCGAGGAAGTCAGTGGCGAAGTCGACCGTTACTGCTCGTGGCCGGGACAGGCGTGCGGCTACAAGGTCGGGCACAGCGAGATCAACCGACTGCGCGACCGCGCCAGGGCGGCGCTGGGGCCACGCTACGACTTCAAGGCCTTCAACGACGCGCTCGTGCTCGGCGGCAATGTGCCGATGACGGTGCTGGGGCACGTGGTCGATCGGTTCGTCGCCGCACGGAAGGGCTAAGACTCTGGCGACCTTCGTAAAACGCCTGAGGGAGGTGTGTACACCGCTTTAAGGGAGATGACCCACTATCGGGGCATGAGACGGTCGGATCAATATGCGCCGCGGGATCGGCGCCGAAGCGCCAGGCATCTGGCCACCCCGCTACCAGAGCGCGTCTATCGCGACTTTGTCGACATGCTGTTCGACATGCGCCTGCCCGTCTTTGGACTGGCCTTCGTATTCGTGGCGATCGCAACCCTTTTTGCATTTGAATGGCACGACCCTATCATCGGCGCGCTGGCCGCCGCCGCCGTGCTGCTCACCGCAGCCCGCCTGTGGACGATGCAGGCCTTCAAACGCGCCGGTGCCGCCGCTTCCCTCAACCAGCTCAAGCGCTGGGAGCTACGTTACGCGATCGGAACCTGCGGATTTGCGCTGCTGCTGGCCGGACTGAACGTTCGGGCGCTCACCTATCACCAGCCGCTCATGCACCTCATCACGGTGAGCCTCGTCTTCGCCTTCGGAGCCGGCGTCGTGTCGCGCACCTCGGTACGGCCGCGGATTTGCATCGTCAGCCTGCTGCTCGCGACCGTCCCGACAATAGCCGCGCTCGCCGCGCACGCATTCAGCAATCACGGGGCGATGCTCCATACGCAGCTCTTCGCCATTCAGGCGCTTTTGCTTGCAATGATCACCACCCTCAGCCTCCAGAGCGTGGGGCACCTTTATCGGTCAGCGGTTCAACATCACACGATCGAGCATGATATGGCGCAGCTGGCCAAGCATGACGCGCTGACAGGGCTGGCAAACCGGCTTCTGCTGCGCGACCGATTTCAGGATGCCGTCGTCCACGCCTTGCGCAAGGGGGAAAACGTTGCCGTCCACTATATCGACCTCGACGGCTTCAAGGCGATCAACGACCATCACGGCCACCCGGCGGGAGACTCGCTGCTCCAACAGGTGTCCAGGCGTCTGGAAGCGACGGTAAGAGCCGAGGATACCGTTGCCCGTCTCGGCGGCGACGAGTTCGTCGTGCTCCAGGCGGGCGTCGCGCAAAATGGCGAAGCGGAGATGCTCGCGCGCAGGATCATCAAGAAACTGAGTGCGCCTTACGCGATCGACGGCGCGAGCATGAGCATTTCCGCCAGCATAGGCATAGCGATGATGCCCGATGCCGGCCGCGACCTCGAACGCCTGCTTTCCCGCGCGGACTCGGCGCTCTACCGCTCCAAGACCGGCGGCAAGGGTCGCGCGCATTTCTGCAAGCGAGAAGACGCGCCCGGCGACCATAGGGCAGTCGCCTGACGCCATTCGGCTGCCGTCACTTCTTGCCGAACAGGCCCGATATCATGTTGCCCACGTCATTGATGGGATTGCCGTCGCCGTCCTTGTCTAGCGCGCCGAGGACCCCGCCCGCCTGCCCTTGAAGCAGCGACGCGAAATTGGCCAGCGCGCCCTCGCCGCCGATATGACCGATGATCTCCTGGATCTTGTCGAGCGGGAGACCCGTTGCCGAGGCGGCGCCCTGCGCGGTGTCGCCCGGTTCGGGATGCGCCTTGGCCAGCGCGCTGACCGCGGACTCGACCTGCTCGGGCGAGAGCCCGATCTTTGCGGCGAGGTTCTTGATATCGACGTTCTGGGTGACCTGGCCGAGAATACCATCGAATATGCTCATCGCGGACCTCCTGGGTGAACGCTGCCGCGACTCGTTAGCACATTGCCGGCAACGGCGCACGGTCCGGTTCGACAAAGCCGCGGCGCGCTTCCACCGAGAAGAGCCGCTCACGACTGTAGAAGCCGAGCGGCCAGTCGCGGCGCCCCACCGGCGAGACCAGCAACGCGTTGACCCGCTCGGCGAGCCCAGCTTCGGGATGCGCGCGCAGGAACAGCCGCACACCCGCCAGATAGGCGCGGGTGATCGTATCGTGATAGCCACCCTCGTCGTCGTTCACGCCGCCGACGCTCTCGTTGAAGCGCGAGATGATCCCGGCGATCTCCGCGTCAAGGTCAACATCGGGCCGCCGGGTCAGCAAGTACAGGCAGGTGGCAAGATGCGCCTCATGCGTCCAGTCCTCCTTGGCGAGACTGCATGCGAGCAGCCCTTCGCCGAGACGGACGATCTCGGCATCGGAGGCGAACAGGCGGGGAGAGAAATCGGTCATCGATCGGGCTCATAAAGACCCGATCGATGACCGGGCAAGTCAGGCGGGAAGCGGGGCGCGGGGCGCCGATTGTCGCACCTCTTCGTCGACATGATCGGCGAATTGGGCGAAGTTCTCGTTGAACAGGTCTACGAGCTTCGCCGCGGTCGCATCATATTGGGCCTTGTTCGCCCAGCTTTCGCGCGGATCGAGCACGGCGGAATCCACGCCGGCCACGCTGACCGGAACCCGGAAGCCGAAATTCGGATCGATGCGGAACGCGACATGGTTCAGGCTGCCGTCGAGCGCTGCGTTGAGCAGAGCGCGGGTAAGCTTGATCGGCATCCGCTTGATGCCCGGCTCGGTGGCCATGCCTCCTGCCCAGCCAGTATTTACCAGCCAGCAATTCACGCCGCCCTTGGCGATCCGCTCCTTGAGCAGATTGCCATATTCGGAAGGATGGCGTGGCATGAAGGCGGCGCCGAAGCAGGTCGAGAAAGTCGCCTCGGGCTCGGTCACGCCGATCTCGGTGCCGGCGACCTTGGCGGTATAGCCCGACAGGAAATGGTACATCGCCTGTTCGGGCGTGAGCTTCGCGATCGGCGGCATGATCCCGAAGGCATCGGCGGTGAGGAAGATGATGTTCTTCGGCACCGGGCCGAGATTGTGCTCGGACGTGTTGGGAATGAAGTCGATCGGATAGGCGCCGCGGCTGTTCTCGGCGAGCGTGGCGTCGTCGAGATCGAGCGTGCGGCTCTCTTCGTCCATCACCACGTTCTCGAGCACGGTGCCGAAGCGTTTCGTCGTCGCGAAGATCTCGGGCTCGGCCTCGGGCGAGAGGCGGATCATCTTGGCGTAGCACCCGCCTTCGAAATTGAAGACCGCGGTGTCCGACCAGCCATGCTCGTCGTCGCCGATCAGCGTGCGGCTGGCATCGGCCGACAGCGTCGTCTTGCCGGTGCCGGACAGGCCGAAGAACACCGCAGTATCGCCGTCCGGGCCGATATTCGCCGAGCAGTGCATCGGCATCACGCCCCTGGGCGGCAGCAGATAGTTGAGCAGACCGAACACGCTCTTCTTCATCTCGCCGGCATAGGCCGTGCCGCCGATCAGGATCAGCTTCTCCGACAGGTTGACTGCGATCACGGTCTCGCCGCGCGTGCCGTGGCGATCGGGATCGGCGCGGAAGCTCGGCAAGTCGATGATGGTGTATTCGGGCGCGAAACCGTCGAGCGCGCCTTCCTCGGGCCGGACGAGCATCGTGCGGATGAACAGGCTGTGCCAGGCGAGTTCGTTGATCACGCGGACATTGACGCGGTGCTCGGGCTGCGAGCCGCCATGGAGGTCCTGGACGAACAAGGTCTCGCGCCGCGTCAGCTCTGCGAGGAAATCGGCCTTGAGCGCGGCGAAGTGCTCGGGGTTCATCGCCTTGTTGGTCTTGCCCCACCAGACGGTGCTCTCAGTCGAGGCGTCGCGGACGATGAACTTGTCGTTGGCCGATCGGCCGGTGTGCTTGCCGGTCGCGACGACCAGCGGTCCGTCCTTGGTGAGCTTGCCCTCGCCGCGGCGAACGGCGTGCTCCACCAGGGGCGCGGTCTCGAGATTCCAGAATATAGTGGCGCCGGTCGCGATGCCCTGAGCATCGAGACCGTGGCGCGGGGTGCGCTTGGTCACAATTTGCCTCCATCTCCATCCTGCCAAATGGCAGGAAACCCCCGCGTTTTCCGCGACGGGTAATATTATTGCGCCGCCTTACGCAGGCAGCGGCGGAGGGGTCAATCCGAGTAAACGTTGTCAGCCGATTGAGCGGGCGAGAACTTTGGTCTACCCCTCGCCGTGATGCATTTCAGCAACGCCCGAGCGGCCGCATGACCGCCACGATCGCGCTGGTCGACGACGACCGCAACATCCTGACCTCCGTCTCGATCGCACTCCAGACCGAGGGGTTCCTCACCCGCGTCTATTCGGATGGCGAAAGCGCGTTGAAGGCGCTGATCGAGAACCCGCCCGACCTGGCCGTGCTCGACATCAAGATGCCCAAGATGGACGGGCTCGAGCTGCTGCGGCGGCTGCGTGAGAAAAGCGCGATCCCGGTGATCTTCCTCACCAGCAAGGACGACGAGCTCGACGAGGCGCTGGGGCTGGCGATGGGCGCGGACGATTATATCGCCAAGCCGTTCAGCCAGCGGCTGCTGATCGCCCGCATCCGCGCGATCCTGCGCCGCACCGAGGCGGCGCAGCCTGCCGCCGAGGGCGCCGAGCCGCAGGAGCCGGCGGAGATCCTCGAACGCGGACGGCTGACGATGGATCCGGCGCGGCATCGCGTCACCTGGGGCGGCACCAACGTGACGCTGACCGTCACCGAATTCCTGATCCTCGAAACGCTCGCCCAGCGCCCGGGCATCGTGAAGACGCGCAACCAGCTGATGGATGCCGCCTATCAGGACGACATCTATGTCGACGATCGCACCATAGACAGCCACATCAAGCGCGTGCGGCGCAAATTCCGGCAGGTCGATCCGGAGTTCGATGCTATCGAAACGCTGTATGGCGCCGGTTACCGCTTCTCGGACGAATAGCGAGCGCGACCTCGCGCTCAAATGGTCGAACCGCGTCAGCCTCACGCCGAGGATTCTCGCGGTCAACATCTTCGCGCTGGCACTGCTCGGCAGCGGCTTCTTCTATCTCGATTCCTATCGCAGCCGGATCGTCGACAGCCGGGTGGCACAGGCGCGCGGCGAAGTCCGGCTGATCGCACAGGCCGTCGCCTCGGCCACGCCCGAACGCCGAGACCTGCTCGTGCTCAGCCTCGCCCGCGATACGGGCACCCGCGTCCGCCTGTTCGACGAGAACGGCAAGCTGATCACCGACAGCCATGAGCTGGGGCTGCGCAACTTCGTCCTGCGCGATCCCGACAAGGATCCGTTCAACCAGTCCACCGCCCGCTTCCTCGACGCAGCGATCGACACGGTCGTGGGCGCCGACCGCGCGCCGCTCTATCGCGAGAAACCGCGCGACGGCGGCATGGAATGGCCCGACGTCCGCACCGCCCGCGAGACGCACGGCACCCCCGCCACCGTCTGGCGCGCACCCGACCGTACGCCCGTCATCACCGCCGCGGCGCCGATCACGCAGCTTGGCGTGGTGATGACCACGGTGAACGCGCGCGACATCACCCAGACCGTGCGCTCCGAGCGCTTCCGGTTGAGCGTGGTGCTGGCGATCGTCTCGCTGCTTTCGATCCTGCTCTCGCTGTTCCTCGCGCGGACGATCGTGCGGCCGTTGCGCCGACTGGCACGGGCCGCCGTGCGCGTCCGGCTCGGGCGCGCGCGCGAAGTGGTCGTGCCGCGCCTGCCCGAGCGGAGCGACGAGATCGGCATGCTCGCCCGGGCGCTCTCGGACATGAGCCAGGCGCTTCGCGCCCGGATCGACGCGACCGAGAGCTTTGCGGCCGACGTGACGCACGAGCTCAAGAACCCCCTCGCCTCGCTGCGTTCGGCGGTGGAAGGGCTTTCCAAGGTCAAGGATCCCGAGCTGCAGGAACAATTGCTGGCGATCGTCCGCGACGACGTCCACCGGCTCGACCGGCTGATCACCGACATCTCCGATGCCTCACGGCTCGACGCACAGCTCAGCCGCGCCACGTTCGAGCCGGTCGACGTCGGCGCGATGATCGAGGCGTTGCTCGACCAGCGCGAGACCCGCGGGCTCCCGAACGGCATCCGCATCGTCTTCGATCATCGCTCGAACGGGCCGCTGATCGTGCTCGGCGAAGGCGCGCGGCTGGAACGCGTGTTCGAGAATCTGATCGAGAACGCCGTCTCCTTCTCGCCCGCGAACGGCCTGATCACGATTTCGGCCGTGACCAACCGCGAGACATTGGTGGTGCGAGTCGAGGACGAAGGCCCGGGGGTGCCCGAGGAGGCGCACGAGGCGATCTTCCGACGATTCCACTCGGTCCGTCCCCAAAGTGAAGCCTTTGGTCAGCATTCGGGGCTAGGCCTTGCCATCGCGCGCACCATCGTCGAAGGCCATCAGGGGAGCATTTCAGTGGAAACGAGAGAAGATCGATTGAGCGGAGCTCGATTCGTGGTGCGCCTGCCCCTCGTGGAGCGCGACTGATGCCGGAGATCCGGCTTCCGGAAGTCTCTTCGGAGACGGTGCACGGCGCCTGCGTCGCGATCGGCGGACGCGCGGTGCTGATCGAAGGCCGTTCGGGCGAGGGCAAATCCGATCTCGCACTCCGCCTGATCGATCGCGGTGCTGCGTTGGTCGCCGACGGGCAGGTGGTCTGCCACCGCAACGACAAGGCGTTGCTGGCCAGCGCTCCGGCGCATCTCACCGGACGGATCGAAGTGCGCGGACTGGGGATTATCGAAATGCCCAGCGTGGAGCGCGTCCCCGTGGACCTTCTTATCGTCATTCTCGATGCCCCGCCTCGCTTCCCCGAAGATGCGCGGACGCGGCGCATCGCGGGGATCGACGTGCCTGTGCTGGCACTGGCAGCGCTCGAGCCTTCGGCGCCGATCAAGGTGGAGCTGGCCCTCAAGCAGGGGGCACGGTGAGTCGTCGGCCCAAACACATCCTACTCGTGACCGGCATGTCGGGTGCCGGCAAGTCGACCGTATTGCGGACGCTCGAGGATCTGGGGTGGGAGACAGTCGACAATTTGCCGCTTCTTCTGCTCAACCGGCTGCTCGATACTCCGCCCGGCGAAGGCGCCGACGGCGACGACGAGCGTCCCCTCGCGCTCGGCATCGGCACCCAGACTCGCGGCTTCGACGCCGAGAGCATCGTCCGTCGCATCAAGAAGCTGAGTGAGGACGGCCATCATGTCGGCACGCTGTTCCTCGAATGCTCAGGATCGGAGCTCGAGCGCCGCTATTCGGAAACGCGGCGGCGTCACCCGCTGGCGCAGGACCGCCCGGCGAGCGACGGCATCGCCCGCGAGCGCGAACTGCTCATGCCGCTGCGGCGCTGGTCCAATCGGCTGATCGACACCACCACGCTCTCGTCCAACGAGCTGCAGCAACAGGTCCGTGCGACCTTCTCGGGCGACGGGCTGGGCAAGACGGTGCTGACGATCACGTCGTTCGGGTTTGCGCGCGGGCTGCCGCGCGACGCCGATCTGGTGTTCGACATGCGATTTCTGCGCAATCCGCACTGGGTCGAATCGCTTCGTCCCGGGACAGGCCGCGACGACGACGTCTCGGCCTATATCGCCGAGGATCCCGCCTACGGACAGGCGATGGCGCAGATCGAGGCGTTGCTGCTCCTGCTGCTTCCTCGCTATCAGGCTGAAGGAAAGGCATATGTTACCGCCGCATTCGGGTGTACGGGGGGCCGCCATCGGTCGGTCCACGTCGCCGAACGGATGGCGCGGCGGTTGCGTGAAGAGGGATTTTCGCCCACGGTGACTCACCGCGATTTGCAGACCGCGCCGCAGGACTCGCTGGAGGGGGCCCCGGTGACCATATCAGGGGGCGGAGTTTGAGATGATTGGTTTGGTGCTCGTGACACACGGACGACTCGCCGAGGAGTTCGTGGTCGCGATGGAACATGTGGTGGGCCAGCAGGAGCGGATCGAACCGATCTCCATCGGCCCCGACGACGACATGGAGGCCCGCCGCGCGGACATCGCCGCGGCGATCGCACGCGTCGACGAAGGGCGCGGGGTGATCGTGTTGAGCGATCTGTTCGGCGGCACGCCTTCCAACCTCGCCATCTCGCTGATGGAGGCAGGCCGGGTCGAGGTGATAGCCGGAATCAACCTGCCGATGCTGATCCGGTTGGGCAGCGCGCGCAAGACGATGAAGGTGACCGAAGCCGTCGCCGCCGCGCGCGATGCCGGGCGCAAATATATCACCGTCGCGTCCGAGGTTTTGGGAGAGGCCGCCGCGTGAGCCGGGCGACCCGTACCGTGATGATCGAAAACCGCCGCGGTCTGCACGCACGCGCGAGCATGGCGTTCGTCACCCTCGCCACCGGTCACCCGGTCGAGCTCATCGTCGAGAAGGACGGATCGAGCGCCTCGGGCACTTCGATCCTCGACCTGATGATGCTCGGCGCCGCCAAGGGCGACACGATCACGATCAGCGCCGAGGGCGACGGCGCGCACGAGGCGGTGCAGGCGCTGGCGGAGCTCGTCGAGGCGCGCTTCGGCGAAGAGTGATCGTGCCGTGCTCCTGCGAAAGCAGGAGCCCAGAGCCGCCGGCGATTTCCTTTGTTATCCTGGGCTCCTGCTTTCGCAGGAGCACTTAAGCCATTAGGCCTCCTGCCATGCCCCGCGAGATAACCGCCTTTTCCAACCCGCTGATCAAGCGCGTCCGGCTGTTGCGCGAAAAGCGCCACCGGCGGGAGGAGGGACTGTTCCTTGCCGAGGGGCTGCGCATCCTGACCGAGGCGCGCGAGGCCGGGCGGCTGCCCGAGTTCCTGTTCTTCGCCAGAGACATGGCCGGTCACCCGCTGGTCCGGGCGCTCGTCGAGGCCACCGAGGCGGCCGGCGGCGAGGCGATCGAGACCAATGCCGCCATCCTCTCCAAGCTCTCCGGCAAGGACAATCCGGGGGCCGTGGTGGGCGTCTATCCCGAATTCGCGGTCGGGCTGGCCGACCTCGACCGGAACGCCGCGCCGATCTGGCTGGTCGCCGAGCGGCTGCGCGATCCGGGCAATCTCGGCACGATCCTGCGGACCGGCGACGCGGTCGGCGCGGGCGGGCTGATCCTGATCGACGACTGCGTCGACCCCTTCTCGGTCGAGGCCGTGCGCGCCAGCATGGGGGCGCTGTTCACGGTGCCGGTGGCCAGAGCGAGCTGGGCCGAGTTCGTGCCGTGGCTGCGCTCGGGGCCGGGCCAGCTCGTGGGCCTCAGCCTCGATACCGAGCACGACTATAAGGCGCCCGCTTATCAGGCGCCGACCTTCCTGCTCACCGGCAACGAGGCGCAGGGCATGCCCGATTTCATGGCCGAGGAATGCGACCTGCTGGTCAAGATTCCGATGCTCGGCAAGGCCGACAGCCTCAACGCCGCAGTCGCGACGGCGGTGATGGCGTATGAGGTGCTGAGTAGGATTCGCGCGGCTTAACTTCGCACTTTTCCCGCGAATCGTGAAACTTCGTTGCGCGGGCACGTAATATTCATGCGAGAGTTTGTCGACAGATCCGGACGATGTCAAAGAGCCGGCATGAGACTGACACAGCAAATCCTACATTGCGAGCATCCTGAACGGCAGCCGATCGTTACGGCCATGCGCGGTTCAGCCGCGCGGCGGCAGAAAGGCCGCAAATAGGGAGATATGTCGTGATCAAGATTGCCGCCGCCGGACTGCTGACGCTGATCGCCCTTCCCGCTCTCGCCCAGTCGAATGCCCAGCCCTATCGCGCGTTGGGGACCGAGCCTTTCTGGGCACTGACGATCGACGGCTCGACGATCCGCTACCAGCCCGCGGGCGGTCGCGCCGTCAGCGTCGCCAGGCCGCGGCCGATCGTCGGTTTCAACGGCGAGCGCTATGTGACGCGCCGGATGACCGTGGACATCACGCATGTCGAATGCAGCGACGGGATGAGCGACCGCACGTTTCACGACACCGTGACGGTGACGCTCGGCGGACGCACGCTGCGCGGCTGCGGCGGCGAGGTGCTCTCCGGGCGGCCCAACCCCGCCGCCGCTTCGCTCGAAGGCGATTGGCAGATCGAAGCGATCAACGGACGCCCGGTGGCGCCGCGCACCAACCCGCGGGTGACGTTCAGCGGCCAGCGGATCAGCGGAAATGCGAGCTGCAACAACTTCAACGGCAGCTTCCGCTTCCAGCGCGGGAAGCTCACCGCGGGACCGCTCGCGACGACGCGGATGGCTTGCGCGCAGCGGGCGCAGAACGTGCAGGAAAGCACCGTGCTGCGGATCCTCGGCGAGCCGCTCAGCGTCACGCGCAACCGGGGCGGCAAGCTGGTGCTGACCAACGCACAGGGCGGCCGTTTGACGCTGGCACCGGCCGGGCGGCGCTAGCCCAACTCAGCTCGTCTTCTTGCGCTGATCGCGGACGTACTGGAGCTCGTCCTTCACTCTCTGGTCGTCGGGCGTGAGTTCGAGGCATTGGCCGAGCAGCTTCTCGGCTTCGTCGAGGCGGCCTTGCTCGATCCGGGCATAGCTCATCCCGAACCAGGCGCGACGGAGCGATTTCTTGCGCTGATCGTCTTCCTCCATCGCGGCGCCGGCGGCGGCGCGCTGGAAAGTATCATAGGAAAGCTGCCACTTGCGTTGTGCCTGATAGGCATAGCCCAGCTCGGAAAGATAATGCGGGTGCGCCGGCGCGAGCGAGACGGCGCGTTCGAGGAAGGGCACCGCAGCGTCGACCTGCTTCAGATCGATCAGCGCGAAACCTTGGGCCCAGAGCGCCGTGCACCAGCCGGGCTCGATCGCGATCGCGTCCTGCTTCGTGAGCGTAGCCTCGAGCAGGTGTATCATCGTCTGCTTCGGGGTCTGGTTGCAGTAGATCCTGCGCTTCTCGCCAGCATAGATCTTTTCATAATCGGCAAGCAAAGGTTGAA
The DNA here is from genome assembly GCF_000712135.1 of Sphingomonas sp. UNC305MFCol5.2. Lineage (GTDB taxonomy): Bacteria > Pseudomonadota > Alphaproteobacteria > Sphingomonadales > Sphingomonadaceae > Sphingomonas. Next base: position 351,861 of record NZ_JOOE01000001.1, read on the forward strand.
GGATGGCGATTGCCTCGGCCGGCTTCTTCGAGTCGATGGCGACGAGCGCTTCGCCCAGCTTTGCATTGCGCGCGGCCTGTTCCGGAGTGTCCTGAGCCGGCCGCGCCAGCGCGGGGCTTGCCGCGATCAGCGCCAGCGCCGCGAGCCAATGCATTCGAATCATGACGAACCTCCCCCAGTTCGCCAACAGACTATCAATCCGGCGGCGTCACGTCTCGCTCACTCTGCGGCCTCGGACAGGTCGGCCTCGCCGGCATGGCTGGCGAGGAGCTCGACCGGTGGGATCGTCTCGATCTCGCGGGCGCCGGTCTCGATATTGAGGTCCTTGAGCTTTCGGGCGCTGACCAGCGCGCGCGTCTCAAGGCTGGTCGCGAAGGTGTTGAAATTCTTGACCGCGGTGTTGAGACCGCTGCCCACGACCCGCAGGTCGCCGAGCGCCTTTGCGAGGCGATCGTAGAGTTCCTTGCCGAGTTCGCCGATCTGCCGGGCTTCCTTGGCGAGCTTCTCCTGACGCCACACCGCCGCGACCGTGCGCGCGATCGCGATGAGGTTGGTCGGCGTGGCGAGCAGCACGCGCTTCTCGAACGCGAAATCCCAGAGCGTGTGATCATGTTCGAGCGCCGCGGAGAGGAAATGCTCGCCGGGAACGAACATGATCACATAATCGGGTGCGTCCTCGAACTGGCTCCAATAGGCCTTGTTGCCGAGCGCGTTGATATGCGCCTTCATCGAGGCGGCGTGTGCGGCGAGGCCGATATGGCGCTCGCTCTCGTCGACCGCGCCGAAAGCGTCCTGATAGGCGTTGAGCGAGACCTTGGCGTCGATCACCAGCGCGCGGCCGCCGGGGACACGGACGATCGCGTCGGGGCGAAGCCGGCCGCCCTCCTCGTGCGCGACGCTGACTTCGGTCTCGAAATCGGTGTGCTCGGCGAGCCCGCAGGTCTCGAGCACGTTCTTCAGCTGCTGCTCGCCCCAGCGGCCGCGCGACTTGGGCGCGTTGCGCAGCGAATTGACCAGCTTGGCGGCTTCGGTGCTGACGCGTTCGGTGCCGATCCGCATCTGCTCGATCTGGCCCTTGAGTTCGCCGAACGCGTTGCGGCGCTCCGCCTCGACCTTGGCGACGCCTTCCTCGTAGCGCTGGAGGCGTTCGTTGACCGGCTGGAGCAGCGACTTGAGATTCTCCCCCGCCATCGTTTCGGATTGCTTGAAGCGATCGTCGGCGCGTTTGAGGAACGCTTCCTGCGCCTCGCCCAGCGCGCGTGCGGCGAGTTCGGCGAACCGTGCTTCGAGGCCGTTGGTCTCGGCCTTCAAGGTGGCGAGCTCGATGTCCTTGCGGTTGAGATCGGAGATTGCCGCCTTGAAGTCACTTTCGCGCTTGTCGCGTTCGGCGCGGGCCTCCGCGACACCGCGCGAGCCGAGGAACCAGCCGAGCGCGAGGCCGCCGAGCAACGCGACGACGATTGCGATGAGAGCGAGCGAGTCCAAATGCGCCTCCGGAACAGAAGGCGAACTTAGCGGGGGAAGCACTTGGGAGCAACCCGCTACGTCATCCCGGACTTGTTCCGGGATCCACGGTGCCGTCATGGAAAGGCTGGAAGCTCGACGGATTCGCCCAGCCGCATGGTGGACCCCGGCACAAGGCCGGGGTGACGACTAGATCAGGCCGCGGCTTTCCGCGCCTTGGCGAGCTTCTTGAGGATCATGTCGCGCTTGAGGCGTGAGAGATGGTCGATGAAGACGATCCCCTCGAGATGGTCCATCTCGTGCTGGATGCAGGTGGCGAGCAGGCCCTCGAACAGCGCGTCATGCGCCGCACCCTGTTCGTCCAGCCATTTCACGCGGCAGCGCGCGGGGCGCTCGACATCGGCGAACTGCTCGGGGATCGACAGGCAGCCTTCGGTATAGACCGACTGCTCCTCGGCGGGATCGAGGATCTCGGGATTGATGAAGACACGCGGCTGCCGGATCGGCTTGCCCTCCTCGTCTTCCTCCTCCTGCAGATCCATGACGATAACGCGTTTGGGCACGCCGACCTGGATCGCGGCGAGGCCGATGCCGGGGGCGTCGTACATCGTATCGAACATGTCGGCGATCAGCGCGCGCAGTTCGTCGTTCACCTCCTCGACGGGCTGGGAGATGAGGCGCAGGCGCGGGTCCGGGACTTCGACGATGGGTAACAGAGCCATGCCGCCGATTTAATTCGCGACCCGCTCCGCCGCAAGGGTGGGAAATTACGCTACGGGCCGCCGCGCGCGGAGTGCCTGGGCGAGCGTGCCTTCGTCGAGATAGTCGAGCTCGCCGCCGACGGGCAGGCCGTGGGCGAGCTGGGTGATGCGGATCGGATAGGTTTCGAGGCGTTCGGCGAGGTAATGCGCGGTGGTCTGGCCATCGAGCGTGGCGTTCATCGCGAGGACCACCTCGTCGATCCCGCCGGCGGCGACGCGCCGGACGAGGCTGTCGACGCGCAGATCCTCGGGGCGGACGCCTTCGAGCGCCGAGAGACGGCCGCCGAGCACGTGGAACTTGCCGGGGAACAGCCGCGAACGATCGAGCGCCCAGAGATCGGCGACTTCCTCGACCACACAGAGCGCGCGGGCGTCGCGGCGCGGATCGGCGCAGATCGCGCAGGGATCGCTGGTGTCGACATTGCCGCAAATGCCGCAGGTGCTGAGGCGGCGGCTGACCGCAGTGAGCGCCGAGAGCAAGGGATCGAGCGCCGTCTCACGCTTCTTGAGCAAATGGAGCACCGCGCGGCGCGCCGAGCGCGGGCCGAGCCCGGGAAGACGGGAGAGCGCCTGGGTCAGTGCCTCGATTTCGGGGGATGCCATGCATCAGACATAGGGGCTTGCGCACGCCCCTGCCAAGCGGCGAGAGGGAAGCATGCGGATCATCTTCATGGGAACCCCCGAATTCGCCGTCCCCGTGCTCGACGCACTGGCTGAGGCTGGGCACGACGTCGTGGCGGCATATAGCCAGCCGCCGCGGCGCGGGAACCGGGGCAAAACCGCGCCATCGCCGGTGCATGCGCGCGCCGAGGCACTGGGGATCGAAGTGCGCACGCCCCTCTCCTTCCGCGATGCCGAGGCCCAGGCGGCGTTTGCGGCGCTCGGTGCAGATGTGGCGGTGGTGGCCGCTTATGGGTTGATCCTGCCGAGATCGGTGCTGGAGGCGCCGCGTCTGGGGTGCCTCAACGTCCACGGCTCGCTCCTCCCGCGCTGGCGGGGAGCGGCGCCGATCCAGCGGGCGATCCTTGCCGGGGATGCCGAGACGGGGGTCGGGATCATGCAGATGGAGGCGGGGCTCGATACCGGGCCGGTGCGGCTCGAGGGACGAACGCCGGTAAACGACAAGACCGCGGGCGAGCTCACCGCCGAGCTGAGCGCGATGGGCGCGCGGCTGATGGTCGAGGTATTGGGTGATGTCGATGCGTATCCGGCAGTGCCGCAGCCCGAGGATGGCGTCACTTATGCCGCGAAGATCGACAAGGCCGAGGCGCGGCTGGATTTCACCCGCACGGCGGACGAAGTGGAGCGGCAAGTGCGCGCGTTCAACCCGGCACCGGGGGCGTTCTTCGAAGTACATGGCGAGCGGGTTCGGGTGCATGCCGCCGCGGTTCTCGCGGAGCGCGGGGAGATTGGCACTGTGATCGACGACCAGCTGACGATCGCCTGCAGCGAAGGCGCGATCCGCCCGATCCTCGTCCAGCGCGCGGGGCGTGGCGTCATGACGTCAGCCGAGCTGTTACGCGGCTTTACGATCCCCGTGGGCACCCGGCTTTGACGCGGTTTGCGCTCACCGTGGAGTTTGACGGCCGGCCGTTCATGGGCTGGCAGCGGCAGGACCATGGCCCCAGCGTCCAGCAGGCGATCGAGGATGCGGCGTTCGCGGTCACCGGCGAGACGGCGGTGGTGCATGCGGCCGGGCGCACCGACGCAGGGGTGCACGGGCTGGGCATGCGCGCGCATATCGACATTGCCCGGGCGATCACGCCTTTCCGGCTGATGGAGGCGCTCAACGCGCGGCTGCGGCCCCATCCGGTAGCGATACTCGATTGCGTCCGGGTGGCGGACGACTGGCACGCGCGCTTCTCGTGCCTCGCGCGGCATTACGAATATCGCATCGTCACCCGGCGCGCCCCGTTGACCTGGGAGAAGGGGCTGGCGTGGCGGATTCCGGGCGAGCTCGATGCCCGGGCGATGCACGCGGCGGCGCAATTGCTGGTAGGGCGGCACGATTTCACTACCTTCCGCTCGGCGCATTGCCAGTCCGAGAGCCCGGTCAAGACGCTCGACCGGCTCGACGTGTCGCGCAACGGGGACCGGCTGCTGGTCCACGCCTCGGCGCGCTCGTTCCTCCACCACCAGGTGCGATCGATGGTCGGGTGCCTCGGCCTGGTAGGCCAGGGCAAATGGAACGCGGGAGACCTGCGCGAGGCGCTGGAGGCATGCGACCGTTCGCGGTTGGGGCTAAACGCGCCGCCCGATGGGCTGTTTTTCGTGCGCGCGGACTATCCTAGCGACTGAACCGCGCAGCGAGCTCGACATGGGTCGACCAGCGGAACTGGCCCACCGGCCGGATCCAGTCGAGACGGTAGCCACCTTTACACAAAATCTCCGCATCCCGCGCAAAAGTACTGGGATTGCACGAAACATAGGCGACGAGCGGCGCGGCGGATTTGGCGATCTCGGCGACCTGCTCGCGAGCGCCGGCACGCGGGGGATCGAGGATGACGGCATCGAAATTGGAAAGGTCGCCCGCAGTGACAGGACGGCGAAACAGATCGCGATGCTCGGCGAAGACCGCGCGTCCCGCCTGCCCCGCCGCGGCCTTCAATGCCATGACCGGGTCTCGCGCAGCTTCGGCGGCGTAGACCTTGGCCCTGGGGAAAGCGAAGGTGAAGGTGCCGAGGCCGGCGAAGAGATCGGCTACTGCCTTCGCCTTGCCGGCGATCTCCTGCACCGCCGCCACCAGCGCCACCTCGCCTTCGGGCGTGGCCTGCAGGAAATTGCCCGGCGGGAACGGTACCGGGACGCCGCCCAGCGTGACGGTGACGGGCTCGGGCTCGTAGCGCGCGCTGGGGCCGAAGCCCTCGTCGATCGACAGGCGCGCGAGGTGATGGCGGTGCGAGAAGGCGCTCAGTGCCTCGGCCGCGGCAAGGCCCTCGGCTTCGAGACCGTCGATCAGCACGTCCGGTCCCTGATCGGTCTGTGCGAGATGGACGTTGATCCGCCGCGTCCCCGGGATCAGCGCCGCCAGCATGCCGCGCAAGGGCGCGACCAATGCGAACAGCTCGGGAGCGAGGATCCAGCATTCCTCCACGTCGATCAGCTCATGGCTGCCCTGCCGGGTGAAGCCGAGCCGCACCTGCCGGCCGCGGCGTTCGGCGTGGAGCGTAGCGCGGCGGCGGGTGTTGGGCGGCGAGAGCAGAGGCGCGCGGATATCCGCTTCGAGCCCCTGCGCGGCCAGTGCGCCGGCGATGCGATCGGCGATGAACTGCGACCAGCTGATATCGTCGAGATGCTGGAGCTGGCAGCCGCCGCATTCGGGGAAGTGCTTGCAGGGCGGCGTCTGGTGATGCCGGCCGGGGACGATCGTTCCCTCAGGCGTGACGCGGTCGCCCGGCGCGGCGAAAGCGATATGGCGGCCATCCGCAGTGACGCCATCGCCGCGCGCGGCCACCCGCAGCACTTCGTCGTCGTTCACAGGCATTCCGAAATCGCCCCGGGGATACGCATGACCAGTGCATCGGCGATCAGCGCCGGTCCCGCAAGCTGCGCGGCGCGGGCGTGGAGCCAGGTCGCGGCCTCGGCGGGGGCCACCCCCTTCCCGCCCTGCACGATCTGCGCGGCGAGCAGGCCGGCCAGGACATCGCCTGTCCCCGCCGTGGAGAGCCAGGGCGAGGCGCCGGCGAGAACGCGGACGTCTCCCTTCGGCGAAGCGATCACCGTGTCGGCGCCCTTGTGGACGATCGTGGCGCGAGTCTCCGCGGCAGCGGCGAGCGTGCGATCGATCTTGCTGCCGCCCTCTCCGGCGAACATCCGGTCGAACTCGCCCGAATGCGGCGTGATCCAGGTGGGCGCGGCGCGGGTCTCGAGCCAGCGTGCGGCGCCGGTGCCGAGCAGGGTCAGCGCATCGCCGTCGAGGACCAGCGGCTTGTCGGCAGCGAAGGCGGCGCGGAGAAACGCCTCGGCGCGGCGGTCGCGGCCGAGGCCGGGGCCGAGCACGACGGCGTCGATACGGTCCCAGCCGAGAAATTCGGTAAGGTCCTCGGCGCTGCGCACCTCGCGGCGGACGAGCGCGTCGGGACCGTCGCCCCACGGACGATCGCCGGCGAGCACGACATAGCCCGCCCCGCCGGCCATCGCGGCGCGGGCGGCAAGGCGCGCGGCGCCGGGCATCGCACCTTCGATCACGGCGACGAGGCCACGGCTGTATTTGTGGCTGTGCGCGCCCGGCGCTTCGAGTTGGGGACGCGCGACCGTGCGACACCGGGTATCGACCGGGATGTCCAGATCGGCGAGCAGCACCGTGCCACAGCGTTCGATCCCGGCGTCGAGGACGTGCGCCGGCTTGAGCGCGCCGAGCGCCAGCGTAACGTCGATGCCCCTCGGCGCGCCGAGATCGGCGCCGGTGTCGGTATCGATCCCCGAGGGAAGATCGATCGACAGCGTGAATTCGGCCTGGCTGCACAGATCGGCGAACACGGCGGCCAGGCCGCGTTCGAGCGGGCGTGTCATGCCCGTGCCGAACAGCCCGTCGACCAGCACCGGACGCGGGCGGGCGGCGTAGAGCGAGCTGGTCGGCCCATGCCACAGCGCGTGCATCCGCTCGGCGGCACCCGTCGCAGGCGCACCGGTGGCGACGAGGCTGACGTCATGACCGTCATTCTTGAGGAGCCGTGCGGCGACATACGCATCGCCGCCATTATTGCCGGGGCCGGCGAGGATCAGGATCGACCGGCCCATGGCGAAGCGCGCAGTCTCGCGGGCGACCGCGGCGCCGGCCTGCTCCATCAGCGTGTCCTGCGCTACGCCGCTGGCGAATACGGCCTGCTCCGCTGCGCGCATCTCGGCAGCGGTGACGATCGGAGCCCCGGAGGGGATCATTGCGATCGCCCGCGCACGGTGGCGGGAAGCCGATAGCGGGCGCCCCCGAGTTCGACCTGGATGCGATCGGGACCAAGTGGCGTCACTTTTGCCGGCTCGGCACCATCGGCGGCGATCACGCCGCGGCCGTCGCGCGTGATCAGCAGCCGGTGGAAGGCGCCGTCGGGATGACGGAGCGTGAGGATGACACCGTCGGGGGTTTCGGTGCGGTCGAGGGTGCAGGCGGGGGCGAGATCGGTATCGCCGGGGGACGCGCAGTCGATTTTGGGGGATTCGGGTTGGGCCGTAGCGGCGGATTGGTTGCGTGCGTGCCCGGGCTCGGCCGCGTTCTCGACCGGCGGGGAGCCGCACGCAGCGAGGAGCAGCGTCCACAGAAGCGCAGCGCTCCCTCTCCCGCCTGCAGGAGAGGGCCGGGGTGAGGGTGTGTGCGGGAGGCGAGCGGCGAACATGCGGCCCTTACTCACCCTCACCCTTCCGCCGCTTCGCGGCTCCCTCCCTCTCCCGCAAGCGGGAGAGGGAATGATGGAGAAAGATTCGCTTCAGATATCCGCGTAGACATGGCGTTCGGCGCTGGCTCCCGGATGCGTCACTGCACCCTTATAGGCAGGGCCGACGGTTCGGGAATAGCGCCACAGCGCGCCGGACTGGTAATCGTTGACGCGCGGCTGCCATTTGGCGCGGCGCGCGGCGAGCACGTCCTCGGGAACGTCGAGGTCGATCGTGCCGGTTTCGGCGTCGATGCGGATGACGTCGCCATTCTCGACCAGCGCGATCGGGCCGCCCTCCGCCGCTTCGGGGCCGACATGGCCGATGCAGAAGCCGCGCGTGGCGCCCGAGAAGCGCCCGTCGGTGATCAACGCCACCTTCTCGCCCATGCCGAGGCCATAGAGCGCGGCGGTGGTCGAGAGCATCTCGCGCATGCCGGGGCCGCCCTTCGGGCCTTCGTAGCGGATGATGATCACTTCGCCTTCTTCGATCTTGCGGTGCTCGACCGCCTCGAACGCTTCCTCCTCGCAATCGAACACGCGCGCGGGGCCGGTGAACTGGAGGCGGTGCATGCCCGCAACCTTCACGATCGCGCCCTCGGGGGCCAAGCTACCGCGCAGACCCACCACGCCGCCGGTGGGCGAGAGCGGCGTCTTGACGTCATAAATGACCTTCTGGTCGGGGTTCCACGTGACCTGGTCGATATTCTCGCCCAGCGTCTTGCCCGTCACGGTCATGCAATCGCCGTCGAGGAATCCGCCGGCGAGCATCGTCTTCATCAGCATGTAGACGCCGCCGGCTTCGTGCATGTCCTTGGCGACATACCTTCCACCCGGTTTCAGATCAGCGATGTAAGGTGTTGATTTAAATGCTTCTGCTACGTCGTGAAGATCGAATTCGATCCCCGCTTCGCTCGCCATTGCCGGCAAATGGAGCGCGGCGTTGGTCGAGCCGCCGGTTGCCGCCACCACGCGCGCGGCGTTGATGAACGCCTCGCGGGTGCAGATGTCGCGCGGGCGCAGGTTGCGCTCGATCAGGTTCATCACCTGATGTCCCGCCGCGACGGCGATCTGCTCGCGCGACTGGTACGGCGCCGGTACCATGTTCGAATTGGGCAAAGACAGGCCGATCGCCTCGCCCACGCACGCCATGGTGTTGGCAGTGAACTGGCCGCCGCAGGCGCCGTGGCCGGGACATGCGACTTTCTCGAGCGCAGTCAGCTCGTGGAGCGGGCAATTGCCCGCGGCGAACTTGCCGACCGCCTCGAACACGTCGACGACGGTGACGTCCTTGTCGTGGAAGCGGCCGGGCAGGATCGACCCGCCATAGACGAAGATCGACGGCACGTTGAGGCGGAGCATCGCCATCATCATGCCGGGGAGCGACTTGTCGCAGCCGGCAAAGGCGACGAGCGCATCGTAGCAATGGCCTCGGACGCTGAGCTCGACCGAATCGGCGATCACTTCACGGCTGATCAGCGAGGATTTCATCCCCTGATGGCCCATTGCGATGCCGTCGGTAACGGTGATCGTGTTGAATCGGCGCGGCATGCCGCCATTGGCGATCACGCCCTCGCGCGCGGCATCGGCCTGGAAATCGAGCGTGGTATTGCACGGCGCGCTGTCGTTGCCGGCGCTGGCGATCCCGACGAAGGGCTTGGCGATATCCTCTTCGGGGATGCCCATCGCATAATAATAGCTGCGGTGGGGAGCGCGCTCGGGCCCGACGGAAACGTGGCGGCTGGGCAGGCGGGATTTGTCGAATCGGTTTGTCATGATGCGCAAGCCTATGTCGCGGGAGGGGCGTTTGACGCAAGACTATTGCGCAAAGAATATGCCAGCCCGGCTAACGTCTGGCTCCATCGCTCGACCCCGGCGGGATCGCGGATCAGATCGTTGCGAACCTCGATCGCGATCGACGGGATGCCGTTCGCCTCGGCGTGGCGGTTGAGCGTCGCGTTGAGCAGGCGGCCCGAATAAGGCTCGTTGTCGCCAGTGACGAAGCCTTCGGCGCGGAAATAGTCGATCGCCGGGCGCGCGGCACGGGCGTCGCGATTGTAGAGCACGCCCACCTGCCAGGGGCGATCTGTGCCGCCATGTTCGAGGCACGGCGTGAAGCTGTGGATCGAGAGGATCAGTCGAGGCCGTTGCGTGCGGACGCGGCGCGCCAGCAGGCGATGATAGGGCGCATGGAAACGGGCGATGCGCGCGGCGCGATCGACGGTGTCGTTGCCGGGGACGAGGTGACCATCGCTGCGATGGGGAATCAGGCTGACGTGATCGGGCTCGCGGTGGAGATCGATCACGAGCCGCGAGACGGTGGCGAGGATCGCCGGGCAATCGAGCCGCGCGGCCAAGCTGTGGGTGAGCGGGCCGGCGCCGATGTCGACGGCGATATGGAGATCGAGCAGTTCGGGCTCGATACCGAGGTCGATATCGGCGGGCACCGCATTTGAGGCATGGTCGCAGAGCAGCAGGATATCCTGCCGTTTTCCTTCGATTATCTCCGCGATTTCGTTCATTGGTAGAGCGGCTTCCGGCGCTCGCGGAAGGCGGCGAGACCTTCGGCGAACTCGGCACTGCCGAACGCGTCGTCGAATGCCTGATCGAGTCCCCCGCCGCCGCGCAACGCGCGCTTGAGCAGGCGGACGGCTTCGGGCGCGTTGCCGGCGATTGCGGTGGCGAGCGCGGTTGCGGTTTCGCCCGCCTTTTTCGACCGCAGTTCGACGAGGCCGATGCGCTTGGCTTCCTCGGGAACGATCCGGTCGCCGGTGAAGAGCAACAGCGACGCCATGCCCTGCCCTACTTTCGCCGCCAGTCGGGCGACGTCCTCCTGCGGATAGCCCAGCCCGAGCCGCGCGGGCGTAGCGGCGAACTCGGCATGATTGCCGGCGACGCGGATATCGGCGGCGAGGATCAACGCCACCGCCGCGCCGAAGCAGCCGCCATCGATCGCCGCGATCACCGGCATGGGGAGCGCGGCGATCGCCTCGATCGCATCGCGCATCGCAGTGCGGAAAGTGACGCGAAGGGCTGGGTCGCACTGAAGCGCCTCGAACTCACGGACATCGGCACCGGCCGAAAAGATGCCGGGGACGTCGGAGCGAAGAATCACGGCGCGGGCATCACCCACGCCGCGTGCGGCCTCGGCGAGCGCGTGCCAGGCGGCGGTGGGAAGCGCGTTCTTCGCTTCGGGGCGCGCCAGTGCGATGGTAGCGATGGCGCCATCGCGGGTGCAGTGGATCATGCCCGGGCTCTGCCCGATCGCGTCGCCGCTGTCACGTCGACGGGTTGCAGTGTCGGACATTGCCCGATAGCTCGCGTGCCATGACCCGCATCGTCGGCCATGTCGCGGCACTCAACCGCTTTCCCGTCAAGTCGATGGCAGGCGAGAAGCTCGCAGTCGCCGAAGTCGATTGGCAAGGCATCGAGGGCGACCGGCAATATGCCTTCTTGCGGAAAGCCAACGGCACGCGCTTTCCGTGGCTGACCGCGCGCGAAGTGCCGGCGATGGTGCTGCACCATGCGCGCTTTTCCGATCCAGACGCACCCAAGACCTCGGGGGTGCTGGTCGACACATCCGACGGGAAGGCGGTGTCGCTCCATGATCCCCTGCTCCACGCACATCTCGAGACGGCTGCGGGCGAACCGATCGGATTGATCCAGGTCGCACGCGGAATCTATGATTCGATGCCGATCTCGATCGTCACGACTGCGAGCCATGCGAAGGTGGAGGCGGTCCATGGTTGCGCGCTGGATCCGCGCCGCTTCCGCGCGAACATCGTCGTCGAAAGCGACTTGCCCGTGAACGAATGGCGGGGGCTCCGCCTGGCGTTCGGCGATGGCGAGGGCGGCGCAGTGGTGCAGATGGCCGATCCGATCCCACGCTGCGCATTGATCACGATCGACCCCGACACCGCCGCCAAGGACGTACGCGTGCTTCGGACCGTCGCGCAGCAGTTCGGCAATGCGTACGGCGTCTATGCTACCCCGGCGCGGCCGGGGCTGATCCGAGCGGGGGACCCGGTGCGGTTGGTGGACTGACGATGTCGATCCGGACGGAAAAACTGAACCTGAAGAAGACCAGAAAGGCTCTCTTCACTGCTCCGCTCAACCGGTTCATACCGGTGCATGCGCCGGCGGTTTCCTACGTCATGGTGGATGGCAATGGCGACCCCAACAGAGCTCCGGCCTATAAGCTGGCCGTCGAAAGTCTCTACGCGACGGCATATACCATAAAGTTCGCGTGCAAGGCGAAAGGCGAAGACTTCGTCGTGACGCCATTGGAGGGACTTTGGTCCGCTCCCAGCCCTGAAAGCTTCACTGCCAGGCGCAAGGACGAATGGAACTGGACCATGATGATCATGGTGCCCGACTACGTGGATGACGAGATCTTCCAGAGTGCCAGGATCAGGGCACGGGAAAAAATCGGCACCCTTCCTGAAAGCCTGAGGCTGGGCCGGCTGGAGGAAGGCCTCTGCCTCCAGGCGTTGCACGTTGGCAGCTATGACGACGAAGGACCGCTGCTTGCGGCGTTACACGGGGATATCATGCCTTCAGGCGGCTACGATTTCGCGGGCCCGCATCATGAAATCTATCTCAGCGATCCCCGCAAGACACTGCCGGGGAAACTCAAGACCGTGATCCGCCAACCCGTGCGGCGGAACTGAATGTCTGCGACAATGAAAGCGGAGGTCGCTCAGCTACGTCAAAGATGTGACGGCACCACGAAGCCTCATCTCGGCTTTCTGAAGCTGTCGCCGGACGTCGGCGACATTTTGGGCCGCCCGTCGACAAGTACGTGGGCGCCCGCGCAGGAAAGCGATCCTCAATCCAGCCCGTTGAGTGCCTTTTCCACGCCGTCCATCGTGAAGGGCTTGGAGAGGATCGGGCGGCCGCGCCAGGTCTCGGGGATGGTGTCGCCCGCTCCGCCGGTCGCGAGGATGAAGGGGATGTCGAGCTCGGCGAGCCTGGCCGCGACCGGCCAGCTCTGTTCGCCGCCGCGCAGATTGACGTCGAGGATCGCCGCTCCGACTCCGCCCGCCTCGATCCGGGCCAGCGCACCCGCGACATCGTCGGCGGTGCCGGCGACTTCGCGATCGAGCGCGTCGAGGAAATCCTCGAGCATCATCGCGATCAAGGGTTCGTCTTCGACGATCAGGACACGGCGGGGGGCGGGCATATCCGGCCCTTTGCAGGAAATATCGTCGCCGCCAAGAGATTATTTCGCAGCGAGAACGTCGCGTGCCGCTTCGGCAAGCTGTTGAACCGAAAAGGGTTTGGGGAGAAAAGCGACATTGTCGAGGTCGATCGACTTGCGCAATTGCTCCTCGGCATAGCCCGACATGAACAGGATCGGCAGGTCGGGATATTTCGTCCGGATGTGGCGCGCCATCGTGGGCCCGTCCATCGAGGGCATGACCACGTCGCTGATCAGCAAGTCGGGCTTGCCCATGCCTTCCAGAGTCTCGAGCGCGGCTTCGCCATTCTCGGCGGCGACGACGGTATAGCCCTGGCGCGTGAGCGCACGCTCGGCAACGGCGCGGACCATATCCTCGTCCTCTACGAGGAGGATCGTGCCCGATCCCCATAGATCGATTTGACGCGGCTTGACCGGCGCCTTGGCGACCACGGCCTCGGGCGCGGCGTGGACCGGCAGGTAGATAGTGAATTCGGCGCCGCCGCCGGGGACGTTGTCGGCGAAGATGAACCCGCCCGATTGCTTGATGATGCCGTAGACGGTCGACAGGCCGAGACCTGTCCCCTTCCCCACTTCCTTGGTGGTGAAGAACGGTTCCCAGATCTTGCCGAGAATGTCGGGCGGGATGCCAGTCCCCGTGTCGGTGATGCGCAGCGCGGTATAGTCGCCGACGGGAAGCACGTCGTCGTCCATCTGGCGGACTTCGGCCGCCGCGACGCAGGCGGTGGCGATGGTGAGCGTGCCGCCACCATTGGGATTGGCGGCCAGCATCGAATCGCGGGCGTTGACCGCGAGATTGACGACCACCTGTTCGAGCTGGCCGGGATCGGCGCGGACGGGGCCGAGATTGCGGCCGTGCTTGACCTCTAGCCGAACGGTTTCACCGAGCAGGCGTTTCAGGAGGTTGGAGACTTCCGAGATGACGTCGGGGAGCTGGAGAACCTGCGGACGCAGCGTCTGCTGGCGCGAGAAGGCGAGCAATTGGCGGGTCAGCGAGGCGGCGCGGTTCGAGTTGGCGCGGATCTGCTGGATGTCGTCATAATCGCTGTCGCCGGGCGAGTGGCGCATCAGCATCAAATCGCAATGGCCGATGATCGCGGTCAGGATATTGTTGAAATCGTGCGCGACACCGCCGGCGAGCTGGCCGACCGCCTGCATCTTGGTGGCCTGGGCGATCTGGCGCTTGAGTTTCCCCTCCTCGCCCGAATCCTTAAGGCTGATCAGCACCGCGGCATCGCCGAGCCCGCGCGCGCCCGCGATGGTGAGCGCGACCGGCTCCTCGGGCGCGTCGGTGAAGCGAACCGTCATCTCGACCGATTGGGCGGCGCCCCCGGCGAAGCGGCGAACTGCATCAGCGAGCGCACCCTTGTCCTCGCGAACGACGAGATCGATCGGATAGAGCGGCGGCGCGGCGGGGTTGATCCGCGCGGCGCGGACGAACGCGTCGTTCATGCTGACGAAGCGGCCGTCGCGATCGACCAGCGCCAGTCCCGAGGGCAGCATTGCGATCAGCGAGCGGACATGCGCGGAGGCACTCGCGCCGATCGCGGGCGATGGCAGGTTGAGATTCTCCTCGTCGAGCAAGGCGACGAGCATCGGCGAATCCTCGCCATCGAGGAACGGGATCTGAAGAACGCGGAGCGGATTACCGTCGAGCCCTTCGCGCTCGAAGCGGACGAGCCCCATCGAATCGGTGATCAGGAAGCGCGTGAAGTCGCGGCCCTCGGCAGGTGCCTCGGGCGAGCCCATTGCCCGCGCCTTGAACACGCGATTGGCGGCGCGGACGCGGCCCTCGGGCGTCACCATCACCGTCATGATGCCGGCGGCGGCGAGGCGCTCGCCGGTATGGCCGTCGATCAGCGCCTCGACCTGCGCGGCAAGATCGAGCGCCTGGATGCCGACGAAGCGCCAGACGAGCGATTCGTCGCCGACGCGCGATACGCGCGCGGAAACGGGCGCACCGAACACCTGGACATTCTCGACTCGCGCCTCGCCGTCGCGCCATGCGGCGCGCGCGGCAGTGCCCAGATCGGCGATGGCGGCATCGCTTACCGGCAGGTTCGGCGGCGTCGGCCAGCCCGCGAACAATATCTCGTAGCGGGCATTGGCGCAGACCATCCGGCCGGCGCGATCGGTGACGGCGAGCGCATCGTCGGAGGCGGCAGCGAGGCTCTGCGCGACAGCCCAGTCGACATGCATCTCGGCGACGTCTTCGCTGTGGAGCAATCTACGCGCACCGAGAAGCACCCCTGCGACGAGAATACCTGCAGCAGCGAAGCCGATGGCGACCGCGCGATCGTTGAGCGTCAGCAGAACGAGCGCGGCGGCGATGAAGCCGGCGACCACCGATGCCATCAACGGCATAAGTCTCCGGCCAGGTGCGGGGTTGGGCAGGGTCGCCATGACGCTACCGATGTTCGGTACGCAGGCGCGGGTCAAGCGCCAGTATCGGTAGCCCTCCCCTCCCGTCGCAGCGGGAGGGGAGCCTGGCGATTACCAGATCCGGACGCGCTGCTCGGGCGTCAGGAACAGCTTGTTGCCCGGCGCCGGCGCGAACGCCGAGTACCAGGGATCGAGATTGCGCACGACCCAGGCGCGCTGCTGCGACGGGCTGTGCGGATCGGTGAGCAGGCGCTGGCGGAGATTCGCCTCGCGATAGTTGCGACGCCAGACCTGCGCCCAGCCGAGATAGAAGCGCTGATCGCCCGAGGTGCCGTCGATCACCGGCGCGCCCTCGCCGCCCAACGAATGCTTGTAGGCGTCGTACGCGACGGTGAGGCCGGCCAGATCGGCGACATTCTCGCCCAGCGTGAGCGCGCCCTTCACATGCATGCCCGGCAGCGGCTCATACTGATCGTACTGCGCCGACAGCGCGTCGGTGCGCGCCTTGAACGCCGCGACGTCCGCGGGCGTCCACCAGTCGGTGAGGCGTCCTTCGGCGTTGTACTTGGCGCCCTGGTCGTCGAAATGGTGGCTGAGCTCGTGGCCGATCACCGCGCCGATGCCGCCGTAATTGACTGCCGGATCGGCGTTGGGATCGAAGAAGGGCGGCTGGAGGATCGCGGCGGGGAAGACGATCTCGACCATGCCGAAATTAGCATAGGCGTTCACTTCCATCGGCGTCATGCCCCATTCCCAGCGCCGGATCGGCTGGCCGAGCTTCGAGACCTGATCCTCGTGCGCCCAGTTGTTGGCGCGGACATTGTTGCCATAAGCGTCGCCCGGCGTGATCTGCAGATTCGAATAATCGTGCCACTGATCGGGATAGCCGATCTTGGGCGTGAACGCGGCGAGCTTGGCGTGTGCCTTCACCTTGGTCTCGGGCGCCATCCAATCGAGCTGGTCGATGCGGCGGTCCATCGCGGCGATGACGTTCTTGACGAGATCGTCCGCGGCAGCCTTGGTCGCGGGAGGAAAATACTTCGCGACGTAGGCCTTGCTGACTTCGTCCGATACCGCGCCGGTAGTGAATTCGACCGCGCGCTTCCAACGGACCTGCTGTTCGGGCGTGCCGGAGAGCGTGGTGCCGTAGAAAGCGAACTGCTCCTTGTCGAAGGCCGATGGGAGCACGTCGGCGAAATTGTCGAGGCTGCGGACGAGAAGCTGATCCTTGAGCACGCCGATCGGCGTCGTCTGAACGAGCTTGGCGATCCCGGTCACGGCGCTCGGCTGGGCGACGATCACGCTGGTCACCGGCGCACCGATGCCGGCGAAATAGCCCTTGAAGTCGAAACCCGGCGCCTTTCGCGCGAGATCGGCGACCGTCATCATGTTGTAGGTCTTGTTCGCGTCGCGGCTCTCGATGCGGGTCCAGTGCGCCTGCGCAATCTTCGTCTCGAACGCGACGATCGCTTTCGCGCGGGCGGCGGCATTGGGCTCGCCGGCTAGCGTCAGGACATTGGTGAGGTGCTTCTCATACGCCGCCTTCGTCTCGACGAGCTTGGCGTCCTTCGAGAGATAATAATCGCGATCGGGCATGCCGAGGCCGCCCTGCGAAAGATTGAGCGCATAGACCTCGGGATTTTTGTCGTCCTGGCCGACATAGCTGCCGAACAGGCCGCGCACGCCGTTGCGATCCGCCTGTGCGTAGAGCGCCGCGAGGCCCGATTTGGCCTTCACGCTCTTGATCTGATTGAGCCAGGGCTGGATCGGCGCGAGCCCCTTGGCGTCGATCGCCGCGGTGTCGAGATAGGTCGCATAGGCAGCACCGATCTTCGAATTCGGGTCGGTTCTGGCGGCCTCGAGGATTTCCTGCGTACGCTGCTTCGACAGATCGTCGATCACGTTGAACGCGCCAAAGTTCGACTTGTCCGCCGGAATCGGCGTGGTCCGGGCCCAGGTGCCGTTGGCAAAGCCGTAGAAATCGTCGCCGGGGGCGATCGACTTGTCCATCCCGGCCTCGTCGAAGCCGTAATTGCCGATCTCGGGGCGCGGCGTGGCGACGGCGGGGGCGACCGCTATCGCAGCCTGCGATAGGGGCGCAGCCTGGGTGACCTCGGGCGGCGGGGCTTCGCCGCTGGCGCAGCCGGCGAGCAGAGCAGGTGCGGCGAGGAAGGTGGTGGCGAGAAGCGGAAGACGCATGGGCGGCCCTTCGAAAAGAGAAAGGCGCTGTCTTAAGCGGCTATTACGCCGCGTCAATCTGCCGCGCCGCGCGCTCGGCTGAACGCTTGCGCCACTTGCGCCCGACCCAGAGCCGCCAGCCCAATGCAGTGACGCAATAGCCCAGCACGCCGCCAAGCACGGCGCAGATCGCCATGCCAACGGCAGTCGGCAGGCCGACGTCCGCGGCGAGCCAGTGGAGCCAGCCGGCATCGGCGGCTGCGGTGCTCGCCGCCGCTGCGGTCG
The DNA here is from genome assembly GCF_000712135.1 of Sphingomonas sp. UNC305MFCol5.2. Taxonomy (GTDB): domain Bacteria; phylum Pseudomonadota; class Alphaproteobacteria; order Sphingomonadales; family Sphingomonadaceae; genus Sphingomonas. The sequence goes on from NZ_JOOE01000001.1 coordinate 369,497, forward strand.
TGCCGCCCAGATGCAGCGTCCAGCTTCCGATCTTGTAATAGAGGACGAGCAGGAACGGCGTCGTGAACGGGTTGGTGAAGAAGGTGGTCAGCGCGGCCGCGGGCACGTTGGCGCGCAACGGCAATGCCAGCACCGCGGACGCCGGGATCTGGCCCATCGGGATCAGGATGCCGGTGAACATGCCCAAAGCCACGCCGCGCGGGATCGAGCGCCGCGTCATCCGCCACAGCGAGGAATGCAGGATGCGGTGCGCGATCGGCTTCAGCCAGCGGTTCGATTCGAAACTCTCGCGGGTCGGCAGGTTGCGATCGACCCAGGCGCGGAAGCGTGGGCCCAGCCCCCGCTCAACCACGATCGCGGAGGAGTCGGCCTTGCTCTCGCTTCCAATCCCGTTCCTTGATCGAGTCCCGCTTGTCATGCGTCTTTTTGCCCTTCGCCAGCGCGAGTTCGACCTTGGCACGACCCCTTGCATTGAAGAAGATCGAAAGCGGAACGAGCGTCATGCCCTCACGCGCCACGGCACCGTGGAGCTTGTTTATTTCGCGCTCATGAAGGAGCAATTTACGGGGCCGCTTGGGCTCGTGATTATAGCGGTTGCCGTGGCTGAATTCGGGGATGTTCGAATTGACCAGCCAGACGCCGGTATCGTTGACCTCGGCATAGGCCTCGGCGATCGAGCCCTCGCCGAAACGCAGCGATTTCACTTCGGTGCCGGTGAGCGCGATGCCCGCCTCGTACACCGTGTCGATGAAATAATCGTACCGCGCGCGCCGGTTCTCGGCGACGGTCTTTACCTTTTCGGAATGGGCGTGCGGGCGGGCCATGAGAGGGGCGCATGTAGGGGGCCGATGGGCTTAAGGGAAGCGCCCTCTGCGGCAGGAACGCAAGAAGCCCGGCAGCATGCTGCCGGGCTCCCTTTCGATCTTGCCCCGGGCGATCAGCGCATGCGGGTGCTGAACGAGATGCCGACGACCCGGGGATCGTTGAACACCGCGGCCATATAGTTCTCGATCACGCCCTTGAGGTTCTTCTCGTTGGTGATGTTGCGGGCGAACGCCGCGATTTCCCACTCGCCGCCATTGCCTTCGTAGCCGATCTTGAGACCGCCCTCGAAGTTGCCGTCCGACGTGAACTCCTTGGTGTCGTAGAGCACGAAGCTGGTGAAGCCCTGCAGGTTCCAGTCGGTCGAGACGAAGAACTTGCCGTCACCCTCGACGGGCACGTCGTAACGCGCCGCGACGTTGAGGTTGTACTCGGGCGCGTTGGGCAGGCGATTGCCGTCGATCCGGGCGAAGACGCCGCGGCCGGGGATGGTGACCGTCGGGTCGTTGACGGTGCAGACCACCACCCCGCCGAGGACGCAGACCTGTGCGAGTGCATTCTGGTCGTCGATCTCGGTGTGCAGCCAGCTGCCGCCCAGCGAGAGCGCGAGATTCTGGATCGGATGCATGTCCAGCTCGGCCTCGACGCCGTAGGCCTTGGCCTTGTCGCCGTTGAGCAGCACGCCGTTGCCGTTCACGTCGTTGGCGTTGAGCTGGATGTCGTCGACCGTGTAATAAAAGCCGCTCAGGTTGAAACGCACGCGGTTATCGAGCAACGCGCCCTTCACGCCGGCTTCCCACGACAGGATCGTCTCCGAATCCGCGGTGGTGAAGTCCGAGTTGAACACTGCCGAACGGCCCTGGATCGTCGGGCCACGGAAGCCCTTGGCGACGCGGGCATAGAGGCTGGCATTGTCGCCGAGCTTGTAGAGCGCGCTGACGTCCCAGCTCTCCTTGGTGTCTTCGAGCTCGACGAAGCGGCGGCCGGTATAGGTGACCGCGCCCGTTCCCGTATCGGCGGTCTTGAGCAGGCGCGTGCTCTTGCTGTCATTGGTGATGCGCGCGCCGGCGGTGATCGTCAGGTTCGGGACGACCTCGTAGCTCGCCTGGCCGAACGCCGCCCAGCTGGTGTTGATGTTGTGCAGCCGGACCCAGTTATTGGGGTTGTTGCTGTTGGCGTTGGTCCCGCTGAACGGCGTCGTGAGGAAATAACGGCGCTGGTAGAAATCGGTGGTGTCGCGCGAATCGAAATAATAGCCGCCGAACTGCCAGTTGAACCGGCCGGTGCCGGGGCTGGCGAGGCGCAGCTCCTGGCTGAACTGGTCGAGCGCACGGACATTGCCCTGTGACTGCCCGTAGAATGCCGGGCCCGCGAACAAGGTCGCAGCGCCGCCATCGGTGTCGCCGCGGCTATAGCCCGAAGTGGTTTCCCACGCCGAAATCGAAGTCAGCACCGCGCCGCCGAAATCGTAGCTGGCGCGGAGCGACGTACCATAGGTGTCGTATGCCTGCGGATTGTCCATCGCCTCGTCATAGGTGACGCGGTCGCGCGGCTCGTTCTCGACGCTGTTCGAGCCCTTCACCAGCGCACCGCGGTGGAAGAGTGTCGAGCTGCCCTTGTACCAGCGGCCGTGGCCGGAAAGGTCGAAGGTCAGGCGATCGGTCGGGGTGAAACGGAGCTGAAGGCGCAGGTTGCGGTCGTCGAAACCGCCCATTGCGTTGAAGCTGCCGCGGGTACCGTCGAAGCTCGGGCCGGTATAGGTGTTGTCGACCCAGTCGTCGCGGTGCTGGTAGAGGCCGGAGACGCGGAACGAGAGCAGGTCGTCGACGATCGGGCCGCCGAAGCCGGCATCGATATTGGCGCTGCCATATTCGCCCACCGACATCGTGGCGCGGCCCTGGAAGGTGTCGCTCGGGCGGATCGTGTCGAACTTGACGATGCCGGCAGTGGTGTTGCGGCCGAACAGCGAGCCCTGCGGGCCGCGCAGCACTTCGACGCGGTCGAGATCATAGACCGGGTTCGACTTGAGCACGACGTGCTCCAGCACGACGTCGTCCTGGATGATCGACACAGGCTGCGAGGCGCCGAGGTAGAAATCGATGTTGCCAAGGCCGCGGATGTAGAAGCGCGGGAAGATGCGGCCGGTGGTCGTCTCGGCATAGAGCCCGGGGATGCGACCGGCGAGCGAGAGCGTGTCGTCGCCCGCCGCCTGGAAGTCGCGAAGCTGCTCGCCCTGCACCACCGCCACCGAAACCGGCACGTCGACCAGCCGCTGCTCGCGGCGCTGCGCGGTGACGACGATGTCGCCGTTCTCGGTGTCAGCCGCAGGTGCGGCGGTGTCCTGCGCGAAGGCAGTGCCGGCGTAGAACAACGCGGCGACGGCCACTCCCGAACGAAGGGCGCGGCGGGCATATACGGATTTCATCATTTCCCCAATCTTGTTCTTTGGCTCGCGGACGCGCGCAGCCCTTGCCCGATGCTCGATGAGCATGGACGGCCGGCGTTCGCGAAAGGACTATTTTCCCTGAGCGGGCCGCTAGGCCCGGATTGTGATGGGATTGTGACGGTTGCGCATCGTTTGCTGCAACCCGCGGTGCATGATTTGCAACCGGAGCCGTGCCGCGGAAGCGGCGGTCAGATCAGCCCGGCGCTTGCCAAAGCCGCGTCGACCTCGGCGCGGCTCGCCTCGGAGGCCTCCGTCATCGGCAAGCGAAGGTCGCCCGGGAAGCCGGGGCGCACCTTTCCCAGCGCGTATTTGACCGGGCCGGGCGACGCATCGGTGAACATCGCGATGTGCAGGCGATAGAGCCGGTCGTGGAGTTCGAGCGCGCGGGCATTGTCGCCCGCGGCCCAGGCGGTTTGGAAGTCGGCGCAGAGCCGCGGCGCGACATTGGCGGTGACCGAGATGCAGCCCGTGCCCCCCATCGCATTGAAAGCCAGCGCAGTCTCGTCATTGCCCGACAGCTGGATAAAGTCCTTGCCGCAGCCGGCGCGCTGCTCGGAGACGCGGCCTAGCTGGCCGGTGGCATCCTTGACGCCGATGAAACGCTCCGGGAAGGCCTGGGCGATCCGCGCCATCGTGGCGGGCTGGATGTCGGTCACGGTGCGGCCGGGGACGTTGTAGAGCACGATCGGCAGATCGGTCGCTTCCGCCACCGCTTCGAAATGGCGGAAAATGCCTTCCTGGCTCGGGCGATTGTAATAAGGCGGCACCATCAGCACCGCATCGGCACCCGAAGCCTTGGCGGCATGGACATTGGCGATGGCGACCTGGGTATCGTTCGAGCCGGCACCGGCGAGGACGGGCACCCTGCCCTTCGCCTGATCGGCGCAGACGCGCACGACCTCGAAATGCTCGTCCTTGGTCAGCGTCGCCGCCTCGCCGGTGGTGCCGCATGGCACGAGCGCGGCCGAACCTTCGGCAATCTGCCATTCAACAAGATCGCGATAATCTTGCTCGGCAAAGGCGCCGTTACGGAATGGCGTGACGAGCGCGGGAATCGACCCGGAGAACATGGCGTGAAAATCTTTCTAAAGTCCCGAGATCGGGACTGGCAGATAGTCGGCGATTCCGTATGATGTCCAGCATGCTCGGGTCGTTTATCAAGAGCGCTGTGCTGCTCGCTGGAGTATCGGGGGTCGCGGTTTCGTCGCAGCTCTCGCAGGACCAAATCCGCGCGTTTGCGGGAGCGCTGCAAAATGCGGCATCGCCGGCGCAGGCTAGCTATGCGCAGTCAGACCCGCTGTCCTATGCGTTGATCGAATGGAAGCGGCTCCAGCAATCCGATAATTGGCCCTTTACCGATTATGCCAATTTCATGCTCGCGCATCCTGGCTGGCCGGGCGAGACCAGCCGGCGCGCGGCGGCCGAGACGGTACTCGACAGCGGGAGCTACGCACCCGCGCTGGTGATGCGCTTCTTCGAGCGCTTCCCGCCGCTGACTGCCGCCGGGCGCCTGCGCTATGCCGAGGCACTGGCGGCGTCGGGCAGGCGCGCCGAGGCCAATGAGCAAGCGCGTCAAGCGTGGCGCTCGGGGACCCTGCGGGCCTCCGACGAGAGCAAGCTGATGTCGGGCTTCTTCCCGGCGCTGACGCCGGCGGATCACGACGCGCGGATGGACATGCTGTTGTGGAAGAATGCGACCAGCACCGCCGTGCGGCAGCTCGCCTTCGTGTCCCCCTCGAAGCGATCGATCTTCGAGGCCCGGATCGCCTTCCGCACCAGGGCGGCGGATGCCGCGCTCAAGGGCGCGACGGCATTGGACGTCGGCCGTAGCGATCCCGGCTATATCGCCGATCGCGCGCGCTGGCTGCGCGACACCGGCCAGAGCCCGGCGATGCGTTCCTATCTCGCTGGGCGGCCGCGGCTGACGTCTTATCCGGGCGATGCCGAGGCGTGGTATGAAGTGCTGCTGCTGGCGGCACGGGGCGCTTCGTCCGACAACCAACCCAGCCTTGCCTACCAGATCGCAAGCCAAGTCGACGATGCCTTTCCCTCGACTACGGTGATCGCTGAACTGCCACTGGGCGAGCGCGACGATTATACCAGCCTCACCTGGCTGGCGGGCACCACGGCCTTTTACAACCTCGCACGGCCACGCGACGCGATCGGCATGTTCGAGCGCTATTCACGAGGCTCCAAGACGCCGACCACCCAGTCCAAGGGGCTGTACTGGGCCGGGCGGGCGGCGGAGGCCGCCGGCGATCAGGTCGCGGCCCAGGACTATTTCAGCCGGGCCGCGGGCTTTTCCGATCTCTATTACGGCCAGCTCGCCGCCGAGCGGGTGGGCCGCGCGTTGAAAGGACCGCCGCCGCTCGATACGCGCGTCGCGGCCCCGGAGGCGCGCGATGCCTTCTATCGGCGCGAGACGGTGCGCGCGGCGCAATTACTCGGGACGATGGGCGATCGCGTCTCGCAGGGGATGTTCATCCGCCAGATCGCCCGCGACGCGGCTACCGACAACGACCATGTGCTCGCGGCGGAGCTCAGCCGTACGATCGGACGACCCGATCTGGGGGTGATGGTCGGGCGCAGTGCCCTCGAGAACGGCCTGTCCGATTATACCGCGGCGGGATATCCCTCGGTTCGCGTGCCGGAATCGCAGCGCGATTACTGGACAATCGTCCACGCCATCGCGCGGCAGGAAAGCCAGTTCGACCGGGCCGCGGTGAGCCATGCCGGCGCCCGCGGGCTGATGCAGCTCATGCCCGGCACCGCGGCGGAAACGGCGGGCAAATTGGGGTTGAGCTACAATCGGGACTCGCTCACCACCGATACCGACTACAATATCAAGCTGGGCTCGACCTATTTCCAGCGGATGTTCAATCTCTATGGCAGCTATCCGCTGGCGGTGGCCGCGTATAATGCCGGGCCGGGCAATGTGAACAAATGGCTCCGCGCTTATGGCGATCCGCGGCTGCCGGGCGGCGATATGGTGCGCTGGGTGGAGCAGATTCCGATCTTCGAGACCAAGAACTATGTTCAACGCGTCCTCGAAAATGCCGTGGTCTATGACCTGATGAACCCCGAGCATGCCCGTTCGCGCGGACCGGCGAACATGAGCTGGTATCTCGGCAAGAACCGGCCGGGCTGATTTCTCCTGGCGTTTCGCGCTAGAACGCTGACATGGACCGCCCCAATTACATTACGCCTGCCGGATATGCCGCCCTCAAGGCTGAATATGACGCGCTGTTCGCGACCGAGCGACCGCGGCTGGTGGAGACCATCTCGTGGGCCGCAGGCAATGGCGATCGCTCCGAGAACGGGGATTATATTTACGGCCGCAAACGGCTGCGCGAGATCGACCGGCGGCTGGGCTTCCTGTCGAGACGCATGAAGGCGGCAAAGGTCGTCGATCCGGCAAGGCAGGAGGACCGCAGCCGGGTGTTCTTCGGCGCGACGGTGACCATCGCCGACGAGGACGACAATCATCGCCAACTGACTCTGGTGGGCGATGACGAGACTGACGCCGGCAAAGGGCTGATCGGATGGAATGCGCCGCTGGCGCGGGCATTGCGCGGCGCCGCAGTGGGCGACCTCAGACGCGTCACCTTGCCCGGCGGTGAGCGCGAATATGAAGTGATTGCTGTAACTTACCCCTGAAGCGTGCCCCGGATGCGGTGAACCGAATCGCCAGTCCCCTCGTCTTTCGACGGTCCGTGCTAGACAGGCGACGAGGCCCGCGTTCGGGTCCGGGTTTAGCGTGGGGATTATGGTAACACAGCGTATACTGGTTTCAGGCCGCGTCCAGGGCGTCGGCTATCGCGACTGGGTGGTGCGCACGGCGCAACGCACCGGCCTTACCGGCTGGGTGCGCAACGTGAGGGATGGGCGCGTCGAGATCCTCGTTTCCGGCGATGACGACACCGTCGCCAAATTGATCGAGGGATGCCACGAAGGCACGCCGCTGGCGCGGGTCGACAATGTCGAGGCCTATTCTGCCGAGGGCGAGAAGCAGGCCAAGGGCTTCACCAAACGCTTCACCGCCTGACGCAGGAAAACGGGAAACACTGGGTTTCACCGGCACCGGTTGATTCAGCGCCGCCGGCGTGAAAGGTTCCGCTTGTGAAACGGCGTGATCGCCCGCCGTCACAGGAGGAACGCAATGCCCATTCCCGCAAGCTGGTCCGGCCCCCTGCTGAGCGTGCTGCGCATCGCCGCGGCGCTTACATTCCTGCATCACGGCACGTCGAAATTCTTGGGGCTACCGCCCTTCCCGGTGCCGCCGCCACTGCCGCCGATGCTGATCGCGGCGGGCGTGATCGAGCTGGTGGGCGGGGCGTTGCTGCTGATCGGCTTCTTCACGCGGCCGGTGTCGTTCATCGCATCGGGCATGTGCGCGGTGGCCTATTTCATGGTGCATGCGCCCAAGGGCTTTTTCCCGTCGGTCAACCAAGGCGAGGCCGCCCTGCTCTACGCCTTCATCTTCCTCTATCTCGCCGCCGCGGGTGCGGGTCCGTGGAGCGTCGACGCGACGCGCAATCGGAGCTGAAGCTTCGACTACCGGTTCAGCTGCAGGCGGAGCGCAGTCATTCCGCCTGCAGCGTCCGGATCATTGGATGCCGCTGCAATCGCCACCCAGCCGCTGGGCGAAGCCGCCGCCGGCATAGCCCAATTCGGCATGGTCGGCCTTGCCGATCAGGTAGCGGACCTTGCGATCGCCGCCGAGGCTGGTCTCGACGATCCAGGCGTCGCGGTCACCGACCTTCTCGCTGCCGACCACGTCGAGGCTGAAGCGGCCGAGGCCCTTGTCATATTGGTAGAAGGGCAGCTCGAAATGCGCGCCCTCCTTCAGCGGCAGCGCGGCAAAAGTAAGCCCCCAGAGATTGCCCTCCCAGACCTGACCGGTGAGCGCAATCTCGACCGGCGCGGCGCCGGGCCGCGCGGTGACCAGCTTGCCTGGTCCATAAACGACGCGGACATGCTCGACGCCCGATTTGCGGCTGTCGAAGGCGATCGGCGCCAGATCCTTTTGCCGCAGCACGAAATGATCGCGCAGGTCGAACTTGTCGCCGACACGCTGGTGGACGACCACATCCCATGCGGGTGCGCCATTGGCGCTGGTCGCCTGCACGGTCTGGAGCGTCGCGCCCATCACCGTCTCGCCGCGGGCGATGGCGTAGCAGACGGTACCGGGCTGGAGACGGGTGCCGTCCACGGCGGGGAGCGCGGCCTGTGCCGCCAGTGCGAGAAGAAGCATAGCGGCACTCTAGCCAGCGCAGCGCGGCGGTCCAGCGTGTTTTACCGAGCTAACGCACTTTCTAGCGCCTTGCGCTGGGTGACCACGGCAACCCCGTGTGCGTCGACTTCGAAGCCGGCGACGTGGAAGCCGTGGCGCAAGTTGAGCAGGATCATCGGATTGTTGGCGGTACGGGTGCGCGTCTCGACGAAGCGGTAGCCTGCCGCCGCGGCGTGCCGGTGCTGGCGCTCCATCAGCTGCGACGCCACCCCCTGTCCGCGCAGCCGCGGATGGACGCCGCCGAGCCACGAATAGAGCAATGCATCGCCGCGCCGGTAGCCGAGCTTGAAGCCGGCCCATTCACCGCCTTCGATCGCCAGCCACAGATCGGGATCGGCGATGCGCGGCAGCCGGCCGAGCAGATAGGCCGGATCGAATTCGTCGAACACCGCAGTACAGAGCCCGAGCAACGGGTCTGCGGCTTCCGCGATCGGTCCTGTCCAGCGCTGATAATCGATCCGGGACATGAAGGTGGATAGATCAGCGGTCGGCATGGGGCGTCAAGGCCTCGCCCTCCCCAATCAAATACCCTGCCCTCCCCGGAGCGTCTATGAGAGAGGGATGAAGCATCTTTCCGGACTGATTGTCGCCATGCTCGCCGGCGTCGGCAGCGCCCAGGCGCAGGATCTGCGCCCGCTCTGCCCTGACCGGCCCGGGCTGGGCACACCTGCCTGCATTGTCGATTCCGGCCATCTCGTCGTCGAACTCGGCGGTGTGGACTGGTCACGCGAGCAGGATGGAAGCGAACGGACAGACAATTGGACCGCGGGCGATCTCCTCCTCCGCTACGGCGTGACCGGGACGATGGAAATCCAGGCTGGCTGGACCGCTTTCGGCGCCGTCCGCACTCGGGACCGCGTGACCGGTTCGACCGTGCGGAGCTCGGGGACGGGCGACGTGAGCCTGGCGGTGCGCCGCAACTTTTCGCACCCCGATGGGTCGGGCCTCTCGGCAGCGATCATGCCTTATGCCACGCTGCCCACCGGCGGCGCGGCGATCGGCGCGGGCGATTGGGGCGCGGGGCTTGTCGTGCCGCTCAGCTACAGCCTGAGCGACACGATCGCCATCGCAGTGACTCCCGAGATCGACGCCGCGGTGGATAGCGACCGGCACGGGCGGCACCTCGCTTATGGCAGCGTGATCGGCCTCAGCGCCGCACTCGGCCCGCGCGTGAGCAGTGCGCTCGAGTTCGAGGCAGTGCGCGACGAGGATCCTGCGGGCCATGTGACCCGGAAGCTGGTGAGCCTGTCCTTCGCCTGGCAGCCCGGCGACGACGCCCAGTTCGACATGGGCGCAGTCGCGGGGCTGAATGCGGCCAGCCCGGACATGGAGCTGTATCTGGGGATCGCGCACCGCTTCTGAGCGGTTGTCAGCCCGCTTGACCAAAGCGGGCATATTCTGGGCCGCGAGCGGGATCTGCGTGCGGATCGATGCAGGTGAGCGGTTAGCCGGGTCGCTTCTTCGCGTCCCAATAATCGAAGGCTTGCGCCTGCAGCCGCGCGACCAGAGCGGCCGCATTCGGCCCGGTCCATTCCCCCTGATAGCCATAGGCCTCGCGCGCGCCGACCCACCAGCCCTGCCCCGGCAACCGATCGGCCTCGCGGACCACCAGCACTGCCAGATTGGGCTCGCCGACAGCGACACCCGCCGAGTCGATCGCATCGAGCGTCTTGCACACCGCCCGCATTTTTGGGCGAGTGAAGCGATGGCCCAGCTGGCCAAGCAGCTCGGAATAGCTGACGGCGCGACGCTCGCGGGCCGCCGCGATCAGCAGCGCGCGCACCTGCGCCACATTGGCGAGCGATCCGGGGCCTTGCTCGTCGGATACCAGCCCTTCGCTGACGAGCCAGCGGCCGAGCGTATCGCCGAAGCCGGGCGCCTTGCGAGCCATCAGACCGCAGACGCCCGGATCGTCATCAGCGCGTCAGCTTCTTGTACGACAGGGCCGTCGGCCGATCGGCGGCATCGCCCAGACGGCGACGCTTGTCCTCCTCATAGGCTTCGAAGTTTCCTTCGAACCATTCGACATGGCTGTTGCCTTCGAAGGCGAGGATGTGCGTGGCGAGGCGATCGAGGAAGAAGCGATCGTGGCTGATCACCACGGCGCATCCTGCGAAATTCTCGATCGCCTCTTCCAGCGCACCCAGCGTCTCGACGTCGAGGTCGTTGGTCGGTTCGTCGAGCAGCAGGACGTTGCCGCCGCGCTTGAGCATCTTTGCGATGTTTACGCGATTGCGCTCGCCGCCCGAGAGCTTGCCGACGTTCTTCTGCTGGTCGGCGCCCTTGAAGTTGAACGCGCCGACATACGCGCGGGTCGAGGCGTCGTGGCCGTTGACCTTCATGTAATCGAGCCCGTCCGAAATCTCCTCCCAGACATTCTTCGAGGGATCGAGATGGTCGCGGCTCTGGTCGACATAGCCCAGGCGCACGGTCGAGCCCATTTCGATCGTGCCGCTGTCCGGGGTTTCCTGACCGGTGATCAGCTTGAAAAGAGTCGACTTGCCGGCGCCGTTGGGCCCGATCACGCCGACGATGCCGCCCGCGGGCAGCGTGAACGAGAGATTCTCGAACAACAACTTGTCGCCATAGGCCTTGGAGATGTTCTCGACCTCGATCACCTTGCCGCCGAGGCGCTCGGGCACCTGGATGACGATCTGGGCCTTGCCCGGCGTGCGGTTTTTCTGCTGTTCGACGAGCTGCTCGAACTTGGCGATACGCGCCTTGGACTTGGTCTGGCGGCCCTTGGCACCCTGCCGGATCCACTCCAGTTCGTCCTTGATCGCTTTCTGCCGCCCGGACTCCTCGCGCTCCTCCTGCTCGAGGCGCTTCGACTTCTTCTCGAGATAGGTCGAGTAATTGCCCTCGTACGGGAAATACTTGCCGCGATCGATTTCGAGGATCCAGCCGACGACATTGTCGAGGAAGTAGCGGTCGTGGGTGATCATCAGCACCGCGCCCGGATATTCCTTGAGGTGGTTTTCCAGCCATTCGACGCTTTCGGCATCCAAGTGGTTGGTCGGTTCGTCGAGCAGCAGGATCGAGGGCTTCTGGATCAGCAGCCGGGTGAGCGCGATGCGGCGCTTCTCACCGCCCGAGAGATTCTCGACCGGCCAATCGCTCGGCGGGCAGCGCAGGGCTTCCATCGCGACTTCGAGCTGGTTGTCGAGCGTCCAGCCGTCGACTGCGTCGATCTTGGCCTGGAGATCGCCCATCTCCTCCATCAGCGCGTCGAAATCGGTATCGTCCTTGGGATCGCCCATCTCGGCCGAGATCGCATTGAACCGATCGACCAGATCGGCGGTCGCGCGCGCGCCTTCCTTGACGTTCTCGAGCACGGTCTTGGTCGGATCGAGCTGGGGCTCCTGCTCCAGATAGCCGACGGTGATATACTCGCCGGGCCATGCCTCGCCGGTGAAATCCTTGTCGACGCCGGCCATGATCTTCATCAGCGTCGACTTGCCGGCGCCGTTGGGGCCGACGATGCCGATCTTGGCGCCCTGATAGAATTGCAGGTTGATGTTCGACAGCACCGGCTTGGGGGCGCCGGGGAAGGTCTTGGTCATGTCCTTCATGACGAAGGCGTATTGGGCGGCCACGATAGGGTCTCCGATGGGTATCTGGGATGCTGGAAGTTTGGCGGCGATGTAGCGATCGAAGCACCAAATGGCAACGCGGCCGAGATGGAAACAAAAAGGAAACACGCAAGCCATTGGCAAATGTTGCGGGGGTGGCTAGCAACCCATTCCATGACCAAGCGCATCCTGCTCGCGGCCGTCGCCGCGCTCGCCCTTCCCCTTCCCTCGTTGGCCCAGACGCACGACACGGTCGCGCTGCGCGACGCGGCGCTCAAGGACGATCTCGCCTGGGAGATCACCGAGGGGCTGACCACCGAAGTGGGTCAGCGGCTGGCGGCGACCGAAGCCGAGGCGCGGGCACGGGCCTGGGCGGTCCGGAAGCTGACCGCCTTGGGCTTCCAGAACGTCCATATAGAAACCTTCAGGATGCCGCTCTGGGTGCGCGGCGAGGAAAAAGCCGAAGTGCTGGGTGGTTCGGCGCAGAAGCTGGCGATCGCGGCGCTCGGCAATTCGGGATCGACGGGGCCCAAGGGCGTCGAGGCGGACGTCGCCTTCTTCCCGACGCTCGCCGATCTGGAGGCCGCGCCAGCGGAAGCCGTGAAGGGCAAGATCGTCTTCGTCAGCAATTCGATGACACCGACGCAGGACGGCTCGCAATATGGCACGTTCGGCGGTGCGCGGCGCACGGGACCGAACACGGCGGCGACAAAGGGCGCGGCGGCGATCCTGATTCGCTCGATCGGCACCGATCATCACCGCAATCCGCACACCGGCGTGACCAACTGGGCGGCGGGCGTGAAGCCGATCGCGGCGGCGGCGCTGTCGCTCCCCGACGCCGACCAGCTCGAACGGCTGCTCAAGCGCGGGCCGGTGCGGCTGAAGCTGCTCGTCACGCCCGAATTCAAGGGCGAAGCCGAATCGGGCAACGTCATCGCCGATGTGCCAGGCAGCGATCCCGGCGCCGGCATCGTGCTGATCGGCGGGCATCTCGACAGCTGGGATCTCGGCACCGGCGCGATCGACGACGCCTCGGGCGTGGGTATCACCACCGCGGCGGCGAAGCGGATCATGGACGCCGGTCAGCCGCGCCGGACGATTCGCGTCGTCTGGTTCGGCGCCGAGGAAGTCGGCGGGTTCGGCGGCGAAGCCTATGCCAAGGCGCATGCCGGCGAGCGCCACGTCTTCGCATCGGAATCGGATTTCGGCGCCGATCGGGTGTGGAAGTTCGAGACCAACCTGCCCGAGAGCGCCAAGGCCGTAGGCGATCGGCTCGCTATCGCGCTTTCTCCGCTCGGCATTTCACGCGGACGGGCCAATGCGGGCGGCGGCACCGATGTCGGGCCCGTGCTGCGCACCGGCGTCGCGGGGATCGACCTCGGCCAATCGGGGCTGCGCTATTTCGATTATCACCACACGCCCGACGACACGCTCGACAAGATCGATCCCGAGCAGCTGCGCCAGAATGTGGCAGCGTGGACGGCGTTGCTCGCGATCGTCGCAAATGCGCCCGCGGATATCGGCAAGGTGGCGCCCGCCGCGCACTGACCGCCGTAGCGTCAAGGCGCTCGAATGTCCGAAATCGGGCAAAAAAGTGGCAGAAATTTTGCGTTTCGACGCATTTGCGATTGACGGAGACGCAACGACCGCTATTTCAGCACCTTCGCGTCGGCATTCGGGCCGGGTGCGAAACGTTTAATGTTCCATGGGAGCAACCCACATGAAGAAGATCCTCATTGTTGCTGCGACCGCCGGCCTGATGTCGCTCGCGGCTTGCAACGGCGGCACCACCAACACCACTGCCGAGAACGTCGCCGACAGCCACGAGGCGAACGCCGCGATCTATGACGACGCCGCCGACAACACCTCGAACGCCGCCGCCGCGGACGTGCTCGAGAACGCTGCCGACGTCGAAGAGAACAAGGCCGACGCCGCCGAGGCGAACGCGCATTGATCGGCGTTCCGGCTCGAACGGGCCGGAGCTGAGAGTTAGGAAGGGCGCTCCCGCAAGGGGGCGCCCTTTTCCATTTGGGGCGGGCCCGCGACCGGCATAGACAAAGCGCGAAGGGAATTGGGATGGGGCCGATCAGAGCGGAGCACGGGCAGAGGCAGCCGTTCTGGCGCCTGCTCTATTTCTGGGTGCTGATCGGCATCATCGCCGGAGTCGCTGTCGGGGCGTTCTGGCCCGCATTCGGGGCGAGCCTGCAGCCGCTCGGCGAGGGCTTCATCAACCTCGTCAAGATGATCATCCCGCCGGTGATCTTCCTCACCGTGGTGACCGGGATCGCGGGATCGCGCCAGCTTGCGGCGCTGGGGCGCGTGGTGGCCAAGGCCTTTGCCTATTTCCTGTTCTTCTCCACCCTGGCGCTGATCGTCGGCCTCGTCGTCGCGCATGTCGTCCAGCCAGGCGCCGGAATGCATGTCGATCCGTCCACGCTCAACGCGGCGGCGGTTCACGGCTATGAGGAAAAGGCGCACGAGACCAGCGTCACCGGGTTCCTGCTCTCTATAATTCCCACGACCCTGGTGTCGGCGTTCACCAGCGGGTCGATCCTCCAGATCCTGTTCGTGGCGGTGCTGTTCGGCGTCTCGCTGGCACTGGTCGGCGAGCCCGCGCGGGCGGTTACCGACATGCTCGAGCGAGTCGCCCTCGTGGTGTTCCGGCTGGTGACGATCGTGATGTGGGCGGCGCCCGTCGGCGCCTTCGGAGCCATGGCCTTCACGATCGGCAAATATGGGCTGGGCAGCCTGTTGAGCCTCGGTGCGCTGGTGGGGACCTTTTACCTCACTGCCCTGATCTTCGTGCTGGGAGTGCTGGGGGCGGTCGCGGCGCTCAACGGCTTTTCGATCCTCAAGCTGATCCGCTACCTCAAGGCGGAATTGCTGCTCGTGCTCGGCACCTCCTCGTCCGAGGCCGCCCTGCCCGCCCTCATCCAGAAGATGGAGCGCGCGGGGTGCGACAAGGAAGTGGTCGGCGTGGTGGTGCCCACCGGCTATTCGTTCAACCTCGACGGCACCAACATCTACATGACGCTGGCGGCCCTGTTCATCGCGCAGGCGACGGGGGTGCAGCTGACGTTGGGCGAGCAAATCGCGCTGCTCGGCGTGGCGATGCTGAGCTCGAAGGGCGCGGCCGGAGTGACCGGATCCGGCTTCATCACCCTGGCCGCGACGCTGGCGATCGTGCCCAAGGTGCCGATCGCGGGGATGGCGCTGATCCTGGGTGTCGACCGCTTCATGAGCGAATGCCGCAGCCTGACCAACTTCATGGGCAACGCCGTTGCGACGATCGTCGTGGCGCGCTGGGAGGGCGCTCTGGACGGCGACAGGCTGGCGCGGGCGCTGAACGGGGTTCCGGACGAATTGCCGGCCGCAGCGGCCGTGGAAAGCGATCCGGATTGATGCGGCCCGAAGACTGCCGATTCGCACGTGCCTGTAGGATTTCGCCGGCTTAACTTCGCACTTTTCCCGCGGATTCGCTCATAAAATTACGCAACGCCGAAATTTTCGTGCGCAAGCGGCTGATTGTTGCACCAGGTTCAAAGAGCGGCGGCGTCTGCGGCCGCGCCCTACTGCGCCAGACGAAATCCTACATTGCAAGCGGCGCATCATGCCGCAAGACCGCCCACCAGAGGGGTCGCAATGCAAGTGCTTGGGAAAGTGGTCGGGGAGACAGGATTCGAACCTGCGACCCTCTGGTCCCAAACCAGATGCGCTACCAGGCTGCGCCACTCCCCGACGTCGGGCCGCTTAGAGCTTCGCGAACCGGGGCACAAGGCACCTGGCGAACTATTGCGGCAGGCGCTGGTGGGCCCGGCAGGACTCGAACCCGCAACCTAGCCGTTATGAGCGGCCAGCTCTAACCGTTGAGCTACAGGCCCCCAGCGCCCGCGGCAGTAGCGGAGGATGGGGCCGCGCCGCAAGCCGCGTCGAGCAGCTCGGCGAGCGATGCCGGCGCAACGTCCAGCCGCGCCAGCAGCGCGAAGACCGCATCCCACCAGCGATAGAAGGCCGCGAGGTCGGCGACGTCGCGGACATAGGGGGTGTGGCCGGGCTCTACCGAGGGCGAATGGAAGCTGAAATTGAGCACACGCACCCCCTCGCCCACTGCTATCCGCACTGCTTCGAGCGCATCGTCGAGCGGCATGTCCTCGGGCGTCAGCGCCACGCGTGAGAGAAGGTGGAGGCGCGCGGCGATGCCGCGGCCGCGCGGCAGGCTGCCCAGCCGGCGATGGAGGCTGGCACCGCCACGACGGAGCGCGCCGGTGAAAACCGTGGTCAAAGGTAGTTCGACGATCGACCCATCCGGGCCGGTGCGGAAAACATGGTTGGGGATCGCGGCGAAGTCGGGGCCGCCGTCCGGGCTGTAATCGTAGCGCGCGCGCATCGAGCTATCGGCGCGATAGCCGAGCCGGGCGAGCGCGGCGAAGGTGTTCGGGCCGACACCGTAGCGCCCGGCGCGATAGATTAGCGGGCGCCTGCCGAAGGCCGAGGCGATGGCATCGGTGAGCACAGCCAGCTTGGCTTCTTCGAGCCCTGCGGGAAGGTTGCCTGCGAAGCTGTTGCGGAGGCTCACTTCTTCCTCGAAAGGCGGGTTCACCCAGGGATGGAGCTGGGTGCCGACCGCCGAACGGCCATCCTCGATCAGGCGGCGCAATATCTCGGCAGAGCGCTGACAAGTGGCGATGGGGTGGTCGACCAGCCAGGTGAGCGGGACGCCGTGTGCGGCGAAGCGAGCATGCGCTTCGGGCATAGCAGCCATGTGGCCGGTGCCGCGCGCGTCGCGACTGAAGGAGGTGCTCCAGTCGAACTCTTCCTCGGTATCGACGAAGACCGTGAAGCGCGTGCCGAAGCTCTCGGGCCACTGCACCAGCGTGGCGGGCAGCGGTGCTGGCGGGCGATAGCCCGTGCCGGAGTGGCGGTCCCCCACCGTCAGTTCAGATCGCCTGGCCCACCTGGCTGGTTACGGCGGCGGGGAGCCGCAAAGTCAAGATCGACGGCTCGATCACGAGGCTCCCGCCGAGCTCGCGCGCGAGATTGCGGGCGAGGCGCAGCGCGAAGCCGGTGCCGAGCAGCGTCGCATCCTCGCGTTCGTCGTCGATGCCGAGCACCGAATCGCCGGGATAATCGGCGAGCGCCCGGGGACGATCGATCGCCACTGCGACCTTCTGATCGCTCTCCAGCGCCATGTTGACGCCGATCCGCTCGCCCGGGGCACTGGCCGACACCAAAGTCGCCATCAGCCGCGCGAGCAACCGCTCGACCGCGCGGCGATCACCGGCGACGGTCAAGTCCTCGATCGGCAAGGCGATCATCGAGCCGCGCAGCTCCAGCAACGCCGCCAGATCGTCGGCGATCGTCGCGAGCAGGGGGCGCAGCGGCACCCGGCCGGGGACCAGCGACAGCGCCGCGCTGTCGATCCGGGCGGCGAGATCGAGATCGTCGATCGCACCGAGCAACTCACGCGCCTGGCTGCGGATGACATTGGCGCGATCGCGGTAGATCCCGGCGACGGGGCCGAGCATCTGCGTCTCGATCATCTCGGCGAAGCCGGCAATAGCGTTGGTCGGCGTGCGCAATTCGTGGACGAGCTGGCGCAGCGATTCGGCGGGCGAGCCGACCGGCACGCGCACAGGCTCCGCGCGCTCGTCGGTGCGCGGGCGACGGGCGGTGCCGCGATAGCCGGTGAAGCGGCCATTGGCGGGATCGAACACCGGGATGGCGGAAATCAGCCAGTCCCCGGCGGCATCCGAACTGCCCTCGATGTGCATCCGTGCGGTGGAGAAGCCGGCGCGGCGACGGAACGCCCCCGCGGCGATGCCGTCGATCTGCGAGCCGTCGATCCCCAGCAGATCGAGCGAAAGGCCGATCACCGCCGCACGGCTGACGCCGTCGACCCAGCGGACCACGCCCTTCTCGTCGGTTTCGAAGCGGAACTGCTCGACGACTGGCGGCGCGGGCGTCGGCACGGGGCCCGCCTCTTCGCGATTGCGCCAGAACGCGTCGATTCGCGCGACGACCTCGGCGATTTCGAACGGACCCTCGTCCTCGATCCGCGCCGGTTGCGCGGCCGGCCGTGCCAGCGCGTCCCGGGACGCCGCGGCCGAGATCCTCTCGCTGTGGTCCATTGTCAGGTTCTGCGCGTCCGGCTCCGCCTCCGCAATCGATCCGGCAGAACTATCCACAACTTCTGTCACGCGGGCGTGCTCGACACCGGTTTCCGAAACCCCGGCGTCGTTCGGCAGCACGAAATCGACCGGTCCGAAGCTTTCGAGCGCACGCTGGACCGCGGGCGGCAGATCACGCCGGTTGCGCAGGATCGTTCGCGCGGCGGGGGTGAGGTCGGGAAGCAGCTGGATCCACTCGGACGCCGAGAGCCGGGCGCTACGCAGCACGGGAATCGCGATCGGCAGATCATCGCGCGCAAACAGCCGCACCAAAGGTGCCGGTGGATTGGAAAATTCGAGCGCGCGCGCGCTGGCGACACGCACCTGCCTCGGCACTTCGCTCCTGATCGCGCGCAGAGTCGCCATCGCCCTCGTGGCAGGGGGCACGCGGCGGCGACCGATCAGATCGACGAGCTGGCGCCACGCCGACTGGACGCCATAAGGCGTACCCAAATCAGCCGCTAGCACGGTCTCGAGAGTGTCGTCGAAGCGCACGCGCCTGCCAAGATCCCCCGGCGCGGAAGTGCGCCTTCAATAAATTCTTAATGCTCAGGGGAGGCCCTAGATACAGTCCATTTCGGCACGTCGCATTGTGGGACAATTGCGTTGCGTTGTAATTATCTTATAGTCTAGCAACCCCTGCATGCAACGAATCCACAATGAAAGAGACGAACCCATGCGATTCGACGATATCGACGTACGGATCCTGGGGCTGCTGCAAGATAATGGCCGGATGACCAATGTCGAGCTGGCGGAGCGTGTCGGGCTGACTGCGCCGCCCTGCCTGCGCCGCGTGCGCGCGCTCGAGCAGCAGGGCGCGATCAGCGGTTATCACGCCGCGCTCGATCCGGCCGCATTGGGCTACAACCTCACCGTCTTCGCGATGGTGAGCCTCAAGAGCCAGGCCGAGAGCGATTTGCGCGCATTCGAGCAGCTGGTGGCGGACATTCCCGAGGTCCGCGAATGCCATATGCTCAACGGCGAAATCGACTTCATCCTCAAGATCGTCGCGCCCGATCTGCAGAGCTTCCAGCAGATCCTGACGACCAAGCTGACCACCGCGCCCAATGTCGAGCATGTGAAGACGTCGCTGACGATTCGCACGTCGAAGGCGCTGCCGGGCGTCCCCGTTCCCGAAATGTGAAAAGGGGCGACATCGCTGCCGCCCCTTCCCTGTTTGCACTGGCCGTTTCGCTCAGGCGAGCGGCGGGAAGTCGATCGAGGCCTGCCACAGCAGCGCCAGATTGGCATGTGCACCCTTGATCGCCTGGAAGGCCGTGCGCGCCTCGTCCTTGCGGCCGAGCGCACGCAGCGCGACGCCTCGGTTGAGGTTCACTTCGTCGGCATCGACGCTGCCCTTCTGGAGCGACAGATCGTAGAGCTCGAGCGCGCGAGCGTAATTGCCCGATGCGAGGAAGGCGTCGGCGGTCTGCTGCGCGGTCTTGCCGTCCTTGCCGGCCGCGGCCTGCTTGGCGAGACCTTCGAGCGAGCCTTCCGATTTCACCGCGGTTTGCGATGCGGTGTAGGTGCGCTGCACATCGGCGTCGGCAGCGGGAATCTTGCCCGACTTGCGGCCCTCGTCGATCACCGCGACCGCTTCCCAAGGCAGGCCCGATTGCTGCGCGGCGAAGGCGTAATCGGCATAGTCGCCGCGATCGGCCAGCGCATTTGTGGCACGCATCAGCCGGTACAGGTTCATCTTCTCGGTCTTGCCGGTGGCCGGAGCGCCCTGACGATAGACCTGGATCGCCCAGCGCCAGTTCTGCACGGTGGGATATTCGGCGATGTAGCGCTTCAGCCAATCGGCCATCGCGGCGCGATCGCCGGTGGCGTTCACGCGCGGGATCGCGAATTTGTACCAATCGACCGGCGGCTTGCGGCCCGCGGCCTTGCTCGCCTGGATCGCGCGATTCACTTCGCCGATCGATTCGACCGGCTTGCCGGTGGCGGCATAGGCGTTGGCGAGCAGCACGGGGAGATCTTCCTGGGTGGATCCAAGCTCGCGCGCCTTGAGCAGCGGCGCGATGGCCTCCGCCGGCTTCTTCTGGGCGAGATATTGCGAGCCGACCATGTAATTGTAGATCGCACCATAGACCTTGGCCCGATCGGGCGGCGTCTTGGGATTGCTGGCGAGGGCGCCGAGCGCCTTCATCTGGCCCGCTTCGTTCTTCTTCTCGAGTTCGAGCTGGAGACGCAGGAAGCCCGAATAATATTTCTCATCGTCGTTCGCGGCGACGGTTTCGGCAGCGGTGAGCTGCGTATCCGCGGTGGCGAGATCCTTGGCCTTCAGCGCGGTCTCCGCGGCAACGGCCGCCTTGCGGAACGCGTCGCTCACCTTGAGCTGGGGTTCCGCCTTCTTGTCCGCCTTCTGCGCCAGCGCCGGCGTGATGCCCACAGCGGAGGCGCCCAGCGTCAGCGCGGCGGCCAGCGCGAGCTTCGAAACGAACTTCATGTACAACTCTCCTCGTGGGAACGGCATACTGGTCGGCGGCCCCTGTAAATGTCTGCCGCGCGCCGTTCAAGCGGACGCAGATGAGTTAGCGATGGCAAGCGCGCCCTGAACGACGATTGAACGCCCGTAATCGTTCCGCGACTGGCGTTCGATCGCCAATACCGCTTAAACTGGCCCGGTTTACCGGGGGGAAGTTCGTTTCATGCTGACCGTGCTCGCGCTCATGTTCCAGACCGCCACATTGTATGCCGACAACGCCAAGGCCGCCATGACCTGCGCGCAGGCGGTCACCATCGTGGATTCGTCGAGCAAGTCGCCGCTGCAGCTGACCTCGCAATTTACTTATCTCGCGATGCAATCGGCCAAGGCGAAGCCTGGCGCCGGCTCGTTCTTCGACCAGCTCAACGCGCTTTCCGAGCAGGTGGGTAAGGACGCAGCGCTCACACCCGAGCAGGCAAAGACGCTCGCCCCACTCTGCGACAAGCGCTTTCCGATCGCGCGCAGCCCCGCGCCGGCGCGATTGCCGAGCGACCCCTTCCGCCGCGACATGCTGTGCTTCGGCACACTTTCGGTGCTCCAGGGCGCCGCCGAGGAGATCGCCAAGGCCGGCAGCGATTCGCAGCTGACGAAGATCAGGGCGGCGCTCACGCCGCTGACCGACAAGATGACCGACGATGCTCTCAAGAAGCGCGGATTGGCCAGCGATGGCGCCTTCGTAAAGGCGCTGGGCGACGAGATGCTCGCGTCGCTGCCGGTCGGCAATCCAATGACCGTCGCGGCCGCCTGCGGCGTCACGCTGAGCTGAAGCCAAATCCATGCCTCACGCGCGCGTACACGCGCACGCGCGGGTTGGCAGGTGGTATCGGGCACGCTAGAGCCACATGTAACGTAACAAACTCCGAAAGCATGATCCTTTGACCGACGAGACCCTGCTCGCCGACCCTTCCGATATTACCCCGATCTCGATCGTCGACGAGATGAAGACCTCGTACCTCGATTACGCGATGAGCGTGATCGTGGCGCGCGCCCTCCCTGACGTTCGTGATGGTCTCAAGCCGGTCCACCGCCGCATTCTCTACGCCGCGCAGGAAGGCGGCTATGTCGCCGGCCGCGCCTATCGCAAGTCTGCCCGCCTCGTCGGTGACGTGATGGGTAAATATCACCCGCACGGCGACAGCTCGATCTACGACGCGATGGCGCGCATGGCCCAGGATTGGGCGATGCGCGTGCCGCTGATCGACGGCCAGGGCAATTTCGGCTCGATGGATCCCGATCCGCCCGCGGCGATGCGTTACACCGAAGCGCGGCTCGCCCGAGTCGCCTCGGCCCTGCTCGACGACATCGACAAGGACACGGTCGACTTCCAGGACAATTATGACGGCTCGGAAAGCGAGCCGACGGTCCTGCCCGCGCGCTACCCAAATCTGCTGGTCAATGGCGCCGGCGGCATCGCGGTCGGCATGGCGACCAACATCCCGCCGCACAACCTCGGCGAAGTGATCAACGCCTGCCTCGCTTATATCGAGAACGGCGCAATCTCGCTCGAGGAACTGATGGAGATCGTCCCCGGTCCGGACTTCCCGACCGGCGCGATCATCCTCGGCCGCAGTGGCTGCCGCTCGGCCTATCAGACCGGCCGCGGATCGATCATGGTGCGCAGCCGCCATACCACCGAGCAGCGCGGCGAGCGGCGCTCGATCGTACTCACCGAAATTCCGTACCAGCAGGGCAAGAACGCGCTGGTCGAGAAGATCGCCGAGGCCGCCAAGGAAAAGCGGATCGAAGGCGTCAGCGACATTCGCGACGAATCGAGCCGCGAAGGCGTGCGCATCGTCATCGACCTGAAGCGCGACGCAACTCCCGAAGTCGTGCTCAACCAGCTCTGGCGGAACACGCCGGCGCAATCCTCCTTCCCGGCCAACATCCTCGCGATCCGCGGCGGGCGCCCCGAGCTGCTCAACCTGCGCGATATCATCGAGGCGTTCGTCAAGTTCCGCGAAGAGGTCATCACCCGGCGCTCGAAGTTCGAGCTCGCCAAGGCGCGCGACCGTGCGCACATCTTGCTCGGCCTCGTCATCGCGGTGACGAATCTCGACGAGGTGGTGAAGATCATCCGCAGCTCGCCGAGCCCCGCCGTCGCGCGAGACCGGCTGCTCACCCGCGAATGGCCGATCGCCGAGATCGCACCGTATATCCGCCTCGTCGAGGCGATCGACACCGAAGTCTCCGGCGACAGCTATCGGCTGAGCGAAGTGCAGGTTCGCGCGATCCTCGATCTGCGCCTCCATCGCCTGACGGCACTGGGCCGCGACGAGATCGGCGACGAACTCGCCAAGCTCGCCGAGACGATCGCCGAACTGCTCGAGATCCTCGGCAACCGCGCCAAGCTCTACGAAGTCATCGTCGAGGAGCTGACCGCGGTCCGGGACCAATATGCGACGCCGCGCCGCACCGAGATCGCCGCCGCCGCCGACGGGATCGAGGACGAAGACCTGATCGAGCGCGAGGACATGGTCGTCACCGTGACCATGGAAGGCTATATCAAGCGCACGCCGCTCGACACCTTCCGCGCGCAGAACAAGGGCGGCAAGGGCCGCGCCGGCATGGCGACCAAGGATGAGGATGCGGTCACGCACCTGTTCGTCACGTCGACTCACACGCCGGTTCTGTTCTTCTCGACCGAGGGCAAGGTCTATCGCATGAAGGTGTGGCGCCTGCCCGAGGGCGGGCCCGCCACGCGCGGACGGCCGATGATCAACCTGCTGCCGCTGGCGACCGGCGAGACGATCTCGACCGTGCTGCCGCTGCCGGAGGACGAGAATGCCTGGGGCGATCTCCACGTGATGTTCGCGACGGCCAAGGGTTCGGTGCGCCGCAACTCGATGGATGCGTTCGCCAATATCCGCACCAACGGCAAGATCGCGATGAAGTTCGAGGAGGGATCCGAGGACCGCCTGATCGGCGTGTCGCTGCTCACCGAGGAGGACGACGTCCTGCTCGCGACGAAGCAGGGCAAGGCGATCCGCTTCGCCTCGACCGACGTGCGCGAGTTCCAGAGCCGTGATTCGACCGGCGTGCGCGGTGCGCGGCTGGCCGAGGGCGACGAAGTCATCTCGCTCTCGGTGCTGCGCGGCTTCGACGCGACGCCGCAGGAGCGCGAGGACTACCTCAAGGCCGCGCCGTGGAAGGAAGGCGACCGCGAAGTCACGCTTTCGCCGGAGCGGATGAAGGAGTTCGAGGATGCCGAGGAGTTCATCCTCACCGTCACTGCGAACGGCTATGGCAAGCGGACCTCGGCGTACGAATATCGCCGCACCAATCGCGGCGGCCAGGGCATCACCAACATCGTAAGCTCGGATCGCAACGGCCCGGTGGTGGCGAGCTTCCCGGCGCATAATGGCGAGCAGCTGATGCTGGTCACCGATCAGGCCAAATTGATCCGCACCACGGTGGGCTCGGTGCGCGTCACCGGGCGCAATACGCAGGGCGTGATCCTGTTCCGCGTCGCCGATGACGAGCATGTCGTCTCGGCCGCGCGGATCGAGGAGAGCGAGGACGAGGCCGAGGTCAACCTTGCCGATGGCGCGGTTGCGGGCGAGCCGACGCCCGATGCCACGACGAGCGAGGATCTGGCCGCGGGACCCGAGGACGGGCAGTAAGATTGGCAACATGCTGTTCCCCGGCGAAGGCCGGGGCCCAGTTGCAGCGCGGTCGAAATTGGCCGGGCAGCGCGCCTCATGGGACATCGATACTGGGCCCCGGCCTTCGCCGGGGAACAATATGGGTAACGCCGGTGTAGTCGCCTGAGACCAAGAGGGAAAGCATGCCCGATTCCATCGCCTATAAGGTACTCACCGCCGACCAGATGATCGCGCTAGAGCGCGACGGCAGCTTCGCAGGTGCGCCGGTCGATCTGGCCGACGGCTATATCCACCTCTCCACCGAGGCCCAGCTTCAGGAGACGATCGACAAGCATTTCGCCGGGCAGGATGGGCTGTGGCTGGCCGCGGTCGATCTCGAGGCGTTGGGCGAGGCCGTGAAATGGGAAGCCTCGCGCGGGGGGCAGCTCTTCCCGCATATCTATGGGCCGCTGCCGCTCGATGCGGTGACCGCCTATAGCGAGCTGCATTACGAGCCCGACGGCAGCCTGCGGCTCCCTGTTACCGGCTGAAGCGGACAAAATGTCCACTTGCCGCGGCGGACCAACTGCGCGAAGGCCCGCGCGATGAAATCCGGCAGCTCCATCGTGCATTCGAGCGGACGGCGCATGGCGCTGTTCCTCGTGGCGTGCGCGTTGATGCTGCGATTGCTGGTGCCTGCGGGCTGGATGCCGGTCGCCAATGCCCATGGCGTGACGCTCAACTGGTGCAGCGGCGTGAGTCACGTCGTGCCTGCCGAGGCCCAGGCTATGCTGGCCACGGCGCTGGGCGACAAGGCTCCGAAGCACAAGCCCGCGCCGGACCAGCCCTGTGCCTTCGCAGCGGCTACGCATCCGGCCGATACGCTGGCCGCATTGCCCGTCGTGGTGCCGCCGACCGCCGAGGCCGATGCGCCGGCCCTCCCCGCTTTCCTGGCTTTCCCCGGCCGCGGCCTCGCCGCCCCGCCTCCGCTCTCGACCGGCCCACCCCTCCTCGCCTGACGCCGTCTGCGCCTCTGCGCGCGCTGTTCGTTCAGTCGAGGAAAACCATCATGTCGTTGATACTTCGCGCCGCGTTCGGCGCACCGCTGCTCGTGGCCGTGCCCGCGGCGGCGCAGGAAGCGCCTTCCAACACCGAGATCGTCGTGACTGCCGAACGGCTGGTCGAGGAAGCCATCCAGCGCGTCGGCGAGACGCCGGGCGGCGCCAATGTCGTCTCCGCCAGCGATTTCGACGAGAAGGTCGCGGTCTCGCTCCGCGACGCGCTCGCTTTCTCGCCCGGCGTCTATGCCCAGCCGCGCTTCGGGCAGGAAGTGCGCCTGTCGATCCGCGGATCTGGGATCAGCCGCGGCTATCACATGCGCGGGCTGACGCTGCTGCAGGACGGTGTGCCGATCAATCTCGCGGACGACAATGGCGACTTCCAGGAGCTGGATCCCGCCTTCCTCCAGCATGTCGAGGTGTTCCGCGGAGCGAACGCGCTGCGCTTCGGCGCTTCGACGCTCGGCGGCGCGATCAACGGCGTCACGCCGACCGGGCGTTCGTCGAACGGCGTGCATTTGCGCGTCGACGGCGGAAGCTTCGACACGTTGCGCGGTTTCGCGAGCGCGGGATTTGCCGATGCGCGCGGCGACGCATGGCTGGCGATCGCCGGCGACCGGTCGGACGGCGATCGCGATCATGCCCGTCGCAAGGCACTGCGAGTCAACGGCAATGTCGGGCTGCGGCTGAGCGAGAGCGTCGAGACGCGCTTCTACGCGAGCGCGCAGACGATCCGGCAGGAGCTGCCCGGCGCGCTGACTTATGCGCAGGTGACCAGCACCCCGCAAACCGGCAGCTCCGTCGGAGATCAGGCGCGCGACATCGATTCGCTGCGGTTGCAAAATCGCACGAGCATCGCGATCGGCAGCGGCAATCTCGATGTCGGGCTGTTCCTCAGCGCCAAACAGCTCCATCACCCGATCTATCAGGTGATCGATCAGAAATCGCTCGACTGGGGCAGCTATGCCCGGCTCGACCAGAATTTCGGCGCGCTCGGGCTGACCGCCGGCGTGACCGCGCGGTTCGGCAACATCGCCTCGCGCCGCTTCGTCAACGTGAACGGCGAGCAAGGCGCGAAGACCTTCGCGGCCGACCAGCAGGCTCGCACGATCGACGCCTATGCCGAGGCGCGCGTGCGCCCGGTGCCGGCGCTGACGCTGATCGCAGGCGCAGTCTACACCTCGGGGCTGCGGCGGCAGGACCAGGTCTTCCCGACCATAGCGAGCGGCCGTGCCAGCTTCGATCAGCTCTCGCCCAAGCTCGGGTTGCTCTACGAACCGGTGCGCAATGTGCAGCTCTACGCCAATCTCAGCCGCAGCCACGAGTTGCCGGGCTTTATCGAGCTTGCCCAGATCTCGAGCTTCGTGCCGCTCGATGCACAGCGCGGCTGGACCGCGGAGATTGGCGGGCGCGGCAGGATCGGACCGTTGCGCTTCGATCTGAGCGTCTATCGCGCGGATCTCGACGGCGAACTGCTCCAGTACAATATCGCGCCACCGACGATCCCCGCCGCCACGTTCAACGCCGGAAAGACACGGCATCAGGGCGTCGAGCTGGGGCTCGATCTCGATCTCGCCACATGGGCTCGGCTGCGGCAGGTCTATATGTGGAGTGACTTCCGCTTCCGGGACGACGCCCAGTTTGGCGACAATCGCCTGCCGGTGGTCCCCGAGCATCTCTACCGCGCCGAGTTGCGGCTCGGCGGCGAAGCGCTGCACGTATCGCCCAATATCGAATGGACGCCGCGCGGCGGCTGGGCGGACTATGCCAACAGCTTCCGCACCAGCGGCTATGTGCTGTTCGTGCTGAGCGCCGAGGCGCGGGTCGATGAGCGCTTCACGTTGTTCGCCGATGCGCGCAACCTCGGCGGCCGCAAGGCGGCGGGGGATATCTCAGCGGTGGTGCAATACACACCGGCGAGCGCGATCTTCTACCCGGTCGAACGGCGCAGCGTGTTTGCCGGCGTGCGGGCGGCGTTCTGATGGCGACGAGCGCGCGCTGGTACAATGCGGTGTGGCGCTGGCATTTCTATGCCGGGCTGTTCTGCATGCCCTTCGTCCTGTGGCTCGCGACGACGGGGACGATCTATTTGTGGAAACCGCAGATCGAAGCGTGGCTGGAGCGGCCGTACGACACGTTGACGCCGTCGGGGCCGCGAGCGAGCGCCGATGCGCAAGTGAAAGTCGCGCTCGCCGCGGTTCCGGGGGCGGTGCTGCACAAATATCAGCTTCCGCAAGCACCGGGCGAGGCGGCGCGCGTCATCCTCGGCAGGGACGGCCGCGAGACGCGCGTCTATGTCGATCCGTATCGCCTGCGCGTCCTCCGCACCGAGACCGAGAGCGAACGGCCGATGCGCGTGATCTCCGACCTGCACGGCACGTTCCGCGCGGGCAATCCGGGGAGCTGGCTGGTCGAGATCGCCGCCTGCTGGACAGTGACGATGCTGCTGACCGGGCTCTATCTCTGGTGGCCGCGGCGCACGCGGGGGCTGGGCGGCGTGCTCTATCCGCGGCTGCGCGGCGGCAAGCGGCTGTTCTGGCGCGACCTGCATGCCGTGTCGGGGATCTGGGTGGCGGTGCTGGCGCTTTTCCTGATCTCGACCGGGCTGCCCTGGGCCAAATTCTGGGGGAGCTATTTCAAGGACGTGCGTGCAATCACCGGGACGCTCGACGGACCGCAGGACTGGCCCACCGGCGCACGCAACGCGATGCTGGGCGATCATGCCGAGCATGAAGGGATGACGATGCCGCACGCGCCGGCGCTCGGCGGTGATCTCGATCGCGTCGTGGCGGCCGTCTATCCGCTCGGCATCGCCCCGCCGGTGCTTCTCGCGCCGCCCGCCGCCAGGGGCACGGCGTGGACCGTGACTTCGGATGCCGCCAATCGGCCGTTGCGCACCAGCATCACGGTGGACGGCCGCAGCGGCGCCCTCACCTCCCGCCGCGACTTCGCCGAGCGCCACTGGCTCGATCGCGCGGTCGGCTATGGAATCGCCGCACATGAGGGCACGCTGTTCGGAGTCGCCAACCAGTTGCTCGGCACGCTCACTGCGTTGCTTCTCGCTACCCTGTCGGCTTCAGGTGTGGTGATGTGGTGGCGCCGGCGTCCGGACGGCTCGCTGGGCGCACCCGTTCCGCTGTCGCGGCCGCGTTATGGGCCGCTGCTGATCGGCGCGATTCTATTGCTTGCGATGGCGATGCCGTTGTTCGGCGCCACCCTCGTGTTGGCGGCGATGTGCGACCGCCTGCTGCTTCCCCGCTGGCCTGTCGCGCAGCGCTGGCTCGGTCTGGTGCCGATACGTGCTTGACGGATGAGCAAGCTCCCCCTAATTGCCCGCCTTCCGCAGCACATGGCCCCTTCGTCTAGCGGTTAGGACGTCGCCCTCTCACGGCGAAAACACGAGTTCGATTCTCGTAGGGGTCACCAATGTTTTCAAGCACTTAGTTTGAAAATTGAGTTGCAAAATGCAACACGTCTAATTTTCGTCTAATATGCGTTTTCGGATCGTGCCGGATATCGTCGGACGGAACGTGAGGGATGGTGTCGCAATACCATGCTCGCATGACGCTCCACCTGCGACGATTCGCCGCAGCTCCTTTGAACGCAACTGAAGCGAAGCTCAGCAGGCGACACGCACCACAACTTTTTGAAGCGCTTGGTCAGCGGGTGGCGCCCTGCAGGGACGGCGGTTGCTGCGCGCGGGTAGGATGGCGCATCACTCAAATAGAGGACCCGCCAGTGCCGACACTCCCGGTGCAGGAAAATCACTGCGCCACCAGCCTGCGCTCCACTGCCGCCCTGAGGCTTTCGACCAGAATGAAGGTACACCGCCGATCCTTCGCGATCTGCAGCTCACCGGACGCGATCAATTCATAAATCCGCGACCGGCTAAACCCGGTCATTGCCACTGCCTGCGGTATGCGAACACTGATCGGGAAGATCTCTGGACGCGCACTTCTCTCGGTTTGGATCGGCACAACACCCTCCCCTATTTCTTGCGGCGCGCGAAGCTGCGGTCTGCATCAAGGAAGCCGGCAAGCATCGCCGGCACCAACTCGGTGACCGGCTCTTCGACGCCATAGGATTCGGCGTAGGCCGCGGCATAGTCCTGCAGGCGCCGGTGCAGTTCGGGCGTGATCGAGATCGTCAGCCGGGCCGGCGTGCGGTCGGGCAGCTTCGCGAGCCGAAGGCCGGTCATGGCCGCACTCCGGTCCAGGGCGCGAGCACCAGATCCTTGTGCAAGATAACGCGAAGGGGCCAGCCCGGCCGCACCTTGATCGTCGGCTGGACGTCAAGCGCCTTTTGCACGAGCCGGTCGCCGGCGCGCGCGCCGCTCTGCTGGGCGGACTCGCGTATTGCCCGGACCAGATCGCTCTCGTCATTGCCCAGCGAAAGCTGGGTGCCGACGCCGAGCAAGGTGGAGAGCCCAACCCCTTTCAGCACCTGCCAGCTATGCTGGTCGAGTTTGTCCGAAAGCCCGGTATAGCCCTGGGTATCGGTGGCAGGGAGATTGTCGACGGCGATCGAGCTGCCGTCAGGCATCAGGATGCGCTGCCAGACGACGAGCGCACGCGTCTGGCCAAAGGCGACCACCGAATCATAGCGGCCGAGGAGCCGCGCGCCTTGGGGGATGAGCAGCGTCCTTCCGGTCGCGCTATCGAATACGGGCTGGGTGACCTGACCGATGACGAAGCCAGGCAGGTCGGAATTGAGCCCGGTGAGGAGACTGGCCGCGATCACGCTGCCGGCGTTGAGCACCGTCGGCGAGGCCGCCGGCTGGAGCCGTCCGGAATCGACCGTCGCACCGTCCGCACGGTGCTCCAGAAAGGTTTGCTTCGGCGCAGGGGCGTTCGGATCGGGAAGCGGAAATGCCGGAGCGGGTGGCGACGCAGCCATCGCCGCTACCGGGTCGGCAGCGCCGACCCTTTGCCCCGACCGGCCGACTTCGGCAAAGACGCCTGTCTCACGCGCGGCCTTCTGTTCGGCGGCGAAGCGCTGACGCTCGGTCGCCTCGGCTTGTGCCGCCGCGTCGTCCGTCGAGCCCGCGGACCGCGCAAGACTGCGCTGATGCTCGAGAATCGGGCGACCGAGATCACCAGGAAGCGGCGGCCCGAGCTGCGGAATGTCGCCATAGCCCTTGGGCGCCTTGCCGAGCGCATCGTCCGGCACCCGCGCGCGCGGATTGGCGTCCCCCTCCGCGGTTACTCCCGGCGTGAAATGGATCGGCTTGAGGCCCAGCCAGGCGATGCCGGCGAGCGCGCTCGAGCCGAGCAGCGCCGCGCAGACGATCACGCCGCGCCGGAAGCGAACGACCCGCCGCGGCCTGGCGCGCAGCACGAGTGCTTCCGGGTCGCGCTTGGGCTCCGGCAATGGGATCGCCTCGGCCTCGACAGGCGACTCAGTCATGGCGTCCTCCCCGCGGCTCGCGCCCATCGTCGCGCGCGATGCGGACGATCCGCTGCTTCTTGCCGCCGAGCCGGAGCTCGGCCACGGCGAACAACCGGTCGACGATGTAGAAGCGGCCGGCCATGCGATAATTGACCAGCTCCGCCGTGCCGTCGGGGCCGATCACGAACAAGGGTGGCGCCTCGTCCTGGGCGATGCCGGCCGGAAATTCGATGAAGGTCTGACGGCCATCGTCGAAGGCGCGCAGCGGCCGCCAGGCCGGATGGTCGCCGCTGATGCGATAGGCAAAGCGCAGCGCTTCGAGCGGGACGCCGGCTGCCACCGGCCGCGCAGCTTCTGCCGCGGCAGCCTCGCGTCTCAGCGCGATCAGCGTGTCCGCCGGATAGATCCAGGACACCGCGGCCATCGCCGTGGCCTGGGTGCTCGCCAGCTCGAGATGGTAGCTCCGCCGGTCGGTGGTCACGACGAGGTTGGTCGCGAGCCCGGCACTGAACGGCTTGAGCAGGATATGCGTTCGCTTGCCTTCGCCGCGGCCGCTGCTGGTGTCCCCTATCGTCCAGCGGGTGCTGTCGCCCGCCGCGATCGCGACCAGCGCCTCGCCCGGCTGCAGCGCGATGTCGGTGACACGCTCGGGCGCGGCGAACACGCGATAGAGCGCTCCCTCGGCATAGGGGTAGATCTGCACTGCGTTGCGATAGCCGGCGGCGCTCGGCTCGCGGGTCGCGTTGCGGTTCGCCTGAGCAACCCGTCCGGCGGCAGCCGGCAGGCGGTATGTCCGAGGCGGGGCGACGGGCACCGGATCCGATATGCGGGTCGGCGCCGGCGCGGCGACGTGCGCTGGTGGCGTTGCGGCTGGCGTCGGTGTCGGGAGCGGAGCGGTCTGGGCATAAGCGGCGGCGCCCAGCATCAGGCCGGGCATGGGCAGGAGATGGCGGATCATTGCACGGACTCCGGTTTGGGTTCGGGGGGTGGCACCGCAGCTGGAGTGGCTGGCGGACCTGACGCGGACGGCACAGGCGGATCGAGCTCGCGACTCCAGTCGACGGCATCGACATAGAGGCCGAGCGGGTTGCGCCGGAGCAGGTCCGCGGTCTTGGGCGGACGCAGCCGGATCGTGAGGATCGCGGTCCAGCGGGTCGTGCCGGCGAGGCTGCCGCGGGCGAAAGCGCTCTCGATCCATTTCACCTGAAACGAGCTCGGCGAAGCGCGCACGATGCTCGTTACCTGGACCGACACCGATTTCTCGCCGACCTGCTCGAACGGTCTGGCGGCACGGGCATATTCGCTGAGCTGGACGTTGCCGCGTTCGGTGACAAAGTCATAGGCCTGCAGCCAGTTCTGCCGCATCAGCACCGGGTCGAGCGACACCGACCGTATGTCCTGGATGAAGCGGCTCAGAAACCATGCGATCTGCGGATCGGTCGGCTCGTAGTCAGCGTCCGCGGGCGCGACCGCCTGGGCCTGGCCGAGATTGTCGACCGCGACGACATAGGGGACGACGCGGCTCTGCATCGACTGCCAAACCAAAGCGGCAGATAGCGCGGCCGCCAGGCCGAGCCCGCCAAAGGCCATCAACCGCCAGCTATGCGCCTGGACCCGCGCCGAACCGATCCGCTCGTCCCACAATTGCCCCGCGCGTTGATACGCCGTCTCGGGTTCGGGGGTGCGCCCAAAACGCTGGCTGTTCCTTCGGAACTTCATCCTTCGTCCCTTTCCTTGATGTCGGGGGTGGCGGAGGCGCCGCCGCGATCGCCTTCCTTCACTGTCTGGAGCGCCATGTGGCGGTGGTGGCGGGCGGTTTGCTCGGCGCGCAGATCCCGCGCCCAGCCGGGCATGGCCCCGCTTTGCCCTTCGGAGCCCGGTTGCGACGGCCCAGAGCGGACCGAGCCAGCATTCCAGGCAGCGTTGCGCCCGCGCTCCGCGGCCTGACCCAGGCCCAAAGCCGCTCCGGCACGCTGGCGCATGGCACCGGCGGCAGCGGTGCCGACGCCGGAAAGCCCGGCGCCGACACTCGGCGAGCCCGCGGTTTTCTGGCCGAGCTTGTATGCGGTCGAGGCAGCACTCCCCATGGCGGTTCCCGCCCGGATCGCGCCCAGCCCGCCGCCGGCAGCCATCCGGGCGGCGCCGGCCACGGCGCCGCCGCCAAGCATTGCGCCGCCGGCCACCGCGGCAGCGGTGCCGATCGCTGCGCCTGCACCGAGCTGGGGCGCGCCAGCGACCAGGCCGGAAGCGACGGACGGTCCGAAGATGCCGAGGCCGAGCAAGGTGAGGCTGGCAAGGACGAGGCTCATTGCCTGGCCGAGGTCGGGCTCGGTGCCTGTCACCGCCTCGGAGAACTCGGTGAAATAGCCCGAGCCGATGCCAATGATCACGGCCAACACCATGACCTTGATGCCCGAACTCACCACCGAACCGAGCGTGCGCTCGGCGAGAAAACTGGTCCGGTTC
Source organism: Sphingomonas sp. UNC305MFCol5.2 (assembly GCF_000712135.1). Lineage (GTDB taxonomy): Bacteria > Pseudomonadota > Alphaproteobacteria > Sphingomonadales > Sphingomonadaceae > Sphingomonas. The sequence continues at coordinate 402,781 of NZ_JOOE01000001.1, forward strand.
CACAGGGCGAACGGCACCAGCACGAACCCGGCGAGCGTGGTCAGCTTGAACTCGAGGATGGTGATGAAGACCTGGACCGCGAGCACGAAGAACGCGACGATGGTGATCGCCCAGGCGATCAGGAGCACCATGATCGTCATGAAGTTGCTGAAGAAGCTGGTGAAGCCGAGCAGTTCCGTGGCCTGATCGAGCAGCGGCCAGGCCGCCGAGAAACCCGCACCCGCAAGACGCCCCGGCTGGAGCAACTGGTCTGCGGTCATCGTGCCCCCGGCTGCGGTCAGGCCGGCTTGGGTGAAAGAGCGGAAGATGATTTCGGCAAGCCGGGAGAAATTGTTGAGGATGAACGCGAAGACGCCGACATAGAGGATCTTGCGCAGCAGCTTGCCGAGCACGTCGGTCTCGCCGCCCATCGCCCAGAACAGCCCGGCAAGCGTGATGTCGATGGCGATCAGCACGCTGGTGAGGAAGCCGACGTCCGGTCCGAGCAGCCCGAAACCGCTGTCGATATAGCGGCTGAAGTCCGCCAGGAAGCGGTCGATCACATTGAGGTCGTTCATCATGGTGCATCCTCAAGGCGCATTGGGTGCCGCAGGACGCGTGCGCGGGGGCAACGCAGCGCCCTGCGGCGCTCGGCAACGGGGGGAAACGCCGCCGGGGAGAGGTCAGCGCGGCGAATAGGCAGTGCCGGATCCGAGAAATTTGCGGGTGGCAGCATGCGCGTCGAGCTCGGCCTGGGCGCGGCGCGCGGAATCGGTCGCCTCGGCGCGGAACTGCGCGGCCAGCAATTGCTGGATCTGGAACTGCTGCTTGGCGGCGAGCGCGAGGAGCTGGTTGGTCGCCTGGGCGACCTGCAGCCCGCCGACCGCATTCTGGCTCTTCTCCGACAGCCTGGCGAGCGTTGCCGCGTCCGCCTCGATATTCTCGGCGACATCGGCCTGGACCTTCATCGTCTGGCGAAAGCCCGCCATCGCCGTGTCGAGCCGGGCTTTGGCCTGGGCTGCGACCGCGCTGGCGCCGACCCGGGCATCGAAGTCCGGAAAGAGCTGGCGAAACTGCTGATCGACCTGGCCGGTGCGGAAGGCGATGCCCTGCGCCTGCTGGATCAGCGCACCGACCGCTTTCATCCTAGAGACCAGCCCGGCGAGATCGGGAAAGTCGGTGCGCGCGAGGTTGCGCTCCATGTTGCGGAGCATCGCCGCTTCGTTCTGCAGCGACTGGATCTGGTTGTTGATCTGCTGGAGCGTCCGCGCCGCCGTCAACAAATTCTGGCTGTAGTTCGTCGGATCGAACACCGTGATCTGGGCAGCGGCGAGGCTGGGAATGCCTAGCGCCGCGATTCCGACGGGAAACGCAGCGCGCAGGAGCAGCGGGGCAAACGAGCGGGACATGGAACTCACTCCTTCGATGAGATGGAGGCGGAGCCGGTCAGGATATCGGCCGCCCAATCCAGACCGGCGGATTGGAGGAAGCGGGCAGCGAACTGATCGAAGGCCCCCTCGGCCAGCGCGGCGTCGATCCGCTTCTGGCTGTCGGGGTCGGAGGCGCCGCAGAGCGCGAGTGCCAGCGGTCCCAGACCAAGCTCGAACAGGCGGTTGCCCTGCGCCGACTGGAGATAATAATGGCGCTTGGGTGTGGCCTGGCTGACCAGCTCGATCTGGCGGTCGTTCAAGCCGAAGCGCTGGTAGATCTCCCGGAGCTGCGGTTCGGCCGCGCGATCGTTGGGCAGCAGAATCCGCTGCGGACAGCTCTCGAGCAACGCCGGCGCGATCGCCGAGCCCGCGATATCGGCGAGGCTCTGGGTCGCGAAGACGACCGCGACATTCTTCTTGCGCAGGACCTTGAGCCATTCGCGGATGCGCGCCGCGAACAGCGGGTGGTCGAGGAAGATCCAGGCCTCGTCGAGCACCAGCAAGGTCGGGCGGCCGGTGAAGCGGGCCTCCAGCCTGTGGAAGAGATAATGGAGCACTGGCGCGACCACGCCCGGCTGGCCCATCAGCGCCTCGGTCTCGAAGCATTGGAGGCCAGCCAGCGCGAGGTCGTCCTCGGCGGCATCGAGCAGCCGCCCATAAGGCCCTTCGAGCGTATAAGGCGCAAGCGCGGCGCGCAGCGCCGAAGATTGGAGCAGCAACGCGAGGCCAGTCAGCGTCCGCTGTTCGACCGGCGCGCTGGCGAGGCTCAAGAGCGCCGACCAGAGCATGTCCTTCAGTTCGGGCGTGACCGCGACGCCCTCATGCGCGAACAAGGCGGCGATCCACTCGCTAGCCCAGGCGCGTTCCTCGGCGCGATCGATGCGCCGCAGCGGCTGGAAGGCGATCGTGGCCCCGGCATCGCTGCCGAGCCCGAGCGCGTGATGTGCGCCGCCCATGGCCAGCACCGCCGCCCGCGCCGACAGGCCCTTGTCGAAGACATAAACCTGCGCACCTGGATAGCGCCGGAACTGCAAGGCGAGCAGCGCGAGCAGCACCGACTTGCCCGCGCCGGTCGGCCCCACGATCAGCATATGGCCGACATCGCCGACATGGGTGGAGAGCCGAAACGGCGTCGCGCCGCTCGTGTCGGCATACAGGAGCGGCGGACCGTCCAGATGCACGTTGCGCTCGGGGCCTGCCCAGACGCTGGAGAGCGGGATCAGATGCGCCAGGTTGAGCGTGTGAACCAAAGGCTGGCGGACATTGGCATAGGCATGGCCGGGCAGGCTCGACAGCCAGGCCTCGACTGCGTTGACGGTCTCGCGCCGACAAGTGAAACCGAGGCCGTTGACGATCCGCTCGACCGCGCGAACCTTGGCCTCGACCGCCGTGCGGTCGACGTCCGTCACCGTCACCGTGGCCGTCAGATAGCCGAAGGCGACATGATCCTGGCCAAGGGCCTGGAGCGCGGCATCGCTGTCGGCGACCTTGTTGTCGGCATCGCTGTCGGTGAGCTGGGCCGGCTGGTTGTACATCACCTCGCGCAGCATTGCCGTGACCGACTTGCGCTTGTTGAACCATTGCCGGCGGATGCGGGTCAGGGCCCGTGTCGCCTCGCCCTTGTCGAGCGCGACGAAGCGCGTGACCCAGCGATAGGCGAAGTCCTGGTGGTTGAGCGCATCGAGCAGCCCGGGGCGGCTAAGCCCCGGAAAGCCGGCGACGGTCAAGGTGCGGACATGCGTCGGCCCAAGCATCGGCTCGAGCCCGCCGGTCAGCTCGGTATCGACGAGCAGTCCGTCGAGATAGAGGGGCGTCTCGGGTACCGCGATCCGGTGGGCTCGCTCCGAAATGGTGCCGTGCAGATAGGTCAGCGTGCCGGCATCGTCGAGCGCGCGCATCTCGGGGAGCAGCGCCGAAAACAAATCGCCGATCCGGTCGGTCTCGCCGGCGAACCGGGCCAGCGCCGCGCGCCAGTCCCGGCCCTTCCCTTCCCCGCCCTCGAGCACCGCCCGACTGGCCGCGTCGGTGCTGTCGGGCTCGGGCAGATATTGCAGGGTCAGATAATAACGGCTCTCATAATGCGCGCGGCCGCCCTCGAACGCGTCCCGGCGTTCGGCATCGACCAGCGCGGACATGGGATCGGGAAAATCGCTCGCCGGATAGCCAGGCGCCGGGCGCCGTTCGGCCTCGACATAGAGGGCCCAGCCCGATCCGAGGCGGCGCAGGACATTGTTGGTCCGGGCGGCGATGGCGACCAGCTCCGCGTCGGTCGCGCTTTCCAGATCCGGGCCGCGAAACGCGAAGCTGCGCTGGAAGCTGCCATCCTTGTTGAGGACGATGCCGGGCGCGACCAGTGCCGCCCAGGGAAGATGGTCGGCCAGGCGGTCGGCGCGGCTGCGATATTCGCGCAAGGCTAGCATGCGAGGCGTCCCTTCTGGCGCAGATGGCGGAGCAGGATGGGCAGGAATTCGGGGTCGCGCCGCGCGGCGAAGACCGCGAGGCTATGGCCCAGCAGCCAGAGCGCGAGGCCGGCCAACCACTGCTGGAGCCCGAGCCCCACCGCCGCGGCGAGCGTGCCGTTGATGATGGCGAGCCCGCGCGGCGCGCCGCCCAGCAGGATCGCCTCGGTCAAGGAGCGGAAGACGGGAACCTCGAAGCCGTCGATATGCTGGCCGGCCGCGTTCATGACAACAGCGCCCCGCCGCCGAAGGAGAAGAAGGAAAGGAAAAAGCTCGAGGCCGCGAAGGCGATCGAGAGGCCGAAGATGATCTGGATGAGACGGCGGAAGCCCCCGGCGGTATCGCCGAAGGCAAGAGTCAGGCCGGTGGTGATGATGATGATCACCGCGACGATCTTGGCGACCGGTCCCTGCACCGACTCGAGCACCTGCTGGAGCGGCTCTTCCCAGGGCATACCCGAGCCCGAGGCCTGGGCGGCGCCGGCAAAGACGAGCATCGCGCAAGCGGCGAGCCAGGGCGCGGCGCGGCGGTCGAGCGGGATCGAACGGAACATGGTTCAGTCTCCTTGGGGCTGCGTGAAGGGAGCGAAGTCGCGGATCGCGTAGTTGCCGTCGGGGTCGATCCCGGCGAGCGCGGCGATGGTTTCGATGCGGCGCGCAGCGCCGCGGCCCGCGATGAACACGATCAGGTCGATCGCCTCGGCGATCAGCCGGCGCGGGACAGTGACCACCGCTTCCTGGACGAGCTGCTCGAGCCGGAAGAGCGCGGCCGCGGCGCTGTTGGCATGGACGGTCGCGATGCCGCCGGGGTGGCCGGTGTTCCAGGCCTTGAGCATGTCGAGCGCCTCGGGGCCTCGTATCTCGCCGACGATGATGCGGTCGGGGCGCAGGCGCAGGGTCGAGCGGACGAGATCTGCCATGGTGACGATGCCGGGCCGCGTGCGAAGCGCGACGGTATCGGGCGCGGGGCATTGCAGCTCGCGCGTGTCCTCGATCAGAATGACGCGCTCATCCAGGCTTGCCATCTCGGCGAGCAGTGCATTGGCGAGCGTGGTCTTGCCCGAGCTGGTGCCGCCGGCGACCAGGACGCTGCGGCGCTCGCGGACCGCCAGCGCGAGCAACGTCGCGCCTTCCTCCGACAAAATGCCGTCGCGGACATAATCCATGAGCGTGTAGAGCCGAGTGGCCGGCTTGCGGATCGAGAAGCAGGGCGCGCGCGTGACGGGCGGCAGCACGCCTTCGAACCGCTCGCCGCCGCCAGCGCCGTGCGCGGGCAGCTCCGCCGAGACGATCGGCGCGTCAGCATGCGCTTCGGTACGGGCATGCGTGGCGACAAGCCGGATGATCCGCTCGACCTGTTCCGGCTCGACCCGCAACTCGGTATCGACCCTGCCTTCACCCAACAGGTCGAGCCGGAGGGCGCCGTCGGGATTGACCATGATCTCGAGCACGCGCGGATCGCCGAGCGCGGCCGCGATCCCCGGCCCCATGGCAGTCTGGAGCATCGCGCGTCGGCGGTCATCGGCTTGGGCAATCATTGGCAGCCCTCCCCCTCCGCCGATCCAAAGGCACGGCGATCGTCGGCAATCCGGCGGCCGACTTCGGCGATGAATGCCTCGAACCGGTCCCGGCCGATGGCGCGCGCCGCGGCATCGGCCTCGGGGAGCGGCGCCTGGATCGTCAGTTGCCACAGCACGAACAGCGCGAAGCTCTCGAGCTGGATGTCGAGATCGCGGCGTAGCCGGCCGAGCTCGGCGCCGATCCGGTCGAGCCGGACCTTGAGCATATCGTCGAGCTCGCGGGTGCCGCGGCGCTTGAGATAGGCACGCAGCGCATCGGAGACGATCGCGGACTTGGAGGTACCCGGCTTTGCCGCCAGCGCCTCGAGCTCGGCGGTCAGGCCCTCGTCAAAATAGAGATGGTGCCGCGGTTTCATCTCAGAAGTCCGGCAGCAGGTCCTGGCGCGCACCCGCATTGAGACCGTGCGCGCGCTGGACGGTGGTGAGGGCGCGCACCCGGTCCATGGTCCGCTGATCCGCGGCGGCATCGCCATCCTCCTGGTCGAGGCCGAGCAGCTTGAGCTGCACCGGCGGTGCCGGCGGCGCTGGCTGCTCCTGCGGCAGGCCGGGATGGCGTTCGTGCTGGACGCCGCCCTCGTCGGCAGCCAGGTCCTCGCAGTCATCCGCGGCGGCGGCGAGCCGAGCATCCGAGGCGCCCTTCGCGCCGGCCCAGTCGTCCTCCCGGCGCGGCGGCACGTCCGCATAGCTGCCAGGCATCAGCGCCGGTGCCGGAAGCAGCCGGGTGGTGAAATTGGGATCGGCATAATGCCGGATCTTGCGCGCCCGGATCGGGGGCAATCCCGAGACGAGGATCAACTCCTCTTCCGGCGGGAGCTGCATCACCTCGCCCGGCGTCAGCAACTGGCGCGCGGTCTCCTGGCGGCTGACCATGACATGGGCGAGCCATGGCGCGAGGCGGTGGCCGGCATAGTTGCGCATCGCGCGCTGCTCGGTGGCGGTGCCAAGCGCGTCCGACAGGCGCCGCGCGGTCCGCTCGTCGTTGGTCGCGAAGGCGACGCGGACATGGCAATTGTCGAGGATCGCATTGTGCTCGCCATAAGCCTTGTCGATCTGGTTGAGACTCTGGGCGATCAGAAAGGATCGCACGCCATAGCCGGCCATGAAGGCGAGCGCAGTCTCGAAGAAATCGAGCCGGCCGAGCGCCGGGAACTCGTCGAGCATCAGCAGCAGCTTATGGCGGCCGCCCGCAGCGCCCTGCCCCTCCAGCCGCTCGGTCAGCCGCCGGCCGATCTGGTTGAGAATCAGCCGGACAAGCGGCTTGGTCCGCGAGATGTCCGAGGGCGGAATGACGAGGTAGAGCGAGGCGGGCTGCGCCCCCTCTACCAGATCCGCGATGCGCCAGTCGCAGCGCGAGGTCACGTCGGCGACGATCGGATCGCGGTAGAGGCCGAGAAAGGACATGGCGGTCGAGAGCACGCCCGAACGCTCATTCTCGCTCTTGTTGAGCACCTCGCGCGCCGCCGACGCCACGACCGGATGCACCCGCGGCGCCTCGGCGGTGCCGAGATGGTTGGTCTCCATCATCCGGCGCAGCGTCGCCACGAAAGGCCGCTGGGGATCGGAAAGGAAGGTCGCGACCCGCGCCAGCGTCTTCTCTTCCTCGGCATAGAGGACATGGAGGATCGCACCGACCAGCAAACCGTGGCTGGTCTTCTCCCAATGGTTGCGGCGCTCGAGCGCACCCTCGGGATCCACCAGAATATCGGCGATATTCTGGACGTCACGCACCTCGTCGGCGCCGCGCCGGACCTCCAGCAGCGGATTGTAGCGCGACGAGCGCGGGTCGGTCGGGTTGAACAGCAGGCAGTGCGAGAAGAGCGACCGCCACCCGGCAGTCAGCATCCAGTTTTCGCCCTTGATGTCATGGACGACCGTCGATCCCGTCCAGCTGAGCAACGTCGGTACGACGAGACCGACGCCCTTCCCCGAACGCGTCGGCGCGAACGCCATGACGTGCTCGGGTCCGGCGTGGCGCACATAACGGCCGTCCTGCTGACCGAGAAACACGCCTGCATCGCCATACAGGCCCGCGCGCGCGATCTCGCGTTTGTTCGCCCAGCGCGCCGAGCCATAAGTGGTGACCTGCCGCGCCTGGCGCGCACGCCAGAGCGACCCGCCGACTGCCGCGCCGCAGCCGACAAAGCCGCTCGCCCCGGCCAGCACACCCGCGCGGTCGAAGATGTGCGGCGCATAGGCCTCGAAATGGTACCACCAGGCGAAGAGCTGCCACGGACGGTAGACTGGAATGTCTAACAGTACGCACCACGGCGTGCCCAAAGCCGCCTGATAGCCCAGCATCGCTGCGGCCCATTGGGTAGCCGTCCAGACGCCCGCGAGCGTAATCGCGAGCACAATCAGGATTTGACCGATCAATAGCTTTGTGGGCGTCATGGACGGCTCCCGCGCCGGGAAGTTCTTTCCCGGCGATGCCGTCAATGTGCCGCCAAATAGCTGGGGGCGGGACAGCGCGTATCTACGCTAACCTACGTTTGTACCGCGAAACTTGCGTATTGCGCTGCCATCGCGCCCAGTTGCGTCCCTCGCTCCGCGTCGATGTGCTTGCCCGGCGCTGCAGCGCAGCGTCGAGACTGCGTTGAGTTTAGATAAAACTGTGATAGCCAAGAGAAAGCTGCGGGGGCAGCTCTTTGTTTGGGGGATATCATGAACGCAATTCTTGCGGGCGCACTCGCCTGCACCATTCTCTCGTCTGCGCCTGCTTTTGCGCAGACCGCGCCAGCCATGCCGGAAATGGCTCAGCCGGTGCCCATCCAGGCCGTCGAGCGACCCGCTGTAGTGAGCCAGATCTCCTTGCCGGCGAATACCGAAGTCATGGTCAGCATGAACGAGGAACTGACCACCAAGGGTGGCCGGATCGAGGCGGGCCACAAATTCGGCCTGACCCTGAACCACGACGTCATGATTGGCGAGCTGATCGTGATCCCGAAGGGCACACCGGCGTTCGGTGAGGTGACGTGGAAGACGGGCAAGGGCGCGTTCGGCAAATCCGGCAAGATGGAGATCGAGCTGCGCTATCTCGAACTCAATGGCCGTCGTATCCCGATCACGGGCAAATACCGGCAGGAAGGCGAGGGCAACACCGTCGCCACCGTCGGGGGCGTCGTGGTCGCCGGCGTGTTCGCTGCGTTCATCACGGGGAAGAGCGCACGGATCCCGCAGGGCCGCGAGCTCAAAGCGTTCACCGCCGAGGCGCTGCCGGTTGCGCTGCCGGTGAACACCGCCGCCCCGGTTGTTCCGGTACAGGCTGCCCCTGCGGCAACGCCTGTCCCCACGCCTGCAGTCGCAACCACGCCGACGACCTGAAGATGCGAACCGGGCCGCCAAGCCAGATGGTGCGGCGGCCCAAACTGAACTTCCGAAAGCGTCCACCAGTTCAGCCCTGAAACCGGGAGCACTTGATCTCGGGATGCTTCACGCCAGCTTTCCAGCCGCCCCTCTCGCATTCCACCACTTCTTGCGGCCGGGAGGCGAACCGAGGCGGATGGCGACCGGCCGTCATGGACTCACTCGCGGAGCGCGGACAGAGCGGTCGGGGTATCCGACAAACCAGCATCGGCTTGTTCCCACCCGTCCGTTGCGGGCCAGGCTCTCCTCCAGCGAGTCAGAGGCGAAAATATTTCCGAAATTTTTCTGACCGCCAAGTATTTTATTTCACTGACATTTCCGTCGATCGCCCGGCCGCATTGAGGATCTCCGGCTCCCGGGTTGCCCGCCTTGCTCCCGCCGTCCTTCTATAATGCCGACAGCGGCCGAATTCCTGCGATTGCGACCGCCTGTGCGAACCTCCCGGCGTATCCGGAGGCGTCGTTTCCGGCTTCCATCGAAGGACCCGTTGAGCATGCAATGGTTTGAAGCAACCGCGCCGATCCGACTCAAGATGCTCGTGGCTTTCAGCTCGCTCCTGGGCTTGATGGCGCTCGCCATAATCGTCTCTCTGTTCGGACCCGGCTGGATCACATTCGGCATCCAGGCCGCGCTGCTCGCGACCGCCGCGCTGCTCGCACACCGCTTTCGCGAGGCGGTTTGCGTTCCCTATGTGAACACAGTCCTCCGGATGGAGGGGCTGGCCGCAGGCGACCTCGCCACCCCCATCGCCTATACCGACTATAAGGACTGCGTCGGTCGAATGACCAAGGCGATGTTCACCTTCCGTGACGCGGCGGTCGAGCAGCAGGGTCACGCCGCCGAGCAGGCGGATGTCGTCCGCACGTTGGGCGAGCATTTCGTGCAGCTGACGCACGGCGACCTCACCGCGGAGATCCAAGCCAATTTCCCCGGCTCCTATGCCGAGCTCAAGACCAACTTCAATGCGGCGCTGGCAAGCCTGCGTGCGCTGATCGCTTCGGTGCTGGAAACGACCGCCGCGATCCGCACGGGTTCAGGCGAGATCGCGCAGGCGTCAGAGGACCTGGCGCGCCGTACCGAAGCCAATGCCGCAAGCCTCGAGGAAACCCTGGCAGCCATCACCCAGATGGACAGCCGCCTCAAGGCGACTGCCAACGCGGCGAACCGCACAGTCGAGCGCGCCGACGGCGCCATCTCGACCGTGTCGGACGGGCGCGGTATCGCCGACGAGGCGGTGCAGGCGATGACTCGGGTCAGCGAAAGCGCCAAGGGCATCGACAGCGTGATCGAGGGCCTCGACAAGATCGCCTTCCAGACGCGCGTGCTCGCGATGAACGCCGCGGTCGAGGCGGGCCGCGCCGGCGAAGCGGGTCGCGGCTTCGCGGTGGTGGCCGACCTGGTTTCGGCGTTGGCGATGCGCGCCGAGGAAGAGGCCGGACGCGCCCGCGATCAGCTCACCGCCACCCAGACCGACATCGTTGCGGCGGTGGCGATGGTCGAGAAAGTCGATGGCGCGCTCGCCCATATCTCCGGCGATGTCGGTGAGGTTCACGAGCTGCTCGGCCAGATGGCGACCGACAACCAGGCGCAGTCGACCGCAATCACCCAGATCAGCACCGCGATTGGCGCAATGGACCAGGCAACCCAGCAGAACGCCGCGATGGTCGAGGAAACCTCGGCCGCGGCGCGCAACCTCAGCACCGAAGTGACGGCGCTTGCCGAGCAGGCAGCACAGTTCACGGTCGGCGACGAAGGGCGCCCTGCGCCTAGGCCGGCGGCCCAGCCGGTGGGATTCAGGCCCGCCAAGGCATCCCCCTCCAACTATGTCTCGCCGGTTAAATCGCTCTCCCAGGCTGCGCGCGCCAGCGGCAAGGGCAGCATGCAGAGCGACTGGGCCTCCTTCTAACCGAACCGGCCCAGACCAGGCCAAACGGGGGCCTCGCAGTGGGTTCCGCGACGCCCTCATGTTCGTTCACGATCGCAAACATCTAATCGCACCATGCGGGGAGATGATTTTGTGGCCAGGGCTGATCGCCAGTGGCCAAGTCCCCGGGTCCGCACGGAGCCCGGCCAAGCAAACCAAACCCGTCGCCTTGGGCCCAGCCGACAAGCAGCACAGCGGTGGCGGGCGGATCGGCTGTCGCCAACCCGCCCGCCACCGGAAAACCTCTCGGCAAAAGCGCGAACTCGAGTGAGGCAGGAATCGCTGCCTCGCTGACGAGCGACAGGATCGGCAGTATGCGTCCCTCTCCTGCCCTCCTTGCATGCCTTAGCCTCAGGCCGCGTTCTTCCAGATCGGCTCGAGCGCCTGATGCGGTGGGCATTGGGCGATGGCACCCGTCGGCAAGCCCGCAAGCTCGTTGGCAAAGCCGTGATTGACGTCGCGGTGGTGCGCTTCGTCAGCTCGAACAACCAATACCACGTCGCGCAGCGTCGCGTCCTCGGGCAGACCCCAGTAGCGCTTCGCGATTTCTGGTGCCGGCACATTTTCGCTGCGCCCCTCGTCGATCTCGGCGAGATAATGGGTGTAGCTGATCACAGCTTCCTCTTCGAAATAGCCGACGACGCGGTGCGCGGTCTTCGAGCTGACGAGGTACAGGCCGAAGAAGAACAGGTAGAACACCCATTGGACGCCGATGATCACCGCGCGCTCGAACCAGGTCGGCTTCGAGATCTCGATGAAGGTCATCAGGTGCATCCGCTCATTCTCGGCTTCATCCATGAGCGTCTTGATCCAGCCCTTGTCGTCGACCATGCGGCGCAGACAGGCGAGATGATTGATCGTGGCACCGACCATGCCCGGCGCCGCGGCGACCGTTTCGAGCACGACGGCGCGATGGCCATAGCGTTCCGCAAAGAAGGTGTCGGCGCACCAGCGCAGCGCTTTGGTGAAGCCGAAGGCGACCCGGTCCGACAGGCCCTTGGGCTGATGGTGGACGCTGAGGTCGATGAAAGGTGCGGTCATTGTCTGGGGTCTCCGGTGGCGCATTTATGTTGCACCGCCGCATCTATTAGTCGGGACCGGCAGGCGAAATCTGGATGTTGTCCCTACCGCACCCACCCTAAGGGCCCTACCGGAAGTAGGCGCTTCAGGGCGGTCAATGGCCTGCGGAAAGCTTGAATTCCGAATTTGAGGCACCGCCGTTCCTGAACCTTCCCTATCGGGGCCACCCCCCTCTCGTGCTTCTGCCCAGTGGCATGCTCAACTGATCGTCCGACCGCGAGGGGCGGCAACGGACCAATCTATGCCCTGGCCGTTGAGGCGCGCTTTGACATAACGGCCTAGCGCCCGCTCGAGATTCGGACGCCATGGCACGAGCGTGAACTCCTTCGACTTACACAGAACGGCGTAAGCGCGACCGCTGGCAAACTGGACTTTCCGGTCGATGAAGCCCTCGATACGATCGCCGCGGCGCGCCTCCACGAAGGGCAATCCCAATGTCCGGGACAACTGGCCAGCGATGCGACCGAGCTCACGCCGGCGAAGAACGGCAAGCGTCTCGACATCCAGCGGGCGGTTAGAGCCCGGGTCGAGCAGGCCTTCATCGATCAGCCAACCACGGCGACGTTGCTCCGCAAGCCGGACCTGTGCGCCGAAGCCAGCCTCGCGGGCCGTGGCGGAGCGACCGTGGGACAATCGCTGATCAAGCCATGTCTCGCCATCATGGCCAGCGAGCTGATCGAGCGGTAGCGGCGAGAGCAACGAGACCTGCACGGGGCGATCCCGGGCAAGCCGGGCCTCATAGGCAGCGGCGCGCTCCACATGGTCGGCCGGGATCGACCAGCTTCCATCCGGGCGCCGCTCGACGCCAACGCCGGCACGCCGCATCGCCTCCAGTCTGCGCACGTGGGTTTCTGCGAATTTCAGGCTCGCGCCGGGATCGTGGCGGAGGTGCGCGTCCGTCGAGTAGATGCCCTTGTTGGCGCCAGCGACTGCTGACACCGTCCGGTCGGCGGCACGCGCCTCGGGCCGTACCGCCTGGACCTGAACGATCATGCCCCGTCCGATCGTGGCTTCCGGATCGCCCCGCCCGATATCGACATAGTGGGCGCGACCGTCGATCCCGTCGACCACCAGATAATGATGGTCGCGCAGCTCGTCGGACAAGCCGCGGGCAATGACTGCGCCGATGAGCGGCGCGGAGGAATCAGGATCGAACCGCACAAGGTCCGATGGCGCGCGGGCGACGCTCGCCTCCTTCAGCGCGCCCTGTAACGTTTTGAGGATATCGCCCCGTTCACCAATCTGCCGCAAAGTCGCTTCCAACTGCGGCGCAAGCCGAGACCTGCCTGCCCCGATCGGCTCGGCGAGCCCCATGCGCGCAAGCTTGGCAAGACGCCCCGAGCGAAGGCTCTGCTCGAAGGGATCGGTAGCGGCAGCCCCGACGATCCCATCGACTGCTGCACCAAGCAGGCGCCGGTCGATGCTGGTGAAGCGCTCCTGGTCAATTTCGGCGCGGAGGCGGCCCTCGATTTCCCGGTCGGTTCTCGGCCCCAGATCGAAGTCGAGAATCTCGCCTGCCCGTTCGCGAATGCCGCATGCGAGATAGTCGCGCGCGAGGATCAGATCCTTGCCCTGCTCGTCGACTCCGCGGAGCAGCACATGGCTATGCGGATGACCCGTGTTGAAATGGTCGACGGCGACCCATTCGAGGCGAGTCCCCAGATCCTCTTCCATCTGCTGCATCAGCCGCCGTATCACTGGCTTGAGGTCAGGATATTGATCGCCGTCCTCCGGCGAGACGATCAGCCGGAACTGGTGCCGGTCGCCCGCGCCCCGCTCCAGGAAGGCCTTGCCATCGACTTGATCGGCATCCGCTCCATAGAGCGTGCCAGGCGCGCCCTCGCGGGTCGTGCCGTCGCGCCCAAGGTACCGCAGATGCGCGCGTGCATTGGCAGCCCCCTTTCCAGCCAACCGCACGATCCTCGATTTGACGATGGCCCGCCGCGCACGGAATGCCGCAAGCCGGTCGCGTTGGACGAGCACGCGGCCGATCCCGACACCTCTACCGATCTTGCCGCCGGCAAAGCCCTTGCGGCCGGCCGGACCAGGCGCCCCACCACGCGCGAGGTTGGCGGCGGCGAGTATCCGGTTGAGGAATCGGGCCTGACGCTTGCCGCCACGGGCGCGCATCCGGCCAAGGCGGGGCTCGAACGGATCATCCTGCGGCATCGCTCGCCGCCTCTGGATCCATGGCGCCATCGAAATGGGCGCATTCCGGGGCACGGCGCGGCGTCTGGCGCCATCGACGAAGCGATGGCGCTACTGCCCGTCCGAGAAAAAGATGTGCAGACAGAGTGTTATGGCGCCGTCCGCAGGAATGGCGCCATTGCTTTATCTTGCCTTCCCCTGCTCCCCTTCCATGCCACCCCGATCTACGGTTACCGCGCCCCTCGCCGGGACCTGTCCAGCTGCACCGCGACACCAAAAACGGACGGATGGCGCCGGTCTCGCGCCGCCCGTCGCCGTTGTTTGCCAAGGCCTCAGGCCATTGCCAGATACGCCCGCTCGGCGTCGCGGCGGTGCACATATTCGGTGCAGCCGTGCATCGCCCAGAGCCTTCCCTCGCCATCGATGCAGGCGCAAGCGGCGTACCAGCGACCGGCCAGAATTCCCAGAATCGCGACCCGATCAAGCGCCGTTTCCGCCTCTTCGACATCTTCACAAGGCCCGAGACCGCGTTCGGCGACCCGGCTGTCCCAGCGAAAATCGTCGGTTTCGGCATCGAGGAACAATGCCGCGACAAGCTCGACATTGTCGGTGCGGAACTCGGTCCTGAGCCCCGCGACGAGGCCCGGATAGGCATCGGCTTCGCTGTGCCGGATCGTTGAAAGAGCAAGCATGACCGCCTCCGTGACTGCGTCTTCAGGATCGAAGACGGCGTTTCGGAGACGGGCGGCGGCGCGGCTGTCAGGGACGCTGCGACCGCAGGTCGCGGCGCCGCGGAGCGGGCGTGGGAGGAACCAAAATGCGCCAGCATTTTGGAGGGGCCCGCGATCCTTGCACAGCCGTGCCGCCGCCCGTCATGCTGGGACTTCTCGACAAGTGCCCTCCCCGCTCTCCTCATGGCGCGCCGCTTTCGTCCGGCCCCTGTCCGCCCAGCAGCACGAACAAGGTCCGCCAGGACGGATCGCGCGTGCCCGGCGGCGGGGCAACCGGCGCAATCTCCGGGTCCTTCAACATCGCGACCGCGGCGGCCAGATAGGCCCGGGTCTCCGGCGGCAGCGGCACTCCTCGCCGACGCCAGGCGAGATAGCGTGCCGGGCCGGCATTATAGGCGGCGAACATGCCGGGATAGCCGACCTGGTCGTACAGCAAGCGGAGATAGGCGGTGCCGGCGAGGATATTGTCGAGCGGCATATCCGGGTCGCCGCCGAGCCCGTGCCGGAGGCGCATGTCCCGCCAAGTGCCGGGCATCAATTGCATCAACCCCATCGCGCCTTTCGGGCTGCGGATCGGCCTGCCGGCGTGCTCGTTACGCCCTCCGCTCTCCAGCCGGATCACCGTTCGGATCCAGGCTTCGGGGACGCCGAAGCGCAGCGAAGCGGTGCCAATCTCGGCGTCCCAGCTGGCTCTCGCCTGGGCCGCTGCCGGCGCGGCGAGGACAATCGTAGCCAGCAGCGCGAAGCGCGTCAGCGCAGCCACAGCGGCACCGCCCTGCCGAGAAGGTTCGCCGCGCGGACCGGTCCGAAGTAGCGGCCATCGAACGAGTCCGGCGCATCGCCAAGGACGAGATATTCGTCGCTCCGCAGCGTGCGGCAACCCTGCCAGTGCGGCAATATCCGCCCACCTGGATCGCGGCTTCGCTGGCGCGCGACGGGCACGCCACCCACCGACACGATCCCCTCCCGCGCACAAAGCCGGTCGCCGGCGACCGCACGGACGCGCTTCACCAGAGGGACGTTTGCCGGAAGATAATGACGGCGCGCAGCAAGCGCGCGCACCCCCTCGGGCGTGTACAGCACTACCCAGTCGCCTCGCGCCGGAAGGCGGCCGGGCTGCACCCAATACAGCCCGGGCGGCGTGCTCGCCGAAGCGTTCCAGACAAATCTCGGTTGGGGATCCGCCAGGATCGGAATCGCCAGCAGCGCACCCGCGCCGCCCGTGGCGACGAAAAGACGGCAGCGCTCAATCATGGAGCCTGCTCCGCCCGGCACCGCGCGACCAGCTGTCGAGCTCGTCGATATGGTAGCGCACGCGGCCGCCATGGCGGCGAAACGGGGGGCCCTTGCGCTTCCTCCGCATGAACTCGAGCGTTCGTACCGAAAGGCCGAGATGATGGGCCGCTTGCTTGGTATCCAGATAGGGGCTGCCCAGCCTCGCCTCGGCGGCGCGGGTATTGGCGTCGTCCATGAAAAACTCCCGCATTCGGCAACGAAAGTGCTGCCGGCTGCGGCGAAATCGCACCCGCGCGCAGGTTTGCGCAGGGTCGCTTTCGAGGGGGCTCCGATTTCGACCCCCGCCGATAAAACCATCCCGCCCGGGCAATGCCCGGGCGGGAGGCCGGTCAGTCGTTCGCGCTAACGCGCGGGCGCTGCCAGGTCAGGGTTGCGTTCTCGCCATCGTCCTCGTCGAAGAGCTTGGCAAAGATCGGCTGGAGAAAGCTCGGATCGTCGAGCTTGAGCGACAGATAGTCGCGCCGTTCGGCCGAGGTCTTCTTCCAGCCCGCACCGATCTCGGCACGGCCGACATAGACCCGATAGTCGGGCGCATTCTCGTTGGCGCGATTGGTTTCGGGAACGATCCGAACGCCCCTGGCCTGCACCGAAAGCGTGACGATCTCACCCTGATACTCGCCGCCGACCTTCTTGAAGGAACCGATATTCGCCATGTCCGTCACTCCTGTCTTGGTCGAGACCGCGCCCATCGCGGCCTCGATGGCTCGGAGCAGGACCGGGGCGCGCGGCGCCGCACCCGAAAGGGCCGCAGCGCACGCGAAGGACCGGCGCGGCAAGCTTTCTTGCCTCGCGAGGAATGCCGGGCCGCAGGCCCGGCAGGGGAAGAAAGTGCGGCCGCGCCGGTTGCGGCAAGCCGCGCGAGGCGCAGCCGGTCCCGGTCATTCGGCCATCGATCGGGGCCGGGATGGCGAGTGGATGACCGATGGGAGATGTCAGGGTGGCGCCCGATCCGCCAAGCCGGCGATGCATGGGGCGGCAGGTCCGCGCTCGACGGGTGCCGTCCCGGCATCGGGTCAGCCGCGATCGAACCGCCAGAGCGGGATGCCCATGATGCGTGCCTTGTCGGCGAGATTCGCAGAGATGCCGGAGCCCGGGAAGACGATGAGCCCGACCGGCAAGCACTCGAGCAGCTGGTCGTTGCGCTTGAACGGCGCCGCCTTGCCATGCCGCTTCCAGTCGGGACGAAACAGGACCTGCGCGACCCCGCGCTGGTCCGCCCAGCACGCCGCGATCCGCTCGGCACCCGTCGGCGTTCCGCCATGGAGCAATACCATGTCGGGATGGCGTGCCCGCGTGCGGTCCAACGCCTTCCAGATAGCCTGATGATCGCCGCAATCGACACCTCCGGTGAAGGCGATGCGGGTACCGCGCGGCACGAGCGTTTCGCGCGCCGCCCGGCGTTGCTCGAGGAGGAATTCGCGGCTGTCGACCATCGCGGCGGTCAGGGTCCGGCGGCGCACGAGCGATCCCGTGCGGGGCAACCAGGCGCTGCCCGTGTGGAGCGCGAACTGCGCCGTGGCGCAGTCGCGCAGGAACTCCATTGCGTTGCGCCGCTCGACCAGGCTGATGCCTTCGGCAGTGATCCGCTCGAGCTCGACCGAGCGCACTTCGGATCCGTCCTGCGCGCGCTGCGCGGCACGCTGCGCGTCCGCATTGTCATCGAGCAGGCGCTGGATCCGGGCTTCCGCCCGGTGAAAGAGATTGGCCAGCGCCCAGAGCAGGTCCTCGATATCGTCTTCGAGCCGCGTCTCCTGCAGCGTCGAAACCAGCGCGTCGGCCATGTCGGCGACCGCCCCCGCCGCCCGTTCCGGGGCCGGCAAAGGCCGGGGGTCGGGTTCGTCGGAAAAGGGACGATAGCCGAACCGGGCAAGCTCCTCGAGCAGAACGGCGGTCGCGCAGGCGGCAGGCTCCGCTTCGGAATCGGTGTCGAACATCTGGGTCATTGGTCTGGTCCCTGGCTGAGGCCGCGCCACTCGCGGCCGCTGGCGCGCGGACCGGCGCGGCGCTCCCGGCACCGCATCCGCAGGGCCGTAGCGCAGCGAAGGATGGCCGAACCGGCCATTGCGGCGCCGGGGGCACTGCGCCAGCAAGCCCTTTGCGGCCGGCGCGGCTGCAGCAAGCTTGGATGCCCAGCCATGAAAAAGGCCCGGCACCGAAGCGCCGGGCCCAGGGATTCACTCGGCAGCGATCAACTCGGGCTGTCCCTCGCTCGCGTCCGCTCGTTCCGCACCGGGATCACCGGCCTCGCCGCCGACGCCATAGCCGGCACCGCGCAAAGCCTTTGGCAGCCATCCGGTCCCGGCGAGCAACGATTCGGCCTCGTCAGCCATGTCCGCTTTGCGCAGGCCAGCGATACGGTCGGCGGCCGCGTCCCCTTTGGCTTCGCGCACCGCCTCGAGGATGCGGGGCTTGGGCACCTTGCCGAGATAGGAATCGACCGTCGGCACCCAGCCCGCGGCGGCCATGTCGAGCCCGACCGTCTCGGCGATGCGGGCCGCCTGATCGAGCCGCCGCTCGAGCATGGACGCGGAGATTCGCCCGTCGCCATAGCGGCTGACCTGCTCGATCTGGGCATTGAGGCTCAGCGATGCGCAATGCGCGAACAGTTCGAGAAGCTCGGCAACTTCCATCGTCGAGAGCCTCGCCCAAAGGTCGCGATCGTCGTCGGGAAGGCGCGACGCCCATTCGGCATGCCGCGCATCGATCGCCTGGGCCGGGGCGGTATCGGCGAGCCCCGGGGGCTGGGCAGCGAGACCGGGACGGCGCAGGACCACCTCGATACAGGCGTCGCCTGCGGGCACGTAGAAACAGGCCAGGCAGAAGCTGTGCACGACCGCCCGCAAGGCAGTAACCGGATACCGGGCAAGCGCATCGCGCAGCGCGACCGTGCGCGCGGCGGAGAGCTCGCCGAGCAGCCGGTCGGACAGCGGACGCAGCGGATCGTCATCCTCGACTGGCTCGGGATCCGTGCCGTCCTGGGAGGCTTGCGGCGCTTCTCCCGCTTCGGCATCGGCCCCCTCGCCTGCCTCGGCCTCCGGCGCCGGCTCGTCCTCGGGCCGGACGAAGCCGCGCTGTACGACCAGGCTGCCGGCGCTGCTGATCGAGACAAACACACCGGCCCGGGCCACTTCCTGAGGGTCGTAGATCAACGGCCGGTTCTCGAAGACTTCCAGCGCCGACTCGATCTCGCCGAGGCGGGAATCGACCTCCCCGGGCAGTTCGGGGGCGTCGGACCATTCGGCCTCGAGCGCCTCCTGCTCCTGGCGAAGCGCTTCCCATTCGGCCTCTTGCGTCTCATCGAGCGGGGCGTGCGTGCCCTGCAGCAGACGCATGTCCAGATGATGACCATAAGGAAATTCGGGCGCGGCCTCGATCCATTTCCAGCCCTCGGCGGTGATTGCCTGCGCTTCGGTGGCGAACCGTTCGCCGACGAGCCGGTCGAGCAATGCAGGATCCTGCAGCCAGCCACCATGGCTGTCGTCGAACAGGTCGCGCAACACCGCGCCGCCCGCCGCCTCATAGGCTTCGATGCCCACGAACCGGGCACGGCGATCCGCGGCGCGTACGGCGCCCTCGGTCAGCATCCGCCGGATCGTCGCCGGATCCCTCGACCAGCCCGCCGTGACTGCATTCCAGACCTGTTCCTGCCGTTCGTGGTCGCCGGTGACGGTAAAGGCCATCAGCTGCTCGAGCGACAAGCCATCCTCGGCATAGAGGTCGAGCAGCACCGGGCTGACGCTGGCGAGGCGCAGCCGCTGCCGCACGACGGCCGGCGTTACGAAGAAGCGTGCGGCGATATCCTCCTCGGGCTGGCCTGCCTCGCGCATCGCGCGGAAGGCGCGGAACTGATCGAGCGGATGCAGCGGCTCGCGCTGGCTATTCTCTGCAAGCGAGTCCGAAGCTGCGCTGTCGGGCGCGTCGGCGGGTTTGACGATGCAGGGCACGCGTGTGGTCCTGGACATCCGTTTGGTCGAAACCAGCAGCGCCAGCGCGCGGTAGCGCCGCCCGCCAGCGGGCACCTCATAGTTGCCGGTCTCCGCGCCGTCGGCGTCGTGCAGCGGGCGAACGCTCAGCGAGTGAAGCAGGCCGCGGCGCGCAATGTCCTCCGCAAGCATCTCGATCGAACAGCCGGCCTTGACGCGCCGGACATTGGCCTGGCTGAGGACAAGCCGGTTGAAGGGAATGCCTTCGGCCTGGCGCAACTGAATCCTGGTCATGGGACTTCTCCATGACGGGCCCGGCAAGCTCTCTCGCCAGTCTCAACCCGTCATGGACCTCCTGCTTCCTCTTCCTCTGCGCCGGCGCCCGCACCCTGAACATCAAAGGCCAGCAGGAACGCCGCCGCCCGGGATGCCGCGCTCGCGGCGCGGACAATCGCCCGGCTATCCTGGCGGAGGACCGCGAGCCAGGAAGCAAGATAGTCGGCATGCCGCACGGTCGGCTCGATGCCGAGTGCGGCACAAAGGAATGCGCCGGCCATTTCGGCGACGAGCTCCTCGCGCGCATAACCCGCCGATCCGAACGGGCCACGCTGGTCGCGATCGAGCCGGGACTTGTGACCGGTCCAATGAGCGAGCTCGTGCAGCGCAGTGCGGTGCCAGTTCACGGAATCGAAAAACGCCTCGGGCGGGGGCACCATGACGAGATCGTCGATCGGCGCATAAAAGGCGCAGTCGCCGCCGATCCGCAGGCGGGCGCCACTCGCCGCAATCAGCGCCCCGATCCGTGGAAGTATGAGATCGAGACGCGGAGCGGGTGGCGCTCCGCCCTCCGAGAGGGCACCGGCATCTGGAGGCAGCCCTTCGCATTGGGCGACATTGAAGAGCGTGAACCGCTTGAGAAACGGCACCGGAACCGGCTCGCCGCCGCTGGCACGTGCCCGCTCCCTTTCGCGCTCGGGCACGAACCTGTCGGCGAACACGACCATCGTCCCGTGCGCGCCTTTGCGGACATTGCCGCCGAGCTGCATGGCCTGGCGGAAGGTCAGCCAGCGCTGCGCGGGGAAGCCGTGGTCCATCGCCGCCGCCCAAAGGAGAAGGATGTTGATGCCCGAATAAGGCCGCCCCGTCGCGGCATTGCGGGGCAAACCGGGGGGCGCGGCCGCCGAGGCCCAGGGCTGGACCCAGGGCACGGTGCCGGCCTCCAGCTCGGCAACGATGCGGCTGGTGATCTGCGTGTAAAGACCCTCGCGGGAAGCACTGGCCATGGCTGGTCTCCTGGACCAGCGGCGAAGAGACACTCTCCCCGGCATCTCGCCGGTCCACAGGAGCCGGCGCCGCCCACGGACTCCAGCCCCGGGCGTCCGCGTCCGCCGAACCGGGACCTAACTGCGGGGATCGCGCAGCAGCCGGCGCCAATTCCCGCGCACTGTCGCGCGCGCCGCGCGCAGCAGCCGCTTCACCCTTGAGCGCAAATAGTCGGATGGCCCCTGCCAGTCGCTATCGGCACGCGGGCTGCCCAGAAGCAGCGCGGCGATCTCGCGCTGGCCGGCACCAGCGCAATGTGCGTCCCATGCGCGAAGCGTCAGGATGGCCCGGTCGACCCGCGGGTCGCGGGGGAAGAGCTGCCGCGGCATGCGGCCGAGTCTGTGAAAGGCGACGAGGCGCCGCAAGGTCAGCAGCGGCGCGTCCAGAGCGGTCAGGCCTTCGAATCGGATGCGGAGCCGCACCGGCCCGGCGAGGAGCGTACCCTGCCGGATTTCCAGCCGCAAATTGTGCAGACCATCGGACAAGAGCAGTTGCTCGCCCGGATCCTCCCCGAGCAGCACGGCGGAAAAACACCCCATGCGCATCAGATCGCGATCGTCGGTCGCGCCAGGCACGGCCTCGCAAGGGAGAACGTGCGGGTCGGCGCTACATCCAAAGAAGATGCGCGCTTCGCTGGCCGGAAGGGCCGGATTCTCGGCGAAAGAGCAACCCTCGTGCGGGATCGCCCGGCGTCTGCGGCAACACGATCGCGCGCGCCTCGCGCGCGACCGGTCCGGTTGCGATCCCCTCATATTCCGGATCGCGGCGCAGCCATTCCCATGCCCAGCCAGTACGATCGAGCCGGGCCATCCACGCATACGCCGCGGGATCAGCGCCGTCAGGCGTTCGCGGGGTACACGCCATGGTGACCCCGGGACAAACCGTTCCCGTCAAATGAAGAGAAAGATCGAGCGGGACAAATCATGGGCACGTTCCCTGAAAGCGAAGCGTCCAGAGAACATAAAAACGAGTCTGCCGCCTTCCCCCGAAAAGGGGATACCGATTTGGTAATGTTGCAGCGCACAGGCGTTGGAAATACTTATGCCAAACTATTAGTCTATCCTCGTCTTGCGTAACGCGTGCCGGCGGGATCATGAGAGGTCCCCGCCGGGCGCACAAATGGGACGACGCGCGGGCAAAGCGGACTGGAAGACGCCCCTGCGGTCGCGGCAGGCTGAGATGCACAGACTATTGTTGGCGCAGGAGTTCGAGCACCGGACCAAAGATCTCAAAGCGGTTGCTGATCTGGAAGATGTCCTCGGCGAAGCGTGCAGCGCCATGGGCTTCCGCTATTTCGCGCTGATGCACCATGTCGACACGGCGGAGGGTCCGGGCCCTTCCTTGCGTCTGCACAATTATCCGCTCTCCTTTTCGAGCTGGTTCGACGAGAACCGGTTCGGCCGCCTCGACCCGGTGCACCGCGCCTGCCACCGCACCACCAAGGGATTTCGGTGGGCCCATGTCCCTGCGATGATCCGGCTCGGGGGCACGGATTTCGAGATTCTCGAGCGCGCGCGCCGGGAGGGGATCGCCAACGGCTTCACCGTCCCGGCACATGTTCCCGGGGAATCGCGCGGCTCCTGCTCCTTCGCAGTGTCGGAAGCGGAGGATGTGCCGGACGACTGGCTGCCGGTCGCCCAGCTTATCGGCGTCTGCGCGTTCGAGACGGCGCGGCGCCTCATGCTTCCCGATGGTCCGAGCGGCGGGCCGCTGCGGCTGACCGCGCGCCAGCGCGACTGCGTGATCTGGGCGGCGCGGGGCAAGACGGACTGGGAAATCGGCAGGATCCTCGGATTGAGCAAGGAGACGGTTCGCCAGCATCTCAAGCAAGCGCGCGAGCGTTATGGCATCCAGAAGCGCTCGCAGCTCGCGGTGCGCGCGCTCTATGACGGCGTCATCTCGTTCGGCGAGGTGCTCGACAGCTGATCCCCCTTTTGCGGTATATGGCGTACCGGTTCGATCTGGTCTGCTTTTCGCCTTGGCAACAAGGGAAGACGGACCATGCATCTGTTGATCGGCCCTGGCGATTCCGCCGGCGAGGCCCAGGCGTTTCGGGCCATGTTCGCGGCGCGCAAGCGCGTCTTTATCGACCTGCTCCAATGGGACGTCCCGGTCCTCGCCGGGCAGTATGAGATCGACCAGTTCGACGACCCCCACGCCACCTATCTGATCCTCACGGACACGGCCGGCGCGCATCTCGCTTCGGCCCGTCTGCTCGAGACCGAGCGCCCGCACATCCTCGACAGTATGTTCCCAGAGCTGTGCGCCGGGCCTATACCGCGGGGACCGCGAATCCGCGAGATCACCCGCTTCTGTCTGGACCGGGACCTCAGCGCCGCCGAGCGCCGGCGCGTGCGCGATACGTTGGTGGCGGCACTCGCCGATTACGCGCTGCTTACGGGCATCGACTCCTATACCGGCGTCGCCGAGCGCGGCTGGCTCGAGCAAATCCTCGGCTTTGGCTGGCGGTGCGCCCTGCTCGGCGAACCGGATCGCGCCGGCCTCGGCGCGCTGCAGATGTTCATCGACTCCGAGACGCCGGCGTTGCTGCGCGCTTCGGGACTCCTTCCCATGACGACACTGGCCGATGCCGGGCGTCGTAACGCCGCATGAGGAGCAGATCCATGGCCACGGCAATTTCGTGCGACGATTCCGTCGACCACTATGCCACCGCGCTTCGCGCGCATGGCTATTGCATCGTCCCGCGGCTGCAGCCGGCCGGGACAGTCGCCGCGCTCGACGCCGACCTCCGCGGCGCTCTCGACAAGGCGCTCTTCTGCCGGGGCGATTTTTACGGCGAGCGGACGAAGCGGATCGGCAGCCTGCTGACGCGGTCGCCGCATGCCGCGGCCTTCGTGCAGCACGCACTGGTGCTCGGTATCGTCGAGCGGATCCTGGCGCCCTGGTGCGACACGATCCAGCTCAACCTCACGCAAGCGATCGCGATCCACCCGGGGGCGCCGCGGCAGTTCCCGCACCGCGATCAGGATATGTGGGCGAGTGCCAAGGGCGAGGTCGAATATCTCGTCAATGTGATGTG
This sequence comes from Sphingomonas sp. UNC305MFCol5.2, assembly GCF_000712135.1. Lineage (GTDB taxonomy): Bacteria > Pseudomonadota > Alphaproteobacteria > Sphingomonadales > Sphingomonadaceae > Sphingomonas. The sequence goes on from NZ_JOOE01000001.1 coordinate 427,056, forward strand.
GCCCTTCACGCCCTATACCGAGGACAACGGCGCAACGCTGCTCTATCCGGACAGCCATGGCGCCCGTGCGCTCGAGGAGGCCACGCCGTCGGCATGCTTTGCCGCCGAGCTCGATCCCGGCGATGCGCTGTTGTTCCTCGGCTCGACGCTGCACGGCGCCGGCGCCAATCGGAGCAACGCGGTGCGCCGCGGCATGATCGTCAGCTATTGTCTGGGCTGGCTCAAGCCGTACGAGAATCAATGGCTCGCCTATCCACCCGCGGTCGCACGCAGCTTCCCGCCCGAGCTCGCCGGTCTGGTCGGCTATCGCCAGCATCGCCCCAATCTCGGCAATTATGAGGGGCAATGTCCCTCGATCCTCTTGCAGGACCGGCTCCCCGAGCGCCTTGGCGCGATCGACGCGCTTCGTCCCGATCAGGCCGCGATGGCCGCCGACTATCGTGCGCGCGTCGCGCGGGACGAAGGCAGTTGAGGCTGGTGATGAACGCGGCTCCGGTCTTTGATCGCGTCTATGGCGGGCTGAAGCAGTTGCTGCGCCGGGGCGCGATCCTGCCGGGAACCCGGATCGATCCCGCCGGCCATGCAGCCCAGCTCGCGGCCAGCATCACCCCGGTGCGCGACGCGCTCCACCGCCTCGCCGGCGAGGACATGCTCGTCACGACCAGCGACGGATTTCAGGTTCCGATCCTGAGCGAACCCGACCTGCGCGACCTCTATGACTGGAGCTATCAGCTCGTGCTGCTCGCGCTTCGGACCAGCCGCCGCACCCACGCGGCGTTTCTGCCGGAGCCGCCGCTCCACGCGCATCTCGCCGAAATCACCGAAGCGCTGTTCGCCGCCATCGCCGCGGCGGCACCCAACCGTGAGCTGCACCGCGCCGTCGCCGCCGCCAATGACCGGCTGCATGCGGCACGCCGGGCCGAGGCGCTGGTGCTCGCCGATCTGGGCGAGGAGCTGGCCGACCTGCTCGATGCCGACCTGCGCCGGTTGCGCACGTTGCTCGGCAGCTATCATCGCCGGCGGATCGCCGCAGTCCCCGAGATCCTGCGCGCGCGCTACCGCGCCCTCGATTGATGCTGCACCGCAGCACTCCAAACATTCTGCATATTTTCAACGTATAAACTTCGGATACGCGTTCGGGAGGCGGATTCTTGGGCTGTCGCGATTCCAACGCGACGGACAAGGAGACGATCATGACCATCCAGGACCAACTGATCGACCTCGGCGCGGCAACCGCCGAAACCCAGGGCTTCCCGATCCCCGAGACCGACATCGTCGGCGTGGGCCTTCTGGCGGCCGGTCTTTCCGACGAGGATTGACGCAATCGGCGCCGGCGGCCCTGTGCCGTCGGCGCCTCGCGCGCGTCATGGGCTGGGAACTCGCTCCGCATGTCAGTTTCTGCGTCGCATCGGACAGGGTGCTCTTTCTCGATGTCCGGCACGATCGCTACTTCGCCTTGCCCGGCACGATGTCGGCTTCCTTCCGCGCATGGCTCGAAAGCGGCGGCCGTGCCGATCACGCGCCGCCCGCGATTCCGCTGCTCGTGGAGGCCGGCCTGCTTCGCGCCACTGTCGCAGCCGTACCGCTTCAGCCGGTCAATCTGGCAATACCGACCCGGTCGCTCCCCAAGGCGTCCGCACCCGCGACGCGGCTTGCCGCCCTCCGGGCATGGACCGGCGCGCATGCGAGCCTCTACCGGACGCGCCGCCGGCTTCGCGCCGATGGCTTGCACGGTCTGATCGCGCACGCGCGCACCGCGCGGCCGGGCACCCCCCTGCCGCCGCGGCCCTTCGCGCTCGGTTTCCAGTTCGCGCGCGGCCCGCGCGCGCTCGAAGGCGACTGCCTCCCCGCCTCGTTCGCGATGCTGGATTTCCTCCATCGCCGCGGCAGCGATGCCCGCGCGGTTTTCGGCGTGATCGCAAATCCGTTCCGGGCGCATTGCTGGCTCCAGTCGGAGACCGAGATCCTGAACGACGACGTCGACCATGTCCGTGCATTCACGCCGATCCTCGTCCTATGAGACGCGACAGCTTCGTGGCGGTCCTCGCGCGCGCCCGGAACCCGGCGCCCTTGGCAGCGACCGGCCTGGCGCCGCGCCTCGCGCTCGACGCGACCGGATCGCGGCCGGGCCTCGCGTTTCACGGCGCCGCGGCGGGACCCGTCCTGATCCTGCCCCATGGGCTCGGGATCGTCTGGGGACGGCTGTTCGACTGTAGCGGTGCGATGCTGCGCCAGGTACCCGAGCCGACAGCCAGGGCCTGGGTGACCTCGGGCGGCGCCCTGCTCGTCGATCGTTTCTGGGGAAGCTATGTCGCGCTGCTCGCAGCCGAAGACCGTGTGATCGCGCTGCGCGATCCATCGGGCGCCCTGCCCTGCTATATCGCAACCGCGGAACAGGGCGTGGTGCTCGCCTCGGATGCGCGCCGCGCCCAGGACGCCGGAGCGACCGGGCTGGCGATCGACTGGACGGAAGTGCTGTCGGAACTGCAATTCGTCGGCCGCCGCACCGCCCGCACCGCGCTCGCCGGCATCACCGAGCTGCTGCCCGGCACCGCCTTGTCAGTGACGCAGGAGCACTTGCAGGTCGACACTCTATGGTCGCCGTACCGCTTCGCGGCGGGATGGCGTGATCCGCCGGCTTTCGAGGAAGCCAGGCGCCGGGTGCGGGAGGCGATCGCGCTTTCGGTGCGCGGGCTCACCACCGATCACCACCGGCCCTTGAGCGAGCTCTCGGGCGGGGTCGATTCGTCCGTAGTGACCGCCGCGCTGCACCTCGCCCGGCGCGACGCGCGGTGCGTGACGGTGCGGGGCGGCGACGCCGATCTCGACGAGACCGGTTATGCCCGCAAAGTCGCGCAACACTTCGGCTTTCCATGGCGGAGCGTCACGCTCGACCGGCAGGCAGTGGACCTTCGACGCTCCGACGCCGCGGCACTGCCACGCCCGAGCGCCCGGGCCTTCGCGCAGGCGGTGGACCGCGCCAGCCTCGCCGCCGCGGCCGAAATGGGCTGCGATGCCTTTGTGTCGGGCGGCGGCGGGGACAATGTGCTCTGGTATTTCCAGACAGTCGCGCCGGCTCTCGACCGGCTGCAGTGCGAAGGTGTTGGGGGCTTTCTCGCGACGCTGAACGAACTTGCCTGGATGACCGGCGCCTCGCGCGCCGACGCGCTGCGCCACGTGGTGCGCCGCTGGTTGCGCCGACGTCCGCGCCCCTGGCCGCACGACGTCTCGCTGCTCGCGCCCGACGTCCGTACGCTCGAGCCGATGCCCGCCCATCCCTGGCTCCCCGCGCCGCCGGGCACGCTGCCGGGGGTGCAGGCCTATGCGCGGCTGCTGGTTCTGATGCAGGGCCATTTCGAATGGGTCGCGCGTGCCGAAACCGCCCCCGTCCTTGCTCCGCTGCTTGCGCAGCCCGTGGTCGAGACCTGCCTCGCCGTTCCGAGCTGGCTCTGGTGCCGGGACGGCCAGAACCGCGCCGTCGCGCGCGCGGCCTTTCGGGATCTTCTCCCTGCCGCCATTCTCGCGCGCGGCACCAAGGGCGGGTTCGACGGCTTCTCCCACGGGCTTTTCGTGCACAATCGCGACCTTGTGCGCGACCTGTTGCTGGGCGGCTGCCTCGCCGAACAGCGCCTGCTCGACCTTCCCGCGATCGAAGCCCTGCTCGGCAATGAGGCGCGCATCTCCAATCTGCTCGCCAACCGCCTGCTTCGGCTGGTCTCGGTGGAGGCATGGCTACGGAGCTGGTCGGGACGCCTCGGCTGAGGCCCCGGCGCGCAGCATCTTCCAGCGGGCATATTGCGCCGTCTTGGCAGGGTTCCGATCCTGCCGGTCCAGCAGCCAGAAATCGAGCCAGTCGAGCACGCGTTCATAGACGGCGCGGCGGTGCCGCGGCTGCCATTTGATGTGATATTCGTCGGGAAAGACATAGAGCTCGATCGGCTTGCCGGCGGCGCGGAGGCTGGCGACCGTCTCCAGCGCGAGGCGATATTCGCGATCGGCGGCCTGGACGAGGATCGGCGCCTCGACCCGGCCTGCATTGCGGGCGAGCGAATATTCGCGCCAGAAAGCTGGATCCTTCTCCCCCGGCGCGGGATAGCCCCAGCCCCGCGTTTCCCCGGCGAAGGCGGGCCCGGCGGCGAAGCCGGTGGTCGATGGATCCTCGCAGCAGGTGCTCATGACCGCCACCCGGTAGCGGCGGCTGTGCAGCAGCGCCCATTGCACCGTGGCCGTTCCGTCGCTCAGGCCAGTGATGGCAATGCGGTCTGCATCGACGGCGCCGGTCGCAAGCGCCGCATCGACGAGCCGGTCCAGTGCCGAGAATACGCGCCGGCGATCGGCCCAGCCCGCGATATTCGCCTTCTGATAGGCGAGATGGTTCGGGGACGGCGTCCCATAGGCGGCGGGCGTCGGCCGCTGGAAGCTCAGGACCGCATAGCCGCGCGCGGCGAGCAAGTGGACGGGATATTCGTCGCCGGTGCCGCCGCGCAGGAACCCGCGGCTATTGTACTGCACCACGACCAAGGGATGACGCTGCCCCGGCCGATGGTCGGGCGGCAGCACCAGATCGCCGAAAGCCGGCGCGCCATCCAAGGCGGTGGCGGCAAGGCGCGTCGCCGGACCGAGCGCGACCCGGCGGAATTCCGGATTGGGATCGAAGACCAGCGCCGTCTCGCCCGTCGGCAGGATGCGGACCAGCCGGCGCGGTTGTCCCGCCGCCTCGCGCCCGCAGAGCAAGGCACCGCCCTGGCGCAGGCACCCGTTCAACGGATCGGTCGTCCGGAACAGCGACACCGGAGCGCTTCCCGGCCGCCAGCGGAACAACGCGACTTCGCCGCGGCGTCTCGTGCCCCAGTCGCGCAGGAACAGGATTTCGCCCTTTCGCCACCACCATAATCCGATGATGCGATCGTCGCACGCCTCCGCCGCGCAAGCGAATAGCCTCCCCGACACGCGCGCGCCGAGCGCCTGCGGGCCGAGATAGGATCCGGCCCGGCGCGCCACCCAGGCGAGATCGCCCGTGCCACTCTCTGCGCGGAGCAATGTGCCGGCGGGAAAGCGCGGATCGGCCGCAGGCAGGAGCAGCGCCCGCTCGGTGGCGCTCGCCGCGCGCACCGCGCCATTCCCGGGACCGTAGGTGAAATATGCGAGCGGAATATTGGCGGGAGGTTCGGGCCGGTCACCCGAGAGCGGCCAGAAGCGGGTGTCGTAAAGATATCCCGCGTCGCCCTCCGCAGCAAAGGCGGCCCGAGCCTCGGCGATGCCTCCGCGCACCGCAAAGACCAGACCCTGCCCGTCGGCCGTCCACGCGAAGCGGCGTATATCGCTCGCGCCGTGGGTGAGCTGCTCGGCGGCGGCGCCCGCGGCGGCAACCCGCCACAACTGGGTCACGCCGCCGATGCGGCGCTGATAGGCGAGCCACTGCCCGTCGGGCGACCAGAGCGGGCGCAGCGCGTCGAATGCTCCGGTCCCCTGATCGGCGAGCCCGTGCATGTCGGCGAGGATCAGGGTCGGCTCGCCACCGACATCGAGCAGCCGCACCGCACGCGTCTCCAGATCGATTGCGAGCAGCCCCAGACAATAGTTGTTGGCAGCGACGCTCGCGCTCCGGAGCAGCATGGCGAGGTGCCTGCCGTCTGGCGACAGGGAGAAAGGCGGATCGCCGCCGGGCATGTCGATCGCAATCCCGAAATCGCGCAGCTCGATCAGATCCCCGGCGGTGATCGTCCGTTTCGGTCCCGGCGCCGCCGCTGCCGGCGGAAGCAGGCGCGACCGGCACTCTTCCGCCGACGCGGGTGCGGCGAGGAACAACAGCCCCGCCGCCCCCGCGCCTGCCAGCCGCCTTACCACCGCGTGCTGACCTGGAGCGCCACGACGCGCCCGAGCGGACTGGCATTCTCGACGTCATAGCCGATTGTCGTGGTGCCGAGCAGATAGGCGGTTCGCGGCGGCGCGCGATCGAACAGATTGGTGGCGCTGAGCGCGAAGGACAGCCCGGGCCGACCGCCCCCCTCGCCGATGCGGTAGCGCAGTTGCACGTCGAAGGTGAGCCAGCTCCCGACCGGCTTCGCGGCGCCGCTGGTCGCATTGACATAGCCATCGACATAATTGGCGAACAGCGCCGCGCCGAACCCGCCAAGGCTCAGCGTGGCGCGGCCGCGCAGCCGCAGATCGGGCGGATTGCCGATGGTGTCGACCAGCGCGATCGACGGCGCCGTCGCCGTGAGCCGCTGCCGGAAATCCAGCAAATAGCTGCCGCTCATCCCGATTTCGGCGCCGCCGCCCTCCAGCGCGAACCGGTAGCCGAGGTCGAAGTCGAGCCCGGACATACGCTGCGACGCGAGATTCTGGGTGCGCGCATCGACGATCGCGCTGATCGCGCTCGCAGGGATCGCCGTCAGCGGCTGGAAAAACGGACTGGCATAGTAAGCGGCGACCGCCGCGGGATCGGGGCTGACGTGGATGATCGGCGCATAGACCGCGCGGTTGGTGAAGAAAGTGAGCAGCGCCGAGGACGGGTTCACGATCCGGTCGCGATAATGGATCCCGAAATAGCCGAGCTGGCCGTGCAGGCCGGACCGTGCCTCCGGCCGCAGGTCGATGCCGGCGGTCCAGGTGGCGGCGCGCTCGGGACCGAGATCGGGATCGTTGCCGCGGACGATCAGCGCATTGGTCACACCGCCGGGTGCCGAAGGATCGGGTACCGGATAGGCGAAATAGACGGTCGTGCTGGCATCCTGCCGCAAATCGCCGAAACCCGGCGCGCGAAAGGCGGTGCCGAAGCTGCCGCGCAGCCGCAGCGCGCGCACCGGCGCCCAGGAAAGCCCTACCCTGGGATTGACGGTCTCACCGATGCCCTCGTAGCGCTCGCCGCGCAGGGCTGCGGACAGATCCAGCCGGCCGATCCCGAACCCTTTGCGGTCGAAATCCGACAAGGGGAGTGCCAGTTCGGCATAGGCCGCCGTGACGTTGCGCACGCCCCGGAATGCGCTGGCCGTCGACACGATCGGCGCGGCCGTCGTGATGTCCAACCCCGCGGGATCGCTCACATAGCGCTCGCGGCGGTGCTCGGCGCCCAGCGCGAGCCGGACATCCCCCGCCGGCATCGCGAACAGGGGCCCGTCGCCGCGCAGCTGGAACGCCCAGAGCCGATAGCGGCCGCCGCTGGTGAGCGTGCCGCGGATCCTGTCGAGCGTCGCGGGATGGTTCGCGCTGCCGTCGCCGAACAGGTTGAGCGCGGTCGCGCGACTGGTGTCCGCGAGCGCAAGCGCGGCCCGCGCCGTGTTGACGAGATTATCGACCGTCAGCCCCTCGCTCTGCTGGCCATAGGTGGTGCCGAAGGCGAGATTCCAGCGCTCGACAGCAAGATCCGCGCCGAGCGTGGCGCCGAGCGCCTGGCTGAACCCGCGGCCGCGCTCGGCGCCGAGATCCTGACCGAAATTATACGCGACCTGCACCGGCTGGCGCGTGCCGATCGGATCGACATAGAAGGGATTGGTGACCGGAACGGTCAGGGTCAGGGCATTGCGTGCGGTCGGGCGCCGCACCTCGTAGCGGCGATCCCCGAACAGCGCCTGGGCATGGAGCTCGAGATCGCCCAGCGACTGGCGGGCGCTGGCGAATACGGCGTGCCGCGCCTGCTGCGGCAGAATATCCGAGCCGGCATAGCGGTCGCGCAGATTGACCTGCCCGGGAAGCAAGTCGCTTGCCCGCAAGGCAGTGCCGTCCTGCCCGGCAGGGATGCCGAACCGCCGTCCGCCCGCGATGATCGTGCCGGGCACGCCGGCGGCGCCGCGATAGTCGCCCAGCCCGTAGCGGCGGAGATCCTCGCTGACATAGGGACGGTCCTCCGCGGCGAGCCGGCTGCGGAAATAAACTTCGTAGGAGAGCATCGCCTGGCCGCTCGACCAGCGCGTGCCGGCGATCGCGCTGCCCTGGAATTCGCGCACGCCGTCGCCAAGACCGTAGCGCAGCGCCATCTCGGCCCCGCGAAAGCGGCTGCGCGGCACGATGTTGACCACCCCGGCCACCGCATCGGATCCATAGAGCGCCGAGGCGCCGTCGGGCAGGACCTCGATGCGCTCGATGGCGCTCACCGGGATCATCGATAGATCGGTGAAGATGCCGGAGACGCCGGCCATGGGCGGCCGCTCGCCGTCGAGCAGCACCAGAGTCGAGGAAGCGCCGAGCCCGCGCAGATTGATGCCCGCCCCATAGCTGGTGTTCGAATCGGCGTTGCCGCGCGCCGTCGCCGCGGTCGTCTCGTTGGGCCCGCCGCCGAAATTCTGCGGAAGCGACTGCAATATCTGCTGCGCGGTCGCATAGCCGCTCTGGTCGATCGCCGTGCGGTCGAGCGTGATCACCGACGCCCCCGCGGGCGCGCGCCCGCGAATACGGGTGCCGGTGACGACGATCGCCGCGTCACCGGCACCCTCCCCGGTGCCTTGGGCGTCTTGCGCGCTTTCGGCATCCGCGCGCTGGATCACCAGCGCGTCTCCGACCCGGCGGGGACCGAGGCCGCTGCCCGCGAGGAGCAGGGAGACAGCGGCCTCGGGGGAAAAGTCGCCCTTGAGCGCGGGCGCGCGCTTGCCCGCGACCAGCCCGGTGGGCGCGACGATCGATTGGCCCGAACGGCGCGCGACCGTCCGCAGCGCATCGCCGAGCGGCTGGGCGGGCAGATCATAGCTCCGCGCCTGATAGCCGGCCGCCGCCGGCAGCGTCCCGCACAGCGTCAGTGCGGCGCCGGTCAGGAACAAGGTCTTGAACGTCCGGATTTGCATCGTCTCTCCCCCAGCCGGCCGCCTTCGCGGCGGTCTCGATGGGGTGCATGACGACAGCGACGGGAATTCCCCCCGGCACGAACCAAATATTTCCGCGGCGCCCATGTACGCAGCCGCGCGAATATGCTGCGGCAGGCGGGCATCGAGGCGCGGCGGCGCCATCATACAAGGAGGACTGGATGGCGGGCTTGACCGATATGGAGGAATTGCTCGCGACCGTCCCCGAGTCCGAAATCCGCGATTATCTGCGTGAAGCGATGGTCTGCTACGGCGCAGGAGCCTATCGCGGCTGCGTGGTGCTGGTGCACACCGCCCTGTTCGAAGGGCTGCGGCAGCGTTTGCTGGCGCTGGCTCCGGTCAATTCAGCGGCCAAGGCGGTTTCCGCCGCCATCGAGCCGCTGGCATCGGCCCAGAAAGTCTTCGAGTTGTCGCTGGTCCAACAAATGAAGACGGCGGCAATCATCACGCAGCTCGAGGCGGACATTCTCGAGCAACTCAACAAACAGCGTAACAAGGCGGCGCATCCCTCGGGGCACAAGGTCACGGCGGAGGAAGCGCGGTTCGTCTTTTCCGAGGCCATTCAGAAATTTCTGTCGAAACCCATCCGACAAACCTCGGTGCTGGTACAAAATATCGTAGACCGGCTCGACGGACCGAATTTCTTTCCCGGTTCGCAGCTCGGAGACATCAAGCTCATCGTCGATCAGGAGACCGAGAATCTCGACGCGGCGGCGATGCCCCAGCTGATTGCGAAGCTCCTCGGCGCGATCGAGGGCGCCCAGCCCGATGCGGCAAAGAACGCCCGCCGGTTCCTGCTCGCACTGGCGAACCGCAAGGAACCCTCGATCCGCGCGTTGATCGTCAAACAATTCCTCGATGCGAAGACGGCCGACGATACCCATGCGACGCTGGTCTCGACCCTGACCACGAGCGACCCCCGGCTCCTCGATGGCCTGAAGCCCGGAACGCGGGTGCGGGTACGGGCCCTGCTGCTCGCGCATGCGCAAACCGTTGGCGTGGCAGTCCCCTATGTCGAGCTTCGCAACCCCGCGCATGTCCTCGCCGCAATCGTGGCGGAGCTTGGCGAGGCATTCGCGACGGGCAACTACAAGGAATTTGTCGACTGGATCCTCGAACAGGGTCCGCAGGCACCGGAATTTGTCACCGCTCTGGCCGGGGCGCCCGGTCTCTTCGGCCGCTTGTTCGCCCATTACCTTGCGCGCGCGTCCAGTTCGCAATGGGATATATCGAACCCCTTCGCCGCCGGCGCGCCCGCGCTCGATGCCCCGCTTTCGAACATCGTGAGCGACGAAGAGGCGTTCCGCCTCGTGGTGGCCATCGCACGCGGAGCTGACTGGAACGGTTTTGGGCCGCTTGAACTCGCCAACGCCAGGTTCGCGGCACTTCCGGGCCTCAAGGCCAAGGCCGTGACCTTCGCCGGCGCCGATTCCGCCGGAGCACTCCAGCATATCCAGCAAGCCGGACTGACGGATACGCTCGCCGACTTCGTGGCGACCTATTTCTGAGCGGACGCCGGGCGCAGGCGACGAAGCACGAGCTCGCCATCGGCCGATTCCTGGACCTGTAGCCCAAACGCCGCCGCCAGCGCGGCGGCGAGCGCAGCGGGATCGCCGACCTTGAAGCCGCCTGTGACCTTCAGTTCGCCGAGCGTCGGGTCGGCGAGCGCGATGTGCCGCGTCGAATAGCGATTGGCGGTGGCGATCACTTCGCGCAGCGGCACCCCGTCGAAGTCGAACATCCCCCAGACCCAGCCGAGATCGTCCGGCGTCGACGGACGGGGCGCGACGCGCGAAGCGCCGGGATCGAGTGCAAGGCTCTGCCCCGGCGCGAGACGGGCCAGCACCGGCGACGGGAATCTCGCGCCTGCGCCACGCACATCGACACTGCCGCTGAGCAGCGCGACCTCGATCCGGCCGGCTACGAGGCAGACGTCGAAGGTCGTGCCCGTGGCCACGACTTCGCGGTTGCCGGCCGCCACGATGAAGGGGCGTGCGGTATCGCGCGCGACCTCGAAGCGCGCCCTGCCAGCGCGCAATATCAGCCGACGCTCACCCGCCACAAAGCGCACGGCCAGCCTGGTTCCGGCGTCGAGCGTGACGCGCGTGCCGTCCGCGAGCCGGACATGGCGAATGCCGATCTGCGAGGCGATCTCCTGCCCCGGAGAACCAGGCCCGCCAGTCGGTGCGCGATGGGCAAGCAGCAGCACGACGACCAGAAGCGCAGCGATACTCGCGGCGATCGCATAGCCCCAGGGGATGCTCCGCGAACGGGCCCTCGGTGGCAGCCCCTCCCAAGCCTGGCCGACCGGCGTGTGCGTGACGAGACGCGATTGCGCCCAGGTCACGCGCATGCGTTCGTACATGCGCCGGTGGCGGGAATCCTCGGCAAGCCAGGCTTCGAAGGCACGGCGGTCGCGCCCGGCATCGGGCGCCCGCATCCGCGCAAACCATTCGGCGGCTGCCTCCCGCACCGCCTCGTCGGATTCCGATGCCATCAGCGCGAGCCGAGGAGGTCGCTCAGATCCAGCATGGCACGCGCGATACGCTTCTCGACCTGCTTCAACGTGAGGCCGGTTCGTTCGGCAATCTCGGCATAGGTCAGGCCCTCGACACGGTGCGCCATGAAAACCTCCCGCGTTTCCTGCGGCAGCTCCAGCATGGCGAGCTCCAGCCGGTCAAGCAAATCGCGCGTCTCGAGCAGGCGGAATTGATCCAATCCGGCGAGGACCGCGTCGTCGGCGGACATATGCAGCGCCGCCGAACGCCGCACCGCGAACTTCGCCCGGTCGCGCAGCAAATTCTGGCCGATCCGCCGCAGATAGGCCTCGGGCCGCATCAGCCCGGCGCCCGCCCCTGCCCCCAGCATCCGCGAGAAGCTTTCCTGGACCAGGTCCCGTGCTTCCTCCGGATTTGCCGTGCGGCGCCGGAAGAAGCGGAGCAGCCGCGGTCCCTCGGCGCGGTACAGCGAAGCCACGTCCTCGGCCGCGTCCCCCGTCTCGCCCGCGGCAAGCGGTTCGCCCGCCTCTTCCCCGGCACGCGCCACAGGCCGGCCGCTCACGCCGGGCCCGGGCGGCGGCGCCGCCCCTCCAGAAGTCGGAAATTCGCCGAACCGTCCACCAGCCGCCTCTCCGCTTCGAGGCAGGCCGGCGACAGCCGGGTGATGAGAACATGTCTGAAAGTACATGCGCCCATGTCTTTGGCCGCAAGCGGCTTGGACATGCACATGGGCCACCCGGCCACACGCATGACCGGCTATAACGCTTTCAGACGAGGTTCTCACGCCTCGGCGCCGGACGGATACCGGCGCACCCGAATCCTACGATTCGCCCGGCACAATGCAAGTCGCGCAAGCGTCGACTAATCCAAATCGGAGCAAAGTAGCGTCAGCGGACAGATCCCGCGTCGCACAGCTGAAGATCAGCATCGCCCGATGCTGATCTCACGAGCCTTGGAACGCCCGCCGCCTCTCGTTCAATTCGCAATCCCGGCTTCCGCCCGCAATTGATCCAGCCGCTCTCGGCAAAGCTGCTCGACGACATCGCGCAACTGCTTCACCGACACAGCAATCGCGTCCAGATCCTCGGCAGCGATCTCATAGGACGAGGAATAGCGCGCCTCGACATAAGCCCGCTTCAACAGTTCGAACCGGCGTCGATCCATACGCGTCGCCCGCGGCCATGCGGCAACCAACCGATGATCCTTGTCCTCCGACAGCGAGCGCAGGAACTTGATGTTGTGCGACCGCGGGAAATAGAGCGTCCATACGAGAAGAAAGCAGGCGTAAGCGGTCTCAGTCGCTTGGTGAAAATTGAACGCGGCGTTACGTACCCAATCGCCGTCCGCATCACTTTCGGCTTGTGACACGAGGGCCAGCTTCATCCACCGATCAGTTGCCCGGATCTGGGTATTAAAATACCCCACTGCCATTTCGACCGCATCGGCCGGCTTCAAAGGCTTCGGCGCGGTCAGCGCGTGGTTCGGCAACTCGTACAGGGCGATGCCATCCCGGGCGATATCGACCCAGAAATACTCGCCCCGCTCGAGCGCCTGATTCACTTCGTTCAGCGTATGCACGATGATGTTTACCGGCCGCCCAACCGCCGCATCGTGCAGGATCAGATCCTCCGCGACGTACCAGTAGTCCGCTATGTCGGTCAGATCCTCATGGCTGACGATCACCAGCAGATCGAAGTCGGACTGATAGCCGTTCTCAGGCTCATCGACCCAGTCCTCGCGGGCATAGGATCCGAACAGGATTATCTTGAGGATCTTGCCGTTCTTCTTCCACGGCTGGGTGGCCATCGCGATCGCCCGGGAGAACTCCTCGCGCAGCGTCGCGACAACGCGCACGAGCTCGTCCTGCTGGGTCGTCGGGAGATGATCGACGTCGTTACGCATCGTTCGCGGCTACTTCCTCATTACCCCATCAAAGTCGTAACAGCGGGCACCTGTTTCCACAATGTTCCCCTCGCCGCCGCACCGCAGGCGCGGCCCACAAGGCGCACTCTCGCGAGAGGCCGGCCGTCGCGGCGGCGTGCGCGCGGGCCTGTGGGCCAGCCGCCGCCGCGCCCCCCGGCCGCGCGAGTGTGCCACGCGGCAAAAAAAAGCTGGCGGACCCTGCCGGCTTCGCAGAAGTCGGCAGAGCACGCTCCGCTGATCCCCGCGTTCAAACGATCCCCGTGTTCAAGAGATCTCGGCCCTGCGATCGCGATCGTATTGTGAAGTCCACGTGGTCGACCGCCGACACCTCCGAAGCCTTAATCGGGGTGGAGCTCGGACGGGACTGGCAGAACGCATTTTCGCGACATAACGGTTATGGCGCGAAACGTCCGCTACGCGCCCTAATCCTCATTCAGCCTCGCCTTCGCGCTTCCCGAAAGCGGACATGCGTTTCAACTGGATCGCGCACGGCAGCCGCTGTCCTCGTGCATCATGCGACAGCATCAGGAGGGGACTTAGGCGCAGGCTTTTGACGCGTGCTTGTGTGCAATGAATGTGGGAATCAGCGTGTGGTCGGTGTTCTTGGACTTAGGACCCAAGGTGGTGACCTTATTGTAAAGGATAGAGGCGGAATGCTCAGCTGCCAACAATCTAGAGGTAAGAGTCCATCTCGATAATGAGATCGAATATGTCGCCCGGCCAAAGGTCGGAGTGCAGGATCTGCCGTCCATTGTCAGCGGCAGAGTATGTCAGTCCTTTCCAACTGACGGGCGATGCTCCGGGGTTCTGGAAGTGGATCTTGCCGCCGTGCGACATAGCGTTGCGAACGGTCCGGCCGAAGTTCCAGACGTGGGGCCATCCGGTGACGTCCGCTCCGAATTTAAGCTCAACCTCCTCTCGACATTGCTCGAAGAATGCCGTCGCGAGTGCTTGACCGAAGGATTGCAGAAGATGACTAACCGCGCCGAGGCCCAAAACCGCGTCGACGTCCGGCTGGCAGGCGACGAGGCGACCCATTTCGATGTGTTCGGATCGGGCATTGTGACTGATGGCCGAAACGGTGATGTAGGGCCGCCAAAGCCAGCATGCGGGAGATTGCTTGCAATCGAAGCGCGCTAGATCCGCGGGGCCATAATTGGTGGACGCCCCGGACACACCAGCTTCCGCAAAGTGAGCGAAGCCAAGTACCGCAACACAATATGCTTCAAAAACGTCGAAATAACGGGCGCTTTGCGGGATCTTGTCGTCGAAGAAAGGACTTGGCTCGTTACCAGTCTCCTTTGCTCCGATGCTCATGCAAATATGGCCACCTTCAAGATGCAACGATACCCTCCTTGGGCGGTAGGGAAACCGGACTAAGGTGGCAATCGGTTACTCGCATGCGATGCCGTCCCCGTGGCGGTCAGTCGCTATGTTGCAGCCAGCGCGCGTAGGCGTCGACGTCAATCATCGGGACCGTGCCGCTGAACTGAAGCATGCTGATGAGCTTGAACAGGAACGCGGTCGCCGGCTTCGCTTCGGGGAAAAAGGTGAAAGCGTCGCCCCCGCGCACGAAATGACCGTGGCTGGCGATGCAGCCGAGATCGAGCACACCGTCACCGACATCTGCCTTTAGCGCCTTTTCCGCGGCGTCACCGAATGCGGGAGACCAATCGCTGTCGAGGGTAAGCAACCCGCCGAGTATCCGGATCGGCGGCTTGGCGGCGAACGTTCCGCCGGCATGCGGGATGGGCAACGAGGTGCGGTGCAGCCGCCGGACCGATGCAGTTTTCTCCTGAGCGTATTTTACATGCGCGGCGTTGGCGACCTGCTTGGCCTCGAACACAGCGTATACGCTTTCCGCCGGAATGACCTTCTGGCCTTCGACCACAAAGATGAACGGCGTATACTGGCGGTCGAACACAACTACGTCGATCTGCTGACTGATATTGTCGAGGCTGTCGATCACGTGCGCGCGGGCGACGCTGTAGCGTTCTGGCAGATAGCGCTCGAGCAACTCGAGCCAGATCGCCTCGCTGCCGTCGCCGAGCACGCCCGGGTGACCGATCGTGTCGCGAACCGTCTGCAACCTGCGCTCGATGTCGGCGTGAAGGCTAGCGAGCATCTTGTTCAAGGACCAAGTCATCGGGTCTTTTCCTCTACGACAGCGGGAATTTGGGGCCGAAGAGCGCACGCCACGCCTTGAGCGCGTCCCCGCCACGACCTTCGCGTGCATGGCGGATCGCTTGCGACGCATCGCGGCTCGCCGTCGCGAGGAGAGTGCGCGCCCGGGCGCGGCGGTTCGCGTCCATGCAGTCGCTGACCGGCGGTCCGAGTCCAGCCGGGTCGGGCCACACATCGTCGATGCGATCGGCCAGCGTCTGGAAGAATGCCTGCAGCTCATAGGCAAAGCTGCCGCCCCATGGCGCGTGCAGGCATTCGAGCGCCATGACCTCGATCAGGAACGACGGTTTGACCGCCTTCTCGCGGTGCTTCGGGTTGTTATTCCAATATTTGACCATGCGCACGATACCCTTCCATTCGGACGAGTGCGCTTGGTGCGCAGCCGTGGCTTTGGCGGCATGCGTTTCGGGATTGGTGAGGATCCACGTCCCTTTGTCGCGGTCGGGGATCTCGTAGTCGTCATCGCACGCGAATGCGGGTACGACATCGACGCTGACGATACGATAGTCGGTGTTGTCCTCGGCATCGGCGACCACTCCGAAGTCGACGTTGACGCTGCGCGTCTGCTTGCGCACGGCGGCCGTGCCGTATTTCTCGACAAGGGCGTCGTAGAAGGCGTCGATCACGGTGTCCGGCGATTTGTCGCGGTAGTGACGCTCCGCTTTGCCAAGCTGCAAGAAGATATCGATGTCCTTGAGCGGCTTCGTCTTGGTGTGGCGCTTGTAGGATCCGGTCAGGAAGCTGCGCTCAATCGAGAATTTGGCAGCCAGATAGTCGCGCACCTCATTCTGCCGCACAGACGCATTGGCCTGCTCGCGATCGTTCAGCTCTAGCCGACTCTTGAACTTCCGAAACGCATCGTCGATGGTCAGCATCACGGTTTCCTCCAGTAAGCGGCGTTAGCGCCCAGCCCATTGTGCTCGATCGTCGAGCCTAGGCTCTGCCGCACGAAACCTTCGGTGCTGCGCGCGGTCGCGGAGCCCCAGCCTTCGACGGGCGGGGCGCCCTGCTTGCGGCGCAGGGTCAGGTCGTATTTCGCGTCGGTCGGCGCGACGCCGGCCTTGCGAATATGGAACCGCAGCTGCTCGGTGTCGGTGTAAAACCCGCCGTCGCCGGTGTAGCCGTAAACCACCTCGATCTCCCACCGGATGATCAGCGCGTTGGTGGCGGGGTGATAGATGTCGAGCATCACCTTGGTGAGGTGGCCCGACGACAGCCAGGTGCTGATCGCACGGTGGTTGGACGACCAGTCGGCGGCGAACGACGCCGGGTCGAGCCCTGCCATACGCACGATATCCTTCAGGCTCTTGAGGATGTTGTCGGTTACATAGGTGACCGAGTGCGTATAGGTGTTGACGGTAACGCTGGTCATCAGCTGAACAACCCCTTGAGATCAATGTCCATCACCCCGCTCGCGGCGCCTGCGGACTGGTCCATCGATGCGCTCTCAGAAGTGTCGGTGGCGCCCTTGTCGCTGGCGTCGCGCGCGGTGATTCGGCTCGACAGCCCGGCGAGCGCTGCCGACACCCAGCTGAGGTCATCGCCCAGGCAGGGCAGGGAGACGCGCCAGTCGCCCTCCACCGCGTTGTGCGGCAGCCGCGATTCATCCGCGGTGTCGGCGTCGAGCGCATCATCGTCGTAGACGCAATAGATGCGGGTGCGCGGCCCGCTGCACGTCGAGACGATCGCCGAGTGCTGCGGGGCCATGTCCGCGATGATCGACGAGGCGACGCCGCTCACCGAGAGGAGTTCGTCGCGCGCTGCGCTCTGCCCAGTGCCGGCGAGGAGATCGACTATAACGCGCCAGCTGTCGTCGGCGCTGCGCGTCGGGACGCTCGTGACGGTGCGGCGATAGACGGTCATGCGACCCCCGTGCGCGCAGTGCGCTCGCTGACCGACTGGCGCAGCGCGAGAATCAGATCCGCGATGGTCACACTGGCGGGGTCGAGCGCGACCGCGCGATTGCTGGCCAGCGCGTTCGCCACCGCCTTGCGGATCGCGCGGGCATCAAGTCCGTTGCCCGCGGCAGCGCAGGTGGCGAGTCCAAGTTCGTCGGCAAGCCCGCCTATCGCCGGATAGGCGGCGCCGAGCGCCCTTAGGCACCGTTTGAGGATTTCGAGCCGCGCTGGAGCATCGGGCAGCGGTACGGTCATCACCAAGTCGCAGCGCGACGTGAAGGCGCTGTCGAGCGCTTCGGGGAAGTTGCTGGTGGCGACGAACAGCAGGTGGGGATAGCGCTCAGCGAGGGCATCGAGCTGGATGAGCACCGCATCGGTCGCGCGGTGGATGTCGATCGGGTTGGCCTCAAGGCTCATTCGCGACCGGTCGGCGGCGAGCGTCTCGACCTCGTCGAGCAGCACGATCGTCGGCCCGGTCGCTGCGGCTTCCGCGATCGTCTTCGAGAACAAGTCTGTGACCGCGCGCTGCGTCTTGCCCATACCCGAACTAGTCAGCGAGTGCGGTTCGACTTCCAGCAAGGTGAAACGCTGGCGGGGGAAGGCGAGCGCGACACGGTGGGCGAGACCACGTGCGAGCGAGGTTTTGCCGGTTCCCGGTGCGCCCGTCATCAGGATGACGCCGTGGAGCGGGAGTTCGGCCCGCGAAACCCGCGGGCGGACCGTGTAGTTGAGAACTGCATGGGCAAGCAGCCGCTCGCGCACGTGCTCGGGGACGACAATCGCGTCCCAATACTCCCCGAGCCTGTTGTCGGGCAGCGCACGGCGCACGTGAATGCCTCGCGGCAAGTCGTCGTAGTCAGCCATCAGACACCTCACTTAACATATAAGTTATGTACAGGGGGGTCTGAGCAGTTTCAAGATCCGCGTGCAGAAAAATTTAGTTATATATTAAGTTTTGCGTTTTCAGAGCGTTGCGGCGGAATGAGCTTGAGCTACGGGATGCCGGCCAAAAAAAACCCGGCGATCGCTCGCCGGGCTGGTCGTTTCCGAAAAGGTGCGACCTCGAAGCGTCGCTTAGTCTTCAGCTCCGGTTTCGTGTACCATTCTCGGTCTCCTTCGTGGCCACGGATAAGATGGAATCCCTAAGCATTGGTTAGCTTGGAAGTTCCGCTTGACGGCGACTTCGCATGGAATCACCGCCCTCGCAATATGAATCTAGGACGCGCTGGCCGCGTTTCAATTTGTTGATGTCGCCTTAGCGATGAATGGCGGCATTAGGGCGTCACCGCGTTCGAGCGTCGCGCGCATCTCATTCAGGTCGGCCTCGAAATCCTCTTCCGACATGTTGAGATATCGCCAGCAGCTAAAAACGGGTCCGCTTGACGCTACGAGGCGTCGCTCCGCCGTAACCAGTTCGGCTGCCGCGTGGCTCGAGCGGCCAAGGACACTGTGCACTAGCGCGAAGCACTGATGGGCGTTGGCATCGGTTTCGCTGCCGCTTACGATCAAGGCGTCGACCGCTCCGAACAGTTCGACCGAGGGCGAGCCGCTGCTCCCCCATGCCGCCATCGCACGATTAAATGTAGCGGCCAGTCTGCCTTCGCGACTTGTGCTGGCAGTTTCGAGCCTCTCGGCCATTGCCAGTGCTTCTGCAAACCGCTGCGAGCCAATCAGCGCCAGCTGGGCGGTATTGAGAAAGGCCGAGCGATCTTTTCGACGCAGGTCTAGATCATCGGCGTATTCGAGACACTTGTCTGCAACGAGCGACAGTTTCTCACGATCGGCCATCAGGATCTGGGCGAGGAGCTGCTTCACCTTGATCGGCGTGCTAGCCGATTGGAACAACTCGTCTGCCAGCGCGATCGATTCAGGTTTCAGATCCGACATCAGCACCTGCATCGCGGGACCGAACTCGAAGATGGTCCCGTCGTGCGACTTGAGCACCGAGATCATATCTTCGCGACCTTCCTCGCGACGGCCGGTGTTGAAACGTGACACTCCTCGCGACATGAACGCCCGAGCGGTTGCCGCTCCATGCTCGATGGCGATCGTACGTGCGGCGATGTCGCGTTCAAATTCGCCCGCGAAATGAAACATCTCGCCGGCCGCCATAGCAATGTCCGGATCGTTCGAATGCCGTCGCAGAATCTCGGATGCATCTTTGACGATCGTCAGCCGGTACTTGTCGCGGCCTGCGCCGCGCGCGCGCCTGTAACGTTCAGGCATCTTTGTCAGCGCAAGCAACGCACCGTCGCGGTCATCAAAGTTGCGCGAAGCGATTGCTGTGAGGAGATCGCTGTATTCCTTGGCAAGCAATGCACCCGGCTTGCCGATCGCGATGATCGGCTTGATCAACAACTCCAAACTTGTCCGATGGTGAATCGTCGTCGCCGGCTGATCGATGTCGTCATTGTAGCCAAGTTTCAGGCTCGCCTTGTCGAGTAGCTCCTTGAGGATACCGTCCTCGTCATATTCATAGGGCACGTTCGAAGGACAGAAATGAAGGTGGATCGGCTCGGCTCGCTCGCTCGATTCCTCCCGAATACCCTGGACGATCGGTACTAGCCCGTCGACGTTCTGATCATTAGGGAGATACATGATCGCGACGGCGTCGGGCAGATGGCGTGTGCAGATGCCGCCGACATCAGTGTGGCCGGTGCGACTGTCGATGAGGACGTAGTCGAACCCGTGATCCTCGAAATCCGCCCACTGCTGTCGAACATCCTCGAGGAGAAGATAGCCCTCCTCTTCGTCGTACAGCCGCTCCCAGTCGATCGCGTTCAGTCGCTCGGTGTAGTTGGCGGCGCCACTGTCGCCCGCTGGCATCACCCATATCGACTGGCCTCGGTGTACGCAGGGCACGACGAAATCCGCGATGTCCGGCGCGGTCGAGGTCGCACGATATTGTTCAATGAGATCGACAATCCCACGCTGACCTCTGGCTTCCGCAAACGCATCGAAGCTCGGCAATCCGGGCGCCTCGAGATCGAAATCGACCAGCAGCACGCGCTTGCCCGCCTGGGCGAAGCCGAACGCGACATTGACGAGCGCCATCGTCCGGCCGACGCCGCCCTTGTAGGAATAGAAGGTGACGACGTGCATCGGGTTATGCCGCGTGCTGGGTGAGTAGCGGCGGCCGAGCCGCGCAGCCGCGGCGCACCACGAACTTGGCCTTGGCTGCAAGCTGCACCGCCGAGGCCGGACGATGGAAGCGATACCGCGCCTGCTCCGGGCCGAGCTCGACTGGTTCGGTCGGTGTGTCGGTCGGCACATCGCAGGTGGCATCCGCGACCGACGTGGCGTTTCTGGCCGGCGCTTCGACAAGCTGGCATCGCGCACCAAGGACGTAATAAATTTTGGCGAGTGTTCTGAGCGTGAGATTGTGCGCTCCGTCGCCGAACATCTGGCTGACGCGGGCTTGGGATACGCCGAGCCTCTCTGCGAGATCGATCTGCTTGAGGCCGCGCTCGCGCAGCGCGCGCGCGATGCCGGTCTGCACATCCACAATTAGGTCTTCCTGCGCCTTGATGACCTCATAGCTCTCTTCGGCCTGGGCCGTACGCCCACGGGTCTTTCGCGCAGTATCCTGCACCATCGTTGCTGTCTCCATTCGTTCGGATCCAAAGGCAGGAGCCCGGATCGGAAAGATCGTTCAAACTATCTGGCTCAGGCGGATCGCTTCCTTGCCGGCGCTGTCGAGCAACGTGCGATCGGCCTTCGCCTGCTTCTTCGCGGCGTCCATGCCGGTTACGAAGAACGACGCCGTCTTCGCGTGCAGGGCGCCGAAGCCGAACAGCCGGACGGCCCCGGCCTTGAATTCCTCCAACCGCACCTGTCGGCGCTCGGCTTTGAAATGCTCAAGGAACTTGAACATCTTCTCGTTCATGTCGATTGGCCCATGATCGCAATAATGCTGCATCAGGCTCTCCAGCCGGGCTCGTGCGCGAAGATCGACCAAGGTCGGGTCTATAAGGACAGCCCATTCGCGCTCACGTAGGTAGATCGCGCGTCTAACCTGTATCCCGCCGGTAAACCGCTGCACATAGCCCTGCGGCGCCATCGATTCGCCTTCGCTTCATTGGAGTTAATATATACGTTAAGGCGCCGTGGTCAACCACTCGCGCCGTGCTAATTGCATTCTGCCGCTCGCGTCTGGCCAGAAGCGACGAGCGTCGCACAGGGCAAACTTGGCTACAATGCGGACAGTTCACTTTGGTAAAAATCAACGACCGATGGGGTGAATGGCGATTCGGCCAATCGCGCGCAGGTAGAGACCGATCGCGTTCCCCCAATTGTTGATCCGCCCCCGTCAATCCTATCGCTTCAAAATGTCCGCTTATCTACCCCACGACTGTAAGCGGCTAGTCCGCAATCGGCCGAATAGCAGTCACCCTTGCGAGAAGGCTGGCGGGCCACTCACTCGCTCGACACGCGTAACGCGTCGAGAACCTCGGACGTGATCGTTCCGGTGACGGGCAAGTCCCGCGCCTTCTGGAACTTACGAATGCTGGCACGCATCCCGGGCCCGACAATCCCGTCGATCGCCCCGTCATAATATCCTTGGGCGAGCAACCCAATCTGCACGCGCTTCACGATTGCCTTGAACCGTTCCGTCCGGCCGCTCAGCGCGGGGAGTGCATCGGACCGCGGCGGAGTGGCCTCCCCGGGCTGTGCGCTACGCAGCGGAACGTAACGCGTAGGCGGTGGTGCCGGCGTCGGTGAAGGGGCAGGCGTCGTATAGGCCGGCGACGAATAGCCTCCATCATAGCCACCGGTGCTCGAGCGGTGGCTGGTATGGCTCATGTGGCTATAGTGACCGCCGCCGCCCGAGCGGTGACTGCTGTGGCTGCGATGACTGCTGTGGCTGCGATGCTGGGCAAGGGTCACCATGTGCCCCTGCTTGAAGATGTCGAACAGGGTCTGGCGATCCGGGTCGCCGTTGCCGCTCGACAGCAGTTGGACCGTGGTCGCCGACAAATCCTCATGGACGCCGAAGCCCGCGGCAAAGAGGCTCGGGATCAGGAAGCGGGCTCGCCTCATAGTGGATGAACTCCCTCGGTTGCGCTGTCGGGATGCCACTCGAAAAAGCCCGTGCAGGCGTCCCGCTCGGTACAGCCGTCGCACGCGGGAACATATTTGCGCTTCCAGTCGGAGATCGAGGCGGCGGCGAGGTAGCGATAGGGCCGCGGCACCGTACAGCGGGGAAAATTGAACAGGCGCGCGGGCACGCCGTGTAGCTTTGCATGATCGAGCGCGGCCGCCACCGGTGCGAAGTCTTGACTGTGCGGGACATAGAGCTTTGCCCAGCGATTGCGCGCGAAACCGACATGTTCAAGTTGCATGATCGACCAGGCATGGATGAAACGCAGCCGGGTCGCGATATAGCGCGCCAATGCCGGTAGGGCAGCGAGGTTGTCGCTGAGCAGCACCGTACGCAATTCCACCCGCGCCCCGCTCAGCAAAAGATGCGCGAGGCTCTCTTCCAGTCGCGCGAAAGCGCCGGCCTTGCCGACGATCGCGTCATGGAGCGCGGCCGCGCGGGCATAGAGCGGGATACCCCAAAGGACCTGGGCGTAGACGGGATCGCGCAGTCGTTCGATATCCTCTTGCGCGAAGTGCTGGCCGTTGGTGAGGACATGGAAAGCGAGATCGGGGCGCTGTGCGAGCACTCGCTCGATCATCCCGAGCAGTTCATCCTTGTAGAGCGTCGGCTCGCCGCCCGAGATGCCGATGACGATGTCCGGTTCGGCGAGCAGGCACGCCTGCTCGAGCAAGGCGAAGCGGTCCACATGGGTCTTCTTTGGGGGCTGCGAGCACATGACGCAGAGTTGGTCGCAACGCTCGGTGACGAGCAGCGTGTTGTGCGGCGACCCCGCGCGCAGCAGCCGCTCGATCCGGCCGCCATCGGGCTGGACAAGCACCACGTCGCCATCGAGATCGGCGGCAGAAAGCCCGTCGATCGCGAGGAGCCCGTGCGCTCCGGCAAAGGTTACGCCCGCGTCATCCTCTCCGCACAACAGGGAATCGTCATTTCCGGAAACGTCGCAGCGCCCTGCCCGCAACCGCGTGACGAACGGCTCCGACGCCTCGGCCACCGCAGGAAGCGTAAGCTCGATCATGCGTGCACCGTGCCAAGAGCATCCGGCGTGCCGTCGAGGCGCAGCCAGCGGCTGAGCGAATAGCGCACCGCGGGATCGTCCTCGTAGATCAGCCCGAACAGGAAATCGAAGAGGTGGAGGTGCCGGCGGCAGAATTCGGTTTCCAGCCGCGGCTTGTCGATCCGCCCATAGCGCGCGAGATCGTCGACGAGGTCGCGGCCGCAAAAGGGCTGGTAGGCGCAGCGCTGACAGGCCGGGTCGTCGAAATTGGCGTTGTGGCGGTTGAGCAGGTCCCGCCGCGCGTTCTGCCAGCCCGAATGCACGTCGCCGATCGCGAGGTCGATCACGCCCGAGCGCGACAGCATCCGGGCCTCGTCGGATGGATAGATCACACCGTCATGGTCGATGACGACATAGTCATGCCCCAGCGGATTGGGATTACGCAGGTCGACATGCCTGTCCGCGCCCGGCTGGAAGATCCGGCGCAGGCAAATGCTGGTGTAGGTCTCCTCGAGCACCCGGCTGCGATCCGCCCAGTTCCGGGCGATGAGCGCGCGCACGAAGCGCTCATGATAGGCGCGCCAGCCGCCGGACTGCTCCCGCGAAGCGCTGTGCCGCTTGCGGGCGAAGCCCTGATAGTTGATTGGGCGCAAGAAGATGCTGTCGAGGCCGCGCGCGGCGTAGCTGTCGATCAGCGCATCGATGTCGGGCGGCGCCAACGGATCGATCGTCGGCAGCGCAGAGATCTTCCCGGGGCCATAGCGTGCGAGCACCAGATCGAGATTGTCGAGGAATTGCCCTGTGCTGGCCGCGGTGCCGGTGCGATGGCGCTGGTGCGTGAACGCGTCGCCATCGAGCGAGGTGCTGATAAAGAGTTCCGGGTCGTCGAATAGCGCCAGGATATCGTCGTCGAGCACCTGTAGATTGGTGCAGACGACGAACTGGCGCTCGGCGAAGCGCCGGCAGCGATCGATCACCGCCCGCAACAGATCCACGCGCAGGGTCGGCTCGCCGCCCTGGAACTCGATCTTAATCCGCTCGCCCGGCAGGCCGTCGAGCAATGCGAGCACCGCATCGAGCGTCGCCTCGCTCCAGTCGAACCCGGGCTGATGGATGCCGGCGCGCGACACCTGACAATAGCTGCAGCTGAGATTGCAGCGCAACGTCGGCACGAGGATCAGGTAATCGAGCGGTCCGGCATGGGCAGCGCGTTCGGCAAGACCATAGAGATAGGCGGCATGTCCAAGTGCGTCCGCCGCGTCGACCAGATGCCCGTGGTCGCCAAGGAAGGTGCGATCCTGTGACGTGAGCTGGTCTCCGGCGAGCCGCGTCATGAATGGCGCGTCGGCGCGAAAGAAGTGGCCGATATCGTGGACGCAGAGGACACCGCCCTCCCCCACTGCGCGCATCCTGAGCGGAACGAACGTCATCGTCTCAGGCTCTCGAACGCTGCCCGCCGCATGGCAGAGGCGCGCGCATGCAATTGCTCGTTCGCCAGGGCCGAAGCCCAGATCGCCTCCAGTCGAGCCGCGTCGAAATGATCGGAACGCAGCGTCACGCGGTCGCCCGCGGTGGCAATGGCGACAAGCGGGTAGAAGCGCGGTATCCAGTCCGCCGCCACAAGCGCGACCTCGCGCGAGGTCGCGTCAATCGTGAAAGTCGCCGACACCCCCAAATGCCCGTCTCCCCGAGAACAATGCTAGTCGTAAGAGACCAGTGCAACAAGGGTTTACGCATCCCGAAAGAACACAAGCTCGCCGGAATGCATGAGACCCGCCGACAGTCGTTATTGTCTGGCGAGCATCACCGCCCTAGTCTTGGTCCCGGGGGACAAGTCGATGGCAGAACCGCAATCCAGAAATGCCGATACGGGATGCATCGTCGTAGTCGGCGTCATCGGACTGGTGGCGATGGTCGCAATGTGCTCCGCCCCCAAAGAGGACAAGACTGCGCAATCCTTCGCGTCTCCTTCGCTCACCAACCAGATCGAGACGATGGCGACGCCGACCCCCGCGCCCGTTGCCCCGCTGAGCGCGGCTAGCATTCAGATGGCCAGCCGGCACCTGGCGGCGGTGGCCCGTACCGAGGGTCTCTCCGGTGCGATGGTCTACAGCCAGAATTGCTATGACGCGCTGACGCGGGCTTTCAGCTGGAGGAAGCTCGACCAATGCGGCGGCTTCGACATGCTGGCGGCGGGCACCATCGAGACGGCGGATACCGAAGGCCTCGACGCCGAGGTCGCCTATTTCGAGCCGGAAGCCGCAGCGGGACGCTATCTGGCCGTGGCGATCAAGGCGGGTGACGAAGCGAGTGACGCGGACGAGCGTCTCGAGGCTCTCAAGCGACGCTCTGCCGCGCTCGCCCGCCGGGCATCCGGAGCGACACCTTCCGCGGAGATCGAGGCCGTGCCGCACCGCGACACGGATACCCCCATCGAAAACGCGGTCCAGGACGAAACGGACGCCTAGCCGACGCCCTGCCGGATACTCCGCCTCTCCGTCGCGAGCGGGAGTCGAGGCCGCGCGCCAGGGCTCGGCGGCGCTGTCATAACCGGACAATGCGGGTTGGCAGCTACGCGCCTCGAGACCTGCATTCGCAGGAAAACGCTCGAGCCCGGCAGCTACCGTTCGATCAGGTCATTCTCCGATGGCTTCGCGTCGATGCATACCTAACGCGCCAGGACCGCCGAAGCGGCGGCAACGCGATATTAACGCCGGTGACCAAAGGTGATCCCCATGTCTTTTCTTGTCCTGGCTTGCACGCTGATGGCCGTGGATGGCGACACGCTACGCTGTGGCAAGGAAATCATTCGCCTGATCGGTATCGATGCGCCGGAATTGCCGGGCCACTGCCAGGAAGGCCGCGATTGCGCGCCCGGCGACCCGCTGGCCTCGAGGCGGGCGCTGGAGGCCCTGTCTCGCGGCACGGCGGTGATTAATCGACAGGGGCGAGACCACTATGACCGAACGCTGGCGCGGGTAAAGGTCGATGGGGTAGATCTATCCTGTGCCCAGCTTGCCGGCGGGCACGCAATCTATCGTTCTGATTGGGACCAGTTCGGTTTGGTCGGCAAGGATTGCAATGTCGCGAAGCCACGCGAAGCCGTCCGGGCTTCAACCGGTACAACGCGCGCCCAGAACGTCGGCTCAGCGCCGAACGCTGCGGTCACGGGCTGGAGCTATCGCAATTGCGCCGAGGCTCGTCGTGCGGGCGCTGCCCCCCTTCACCGTGGGACGCCGGGCTACGGCGCTCATATGGATGGTGACGGCGATGGCATCGCCTGCGAGCCGTTCAGGAGATAACATCGATAGAGCGGACGGACTGAAATCCGCGACGATCGGCCTCGCCAGGCAACCGTGCGCCCCATGTCGGCCGCCGAGGAGGTTTTCAACTAATCGTCCGGGCAGGGTGCAGACGGGTCAAAGACAAGCGAGATCCGCCGACGTGTCTTACGGCAACACAGGCACACACAAACGTGCGTCGTTCTCGTTTGCGCCCCCGGCCACTTTAAACGCTGGGGCTACTTGCGTATCGCTTCGACAAAAGCACGGGATATCAGTAGTCTCGGGCCAGAGGAGACGGCAATCAAAGCAACGCTGAATCGCTGGACTTTGGGGGCTACGGCAATAGCCTTCCTGATATCTGCGCTGGCGCTCATCGGCTACGCCACCGGTGTTTCTGCGTTTTATTCGATCCAGAGCAGTGCGCCCGCGATGTCGCCGCTGACCGCGTTCGGCCTGCTTTCGCTTTCTGTAGCCCAGTTCGCCCGCACCGCAGACTCGCGTAAGGCTGCGTTGATCCTGGGCACTGCGGTGATGGTCCTGGGTGCGGCAGCGTTCATCGACCAACTCCTCCGCAACAACGACCTGCTGAGCCCGTGGATCGCGCATCACTTGTTCGGCGCAGCCCCGACGCCGGGACGCGGATCACTCGGTACCGCAATTTCGCTGATCCTCCTCGGGATTACCTACCTGCCCTGGTTTGCTGCGCGCCCGCGCCATAGCGACGTCGCCGCGGCCGGCGCGTTTCTGCTGTCCATCCTCGCCCTTCTCGGCCAAGCCTATGGCGCGGAGGATATCGGAGAGCTCCGCATCTTCCGGACGATGGCGCCCAATACCGCGGTGTCGGTGCTGGCCCTGGCAATTGCAGCGATCCTTTCGCAAAGGGAAGGCGGGTGGGTCGGCGCGATCATGCTGGAAGGCCCCGCGGGCCGGACAACCCGACGCCAACTCCTTTTCGGCCTGCTTCCACCTCTCGTGGGATATTGTCTGGTCGAGGCCGCGACGTCGGGTCTCCTGCAACTCGGTGCCGCGATGGCGCTGCTTGTGGTGATGACCATAACTCCACTTCTTTGGCTTGCTCTGCGTAGCGGGCAAACACTCGCCGATCTCGAAGAAGAGCGCGCGAAACGCCAGAACGCGGAGGCGCGGCATCTCGGCATGCTCGAGCAGCGGGTCGACGTGGCCATGGCGGAGCGCGAACTGGCGCAAGAGGCGCTGCGTCAAAGCCAGAAGATGGAAGCCATGGGTCAGTTGACGGGCGGTGTCGCCCATGACTTCAACAACCTGCTCACGCCCGTCATCGGGAGTCTCGACCTGATCGCAAGGCGCACCGACCTCACCGGGCGCGAGAGACGGCTGATCGAGGGTGCGCTGCAGTCGGCCGACCGTGCCCGGACGCTGATACAGCGCTTGCTCGCGTTCGCGCGACGACAACCATTGAAGCCCGGTCCGGTCGACATTGCGGCCGTCGTACGTGGCATGCACGCCCTTCTGGCCAGCTCAGTAGGAGCACAGGTGCGCCTGGAGGTGAACCTGCCAGATGGGCTTCCGCCCGCGCGCGCCGAGGCAAATCAGGTCGAGATGGCAATCCTTAACCTTTGCGTGAACGCGCGCGACGCAATGTCCGACGGAGGCAGCCTGACTATTGCCGTTGCGGAACGGACGGAGGAGGAGAACCGACAGGCGGCCCTGCCCCCCGGACACTATGTCGTGATTTCGGTGACCGATACCGGGATGGGAATGGATGCAGAAACGCAGCGCCGGGCCGTCGAGCCTTTCTTTTCAACCAAGGGAATCGGCAAAGGCACAGGCCTTGGCCTATCCATGGTTCACGGCCTCGCCGCCCAATTGCACGGGGGGCTGGACATTCAAAGTCAGCCTGGCCTCGGCACCCGCGTCGACCTCTGGCTTCCGGTGGCCAACGAGCCCCTTGCGGCAAGCCCGGAACCTGTCCAGACCGCGCCCGCTGCGGTGCGCGTGGGCCGAGCGCTGCTCGTCGACGATGAGCCCGCCCTGAGGCTGGCTATCGCTGATATGCTGCAGGAACTGGGGTACTCGGTCACCGAAGCAAGTTCCGCCGTGGAGGCCCGCAGCTTGATTGAGGGCGGAACGGAGATGGACGTGATGATCACCGACCATGTGATGCCGGGAATGAGCGGCGCCCAGCTCGCGCGTCTGGTGAAACAGAGCCGGCCCGGCCTGCCGATCCTGCTTGTCTCCGGATATGCCGATGTCGATGACGTCGCACCCGACCTTCCGCGTCTGAACAAGCCCTTCAAACAGACTGAGCTTGCCCAGGCACTGGCGCAGATTATGCGCGATGACGAAGCATCCTCTGGTTGAGTCCAACCGCGCTCACGCGGCGCGGCGCACACGCAGGCCTTGAACGGAGAGACATCCGCACACGGGCAATAGCGTTTGCATGCTTGAACGTATCGCAGCGACAGGCGCTTATCCGGGAATCTCCGCACCGAAGCCGCGGCGAGGGGCGCGTGGATCGCGGTTCCGGAGCAGCTGGGGAGTCGGGCAGGCTGCGGCCACGGCGCATGGGAGATTACCGGATCGTGACGACTACGCGGCGGGCGTAGCCCTTGTGCTCCTTCCACCAAGGAGTGCTGTCGATGCCCCCGAAGCATATTCTGGTCGCGACCGACGGGTCGGGCCCCGCCGCCCGTGCGGTCGCCCTCGCCGCGACGCTCGCCAAAGCCATCGGTGCCGAGCTTCGGCTGCTGACCGTCGGATCTGGTCTCGGGCCTGCGGAGGCTCGACGACTCGCGCATGCCGAAGGCGATCTCGGAGCAGCGCTCGACGCAGACGCCGCCGCGCTCCTCGACGACGCCGAAGCCGTCGCCCGCAAGAACGGCGCTACCCGCGTCCAGCGCATCGCCGCATGGGGGGATCCTGCCGAGACCATCCTCGATTCCGCGCGTGATGCGGAAATGCTGATCCTCGGGCGACGCGGACGCGGGCGTCTCACGGGACTGTTGCTCGGAAGCGTCTCCCAGAAGCTGGTGTCGCTTGCGCCCGTCCCGGTCATCGTCGTGCCTTGAGATTGGAAATCAGCGGCAGTCGGCGCAAGCTTGACGAGAAGTCAGCCCCGACAGCCTGCATCGGGCTTGAGCAGGCGCTCGGCAGAAGCGCGTACCTGCTCGGGGGGCCCGCTCGCCCGCAGCCTGTGCCAGCGCTCGAGCGGGCCGCAGGAGCGACGGGTCTGCAATCGGACGATAGCCGTGTCCGCATCCGAGGCATCACGCTCGCGCGCCGCGACGCGGGCGCAGCGGACCGCTTCTCCCGCCTCCAGCCAGAGGCCGGTGAACGTGACACGGCGGCCGGCGGCCGCCTCCTCGATGCCCCGCCGCTCCTCCAGCATAAGGAAGGCGGCATCGGCAATCACCGACGCGCCGCCGCGAAGCGCAGTCTCGCAGGTAGCCGCGAGGTCCGCATAGACCTCGCGGGACGACTGCGGGGTGTAATGGTTCCGCGGAAGCCGCGCCTCCGGCGGAACGCCCGCGCGCCGTTTGCGGAGCACATCGGTGCGCAGAATACGCGCGCCCGGCGGCGCGCCGATCGCGGGCGCCAGCGCCAGCGCGAGCGTCGACTTTCCCGTTCCCGACCGGCCGCCGATCGCGACCAGCCGCGGTGCGACCGGCGTGAGCAATTCACCGGCGAGACGCAGATAGTCATGGGCAAGCGCCGTATCGTCGCGTGTGCCGGTCCGCGATGCGCGTTCGGCGCAGACATGGGCACGCACTGCCGCGCGCACCGAGAGGAACAGCGGCATCAAAGGCGCGCCCGCCTCATCCTCGGCAGAGAGATCGAGATAGCGATTGAACACCTGGTTGGCGGCATCATGGTGATCCCGATGCCACAGGTCCATGATCAGGAACGCCAGATCGTAGAGCACATCGATACAGGCCAGCTCGGGATCGAATTCGATGCAATCGAACGGCACTGGCGCACCCTCGATCATCGCGATATTGGCGAGATGCAGATCGCCGTGACAATGTCGGACACGGCCATGTCTTCCGCGTCGGTCAAGCAGAGGTGCCAGCAGATCGAGCCGGTCGCGCTGCATGGCGAGGACCTCGGCAGCGGCATGTAGATCGAGATGCGCCGCATAGGCGGCGAACCGGTCCGCATTGCCGACGATGACATGCCGCAGCCTCGCCGAAGCCGGTTCCCCGTCGACGATCTCGGCGGCCGCATGAAATGCGTGAATCCGGTCCACCAGCGCGGCAAGCAGCCCCGGCGCAAGCGGTCCCAGCTCCACTTGCTCGGCGAGCAGCGCGCCGTCCGGGAAGCGTCGCATCTCCAGCACCCAGTCGACAATTTCGCCCTCCCCCCCAATGCTGAGCATCCCGTCCGAGGTCCGGGTGATCGGGTGCAATGCCAGATAGAGGTCGGGCGCCGTGCGCCGGTTTAGACGCAACTCGGATTCGAGGGCTACCCGACGCTGCTCCACCGTCGTGAAATCGAGATAGCCAAGCGCGACCGGGCGCTTAACCTTCCAAGCCCGCCTGCCGGTCAGGAATATCGATGCCGCATGGGTATCGATACGGCAAACCGGGCCCTCGGGCCCGAACGCGCGGCCGCTTGCCAGGAATCCGGCGACGTCGACCGCATCGCGGGCTTCGCCGACCGGCAGCGCGGCCTGCCCGGCGCAGTTGGCGTCATCGGGTACGCACGTCACGTCTTCCATGGCCATCGTTACCGCCTTTCCGGGTGACCGCACGAGCCCGGCCCGGACGCGCACCCGCCCCGGGGAGTCCACCCGAACAGCAAAAAGGTCGCGCTGCTGACCGGATGAGGCACTCACCGGAGCCCCCCGGACGCTCGTCACGCGGCCCTGACCCGTGCGATCTATTTGAGGCTAGTTCGGAGGAGCGGCACCCCCCATTGGGAATGTTACCTAGCGGATGAGAGCACGACTGTTATCGCCAACGCCGTCGGGACAATCGCTCGCTTGACCTCTGAACTTCCTAAGTCGCACAGCCTTCGTCAGAGCGTCGTTTCCAGCGGGCAAGGAGCCGTCTCGTCCCGGTCACCGGCTCGCGCCTGCATCGCATGGCTCAGCGCATGGTGGCGAGCAGCTCGTCGATCGAGAAGCTTGCGAAGCCGGTGAAGCTGTCGGCTATACCGTGTGGAAGAAGCAGGGTGCGTCCGAGCGCTAGCGCTCCGCAGCTATAGACAACATTCGGCACATAGCCGTCGCGCGTCTCGGGCGAGGGCCGGACGATCGGCTCGATCGAACGCGCAATCACATTTGCCGGGTTCTTCTTGTCGAGCAGACAGGCGCCCAGGCAATAGCTGCGGATCGGGCCGACGCCGTGCAAGATGAACAGCCAGCCCTCGTCGATCTCGATCGGTGGGCTGCAGATGCCCAGCTGGATGAACTCCCAGGGCCAGCGCGGCGAGGCTATCACGTCGCCGTTCTCCCACTGGTACAGCTCGTTGGATCTTAGCAGCCAGATATTCTCATGGTCGTGTCGCCCGAGCATGGCGTAGCGGCCATCGATTCGCCGCGGAAACAGCGCCATGCCCTTGGTCGCGCTGAGCTTGCCCGTAAGCGCGTTGAGGTCGAAGCTCACGAAATCGCGGGTTCGCAACAGTTCCTGGCGGACCGCCTCGCCGCTGAACGCAGTGTAGGTGCCTAGATAGGTCACGTGACCGTCGTCCTCGACGAAACGAACCAGCCGCAGATCCTCGATGCCGTGACGCTGACGATAGGTCACCGGAAACAGCACGAGTTCCGACAGATCGTCGTGTCCGCCATAGAATAGCCGCACGCCGGGATCGTCGGGCGCACCGCCGGGGATGGTCTCGATCTGCGGCGAGGTCGCCCAGCGGCTCGGCAGATCGAGCGTGAGCTGGCCGTCCGCCCCGAAGACCCCGGTGCGGAAGATGATCGACGAGATATGCCCCTCGCCGACACCGCGGAGCGACAGGACGATCCTGACGGACTCCGCGGGCACGCCTTCCTGATCCGGGTGCAGGACGATGCCGGGATTGAACAGCGCTGCGGCTTCGAAGGAATATTCCTCGGTGAAATAGGCACCCGCGAGCAGCATCTGGTCGCCGCTGACCGACCGGCCACGCGCGTGCGGCTCGACAATGTCGTAGAAGCGCCGCTGCAGCACGCATTTTACGTTGCGGTGCCGGTCGGCAAGACTCGTCAGCACCCGGGCCAGCTCCTGCTCGAGATCCTGCTCGGTCAGGCCGAGCACGCGCTCCAGGATGCGCTCGACCCGCGCGCGCCCGTCATGAGGCATGCCGCCATTTTCCGCCGGAACGAAGGGGCGCAGGACAACACGCGACGGCTGCGGCCGCAGCAGGATGTCGCCGGGCTTCACCCTTTCGTTCCTGCCTGCATGGTCGGTTCGCGCCGCACCGGCGAGATCCTCAGCCGAGGCTTCGGGCGAACGCGAGCGCGACGAACATCAGGACGGCGGCGACCAGCATCCAGACGCCGTTTATGGCACGCCGGTCACGCACTTGATCCGGGCGAGAGGAATCGGTGTCGGGAGGAAGAGCCATGTGAGCCTCCTTTGTGCATGTGGTCGTAGCAGGATCGCTGCTGCCTCCCCTGCGCGGAATACGGTTCTTTCCGGATCGGTGATGCGCGTCCGCAGGTGCCCGTGGGCAGCGCACCTGCCCCATCCCTCGGTCAGCCTGCGCAGCAGCGGGAATGCCGCCTCGTTCGGCCAGTCCGCGACGCCAGCTGGATTTTGCTGCTTCAGGGATCAGGAGCACGAGCGTCGCCGTGCCGAGCGCGACCAGCCTGTGGCGCCAGTCGAGTGCCTCGAATCCGGGCAAATCCGCCCGCCGGCGAGACCTCGGCGAGCGCGAGCATTGCCGCTGCGATCAGCACGACTGCGGCAAAGGCGCGATTCGGCCTGAGCAGCGCAGTCGCGAGCGAGGCCGAGAAGGACCGGTTCGCCAGCACCAGATCCAGGATCGTCCCCACAAGCGAGACCAACATCGTGGCTCTCAGCACTCCCTCGTCCGCATCCCCCTAAGGACAGCACCGCGGCCAAGACCCCGAGCGCGGTCGGCCCCGGCATGACCGCCCCCCCGATCAGGCGCGCCGAGAGCAGCCGGCTGTCGATCGCCCCTGCCGACCCGGCGCCTCCACCGCCGCCCCGAAGCTCCGGGCAGGGATCCCGAGGGACCAGATTGGCGCCGCGGCACTATCGGAGCACTGCGTAAAGGCCCGCATTAGGGCGGCTTGCAGCGCGGGGGCGAAATCGAGGATGATCGGCCCACGGCGCGAAAGGGTCGAACGATGGTGGAGCAAAGCGCCGGCGTGCTGCTGTACCGGCAAGGGGAGCAGGGTCTCGACGTGCTGCTCGTGCACCCTGGCGGACCTTTCTGGCGCAACAAGGGCCAAGGCGCTTGGCAGATCCCCAAGGGTTTGATCGAGCCGGACGAGACACCCGAGGTGGCAGCGCGTCGCGAAGCGGAGGAAGAACTCGGCGTGCCGCTCGCGGGCAGCCTCCTCTCGCTCGGCACCATTCGGCAAGCCGGAGGCAAGCAGGTCCATGCATGTGCGCTTGCCGGCGATCTCGATCCTGCAACGGTTCGCAGCAATCTGTTCGAGCTCGAATGGCCGCCCCGCAGCCGCCGGATGCACCTTTTCCCCGAGATCGACGCCGCGCGCTGGCTTTCCTGCACGAGGCGGAAGCGGCGATCCTTCCAAGCCAGCGGCCGCTGCTCAAGCGCCTCCGCGATCTTGTGCCCTGAGCCGATGGCGGCATAGGGCTAGTACGGATTCAGGTGCGCGCGCCGCTCGGCAAGGCTTTCCGGGACAAACAATTGCTCGAGGATGATGCCCGTGCCGCTGGATCTGATCTTTCATGGTGCCGCAGGCACGGTCACCGGATCCTGCATGGAGCTCCGGACGTCCGGGCGCCGCCTGCTCATCGACTGCGGCCTGTTCCAGGGCTCGCGCTCGCTCGAGGCGCTCAACCATGAGGAGCTCCCCTTCGACGCAGGGGCGCTCGACGCGGTGATCCTGATCCACACGCATCTCGACCATTCCGGACGGCTGCCCTTGCTGACGCGCGAAGGCTATGCCGGCCCGATCTGGTGCACGCCGCCGACCCGCCAGTTGCTCAAGCCGCTCCTCGACGATGCCGCCCAGATCCAGGCACAGGACGCCGCGCGCCGCAATGACCGCCCCGACCGGGCGGGCTTTCCGCGCTTCGAGCCGCTTTATGACCGCGAGGACGTCCGGCACGTGGTCGAACGGACGCGAGGCCTGGGATATCGCAAATGGGCAGAGATCGTGCCGGGTGTAGAAATCCGCTTTCACGACCCCCGGCATATTCTCGGCTCCGCCTCTCTCGAGCTTTGCGCCGAGGGCAAGCGCCTCTTCTTTTCGGGTGATATCGGCCAGGCCGCCGGCGATCCCGGCATGCTAGCTGATGCCGCAGGCCCGTTCGACCATATCGTATGCGAGGCGACCTATGGCGACCGTGACCGCGTCGTGCCCACGCCCGAGGCACGCCGCGAGGAGCTCGCCGGAATCGTCGAGCGGGCGTTGCGCCGCGGCGGCAACCTCCTTATCCCCGCCTTCGCGCTGGAGCGTACCCAGATCCTGCTCGAGGACCTGGTTGCGCTGTTCAACACCGGGCGCCTCGAGCCGGTGCCCGTGGTGATCGATTCGCCCCTCGCCGACCGGATCACCCGCGCCTATCGCCGCTGCGCGAGTCCCGGCGCACCGCGGCTGTTCGATCACCCGAACGTACGCTTCACCACGGGTATGGCCCAGTCCCAGGCGCTGTACCGCATCCCCGGAGCGGTGATTCTCGCCGGTTCGGGCATGTGCACCGGCGGGCGTATCCGCCATCACCTCGTCCGCAACCTGCCACGGGCGGAATCCACCGTCCTGTTCGTCGGCTATCAGGCGCGGGGAACACTCGGTACCGTGCTCAAGTCGGGCGCACAGACGGTGCGGATCTCGGGCAGCGACATCCGCGTCTGCGCCGAGATCGCTACGATCGACGCCTATTCGGCGCATGCCGACCATGCCGCGCTGCTCCGCTTCCTGGGTGCCCGAGGGGCTGTACGGGGACGGTGTTCCTCGATCACGGCGAGGAGCCTGCGCTTGAGTGCCTCGCCGCCGACGCCGCCCTGCTCCCCGGCCTGCCGCATCCCATTGTCCCCCGGCTCGGCGAGCACTTCCGCCTCGAGCCCGGAAGGCCGGCACAGCGCGCGGGCAAACCGCGCGCGGATGCCGAGACGCTGCTGGCTTCCGATGACTGGCGCAATCGCTACGCCGCCTTCGCGAGCTCGCTCGAGGAACGGCTGCGTGCCTTGCCGAGCGATGCCGCGCGCCGCCACGCGCTCGCCGCAGCAGAACAGGCGATCGCGCAGGGCTGAACGTGCGTAACCTTCCGTAGTGCATACGCATGGCTTCCGGACGAAGCTCCGCCCATGGAGGCGCCTGACGCCTCGCCAGGGAGGGAAACATGCCTCGCCGCAACCCGGTCCCGTCGACTGAGCGCGGTCGGAAGCGCCATGTGGAAGCCGTGGCCACCTGGGCGCTGGTCGTCCTTCTCGGTTGGGTACTGGTTCGCCTTGTCCTCGCGCTCGCGCGGGATTTCTGGGTGTTCGTGATCGCGCTGTCGCAGCCCTAGCGCCGCGCACGGACCCGCACCCCCTCGACCACGTCCTTGCCCGGATGGAGGATGACCTTGTCGCCCTTGCCAAGCCCGCCGAGCAGCTCGGCCCAGTCGTCGTTCATGTGCCCGATCCTGACCGGCACGATCTCCGCCCTGCCGTCGCCCTTCTCGCGGAACACGCTCCAGCCGGCGGTACCACGGAACAGCGCGCCGATCGGCAGCCGCATGGCATCCGGCGTGCTCCAGGTGGCGATCCTGACCGTCGCGCGAAATCCATGGCCGAGGCGGGCCCAGGCTGCTCGCGGCTCCGCCAGGTCGATGACGACATTGACGCGCTGCTCCTCCACCCCGAGCGCGGAGATCTTGAGGAAGCCATAGGGTTCGACCAGCCGGACCTTTCCTGCAAGCGGACGGGGACCGCCCCAGTCCTTGATCGACACCGCTGCCCCCTCGCGCACCTGGACCGCGTCCTCGGAGAGCAGATCAGTCACCAGCTCAATCTTCGCCGGATCGCCGATGGTGACGAGCGGCGTGCCCGCGGCGACCACCCGCATGCTTTCCTGCGGCACGGTGAGCACCGCGCCCGATACCGGAGCGCGGACATCGACTATGCCGCGGCCGAGCGCTTGGCTGGCGGGAAGGATCAAAGCGGCACGTGCCGCTTCGAGCTGCTGGCGCGCGGCAGCTGCGGCGCTCCTCGCAGCGGCGTGGGCGGCGCGGGCACGGTCGCGCGCGGCACGCGCTTCGTCGAGCGCGGCGTGCGCGACGAAGCCGCGATCGCGCAGCGTCGCGACTCGCGCGAGTTGACGCTCGGCAAGGGTTCCCGCAGCCGCGGCCGCCTCGACCTGCGCGCCTGCTGCAGCCGCCTGTGCGGTGGCGGCGCGAACCGTCGCCTCGGCTTGCGCGAGGTTCCGTGCGTCGAGCGGCCCGGGCGCAATCGGCCTGAGACGCGCCAGCACCGTCTCGCCCGCGATCGCCGGAGCGCCGGGTTTCAAGGGGACGCGCAGCAGCTCGCCGGTGACTGGTGCCGACAGCGTGTAGAGATCGTGGACGCGGGTCTCGGCGAGATCGTCGATCGTCACCGTCATGGGCCCGCGCGTCACTTGGGCGAGCTCGACCTCGACCGCCGGCGCGCGCATTCGCACGACGAGCGCGCCGGCGAGCACCGCCAGTACGAGCGCGGCGATCAGCCTTGGGCCGGTGATGATCCTGCGTGTCATGGTCACTCCCGCGTCTTGAGCGCGCGTACAAGGTCGAGCCGGTCGACCCTGCGGCGGATGAGCAATGCGGTCACCGCTGCGGCCGCCGCGATGACGAGCACCCCCTGCGCCGGCACGCGCGGATCCACATAGAAAGGAATAGTCAGCCGCTCGGTGTTGAACTGGCCAATCAGATAGTGCCAGAGCTCGTACCCGGCCCAGATGCCGAGCGGGAGCGACAGGAGCAGCAGCACGGCCTGCTCGCCCAGCAGCACGAAGGCCACCTCGGCGCGACGGAAACCGAGCACCCGGAGCGAGGCAAGATCGCGCGCGCGCTCCGAAAGGCTGATCCGGGCGCTGTTGTAGACGACGCCGATGACCACCAGCACCGCAAGCGCGGTGTAGAACCAGGTCTGGATCGCGAAATTGCCCTGGATGATCTCCTGCATCGCAACCAGCGTCGCCTTGCGCACCGTGACACCGGCCACCATCGGGCTCGCCTCGAGCCGCTCGTAGATGCGCGGCAGCGCGGCCGGGTCCACGGTCAGAAAAGCTCCCGAGAGCGTATCGCCCTCATAGAGGAGGCGGTTGAGCGTGTGCCGCTCGAGCGCGGCGGCGCTCCCGAACGGGCTGTCGATCACGGCCGCCACCGGCAGCGTCAGGACCGGCCGTCGTCCCTCGGTCACCTCGGCTTCGACCCGGTCGCCGATGCCGACGCCGAGATCGCGCGCCATGCGTCCGGTCAGGATCACGCCGCGCGGCGGCGGATCGACCGTGACGCCTGTAAGATCGACCGAGCGCTGCAGCGTTGCGCCGGCGGCGTTGCCCGACAGGCCCTCGCGCACCTCGCGACTGCCTGCCCTCAGCCGTGCGCCGACGCCGCGGAAGGGCTGGGCCGCGAGCACGCCGGGGATCCGCCGCAGCTCATGCAGCGCACGCGCGTCCCGCGGCTCGGCGAAGGCCACCACCAGGTCGGACCGGTCCGCGACGTCGAAGCCGAGATGGATCATCCGGTCGACGCTGCCCATCGGGCTTTGCGAGGCCACATAGAGCATCAGCGCAGCCGCCAGGCCGACGATGGTGAGCGCCGAGCGCAGCGGGCGGCGAAGCAGCCCCCGCATGATGATCCTGCTCGGCTCGTCGCGCCCAAGCGCACCCGATAGAAGCGCGACCAACCGGCCCGAGTAATCGGCGGGCGCCTCGGGGCGCATCGCCGCAGCCGGCGTCAGGCGGGCCGAATGCCACACGGCCGTGGCAGCGCCGAGCACCACGGGCACGAGCGTCCCGGCCGCGGCGATGAGATAGACGCCCGGATTGGTGCGGAAGGTCAGGAACGGGAAGATGAAGAAGCGCTGATAAAGGCCGGCCATGCCATGGCCCAGCCATATGCCAAGCGCGATTCCGAGCGCCAGCCCAAGCAGCGACAGCAGGGTCGCGAGCTGGACGTAATGGAACAGGATGGCGCGCGCCGGGAAGCCAAAGGCCTTGAGCAGCCCGATCACCTCGCGTTCGGTATCGACGAGCCTCGCCAGCACGATGTTGAGCAGGAACGCCGCGACCAGCAGGAATACCGGCGGCATCAGCCGCGCCATCGTGGAGAGCTGCGCGATTTCGTCGGAGACGAACCGGTCCGAGACCTGGAGCGCGCGCGGATAGGCGCCGACGCCGCCATAGGGCTGCAACACCAGGTCGATCCGCCGTTCGACCTCGACAGTATTGGCGCCCGGGGCAGTACGCACCAGCACGTCGTTGAACGCATTGGTCATGTCGAGCGCGGCGGCGAGCGGTGCGCGGCCCATCCACAACACCGCCGAGCGGCGATTGTCCGGGAAGATCGAGCCCGGCCCGATCGCATAGACATATTCGGGCGAGAGCACGGTGCCGACGATCCGCAGATTCACCTGCTTGCCATAGAGCACCGCCCCGATGCGGGCGCCGGGCGCCAGACCCGCTGCCTCGACGAACGCCTCATTGGCCACCACCTCGTCTGCGTGGCGAGGATCGGGAAGCCGGCCTTGCCGCAGCACGAGCCGGTTGAGCGCGTCGCCGTTCGCTCCTGGCAGCGAATGCACCCGCGCCGACACCGGCTCCGCCACCGTTTCCACCTGCAGCGTCGCGCGTGCGGTGATCCGGCTGTCCGCCGAGCCGACGCCGGGAATCCGCCGCACCGCCGCCATTACCGGCTCGGGCGCACGCACGAGCGGCGCGAAGATGTCGGCGAAGCGGTAGCGGTCATAATAGGCCGCGCGGGTGGCACTCAGCGAGTCGATCAGGCCGACCGCCATCACCATGGTCGCGACGCCTGCGGCGATCACCAGCGCGATCGCGACCGCCTGGCCACGCAAGCGCCAGAGGTCGCGCAGCAGCTTGACCGTCATGGTCGACCGCGATCTCACCAGCTGAGCCCCCCGGGCGCCTTGCGCACCGCATTGTGCCGCCGCCCGGTGATGCGCCCGTCGCCGAACATCAGAACTTCGTCGGCGATGTCCGCGATCACGGCATTATGGGTGATGATGAAGGTGGTCGTGCCGAGCTCGCGATTGACCTGATCGAGCGCCGCGAGGACCAGGGTGCCGGTCTCGCTGTCGAGCGCACCGGTCGGCTCGTCGCAGAGCAGCACCTGCGGCCGCTTGGCGATCGCACGCGCAATCGCGACGCGCTGCTGCTCGCCGCCCGAAAGCTCGGCCGGAAAATGGTCCAGCCGCGACTCGAGCCCGACCAGCGCCAGCGCCTCTGCGGGGTCCATCGGCGCTTGGGCGATCTCGGTGATCAGTGCGACATTCTCGCGCGCCGTGAGCGAGGCGACCAGATTGTAGAACTGGAACACGAAGCCGATGCTGCGCCGGCGATATTCGGTGAGCGCGTCGTCGCCGAAGGTGGTGAGGTCGCGATCATGGAACCAGGCATGGCCGGCGCTGGCATGATCGAGCCCGCCCAGGATGTTGAGCAAGGTCGACTTGCCCGACCCCGAGGGACCGAGCAGCACGAGCATCGCGCCCTCGGCGACCGTGAAATCCACGCCGCGCAACGCATGGACCGCATTGTCGCCGCTGCCATAGACCTTGGTCAGCTGCTCGACGCGGTACACGTCCCGCCGCGCGGCGGAGGATTCGCCCGGCGCGGCCACTCGGTCACGCCTAGGCCGCGAGCGCTTCGGCCGGATCCGAAGCCGTCGGCACGGCTTCGACGCGGGAAAGCAGCGGCTCGAACGATGCGACGCAGCGCTCGACCATATGCCGCCAAGTCAT
Source organism: Sphingomonas sp. UNC305MFCol5.2 (assembly GCF_000712135.1). Lineage (GTDB taxonomy): Bacteria > Pseudomonadota > Alphaproteobacteria > Sphingomonadales > Sphingomonadaceae > Sphingomonas. The sequence continues at coordinate 467,803 of NZ_JOOE01000001.1, forward strand.
CGCCTGACCCTCGCGCGAGGTGCGGTGGGCAAGCGCGCGGCGCGCATCCTCATTGGCAAGCAGCTCGCCCACCGCATGCGCCAGTCCGCCAACATCGCCGAACCCGACCAGACGCCCGCGGCCGTCCGTGAGCAGTTCGGCGGCATGGACATAGGGAGTCGAGACGATCGGCTTGCCGAGCCCGAACGCGTAGGACAACGTGCCCGAGGTGATCTGCGCCGGATTGCCATAGGGGGTCACATAGACATCGGCCGCGGCGATGCAGTCGAGCAGCGCGGCTTCGTCGAGAAAGTGCGCATCCCAACGCAAATGCGCCTCGACGCCGAGCCCGGCCGCGAGCGCCTGGAGCCGTTCGCGATAGGCTTCCCCCTCATGGGCGACGAGGTGCGGGTGGGTCGCGCCGACGATGCGGTAGAGCGCATCGGGCGCCTGTTCGAGAATCGTCGGCATCGCCGCGATCATCGCCTCGAGCCCCTTTCCGGGCGAGAGCAGCCCGAAGGTGAGGATCGTCGGCCGCCGCTCCAGCCCGAGCCGCGCACGCGCCGCCGCCGGCTCCTCGTATCGCCGGGCGGGAACGCCGTGCGGGATGACCGTGATCCGCTCGGACGCCACGCCATAGATATGCCGAAGCGTCGCTCGCGCGCGCTCGGCCATGACGATGAAGCGGGCAACTCGACGGGTTAGCGCCGCCATCACGCGACGCTGGTCGTCGTTCGGCGCTTCGAGCACGGTATGCAGCGAGGCCACGACGGGCAAGTCGACCGCATCCAGCAGTTCGAGCAGCCAGGCGCCCGCCGGGCCGCCATAGATTCCGAACTCGTGCTGGACCCAGAGGAGCTCGGCCCCGCTCGCCACGATCTGGCGCGCGGCGGCGCGATAGCTGGCCGGCTCCTCCTGATCGATCGTGCCGGTGACGGATTGCGGGAAGCGATAGCTGCGACCCGGGTCGACCATCGCATAATGGTCGACGACGATGCCGGGGAAGCGCGACACCAGCGCGTCCTGGACATGGCTGGTGAAGGTCGCGAGCCCGCACAGGCGCGGCAGCGCATTGCCGAGCAGCGCGATGCGCGCCGGCGCCTCCAGCGGCACCGCATTGTCCATGGCGTCGCGTCGAACTGCCCGCATCCTGGCCTCCCATGAATGGATCGGGAGCGAGACTACCGGCAACGCGCGCCTGTCAGGATACGGGATTATCCGGACAGCGTGGCGCTTGGGACAATCCCGTATCGCGTTCGCGGCAGCGAGCGCGATGCTGTCCCGCATGACCGACCATGATCTTCTCGTCCGCCCGGACCACGAGGCCCGATCGTCCACTGCGTCCGCGGACGCAGAACCCCTGCTGCTCAACTTCGAGGATGTCGGCATCGGCGACATCGCGCGGGTGGGCGGCAAGAATGCGTCGCTCGGCGAGATGATCCAGCGGCTGCGGCCAGCTGGTGTCCGCGTGCCCGGTGGCTTCGCGGTGACAGCGGCGGCCTACCGGGCAACGATCGCGGAGGCGGGACTCGACGCCGCAATCGACGCAGCAATGCTTGCCTGGCGCGCGGGTTCGCTCTCGCTTCGCGAAGCCGGAAGCACCATCCGGGCTTCGATCGAGAATGCAGTGCTGCCCGACGCGGTCAGCAATGCGATCCGACGCGGCTACCGCGCGCTCTGCGCGCAAAGCGGCCGGAAGACGCTCGCTGTGGCGGTGCGATCGAGCGCGACCGCCGAGGATTTGCCTGACGCGAGCTTCGCCGGCCAGCAGGAGACGTTCCTGAACGTCGCGGGCGAGGACGCGCTGCTCGCGGCCTGCCGGCGCTGCTATGCCTCGCTCTTCACTGACCGCGCGATCGTCTATCGCGAGGCCAAGGGGTTCGACCACCGCGCCGTCGCGCTGTCGATCGGGGTGCAGCAGATGGTGCGCTCGGACCTTGCCGGCTCCGGCGTCATGTTCACGCTCGATCCCGAGACCGGCTTTCCGCACGTGGTGACGGTGAGCGCCGCCTGGGGTCTTGGCGAGATGGTCGTGCAGGGTCGCGTCGATCCCGACCAGTATCTCGTCTTCAAGCCGCTGCTCGACGACCACGCGAAGCAGCCGATCATCGCGCGCACCCTTGGCGCCAAGGCGTGCCGCATGCGCTATCGCAAGGCGGGCGGCGGAACCGAGATCGTGCGGACCCGCAGCGCCGTGCGCGACACGTTCGTACTCGGCGACGCCGAAGTGCTCGAGCTCGCGCGCTGGGCCGTGGCAGTCGAGACGCATTACGGCCGGCCGATGGATCTCGAATGGGCCAAGGACGGCGTTACGGGCGAGCTCTTCCTCGTCCAGGCACGGCCCGAAACCGTGCAGTCGATGCGCGGCGGGGCCAAACTCAGGAGCTGGCGCCTCGAAGGCAAGGGCGAAGTGCTCGCGACCGGTGCCGCGGTGGGTCAGGCGATCGCCACCGGAGAGGTGTGCCGCATCCGCGACGCCGCCGATATCGAGCGGTTCCGCGACGGCGCGATCCTGGTGACGGAGATGACCGATCCGGACTGGGTGCCGGTGATGCGCCGCGCCGCCGGCATCGTCACCGACCATGGCGGTCCGACCAGCCACGCCGCGATCGTCAGCCGCGAGCTCGGCGTCCCCGCCGTGGTCGGCACCGGCGACGCGAGCCGGCGGCTGGCCGAAGGCGCGCAAGTGACGCTCGACTGTGCATCGGGGGGCGTCGGCCGCGTGCTCGAAGGCGCGCTGCCCTTCGCTTCCGAGGCGGTCGCACTCGACGCGTTGCCCGAGACCCGCACCCGGCTGATGATCAATCTCGCCGACCCCGACGCGGCCTTTCAATGGTGGCGGCTCCCGGCGAAGGGTGTCGGCCTGGCACGGATGGAGTTCATCATCTCCAATCTCGTGCGCATCCATCCGATGGCGCTGGTCCATCCCGAGGCGGTGACAGAGCCGCGCGACGCCCGTGAGATCGCCCGGCTGACCCGCGGCTTCGCCGATCCGGCCGACTATTTCGTCTCGACCCTGGCGCTGGGGATCGCCCGGATCGCCGCGGCATGCTGGCCGCATCCCGCGATCGTCCGGTTGAGCGACTTCAAGACCAACGAATATGCCTCGCTCCTCGGCGGCGCCGGCTTCGAACCGGGCGAGGAAAACCCGATGCTCGGCTTTCGCGGGGCGTCGCGCTATTATCATGAACGCTATCGCGAGGGGTTCGCGCTCGAGTGCCGCGCCCTTAAGCGGGTGCGCGAGGTGATCGGCCTCGACAATGTCGTGGTGATGGTCCCCTTCTGCCGCACGCCCGAGGAGGCGGACCGCGTGCTCGAAGCGATGGCCGCGAACGGGCTGGCGCGCGGTCAGGCCGGGCTCCGGCTCTATATGATGTGCGAGATTCCCTCAAACGTGGTTCGCGCCGAGGAATTCGCCCGGCTGTTCGACGGCTTCTCGATCGGATCGAACGACCTGACCCAGCTCGTGCTCGGAGTCGATCGCGATTCGGCATTGCTGGCGCCTTTGTTCGACGAGCGCGATCCCGCCGTGACGATGCTGATCGCTGACCTGCTGGGCCGGGCGCAGGCTGCCCATATCCCTGTAGGAATCTGCGGCCAGGCGCCGAGCAACTATCCCGATTTTGCGCGCTTCCTCGTCGAGCACGGGATCGATTCGATCTCGCTCAATCCCGACAGCTTCGTCCCGACGCTGAAGATCGTCGCCGACGCCGAGAAGGCGAGAGGCTGACATGTCGGCAATCGCGACACTGACCATGAATCCGGCGCTCGACGTGACGACTTCGACCGCGACCATCAAACCCGGCCACAAGCTGCGATGCGCCGGGCCCCGCGAGGATCCGGGCGGCGGCGGCATCAACGTTGCCAGGGCGATCCATGCGCTCGGCGGATCGGCCGTGGCACTCTATCCGTCGGGCGGCGCGTCGGGCGCGCGGATCACCGGGCTGCTCGAGCGCGCCGGCGTGCCCGTCCGCACCGTGGCGATCGCCGGGACAACCCGCGAGAGCTTCACTGTCGACGAGCAGACCAGCGGTCGCCAGTACCGGTTCGTGCTGCCGGGACCAGAGCTCTCCCAAGGCGAGCAGGCACGCTGCCTCGAGCTGCTGGCGGAGCTTCAGCCGCGCCCGCGCTGGCTGGTCGCGAGCGGCAGCCTGCCGCCGGGTACGCCCGAAACCTTCCTGTTGATGCTCGGCGGACTCTGCCGCTCGCTGGACATCGAGCTGCTGCTCGATAGCTCGGGGCCTGCGCTCGCCCGATGCGCTTCGCTCGACGCGCTTCTGCTCAAGCCCAGCCTCAGCGAGCTCGAAGCGCTTGTCGCGAGGAGCCTGCCGAACGAAGCCGAGGAGGAAGCGGCGGCCCGAAGCCTGATCGATCGCGGGTTCGCGCGCGCGATTCTCGTCTCGCTGGGCGCGCGCGGCGCCCTGCTGGCGACCGCTGGGAGCGCCACGCGCTTTCCCGCGATCCCGGTGTCGATGCGCAGCACCGTCGGCGCGGGCGACTCGATGCTGGCGGCCGTGACGCTTGCCCTCTCGCGCGGCTGGCCGCTGGAGCAGTCCGTTCGCCTCGGCATCGCCGCCGGCGCAGCCGCACTCACGGCGCCGGGGACGTCGCTCGCGTCACGCGAGGATGTCGAGCGCCTGTTCGGCGGCGAGATCGACGGGGCGGCGCCTGGCCTGATGGCAGAAGCCATAGGCTAGCTTAGCGCGGCGGTTCCGCATCGAGCAGATCCACCGGCGCACCGGGCGCCAGCGAATCGGGTGTGACCACCACCGTGGTCCCCGGCACCAGCGCCGCGGCCACCGCCGAGCGGAACGCCGGATCGACCCGGAAACGGCTCCAGTCGGGATCGGCATCGTTCGATCCTGTCGCCTCGCCCGGCAGCACGGCCAGCCAGACGGGCCGGCCTTGGGCATCGGTCCGCCGCACATAGGCGCTTGTCGCGGTGACGGGCGCACTGAATTCGACGGGCGCCGCGCCGATCTCCCGCCCGTCGCGCAGCACCACCACGCGGCGGTCGGCGCCGCTGACGATGATCGAGAGCGGCCCGGAAAGGGCGCGCTCGGGATGCCACTGGGCACCACCGCGCGCGGAATCGGCCATAGGCAGAGGATCGCGCGTCGGCGCGAGCCGCGGCAAGGCAGGCGCGTCGGTGACGATCACGGTCATGCCGAGCGCGGTCACGCCATAGAGCAGCCTGGCGAATGCGTGGGGCAAGCGGATGCAGCCATGCGACGCCGGATAGCCTGGCAATTGGCCGCCATGGAGGGCGACGCCTTTCCAGGTGAGCCGCTGCATATAAGGCATCGGCGCATTGTCGTAGATGCTCGAGAAATGCTCGACATGCTTCTGGAGGATCGTGAACACGCCCGTCGGCGTGCGATAGCCTTGCCGGCCGGTCGATACGGTGGTCACTGCGATCGGCACGCCATTGCGGTACAGAATGGCGCGTTGGCTGGCGACGCTGACGATCAGCAGGATCGGACCGTCCGGTGCGATCTCGGGAAGCCAGAGGAACTCACCCGGCTTGAGCTGCTCGACCGCAGCCACGACCGAGCCGCCCGGAAACCCTTCCTGTGCCAGCGCCGGAACCGCGCAAGCGAGGTCCAGTGCGGCGACAGCGCACGCCAGAAGCCTTTGAGCCTTCATCTCAGGCGGGCGCCCGGTGAAGACGCTCCGCGAGCTCGTGCGGGGCGCATCCCGCCAGGTCCCTGCCGATCTCGGCGATGACATGCCGGCGCGCTTGCGGCGGCAGCTCCGAGCGCATCGCGCCGAGCAGGTCGGGCGGCGCCACGAGGATCAGCGGGGTGCCGGCGGCAAGCAGCGGGTCGACCGCTTCGATCACGTCCCGCACGCGCGCCCGGTCATCATGGCGGTCAGCGCGCGTGCCGCAGCGGCGCAGCCGGTCGCTCGGGACCGGCTCGAGATCCGGGCCGGTGTCCCTGCCGCGATTGCGCAGCAGCTGGACGTGCGCGCCGTCGAGCACCAGCACCAGCGCGCCATGGGGAATGAGCATCGTCCCGCCTCCATTTGAAAAGCTGGCCCTGATGGCCATGGCACCGGCATGCGCTGGCGCATCTTCAGTTCGAATGCGGAAAGTCCCGTACTGTCGGTCGGGCGCTCGAGCTTCGCTACGGGACATTCCCAAGCGCAAACCGGTTCCGTCCAAGGTTCGATAGACGCTTCGAAAGGAGCGTATCATGATCAAGGATCTACTGATCGTCATCGACAACAGCAGTGCTGCGGATTCCTTCCTCCAGGCTGCCGTCGCATTCACCGAGCGCTCCGGAGCGCGTGGAGAGGTCGCGATGCTGTCGCCCGGCCCGCTTGCCGCCGCCGATCTCGCGCCGTTCGGCGCGCTCTATGTCCCGGACGAGGTCCTGCAACGGGAAGAGGAGGCCCGGCTCACCGCCGTTCGCGCCTCGATCGCGGAGGCCAAATGCCCGATCGAGGTCTATGGCCTGCGCGACGATATCGCCTGGGTACCGCATGACCTTCGGCTGAGCCGTCCGATGGCGGATCTCATCCTCGTCGGCGGTCCCGACAGCTGGGAGGTGCCCTGGCTGCATCGGCGCGTGCTCGAGACGCTGCTCCTGTCGACCGGGACACCGCTCCTGATCATGCCTGCCGGGCGGCCGCTGGGGCCGATCCATCGTGCGGTTCTGGGCTGGAAGCCCTCGCGCGAGGCGAACCGGGCAGTGCATGATCTCGTCGCGCTGGCCGAGCCGGGTGCGGCTATCGACGTGATGCTGGTGGATGAGGATGCGAAAGCCGGCACGCGGCCCGATGTCGTCGAGGTCGAGCGCCACCTTAACCGGCACGGGTTCAAGCCAAGCGTCCATGTCTCGCCGCCCGGCGACTGGTCGAGCACCGCCGACATGCTCGAGCATTACGCCGTCCAGGTGGGCGCCGATGTCCTCGTGGCGGGCGGCTATGCCCATTCGCGCATGCGCGAGGCGGTGCTGGGCGGCGTCACGCGGGGACTGCTGGGACAGGTGCGCCTCCCGGTGCTCCTGTCGCACTGATGCTTCGGGTCCGGATGCAAAAAGACCCCGGAGGTATCGCCTCCGGGGTCTTTCGTGTGGTCCCGAAACGAACTCAGGCAAGAACGATATTGTCCTCGACCGACAGCACGCCCGGAGCCGCCCATGCGGCCTGTTCCGCGACCCGGCGTTCGTTCCAGCCATGGACCGAGCCGCCCAGCCTCACGGTCGAGCCATCGACCCTGACCTCGATCGCAGTGGCATCGACTTCCGCCGAGCGTTTGAGCGCGGCGATGATCTTCTCGCGAACATCATGGGCGGTGGGACGCTGACGCACGGTGATGTTGCTCATCACGCCGAGCACGCCGTTAATCTGGCTGGCGGCGCGCCAGGCGGCCAGCTTCTGATAGTTCCACTCGGCCTCGCCGGTGAGCGTCACATAGCCCTTCTCGACCTTCACCTGGATCTTGTCGTGGGGGATGCTCACATTCCAGGCGAACATGTGCACGATGCGCTGCGCGATCTCGTCGTCCGAGGTCTTCGGATCGCTCGCGAAGCGCACCTCGATCTCCTGCGCGACCGCCTTGACGCCGTGCACGCGCCGCGCCGCACGCTCGGCCGCGAGCTTCATCGCATAATTGGGGGCATGCCCGCTCAACGTGATCACGCCGTCGCGCGCCGTCACGCCGATATGGCCATGTTCGATATCGGGAGCCCAGCTGAGCTCGTCGAACACGTCCTTCTGTAACTGGCTGTCGGTCTTCATCGCCATTCTCCTCGCTGAGGGTGGCAGGGCCTCACTACCCTGCGCCACCGAGCTTCGGACTGGGCCTCCTCCGGGGGAATAAGGAGTGTTGCGTACCGGCCGGGACGCGCCGCCGCCGGAAGAAGAAGCGCTTCGCGGCCTCCGTTACCGCGGCATAGGCGATCACGATCGCGATCGCCGCAGCGAGCATCAGCGGCGGCAGTGGAACCAGGCCGAACAGCGACGCGAAGCCGTCGCTGTAGGGAAGCAGCAGCGCCATTCCCGCCGCCGCGACGCTGCTCCATAACAGGGTCGCGCTCGGTCGGCTTCGAATAGCCGTCCGACGCGTGCGCACCACCAGCACGACGACGAGCTCGGTCAGGAGCGACACCAGGAACCACATGGTCTGGAACAACGGCGCGTCGGCGTGCAGCACCATGAGCAGCAGCACGAAGGTGAGCGCATCGAAGGCGGAGCTCACGAGCCCGAAGACGATCATGAAGCGCTGCACTTCGCGCAGGTTCCAGCGTTGCGGGCTGGCGACCTGCTCCGGATCGACGCGATCGGTCGAGATCGCCATCGACGGCAGGTCGGAAAGGAAATTATTGAGCAGGATCTGCTTGGGCAGGAGCGGCAGGAAAGGCAGCAGCGGCGTCACCATCGCCATGCTCACCATGTTGCCGAAATTCGCGCTCGTGGTGATGGCAATATATTTGAGGGTGTTCGCGAAGGTACGGCGGCCGTCCGCGACTCCCTGGCGAAGCACGTCGAGGTCTCGCCTGAGCAATATGATATCGGCGCTCTCGCGCGCGACGTCGACGGCCCCCTCGACCGAGATACCGACATCGGCGACATGGAGCGCCGGAGCGTCGTTGATCCCGTCGCCGAGATAGCCGACTGCGTGACCGGCGCTGCGAAGCGCGCGAACGATTCGCTCCTTCTGCTCGGGGTCGATCTCGACGAACAGCTGCGTCCGACGCGCATGATGGACAAGGGCGCGGTCGGACATCGTCGATATCTCGCTCCCGGTCAGCATCGTCGCTTCGCCCAGGCCCACGGCGCGGGCGACATGGGCCGTCACATGGCGGTTGTCGCCGCTGAGGATCTTCACCGCGATTCCCAGCCGCTCGAGATCGCCGAGCGCCTTGGCCGCATCCGGCTTGGGCGGGTCCACGAAAGCGAGGAAGCCGAGGAACGTCATGTCGTGCTCGTCGGTGCGATCGAGCCGGTCCGTCGCGGGAAAGCGCCGTTCCGCGACGCCCAGCAGCCGCAACCCTGTATCGCCCTGCGCCCGGAACCGGGCGTCGAGCGCGGCGCGCATCGTCTCGTCGAGCGGCCGGCCAATGTCGGCACCCGGGGGCAGGAACGCGGTGCAGACGGACAATATGTCGATGACCGCTCCCTTGGTGACCATCCGCACGCCGCCGCCCGCATCCTCGACCAGGACGCTCAGTCGCCGCCGCTCAAAATCATAGGGAATCTCGCCCCGCTTGCTGAGCCCGGCGGCGGTCCAATGCTCGGCTTCGGCCGCGGCGCAAAGCGCCTGGTCGAGCGGATTGGCGATCCCGGTCTCGAGCGCGGCATTGACATAGCCTGCCTCACGGACGCGGCGGCATGGGTGCCCCGCGCAGTCCAGGGCATCCGCCAGCGAGACGGTTCCTTCGGTCAGCGTGCCCGTCTTGTCGGTGCACAATATGTCCAGGCTGCCGAGATTTTCGATCGCCTCCAGCCGGCGAACGATCACGCCGCTTCGGGCCAGATGGCGGGCCCCGGCCGAAAGCGTAATGCTGACGATGGCGGGGAGAAGCTCGGGAGAGAGGCCGACCGCGAGCGCGACCGCGAACAGCAGCGACTCTGCGACCGGGCGCCCGAGCAGCTGGTTGACCGTGAGCACACCGAGCACGATCACGATCATCACCCGCAGCAGCATCCCCCCGAACTGCCGGATGCCGCGCGCGAAGTCGGTCTCGGGTTCATCGAGCCTGAGCCGCGCCGCTATCGCGCCATAGAGCGTGCGCGGCCCGGTCGCCACAATCAGCACGCGGGCGCTGCCCGAGCGCACCGAGGAGCCCATGAACACGCAATTGGTCCGCGCCGCCACCGTGGCATCCGCCATTGCCGACCCGGGCGCTTTCTCCACGGGCAGCGACTCGCCGGTAAGCGCGGCTTCGGTCACGAGGAAATCATTGGCCTCGAGGATACGCCCATCGGCTGGTACGAGATTGCCGGCCGAGAGCAGCACCAGGTCGCCCGGCACGATCCCGGTGCAGGGAATGATGCGCTCGACGCCGTCGCGCACGACCCGTGCGCTGAGCGCAAGCCGGTCGCGCAACGCCAGCACGGCCCGTGAAGCGCGATATTCCTGCCAGAAACCGAGGATGGCGCTCCCCAGCACGATCGCGAGGATGATCGAGGCGTCGACCCATTCGCTGAGCGCCAGCGACACGCCGGCACCGAACAGCAGGATCAGCACCAGCGGGCTCGCGAACTGCCGGAGGAACAGGCGCGCCGGCGAGACGCCTTCGTCGTCGCGCAGCTTGTTGGGCCCGCCAAGCCTGAGGCGCGCGGCGGCCTCTTCGGTCGCAAGCCCCGCGCCGCCGGTGGACAGACCGGCCAGGAGGGTGGCCTCGGGCACTGCCCACCAGCAAGGTGGTGAACCGGGCAGCGTCGCGGAAGACGCTGCCCGGTCGGGATCTTCTCCAGGCCCGCGCGGCGGGTCCGCGCGGGCGGAGCCGATCATCGCAGTCAGCCTGCCGTGCTGATGGCGATCTTGCGGGCGCGGTCGTGCGCCTGTTCGCTCCTCGGCAGGGTGACGGTCAGAACGCCCTTGGCGAAGGTAGCTTCGATCCTGTCGCCATCGACATCCTCGGGTAGCGCGATGCGGCGCTCGAACTTGCCGTAGCGCCGCTCGCTCATCAGATAGCCGGCTTCCTTATGCTCCTCGGCCTCGCGCTTTTCGCCCTTGAGCGTGAGAATGCCATCCGCCACGCTGATCTCGACATCGGCCTCGGTCAGCCCGGGAAGCTCGGCGGCCAACCGATATTCCTTGTCGCCCGAGGAGAGTTCGAGCGCCGGCACCGGCGCCAGCGAGCCGAAGTTGAACAGGCTGCGCGCCGGGCCGAAATCGTCGAACAGGCGATCGATCTCGGTGCGAAGCCAGCCGAGCGGTGCACCCGTGGCGCGGCGCGCCGTGTGAGCAGGGGTCAGGTCATTCATGGGACTCACTCCTTTCGCGGATTGCGCCACAAGCACGGATGGTCAGGCGAACAGGGCATGCTCGCCCTCGTCCTCGATCGGCGGCGGGACGATCAGCTCGTGCGTCGCACCCGCCTCAACGGCCGGAGGCCGGCTGGGGGGAACGGCATCGCGAAGTGCCTCGCACCAGCCAAGACCGGCGAGAAGCGGCAGCTGCGTCGCGGCCGCGCTCCAGGCGATGATGCCGGCCGGGTCATAGGGCCAGGTCCGCAGCACATGGTCGATCGCCATCTTCGTCTCCCTGCTTGGGCTGCTCGAATGCTAGTGCCGGACCGAAGCAGGGCTCGATTGGGAACACTACTTACCGGGTGCGCCTGGCCCCGTCCGAATGAGGATGAGGCCTGGTGCCAGCGGTAGCCACAAAGTGAGGCTTCGCAGCAGAAGCGCCGCCGCGACGGCGGCCTCGAGGGAGACCCCCAGCACGGTCAGCATGGCGACCGAGCTCGCCCCGGAGCTGCCAAGAGCCATCGGAATGGGCCCCAGGGTCGCGACGATCGACGCCATCATGAGGGCGATGAAACCAGTCGCGACACGAAACGGCTGGCCGAGTGCGGCAAGGCAGACCGCCAGCGTCAGGCCGTCGGCGAGAAAAACGGCGGCATTGCAACCGGCGACGCGGAGGATCAGACGCCTGTCCGCGATCAGATGCCTGGCCGCCTCGCCGAACGCACGCAACAAGGTGCGCACGATTCCGATCGACTCGATCCGACGCGGCAACGGCCTGCTGCCGCGCGCATGGAGCCACAAGGCAAGCGAGATAATAGCCGACAAGCGAGACGAGCAGCGTCGCCACTGCGGCACCACGTGGCGCGCCGAGCGCGGTCAGCCGGTCGATCAGCAGGACATTGCCGCCGATGCCCGCGCTGGGAATGACCTGGTCAGCGAACAGCTTGCTGAGAGCGACCCGCAGGAGGCGCGCCAGCCGGACCGGATGCCCCGCGCGCTTGAGGACTGCCGACCAGCCAAGGGCGACGGCGGCGTAGGTGCCGCACTGAAGCACCACCGCGGCCAACAACCAGCAAGGCGGCAGCAGCGACCAGCGCGAACAGCCAGTCCCATCCTGCTCCGGGAGGAGGATCAGTCACATCCTCTGTGTTGTCACGCGGCTGCGCCATGCTCTGCCTCCAGAACGCAGCTATGCCGCCGACGATGCGGCCGCGCCTCGCAATATCCCTTATTTTGCGCCTTCACGCGACGCCGCAGGATCTCGGCATGATCCAGGGCTATGCGATGCAGATCGAGCGTGCCGGCGCGCCGCTCAACCGGGTCGAGCGCAAATATGCCGCGCCGGCCGGACACGAGGTGCTTCTCAAAGTCCTCGCCTGCGGCGTGTGCCGCACCGATCTGCACGTCGCCGACGGCGAGATCTCGGCGTCCTACCCGGTGGTGCCTGGGCACGAAGTCGTCGGACGCGTTCTGGCGCTGGGCCAGGATGTGCAAGGAGTCGCGGTCGGCGACCGGCTGGGCGTCCCGTGGCTTGGGCAAACGTGCGGCCGGTGCCGCTATTGTCGCTCGCATCGCGAGAATCTGTGCGACTCGCCGGTCTTCACCGGCGCCACGCGCGATGGCGGCTATGCCAGCCATATCCTCGCCGACTCGCGCTATTGCCTGCCGATCCCGCCGGACCTGGGCGATGTCGAGGCGGCGCCACTGCTCTGCGCCGGGCTGATCGGCTATCGGGCGCTGACGATGGCGGGTGAAGCGGCGCAGATCGCACTGTACGGCTTTGGCGCGGCCGCGCACATCATCGCTCAGGTCGCACTTTGGCAGGGGCGCGAGGTCCTTGCCCTGACCCGGCCCGGTGACGCCAGGGCCCAGGCCTTTGCGCGCACGTTGGGCTGCGCCTGGGCGGGGGGCACTGATGAGACACCCCCCGACCTTGTCGACGCGGCAATCCTGTTCGCGCCCGCGGGCGAACTCGTGCCGCTGGCGCTGCGCCATGTGCGCAAGGGCGGGCGCGTCGTTTGCGCGGGCATCCATATGAGCGACATCCCTTCCTTCCCCTATACCGATCTCTGGGGAGAGCGATCGATCCTGTCGGTTGCCAATCTCACCCGGACAGACGGTCATGCGTTCCTTGAGGTCGCGCCAAGGGTGCCGGTGCGGACGCATACGACAGTTTTCCCCCTGGCTGAGGGCGGGGCTGCGCTCGCGGCGTTGCGTTCGGGCGCGCTGGAAGGCGCCGCTGTGCTCGTACCCTAGGGTCGTCTCGTCCGACGGACGTCTTCCGCACGATGCAGCGCCAGCAGCCGCGCCGCATCGACCGCCACGGGAGAGGAATTGGCCACTTCGAGCAGATCGATGGTGTAGGCGACCTCCACGCGTTCGAGCAGCCGCACGCGCGAAGGCCAGAGCGGATCCTCCTCACAACCCTTCCAGCCTTGGCCAAGGCAGTAGAAGCGCCAGAAGCGGCGCCAGTCGCCGAACCCGCCGCGATAGGTGGCCCACGCGCCTTGTGGCCCGGGCAGCACGTAGACGCCGCGCGAAACCAGCCGGTCGCCTGGCGCGAAGAAGTCATAGCCTCTGGAAAGGCTGAGCTCGGCGGCACGGCGCAACGCAAGCCGGTCCAGCTGCGCGATGGGCGTCCCCTTCGGACCGGAATAGCTCACCCGGAACCGCTTCGGCCCGATCGGCGCCTCGGCATAGCCCATGCGATCTGACTGCCCCTCGGGCACATAGGCGAGGCGCGTCTGGACGCATCCGGCAAGCATCAGAAGGATCGCAGGCAGCGTGTGGCGGATCGGCATGGCATCTTGTCTCCGGTCGTGACATCGAAGCTAGCCGGCAGACTTTTAGGCGCGATCCGCAATATCCACGACGAGCGCGCTACGGGATGTTGCGGATTCGAATCGTCGCTGGTCCGTCAGAGGTTCGGGCGAACTTCGAGGGGAGCCGAGATGCCCAGCTTGCTTGCAACCGCCCATAACACTGACCTTCGCCACCGCGCGCACGACCTGCGCAACCTGTTTGGCGCAATCGCCTCCGCGCGGCACTTGCTCGATAGCGCGCCCGAGGAACCGCGACGCAGCCAGATACTCGCGGCACTCGGCGACGCTGCGGAGCGCGGCGATGCGCTTACGACCAGCCTGCTGGCGGCGGACAGCGGCGCGCGTCCCGAAAGGCTCGATCTCGCGGCGCGTCTCCGGCGGCTGGAACCGCTGCTGCGCACGATCGCTGACGGCGACACCCGGCTCACCCTGGATCTCGGTGAGCGCTTTGCGGCGATTCGCGTCGTGCCGGAGCAATTCGATCACATCGTCATCGAACTGGTGGCCAATGCCTGCCATGCATTCACCCGCCCCGGCGCGATTCGCATCCGGTTGCGCGCGGCCCGAGGTCGGGTGCGGCTGATCGTCGCGGACACCGGCGCGGGCATGTCGCGCAGCGACTGCCACGCGCTGCTGACGCGCCCGGCGACCGATGGCGCGAACGGCACCGGATTCCAGCAGGTCTGCGGCTTTGTCGAATCGTTGCATGGGCGGTTGCACCTGCGCAGCACACCGGAACGGGGCACTGTCATCGTTCTCGACCTGCCCAGCCTGCTCCGATTGCACAGGTAGTCGCTGCCGCTAGCGCATTCACTGCAATCGGCATAACGTCATATCGATTGATCCATCGCCTTGGTGGGTAGAATAACAGTGCGCGGGGACGAACGCAGCTGGACGATGCCCCGTCTCGGGGACGGGCCATTGAGGCTGTCCGGTTGCCCATGCGCGAGGAGCGCCCTCCTCGCGACAGCTCCCCCTCTATGACGATCGAAGCGCAAGTTGAGGAAGCGTTGCATCGCGCGCGCGGCGCCCGAGGCGAAGGCGAAGCGGCAGCAGCACTGGAATTCTACATGCTGGCATCAGATCTGGCCCGCACCGTATGCGACGAGGCCTCTCTCGCGCATGCGCTCCGCCACGTCTCCGACCTTGCCCGCGAGTTCAGGCTCGAGCGCCTGCCGCTCGAAGCGGCGACGGAAGCAGTGTCGATCTACGAGACCATCGGCACCTCGCCGCTGGACCGCACCAACGCCCGGCGAGTCCAGGCGCTCGCGCTGGCGCAAGCGGACGGGTCTGCCGGCTCGATCTGGGAAGAGGAGCGCAGACTCTAGACCGAAGCAGGCGTCGCCGCCGGCATCGCAGAGTACGACGCGCAGCTGGCGGCGCGGTAGCGGCGGCCGATTTCAGTCGTGAAGCGCCCGGTGCCTCTCGAAACGCGCATGGCGGCGTTCATGGAGCAGTTCGGCACAGAGGCCATGGACGACCTCGTCAACCCGCGCAAGGCACTCGTCGACATAGCGCTCCCTGGCTCCCTCGACGACGGCGTCGAAATGGACGTGCTCGACACTGCTGAAGCCGAAGATCGTCTCGAGATAGACGTCGAACGCCTGGCGCAGGGCGAGCCATTGCCCCTGCTCCTCGAGCCAGGGCTTTGTCGAGGCCGATGACGTGAACAGGATCAGCCGCTTGCCATGGAGCAGGTCCGACGGCGTTCCCTCCATAAGGTTGCGCGCCGCGAATCCGCTGCCCAGCACCCGGTCGACATAGCCCTTGATGATCGCCGGCGGCATGCCGAACCAGATCGGGTAAACGAGCGCAACCACCGCGCAGTCGCGGAGCTGTTCAAGCTCGATGCGCGCGTCGTCGCCCGGGATACCCTTTCCCGCTGCGGACCGTTCCGCTGCCTTGAGCCGCGGATCGAAGTCGAGCGCGTAGAGATCGCGCATAACCGGCTGCTGTCCGCAGGCCCGCACTGCTTCGCCATAGGCGGCCGCCACCGAATGACTGAAACCCTCCGGACCGGGGTGCCCCAGCACGATCAGATGCCGGATCGGAGTCTCACTGCTCATCGCTCCGTTCCTCAAGCCGGGGTGTGGCTGGCCAGCATCAGCGCCAACTCGATCAGCACGACCGAGGCGAGACCGAGGCCACCAATCGCGATGCGCGGCTGGCGCGCGCCGAACCCGGCAATCCTGCCTGGAACCATGCGTAGGTCCTGGGTCATCGAACCCTCCATAAATTGCTGGGTCGAGCCTATCGGCTGTGCGCCGGACCGACATACGGTTCTATACTTATCGCTACCGCGGCCCGCTTGCTGCCCATTCAGCCCATCAGGCTCTGGCACATGTCGAATGCATATCCGGCAAGGAGAGCGATCACCGTGCGAGCGCAGGCGATGAGCGACAGGCCGGTGGCGCCCCACCATGCCGGGCACCCCGCCGAACAACCGAGCATGGCGAAGGTAGGGATGCCCGCTACGCGCTGGCCGGCGGGTTCCTCCCGCAGCTCCCAGCCCCGCTCGAAGCCGATGAGCAGTCCGATTGCACCGGCTAGCGCCAGCCCAGGCAGATACTCCGGGAAACGGATGCCAGCGACCAATGCGTCCACGCTATCGATCCGCCTGTGCGGATCTCCTGCCGAACATCACGGCTCGGTCGAATTCATGGCCGTCCCTCGCCCATACCGGCCGCGAACGCGATGCGCAGCGCCTCGGACAGGCTGCGAGCCCTGAGCTTGGTCATGATGTTGGCACGATGCACTTCGACCGTACGCGGACTGATGCCGAGGTCATAGGCGATCGTCTTGTTGGGATAGCCTTCGGCAAGACCCTCGAGCACCTGGCGCTCGCGATCGCTGAGCGCGCCGAGCACGACCTCGGCCTCGGCGGCCCGCACCATCACGTCCTTCTCGGAATTGAGCTGTTCGAAGCCTCGCTGGATGGCCTCGTGCAGCGCGTCGGTATCGAACGGCTTTTCGAGGAAGTCGATCGCCCCGGACTTCATCGCCTTCACCGCGATGCCGACATCGCCGTGCCCAGTGAGCACGATCACTGGCATCGTCACCCCGCGTTCGTTGAGCTGCTGCTGCACCTCGAGGCCGTCCATCTCGGGCATGCGGATGTCGAGCAGGATGCAGCCCGTCTCCGCGTGCCGGACCTCCTTCAGGAAGCTCACGCCCGATTCCCAAGTCCGGACGGCATAGCCGGACGTCTTCAGGAAGAAACTTGCGCCCCGGCGGACGCTGTCCTCGTCGTCGATGATATGAATCAGCGGCTTGTCGCTCATTCCAGCGCCTCCGAGTCAGCCCGGACCAGTGTGAAATGAAAGCTGGTGCCCCCGTCCGGTCCGGGCTCCATCCAGATCCGCCCGCCATTCGCCTCGACGATGGTGCGGCAGATCGAGAGCCCAAGCCCCATGCCGGCTGGCTTGGTGCTGTTGAAGGCTCGAAAAAGGTTCTCGGCAACGTCCGGCGCTACGCCCGGACCTGTGTCGGTGACAGTCATCCGCACGAAACCAGGCTCGTCGGCCGCACTGGTAACTGTCAGCACGCGCTTCGGCGAGTCAGCCATCGCTTCGATGGCGTTGCGCATCAGGTTGATCAGCACCTGTTGCGTCTGGACCTTGTCGACAAGCACCGACCGGGCGTGCGTGTCGAGCGCGAATCGGGTTTCGATGCCGCGCTCGCGTGCGCCGATCAGCGCGAGATTGGCGGCTTCCTCGACGAGCGACGACAGGTCCTCCACGGACTTCCCGACCTCGCCCCGCGACACGAACTCGCGCAGCCGCCGGACAATGCCCCCGGCGCGCAGCGCCTCGTCAAACGCCTCGTCCAGTCCTTCCTCGATCATCGCCTGATCGTCGGGATTTCCTTCCCGAATGAGATTGCGGACCCCGCGCACGAAGGTGACCACCGCGGTGATCGGCTGGTTGAGCTCGTGCGCAAGCGTGGACGCCATCGTGCCCATCGCGCTGATGCGCGCGGCATGGACCAGTCCGGAGCGCAGCTCCTCGATCCGCTCTTCGGCGGCGACGCGCTCGGTCAGGTCGCGGATGAAGCCGGTGAACACGCGCGCGCCATCGGTGATCGCCTCTCCGACCGCGAGCTCCATGGGGAAGGTACTTCCGTCGCGCCGCAATCCGATGACGCTCCGGCCGCGTCCGATGATCCGCCGCTCGCCGGTGGCGAGGTAGCGGTTGATATAGCCGTCATGCTGTTCACGGTCCGGAGAGGGCATGAGCATGCTGACATTCTTGCCGACGACCTCTTCCTCGCCATAGCCGAACAACCGCTCGGCCGCCGACGAGAAGGACAGCATCTCGCCAAGCTCGTTGATAACGACCATCGCATCGGGAACGGTGGCGAGGATCGAACGGAACTGGTTTGCGCCCTCGCTCAGCTTGCGCTCGGCGGCACGCTGCTCGGTGATGTCGCGGATCACCTTGCCGAATCCGCGCAGCACCCCGTCCTGGCCGTAGAGCGCGGTCATCGTCACATGGGCGAGGAACTCGGAACCATTTTCCCGCAGTCGCCAGTCTTCCTCCTCCAGCCGTCCTTCGGCGCGCGTGCGCGCAAGATCGTCCGCGGGCTTGCCCGCATCGAGCGAGGGCTCCGGGTAGAAAATCGAAAAATGTTTGCCGATCACCTCGGCTTCGGTCCAGCCCTTGAGCCGCTCGGCGCCCTTGTTCCAGAGCGTCACGAATCCGTCCGGATCTAGCATGTAGATCGCATAGCCGGCGGTACCATCGATCAGCAGGTTGAGTTCGTCGGCGAGCTGGTCGGCCCGTGCCGCGCGAAGCACCGCCTGCGTAGCGTCTGCACTAGCGCGGCGCCGAAGATGCGTCACATAGCCCGCTGCCCAGATGATGATTCCCGAAGCCAACGCGAAGGCGAGCAATTCGGGCACGACGCTATCCGTCCAATAGAGGATGAACACGCCGAGCATGGCCAAGCCCGCTGCAAGCACCGCAGGCATGGCGCCGCCGAAGATGGCCGCGACAAGCACCGCCACGGTGAAGAACAGATATGGCGCACGCGCTCCCAGCCACGGATCGAGGCCGAGCCGCATCAGCGCGGCGACGGCGATCGCAGCGATGGCGACGCCAAAGCCGCGCCATCGCCGTCGTACCCTGTCCTGACCCATCGTCATGGCCGCTCCAGCGCGACCGACCGCCGGCGCAGGCGAGTCTGCGCCGGCGAGTCGTATACCCGGTTTCCGTTGCGGATATTGCCACGCTTCGTCCAGTGTCGAAACCACGGGATGTTTCAGCTCCGTCATGACGTCGAAAGCGGGTTCGCCGGAGATTTGCTCGCTCCCAATTGCTTCTGCCCGCTATCTGCGCAACGCACGAAGGAGGTCATCGTCGCGGAAGGGCTTGTCGAGCACCGTGGCGAATCCGGCGACCGAGGCTGTTTCCCGCAAGGTCGGCGATGAAAAGGCAGTGATCAGCACCGCGACACCATTCCAGCCCTGCGCCCGGAGCGCGCCGAGCAGCGCGACACCATCCATGTCGGCCAGCAGATAATCGATGACGAGATACTGCGCCCCGACCTTCGCCGCATCGGCGAGGGCCGTGCGGCTCGAGGCGAAGGCGCGCACGTCGAAGCCCTGGCCCTGCAGCAGCAATTGCAGGCCGCGGCGAACGGCACTGTCGTCCTCGACCAGCAGGAGCGATGGCCGCGCGCCATTGGCATATCGTGAGTCAGTCATTTCGAAGGTTGTTCTTTCAAGGCGGGGGTCGCGAGATTCAAAAAGCTGAGTACGATCCGGCCGTCGACATCGTCCGCCTCGAGCCGCCGGAATACGCCGTTGATCGCCTCGGCAAGGTCGGCGCACGTGCCCGCGCCCTGCGCGGCGTGGAGATCGGTGTGGCAAACGCCCTCGCATGCACCTGGACGAGGATCTGCCCCGGTCCTGGCCGCGGGATCCGCCGCTCCTCGATCTCGAGGGGCTGGCCGAACCGCCGGACCACCGCGGCACGCATCTTCTCCATCTTCTTCTCCCGCCGCGTCGCACGTCGCGCGCTTCGGAACCGGGCTACGGGTCCAGGTCGGGTGCAGCGATTGGGAGTCTTACGTATCGCCGCCGCGGGCGCAGCTTCAGCCTCGCCGGCAAGCGCAACATCCTCCTCATCGACGGCTATTCCGACGCGGACCGCGGCCGTTTCGTCCACGCCTTGGCGGATGCCTATGCGACGGGCGCCGGCACCCGCGGCCACTCGGTACGAAAGCTTGAGCTGGCGACGATCGAGGTTCCTATGCTGCGCTCGGGCGCCGAGTGGATGGAGGAGCCGCCCCGCAAGGCCATTCGTCATCCCGCGCGACATTTCCGGCACCAGCCAAGGCTATGCGCATCTCGTCTATTGCGGCTTTCGCGAGCCGATGACCGCGGTCGATCTGCTCGGCTACACCTATATGAGCTTCGCATTTGCTGCTGCTGGCACTGGGGACGCTGGGCTGTTGCGTTGATCGCTCATCACCAACGCTTTGCTGGCGGTGCCCATCTTTCTTTAGCTCTTCTGGTCTGCACTGATCTGGGTGGCGGCGCCCTGGCTCCTCACTTTACCGGTCGTGATGCCGCTGCTCGCCGTCTCGTTCCGGCGCTAAGGCAAGGCGGGGGCTCCCGGCCTCGGCCTCGCTTCGAACTCAATGCGCAAGGAACAGTGGAACCGGACATTCCTTGAGCACGCGCCTGCTGACGCCACCGAAGCAGGCCTCGACGAAGCGGCTATGGCCGAACCCGCCCATCACCAGCCAGGTCGCGCCGGTCGCGCCGATCGTGTCGAGGATGACTGTGCTCGGCAGGTCGATCAGGCTGTTCTCGCGCCGGATCATCGGCTTGATGTCATGGCGCGACAGATATCCCGCGGCATGCTCGGCGGGCAGTCTGATCGAGCCGTCATCCACCTCGAGGATGGCGACGCTGCGCGCCTTGGCGAGAAGCGGCGTCGCCGCCTGGAGCGCGGCCACGGCTTCGGGCGATCCGTCCCAGGCAATCAGCGCCGGGCCGAAAACGTCGAAGCCGCGCCCCGCTTCGGGCACTGCCACGATCGGCTTGCCCGTCCGCAGCACCGCATCGCCGACCAGGTCGCGCATATCGGGATAGGCGATGGTGTCGAGTTCGCGGTTGAGGACGATGACGTCGGCAAGGCCGACCGAATCGCACACGGTGGGGCTCAGAAAGCCGGTCTCGTCGGCCCAGTCATAGGAGACGCCCTCGGTCTTGAGACGCGCCTCCATCTGCGCGCGATTGCCCTGCTCGCGCACCTGCTCGTCGGCCATCAGCAAGGCTTCGCCCCCGGCATCGCATAGTCGCAGACAAAGGCGGGGGCGACGGACACGTCGATGCAGCCGAGATGTCCATCGAGCGCCCGGGTAAGGTCCAGTGCCGCCTGGAAGCGCGCATCCTGCTGGGTTGCGGACGACGGCGCCAACTTGCGTAGCGGCCCAGCTGCTTCCGGCCCGTCAGCTGACAGTCCGCTCCCGAGTGGAACTTGCTGGACAGCCGCCGTCTGCCGCTGTCCCGCCAAGCCGTGCTTTTGGTTCAACTTCCCGGCATCCGGAATTGAGACGCACGATCCTGAGGAGCACGTTGAGATCCGGGCCAAATCCAGGATCAGGTGGGCCGAGGACGAGCTTCCTTGGCGGCCCACTAGCGCAGGCGCCGGTCGAAGTCATGTCCGCGAGTCCCCACATCCTCCCTATTTCGCAACCTGTGTTCGAGCTAACGCTCGATTCAGCCACGATCCGGCCCCGAACAGAGCGGGCGATAGAGTCAGAACTCGAGCGCCACAGCCGACTGTCCATTAGCCACGCTGTCCGCGCCGATCGCCACTGCGCCGGTACCGGTCGCGCTGTTGTCCGCCCCGAGCGCGACCGCGCCGCGGCCGGTCGCCACATTGGGATCGCCGATCGCCACGGCGCCCGCACCCGATGCGCGATTGCCATAGCCGATCGCGACCGCCGCATCATTCTCCGCCACCGCGCCGCTGCCCAGCGCCACGGCATTGTCGCCGCTCGCCCTGGCACCGCTCCCTAGCGCCATCGCATTAGCACCGGTCGCGGCTGGTTTGGCGCCGCTACCATTGACCGCCACGTACTCGGTCGCCAAACCCGTCATTCAGCCCTTGACCAGGCCTAACCGGATCAGGCTCTCGGCGGCCGCGACGATTGCCTCTTCGCGCGAACGCGGCTTCCAGCCCAGCAGGTGCTTCGCCTTTTCACTCGTCGTATTCAGGTTCACGCCCAGGAGGGGGACGATGCCGCGCATGACCGGATCGCGCAGGGCACCGAGCCTGACCAGCCAGTTCGGCACGACGCGCGTGGTGACCCGCGTGGCCGCGTCGCCCAAGTGTTCGCGCAGCACCCTCGCGACGTCGATCATCCACATGCTGTCGCCGGCAATGGCCAGGAAGCGCTCGCCTTTCGCAGCCGGATCGAGCATCGCGCGGAGATGCAGGTCCGCCACGTCGCGAACGTCGACGAAGCCCGAGTTGATCCTGGGTAGGGCAGGCTGCCCTTCGAGCAGATTCTTGATGAGCCGGATCGAGTGCGAATATTCGCTGCCGAGCACCGGCCCCATGACGGCGGTCGGGTTCACTGCGGAAAGCTCGAGATCACCGCCTTCGCGGCCCATGAAGTCCCAGGCAGCGCGTTCGGACAGGGTCTTCGATTTCTGATAAGGCCAGACCTTGCCCGTCAGATCGCTCCAATCGGTCTCGTCGAAGGGCCGGTTTCGCGGCTTGTGGCCGGCAACGATCGCGCCGGACGCGGAGGTGAGCACGACGCGTCGGACCCCCGCATCGCGCGCGGCGCGCAGCACCCGGAGGTTGCCGTCGACTGCGGGCTCGATCCAGTCCTTCTCGGTCACCTGATCGCCCGAGGGAGTCGGCGAGGCGCCATGTATGACATAGACGCATCCCGCGGCGGCTTCCGTCCAGCCTGCATCCGTACTCAGGTCCGTCCGTACGAACGAGAGACGATCGCCGGGCTCGGCCCCACCGATCTTCAGATGCCGGCGTACTTCCCCCTCGCGCGCCAGCGAACGGACGCTGGTCCTGACGCAGTAGCCAGCATCGAGGAGCGCCAGGATGCAATATTGCGCGATAAAGCCGGTGCCACCCGTCACGAGCACAGTGCCGTTCATATTTTCTCCAGTCGACCACTTCCGCGGTCGGCGCTGGCGCCCGACGCGGATTGCATCTACAATCGTATACCGATCTTTATGAATGAGTCTACAGGTGTATCGTGAAAACTGACCCTCGCGCCGGCGGCCGTGCTGCGAAAGCCGATGCGACCCGCGCTGCGATCCTCGCCTCGGCGCGCAAGGCCTTTGCCGAGCACGGCTATGATGGCGCCGGCTTACGGGGCATCGCCCAGGCTGCTGGTGTCACCGCAATGATGATCGGGCGCTATTTTGGATCGAAGGAAGGCCTCTTCGGTGAGGTGGTGACCGACAGCATGCGCGACCCGATCATCCTGTCGGAGGGCAATCTCGGCCGGGCCGACCTGCCACGGGCCTTTGCCGAGGCGCTCGTCGGCGTCACTACGCAGGGGCAGACGCCGCTCGACGGTTTCCTCATCCTGTTCCGCTCGACAACCAGCGAAACCGCCGCCCGGATCGCCCGGGAACGCATCGCCCAGGTGCATCACGCGACCGCCATCGCGGCGATCGCGGGCGACCATGCTTCGGAACGGGCGGCCTTGTTTCTCGCGGTCGTCGCCGGCGTGCAGATGATGCGCCAGATGCTCGAGCTCGAGCCATTGGCCAAGGCCGAGCCTGGGCTGCTCGTCGAGCTGCTGACGCCGGTCATCGCGAGCCTGATCCAGCCACGGACGCTAGTGGCCGAGGACCAGGCCCCAATCTGGAACCGCGGTTCGCCCACAGCCTCACTTTGAAGCGGTCTGATCGGGAAAGTCCTTAAATGCCGGTCGTGACAATCGCGCAGCGTCCAGATGAACGAACGGCGGCTTTCGGGCCGCTTGCGGACTGGCAGATTTCGGCCGCCGAAGCGCGAAAGCGGACATAGCTGCGGTAACCCCACTCAAAGAGCGATGATTCCTCGCCGCAGGGCTACGGTCACCGCCTGGGTGCGGTCATTGACGTCGAGTTTGGAGTAGATGGCTCGTAAATGCGCCTTCACCGTATCTTCAGACAAGGACAGCCTGCGAGCGATGACCTTGTTGGCGTTCCCTTCGGCGACCATGCCGAGGATCTCGACCTCGCGCGTGGTGAGCGGATCCTCGGCGGCATGAATTGCGATCTCTTGTGCCACTTCCGCCAGAACGTAACGGCGGCCTGCATGCACAACGCGAATCGCTTCGAGGAGTTCTTTACGAAGCGACGTCTTGAGCAAATATCCCGAGGCACCGGCCTTCAGCGCGCGCAATGCCTGAACGTCCCCCTCATAGGTGGTCAGGACGACAATGCGCGCGCCGGCAAATTCCTCGCGAACCGCCTTGATAACTTCCAGGCCGCCCAGCGCCGGCATTTGCAGGTCGAGCAGCATGATGTCAGGCCGGAGATTGCGAAAAGCGGCTATTGCCTCCTCGCCATTTGCGGCCTCGCCAGCAATCGTGATGTCGGCCTCGTTACTGACGATGGCGGCAACGCCGTCGCGCAGCGCCGCGTGATCGTCGGCGACGAGAACGCGTATAGGCGCGATGTTGAGAGTCATGATGCAGTCCCGGTCTGCCGCCAAAAGCGAAAGCGTGAGGCGTGATCCTTGAAGGCGCGCGCGGCCGGAATGAAGAGCGAGACTTCCACGCCCGCGCCGCCCCGGGTTCGCACGGCAAGGCGGCCACCAATACGTTCTGCGCGCTCACGCATCCCGACGAGGCCGTAATGCCCCTCGCGGGAACCGCTGTTTACAAGCGCCGGCTCAATGCCCTTGCCATCGTCCTGGACAATCACGGTCAGACCGCTGCGTTGATAGCTCACCAGCGCCTCGACCAGTGCGGCGCCAGAATGCCGGGCTGCGTTACGAAGCGCCTCGGTTGCAACGGAAAGGGCCTCTTCGCACGCGTCGGCGCGCAGATCCCGTGCCCAACCTTCGACCATCACTTGAAATCGCGGGCCACCCTCAGGGATGCTATAAGCCGCCGCGTCCGCGATTGCCTGGGGCAGATCCACCGCTCTCATCGGCGCGCGCAGCTCGCGCACCCGCTCACGTCCTTCAACGAGTGTTGCGTCCGCGCGTTCGAGCGCGTCATCGAGCTTGGCACGCGCTTCCCCGCCGGCAGGCAGCACATTCGCTACCGATTGGAACCGGAGCATCAAACCCTGAAAACCTTGCAGCAAAGTGTCGTGCAGCTCACGTGCGATCCGCTCGCGCTCGGCAATTCGGGCGTCAAAACGCCCCTGGATTCGCGCCGTCTCCTGCCGCAGACGCAGCGCGTAAGCGCCCCATGCAAGCAATGCCAGAACCAAGGCCAGTAGAAGCTTGAACCACACCGATTGCAGGAAGGTCGGCGCGATCGTGAAGCTCAGCGTTGCCCCTTTGTCGTTCCAAACGCCCGCATCGTTCGCGGCGATAACCTGGAAGCGATACGTCCCGGGCCCCAGACGGGTGTAAAAGGCCTGGCGGCGCGTCCCCGGATCGATCCAGCCATCGTCGACACCGTCGAGCCTGTAACGGAAGCGAACGCGCCGCGGTTCAACGAACGACAGCGCGGCATAATTGATTTCCAAACTGTTTGTGCCCTCGGGCAGCTTGAGGTCTCTTGGCGCATCATAATCATGCCCGTTGGCCCGCAGCCCCTGGATCGCCACTGGCGGCGGCACCCGATTTCGGAACAGGTTCCCTGGATCGATCCAGACGACGGCAGCCCCCGTCAGGAACACGATGCGTCCGTCGGGACGCGGAAACACGGTATTTACGGATCCGGATTGCTGCGTTGGAGTGGCAGCCGCCGGCAAGCCGTCGAGCTCGTCAAAAAGTTCGAACATCGGCGCCGGCGCGCGTGGATCGCGCATGGCTCTCGCCACCTCTTCGCGATCGAACCTGAGGATTCCGGATGCAGCGAGCACCCACAGATCGCGGCCAGCCGCCGCCACGCCGAATACGCGTGCCAACTCGGGAACGCGATCTGTTCCAAGCCGGTGGAAACGCGTGCCATCGAAGGCCGCCAGGCCTTGCTCGCCACCGACATATTCGACGTCTGGACCGGGAGAGACCACCCGTATCGGGCCGATGCCGACATCGGCCTCGGGAAACTGCTTCAAGCCCCGTGAATCCTGCCGCATCAGTGCGTAGGGATCTCCACGTGCCATCCAGGTGGCGCCGTCGCGCCCAGGATCGGCAAATTGGATGTAACCGGCGGTCTGAGCGGAAGGCATGGTGGAGTCGCGGCGCCACCGCCCCCCGTTCAATATCCACGCTCCGTTTCCGCGCTGCCATACCCATAGGCCGTCTTCCGGCCGCGAGACCACGGATACCATCGTCGTAGTCTCACCGCCCGGCGGCCGAGCGACGTCGACGAAGCGGTTGCCTTGTTGGCGGAACAGCCCCCATAGCGACGCCATCCAGACCGAACCGTCGTCGGTCTGGGCGAACCGGTTCACGCTCCAGATGTTGTCGATGACGCGCTCGACCGACCCATCGGGCAACATCCTGAAAAGAGGACCGCGTGCACTGCCGAAGGGATCGGAATTGTCGATGGCCGTGCTCGCGTGAATGTACAGCAGGTTCCCAATTGGACCGGCGCTGTACCCGAACCGGTTTGCCCCCACGGGGATGGTTCGTTCGATCACGACATTGGCGGAGCGAAACATGTCGAGCCCGGCTTTGGTCGTTACCCAGATACTGCCCTCGCGGTCCTCGAAGATCCGCCCTGCCATGTTATGCGTGAGACCGTCGGCCGCCGTGTACGCGTCCAGGTCCATGACGCTTGCACCGTCCCTGAGCGCCGACCTGGCGCGCAAGAGGCCGTTGGTCCCGTTGATGTTCCAGACCGATCCGTCGCGGTCGATGAAGATGGAGCCGGCGATGCGCGCAGAGACGGTGGCGCCATATTCGCGTGGCGGGAGCTTCTCATCCGGCACGTTGGCGATCTCCGGTAGCCGATACATCCGCCCGGGGCGATCAAGGTCGGCCGTCCAAACCCGACCCGCGCGATCCTGCGCCAGGCTCATGCCGCTGCCCGCATAGCCCGGGGCGCGGGCGCAGGATCCACCGCGAGGCCGACAATAGAAGACGCTGTCGAAGTTCTTTATCCAAACCACGTCGTCGCGAGCGATCGCTGCGCTGTACACTTGGGTGTCCGGGAGAAGCTGGCGCCATTTGCCGCCCGTCCGGCGCCAAAGGCGGCGCCCCACGACGGCCCAGGCTTCCCCCCCGTCGCGGGAGATCAGGATATTGGACGTGCCCTCGCCGGATGGCCCGCCCTGCTTCGAGGTGAAATGGACGATTTGCGACCCGCGGATGCGCGAAAGTCCGCCCCAGGAGTACCCGACCCAAAGATCGCCGGCGCGCGTCGCTTTGACAACGGAGACACCGCCCTTCGCCAGTCGCTTCGGCGAAAAGCGGTCGAAACGTTGCCCGTCGAACCTGTAGAGCCCGTCGTCGGTACCGATCCAGATGTGCCCGTCCGGGGTCTGCGCGATAGACCTGACGTCGGTCGGAGCCCCGTCATCCCGCGTGTAGGTGCGATGATACATCTGCAGGATGGAGCGCGTCGGATCGAGCGCATGGGCCGTCGGTGCAAGCAATACACCCGCCACCGCAAGCAGCCCTATCAGCGCGATTCTCAACCACAGCGACACGCCTACCCCCCAAAGCCGGACGTATTCTGCACCGGGCGCCTTCACGCACGCCCATTCAGGCGAGTTTTTTCTAACACCTTTGGAAATGACTGCTAGCAGCGGTTGGCCGCATCAAGCGAAATGCCTCCATTCTATCCTGCCGGGATCGTCGGCGCCGGACTCTTGCTGCTCAGATTCTCCGTCGCTGGGTCGGCTATCCTAAGCGTGCTGCTTGCCCCCGCCGCGCCTTCCTGGTGCCAAGCGCTTGTTGTCTTGATCGGCGCATCTCTGTGCGTCGGCGTTGGTGTTCGTGCATCGGCGTCCGTCGGACTGGTCGCGGCGCTCTATGTGCCGGCCGGCGCCCCGCAAATGCTAGTCATCGTTCATGCAGTGACGGCTGCTTCACTCGTCCTGACCGGAGCGGGCGCCTACTCAGTCGACGCGAGATTTTTTGGCCGCCGCCATGTGGTCCTGCCCGACACGGATGACACGTCAGTGTGATCCCGGCATCGCCCATCAGACATAGGCGGCACGCGGCGCGCCAGCCATCCTTGACCCAGGCGTCCGGACAAACCGCACACCGGTGTTCGTGCCCGCCCAAGACGCGATCTCGCGAGTGATTGCTTGCCGTCCGCACCCAAGGAGAAAAATATGACCGACAAGATGGGAGACGCCGGGATCGACCGGCGCGAACTGCTGCAGGCCGGTGGCGGTCTGGCGATGACCGGCTTGCTGGCGACGGGCGGCGTCGTGCCGGCAGTCGCGGCGGAGGCGGGCGCGAGCTCGCTCGGCATGCGGCTGCAGGGGGTCCAGCATTTCGGCCTGACTGTCCAGAACATGGAGCGCGCCTTTACCTTCTACACCGAGGTGCTGGGTGGCACCGAGGTGATGCGCGATGGCGACTTCCAGGGCGAGCGCATCCACAACACACTGTTGACCGACCAGGAGATCGAGGCCCGGGCGCGCGGGGTCAATCCGCGCACGATCGGCGTGCCCGATCTCAAGGGCGGCACCCAACGGCTCGACGTCCGCTTCGTCCAGTTCGACAATGTCGTGATCGAGCTGCTGCAATATCGCGATGCCGACCAGCCGCTGGGAGGCCCGAAGAGCTTCGCCGAGCCGCTCGACCATATGAGCCCCGCTTTCCCGCGGATGATGCACATCTGTTTCCACATCCGCGACGATGTCGACTTCAACCAGTTCATCCACGATCTGGAAGCCGAATCGGCGCGACGCGGCATGGTGCAGGTCCGCGCCAACCGTGTCGTCACCGTCACCAGCGAAGCCCAGCGTCAGGCGGCCCCGCTCGAGACCAATTCCAATCCGATCACCGAGGGCAAGTCGAACGGCTGGCGGCTGATCTACTGCAAAGGCCCCGAGGGCGAGCAGCTCGAGTTCGTCCAGGCACTTGGCCCCGTCAAGCGCACCTTCGACAATGCCCGCGCGGCGCGGCAACGCCTGGTCGCACGCCCCTAAGCCCCGATCGAGAAGGACCAGACGATGTTCGGTTCGCTTTTTGGCTCTCGCTCGGTCAGTGCGGAGGACACGCCGTACATCACCGGCGTCAACACGCCGATGCGCGAGGAGCTGACGATCGAGGATCTCGAGGTCGTCGGCACGATCCCGTCCGCATTGCGCGGCCGGTACCTGCGCATGGGGCCCAATCCCATGCATCCCAACCCGAGCCGGCATCACTGGTTCGCGGGCGACGGCATGATCCACGGCATCCGCATCGAGGACGGCAAGGCGCTCTGGTACCGCAACCGCTGGATCCGCTCCAACGCGGTCAGCGACGCGCTCGACGAGGAACGCACACCGGGGCCGCGCCACCTGTTCGACACGGTCAACACCAATGTCATCGGCTATGGCGGCACGACGTTCGGGCTGATCGAGGCGGGCAGCACGCCGGTAGTGATCGGCGAGGCGCTGGAGACCGAGCGCTACACCGATTTCGCGGGCACGCTGCATGGCGGGCTGAGCGCGCATCCGCATATCGATCCGCTGACCGGCGAGATGCTCGCGGTCAGCTATGACGCGGCCAAATGGGGCACGATCCGTTATCTGGTGATCGGCCCGGACGGCACGGTACGCCGCGAGGTGAAGGTGCCGGTGCGAAGCGGCCCGATGATCCACGACTTCGCCTTTACCGGCCGGTTCGCGATCCTTCTCGACCTGCCTGTCACCTTCTCGCTCACCGCGGCGATATCGGGCTATCAATTCCCCTATCGCTGGAACGAGAATCATGAGGCGCACGTAGGTTTGCTGCCCCGCGACGGCGGGGCCGAGGATGTCGTCTGGTGCCCGCTCGATCCGTGTTTCGTCTTCCATGCGGTCAACGCGCATGACGCGGCGGACGGAAGCGTGGTTCTCGACCTGATCGTCCATGACAAGATGTTCTGGCGGCGAACCTCGGGGCCTGATTCCGAGCGATGCAGCCTGGAGCGCTGGACGATCGACCCGGTGGGGCGCACGGTGACGCGAACCACGCTCGATCCGGCGCCGCAGGAATTCCCACGCTGCGACGAGCGCCGGCTCGGCCAGCCCTATCGCTACGCCTATACGATGGCGATGGTCGACCCGTTCCTCGGCACCGGCCTGTTCAAGCAAGACCTCGTGAACGGCACGCGCCAAGCCCACGATTTCGGTCCGGACCGCCACCCTTGCGAATTCATCTTCGTGCCGGCGCATGCCGAGGCGCAAGAGGATGGGGGCTGGCTGATGGGCTTCGTCATCGACGCCGCGGCCGGCACCACCGACCTGGCGATCCTCGACGCGCGCGACTTCGAAGCGCCGCCGCTCGCCAGCATCCGGATACCGCACATCGTCCCGCCCGGCTTCCACGGAAACTGGGTCGCGGACGCCGACTGACCGCTTCCAAAAAAAAGGAGATGCAAGATGCGCTTTCCCATCCGCTTTGCTTTGGCCGCGCTGATTGGCGGGGCGGCACCCGCCGCACCCGCGCTGGCGCAGGATCATGCCGGCATCCGCTATGCCGACATCCCCACCACCGCTTATGCGGTGGTCGCGGAGGTCCAGGCCAAGCCGGGCAAGGAGGACGCACTGCGCGAGGCGACGATGCCACTCGTCGCCAAGGTCCGCGCCGAGCCCAACAACCTGCTCTATTTCCTCCAGGAGGATCGCGAGCGGCCCGGCCATTTCATCTTCTACGAAATCTTCGCCACCCAGGCGGATTTCGAAGCGCATAATCGCACTCCGCATGTCCAGGCCTGGTTCGCGCGTCTGCCCGAACTCGCCGATGGGCCGGTCAAGGCAATGCGGATGCAGATTCTGAACAACCGTCCCTGACCGCGAAACCGGAGATCCCAAGATGAACAAGGCACTCGCAGCGCTCGCCTCCGCGAGCCTCGCCGCCAACCCGGTGCCCGCCTTCGCCGGAGACGACGGCAAGCGTCCGACCATCGTCCTCGTGCACGGCGCGTTTGTCGATGGATCGGGCTGGGCCGGCGTGTACCAGATCCTGCGCAAGGACGGCTACGAGGTTGTCGTCCTGCAGAACCCGACCACGTCGCTCGAAGACGATGTCGCGGCCACCAGGCGCGTGCTCGCGACCATCACCGGCAAGGTGGTGCTGGTCGGTCATAGCTATGGCGGGGTGGTGATCACCGAAGCGGGATCGGACCCGAAGGTGACCGCGCTCGTCTATGTCGCCGCCTTCGCGCCGGACGCAGGGGAGTCAGTTTCCTCGATCGTCGCCAGCGCCCCGCCTGGCGTGCCGGCCCTGCCGATCGTGCCGAGCGCAGATGGCATGCTGATGCTCGACAAGGCGAAATTCCCTGCACTCTTCGCCGCCGATGTGGCGCCGGACACGGCGCGGTTCATGGCGGACTCGCAGCAGCCCTGGGGCGCGAAGGCGCTAGAAGGCAAGATCAGCGCGCCGGCCTGGAAGAACAGGCCTAGCTGGTTCCTGGTGCCGCAGGATGATCATGTCATCCCGCCCGCAGGCCAGCGCGGTATGGCGCAGCGGGCTGGCGCGACGATCCGTGAAGTGCCCGGCAGCCATGCGGTCTATGTCGCCGATCCCAAGGTTGTCGTCGCGCTCATCGAGGAGGCGGCTGCGCGCGCCACGGCAAAGCCCGCGCAGTGAACTCAGGCAGGCAAGGCTGGTGCGAGGTCGTTGCCATAGGGTGCAAGCCAGCCGGGCCGTCGCCGATTAACGGCGGCTTTGGGGATTAGCGCCCAGGTCGCCGAATGACCGCTCTTGGGGCGCGAAACGGAAGACTAAACACTGCCCGCCAACAGAACCCCATTCGCAATTTAATTTAAGCCCGTCTGCTACCCGGTTCCCCTGCCCCCGTCTGGTGGTGTAACCGGACCCGTCATCGCGAATGCAAGAACATAGGTGTAGGCGGTGAGCGCAACGGCAAAGCTCCAGTGCAGGCCGAAATGGTCGGCGATCTGGCCCGAAAACAGAGGAAGCACAGCGCCGCCGCCGATCGCAAGACACAATAGGCCGGAAGTGGCAGATGCCGAGACGTCCGATCGTTCGAGCGTGAGTGAGAAGATCGCCGGGAACATCACCGAATTGAACAGACCCACCCCCAGCAGGCACCAGGCGCCGGCGGGTCCGGGCAGCACCAGCGCCGCGGCACATAAGGCAAGCGCCATCGCGGCGGCCGCTGCCAGCAATGCCGAGGCGGGGAAGTGACGCAATGCCCAGCTTCCTGCGAACCGTCCGACCAAGGCGCCGCCCCAATAGAAATTGGCGACATGCGCGCCCGCGCCGGCAAGGCTGAGGTTCAACACATCGGGCGACGCGAGATGGAGGATCAACATGCTGCCGATCGCGACTTCGGCACCGACATAAAGCGCGATGCCGACGGCGCCGAGCAGTGCCGGGCGCGATCGCAGCGCATCGGCGATGCGCGCTGGCCGCGACTCCTCGATGGGCGCTGCCAGGATCTGCCGCCGCGCCAGCAGGACGAGCAGCGCAAGCCCAGCCACCAGCGCGGCGATGATCAGGAACGCGCGATTGACCGCGGCAATGCCCGCCATTTGCGTCGCGCCCGGCGTCAGTCCCGCGCTCCCCAGCACCAGCCGCGCGCCGAAATGTACCCCGCAGACCACACCTAGCGAATTGAAGCCATGCGCGAGCGTGAGCCGGAAATGGCTGTGCTCGGGCGGCCCCAGCATTGCGGCGAGCGGATTGGCGGCCACCTGCAGTGCGACGATCCCGGTCATCAGCACGAACAGCCCGGCGAGCACCAGGAGGAAATGCGGCGCCCATGCGCTTATCTGGATGATCAGGCAGCCGAGGATCATCGTAGCGAGCGCGGCGAGGATCATGCGCAGCGCGCCCCAGCGGGCGAGCAGCGCCGCCGCCGGCAGCGCCATCGTCGCGAAGGCGAGGAACGCGACGATCTGCGTGAACAACGCGGCGGTGTAGGAAAGCCTGAAGATCGCGCGCATCGCGGCGATCAGCGGGTCGTTGTTGGCGCAGATGAAGCCCCAGGCGAAGAACAAAGCCGTGACCGGTACGAAGGCGGCCGCGGCGCGTCCCTGCGTCATCGCACCCCGCGCCAGCGGAAGGTCACCGCCGCATTGGACGGCAGCGGATAAGCGAAATGCCCGCCATCGGTCTGGACGGTCACTGTCTCAGCCTGCGCGCCGGCATTGAAGGCGAGCAGCACCCGCGTGCCGTCGGGATTGCGGAAGGCGACCGTCTCGACGCCGCCCGGCCTCGTGTCCGACGCGATGCGGTGCGCTCCGCGCGCCACGAAGCGGCTGGCATGGCCGAACGCGTAATATTCGACGTTACGGGTGACCGCGCCCGTCTTGCTGTCGATCGTCACCACGCCGCGGCAATTGTCGCAGCCGCCGAGATGCGGCCCGTATTTCTCATCGAGCGCGAGGTTCCACATCAGCACGCCGCGCGCCCAGTGACGCGGCGCGCCGATCACGAGGTTGCGCATCGTCCATGCCCAGCTGTCGGGCCAGGCCTTGGACCATTCGCCGCCCGAGCATTCGGTGAAGAACACGTCCTTGTCGGGATGCTTGCCGCGCACCACGCTCTGCGCCGACACGTCACCCTTGTAGCAATGCCATGCCACCCCGGCCACGTAACGCGAGGCGGCGGGATCGGCGAGCACGCCTAGCGGCTGTTCGGGCAGGTCCCAGTTGTGATCCCAGTCGAGGATGCGCGTCGGCAGCCCCGAGCGCTCCAGCTCGGGGCCGAGCAGCGCGATCGCGCGGGCCCGCTGGACCGGGCTCAGCCGCATGCCGGGATAGTTTTCCGGCTCGAAATCGGGCTCGTTCTGGATGCTCAGATAATCGACCGGGCCGATCTCCCTGGTGAAATCCTGCACGGTGCGGCGCAGATAGGCGGCAAAGGGCTGGTAAGCGTCGTCGCGGAGCGTCCCCTTGATTAGCGAGTCCGTCGTCTTCATCCAGCCCG
Organism: Sphingomonas sp. UNC305MFCol5.2; assembly: GCF_000712135.1. Taxonomy (GTDB): domain Bacteria; phylum Pseudomonadota; class Alphaproteobacteria; order Sphingomonadales; family Sphingomonadaceae; genus Sphingomonas. Next base: position 501,677 of record NZ_JOOE01000001.1, read on the forward strand.
GCGCGCTCCACGGCGAGACCATCACCGCGAGCCTGGGATTGACCGCACGCGCAGCGCGGACGGTGGGCAGCACCTCGGCCCGCGCCGGCGCGATCGAGAAATGCGTGAGTTCGGGATCGCGCTCGCCCTTGGGCCGATCGTCATAGCTGTAATGGCTGCGCGAGAAGTCCGATGCGCCGATCGTCACGCGCGTGAAGGAGAAGCCGATCCCCTGCGGCCCGAACAGGTCGGCGAGCAGCGCGTCGCGCTGCTCGCGGGTCATCCTGCGCTGGATCAGCCAGGCCGAGGCATCGCTGATGGCCGCGCCATACCCCACCATCTCCTGGAAGCGCTGCGCCGGATCGACGGTGATCGCCCTCGCCGCCGCGCCCGGCTGCAACGCGATCGGCGCCTGCCGCGCAAGCAGCGCCGACTGGTCGGGCAGCGTCAGCCAGACCTCGACCGAAGGCGCCGCGCCAATGCCCCCGGCGGGCCGCTCGCCCTGCGCGCAGCCGGCCAGCGCGAGCGCGGCAAATCCGATCAGGACACGCATCTTCTCTCTCCTCATTGCACGCGCAGGAAGCTCGCCACGGTCAGCCGCCCTTCGCGCGCCGTGCCGGGCAGCGCGATATGATTGGGCAGCATGGCGCAGTGGAGCAGGCTGCTGCGATAGATCAGCGCGCGGTTGAACACCGCGTCGTAGCAGGCGATCTGCTCGAAGATCGCAGTATCGCCCTCGATATAGGCGGGTTCCGGCTCACCATGCGCGGTGAAGTCGTCCCGCAGCGCGTCGAGATAGCGGCGATGGCGCGCGGCATCGACGGTCTCGAACCCGGTCGAGCGGTGGCGATAAAAGGCTGTGCCGCCTTGGTCCTCTCGCGCCAGATAATGGAGGATCGCGATCATCCCCTCGGCGACGCCGTCGATATGCGGGATGCGCTGGGCGAGCGTCAGCTCGGCGGGCGACGTGGTCGCGATCGAATAGAGTGCGCGGGTGAAGCCGATCCGTTCCTGCGCACCGAACACCTCGCGCATCACAGGCGTCAGCACCGGCGCGAGCCCCTCGAAATAGGCCGGCATCACCGGTGCGCGAATGCCCGGATAATATTCCCCCATTGGCGCGAAAAGTAGCACCTCGGCGGCGTCGATCAGCGCTTCGGGATCGGGTGCGAAATTCTCGACGACCACCACCGGCTCGCGTTCGAGGCCGACGTGATCGACACGGATCGAACGTTGCTCCATTCTCCGCTCCCCTGATAGGCTCGCGCAATGCATTCCATCCGCGCCTGGCACGATGTCACTCCCGCCAGCTTCCAGGAAATACGCGCCGCTGGAGAACCCGCGGTTCTCAAGGGGCTGGTGCGCGACTGGCCGGTGGTCCGCGCGGCCGACGCGTCGGCATATCTGGCGGCGATGGCCGCGCCGAAGCCCGTGCAATTCATGCGCGCGCCGCCCGAGATCGAAGGTCGCATGCACTATGGCGCGACGATCGGCTCCCGCAACTTCACGCCCGAGCAGGCGCCGCTCCCAGAATTTCTCGACCGGCTGGTTCAGGAGCGCACCGATGCGCTCGCGCTGCAGGGGCTGAGCGCGCGGGAAAACTTCCCCGGCTTTGCCGAGGCGCATGGCATGCCGCTGCTGCCGCCCGAGGTTCCCGCGCGGCTGTGGATCGGCAACGCCGCCAAGGTCGCGATCCACCATGATCCGTCGGAGAACATCGCCTGCGTTGTCGCCGGGCATCGGCGCTTCACCTTGTTCCCGCCCGAACAGGTGGGCAATCTCTATATGGGTCCGTTCAACCCGACCCCCGCCGGCGTGCAGGTGAGCATGGTCCACCTGACCGCGCCCGATCTGGATCGTTACCCGCGTTTCGTCACAGCACTCGAGGCCGCGCAGACTGCTGAACTCGAACCCGGGGACGCGCTCTACATTCCCTATCAATGGTATCACCATGTCGAGGCGCTCGATGCCTTCAACCTGCTGGTGAACTATTGGTGGGATCCCGCACCCGCGCTTCCCGGCACGCCGTGGGACGCGATGATGCACGCGCTGATGACGGTCCGCGGCCTTCCTTCCGACCAGCGCCGCGCGTGGCAGGCGATGTTCGCGCATTATGTCTTCCTCGCCGATGGCGATCCCGGTGCGCACCTGCCGGCAGAGGCGCGGGGCATTCTCGGCGCGACGGAGCCGCAGCATCTCGCCCGGATGCGCGAGGCGCTGCTCGCCAAGCTGCAAGGCTAGGCCGCCGGGCACGTCTTCGCGACATAATCGGCGTGGCCCGGCATCACCGCGACGCACTTGCCGATGACGTTCTCGACATTGCCGAGGAACTGCGCGACCTGCGCGTCGCTCTTGATGTCGACCAGCGGATCATAGCCGCGCGGGATCACGCCCTGGCCCAGGAACACCTGGATCCAGCTCTCCTCGGTGAACAGCTCGTCATCCTCGCGGAACACGCGGCCATTGGCGGCGAACAGATCGATCTTTCGCTGGAGCGTGTCGGGCACCTCCATGTCGCGGCAATAGCGCCAGAAGGGCGTGTCGTCGCGGGCAGTCGCCTTGTAGTGCAGGATGATGAAGTCGCGGACCCGCTCATATTCGAAGTCGGTCTGGCGATTGAATTCGGCGATCGTCGCTGGATCGAACCCTGCATCGGGGAGCAGCCGCACCATCCGGATGATCGCCGACTGGATCAGATGGATGCTGGTCGATTCGAGCGGCTCGAGAAAGCCGGAGGCGAGCCCGATCGCGACGCAGTTCCTGTTCCACGTCTTGCGCCGCTTGCCGGTGGTGAAGCGGATGCGGTTGGGCTCGGCCAGTTGCGCGCCATCGAGATTGGCTAGCAGTTGCGCCTCGGCTTCGGCATCGTCGATATGGGCGCTCGAATAGACATGGCCGTTGCCGGCGCGATGCTGGAGCGGAATGCGCCATTGCCAGCCGGCGGTTCGCGCGGTCGATCGCGTATAGGGAGTGAACGGCTCGGTCCGCGCGCAGGGCACCGCCATCGCGCGGTCGCAGGGCAGCCATTGGCTCCATGTCTCGTAGCCGGTTGCGAGCGCTTCCTCGATAATCAGTCCGCGAAAGCCCGAGCAATCGACGAACAGGTCCGCCGCGATCACCTCGCCATCGTCCATCGTCACCGATTCGACGAAACCGTCCTCGCTGCGCAGCGCGACGCCGGCGACCTTGCCTTCGCGCCGCTTTACGCCCCGCGCTTCGGCATAGCCGCGCAAGAACTTGGCATAGAGGCCCGCGTCGAAGTGGAAGGCATGGGCGATATGGCCGATCGGCGATTCCGCCAGCTTGGGGTCGGCGCGCATGAATTTGTTGGCGAGCGCCGCCGCGGTGTTGATCGAATAGGCGGCAAAGTCCGATCCCCCGCCTGCTGCGCGTGCCTTGAGCCAATATTGGTGGCAGCGCAGCCAACCCAGATCCTGCCCGATCACACCGAAGCCGTGGATGTAGCTTTCGCCGCGGCGCCACCAGTCGACGAACTGGATCCCCAGTTTGAAGCTGCCTTGGGTGCGCGACATGAACTCGTTCTCGTCGAGCCCGAGCAGTTCGTTATATTTCTTGATCGCGGGAATCGTCGCCTCGCCGACGCCGATCGTGCCGATCTGCTCGGATTCGACGAGAATGATCTCGTACAATCCCTGGAAGAGTTGCGAGAGCAAGGCAGCCGTCATCCAGCCGGCCGATCCGCCGCCGACGATCAATATCCGCTTCAGCTGCTGCATGCCTCTCCCGCGCCTTCTGGTTCGCGCCTGCCGCCGGATGTCGCAGGTTGCCGACCGGGTTGGCAAGCACGCGCCCTGTTCAAAAGAACGGGGAAGCATGAGGCTCTACTCGCGCTTCCCCGCTATGGTCCCGGAGGGGTCCGGGTGAACGCTAGAAGCGGTAGTTGAACCCGAGCAGGAACTGCCTGCCATATTTCTCATAGGTCTCGAGCAGCGAGCTGCCATCCGCGGTGTGGGTGCCGCCGCTGTCGAGGCCGAGCCGGGTTCGATAGGGCGAGTCGGTCAGATTATTGACCTGGAACAGCACGCCGAAGCCCTCCAGCGCCCCGCTCTCGAACGTGTAGCCGATCTGCGCATCGACCTGCCGGTCGGCGAGGATCTCGGTCTGGCCGCGCGTTGCGAAGAGCTGGACCACTTCGCCCTTGAACGCCGAGCGATAGCGATAGCTGGCACGCGCCTGGAAGCCGCCATTCTCGTAGTAGCCGGTGATGTTGTAGATCGTCCCCGAAAGACCTGGAATGCGGACTTCCTGGCCATTGTCCGCCGGGTTGAGATCGGACTCGGTGAGCGACAGGCTGCCAATAACGCCGAGGCCGTTGAGCGCGTCGACCACGGTGCCGAAGTCGAACGCGCCGCTGAACTCGACGCCCTTGATCGTCCCGCCATTGCCATTCGCGGGCAAAGTGATCTGGCCGAGCGGGCTGATGACCACGCCGGCCGGGATCGCCGATGCGGTGGTCGGCAGCGGGATGCCCGAGAAGTCGAATATGTCGGTGCGCTGGTAGATGTAGCTGTGCAGCTTCTTGTAGAAGCCGGCGATCGAGAAATAGCTCGTCTTGTTGACGTACCACTCATAGGCGACGTCCAGCGCATCGGCGCGCCATGGCTTGAGATTGGGATTGCCGCCCGATGCCGACCAGGGATTGACGGTCTGGCCCGCCACGCACGGTTGCCCGCTGCACACCAGCGAATTGAACCCTGGCGTCACATTGGCGCGCATCTCGTCCATGCGCGGGCGCGCCATGGTCTTCGACGCTGCCAGGCGCAGGCGATGCCCGCCGCCCAGCTCCCAGATCAGGTTCAGGCTGGGCAGCACGTCGGTATAGGTCTCGCCCGCGGTGCGCAGCACCGGCACGATCGGCTGGCCGGGCTCGAGCCCGTTGATCACCACGCCGGTCGAGCTCTGGCGCTGCTCGACCACCTGCACGCCGATATTGCCGCGCACCGGCCCCGCCTTGAAATCGGCCTTGATGAAGCCGGTGAGCAGCTCTTCCTCGATGTCCCAGTTCTTGTCGAAATAATTGGCGTCGAGGATCGGTGCGCGGTCCCAATATTTGTCGAGCGCGCTTTCGAGATCGACGCTCAGCACGTTGCCGAAACCGGTGAAACCGAGCGAAGTCGGCTCGACCAGATCGGCCGGATCGACCAGCACCTGCTGGCGGCCGTTCTTGAGGAACAGGTCGAAATCGTCGACGCGCTTGCTCTTCTCCCGGCGCGTGAAGTTCACGCCGCCGGTGATCTTGCTGAGGAGACCATCGAACTCATGGTCGAGCTTGAGGTCGATGGCCCAGATGCTCTCTTCGACATCGGGGAAGCGGATCGCGCCGTCATGCCCCCAACCGCCCCAAGGCGCGCGGTCGCCGAGCGAGACCTGTGCGGCATCGGCATAGTTCAGGCCCTCGGCATAAGTCGGGAAGCCGTCCTCGGGGACTTCGAATCCGATCGTGTCGAAGGTCCGGCCGACGTCAGGGGTGGCCGGGGTGACTCCTCCGGTGCCGCGGCCATAGCCGGCATAGGTTTCGAGGATCTGCTCGGTGCGCTTGTTTTTCGAATAGGAAAGATCGGCGATGAACCGGGTGCGATCGTCCATCTGGAACTCGTTGTTCCAGCCCGCCGAGAATATCTCGTCGTCACGCTTGTTGAAGTCGTTGCGCAAGATCGGCACGCCGCGGTTGAGCGTGCCGCCGGTCGCAATCAGAGATCCGCCGCGGTCCGCGGTGGTGACGCCGGTGAAGGTCGCGCCGTCCGCCCAGCCGTTCGAGAACCACTGCGCACCGCGCGTCGTCTCTTCCTGGTGGAACTTCGAATAGAACAGATCGAGGGTCGAATGGACCATCGGGCTGGGCTGCCATTCGATGACGCCCATCACAGCGTCGCGGCGGTTGAGGCGCGAAGTCGCGAAGACTTCCTGGCCGTTGAGCAGCAGCGCGTCGGCCGCGGCGGCCGGCTGCACCGTCGTCGGGCTGACCCCGCCGAACGATTCATAGCCATAGGCCTTGAAGTGCTTGTTCTGCGACGGGCTGTCGAGGTGCGCATAGCCGATCGCGATGCCCAACGTGCCGTTGGCGAACTGGTCGATATAGCTCACGCTGGCGCGGCCGCCCCAGTTGCGGACGTCGTCGTTGAGCTTCGATCCCTCGGTCTTCTCGCCGCGGATGTTGAGCGCGATCGCACGCTTGCCGAACGCAAGCGGGCGGACGGTGCGGAGGTCCGCGGTACCCGAAAGCCCCATGCCCGAGATCGCCGCGTCGGGCGTCTTGTAGATGACGACGCTCGAGAGCAATTCGGAAGGGTATTGGTCGAATTCCACCGCCCGATTGTCGCCCGAGCTCGCTTGCGGTCGGCCATTGAGCAGGGTGGTGGTGAAGTCGGGCGCGAGGCCGCGGATCGATATGACCTGGGCGCGCCCGTTGACGCGCTGCGCCGCGAGACCGGGCAGGCGTGCGATTGACTCGGCGATCGAGACGTCGGGAAGCTTGCCGATGTCCTCGGCCGAGATCGCCTCAACGATCGAGGTCTCGTCACGTTTGGTGTTGATCGAATTCTGCAGGCCGGCGCGCAGGCCCGTGACGACGATATCCTCGCTGCTCGTGGTGTCCGCCGCCTGATCGTCCTGTGCCGCGGCTTCCTGCGCGCGGGCGATCGTCGGCAGCGCGGTGGCCATCGCCAGCGCCGAGGCGGTCAGTGCGAACTGCATGCGGATGCGGTCATTGCGACCGAAGCGCCCCTTCAGGCCCATATCCTTCTCCCCTGTTAGGCCTCTGTTGGACCTGCGTGCCCGATCTTTGCGATCGTTACGGCCCCGGCCCAAGCGGACTGGAAGCGCTTCCAGTTTGCTACGGGGCATGCGTCAACGGTGTCAATGACAAAGTTCGTGGGGAACAAGGTTCATCGGTTACTGAGACTTTCGGGAGACAGCGCGCCCCGGTAGCGCTTCTCAGTCGCGCGCCGTCGCCAGCGATTCGCGTTCGACGAGATGATAGCCGATCGTTTCGAACCGCGGCCTTGGCGCTTGCCCGCGCAGCAGCATCTCGACCAACTGCTCCACCGCCGAAGCGGCGATCCGGCGGATCGGCTGATGTACGGTGGTTAGCGGCGGCCATATATGCGCGGAGATCGGAGCATCGTCGAAGCCGACGATCGAAATATCGTCCGGCACGACGAGGTGCATGCGGTGTGCCGCGAACAGCGCGCCGACCGCCATGTCGTCATTGGCGCAGACGATCGCAGTGGGGCGCGTGGCGCTGTCCAGCAACCCCTGACCCAGCTCTACGCCCGAACGGAAACTGAAATTCCCGCGTAGCGGCGTGACCGCCTCGGCGCCCAGTCCGGCTTGTGCGAGCGCGCGCAGAAAGCCGTCAAAACGCTTCTCGGCCGAAAGGTGCCCCTCAATGCCGAGCAGATATCCGAACCGCCGGTGACCGTGCGCCAGAACCAGCTTCCCGACTTCCTCGCCTGCCCCCGCCTCATCGAAACCAACGCCCGGCAATATCTCGCGGACCGCGTCGCTGGGCGAAACGCACACGACCGGACATTTGCGTTCGGCCAGCGCCGCAGCAAGCGCGGAGTCGTCCGACAGGGGCGGCGCCAGGATCACTCCCGCGCTGCGTCCTGATTCGAAAAGCTCGATCACCTTCTCGCTGCGATACGGGTCGTCCACGTCGATGTTGAGCGTCGACAATTCGAAACCAGCAATCGCCGCGGCGCGCAGGCCGCCAAGTTCCAGCGCAGCGAAATAGTAGGAGTTGGGATCGGCATCGAACGCTGTACAGTTGATCAACGTAAGCGCCTTGCCGCTACGACTGGCCAGGCTGCGAGCCTGGGGGTTCACGCGGTAGTCGAGGGCCTTGACTGCCTGCATCACCCGCTCGCGCATGCGGGCGCTGACGTTGGCCTGATCATTCAGTGCACGGGACACCGAAGCCCGCCCGACCCCGGCCAACGCAGCGACATCGTCGATTGTCGGGCGAGCCGTTCGGCCAGGCTCAAGCGCGTTTGTCTCGCCCGTAACGCCCAAGTTGCATTCCTTGCTCATCGGCGGCGTGGGGTGACACAGGCCGCGGGCGAACGACAATAGCTTATTGCGTCCCGTCACCCGCTCTGCTGTCGGCGCGCTGGATAACGCTGCCGGCGGCAGAGCAGTCGGCCGGCAAGCCATGGGTCAACACGAAGCGCGTCTCTCAAGGGAGTATGGCGGCTTTCGGGCCGTCAGCCGCCCGTCCGCTTTCCGGTGGCGGACCGACGACAGCTGCCGTTCCAACCGGGGAGGCCCCGAACGGTATCGACCTGTTGCCGGCGTTGAATCGGGCTCTGACTTGCCTTCCCCCCGATGCGCTCACCATCGCAGCCTGCTTACCATTCCCATCGGAGGTGCGCGCGGTTACCGTCGCCGCACATGGCCCTTCCCGAAAGCCGAAGATATGCGCCAACCAACCTCTTCCGAATGGGCAACGATCCGCGACGCTTTCGACCGCCTCGTAGAGAAGAGCGAAGGCCGGGAGGAGGCGCTCGACGCGATGGCGCTCGATCCCTTCGTGCGGGAGCGAGTCCGAGCGATGCTGGAGGCGCATGGCCGCAGCGGCCTGTTCGAAAGCACTTCGGCAGACCGGGCGCCGGCACCTGTCGAATATAGCTCGCTGAACGCCGGCGACAGCGTCGGCGCATTCCGGATCGTCCGGCTGATCGGGCGCGGTGGTACCGGCGAGGTCTATTTCGCCGAACGCAGCGGCGCCGGGTTCGCGCAACATGTCGCGCTGAAGCTGTTACGGCCCGAAGCGACCGAGAGGCTGGCACAGTTCGATGCCGAGCGGCGCATGCTCGCCGGCCTTGAGCACCCCGGGATCGCGCGGCTCATCGACGGCGGCGTAGCACGCGACGGGCGTCCCTACATCGCGCTCGAATATGTAGAAGGAGAGCCGATCACGACCTGGTGTGCCGGCCGGCATGCCAGGATCGAGGAGCGGTTACGGCTGATGCTCGAGGTGTGCGACGCGGTCAGCTACGCTCATAGCCGCCTGATCGTGCACCGCGACCTGAAGCCTGCGAACATCATGGTCGATGACGGCGGCCGCGTGCGTCTGCTTGACTTCGGCATAGCGAAGATCCTCGACGAGGCGGCACCGGGCCAGACGCTGACCCAGGCGATGCTGACTCCCGACTATGCCGCACCCGAGCAGTTCCGCCGGGACCAGGCGACAGTTGCGACCGATGTCTATGCGCTGGGCGGCGTGCTCTATGAGCTATTGGCAGGCGAAGGTGCGTGGCGGCGTCCGGGTGGGACCTCCTCGTCCGAGCTGACCCGGATGATCAACGACGAGCCGGAGCCGCCGAGCAGAGCCGCCGTGCGGCAGGGGCGATCGCCCGTACCGGCCTCGCGCATCGCGGGCGACCTCGACGCCATCGTGCTCAAGGCGATGCGGCACGAGCCGGCTACGCGTTATGCCAGCGTCGCCACCCTCGCCGACGATATCCGCCGCCATCTGCGCTTCGAGCCGGTACAAGCGCGGCGCGGCACCTTCGGTTACCAGCTCCGCCGCTTCGTGCGGCGGCATCGCGGCGCGACCGCGGCAGCGGCGGCGATCATGCTCGCACTGATCGCGGGCGCCGGTGCTTTTGCGTTCCAGGCGCATCGCGTCGCCGCAGAGCGTGACCTTGCCCGGGCGCAGGCGCGCAAGGCCGAAGCCGTCAACGAGGCGGTCTCGCTGATGTTTCGCAACGCCCAGGACTTCGGCAAGGGCGGATCGGAATCAGCCAAAGAGCTGCTCAACGACAGTGCGGCGCGGCTGATCCAGAGCTTCGGCAGGCATTCACCCGAAACGGCGCCGGTAGTCGTGGCGCTTGCCGAGCTCTATTTGCAGGTGAACGACATCGTCGGCGCACAGACACTCCTTGCCACCGCGCTGGAGAAGGGCGTCGGCAACGACGATCCGGCCGCAAAGGCACGATTGGAGATGACACTGGGCACGGTCGAGGGTGCGACGGGCAAGCTCGACGAAGCGACCCGGTTGCTCGACAACGCCGATGCCATCTTCGCCAGCGATCCCGACCGGTATCGCAAGGAGCGGCTGGAGTCGGGGGCGGCGCGCGCGCAGATCCTGCGTCAGCGCGGCAGGCGCGACGAAGCGATCGCGATCCTGAACCGGCAATTACCCGAGGCCGAAGCCGAATATGCCGGCGATCCGCGCAAGCTTCTGATCCGTTACAACAATCTCGGCGTGCATCTGGTCGAGGCGTCGCGGCTCGACGAGCTCGACGCGATCCTGAAGCGGGGCGAGCGCGTGGTCGTGCGCTTCGGGCAGGAGCGCACGCCGATGGCGATCTCGCTGCTCCAGCTGCGCGGCGGCTGGTATGCCCGAAAGGATGATCACCCAGCTGCGCTCGCCACCTTTGAGAAGGCCGCGGAGCTGCGCCGCGCGCTCTACGGTCCATCGATGGCCCTCTCGGCCGATCTGCTGCAGGTGGGCCGTACCCGGCTCGGCCTCGGCCAGGTCGACAAGGCGATGCCGATACTGGTCGAGGCGCATGACATGGCGGTCCAGTTCGCCGGGGCGACGGCGCCGGTGACGCTGATGACGGCGATGACGCTGGCGGAAGGCTACGCACACCAACGCGAACCGGCGCGGGCGCAGGCGCTGCTCGCCTCGGCCGAGCCCGGCCTCAAGCCGCTCGGCACCAAGGGCATTCTCTACGGCGTGTATCTGCGCGCCCGGTCGCAGGTTGACCAGGCTCAAGGCAGGTTCGACGAGGCGGCGCGCGATCTCGACGCGGCCGAGGTGCTGTTCAGGACGCTCGGCGCACCTGCAGATCCGTTCACCAGGAGCATTCCCGGATTGCGCTCCGCGCTCGCGAGGGCGCGCGCCGACGGATCCTAGTCGGCCATTTCCTGGTAGATCCAGGCGCGCGCCTGCAGCCAGCGACGACGCACGGTGCGGTCACTGATCGCCAGGACGCGCGCGATCTCGTCTTCGGTCATACCGACGAAGAACCGGCAATCGACCAGCCGGGCGAGCTCGGGATCGAAGCATGCCAGCGCCTCGAGCGCCTCGCCGAGCTTCACGACCTGGCGGTCTTCCGCGTCCATCGCCATGTCGCCTGCCGCATCGAGAGGCATCGCCCGTTCGCCGTCGCCACGCTTCGCCGCAAGGCGGGCGCGCGCCGCATCGACGAGCACGTAGCGCATCGTGGTGGCGGCGACGGCCAGGAAATGGTCGCGGCTCTCCCAAGCCGATCGCGCGGCGAGCCGGACATAGGCTTCGTGGAGCACTGCCGTGGTCTGGAGCGTGTCCGGACGACCCGCGCGGAACCGCTCACGGCGCGCGACACGGTGCAAATCGGCATAGAGCGCTTCGTCAATGCCGGCCGACGCGAAATCCTTTGCGCCTGCTGTGTCCGGATCGGTGGCCAAATTCCGAGACTCCTTTTGCGAAGCGACCAGCTCGAAAGGGATCTCGATGATGTACCGGTTTTGCAATGACCTAGCCAGTGATGCTCCGAGCGCCGCCACTCCGTCGATCGCGGGGCAGCTTCCTTGCGTCGCGAAAGAAGCACCGGCGATCCTGCTGCTCGACGGTGACTGCCGGCTCGTGCTTGCGAGCCCCGCGGCAAGCGCACTGCTAGGACCGGGCATGCCGCTTGAGCTGGTCTTTGGCAGATTGTCCGCATCTGACGCGCGTGGCGCCCATAAGCTTGCGACCGCCATGCGCGCCGTGCTGGCCGGCGGCGCGGCAAGCCGGACTCTTCGGGTCGGCGAGGCCGACACCGCTCTCGAAGTCCAGCTCGTGCCGCTGCGCAGCGACGAGGGCGTGGCCCAGGTGATCGCGACACTGCGCCCGCCCGGCGCCGATCGGGCGTTCCGCCTGTCCAGCCTCGCCCGGCGGTTCGGGCTCACGCCCGCCGAGGCGCGGCTGCTTGAAACATTATGCGCGGGCGCCTCGCTGCGCCAGGCCTCGGCGCATCTCGGCGTCGCGCGCACCACCGTGCGCACGCATCTGCAGCGCATCTTCGACAAATCGGGCGCACACCGGCAGGCGGATCTGGTCCGCATGGTGCTTGCCGCTTGAGCAGAAACGCTTCCGTCATCCGAACGGATGACGCGCCGTTCGCCGCCGCTGCAGAAGACCGGGAAAGGAATTTCGAGATGCAGATGTTTCCGCTGATCGCTATATTTTCGCTCGCGAGCGCGTTCGGAGTGGCGGGCCAATCCACCCAAACTCCCAAAGCGAAGGCGAAGATCTTGACATCGCGGGGCATGCCCCCGTCGTCGGTCCCGGTCCGGCACGAGACGATCGAGCTCACCCATATCCCCGAGAGCATGATCCGGTTCCAAAAGCCGGCAGGATGGACAGTGAAGCGCGCCCCCGGCACGGGTAATGTCATCGGGCCCGCGCCGAACCTTTATGCGGAATTTTCCGGTGTTACGGTTCCCGGGCACGAGTGCCGCGAATATGGCGTCGGCGCGACGATCGACTTGCGTCCCATACGCGCGAACGGCTTCCATCTGGTGGAGGCGATCCGCGAGAAGGTGCCGGTGCCCGCCGGCTATCAAAGCGAGATGGGCGGCTGGGCGCGCGACAACAACGGCCCGCCGGCGCTGGCCCAGGATTACAACATCACGACTCCCTTGTTCGCCAAGAGCATGGGCCTCGACCATCGCCGGTTCCCACGCCCATGTTGGGGCGGCCTGAGCGTTCGGCTGCGGATCAACGGGCCTGCGGGAATCGACCCGCTGACCGGCCGACCCTATCCGCCGCGTCGTCCGGTGAATTGAGGGGCGCGGTGATGCCCCTCATGCCCCTGACGATCGCGGCGGTACTCGTCCTGACGCTGACGAGCCACACCGCCAACGCACAGGCGCGGCTATCCAACGGCGGACTGCGCGACATCGTCTCGCGCCCGATCGACCCGCGCGCGGCCGAGCGGCTCCGCGCTCGCATGCATCATCTCGTCGATCTCCCGGACGGGTCCTATATCGCTCAGGTCAATGGCCGAGGCGCACCGGTAACCCTTCGCAACGGCATGACCCTGGTCATCTCGGGCAAGGGATTCGACCAGCGCCGAGCGCTCAGCATCGTGGGGTTGTTTCCCCAGGCCGCCGGATCGACGGGCGCCCAGCTCAAGATCCTCGACTGGAGCGACACGCGGATCACAGTGGTGGTCCCCGCCGATCAGACCTGGCTCACTGCCGACAGCGACACGGCGCGGCTGGTCGTCCAGGCGGTGCGCGCGAACGGAATCGAGCAGCGGCTGGTCATCCCCAATGTCCATTTCCGGGCTCGCTGAGGGTGCGGCGCCACGCGTTCTCAAGGAGAAAAATGATGCGCTCCATCCTGCCCCTCGCCGCCCTCGTCCTGATCCCCGTCGGAGTTTCGGCGACTCCCGCTCCACTACATGCGCAACACGCGGTCGATCTCGCCGGAATTGTCGCGGGAACCTATGAGGGCGATGTCGTCGCCGACACGCGTGGCGGATCGCAATCGGGCGTCGTCATTACGGTGAAGCGCGTAGCGAAGAACCTGGTCGAGATCTCGTGCGACTATCCGCGCGTACCGACCGTCCAGATCGCGCTGACGGCGGCCTCGGACGCGATCATTGCTGCGCGCCCGGGCAACGGCTTCCTGATCGAGCGGGCCAAGGATCCGAGGCGGCTCGACCTGTCGATCGACGGCGTCACGCTGATCGTCCACAAACGCTGACAGGGTGGCGATGCACCCGCTCATTGCTTACGCGCTGCTCGTCGCCGCGCCGCCGCTTTCGGGTATGCCGCAAACACGGCCGGGTCCGGAGGACGCATTGAAGCGGACCTGCGACGTGGCCGGCCCATGCCTGACGCCTGCGCTGTTCCTGGGAACGCGGCACAGTGGCCTGTTCTACCTCTCCGCGCAGCCGGGCTGTCGTCCGCCATCATGCCTGTTGATATCGATCGAACAGCGGCAGGCTTCCGGATACAGGCGCGCCTTCTACCAGCCAATCCGCGTCACACGCGCCGTCTTTGCCGAGGGCACGCCCGACGCATTGCGGCTCTTTCCCGATCCGGGCGACGTCGAGCGCGGTCATGTGATCGTCGAGGGAATAGTCGTGTTCGATGCCGCTCGAGCGGGGGTGGCGCTCTCTCCGGTTCGAGCCCATTACAGCAAGTTCCCGCCGTCCGGACGCGTGCCCTAGCGGCGCGGCTCTGGCGGGCGCGCGGAGTCGAACGGTTCGATTCCCGCCGGCCCCTCCAGCGTCATCGAGAGGCGATAGGCCGAACCGCATGTCATTCCCGCCTCAGCGCGCAGGGTAACCACCGGCGGGCGGATGCGGATTGCGATCGCACTCGGCAGATCGGTCGTCGCGTCGTTGCCCGCGGCGTCGATCGCGATCGCCTCCAGCACCGGCATCTCGTCCGCCCTGTCGCTTCCCTGTGGCAACGCATCGGCGCTGTACCCGGCCAGATGGAAGCCCCGCGCCAGCGCCATCGACAAATCGACCATGTCGTAGAACACCCCGCACGGAAGCGACGACATCGGCCGGCCCCGTGAGATGGCCAACGCAGTGCCCGCCATTGCCAGTGGGACCGGCTCCGTCCAGCCAAACGGTCGTCCCAGCGTAACTGCGCTCGACGGCAGTTTTTGCACGTTCACGCGGGTCGTCTGAAGCTGCGCATCCGCTGGCGGACGATCGGCCGGTATCGGCGGACTGGAAACCGGCGGTACCGACGTCGCGGTCACCTGCGCCTGGACCACGGGGGCACACATCAGGGCGATAAAAGCAAATGGTGTGCGCATGGGCGTCTCCTGCGGGGCAGGTCTTGCGCAATATCAGTGGCTTGCCGTCATGCGTTTGCATGACGCGGGCCCCGAGCGGGTCCCCTAGTCAAACCGCGAGAATCTTCGATCGGAGTTCCCGCCATGTCGTACCGCCGTGCGTTCGTCCCCCCGCCCCGCCTCGCCACTGCGCTTCTGGCCACGACCGTGCTCGCCGGCATTGCCGCGCCAGCACATGCGCAGAGCGTGACATGGAACGGATCTGCATCGACCGACTTCGACGATCCCGCCAACTGGAACGAGAATCGCGCACCCGCCCCCGCCGACACGATCATCGTCAACAATGATGCGAGTTCGTCGAACGCGCCGACCGAAGCCGGCGACAAGAGCGTCTATCGCGTACTCGTCGGGACCGCCGGCAATTCGAACGCGGTGCTGAACGTCGATGGCTCGCTGTTCTTCTCGGGCAGCAGTGATGGCCGGCCGCTCGATACGATCGGCGCGAATGGCGGCGCCGGCACGGTCAATGTGACCGGCGCGTGGCGATCCGTCGGCACCGTCGCCGGCGTCGGCAGCGGCAGCCGCGGCGTACTCTCCGCCGCGAGCGGCGGGCGGATCGAAACCGGCAACCTGTCGCTGGGCATCGCAGGCGGCGAAGGGCAACTCAATCTCGACATCGCATCGACGGTGCTGAGCGGCGATGTGCGCCTCGGCGACGCCGATAGCGGCGTGGGCAATGTCATGGCGCTCGCCGCGCAGTGGGACATGGACGATCTGACCGTCAACACAGGTCGGTTGCAGGCCTATCTTGGCGAGCTCACCGCCGACACGGTTCGCATAAACCATAGCGGGCCGGACGATCGCATTGCGGAACTCGACGTCGGAGGCACCGCGACGGTCCTTACCGTCCAGGTTGGCGGCGAGTCGGGTCCCACTGGGCAGGAAACCGGAGTCACCGGCCGCGGCATCCTGAACATCAGCGGCACCCTGATCACCAGTCAGGCCTTCGTGCCTTCCGTCATTGGCTTCGGCGCCGGATCGGACGGCCAGGTGACGATGTCAGGCGGGACGTGGAACTCGGCCTATGCAGTCATGGCCGGGCTCCTTGGCGCCACCGGTACGCTCCGCATGTCCGACTTCAGCGACCTGGATGCGACGCAGGTGGTGATCGGCGCGCGCGGGGGCGCCGCGACGCTCAGCGTCTTCACCGGATCGCGGATCACTGCCGGGGATCTGATCATCGGGATGACGGGCGGATCGGGTTCCGCGGCTTTCGACCTCGTGTCCGGCGCCTCGCTGTCCGGCAGCCTGCACGTGGGCGGCTATTTCGGAGCGGGCCAGCAAGGCAGCCTGACGATCAGCGGCGGCAGCGCAGTCACCGCCGCTGCGAGCCAGAGCACGATCGGCATCGGGGCGGGATCGGTCGGTTCGGTATTGGTGTCGGGACAGATGTCGGCCTTGCGGTTCGGCGACACCGCGCTGATCGGCGCCATCGGGGGGACGGGATCGGTCGCGCTCGCCGATCAGGCCGTTTTCTCGGTCGCCGGGAATTTGATGGTCGGCGGGTTCGGAGGCGTCGGCACCGACAACCCCGACGGGTTGGCGAGCAACGGCGCGGTATCGCTCGACCGATCGACTCTCGAGACCGGCGGCGAGGTCGTCCTGGGCAGCGCGGGAGCGACCGGTTCGATCGACCTGGCCAATCAGTCGGCCTGGACCGCCGCTGGCGGCGTCGCACTGGGCAGCGAATATGGCACCGGCAGAACGACGGTGGATAGCGGATCGACGGTAACGATCGGCGGCAATCTCGGCGTCGGCGGTGCGATGGCGATCGACCCCGGCGACCAGTCGCTCCTGCTCGACGCGGGCGCCGGCTCGCTGCGCGTCGCCGGCGGCGGCACCGTCAGGGCCTCGAATCCCGACGCCCGCACCGGCATCGGCGTCGGGCTGGGCTCGGACGGCGAGGTCGTCGTGACCGGCGCGGGATCGAGCCTCACGGTCGATGGCCAGGCCTATGCCGGCGCGTTCGGCGGGACGGGCATCATCGAAGTGATCGACAGCGGCACGCTGACCTTCAGCGGGATCGCTCTGATCGGATATCGCGCCGCGGGTATTCCGGGCAGCAGTACCTTCGGTTCGCTGACGGCGAGCACGGCTGTGATCAATTCGGTCGGCGTATCGGTGGGCGATGGGGCGGCCGGCGCGGTTTCGCTCGGCAACGGCGCTCTATGGGGGAATGCCGGGTCGCTCGACCTCGGCATCGACGCCGGCAGTGCCGAGGCCACGGTGACGAGCGGCAGCGAACTGGCGAGCAAGGGCCTGCTGCGTATCGGCGTGGGAAATGGTGCGGAGGGCGCGCTCGGTGTCGACGGCCCGGGCACGCGCTGGTCGCAGACGGGTGCGATCGTGCTCGGCGAATCCGGCAACGGCCGGATCAAGCTGACCGGGGGCGCAACCGCCGTCGTCCACCTCACCGACCAGGCCTTCACGCTGGGCGATGCCGGCCAGGGCTCCCTCATTATCGACGGAGCGGGAACCACCTTCGCCCAAACCCATGGCAACTTCACGCTCGGGACGAACGGCGGCACCGGCGGTATCGCCGCGCACAACGGCGGCGTGCTGACCGGCACCGGCGGCATCACCATCGGCGCTGGCGCGAACGCGGCGGGCGCACTCGAGGCCGATGGTGCCGGATCGGTCGTCCGGCTCGACGGCGCGGGCATTTTCGGAACCGCGGGCGGATCGGGCTTCGTCCGCGTCCTCGCCGGCGGGGCGATAGAACTCGGCTCCGACCAGGCCGTGACCAGGTTCGGCGAGGGCGTGGGCAGCACCGGCGAAATCGCCGCTTCGGGCGGCGGACAAGTCACGCTGCACGGACAGGTCGCCTTCGGCGGCGAAGCACCGGGCGGAAGTGCGTTCGGTAGCGTCGATGGCGCCGGCTCGCAATTCGCAGTGCTGGGCGGCCTGTTCGACATGACCGCCGGGACGATCGAAGTCACCAATAGCGGCCGGCTGCTCACCGGCAGCGGAGCTAATATCGGCAGCCTCGGCGACGCGCCGTCTCGCGTGACGCTTTCGGGCACGGGCTCGAGCTGGACCAGTGGTTCCGACACTTATATCGGGGGACGCATCGCCGGGCCCGACTTCCTTCCCGGACAGGGTGTCGTGGAACTGCTCGGCGGCGCGAATGCGAGCTTCGGCCGTCTTCATATCGCTTCCGAAGGCGGGACGGGAAGCCTGCTGGTGGACATGGATTCGAGCGTCGGCGCTGGAACCTATGCTCAGGGCTCGGGCGGCATCCTGACCATCGGCCTCGATCCCAATACAGCCGGCCGTGCCGGCCGGATCGATTCCGACGGCAACAGCTTCGTGCTCGCCGACGGCACGCATATCGCCTTCGTCAAGCAAGTCGCCGGGCGCTACCATATCGGCGATCGATACGAGATCCTCCTCTCGCGCTTCGCGCCGATCACTCGCGGCAGCATCATCTTCGAAGGACTCGCTCGGCAAAGCCTGTTCGTCGGGCTCGTGCCTGTTTTCGAGAGCATTGGACAAGGCGAGGCGCTGTATCTCGATGTCGCGCAGCTCGCCTCGTTCATCTCGGTTGCGGGAACGCCGAACCAGGCCGCGGTGGCCGCCGCGGTCGACGGACCGGCGAACGCCGCGTCGATCAAGGCGGCGATCCTCGACCTCCAGACCGAAAGCGAAGCCCAAGGCGCCTTCGATGCATTGTCGGGCGAGATCTATCCAGGCGTCCTCACCGCGCTGGTCGAGGATTCGCGGCTCCCCCGCATGGCCGCGCTCAATCGTCTTACCGAAGCCGAAGGCGGAGCCGGCGCCTGGATGCAGGCGATCGGCAATTGGGGTGCGACCGGTGGGAACGGCAATGCCGCGACGCTCGAGCGGGACACCAAGGGCGTGCTGATCGGCACGGACCTGGCGCTGGGCGAGAGCGGCCTGCGCGCCGGCCTTGCCGGGGGCTATTCGAACGGCAACTTCGGGATCGACGCGCGCGCCAGCCATGCCGACGTCAAATCCTATCACCTGCTCGGCTATGTCGGCGGCGGCTTCGGCAATGTCCAACTGCGCGCCGGCGCGGCCTATAGCTGGTCGAAGATCGACGCCGCGCGCTCGGTCACCTTCCCTGGCTTCGCCGATAATCTGCGCGGACGTTACGATGCCCGCACCCTGCAGGGCTTCGGCGAACTTGGATACCGCGTGCCGCTGGGGACGGGCTGGGTCGAACCCTTTGCTGGCGTCTCCAGCGTCCGCGTACAGGCCGATGCCTTCACCGAGGGGGGCGGCGCGGCGCTAACCGTCGCTCGCCACAGCCGAACCACGACCGCGTCGACATTGGGCTTCAAGGGCGCGACCGCCATTACAGGACCAATCGTGGCCGGGTTCACGCTCGGATGGCAGCACCGCTTTGACGCGACGGATTCACTATCGGAGATGCGGCTCGCCGGCAGCGCTCCGTTCACCATAGCGGGCGCACCACTGGCAAAGGATGCAGGGTTAGCGGAGATCTCGCTCGGCTGGCGCGTGGCGCCCGGGACATCGGTCGCCATTCGCTATTCAGGTGCCTTGGGGACCAAAACCAGCGACAACGGGGCCAAAGCGAGTTTGAGTATCGCTTTCTGATCGTTGGCGGGCTGGATCTCGCAGGGGCGATCGATATCCGATGGCTGGAAGCGGGCCGTTTGCAGTCAGTCCGCTTTCGGGAGCGCGCCCGGATAAAGCGGCCGCTCACCTTCCCTCGCGAAGGATTTCGGAAACAGCACATTCACTGCCATTGCGCCCAGGAGTGCCCCGGCGAGCTGGAAGAGGATGAACATCGGCACGTTGCGCGGAGCGATGCCGGAGAAGCTGTCGGTAAGGCTTCGCGCAACCGTGATCGCGGGGTTGGCGAAGCTGGTCGACGAGGTGAACCAATAGGCGGCGGTGATGTACAGCGCGACAGCAGCAGGCACCAGGGACGGCCGCTGTCGTGCGATGCCGAGGATGGTGAGGACAAGTCCGAACGTCGCGACGGCCTCGCCGGCCCATTGTCCCGGCCCGGTCCGCATGTGCGTCGAGACCTGCAGTATCGGGACCTCGAACATGAGATGCGTCAGCCACGCCCCGGCAATGCCGCATAGCAGCTGGGTCAGCACATAGGGCGCGATGTCGCGCCACCCGAGCGCGCCGCGAATCGCCATGACGAGAGAAACCGCCGGGTTGAGATGGGCGCCGGAGATGGGGCCCAGGATCGTGATCAGCACGAACAGCATTGCGCCGGTCGCCGCGCTGTTCGCCAGGAGCGCCAAGGCGACGTTGCCGCCCGCCAGGCGCTCCGCCATGATTCCGGACCCGATCACCGCCGCGAATAGCATGGCCGAACCGAAGCCCTCGGCCAGCAGGCGACGCGCGAGCGGCGCGGTCACTTGGCGGTGGCCGCCAGTTCGGAGAGGGCGGCAAGATGCTCGGCACCCGCCGGGCGCCGGCCTTCTGTCCGGCGCTCCGAATAGCGATCCGTCAGATATGCGCTGCGGCCGCGGGTCAGCAGCGTGAACTTGACCAGTTCCTCCATCACATCGACGACGCGATCGTAGAGCGGGCCAGGTTTCATCCTGCCGGCGTCGTCGAATTCGGAATAGGCCTTGGGCACGCTCGACTGGTTGGGGATGGTGATCATCCGCATCCAGCGACCGAGCAGGCGTAGCGTGTTCACCGCGTTGAACGACTGGCTCCCCCCGGAGACCTGCATGACGGCGAGCGTGCGCCCCTGGGTAGGCCGGATGCCGCGATCCTCCAGCGGCAGCCAGTCGATTTGTGCCTTCAGGATTGCGGTGATCGCGCCGTGCCGCTCGGGCGAGCACCAGACCTGCCCCTCGGACCAGAGCGAGAGTGCGCGCAACTCGGCAACCTTGGGGTGGTCGCTGGCGACGCTGTCGGGCATCGGCAGGCCGGCGGGATCGAACACCCGCGTCTCGCACCCGAAGGCCTGCAGAAGCCGCTCCGCCTCCAATATCAGCAGCTTGCTGTAGGAGCGCTCGCGAAGCGACCCATAGAGTAGCAAGATGCGCGGCGAATGGGACGCGATACAGGGGGTATCGAGCACCCGCGACAGCGACGGGTCAGCAAAGGCGGGATCGATATTGGGGAGCGCGCTCATGCGGCGGCACCTCCAGGCAACGTACGCTGCATATAGACGGTGTCGAGCAGTCGCCCGAACTTGCGGCCGACACCGCGCATGCGCCCGGCATGGACGAAGCCCAGCTTGGCGTGGAGCGCGACCGAGGCCGGCTCGCCGCCGCCGATCACCGCGATCACCTGTTCGAAGCCGCGCTGGCTGGCACGCTCGACCAACGCGGACAGCAGCGCCGTGCCGATCCCGCCGCCGAGCACATCGGGTGCCACATAGATGCTGTTCTCGCAGGTCGCGGCATAGGCCGGGCGGTCGCGGAACTGCGTCGCATAGGCATAGCCGGT
Source organism: Sphingomonas sp. UNC305MFCol5.2 (assembly GCF_000712135.1). Taxonomy (GTDB): domain Bacteria; phylum Pseudomonadota; class Alphaproteobacteria; order Sphingomonadales; family Sphingomonadaceae; genus Sphingomonas. Next base: position 522,885 of record NZ_JOOE01000001.1, read on the forward strand.
GACGGCACCGTCTTGCTCGCTCACGATGATTGGCCAGCCCCTGGAGCGTATCTCGAGGATCTTCTGCCGCCAGCTCTCCACGGGCAGGGGCTCGGTATCGAAGGTCGCAGTGCCGTGGAGCACATGATGCGCGTAGATCGCGGCGATCGCGGCCGCATCGTTCGGGCTGGCGTCGCGCACGATCATGCGCGCACGACCTCGCCGTTTTCCTTGACGAAATCGGCCGGCAAGGGATCGCGCAGGATCTCGAGCACGACTTCGGAGGGTCGGCACAAGCGTGTTCCGAGTGGCGCCTCGACCAGGGGGCGATTGATCAGGACTGGATGCGCGAGCATCGCGTCGACCAGCGCCGCGTCGCCCAGGTTCGTATCGTCGAGCCCGAGCTCGACATAGGGCGTGCCCTTCTGCCGCAACAAGGCGCGCGGCGTCAGCCCGGCGGCGGCGATCAGGTCGACGAGCCTGGCGCGCGACGGCGGGGTCTCGAGATACTCGATGACGGTCGGCTCCACGCCGGTCGCCCGGATCATCGCCAACGTGTTGCGCGAGGTGCCGCACGCCGGATTATGCCAGATGGTCACGTCGGTCATGCGGCGTCCTCCCGAGTTGCCGGCGCGCAGGCGATGGCGGGCCCGCAGGCTGCACCGCCGCAGCAATTCTCCGTCAGGAAATCGATCAGGCTGATCATCGCCACATAATTCGCCCGGTATATCTGCGAGCGCCCCTGGCGCTGCTGCTCGATCAAGCCGGCGCGCACCAGGTGGGTCAGGTGGAAAGAGAGCGAGCTTGGCGGCAGGCCGAGCCGCTCGGCGATCGACCCGGCGGAAAGTCCGAGGTCGCCGGCCTGGACAAGCAGGCGATACGCCGCGAGCCGATGCTCCTGGGCAAGCGCGGCAAGCGATTCGACGGCGTCGAGTGGGCTCAACATTCTTCGATGATTATCGAATAGTTGTCGGGCTGTCCATATAGTTCGAGAACAGTCGAAGCATTGCGATTGCGGCTTGAATCCGGCGTGCCACGGGTTCCGCGGCGCTCGCGATCCGTGATAACGACAGCTGTGATCCATATCGCCGCCGCACCCTGGTATCATTATGTCGGCGACCTCGCGGCGTGGATTGCTGCGTTCCTGGGCGCGCGCTGGGTGTATCGCCGGCGTCGCACGAGCGTCGAAGGTCTCGCCCGCCAGACGGCGCCGGGATATTTCATCAGCCTCGCACTGGGCGGTGCGATCGGCGCCTGGTTGCTGGGGTCGCTGAATACGCTCCGCGACGCGCATCCGGTCCTGTCGCACTCGATCGCCGGCGCCCTTGCCGGCGCGATCGTCGCGGTCGAGCTGTGGAAATGGGCTTGCGGCGTCCGTGGCTCTACCGGCGGTCCATTTGTCATCCCGCTGGCGCTCGGGATTATCGTCGGGCGCTGGGGATGCCTGTTCGCCGGCCTGGCCGACCAGACCTACGGTATCGCGACGAGCCTGCCCTGGGCCGTGGATCTCGGAGACGGCATCGCCCGGCACCCCGTGCAGGTTTATGAATCGCTCGCCATGGCAGCGTTCCTCGCCGTCTATTGGCTCGCCCTAGCGCGGGAGCGCCGCTGGGCGACGCAACATGGCTTTCACGCCTTCGTGCTGTTCTACGCGGTGCAGCGATTTGCCTGGGAATTCCTCAAGCCCTATCCAAGGCTCATCGGCCCGTTCAACATATTCCACTTCGTGATGATCGGACTCAGCGTCTATGCACTCCTCTGGATCGCTCGCGGACGCGCCCGTCCAGCTGTCGCCTGACCGCAAGGCGGCGCCCTATATCTTCCACGGCCAGACCACGAGTCTGTGCGAGACCTGCCTGGAAACGGTTCCCTCGAAGGTGATCATCGAGGACGAGCAGGTCTATTATCTAAAGCGCTGCCGCGTGCACGGTGTCCAGAAGACGCTGATAAGCGACGATCTCGCCTATTGGCGATCGCAGAAGGACTGGCTGAAGCCCGGCGATCGGCCGCTGCGTACCCAGACGCGCACCGAGGCCGGTTGCCCGTTCGATTGTGGCCTCTGTCCCGACCATGAGCAGCATAGCTGCCTCGCGATCGTCGAGATCAACTCGGCGTGCAATCTCGCATGTCCCGTATGCTTCGCCGACGCTGAGGACCTGCATGGCGGCCACCTGCCGCTCGCCACGATCGAGACCATGCTCGATGCCCTGGTGGAAAGCGAGGGTGAGCCGGACCTGGTCCAGCTCTCCGGCGGCGAGCCGACCCTGCATCCGCAATTCTTCGAGATACTCGACGCAGTGAAGCGCCGTCCGATCCGCCACGTCATGATCAACACCAACGGTGTCCGGATCGCGCAGGACGAGGCATTCGTGACGCGCCTGGCCAGCTACGCCCCGCGGCTCGAAGTCTATCTCCAGTTCGACAGCCTGGACGATGATGCGCTCGTCAACCTGCGCGGTGCGCGCCTCTCGCGCATCCGCCGCGCGGCGCTCGAGGCGCTCGAACGCGTCGGCCTGTCCACCACGCTCGTCGCGGTGGTGAAGCGTGGGGTGAATGACGGCGAGATCGCCGATATCGTCAGCCACGCGCTCGAATGGTCCTGTGTGCGCGGCGTCACCTTCCAGCCGGTGCAGGACGCCGGGCGCAACGAGGGCTTCGACGGCAAGGCCAACCGCATGCTTCTCAGCCAGATCCGGCGGGAAGTTGCCAAGGCAGGCGTGTTCGACGCCGGGGACATGATCCCCTTACCGTGCAATCCGGACCAGATCTGCATTGGCTATGGCCTGCGCGACGGTCGAACGGTGACGCCGATCACCTCGCTGCTGCCGCGCGAGCTGATCCTGCAGGGGCCGAACACGATCAGTTACGAGGCCTATCCGGCACTGCGCCAGGCGATCCTCGACCTGCTGAGCCTCGCCACCACCCAGTGCAATACCGAGGAGAAGCTCGCCGGCGTCCTGTGCTGCCTGCCCCAGGCGCTGGTTCCCGAGGACCTGGGCTATGCCAACAGCTTCCGGGTAGTGATCCTGCAGTTCCTGGACCGGTACAATTTCGACCTGGCGACAGTGAAGCGCAGTTGCGTCCACTTCGTCACTCCCGAGGGCCAGATCATACCGTTCGACACCTATAACAGCTTCTACCGCCCGGGTGCCGAGGGCGCGGGAGTGCTTGCGCGCGCGAGGGCCGATCGATGAGCCAGCTCTTTGGCGGCCTGCTGCTCGGCGTGGGTATCCTGGTCATGACTTGTAGCGGGCTGTGCTCGCTGGTGATCGTCGTCATGGGAGCGGGAATGGTATTCCAGGAACCTTCCGTTCTGCTCTTGCCACTGGTGGTCGGTGGCATTCCGTTCGCGATCGGATTTGGCATGTTCCATTGGGGAAAGTGGCTGCTTCGACAGGCAAACGATCGCGAAACTTGAGGTTGCGCCAAAGCTCGAACGGATGGCAGCTCTCGGTAACGCGTCGAGGCCAGTCGAACGTCAGCAATGAGGGCGCATTCCTGTCCGGCAGCTCATGGGCCGGCAGCGGAACATCGGGCTTCGGTCAACGAAGCCAGCTCTGGACGACACACCATAGCGAGTGCCAAGAAGCCTCGGCACTCGCTGGAGACGTGCATCAGAATCTGATGCTGACTGTCGCGCGCACCCCGTGATCTCGCCACTGCGACCCGAAACTTCCGACATAGGAAGCGCCTACCCGCACCGGACCCATATCTGCTTCGAGTCCCCACATCCTCCCTATTTCGCAAGCTGTGTTCGAGCTAACGCTCGATTCAGCCACGATCCGGCCCCGAACAGAGCGGGCGATAGAGTCAGAACTCGCCCGCCACGCCTAGACGCACAGCGGTGTTCTTGCCCCCGCCATAGGAGAAGCCTGCAGTGAGCGCGACCGGATCCTCGACGTTGAGCCGGTGCGCGACGCCGCCGCCCACCGCCTGCTCGCCACGATAGGTCGCGCCGTTGAGCACATAGCTGGTGCGCCCGGGCTCGGACGGGATTGGCGCGGCGCCGATAGCGACCGCCGTGGCGATGCCCTGGCGCATCTCGCGCCGGTCGAGGCTCATCTGCCGGTCGAGCTGGGCGAGCGCACCGGGCCCGAAATCGGAGAGCGCAAGGTTGCCGGAGGCGTCAGAGGTCACATAATGCAGATCGCCTGACTGCGCCGCCCGGCTCGCGCTCGAGGCGATACCCGACAACGTATAGGTCGAGCTGCTGCTGCCGAGCGCGACCTGGCCGGTGCGACTCGCCACGGCGCCTTCGCCAATCGCCACCGCTCCCGCCGCCTGCGCCCTGGCGCCATAGCCGAGCGCCACAGCCGATTGTCCATTAGCCGCGCTGTCCGCGCCGATCGCCACTGCGCCGGTGCCGGTCGCGCTGTTGTCTGCCCCGAGCGCGACCGCGCCACGGCCGGTCGCCACATTGGGATCGCCGATCGCCACCGCGCCCGCACCCGATGCGCGATTGCCATAGCCGATCGCGACCGCCGCGCCATTCTCCGCCACCGCGCCGTTGCCCAGCGCCACGGCATTGTCGCCGCTCGCCTTGGCACCGCTCCCCAGCGCCATCGCATTGGCACCGGTCGCGGCTGGTTTGGCGCCGCTACCATTGACCGCCACGTACTCGGTCCGCGCCAATGCCTGGTTGGCAATGGTCTGCGCCGCGGCGGCGTTGGTCATCGCGTTGTCGGCAACCATCCGCGCGACCTGCGCGTCTGTCCTGGCGCCGTCTGCGGTTTGCTGCGCGGCGTCGGCACGCGCTTTGGCGGTATCCGCCGCCGTCTGGGCGTTGGCCGCGTTATCGAGAGCGAGCTGCGCGGTCTGAGCGGTCACGGCGTTGCTTGAGACCGCCTGTTGCGCGAGGTCGTGTGCCGCATCGGCCCTTGCCTGCGCCGTCGCGGCCTCGCTCCGCGCGGTCGTCGCCTCGGTTACGGCGAAGTCGGCACGCGCCTGCGCCGCCGCGGCATTGGCCACGGCGGTATTGGCGGTATCCTGCGCCGCCGCGGCTTCGGTCCGCGCGTGATCTGCGCTGCCCTGAGCGGTCGCCGCTGCGGAGACGGCGGTGTTCGCCTGGACCTGTGCCGTCGCTGCAGCCGCCGCGGCCGTGTCGGCGGTGGTCTGCGCCGTGATCACTGCCGATGCCGCGCCATTCGCGACCGAAAGCGCATTGTCGGCGGTTCCCTGCGCGGTCGCTGCGGCTACTACGGCGCCGTTCGCGGTATTCTGCGCCGCCACGGCCTCGTCATGCGCGGTGTCGGCGGTGGTCTGCGCCGCAACCACAGCCTGGTTGGTCGCGTAGAGCTGCCCGCCATTGACCGCGTCGGTGCTGCCTGCCGTCACGCTTCCGGCGGCGACATAGACGATCTTGCGCTGCTGGAGCGTGCTGCCGACCGAGACGACATAGTCTGCGCCCGCCACCGATCCCGAGCCCAGCGCGATCGAGCCGATCCCCGACGCATTGGCGCCGCGGCCGAACGCCAGCGCTTCGACTGCGCTAGCCTGGGAAAGATAGCCGAAGGCGCCCGAGTAGGTCGCGCTGGCCCGAGCCCCCAGCCCGAATGCGGAGGAGAATTCCCCGCTCGCCTGCGACGCCGCACCAACGGCCGTGCCGGTGTCGGCAACGATCGTGAAATCCTCGGCCCCCATGGTGCCGCTGCCGTTGAGGTCGAACAAACCGCCCAGGGCGACCGAACCGCTCCCACCTGCTCTCGTGCTGGTACCGATGGCGATGCCGCCGTTCGAGTTGGCGCTGTCGCCCATCGCGATGCCCCAGTTGTCGGCGGTGCGGGCGCCAGCTCCGATCGCGATCGAGGAAGTCCCGGCGGCATCGGCGTACTGCCCGATCGCCACCGCATAATTGTCTTCCGCAAACGAGGAGAGGCCCAGCGCAAGCGAACGATCTCCCTGCGCAAGAGCCAACCTGCCTGCTGCCAGCGAATCGCTACCGAGCGCCTGCGCCTGATAACCGAGCGCAGCTGCCCCGAACTGGGTCGCCTGGCTCGAGCTGCCAATCGCCGTCGATCGCTCTCCGGAAGCAGTTGCGCCGGTCCCGAATGCGCTTGCCCACATCTGGCCGATCACTGCGTTGCTGCCGACCGCGGTCGTATAAAAGGAATTCGAGGTGATTCCGCTTCCGACTACGGTAGAGTTTATCCCCGACGCGGAGGTATATTCGCCAGGGTCACGAACGCCGTTGTTGTTGGAGTCCTCCCACCCCCCGATCGCGACCGAACGATACGCTGCCGAGGCAGCACTGCCGATCGCGACGGCGGATGTGCCGGCATAGGTGTTGTAGCCGATGCTGGTCCCGTCGGTGTAGGCAAGGCCGTTATTGCCGACCCGGGTCGCATGATCGCCCTGCGCGTTCGCACCTTCGCCGCAAGCAAGTGCGCCGTCGCCGCTCGCCGTCGGCGTCGGACCTGGAGCGGGCGTCGTGGTGCAGACTTCCTGCGCCATTGCCGGCGTCGCCAGCGCAAGCGCCGTCGCCACCGCCGTCGCTCCCGCCGAAGCGCGTGCCCACAGCCGGGCCTTTCGGCCGGTAAACCGCTCGTCGATCATGCCAATCCCCCTTTGCTCCCCACCCAGCCTCCCGCGCAAATTGCGGGTTCAACCTGCTTCGCAGTTGCGGCAAATCTGATACTGCGCAGCCGCCCCCGGCAAGGAGTCCAAAAATTGCATTCCACGCTTGAGCGCGTTTCGGTCGTTCCGCCGCTCGCCGCTTTTGAAGCGCGCGCGGCCCGCTTCCTTGCCGACACCCGGCTGATCGCGGCTACCGCGGACTATTGTGGTGAAATGATCGCGCCCGACGGCGGTGACTGGCCGACGCTCAAGCTGTTCAACCAGGTTGGCCGCTATATGGTGAGCTTCCTGCTCATCTACCATTATCAGGCGTGGCGGCACCATGGCGGTCCGCCGCCGACACTGGGCCTGCTCCAGTCGACGAGGAGCCTCGGCCCGCGCCAGACCGCAAGCGTCGTTGCCGGGCTCCGCGCCGGATCGCTGCTTTCCATCGAGCGCCTTCAAGGGCAGCGCGCGCGCGCCCTCGCCCCTCTGCCGGCGCTCACCGGTGCGATCGTGCGCTCGCCCCTCGCCTTCCTCCGGGCCGCCGATGCGCTTGAGGATCTGCCGCAATCGCGCGCATCGGTCTTCGCAGCCGATCCCGGGCTGCAGAACGAACTCGTCTATCGCTCCGCCGCCTTCGTGTTCGCGCATGGCAACCTGCTCGACCCACACCCCTGTGTGCAGCATTTCACTACGCGGGACTGCGGCTATCTCGTGCTGACCGCCGTCATCGCTACCGCCTTCGCGCCGCCGGGCTGTGGGCCTTCGCTTTCCTGTCGAGATCTGGCGCGGAGGTTCCGCGTCTCGCGCGCTCACATCGGCAATCTGATGGCGCATGCCGAACGCGAACGCTGGCTCACCACCGATGGCCGAGGCGGGCTGCGGTCGGTCGATCAAGGGATTCTGGAGAGCTTCAGGACGTGGGTCGCCAGCCAGATGGCGCATCAAGCAGTCCTTGCCGACGCTATTCTGGCAAAGGAGCGGGAAACCTGTCCGATGTCACGGCTTTGAACGCACTGTAGAAGCGAATGCGGATCTGCGGCTGCACGAGAGTGATGGCGCCCGATAGATGTTGCATCGGACCGGTATGCGCGCGCCCACCCGTGGGTGTGAGCATTAGCACCGTGCCGCAGGCGGCCTCAACGAATGACCTCTTTTGAGCGCGGCGACTGTTCGGCGCTATCGCTCACTGGGTGCCGAGCCCCTCGGCAGGATATATTCAGTCAGCAGCCGCTCCGACAATGCGTGAGAATTCGGCACACATAATTGGTGGTGGTTGCACGGCCACCAGCTCCAACCAGGGCACGACCACGACCTTGTTGCCGCATTGCCGTACATCGCGGCCGCGGCAATCTTGCCCCCTTGATGATAAAGGTCGACAGCCAGGTCAGGCAGCCATAGTCGCCACGCCCGTCGTCCACACGGGCGTGCGGACTCGTCATGGCGGTCACCCGGGTGGGAGACAGTATCTGCGCTTGCCCGTAGCGACCGCGATCGAGCAGAAGTTGGCCCAGCAATCGCCGCGCCGGGGAACCCGCGCCAATGGACCACGTTGTGCCTCCCGGCGGAGCCGGGGCCGAGTGGAATGGGTGTATGCGTTTTAAGGAAAGACGAGAGCTCGTACCTCCCGCCATACCAGCCTCGTGACAGGCACTCTGTCAGGTTCGCACATCCTCGTCGTTGAAGACGAGCCCCTGATCGGGATGATCCTCCATACCTGCCTGGAGGAAAACGGCGCTGAAGTGCGCTGGTCCAGAACCGACGAACACGCGTATGATATACTCGAGCGGGACGCCTCCCGGCTTGATCTGCTCATCACCGACATCAATCTACGCGAGGGAACGACCGGCTTCGACGTGGCCCGGCGTGCACGCGCCTCGAACCCGGCCATAGCGGTCATCTACCTCAGCGGCGAGGTTGGTTCGGACCTTCCGTTCGGAGTCGACGGGGCCATTTTTTTGACCAAACCAGTCCCAGAGCAGAAATTGATCGAAACGGCCAAGCGCCTGATCCAGACCCGGCCCACCCTTCTCATCGCAAAACCGGGACTGATATGAGGCCGACCGTGTTTACCGAAGGCGAAGCGTCGTCAACCACGAGACCAGGCGGATACGCCGTGAGGAAAGACGCCGGGCATCCCCGAAGAGCAGCCGTGCACACCTGGCGAACCGGCGTGACTGACTGTCGGTTGAGGATTATCACGCCCTTTCCGGTGACGCGGCTGCGATAGCGCCCGGACCGGTTCGCGCACCGCGTTCGAGGATGCAGAGCATCTCTGCGGCGGGCACCGGCTCGCTGAAGAGAAAGCCTTGCATGCTTGGGCAGTCCTTGCTGCGAAGCCGGTCGCGCTGCTCCTCGGTCTCTACGCCTTCGGCGATGCAATCGAGGCCGAGCGTACGCGCGAGGTCGAGAATGCTGCTGACGATTGCGGCCGTGCCCTCATGGCTTCCCATATCGCGAACAAAGCTGCGGTCGATCTTGATCCGGTCAAGCGGAAAGCGGCTGAGATAGCCGAGCGACGACCATCCCGTGCCGAAATCATCGAGCGAGAGCGCGACCCCGATCTCCTTGAGCTCGTTCATGATCCGCAGCGTCGCTTCGCTGTCGTCCAGTGTCAGGCTTTCGGTCAGCTCGAGTTCGAGCCAGCACGGTTCCAGAGCAGCCCCGGCAAGCGCTGCCCGCACTGTGCGAACGATGTCGCCGCGATAGAATTGCTGCGCCGAGAGATTCACGGCAATCCGCACCGGAGCGAGTCCGCTCCGCTGCCACGCGGCGTTCTGACGGCAGGCTTCGTGCAGCACCCAGCTGCCGACCTCGAGCATGAGCCCGCGTTCCTCGAGCAGCGGAATGAAGACCGTAGGCGAAATCAGTCCCTCGCGCGGATGATTCCAGCGGATCAGGCTCTCGATGCCGACGACGCGGCCGTCTTCGAGGTCGATCTGCGGCTGATAATAGATCTCGAATTCGCCGCGGCCGCAGGCGCCATGGACGTCCTGCGATAGCGTGCGCCAGCGTTCGCCCGGCACGTCGAGCTGATGGGTGTAGCGCACGCAGGTGTTCCGGCCACCCTTCTTGGCGCCGTACATCGCCGTGTCGGCCGCCTGCAGCAGGGCGCGCGGGCTGTCGCCATCCTCGGGGAACAGGCTGATGCCGATGCTCCCGGAGATATGGGCGACCTGCCCGTCAAGATCGAAGGGGGCGCCAAGTGCCTCAAGGATCCGCGCCGCTACTTCGTCCGCGCGTTCCCGCGTGCCGATATCGGCCAGAGCTACGACGAACTCGTCGCCCCCGAGGCGCGCCGCAGTGTCAGCCGCACGCAGGCACTGCAACAGGCGCGCCGAAACCTCCTGAAGCAGCTGGTCGCCGACGAGATGACCGAGACAATCGTTGACCTGTTTGAAATGATCGAGATCGATCACCAGCAGGGCGCTGGCCCCGCCGCTGCGCCGCGCGCGGGCAAGCTCGGCGCTCAATCGCTCGAAGAACATGGTGCGGTTCGGCAGTCCGGTGAGCGCATCGTGGAGGGCCAAGTAGCGGATGTGTGCCTCGGCCTGTTTGCGGTCGGTTATGTCGCGCAGATTATATTGTGCCAGGCTGCGACCTGCCACCTCACACGAGGAGGCGATCAGATCGACGAACAGCTCCGAGCCGTCTGCGGCGGCGAGCGTAACCTCGTCGCGGCGAAGCGTACCCGAATGACGCAACTCGGCCATGGACGCAGCGTCGGCGAAGACCGACATGCCGGGTAGCGCTTCGATTGCCTGTCCTCTCAACGCGCCGCGTGGCTGGCCCGTCATTGCGAGAAAACGCGGATTCGCGTCGACGACCGTGCCCGAATCGGCATCCAGCAGGAGGATGCCATCGCCCGCGGTCTCGAACAGGCGCCGGTAGCTTTGTTCGGATACGCGCAGCTTTGCCTCGGCTTCCGCGCGCGCTGCGATCTCCTGCGTCAGCAAGCTGTTCTGAAGGGCTAGGCTTTGCCGCGCTGCCTTGAGCGCCAGATGAGTCGCAATGCGCGCGAGCAACTCTTCGAAGTGGAAGGGCTTGGATACATAGTCCACGCCACCCGCCTCGAACGCCGCCACCTTGTCGCGCAGGTCGCCGAGCGCCGTCATGAAGATGACGGGAATATGGGTCGTGAGGGGATTGGCCTTCAGGCGCCGGCAGGTCTCAAATCCGTCGAGGCCGGGCATCATCACGTCAAGAAGGACGAGATCGGGACTGGCAAACTCGGCGCGTGTGAGCGCTTCTTCGCCACCGAGCGCCACGAGCACGTCATAGCCCTGCTGCTCGAGGCGGCCGACAACGACGCCAAGGTTCACGGGGTTGTCGTCGACGATCAGAATGGTTTCGTTCGCCGAGCGGAAGGACAGATCGAGATTGCTCACGCTTCGACTCTTTCGCGGAACGGGCGCTCGATCAGGTCGAGCAAGGCGGCGGACTGGTAGCCGCGCGCAAGCGCGAGCACGTGCTCGCCGAACGCGGCATAGGCGGCGTCGCGGCCAATCAGCCGCTCGGCCTCGGCGCAAACGGCGCGCATGTTGCCCGCGCGTGCGGGGCGCCGAAACGGCTCGAGAAGGCTCGCCGGCGGGCTGGGCGGCGGCGAAATCAGGACAGCCGCCCCATGCGCGGCGCGCGACCCGTCGGCTTCGCCAGCCGATCCGGAACGGTATGAAATGGCACCGCTCTCGGCGAGCGGCACATCGAGATCGAACCAGAAACGGCTGCCCTCGCCTGGCGTGCTCTCGACCTCGATCCGGCTTCCCATCAGTTCGATCAGTTGCTGACTGATGCTGAGCCCCAGACCGGTGCCGCTCGCACGGGTACCGGCGGTTCCGGCCTGCTCGAACGCCGCGAAAACGCGGCTCATCTCGTCCTGCGCGATCCCCTGCCCGGTATCCCGGACCTCGAAGCGCAGCCGGACATTGCCATTGGCGCGCTCCACCAGGCCGACGCTGAAGACGACCTGACCCACTTCAGTGAACTTCGCGGCGTTGCCCACCAGATTGATCAGTACCTGTCGCAGATGCTTCTCGTCGCCCTCGATGCGGGCCGGTACGTCGACGGCGATCGACCAGGCAAAACGGAGCTGCTTCTCCTCGGCGCGTACGCGCATCATCTCCGCAACGCTCCGGACCATTGCCTGCAGGTCGAGCGGCGCGGGGGCGATCTCGACTTTGCCAGCCTCGATCTTGGAAAGGTCGAGAATGTCGCCAATGAGCGTGAGCAAATGCTCTCCGCTGGCCTGGATCGTCCGCGCCGCGTCATGATGCCGCGCACCCAGCGGAGCCAGTTGCAGGATTTGGGCATAGCCCAGGATCGCATTGAGGGGCGTGCGAAGCTCGTGACTCATGTTCGCGAGGAATCGGGATTTGGCCTCGCTCGCGCTCTCGGCGGCGGCCCTCGCCGCCTCCATCATCCGCGCCTCGGCCAGATGTTGCGCCTGCTTCCTCGCCAGGCGGCGTCTGAGGCTTAGCGTGCGATAGGCGAGCCGTATCGCCGCCAGCATCGTCCAGAAGCCGAGGATCAGCAGATACCATTGTTCGGTGGAGAGCAGGCTGCCCTCGAATTCGAGGGCCTCGACTTGAAAGGCATGATGGCCGGGCCGCAGGCCGGCCCCGGTCTGCAGATCGATTGCCACGACATTGTCGATGGTCGGGGTTGCCGCCGAAGGGTCGCCCGCCTCGTGTGCCGCTGCCCACCACGGCTCCACGATCGCATCGGCGAGGTTGAGCTCGATCGTCTGCCTGCCCGGCAGCACCTTGAACTCGAGTGCATTCGGCTGCGCATCTTCACCGGCGATCGCCTTGCCATCACGGACTCTGCGGTTCTTGAGCGCCAGTTTGAGCGTGTCGGAAGGGCCGCGATAGTTGAGAGTCAGCCTGACCTTGGCGAATTTCGACAAATCGCGCCCTTGCCCGACGTTGCGCTTGTCGAGCATCAGCCCATAACCGCAAAAAGGATAGGCATAGCCGGCGCTGATACGGCACGACCATGCCAGGGGCGTTGCCGCCGCCGTGACGGTTGATGCCCCGCCGGAGGTCAGATCGCTGTAGACATAGTGAGGATATTGCGCAGCGGCCGTCGGCCCGATGGCCAATCGCCGATCGACGATCGTGCTCTTGAAGAGCACCGCGGCGAAAGTCGCGATGAGCAGAACGAACAGGGCAGCTTCGAACTTCAGGTAGCGCAGTCTGGACTCGGGAACCGCAAGTCGCGGCTGCCCATCAGTTGAGGGGGCAAGCGATGGCGACGCCAGTTGCGACGATAGCGCTCCCAATCCTGTCGACACGACCACGCCCCCATGGCTCATACGCGAGAGCCCAATCACTCCATTATAGTAGCAAATCGCCACGACGGCCGGTTTTGGGGACGCCTTTCCAGAAGCGTTCAGGCGACGCCGGGATGGTGGCTACCCCTGTCCAGGGGCACCCTATTGTGATGCCGGGCGCGCGGGCGAGCGTCTGCAGGTGCGGGCTTCACGTGATGCGCGAGCACAGGTGGATGGCCTCCCGGATGCGCCGGATCACGGCCGGCGCGCTGACCGTGAGGGTGAGCCGCCACATGCTACTGCGTAGGATTGCGGATAGCGCCTCTGGAGGGCCCGGCACATTGTGAAGGCAGACCTGGCGCACACCCTTTCGAGGCAAGCGCAGGACAAGGAACCGCCACGATGCCTTCCCCTCCGCCAATCTTTCCTGCGGACCCCGGATTGACGCCAAGCCCGGCCGAGTCGCCTTGCGAGCCGCCGGATCACCCGGCGCGGGCCGCGCCGGAATTTGCACCACCGCAACCCGACACCTGTGTGCCGGACCGGGGGTTGCCGGAGGATCCGGTCCCCGACGACGCGCGGGGGGCGACATCTCCCGGCGATGAAGCCGAGACGCGCGCGATCGGCTGACAGGCTCTCGCGGGTCAATCTCGAGCCGGGCGTACACTGCAGGCGAGGCCGGGACGCCTGTCGACCCGGTACCAGGTACGCGCGAGAGCACAGATACGGAGTTGGCGCACCCGGTCAGGGGCGCACGGGAAGGAATGCCGCTCCCATGGTGAAGCCGAAAAGCTCCCGCCCACCCGCGAGCGCCGGGATCCTTCTCTACCGGCGACTTTCGTCCGCGACCGAGGTGCTTCTCGTGCATCCGGGTGGACCCTTCTGGCGTAACAAGAACATCGGCGGCTGGCAAATCCCCAAAGGCATGATCAAAAGCGGAGAGGATATGCTCACGGCCGCGCGCCGGGAGACGGAAGAGGAACTCGGCATTCGTCTCAACGGAACGCCCGCCCCGCTGGGTGAAATCCGCCAAGCCGGGGGCAAGGTGGTTCACGTATTCGCGCTCGAGCAGGAACTCGACGTTTCCCGAATCACGAGCAACCGTTTTCGTCTCGAATGGCCGCCACGCGGCGGCAGGCTGGTCTCGTTTCCCGAGATCGATCGCGCATGTTGGCTAACCATCGCCGAAGCGCGCCTGGTGATGCTTGCGAGCCAGCAGCCGTTGCTCGACCGGCTCGAAGCGCAGCTCTGCCGGTAGGGTCGCCCTTCCCCGCGCCGTTGCGGATGTCCCTCCCGCAAGTGGGAGAGGGATTTGGCGCGCTACATCGGCAACCGGGGTCCTCATACTGGCCCGGAAGGACGAGGATTACGGATTGGTCGATCGGAACGGGCGAAGCTTGCGCCAGCGCGCGTCCGGTTTCCCCCAATCTCGGCCGGGATCGAAGCGAAGCTCGACAGAATGGGCTCGAGCCTGGCTTTACCGGGCCTTCCGCCGGCTATCGTCACGGACCCGGAGCGGCGGTACGCACCGGCGCGAGACGCGCGGTGCGATGCCCAGGGCCTTGCAGCTGCTTCGCGCACACGATGCCGCCATGCATCCGTGAATTTCCGGATTCCGGCACCGCCGCTGTGAGGATCAGATGGTCCCCAATCATTGGGAGACATTCAATGTCGTCGATCGTCAATCGCGATCCTTTACCGCCGCGCGACCCGCGGCCGAGCCGCGCCGTCATCGGAATATGGCTTTTTCTGATCACGTTGCTGTTCGGAGCGACCGTGGTCTTCCTGCAAAGCCAGATGTGAGCTCCGGTCGGGGCTCGCGCATGATGCGCGGCCCCTCCGACCGCGAACGGCGCTCGGAGATATCGAGGGCGAGACGCGATTCAGGCACCACGGCGCGAGGCTTGCGCCGAACGGCAAGGGCTAGCGTGATGCCGTACCGGTGTCTGCCGCGGAGGATCGGATAGCCTCGGCCGCTTGCCCGATCAGGTCCCGACGGAGCATCTGGTGGCGAATGCGTCGTGCGACCTGAGGCAGGAATCTGGCGTGACGCTCGCCATGCATCAGCCCGGTTGCGTCGTCGGTGAATTGCGCCAGGCTGCCACCTTTTCTCGCGAACACGGCACGATTGTCTCCGCATTCGGTCTGAACGACCACGACCTCGTCGCCGAAGCTTCTCCGGATCCGGCTCTTGCAGAGCCGATGCTTCTCCCAGAGGTTTACTACAAAAATGCCGCCCGGTGCGAGATGCCGGTAGCAATCATCATAGAAGTCCTGGGAGCACAGCTCGGGCGGCTGGCCGTCCATATCGAACCCGTCGACAAGCAGCACGTCGGCCTGTCGCCTGCTCTGCCGGACATAATCGGCGCCATCACCCCAGAGTATCCTGAAGCGGCCGCAATCTTCGGGGATCAGAAAACGGCCCCGGAGTGCAATGACGTCCCGATCGATCTCAACGGCGGTTACGACGCTCGAGGGCACCTTGTAGTAGCAGTATTTCGCCAGCGAGCCGCCTCCGAGCCCGATCATGTCGATGGTCGCGGGCCTGGGGTTGAACAGCAGGAACCCCATCATGACTCTCGTATAGTCCAGAGCCAGGTCGAGCGGATTGCTGATGCTCATCTCGCTCTGGATGGTGCGATGATCGAAATGAAGTGCCCGGGTATCGCCAAACTCGGACAGATATGGCGCTCCACGCTTCGGAGTCAGCTGAAGACCGGATGCGAAGCCGCAGGCGTGCAGCACCTCGCTGTCGGCGACACTCAGCGCATCGCCGTCAAACCACGAACCCGGCCAGAGCCCCGCGTAGCCGTCGGTCATCGGGATAGTTTCCCGGTTTCCTCGATAGCGGGACAAGTCTGCATGCCGAGAGCAAGATCAGCAGATCGCACCCGCGCAAGTGCCACCCGCCGCACGTGCGCGGCCACATCCGTTTCAGCCAGGGTCGGCCAGCGATCAGCGACCGACAGCAACCGGATGCCGGCCGCGACCGTCAGAGCTGCGGTGACACGGACTCCGGACCGGGGCCTGTCACGGGTTTCGCGAAGAACCGAAAGCGGGCCGGGCGTGCTTTCGAACAGCAACGTCCTAGCCGGCATGGCTCGCCGTCTTCGGCACGACACCCTCGCGGCCGGCGCGTCCGCCGGGCCGTTCACCGGATCGGGACGCCGCCTCGCGCAGACGCACCCCCCGACCGCTTCCGGCAGAGGGAGCGTTTTCGCCGATCAACTCGATCCCCGCTTCCTCCAGGGCCTCGACGACCTTCATCAACGTATCGATGATCCCGCGCACCTGCCCGCCTGATGCCTCCATGCGCTGGATCGTCGGCAGCGACAGCCCCGCCAACTCGGCGAGCCCCTTCTGATCGAGGCCGAGCATCGCTCTGGCCGCTCGCATCTGTGCAGAGGTGATCATTCTGGCGGCGCTCCCGGACGCAATGAAGTGATATATGACGCATCAATATAGCTATTTATACCACGATAAAGATGTTTCGCACAGCACTCCTGCCACAAATGGCGCCGCCTCAGCGGCTCGAGCGCTGCTCGGACAGCAGAGCCTTGTCATACATTTCTTGCCAGGCGGTCGCGGCTCGCAACGCGCGCTCCCTGACGCGCGGCAGCGAAGCTGCGCTCGCCTCTTCGAGGCATGCCCTGCTCCGGTTCAGATACAGTTCGCTGTTGCGGAGGGTCGGTTTCAAATCGATTCGTCGTGACACGTTCAGGCACCTTCAAAGGCCAGGATTGGAAGCTCGGGCACAAGCGGTCGGATGTCGCCCGACCGGGAATGCTGATGTGGTTGGTGACGGCCGCGACAAGGTTCGCACGCCAGTATAGTCACCAGCGCAGTCCGGCCCCGGCGGCGACCGTGCCCCAGCCAGCGGCAACACCGGCGAACAAGCGCGTGCCAGGCCGCGATGACTTGCCATTCGCATGGCCGGCCGCGCTCCAGCGTCCCCGGCCGGCAAGAAATCACGCGCCGCTTCGCGGAAATCCTCGTCCATATGTGCTCCTATCCCGGGCTACGCAGGTCGGTGCCAAGGATCGCGCCCATCGCCACTCTCCGGTACTTCGAAGCTCGCCGGAAGCGCTCCGCTGCGCTTCGACGCCATTCGCAGGCCGCCCCGTCCCGATAACGGATATAGCCGACGTCCCGTCCCTCGAGGCGCGTCCTCGCGACGGCGTCCCGGCACGGCTTCTCGCTCCAGATCGGTCCCTCGACCGAGAAGGTCCGGGCTTCGCGGTCGAATATGACGACCAGGAAACCGCGCCGCGACGGCCGGCCGCTCATCGCGCGGCACCGCGCCGGCGCGCTTCGCGGGCGCCGTCAAAGCCGCGCCCGGCGCGCCGCACGATTTTCGGACAGCGGCCTGCTTCGCAGCCCGCCTCGCGCCGCGCTTTGGCGTCGCAGCCGGAGCCCGGCCAGGTCGAACCGCAGACCCGGGCCGCAGTCATCTGCGGTCACTCCCGGCCGTGTCCGCAGCCGGGGAGGCAGACAGATCGCAGACGTCGTCAGCGTAGGTGCTCCGGGAGTTAGCGACTGGCCACGCACCCAGGAACGCGGCCTCGATGTCGTCGCTGCTGACCGGTTTTGCGAGGCAGCCACAGGCGCCGAGCCTGATCGCCTCGGCTGCGTTTGCCGGATTGGCAAAGCCCGACACCATGAGGATGCGCGTCGCCGCATTGGCTCTGCGCAGTGCCTCGATGCAAGGCAGTCCGGAAGCCGGGTTGAGATTGAGGTCAACGATGGCGTAGCGGAACGCGTCTTCGTCCAGGAGCTTCGCGACCGCGCCCGGATCGGCTGCGATCCTGACCCGATATCCCCGCCGTTCCAGCGAGCGCGCCAGCACATTCGCATATGGCGCGTCATCCTCGACAATGATGAGCGAGCGATCGTCACGCATCTCGCGTGTCCCCGCCGACGGCGATCTGCGCGAGCTGCAGCGCGCCGGCGAAGTCGTCCGCATAACGGACCCGGCCATTGCCGTTGCCCAGATGCACACGCCGAAGCATCTCCTGCGGCTGCGGCTGCACACCCGACAGGATCACATCGATGCCTGCCCGCCGCGCTTCGTCAACAAGACCTTCGAGCGCGGTCGCCCCGGACGCATCGATCATGGGCACCAGGCGCATCCTGAGGATGATCGCACGGGGTTGCTGCCCCATCGCGCGGAAGGTGTCCATCAGTCCACCGACCACGCCAAAGAAGAACGGCCCGCTCATCCGGAACACCTCGACGCCCGGGGGGATCGCGTCACGTTGGTGCAGGTCCTCGTCCTCCCCGTCAAAGCCGGCGCCGATCTCCACGGTCGAGCTCATCCGCGCCATGAAGATCAGCGAAGCGAGCGTGACCCCCACGCCGATCGCCACGGTGAGATCGACAAGTATCGTCAGGGCGAATGTCAGCAGGAGAACGATGCGGTCGCCGTTCGGCATCCGCAGATAGCCGAGGAAGTGCCGGCGTTCGCTCATGCCCCAGGCAACCATGAACAGGATGGCGGCAAGGGCCGCCATCGGCACGAACGCCATCAGCTTCGAGCCGAAGAGTATGAACAGGAGGAGGAACAGTGCATGCGACACACCCGCGACCGGTGAGCGACCGCCCGCCTTGATGTTGGTCGCGGTGCGCGCAATCGCCCCCGTCGCCGGAAGTCCACCAAAAAGGGCCGAGGCGAAGTTCGCCACCCCTTGCCCGACCATTTCCTGATTGGAGCGATGCCGAAAGCCGGTCATCCCGTCCGCAACGACAGCCGACAGCAATGACTCGATGCCCGCGAGGAACGCGATCGTGAAGGCAGCGGGCAGAACCTGCTGAACCTTCTCGACCGAGAAGGACGGAAAGTGCGGCAGGGGCATGCCCGTCGCCATGTTCGGGAAACGCGACCCGATCGTGTCGACCGGAAGCGAGAGCGCAGCCACGACGATCGAGGTAAGGACCACCGCGACCAGAAAGCCTGGTATGCGCGGCGCCGTTCTGCGCAGAATGATGATCGTCGCAAGCGCGGCGGCTCCGACGGCGATGGCGACCGGATTCAGACTCCCGATCGCATGGAGATAGGCAGCCCATTTCGGCAGGAAGTCCGCTGGCACGGCGCTCATTCGAAGGCCGAGAAAGTCCTTCACCTGGCTCGAAGCGATGATCACTGCGATCCCGGCGGTGAACCCCGTCACCACGGGATGGGGTATGTACTTTACGAGACGGCCCAGCCGCAAATATCCGGCGATCGTCAGGATAAGGCCCGCGAGCAATGTCGCAAGTACCAGTCCGTCATAACCATGCTGTGCGATCACGGTGAAAACGATGACGACGAAGGCGCCGGTCGGCCCGCCGATCTGTACGCGGGAGCCGCCCAGCGCCGAAATGAGCAGGCCGGCCACGACCGCGGTAATCAAACCTTTGTCGGGCGTAGCGCCGCTCGCGATCCCCAGTGCCATCGACAGCGGCAGGGCGACGATCGCGACGGTAAGGCCCGCGACAATATCGGCCCTCAGCCGGCGCCCGTCATAACCCTGGCGAAGAACCGAGAACAGCTTTGGCGTGAACTCGATCGGGAAAACCCTAGGCAGCATGGTTTGCACATTCCGGCCCGACACCATCCCGCGCGACACGCCCGTTGCGCCGTTCCTCGGGCCGGGAGGTTGCCACGCGCAGCCGCACCCTGTGTGCGGCCCCCGACGTGGAAGCAGGCGCTCCAATCAAATCAATCCAGGCCTCCCCCGGCGCTTCAACCGGTTTGAGCAGCATGCCGATCATCCCGCACACCCGTCTGCCAAAGGCCTCCGGGCGCGAGATCGTCGACAGCGACGCCCCCTCCGGCGCGGCAAGCCCCATTTTTCCGGGGCCCTGTATCGCCCGCGCGGGCGGCACTTTCGCAGAGGTGATCACTCCCACAAGGCTCTCCCCTGCTTTGTTATGATGTTTTATACATCAACATACCGCTTTATACCATGATAAAGATGTGTGATACAACAGTTCTGACAGGAGAGCCATTTGTGCGCTCCCCGGTTTCCTTCGGGAGGTGTGGCGATGGATAGCAAGGCATCTATAGCTCCCGGGCGCCGTCGGCAGGTCGAACGCCCTCGCCTTGGAATTGTCTGCGGGGAGCCTCGACAAGAGCAATCGGGCCATTGGCATCTTCACCCCCGGTCGCACCCGAAAGCGGATGGAAGCCGCAGGATTACGATCGACGCGCGATCGGAAAAGACGGCGTTCGTCGTCGATCTGTCCGCCGGTGAAGCCGCCGAATTGATGCTCGAGCTCGGCTACGCGCTCGAGCAGGCGGCCCGTGACGAGAAGGCGCACTGCGTTCCCCGCGTTCAGCCCGCGCCGGGAGGTCGCGCGTGATGGCGTGCTTGATACCGTCCGAAATGCGCTCTCCGTTCGGCGCGGCGCGCACTCCAAAGGGTGCCGGTGCCTGAGGTCTTGACCCCTTTCGATCCGAAGCACGGTGATCGTCCGTCCCGGCGAATGCGCGAAGACTCGCGCCCTGCATCGCCGGGCACCAAAAAGCCGATCGAATCCGAGCGGAGCGCGCCGCGATCCGTCTGGGCGATTCTCGGACGCGGCATGCGCAACCGCTGCCCGGCCGGGACATTCAATGTTGAGCGGACCCAACACGCGGCGATCGGCGGCGGGAGGAATGCTGACGCGCTGCCCGCCACACACGCGGCCCCGGCGAACGAGCAGGCACGCAAAGGATGATCGCGGGCATCGTCTTGATCTCCACGCTTTTGTTGGGGCTGTTTTTTGCAGTGATCATCGCCGGCGGAAGAGCGCACGACAGAGCCAACGCCGAGACCGCACGCACGCGCGACGAGAAGTCCCAGGGAAAATGAGATCGAATCCGCGGGATCGTGCGGGGGCGTTGCCGGACGTGGTGGACGACGACCACGGCCTGCCGGCACCGGTAGCCGAAATGTCGGCAGCGATGCACGAGGCGATCGAGCGGGCGCGGTTCTACGCCGCCCGGTGGATCGATCAGCGCGATCGCATGACGCGGGCAGTCGATGCATATCGGTCCACGCGGATGTATCCGATCTCGGACCTTCGAGTGGATGGCGTACCCGGCGTTGGGGACCCATAGTTTTTCCCGGCGCTCCGGCGCACCGGGTTGCCCCGGAGGCCCACCATCGCAATCTCGGGAAACAGCGCATGGGATCCACCCGGAACCGTCGTTCAGCCTTTGCCATGCAACGACCCGCGGGTCCCTGCGGCCGCCGCGTCAGCTGAACAGCCGCCGTATTTCGGCCGACGCGCCCGACAAGAGGCCGCGCGCGACGGCTACCGGCAGTTCCTGATCGGACGGTGCACCGGCGTCCTGGGCGAAGATATGCTCCGCGCCGTCCTCGGACAGCAACTCGGCCCTGAGCGTCATGATTGCGCCCTCGATGGTCGCAAGCGCCGCGACCGGCGAATGACAATCGGCGTTCAAAGCGGCTAGCAGCCGGCGTTCGGCCAGCACGCAGGCGTGCGTCTGGAGGTGGTCGATCCTCGTCAGCATCGCATGGACAAGCGGATCGTCGCGGCGGCACTCGATGCCGATCGCCCCCTGTGCCGGAGCAGGTAACATCACATCAAGGGGAATCGCGGTGCCGACGTCATGCCGTCGCAGGCGCTCGAGCCCCGCCGCCGCGAGGAGGGTCGCATCGACTTCACCGGCGGCCAGCCTGGCCAACCGCGTATCGACATTGCCGCGGAACAGCACGATCTTCAGATCGGGGCGGAGCCTGCGCAGCTGCGCCGCGCGCCGTGGAGAACTCGTGCCCACGACCGCTCCCTCGCGCAGCGCACCGATCGAACCGGCGCCGACGAGCCGATCGCGAACGTCGGCGCGGGGGAGCATCGCCGCGATCGCGATGCTCTCGGGACGAACCGTCTCGACGTCCTTCATCGAATGCACCGCACAGTCGATCTCACGGGCCAGCAGCGCGCGGTCGAGCTCCCTGGTCCACAGCGCCTTGCCACCAATCTCGGCAAGCGCGCGATCCTGGATCTTGTCCCCCGTCGTGCGGATGGGAACGACCTCGATATCACCCGGCGCGACAGCGCGTGCTGCAATCAGTGCATCACGCACCATATTGGCTTGCGTGAGGGCGAGCGGCGACCCGCGTGAACCAATGCGAAACCTCGACATGGTTCGCGCCATGCGCCGGGCACGCGGGCAGATGCAATGGTTCAGGTGCGGAGCCCAGAAATCGCGGTGCTGGCGGCCCGGCCGTCCTGCCTCCGCAGCGAGCACAAGGCGATAGCGATCTGTGGCGGCCAGTCGGCGGATTGGCTACGATCTCGCTGGACTGCGCCACTGCGAGCGGCAGGCGCATATCTGCGAAGCCCGGATCGAGCCTCTATCGAAGGCGAGCCGTCCAGACATCCCTTTCGCTGGAAGACCCTGACTCACCCATTGCGCGCAGGAAACCGCCGTGGCCCTGCGGCCCTTGTCCGGTAACAGGATCTCTCGGTGCGCCGCGAAATGCGGTTACGGGTAGAGGAGCCCTTCGCACCAGCCCCTGCCCGCCCGGGTGAATATCCTGCGTTCGTGCAGCCGATGGGCGCGATCCTGCCAGAACTCGAACGCCACCGGGTCGACACGATATCCGCCCCAGTGCGGCGGGCGGGGAACCACCTTCCCTGCGAAGCGCATGCGCGCTGCCTCGAAGCGCGCCTCGAATGTCTGGCGGCTGTCGAGCGGGCGCGACTGATCCGATGCCCAGGCGCCAATTTGCGAGTCGCGATCCCGCAAGGCGAAATACGCATCGCTCTCCGCGTCACTGACCCTGCGAACATCGCCTTCGATCCGCACTTGCCGTCGCATTGATTTCCAGTGGAAGAGCAACGCCGCCTTGCCGTCTTCAAGCTCGCGTGCCTTGCGGCTCGCGAAGTTGGTGTAGAATACGAAGCCTTCCCGGCCATATTCCTTCAACAGGACCATGCGCACCGAAGGTTGGCCGTCCGGGCCCGCGGTCGCGAGGGCCATCGCATTCGCGTCATCTGGTTCGGCAGCGGCTGCCTCGGCATAGCAGGCCGCGAAAAGCTCGAATGGGTCGGCGATCATGGTTCAGGGGTCCTGGTTGTACACCATCGGGGTGACGGGAGACGTGCGGCATATTCGGGAGATGAAATCCCTCCGCAACGCGGAGATTCCCCAGTTGCGCGGAGCGCGCCGGGATCGCCGGGCGCGCTCCGCACCGGCTCGCGTCGCTGGCCGATTGGGGGGAGGAAGGGAGCGACGCCTCCATCCGTAAATTTACCAATTTGGCCGGGCAGCAGCGGTCCATAGCGAACGACTCTCGCACGGCAGCGGGCCGATGCGAGACCAGGAGGTGGGGTTTGTACCCAGGCTGCAGGTTTGAAGACGGCACCGGTGGTGCAGGACTGCGATCTTGCGTCCCCACCGCTTGCGACGATGGACGCGGGCCTGTCGAACCGCTGGTCCAGCCCGACCGATACCAGCAACTCGACAGGCGCGCCGATGGTCCCGGACCCTGATCCCGGCAGTTTCGGAGGCGCCGGGCCACCTTCCAGTAACGCCTGCGCCGAATGCTCAAGAACTATCGATGCGAGGTACCCAGTGAATCACGACTACAAGGTGGTTGCCGAGCGGGCGCCAGGCGCCGCAAGCACCGTTCG
The DNA here is from genome assembly GCF_000712135.1 of Sphingomonas sp. UNC305MFCol5.2. GTDB lineage: Bacteria > Pseudomonadota > Alphaproteobacteria > Sphingomonadales > Sphingomonadaceae > Sphingomonas. The sequence continues at coordinate 546,313 of NZ_JOOE01000001.1, forward strand.
CCTGTCCGGCGTCCCGGACGACCGGGCGCTACTGAAGACGGCGGCGGAAGTGACGCGGGATCTTCAGCAACCCGATCCGCTACTCTACTGGAGCGATTTTCTCGGTTCCGCGGTGCTGGGCTATTCGGCACTGGCGGCCGCCATACTGGTGCACTCCGTCCCGGCTGCCTTCCTGTGCGGCGTCGCCGCGATACTTGCGCTCTACCGGGCGACGCTCTTCATCCACGAGATCACCCATTTGCAGCCCGGGAGGCTGCCCGGGTTTCGCGTCGCGTGGAATGTCCTGCTCGGCATTCCGACCCTGCTGCCGTCCTTCATGTACGAAGGCATCCATATCATCCATCATACCCGCACCCGCTATGGAACGATCCGGGATCCCGAATATCTTCCGCTGGCGTTGATGAAGCCGTGGACCCTGCCCGCTTTCCTCCTCGTGTCGCTGCTGATGCCGGCGGCGCTGCTGCTACGCTTCGGAATTCTTGGGCCGCTTTCGGTGTTTTCGCCTCCGCTCCGGCGTATCCTGGTCGCGCGGTTCTCGGGCCTGCAGATCAATCCCAGGTTCGAGCGGCGCGCGCCCGAGGGGGCCTTCGCGCGACAATGGTTCTGGCAGGAGTTCGGGGCGAGCCTCGTGGCGGTGGCGATCATCGCGGCGCTGGCAACGGGGATGCTGCCGGTCAGGTCGTTCCTCATCGCGATGAGTGTCCTCGCGGGCGTCGCTGTGCTCAACCAAATGCGCACGCTGGTTGCGCATCTATGGGAGAATGACGGTGGGCCATTGACGATTACCGCGCAGTTCCTCGACAGCACCAATGTCGCGCGGGGGGTGCTGGCTGGCTTGTGGGCCCCTGTCGGGCTGCGCTTTCACGCGCTGCATCATCTGCTTCCCAGCCTGCCTTATCATTCGCTCGCGGAGGCCAATCGCCGCCTCTCCCGGGCGCTGGGGCCGGACTCTGTTTACGCGCGAGCGGATTATCCCTCGCTCGGTCAGCTTGTCCGGCGCCTTGCCACCAATACCATGAAAGGAAGGTCCCGCGGCTGAAGTGCGCCCCGTCACATGCGAACAGGTCGCTGCTGCCGTTCGTCCGGTCCGGCGCGGGCCATGAAATCCCGACGGCGCCGCCCCACAGGCAGCCCGTCAGCAGGCGCTTATTTCGGCAGCGGTAAGCGCCAGGACAATGGCGGCGCCCCATCCAGAGACCAGTTGCGGTATCAGGAGGACATTCGAAATGCGCTGGACATTCCCGATCGCCGAACGCTCGAAATTTGCCGCGCCACCGCCCGAGCGGGGCGCAGCGGTCGCCGTTCCGAAAATCGCAGGGCCGCACCCCTCCCCTGCCGGCGGGCACTGTGCGCGAGAGGAGCAAGGCAATGAACGCTAACAGAGCGCCCCTGCTACGACGCTGGGATCCGCTTGTGCGCATCGCCCATTGGGGGACTGTCGCCGCGGTGATCGCGAACGCACTCGTTACCGAAGAAGGTTCAGCGGCGCATGTCTGGGTCGGCTTTGGGCTCGCAAGCCTGCTCGCGCTCAGGCTGCTCTGGGGCTTTGTCGGCACGCCACAGGCGCGCTTTTCGGCCTTTCCACCCAGCCCGTCGCGCGCGCTGGCGCATATCCGCGATATTGCCGCGGGGCGCCATACCATCCATGCGTCGCACAACCCGCTCGGTGCGCTGATGGTCTATACGATGTGGAGCTGCCTTGCGGTCATCGTCGCGACCGGCATCGCACTCTCGCCACCATCGGGGCTTTCAGGAAACGCGATTTCCGGGCGGGAGAGTCAGGCGGAGCCGATGGAACGCCTTTCCGCCACGAAGGTGTCCACCCGGCACGACGGTCGGGGCGAGCATGAAGACGAAGAGGGCACGTTGACCGAAGCGCATGAGATCGCCGTGAACCTGCTCTACGTGCTGATCGCGCTCCACCTGGCGGGTGTGATCTTCGAGACCCGGCGCGCTGGCCCCCAGATCATTGGAGCGATGCTCCCCTGGCCGCCGCGCCGGAGACGGGAATGATGCGCCGTTCAATCCGCGAGAACCACAAGGGCCAGAGATGGGCGATCGCTGCGATCGTCGCGCTCCAGTCGGTGGCCGCGATATTCTTCGTCGCCGACGCACTTGCCGATTTGCGCCTGGGAGGCCTGACCGCCCATATCGTGGTGGAAGGTCTCGTCGCGGTAGCGCTCGTCGCCGGCGTCGTTTTCGGTGCATGGCATCTCAGGGCGATGATGGCCGAAGCGCAGCGCCGCAACGACGCGTTGGCGGCCGCGTCGGGCGCGCTGGCAGATCTGATTGTCCGGCGGTTCGCGGCGTGGGGGCTGACCGGCGCGGAAGCCGATGTGGCGCTGTTCGCGCTCAAGGGGTGCGACATCGCGGAGATCGCGCGGTTACGTTCTGCCGCAACGGGAACGATCCGCGCGCAACTGACGCGCGCCTACGCCAAGGCAGGCGTTGGCTCGCGCGCCGCCTTGCTCAGCTTGTTCATCGAGGATCTGCTCGAGGGTGCGCCCCTGCCGGCCCGCGGGAAGATCTGATGCCCCGGCCGCAAAAGGGCGCCCGCCACGCGGTCGCGCGCCCGGGAAGATCCGCCGCGTGATTGTCCGACGCGCGGCACGACACGTCTGGCCGCCACCGTTTGCGCCGCATCAATTTGTCCGGCTGCTTCTTCTGCCGGACCCGCCAGGACGCTGCCCGCGTCCCCGCCGCTTCAGCGGAAGCTGAACGGTATGGTAAAGCGGAGTTGCTCGTCGGTCAGTTCCGCGGGCGGCGCGGGAAATGGTGCGGCCTGCCGGATGATACGTGTCGCGAGGCGGTCAAGCATCGGGTTGCCGCTGGATTGGCCGAGCGACACATTCTCGAGTGTACCACTCCGCGTCACGGCGAATGCGACGATGGCGGTACCTTCGATGCGGATCCCGGGTGGCCGCCGGGCGGCAATATGCGCCCAGAGACGTGCCGCGTAGATCCGCTGCGCGGATGCGGAGTCAGCGCTGCGGCCGGGCGCCGCTGGTGCGGCCACCGGGGTTGCCGGTTGAGGCACTGGCGGAGCGGCAGCCGGCGTGGTGGGTTCGGGCACGGCGCGGTTGCTTGCGCTATTCGCCGCGGGTGCCGGCGGGAGAGGTCGTTCCGGAAGTGCCGGCCGGTCCGCCGCCATAATGGATTCGACGGATTTTTTGCGCTCCGCCGGTCTCGGAGCGCGTTCCGGGGCGGGTTTGGGCAACGCCACGTCGAAGGTCTTGAGCGCCCCGGACCGGGCCGGCGCAGGACCGATACCTGCCGAGAGCAGGAACATCGCCGGCACGATGGCGCCATAGACCGCGGTGGTCATCCCGAGCCCCCACAAGCGGTCCGTGAGCGTGAGCAGTTTCATGGCTCAGAACTCCACGCTCAGGCCAAGATTGACGCTTCGGCCGCGCCCCGGCACCGGGCGCACCAGGCCCGTCGCCTTATAGTCGCCGAGCGACACCCCACCGAGCGGCAGGTCATAGGCGGTATCGAGCAGATTCTCGACGTCGAGGCTCAGGCGAATCCCGTTCCAGCCATAGCTCGCACCGAGATCGACCAGCGCATAGCCCTGCGTTTCGGGCTCGTTGCGGGTCACATCGACGCGGGTCTTGTCAGCCGCCAAGGCGAACGCGATGTGGCTTTGCAGGCCACCCAACCTGTGCACGAGCTTGACCTTCGCATTGACGGGCATCTGGTGGTAAAGAGCACCGCGATCGGCGAGGTTGTCGCCCTCGACCAGACTTCCGACGAAGGAAATCGCCGCGCTCCCGGCGCGCTTGCTGTCCCAAAGCGGCAGCGTCGCGGAAACATCGACGCCGTAGAAGCGGGCCTCGCCATTGGCGAACTGCAACTGCGCAAAGCCGGTCGGCTTTCCCATCCCGTCGGTCAGGTCCCTGAGTTTCACGACATCGATATAGTCCGCGACATGCGTGAAGAACGGCGCCACCCGCAGCGTCCAGCCGCGATCGCCGGAGCCGGCCAGACGCAATGCCGCGCTCAGCGTGTCGGCCCGCTCGGGCGCGAGGTCGAGATTGCCGACATAGCCATTGCCGTCACCGAACCAGCCGATCATGCGACTCGACATCGATCCGCGCCCCCAGCTGTAGCGCTCATAGAGAGCGGGCGAGCGCACCTTGTGCGCATAGCCGAATTCCAGCACCAGGCGATCCGAAGGCGAATAGCGCGCCAGCGCACTGCCGCTCCAGTTGCTGTCGTGGCGCGCGTGATCGGCCGCATTGAAGGCCGTCGCGGCGGACGCATCGGCCATACTCATCATGCCGGTAGAATATGGCTGGACATCGCCGGTGTTCATCCAGAGCTGGTCGTTGCGGATCCCAACTACCGTCGACAGCGGTCCATTCCAGTGGCGTTCCCATTCGAGATAGCTTCCCAGACGGTCGCGCTTCGCCCCGTTGATGTTCACATAAGGGTTCGGTCCCATCATCATGCTGCCGGCGACGGGCGGCCAATAATCGTTCAGCCACTGATGGTGAAATTCGCTGCCGACGCCGATGGTATCGCGCGCGGAAACGGGGAACCGCAGTTTCAGCGTATAGCCGGCCGTATGCGTTTCGGTAAGCATGGGCATGCCGCCGTTCGCAATGCCGCCTTTGTCCTCGAGAAAGTTCATCTCATGATCGGTGTCGCGATAATGCACTGTCAGGTCGAGGTCGCCCCAGCCGAACACGCCCTTGTAGCGGCCGTTGACAAACCATGACCGGTTGTCGGTCATATCCATATACTGGTTGGTGAAGCCTTCGCGCGGCGCGCGCTGGATTCCGGCTCTGAGCTCCAGTTGCCCGGCACCGGTCAGCGCGGAGAACGCCAGCGCATGGTCGGTCTTGGCAAATTCCGACGCGCGGACCACGCCATCGCCGCCGCCATGGTAATTTTCCGACCGGGTATAGGAGCCGTTGTAGGTAAGGCTCAGCGCGTCGCTCGCCGCCGTCAGCGACAAAGCCCCGCCTGCGCCGTTGCCGTTGCTGCGATAGAAGGCGCTTGCCCGCCCGGCGAGCAGTGTCGCGCCCGAAGCGGCAAAGCGGGGCCCAAGCGTCTCGACGCTGATCGCACCGCCGATCGTGTCGCCGCCCAGGCTAACGGGCGTGACGCCGGTCAAGGCTGTGATGGAGGCTATGGTCTGCGGATCGGTGAAGGAGAGCGGCGGGGCCATCTTGTTCGGACAGACATCGTCGATCTTGATCCCGTCCACGAGGATCGCGATACGGTCCGCCTCGAGCCCGCGGATCGTCGGCAGGCTGGCCACGCCGCCCGCATCGAAGGCGCTGACGCCCGGCAGTTCGCGGAGGATTGCGGCAGTATCGCTGGTACGGACCGCGTCGCGGAGAATCTGTTCGGGCGCGCGGGTCTCGCCGGTGTCAGCACCGGCCGTCGATGTCACGTCGACGGTGGGAAGCGCCGTCGCTTCTTGCGCGAGCGCCGGAGCGGGGATGAGCAGCACTGCCGTGAGAAGAAGGCGTGCGCGAATGGGACGTTGGTGCATTGCATGTCTCGGAAAATTGCGGCGGCAGGCGCCAGGTCGTCGAGGCGCACGGATCCCCGGGCGCGCGAGCACCCGAAAGGCAGGCCATGCGATGGAGAGAGTTCAGGCGGGCTGCGTCGGCGGCGCCTGGCTGGGCGGCGGCGGCGCCGGCATTCGCGCCGGTGCGGCCTGATGCGTCGCTATCGGCCCGGCCAGGGGCGTTCCTGCGACCGACGCCGGAAACCAGGATCCCGGCGCGGAAGATTGCGCCAGATGCGGCATGAGCAGGCCAGTGAACGCACAAGGGACCGTATCCGCCTTGTGCGGCGCGTCGCTCTTGCCGCGCGTTTCCTCGAGATGCGTTGAATCGGTCGCCATCGTCGCGGTGCCCGCGCACAATGCGATCGACACGCCCCAACCGTGATCGGCCGGGTTCAACATGAAGCCGCCGGGCAAGGCTGCTCGCAGCAACAACGCGAGACTTGCCAGCCAGACGGCGGCAGTCAGCCCGTTGGAGCGTCCAGCGACGCGCATCTCTTGCCTCCGGTGCGGACGGGATGCCCGCGCTGTCGATGTAGCGCCAGGGTCTTGTCCGGGCGGTGATCCACATCATTTTCCACTCGCAATCCGACGTCTCCGCCCGCAAACCGTACGAGCGCCGGTTCGCGATCGAGGCGGCAATAGGCGCGCCGCGCGGCGCCCGAAAATACGGTGTGGCCACATCCGGTCCGTACCCGAGGCGCAGTCGCGCCACGGTTGGGCTAGAGGGCCGGGCGAGACCATGAGGAGCCCGGACGTGACCCCCGAGATCGTCGCGCGCTATGCGGACCGGCCGCTGCCGCGCTACACCAGCTATCCCACCGCCCCGCATTTCGGACCCGGCATGACGCCGGAGCTTTATGCGCGCTGGCTGGGCCAATTGCCCGTGGCGGAGCCGGTCTCGGTCTATCTGCACGTCCCCTTCTGCCGGTCGATGTGCTGGTATTGCGGCTGCCACACCACGATCACCGCGCGCGAGGCACCGATCACGCGCTATCTCACCGCGCTCCACGACGAGATCACCTGGGCACAAAAGGCGATGGTCGAGGCCCTGCCCGCACGGCACCTGCATTTCGGCGGCGGAACGCCCAGCCTGATGCAGCCGCAACAGTTCATGGACTTGATGGATCGGCTGCGCGGCGCCTTTCGCATCGACCGCGACAGCGAGGTCGCGATCGAGCTCGATCCCCGTACGCTCGACGGCATGATGATCAAAGCCCTCGCACATGGCGGAGTCACCCGGGCCAGCCTCGGCGTGCAGAGCTTCGATCCCGTCGTGCAGCGCGCCATCAACCGGATCCAGAGCTTCGAACAAACCGCTGAAGTGACAGAGCGTCTGCGCGATGCGGGCGTGGCCGGGGTCAATTTCGATCTGATCTACGGTCTGCCCCACCAGAGCGTGGACTCATGTGTCGAGACCGTCGCCCAGTCACTTACGCTCCTGCCCGATCGCTTCGCCGTCTTCGGCTATGCCCATGTTCCGGGTTTCAAGATCCACCAGCGCAAGATCGACGAGGCCGTGCTGCCCGATGGCGCCGAACGCCACGCACAGGCGGAGGCGATCGCTGCGTTGTTACAGGATGCCGGCTATGTCCGCATCGGCCTCGACCATTATGCTCGCCCGGAAGACGATCTGGCGCGCGCCGATCGCGAAGGCCGGCTGCACCGCAATTTCCAGGGCTATACCACCGACGCGTGCCAGACGCTCATCGGCTTTGGCGCCTCGTCGATCGGACGGCTGCCGCAGGGATATGTGCAGAATTCGGTCCTGATCGGCGAATATCAGAAGCGCGTGGAGACGCATGGCACGGCCGTGGCCAAAGCCTGCGCATTCGAGGGCCAGGATAGGCTTCGCGCCACGATCATCGAACGGATCATGTGCGACTATCGCGTCGATCTCGACCAGGTTTGCGCCCGCTACGGCGCCGATGCTCGCGAGGTCATCGGTAGCGCCGCGGGGCTCGGCGAGATCGTGCATGACGGGCTCGCCACGGTGCGCGGCAATGTGCTCGAGATGCCCTATGAGGCCCGGCCGCTGGTTCGCGTGGTCGCGGCCCTTTTCGACCAATATCTGGGCCAGGGGCCGGTCCGGCACTCGCGCGCCATCTAGGGTGTAGACTTATAAAAGCGGATCGGCCGCTAACGCCCCCCGATCACGGACGTTCAGGCGTACATCCAGAGCCGCCGGAAGCAGCCCTTCGTTCCGCGCGATCTTCCCGACCCGGATTCATTCGGGAGGATCGCGACCCTAAATTGATGACGTAGTGATATAGGCCCCGATCGCGATCACCACGGCAGCAAAGCCACGTTCGAGCAGCCCCTTGCGCGTGCCGAGAAGCTTGCCCAGCGCGATACCGGCAATCGTCCCACCGCCGCCGCCCGTGACCAGCAGCACGGTCAAGGGCCAATCGACCAGCCCAGACAGAGTGTAGGAAGTGGCGGTAGTCAGCCCGAGCGCGCTGACGACCACCAGCGACGTGCCAATGGCAAAGGGCAATGGCATCGCGGTTGCGAGAATCAGCCCCGGCACAATCAGGAACCCGCCTCCGATCCCGAAGAAACCGGCGGCAAGCCCGACGGCAAGCCCAATCGGAACCAATCGCGGAAGCAGCATCGCGGCGCTGTCGCGTGTCAGTCGTACATCGGGCGCTTCTGCCGTGCGGCGCTTGCGCAGCATCGATAGACCAATGCCGATCATCAGCAGCCCGAACAGGATGAGCAGCCGCTTGCCGTCAAAAGTCTTACCCAGCTCCGCGCCCAGCGCGGCTCCGATCATGCCCGACACCGCGAACACGCCTGCACACCGCCATTTCACCCGTTCGGCGCGGGCATGGCCGATGAGGCTGGCGAGCGCATTGACCGTAACGGCGACTGCGGCGGTCCCGATCGCGGCGTGCGGCGAGCCAATGCCGACGACATAGATCAATAGCGGAACGGCAAGGATCGACCCGCCCCCGCCCACCAAGCCGAGGATCAGCCCGATCACGCCCCCCGACACGAGCGTGGCAAGGATGGTGGCGGTGTCCATGATCGCCTCAGTCAGCCGCGCGACGGTTCCACGGCATGGCACGCAGCAGGTTGGCCATGCCGCACCATCCCGTCATCCCTGCGAACATCAGTCCGGCTCCCACGAACGCGCAGAGACCGAAGAAGCCGGGGGCGACGAACAGGCCGAGCAGCACGCCGGTCAGCACCAGCGCACCCGCCGTAATCTGCACCTGCCGCATGATTTCCAGCGGTTGCGACCGATCGGCGACGGTGGGCTGACCGGCCTGCCGCCACGCATCAATCCCGCCCTCGAGGATATAGGCCGGGGCGCCGCCCGCTGCCGCGCCAAGCTGCGCCGCATTGGCGGCAGTGCGCATGCCCGACTTGCAGTGGAAGACGATCGGGCGACCGTCACGCGGTAGATCGCCGATCCGGTCGAGCTGCACATTCATCGCGCCGGGAATACGCTCGCGCGCATGTTCGTCGGTCCCGCGAATATCTACCAGGCGGGCGCCCGCATTGATCGCGGCGCGGGTGTCGGCGGGAGAAAGGGTCGCAAGCGTCATCGCATCAATCCTTGCAGTAGAGCTGGTAGAGGGTGGCGAGCAGCATTTCGACGCGGGTGTCCGCGATGGCGTACCAAAGCGTCTGGCTCTCCCGCCGATAGGTGACGAGGCCTTCGTCGCGCATCCTGGCGAGGTGCTGCGAGCAGGCCGATTGCGATAGGCCGACATCGCGCGCCAGATCGCCGACCGTCACTTCGCCATGCTCGACCAGCTTGCACAGCAGCATCAGCCGTCGCGCGTTGCCAATCGCCTTCAGCGTGTCGGCAACCTGCCCGGCCTTCGCCTCGAATGTCGCCAAGTCCATCGGCGGTTTGAGCATCTTCACCACTCCATTAGATATTGCTTATGTAGTAAATTCTAATATATTAGCAAGAGGTAATGGAGGAAATCATGACCCAGCCCTTCATCGAGGCGTTCTTCGACGAGCCGACCAACACGATCAGCTACCTTGTCGGCGATCCCGCGACGCGGACAGCGGCGGTGATCGACCCGGTGCTCGACTTCGAAATGGCGAGCGGTATCGCGGACACGCGCTCGGCCGAGCGGATGGTTGCCTTCGCGCGCGATCATGACTGGCGGGTCGCGATGGTGCTGGAAACTCACGCCCATGCCGATCATCTGTCGGCCGCGCCCTTCATCAAGGCTCATACCGGGGCATGGGTCGGCATCGGCGCGCATATCCGCGACGTGCAGAAGATTTTCCGTCCCGTGTTCGCGATGGACGATTTGAAGACGGACGGTTCGGATTTCGACCGACTGTTCGAGGATGGAGACCGCTTCGCGATCGGTGAGCTGGAGGCCGAGGTGCTGCACGTTCCCGGCCACACCCCGGCTGACGTCGCCTACCTGATCGGTGATGCGGCGTTTGTCGGTGATACGCTGTTCATGCCCGACTATGGCACCGCGCGCGCCGACTTCCCCGGCGGGGACGCCCGCACGCTCTATCGTTCGATCCGCCGCCTGCTTGCGCTTCCTGATGCGACGCGGCTGTTCCTTTGCCACGACTACAAGGCGCCGGGCCGCGATGATTATCGCTGGGAGACGACTGTGGGTGAGCAGCGCCGGTCAAGCGTCCATGTCCATGACGGCGTGAGCGAAAGTGATTTCGTAACCATGCGTGAGCAGCGTGACGCTGGACTTCCTGTACCCAAACTGCTGCTGCCCTCAATCCAGGTCAATATTCGGGCGGGCCACTTCGACGAGGCGGAGGCTAACGGCATCACTTACCTCCGCATTCCGGTGAAGTGGAAAGCGGAGTGAGGATTGTACCGTTCGACCATCCTTTTTGGGAAAGTGGCGGCGCTCGGTTACGTCAGCTTTCCGCACCCAATTGCCAGGTAGCGGACGGACGGCTCACCACCCGATCTCGGACGTTCAGCCCCCGTGACGATAGCGGTCGTTTATGGATTCACGACCTGGTATCATATCCTCGCGTGCGCGGACACGGCAGACGGCCAGCAGTGGTCAGAACCGGAACTGCGCGCTCGCCATCGCGAAATCGATCGCGTGCCCTCCCGCCGCTTCGATCGCCTCCCCGGCGCTGTGATGCAGATAATAACCCCGCAGGTTCCAATGGCGCCCGAGCTGAAGCGTTGCGTCGATGGTGCTGACTTGCCCGATCCCGCGCGGGCCGCCCCGCGTGCCGGCGAGCGGCGCCGCCGGGCCGAGATAGACGGCATCGCCGCGCGCCTCCTTCCACTTCCACTGCGTCGCTGCCTCGAGCGACAGGATCCGACCGGGCTGCACCCGAACGCTCGGACGCAACGCCACCAGATTGGCGAAGCTCGTCACATTGGCTTCGTTGAAATAGGGACCCTTGGGGAAAAGCGGATTGAAGGTGCCGAGCGTCGAATCGCTTGCGCGCCGGTCGCCCGATCCGGAATCGAGGCGCAGGCCCAGCCGCGGTCTCCAGTGGCCCGGTGCCGTATAGCCGATATCCGCCGCGAAGCCCCAGGCCCGGATGCCCTGGCCCGCGAAGGTGCCACGCTGCAGCAGTCCCTCGACATCCCAGTCCCATTTGCCGACGCCGCCGCCGCTGCGCAGCCCGAGGTTGTGGCGATGCTCTTCGCCCGATACACCGCCGAAAGTCGCGGCATCGCGGTCGAGATACATCCAGTAGCCATCGATCGTCGTCGAGCGGCGCGAATCGAGGCCAAGCGCGCCATAGACTCCGCCGAACGCCTGTTGCCGGTTCCCGGCATCGTCGAATATGCCGCGCCTGAGCCTGACCGGACGCACTGCGAAGCCGTCGAGCTTCAGCCGGCCCAGCGTGAGCGTCACGCGTGCGCCGTCGAAATTCTGGCGCACATTGGTGCCGTCGCGGAAAGAGACGAAGCGCTGGCTCGTATTGAACGCCATCTCCTGACGCCCCAACCGGATCGCGAGCTGAGGCCGGGGCTTCACTTCGACGAAGAGCTGCTGCACGTCGAGATGGTCTTCGTCCGGCGGTGACAGAAGTTGCTTGCCGAATGCCTTTTCGGCGCCGAGCTGGCCGAAGACGCGAAGACCGGACTCCAGGTGCACGTCCGCGTGAAGAAGGATTCGCTGCAACATATAGCTGTCCGCCTCGCGTCCGCCGACGCCGAAGGACGGGCGATCGATCGTCTCCGCCCGCTCGCGGATCTCGCCGCCGAAGCTGGCATAGACATCCCCTTCGTGCGCGACCGGCACGAACTTGATCCGGTCGAGCGCAGACGCCCGCTTGTTCCGGTCGTTGAGGTAGCTGTAGTCCTCTGCCGTCCGATCGGGCTTGAAGGCGGGCGGCTGCGACTGCTGGGCAATCGCCTGGCAGGGCGCAAGTACGCCACAGGCGGCGAGCAGCCGCGAGACGCAAAGCCTGGCCTTCGCATTCATCCGCATTTCGAGAAGCCGCATTCGAGGCAATTGGCGCAGCCTTCGGTCTTGATCAGGGCTGGCGCGCCGCACTGCGGACAGTTTTGCGGGATCGCCATTGGCGCGGGCGCAGGTCTGTGCTGTTCGTGCGGCACCTCGAGCGAACCGATATGCCGCTCGATGATCCCGCCGATCGCCGCGGGAAGCGATGGGACATAGCGCCCCTGCATCCAGGCGCCGCCGCGTGGGTCGAATACCGCCTTCAATTCCTCGACGACGAAGGAGACATCGCGCGCGCGCCGGAACACCGCCGAGATCATCCGGGTGAGCGCGAGCGTCCAGGCATAATGCTCCATATTCTTGGAGTTCACGAATATCTCGAACGGCCGCCGCGCATCCCCGGCCGCCAGATCGTTGATCGTGACGTAGACGGCATGCGGACTATCGGGCCATCGCAGCTTGTAGGTGGTGCCGTCGAGCGCTTCGAGGCGCGGCTCGAGCGGCGGCTCCTCGACGATCGCGGAGCTCGCGTCCGGCGCGGCGACGCGCAGGATCGATCCGGTGACAGCGTTCGGGCGGTAGGTCGTGAGGCCCTTGCAGCCCAGATGATAGCCCTCGACATAGATGTCGGCGAAGGCCTCGAAGCTGATGTCTTCCGGACAGTTGACGGTCTTGGAGATCGAGCTGTCGATCAGCGCCTGCGCCGCCGCCTGCATTGTCAGGTGATCCGATGGCGTCAGTGTCTGGGCACTGACGAAGAGCGTCTCGGGCGGCGGGATGTCGCCCTTTTCCCGCCGCCACACCTGCATGGCATAATCCTCGACCGCCTGTTCACGCGTCGAGCCGTCCGGCTGCCGGAGTCGCCGGGTATAGGAATAGGCGAAGACAGGCTCGACTCCCGAAGAGACGTTGCCCGCGAGCAAGGAGGTCGTCCCCGTTGGGGCGATCGACGTGAGGCACCCGTTGCGCAGGCCGTGCTCGGCGACCAGCGCCCGGGTTTCCGCATCGAGCGACGCCAGATTGGGCCGATCGAGCATGGTTTCGTCATAGACCGGAAAGGTCCCCTTCTCTCCGGCGAGGCGCGCGGAGGTGCGGTAGGCCTCGCGTTTGATCACCTGAAGCCATTGCCTCGTGAGCGCCACCGCCTCGCCGGTGCCATAGGCGGCACCGCAGAACAGCAGCGCATCGGCCAGTCCGGTGATCCCCAGCCCGATCCGGCGCTTGGCCTTGGCCTCGGTCTCCTGATCGAAAAGCGGATAACGCGAGAGGTCGATGACGTTGTCGAGGAAGCGCACAGCGGTTTGCGTGAGCTCGGCCAGCGCCGCTTCGTCGAGCGCCGCATCCTCCGCGAACGGGCGATCCACGAGCCTGGCGAGGTTGATGGAGCCGAGCAGGCATGCGCCATAAGGCGGAAGCATCTGCTCGCCACACGGGTTGCTGGCGCTGATCGTTTCGCAATGCGCGAGGTTGTTCGCCTCGTTGACCCGGTCGATGAAGATCACGCCCGGCTCGGCGGTCTCGTAGGTCGCGCGCATCAGCCGCTCCCAAAGCGCCTTCGCCTTCACGGTTCGGCAGGTCCGGCCGTCAAAGACGAGGGGCCATTCGCCGTCCGCCGCGAGCGCCATCATGAAGGCGTCGGGCACCAGCACCGAGATGTTGAAGTTCCGGAGGCGCGACGGATCACGCTTGGCATCGATAAAGGCTTCGATATCCGGATGGTCGATCCTGAGGCAGCCCATCATCGCCCCCCGCCGCTGGCCGGCCGATTCGACCGTGCGGCACATCGCATCCCAGCAGTCCATGAAGCTGAGCGGGCCCGAGGCTTCCGCCCCCACGCCGCGCACCGCGCTTCCCGCGGGGCGGATCGTCGAGAAATCCATGCCCACGCCGCCGCCCTGCTGCATCGTGACCGCAGCTTCGCGCAGATGCTCGAAAATGCCGTCGAGGCTGTCGGGGACCGTTCCCATCACGAAGCAGTTGAAGAGCGTGACCGCCCGTTCGGTGCCGGCGCCGGCGAGGATCCGACCGGCCGGGATGAAGCGGAAGTCGCGCAACGCATCCTCGAAGCGGGTGCGCCACAGCGCGCGAACCTCCTCGCGCTCGACTTCGGCAACTGCCGCAGCAACACGGGCGATCGTTTCATCGATGGTCGCGTCTCCCTCGTCCGGCGCCGGCTGGAAACGATATTTCGCGGTCCAGATCTCCTCGGCGAGAGCATTCTCGAATTCCATGATCATCCCCTTCGCTTGCGTCACGCCCAGTGTGACGGGCGGCGGGGAGAGCGATTTGATCTATCTCAAATGCGCACCAGGCGGCGGCGTTTTGATGCACCTCATCCTGCCGGGACGTGGGCTGGCATATCCCGTTCGGGCGACCGGAGGCGCCTGCGTCCGACCGGCGAAAAATGGAGGTTTCTCATGCGTATTCCGACAATTCTGCTCGCGGCTGGCGCGATCGCCATTGCTGCGCCAGCGGCAGCCCTCGGGCTCGGCCGGTCCGCGCCGGCGCCGGCTGCGCCGCCCGCCAAGACCTATGCGGTCAAGATGCTCAACCGGGGCGCAGCGGGCATGATGGTGTTCGAATCGAGCATCCTGCGAATCAAGCCGGGCGAGAGCGTGACGTTCCAGCCGAACGACATGGGCCACAATGCCGAGAGCATTCCGGGAATGGTTCCGGCCGGCGCGCAACCGTTCAAGGGTCAGATGAACAAGCCGCTCACCGTGACCTTCACCAAGCCCGGGGTCTACGGCTTCCGGTGCGCTCCGCACGTCAGCATGGGCATGGTCGGGGTCGTGGTCGTGGGGACCCCCGTCAATTTGGCGCAGGCCAGAGCGGTGAGCCTCCCGGGCCGCGCGAAGCAGGTAATGACCGGATTGCTCGCCGGCGTGCATTGAAACGTGCCGTCGCTGGAGAGAAAAGGGGCACCGTCCTCGGACGGTGCCCCTTTTCGCGCGGGCACGCCGCGGGAACGAATAGGCTTTCACCCGGATTCCGTTGATGGCGCAGGGCCGGCCTGCCGCCGGAGACATCCATGGGTGCGGTCGGCCCTTGCCCTCCTCGACCACCAGCCAACACGCCTGACAATGGTTGCCGGTGATCCCATTGTGCCCGGCGTGCGGTGCTCAGCGCGGGCTGGCATTCCCGCCACGACGGGCGCGATGTGAGGATTGTCCGCCGAGGGATTCCCCGCACCTTCTGAACGCCGGGTTCAACTGATCTTGCGACTGGATTCGCGCGAGGATCTGCAGTGTTCGTCTTATGGTCGCGCAGGCACGACCGGTGCATTCCGCCGGCAAAGGGGGAGACCGCACATGCAGCATCTGTTCGCAGGTTGCCTGCCCGTCGGCCGGACCGAACGTCATGGACCGGACAAGGTACCGGCTCGAAGCACGTCGCGCCCGGGCGGGGCCGCCGGGCGATCGGCGCATAGGGCCCGAACCCTGGCACCAGGGCTGCCGGGGAGTTGCGGCGGGCGAGCCGACAGGCCTCGATCAATAATGTCCCGCACGTAACACGGCGGCAGCGAAGGGATCGCTGCCGCCGCGTCTGCTTCACCCGATCTGGGTAATCTACTCGTGGCCGGTTTTGACGTTCGGGTCGATCGCCTGATGCGGCTTGAAGGTATCGGGTCGCGGGTCTCCCTCCACGACCAGCAGGCCCTTGAGCCCGCGCTCCATGCGCGAAAGGGCATGATCCACGAGGACGAACTTGCCGGGCACGTCGAGCTTGAACTCGGTCACCGCCGCGCCGCCTGGCGGAACAGAAAGCGTTTGCGCGTCGGTGATCGGTGCTGAAGTCAGCGACGCGAGCGGCCAGGCCCGGTCGAAGATCTCCCCGATCACGTGAAAGCTCGAGGTCTTGTTGGGGCCCCCCACACCGAAGAAGATCCGCACCGTCTCGCCGGTCTTCGCCTTCAGCGGGTGTTTCGCCAGTGCGTCGACCGCGCCATTGAACACGTAGAATTCAGGCGTTTCCGCGAGGAGCTTGTCCATGCTCTCGTTGAGCTCGCCCTTCGCGCCAAACGCCTGATCGGTGTAGATCTCGCCTTGCATCACGTAGAATTCGCGGTCCACCTTCGCCAGGCCCTCGGCGGGTTCGACGAGGATCATGCCGTACATGCCGTTGGCAATATGCTGCGCGACCATCGGCGTTGCGCAGTGATAGACGTAGAGGCCCGGGTTCAGCGCCTTGAACGTGAAACCCTTGCTTTCACCCGGCGCCGCCATGGTCGCCGCCGCCCCGCCGCCCGGGCCGGTCACAGCATGAAAGTCCACATTGTGCATCATGACGCTGTCGGCCGCGTTCTTGAGCGTGACCTCGACCGTGTCGCCAACGCGCACGCGGACGAACGGCCCGGGGATCTTCCCGTTGAAGGTCCAGTAATGGTAGCTCGTGCCGTCATCGAGCTTCCCGGTGACCTCGACCGTGTCGAGGTTGACGCGAACGGTCTCGGGGTTCCTGCGCTGTAGCGCGGAAGGAAGGTCGGTTGCCTCACGTACGACGTCGCCAACGGCTGCGGGCGCACCGCCGCCGGTATGCGCACTGTGGTCCTGGGCAGATGCGGCGGTTGTCGGCCCGGCCAACGCAAATACTGCGGCTGCTGCCGACAGCAGGATATTCTTGTTCATGTTCGCAACCTTTCGTCCAGATGCGATCTTCTCTCTGCGCGCTTCAGGAGAAGGCGGGTTGCGCAGGATCAATTAAGAGACCCGCCACGGGAATTTGATCTGCCTCACTGCCCCCCTGCGGAACGCTGCTCGAGCCCACGCCGGTCGAGGATCCAGATTTCATGCACGCCGATCATGCGGACCAGGCCGCTGGTCTTGAGCACCCCGAGCTCGCGGCTGATCGTCTCGATCCGCAATCCCAGATAATCGGCTATGTCGTTGCGGGGCATCGGCAGCATCACCCGGAGCGGCTCGCCAGGACTTTGATCGCTGCGCCGGGCCATTTCGAGGAGGAAGCTGGCGAGCCGTTCGGTGGCGGTCTTGCGGCCAAGCAGGACGAGCTGGTCCCTCGCTGCCGCAAGCTCGCTCGCCGCCGCCGAATAGAGGCGCCGTTCCATATGGGGGTGCGAATCGACGAAAGCGTCGAAACGGCGCCGGCTGAACTGGCAGAGCTCGACCTCGCAGACCGCTTCGGCCGTGAAGGGGTGCTCATCCTCCATCGTCACACCCAGAAAGTCTCCGGGGAACGCAAAGCCGGTGACTTGCCGCCTCCCGTCCACCAGCAGCTTCGAGAGGCGGAGCGCCCCGCGTGTGACGGTGTAGACGTGCGTGGCTTCATCGCCCTGCCAGCACAAGGGGTCACCGGCCCCGAGATGCCTGCATGAACCGCTGGTCCGAAAGGCAGCCAGCTCGCCTTGCGCGAGCGTGTTGCACACCGCCAGCTCACGGACGGGACATCCGAAACACGGATGATCGCCCTCGAGATGCGGATCCGCGGCGGCCAGATTGCGCACTTGCATGTAGTTTCCCCCGGGGATCATTCAAAAGTGAGGCAGGTCAAGGCGCGACCTTGCCGGTTGCTTACAAGAAAACGGGAAGCACCAACCGGATCAGACACATGTCCTATTTCGCGGTCATAACTATCGGGCCCGACGATGCGGAGCAGGTCTATGCCCTGATCCGCACGCTCGCCCCCGAAGTTCCCCCGGATCTCTGGACGGCATTCGTGGCAAGCTGCCGCGAGCCGGGCGAATTGCTGGGGCTGCGCGCGCCTGACGGCGGCATTTTCGGCATGACCAGCTATCGTATCGAGGAGTGCACAAGGCTTGGGCGCGTCATGCTTGTCGACAATTTCCTGACGGTCGAGCTTAGCCGCGCCGCGCCGGGGCGCGCCCTCCTGACCTCGAGGCTCGAGGAGATCGCCGCAGCACAGCATTGCACGGTGGTGCGCCAGGTAACGGCGTGCGGCGGATGGCTGGCGGAGGAGAGGCAGGCCCTGCGGAATCATCTCTGCCTGGTGGACACTGCCGCGGGAAAGCGGTTCAGCAAGGGCCCTGTCTGCTCGTGTGGCAATCTGCGATCGCTTTCGGCGGTCGAGATGTACCCTGCCGGATGACATTAGAGGCATTGCGTGCCTCCCGTGCCGGCGATCTCCCGCACCGCCGCGACGAGCTCGTCGCAAAGCAGCGGCTTCTCGACGAGCCGTGCGCCGACATCGGCGACGCGCCGGCAGAATCGCTGGGGCGGATTGCTGGTGATGATGATGGCGGGCGCCGCGTCGCCGCGCGCGCGCAGCGTAGCCAGCAGCGTGAGGCCATCCAGGCCGGGCAGCCGGTGATCGAGCACGATACAGATGTGACGCGATGCATGATCCGTGGCGAGAAGTGCCTCGGCGCTGTCGAACGCAGCAACGTCGTATCCTTCGATCTCCAGCGCGAATGCAATCGAGGCTCTCACCGCGGGATCGTCGTCGACGAGAAGGACTATGGGATTTGGCATCTAAGTTCTCCAAAACGCCGGCGAAACCGCCGCCCGTCCCGGCTCATCTCGCGCCGCGGTCCCGCACCCGCTGCGCGGCAAGTTCGATGAGAGGCGCTATCATGTTGAATTCTCCGTGCTGCTGCGGCACTCGCTCCACAGCAACTGTCGCGATCAATCTAGGCAGACCGGTCGGGAGCGAAAATTTGGGTCTTCATCCTAGGGTACGCACCGGAGGCGGCGGCGATGCCGACAATGCCTTCAGACCCGCGTTGAAGCCCCGCGCTCCTCTGCTGATGTCCCGGCGCGTGAGCGCGTTCCATACAAAGCTCATCGCGGTCACCGTGATGGGGCTCGGCTTTGCGGCACGCCTCGGCCTCGATCCACTGCTCGAACATAGAGCAACATTCATCTTCTTCGTGCCAGGCGTGGTCGCAGCGGCCTTTGTCGGACTTTGGCCAGGACTGCTCGCGACGCTGGTCGGTGCCGCCGCAGGGCTTGCGGCGGATTCGCTCACAGGCGACTTGCTGCCCGGCGACTGGGTCGGGGCAGCGGTCTTTGTCGGCGTCGGCAGCGTCGTCGCCGCCGGTGGCGAATGGCTGAAGCGCGCCCGCGGCGGCGAAATGGCGTTCGCGCGCGAGCTCGAGCAGCGCGAAGCCCATCTCACCTCGATCCTTCAGACGGTTCCGGACGCGATGATCGTGATCGACGAGAAGGGCCTGATCCGCGACTTCAGCGGCACCGCCGAGCGCCAGTTCGGCTGGACTGCGGAAGAGGTCAC
This sequence comes from Sphingomonas sp. UNC305MFCol5.2, assembly GCF_000712135.1. GTDB lineage: Bacteria > Pseudomonadota > Alphaproteobacteria > Sphingomonadales > Sphingomonadaceae > Sphingomonas. Next base: position 565,426 of record NZ_JOOE01000001.1, read on the forward strand.
CGGCCGCAATGTCAGCATGCTTATGCCGTCGCCCTACCGCGAAGCGCATGACGGCTATCTCAAGCGCTACTACCGCACCGGTGAGCGGCGCATCATCGGCATCGGGCGGGTCGTCGTAGGTGAGCGCAAGGACGGCTCCACTTTCCCGATGGAACTTGCGGTCGGAGAGATGCAGCTCACGCAGGGCCGGTTCTTCACCGGCTTCGTGCGCGACCTGACCGAGCGCCAGCAGACGGAGACGCGCCTGCAGGAACTGCAGACGGAACTGGTGCATGTCTCCCGCCTGACCGCATTGGGCGAGATGGCGTCGGCGCTGGCACACGAGCTCAACCAGCCGCTCAGCGCGATCGGCAATTATCTCTCGGGAAGCAAGATGCTCCTCAAGCGCGAGCAGGTGCCGCAGGAACGAGTCGCCGAAGCCGTCGAGCTCGCCGCCAGCGAGGCCCTGCGCGCCGGCGAGATCATCCGCCGGCTGCGCGACTTCGTCTCGCGCGGCGAAACTGAGCGGCGGCTGGAGAGCCTGCCCAAGTTGCTGGAGGAAGCGGCTGCGCTCGCACTGGTTGGTGCCAAGGAGTTTGGCGTGCATGTCCGGATCGACTTCAAACCGAAGATCGATCTGGTGCTGGTCGACAAGGTGCAGATTCAGCAAGTCATCCTGAACCTGATCCGCAACGCCGTCGACGCGATGATCGAAACCGATCGTCGCGAGCTTGTGATCAACGTCGCCCCCGACGACGACCAGATGGCTGTTGTGACTGTATCCGACACCGGCCCGGGCATCCGGCCCGACGTGGCGGATCAGCTCTTCCAGCCCTTTGTCACCACGAAGCGAACGGGTATGGGCGTCGGGCTTTCGATCTGCCGCACGATCGTTGAAGCGCATGGGGGGAAGATCTGGGCGGGAGCGAATGAGGGTGGCGGCGCGGTCTTCGGCTTCACCGTTCCCAGCGTGAGCAAGGAGGAGCTTGACGATGCCGAGTGAACCGGTGGTTCATGTGGTCGATGACGACGAGGGTGTTCGCAGTTCCTTGTCCTTCCTGCTGGGATGCTCGGAGATCGCGACCCGCACCTACGAGACTGCGGTCGAGTTCCTGAAAGCCGTGCCCACCATGGAGCATGGCTGCATCATCACGGACGTGCGGATGCCGCAGATGAGCGGCCTCGAACTGGTCGCGCGATTGAAGTCGATGGGGGTGGCCGATCCGGTGATCGTCGTGACCGGCCATGCCGATGTCCCCATGGCGATCCAGGCGCTCCATGCCGGGGTGTCCGACTTCATCGAAAAGCCGTTCAGCGACGAAGCGATCCTGATCGCCGTGCGGACGGCATTGGCCCGCCAGCAAAACCGCGACGAGATCGAGCGGGAGCGTGACGAGGTACAGCGGCGTCTCGCAACTCTGTCGGGGCGCGAACGCGAGGTTATGGAGCGGCTGATCGAGGGCAAGGCGAACAAGGTGATTGCCTATGACCTCGATATCAGCGCGCGGACCGTCGAGGTGTATCGGGCCAACGTCATGACCAAGATGGATGCGCGTACGCTTTCGGAACTCGTGCGGATGGTGATGATCGCGAGGCTCACCTAGGTCCGCCCCATTTTTCCGCGATCCACCGGCGGAACCTGGCCTTCGGATCGGCGTCCTGAACCTGCTCTGGCTCCGCGGCAAGAACACGGGTCACTTCCGGAACCCAGCGCCGGATCGACTGCTCGATGCCGCGCTTCAGCGTGATGCTTCCCGACGGGCAGCCGCCGCAGGCGCCGTCCATGCGCACCCAGGCGGTGCCGTCGGCGGGATCGAAGCGCACGAGGACCGCTTCGCCGCCATCGGCCGCGAGCAATGGCCGTACCCAGCGATCGAGCACATCCTCGATCTGCTGCTCGATCTCGCCCGTTATTTGAGGCTTGGGCGAAGGTGCCGGCGCCGCGGGTTCGCGATCGCGCTCGAGCGCGTCCGACAAGGCGAAAGCGAGCTCGGGGCGCAACCGGTCCCAGGTCCATCGCGCGTCCAGGCGCACCGCCGTCACGAAGTCCGCGCCGATGAGCACGCGCGCGATGCCATCGACCGCCAGCAACGCAGCCGCGATCGGGTCGGCAGCGGCCTGTGCTTTCGTGAACTGGCGCGGCTGCCCGAAAGACAGGCGGCGACCCGGCAGGATGCGCAGGGCGTCGGGATTTGGTGTCGACTCGAATTCGATGGCGCTCATCGCGCGCCGTCCACTCCCGCCGGTCGTGGCTGGAACAGGCGCGTCTGCAGGAGCGCTGAAAGGCTGGACCACAAGCGGCGGACCCGTGCCAAGGATCTGCGCCGGGCGACGAGGCCGTAGTGCAAATGGCCGGCCCCCACCGTTCCAAAATCGATGGCCGGTAGCGGCGCCAGCAGCGTAGCCGTCGGCCAAACGGCTGCTATCTCGCGCGAAGTGAGTGCATGTCGGGTCGGAAACATGTCACGCTCCTGGGCCATGTCGGTCAGAGTTGCGGAATGCGCCCGGGAATCGCTTCGGCAAACTGGGATGTTGCCCCTAGGGTGGCTACCGGAGCCCCGGCTTCGCACCAGCGATCACCTTGTGGGAGGTAACGTGCTCGAGTTCATTGCGGCGCTCGCGGCGTTTCTGGTCAGCCACAGCATCCCTGCCCGACCCGCTATACGGGCATGGCTGGCAGCGCATCTGGGAGAGCGCGGCTATCTCATCGGTTATTCCTGCTCTCGCTGGCCCTTCTCGCCTGGCTGCTCAGCGCCGCTGCACGGGCACCGTTCCTTCCGCTGTGGGACGTCGCGATCTGGCAATATTATGCACCGATCGCGCTCATGCTGCCGGCCTTCCTTTTGCTGGCAGGCGGCGCGATCTGCCCCAACCCCCTGTCGATCAGCTTCAGCGGCAGGAAGTTCGACCCCGCCCGCCCCGGCATCGTCGCGATCACGCGGCACCCCTTGTTGTGGGCGTTCGCGCTTTGGGCGTTCGCGCACGTCGTCCCCAACGGCGATCTCGTTTCCGTCGTCATGTTCGGCGGCTTTGGTGGTTTCGCGCTGCTGGCAATGCCGATCGTCGACCGCCGCAAACGCCGCGCCCTGGGAACGCAATGGGGGGTGCTGGCGCAGCGCACCAGCCTGTTCCCCTTCGCCGCACTGCCCGGTGGCCGCGCACGCGCGCGCTGGCGCAGGGGCGACCTCGCCGGCACCCTCGCTTTCGGGAGCGGGCTCTATGCAGGGCTGCTCTGGCTGCATCCCTGGTTATTCGGCCCCGATCCCAAAATCGCGTTCGGCTGAGATCACGGCTTTCCATCTGGCCGCGGCCCGAGCAGCTTCGGCCCGTAAGCGAGCACGAAGAGGAGGAAGGAAGCCCCCCAGAGCGTGCCCGCGGCAGCGATCGTGGAGCCGTAGTCGAACGGAAGCATCGGAGCCGCGAAGCGAAGCGCCGCGCCTGCGGTGACCAGTGCGTAGATTGCCTGCGTCCACCCGTCCGCACGCAGTTCGCGGCCGGTATGGCCAAGGCTTGCCCGCGTCATCACCGCCAGCGTCATCGACGCCATCGCGCCCGCGCTCAGTGCGTGCATCGCGGCCGAGACGGGAATACACCAGATGAAATAGCTTCCACCGAGCAACAGCAGTCCAAGCGGCAGCCACGCATAGGAAATGTGCAGGATAAGGACGATCGGCTCGCGCCAGGTCCGCAGCCCGGACCAGCGTGCGAGGCGAGCCGTCTGCAGAAGGCCGGCGGCGATCAGCAGCGCGCCGCTCACCCGAGCGTCGGGCAAAGCTGCCCAGGCCAGCAGCGAGGCCACGGTCACTGCCAGCGCGGCGATGTCGAAGCGGTTCATCTGCGGCGGAAGGCGCCCGCCCTCCCCCGCTTTGGTCAACCAGTTCCGCGTGAAGGCCGGAATGATCCGTCCGCCGATCAGCGAGACGAGAAGCAGGACAATGGCGAAGCCGAGCCGCCATCCGAGCCCGGCAGGTACGCCCACGCCCAAGGCTTCGACATGGTCCAGCGCGTTCGCAACGGCGAACAGGCTGACGGCAAAGACGACCAGCAGGTTCCGGTTTTTGGCGGCGAGCACTTCGTGCGCCGCCATGACCGCAAGCAGGACGAGAAACCCGACGTCGAGCGCAATCGCGAGCACCGCGCCGGTGATGGTCGAGAAGAGAATCGCCACGCGCGCGAGGAGCCAGAGCGCCGCCAGGCAGGCGAGCCTGCTCCCCGCGACGGGAGGTCGCCCGGTCCAGTTGGGAATAGCGGTCAGGAGGAAGCCGGCGATGATCGCGCCCAGATAGCCGAACAGCATCTCGTGGCGGTGCCAGGCGAGCGGATCGAAATGGGTCGGCAATGCGAGCTTGCCTGCCATCGCCAGTATCCAGAGCGCGACAACGACCATCGCCCAGACCGCGCCGCCGAGGAAGAAGGGACGGAACCCGCCTCGCAGGAACGGAGGGATCCGCCTGGAATCCTGGTGCGTCTGGCCGTGGGCGTTCATTGCTCGAATCCTGTCTTGAAGAAAATGGGGCCGGCTCCCCTGGAAAGCCGGCCCCCTGGTGCTCTCACTCCGCTGGCACCAGCTCCGGCCGCGGGTAGCGTGCGCCGCGGTTTCCGCGCACGAGCAGCAGCCGTGCCAGAAACAGCGCCAGCAGGATCGCTCCCAGGCCGAAGACGATGTCGCCCGGCACACGCAACCAGACGAGAGTTTCCATGGTCTGGCTGTGGACGACAGCCGGCGAGCGCGCATACCAGAAGCCGTTGGTGACGCTGTGATAGGCCTGGTACAGGCCGGACGGGACGAGGCTCAGGAACACCATCATCGCCAGCCCGAGGTTGAGCGCCCAGAAGGTCGGCTTGAGGATCGCGTCCGACCAGGCCGCCTCGCGGAATGCGGTGCGCAGGCAGAACAGCATCAGGCCGATTCCGAGCATTCCGTACACGCCGAAGAGCGCGGCATGGCCGTGGCTCGCCGTCATGTTCAGGCCCTGGATATAATAAAGCGAGATCGGCGGATTGATCGAGAAGCCGAGGATTCCCGCGCCCACCAGGTTCCAGAACGACACCGCCACGAAGAACAGGATCGGCCATTTATAGGTCTGAACCCAGGGCGCCGCTTTGGTCATCCGGTAGTTGTGAAGCGCCTCGACGCCCAGCAACGACAGCGGCACGACCTCGAGCGCGGAGAACATCGCGCCCCAGGCAATGATCGGCGTGGTGGTACCGGAGAAGTAGAGGTGGTGGAGCGTGCCGAGAATGCCGCCGGTCAGGAACACCGCGGTCGAGAAGACCACCGCCGTGTTCGCCGCACGGGCGCGCACCAGCCCGAGCCCCGCGAAGATGAGCGCGATCACTGCAGTCGCGAACACTTCGAAGAAGCCCTCGACCCAGAGATGGACCACCCACCAGCGGAAATACTCGATCATCGACAACGGGCTGTGACGGCCCCAGGTCAATGCCGCGCCGAAGAACAGGCCGATGCAGACCGTCGAGACGAACACCATGCCGATGAGCCCGCGGCTCTCCGAGGGAGTCTTCAGCGCCGGCCAGAGCGCACGGCCGACAAGGGTCAGCCAGATCATCAGTCCGGCGAACAGCAGGATCGCCCAGAAGCGGCCGAGATCGACGAACTCATAGCCCATATGGCCGAACCAGAAGTTCGCGCCATGACCGAGCTTTTGCTGAATGCCCATCCACTCACCGGCGAACGAGCCGATCACGACGACCAGCAACGCGACCCACAACACATTCACGCCAAGCCGCTGGAATTTGGGCTCGTGCCCGGACAGCATCGGCGCGACGTAGAGCCCGGTCGCGAGCCACGCGGTGGCGATCCAGAAGATGCCGAGTTGGGTGTGCCAGGTGCGGGTGAGCGCGTAGGGGATGACGTCGGAGATCGCGACGCCGTAAAAGTCCTGCCCCTCGACGGCGTAATGTGCGGTGATTGCACCCAGCAATACCTGGGTCAGGAACAGGCCGATAACGGTGATGAAGTATTTCGTCGTCGCCTTCATGGACGGCGTCGGCTTCATCCCGAGCAGCGGGTCCCTGGCAGGAGCGACCGCATGTTCCTCCTCACCATGACGCGCCTGGTACCAGGTGAGCCAGCCCACACCGGCGATCAGGAACAGTACGCTTGCGATCGACCACATCCCAAGCGAGGCCGAAGGCGTGTTGCCGACCAGCGGATCGTGCGGCCAGTTGTTGGTGTAGCTGATCGTCTCGCCTGGCCGATTGGTGACGCTGGTCCAGGCCGTCCAGAAGAAGAAGGCGCCGATATTGGCACGATCCTTGTCGCTCCTCAGCGAGCGCTCGGGGATCGCATAGTCGATCCGGAGCGCGCGGAGCGCGGGGTCGCTGCTGAAGAGCTTCGCATAATGATCCGCGATCTGGCGGATCGCCTGAGCCCGCTCCGGCGAGACGGTGATGGTTCCGTTGGCGGGATCGTAGAGATTGGTCCGCAGCTCATTCTTGAGCCGCTCCTTCAGGCCAGCCTGCTCCTCGGAGCGGAGCTGCGCGAAGGGCTTGCCTTCGTCCTTCCTCGCCCAGATGTCGAGAAGGGCCATCGACTCGCGATGGAGCCAATCGGCGCCCCAGTCGGGCGCGACATAGCCGCCATGTCCCCAGACAGAGCCAAGTTCCATGCCGCCGAGCGTCTGCCAGGCTTCGCGGCCGGACTGGATGTCGGCCCTGGTGTAGAGGGTTTCGCCGCGCGTCGTCGCAACGGATTCGGGCACCGGCGGTGCCTTCACGTAGATTTCCCGGCCGATGAGGCCGAGGACTGCGAACGAGAGCAGGAATATCCCTCCCAGCCACAGCCAAAGCTTCCTTGAGTTCATCGTCTTAGCCCCCACGCAGGGTTTGAGGAGGCTCGGGCATAGGAATTCGCCCGATCGCCGGACATTCGGGAGCGCGACCTAGGGTACGCACCGGAGGGGAAAGCCCGGATTTGCTGCCCGGCGTGCGCCAGCGTATACCGCTCGCGAATTTGACCTGCATCAAATCGGCTCCGGGACCTGGCTCGCCACGGGATCCTCGCGCATGTCGTGATGGTGTATGTGCGAAAAGCGCCGCCGTATCTTTGCCCCTATCCTGCGCGGGTCACCAGTCCCCGTCGCGGGCATACGCGCGGGGGTGAAACATCCCGGAAAGACGAAGCGCGTCCGTACGCTGCCCGGGCCCCGGGGCTCTTACGTCGAGCTGATTCGTTTTGGACCGTGCCGCGCAGGGACCGAACGACCCTGCTTCACATGTCCCTGCCACGGCCAGTTGTGATGATCGCGCTGACCAACGCCCTCTCCGGCAGCAACCGGCCGCCGTTTGCCGGGTCAGCGGCGTGCCAGGAGCATCGCGACGCTGCGTTGCGCGATCGGCAGCCGCCTGGCCGCCCGCAGGAGCGCCGAGCGCGCGACGCGCGAGACGGGATCCTCGCGCGTGAAGAGCCCCACGATCCCGTTGGTGCCGTCGTAGATCGGACGGCACGCCAGCTTGTGAAGAAGCTCATAGCGCCGAAGGCCGCGCGTGCTGCCGGGATCCGCGGCCTGGCTGGCGGTACGAAGTATCTCCCTTGCGAGACCGTTCGCGCCGAGCAGTCCCAGATTGAAACCATGCGCGGTCACCGGGTGCATGCCCACGGCGGCGTCGCCGACGAGCGCGGCGCGCTGCGCGACGAAGCGGTGCGACCACGTCACCGCAAGCGGATAGGCATGCCGTGTGCTGATCAGCCGCATTTCCCCCAGCCGCCAGCCAAACCGCCGGCCCATCTCCCCGTTGAACGCCTCGGGATCGAGGCCGGCGAGGCGTTCAGCCTCGCGTGACGGCAGCGTGACGACCGCAGAGGAAGTGCGCCCGTTCAACGGGAGCAGGGCCAGTGTCTGGTGATGATCGAACCATTCCGTCGCGACGCGGCGATGGTCGCGTTCGTGTTCCATGCGGCATACCAGCATCGACCGGCCCGTATGATGTATCTGCGCGTCGATCCCCAGCATGTTGCGGACCGGCGACATGCGCGAGTCCGCGGCAACGACGAGGCGGGATCGCAGCGTGCGTCCATCCGCGAGCCCGACTTCGGCCTGTCGCGCGCCGGAACGTACCGCCACCACCTCGGTATCGGCGAGGATCTGGATGTCTGGCCGTGCAACCACCGCATCGTACAATTCGCGCCGGATACGCTGGTTCGACACAAGCCAGCCCAGCACGCCCTCGATCCGCCCGCCGCGCTCGAACGCGAGCGTGACCGGCGACGCGCCATTCAGCACCTCGGCCCGCCGCAAAGGGGCCACTTCGGTCGCCGGGAACCGCTGCCAGACGCACAGTTCATCCAGAATGCGCTTCGAACGGCGAGTCAGTGCGATCTCGCGGCCATCGAATGGCGGGTCGGCCAGATTCTCCAGCGCCAGACGCTCGACCACGGTGATGGCGAGACCGTTCCCCGAGAGCGACGCGGCGAGGCTCAGCCCGGCGGGGCCGCCTCCAACGATGACGATGTCGGCTTCCATCTTGCGCTCCCTTTCACCGGAGCCTGGCGCGAACCTGAAAAGGCCAAAATGCGCTGAATCAAATCTGATATGCTACGCGTCGCCGCCAGCAAGAGGGCGGCCGCCCGGGAAGTACGGGATCCGCGGGAGCAATCGATCAGACGTCAGATCTCGCAAGGGACACCAGCGTTGCTCGAGGCACGACCTCGATCAGCCGGAGCTCAGATCGCGAGATAGACAGTGAGCAGGATGCAGAATGCTGCGACGATGAGCCATATCAGTGGCCATCCTTTTCCCTCGCTTCCGCTCGCCGACGCGGTCTCGATGGGTGCAGGCGTCGTTCGATCGGTATTGAAGGTCGTGTCGGTGGTGCGCTTCAGCGCAGGGTTGAGCGGCGTATCAGCCACGGCATCCCGGTCCTTGTCGCTCATCGCGATTTCCTCTCACACCGCTTCGCTGCGGCCGGCAGAATGATGCGCGCAGGCGGGCACGGTCAAGCGCCACTGAACCATGCCCAGAAGGCATACGGTGCCTGGGTCCGCGTCGTCGCGGATTGCCGAAGTGAGCGTGGCCCAGTCGTCCGCATCCGCGAACCGCGCAAAGTCGGCGACCGCGGCCCGCACGAAGGAGGTCGGGCTCATCCCTTCCCCCGCCGCCGCTTCCGCCACTTGCCGGGCTGCCTCGGGGTTTGCTCCGCGCAGCCAGGCCTCGAACGGGCCGGCGGCGTCGCGCGCCGATGCGAGGATGTCGCCGAGCATCGGCATCAGCTGCCAGCCCCTTCGATGCGAACGCCCTCGACATGGCTCCGTGCAGCGAGCGCCGCCACGTAGCGCCCCGCGGCGACGGACCAGCTGCGCGCCTCGAGCATGTCCGCGATCTTGGGCTGAACGATCTCGAAGGGGAGTGTTCGTCCAGGGATCCGCCGCTGCAGCCGGAGAACGTGCCAGCCAAAGCGTGAACGGATCGGTTCACGGCCCGTGGTCCCCTCGCCCAGCGCTTCAAGGCCAGCCTGCACGGCCGGAACGAGTTCGCCGCGCCGGATCTGCCCCAGAGATCCATCCTGCCGGGCGGAGGCGCAGCCGGAAAATTCGCGCGCCGCGGCAGCAAAGGCAGCCGCGTCGTCGGCGACCTCCTGCGCAATCGTACGGGCGCGCGCCTCGGCGGCATGCCAGGCGGCTTCCTCCTCGCCCTGGGGCTCGATCAGAATATGCGCCGCCTCGAACAGCTCCGGTGTGCGAAAACGCTCGACACTGGCATCATAATAGCGCCGGCATTCCGCCTCGCCTGCACGTTCCGGCGTTACCTGCGCCTCGAGCAGTTGCCGGACCAGAGCATCGTCTTCGGCTTCGGTACGACCCGCCTCGTCCTCCTCGGGTTCCGGCTCGAGGCCGAGCCGGCGCGCCTCCTGCAGCAGCAACTCGCGCACCGCCAGCGCGCGTGCGGCCTCGACCCAGGCGGTTTCGGCGTCGGGTGCAGGATGATGCTGGATCTCGCGCGAAATGGCTTCGGGCGCGATCTCGATGCCATTGACCCGCACCTCACCAAAGCTCGGCGGTGGCGGAAGCACCGGTTCGGGTCCGCCGCAACCGTGACTCGCGCAGCCGCTCGGGACCGCCGGCATCGGCCGTCGCTGCGCGGGGTCGCCGGTGTTGATGACGTCCAGCGGCCGGGTCATGCGCCCTCCTGCCCGCTCTCGGACATCTGCCGCAGCACCGTCGTCCCGCCATAGCTCGGCGCGACGCCCGCCGGGCCCCGTGTTGGCGAGGGATTGGGGCGATTCACCGGCGTGCGCGAGCGAACGATCTGGAATCCCGGCCGCAGCAGGAACCAGATCGGCGCGCTCCAGATATGCACCAGCCTGGTGAACGGAGTGATCAGAAAGAGCGTGAGGCCGAGGATGATATGAAGCTTGTAGACCAGCGCCACGTCGCGGATGTTCTCCGGCGCTCCCGGATTCAGCGTCAGGACGCCCTGCGCCCAGTTCATGAAGCGCAGCATCTCACTGCCGTCCATATGCTGCATCGTCCACCAGGTAGTCAGGATGCCCAGCGTGAGTTGCAGCCAGATGAGCACGAGCACGAGGATGTCGCCCCAGGAGGAACTGCGCCGGATCCGCGCGTCGAACAGGCGCCGGTGCAGGAGAAGCGAGCAACCGACAAAGGCGGCGACGCCCGCGATGCCGCCAACGATCAAGGCCGCCGCCTGTTTGAAGTCATGCCCGATGCCGAGCCGGTCGATGACGGTGACCGGAGTCAGCAGCCCGACGAAATGGCCGCCCAGCAGCACGAGAATGCCCAGGTGAAAGAGGTTCGAACCGATCATCATCTGTTTTCGGCGCAGGAACTGGCTCGACTGGGCGCGCCAGCTGTACTGGTTGGCATCGAAGCGGAGGACGCTGCCGACGACCAGCACCGTGACCGCCAGATAGGGATACCAGCCAAACGCCAGCTGATTGATGAAGTCGTTCATCGGCCCGCCTCCTTCGCTTCTGCCCGGTTCGCCGCCCTGATCTTCGCGACGACGCCGGTCGGCCCGCCCATTTCATGCGCCGCCGTGGCGTTGAACGTCACCGGCGCCTCTTCCCATTCCTGATCCATCTGCGCCGGATCCTCATCGGGTTCGCGCGCCTGAAGTTCGCTGAGGGCTTCCAGATCGGGCGCGCCGCCCGCCAGTCCGACAAGCGCATGGAAGACGGCCGCATAGGGCGTCTCGCGCTTGTCCATGCGCTCGGCAAGCGCGGCATAGACGTGCGCCGGCTGCGCGAGCATCTCGCGCGCTTCGGCAGGCGGCAGGCACGAGACATATTCGAGGAACACCGGCAGGAAATCGGGAAGCTCCCCGCCTTCGAGGAAGAAGCCGCTGTCGAGATATTGCTGACCGAGATCGATCATCGCCTGTCCGCGTTCGCGATTGTCGCCATGGACGTGCTCGAACAGATGGAGCGAGAGCTTGCGGGCGCGATCGAAGAGCTCGCTATATTCCGACTGGAGATCGAGCAGATCCCAGGCCTCGAGACGCCGCAGCAATGGCTCCATTCCCGCAAGGATGGAGCCTGGCAGCGCTCCCTCGAGCGCCGTCGCCTCGCGGACTTCGGATATGTGCGCCTGAAGCTCTTCGGACGGATAACCGAGCAGCACGGCCAATGCGCGCAGCGTTCGTTGCATCGGGCGCGCCGTCACGTCGGGATGTCCATCATCGGCTTGCGGGGCGTACGCTTGGCGCCGCCGAACAGATTGACCCTGGTGGCGCCGTTGGTGTTCTCCCGGAAGGCGAAGCCGGAGGAGCCGCGCAGAACATAGGCGTCCTCGTCAAACTCGCGATGTGCGGTCGGGATCACATACCGGTCCTCATAGGCCGCGAGCGCCATGATCCGGTACATCTCCTCCATCCGCGCGCGGTCGAGGCCCACCCGTTCGGGGATGGAATCGTCGATGCGCCCCTCGACAGTCTTCGCGCGCATATAGGACCGCATCGCCAGCATCCGCTCGAGCGCCTCTGCGATCGGCGCCTCGTCGCCGGCGGTGAGCAGATTGGCGAGATAGCGCAGCGGGATGCGCAGGGAGCGCACGTCCGGCATCCCGTCCTTCGCCGAGATCTTTCCCGCCTCGGCTGCCGACTGGATCGGCGACAAGGGCGGCACGTACCAGACCATCGGCAGGGTACGATATTCGGGGTGGAGCGGGAACGCGACCTTCCACTCCATCGCCATCTTGTAGACGGGCGAGCGGGTCGCCGCCTCGAGCCATTGCTCGGGCACGCCGTCGCGCCGCGCCGCTTCCTGCACCGCGACGTCGTGGGGATTCAGGAAGACGTTCAGTTGCGCGGGATAGAGGTCCCTGGGATCCTCGACCGACGCGGCCTCCTCGATCCGGTCGGCGTCGTAGAGGACGACGCCGAGATAGCGGATGCGCCCGACACATGTCTCCGAACAGACCGTCGGCTGCCCGGTCTCGATACGCGGATAGCAGAAGATGCACTTCTCGGACTTGCCGGTCGACCAGTTGTAGTAGATCTTCTTGTAGGGGCAGCCCGACACGCACATCCGCCAGCCGCGGCACTTCTCCTGGTCGATCAGGACGATGCCGTCTTCCGCCCGTTTGTAGATCGCTCCCGAGGGGCAGGAGGCGAGGCAAGCCGGATTGAGACAGTGCTCGCACAGCCGCGGCAGGTACATCATGAACGTCTTTTCGAATTCGCCGTAGATCTCTTTCTCGACGCCTTCGAAATTATAGTCGTGGCTGCGCTTCGCGAACTCGCCGCCGAGCATGTCCTCCCAATTGCCGCTCCATTCGATCTTGTTGAGCAGTTCGCCGGTGACGAGCGAACGGGGCCGCGCGGTCGGCTGGGCCTGGAGCTCGGGCGCGGCCTGCAGCCACTCATATTCGAAGGTGTAGGGCTCGTAGAAATCGTCGATCTCGGGCAGGTGCGGATTGGCGAAGATCTTGGAGAGGATGCGCCACTTCGCGCCCTGCTTCGGTACGATCTTGCCGTTTTTGCGGCGGACCCAGCCGCCCTTCCAGCGCTCCTGGTTCTCCCAGTCCTTGGGATAGCCTATGCCCGGCTTGGTCTCGACATTGTTGAACCAGACATATTCCATGCCCTCGCGGTTGGTCCAGACGTTCTTGCAGGTGATCGAGCAGGTATGGCAGCCGATGCATTTGTCGAGGTTCAGCACCATCGCGATCTGTGCGCGCACTTTCATTCTGCTGCCTCCACTCTGGTGCCGGTACCCCAATCCGCGGTGCCGCCTTCGACATTGGCGGCGTCGTCGGCCCGCTTGTCGAACCAGTTCACCTTGCTCATCTTGCGAACGATCACGAACTCGTCGCGGTTGGCGCCGACGGTGCCGTAATAATTGAAGCCATAGGCAAGATGGGCGTAGCCGCCGATCATGTGCGTCGGCTTCATGTTGATGCGCGTCACCGAATTGTGGATGCCGCCGCGCTGGCCGGTGATCTCGGACCCGACCGTGTTCACCAGCTTCTCCTGCGCGTGATACATGATCGCCGAGCCGGGCATGATGCGCTGCGAGACGATCGCGCGCGCGGTCAGCGCCCCGTTGACGTTGAACACCTCGATCCAGTCATTGTCCGCGATCCCCGCGGATCGGGCGTCGTCCTCGCTGATCCAGACCGTCGGCCCGCCCCGGTTGAGGCTCAGAAGGATCAGGTTTTCGGTATAGGTCGAGTGTATCCCCCATTTCTGGTGCGGGGTGAGGATGTTGAGCATTATCTCGGGATTGCCGTTGGGCAGCTTGCCGATCACCTGAAGCACCGTCTTGGTGTCGATCGGCGGCCGCCAGGTGACGAACCCCTCGCCGAACGCCCGCATCCAGTGATGGTCCTGGTAGAGCGACTGGCGGCCGGTGAGGGTCCGCCACGGTATCAGCTCATGGACGTTGGTGTAGCCGGCATTGTAGCAGACCTTCTCGCTTTCGAGCCCCGACCAGGTGGGCGAGGAGATGATCTTGCGCGGCTGCGACACGACGTCGCGGAAGCGGATCTTCTCCTCCTCCTTGCCCTCGGCGAGATGGCGGTGATCGCGGCCCGTGGCCTTGCCAAGCGCTTCCCACGCCTTGATCGCGACCTCGCCGTTCGTCTCGGGCGCGAGCATCAGGATCGTCTCGCAAGCATCGATGTCGGTGTCGATCTTCGGCCGGCCGGCAGTGGGGCCATCGAGCACGCGCCCGTTCAGGTCTCCCAGCAGGCCGACCTCGTGTGCGGCGTCCCAGCCGATTCCCTTGCCGCCATTGCCAAGCTGCTCGAGCAGCGGGCCCATCGACGTGAAGCGCGCAAAGGTTTCAGGATAGTTGCGTTCGACCAGCGTGACCGACGGCATGGTCTTGCCCGGGATCGGTTCACACTCGCCCTTGAGCCAGTCTTTGGGCGCATATGCCTGGGCGAGCTCGGCCGGCGTATCGTGCTGGATCGGAGTCAGCACCACATCGTGCTCGACGCCCAGTACCTCGGGCGCCACGTCGGAGAACTTCTTCGCGATCGCGCGGAAGATGTTCCAGTCGCTTTGCGCCTCCCATGCCGGGTCCACCGCCGCCGACAGCGGATGAATGAACGGGTGCATATCCGAGGTGTTGAGGTCGTGCTTCTCGTACCAGGTCGCGGTCGGCAGCACGACATCGGAATAGATGCTGGTCGTCGACATGCGGAAGTCGATGTTGACCATGAGATCGAGTTTGCCGACGGGCGCCTCGTCGCGCCAGACGACGTCCTGCGGCTGTTCGATGCGCTCGCGGTCTTCATCGGAGCCGACCACGCCGTGCATCGAGCCGACAAGGTGCTTGAGGAAATATTCGTGCCCCTTGCCGCTCGCGCCGAGCACGTTCGAGCGCCAGAAAAACATATTGCGCGGCCAGTTGACCGGATTGTCGGGATCGAGATTCGAGGGCTTCAGCTCGCCCGACTTCATTCCGTCGGCGACTACCGTCGCGGCATCGGCTCCGGTCTCCTTGATGTGGCGGCCGAGCTCGATCGGATTTGTCTCCAGCTGCGGTGCCGAAGGCAGCCAGCCCATGCGCTCGGCGCGCACGTTGAAGTCGATCATGCTCCCCGACCAGTCGCCTTCCGGGGCCACCGGCGAGAGGATCTCCGACATCTTGAGCGTCTCGTACCGCCACTGGTCGGTGTGCGCGTAGAAAAAGCTGGTGCCGTTCATGTGGCGAGGCGGCCGATTCCAGTCGAGCGCGAAGGCGAGCGGCGTCCACCCCGTCTGCGGCCTCAGCTTTTCCTGGCCGACATAATGCGACCATCCGCCGCCCGATTGACCGATGCAGCCACACATCACGAGCAGCGAGATGATCCCGCGATAGCTCATGTCCATATGGTACCAATGGTTGAGCCCGGCCCCGAGAATGACCATCGAGCGGCCCCTGGTCTTTTCGGCCGTATCGGCGAATTCGCGCGCGACCTGGATGATCGCCTCGCGGGGAACCCCGGTCACCTTTTCCGCCCAGGCTGGCGTAAACGGCAGGTCGTCATCGTAACTCTTCGCGACATTCTCGCCGCCAAAGCCGCGGTCGACGCCGTAATTGGCGCAGAAAAGATCGAAAACGGTCGTGACCTTGACGCTGCCTCCTCCGGCCGTCGCGATCGTCTTCACCGGAACATGGCGCATCAGCACTTCGTCATGTTCGGTAGCGACGAAATCATGGGGTGCGGTCGCGCCGAAATAGGGAAATGCGACGGGTTCGATCGCGTCCTCATGGCCGGCCAGCGTCTTGCGCAGTTTCACCTCGCGGCCCGTCGCGTCCTTGTCCTCGAGGTTCCATTTGCCCCGCTCGCCCCACCGAAAGCCAACCGAGCCCAGCGGCGCGACCAGTTCGCCCGACAATTCGTCGAAGGCGACGGTCTTCCAGTCGGGGTTATTGGTCTCCCCCAGCGCGCCCGGCAGATCGGCGGCGCGCAGCATCCGGTCGGGAATGAGACGGCCGTCGCGCTCGGTCAGCGTCACGAGAAGAGGAAAGTCGGAATATCGGCGCGTATAATCGTCGAAATATTCCGCCTGCCGGTCGACGTGGAACTCCCGCAGCACGACATGGCCGAGCGCAAGCGCGAGCGCGGCATCGGTCCCCTGTTTGGGATGGAGCCACAAATCGGAGAATTTGGCCGCTTCGTTATAGTCGGGGGCGATCACGACGCTCTTGGCGCCGCGATACCGGACTTCGGAATAGAAATGCGCATCGGGTGCGCGCGTCATCGGGATATTGGAGCCCCACACGAGCAGGAAACCGGCATTGTACCAGTCCGCGCTCTCCGGCACGTCGGTCTGCTCGCCCCAGGTCTGGGGCGACGAGGGCGGCAGATCGCAATACCAGTCGTAGAAGCTGAGCAAGTTGCCGCCGATGAGAGAAAGGTAGCGGCTCCCTGCAGCGTAGGAGATCATCGACATCGCCGGGATCGGCGAGAAGCCGGCGATCCGGTCGGGCCCGTATTCCTTGATGGTGTAGGCGTTGGCGGCGGCGATGATCTCGGTCACTTCGTCCCAGCCGACGCGGACGAAGCCGCCGCGCCCGCGCCGCGACACCCAGTCGCGGCGCTTGTCGCCGTCCTGGACGATGGCCTTCCATGCGGCCACGGGCGCCATTGTCTTGCGTGCCTCGCGCCAGTGACGGATCAGCCGTGCGCGCACGAGCGGATATTTGATGCGCGTGCCGGAATAGAGATACCAGCTATAGCTCGCCCCGCGCGGGCAGCCACGCGGCTCGTGATTGGGCAGATCGGGGCGCGTACGCGGGTAATCGGTCTGCTGCGTCTCCCAGGTTACGATGCCGCCCTTCACGTAGATCTTCCACGAGCACGAGCCGGTGCAGTTCACGCCGTGGGTCGAGCGCACGATCTTGTCGGCCGACCAGCGCTTTCGGTAGGCGTCCTCCCAATCCCTCGACTCGTTCGTCGTGATGCCATGACCATCCGAGAAGGTGTCCCTTGCCCTGCGGAAATAGGTGAGGCGATCGAGGAAATGGCTCATCCTTGGTCCTTTACTCAGACGGCGACCGGGGGCGGTACGATCCTGGCGGGTTCCATGGTGCGCAAGAGCCCGCGCGGACCGCCATAGGCCAGCCAGGTCAGCGCCGCGCAGCTCAGGTAGAAGAGGAGAAAGCCGCACAGAGCGGGAATCGCGCTGCCCGCAAGCGCGATCGACGAACCATAGGCCTTGGGAATGTAGAAGGCGCCATAGGCGGCGATCGCCGAGGTAAAACCGATCACCGCGGCGGATTCGCGTTCGGACTGGATTCGACGCGCCTCCGCACTCTGCCCGGGCATCGCGCGATCGATCGCGCTGCGCATGATCGCCGGCACCATCTGGAAGGTCGAGGAATTGCCGATGCCGCTGACGAAGAAGAGGAGCAGCACCATTGCAAAGAACCCGCTGAAGCTCTCGGCCTGGAGAAACCAGATCATCCCCGCCGTCGCGATTATCTGGGCGACGAACACCCAGAACGTGACTTTCGCGCCGCCGATCCGGTCGGCAATCCACCCGCTGCCCGCACGCGAGAGGGCGCCGATCAGCGGTCCGACAAAGGCGAAGCGCAGTGCGTCCACTTCGGGAAAGACGAGCTTCGACAGCAACGGGAAACCCGCCGACATGCCGATGAAGGTGCCGAAGGTGCCGGTGTAGAGC
The DNA here is from genome assembly GCF_000712135.1 of Sphingomonas sp. UNC305MFCol5.2. Classification (GTDB taxonomy): domain Bacteria; phylum Pseudomonadota; class Alphaproteobacteria; order Sphingomonadales; family Sphingomonadaceae; genus Sphingomonas. Next base: position 583,002 of record NZ_JOOE01000001.1, read on the forward strand.
CAGCACATGATCCAAGTGTGGATCCGCCCGAAGATCGTCGCCTGGTCCGCAAACGACGATCTGGCGCTCAGGATATCGTTCATTCCGAACCAGGCGGCAAGCGTCCCCGCCAGGATCAGCGGCACCCACACAAAGCCTGCGTTCTGCACCCAGACCGACGTGCCGTCTGCCAGTGTCTGGGACTGCCCCCCGAGCGCACCGAACAGGCTCATCGTCACCACGACCGGCACGAGGAACTGCATCACGCTGACGCCGAGATTGCCGAGACCCGAGTTGATCGCCAGCGCGTTGCCCTTCTCCGCTTTGGGGAAGAAGAAGCTGATATTCGCGACCGAGGAAGCGAAATTGCCACCGCCGAAGCCGCATAGCAGCGCCAGCACAAGGAAGATCAGATAGGGGGTATCGGGGTTCTGGACCGCATAGCCGATCCCGAAGGCCGGAATCAGCAGCGACGCTGTCGAAAGCGTCGTCCAGAGCCGCCCGCCGAACACCGGTACGAGAAACGCGTAGAATATCCGCAATGTCGCGCCCGAGACCCCCGGGAGCGCCGCCAGCCAGAACAGCTGATCGGTGGTGAAGGCGAAGCCGATCCCGGGAAGCCGCGCGACGACGACGCTCCACACCATCCAGACGGCAAAGGAGAGCAACAGGCAATAAGTCGAGATCCAGAGGTTGCGGCGCGCGACGGCACGCCCGCCCGCCCGCCAGAAGTCCGGATCCTCGGGCCGCCAGTCGGCGATGGGCCCCGCCCGCCTCGGCGGCACCGTGACACCGGGCTCGCCGAGCCCCTGCATCTCGGGAAGCTCCGCGATTTCCGCTTCGGCGCCCCGGCGCGATGCCGTGCGTTCCATCTGGCGAACCGCGAAGTGCATCCAGACGAGCGCTACCGCCGCCAGGAGGAAGAGCAGGAAGAAGCAGCTCGTCCAGACACCGGTCAGATCGTTCAGCGCGCCGAATGTGAGCGGCAGGACGAATCCGCCGATGCCGCCCACCATGCCGACCAGGCCGCCGACCGCTCCGACATGGTTCGGATAATATGCGGGGATGTGCTTGAACACCGCAGCCTTGCCCAGGCTCATGAAGAAGCCGAGCGCGAAGATCGTCACCAGGAAGGGGATCAGGCTCATCTCGGTGTGGAAGCGGATCGGCCCGCGAACGCCCTCGATGATGTACGTCGTCGGCGGGTAGGAAAGCATGAAGGTGCAGACGACCGACACGCCGAAGGTCACATACATGACCGCCCGAGCGCCGTAGCGGTCGGAAAGCCTGCCGCCATAGATGCGGAAGAGGCTTGCCGGCACCGAGTAGAAGGCCGCAAGCATACCGGCGGTCTTCACGTCGAGTCCGTAGACTCCCATGAGGAAACGCGGCAACCACAGCGCCAGCGCGACGAAGGCGCCGAAGACGAAAAAATAATAGAGCGCGAACCGCCAGACCTGAATGTTCTTCAATACTGCCAGCTGGTTGCCCATCACCGGAGCGGTTCGGCCTTCGCGGCGCCGGGCGACGCTCTCCGGATCCTCGCGGGTAAGCAGCAGGAAGATCACCGCCATGACGAGCAGCGCAGCCGCCCAGATCTGCGCGACCGCCTGCCACCCCATCGCGACCATGACGAGCGGCGCCAACAGCTTGGTGACCGCAGAACCCACATTGCCGGCACCGAAGATGCCGAGCGCCGCCCCCTGCTTGCCAGGCGGATAGAATTTGGAAACATAGGTCACGCCGACGGAAAAAGTGCCGCCAGCCAGACCTACGCCGAGCGCCGCGACGAGCAGCTGACCATAGGTCTGCGCGAACGACGTCAGGAAAGTCGCTATCGCTGCCAGCACCATCACGCCCGCGAAGACGCGGCGGCCTCCAAGCTGGTCCGCCCAAATCCCGAGGAACACACGCGCGAGCGATCCGGTCAGGATCGGCGTACCGACAAGGAGACCGAACTCGGTCTCCGACAGACCGAGGCGGTCCTTGACCCCCAGACCGATGATGGAAAAGATTGTCCAGACAGCGAAGCAGACAGTGAACGCGGCGGTGCTTGTCCAAAGCACCTGACCAGCACCTTGTGGGTGTGGATCCGTCGCCCTTTCGCTCAAGTCGCCCTCACCGGTCGTTCTTGTCGCTGGCAGATCAATGCACGCTCTTACCGGCGGTTACAACCCGTTCTGCAATATTCGAGCTCTAGTCCCGACCGAATTGCGTTGGATCAATTGACGCATCGCCCAGAAGCGACTCTGCTGCTGCGAGGTCGGCGGCGGTATTGATGTTCAGGAACGGATCGAACGGTTCACTCGTCCATTCGACAGGCACAAATCCCACACTCTCTGCGAATCCGTGCAGCGAGCGGCGGCCGGCGCATAGATAGGGCCCCAGAGCGAAGAAAGCCCTTGCCCGCCAAAGCCCGCACGAGGGGTGCAACAGGACGCTCGACGCAATTGCCGCGCCGGCCTCTGGCGTAATCGCCATCGAAAGCCGCGACGCGAGGTTCAACGGGAGGAAGGGCGTGTCGCATGGAATTGCGAGGACGGCGCCGTGTCCCGCGTCCTTCGCATAGCGAAGCGCTGCGGCGAGACCGGCGATCGGCCCATCGGCTCCTGGAGCGTCCTGCAGGAAGGTGGCGCCAGTGCCGCCGCCCTGGCCCGCGTCGCGACCGACGACGACGACGTCGCTTGCCCAGTTTCGCGCGGCGGCCACAGCGCGTTCGACCAGCGATTTTCCGCGGAGCAGCCGGAGTGGCTTGCGCCCTCCGATCCTGTTGCCATCACCTCCTGCCAGGACAGCAACAGCGATGCTCTCCGAGCCGCACTTCACAGGAGGGCCGTATCGGCGATGCCGATTTGTCGAGAAAATGCGGGGGAATCATGAAGGGCGCGGACGGAGATGCTTCGTTGCGCCTGCGTCCCATGCGACCGTCGGCGGTGGTTCAAAACCTGCCTCTTCAGATCGCACCGGCGCGCGGAACGGTCGCCGACTCCCCTCACTTTGCTTCCCCCTGCCGGCCGACCGAGGCGGCCCTGTGCGCTGCGAGCATCGGACCATAGACCAGCACGAAGAGCCCGAAAGCACCACTCCACAGGGCCGCGGAAACTGCGAGAATATAGAACTGCGCGTTACCGAGCATCGGTGCCAGCACCCGCAACAGCGCGGCGGCATTGACGAGCAGGTAGATCGACACCGTTGCCCGGCCGACCCGGCGTGGCCTGCCAGTATGGCTGAGCGTGGTGCGCGTCATCATCGCCAGAGTCATCACGCCGATCGCGCCCGAGGTCAACGCGTGGATCGCGCTCGAGAAAGGGATCATCTGGGGCGCGCAGATTGCGAAGCCGAGCAGCAGAAGCCCGCAGCCGAGCCACAGATAGCCCAGATGCAGGACCCAGACGAGCGGTTCGCGCCACGCTGCCCAACCGCGCCAGCGGCAAAGGCGGAACAACAGGCCCAGGCCGGACAGACCAAGGAGCACGCCGGTGAGCGGCTCGGTCGGCAGAACGAGCCACGCAGCCAGCGACAGCGCCGTGAGGATTGCGGCTCCGGCATCGAGCCGGTCATAGGGAGCGGGCTCGGATCCGCCCTTGTGGTGCGCGATCCAGTTGCGCGTGAAGCTCGGTACCAGTCGGCCTCCCATTATCGCGATGAGGAGCATGATCGCCCCTATGGCGGCCCGTTCGGATGCCGCGCCCGCCACCGGATGGAGCCCACGCAAGTGGAATCCGAGATTTGCCGCGCCCAGAAGGGTCACCACGATGCAGGGAACGAGATTGCGACCGTTGCGCGCCGCGATCTGCTCGCGCCAGAGCGTCCCTGCGAAAACAGGAAGGAAAGCCGCGTCGAGGCTTGCGGCAACGAGATTGTCCATTCCCGCAACCAGGATCGCGGCCCGCCCGGCGAACCAGAGCCCCGTGAGCAGCATCAATGGACGGCCCGCGACCGGATAATGGCCGGTCCAGTTCGCTCCGGCGATCATCAAATAGCCGACCGCGACCGCCGGCGCATAGCCGAAGAGCATCTCGTGTACGTGCCAGTCGCGCGTAGCGGTACCCGCGAATGTGCCGCCGCTCACCAACGCCGTGATCCACAGGGGAACCGCGAGCGCCGAGAAGATGCCGGCAAGCAGGAAGAACGGGCGGAACCCGAAACTGAATAGTGCCGGGCCGCGATACTCTCGAACGATCTGCGCCGTCGTTCGCATCGTCATGCGGGCGCGGCTCCGGTTCATGCGGCAATCCGCACGCCGGGGCGGTCAACAGCGCTACACGCCCCATTCCCCGTCATACCATTACCGCGCATCAAGAGGTGCGTGCGGGCAAGACGATCCGCCTCGCGGGCACGGCAGGGATGCCATCCCCCGATCCGAAAGAAGGAAAAACCCGGTCGCCAAGCTCTGTTCCATGCCGCCTCGCGCTGCCTGCTGACCTGAATAGGAAGCTGCCCGGCCAGCGACAACAGGATCATCCGGCGGCGCCCGGTCGGACCCAAAGGTGAGAAAACGCCGGGAACCTGCCTGGTACCAACGGCGCGGGGGTTCGGCCAGAGGCTTGCCCCCCCGGAGGCCGGCCGCACGCACCGCATTTGAGGTGGATCAAGGCAGGGTACGTCGCCTCGGCCCAAACCGGCCCCATGTGGACTCGCCACGCCAGAAAATGCGCCGGGAACCAATTCATGCCTGCGTCGACCTGGGCCTTGCTTGCGCCCGCTCGCGCCCCAGGTCCTCCGACGCTCCCCGCCCGCGCCGCGGGCACGCCGGAGGGACAGGCGTAGTGCGCTTCTTCGAAAGACAGGACGATGGCTTCCGCGTCGCGCCGGGAAGCTACGCCATCCTCGCACAGAACCGGTCCGGAACGTTTCCCTGCCCCGCCCCGACCGTCTCGCCCCACAAAAGGCTGTCCCTGCCCCCGACGGACGGACTCACGATGCTTCCGCTCGATGGTCTCGAGATCCTGATCCTTCCCGTCGGGCGCGATCGCGCGGGGTGCAATGGCCGGTCTATCGCGCTTGGCAACCACACGCTCGTCGTGTTCGATCGCCTCGCGATCGTACCTCTTGATAGCGCCCCGGCCCGCGCGAGCCGCCCTACCCAGGCTGTCGAATGCGTGACCGCGGTCGCGGTGCCCGGCAATGAAGGGGGATACGGAGTCATCCGCTGCGCCGAAGGTGGATATGAACTCGAAGGCTTCGGTTGTGGCATCGACTGGATCGACACCGACACGCCGGGCGCGTTCAACATCGAAGCCGAGATGTTCGACATGGCGTATGGCGCGATTGCGTCGATCTTTGGCTACGGCTCCGACGCATTCAATGCCGCGCTCGATAATCGCGGCTTCGTATGCGACATCAAGTCCTTGCGGAGACAGCTGGCAGGCCGCGTCGACGCCGAGGCAGTCTCGGTGCTCGCCCGCCTTCCGCGGCGCAACTCAGCCATTGCCCGCTATGCCCCGGTGATCCCGTAGCCCGAACCGCAACCGCTCCCGGACAATCGCCGGGGATCGCTCCGGCAGGTTATCGCCCGTTTCGACCCCGCCCCTCGCGTGTCGATCGCGTGCAGGCTGCGTGGCACGCCGCGGGACAATCGTCGCGATCCCGCGCCGGCCTGGGCATCGCCGGCGAGCCATGGCCTCCGCACCAACGCGCCATCGTCGGCAGCCCGGCGAGCGAAGCGCCGGCAGGCGCCGCGGGGATAGCCAGCGCGACCGCAGCCGACACCGCGATGGATCTGGCCAGATTAATCATGCCGCGACCCGGGACGCGGAGGCATGGATTCGTCCTCGATCAGGATGCGCAGCGCGGCGCCGTCGAGATCGTCGAACTGCCCGCTCGACGATGCCCAGAAGAATGCGCCGAGACCGAGCAGGCCGAGCAGCAGCGCGACCGGGATGAGAACGGCGACGATGCTCATCGTGCGGCGCTCTTGAGACGCAGCGCGTTCGCCACCACGAGAATCGAGGAACCCGACATGGCGAGTGCGGCGACCAGCGGCGTGACCTGGCCGGCGATAGCAAGCGGGACGGCAAGAACATTGTACCCGATGGCCAGCACGAAGTTCTGCCGTACGATCCGCATCGTGCGCCGCGCGGACGACACCGCAATCGGCACCGGCATGAGCCGATCCCCGAAGAAGACGACATCCGCCGCCTGACGGCCGACATCGCTGCCCGCCGCCGGCGCCATGCCGACCGACGCGCTTTTAAGCGCCGGCCCGTCATTGACGCCGTCGCCGACCATCAACACGTGCTTTCCAGCCGCTTCGAGCCGCGACACCGCGCCATATTTGTCGGCCGGCGACATCCGCGCGCGCGCGAACACTCCGAGCTGGGCTGCAAGCACGCGGACGACGGCCCATGCGTCGCCAGAGACGAATTGCACGTCGAGACCCAGCTTGCGCAGCCGGGTGATGGCGGCTTTGGCGTCGGAGCGGACGGCATCGGTGAAATAGATGCGGACGCCGGGCTCCGCACCGAAGGCGAAGCAGGTGCTGACACCCTCCGCCGATGCAACCGGAACTTCGGCTGCAACCCAGTCGGCACGTCCGAGCGCAGCCCGGCGGCCGTCCACCATGGCCTCGACCCCGCTGCCGACCACTTCGCGCAGCTCGCTCAGGATCACGGGGGCGACACCCTCGGCCTCGAGCGCAGCCACGATCGCGCGCGCATGCGGGTGGCGCGTGCCAAGCGCCAGCGCGAGCAGCACACGCCGGTGCAGGGGCTCCCCGGGCATGCCGTCGACGGGCGTCAGCTGGCCGAGCGTCACTGTCCCGGTCTTGTCGAGCAGCACGCTGTCCACCGTAGCGAGCTTCTCGAGCGCGGCACCGTCGCGAACGAGAATGCCGCCGCGCATCAGAGCGCCCGAGGCGACCACCTGCGCAACCGGTACCGCCAGGCCGAGCGCACACGGACAGGTGATGATCAGCACGGCCACCGCGATCAGCATCGACTCATGCCATCCGGCGCCCGCGATGAGCCATCCGGTAAAGCTCAGCGCAGCCAGCAGGTGCACCGCCGGCGCATAGAGCCGCGAGGCGCGATCGGCGAGACGGACATACCGCGACTTGTGCTGTCCCGCGGCTTCCATCAGCCGCGCGATGTCGGCGATAACGGTGTGCGTTGCAGCGGCGGAAACCTGGACGTGAAGCGGCGAGGTCAGGTTCATCGTGCCCGCCAATACCGTGCCCCCCGGCGCGACGCGCTCGGGCGCGCTCTCGCCGGTGACGATGCTGCGGTCGATGTCGCTGGTGCCGGCCTCGACGACACCGTCGACGCCGATGCGGTCCCCCGCAGCGATCAGCACGCGCATGCCGGGGAGGACTTGCACGATGGGCACATTGCGTACCTCGCCCCCCTCCCCAAGAACGCGAACATCGTCGGGAAGCTTGCGCAGCAGCGACGTCACGGCGTCCTGCGCACGCTCGCGCATCACGCTGTCGAGCAGCCGGCCGCCAAGCAGAAATGCGATCAGCATCACCGCGCCGTCGAAATAGGCGTGCGGCCCCCCGACCGCGGTTTCATAGAGGCTCATCGCGCAGGTGAGCACGATGCCGATGCTGATCGGGACGTCCATGTTGGTGCGGCGCTGCCGCAAGGCGCGCCAGGCGCTTTCGAAGAACGGGCGGCCGGCATAGGCGATCGCCGGCAGCGCGATCAACGCCGACAGCCAATGGAACAGCGCCCGTGTGGCGCCGTCGGCTCCCGACCATACCGACACCGACAACAGCATCACGTTCATGGCCGCGAACGATGCCACTGCAAGGGCGCGGGCCAGCCGCTTGCTCTCTCTATCCGAACCCGCCGCCTGGGCATCGGCCAGGACATGTGCCTCGAAGCCGAGACGCCTGATGCCGGCGATCAGCGCATCGGCATCGAGGCTGGCCTCGTGGGCGACGGCAAGCCGTCTGGTCGTGAAGTTCACGCGCGCCTCGACAACGCCCTCGAGCGACAGAAGGCCGCCTTCGAGCCTGGCGATGCAGCTCGCGCAGCGCAGCCCGTCGACGACGAGGTCGGTGCCGGCAAGCGGCGCCGCCGCGCGAACTGATAACGACGCATTCACAACCGCACTTCCTTGAGGAAGCGTGCGTCATGCCCCTGGGCACGCACGGCAATGCGCATCCGCCAGCGGCCGGGAGCCAGCGCATGCCGGGCCGAATAGCGGCCGGCGCCAAGCGCGCCGAGCGCGAAGCTGCGACCCGGCAAACGGCCTAGCGGGTGTTCGGCCTCGACCGTCACCACCGCACCCTCGATCGGCCCGCCCTCCCCGCTCAGACGGACGACCAACGCGCCGCTCTCCGCTCCCTGCGCTTCGAGCCGCCAGCCCAGCGCCTCCTGGGCACGGGCTTCGCCGAGCCAGCCATTGAAGCGCTGGCTCGCGACATAGCTATTGTCGACGACTGCGCCGCCAAAAGTGCGCACGGCGCTTGTCGCCATGACGAAATTGACGGCGATCACCACGCCGAAGAACCCGATGAGAATGGCGGCCATGTGCCAGCCGGTAAAACGTCGCGTCATCGTCCCGCCTCCGGGCGTTCAAAGGCGTTCGCGGTCGAGGCGCTTTCACCCTCCCCGTCGAGCGCGCGTATCGTAAAGCGTATGTCACTGCGCTGCGGGCCGGCTTCGGGCGCAGCGACGAAAAGCCGCTCCTTGGCGACCTTGTCGGCATCGACGCGGAACCGCACGCTCCGGCCGGCGTCCTTGCGATCCACGCTCTCCGGCCACATCGTGCCAGCCACGCCGGACATGGTCAGTTCCACCTCGCGCGGGCGCGCCTCGAGGTTGCGGATCCTGATCTGATAGGTGTTGCGGATCGTGCCGTCGCTGAGCCGCACCCACAGGGGATTGCGGGCCTGAAGCACCGAGAGTTCGAGCCGCGTACGGCCTTCGAGCATCACGAGCATGCCGACGCCGATGGCGCACCACACCGTGAAATAGACGAGTGTCCGCGCGCGCAGCAGCCGGCGCAGCGGCGGCACCGGCGCCTCGCCAGCCTGCTCGGCACGCGCATCGAGTTCAGTGGCGTATGCGATCAGCTTGGGCTCGCGGCCGACGCGTATCATCACGTCGTCGCAGGCGTCGATACAGAGGCCGCAAGTGATGCACCCGATCTGCGGCCCCTCACGAATGTCGATGCCGGTGGGACAGACCGCGACACAAGCGTTGCAATCGATGCAGTCGCCGGTCTGCAGCAGTTCGACCGGATGCGTTTCCGCGGCCTTGCTGCGCTTGAGCCCGCGCGTGCGCGGTTCACCGCGCCAGAATTTGTACGTGATGGTAAGCGAGCGCTCATCCATCATCGCCGTCTGGATCCGCGGCCACGGGCACATGAACTGGCACACCTGCTCGCGCATCAGGCCGCCAAGCACATAGGTGGCGGCCGCAAGAATCGCGACGGTGGTATAGGCGACGAGTGGCGCCGTGCCCTCAGCGATCTGGCGCGCCAGCGTCGGCGCGTCGGCGAAATAGAAGATCCATGCGCCGCCCGTGAGGACTGCGATCATGATCCAGATCGCATGCTTGGTTGCCCGGCGGGCGAGCTTGTTCGGGCCCCATGGCGCCGCCAGAAGGCGGAGCTGGGCGTTGCGATCGCCTTCCACCAGCCGCTCGACATGCTGGAACAAATCGGTCCAGACCGTCTGCGGGCAGGCATAGCCGCACCATGCGCGGCCCACCGCCGAGGTGACGAGGAACAGGCCGATCGCCGCCATCACCAGCAAGCCGGCGACATAATAGAATTCGTGCGGCCAGATCTCGATTGAGAAGAAGTAGAAGCGGCGATGGGCGAGATCGACCAGCACGGCCTGGTCGGGCGCCCAGGCGCCGCGGTCCCAGCGCAGCCACGGCGTCGCGTAGTAGATCAGCAGCGTGAGTACCATCACCGCCCATTTGAAGCGGCGGAACGGCCCCTTGACTGCCTTGGGCAGCACCTTGCGCCGCGCCTCGAACAAGCGCGAAGAACCAACTTCTGTGGGAGCGTTCACGGCATGATCACTTCGCAGTGGCCGCGCCAGCGGCCGGCACCGCGTCTGTCGCAGGCCTGGGTGCGCCGCCCGCTTCGCCGCCACCAAGTGCGTGGACATAGGCAGCGAGCATCTTGATCGTCACGGGGTCGAGCTGCTTGCCCCAGGCGGGCATGATCCCGCCATGGGCGTTGGTGATCGTGTCGGTCAGCGCTGCGCGATCTCCGCCATAGAGCCAGATATGGTCGGCGAGGTTGGGTGCCCCGATCTCCCGATTGCCGCGCCCGCCGGTCCCGTGGCACGCCGCACAATTGTCGGCGAACAGCTTCGCGCCCCGCTGAGAGGAGGCGTTCGGACGCTCCTGCCCCGAGAGGAAACGGACATAGGAAACCGTGTCCTCGATTTCCTCTGCCTTCAGCATCTGGTCGCGTCCGAACGCCGGCATCTGCGACTGGCGCGTCGCGTCATCTCCCGGCTGGCGGATACCGTGCTCGAGCGTTTGTTGAATCGCCGCGAGGTCGCCGCCCCAGAGCCAATCGTCGTCGTTGAGATTGGGGTAGCCCTTGCTGCCCGCCGCGCCCGCGCCATGGCAGGCCGCGCAATGCACCTTGAAGGCCGATCGTCCCCCTTCGACCGCGGCGGTGAACAGCTGCGGATTGCCCGCAAGCTGCTCGATCGGGGTCGCGGCGAGCGCGCGCATCACCGGTGCGCGGCGTTCGCGTTCGGCGGCGAGCTCGGTCTTGAGTTGCCCCCTGCTCGTCCATCCGAGCGTCCCTTCAGTCGCGCCGCGGATCATCGGCCACGCCGGGAAGGCTATGCAATAGACGATCGCGAACAGGATCGTCGCATAGAAGGTCCACAGCCACCAGCGCGGCATCGGCGTATCGAGCTCTTCGATGCCGTCCCATTCGTGCCCCACCGTGGAGGTGCCGGTCTTCTCGTCGATGCGCTTGTTCTCAGCCATCGATGCTATCCTCGTCTTCTAAGATGCTGGCGGCGGCGCGGTCGTTTCCGCGCGCCGAACCGGGAAGGAAGGGCCAGGCGACGAGCGCCAGGAAGACGACGGCCATGACGACCAGTCCCCAGCTGTCAGCGACGTGGCGAAGCTCGTCGTAGCTCATTTCGCGCGCTCGCGTGCCGCTGCGGCGGGAAAGTCGACCTGGGTGCCGAGCCCCTGCAGATAGGCGACGAGCGCGTCCATCTCGGTCAGCCGGCCGCGATCGCCGTCGAAGTCGCGCGACTGCGCCTTGGGATAGCGGCGGGCGAGATCCGCAGTGTCGCCATCGCCAAAGCCTTGGGTTTGCACGTCCTGCGCGGCCTTGGCGATATCCTCGTCAGTATAGGGTACTCCCTCGGCGCGCAGCGCCTTCAGATGCGCCGCCATGTCGCCTCCCTTGAGATCGCGCTGCGCGAGGAAGGCATAAGGGGGCATGATCGATTCAGGCACGACCGCGCGCGGGTCCTTGAGATGCTGGACGTGCCATTCGTCCGAATAACGGGCACCGACGCGCGCCAGATCGGGACCGGTACGTTCCGAACCCCACTGGAAGGGGTGGTCGAACATGCTCTCGGCGGCGAGGCTGTAATGGCCATAGCGCTCGGTTTCGTCGCGGAACGGCCGAACCATCTGGCTGTGGCAGCTATAGCAACCCTCACGGATGTAGATGTTCCGCCCCGCGAGCTCGAGCGGGGTATAGGGCCGGACGCCCTCTACCTTCTCGACCGTGGACTGGATCCAGAAGAGCGGCGCGATCTCGACGATGCCGCCGATCGCGACCGTGACCAAAGCGAGCGCTGCCAGCAGCGTGACGTTGCGCTCGATCTTCTTATGGCCTTGAACGATGCTTGCCATCGGTCACAGCTCCTTATTCGGCCGCGACGGACACGGGACCGTCGGCGAGCGCAGGTTGCGGGAAGGCGCTCGCGGCGCCGCGGGCGGGAAGCGGACGGTCGCGTTCCGGATCGAAGGCGGCGTCGGCCATCGGCGCCTCCTGGCGGAGCTTGCCCGCAATCGTCATCCAGACGTTCCACACCATGAACAGCGCGCCGGCGAAGTAGAGCAGGCCGCCCGCGACGCGGATCACATAATAGGGATGCATCGCCTGGACGACTTCGGCGAATGAGTAGACGAGATAGCCGTCGTCGCCATATTCGCGCCACATCAGCCCCTGGGTGATGCCCGCCACCCACATCGAGGAGGCATAGAGCACGATGCCCAGCGTCGCGCACCAGAAGTGCCAGTTGACCATCCGAAGCGAGTACAGACGGGTGCGGCCCCAGAGGCGCGGCGTCATATAGTAGATCGCCGCAAAGGTGATCATGCCGTTCCAGCCGAGCGCGCCGGAATGGACATGGCCGATCGTCCAGTTGGTGTAGTGCGAGAGCGAGTTGACGCTCTTCAGCGACATCATCGGGCCTTCGAACGTGCTCATCCCGTAAAAGGCGAGCGCGAAGACCATCAGGCGGATGATCGGGTCGGTGCGGACCTTGTCCCACGCGCCGTTGAGCGTCATCAGCCCGTTGATCATGCCGCCCCAGCTCGGCATCCACAGCATCACCGAGAACACCATGCCGAGCGTCTGTGCCCAGTCGGGCAACGCGGTGTAGTGAAGATGGTGCGGACCGGCCCAGATGTAGAGGAAGATCAGCGACCAGAAGTGGAGGATCGACAGCCGATAGCTGTAGATCGGTCGCTCGGCCTGCTTGGGCACGAAATAATACATCATGCCGAGGAAGCCGGCGGTGAGGAAGAAGCCGACCGCATTGTGGCCGTACCACCACTGGGTCAGCGCATCCTGGACGCCCGAGAACAGCGAATAGGATTTGGAGCCGACCCAGGAAACCGGCAGCGACAGGTTGTTGACGATGTGCAGCATCGCCACGGTGACGATGAAGCCGAGATAGAACCAGTTGGCGACGTAGATGTGCGGCTCGGACCGCTTGAGGATCGTCCCGACGAACACTGCCAGATAGGCGACCCAGACGATGGTCAGCCAGATATCGACATACCATTCGGGCTCGGCATATTCGCGGCCCTCGGTCACGCCGAGCACATAGCCGGTCGCGGCGAGCACGATGAACAGCTGGTATCCCCAGAAGACGAAGCGGGCGAGGCCGGGGAGCGCCAGCCGGGCGCGGCAGGTGCGCTGGACGACGTAGAAACTCGTCGCGATCAGCGCATTGCCGCCAAAGGCGAAGATCACCGCCGACGTATGGAGCGGCCGCAAACGGCCGAACGTCGTATATTCGGTCGGCAGGTTGAGCAACGGAAAGCTCAGTTGCGCGGCGATCACGATCCCGACGAGGAAGCCGACGACGCCCCAGAATACGGTTGCGATCACGCCCCAGCGAATGACTTCGTCGTCATAGCGCTCGAGCGCGCGCGCATCTGCCGAACGCGTCGGCAGGAGGCTGATCCCGCGCATCGACACGAATGCGGTGAGCGTCGCTGCCGCCGCCGCGACGCCCATATGGATCGCGAAGGCAGTATCGGCGGCGGCGGCGGCGGCGAACACGGCCGCGATCGCCACGAACAGCCAGGCACCGCTGCGTAAGAGGATGTCGTCTTCCATATTCTACTCCACTGAGCGGCGAGCCTCTCGCGGGGCCGTCCGGCAGGCTGTGCGGGGTTGAGACAGTGCCGTTCAGGCGGCGATACGCTGGTCGGCCGGCGTGGGAGGCCAGGTCGGCCGGTGCGGCGCGCCCGTCGAAAGGGGGCGCTCCAGCCGGCCCCATATCTCGACCAGCGCGCCGACCAGTTCGCGCATCATCGCCTCGTCATGCGCGGGGCCGGGGGTGAAGCGCAACCGCTCGGTGCCGCGCGGCACTGTGGGATAATTGATCGGCTGGACGTAGACGCCGTATTCGGCGAGCAGCACGTCGCTGATCTTCTTGGCTTTGACCGGATCGCCGACCATCAACGGCACGATGTGCGTGGTCGAGGGGAGCACCGGCAGACCGGCCTCGGTCATCAGCGCCTTGAGCTTCGCGGCTGCCTCCTGCTGCCCCTCGCGCTCGGCGGTGGATGCCTTGAGATGCTTCACGCTCGCCAGCGCCCCCGCGACCAGAACCGGCGACAGCGACGTGGTGAAGATGAAGCCCGGCGCATAGCTGCGGATCACGTCGACGATCACCTGATCGGCAGCGATGTATCCTCCCATCACGCCGAATGCCTTGCCCAGCGTGCCTTCGATGATGGTGATGCGGTCGGCGACCGCGTCGCGTTCGGAGATGCCGCCGCCCCGCGCGCCGTACATGCCCACGGCATGGACCTCGTCGAGATAGGTCAACGCGTTGTATTTGTCGGCGAGGTCGCAGATCTCGGCGATGGGCGCGATATCGGCATCCATCGAATAGACGCTCTCGAACGCGATAAGCTTGGGCGCGCCGGGATCGTCAGCGGCGAGCAATTCTTCGAGATGTGCGAGATCGTTGTGCCGGAACACCCGCTTCTCGCAGCCCGAATTGCGGATGCCCGCGATCATCGAAGCGTGGTTGAGCTCGTCCGAATAGACGATGCAGCCCGGCATCAGTTTGGCGAGCGTCGAGAGCGTCGCTTCGTTCGAGACATAGCCCGACGTGAAGAGCAAAGCGCCTTCCTTGCCGTGCAGGTCGGCCAGCTCGCGCTCGAGCTCGATATGGTAATGCGTATTGCCCCCGATGTTGCGCGTGCCGCCCGAGCCCGCGCCGACGTCGTGGAGCGCTTCCTCCATCGCCGCGATCACCTTGGGGTGCTGGCCCATCGCGAGATAGTCGTTCGAGCACCACACGACGATCGGCTTCGGGCCGTTATGCCCGGCAAAGCAGCGCGCATTGGGATAGGCGCCCTTGTTGCGCAAAACGTCGATGAACACGCGGTAGCGGCCCTCGGCATGGACCCGGTCGATCGCGTCTCGAAATAGCTGGTCGTACTGCACGTGATGCCCTCCCGTTCGCTCCGGCGATAGGAAACCCCGGCGCGCAGGGTTATTGTGGAGTTCCCGTATGGAAGTTGCCGGAGGCGACCGGGGCGGAGGCGCCTCGGCCCCGCCCCGGCCCCCGGGCCCTCCGCCTAGAAGCGCATGCCGATGCCGATCGCGGGCACGATGGGATCGAGACTGACGTCGACACGGTTGACCGCCGCGCCGGTGGTCAGACGCGCGCTGGTGTCGATGTCGAGATATTTGACGTCGAAGTTGAGGAATATGCGGCGTCCGAGATCGACGTCCACGCCCGCCTGCAACGCGTAGCCGAAGCTGTCCTTCAGGCTGACATCGGTCTTGCCGATCGCCGCCTCGAGCGAACGGCTGGCATCGGACGAATAGAAAGTGGTGTAGTTGATTCCGGCACCGACATAAGGGCGGACGTGCGACCTGGGCGCGAAATGATATTGCAGCGTCAGCGTCGGCGGCAACACGCGCGTGCTGGCGACATCGCCGAGCGCCGACAGCGCGCCGCGGCCGCTGATATCGTGCTTGGTCGTTGCAAGGATGAGCTCGGCACCGATATGGTCGGCCAGCATGTAGGTGAAGTCGAGCTCGGGCGCGGCCCGGTCCGAAACACCCACAGAACCGGTGGGAAACCCCGGCGCGACCGGACCCGATTCCTCGGTCGGGGAGACGAGAATCGCGCGCGCACGGACCAGCACGTCGCCGGCCTCCACCTGCGCCCGCGCCGGCACGGCCGCCGCAATCGTCACTGCCAGAACGCCTGTTGCTACGACAAATTTCATGACCAACTCCGTTATGTTGTTTGGCGGGCTGGCCCCTATGCGACCCTCGCGAACGCGGCTCTACGCATCTTCCCCTACGGGGTTTCTCGAATGGACGGGGACCAACGGGCGATGTCAGTTCCCCGGCGCTTTTGCCTTCGACGGCATTGCCCCATGCGGGTCGCGCACGCCTTCCGCTCCGGCGCAAAAGCCAGATCCGACGTGAACGGGCAGCGATTCAATCGCGCGCGCGTGGTTGGGGCTTACCGGGCGCGTTCGTGCCCGGGACGTGGCAGCGCCAGCGCAAGCACGATCACCCATAGCAGATAGGCCCCGACACTGATGCGCTCGTTGATCCCCAGCATGGGCGTTGGAAGATCTTCGGCAACACGAGGCCCATCGAGCGCCGCCAACGCCCCGAACCCCATCACCAGCAGCAAGGTGACAAGGGTGTAGACGCGGAAGCGCCTGCCGGCCGTATTTGCTGCGGAGGCCATGCGAGGACGATGCACGATACCGTCATCGCGGTCAGGGCAATGTGCATTCCGTCGGAGAGGTTCTGCT
Source organism: Sphingomonas sp. UNC305MFCol5.2 (assembly GCF_000712135.1). Taxonomy (GTDB): domain Bacteria; phylum Pseudomonadota; class Alphaproteobacteria; order Sphingomonadales; family Sphingomonadaceae; genus Sphingomonas. Next base: position 599,183 of record NZ_JOOE01000001.1, read on the forward strand.
CGCCGCCGCGCAGGTGCATCGGGAACCACAAGCTTGCGATCAGGCCGAAGACCGCGACGGCAATCAATGACGCGCCCGTGACCCGCAGCGCGCGCGCACGCCCGGTGGATGCGCAAACGCCGAGCCCGAAGGCAAGCAGCAATGCATCATATGCAAGCGCCAGCGGCAGCACGAGCGATCGCGAGGGCGCGCCGATCGCGCTCAGTTCGCTGATCGATTGCGAAGCGTAACCATAGCCCTCCCAGCTGGAAGCGCCTAGAATGTCGGCAACCACATAGACCAGCGACGACAGAACGCCGCAACCGGGCAACGATCTTCTCGGCATCTTCGGCTCCGGGGCGTGAGGCGCACCCCTGCTGCACCGGGCATCCGGCATGTGCATTGCGTAGATGTACGAATGCCAGCAGGCGGCACGGAGAGCGATATCCGTCACGGCGACCATGGCGCTCACCATGGCGCCGGATCCGGGGAGCGGCTGCGCGCCCATGCCGCAAGTGTTCTTCTCTCTCGCTACGTAGAACGCCGCATGGGCAGGCATGCACCGACACGCATATTCGCGCTATGTCCCTTCTTGCCCAGCTCTTCCTCGCCAGCATCATGGCGGCCGCGACGATCGGCATCCATCTCGCGGGCTTGACGCTGATGCTGATGCTTTTGCGCCGCCACCGGTCCCAGCGCCGGCGCGTCAACGTCCATCTCCATGACGGCATCGGCATCGTCACGGCAGCGTTCGGATTGTTCGTACTGCATGCAATCGAGATCTGGGCCTATGCGGCACTCTATGTCGTCGGCGGGGCGCTGCGCAGCCTCGAGGAGGCGCTCTACTTCTCGACATCCACCTACGCGACCATCGGCTATGGCGATATCGTGCTGGCGCCCGGCTGGCGCGTGCTTGGCGCCATCGAAGGCGCCAACGGGGTGATCCTGCTCGGCTGGTCCACCGCCTTCTTCGTGGCCGTCGTCAGTCGCATTCGCCTGCTCGAGATCGAAATGGAAGCAGGCCCCGAAGGCGATCAGGCGCGAGGCCCGGCATGAGAGAGCGACGCCAGACCGTGTCGTTACCGCTACGTACCATAACCGATGGCCCGGCCGCACTCGGACTGCAGATTATCTGGTCATGACTTGGTACATGATCCGCCTCGACCTTGCGCGCACGCGCGATTTCCCCGATGGCTCACGCGAGCATTGCTATCTGCTATGCGTGCCGCTCGACGTCCATGACATCATAGACGGGGAGGCGCTTGCCGGAAGGCCGGACCGTGCGACCGTGCTGCGCTCCTGGCCCGATGCACCTGAAATGACCGGCTATCTGGTCCACAAGCGAAAGGGCTGGACTTTCTCCTACGCGCCGGGCGACGCGGATGACGAGCCGCTGTTCCACCTCGAGACGCATCCGCTCCGGGAGGGCGAATATGTGACGGTCACCGAGCGCGACGGCACTCCGCTCGCGTTCGAAATCGTATCGCGCGCGGCGCTCGATCTGATCTGAATATCGCGGGACTGGCCGAGCCGGAGTCGGGAGAAGATACTCCCGGGTCACGCAGTCCAGTTGATCCGCCGGCGCCGCTTGATCGCTTCGAGCAACAGGAGCACGAACACCGCGGCAAGCACGGCGGCCACTCCCTGCCCCGCGCCGAGCGGCGCAAAGCGGAGCACCGCGCTCACGGCCGGTACGAACTGCGCCAGCGCAAGCACGAGGAAGATCACCGCGACTACCGTGGCGAAAGCGGCGTTCGGGCGCAGCACCGCACTCGCGATCGACGCGGAGAAGGACCGATTGACGAGCACCAGGGCAAGAACTGCGCCGACCAGCGCGAAGAACATCGTCGACCGCAATGCCAGCTCTCCGGTTCCATTGAAGAATGACCAGAGAACCAGACCTCCGACCGAAGCAAAAGCGAACAGGCCCTGTCCTGCGGACCATATGATCAGGTCACCGGACAGCAGCGCGCTGGTCGGCGCACGCGGCGGCCGGCGCATGACATCGGCTTCCTCGGTCTCGGCCTCGAACACAAGCGAGCAAACGGGATCGATGATCATCTCGAGCAACGCGATATGTATGGGGGCGAGGAGAACCGGCAGGCCGAACAGCAGAGGCATCAACGCCAATCCCGCGACCGGCACATGCACGGCGACGATGAAACCCATCGCCTTTCTGAGATTGTCGTAGATCCGCCGCCCGACCCGGATCGCCGTGACGATCGAGCCGAAATCGTCGTCGAGCAGCACGATCGACGAAGCCTCGCGCGCGACGTCGGTGCCACGGCCACCCATGGCGATCCCGATATGCGCAGCTTTGAGCGACGGCGCATCATTCACTCCATCGCCGGTCATCCCGACGATCTCGCCGCGAGCCTTGAGCGCCTCGACGATCCGCAGCTTTTGTTCCGGCATGATCCGCGCGAAGATCGTGATCTCCATGACCTTTGCCGCAAGCGCCGCGTCGCTCATCGACGCGAGCATCGCGCCGGTCACGACCTCGCCCCCATCGATCCCGGCACGTGCAGCGATCGCGCGGGCAGTCTCGGGATAGTCGCCGGTGATCATCACCACGCGGATGCCGGCGTTGCGGCACTGCCGGACGGCATCCGGGACCGAGGGACGGAGCGGATCCTGCAGCCCGACCAATCCGCGGAACGCGAAGGTGAAGCCGCGCTGGGTGTCGGGCAGCCCCGCCCCGTGCCACTGCGCTTCGGCGACCCCAAGCACGCGCAGTCCTTGCGAGGCCATCTCATCGACTGCGACCTCGATCCCGGCGCGCGCGGCGAGGTCGAGGTTGCACAGCTCGGCGATCGCCTCCGGAGCCCCTTTGGTGGCGACCACCTGATCTCCGTCGGGCTCGCCTGTGGTCCAGACATGCGAGACCGCGAGCAGGCCCGGATCGAGCGGATAGCGGTGGCGCAGGTCCCAGCCTGGCTCCTGGCGGCGCGGCAGGTCGGCCGTCCCGTCGCGGCCGGCAAGGTCATGAAAGGCGATCTCCATCGGATCGAACGGTTGCGGCACACTGGCGAGAATGCCGAGCTCGGCGAGCTGCCAGAAATCCCCCGACAAGGCGGTCTCGCCGCCTCCCTCGAATTTGCTGCCGTCGGGCAATCGAAGCTCGACGACGGTCATGCGGTTCTGGGTGAGCGTCCCCGTCTTGTCGGTGCACAGCACCGTCGCCGAGCCCAGCGTTTCGATCGCCGCGGCGCGCCGGGCGAGCACGCGAACCCGCGACATGCGCATCGCCCCCATCGCCATGAACACGGTCAGGACGACGGGAAATTCCTCGGGCAGCATCGACATGCCGAGCGCAATCCCCGCAAGCGCGCCCTCGAGCCAGGCATCGCGCAACAGCCCATAGAGCAGGACGGCGAGCAGGCTAGCCGCGGCACCCCCGGCCGCGAAGGCCAGCACGAGGCGCCGGGTCTGGCGATAGAGCCGGGGTGCGGCAGTCTCGAGGCCGGCCAGCGACTGGCCGATCCGGCCGATCTCGCTTCGCAGGCCCGTCGCCGCGACGAGGCAGAGCCCGCTGCCACGGGCCACCAGCGTGCCCGAGAAGACATAAGGAAGCGCACCGCCGCCCGGCCGGGGGAGCCCGGCCGGCGGGTCGACGGCGAGCCCGGATTTCTGAACAGGAACCGATTCGCCGGTCAGCAGCGATTCGTCGAGGTACAAACTGTCATTTTCGAGCACCCAGCCATCGGCCGGGACCCGATCTCCCTCGGCAAGCACCACCAGGTCGCCGCGCACCACCTCGCGCCCCGGAATGCGCTTCCGCTCGCCATCGCGCACCACCAACGCGCGCGGACTCGCCAGGTCGCGCAGCGCCTCCAGCGCGCGTTCGCTGCGCGACTCCTGGACCACGGTGATCAGCACCGAGAAGCCGGCAAGCGCGATCAGGATCAGCGCTTCCGCAAGGTCGCCGAGGGCCAGATAGACGATGCCGCCCGCTACGAGCAGTGCCAGCATGGGCTCGCGCAACACCTCGAGGACGATCGCCAGGAACGTGCGTCCGCCCTGGCGGGGTAGCTCGTTAGGGCCCTCGGCTGCGAGCCGCAGCGAGGCGTTGCGCGCGCTGAGCCCGGGATGCGGCGCCGGGCTCTTTGCGGCACTCTTCATAGCTACATCGTCCTTCCTGCTTGCCCGTGCGACGGCCCGTTCAATCGCGTACGACAAACACCGAGCAGCGCGCATGGCGAACGACCCGATCCGCATTCGCCCCCAGAAGATAATCCTTCATCTGCGGGCGATGCGAGGAGAGTATGACGAGGTCGGCCCCGATCCGTTCGGCCACCGCAAGAACGCCGCGATAGACACTGCCGGTCGCGACATGATGATCGACACCGGTGATGTCGGTGACCGAGCCCGCGAGCGAGGCGAGCCGTGCCGCGGCGACGTCCACGAATTCCTGAAACGTGATCGGCGACCATTGCGCCTCCAGCATGAGGTTCCAGTCGGGAACGACCGTGACGAGCGCGAGCGCGGCGTCAAAGTGCCGACAGAGTGTCACCGCCGTCGGCAATGATTTCTGCCACGAGCTGGGCTGGTCGAGATCGACCGGTACCAGGATGCTGCGATACATGGCGCTCTCCCCAATTGCTTCCGTCGGCGGCCTGATGCCCCCGGGAGTCACCGGGCCGTCGTAGCGCCGCTGCGCCATGCCGCCCCTCGGTAGGTTACGTAGTCACTCCTGCAGCATGCGATGGCATGATGCGCCGATGACCAGATTGAAGCGGCATATTGAGCGGCACGCAGTCTCGCGGATCGGATGGCTTCGCGCGGCGGTACTCGGCGCCAATGACGGGATCGTGTCGACGGGCAGCCTGATCGTCGGCATCGCCGCATCCGGCGCGGCGAAGGAGCAGGTGCTCCTCGCCGGCGTGGCAGCACTTGCCGCTGGCGCGATGTCGATGGCGGCAGGCGAATATGTCTCGGTCAGCTCGCAATCCGACACCGAAAAGGCCGACCTTGCCCGTGAGACCCGCGAGCTCGCGGAGCAGCCGGAGCTGGAGCGGGAAGAGCTTGCGGGGATTTATGAGCGTCGCGGGCTGGATCGCAGGCTCGCCCTCAAGGTCGCGGATCAGCTGATGGTCAGCGACGCGCTTGGCGCCCATGCGCGCGACGAGCTCGGGATCTCCGAAATCTCGACTGCGCGTCCGCTCCAAGCGGCGTTCGCCTCCGCAGCGACGTTCAGTATCGGCGCGGCAGCACCTTTACTCTCGGTGCTGCTGGCGCCATCCGCAATGCTGGCGGCGAGCGTTGCCCTCACGTCGCTGCTGTGCCTCGCGGTGCTCGGCGGGCTCGGCGCGCTCGCCGGTGGCGCGAAGCCGGCGCGGTCGATCGTACGCGTTACCTTCTGGGGCGCTTTCGCCATGGCTCTCACTGCCGGTGTGGGGCTGCTGTTCGGCACGAGCATCTAGAGCATCCACTCGCCCATACCCGGAAAGGCAATCATGACGCTTGAACTCACTTTCCACGGCGCGGCAGGCACCGTGACAGGGTCCTGCATGGAACTGCGCGCGGGCGCGCAGCGCATTCTTGTCGATTGCGGCCTGTTCCAGGGATCGCGCAGTCTCGAGGCGCTCAATCACGAGCCTTTGCCGTTCGACCCGCGCAAGGTCGACGTCATCATACTCACCCACGCCCATCTCGACCATTCGGGGCGACTGCCGGTACTGGCACGAAACGGCTGTCGGGCGAAAATCTGGTGCACGCCGCCCACGGGCCAGCTGCTCGCGCCGCTGCTCGCCGACTCCGCCCGACTTCAGGCCAGCGATGCAGAACGGCGCAACCGCCGGCCTGATCGCGCCGGGCTGACGGCGTTCGAACCGCTTTACGACGATCGTGACGTCGAGCGGACGGTCGAGCAAGTCGAGACACTACGCTACGGTCTGTGGTCGAAAATCGCACCGGGCGTGGAATTACGGTTCAGCGATGCGCATCACATCCTTGGTTCGGCGTCGGTCGAGGTCCGGGCCGGCGGGCAGCATCTTCTGTTTTCCGGCGATATCGGCACGGCGGCCGCGGACGCCATCGAGCCGCAGGCGCCCCCGGAAAGGTGGGATCATCTGATCTGCGAAGCCACCTATGGCGACAGGGACCGGCAACTCTATTCGCTCGCCGAACGTCGCGAGATTTTGGCCACCTGCGTCGAGCCGGCATTGGCAAAAGGTGGCAATCTGCTGATCCCGGCCTTTGCTCTGGAACGTACCCAGGCAGTCCTCGGCGACCTTGTCGCGCTTTTCGCATCGGGGCGCCTTCGGCCGAGCCCGGTATTCGTCGACTCGCCGCTGGCTGACCGCGTGACTCGCGCCTATCGGCGATATGACGACGGCGAGAGCCCTTCCCCGTTCGACGATCCCCATGTCCAGTTCACCTCTACCGTCGACGAGTCCAGGGCGCTCAACCGCGTCTCCGGCGCAATCATCCTCGCCGGCTCGGGGATGTGCACCGGGGGGCGTATCCGCCACCATCTGGTGCGCAACCTGCCACGCGCCAATTCGACCGTGCTGCTGGTCGGCTACCAGGCGCGCGGCACCCTGGGCGCGGTACTTCAATCGGGGTCGGAGACCGTCCGGATAATGGGGTACGACATCCGGGTTCGCGCCGAGATCATGTCGGTGGATGCCTATTCGGCGCACGCCGACCGTGCCGGCCTGTTGCGATGGCTGGAAAGGCGTGCGCCGGTGGCCGGCAGCCTGTTCCTCGACCACGGCGAAATCCCCGCGCTCGACCGGCTCGCCGCCGATGCGAGCGAGATTCCGGGTCTGCCGAAGCCACTCGTGCCGATGCTCGGCGAACGATTCCGCCTCGACAAAGGTTCGCCGGCACGGCGTATCGGCGAGCCCCGGCCCCAGGCGGCCGATCTGGTGGCGCCGCAAGACTGGCGCAACCGTTATGGAGCCTTCGTGTCGTCGCTCGAATACAGGCTGCGCGCATTGCCGTCGGACGCGGCGCGCCGGCGCGCGATCGAGGCAGCGGAGCGGGCCATTCGCGGACAGGAGGCGTCCGGGCATCCGTAACCTTCCCAGGCGAAAAAGTTCCCCGGAACGCGAATCCTCCCCATGCTCGCCCGAGTGGCGAATCGAGGAGATGCCCATGTACGCACTCGATGCCTTTGCCAGGGACCGGCACCGCCGGATCCGCCATGCCGGCCCGCGAGCCGGCGGCAGGTGACGCAGGCGAGACCATGCGCATCCGATCCCCCCATCACCATCTTCGCAAGGGGCTGACGCATCCAAACCGGCTCGTCGCCGCGTTCGCATGGGTGTTCTTTCTGGTCCTGCTGTGGATGCTGGTTCGTGTCGCGGCGGTCCTGCTCGACGACTTCTGGGTGCTGGTTATCGCAATGTCGCAGCCTTGAATCGGCGGTCGCGCGCATCCTCGCCTCTCCGCAGCGGCGCTGCCGTGCCGTCACCGCCGGAACCGGCAGCTTTAGCGTGGCGCTTCGCTCTCGATCAGCGCAATCGGGCTTGCGCCGCTGCGCAGCGAGTCCGCGGTCACGATCACGGTGGTGCCCGGTACGAGCAACCCGGCGACGCGTCTGCGGAAATCGGGGTCGGCGCTGAAGCGATCCCCAAGGTCAGCGACGGGCGCACCGGAGGGCGTCCGCCCCGGAAGCATCACCGTAAACCAGTGATAGCCGCCGGCATCGACCGCGCGTAGTACATAGGCCGTCGTTCCCGCGACGGCGCCGCGGATCACCACCGGCGCCGAGCCGATCACCTCGCCGTTGCGCAGCACGACAACGCGGCGATCGCCACCGCTGACGACGATCGACAATGGACCTTCGGACGCGCGCTCGGGGTGCCACTCCGGGGCTTCCGACGCCGCGCCCTCGTCAGCGCCGAGGAGGTTCGCGGTCGGCGCCAGCCGTGGCACGGCCGCGCGGTCAGTAACGATCACCGTCATCCCCAGGCGCGTGACGCCGTACAGAAGCCGGGCAAACTCGAGCGGCAGGCGGATGCAGCCATGCGAGGCGGGATAGCCGGGGAGTTCGCCGGCGTGGAGCGCAACCCCCTGCCAGGTGAGACGCTGCATATAGGGCATGGGCGCATTGTCGTAGATCGTCGAGAAATGGCGCGCGTGCTTCTGCAGAATCGTGAAAATCCCGGTTGGCGTCTGGTAGCCATCGCGGCCCGTCGAAACCGTCGAAATCGCGATCGGCACGCCGTTTCGGTAGAGGATCGCGCGCTGGGTAGCGCGGTTGACGATGAGCAACACGGGGCCCTCCGGCGCAATCTCGGGCGCCCAAAGAAACTCGCCGGGCTTTAGCCGCGCGACTGCTTCCATAACGGTGCCCTCGTGAAGCGACACCTGCGCTGCGGCACCACTCACCGTCGAGACGGCGAGCAGCGCGGCCATGAACGCTTTGCGCCCTGACGATGGCCGCGCTCTCGCGAGAGGATGACGTGGACCCGAGGGCAGCATCAATTCAGTCCTTCATGGTAAAACGACGCGCCGGACACCGGTCCGGGGCGGGAGGCGGCACGGGTCCCGGCGGCCTTCGGCCGGACCGGAATCGGGCGCTCATCCGACTTGCGTCCCGGACGTTCAATGCGCCAGAAACAGGGGGACCGGGCACTCGTCGAGCATGCGCTTGCTGACTCCCCCGAAAACGGCCTCGACGAAGCGGCTGTGACCGAAGCCACCCATCACCAGATAGGCTGCCTCGACTTCATCGATGACATCGAGGATGACCGTGCTCGGAATGTCGACCATCGCACTCTCGCGACGAACGACAGGCCTGATGTCGTGGCGCGACAGATAGGCGGCGGCTTCCTCTGCCGGCTGCTTTACCGAGCCGTCTGCGACCTCGAGGATCGTGACGGCGCTCGCCTTCCGGAGGAGCGGTACAGCGGCCCGAAGTGCCGCTTCCGCCTCGGGTGAGCCGTCCCAGGCGATCAGCGCATGACCGAATGCATCAAAGCCTCTCGCGCTTTCGGGGACAGCCACGACGGCCCGCCCGGATTTGATCACGACCTCGCCTACGAGCGCGCGCATGTCGGGATATGCGACCTGCCCGAGTTCCCGGTTGAGCACGATGAGATCTGCGAGCCCGGCTGCCTCGCGCATGCAAGGGCTCAGGAACCCTGTCGTGTCATGCCAGGTAAAGGGTACCTCCTCCCTTGCGAGGCGCGGCTCCATGTGCGCGCGATTGCGCCGTTCGCGGTCCTGTTCGTCCGCGGCCAGAACGTCTGCGGCCCCGCTCATCGCGAAGTCCGCCGCGAGAACCGGCACGACCGCCACGTCGACGCAGGTCAGGTGCCCATCGAGGGCACGCGCGAGATCGAGAGCCGCCTGGAAACGCGCTTCCTGGCCGGTATCGTGATGCATCAGAACGAGCACATTCTTCATCGTCGCCTCCCTTGGAAATGTGGCGAGGCTATGGGCGCCGGCCGGCACGCGACATGCGGAATGTTACGGACGCGCGCGGCGTGGGATGATGGCCTGGCTCAGGCGCGGCTGGTCCCAATGCTCGATCGGTCGCGATGGAGAATGAGGCATCTCGGACTCGAGCCCGCGCTCCAGTACCTACGGATGTCCCCGATCCCCCACGCGATGCCGATGAACTCGCGGAGGTTCGTAACTTTCCCAATCGATCCTTTCCGCCGCGCCGCGCATCCATGTCCGGCACGCTGGAGAAAGTGATGTCGCAATTCGGCAAGATATCGGCGGGTGCCGCCTGTGCGGCGAGCATTGCCTATGGGGTAGCGCAGATCCTGCAGGTTGCCGGGATGCTGCCGACGCCGCTCGACCGCTTCCTGATCTTCGCGCCTTCGCTGGTCTTGGCGCCGTGCTTCGTGCTGGCACTCGTCGCGGCATGTGTGCACGCCTCCCCATCGCAACGGATCTGGCGGTTCTCCGCACTCTCCTTCGCGCTGCTCTATGCGGGTCTGGTGAGCGTCGTGTACGTCAGCCAGCTCGGCGTGGTCCTGCCCCGCGAGCTGTCAGGCACCGGGACCGGCTTCGAAATCGTCGGTTGCTGTTCGTTCCGGCAACCGATGACCGTCATCGACCTGCTCGGCTATATCTATATGAGCCTCGCGATGCTGTTGCTTGCGCCCAGCTTCGACGGGCGACTCCGCCTGCTGCTCACTCTCAACGGGTTGCTCGCGATCCCCATCTTTCTGCAGCTCTTCTGGCCGGCGCTGATCTGGCTCGCCGCGCCGTGGCTGATCCTCTTTCCTGCCGCCATGCTCCTGCTGGCGTTTCATTTCCACGGAGACGAATGATGCCGCACAAACCCTTGGGACCCGCACCCGACACGATCGATCCCCACGCTCCTGCGGAAGCGCCGCGGATCGATTGTCCGGTCGAGCAGCCAACCCGCGGCACACCGGAGTTCAATTGTCCACCGGACCCGAGCTACCGGCCCGATGAGGCGCCGCAGGAGCAGCCATCGTCGGATCCGGACATCTAGGCCAGAACGGCCAGCGCGCAGATTCCGATTACCAGGCTCGGCAGGAGCAGGGCCAGCGCCGCCCATGGGGCGGATCGCCAACCCGCGATCCCAAGCGTCAGCCCGAGCTTGAGCAGCGTGTTGAACGCAACCGGCGCGGCGATCGCCAGCGCAGCGAGCCGGGGTGACAATGCGCCAGCGGGAAGCCCGCCGATCGCCGCTATCGCCGAATCGACATCGACCATGCCCCCGATCACGATGGCCGCCGCGGCACCACTCCGGCCGACCTGATGATCGAGCCAGGCGGCCGCGAGTGTGACAGCCGCGACAAGCGCCGCGAAGAAGAGCGCAGTGGCAAGTCCTGGCGGCCGCTGCGATGCCCTGGCGGTGACGCTTTCGGACGTCGCGGCGATCGAGACGAGGATGATCGCGGCGATCACCGATACCAGCAGGGCCGGACCGACGAGAAACAACACGGTTCGGAGTGCGCCTGGCGCCAACAGGACGACAAGAATCACCGTCCGGATGAGCATTATGGCCGACGCCAGCGCAATCCCTGCCTGATTGGCGTCTCCCTCCCGGCGCCGGATCGCATGGGCGCAGGCCAGGGTGACGGCCGTGGACGAAACCAGCGCGCCGACGCCCGCCGCGAAAAGCCCCCCATGCTTGTCGCCGAGCCATCGCGTCAGGACATAGCCACCAAAGGAGATGGCGGCGATCACCACGACGACGAACCACAATCGTCTGGGGTTGAGACTGCCATAGGGGCCCAATCCGACGTCCGGCAGAAGCGGCAGAACGAGAAAAATCACCAGCCCGAGACGGATCAGCGCCTGCACGTCCTCCTCGGAGCTTTGCTGGAGAAGCGCGTGGAGCGGCTTGCGGGCAGCGAGGAGTGCGACGAGCGCGGCCGCTGCGGCCGCGGCGAGCGCGTGATGCCCCGTCGATGCGAGCGACCCCAGCAACATGGTCGTGAGCGCCGCGATGGCCCCGGTCGCGCTGACGGTGCGCTCCTGTCGCATCTCGATCGCGTGGGCGACCAACAGCGCGCCCGCCGCGCCGCCGCTGGCCAGCACCGCGATCCACTGAACGGGCCCGGATACCGCAACGCCCGCAAGACCGCCGAGCAGGCCGAGCATCGCGAAGGTCCGGACACCTGCCACGCGCTGCCCCGGTGCCTCGTCGCGCTGTTGCCAGCCACGCTCGAAGCCGATCAGCAGACCGATGGCGACGGCCAGGGCCATACCCGGCAGGAAGGAGGGCAGCGGGAACATCTCAGGCGATCCTCCGCTGATGGGACGCAACGGTGTCCGGGCGGGCGAACTGGTGGCGGCACCGACTCATATGCTGCACGCCGGTTCCTGGCCATTGGCGCGCCCGGCGGGCGTGAACGGGGCCTTTGGCCGGGTCGCACAGCGACGCGTCTGCGGAGTGCAGAAACTCGCGAGCGCGCGCGGCTACGCCGGTGCCGAAGATCAAGCGGCAGCCATTCCGAGGTTCAGCATCGTATCGAGCCACTTCTCGCGCATCTCGCCATCGCCCTCGACGCCGCCGATCAGCGTGTGCTCCACAGGCTTGATTCCGGCCAGCTTCAAGATGTTGCGCTCGAAGCTCTTCACGCTGTGGGCGCCGAAATAGAAGCGATAGAAGAAGGCGGGCATTCCCATCGTCACCACGAGCCTCGCAGAGCGGCCTCCGAGCAGCGGCTTCGGCATGGTACCCTGCTCCAGCGCGAAACCCGGACGGGCTACTTGCTCCAGAAACGCCTTCAGCAGAGCCGGCACGTCGCCGAGCCACAATGGATAGAAAAAGACGATGTGGTTTGCCCAGCGGATCGCTTCCTGCGCATCCCGAATGGCCAGGACGGGAGTGCCATTGGTCCAATCGCCACGTGATCGAAGGATCGGGAAATCGAGCGCCGCGACCTCGACCCGCTGCACATCGTGCCCGCGGTCGGCAGCGCCGGAGGCATATGCATCGGCCAAGGCGTGAATGAAGCGCCCGCGGTCGGGATCGGGATGGCCGTCGATGATCAGGATATTCTTGCGCATGCTGCGCAACCTGCTGAGGCATCGAGGGCAGCTCCATACGTAGATGTGCGAACCCGCCTAGGGCTTTTCAGCTCCAAGGCCGGCGGCAAAAGCGATCCGCAGCGCATCGGAAAGACTGCGTGCACCCAGCTTGGTCATCACGTTGGCGCGATGGACCTCCACCGTGCGGGCGGAGATGCCGAGGTCGTAGGCGATCGTCTTGTTTGGCAGCCCCTGGGCGAGACCTTCCAGCACCTCGCGCTCGCGCGGGCTTAGTGCTCCAAGCACCACGGCGGCCTCTTCGGCGCGTGCGCTCACCTCGCCGCTGGCGTGAAGGCGTTCGAAAGCGGCGTCGATCGCAGCCAGAAGGACTTCTTTTTCGAATGGCTTCTCGATGAAGTCGACGGCGCCGGCCTTCATCGCGCGAACCGCGATCGAGATGTCGCCGTGTCCGGTCAGAATGATGACCGGCATGGTCACGCCGCGCTCGTGCAGCGTCTGCTGGACCGTCAGACCATCCATCTCCGGCATGCGAACGTCGAGCAGGATGCAGCCCGCCTCGACATGACGGACCTCCTTTAGAAACGCCACGCCTGAAGGCCAGGTCTGGACCGTGAAACCCGATGTTTTCAGCATGAAGCTGGCGGATCGCCGGACGGAATCCTCGTCGTCGACGATGTGGATCAGCCTGGTTTCGGTCATTGGTTCTCCTCCGGCTTCGCAAGCGGGATCGTGAAGTGAAACAGCGCGCCGCCGCCGTTGCGCGGCTCCATCCAGATCCGCCCGCCATTGGCCTCCACGATCGTCCGGCAGATCGATAGGCCAAGCCCCATGCCCTCGCTCTTGGAGCTGTTGAAGGCGCTGAAAAGATTCTCGACGATATCGTCTGCGACGCCGGGACCGGTGTCCGCGACGCTCACCTGCGCCATGCCCTGCGCTGCGGGCATGCTGGTCACGGAGAGCTCACGCACCTTGGCGCGCTCCATCGCCTCGACGGCATTGCGCATCAGATTGACCAGCACCTGCTGGATCTGCACCTTGTCGACGAGCACCGGCGTCGTGCGCGGATCGATCGCGAAGCTGACCTTCACGCCCTTCTCCGCTGCCCCGATCAGAGCGAGCTTGGAAGCTTCGTCGATCAGCTCCGGCAGATCTTCCACGCTCTTCTCGACCTCGCCGCGCGAAACGAATTCCCTCAGCCGGCGAACGATATGTCCTGCCCGAAGCGCCTCGTTCTTGGCGTCGTCGAGCGCGTCGATGATCATAGGAAAATCCTGCTCGTGAGGCTGCAGAAGAAGGTCGCGAACGCCGCGCACGTAATTGGCGACCGCGGTGATCGGTTGGTTCAGCTCGTGCGCCAGCGTCGATGCCATGGTACCCATGGCACTCACGCGCGCAACATGGATCAGGTCGGCCCGCAAGGCCTCGATATGCTCGTCGGCGGCCTGTTTCTCGGACAGATCGCGAATGAAGCCGGTGAAGATGCGGTCGCCCTCGGTGAGCGCCTCGCCGACCGCGAGTTCCATGGGAAATGTGGAACCATCACGTCGCTCGCCGACCACGACGCGACCGGTGCCGATGATGCGACGTTCTCCGGTAGAGAGATACCGGTCGAGATAGCCGTCGTGCCGCTCGCGATCGGGCGACGGCATCAGCATGCTGACATTTCGGCCGCGCACTTCCGCTTCGGTGAAACCGAACAGGCGCTCCGCCGCGGCGCTGAACGACAGGATCTTGCCAGCGTCGTTGATCACGATCATCGCGTCGGGAACAGTTGCGAGGATCGAGCGGAACTGGTTTGCGCTCGCCGACAACTGCCGCTCCCAGGCGCGCTGTTCGGTGACGTCCCGGATGACCTTTCCGAAGCCCCGCAGTTCCCCCGTGGCGCCGTGCAGCGCCGTAATCGTGACATGGGCCAGGAACTCGGAGCCGTCCTTGCGGACGCGCCAGTCTTCCTCCTCGAACCGCCCGGCGGTGCGCGCGATCTCGAGGTCTTGCGCAGGCTTGCCGCTCTCCCGCGCCGCCGGAGGATAGAAGAGATCGCTCGGCTTCCCGAGTATCTCCTCGGTGGCCCAGCCCTTCAGCTGTTCCGCGCTCTTGTTCCACAACGCTACGCGACCATGGGGATCGAGCATGTAGATCGCATAGCCCTCGGCACCGTCGATCAACAGATTGAGCTCATCGGCCAGATTCTGCGCCTCGGTGGTCCTCAATTCCGCCGTGCGCTCGCTCCGACCCGAGATTGCGCGCAATCCGCTGATCTGATGGCCCGCCCAGATGAGCACGGCGGACGTGGCGACAAAGGCGATAAGCTCAATGACCTCGATCGTACCGCCGGGCCCGCCGAGCGTCTGGACGGCAAGTATCGCGAGCACAACGGCGACGATGGCAGGCCAGGCGCCGGCAAACACCGCAACGACCACTACCGCGGCGGTGAACAGCAAATAGAGCGTGCGGCCATCCAGCCATGGATCCAGCGCCAGCCGGGCCGCAAACGCGGTCGCCACGGCGAGTACGGCCAGGCCAAAGCGCGCGATGCGCTTTTCCGGCCCAGGGCGCGGGTCTGCCGCCAATTCGGCTCTGCCGGTGTCGGTCACTGGCGAGCGCTTATACGGCGAATGCAGACATCGTTACGCATGTTACGCGGCGCGTCAGGCCGTTGGCAAGCGAAGCGCCGCGAGCAGCTCCTGATGACGCATCGGTTTGGCAATCACTGCTTCAAACCCGGCAGCATGTGCGGCGCGGTCGATCTCCTTCGAACCAAATCCCGTCACAAGAATGGCGCGTCCATGCCAACCGCGCTGGCGGAGCGCCGTCAGCAGGCGGACCCCATCGCTATCGCGCAGACGATAGTCCGCGATCAGAATCGCGGCATCGCGAGAGGCCGGGTCGGCAATGGCCGCTTCCGCCGCGGAGAACGCCTTCACGCGATATCCTTTGCCGGCAAGGAGAAGCTGCAGGGAGCGGCGCACGCCATCTTCGTCCTCGACAAGAAGCACCATGGGACGCGAGTCGTCTCGCATTGTGGATGTCACTGTCGATAGCGCCTTGCTTTCGGAGTCGCGGACCCCTTGCGGAATCTGGGTCACTCTGCGCCGCTCCGCCTGATCGTCCGCGACTGTTGGGCACGCTTCTCGCTGAGCACTTCCGCCGAGACCGCCCGCGCCCGTTCGCCGACGACTGCAAGGCATTCTTCGACGAAATGCGGCTTCACGCCGGGAACGATCGAATCGAAATGGGTGTGACCACAGTCCCTGAGCGAAAAGATGTTTTCGAGATAGGTTTCGAAGGCCTGTCGGAGCGCGAGCCACTGGCCCTGCTCCTCGAGCCAGGGACGTGTCGATGCCGAGGAAGTGAAGAGCATCAATCGCTTTCCGGCGAGCAAGGGGTTCACCGCGCCCTGCTTGATGGCAGCCGCGCTGAAGCCCGCTCCGAGGACCCGGTCGATATAGCCCTTGATGATCGCCGGCGGCATGCCGAACCAGATCGGATACACCAGGGTGATCACGTCGGCCTCGCGGAGCAGTTCGAGATCCTCCGCAATGTCCGGAGAAGGCCTGAAGGATCCGCCTGCCGGACGTTCGTCCGCTGCAAGAAGCGGATCGAAGTTGAGAGCATAGAGATCGCGGAGCACACATTCATGCCCGCATGCCCGAACCGCATCACAATAGGCCTGCGCGACCGTGGCGGTGAAGCTCCCTGGGTCTGGATGGCCGAGCACCACGAGGTGATGGGGCTGCACGAATGGCGCGGGTTGCGAAAGCGGCTCCATCAACCCGGTCCCGCAAGCACTGCGCCGGCCATCGCGGTCAGAAAGATCACGCACAGACCCAAACTGCCGACAAGGACGCGCAACTTGCGCTCCGCCGCACAGCGGTCTTCCGGAAGCTGCATGAGCGCGTTGTTCATCTCCACCTCCGATGTCCTCTTTTCCCGCTTTTCGGCCGGGACGAACCTCACCGACATTGGGATGTTTACGGAGTCCTGCCGAAAGGATGGTGCGCACGGCATCCGCCGCGCGATGATCGCCGCGCGCAGGGACCTGCCGATTGGACGTGGTCAGGCTCAAGCGAGCTCCTTGCGCGCAATCATTTCGGAAGGACTGTCGTCACAGGGAACCGTGCTGAACCCGAATTCGCGTTCGAGGGCGATCGCCGCATGGTTCTCGCGGCTTTCGAGGGATTCGAGCACGCGGATACCGTTCGCTTTGGCATAGCGCAGGACGTGTTCGGTCAATGTCCAGCTGATGCCCCTGCCCTTCCATCCTGCATGAACCGAGATCGCGAACTCTGCGCGGGACTTGTCACCTGCGGCGGCAATCATGGCGGTGGCGACCAGCGTCCCATCACCCGCAAAGGCGAGGAAATTGATCGAGCGATCGTAATCGACCTGCGTCATCGCGGCGAGCCGGTCATGCCCGACCTCCTGAATCGCGCTGAGGAAGCGGAACCGCTTGTCCTCGGCCGTGACGTGCTGGAAGAACTCGGCGAGTTCCCATTCGTCGCTTGGCAGCACCGGGCGGACATGGAGTTTCACGCCGTCGCGCGTGGCGAGATCGGCCGACCATTTGGCCGGCACCGCACGCAGCACCATGCGCGACGATGCCGGCTGAGGCGTGATCCGGATGCGCGCGTCGAGCGCAACCACGCCTTCGGATGCGACCAGCAGCGGGTTTACATCCAGCTCGGCAATGTCGGGAAATTCCACGCATAGCGCCGAAACCGCCTCGAGCACTGCAAGCACGGCGTCGATGTCCGCCGCTTCCTGTCCCCGATGCGCCGCGAGGAGCCGCGCGATCCTCGTACGATCGAGCATGTCCCTGGCAAGCGCGGCGTCCAGCGGCGGAAGCCCCAGCACGCGGTCGCCGATCAGCTCGATATCGACTCCGCCGGCGCCGACGGCAATCACGGGGCCGAATTGCGCGTCGTCGGCGAGCCCGACAAACAATTCACGCCCATGCGGCATGCTGACCATTTCCTCGATCTCGAATCCGGTGATCGCTGCACCAGGCAGGGAGCGACCGAGCTCCTCGCGTATCTCGAGCGCCGCCGCGGCTGCGGCTTGCGGATACTGCACGCCCAGGACGACACCCCCGAGGTCCGATTTGTGGACGATCGCCGGGCTGACGACCTTCACTGCATAGGGTGGGGGCAGCCCGGCGCACGCTGCCTCGACGTCGGCGACGCTGGCGGCGAAGCGCGACCGCGCAACCGGTATGCCGAAGCAATCGAGAATGGACTTGGCTTCGATCGACGTGAGCAAGGTGCGCCCTTCGCCGCGCGCGGCTTCGATCATTTTCCGGGCGCGCGCGATATCGAAGCCTCCGGCGACGCTCTCGGCCGGCGCGCGCAGCAGCGATACACGCGCCTCGTCGGCGGCGATGAGATAGCCGAAGCCGCGTACTGCATCGTCGAGATTGTCGAACACCGGCGTCCCGGGCGCGCTCAGGAGCGGCCGTGCCGCGTCCGCATTGCCCGCGCCGAGCCAGCAGGCGAGCAATGGCTTCTCGCGGGGGAAATCGGACGCCGCGAGTTCTGCAGCGACTCCTCTGGCGATCTCGGCACCCGAGGCGAGCGCCGTCGGGCAGTGGATGACGAGCAGCGCATCGACATTCGGATCGCGCGCCACCGTCCGCACGGCGGCGGCGAAGCGTTCCGCTTTTGCGTCGCCCACCACGTCGACGGGATTCGCACGAGACCAGCCTGCCGGGAGGGCCGAATCCAGAACCGCGATGGTATCCGGAGCGAGGTTCGCGAGCACGCCTCCGGTGGCCTGGAGGACGTCGGTTGCGAGGATGCCGGGGCCTCCACCATTGCTGACGATGGCGAGGCGGCGGCCCTCGAGTGGCGGGCGATCCGCGAGCACCTGGGCGGCATCGAACAACTGGGTGAGACTTTCGACGCTGACCAGCCCGGCGCGGCGGAATGCGGCCTGATGCACGTCATAGGCCCCTGCCAGCGCCGCGGTGTGCGATACCGCCGCAGCCGCAGCCGCATTGGAGCGTCCGGCCTTGAGCACGATGACCGGCTTCGTCCGGGCAGCGGCGCGCGCCGCCGACATGAACTTCGCGGTCTGCGTGATGCCCTCGACATAGAGTGCGATGGTCCTGGTGTGCGGATCGGCCGCGAACAGGTCGATCAGATCGCCGAGATCGACATCCGCCATGTCGCCCACCGAGACGATGCCGGAGAAACCGACCGCGCGACTTTGGGCCCAGTCGATCATCGAAGTCACCAGGGCGCCGCTTTGCGAAATCAGGGCGAGCCCGCCCGGGTTGGGATTGCGATGGGCAAAGGTCGCATTGAGCCGGGCATGGGGCAGCACCACGCCCAGGCAGTTCGGCCCCACGACCCGCAACAGATGCGGCCGGGCAGCGTCCAGCATCCGCTGGCGGAGCTGCGCATCGTGAAAGCCGGCGGACAGGACGACGGCGAGCCGGGTGCCCCGGGCGCCGAGCTCGGCGATGACCTCCGGCACGGCCGCGGCAGGTGTTACGACGATTGCCAGGTCGGGCGCCATCGGCAGATCCGCGACCGAGACCACCCACCATTCGTCGTCCAGCTCGACGCGTTTCGGATTGACTGCGAAGATCGCCCCGTCGAAGCCGGAGTCGATGATGTTCTCAAGCACGCGCTGGCCAAGTGCGCCCGGACGGGACGAAGCGCCGATCACGGCAACGCTGCGGGGGCGGAGCAGCAATTCGAGATTGCGCACGGACATGATGGACTCCTCAACAGGGACGATCCTCGCCCATCTGCCGACGGGCGGGAGAACTTCCGATTAGGGATTCCCACAATTCTGCGTGCGCGCGGTCCCGCCTACCGCTGGACCATCGGACCCAGGAGGAAAATCATGGCCGAAGATTACCCGGTCGCCAGCGCGACGGAGCCGTGGAGCGAGATGGCCAGATGGGCAGTCGAATGGCCCGTGGCGATGAGCGGATTGTGGTGGGCATGGGCGCTCACGGCCTGGCATTCGCATCATCACCGGGCGCCGGGCCATCACGACCTGCCCGTGCCGGCTCCGATCGCGGACGAGGGCGAACCTGCGCTGTTTGCCTGACGGCGAGCGGAGGAAACCACTCTGGATCGACCGGGCCGCGACCGGCTGGCGGGCCGGTGCGAATGTGCCTGATATGCCGTCCCTGCTCCGGCTCGCGGGCCCGGATAGCACCGCTTTGCAATCACCGGCATCGTGCCGGGCCGCGAACGCAGCTATGCGGCAGGCTAGCTCTCAAACATCTGTAGCGGCCAGTCTGCACGCCGGAGCACCGGCCCCGTACGGGGATTCCACAAATGCGCCACATCCGCAGCCGCGCATAATCCTCGGAAATCGTCGGGTAGATGGAGACATTCATGATCCGTGATCTTCTTGCGATGGTTGACAATGCAACCACGGCCAGACCGTTCCTGGACCGGGTTCTCGCGTTCGCAGCGGCACGCGGCGCCCATGTCGAGATCGCGGCACTCACGCCAAGCCCGTACGTTGCCGAGATGCTTCTTCCGGCCGGCGGGATGTATCTGCCCGAGGAAGCGCTGGCCCGCGATGACAGCGCCAAAGTGGCAGCAATTGAGGCGCTGATCGCGGACGCGCACGCGCAGGTGTCGGTATTCGGCCTTCACGACGACGTCGCATGGCTCGCGGGAGACATGCGGCGCAGGCGTCAACTGGCCGACCTCGTCCTGGTTGCGACCTCGGAAGCCTGGGACTCGCCATGGTTGCGTCGACGCGTGCTGGAAACCTCGATCCTTGCCTCTGGCACACCGACGGTGATTCTGCCGCCCGACATGGACCTTGCGCCGGTCAGGCACGCCGTGCTGGGATGGAAACCGTCGCCCGAGGCGAACCGCGCCGTGCACGATCTTGTCGCGATCGCCGAACAAGGTGCGAAGGTCGATGTCGTCATCGTCGATCAGGATGCCCAATCCGATGCTGGCGAAGAAGTGTGCCGGCATTTGAGCCGTCACGGCCTGATGCCCGAGCTTCATCGCGTCTCATTC
Source organism: Sphingomonas sp. UNC305MFCol5.2 (assembly GCF_000712135.1). Lineage (GTDB taxonomy): Bacteria > Pseudomonadota > Alphaproteobacteria > Sphingomonadales > Sphingomonadaceae > Sphingomonas. The sequence goes on from NZ_JOOE01000001.1 coordinate 619,597, forward strand.
GAGGGCATGGACGACGCCGAGGTGATTTGCGGATACGCAGTGCGTGGCAAGGCGGATTTGCTCGTGGCCGGAGGCTTCGGGCACTCGCGATTTCGCGAGATCTTCTTCGGCGGCGTGACGCGCCATCTCCTTGACGACATTACCGTCCCGGTGATGCTCAGCCACTGAGCGGCGCAAATCTGACACGGGATCGGCCCGCGCACCTGAAGCGCATCCGTCGGCAGGGCGCGGCGACGGCAGCCGCACATCAAACCGCGGCGCGGTCGTATCGCGCGACCTGCCGTCGCCTCACTACGGACAATTGCGAATGGGTGCGGGTGCGAGCGCGCCATAATTTCGCGGGCCTGACGAGTTTGCACGGAGGCAATGATGAAAAACATTCTGGTGCTCATGCATGACGACGTTGGCCAGGAAGCCCGCTTCCAGGCCGCCCTGGACGTGACCCGCGCGCTCGATGGCCACCTCACCTGCATCGACGTTGCCGTCAAACCGGTCACCGTCGACGACTATGCGACGCTCGGCGGTGCAGCCCTGCTGCTCGGCGACGAGCAGGTGAGCGAAGCGGCGAACCGCGCGCGGATGGAGAAGCGCCTCAAGGTGGAGGGTGTCGCCTATGACTGGATCCAGACGACCGGTTTCCTCAGTCCAAGCGTTCGCGAGGCCGCAGGACTCGCCGATCTGATCGTCCTCAACCGCGACATCAAGGATGCCTATCCGGACATGGAGGAGGTGGCGACCGAGGTCTTGATCAAGTCAGGGCGTCCGATCCTTGCGGTGCCGCGCGCGTGTCAGCGGTTCGATGCCTGTGGGCAGGCGATGATCGCCTGGGACGGATCAGTCGAAGCTGAAAAGGCCTTGCGCGCCGCGGTGCCGTTGCTCCAGCTCGCGAGCACAGTCACGATCGTGGTATGCGAGGACGGCTCCATCAAGACTCCGGTGGAGGAGGCCGCTGCCTATCTCTCCCGCCACGGCGTCAAACCCGTCGTGCACCCGATCGGATATGCACTGGACATACCCAGCACGATCCTGCTCGAGCAGATCGAAGCGAACGGCGCGGCCTATCTCGTAATGGGCGGATTTGGTCGCAGCCCGTTCATCGAGGCCGTGCTGGGCGGCGTCACGCGGCGCATGCTCCACGAAAGCCCGGTCCCGCTGTTCCTCGCGCACTGATTGCCGCACGGTTGACCACCCGGACCCGACCGCGGCCCTCGTTGCTTCGCCCACGCCGGATCGGATCGGTCATGTCTGAGCAATGCGCTCCGGAAAAATGGAACGAGGGCCTCGCAACCGGCGGCCCTCCCTTTCGGGAAGGTTGCCCCTTCCGCGTGGACCTCGCATAGGTGCTGGATGCAGGGGGAAGCTACGATATTGCTACGCGTGCGCGGCCTGATCGAACGGCTCGCCCCGGAGCCGATTTGCGACGGGTGCATCGCGGAAAAATTGAACCTCACCCCGGGCCAGGCAAATCAGACGGCGCGCGAGCTCGCCGGCGGCGACGGCTTCGAACGGCAGAGCGATATCTGCGCGATCTGCGGCGCGTCGCGGACGGTCACGAGAAAGCGGGTGCGCTGACGCCACGCGGAAAGCGGCGGCACTACGCGAGCCGGCGAGCCGTCGCTGCTTCTTCCAGGTAGAATGGCCGGCGCTCCATCAGGGCCTGAACCAGGTCAGGCCGCCACGGCCTGCTTCCCGGGTTGCGAGACCGGCGCATTCTCGAAGTCCAGCACGATGCGGCCTTCGATCTCGCCCCGGTGCATCCGCGCGAACACATTATTGATGTCCTCGAGCGTTTCGGTGGCCACGGTTGCGTGGACCTTCCCTTGCGCAGCAAAATCGAGCGCTTCCTGAAGGTCGAGCCGGGTCCCGACGATCGAGCCGCGCACGGTGATGCCGTTGAGCACCGTATCGAAGATCGACAGCGGAAAGTCGCCCGGCGGCAGGCCGTTGAGCGACACGGTACCGCCGCGGCGGACCATCCCCATCGCCTGCTGGAATGCCTTGTTCGAGACGGCGGTCACGAGCACGCCTTGTGCGCCGCCAATCTCCTTGCGGATGAAGGCGGCTGGATCGGTGTCGAGCGCGTTGACGGTGAGCTGCGCGCCGAGCCTGCGGGCGAGATCGAGCTTGGCATCGTCGATATCCACCGCGACGATGTTGAGCCCCATCGCCCTGGCATATTGCACGGCCATGTGCCCCAGCCCGCCGATTCCGGAGATCGCCACCCAGTCACCGGGTTTGGTGTCGGTGACCTTGAGACCCTTGTAGACCGTCACGCCGGCGCAGAGCACCGGTGCGATCTCGACGAAGCCGATATTGGCGGGCAAGTGGCCGACATAGTTGGGATCGGCGAGCACATATTCGGCGAAGCTGCCATTCACCGAATAGCCGGTGTTCTGCTGGCTCTCGCACAAAGTCTCCCAGCCGCCGAGACAATGCACACAGTGGCCGCAGGCGGTGTAGAGCCAGGGCACGCCGACGCGGTCACCCTCCTTCACATGCGTGACGCCCTGCCCCACCGCGGCGACATGGCCGACGCCCTCATGGCCGGGGATGAAGGGTGGCTTCGGCTTCACCGGCCAGTCGCCCTCGGCGGCATGGAGATCGGTGTGGCAGACGCCGGCGGCGGCGACCTTCACCAGGATCTGGCCGGGCCCGACCTCGGGCACCGCGACTTCCTCGATGACGAGCGGCTTGCCGAATTCGCGGACGACGGCCGCCTTCATGGTCTTGAGCATGACGAGATTTCCTTCCCTCGTGGCGCGTCAGAACGCGGCGTCGATGTCGACGACATCGATCAGCTTGTGGTTGACGAATTCCTTGATCCCCAGGCCGAGCAGCTCGCGGCCATAGCCGGAGCGGCGGACGCCACCGAAGGGCAGGTCGGCCTTCACCATCGTCGGATGATTGACGAAGACCATGCCGGTCGAGATCTTGCGCGCGACATCGGCGCCCCGCTTCGTGTCGCGGGTGAACACCGAGCCGCCCAGACCGAAGGGTGAATCATTGGCGATGCGGATCGCATCCGCCTCGTCCTTCGCGCGGAACAGCATCGAGACGGGACCGAAAAACTCCCAGTAACGCGCCGGATTGTCCTCGCCGACATCGGTGAGGATCACGGGCTGGACAAACGCTCCCTGGTTCGGCGCGTCCGGACCGACGGGCGTTGCGGTAGCACCATGCTCGACGGCCCGGCCGACCATGTCCTTGAGATCATCGGCCGCCTTTTGCGACGAGAGCGGCGCGAGCGTCGTCTCCGGATCGAAGGGATCGCCCATGCGCAACCCGGCGACGCCCTTGGTGTAGCGCTCGAGGAACGCGTCATAGATCTCGTCCGCCACGATCATCCGCTTGGACGAGACGCAGACCTGTCCGCCATTCCAGTGACGGCCGAACACCGCCCATTTCACGGTCTTGTCGAGGTCGGCATCGGCGAGCACGATGAAGGCGTCGGCGCCGCCCAGCTCCATGGTCGACTTCTTGAGCGCCTTGCCGGCGATCGCCGCCACCTGGGCACCGGCCGCCTCGGAGCCGGTGAGTGCCACCCCGTGAACACGCGGATCGTTCAGGATCAGCTCGACCTGGCCATGCGCGGCATAGAGGTTGATGAACGCACCTTCGGGGAGGCCGGCCTCCAGCATCAGCTTCTCGACGGCGGCCGCGCATTGCGGCACGTTGGCCGCGTGCTTGAGCAGCATCGTATTGCCGGCCGACAGCTGGGGCGCGATGATCCGGGCGATCTGATAATAAGGGAAATTCCACGGCTCGACCGCGAGCAGCACGCCGAGCGGATCGCATACCAGCATCGCCTCGCCTTCGGCAGGATCGGCAACCGGCAACTTTTCGGAGGCGAGCAGCGCCTCTGCGTTGCGGGCATAATATTCGAAGATCGCGGCGGAGAGCTCGACCTCCGCTTTGGCCTCGCCCAGCAGCTTGCCCATTTCGAGCGTGAGCAGCGGGGCATAGGTCTCGATGTCGCGGCGCAGAATGTCGGCAGCCGATTGCATCACCCGCGCGCGCTCGGCGAACGTGGTCTCGCGCCATGCCAGGAACGCCGCGTCCGCGCGGCCGATCGCCTCGCGGATCTCGTCGTCGGTGGCGGTGGGAAAGGTCTCGAGGACCTCGCCGGTATAGGGATTGGTGGTCGCGAAAGCCATGCCTCACTCCTTTTCCCGCGTGTGAATGGGGAAGTCGGCGGCCATGTGCGCCCAAACCGGCAAGGGCCTGTATTGTGGTTTTTACGGACCTGCCCGCCATCGGCCGGCATGACGATGAGAAGATATCCTGGCGGCCCCAGGCGCGGCGCGGCGCGGCCCGATATCCGGGCAGGCCTGCTCACGCCGCTTTGGCGTAGCTCCCGACGATCGGCACCACCGCACGGGCGACGAGCTCGTCGAGCCCTTCGGTGATGTAGCGCGAATAATGCCGCTCGATCATGGCGACGGAGGTGTCGTGGAGCGCTGCCACCAGCCGGATCGGCAGACCGGCGCGCAGGCCCCGCACGATCGACGAATGCCTCAGCGCATAGGGGATGATCGCGCTGGAGAGACCTGCATCGGCGACTGCCTGGTGGAATGGCCGTAGCATCGCCGAGGACGAAGCCCAGGGACCGCGATCCACCTGCTCCCACTGCATCGGCCCGACCTGGCGCCGCCGCCAATGTTCGAGTAGCGGCGCGGACGGACTGCGACCGCGGGTGACGGGTTCGATCGCGGCGATCGTGTCCGCGCCGACGGGCACCCGGATATAGCTCAGGGTGCGCTTGCGGCCCTTGAACGATTGCGGGAGCATGAGGCGCGACTGGCCGAGCTGGACGTCGGCGACGGTCATCCGCGCGATCTGCGAGAAGCGCGCGCCCGTGGCGGCGAGCAGCACCACCAGCCGCCCGAAATCCTCGTCGAGCGCGATGGCTGCGGCGACGATCGCGCGGACCTCGTCGTCGCTGAGGATCTGGTTGTCGCGGGCGGCGGTCGTCAGCAGCTCGGGCGCGTCGAGCTTCAATCCGAACTTGATCACCGTCGGGAGGTCCGCGGGCAACACGCGGCGATGCATCGCGAAGGCATGATTGAGCGCTGCCTTGAAGTCGTTGACGACGCGCTGAAGGCTGGAGGGCTTCTTGCGCGTGCAGCGCAGCTGCCAGCCGCGCAAATCGGCCTCGACCAGTGCCGCGAGCCGGACGATCGGCAGCCTCTTGTCCTCGAGCACATAGCGCGTGAGGCTCGAGGAGGCGTCGGACTTGATCGCTCTGCCCGCCCGCGACGAACTGCGCGCATCGCGCAGTGCGATATAGGCCTGGACCGCCTGCGCCACGGTCATGTCGGGGTCGCTGCCGACTGCGGCCGGCGCGCCGCTGTTCCGCGTCTGGAGCTCGATCCAGCGCAGTGCCCGGTCGAACGCCTGTTTGTAGGTGAAGACCTCGACGTCATCGGCTTCGCACCGGTCGTCCGCCTCGCCGATCGCGCTGGTCACATAGGCGCCGAGCGGGACATCGAAGTAGCGGGCGAACCAGGTGCCTTTGCGGGCGCCCTTGCGGTAGCCGATATGCGCGCCCTCGCTCAGTTGCCGCCAATAGGGCTTGTTGCGCACGGCCAGGTTACCGCGGGCGGTGCGGTCCTGGATCCTGCTCTCGACGACGGTGCGCGACATGGGCCAGGCGTCCAATTCGTCTAATAAGACTAGCCGGACACAGTCAGATCTGCAAGGAAGAAGATCATCTAAGTTATTGGTTTAACGTCGTTCCGAGTGTCTCCGAGGACGTTTTCAGGCATCTCTCTCACGGCGAAAACACGAGTTCGATTCTCGTAGGGGTCACCAGCGTTTTCAATGGCTTAGCCGTTGATGTTGAAATGAAATCTCGCCATCTGGCCGGAATAGCTCCTCGGATTCCGTCGGACATGGCTGGACGATTGGCGCAGGTGTCGCCTCGCTTCCCACGCTGACGATCGGGCCGTCGGGCGATATCTACTGGTCGAGAACGACGCCGAGGGTGGCCCGCAACTGTGCCGCTATTTCGCGGCCGAGAAACGCCGCGATGTCATCGCCAAACTGCCCGCCAAGGGCTGCGGCGGCGCGCTAGGTGTGCTCTGACAGCTGATCATCGAGCGCCGAGATGTGATTCTTCGATGTTTAGGCGATCAACGGTGGTGCTCGCGACGGGAATACGGAAGCGGCTCCCGGAATGTGAAGCGGCCTCAGGCCAGCATGGCTAAATTGCGTCGCTTGGGATCGTAATGGGCACCGTCCTAAAAGCGGAAAAATGGCGCAACCGCGCCATTCTGGACGATCGGGTCAGAAGCGCGTCCACATTTTGCCCCGCATATTTTCGCGGCTTTAACGGCATGTTGTGACAGGTCTTGAGCAGGCGATAACGCCGCTAAACGCGACGAACTCGCTCATCTGAATTGCCTGGTGACGGCTTTTGGGCCGCAAGCGGTCCGGCAGCTTTGGAGCAGAGGATTGGCCAAGCGGACGCTCGTCTGAACGGTGGGACGCTCTCGCATCCTGGGATGTTGCCTGTCCGGGTTCTCGGGGAGCAAAGGTGCCCTCCAAGGATGACTAGGCTGGTCGGGAGGCTGGCCGCCGCCTGTCAGCGGGCACCGCCAAAACAATGACGCGGCAATTCCCGCTCGCTATGCAGTCGTCATGGGGGCATTCAAAAGAAACAAGACAAGCATTCTCAGGCTAAGCCTGATCGGCTCGCTCACAAGCGTCATTGTGCTGCTCGCGGCGCTGCGAGGCGCGGCTGACTATCGCGAACGCGTCGATGACCCGCCTGCCGCCACTCGGTGGATCCCGACCGCGCTCGGCACGATCGCGATCCAGACGTCGGGCCCACCGCGCGGCCGCCCGGTTCTGCTGGTCGGCGGCACGGCGGGATGGAGCGGCTTCTGGAGCGAGGTCGCGCAGCACCTCGCCGGACGCGGTTATCGCGTGATAGCGGTCGATCTTCCGCCGTTCGGCTTTTCCGCCCATGATCCACTGCGGCGCTACGATCGCGTGGACCAGGCCGAACGGCTTTCCGCCGTGCTGAAGGCCATAGCCCCAAACGCGCCCGCAATAGCGGTCGGGCACAGCTATGGTGCGGGCCCTGTGTTGGAGGCGGCGCTTCGCCATCCCGCGCAAATGCGCCAGCTTGTGCTTGTTGACGCGGCGCTGGGCACTTTCGATGCGGCGCCGCGTCCGGCGAGCTGGGGCCTTCGCCAGCCGCCGCTCGCCGAACTCGCCGTGGCTACGGGCTTCACCAATCCATGGGCGCTTCGCCCGATGCTCAGCTCGTTGCTGGCGCGCAAGCAAGCGGGCGATCGCTGGCTCGAGACGCTGCGCCGGCCGATGCGCCGGCCCGGCACTACACCGGCCTACGCGGCATGGCTCCCCGAACTATTCAACACCGATGACGGTGCCGCCAGCCGGCGCTCGGCGGCCGTCGCTGCAATGCGCACGCCCGTATCCCTGATCTGGGGCGAAGCGGATCAGACCACCCCGATCTCGCAGGGTGAAACGCTGTCGCGCCTCACGCGCGCCGCTCATTTCATCCGCCTTCCCGGAGTCGGGCACATTCCGCACATCGAGGATCCTGGCCATTTTCTCGCTGCACTTGATGCAGCCATTGAGGGGCAACCATGACGCGCAAAAAATGGCTGATCGGCGTCTCCCTTATCGCACTCGCCGCGGCCGCAGGCGGTACGACGCTCTACACCCTGCCGCTCGCTGCGGACCCGATCGGGCCCAAGGATTGCGGCAGCGTATTGCCGGATCTCGGCGCGCTCCCTTCGCACGCAGCGAGCGCCGCCCAGCCTAACTGGGCGCAGCGCGGCGGCACCGTGAACGATGCGAGTTGCCTCAGCCGCACGACCGTGGCCGGCGTCGTGGCGGTGCGGGACGAAGCCGATGTTCGTACGGCTTTGACCTATGCGCGCGCGCATGGGCTCACCGTCTCCGCGGCTGGTGTGAAGCATAGCATGGGCGGGCAGGCTTTCCGAAAGGGCGGGCTGGTGCTCGACATGCGCGGAATGCGCGGCATTCGCCTCGATAGAGGCGGCCGCACCGTCACGGTCGATGCCGGCGCCACCTGGCACGACATCCAGCGCGCCATCCACCCGGACTTTGCGGTCAAAGCGATGCAGTCGACCGACATCTTCAGCGTGGGCGGGTCGATCTCGGTCAATGCGCATGGCATGGACCACCAGGCAGGCGCAGTGATGGGATCACTCCGCAGCATCCGGCTGATGCTCGCCGATGGACGGGTGATCACGGCGTCGCGCACGGAGAACCCTGAGCTCTTCGCCCATGTGGTCGGCGGCTACGGCCTGTTCGGCGTCATCCTCTCCGCCACGCTCGATGTGGTGCCCAATGACATCTATCGTTCGGAACGCTCGCTGATCGACTATCGGGCCTTTCCCGAGACCTTTGCGGCAATCGCCGGCGATCCGGCGATCGGGCTCAGCTATGTCCACCTGTCCACCGCACCGGGCTCGCTGCTGCGCGAAGCGATCGTCTACCGCTACCGCCGGGTCGCGGCGGATCAGTTGCTCCCGCGGGCACCGCTCAGCGAAGTCGCCTCAACAAAGCTCCGGCGCCTGACGATCAATCTCTCCAAGCGGGGTGACAGTTTCAAGTCGCTGAAATGGTGGTCCGAGAAGAATTTGGAGCATCGCTTCGAAAGCTGCACCGTGACGCGAGCCCAGGCGATGGGCGACGGCGAAGCCTGCCTCGTATCGAGGAACGATCCGATGCACGACAGCGTCGCCTATCTGCGCAACAGCCTGCCCGCCGAAACCGACATTCTCCACGAATATTTCGTGCCGCGCGATCGCATCGTGCCCTTCATCGACGGCATGCGCGCTCTCTTTCGCGAGCAGAAAGTCAATTTGGTCAATGCCTCCATCCGTGCCGTCGGCGTCGAGGCGAATGCGCTCTCCTACGCGCCGAAACCCGCATTCTCGGTCGTGCTCTACATCACCCAATCAACCGACGCGGCGGGCACCGAACGGATGCGCAGTCTGACGAGCGACCTGATCGATCTCACTGCGCGGGAAGGCGGCCGCTTCTTCCTCCCCTACCAACTCCATTACACGCCGCAGCAGCTCGTCCGCGCCTATCCTGAAATCCGCGGCTTCTTCGCGGCCAAACGACAATGGGATCCGGACGGCCTGTTCAGCAACACCTGGTACGCTCGCTACGCGCCGGCGCTGGGCTGAACGGCTAGCGCAACACGGCAGCGCAACCGGCGCCGATCCGTCCCTCCAGCACAAGGGGCGCGCCGCGCCGGTAAAGCGCCGCAGCGAAGCCCGCATGCGACGATCGTGCGAGCGTGACGCGGCCACGCAAGCTGACGATCTGCCCCCCTGCCGCTGCAACGGCGCGGATCGCGCGTTCGCGATCGCCGATCACGGCGACATCGCGGCCACTCGGCCCGACGAATGGCATCGCCAGCAATAGGATCGCCCAACCCGCGAGCACCGCCGCCGTCCGGGCGACGAAGCGGAGGATGCGCCTAGTAGTCGTAGACATGCTCGAGCACGGCGCCACTCGCAGCCGCCGTGCGAATCAGATCGAGCAATTGTGTAACCTTCACCGACACGCCCACGCGCTGCCACCCGGCCTGCGCCGCCGGCATCGTCATCAGAACTGTCCCGGGGCCGGGCGCCGGCGTCCCATTCCGCTGCAGGAGCGTGACGAAAATATCATCGTTGCCGGCGATCTCCACCAGCCTGGCGCCGGCCGTCGCCATGCGCGCGACGATATCGGTGAATTGCGCATAACGCGGCGCCTCCAGCACGGCCAGGCCGGCACCGGGCACGCGCACCACTTTCAGCCGCCGGTCGATTGCGGTCAGCTGCGCAGGGTTGCCGCGCGCGACCAGCCGCAAGGTCAGTTCATCTCGACCCAGCGTCGCGCCACTCGCCGCGTCGATCAGCTTCGCATAGCCCGCCTTCACGCCGAACTCGAGGCTCGAGGCGAACCGGCGTTCCCAATGCCGTCCCCAGGCGTTTGGCTCCTGCGTCCGCCAGACGCCCGCGAGCGCTTCGCCGAAGGGGAAGCGGTACCAGGGAGTTTCATGCATGAACGCGCCGTAGCGGGTCTGCACCGCGGCCGCGTAACGATCGTCGGCGCTGTGCCACCCGCCGAGCCATTCAGACAGGCGGCCGATCGTGTTCTCATAGGCCGCCTTGACGCCAAGCTCGACCGAGTAACTGATTCCGATCGTGTAGATCATCACCTTGGCGTCGCCACCGGACGCGCTGCCGCGGGTCAGCCGATTTACGGTGCAATAGCTCGACCAGAAACTAGCGATCTGGCTTCCGAATGCGAAGCGGCTCGGCCGCGCACCGACGCTCAGATGGCGGGCATAGCTGTCCGCTTCATAGACGATGTGCCACTCGGGATAAGTGAGCCAGGTGCGCCCCTCGGGTCGGCGCTCGCGCGGTTCGAGAATCGACCGGTAGGGCGTGCCGGCGCTGGCGCCCGGCAAGGGTGCCCGGCAGCCGCCCTCGATATAGACCACCGGAATCAGGACGGTGGCCGCGACGATCGCCGCCAGCCCGATGGCGACGCGCCAGCGGCGCTTCACGCCGGGACCGCGCGTCCTTGCGCGGCGTGCCGGTACCCGACCCAGATCGCGAAGCCGCCAATCAGCAGGTGCGGCAGGTTGGCGAAGAAGCGAACGGTCATGGACAGGTCGAGTGGCCCGTACAGGAAGATGCCGCCATCGAGATAGCCGCTGCCCGTGATCAGGCCCAGCACGCCGTCTAGGAAGTAGAGCGGCCCAAAAATCCTGAAATAGATTCTTGCCGCTTCGCGCGAACGCCACGCCGCGACACCGGCCCAGATGCCCGATGCGAGATGCAGGCTGTCGTCATAGAAATCGAGCTTGAACAATCCGAACAGATTGCCCTCGGCATCATGGAAGCCCGGGACATAGCCCACCAGCACTACCGCGACGAACATCAGGAAATATGCCCAGCCGAACAGTCTTAAGCGATCCATGCGTTCCCCCTCGTCAGCCGCGATCTAAAGCAAAACGCGTTCGGAGAACATACTTCCTGCCGAAGAAGGCGTTTCTCCGGCCGACTGGTCGCGACCGGAATGCCGATGCTCAGACGCACCTGCCGAAAATTGAATCTACGGCAGCTTTCGGGCTCCATGGCTTCGCTGCCGCACGACGGCAAGGAGGGCGCCAAGCCACCGCGCCATGTCGAGGTGCAATAGAGATAAAAGTAAGATAATCTCACCATGACAATCGAACATTTAAGTTAAATAATGATTAACACTTACATGTGTGTTATAGGCTGAGCTGTCAGGGCAGAAGAAATGGGAAGCATGAGGCGACGCAACCGGCAGTGATGAGGGTGAGCAGACAGGGTGGATCACCTTTGCAACGCGATCTTGAATATTGGAGCCCCTTTGACCGTTGCGTGTGCTGTGAGATCGCTGAGTGTTGTCGGCGTTTCGTGCACCGTTTCGTAGTGCCATGCCGTTCACCGCTCCCAACGATCCGAAGCTGCGCAGCCATGTGCGCAACCACCAACCGCGTCAGTCCAGCTGAGCGAATACATGCCGCAGCTCGCCGAGTTCGAGCGGCTTGGGCAGCATGAAATCGACATGGGCGGGTGCCTCGCCCCCGGTCGCCATCTGTCGTCCCCAGCCTGTGAGTAGGATCACGGGCGTTTCCGGAAACAGCTCCTTGACTGTCTGCGCGACCTGATTGCCATCGACATAAGGCATGCCGAGATCGGTGATCACGACATCATATTTGTCGCCCGTCGCGTGCGCGGCGCGCAGCGCATCGATACCGGCCTGTCCCCCGTCGGCGGCAGTGATCGTGTGGCCATTGAGCTTGAGCACGATCTCGGTCGACGCGAGCACCGCCGGATCGTCGTCAACCAGCAACAGGCGCAGCGGGCGCACTTCGGAAGTCGCCGCCGCCCGCACGCGGCGGCTCCGCGCCTTGCTGGCCGCGAACTCCAACCGCATGCGCGTGCCCTTGCCGGGCGCACTGTCGATGTCGAGCCGCGCGTCATGGCGCTGCGCCGCGCCTTGGACCATCGCGAGTCCGAGTCCCGTGCCGCGCTCGCCCTTGGTGGTGAAGAAAGGGTCGAGACAGCGCTCGCGCGTTGCCGCGTCCATTCCGGCGCCGGTGTCACCGATTTCGAACCGCACGCGGACCTTGCCGCCGCGTTCAGGGGGCAGTGACTGTGTCCGGATCGTGATGGTTCCCCCTTCGGGCAAGGCATCGACGGCGTTGAAGATGAGGTTGGTCGCCGCTTCGCGCAGTTCCGCCGCGTTGCCCATCACCTGTGGCAGATCGGCCTCCAATTCGGTCGATACCTTGATAACCTGTCCGCGCCGCTGCGGCATGTCGCTCCAGCGCGCGCGCGTGAGTTCGACCACCTGCGGCACCAAATCGTTCAAATCGAGCGGCTCGAGCTCTGCGTCGCCATCGTTCCGGTAGAAATCGCGCATTCGCCCGACGGTCGCGGCAATGTCTCGAACGACACGCCCCACCAGCTCCAGATAATCGCCGACCTCCTGGGGCAGGTCGAGTTCGCGTTCGAGCAGTGATTGCGTATAGACACCGACCGGCGAGATCGCGTTGTTGATGTCGTGCGCGATGCCGCTTGCCATCTGGCCGATCGCACGGAGCCGCTCCTGCTCGAGCACGGCCTGCTGCGTGTGCTTGAGATCGTCATAGGCCCGTTGCAGGCGATCGCGAAGCTGCGCCTGACGCGCCGCGAGTGCGACATGTTCGCCCACTTGCCGCAGGAACTCGCAGTCCGCGCTGACAAAGGCCTCGGTGTCGAGCCGCGCCACGATCAGCACGCCGAACACCTCATCCTCGATCATCAAGGGCGAGATGACCAGCGAACGAAGCCCTTCGCGCGCGAGCCGCGCCGGGAAGGGGAAGTCCACCGCCGCGATATCGGACTCGTAAACGAGTTCGCCGGCGATGCAGCGCGAGAGCCCGTTGCGGTCGATCGACACCCGCGCCTTCTCGACGATGCCGAGTTCCTGGCCCAAGGGCGCACTGCGCACGCCGACATGCGCGACATCGAGCAGATGGTCGACGCGGTCATAGTTGCAGATGCACACGAAATCGGCGGGCATCCGGTCCTCGAGCGTGCGCACAACGACCTGGAAGATGCTCTGCACGTCCTGACGCTGGCCGATCGCGCGCGTGACCTGTTCCAGCAAGTGGAGCCGGTCGCGTTGCGCTTGCAGCTTCGTTTCCGCGAGCTTGCGATCGGTGATGTCGCGAACGAAGGCACTGAAGGTCACCGCCTCACCCATCCGGATCGGCGTGATCGACAGCTCGATCGCAAACTCCTCCCCATCCCGCCGGAGCGCCGTCAGCTCGAGACGCTTGTTCAGTACCCGCGCGTCACCGTTGGCAAGATAGCGCGCCAGCCCGTTCTTATGCGCGTCGCGATACCGTTCCGGCATGATCGTCTCGTGGACCGGCCGCCCCATCACCTCGGCATGGCTCCAGCCGAATGTCCCTTCCGCCTGCGGGCTCCAACCGGTGATGAGACCTTCGCTGTCCATCGTCACCACTGCATCGAGCGCCGATTCGACGATCAGCCGGTTGCGCTGCTCGCTCGCATACAGGGCAGCTTCGGCGCGCCGTTGCTCGGTGACGTCGGTCGAGATGCCGAATATGGCGTAAACCCGGCCGGTTTCATCCCGCAGCGGCGATTTCACCGAGATATAATTGTGCAGACCGTCAGTCTGCGGCGCGACTTCCTCCTCGGTCAGTGCGTGGTCGACCTTTGCCACACGCTCATCCATCGCGCGGAAACCGTTCGCGATCATTGGCGGGAAAAGATCATGATCGGTCTTGCCGACCACCGCCGCGCGCTCGAAACCGAAGATGTCCGCGTAGCGCTGATTGATCATGAGATAATGGCCCGCGAGATCCTTCACGTAGATCACTGCCGGGCTGTTCTCGACGATCGCCTCGATCAACCGCACGCTCTGCCGCTGCTCGGCCTCGCGCGCCGCGACCCGCGCGTCGAGATCGCGATTGATCGCCAGCAACTCCCGCTCAGCCTGCCGCCGTCGGACCGTGTCCGCGGCGCCGATCTGCATCAGATTGAACAGCAGTAACGCTTCGCCGACCAGCTTGCCGAGGTGCGCAACCAGCGCTGTCGCGTCGCTCGGCGCGCGCGAATAGAGCATCACGCCGTGCGCGATCATCAGGATCACTGCGCTCGGGACGACCGCACGAGCGACTTCGGTTTCGTCGCGCTGCCGCCAATAGGCCCAACCGACCGCCGCCCAGAGGAGCGGCACGAGGATGAGCGTCGGCCGCGTGACCCAGAGAAAGCCGGGCGCAACGTAGCGCGGAGCGACCAGAAAGAATGCTGCCAGAAGGACGGCGAGCACGGCCAGCCCGGCTGCAAACAGCCAGGAAAAAGACCGGGGCCGATGCCGTAGAAGGAGTGCGGCGCCGACCCCAAGCGGCAGCAAGTGCCCCGCCGGGCCCCAGGTTCCGGCGCGAAATTGTACATCCGCTCCGGCCCCACCGCCGAGCCAGCCGAGCACGGCCATGACATGCAGCGCTTCGCCCAGCACCAGGAAGGCAAAGGAGATTGCAAGGAATAGCGGCCAGCTGTCATCGGTGCGGCGGCTCATGTCCCAGAAGAGCAATGCGACCAGCACGCCGGTCAGAGCGACGCTGGTGTCGAGCACGGTGTGCAGCGAGGGACCCGCCGCATTGAAATGCAGCATCGCACCGCCGCTCAGGATCAGAACGAGCAGCGCGATTGCAAGATTGGCGGCGAAGCTGAGGACGATCGGCGCCCGGATGGACGTGTCCGCGCTACTCATCATTCGGCCCCTCCCCAGGCCAGAACTCCCCTATCCTATGAGCTTAGGCCGCCAATCTCGTGACCGCAAGACAAGAGCCCAGTCGTTGCGCGAACTATTGAGATGTGGTGAGCGCCGATAGTCTCGATGATTTGCATGCAATTTCCCTATCCTTTGCGGCATTCATAAAAATCAATCGACGGAAGGAAGTCTATTCGATCAATGCCGATCGGGTTGCGAAGTTGCCGCGTTGGAAGCGAATGACAGGCAATGGAATTCCACCTGATCGAGGGGATTGACGGCATTGGCCAGCCTGGCCGTTGAAACCATGACACCGCCCGCTCGTTCCCGCCAGGCCGGGTCAACGGAGATGGACAATGCCCCAGGGCGACAAGAGCAGCTATACCGACAAGCAGAAGCGCAAGGCCGAGCATATCGAGGAAGGCTATGAGGACCGCGGCGTTCCCAAGGGCGAGGCCCAGCGCCGCGCCTGGGCGACGGTGAACAAGGAATCCGGCGGCGGGAACAAGTCAGGCTCGGGCCGCGGCAAGAAGGACACGCATGTCTCGTCCTCACGGGGCGGACGGGCGCAAAGGTCCGGCTCGCCCGAGCAACGTTCGGCAGCGGCGCGCAAGGGCTGGGTAACGCGCCGCAAGCACGGCAACGGCTGATGCCGGCCCGGAAATGGTCGCAAGACGTTACCGCACATTCGAATGCGCTCGATCTCGAGGAATCTGTCTTTACCAGGGACGATCCGAAGGAGATCGCGAAATCGCTCAAGCGCTCGGCCGAGCACAGCAAGCGCCGCAAGGGCACGCCGCTACAATCGGCCATGAACATGCTGACCTTCTACATCAATCGGGCGGGCGACAATCTCGGCGAGAAGCGGCGCAAGGTCCTCGAGGATGCCAAAAGCGAGTTGCGGGCGCTGTTCGGCGAGAAATAGGCAGGTGGCAGGCGGCCACCATTCGCTCCGTCACGCGTTGACTCGGCGCTATCTCGATCAGGAGCAGGCGATGTCGGCGACATCGAGCCTCCGCCGGGTCATGGTGGATACCCAGATCGTCGCGCGCGGCGTGGGTGACGCGCATGTGCTGGACGCAATGCGTGAAGTTCCGCGTGAATATTTTGTCCCCGAGCCGCTGGGCGAATTCGCCTATGAGGACACGCCACTCCCGATCGAGGCCGGCCAGACCATTTCTCAGCCATTCATCGTCGCGCATATGATCGAGGCGGCAGCCGTCAAGCCCGGCGACCATGTGCTCGAGATCGGCGCGGGATCGGGCTATGCCGCCGCGGTGATGAGCCGCATCGCCGGCACGGTCCATGCGATCGAACGTCATTCGGAGCTTGCAGATCTGGCACGCGAGCGGATGGCGGCGCTCGGCTATGGCAATGTCGAGATCCTCCATGGCGACGGCACCAATGGCTGGCCTGAGGCTGCGCCGTTCGACGCGATTCTGATCGCCGCCGGGGCCCCATCTATCCCCGAGCCACTGTGCCGCCAGCTTACGATCGGCGGGCGGCTGGTAATGCCGGTCGGGCCGGCGGATTCGCAACGGCTGGTGCGCGTGACGAGGCTCGGCGATGAAATCTTCGACCAGGACGATCTGGGCGAGGTCCGTTTCGTGCCGCTGATCGGCGCACACGGTTGGGCCGTGGGCGCGGGCAGCGACGCACTCGTCGAGCCGAAGCCGAAGCCGGCGGACGGCCCGATGCAAGTCAAGCGCGTCAATCCGTCGCGCCCCGACAGCTGAGCGGCAATGCCATAACAGCGGCCTCGGGCGCAACAGGTGCTTCTAATGGAGCAAGATATCAGAACTCCGCATTGAGGCCGATGAAGAAGGTCCGGCCCGCCACGTCATAGGTTCCCGGATAGGTGTTGCCGTTGCCGAAGCTGTAGAGCAGTCCCTGCGCGATCGCCGGCGGATCCTTGTCGAGCAGATTGTTCACGCCGACGCGGAAGGTGACGTTCTGCTGGACCTTCGCCGTCATCGTCAGGTCGAAATAGCTGTACGCCGGCAGGCTCGCGTTGAGGATGTAGGCGGGGCCGGCGAGGAACGGATCGTCGGTGTTGCTGGTCAGCTTGGTTCCGCCGATATAGCGCCAGTTGAGCGAGACCGAGGCGATGTCGGTGGTGTCCGACCAGCTGATACGCGCCTGATGCCGCCATTCGGGGCTCGGCTGGCCGCAGGTGGGGCCGAACAATCCGACGCAGTCATAGCTGCCGAGGCCCGGCAGGGGCTCGTTGCGGAGCTCCTTGAGCCAGGTTCCGATGAAGGACGCGCTGAACCCGCCGATCCCGGTATCGAACGCATAATTGGCGCCGACGTCCACGCCCGATGTCTTGAGCGATCCGGTATTCTGAGTGGTCGAAACGACGTAGCCCTGCTCGCCGAACAGCACGCCGGTGCGCGGGTCGCGGTGGAACAGCGAGCAGAAGAACGGATCGCCGGTGGCAATGCATTGGCTGATCGTCAGCGATCCCGGGATCGACGAGATGTAGTCGCGCACCTTGATGTCGAAATAGTCGATCGACAGCGAGAAGCGCTTGAGGAATCGCGGCGCGAGCACGACACCCGCGGTGTAGGTGTCAGCCTGTTCAGGACGCAGTGCCGGATTGCCGCCCCCCTGCGCCACACAAACTTCGCTCGGACACTCGATGATGTGGCCGTATTGCGCCGCGCTCACCCCCGTGGCCGCGCACTGCGCCGCGGTGGCACTGGGGGTTGCCCCCGAACACGGATCCTGCGCCGAGATGTTGCCCAGCCCCTGCGCCGCGAACAATTCCGAGATGTTGGGCGCACGGATCGCGCGATTGTAGCCGGCGCGGAAGCGAATGTCGCGGATCGGCGCCCAGGCCACCTCGCCCTTGTAAGTCGATATGCCTTCGTCGCGGGTGCTGTACTTCGAATAGCGGTAGCCACCGGTCAGCGTCAGTTCCTCGGCGAAGGGGCGGTTCTCGAAGATCGGCATGCGGATTTCGGTGAAGAACTCGGTGACGTTGAACGCCCCCCGCGCCTCGAGCGTGCCCTTTTGCTGCGCGAGCGCGTCGGCATGGAAGACCAGGCTCTCGCGGCGATGCTCGACGCCGAACACCGCGCCCACGCCCTGATCGGCCCAGGGGCTCTTGACGCCGTAACTGGTGAGATCGGCGGTCATCGTGCCGCTGAGAACCGTCTCCTTGTCCATCCCGCGCGTGAAGGTCGGCGAATAGATATAATCGAGCGATTCGGCGGACAGGCCGGCATATTGGAACACATTGAGCGGCACGCATGCCTTGTCGGTGCCATCGATCACTGATTTGCAGGTCGGCACCCCGCCGACATTGACGACCTGGAGCCCGCGATTGGCGCGCACCGGATCGATGTCGTTCTGGTAATTCTCGTTGAACAGCACGCGCGAGAACAGGCCGTTTACGTCATAGCTGATACCGCGCGCGATCTCTCCGCGGACGCCGCCGGTGACGCGGAAATCGGTGTGGCGCAGGTCGTCGCGCCGCGGCCGGGCCGGCGCCGCCACCGGGCGGTAGCCGATGAACAGGTCCTGCGACACCGCAGTGCCGTAAGCCGCACCGCACAGCAATTGCCCCTGCTGCGCGCTCATCAGGGGATTGTTGCAATTGACCGTATAGGTCGTGCCCTGGAACAGCGCGGAAGGCGCGACCTGCGAATTGGTGCGGTCGTCCATGAACATGAAGCTGGCATAGACTTCGGCCGCGGGATCGGCCTCGAACCGCGCAAAGGCGCCGGCGGTGTAGCGTTTGTCGTTGCGCTGGAAATAGTTGAGCGGCGCGTAATTGTAGCGGAAGCTGCTGTTATACGGCACCCAGGTCTTGGCGCCGTCGCGGGTGTTGTTGAAGGCGACTCCGGCATTGGGGCCGGTCAGCGGCTGGAACAGCCCGAACTCGTTGTTCGACGAGCCGCCGCAGGTGAATGCGGTATTGTTGTTGGTCGGATCGAGCGCGCAGGCGGAGACGTCGCGGTCGGCCTGGGTGATCGGCTGCACTTCGCGATAGCCGAAATAGGCCATGATGTTGCCGCGCCCGTCCGCGAAGTTCTTGCCGACTGCGATATTTGCGTCGAAGCGCTGTCCGTCGATCGGTGAGGACAAGGCGTTCTGATAGCCACTGGCGGAGATCAGGGCGCGGCGCGCCGCGTCGTCGTTGTGATGATTGGAGAAGCCGTACTGGACGTCGGCGAGCACGCCGTTCAGGTCCTTGCGCAGCACGAAGTTTACTACCCCCGAAATCGCGTCCGAACCATAGACCGCCGAGGCGCCGCCGGTGACCACGTCGACGCGATCGACCAGAAACGAAGGCAGGAAGTTCACATCGGTGGCCTGGATCGGCAGCAGGCGCTGGCCGTTGACCAGGACCAGGTTCCGGTTGCTGCCGAGATTGCGCAGATTGACTCGCGCGGTGCCGTCGGACCCGTTGGAGACGTTCTCGTTGGCGTCCGCGGTGACCTGGGGCAGCCGATTGAGCACATTCTCGATGTTCGTCGCGCCCTGGAGGCGGATCTCGCCCGAGTCGATCGTGGTGACGGGACTGGTGCTGATCAGGCCCGGTTGCTGGATCCGGGTGCCGGTGACCGTGATTTCGGTCTGGGATGCCTCCTGAGGGGATGCGCCTTCGTCGACGCCCTGGGCCGCCGCTGACGAGCTATAGGCGACCAAGGCTGCCACGGCGCTACCGACCAGCAATGTACAATGCTTCCGCATATCTCGTCCCCTTCATCATATATTTGATATCGTGTACGGTATACAATGTCAGCGATCGAAGGGTTTTGCAACGAGATTGTAACGAGCGAGACACAGCTCACCTCGGCTCGGCATCGCCCTGCGGACAGGGGCGGTCCATCTCCTTTGAAGCGCGCAGGAGAGTCCATCAGCTCTGCCCAATGGAGCCCGGCCTTCGAACTTCGCCTGTCTCACTCAGCCGCCGAAGGACTGTTTCAGTCTCTTGACAGCGGCAAACTCGGTCATATGGTATACATTATATAGTATAGCCGAGAACGGCAGAGGGGGAGAAACACGATGAAGATTCGGGTCGGCATGAATTTTCGCGGCGTCGCGCGGGCGCTGGCATTGGCCACCGTCTCGGCAGGCGCACTGGCCGCGACACAGGTAATGGCGCAGGAGGTTCAGGCGCAGGACGAGGCCGGGACGGCAGAATCTTCGCAGGACCAGATCCTCGTGGTCGGCATCCGCGGCAGCGTCGACTCGGCGAACGAGAAGAAGCGGAACGCCAAGCAGATCGTCGATTCGGTCGTTTCAGAAGACGTCGGCAAGCTGCCCGACAACAACGTCCCCGAGGCTCTGGCGCGCGTGGCCGGGGTGCAGATCGATCGTGCGCATGGCGAAGGCCAGGCCGTCACGATCCGCGGTCTCGGCGACGTCCAAACCACGGTCAATGGCAACGAGGCCGGCGCTGCCGGTTCGCGTGCGCTCAACCTTGCCGACATCCCCGCGGAGCTGCTCAAGTCTGTCGAGGTCTACAAGACCCGCAGCGCCGACCAGGTCGAGGGCGGCATCGCCGGCACGGTCAATGTCGAGCTGCGCCGCCCGCTCGATCTGCGAAAGGGCCTGACGGTCGCCGGCAGCTTCCGCGAGACCTTCTCGGATCTCGGCGATACCAAAAGCCCATATGCCAGCCTGCTGCTCGCCGAACGTTTCGACACGCCGATCGGCGAAATGGGCTTCCTGCTCAACGGCTCCTACACCAAGAACAATTATTTCGAGAATTACGTCGTCAGCGAATCGCCGCAGCAGATCGGCTTCTTTGTCGGCAGTCCCGCGAACCTGACGCTGCCGGCGCCTCTACGGGAAACACTCATTCCCTATGCCATCAACTACGGTGTGGAATCGGGATCGATCAAGCGCCCGTCGCTCAATGCTTCATGGCAGTGGCGCGCGAACGAGCATCTCGATTTCGTGGTCGAAGGTTCCTATCTCGGGGTGCGCTCGGACGACGAGCGTAACAATCTCCGCATCCAGACCAACAACGACCAGGGCTCGTTCAGCGACGCTATCGTGAACCCCGATGGAACGATCCGCTCGGTGACGATCACCAATACTGGCGGTCAAGGCGTCCCGGGTGGCCCGCTAAACATCTATCAGAAGACCAAGAGCGATACCTACAACACCAATTTCGAGACCCATTGGAACTCGGACAAGGTGCAGATCCATTTCGGTACGCAGTATAACTGGTCCGACATGAACCAATATTTCGTCCAGAGTCAGAACCGTCTTACCGGCGGGACCGTGGCGAATGTCGATTTCAATTCGCCCAACGTTCCCGGCGGCGGCCCCTTCGTCACCTTCCCCGGCATCGACATCGGCAATCCGGCCAGTCACAAACTTTACCAGATCCACGATCAGCGTGGCACCAACAATGACACGCTGTTTGCGTCGGAACTCAAAATCACCGTTCAGACCAGCGCCACGGGCCTGCTGCGTTCGGCGCAGTTTGGCGCGCGCTTCACGAAGCACACGATGGCGCGGGATTACGGCTATCGCGATGCCTTCTACTTCACGACGGCAACCGCGCCGACGATGAATGCGGTGAGCGCCGCCACCGGCATCAGCGTCGCTTCGACGACTCCGGACATCGAGGGCGCACCGACCTGGTACCATCTCGACGGCGCCAGCCTGTACGACAACTTCACTGCCATGCGGGATTACATCATCAACAACGGGGCCGACCTCACCGGCCGCGACTGGACCCTTGCCCAGCCCGCGACCACCGATCCCGGCGAGAGCTTCAAGGAGCATGAACGCACCTTCGCCGCCTATGGCCAGCTCAACTACGGCTTCGATGCGTCCTTCCCGGTCGATGGCACTATCGGCCTGCGCTATGCCAACACATGGGGCACGGCGGTAAGCTCACGCTATGCGTGGAAGGCATTCCTGCCGAACGGCACGCCTGATTATGCGCAGGGCGTCGCTTACATGCCGACCGGCAGCAAGGCGAATTATGTCGACCTGCTGCCCAGCGCGACGGCGATCCTGCATTTCACGCCGAAGGTGCAGTTGCGCCTTTCCTACACGCACAATGTCCAGCGCCCGCAATTCTATGACATGCGCTCGGCCCTGAACATCCTCGATGCCGCGACGCAGGGACGGGTCTATGCGGGCAACCCGGACCTCAAGGCGATCCAGGAAAACAATTACGATGCCTCGCTCGAATATTATTGGGGCAAGGGCGGCATGGTCTCGCTCGGCACCTTCCTGAAGAACCAGACCGGCTTCATCTTCTACACCGAACAGCGTGAGGCGGTTCCCGGGCTGGCGCCCAACCCACTCGCCGCCGACGGCCTGTATATTGTCGGCAAGCCGCGCAACGCAGGTCCGGGAAAGATCTTCGGCTTCGAAGGACAGGTGAATACGTTCTTCGACTTCCTGCCCGGCTTTGCGAAGCATTTCGGCATCAACGCGAATTTCACCTATATCCCGGAAGCGTCGCTCCATCTCGCTTATGGGGATGATGATCTGAACGTAAAGGGGCTATATGATGCGCCCTATACGTCCAAATATACCGGCAACGTGGCGCTCCTCTACGATACGCCGACGTTCAGTGCCCGCGTCGCCTATAATTATCGCTCGAAGTACAAGACCTATATCGATTATGTGAACCCGGGCTATTCGATCTACACCAAGGCGACTTCGCGCCTCGACGCGGCAATCAACTTTACGCCGTTCAAGTTCCTGACATTGAGTGTCGAAGGTACCAATTTGCTGCACGACAACGCCGACTCCTATTTCGGCGCCTATGACGCGCTCCCGGTGGGTGTCCGGGTCCAGGCGCGCACGATCCAGACCAGCGCACGCTTCCGTTTCTAGAGGGCTCCCCGCTCCTCTCACTTTTGACGGGCCGCGGCGTATGCCGCGGCCCGTTTTTTCTGTGAAGGGGAGTTCGTGATGCGCGCGGCACGCCATCGGTCGTCGTCATACTGCCCGGCTGGGCGTTGGAGGAGCGTCCGCAGCCCCTTTACCTGCCCTTGACGCGCAGCATCACCGCGCCGTGCGCCGGTACGTCGAACGTCAGCGCATCGGCCGCCACCGGCTTCCCGCGCCACAAATCGCGCGCGGCGGTGATCGCGTCGAAGCCGGCATCCGCGGCACGCGCATCCATCCTGGCGGCACTGTCGCCGCGGTTGAACAGCGCCAGCGCCACCGAGCCATCGGCGAGCGGCTTGGACCAGATCTCGAGCGCGCCATCCTTGCGCACGGCCTTGCCCTGCACGCCCTTCGCATCCTGATCGACGGCGATCACGTCACGGTTCTCGAGCAGACGGAGCATTGCGGGCGGCGTCTGGCGCAGATCATGCCCCATCAGCAGCGGCGCGGCCGACATCGCCCACAGCGTCATGTGCGTGGTGTATTCGACTTCGGACATGCCGCCATTGCCTACTTCGAGCATGTCGGGATCGTTGAAGCCGTTCGGGCCAGTGTGCTCGGGATTGCCGTTCTTGTCGAAGCCGATCCGCGCCATCGTCGCATAATCGTCGGTGATGTCGCCGGTCGTGCGCCACAGATGGCCGCCGACCTGCCGGCCCCAGGCGCCGACGTCGAACCGGCCATATTCGCACAGCGAATAGACGATCGGCCGTCCGGTCGCCCTCAGCGCCGCACCCATCTCGGCATAGCTGCGCTTCACCGTATCGGCATCAGCGTAGAAATATTCGCCCGAGCAGAGATCGTATTTGAGATAGTCGATACCCCAGTCCGCAAAGGTCTGCGCGTCCTGCCGGACATGACCGTAGCTGCCCTCGAACCCGGCACAGGTGCGCGGCCCCTGCGAGCTGTAGATGCCGAGCTTGAGCCCCTTCGAATGTACGTAATCGGCGAGGGCCTTCATGTCGGGGAAATTGGCATTGGGGCGGATGCGCCCGTCGGGGCCGCGCTTCCCCTGCCAGCCATCGTCGATGTTGACATAGACATATCCGGCGTCGCGCAGCCCGGTGGAGACCATCGCGTCGGCCATCGCGCGGATCGTCTTGTCATCGATCTTGTCGGCGAACTTGTTCCAGCTGCTCCATCCCATCGGCGGCTTGGGCGCGAGCGGCGCTTGCTCGACCACCGCCCAGGCCGGCAGCGTCTGAAAACGGAATGCGCGCGCCTCGGCCTGCTTCGCCGTGCCGCGGTGGCCCGTCGCGTCGATTTTGGAGAACCACATCTGCCCTTCGAGCCGCACGCCCTTCGGCGTCTGCTTCACGGTCCACGTGCGGGTGGGATGCTCGCGGTCGTTGAGATTGCGCACGTCGAAGGTGAGCACGCCCTTGTCGAGCCGCGCATTCTGCATCGTCACCGGACCATACCATTGCGTGGTCACCGCGCCGGTGATGCGGTCGCCATCGCTGGCGACCTGCAACATGGTGATGCCCGGATTGGGTCCGGCATCGTCGAACAGCCAGACGCCGTCGAAGCGCGTCTGGGCGAGCGCCGTTCCGGTGAGCGATGTCGTGAGGGCAAGCGCCGTCAGCAGGTGTCGCACGGGGCTACTCCTTGTCGTTAGGACAGTAATTAAGACTCGAAACTCAGGTCAGGCGGGCAGTGCCCGCTGCTTCACTTCGCTGTGCCGCCAGCCATAAGCGAAGTAGACGGCCAACCCGATCAGGTTCCAGACGATGAAGCGCAGGATCGTCGCCGATGGCAGGCTGAACAGCAGATAGAGGCAGCCGAGGATCGCCAGCGTCCCGACCACATAAGGCGCGGGGCAACGGAACAGCCGCGGCGCATCGGGCGCGCGCTTCCGCAACACCATCAGGCACGCCCCAACCGCGACGAAAGCGAGCAATGTCCCGGCATTGGCGAGTTCGGCGATCTCGTCGAGGCGGAAGAAGCCGGCGACTGCCGCGATTACCGCGCCCGTGATCAACGTGATCCGGGTCGGCGCGCCGGTGCGTGGGGAGACCTTGGCAAGGCTGCGCGGGAGCAGCCCGTCACGCGCCATTACGAAGAAGATCCGGCTCTGGCCGTACATCATGACGAGAATTACCGAAGGCAGCGCGATCACCGCGGCCAGCGCTATGAGATGCCCGGCCACCGGCTGCCCCAGCGTGCGCAGCACGAGTGCCAACGGCTCGGCAGAATTGGCAAGCTGCTGGTACGGCAGCGCGCCCACAGCGGCGATTGCCACCGCCATGTAGATGATCGTGCAGACCAGCATCGAACCCACGATGCCGATGGTCAGGTCACGACCGGGACGCTTCGCCTCCTCGGCCGACGTGGCGACTGCGTCGAACCCGTAAAATGCGAAGAAGACGATCGCCGCGGCGGCCATCACCCCGCGCTTTTCTCCGCCGACCTCGGTCGAGCCGAAGCCATAGGGCATGAAAGGCTCGAGGTTGCTGCCGTCGAACGCGGGGAGCGCGAAGGCAACAAACACACCTAGTGCGACCAGCTTGATGACGACGAGGACGATGTTGAGTGTGGCGCTCTCGCGGGTGCCGGCGACGAGCATCCCCATCACGCTCAGCGCGACGGTCACGGCAGGCAGATTGATGATCCCACCCGCATGCGGCCCAGCGAGAAGCTCGGGCGGCAGGTGCACGCCCGCCGCCTGCAGCCAGCCGACCAGATAGCCCGACCAGCCGACCGCGACAGTCGAGCATGCGAGCGAATATTCGAGTACGAGGCTCCAGCCGACCACCCAGGCGATCTTCTCGCCCAGTGCAGCGTAGCTGAAGGTGTACGCGCTCCCCGCGGCGGGGATCATCGTCGCCAATTCGGCATAAGCGAGCGCCGCGCAGGCGCAGACCGCGCCGGCGATGGCAAAGGCGAGGATCACCGCCGGCCCGGCGCGTTCGGCGCCGACGCCGGTGAGAGTGTAGATGCCGGTGCCGACGATCGCACCCACGCCGAGGGCTATCAGATGCGGCCAGCTGAGCGTCTTGGCGAGTGCATGGCCCTCCGCGTGCTTAGTGACTGAATCAAGCGATTTACGCGGACCGAACATGCAGCTTCCCCCTGAGTTTTTGGTCGACTAGGCCGTTGAGCCGAATTGCTGACGAAGATCGTCGAGCGTGCCCTGAATATGACCGGTGAGCAGCGTGGTCAGCTTGGCGCCGTCACGCGCCAACCAGGCATCGAGCAAGTCCTGATGCTCGGTATGCGCGCGGGATTCGCGTCCCGCGGGCTGCAGATGCGCAACTACATAGCGTTCAGCGAGGATCGACAGTCGCTCGACCAATTGAGTGGTCAGCAAACGGCCACCTGGCCGCACCAATGCGGTATGGAAATCACGATTGCGCACAGCGACTTCAGCCAGGTTGCTGGCCGCGGCGCCGTCGAGCTCCTCGAAGGCACGGATCGCGGCGGCCCGATCTGCATCGGTCGCGCGTTCGGCGGCATACACCGCGGCCGGCGGCTCGATGGCGAGCCGGAGTACATAGATCTCGTCGACCTGTCCCGCCGACATAGGCTGGACGAAATAACCGCGATTGGCGTGGCTAGTCAGCAACCCTTCGTGCTCGAGCCGCGCCAACGCCTCACGCAGAGGAATCTTGCTCACGCCGAGCTCGGTAGCCAGCGCATCCTGACGGATCGGCAAATTGTCGGGCAGTTGTCCGGTCACGATCTGCTCGCGCACGATCTCGAAGACGCGCTCGGCCAACGTACGTACGACGATACTCATGACCGTCTCTCCTTCAAATGGGAGCGCCCGTGTTCGAATGAACGGCGCGGAATCAGATGCATTACTTAACCTGAAACCCTTCCCAGAATGGATCAGCACGATCAATCCATATCGTGTTGAAGCCCGTTGCGATCGCAGACCCTTCCACCGACGGGATGATTGCCGGCTGATTGCCGAGACGCGTCTCCGCCTCGACGCGGCCGACGAAGCGGCTGCCGATATAGCTTTCATGGACGAAGCGATCACCGACCGCGAGTTTGTCTGCCGCGGCGAGATGCGCGAGGCGCGCTGAAGTCCCAGTGCCGCACGGACTGCGATCGATCGCCTTGTCGCCATAGAACACCGCGTTGCGCCCGTCGGCGCCGTCCCCGCGCGGCTTGTCCGCCCAGAGGACGTGACTGACACCGCGGATCGTGGAGTCGAGCGGATGCACCGGCTCGAACTTTTCGCGCACCGCTTCGCGAATGCGCCCGCTGAGGTCGATCAGGCGCGACGCGCCGAGATCGTCGAGCCCGGTATAGCCGCCCTGAGGCTCGATGATCGCGTAATAATTGCCGCCGTAAGCGACATCGATCGACAGCGGGCCGATGCCTTCGACATCAACCTGGATTCCGCGCGCCGCGACATAAGCGGGCACGTTGGTGATGCGCACCGCGGTGACCTTATCGCCTTCACGCATATAGGCCACGTCGATCACGCCGGCGGGCACTTCGATCCGGAGCTTTCCGGGCTCGGCCGGCTGGATCAGCCCGTGTTCGAGCCCGAAGGTGACCATGCCGATCGTACCGTGGCCGCACATCGGCAGGCATCCGGAGGTCTCGATGAACAGGATGCCGACGTCCGCATCGGGCTGTGTCGGCGGATAGAGGAACCCGCCCGACATCATGTCGTGCCCGCGCGGCTCGAAGCACAGCCCGGTGCGGATCCAATCGAAGCGGGCGAGGAAATCCTGCCGCCTCTCCGACATCGACGCACCCTTGAGCAAGGGCGCACCGCCAGCCACCAGGCGAACCGGATTGCCGGCGGTGTGGCCGTCGATGCAGAAGAAGGTGTGCCGCATCTTGCGCGTCAGGCGGCCTTGGCGACGGTCAGGCTGGGTCGCGTCGCCGCCGCCTTCTCGACCATGGCGATCACTTCGGCGCGGCGTGCGCCTTCCAGCGGATAGCGCGGCGGCAGCACGCGCTCGGAGCCGCGGCCCATCACTTGCTCGGCGAGCTTGATCGACTGGACGAGGTCATGCTCGGCATCGAGATGGAGCAACGGCATGAACCAGCGATAGATTTCGAGCGCCTTGGCATGATCGCCCCGCTCGAATGCCGCGACGAGCTCGACCGATTCCTTGGGGAAGGCATTGGTGAGGCCCGACACCCAGCCCTGCGCGCCGAGGAAAAGGCCTTCCAGCGCGACATCGTCAAGGCCGGCGAACAGCACGTAGCGACCGCCGAAATCATTGCGGAAATCGGTGAAGCGGCGCGTGTCCGGAGCCGATTCCTTGACCGCGACGATGTTTTTCACCGGCTTGAGCGCCTCGAGGACTTCGTTATCGATCACCGAGCGATAGGCGGGCGGATTGTTGTAGAGCATGATCGGCAGCCCGGTCTGGTCCGCAACGCCCTTGAAATGGGCGACCATCTCGTGCGGCTTGGGCACATAGACCATCGGGGGCAGCAGCATCAGGCCGTCCGCGCCAGCCGTCTCGGCCGCCTGGGCATAGCGAACCGCGCGGCGCGTGTCATATTCGGATACGCCGGTGATCACCGGGACCCGGCCATTGACCACCTCGACGATCGCGGAGAGCACGCTGACCTTCTCACCGAAATCGAGCGAGTTGTTCTCGCCCACCGTTCCCAGCGCGATCACGCCGGTGACGCCGTCACGGATCAAATCGTCCACTACGCGCTGCGTGTCGGTCAGGTCGATCGACAGGTCCTCCCTCAGCTGAGTCGTCACCGCGGGAAAAACGCCCTTCCAACCGATCGTCATCATATACCCCGTTCTTGAAGTCGAATAACGTATACGATACTGATTTTTGCGTTGCAATAGAGGATAACCGGTTGAGGCGAATAACGATCATTGGCGGCGGCGTGGTCGGGCTATCCTGCGCGTCCGCGCTGTTGCGCGCAGGGCACGCGGTTATCGTGCTGGAATCCAGTACGATGCGCAATGCTGCGTCGTGGGGAAATGCCGGGCATATCGCAACCGAGCAGGTCGCGCCGCTGGCATCGATGGCGAGCCTGCGCTCGGCTTGGCGCCGGCGCTTCGCCGCAGGCGGTGCGCTCGACCTGCCGGTACACGGCGTGCGCACTTGGCTTCCGTTCGCGTTGCGCTTCCTCGCTGCTGCACGGCCCGATCGCTTTCGTGCCGGCGGCGATGCATTGCGCGCGCTCCTCGCCGAGGCGCTCCCGGCGTGGCAGCGCGCGCCCTGGGCCGGGCAGCTGGTGAAGACGGAAGGTCATTTCGTCATATGGGGCGACACGGCCCAGGCAGCGGCCGGCAAAGCGGTGTGGCTAAGCGCCGACATCGGGACGGCACGGGTGGACGACGCTGCCCCGCAAGACATCGCCCGGATACGCGCAGTCATCCCTGCGCCGATCGCGGGTGCGCTGCGTTTCACCGGGACCGGCCAGATCAGCGACCTCGATCTGCTCGCCGCCGCACTCGAGAACGACATCCTCCAGCAAGGCGGCCAGATCCTGCGCGAGACCGGCACGCTGATCCTTGAACAGGGGCAAGCGCGGGTGCCCGGGCATGAAGCCGATCTGGTGCTCGTCACCGCCGGTGTGCACAGCAAGCCTCTGGTCGAGCGCGCCGGACACCACGCGCCGATCGTCGCCGAGCGCGGCTATCATATCCGCGCCGTCGCGGATCACTGGCCCGCCGACTTGCCCCCGATCGTGTTCGAGGATCGATCGATGATCGTCACGCGTTATGCCGACACGGTCCAGGCCGCGAGCTTCGTCGAGCTGGGGCGGCCGGACGCGCCGCCCGACCCGCGCAAATGGGAACGGCTGGAGCACCGTGTCACCGAACTCGGCCTGCCGATGCGGCCGCCCTTCACGCGCTGGATGGGCGCCCGCCCTACCCTGCCCGACTATCTGCCGGCAATCGGCCGCTCGCGCCGCGCGGCCAATCTGCTTTACGCCTTCGGGCATCAGCATCTGGGCCTGACGCTCGCACCGATCACTGCCGAACTGGTGGCGGCGCTGGCGAACGAAACCCATCCCCACATCGATCTGACGCCGTTCGATCTCGAGCGATTCGGCGGCAAAGGAGGACGCGCATGACCATCGGCGGCTCGACTATCGCGGCGGAACTCGCCGCGCTGGAGCAATGGCCTTCCCCTGCCCCGCCTATCGGCAAAGAGGAGCGCAACGCGCGGCTGGAACGCGCCCGCGCGCGGCTGGCGGCGATCGGCGCCGACGCCCTGCTGGTCAATGCCGGGCCGAGCCTGCGCTATTTCACCGGGATCGGCTGGTCGCCGACCGAGCGGCTGGTGGCCATGCTGCTGCCCGTCAGCGGCAAGCCGTGGATCCTCTGCCCCGCTTTCGAGCGCGGATCACTGGAGGCCGAACTGGCGATCGATGCCGAATTGCTGCTGTGGGAGGAGGACGAGAGCCCGCTCGCGCTGATCGGAGACGCGCTGGCGGCGAATGCCGTGCTCGCGCTCGATCCACTGCTGCCGTTCCATTGGTCCGAGCCGCTGCGCGCATCGTTCCGACCGGTCTCCGGCGCTTTGGTGATCGACGGTTTGCGCATGGTGAAGTCCGCGACCGAACTCGCGCTGATGCAACAGGCCAAGCAGATGACGCTCGAGGTCCACCGCCGTGCGGCGGGCGTCCTCGCGCCCGGCATGTGCGCAAGCACGGTCAAGCGCTTCATCGACGATGCGCACCGCGCGCTGGGTGCTGCGGGGTCGACATTTTGTGCGGTGCAGTTCGGAACCGCAACTGCCTATCCGCACGGCCTGCCCGGCGACCAGCAGCTCGAGGAAGGCCAATTGGTGCTGATCGATACCGGATGCACGGTCGACGGCTATCATTCGGACATCACCCGCACCTATGCGTTCGGCGCGGTCGATGACGAGATCCGCACGCTCTGGGCGCTGGAGAAGGAAGCGCAGGCCGCCGCCTTCGACGCTGTCGAACCGGGCGCGCCATGCGAGAGCGTCGATGCCGCCGCGCGGCGCGTGCTCGAACGCGCCGGCCTCGGTCCCGATTATCGCCTGCCCGGCCTTCCGCACCGCACCGGACACGGCATCGGCCTCGCGATCCACGAACCCGCCTATCTCGTCCGCGGTGACCACACGCCGCTGGCGCCGGGCATGTGCTTCTCGAACGAACCGATGATCGTCGTGCCCGAGCGCTTCGGCATCCGGCTGGAGGACCATATGCATGTGACCGAGACCGGCGCCGCCTGGTTCACCGAGCCGCAGCATTCGCTCGACCAGCCCTTCGCATGAGGCGTGCGCTTCCCCTGCTGGCGGCCGCCGCTTCGCTCGCCGGTTGCGCGGGCAAGCCTGCGCCGATCGACGCGCCGCCTGCGATGCTCAAGCTCGACCCGTTCTACGTCAAATCGATCGACGCGAACGGCGTCCCGATATCCTCATCGCGAGCGGTGCCCGACGCGGCGCTGCAGGTCGCGCGGCGGATGATAGTGGCGATGCTCACGCGCCGTCCCGATCTCGCCCGCGAACTGGTGCGGGCCGGGCAGCGCGTGATGGTCATGGGAGTCGACGAACTCACTACCGACGTCCCCGAACAACGCGACTGGAAGAAGCCGGCGATCGACGATCCCCGCCTCACCCGGTGCGAGCGCAAACTCTATGACATGCGGATCGGCCGGCTGACCGACCGCGAATATTGGGGCCGCCGCGCGCGCGGCATGGGCGGGTTGCTGACCAGCGCCGCGACCGAGAACCTGCTCGCGATCCCAGGCACCAAATATTATGGCGAGACGATCCTCGTCCACGAATTCTCGCATGCGATCCTCTACGCCGTGCAGGCGGTTGATCCCGAGCTCTACGCGCAGGTCGAGCTGGCCTATGCCGCGGCGAAGGACAAGGGCCTGTGGACCGGCGAATATGGCGCGACCACGGTCCAGGAATATTGGGCCGAGGGCACGCAATTCTGGTTCAACTCGAACAAGCTCGCGGTGGTCGATGGTGTACGCATCTTGTCCGATACCGATCTGCGCCGGCACGACCCGGCGCTCGCCGCGGTGCTGCGTGCTGTCTATGGCGAGCGGCATCGCCTGCCCGGCGACCCCTTCTACAAGCACCCGGCACGCGTGCCGCCGGGGCCGATCCCGACGAGCACTGCCGAGATTTGCTGAACGTGCGCGCAATATGTGGCGCGGTTTCGGGTCTTGAAATGTAGGATTTCGTCTGCTTGCCTCATTCCCTCGTCAGCCCGGCCTGAGCGCCTGCCTTGCAGGCAGTCGAAGGAGTCGGGATGACTGAATTTAAAGGTTGTCGAGCTCTCCACCCAGGGTGGGCGGTCTCGCAACCGGTTCTTTGACATTGTCGGACGGATCCATACCAGATCCAGGAGATTCACACGGCGCGCGTGCGGTCGCTTCGATGTCGCGCAGCGGGGCGCATCAAACGGGGCAGTGTCAACCTGGTGTCCCTTGAATTTCGTGATGGCGAATGTCCGCGATGCGTCGGTTTCGGACTTCGCACGGGGCTATTTGCGAACTCGGTATCGGATATGTGTTGCGTGCGGCGTGTCTACGACGCCGATAATTTCCAGCTCAATCTCCCGAGGCAATATGTCGAACATGCGGCGGCCGCGTCCAAGCAGCACTGGTATGTGGTGGATTCTCAGCTCATCCAGCACTCCAGCCTCAAGCGCCCGCTGTGCAGTGTATCCACCGCGGACCTGCACCTCCCGATCGCCGGCTGCGGCCTTCGCCTGTTCCATCGCGCTGGCGATCCCGTCGTTGACATAGGTAACCAGCGGGTAGCCCCAACGAGCGGCAGGGCCGGGCGGCCGGTGGCTCGGGACGAAAATGGGCGCGCCGTTATGACTACCGCCCCAATGATCCATCAGCTCGGCCGTCCGCCGACCAGCAAGGACGGCACCGGCTTTGCCCATCTCATTCTCCAGCTCTCGCGCGAGGTCGCCAGTCTTGGCCCAGTCGTGCAGCCGCTCCCCGTCCTCACCCCCGAGATAGTCGTTCTCATCGGCGATATAGCCATCGAGGGACATAGACATGTCGAGTACCGATATGGACATCCTGACACCCTCTGAAACAGAGCTTCCAGGGCGACTTTCGCAGTCTTCTTCAGTATCCGCAACGGATCGAAAACTGAGAACCCCTCAATCGTCTCATGGCGGCTTTTCGATCTTCGCGGCTCCGTAGCGGACGGCACCAACGGCCAAGCCAGTCACCCCAATACTATGACGGACCGACTTTCAACGCCCCTCCGTTCTAGGAGGGGCCAGGGATGGGTGGCACCGGCCTCGATGCCCCAGCGGGTGCCATTTTGCTGGCAGGTCAGAGATTCTTTTGGGCGCGCCGACGCGCGCACCCACCCCGATACGCCCTAGTTCTTCCCGCAGGCAGGGGCTGCAACACCTGCCGCCGCCGGCACGCGGGGCCGCGGCGCGAGCACTTCCCATTCCTGCACGCCCACCCCCGCATAGGGGCCGCTACCCGAAGCGTCGAATACCATGCGCAGGCAGCGCGTCGTCACCGGCGCGAAGCGGACTTCCTCGAATGCGCCGGGCGTCGTGCCGTAGCCGCTTGTCCCGGCCACCGGCTTCCACGCACCATCCCAATATTCGAGGCGCCACGCCGCGGGCGGCGCGACGCCGATCCCCGATCCGGCGGGCTGGTCGGCGAAGAAATAGACGCGCGACCCGTCGACCGTCACCGGCTTCGCCCAGCGATATTCGACCCAGGGCTGCTTCGGGTTGTTGCCGTTCCACGTGCCCCACATTTCCGGCGGCAGCGGGTTGGCGCGGACCTTGCCGTCGTTGAGCGCGGCGATCCAATATTGCACCGGCACGACGTTCGATGACACCGCCGAAGCCGAGCCCGCGATGTTGCGCGTCGGCTTTGGCGCGGGCTGCGGTGCGCGGGTCGGCACCACCGGTCGGATCGCGGCGGGCGAGACGCTGTCGTCCCACTGCATTTCATCGATCGCCACGCTGCGCCGGAAATGCCCGCCGCCCACTGCGTCGGCGGTGTGATACACCATGTACCACTTGCCTTTAAATTCGACGGCACCGGCATGCGAGGTCGTCGAGGAGACCGGGCGCAGCGCGACTCCGCGATAGGTCCACGGCCCCAGCGGCGAAGTCGCGGTGCCCCAGGCCTGGCAGGCGTGATAGACCGCCGGCGTGCAGGCGCTGTCCGGGCCGGCCTTGTTGCCGGCGTAGAGCATGTAATAGACAAGCTTGCGCTTCAGGATCCACGGTGCCTCGAAGAAGCCGGTCAGCCCCTCGATCCGCTTCTCCGGTCCCTTGGGCGTGATCATGTCGCGTTCGAGTTCCATCCCGCGCAACTGACCGAACGTGCCCCAATAGATGTAGACCCGGCCATCGTCGTCGAGCAGCACGGTCGGATCGATATTCTGGATATTGTTCGCAACGGGCAGCTTTTGCGAGATGATCGGCCCCGACGGGTGGGCATCCTTCCACGGCCCGGTCGGACGATCCGCCACCGCGACGCCGATCGCGAAGCGGTCCTTAGCGTCGCTGTTCTTCTCGAGCACCGGCGCATAGAAATAGAATCGCCCGTCGGGCCCTTTGACGATCTGCCCGGCATAGGCCCGCGCCGGCTCGGCCCAGGCGAAGACATTCTCGGGCCGGATGAAGCCGGGGGTATGCCGCCATTTCCGCGACGCCGGATCGCGCGTCGACAGCAGCTGCCATTCGGGCATGATGAAGTCGTTGACCTCGGGCTCGGCCATGTCGCGCCCGGTGAGG
Source organism: Sphingomonas sp. UNC305MFCol5.2 (assembly GCF_000712135.1). Lineage (GTDB taxonomy): Bacteria > Pseudomonadota > Alphaproteobacteria > Sphingomonadales > Sphingomonadaceae > Sphingomonas. Next base: position 653,971 of record NZ_JOOE01000001.1, read on the forward strand.
ATGTAGAGCGTGTCGCCATCGACCAGCGGCGCCGGATCCGTCGTGTAGAAACGGCCGTCGGCGAGGATCGGGTTGCCCTTCGCGATCACCGTCTCGGACGCGGTCTGCGCGCAGGCCGCGCCGGGAAGCGCCGCCAGCAGCGGCGCGAGGGCAACCAGTCGCTTCATGTCATTCCTCGTCCGGGTAAGGGCCCTTGCCGCCCTCGGCGATGAGCTGGTCGACGCGGCGGTTGATCTCGGGAATCGGCACCGATCCCAGCGCGAGCACCGCGTCGTGGAAGGCACGGATGTTGAACTTCGCGCCGAGTGCCTTTTCGGCGCGGGCGCGTGCTTTCAGGATCGCGAGCTCGCCGGTGTAATAGCTCAGCGCCTGCCCCGGCCAGGCGATGTAGCGATCGACTTCGGTCTCGATCTCGTGATCGGCCAGCGCGGTATTGTCGTGGAGGAATTGCTGTGCCTGTTCGCGGCTCCAGCCCTGCGCATGGATGCCGGTGTCGACCACCAGCCGTGCTGCGCGCCACATCTGGTAGGAAAGCATGCCGAACACCTCGTACGGCGTCTGGTACATTCCCATCTCTTCGCCCAGCGCCTCGCAATAAAGCGCCCAGCCCTCACCATAGACCGAGAGATAGGTGTCGCGCCGAAATGCCGGCAGGTCCTTGTTCTCCGCCGCGAGCGGCATCTGGAAGGCATGCCCCGGCGCGCTCTCGTGTAGCGTCAGCGCTGGCAGCGAGTAGAGCGGCCGCGCCGGCAGATTGTACGTGTTGATCAGATACACGCCGGGCCCGCCGCGCCCGCCGGTGTAGAAGGGCGCGATGTCGTCGGGCACCGGAATGATCGCGAAGCGGCTGCGCGGCAACCGGCCGAAATATTTCGAGGCCTTGCCGTCGAAGGTCTTGGCGATCCACGCCCCGCGATCGAGCAGAGCCTGCGGCGTCTTCGCGTAGAATTGCGGATCGGTGCGCAGGAACTTGAGGAAGGCGGCAAGATCGCCCTTGAATCCGACCTGCTGCATCACGTCGTGCATCCGGGCACGGATCTTGGCGACTTCGGCGAGGCCGATCGCATGGACCTGCTCGGGGGTCTGGTCGAGCGTGGTGTATTCGGCGACCTTGGACTGGTAATAGGCCCGCCCGTCGGGAAGGTCATATGCCGCGAGCGCCGTCCGCGCGCCGGGAATATATTCGTCGCGCAGGAAGCGCAGCAGCTTCGCATGCGCGGGCACCACTGCCTCGCGGATCGCCGCCTCGCCCTCGGCGCGCAGCTTTGCCTGGGTCGCCGCCGGCATGCCCGCCGGGAATTTGGAGAAGGGCGCGAAGAACGGCGAATCCGCCGGCGACTTCGCCTCGGCGACCTTGGCCACCCCCGCATCGCGGCCCTGTAACGTGATCCGAGACGGCGTGAAGCCGCGCTTGAGCCCCGCGCGCATATTGACGATCTGCTGGTCGAAGTACCGCGGGATATCGCGCAGCGTCGCCAGGTAACGGCGATAATCCTTCTCGCGCACGAAATCGCCGCGTGCGGATTCGGCGAGGTCGCCCCAGAAGCTGCTGTCGGCGTTGAGCGGCTTCTCGTAGTCGCGATATTGCTGCTCGTTCAGCAGCGCCTCGATCTGTCCCTTGAACACCGCGTAATTGACTCGCTCGGCGGGCGAGAGCTTTGCCGGATCGATCTTGCCCAGAGCAGAGAGCGTCGCCGTCCAGCGCGCCAGCCTTTCGGCCTGCGCGGCGGGGCCGATGTCGGGAAGCCCGAGCTTCTGGTCCTTGGGGCTATCCTCATTCGGCGCCTGCTGGCGCTGCCGCCACGCATATTCTTCGGTGTACAGTTTCCGAAGCTGCGCATCGGGTCCAGGCAACGGCGCCGCCGCCGTCAGCATCGCCGCGCCTACCAGCAAAATCCCTGCCTTGCGCCAAGCCTGCACGCTCACCCTCCGATCGCCATGATGTCCGCGTACAGCGCCGCGGGGATGGTCACGCCCTCGGCGAGACTGCGCACCCGCGCGGCGTAACGCCGCTGCGACGGCAGCCGCGCGCCCTGCCCCTCGATCGCCGCGAACATCGCCTCGGCGCGTTCGAGATGCGCCTGCACCGCGCCGCCCAGAAAGCCCGCCGGATCGAACGCGACGATCAGCTCACCCCCGATCGGCGAGCCGCCACGGCCCTTGTCGACGGCGATCGACTCCGCGCTTGTCATATCGCCGATCAGTGGCCCGGCGAGCAATTCGACCATCGCCGCCAATGCCGAACCCTTGTGCCCGCCAAAGGTGCGCATCGCGCCGTTCAGCACCGCCTCGGCATCGGTGGTGCTGCGCCCCTCGGCGTCATAGCCCCAATCGTCGGGGATCGCCCGGCCCTCGCGGCGATGCAGCTCTATCTCGCCGCGCGCCACGGCGCTGGTCGCGAAATCGAACACGAAAGGTTCACGCCCCGGGCGCGGCCAACCGAACGCGATCGGATTGGTCCCGAACACGGGTTTCGTTCCGCCCGCGGGCGCGACCCAGGCATGGCTCGGCGTGAAGGCCAGCGCCACCAGCCCCTGCTCCGCCAACGCCTCGACCTCGGGCCACAGCGCCGCGAAATGGACGACATTGTTGAGCGCCAGCGCCGCGATGCCGTTCGTCCGCGCCTTTTCGACGAGCACCGGCATCCCACGCGCGAAGGCAAGCTGCGCGAACCCGCCGCCGCCGTCGACCTGCACCAGCCCCGCCTTCGGCTCGGAGACCACCGGCACTGCATCAGGCGCCACCACGCCCGCGCGGATGCTGCGATCGGCGACGAGCAGCCGGTAGATGCCATGGCTCGCACAGCCGTCGCGCTCGCCCGCGACCATCGTCTCCGCCACAGCGTCGGCGTGATCGCCGGCCAGCCCTGCCGCCCGCAGCTTGGCGCGGGCAAGTTCGCGCAATTCGTCGAGCGTCATCGCAACGCCGGCCGCGGCCTCGCTCAAATCTTCGCGCCCGGCTTCGCAGTGAACAGGCGGACGCCGAAGATCGGACCGGCGGTGCTGCGGTCATGCGGCACGATCCGCACCCGCACTTCCTTCTTGCCCTTGGTCAACGCTTCGGGAAGCGGATATTCCACGTCGAAGAACTTGCCCGGCTTGTCATTGTCGAGCGTCTGCGTGGCGACCTTCACATTGTCGACCAGGATGTCGAAGTCGCGCTTGCGTTCGCCGCCCCAATAGGTCGCCTGCAGGATCAGCGGGCCGTCCTTGGGCTTGAGCGTGAATTCGATGAACCCGCCCGAACGCGCATCGCGCCCCTGCCGGCCGCGATAGGTGACCGGATAGGAGATGTCCGAGGTGAGGTTGTGGTCGCGCTCGGGCTGCATCTCGCCGAGGAACATCACGTCGACCGAACGCGCGGCGATGTCCTTCAGCCGCGCCTGCTCGGCGAGGAACGCCTTCTCCTCGGCCGCCCAGGCGCTTTCCGAGAAGCGCTTGAAATAGGTCGCGCTGCGCCGGTTGTACTGGCGATAGAAGGGTACGAACTGCAGATCGGCGGGCCGCACCACACCACGCGTGGCGTAAATGCCCTTCGGCGGGTCGCTCGGAGTGAAGCCCGCGAGCAGATCGGCGCCGACCAATGCCGGATCGGCCTGCTCCCATTTCACGTCTTTCGACCCGAGATCCGCCGCGAGCACCATCGGGCCGCTCAGCACGGCGACGGTGTTCTCGTCGCCCGGTGCGGATTCGATGCGAAGCTCGAGCGGCAGCGCGATCGCCACCGTGTCGCCCGTCTTCCAGCGCCGGTCGACCACGGCATAGCCGCGCTCGAACACGGGCGTGGCCGGCTGGCCATTGACGGTGACCACCGCCTTGCCCGCCCCCCATCCCGGGACGCGCAGCGCGACCGGGAAACGCCCCGCTTTGACCTTGGTGAAGGTGAGCGTCGATTCCGGCGCGAACGGATAGTTGGTCTCCAGCGTCAGCGCCGCATTGCGCTTCGCCCAGCTGGCGTCGGCAGGGATGTAGAGATTGACGATCAGCCCGCCGGCATCGTCTTCCCAGAAGATCGACTCGCCGTGCTTGGAATGAACCTCCATGCCGCTGCCGACGCAGCACCAGAAGGCGTCGTCGTCCACCGTCGAATAGCCGCGTTCGCTGCCGGTCATCAGCGGGGTCATGTAGGTGAAGCCGCCGGTCGCCGGGTCCTGCGCCGACATCACATGGTTGAGGTGCGCACGCTCGTAAAAATCGAACAGCGCGCCGTCGGGCTGCCATCCATAAAGGTGCCGGGTCAGCTTGAGCATATTGTAGGTGTTGCAATGCTCGCAGGTCTGCTCGGTGATGTGATCGGCGACGGTATCGGGCGTGAAGAAATATTCGCGGTCGGCATTGCCGCCGATGACGTAGCTGTGGTGCTGGGTCACCCGCTCCCAGAAGAAGGTCGCTGCGGTCCGGCGCTTCTCGTTGCCGGTGATGTCGTAGATGCGCGCCAGCCCGATCAGCTTGGGCACCTGCGTGTTGGCGTGGAAATTGGCGAGCTTGTCCTCGCGGTTGCTCAGCGGATCGAGCACGCGGTTGTCGTAGAGCGTCTCGGCCATCTTGAGCCAGCGCGGATTGCCGGTACGCTGGTGCATCTCGGCATAGCTCTCGTTGAGCCCGCCATATTCGCAGCCCAGCACTTCCTGCACCTGCGCCGGGGTGAGCGCGGCGAACACCCGCTCGAAATAGCCGCCCAGCCCTTCGACCACCGCCAGCGCCTTCTTGTTGCCCCACGCGCCATGGACGTCGAGCAGCCCCGCGAACAATTTGTGCACGGTGTAGAGTGGCGACCACGAGCCGTTGAGATCGAACCCGCCGGACTTGATCTCGCCCTTCATCACCTCGCCGAATATCTCCTCGCCATCGACGACGGTCCCGTCCTTCCGCTTGCGGCCCAGCGCGCCGACATAGCCGGTGCCGCGCTTGGCCTGCGCCTCGGCGAGCTCGTCGACGATGTAATCGGCGCGGGTGCGCATCTCGGCATCGCCGGTCTGCTGCCACATCAGCACCAGAGCGGTCATGTAATGGCCGAGCGTGTGACCGGCGATCGTATCGCTCTCCCATCCGCCATAGATCGGCGCCTTGGGCTCGAGCCCGGCATATTTGCGAAAGTTATGCAGAAGCCGATCGGGGCTGAGCCGGTGGAGATACTTGCGGTTGACCTCGACCGCGGTGGCATAGTCGGAAGGGCGCAGCCGGACCGAGGCGAGCGGCAGCGGCTTGACGCCCTTCGGCGCGAACGCCCCGGCGGCGCGCGCGATCCCCGCCTGCGACGCCATCGCCAGCGCTGCGGCTCCGAACATCAATTCCCGGCGGGAAGCGCGCATGTCCTGCATCTCAATCTCCTGAATACCGTATACGATTACTGTTGACGATCTGGAGCGTCAATCCTCGAATGGGTGACGAGCAGCGCAGAAATGGCGGCAAGGCTCAGTCGTCGAGAAGCGAGACTTCGGTATCGGCGAGCGCCAGGCCGACCAGCTCGGTCATCGCCGTGCGCGCGGCTTCGACATCGCTCGCGGCGATCGCGTCGAGCAAAGCGCGGTGATCGGGGATCGGGTCGCGCGGCAGCGCGCGCTTGCGTTGCTTGTAGATCGTCGTCCAGGCGATCGCCGCGAGGATCGAGCTCGCCAGCGCGATCATCGCATCGTTCTGTGTCGCTTCCATCATGATCATGTGGAAGCGCTGGTCGGCAAAGCGTCCCGCCTCGGTTGCCAGTCCGTGCCGGGCCATCTCATCCAGGGCCTCGCGCATCGCCGACAATTGCGCCTCGCTGCGCCGCTGGGCGGCGAATGCCGCAGCACTCGGCTCCACCACCATCCGCAGCTCGAAAAGGTCCACCACGAATTTGAGGCTCGGCTCGGACTCGAATTGCCAGGCGAGCAGATCGGGATCGAGCAGGCTCCATTGGCGCCGCGGCGCGACACGCGTTCCCGCCTTGGGCCGACTATCGACCAGCCCCTTGGCCGCGAGCATCCGGAATGCCTCACGCAACGCCGGACGCGAAATGCCGATCTGTTCGGAATAATCGAGTTCGCTCGGGAAGATGTGCCCCTCGGGCAGCTCGCCGGACAGGATCATCACGGCAAGCTGCTGTGCGAGCGACCCTTTGAGGCGTTGGGCGCTGCTGCTCTGCAGCATCGAACCCTTCCTGATATGGGTGCCGTAATCAGCCAATCCCGCTCCCTCTCCGCCGACAACGCTATCGCATGCCCATGTAAATACAATCCGTCATACAATATACTGTATAATTTTGTTGAGCTACCGCGTTGCCGTGGATATGTCCTTCCGGGGGAGGCGCAGATGCAACGCAGTCGAGATTCGAGACACCACGGGTCGGTCCGCGCCGCGCGCGCGCTGGCGCCGCTCTTGCTCCTCGCGAATGCCGGCCCGACGACGTCGCCAGCACCGACGATTGCCGACCGCTATGCACGTGCCGACCGCTATTTGCGCCCCGAACTCGACAAATTGATCGTCAACGCCGATCTGCGCGCGGCCTTCACCCGCGACGGAACGGGCATCCTCTACCGGCTGGGCAGCGCGGGCAAACGCCAGATCCGTTATCTCGACCTCGTCACCGGCCAATCGCGCTCGATTGTCGACGAAGTGCAGCTGGCCCGATTGCTCGCGCAGGCGACGAGCAAGGAAGTCGATGCGGCCGCTCTGCGCCTCGACGATCCCGATTACAGCGCCAAAGACGGCACGCTCACTTTCGGAGTCGCGGACAAGCAATGGACGCTGAACGGCGCGGGCGCGCTGGTGGAGGCGAAGAAGGGCGCCCCTGACGGCGAAGGTGCGGTCTCGCCCGATGGCCGCTTCGAGATCGTCGCACGCGACTATAATCTGTTCGCGCGCGAGCGGAAATCGGGACGCGAGGTCGCGCTCACCCGCGACGGCACGCGCGAGCAGCCTTATGGCCGCGGCATTCCCCAGCTCGCCGACATCCTAAAGGCGGGAACCGAGGAGCCGAAGATGCCGGTATCGGTGATATGGTCGCCCGACAGCCGCCGCATCCTCAGCTGGCGGCTGGACACGCGCGGCGTCGAACGGCTTTCGATCACGCAGGAAAATCCGCCGGGAAGCTATTATCCACGCAGCTTTCAATATGTGTACCCGCTCGCCGGCGCCGCGAAACTGCCGCAGGCGACGCGCTTCGCCGTGGATGTCGAGGAGGCACTGAAGCGCAAGCGCGCGACGATCGTGACGCTCGACGTGCCGAGCGAATCGCTGCTCTATCCCGCCGATCCCGATCTCGGCTGGTCGGGCGGCAAGGCGCGGATTCAGTGGACCGAGCGCGGCTATCGGCAACTCGTCGTCTACCAGGCCGATCCGCAGACCGGCAAATCGACTGTTACTGCGCGCGAAGCGGTCAAGCCGATCGTCACGGTGACTTCGAGCTTCCTGCGCCCGGCGCCGGAGCTCGGCGGTGAGCTCGACGTGTCCGAACGTTCGGGCTGGGCGCAACTCTATTTCATTCGCCCCGACGACCCTGATGGCGGAATCCCGCTCACCCGCGGCGACTGGGAAGTGCTCGATATCGCGCATGTCGACGCGGCGGATCGCACCCTGCTGCTCACCGGCGTTGGGCGCGAGCGCGACCGCAATCCTTATTACCGCGCGCTGTATCGAGTGACGCTCGACGGCAAGCAGCCGATGCTGCTCACGCCCGAGCCGCTCGATCATGAGATCGAGGTGTCATTCGACGGCAAATGGTTCATCGATGCGATGTCGAGCCCGACCGTACCGACCCGCACCGTGGTCCGCGACGCGCGCGACGGCCGCATCGTCATCGAGCTTGCGCGCGCCGATGCCGGCGCGCTGCTCGCAACCGGATATACCCCGCCCGAGCCGTTCACCGGCGTCGCCGCGGACGGCAAGACGCCGCTCCACGGGATGATCTGGCGCCCTGCCAATTTCGACCCCAAGGCGCGTTACCCGATCATTGATGCAGTCTATACCGGCCCGACCACCACCAACGTGCCGACCAGCTGGAACGGCGCTATCACGGCGGGTGCCGGGAGTGTCGCGCAATTGGGCGCGATCGTCGTCAGTATTGACGGCCGCGGCACCTCGCGCCGCGGTCAGGCTTTCCGCCTTCCCGCATACCAAAATCTCGGCGAGGTCGGGCTAGACGACCATATCGCGATGATCCGTCAGATGGCCGCCCGCTACCCGTATATCGATGCTGACCGGGTGGGCGTCTATGGCGGCTCGGCGGGTGGTTACGACGCCGCGCGTTTCGTGCTGCGCCGACCGGGGTTCTTCAAGGTCGCGGTCGCCTCGTCAGGTAACCACGACCTGCGGCTCGACAAGGCGTGGTGGCCCGAAGTCTCGATGGGGAACCCCGACGAAGCGGTGTGGGAGCGCAACTCGAACATGTCAGTGGCGAAGAACCTGCAGGGCAAATTGCTGCTCATCCATGGCGACATCGACGACAATGTCCCAGTGACCGAGAGCATGCGCCTCGCCAACGCGCTGATCACCGCGGGCCGGGACGTCGATGTCGTGATCCTGCCGAATACCACGCACAGGGTCGCGCAGCCCTTCTTCTGGCGCAAGCTGCGCGACTATTTCACGCGCCATCTGCTCGACGAGAAGCCCCCGGTGCTGCCCCTCCCCGACCCCGCACCTGCCATGCCTGCCGTTGGCGCCACCACGAAATGAGAGACATCATGCTGAACGCGCGTACCTTCGGCCCCGCGGCCCTGCTCCTCGCCGGCATCTCGTCCGCGGTCTGCGTCCCGGCGCTGATGGCGCAGGAGCAGCCAAAGCCGGTCTACGCGCCCATCCAGACCGATGCCCACAAGGTCGGTAGTTTCGAGATTGCCCTGCGCAGCGACACCCAGACGCTCGCGCGCCTCTCGCCCGCCGCCGAGCCCGCGTTCAGCTTCGTGCCGACCGCGCGCGAGCCCGAGCGCGCCGGCGACGGCTACAACCATATCGGCGACCTCAACCTTCGCATCCGCGCGCCCGGCGGCGAATGGCGCGACTTCGCTTCGGCGCACGCGCGGAAACCGATCCGGCTGTTGCCCGCCACGGGCAAGGTGATCGCCGCGGCCGACATCACTGCAAGCATGGGCAGCGACGCGCCTTTCAGGGTCGAGCGCCGCTGGGTCGACGAAGCCGGGTTGCTCGGGCTGCGCTTCCGCATCACCAATACGACCAAACAGCCGTTCGAGATCGGCGCACTCGGCATGCCGATGGTGTTCGACAACATCATCACCGACCGCAATCTCGATCAGGCGCATGCCGAGGCGAGCTTTGTCGACCCCTATATCGGCCGGGACGCCGGCTATCTGCAGGTCACGCGCCTTAACGGCCAGGGGCCGGCACTGCTGGTGCTTCCCGAGAAAGGCAGCCCGCTCGAGGCCTACGCACCGCTCAAGAACCCGCGGGAGGCGAAGGACTCGATCTTTACCGACAAGAGCCAGCGCGGCCAGACCTCCGAGGGCTTTTACGACTGGACCGTCCACAGCATCGGCTATGCCGGGCGCGAGTGGAAGGATGCCGGCGAGCAGTGGAACGCGCCCACCGGCCGCACCCTCGAGCCGGGCCAGACGATCGAAGTCGGCGTCCGGATGACCCAGACGCCGTCGATCCGGGCGATCGAAAGCACGCTGATCGCCAACAAGCGTCCGGTCGCGGTGGGCATACCCGGCTATGTCGTCCCCGCTGACCAATCGGCGACCCTGTTCGTCAAAGCGCCGAGCGCAATCCGCAAGATCGAGAGTTGGCCCGTCGGCGCAGTCGAGGCGACGCCCGCCGGCAGCCAGAAGGGCTGGGTCAGGCTAGCGGTGCGCGGCAAGCAATGGGGTCAGGCGCGCCTCACCCTCACTTATGCCGACGGGCAGGTACAGACGGTCAGCTATTTCGTGACCAAGCCGCTCGAGCAGGCCATGGCCGATCTCGGCCGCTTTTCGACGACCAGGCAGTGGTTCGAAGGCAAGGACGACCCGTTCGGCCGCTCACCCGCTATCCTCACATACGACATCGAGGCGAAGAAGATCGTCGATGTCGAGCCGCGCGTGTGGATCGCCGGGATGAGTGACGAAGGCGGCGGCGGCGCTTGGGTCGCGGCGACGATGAAGCAGCTCGACAATCCGGATCCGGCCGAGGTCGCGAAGATCGAACGGCTGGTGACCGAAACGGTAGTCGGCAACCTCCAGGTCGCCGACGGCCCGCAGGCCGGCGCGGTCAAGAAGAGCCTGTTCTATTACGACCCGGTCAAGTTCCCGAACCTCTACAAGGACGCCGACAAATGGAAGTCGTGGACCTCGTGGAAGGAAAAGGACGCGCGCGATCTCGGCCGCGCCTATAATTACCCGCACGTCGCGATCGGCCATTGGGTGCTCTATCGCACCGCGCGCAACCATCCGGGGCTGGTCAAGCGCCATGACTGGCGCTGGTATCTCGACAAGGCCTACGTCACTACCGTCGCGATGATGCGCGATGCGCCTTATTATGCCGAGTTCGGGCTGATGGAGGGCGACGTGTTCGTCGACATCCTCAAGGACTTGAAGCGCGAAGGCCTCACCGCCGAAGCCGATGAAATGGAAAAGCTGATGAAGAAGCGCGCCGATCACTGGCGCACGCTCAAATTTCCGTTCGGATCGGAGATGCCGTGGGATTCGACCGGCCAGCCCGAAGTCTATGCGTGGATGCGCTATTTCGGATACCAGCCGCAGGCCGAAATCACTCGCGAAGTGATCCTCGGCTATGATCCGACGATCCCGAGCTGGGGCTATAACGGCAATGCCCGCCGTTACTGGGACTTCCTCTATGGCGGCAAATATCCGCGGATCGAGCGCCAGATCCACCACTACGGCTCGGCCCTGAACGCAGTCCCGTTGTTCGACGCCTATCGCCAGAACCCCAGCGACCTGCATCTGCTGCGCGTCGCGTATGGCGGGATGATGGGCGGCATCACCAACATCGATCAGGAGGGCTTCTCGTCCGCCGCGTTCCACGCCTGGCCCGACATGATGAAATGGGATCCCTATACCGGCGATTACGGCATGGGGTTTTACGGCCACGCGCTGACCGCGGCGACCTATCTCGTCAACGACCCGACCTTCGGCTGGCTCGGCTTCGGCGGTGACGTGACGCTCGGCAAGGACGGCGTGCAGGTACGGCCGAAGGACGGCGCCCGATCGCGGATGTTCGTCGCTCCCGCAGGCGCGTGGATCACGCTCGACGCAGGCAAGATCGCTAATGTGACGTACACGCCGGTCAACGGCGCGATCACGTTGACGCTGGATCCAGCGGCCGCGACCACGCCCACAGCCCGGCTTCGAATCGAGATGACGACACAAGGCGCCCATCCGCTCGCCCCCTCCACGGGCACGCAGGAGCGCGACGGCTATACCATCGCGCTCGGCAACGCCCCGACCATCGTCAAACTCAGCCCGCGCTGAAATGCGTCTTCGCGCTTCGGCCACCGACAAATGGGACACCCGTCGAACAGCGCAGCCTATCATTCGCGCGCGGTGTCTTCTCGGGATTCGTCGATCAGGTCGCCACGAGCGATCCCAAACGCAGTGCCGAGCTGACACAGGTGCCGACCGAAATCACTACCACGCCGGAACTCGCATGGCGCAAATGAGGTGGAAACGATGAGTGACGCCACGGCCGCGAAGCGCGGCGGACTCGCTGCCCACCCGAAGGGGCTCGCCTTTCTCGCGGCGACAGAACTGGCCGAGCGCTTCTCTTATTACGGGATGACCGGGCTTCTAGCGCTCTATCTGGTCAAGCAATTGCTGCTGCCCGACCATGCGGCGCAGGTCTTCGGGCTCGCGCAACTGCGCCATCTCTTCGAGTTCCGCGGGGCGATATCGAACCAGGCCTTCGCCTCGCTGATCTTCGGCTGGTATAGCGGCCTGGTCTATTTCACTCCCATCCTCGGCGGGCTGCTCGCCGATCGCTGGCTGGGCGCGCGGCGCACCGTGATCCTCGGCGCCTTGCTGATGAGCGCGGGCCATTTGGCGATGTCATTCTACACGACCTTCCTGATGGCGCTGGTGATGCTGATCCTCGGTTCGGGCTGTCTCAAGGGCAATATCTCGGCGCAGGTCGGAGCCCTCTATCCGCCCGAGGCGGAATCGCTGCGCGCGCGCGGGTTCACCCTGTTCTCGACCGGGATCAATGTCGGGTCGGTACTCGGCCCGGTGGCGACTGGAAGCGTCGCGGCGCTGTTCGGATGGCATGCGGGCTTCGCGCTCGCTGCAGCGGTGATGCTGATCGCATTGCTCATCTACCTTGCCGGCCAGCGTCATTTGCCGGATCCCCGGCCGAAACGCGTCGATCGTGCGGCTCTGCCCCCGATGACAGCCGATGAGCGACGCAAAACAGGGGCATTGCTCGCGCTGATCGCGCTCACCGTTCCCGCGAACATCGCCTATCCGATGATCTGGAACATCGGCGTGGTCTGGGTCGATCAGCATGTCGACCTCCAATCACCGTTCGGAACGGTGCCGGCGAGCTGGTTCAATTCGATCGACGCCTTTTCCAGCATCGTCATCGCGGCCCCGCTGGTGGCGCTCTGGACCTGGCAGGCACGGCGCGGAAGCGAACCCGGCAACATCACCAAGATCGCGATCGGGTCGGCGATTGTCGGCGCTGCGGCGTTGCTGTTCGCCGCCGGCTGCGCCGTCTCTTCGAATGGCGCGGTATCGGTGCTCTGGGCGCTCGCCGGTTATGCCGGCATGGGCGTCGCGTTCATGTGGTTCTGGCCGATCCTGCTCGCATTGATCTCGCAGGCGGCCCCGGCGAAGGTCAATTCGACTCTGATGGGCGCGGCGTTTCTGTCGCTGTTCGTCGGCTCGACGATGATGGGCTGGGTCGGCAGCTTCTATGACCAGATGAGCAACGCCGCATTCTGGATGCTCGATGCCGCGATCGCCTTTGCCGGCGCGCTGCTGATCTTTCTGATCCGCAAGCCAATGCAGCATCTGCTCGATCCTGTCGCAATGCGCTAACGCGGATGGCGTCGAGAAACACAGCGTCGCGGTCGAGCGGCGGTCAATTCGGCACCGGGCGCGCGTTCGGACCCGGCATGGCGACATGTCAACGCAGCAGCAGCCAGAGCAGCACAAGCAGCAGGATAGCCACCAGCAGGCAACCCCATGAGTAGGCCAGCCTCCTGATTGCTTCCTCCATCGAACCGCCGTCCGACCAATGTTCGCATCGGTAGAAGCCGATCTTGACAGCTTCGAACGCCTGCCGATCCTGCGAGTGGCTCGGGCCGGGCTGGTCGGCAATGGCGGCGGCAGGAAATGCCAGCGGTTTCACTGTCACCGCCTATATATAGGCCGCGTTCGATGTCGTCGTGACGACCGTTTCCAAGCGCAGCGGCGCAATTCGGGCAATTCGGGCAATTCGAGCAATTCGAGCCACACACCTCGCGCCGCGCGAGGGCGGGACTTACATGCGGCTTGGCAAGGGCGCTCTCATGACGCACAAATGGCCGGGATTAATACGAGGGGCTGCACAGATGCGTTGGATCCGCTGGACAGTACGGGCAGCAATCCTGCTTGCGGTGGGCTGGGCCGGCGTCGCGGCGGCACAGGATACGCTGGCGGATCCCGCCGGATCGGGCGTGATCGTCTCCGCGGTTCGCTGGCTCGAGGGGACGTTGCTCGGCACGATAGCCACAGTCGTCGCGGTGATCGCGGTCGCTTCGGTGGGGCTGCTGATGCTCACCGGCCGGATCAACTGGCGTTATGGCGCCACGGTGATCCTCGGCTGCTTCATCCTGTTCGGTGCGGCCAGCATCGTCGCCGGGATCCAGTCCACCGCCCAGTTGGGGCAATAAGCCATGAATGGTCTTGAACGGGACCAATTGTTCGTCGCGCTCACCCGCCCGCAGATGTTCGCCGGCGTCACCTACAGCTATTTCATCGCCAATGCGGTGATCGCCACCGAACTGTTTCTGATCTTCAAATCTCCCTGGGCGATCGCGGTGGCGCTGGTCATTCACTTCGCCGGGGTAATCCTTTGCCTGCGCGAGCCGCGCTTCTTCGATCTTTGGCTCACCCGGATCGGGCGATGCCCGCGCGTCCGCAACCATGCGATCTGGCGATGCAACTCCTACCGGCCCTGACCCGCGATCCGGAAGTCGTGCGGCGCGAGGCGCCAGCCGGCCGGCATCTCCCTTATGCACGTCACGTCGACGATCATACGATCGAAACCCGCGACGGGCTACTGATGCAGGTGCTCCACTTGCGCGGCCTGTTGTTCGAGACCGCCGACACGGAGGAGATAAACTATCGCAAGCGGCTCCGCGACGCGATGCTCCAGTCGATCGGGTCTTCGCGCTTCGCGATCTACAATCACGTCGTCCGGCGACAAGTGGATGCGGAACTCGCCGCCGAATTTCCGGACGCTTTCTCGCAGCAGCTGGACGCGTCGTGGAAGGCGCGGCTCGCGCAGAAGCGGCTCTACGTCAACGACCTGTTCCTGACGCTCGTTCGCCGCCCCCTCCAGGGACGGATCGGCCTGCTCGATCGACTGCGCGGCAGCGTGGCAGAGGCCGATAGCGGGCATGAGCTGCGCCAGCTCGACGTTGCCCGCGACGCGCTGCTCGCCGCGCTCGGCAGCTACGAACCGCGACTGCTCGGCGTGTATCAGACGCCCCAGGGCAGCTGCTCCGAGCCGCTCGAATTCCTATCGTCGCTGTACAATGGCGAAGTGCGGCCGGTGCTGCTGCCGATGCAGGATCTCGGCGCCTATCTTCCCTATCGTCGCGTCAGTTTCGGGCAGGAGACGATCGAGCTGGGCCCGACGGGAGCCCTGCCGCGCAGCTTCACTGGTCTGATCTCGATCAAGGACTATCCCGGCCAGACCGCACCCGGCATGCTCGACGAATTGCTACGGCTGCCGTTCGAGCTGACCATCGCGCAAAGCTTCGGCTTCGTCGAGCGGCAGGCGGCATTGTCGAAGATGAACCTAGCGCTGCGGCGGATGCGCTCGGCCGAGGACGAAGCGGTGAGCCTGCGCACCGACCTGTCGAGCGCCAAGGACGATGTCGCGGCGGGGCGCGCGGGTTTCGGCGAGCATCACATGACGATCGCGGTGCGTGGCGCGACCCCCGCCGAGGTCGACGAAGGCGTGGCCGAGGCACAGGCGGTGCTCGCCGACATGGGGATCATCGCAGTGCGCGAGGAGATTGCGCTCGAGCCCGCATTCTGGGCGCAATTCCCCGGCAATTTCAAATATATCGCGCGCCGTGGGCTAGTCTCGACCAGCAACTTCGCCGGGTTCGCGAGCGGACACAACCTTCCGCAGGGCCGCGCCTTCGGAAATCATTGGGGCGATGCCGTCACCCTGTTCGAGACCACTGCGGCGGGCCCCTATTATTTCAACTTCCACCAGGGCGATCTCGGCAATTTCACGGTCATAGGACCATCCGGTTCGGGCAAGACAGTAGTGCTCAACTTCTTGCTCGCCCAGGCGCGCAAATTCTCGCCGCGGATCATCTTCTTCGACAAGGATCGTGGCGCCGAGCTGTTCCTTCGCGCGATCGGCGGACGCTATGATTTGCTGCGCCCGGGCACGCCGTCGGGCCTGAATCCGCTTCAGATCGACGACACCGCCACCAACCGCCAGTTCCTGATCGACTGGATCGCATTGCTCGCCGGCGGCGCCGACATCGAGGAGGTTGCCCGGATCAAGGACTCGATCGATGCCAATTTCGATCAGCCGATCGAGCAGCGCCGCCTGCGCCACCTTGCCGAACTCTTCCGCGGCGGCCATCGGCCGCACGCGGCGGACCTGTGGGCGCGGCTACGGCCCTGGTGGGGCGAAGGCGAGCGCGCCTGGCTGTTCGACAATGCGCGCGATGAGACCGACCTGACCGCGGCGACGGTCGGCTTCGACATGACCCAGATCCTCGACGATCCGGCGATGCGCACCCCGGCGATGATGTATCTGTTCCACCGCGTCGAGGAGCGGCTCGACGGCACCGCCGCGATCATCGTGGTGGACGAGGGTTGGAAGGCGCTCGACGACGACGTCTTCGTGCGGCGGATCAAGGATTGGGAGAAGACGATCCGCAAGCGGAACGGCATCGTCGGCTTCGCCACGCAGAGTGCGCAAGACGCGCTGGAGAGCCGCATCGCCAGCGCGATCATCGAGCAGGCGGCGACGCAGATCTTCATGGCCAATCCCAAGGCACGCGCCGCCGATTACATCGATGGTTTCGGGCTGACACCGCACGAATTCGAGCTGATCCGCACTTTGCCCGACAACGCGCATTGCTTCCTGATCAAGCACGGCAACGAGAGCGTCGTCGCCCGCCTCAACCTGACCGGCGAGCGCGACATGCTGACCATTCTCTCGGGTCGCGAGCGCACCGTGCGGCTGCTCGACGAGATCCGCGCCACCAGCGGCGACGATCCCGCGGAGTGGCTGCCCCGGCTGCTGGAGGTCGCATGACCATCGCCTGCCCCGGCATCACCGACGGCGCGTTCCTGCAGAGCGTGCTGGCGTTCGTCGATTGTCAGGCACAGACGCTCGGGAGCCAGGGCTATCTGGCGCTCTCCGCGCCGGGATCGCCGCTGTCGCTGCTGCTCACCGGCTCGCTGACCCTGTTCGTCGCCTTTTTCGGCTATCGCATGCTATTCGGCGAAGTGCCGGGAGTGCGCGATGGCGTGCTCGCCTTAGTCAAGATCGGCATCGTCCTTGCGCTGGCAACCAGCTGGACCGCCTATCGGACGCTAGCCTATGACGTCGCCTTTCATGGACCCGCCGAACTAGTCGCCAATATCGGCGCTCCGGCCGGGTTGCCGGGCGCCACCGGGGGCATCGGCGAGAGGCTGGAGCTGGTGGACGACGCGCTGATCGAGCTGGGACGGCTCGGTAACGGCCCCGCCGCAGCGGTCCGCACCGGCGTTGACGGGCGTGAAGTGGTCACGCCCGTGCCGCAGGAGCCGCCGAACATCTTCGGATCCTTCGCGCTGGGCACGGCGCGGCTGGTGTTCCTCACCGCGACGATCGCCGGCTTCGCCTCGGTCCGGCTGGTCGCCGGGCTGCTACTCGCGCTTGGACCGTTGTTCATCGCGTTCCTGTTGTTCGAAGGCACGCGGAGCCTGTTCGAAGGCTGGATTCGCGCGCTTGCCGCCGCGGCAATCGGCGCGATCGCCGTGACGGTGTTGCTCGGCGTCGAATTGGCGCTGCTCGAGCCGTGGTTGGCCGATCTGATCGCCCGCCGCGAGGCGCAGCTGTCGATCGGCGGCGGCGCGGCCACCGAATTGCTGGTGGTTGCGCTGGCTTTCGCGCTGGCGCTGCTCGCCGGACTCGGCATGGCGGCACGGCTCGTACTCGGCTTCCGGCTACCGTCCGCCTGGCGCGTCGCTCCGGCCCGGATGATCGCCGGATGGCGCGACGGCGAGGCCTTCGCGCCGTCGATCCGGCCGCCGCGCGAGACACATGTACCCGCAGCGCAGCTTTCGCGCGCCGCGGCCGTGGCCGAAGCGGTGACGCATGTGCAGCGGCGCGAGGCGGCGGCGCAGCAGGCGATCGCCGCATCGGGTTCGTCCAGGACCACCGTCGTCAGAGAATCCGGCCGCGACATGCCGCCGCCCGCTCCGGCGCCGCTCGGGCAGAGCCACCGCCGCCGCGCGCAAGGCCGCGTGTCCGCCAGCGCCGGCCGAAGGGATAACGGATGAAGAACAAATCGCGCGAGGCGCTCGACGCCTATTATCGCGAGGCGGGGAGCTGGGCGGAAGACCAGCAGACCGCGCTGCGCGCGTCGCGGCGCACCGCGTGGATCGTCGCGAGCGTCGCTGTCGCGGTGGCGGCGATGCTGGCGCTCGCGCTGATGCTGCTGACTCCGCTCAAGACCGTCGAGCCCTACACCTTGCTCGTCGACCGACAGACCGGTTTCGTCCAGGCGCTCAAGCCGCTCGATGCCCAGCAGGTGAGCGGCAATACCGCGCTGACCCAGTCCTTCCTCGTCCAATATGTCATCGCGCGCGAGAGCTTCGATATCTCGGCAGTGCAGGCCAATTACCGGAAAGTATCGCTCTGGTCGCAAGGCGATGCCCGGACGGCGTATATTGCGAGCGTCCAGGCGGCGAACCCCGACAGCCCGTTGGCGCAGCTTCCGCGGACGACGGTGATCGAGACGCGGGTGAAGAGCGTGTCGCCGCTGGGGCAGAATGCGGCGTTGGTCCGTTTCGACACCATCCGGCGCGACGCGGGCGGCCGCACCGAACCGCCGCGCGCCTGGGTATCGGTCATCCGCTTTCGCTATTCGGGCGAGCCGATGAGCCTCGAGGACCGTTTCGTCAATCCGCTGGGCTTCGAAGTGACGCGCTATCAGCGAAATGCCGAGGCAGCGCCGCCGCCGGAGCCGACTCCGGTTTCGACGCCGCAGGCGACGGTCCCGGTGCTCGTCCCCACCGCGCCCGCGACACCGCGTCCGGCACCGCAGCCAGCCCAGCCCGAGGTCGAGCTGTGAAGATATTGTCCGCCGCCGTCCTGCTGCTCGCCCCGTCGTTCGCCTGCGCCCAGGCCGCGCCGCCACCGCTGCCCGCCCCGCCCAATCCGCGCTTCCAGTCGATCGAATACACCCCCGATCAAGTGTTCACGCTCCAAGCCGCGCCGGGCTACCAGGTCACGGTCGAGCTGGCACCCGACGAGCATATCGAGAATGTCGCGATCGGCGACAGCGGCGCGTGGCAAGTGACGGCGAACCGCCGGGGCGACCGGCTGTTCGTAAAGGCGGTCCGATCGGACGTGACGACCAACATGACCGTGGTCACCGACGCGCGGCATTATTCGTTCGAACTGGTGCCGCTGCCCGGGCCGCAACCCGACATGCCTTATGCCTTGCGCTTCCATTACCCCTCGCCGGCCGCGGTGCCGGCCGAAACGGCATCCGGCGCCGAACTCGGCCGCTACAAGATGCGCGGCGCGCGGGAACTCCTTCCCAGCGGCATGCACGACGACGGCGTCCACACTTATATCGAGTGGCCGCCTGGACGCACGCTGCCGGCGATCTATGCGGTCAACGATCAGGGCAAGGAGACGCTGGTCAACGGCATGATGCGCGACGGATGGATGGTGGTCGACAGCATCCAGGCGAAGCTCGTCTTCCGCATCGACCGCCACAGCGCGACGGCGCAACGCGTTTCCGAGGGAGGTCGCTGATGGCGACGGCGCCGTCCTCGATCGATCCGCGCACGACCAGCGAAGCCACGGTTCTCCCCATGGTCGCACGGCCGCGATCCGGCCCGCCGGCCTGGGCGCTGCTGCTCGGCGTCGCGCTGATCGGACTGCTGCTGTTCGCGGTGCTCGACGCGCGGCGGCGCGCGCTGACCGCACCGGCGGTGCGCCCGCGCCCGGCGGATCTCGTGACGACGCCCGCGCCGCCGCCGTCGCTTTATGTGCCGCCCGAACCCGCCCCGCCTCCCGCAGTCGTGATCCGCGAAGTGCCGGCGCCTGCGCCGGCAACGCCCGCCTATCGGCCGCCTCCGCCACAGGTCGTCTACGTTCCCCAGCCGGTGCCGCAACAGCCGCTGCCGCCGATGCCGCCCTCGCGCACGACTTCCGAGCCCGCGCTCGTGATCGACACCACCGGCTCCGCGCCCCAGGCGACGACGCCGAACGGGCAAAATGGTGTCGTCGTCCCAGCCTCGCCGCTGGGTGGACCGAACGCGAACATCGCCGGCGCACGTACGGGCGCGGGCGTGCTCGCCAACAAGGCGACGACGGTGCCGCAGGGCACGCTCATCCCCGCGGTACTCGAAACCGCGCTCGATTCGACCAGGCCCGGCCTCGCCCGTGCGATCGTGTCGCGTGACGTGCGCGGGTTCGACGGCAGCCGGATACTGATCCCGCGCGGCAGCCGGCTGATCGGCGAATATCGTTCGGATGCCGAACCCGGCCAGAACCGCATGCTGGTCAACTGGATCCGGTTGATCCGTCCCGATGGCGCGACGATCGCAATCGGCTCGCCGGCCAGCGATACGCTTGGCGGGGGCGGTATCCGGGCCAGCGTCAACAGCCATTTCTTCGAGCGATTCGCCGGCGCCATCCTACAATCGGCGCTCGATGTCGGCGTCAACCTCGCCTCGCGCTCGGTCGACTCCGGGGTGGTGATCATACCGCAATCACAGGGAGGCATCACCCGCATCCCCAACCAGATCCGGCCGACGCTCAAGGTCAAGGCGGCGACCAGCATCTCGATCTTCGTCGCGCGTGACCTCGATTTCACTGGCGTCGAGGCGCGATGAGCGGCGCCGCGGCGGAGCGCGAGGGGCAGGTCTATCTCCGCTCCTATCTGGCGCCGCTGACCGGCATGCTCGCGCGGCCCGACGTGACCGACATCTATGTCAATCGCCCGCAGGAGATCTGGACGGAGACGCTGGGCGGCACGATCGAGCGGCACGACGCTCCCGCGCTCGACGCCGCCACGCTCGAACGGCTCTCGCGCCAGATCGCCGCGCTCTCCCACCAGGGGATCAGCCGCGAGCATCCCCTGCTCTCCGCGAGCCTGCCCGATGGCGCGCGGGTGCAGGTGATAGCGCCACCCGCGACGCGCGGGCCAATGGCGATCGCGATCCGCAAGCACGTCTCGTCCGATCTGTCGCTCGGCGATTATGTCGCGGCAGGTGCCTTCGACGCGACGTTGCATCGTCGCCCCGAACGCGATGAGACCGGTGCCCGATTGGCGACGATGCTCGACTCCGGCGACATCGCGGGCATGCTCTCCGCGGCGGTGCGGGCGCGCAGGAACATCCTCGTCTCGGGCGGCACCTCGACCGGCAAGACCACGTTCCTCAATGCGCTGATCCGCGAAATCCCCGCGGAGGAACGGTTGATCCTAATCGAAGACACGCCCGAGCTCCACCAGCATCACGACAATCTCGTCGGGCTGCTCGCAGTGCGCGGGAGCCTGGGCGAGGCGCGCGTGAGCGCGACCGATCTCCTCGCCGCCTCGCTGCGCATGCGCCCCGATCGCATCATCCTGGGCGAGCTGCGTGGCGAGGAGGCCTATGCGTTCCTCCGTGCGATCAACACCGGGCATCCGGGATCGATGACGTCGGTCCATGCCGATTCGGCCGAGCGCGCTATCGAGCAGATCGTATTGCTGGTGCTTCAGGCCGGCACCCAGCTCGGGCGCGAGGATGTCCGCCATTATGTCCGCAATACCGTGGACGTGTTCGTCCATCTCGCGCGCACCGGCGGGCAGCGCCGCGTCGCCGAGGTGATGCTGGCCTAATAATGCCGATGCTCGACCGGAGATGGCGGCGAGGCCGCCTGTCAAGCTCGCCGTCTTCTCCTGTGGCGGCAGGAGTGGAAAGGTGTCGGACGTTCTTTCCACAGCAGTTCGGCCGGGGTGCCGTACCGATGGACGCCGCTCCGGAACTGCTCGCATTGTTGCGGCTGCTCGGTGGGCCCTTTCTAGGCATCGCGGTGCTGTCTCAGCGAATCAATGCTTCATAGTCGTCGCCGACCGGCGGCAGCATCAGCCGCGCGCCGAGAGTGGTGAGCGCGATCAACGCCAGCCCCGCCAGCGCGATCCGTGCGCGGCGCCGGGGCAACGGCTCGGTGACGAGCAGGATGGCGGACAGCCAGGCCGCGAGCATCGACCAGAGATGGTAGCGCCAGTCGATCGCGATACTGACGACCAGAAAGCTCAGTTCCATCGCCGCCGCCGACAGCGCGAGCGGGACCGCGAGACCATGCGCGGCGCTTTGCGCGGGCCGCGCCAGCGCCAGCACCGCCAGCGCCACGGCCAAAGCGAGAATCGGTGCGCCCGCGGGACTGTTCACCAGCCAGCCGGCGAACCGGTCATAGCCCGCGACCCGATGCCCAGGCGAACCCAGCCCGAATGTGTTCGGCAGCGATTCGGCTTGCGGCACCGCTTGCGGGAAGTGCCAGGGGACGAACCAGCGCATCGTCGCGTTCCAGTGCGCGAGCCGGTGCGACAGATACGCGCCGGGATGCTCACTTATCGCGCGCGTCCAGGCTGAGAAGATCTCACGGCGAGGCCGGCCGGTGAGGCCGTCCTGAATGAAATCGCAGCGCTTGCCGATCGAAAATATGTCCCACAGGATCGAAGAGAAGCAGCGCTGCGCTTCGAGTTGCCGCCACGTCTCCGGCGGCAGCAACGGCACCGCATCCGGCCCGGCGCGGTGCGCGATGCCGGCCAGGTCGAAGATCGGCTGGGTCGCCTCGACGCCGCTCCCCTCGGCACCGAGCACGCCATGGTTGATGGGGGATAACAATGCGAGCGTGGCCAGCGTCGCCGC
Source organism: Sphingomonas sp. UNC305MFCol5.2 (assembly GCF_000712135.1). Taxonomy (GTDB): domain Bacteria; phylum Pseudomonadota; class Alphaproteobacteria; order Sphingomonadales; family Sphingomonadaceae; genus Sphingomonas. The sequence continues at coordinate 676,211 of NZ_JOOE01000001.1, forward strand.
GCCGATCAGCAAGACGCGCGACCGCCAGTCGCGCCAGCGCCACGGTGCCAACAGTCCAACGGCGAGCGGCGCCACCGCGAAGATGGCATTCGACCGGACGAGCACCGCATACACGAGCAGCACGAGCACCGCCGCGGTTCCGGCCTGCCCGAGCGGCTTCGTCTGCAGCCGTCGCCATGCGACCAGGCCGGTCGCGGCGAGCAAAGCGGCGGCCATCTGCCCGTCCTTTACGACCACTGCCTGCCAGCCCAGGACGGGCGGCCACAGGCCGAGCGCGAGCACCGCCATCGCGGCGACTCGCGCGCCACTGCGGGCGAGCGCCGCCGCAAGCAGGCCGAGGCCGGTCCAGTAAAGCACGGTCTGGAGCAGAAACATCGGCCCCTGCCCTGCCCAGCCGAGCGCATGGAACAGCGACCAGAGCCGCGCCATCGCCGGCGGATGCCAGTCATAATATGCGCCGGAGACGACCTGCTGATATTGCGCCACGCTGTCATAATGCGCGACACCCGGCCAGAAGAAGAGCAATACGACCGCGCAGAGCAACGCCGCCGCGAGTCCGAAGCGGCGCGTCATTATTCGACGCGAGCCACGGCGCCATCACAGGCATCCGCGCGGGCAAGGAGGAAGTCCGCTTCGCGCGTATTGCGGGTCAGCCTGGCCGCGGCCTCGAATTCGGATCGCGCCTCGGCCAGCCGCCCCGCCCGAAACAAGAAGTCGCCCTTGGCCGCGGGCAAGGGCGCATAATTGCGCAGGGCGGCGGCATCGGCAATCTCGTCCACCAGCCGCAGGCCCGCTTCGGGCCCGAAGGCCATGCTGTGGGCAACCGCCCGGTTGAGATCCACCACCGGCGAGGGCATCACCATGCGCAGCCGATCATAGAGCGCTGCGATGCGCGGCCAATCGGTATCGGCGGCGGTTCGCGCGCGCGCATGACATGCAGCCAGCGCGGCCTGCAGCGCATAGGGACCGTCCGCGCCCCCGAGGGTTTCCGCACGGGCCAATGCGTCGAGCCCCCGGCGGATCAGCAACGGGTCCCAGCGCGCGCGATTCTGCTCGGTGAGCGGCACGAGCGCACCGTCCGGCCCGGTGCGTGCCGGCAGGCGCGATGCCTGGATTTCCATCAGGGCCAGCAGACCCGATACTTCCGGGTCCTCGGGCATCAGCACCGCCAGCATGCGGCCCAGCCGTTGCGCCTCGCGGCACAGACCCGGCCGAACAAGGTCCTCGCCGGCCGTCGCGGCATAGCCTTCGTTGAAGATGAGATAGACGACCTCGAGGACCGACGAGAGCCGCGCCGCACGTTCGGCGCCGCGCGGCACTTCGAAGGCGAGCCCGGCCTTTCCGATCGTCTTCTTCGCGCGGACGATACGCTGCGCGATCGCGGTCTCGTTCGACAGGAAGGCGCGCGCGATCTCGTCGGTCGTCAGGCCGCCGATGACACGCAGCGTGAGCGCCGCGCGGGCATCGGCCGAAAGTATCGGGTGACACGCCGTGAAGATGAGGCCCAGCAGCTCATCGCCGGGATCGTCGTCCATGGCCGCGATCACGCCCGCATCGTCGGCCTCGCCGTCCAGCTCTCGCGCGATCTCCTCGTGCTTGCGCGCGCGCATCTTGTCGCGACGGATCGCGTCGATGGCCCGCCGTTTGGCGGCGGTCATCAGCCACGCGCCGGGATTGGCGGGAACGCCGGTCCCGGGCCATTCGGAGAGAGCGATGACCAGGGCATCCTGCGCCAGCTCTTCCGCACGATCCATATCGCGCACCATCCGGGCCAGGCCCGCGATGAGCCTGGCCCGTTCGATGCGGAAAACCGCTTCGATCGTCTGTTGCGTTTCGCCTCCTGCCATGCCGCCTTGTCGGCCGAAGCGACAGGCCAGGCAAGCAGGCTGCGGTCGACAATCTCGATTGCCGCCGGGCTGCCGGTACGGTCACGATTTCCGCAACCGCCGGCCCCCGGATCCTCATTGCCAGTCAGCCATCTCGTACAGCGGCCGGATCTCGATCTCGCTCGGTCCCGACATCGGATTGGGGCAGCGCTTCACCCAGGCGACCGCCTCGTCCATGTCCTTGACTTCCCAGAGCCAAAAGCCGGCGACGAGCTCGCGCGTCTCGGCGAAAGGTCCGTCGATGACCGTGCGACCGGGGCCGTCGAAAGCAATGCGCTTGCCTTCCGAGGAGGGCTTTAGGCCGTCGGCGGCGAGCAGGATGCCGGCGTTGCGCAGTTCGTCATTGAATTTGCCCATCGCCTCCATCATCGCCGTCGTTTCGGGTGTCGAAACGAAGCCCTCTTCGCTCTCTTCGGTCGCCTTGACCAACACCATCACACGCATTGTTCGTCTCCTTTTGCGCCAGCCTTACCTGCTGGCATCGAAACGACGAACCGGGTCGTCGCGAATCGACAATGCACTGAAATTTTTTTTGACGGGGCAGATTGAACGCGGCTCGGCCAAGCGAAGGCAGAACACCGCGGGCATTGCGCAGGTTGAAGTCGGCTGGCTCCATGTTCGATCGGCCGAGCCGCGAGAATGATCGTTGCGCGAGACGCCGAAACCGATCGTGCTGATCACCGGTGTAGCCGGCAATATCGACCGCTCATTCGTCCAGCATGCCGAAGCTTCCATGGCGCGCGCTGCGGGTGAGCCGGCGGAACTCGGCCTGCTCCATGTGCACGAGCGAGCGATGGTCGCCGGCTTCGAAGAAAATGTCGGGCTCGCGGGCGAGATCGTCGTCGACGATCATGTCGACGCCATAACCGGACCCCAGCGGCGGCACCGCACCCGGCATGCAATCGTCGAAGATCTCGACCACCTGCTTCTCGTCGGCAAGTCGCGCTTTGCCGTCGAGCTCGGTGCGGAGATCCGCGATGTCGATCCGGCGGTCGGCGGGCAAGACGGCCAGCAGAGGCTCCTGATCGGGCATGTCGAGCAGGACTGCCTTGGCCATGCAGCTCGGCGGAATGTGCGCGGCCCTGGCAGTCTCGGTCGAGGACAGCGTCGGCGAATGCTCGGTCAGCTCGTAAACCGCGTGCTGGCTGTCGAGGAAATGCCGGAGCTTGGGTGCGATGGTCATGGCGGAATCCTCTCGGTTTGCGATGCGTCACACCGTCTGCGAATGGACCGGGCTCGGCCGTGCGATTTCGCTCAATGCCTCGCCGGCATGGGCCCGCTCGCCATATCCGGCGAGATCGGTGATCGACACCACGCCGACCAGGCGCTTGCCTCGATCGACAACCGGCAGGCGGCGCACCTGGAGCTCGGCCATATTGTCGAGCACATCCGCCGCGTCGTCGTCGTCGAAGCAATAGCGAATCTCGCCGCTCATCACTTCGCGGATGCGAGTCTCGGGGGACAGGCCTTTGGCGACGCCGCGGATGGCGATGTCGCGATCGGTGACGACTCCGATCATGCGGTCATGCTCGCTCACGGGCAGGAAGCCCGCGTCGATGTCGGCCATCGCCAACGCCGCTTCGCGAAGCGTCTCGTCGGGATCGGCGATCCGCACTTCGCGGATCATGCAGTCGCGTATACGCATCTTCAAATACTCCTGTGCCTGGTCGCCGGCGGATCGCTGACCTCCGGACGAATCGCCGGGTCGAGCGGGCTCGGCTGAGCGGTTTCGCTGGAGCCGAGCTCTCTCGCCTCCTCGACGTATCGGCGCGCGAGTTCACGGTGGGCGAGCCGGGCTTCGTGGCAACGCGCATTCGCCGCCGCGTGACGCTCCTCGATCGCGCGCTGCAGAAGGAATGCGAGGCTTCGTTGCGGCTTTGCTGGATTTTCCATGATCGGCCTGCCTGCCGGTTGCGGCGCCGATGCCGACGCTCGCACAGACGACGCCCGACGGGCGTCAGCCCGGCAATAGTGTTACGTTCCGCGTGCCCTCAGGTTCCCCCCGATGGGACGGAGCGAGGCCGGATTCGACCAATCGGGAGCCGATACGAGACCGCCATTGACAATCCGTCATGGAACCTTGTGCGGATTGATACGTTGATATTACCCACTTGATCGCAAGATGAGTGGGATTGAAGGCTTAGGCCGATCGGACAACCGACCGGATGGAACCTTCAGGGAGCCTCGCCGCTGAGAAGCGACGAGGCTTACCTGCATCTGGACGGCGCGCCGGCATTCTCGCGCGCCACTTGAGTCGAGTGGCCCGATATCCCGGCGAGTCAGTTGGCCCGCTTGACCCGGGTATAAGGCACGAACTTGCCGAGCTGCACGAAGCCGCGCGGAAAGCGACTGGCCGAATCGATGAGATTCACTGTGTCGATGCTGCACAGCTGCGAGCCGGAGGTGCGCGTTACCAATATGACATCGTCGTCGAGCTGGTCCGCACCTGAGCGCGGTTCATTGACGTAGAGGCGCCCGCCGGCGTGGTACACGATCGCCTTGCCCTCGATGATCTGGCTGCTGCCCACCGAAGAAAGGCTGATGCAGTCGACAGGCTTGCCCGCGACGCGCCCGTCCAGCACCTTCTGGAGCTTCATCTCCGGGGTCTGACGTTGGCCGGCGATGGCGGGTGCGGCAATCGTCGCAGCACCGAGGAACAGGATCGTGAGGAGCTTGCTCATGGCCGGGTTGTGGAACGCTGCGTCTTAACAGGGGCTGAAGCGTGTCGGGCATATCGTGGTCCCGCTTGAATTGCGAGACGATTGGAGCCATTGCGGCGAACCGGCCGGATGTGCCGCCAGCCCCGGAACTCCGTCATTCGCCAGATCGCCGCCCTGCCCTATCGCAACGAAGACCCGGCAACCGATGCCGCGGTCCGCATCCTCTTGGTCACTTCGCGCGGCACAGGCCGATGGGTGATACCCAAGGGCAACGCAATGTCGGGCGCGGCACCGCATGTCGCCGCCGCGCAGGAGGCCGAGGAAGAGGCCGGCGTGGTCGGCCCGGTATGCCCGACGCCGCTCGGTTCGTATCGCTATCGCAAGCGGCGCGGCAGCGGCGCATCGCTGATGATGGACGTCGACGTCTTCCCGCTCGCAGTCACGCGCGAGCTTCCCAGCTGGAAGGAACAGCAGGAGCGCGAGCGGCGGTGGTTCACGCTTTCGGAAGCGGCGGACGCCGTCGAAGAGCCCGATCTGCGCGATCTCATCCGTTCGTTCGGGGCGTCCGAGTTCAAAGCTGCAACCCAGCGCATCGGCGTGCTAGGCGCCGTAGCCGAAAAATCGAGGTTAGGTCCGATGTTTGCCTGGTTCCAGCGCCTGTTGCCCCGCACCGGCAACTTCTTCGAGCTGTTCGAAGCGCATGCGGTCACCGTGATGGCCGCGGCCGACGCATTGGCGCGGCTGCTCGAAGGCGGGCCGGCCGGCAGGGAGCATATTCGCGAAGTGATCGAGCGCGAGCACGACGCCGACAATATCACGCGCGAAGTGCTCCAGACCGTGCGGAAAACCTTCCTGACGCCGTTCGATCGCGGCGCGATCACCAGCCTGATCGGCGCGCTCGACGATTCGATCGACGAGATGCAGGCCACCGTGAATGCGATCGCGCTCTACGAAGTCGAGAACTTCCAGCCCGAGATGAAGGACATGGCCGGCATCATCGTCGATGCCGCGCGCCTCACTGCGGAGGCGATGCCGCTGCTTCGCAACGTGGCGCAGAACAGCGCCCGCCTGCACGAGCTCACCGAACGCCTCGTCAGGATGGAAGGCCATGCCGACGAGATCCACGCCGCAGGGCTGAAGCGAACCTTCAAGGAATATGGCGCCAGCGATACGCTGAAGTTCGTCGTCGATCGCGAGATCTACAAGCATCTCGAGCGGATCGTCGACGCGTTCGAGGATGTCGCGAACGAGATCGACGGCATCGTCATCGATCACGCCTGATCGCCGCGGCATGCACGAACTCGCTTTCCCCTTGCTCGTCGGCCTGATCGCCGTCGCGCTGGCGTTCGACTTCCTCAACGGACTGCACGATGCCGCGAATTCGATCGCGACCGTAGTCGCGACGCGGCTGTTGTCACCCGTTCGGGCGGTGCTGTTCGCGGCGGTATTCAACTTCGCCGCCTATTTCCTGACGATCGCCTTTCCCGCGCTGCACGCAGTCGCCGAGACGATCGGCAAGGGGCTGGTCGACAAGGACATCGTCACCCCCGCCGTCATCTTCGGCGCGCTCGGCGGCGCGATGTTCTGGAACGTGCTGACCTGGATGAAGGGCATTCCCTCGTCGAGCAGCCATGCGTTGATCGGCGGCCTGATCGGGGCGGGCGTGGCGCATGGCGGGCTGACCGGCATCCATTGGGGCGGGCTCAACAAGACTCTTCTCGCGATCGTATTGTCGCCGACGCTCGGCATGCTGCTGGCGATGCTCGTCATGCTCGTCAGCTCGTGGCTGCTGCATCGCGCCACCGCGCGCACGGCCGAACGCAGCTTCCGCGGGCTGCATCTCCTCTCCTCCGCCGCCTATTCGCTGAGCCATGGCCTCAACGACGCGCAGAAGACGATGGGCATCATCACCGTGCTGCTTTACTCCACGGGCAATCTGACCGGCGAGTTCCACGTCCCCCATTGGGTGGCGATCAGCTGCTATATCGCGATCGCGCTCGGCACGATGACCGGCGGCTGGAAGATCATCGAGACGATGGGCTCGCGCATCACCAAGCTGTCGCAGCACCAGGGATTCAGCGCGTCGCTGGCGGGCTCGATCGTCCTGTTCTCGGCATCGGCGCTCGGGATCCCGGTGTCGACGACGCACACCATCACCGGCTCGATCATCGGCGCCGGCACGGCGCGCCGCGCATCGGCGGTGCGCTGGGGCGTAGCGCAGAGCGTGGTCATGGCCTGGGTGATCACGATACCCGCCTCGGCGCTTGTCGGCGCTGGCTTCTACGCGCTGACCCGGCTCTTCTAGCCCTCCTAGCGCCCGCCCCGGCACTGGCTGGGGGTCTCGCCGAAACGCGCACGGAACAGCCGGCTGAAATGCGCGGCGTCGCTGAAGCCGAGCCGTTCGGCGATCGCCCCGATCCGTTCGTCATTGGTGGAATCGAGCAGCGCGATCCTGGCGGCGTCGAGCCGGCAGTTGCGGATATAGGTCTGCACTCCGCCCTCGCCCTCGAACAGCCGGTGCAGCGTGCTTCGCGAGACCTTCAGTCGTCGGCAAAGGCTGGCGACGTTGAGCGACGAGGATTCGAGATTGGCGCGGATCTCGCTTTGCGCCCGCGCCGCCATGCCGACCCTGGGCGGCCGCGCATCACGATCGGCATGCGCCGCGGCATGCACCGCCACCACGAGCAGGTCGAGCAGTGTCCGGGCAAGCCGCGGCGCATCCTCGCTGGCAATCGCCTGGAGCGCCTCGCTCAGCTTGACCAGATGCGCGTAGAACAAGGCCGCCTCTTCGCGTCCGATGACGAGCCCGTGCAGATCCGACACCGGTCCCAGCTCCGCTTCGGCAATCGCGCGTGGGATCGCCAGCTGGATCGACCGGGCGATCGACATGGTCATCGTGATCGGCTGGGCGATGTCGAACAGCAATATCTCGCCGGATCGCGCCTCGAACTCGCGCAGTCGGGCCACGCCATGCATCTCGCCTTCCAGCAACACGCCCACGCCGAGAATGTCGATGCGATCCGCTGCGATGCGATCGGGCGTCCGCTCGAGAAGGCGCGCGGTGCCCGTCGAATAGGAGACCGCGATCCCGTCGAGATAGACGTTCTCCGCCGAGGTCGAGAACGGCCCGATCGGCGTGGAATCGAACAATGCGGCGACGCTGGGCCACCCGCGATCCGACCATGTTTCATGACGTTCGGCGGGGGCTATCCCCGCAGTCGAGTAACGCACGGGCTCTATGCCCCGCCTGCCCCCCATAGACGCGCTCCGGATATTGCAGGAATGCTTGCGAGGAACGCACGCGATTCCGGCTACTTAACGGGCCCTTTATATTAAACCCCCAACCGTGGAAACATGGCAGAAACCCCTAGGTGCGGACCACTCGGGCGCGGAACGTGCGCGAGACCTTGTCTCTGCACCGCGCCTTCGATATCGTTAGAAAACGATTTTTATACATAAAAAGGTGAGGGATATGCGGCTTACGCGGAGACAGGCGCTCGGAAGCTTCGCGGGCGCGGGCGCTGCCAGCCTGGCCCCTCCCGCCGGCGCCGAGGTCTCGTCCGACTGGGCCGGTCTCGTCGCCGCCTTCCGCGTACCCGACTGGTTCCGCGACGCCAAGTTCGGGATCTGGGCGCATTGGAGCGCGCAATGCGTCCCCGAGTTCGGCGACTGGTACGGCCGCCAGATGTATCTTCAGGGGAACCCGGTCTACGAGCACCACCTCAAGCATTACGGTCACCCCGCCGACCGCGGCTTCCTCGAGATCGAGAATGCGTGGAAGGCCGAGAATTGGGACCCCGAGCATCTGGTCAAGCTCTACAAGGCTGCGGGCGCGCGTTATTTCATGGCGCTCGCCAACCACCATGACAATCTCGACACCTGGGACAGCAAATATCACGCGTGGAACACGCTGCGCGTCGGACCGAAGCGCGACATCATCGGCACCTGGGAGAAGGTCGCGCGCGCCAACGGGCTGCGCTTCGCCGTCTCCAATCACAGTGCGCATGCGTGGCACTGGTGGCAGACCGCTTATGGCTATGACGCCGAAGGTCCACGGGCAGGCGAGCGTTACGACGCCTTCAAGCTGACCAAGGCGGATGGCGCAGGCAAATGGTGGGAGGGGCTCGATCCGCAGGAGCTCTATACCGGTCCCGCGATGGTCCCGCCCGACGGGATCAAGAGCGCGAAGGCGATGCGCGACTGGCACGACGCCAATAGCGGCCAGTGGATGGAGTCCGCCCCGCCCCAGAACCCGCACCATGTCGCCAAATGGCTGCTCCGCCAGCAGGACCTGGTCGAGAAATACCGGCCCGACATGGTCTATTTCGACGATTTCGGCCTGCCTTTCGGCAATGTCGGGCTCGAGGCGCTCGCGCATTATTACCGGCAGAGCATCGCCCGCGACGGCCGCGTCGAGGTCGTCGCCACCGCCAAGCAGCTCACGGCCGATCAGCGCACCGCGCTGGTCGACGATGTCGAGCGCGGCTTCAGCGATCGGCTGCGCGAGGAGCCGTGGCAGACCTGCACCTGCATCGGCGACTGGCATTACAACCGCGCGCGCTACGAGCAGAAATCGTACGTGCCCGCGCTTAAGGTCATTCAGCGGCTGTGCGACGTCGTCTCCAAGAACGGCAATTTGTTGCTGTCGATCCCCGTCCGCGGCGACGGGACGATCGATAGCGAGGAGGAGAAGATCGTCGCCGGGATCACGCGCTGGATGCAGCGCAACGGCGACGCAGCGATCTTCGGCTCGCGCCCGTGGCGGATCTATGGCGAGGGCCCGACCAAGGTCGGCGGCGGCATGTTCAACGAAGGCAAGGTCGAATTCACTGCCGGGGACGTGCGCTTCACCACGCGGAAGGGCGCGCTCTATGCGGCGTTGCTCGCCTGGCCCGAACAGCCGGTGACGATCGTCGCGCTGGGCAAGGCGGCGCTGCCGGATGCCGCGATCGAGCGGGTGGAGCTGGTCGGTGGCGGACGCGTGAAGTTCGAACGAAGCGAAGCGGGTCTGATGGTGACTTTACCGCGCGGCGGTCCCGACGATTTCGTTCCCGTCCTCCGCATCGATGGCCGCGGGTTGATCTAGCTACTCGCGCTCCGGCCTTCGCCGGAGCACAGAGCGCGCGAAACCTATTCGAACTCGAGGATCGCCGCGTCGACCGCGAGGCTCTCGCCGGGCCCGAAATTGGCGGCTTTCACCACCCCTGCCCGCTCGGCGCGGAGGATGTTCTCCATCTTCATCGCCTCGACCACCGCGAGCGGCTGCCCGGCTTCCACCTTGTCGCCGGGCGCCACGTGGAGCCGGGTGAGCAGTCCCGGCATCGGCGCGAGCAGGAATTTCGAAAGATCGGGCGGAATCTTCTCGATCATGTGATGCCGGTATTGCGCGACATGCGGCGGCAGCACCTCGACGCGGTGCGACGCGCCATGCGCGGTCAGCCGCCAGGCCCCGCTTTTGCGCTCGACGCCGACGGTGAGTGGCTCGTCGTCGATGCGCACCGCGAACAACGGCTCGCCCGGGCGCCAATGTCCGATCAATTCCATCGGATCGCCCGCGCCGCGGACGAGCTGGACACCGCCAAGGCTCTCCAGCGACAGCGCGAAACGTTCGCCGTCGATCGTCACCACGCGATCGCCTTGGCCGCTGATACGCCCGTTGAGCTGCCCGCTGATCTGCGACGCGCGGCTGGCGCGCTCGATGTCGATCGCCACCCCCACTGCCGCCAGCTTGCGCCGCAGCCCGGGCGAGGCCGGCGCGCCTTCGAAACCCTCGGGATATTCCTCGGCGATGAAGCCGGTGGTCAGCGCACCCTCGCGGAAGCGCGGATGCTGCATGATTGCCGAGAGGAAATCGATATTGTGGCCGATCCCGTCGATCCGGAAGCGATCGAGCGCTGCCACCTGCCGGTCCGCCGCCGCCGCACGCGTGGGTGCCCAGGTGACCAGTTTGGCGATCATCGGATCATAGAACATCGAGATCTCGCTGCCCTCGGTCACCCCGTCATCGACCCGGGTCACCCCGTCCTCGTCGCGCATCTCGACCGGCGGGCGATAGCGCACCAGCCGGCCGGTCGAAGGCAGGAAGCCGCGATAGGGATCCTCGGCATAGACGCGGTTCTCGATCGCCCAGCCGGTGAGCGTCACATCGTCCTGCGCGAAAGCCAGCTTCTCGCCAAAAGCGACACGGATCATCTGCTCGACCAGATCGAGCCCGGTGATCTCCTCGGTCACCGGATGCTCGACCTGGAGCCGGGTGTTCATCTCGAGAAAGTAGAAACCGGCGCCGGTCGTATCGGTGCCGCTGACGATCAGCTCGACAGTGCCCGCGGAATAATAGCCCACCGCCCGCGCCAGCGCGACGGCCTGTTCGCCCATCGCCTTGCGCATCTCGGGCGTCACGAAGGGCGACGGCGCCTCCTCGACCACTTTCTGGTGCCGCCGCTGGATCGAGCATTCGCGCTCGCCGAGATAGACGATGTTGCCGTGCTGGTCGCCGAGCACCTGGATCTCGATGTGGCGCGGACTCTCGATGAACTTCTCGATGAACACGCGGTCGTCGCCGAAGCTCGCCAGCCCCTCGCGCTTGGTCGCTTCGAAGCCTTCGCGGACGTCCTGCTCGCTATAGGCCAGCCGCATCCCCTTGCCGCCGCCGCCGGCCGAGGCCTTCATCATCACCGGATAGCCGATCTCGGAGGCGATCCGCACCGCATGCTCGGTATCGTCGATCTCGCCGACATAGCCGGGGACGACGTTCACCCCCGCCTGCTTCGCCAGCTTCTTGGACTCGATCTTGTCGCCCATCGCCGCGATCGCATTGGGCGGCGGCCCGACGAACGCGATCCCCGCCTCGGCGCAGGCGCGCGCGAAGCTCTCGCGTTCGGAGAGGAAGCCATAGCCCGGATGGATGCAGTCGGCGCCGGTCTCCTTCGCCGCCAGCAGGATCAGCTCCGCCTTGAGATAGGACTCCGCCGCCGGCGCCGGCCCGAGCCGCACCGCCTCGTCGGCCATGAGCACATGCGGGGCGCGCGCATCCGCGTCCGAATAGACAGCGACGGTGGCGATCCCCATCTTCTTGGCGGTGCGCATCACACGGCACGCAATCTCACCGCGATTGGCGACCAGGATCTTCTTGAACATCAGCGGCTTGCCCTCTTGGCGGGTGTTTGAGCATCGACCGTGAAAGTCCCATTGGCTGCCTTCACGAGGAAGAATCTGCCGTGCGTGTATTGCGCATTTGGCTGCCAGACGGGGCAGTTGGCCCCGTCATTCACCCAGCTTACATCCCAAGAGACCGGCAGGATTTTTTCTCTAGGCCCCTTCTCCCGCCGGGTTACTTCGATTGTTCCTAAGCCCGGCTCTGCGCCCGGCACATAATTTCCCCAGACCACCGCGTCGCTGCGGCGAATGGCGTCTCGCTCATTCCATATGATCGAGCATGCTCGCGCGCTGCTCAACGGCGTCGCGATAGCCACTGCGGCCACCACCAATAGCAATGGTTGGCCGAACGCGTGCCTCACTCCGCTGCCTCGAACGCAATCTTCGCCTCGCCCCCCGCCCGTGTAAGCCCGAGCTTGGCGAACAGCGCAGCATCGGCGTCATCGCCGCGATTGCCCGTGGTGAGCAGCCGATCGCCGGTGAAGATCGAATTGGCGCCCGCCATGAAGCACAAAGCCTGTGTCGAGTCGCTCATGCTCTCGCGCCCCGCCGACAGCCGAACCATGCTCTCGGGCATCGTGATCCGCGCCACCGCGACGGTCCGCACGAACTCGATATCGTCGATCTTGGCGAGCGGCGTATCGGCGAGCATATCGCCCAGCACGGTGCCCTTCACCGGCACCAGCGCATTGACCGGCACGCTCTCCGGATGCCGCGGCAGCGTGGCGAGCGCGTGGATGAAGCCCACGCGATCGCCGCGCGTCTCGCCCATCCCGACGATCCCGCCGCAGCACACGTTGATCCCCGCCTCGCGGACATGCTCCAGCGTATCGAGCCTCTCCTCGAAGCTCCGCGTCGTGATCACGTCGCCATAGCGCTCGGGCGAAGTGTCGATATTGTGGTTGTAGTAATCGAGCCCCGCATCGGCGAGCATCGCCGCCTGCTTCTCGGTCAGCATGCCGAGCGTCATGCAGGTTTCCATGCCCATCTGGCGGACGCCGCGCACCATCTCGACGATGGCGGGCATGTCGCGGTCCTTGGGGTTGCGCCACGCGGCGCCCATGCAGAAGCGGCTCGACCCGTTGTCCTTGGCCTGCGCCGCCGCCTGCAGCACCGCGCGGACGTCCATCAGCTTCGTCGCCTTGAGCCCGGTCTCGGCATGCACCGACTGGTTGCAATAGCCGCAATCCTCGGGGCAGCCGCCGGTCTTGATCGACAGCAAAGTCGACATCTGCACCTGATCCGGCGCGTGATGCTCGCGGTGCACGGTCTGCGCGCGGAAGACGAGTTCGCCGAATGGCAGGTCGAACAGCGCAGCGATCTCGTCGCGGGTCCAGTCGGTACGGGTCATGCGGGTCCCAACGTCTTGATGAACAGATAGAGGAAGATACCGAGTCCCAGCGAGAGCAGAAGCGGCGCGGAGATGCGGTAGAAATCGAGATATTTGGCGATCGGCTTGCCGTGGAAGCGGGTGCGAACGATCTCGCCGGCGCCGCTGAATGAAATCAGCGCCGACGAACCGATCACCACCAGCGCCGCAATCAGCAGGGCCCGCCCGTCACGCGACGAACCGGCGAGCGCCAGCACCCCGCCCAACGAGAACAGGGACAGCTGGGTGAGATGCTTGAAATAGTCGTAGAGCAGCGCCTCGCCGCCGCCCGTGTCGAGCGCCATCTGCTCGTCTTCGTCCGTCATTCGGCAGCCTCTTCGATCGGGGGCAAATTGTGTCCGAGCAGCTTGAGCACTTCCGTGGCGGCGCTGACAAGGTTGGTGCCGGGACCGAAGATCGCCTGCACGCCGTGCGCGCGGAGGAATTCATAATCCTGCGGCGGGATCACGCCCCCCGCGACGACCTTGATATCGGCACGGCCCGCTTGCTTGAGCGCATCCACCAGCTCGGGGATCAGCGTCTTGTGTCCCGCGGCGAGGCTCGACGCGCCGACTACGTCGACCTGCTTCTCGAGCGCCAGCGCGCAGGTCTCGGCCGGGGTCTGGAACAGCGGCCCCGAAACCACGTCGAAACCGAGATCGGCAAAGGCGCTGGCGACGACATTGGCGCCGCGGTCGTGCCCGTCTTGCCCCATCTTGGCGACGAGCACACGCGGCTTGCGGCCCTGGCGGCGCTCGAAGGCGGCGACCCCTTCCTCGGCGCGCAGCCAACCTTTGTCCTCGGCATGCGCGGGGCCATAGACGCCCTTGATCGGCGTGACGCCCACGGCATGCCGCCCGAACGCGACTTCCATCGCCGCCGACATCTCGCCCAGCGTGCACCGCGCCCGCGCGGCCTCGACGCAGAGCGCGAGCAAGTTCTCGTTCCCCGTCGCGCCGCGGCGGAGGTTGCCCAGCGCCTCCTCCGCCTTGCCCGCATCGCGATCGGCGCGGGTCTTCTCGATACGGCGGATCTGATCGGCGCGGACGCGGGCGTTGTCGATGTCGAGGATGTCGATCGGGGACTCCTCGGCGAGCCGATACTTGTTCACGCCGACGATGACGTCTTCGCCGCGGTCGACCCGGGCCTGGCGGGCGGCGGCGGCGCGTTCGATATGCTCCTTGGGCATGCCGCTCTCGACCGCATGGGTCATGCCGCCAAGTGCCTCGACCTGCTCGATCAGCTCCCACGCCTTGGTGGAGAGCTCGTTGGTCAGTGCCTCGACATAATAACTGCCGCCCAGCGGATCGACGACATGCGTCATCCCCGTCTCTTCCTGGAGGATCAGCTGGGTGTTGCGCGCGATGCGGGCGGAGAAGTCGGTCGGCAGCGCCACTGCCTCGTCGAGGCTGTTGGTGTGGAGCGACTGGGTGCCGCCGAAGGTCGCCGCCATCGCCTCGATCGTGGTGCGGACGACGTTGTTGTACGGGTCCTGCTCCTGCAGGCTGACCCCGGAAGTCTGGCAGTGCGTGCGCAGCATCTGCGAACGCGCGCTGCCGCCGAAGCCCGCGATGATCCGGCTCCACAACAGCCGCGCCGCGCGCAATTTGGCGACTTCCATGAAAAAGTTCATGCCGATGCCGAAGAAGAAGGAGAGCCTTCCGGCAAATTCGTCGATGCTCAGCCCGCGGGCGATCGCGGCACGGACATAGGCCATGCCGTCGGCGAGCGTGAACGCCAGCTCCTGCACCGCCGTCGCCCCCGCCTCGTGCATGTGATAGCCCGAGATCGAGATCGAGTTGAACCGCGGCATGTGCTCGGCGGTATAGGCGATGATGTCCGCGACGATCCGCATCGAGGGCTCGGGCGGATAGATGTAGGTGTTGCGGACCATGAACTCCTTGAGGATGTCGTTCTGGATGGTCCCGGTGAGCTGGTCCTGCCGCACACCCTGCTCTTCCGCCGCGACGATGTAGAAAGCGAGGCACGGCAGTACCGCGCCGTTCATCGTCATGCTGACCGACATCTGATCGAGCGGGATGCCGTCGAACAGGATCTGCATGTCGGCGAGCGTGTCGATCGCCACCCCCGCTTTGCCGACGTCGCCGGTGACGCGCGGGTGATCGCTGTCATAGCCGCGGTGCGTGGCGAGATCGAAGGCGATCGACAGGCCCTTCTGCCCCGCCGCGAGGTTGCGGCGGTAAAAGGCGTTCGATTCCTCGGCGGTCGAGAAGCCGGCATATTGGCGGATCGTCCAGGGACGTCCGGCATACATCGTCGCCTTTACCCCGCGCGTGAACGGCGCGAAGCCCGGCAGCCCGGGATCAGGCGCGTCGGCGGCGGTGTATAGCGGCTTGACTGCGATCCCCTCGGGCGTGTGCCAGGTGAGATCGGCGTCCTTCACTTCCTTGGCGGCGAGCTTCGCCCAGACATCCAGAGACGGCTTGTCGCTCACTTGCCCTTGAACTCCGGCTTGCGCTTCTGGAGGAACGCCGCGACGCCCTCCTGAAAATCCTGCGACCTGGCCGCGACCGACTGGTGCTCGGCCTCCAGCGCGAGCGTCTCCTCGAGTGTACCGCTCAGCGCCGCCTTGACCTGCTTGCGGATCAGCCCGAGCGCGACCGTCGGCATCGCGGCGAGGCGGCGAGCATAGGTCATCGCCGTGTCGAACACGACACCATCGTCCACCACATGCGTGAGCAATCCCGCCGCTTGCGCATCGTGCGCCGAAAGGCGCTCGCCGAGCAGAGCCATTTCGAGCACCTTCGCTCTTCCGGCAGCCTTGGCGATCAGCCAGGTCGCGCCGGCATCAGGAACCAGCCCGATATTGGCGAAAGCGAGCAACAGATAGGACGAGCGCGCACCGATCACGATGTCGCCGCCCAGCGCCAGCGACGCTCCCGCCCCCGCCGCGGGGCCGTTCATCGCCGTCACGATCGGGATCGGCAGATCGGCCATGGTCTGCTGGACCGGGTTGTAATGGTTGCGCAGCCTGTCCCCCGGATCGCCGCCCGCGCCTTCCTTGAGCGAGGCTCCCGCGCAAAAGGCCCGCCCCTCGCCGGTGAGCAACATCGCGCGGGCGCCGTCATCGACTGCCCGGCGCAGCGACGCGGCGAGCAGATCGAGCATGTCGAGCGTGACGGCATTGAGCTCATCGGGACGATTGAGCCGGAGCACCGCGACATCGCCGTCGAGCGCGTAGAGGATCGTGTCGTCGCTCAATGTCCGTCCCTCGGCGTCTCCATGATCTCGGTGAGCACGCCGCCCATGTCCTTCGGGTGCACGAAGAAGATCGGTGTGCCGTGCGCCCCGATGCGCGGCTCGCCGAGCACCTTGGCGCCCTTCGCCTCGAACCATGCTTTGGCTTCGTGGATGTCAGGCACTTCGTAGCACAGATGATGCTGCCCGCCCGCCGGGTTCTTCGCGAGAAAGCCGTGGATCGGCGACCCCTCCCCCAGCGGCTCGATCAGCTCGATCTGGGTGTTGGGCGTATCGACAAAGCACACTTTCACGCCCTGAGCGGGCAAATCGAAGGGCGCGCGGATCACCTCCGCACCCATCATATCGCGATAAAAGGCGATCGACGCCTCGATCGAAGGCGTCGCGATGCCGACATGGTTGAGGCGGCCGAGCTTCATTGTGTCTTCGGCGCCGGAGTGACCGACGGCATCGAATAGGGCATGCCGCAGGTCGCGTAGACCTTGCGGAACATCGCGTCGCCGCCGGGGCCCGCAAACTCCCGCTCGATCATCGTCTCGCCCTCCGCAAAACTGAGGCGCACCTTCTTCGCCTTGGCGATCTCCTCGGCGATCAGGAAGACTTCGGCGGTCTCGCCGTTATAGGCGCCTTTGCCGGGGAACAGCCACGACGTCATGTCCGCCATTCCCTCGTCGAGGGTCAGCGTGACGATCCGCGCATCGCCGGCCGCGACAGCGGGCTTGGGCATGAACTGCACCGAGACGATCGGTACGTTGACGGTGTCGCAGCGAAACAGCAGCCGCGAACCGTCGGCGGCGCGCACGGCCGCGGTCGAGCTTTTCGGCTGGGCCGGATCGGCGCTCTCGCGGAAAGTCCAGACGCCCGGCGCAGGTGCGGCGGGAGCGGCTGCCGGAGCGGGCGCGGGGGCAGTCTGGGCACCGAAGGCCAGCGCGAAAAGGAAGCTGATCATCTCTATCCTTGCATGCAGTCGGCCACCGCCGCGGCGCCGTTCACAGCGGGATGTTGTCGTGCTTCTTCCACGGGTTCTCAAGCTGCTTGTTGCGCAGCTTGCGAAGCCCCAGCGCGATCCGGCGGCGCGTGGAATGCGGCAGGATCACTTCGTCGATAAAGCCCTTCGACGCCGCCACGAACGGATTGGCGAAGCGCGCCTCATACTCCGCCGTGCGCTCGGCGATTTCCTCTGGCGTCTTGCCGCGGAAGATGATCTCGACCGCGCCTTTCGCGCCCATCACCGCGATCTCTGCGGTAGGCCAGGCATAGTTCAAGTCGCCGCGAAGATGCTTCGACGCCATCACGTCGTACGCCCCGCCATAGGCTTTGCGGGTGATCACGGTGATCTTGGGCACCGTCGCCTCGGCATAAGCGAAGAGCAGCTTCGCACCGTGCTTGATGATCCCCGAATGCTCCTGCCCGACGCCCGGCAGGAAGCCGGGGACATCGACAAAAGTCAGGATCGGTATGTCGAATGCATCGCAGAAGCGCACGAAGCGCGCCGCCTTCTTCGACGAATTGATGTCGAGCACCCCGGCCAGCACCATCGGCTGGTTGGCGACCACGCCCACCGTGCGCCCCTCGATCCGGCCGAAGCCGATCAGGATATTGGCGGCATGCGTCGGCTGGATTTCGAAGAACTCGCCTTCGTCGAGCACCTTCCGCACGCACTCGTGCATGTCATAGGGCTGGTTGGCGCTGGGCGGGATCAGCGTGTCGAGGCTGGGCTCGAGCCGGTCCCACGGATCGTCGCACGGCCGCTCGGGAACATCCTCGCGGTTCGATGCGGGCAAGAAGTCCACGAAGTCGCGGGCCGCGAGCAGCGCCTCGATGTCGTTGTCGAAGGCCACATCGGCGACCCCCGACTTCGTGGTATGCGTCACCGCTCCACCCAGTTCCTCCTGCGTGACGATCTCGTTGGTAACGGTCTTCACTACATCTGGGCCGGTGACGAACATGTACGACGAATCCTTCACCATGAAGATGAAGTCGGTCATCGCGGGAGAATAGACGGCCCCGCCTGCGCAGGGGCCCATGATCAGGCTCAACTGCGGCACCACGCCGCTGGCCAGCACGTTGCGCTGGAACACTTCGGCATAGCCGGCGAGGCTGGCGACGCCTTCCTGGATGCGCGCGCCGCCGCTGTCGTTGAGGCCGATCACCGGCGCGCCGACCTTCATCGCCATGTCCATGATCTTGCAGATCTTCTGCGCGTGGCGCTCGGAGAGCGAGCCGCCGAACACCGTGAAGTCCTGGCTGAACACGAAGACGAGGCGGCCGTTGATCGTGCCGCTGCCGGTGACGACGCCGTCGCCGGGGACGATCTGGTCCGCCATGCCGAAATCGACGGCGTTGTGCTCGACATACATGTCGAGCTCCTCGAACGATCCCTGGTCGAGCAAAACCTCGACTCGCTCGCGCGCGGTGAGCTTGCCCTTGGCATGCTGCGCGTCGATGCGCTTCTGCCCGCCGCCCAGGCGAGCGGCGGCGCGGCGGCGCTCTAATTCCTCGATCGTCGACGACATTGCAGGCTCCCGAGAGGTGGCGCCTTCTGCACAGGGCATGCGCGAACACGCAAATGCAATGTTGCAAAGTTGCGGGGGAGGGGTTTGCAGAATATGCTGCAGCCTATGATAGGCACGCATCGCCCGCCTCAGAGCACGCCCCTCCCTGGAAGGGAGGGGATGGGGGTGGGTGCGCGGCCCGCAGGGTCGCGCCCTACGAGCTGCGTCGATGGGCTCGCCTCGCTCGCACCCACCCCTAACCCCTCCCTTGCAGGGAGGGGAATCTAGTGGGCACTCCCCGCCGCCGGCTGTTCGAAGGCTTCCGCTTACGCGATCTGCGCCGCCGCATCGGCCTGAGCCAGTCGGCGATGGCGGGCCGGCTGGGTATCTCGGTCCCTTATTTGTCGCAAATCGAGAATAACGGCCGGCCGATCACCGATGTCGTGCTGCTCGCGCTCGCCCGCGAATTCCCGATGGAAGCGGCCGATATCGGCGCCGAGGCCGAAACCTCGACGCTGCTGCGCACGATCGACGCAGCAACCGACACCAGCATCGCCGCGCATCCCCTGAGCGAAACCGACGTTCGCCGCGGGCTGGAGCAGCAACCCCTGCTCGCCCGCCGGCTCGTCGCGGTGCACGAAGCCTGGCGCCGCAGTCAGGAACAGCTCCGCGTCCTCGACGACCGCTTCGATACCGGATCGAGCGACGCTGCGCCGCTCCCCTGGGAGGAAGTCCGCGACTGGTTCCAGGCGGAAGGCAACTACATCGACGCGATCGACCGCTCGGCCGAGGCGCTCGCCGACGCGCTCGACGAAGGTCCGGTGAGCCAGGCACTCGAGGATCGCCTCCGCCGCTGGCACGGCGTCCGCGTGATCGGCGAGGACAGCGACGGCAGCCAGCTCAGCCGCTTCGACGAATCCGCGCGTACGCTGGCGCTCAACTCCGGCCTCCCGCCGGAAAGCCGCGCCTTCCTGCTCGCGCACCGGCTGGTCCGCTACGAATTCGCCAACGAGATGCACCATGTCGTCGCCGAAGCGGGGCTGGCGAGCCAGGCCTCGCGCGAATTGCTCAGCGTCGGCCTGGCCAATTACGCCGCCGGTGCGCTGCTGATGCCGTATGGCAGCTTCCGCGCCCGGGCGCGCGAGGTCCGGCACGATATCGATCGGCTGCGCCAGCGCTTCGGCGTGAGCTTCGAACAGGCATGCCACCGCCTCTCGACACTCCAGCGGCCCGGTGCCGCCGGCCTGCCCTTCTTCTTCTGCCGGGTCGACATGGCGGGCAACATCACCAAGCGCCACTCGGCGACGCGGCTCCAGTTCGCGGCATTGGGTGGCGCGTGCCCGCTCTGGGTGGTGCACGAGGCAGTGGCGATCCCCGATCGCATCCTCGTGCAACTGGCGGAGATGCCCGACGGGACGCGCTACGTCTCGATGGCGAAGGGGCTGGTCAAGCCATCGGGCAGCTACGCGCGTCCTGCCCGCCGCTATGCCGTGGCGCTGGGCTGCGAGGAAACGCACGCGGCGGATTTCGTCTATGCCGATGATCTCCGGCTGGGCGGTGCGGCGACGCCGATCGGCGCTTCGTGCCGCATCTGCCCACGGACGGATTGCGACCAACGCGCCTTCCCGCCGGCAGGATCGGTGATCGAGATCGATGCCGATCGGCGGAGCGTCGTCCCGTACGCGTTCCGCTAGCCTCTCCCCTCCCTTGCAGGGAGGGGAACGGGCAACACCCACACCCCACGCCTCAAGGCATGTCGTTCGCCAGACCCACGGCCCGGTTATAGGAATCGACCATCGCCTCCGCGTCGTTGGCGGAATGCGACTGCTTCACCTGGCGATATTGGCCGATCATCGATCCCAACATGTCGACCACCAACCCCGAGATGCTGAGGCGGCTCGTCTCCACCGGTTCCTTCGCCTTGGCCTTGGCGTCGGCGATCGCCTTCTGCTGATCGGCGAGCAGTTTCTCCAGCGATCCGGCCAGCGCATCGCCTTTGGCGAACACCGCCGGATCGCGAAGGTCCTCGGGCTTGTCGAACAGGCCGACGAGATCTTCGGCCTGCTGCATCGCCAGCTTGGTGTTATAGGCGACGGTGTCGCCGCTCTGCTTGAGCGTGGCGAGTTCCGCTTCGGCGCCGGCGCGGCGCTGTTTGGTCAACGCGGCGTTGAACTCGTCCATCGCCGCCAACGCCGCGTCGAATTCGGCCGTCATCTGGGCGTCTTCGGCCTTGCCGCGTTTCAGCCCGTCCGCGCGATAGGCCTTGGTATTGTAATAGGCATAAAGCGGCTTCAGCCGCGCCAGCACCTTTTGCAGCGCAGTATCCAGCTTCTCCGCTGCCGCGTCGACCGGGCCCAGCGCGCCGGGCAGCGCGCGCGCCGCCTTCAGCTTGTCCGCTTCGTTTTCGAGCCAGCCATCGCTGATGGTGATGGTTTCGCTCGGCGACTGGCTGGCCACGCGCGCCTCCTTGTAGGCCTTCGCCGTCGCCGGCAGCCCATAGGTTTCGAGCAACGCGTTATACGCCTGGGTATAGGCGCTCAATTTGGCCGCCGTGGCGGGCGAAGTCGCCACTGCCTCCAGCGACCCGTTTCCGCTGCCGCCCGAGCCCGAGCCGCCGCAGGCCCCCAGCATGAACAATCCCGCCAGGGCGACACCCTGGCGCAGCTTCATCCCTCGCATTCGGTAGATCCCCTCAGTCGTTGCGAACGCGTAACGCACTCGCGGCAATTTTGATCCGGATCGATGCCGACGGGTGCGCCGTTGCCGCGAACCCCGGATGCGTGGCATATTGCAACCAAAGACAGGAGAGGATCGATGGCCACTGCGCTTCAGCAAGACGCCGGCAACCCCCTCGGCGTCAGCGATGCCGAATGGGAGGCGCGCCAGCAGCTCGCCGCCTGCTACCGCGTGTTCGACATGCTCGGCTGGTCCGAGATGATCTACAACCACATCACCGTGAAGCTGCCCGATCAGGACGGCGCGTTCCTGATCAATCCGTTCGGGCTGCATTTCAGCGAAGTGAAGGCCTCGAACCTCGTCAAGATCGACATCGACGGCAACAAGCTCGGCGACTCTCCCTATCCGGTGAACCGGGCGGGCTTCGTCCAGCACGCATTGTTCCACCGCCATCTCCCCGATGCGCATTGCATCATGCACACCCACACGACGGCCGGCATGGCAGTGAGCTCGGTCGAGGGCGGCCTTCGCCCCACCAATTTCTATGCCTGCAATTTCGCGGGTCAGATCGCCTATCACGACTTCGAAGGCGTGACGGTCCGCGACGAGGAAGGTGAGCGCCTCCTCGCCAATCTGGGCGACAAGCGCGTGATGCTGCTGCGCAACCACGGCATCCTGGTGATGGGGCGGACCTTGCCCGAGGCGTTCATCAAGCACTGGTCGCTCCAGCGCGCCTGCGAGATCCAGGTGGCGACGCTGGGGATGGGCGAGCCGCTGACGGTGTCCGACGAAGTCGTCGCGGTGCACCAGCGCGACCTGCACATGGCGCAGGTCCCCGGCGGCCCGGGCGCGGCGGACTTCGCGGCGATGGTGCGGCTGGTCGACCGGACGGACCGGAGCTGGCGGGAGTAATCGCACTCCAGTGCTCCTGCGAAAGCAGGAGCCCAGGATCACAAGCGACATCCTTCGCCACTCTGGGCTCCTGCTTTCGCAGGAGTACAAGTCGCGTTTTGACGCGCCCGTGGAACTAGCCGAACCGAAATCCGCTAACCGCCCAGCCCATCACGTGGTCGCGATAATCAGCCACCGCGGGCCCCTCCCCGCCCGCGCCGAGCGCCACCATAAGCGGCAGGAGGTGCTCCTCTCGCGGATGGGCGAAAAGGGCATGGGGGAGCTTGTCCCACGCGGCGACACGTTCCGCGCGGCGGGCAGGATCGGGATCGGTCACGGCATCGACCAGGGCCGCATCCCATTCGTCCGCCACGGGCGTCACCTGCGGGCCGCGTGCGCGGAGGTTGTGGAAGCTCATGCCCGAACCGACGATGAGCACGCCTTCGTCGCGCAAGGGGGCCAGCGCGCGGCCGATCGCGATGTGCGCGGCGGGATCGAGGTCCTTGCGCAGCGAAAGCTGGACCAGCGGGATATCGGCGCCGGGGACGGTGACCATCATCGGGATGAACACGCCGTGGTCCCAACCGCGCTCGCTTTCCTCGTCGACGGGGAAACCCGCGCCTTCGATCAACGCCCTGGCGCGGGCCGCCACTTCGGGAGAACCCGGCGCGTCCCAGTGCAGGCGATAAGTATGCTCGGGGAAACCGTAATAGTCGAACAGCAAAGGCTGGCCGCCGCCGCTATGGACGGTGACCCGGTCCTCCTCCCAATGGCCGGAGATCAGCAGGATCGCCCTGGGCCGCTCGGGCAGGCCGTCGATGCGGCTGGCGAGATAGACCTGCATCGGCTGCCACATCGGATCGGCGGGGCCGCCATCGGGGTCCATGAAGAAACAGGGTCCGCCGCCATGCGGGAGGAAGAAGGTCGGCAAGGTCATCATGAAGCTTTCCTACAGAGCGATGTTCTGCTATTGTTCTCGCATGGCATGCCCGAATTCATCGCGAGCCAAAAACCGAAGCACGAAACAAGATTCCATCGACGAGCAACTTTTGTTCACGATTCGCGGGAAAAGTGCGAAGTTAAGCCCGGTAAATCCAACATTGGCGGGACAGCGGGCCGCGACAATGCCGGTTTCGGAAACGCCCCGTTTCCGGCTACATCGCTGCAATGACTCGCTTCACCGTCAACAACCAGCCGGTCGAGTACAAGATGGATCCGCGCACGCCCTTGCTCTGGGCGCTGCGCGATGCCTCCAACCTGACCGGTACCAAATATGGCTGCGGCACCGGCGATTGCGGAGCATGTGCCGTGGATGTCGACGGCGGGTTGCGGCTCGCCTGTCAGGAGACGATCGGCGCGCTCGAGGGGACTTTCGTCACTACGATCGAGGGCCTTTCGAAGGATCGCAGCCATCCGGTGCAACAGGCGCTGCTCGCCACCAATATCGTCCAGTGCGGCTTTTGCATTCCCGGCGTGGTGATGGCGGCGTCGGTGTTGCTGCGCAACAACCGCAACCCGAGCGAGGGCGACATCAAGGAGGCGATTCCGAACATCTGCCGCTGCGGCATCTATCCGCGGCTGATCGGCGCGATCACCGATGCCGCCCGACTGGCGCGTGGCGATGCCCCACTGGCAAACGGACCCGAACCGGAGACACCCGCGCCTGAATGATCTTTCTTAATTCTTTCAATCGCCTTTCTCTGCAATTCAGCAACCGCTCATCCGGCGAAGTCTAATCCAATCCTATCTTGTAGCCCGGCCTCTTGCCGGTCTCGACGGAGACAAGTTGAGATGAAGAAGACCTTGCTAGCGGCGATCATCGCCGCAACGGCTCTGGTCCCGCCGGCAGCGCTCGCGCAGGACCGGGGGCGTTGGGGCGGCCGCGACCGCTCGGCGAACAGTTCCGGCAGTCCATCGTCCGAGGTTCGCCAGAACCGCGCCGAATGGCGCCAGCAGCAGCGCCAGGAAACGCCGGAGGCGCGGCCGCAGCGCCAGTGGAACGGCGGTGAGCGTCAGCGCGGCAATTGGAGCCGCCCGGAGGCCCAGCAGCAACAGCAGCAAGCGGTCCCGCAGCAGCGCGAGCGCTGGGGCGGCGATCGCGGCGACCGCAGCCGGTGGAACAACAGCGGCGATCGTAGCCGCTGGACCGGCGACCGCAGCCAGTGGAACGGCGGCACGCGCCGTCCGGACGTGGACCGGCAGCAGCAGTTCGACCGGCAGCGCCAGCAGTTCCGCGACGGCGATCGCAGCCGCTGGAACGACGGCGACCGTGATCGCAGTCGCTGGAGCGACGGCAATCGCGACCGCAGCCGGTATGACCGCGGTAACCGCGACTGGAACGACCGCGACCGGACGCGTAACTGGAGCGGCGACCGCAATCGCTACGACAGCAACCGCGGCTGGAACAATGACCGCGACCGCGGGAGCTGGAACAGCAGGTGGCGCAATGACCGCCGCTACGATTGGCGCGGCTATCGCAGCAGCAACCGCAACATCTATCGCCTGCCGCGTTATTACGCACCGAGCGGCTGGGGGTACGGCTATCGCCGGTTCGGGATCGGCTTCACGCTGAATTCGATCCTGTTCTCGTCGAACTACTGGATCAACGATCCGTTCTATTATCGCCTGCCTGAGGTCGACGGCCCCTATCGCTGGGTGCGCTATTACAACGATGCGCTGCTCGTCGACATCTACAGCGGCGAAGTGGTCGACGTGATCTACGACATCTTCTGGTAAGGACGCCCGCAGCCTTATCGGAGGTCCTGGGGCCCGGCAGCGATGCCGGGTCCCTTGTTGTTCAAGCTGTCGTTCAAGCGGCTTGCAAATCGCGCCGCTCCGCGCGATTTCGCACTCCGTGAGCAAGAACAAGAACGAAGGCAGGGTTTCGGGCGGCCCGTCGCCGGCGCGCGCGAAGATCGGGCGCGACGTCTCGGCGCGGCTGGAAGCGAACCCGGACGTCAGGCGCGCCAAGGTCGAGACGGCGCAGATGTACACCGTGCCCCATTTTCTGAGCGACGCCGAATGCGACGCGCTCATCGCCCTGATCGACTCCAATTCGCGCCCGTCGACCCTGCTCGCGGTGAGCGAAGATCCCGAATACCGCACCAGCCACAGCTCGGACCTGTATCGCTGGTCGCCCGATATCCTCGCGATCGACCAGCGCATCGCGAACCTGCTCGGCATTCCCGAGGAGAATGCCGAGACGCTCCAGGGCCAGCGTTATGCAGTGAACCAGCAGTTCCGCGCGCATTGCGACTATTTCCATGAATCGAGCGCCTATTGGCCCAAGATGAAGGAGACCGGCGGCCAGCGCACCTGGACCGCCATGGCCTATCTCAACGACGTGCCCGAAGGCGGCGCCACCTGGTTTCCGCGCGCCGGCATCCGCTTCAAGCCGAAGCGCGGGCTGCTCGTCGTCTGGAACAACATGACCCCAGACGGCACCCCGAATTACGACACGCTCCACGAGGGCATGCGCGTGCTGGAGGGGATGAAGTACATCGTCACCAAATGGTTCCGCGAAGAGGCGTGGATCAAGGATTACGTCCAGACCTATATCGCCGGCGGAATCGAGAACGCCGGAACCTGACGCGGCCGCCTATGCCGCAAGGTGGAGATAGTCGGGCTCGAAATCGGCGACCTGCTTCATCCGTTCCCAGTCGGCGATGCGGATCTCGCGGCCGGTCCGCGCGATCACGCCTTCCTCGGTCAGCGCGCGCAGCATACGGTTGACGTGCACCGAAGTCAGGCCGGTGGCGTCGCCGATATCCTCCTGCGTCATCGGCAGAGTGAAGCGATCGGGCGAGCCCAGCCCTGCGGCCTCGTGCCGGAAAGCGAATTCGCAGAGCATGTGCGCGATCCGCATCTTGGCGTCGCGGCGTCCGACATTGAGTACCCATTCGCGGAAGATCGACGCATCGACAAGGCAATCGCGCCACAGCGCCTTGCCGATCTCGGGCCGCTCCTGGATCAGCCGGCGGAAGTCGCGCATCGGGAAGAACAGCACCTGGGCGTCGGCGATCACCTGGACGTTGTGATCGGCCTTTTCGAACAACAGATGCTGGATATCGAGAATGTCCCCCGCCACGTGGAAGGAGACGATCTGGCGACCGCCATCGCTCGCCAGCTTATGGCGGCAGGCATAACCCTCCACCAGCAGGCAGCATTCCGAGATCAGCTGGCCGTTGCTGACAATAGTCGCACCGGCCTTGAAGCGTTGCGCCCTCAATGGCAGCGATCGAATACCCGCAATTTCTTCGTCGCCCAGCGCATTCAGCGATGTGAGCTTCCTGATCAGTCCCGCCAGGGGATCTATACCAGAGGACTGCAAGCGAATTGCTCCTTTTGACATTTTCCGGAGCAGTCAAACGGCGCAAATGCAGTTTAGTTTCCCGTGTTGATCCCGATCAAACTTCCCGGCCTGCACCGGCCCTTTTGCCTCGCCGCATGACGGACGCGCGCGCTTCTGCTAGGGGCGCGCCGGCCATTGCCCCAGCCGCAACCCGGAAAGTGATCGTGATCGAAGCCGCCCTGCCCATCTGTGTCGCCGCCCTGTACCAGTTCACGCGCTTCGACGATTGCGCGGCGATCCAGTCCTCGCTTGCCGAGGCCTGCCGCGCGCAGGGCGTGAAGGGCACGCTGTTGCTGGCACCGGAAGGAATCAACGGGACGATCGCCGGATCGGACGCGGCGATCGATCGGGTTCTCGCCCTTATTCGCACCCTTCCCGGCTGTGCGGCGCTCGACGTCAAGAAATCGCGCGCGGCGACCCTGCCGTTCCACCGGATGAAGGTGCGCATCAAACGCGAGATCGTGACGATGGGCGAGCCGGAGATCAATCCGCTGGTCGATGTCGGCGCCTATGTCGCGCCGCAGGACTGGAACGCGCTGATCGACGATCCCGAAACAATCGTGATCGACACGCGCAACGACTATGAAGTCGCTTTGGGCACTTTCGCGGGCGCGATCGATCCGGGCACGCCAACCTTTCGCGACTTTCCCGAATGGGTACGCACACATCGCGACCAATGGCACGAGGAAGGCAAGCAGCCGAAGATCGCGATGTTCTGTACCGGCGGAATACGCTGCGAGAAGGCGACCGCGTTTCTCAAGGCCGAAGGTCTGGACGAGGTCTATCATCTGAAGGGCGGCATCCTCGCCTATCTCGAAAACGTCGCCGCTGAAGAGAGCCGCTGGCAGGGCGAATGCTTCGTGTTCGACGAGCGCGTATCGGTGGCGCACGGGCTCGAGCTCGGTACCCATGCGCTCTGCCGTGCGTGCCGCATGCCGGTCAGCGAGGAAGCGCAAGGCTCGCCTCTATATGTCGAAGGCGTCGCCTGCCCCGCCTGCCATGACGAACGCAGCGACGCGCAGCGCGAACGCTATGCCGAGCGCCATCGCCAGGCGCTGCTCGCCGAAGCGCGCGGCGAGGCGCATGTCGGCGCAGTTCTGCCGGTATCTTCCGCCGATTGAAGGCGAGTCCCTTCCGCCGAAACAGAACAAAATAATTTGTCTCGGCTGCGTGCGGATTTTGTGTCGCCGCGGCGTCTGATGCTGTGAGGATCGCAATTCCTCGCGGTCCGATTGGGGAAAATCGATGGTATCGAGAGTCACGCTTTCGGTGTCGGCGAAAATCGCATGCGCGTTCGCCGGGCCTGACCTTTCCACCGCGGACGCTCATCTCAGACAATTCCTACCGATAGGTACGAATCTGCTTGCAACCCCCGCTGACAACGTTAATTGCTGCGCCGCAGAAAGGGGACGTCTGTGAGGCGCGCGCACGTATTAGCAGGATTGTTGTTGCTTGCCGGATGCGGTGGAGAACAGGCCCCGCCTGCCCCACCCCCACCGCAGGTAACCGTCGCGACTCCGGTCCAGCGCGAGGTGGTCGACTGGGACGACTATACCGGCCGCTTCGTCGCGCCGCAGGACGTCGAGGTCCGGCCGCGCGTCAACGGCGTGGTGACTGCGATCCATTTCCGCGACGGACAGGACGTACGTCAGGGCGCGCCGCTCTTTACGATCGATCCGCGCCCCTATCGCGCCGCGCTCGCACAGGCACAGGCGCAGGCGACGCGCGCCAATGCAGCGCTGTCGAACGCCCGACAGGTCACCGCGCGCAGCCGCAAGCTGGCAACCGCGCAGGCCGTCAGCACCGAGGAACTCGAGGCGAACATCGCGGCCGAGCGCACCGCCGCGGCTGATCTCGCCGCTGCCCGCGCCGCGATCACCAACGCCGAGCTCAATTTGAGCTTCACCACCGTGCGCGCGCCGTTTAGCGGCCGCATGTCGGACCGCAAGGTGAGCATCGGCGACTCGGTCGCCGACGGCCAGACCATCCTCACGCGCATCGTGTCGCTCGATCCGATCTGGTTCGAGTTCGAAGGCGCCGAGAGCTTCTACCTCAAGAATCTGCGGCAGGATCAGCGCGGCGAGCGCGGCTCCTCGCGCACCACCGCCAACCCGGTCCAGATCCAGCTCGCCGACGAGAGCGAATATCGCTGGAACGGTCGGATGGAGTTCCTCGACAATGCCGTCGATCCCGATTCGGGTACGATCCGCGCCCACGCTGTGGTGCAGAACCCGACGCGCTTCCTGACGCCCGGCATGTTCGGCCGTGCCCGGCTGCTCGGCTCGGGCACCTACAAGGCGATGCTGATCCCCGACGAGGCGATCGTTACCGATCAGACCCGCCGGCTCGTCTATGTCGTCGGCAACGACAACAAGGCGGTGCCGCGTCCGGTGGAAGTCGGTGCGACGGTGGAGGGCCTGCGCATCGTCCGCGACGGTCTCGCACCGACCGACCGCGTGGTCATCACCGGCGTCGGTCGTCTGCAGCCCGGCGCGCCTGTCCAGCCGGTCAAAGGCGTGATCAAGGCCGATCCGACCAAGCAAGCCGCGCCGACCGCTCCGACGCAGGAGCCGGCCTCGGGCCAGGCGACTGTCCGCTAAGGTCTCCGCCATGAAATTCCCCCATTTTTTCATCGAGCGGCCGATCTTCGCGGCGGTGCTGTCGATCCTGATCGTGATCGTCGGCGCGATCGCCTATCCCTCGCTGCCGATCGCGCAATATCCGAGCATCGCGCCGCCCACCGTGGTGGTCACCGCGACGTATCCGGGCGCGAGCGCTGAGACGTTGGCGGAGACAGTCGCTGCGCCGCTCGAACAGGCGATCAACGGCGTCGAGAACATGATCTACATGACCTCGTCGTCGACCGGCAACGGCCAGACGCAGATCACGATCGCGTTCAATCAGGGCACCAACGTCGATCAGGCGCAGGTGCTGGTGCAGAACCGCGTCCAGCAGGCCGAGCCGCGCCTGCCCGAGGACGTGCGCCGTCTGGGCATCACGGTGAACAAGAACTCGCCCGACTTCCTGATGGTGGTGTTCTTCACTTCGCCCGACAACAGCCTCGAGATCCCGTATATCTCGAACTATGTGACGCTGCAGGTACTCGACCGGATCGCGCGCGTGCCCGGCGTCGGCCAGGCACAGGCGTTCGGCGGCCGCGACTACAATATGCGCGTGTGGATCGATCCCGGCCTTGCCGCAGCACGCGACATGACCGTGGACGAAGTGGTCAACGCCATCCGCGGCCAGAACCTCCAGGTCGCCGCCGGCGCCGTCGGCCAGCCGCCTTATGGCAAGGCGAGCCCCGCCTTCGAGCTGGGCGTCCAGGCCAAAGGCCGGTTGAGCACGCCCGAGGAATTCGGCAAGGTCGTGGTCAAGCGCGATACCGAGGGTCGGCTGACCTATCTGCGCGACGTCGCCCGGATCGAGCTCGGCGCGCAGGACTATAGCTTCAACGGCTATCTCGGCGGCAAGAGCGCCGTCGGCATGGGCATCTTCCAGATGCCCGGATCGAACGCGCTCGCCACTGCGGACGCCGTGAAGAAAGAGCTCGATACGCTCGCCCAGAGCTTCCCCGCGGGGATGAAATATTCGATCGACTACAACCCCACCGAGTACATCTCGGAATCGATCAGCGCAGTCGAGCACACGCTGATCGAGGCGCTGATCCTCGTGGTGCTGGTGGTGCTGGTCTTCCTCCAAAGTTGGCGCACCGCGCTGATCCCGATCATCGCGATCCCGGTATCGCTGGTCGGCGCCTTCGCGGTTCTGTTCGCCTTCGGCTACTCGCTCAACACGCTGTCGCTGTTCGGCCTCGTCCTCGCGATCGGCATCGTCGTCGACGACGCGATCGTCGTCGTCGAGAATGTCGAACGCCTGATGGAAGAGGAAGACATCGGCCCGCGCGAGGCGGCGCACAAGACGATGGACGAAGTGTCCGGCGCGATCATCGCGATCTCGCTCGTGCTCGTCGGGGTGTTCATCCCGACGATGTTCATCCCCGGCATCTCGGGTGCCTTCTACCAGCAGTTCGCGATCACCATCGCCTCGGCGACGGTCTTCTCGGCATTCGTCTCGCTGACGCTGTCGCCCGCCTTGTGCGCCCTGGTGCTCAAGAAGCCGGAGCACGACAAGGCACCGCGGCCGGGATTGCTCGGGCTCCCCGGGCGCGCGGGCAAGAAGTTCAATGCCGGATTCACCTGGCTCTCGCACAGATATAGCCGCCTCACCGCACGGCTGGTGCGCATGTTGGTGATTGTCGGCGTGGTTTATGTCGCGCTGATCTTCGTCGTGGGCTGGCGGTTCACCGCCACGCCGAGCGGCTTCATCCCGCCGCAGGATCAGGGCTATCTGATCGGCGTGGTCTCGCTGCCGCCCGGATCGTCGCTGCAGCGCACCGATGCCGTGGTGCGCGAAACGATCAAGGAATCGATGAAGCTCCCCGGCGTCCAGACCTCGATCGGGTTCGCCGGCCTCGACGGCGCCAGCTTCTCGACCGCACCGAATGCAGGCGTGGTGTTCTTCGCGCTGAAGCCGCATGCCAATCGCAAGCAGAGCGCCGACGAAATCCAGCAAGCGCTGTATCCGGCGCTGGCCGGGATCAAGGGCGGCGACATCATGGTGATCGCCCCGCCGCCCGTTCCGGGCATCGGCACCGGCGGCGGCTTCAAGATGATGATCCAGGACCGCAGCGGCCAGGGTTACCAGGCGCTGGCGCAGGCGAGCTTCGCGATGATGATGGGCGCGAACCAGGCGGAGGGAGTCGCCGGTGCCTTCTCGTTGTTCAACGTCGGCACCCCGCGCCTCACCGCCGAGGTCGACCGCGACCGCGCCGAGCGGATGGGCGTTCCCGTCTCGAACATCTACTCGACGCTCGGTTCCTATCTGGGCTCGGCCTATGTGAACGACTTCAACTATCTGGGCCGCACCTTCCGCGTGACGGCGCAGGCCGACGCAGCCTATCGCAACGACGCCTCGGACATCCAGACGCTGAAGACGCGCTCGGCCGCCGGCAAGATGGTGCCGATGAGCGCGGTGATGGCGTTGAAGAACGATGCCGGACCGTATCGCGTGGTGCGCTACAATCTCTATCCAGCCGCCGAATTGATGGGCGACACCAAGCCCGGTTTCTCGACCGGCCAGTCGCTCGACTCGATGGAGGCGCTCGCCGCCAGGACATTGCCCAAGGGAATGGGCTTCGAATGGACCGAGCTTGCGTTCGAGCAGCGTCAGGCGGGCAATACCGGCCTGATCGCCTTTGGCCTCGCCGTGGTGTTCGTCTTCCTGTTGCTCGCCGCGCTCTACGAGAGCCTCGTGCTGCCGCTGGCGGTGATCCTGATCGTGCCGATGTGCCTGCTCGCCGCTATCCTCGGCGTGAACCTGATGGGAATGGACAATAATATCCTGACGCAGATCGGCCTGGTCGTGCTGATCGGCCTCGCCGCGAAGAACGCGATCCTGATCGTCGAGTTTGCGCGGCAGGGCGAGGAAGATCAAGGTCTCGAACCGCGTGCGGCGGCCGAGCAGGCGGCGCATCAGCGCATGCGGCCTATCATCATGACTTCGATCGCGTTCATCCTCGGCGTGCTGCCGCTGGTGATCGCGACCGGAGCGGCGGCCGAGCTCCGCCAGGCGCTGGGCGTCGCGGTGTTCTTCGGGATGATCGGCGTGACCTTCTTCGGCCTGCTCTTCACTCCGGCTTTCTATGTCATGGTCCGCAAGCTCGCGAGCTGGACGGAGAAGCAGCGCGCACGCCTGAGCCGCAAGAAGCCCGAAGCGCCTGCAACGGAGGCCACGGCATGAAGCGCCTGACGATCCTCGCCGCGGGCCTGCTTTCGGCTTGCGCGGTCGGCCCGAACTATGAGCGTCCCGCAACGCCGCCGACCGCGGCGGGGGCGTTCGTCGATCCCGGCGTGACAAAGGTCTCGACGAGTGCCGTCGAGGGCGAATGGTGGCATCTGTTCCGCGATCCGGTGCTCGACCGCCTCGTGGTCGACGCGCTGGCGCACAATACCGACATCCGCGTAGCGGCGGCCAATCTGCGCCGCGCCCGCGCCTTGCTGTCGGAAGCGCGCAACCAGCGGCTGCCGACCACCGATCTCAGCGCCCGCTACACGCGCCAGCGCCAGGGCGGAAACGCAGTCAACTTCCCCGGCGTGCAGAGCAGCGAATTCGACTTCTTCCAGGTCGGGCTCGACGCGGGCTATCAGGTCGATCTGTTCGGCCAGGTATCACGCTCGATCGAGGCGGCGCGGGGCGATCTGGCCGCGGCGCAGGCCGGGCTCGACGCCGCGCGCATCGCCATCGCCGCCGAAACCGCGCGCACCTATGCCCAGGCATGCAGCTTCGCCGCGCAAGCCGCGGTGGCGCGCGAGACGGTGCAGCTTCAGGACCAGACGCTCAGCCTCACCCGGCGCCTGCTCGAGGCCGGGCGCGGTACCCAGCGCGATGTCGATCAGGCGCTGGTGCTCTCCGAAAGCGCGCGCTCGCAGGTTCCGCAGTTCGAGGCCGAACGCCGCGCCGCGCTCTATGCGCTTGCCACCCTCACCGGCCGTCCGCCGGCCGAGACCGATGCCGCCGCGGCGCAATGCACCGTGCCGCCGCAGGTCAGCGGGCTGATCCCGGTCGGCGACGGTGCCGCTTTGCTCGCCCGTCGTCCCGATGTTCGTCAGGCCGAACGCACCCTCGCCGCCGACACCGCCCGGGTCGGCGTCGCGACCGCCGCGCTCTATCCGTCGATCCGCCTGCTCGGCTCGGTCACGCTCGGCGCGCAGAATATCGGCGACGTCGCCAAGTCCGACTCGTTCGGCTTCTCGCTCGGGCCGCTGATCAGCTGGAGCTTCCCCAATATGGGGCAGGCACGCAGCCGCCTGCGCCAGGCCGAAGCGACTTCGGAAGGCTCGCTCGCGACGTTCGACGGCACCGTGCTCACCGCGCTGCGCGAGGTCGAGCAGGCGCTCGCGCGCTATTCGGGCGAGATCGAGCGCAATGTCGCGCTCCGCCGCGCCGAGACCGCTGCGAGCAACGCCGCCCGCATCGCCGGGTTGCGCTTCACCGCAGGCCGCGACACTTTGCTCCAGCGCATCGATGCCGAGCGCGACCGGGCGACCGCCCGCGCCTCGCTGGCGCAATCGAACGCCGCGCTGGCCGAGGCACAGGTCGCCTTGTTCAACGCACTCGGCGGCGGCTGGGAGACGGCACCGCAGCCGGCGCGGCGCGAGCCTGTCGCCAACTAGTTCCAGTTGGGCGTCATGGCCGCCGCACCGTGATCGCGGTGCCGTCACGCGCGAGGCCAGTCATTGCTGCAATGCGGCGATCCGCAGAATCCCGGCATTGAAGCGTTAACCTTGTCTCGCTAACAACGCGGGCGGGGATCTTTGCGGGTGGGTATGGCGCGGTGGTCGAGTTCTTTATCTTCATTTACGCGATGCTGGCGATGTTCGTGCTCTTCGCGATGCAACGCAACCGGCGTGAGCAGCGGCCGAATTCCCAGATGGTGACGATGGTCGGCTGGGGCCTGTTCTCGCTATCCTCCACGCTCGCGATCCTGATGGGCGCGGTCGCCCTCGCGGTGGCATTGGGGCTCCAGATGCAGCTGCCCGCCGCCCCGCTCTTCTAGGGGCGATGCCCCTCTACGGAATCGGCGGCCTCCAGCCACGAATCGCTCCCGATGCCTGGGTCGCGCCGAGCGCCGACCTGATCGGAGACGTACAGCTCGCCGAACTGGCCAGCGTCTGGTTCGGCGCCGTGATCCGTGCCGACAACACCCCGATCCTGATCGGGGCGCGGACCAACGTTCAGGATGGCGCGGTGCTGCATTCGGATCCCGGCGCGCCATGCACTTTGGGCGAGGACGTTACTGTCGGCCATCACGCGATCCTCCACGGCTGCACGATCGGCAACCGCACGCTGATCGGCATGGGTGCCACGATCCTCAATCGCGCCGTCATCGGTGAGGACTGCCTGGTCGGCGCCGGCGCACTCATAACCGAAGGCAAGACCTTCCCACCGGGCCATCTGATCGTCGGTTCGCCCGCCAGAGCGACCCGCCCCCTCGACGACATGCAGAAGGCGATGCTCAAAGCCTCGGCGGCGCTCTACGCGGCAAAGCAGCGCGATTATGCGCAGGGTCTTCGCCGAGTCGACTGATCCCGTCCCCGACCGCCCGGCCATGCCGTAGCGTCGCCGACGGTGGGATAGACAGGCATTCGAGTTGCGCTACAAAACTGGTCCATGGCCCTTCCCCCGCTGTTCGATCGCCTCCGGCTTCCCGTCATAGGCTCGCCGCTTTTCATCATCTCGGTGCCCGATCTGGTGATCGCGCAGTGCAAGGCGGGGATCGTCGGTTCGTTCCCCGCGCTCAACGCGCGCCCGCAGAGCCTGCTCGACGAATGGCTGCACCGCATCACCGAGGAGCTTGCCGCATGGGACCGCGCCAATCCCGACGCGCCCTCCGCTCCTTTCGCCGTCAACCAGATCGTCCATCGCTCGAACGACCGGCTGGAGGCCGATCTCCACACCTGCGCCAAATGGAAAGTCCCAATCGTCATCACTTCGCTGGGAGCGCGGCCCGAGCTCAACGATGCGGTCCATGGCTGGGGCGGAATCACGCTCCACGACGTCATCGATGACCGGTTCGCGCACAAGGCCATCGAGAAGGGCGCCGACGGGCTGATCCTCGTCGCCACCGGCGCGGGCGGCCACGCAGGCGTGCTCAATCCCTTCGCCTTCGTCCAGGAAGTCCGCGAATGGTTCGACGGACCGCTGATCCTGTCGGGCGCGATCGCCACCGGCCGTGCGGTGCTGGCCGCGCAGGTGATGGGGGCCGACCTTGCCTATATCGGCTCGCCTTTCATCGCCACCGACGAAGCCAATGCCATCGATGCGTACAAGCAGGGCATCGTCGAGGGCCGGGCGGCCGACATCGTCTATTCCAACCTCTTCACCGGCGTGCACGGCAACTATCTGCGCAGTTCGATCGTCGCGGCGGGACTTGATCCCGACAAGCTTCCCGAGAGCGATCCAACCGCGATGAACTTCGGTGGCGCCAAGGCGTGGAAGGAGATCTGGGGATCGGGCCAGGGGATCGGCGCAGTGACCGCGGTGGAATCCGCCGCGGTCAAGATCGAGCGGCTGAAGACGGAGTACGCGGCGGCCAAGGCGGCGCTTCGCTGATCTGGGTTCGCTGAACGCGCTCCTGCGAAAGCAGGAGCCTAGGGCGGCAAGCGACTCGCCCGCAACTCTGGGCTCCTGCTTTCGCAGGAGCACGCGGTGCTCTGCAATTGCTTTAAAAGGAAGCCGATAGTCTCTCGAGCATCCGGCGCGCGGGGCTCGCATCCGCGGCCGGTTCGTCGAGCGAGGCGTCGAGTCGCGCGACGCGGCGATGCAATTCGATACTGGTCGCGATGATCGCACGCGCCTGTGCCGGCATCGTCTCCAGGATGGCGGCATCGGTCTCGGGCGCCTCGCCCAGCCGCCGCGACGGCGACAGGGCTTCGACCGGCGTGAGCTCGCCCGCCTCGACCGCACGCTGCGTCAGCAGCCAGGCGATAATGTGCATCAGCCGCGTCGTCACCTTGAGCGACTCGCACGAGAAGGTGACGCGGCTCAATGCTTCGAGCGAGTCGCGCTCGGCGCGCCCCAGCACATCGAAATAGGCGCGCGCCTCATCCGCCAGCAGCATCGCCTCGACATAGAGTGAGTCGACCAGCTTGCGATGGATCGTCGAGGTTGCCTGCGGCGTCATCCCGCATGGAGTGCCATAATGGGCGCAACAGTTGAATGCTTAATATTGCGGCACTTGGTCCCGGCGCGGGAGGCTCAGGCGATGATGTCGGGAACCAGCTGATCTTCGAGCTGCGTGATCTCGTCGCGCAGCCGCAGCTTGCGCTTTTTCAGCCGGGCGAGTTGGAGTTGGTCGGCCGAGCCGGTGCCGCGCAGCGCGTCGATCGCCATGTCGAGGTCGCGATGCTCGGTGCGTAGCGCCTCGAGCCGCCGCCGGGTCTCGCTCTCGTCCATTCCCGCCCCCCTTTTTACGCATACGCGCCGCACCGGATCGCGAAAGCTCGCCACGAACCATCGCGCCTTTTCCGCAAGCTGTCGATTGCGCTCAATAGGGGGGGCGACAAGCGGCTGCAAAGGTGATTTATTGGTTGACCCCGGCGCCAATCGAAGGAGGAACGCTTCCATGCAGAACGCGCATTTCGCGGCACTCAACGCCAAGCATTCGACACTGGATCAACGGATCGCCGTCGAGTCGCAGCGGCCGCTTC
This sequence comes from Sphingomonas sp. UNC305MFCol5.2, assembly GCF_000712135.1. Classification (GTDB taxonomy): domain Bacteria; phylum Pseudomonadota; class Alphaproteobacteria; order Sphingomonadales; family Sphingomonadaceae; genus Sphingomonas. The sequence continues at coordinate 713,184 of NZ_JOOE01000001.1, forward strand.
CCGATCAGATGCTGATCGCGGAATTGAAGAAACGGAAGTTGCGCGTCAAGGAGGAGCTCAGCCGCTAACGCGGAGACGCGATATCTTGTCGGGGAGCTGTGGCCTCGGGGCCGCGTCTCCCCGATATCGAGCATGATACGCTGGGCAACGCGTCAGATACACGGAGATATCGCAGTCGGAATCACGCCTCAGCGGCGCGTTATGATCGGTTTGGCGAATTGCCGACTTTGTGTGCCCTTGCCCACCGGCTTGCGCGCCAGCATCGGATCGATCTCGATGTCGAAGGCGACGCCGACACGGCCGTCGGTCGCCCAGGCGATCCGGCCCTTCACCCAGCCCACGCCGCGCACTTCGATCTCGACCGGCGTACCGGCTTCGACGGGGGCCGCATATTCGGCCATCAGACCACCGGACGAGAGATTGCGCACGCGCGCCTGCACGACCTTGTCGTCGCCAAAGACGCGGAATTGCGCGGTCAGCAACAGGCTGTCGCGCGAGCCGGTACGCTGGCCGGTGAAATCATCGGCCGAGAGCGCGTTCACGGTTTCGGTAGAGAATTGGTCCATGGGTGCTGCTCGAACGCCAAAATTGATCTGGCGCAATTAGAGCATCAATCCCTGACGAAAGCGTAAATTTGAGGGGCGCCGACCAAAAATCGCGCGCCCCTCGAAACCGCTATTCGTCGCGCGAAACCTTCTCGTTCCGCTCGTGACGCTCCTGCGCCTCTACGGTCATGGTCGCAATCGGCCGCGCTTCGAGGCGGGCGAGCGAGATCGGCTCGCCGGTCACTTCGCAATAGCCATACTCGCCTTCGTCGATCCGGCGCATCGCCGCATCGATCTTGGCGATCAGCTTGCGCTGACGATCACGGGTGCGCAATTCGATCGACCAATCGGTCTCGCTCGACGCCCGATCGGTGAGATCGGCTTCGCGCAGCGAGTCGGTCTGGAGCTGGTTGAGCGTGCCCGCGGCCTCGCGATAGATCGCGTCCTTCCAGGCAATAAGCTTCTCGCGGAAATATTCCTGCTGCCGCGGATTCATGAAAGGTTCGTCGTTGTGCGGCCGGTATCCGTCGTCACCGTCATTCGCCGCCGGCGGGAAGTGTTTCCCAGGTTCGTCGGAGCGATCCAATACTGTAGCCATCCCCACTCTCCACACCGGTCACCCAGTGGCCAAGCCGCTGGACGACTGCCTTTTGCCCGGATGCCCTATACTTGCGCGCGAAGGCATAGACAAGCGCGCTATTATGACAGCCGTTTTGCCTAATCCCCGGTAACTTGGAGGAAATTAGCAACAGCTGAACAACAGTCGCGCGTTCGGCAAATTTAACCATCTCCATTCACGAGTATGGCGTCGGCGCTCCGGCATTCCGTACCGAAACCGCACATTAACCATAAGCTCTGCGTCGTGACGGTGAAAAAACGTCCAGGAACACGGTAAACGGCCCTCGACGCGCTTGCGCTTAATAGTTTGTTTTGCGTTTCCTGGTCATTGAGGGCGCACAAGCTGCTGACGGTCCCGTGGGGAGCGAGCGCCAGCAACAGGAAGAGTGGGACATCATGTCGGTTCGCATGGCCTTGGCGAAACTCTGCGCATGTGCCTGTGGCGGCGCAGTCATCGGTGGCGGCGGCGTCTATGCCGTAGAGCGCGTGACGCAGCCCAGCGTGGTCAAGCAATATACGGTCGCGAAGAAGCGAGTCGTCCGCAAGGGGCCGGTCGCCGGCGTCGTGCGCAAAAAGCTCGTTCGCCGCGTGACCACGACCACCACGACTCAGGCAGCGCCTCAAGTCGTCGTCGTGGCGCAAAGCGCGCCCATCCCCCTTCCCCCGCGTGAAATGCCCGCGGTCGCGGCCGCAAGCAGCGCGGCGGCAGGCGTGGTCGGTGGTTCGGGCGGCTATGGCGGCTTCGGCGGCGGCTTCTTCGCCGGTGGCTTCTTCGGCAGCTCCGGCAGCAGTTCGGGCAGCAGCAGCGGAATCAACATCGAGATTTCGAGCGGCGGCACGAGCACTTCGTCGGGGGGCTCGTCCACCTCGACCGGCGGTTCGTCCACCTCGACCGGTGGCTCGTCTACCTCCACCTCCACCGGCGGCTCGTCGACCTCGACGTCCACCGGCGGTTCGTCCACCTCGACTTCGAGCGGCGTCAGCTCGTCGACCTCATCTTCGACTTCCTCGTCGACCTCTTCGTCCACGTCCTCCTCGACATCGTCGAGCACGTCGTCGAGCGGCAATTGGAGCACGTCGAGCGGCTGGAGCAATTCGAGCGGCTGGGGCTGCAAATGGGGCAAGCATTGCGGCGGTTCGAGCGGCCATCACGGCTCGAGCGGTTCGACCGGTTCATCGGGAGGCCCCGAGCCGGTCCCCGCCCCGCCGATGATCCTCCTCTTCGGCGGCGCCGCCGCCGCGCTGGTGGCGCGCAAGCGTCTGGCCAAGAAGAAGGACGCGGCTGTAGCATAACCCGTCACCCCCCGCCAGAACGGGCGGGGGTGACGGGTTGGCACCTTGGCCTTTACTCCATCTTGAGCAGCACTTCCTCGATCTGCGGCACGGTGTGCCCGGTCAGGTCCTTGTCGATCTCCGCCTTCAGCCGGCCGCTCACTTCCTTGTGATAATGCTTGCGGAGCTCGCCCAGAGTCTTGGGCGGCGCGATGACGATCAGCGATTCGAAATCGTTGTTGAGCGCGCGCTTCTTGAGCAATTCGGCGGTCTCCGCGGCGAAACGATCCTCTTCGAGTTGGTGGAAATCGACTTCGCCCATGTTCCCCGCGCCCCATTGCGCGCCCGCGGTGCGGGTTCCCATCGATCCGCCAGCCAGGTCGGTCGCCTGCTCGTTGTGATCGAGATTATGTTTGTCGATGACCTTCTTCTCGACCCGCAGGTTGGGAATGGTGGCATCGCCTTCATTCCTGAGGAACAGCATCTTCCGGCCATCCGCGACCACCACGACCGTATCGTGCGGAACCAGCATCGTCTTCTCCTTCGTTTTCGTCGCTTGTCCAACGCAGCCGCGTGGCTCAGGGTTGCGCAGGCCACCGCGCGCAGCCATACGCCCGGCCATGCACGACATCCGGTTCATCCGCGAAAATCCCGAGGCCTTCGACGCCGGACTGGCGAAGCGCGGGCTGGCGCCGCGTTCGGCCGAGCTGCTGGCGCTCGACGAGCGCCGCCGCGCGCTGATCACCGAGGCGCAGGTGGCGCAGGCGCGCCGCAACGAAGTCTCCAAGGCAATCGGTGCCGCCAAGGCACGCCGCGACGATCCCACCGACCTGATGGCAGAAGTTGCCGCGCTCAAGGAGCGCATGCCGGCGATCGACGCCGAGGAGAAAGCGGTCGGCGCCGAGCTTACAGGCGCGCTGGCTGCGATCCCCAATTTACCACTCGCCGACGTGCCCAAGGGCGCCGACGAGGAAGACAACGCACTGATCCACGAGCGCGGCACGCCGCCCTCCTTCACCTTCGAAGCGAAGGAACATGACGCGATCGGCCCCGCGTTCGGGCTCGACTTCGAGACCGGCGCGCTGCTGTCGGGCTCACGCTTCACCTTCGTGCGCGGCAGCGCCGCCCGGCTCCACCGCGCCCTCGGCCAGTTCATGCTCGACACGCTCACCCGCGAGCACGGCTTCGAGGAAGCGGTCGTCCCCCTGCTCGTCCGCGACGAAACCATGTTCGGCACCGGCCAGCTCCCCAAGTTCGCCGAGGACAGCTTCCAGACCACCGACGGCCGCTGGCTGATCCCGACCTCGGAGGTCAGCCTCACCAACACGGTGCGCGAGCAGATCCTGCCCGAGGAGATGCTGCCGCTGCGCTTCACGGCGCTCTCACCCTGTTTCCGCTCGGAAGCCGGTTCCGCGGGGCGCGACACGCGCGGCTATATCCGCCAGCACCAGTTCGAGAAGGTCGAGATGGTCTCGATCACCACGCCCGACCAGTCCGAGGACGAGCACGAGCGGATGACCGCCTGCGCGGAAGACATCCTGACAAAGCTCGGCCTCGCCTTCCGCCGCATGAAGCTCTGCACCGGCGACATGGGCTTCTCGGCCGCGCGCACCTACGACCTCGAAGTGTGGCTTCCCGGCCAGGCGCGCTATCGCGAAATCTCCAGCGTCTCGACCTGCACCGATTTCCAGGCCCGCCGGATGAACGCGCGCTATCGCCCCGAGAGCGAGAAGGCGACACGCTTCGTCCACACGCTCAACGGCTCGGGCCTCGCCGTCGGCCGGACGCTGGTCGCCGTGATCGAGAACTACCAGCAGGAGGACGGCGCCGTGGCGGTGCCCGAAGCACTCCAGCCCTATCTCGGCGGCCTCAACCGACTCGAACCGCTGCGCTGATGCGCATCCTGCTCACCAACGACGACGGCATCCACGCGCGCGGCCTTGGCGTCCTCGAACGCATCGCGCGGACGATCTCCGACGACATCACGATCGTCGCCCCTGCCGAAGAGCAATCGGGCAAGAGCCGCTCCCTCACCCTGACCGAGCCGTTCCGCGTCCGCCGCATGGGCGACGGCCGCTATGCCGTACGCGGCACCCCCACCGATTGCGTGATGTTCGCGCTCGCCGAGGCGATGAAGGATTCGCCGCCCGATCTCATCCTCTCGGGCGTCAACCGTGGCGGCAATCTCGGCGAGGATGTGAGCTATTCGGGCACCGTCTCGGCTGCGATGGAAGGCGCGCTGGCGGGCATCCGTTCGGTCGCGCTCAGCCAGCGCTACGAGCACACCGGCATGGGCGATCAGGTACCGTTCGACACTGCCGAGGCATGGGGCGAACGCGCGCTCAAGCCGCTGCTCGACGCGCCCTGGGCGCCGCGGACCCTGGTCAACATCAACTTCCCGCCGGTCCCGCCCGAAGCGGTAAGGGGTATCAAGCCCGTCGCGCAGGGCCTGCGCGATTATGGCCGGGTCGGGCTCGACAAGCGCGTCGATCCGCGCGGCTTTCCTTATTACTGGCTCGCGATGAGCCGGCTGCCACACACGCCGGATCCGGACACCGATCTGGAGGCGATCGAGCAGGGCTGGATCACGGTGACGCCGCTGCACCTCGATCTCACTCACCGCAACTCGCTGGAAAGTCTCAAGTCAGTCTATTGTTAAGCATCCCTGTTTCCCTTATTAAATTTTCAGGGGTGAGGGGGTTCGCAATGCACCGGATGGGGGCACTGCTGTTCGGCGTCATATTGATGTCGGGCTGCATACCGGCTGAGGCCGGGCGCGAAGCGCGCAGTTATGATGCGCCGGAGCAAAATCGGCCACAGGAGCAATTCGAGCGCCGTTCGCTCGATCAGGACGTGCGCGCGCTGCCCGCGCCACCTCCTGCCTGGGAGGCGCGTCGCGTCACCGCCGATGCGCGGCAGGTGACGAGTTCGACTTATGTCGTGCAATCGGGCGATTCGCTTCGTTCGATCGCGGCCAAAACCGGTGCCGGCTCCGAGGCGATCGCCCGTGCCAACAACCTCGCCGCCCCCTTCGTCATCCAGCCGGGCCAACGGCTCAGCATCCCCGGCGGCCGCTATCACCTCGTCCGCGGCGGCGAGACCGGCATCGCGATCGCCCGCGCCTACGGCGTGCAATGGTCGAACGTCGTGTCGGCCAATGCGCTCGAGGAACCCTATATCCTGCGCACCGGCCAGCGGCTGTTGATCCCGAGCGCACGCCCCGAGACGATCGAGGAACGCGCGGCACGCTTCCATCTCGACATCGACGACATCCTTACCGGCGGCGAACCCGCGCTGGCGGCCAATGCCAAGCCCGCCAAACCGACCGCCTCCTCGGCACGCGTGCTCCCTGCGACCACGCCGGTCGCGACGCCGGTCACGCGTGTGGCAAGCCTGTTCGCCTGGCCGGTAAAGGGCTCGATCGTGAAGCGCTTCGGCCCCGGCAAGAGCGGTGAGCGGAACGACGGCATCAAGATCGCCGTCCCGCTCGACACGCCCGTCCTTGCCGCCGCCGACGGCGTGGTGGCCTATGTCGGCAGCGACGTCCCGGCGCTCGGCGGCCTCGTCATTGTCAAGCACGGCAATGCCACCACCACGGTCTATGGCCATGCCGGACAATTGCTTGTGCAGCGAGGCCAATCGGTGAAGAAAGGCCAGATGATTGCGCTCTCCGGCAATTCGGGATTCGCCGACCGACCCGAACTCCATTTCGAAATCCGCCAGGGGCGCACGCCGGTCGATCCGGTATCGAGGCTGCCCGCGCGCTAGCCCCGAATGGCCATGCTCCCGCCCGCGACGCTCAAGCGCAAGTCGAGCCTCCCGGTCTGGGTGTCGATCGCGTGGCGGGTGCTGGCCGTGCTGGGGTTGCTTTCGCTCGCCGTGGGAGTCCACTGGATCGAACGCGATGGGCTGAAGGACACTGCCGACGGTCACGTCAGCTTCCTCGACATTCTCTATTTCACTTCGATCTCGGTCACGACGACGGGCTATGGCGACATCGTGCCGGTCAGCAATTCGGCGCGGATGTTCGACGCGTTCGTGGTCACGCCGATCCGCGTCTTCGTGGTGCTGCTCTTCCTCGGCACCGCCTATAATTTCGTGCTCAAGCGCACTTGGGACAAATGGCGTATGGCAGTGATCCAGCGGACCCTTTCCGGGCACATCATCGTCGCCGGCTACGGCACCACCGGGTCGGAAACCGTCGACGAACTGATCGCACGCGGCACCGACCCGGGCCACATCGTCGTGATCGACACCAGCGAGAGCAATCTAGCCGGCGCGAAGGCATGCGGCTGCATCGTCCTCCAGGGCGATGCGACGCGCGACCAGATCCTCAAGGACGTCCGGATCGAAAGCGCCGAGTCGCTGATCGTATGCGCGGGCCGCGACGACACCTCGATTCTGATCACCCTCACGGCCCGTCACCTCGCCCCCGCGATCCCGATCAGCGTGATCGTCCGCAACGAAGATAACGAGCTGCCCGCGCGCGCTGCCGGTGCCACCACCGTGGTCAATCCGGTCAGCTTCGCCGGGCTATTGCTCGCCAGCTCGTGCCAGGGCCCGCATCTGTCCGAATATCTGATGGACCTCGCCTCGTTCCACGGCGAGGTCGAGCTGTCCGAGCGGCCAGTGCGCGGCGAGGAAGTCGGCAAGCCGCTCGCCGCGATCCAGACCGGCCTCGGCCTGCGCATCTATCGCAATGGAGTCGCCCATGGCCACAAGGCGCCCGAAGCGGCGGCGTTGATGGCCGGCGATCAGATCGTCGAGATCATCACCGGCTAAGGCTCTCCCGCGCCTCGTCGCATTCCTCGCAGCCTTCGGAGCCATGCAGAAAGACCAAAGGGTCCGCCTGCACGCGCGGCACCGCCACCCGGATCAGATCCTCCACGTCGAACAGCCGGGAATCCGCGTTGCCGATCCGCCCCTCGCACTGGAGCCCCTCGGCGCGAAGCCAGTCGTCGGCGAGCGCGAATTTCTCGCAGCAGCTGTCATTCTCGCCATAGTCCACGCGCACGCCGTCGGCGCGGGTATAGTGATAGTCGCTGCGATAGGGCGCGCCGCCCAGCAATTCGGCCAGATGCAGCATCGTATTGGCATCGTGACCCACGCCGAGCAGCAGGATCTGGCCGCCCGCCTCGCGGATTCGGTCGATCGCGCTTCCTGGCGCCGCGGGCGGCAACACGAACGGGCCGCCCGTGATCCACTCGGCCTCGGGCCCGATCGCCGCCACCGCATCGAAATGCGCGCTGCGCACCACCCCGGGCTGCTGCCAGAACAGCGACGGCACGATCCCCAGATCCTCGCGATTGGCCGTCGTGGCGGGATCGAAAGGCAGATCGTCCTCGCCGGTAGCCGAGGGCATTGCCAGGGTCCCTTCCGGCCCCAGCGCCGCGCGCAGCGCCGCAATCAGGCCCAGTGGTCCGCCCTCCACCGGCCGCACCGCACGGAAGCTCGAATGCACCAGCAGCACACCGCCCTCGCGAACCCCGAGCGCGCGAAGCTGGGCTACCAATTCGGCCTGACTCGTCACTTTCATGCTTGACCCTCATTCTGCCGCGGCGATGGTTCCGCCATGCCAGCAAATCTCTTCGCCAACATCCTGCCGATCCTCATGCTGATCGTCTCGAATATCTTCATGACCTTCGCCTGGTACGGCCATCTCCGCTTCAAAGCCGTGCCGCTGATCCTCGTGATCCTGGTGAGCTGGCTGATCGCGCTTCCCGAATATCTCCTCGCCGTCCCCGCCAATCGCTGGGGCAGCAATGTCTATTCGGCGGCGCAGCTCAAGGGGATGCAGGAAGTGATCACCCTCGCGGTGTTCGCGGCCTTCTCGATCCTCTATCTCGGTCAGAAGATCACGGTGAACCATCTGATCGGCTTCGCGCTGATCGCGGCCGGGGCGTTCTTCCTGTTCCGGGCGCCGGTGATCGCAACCTAGGCCAGCAGACCGAAGATCGCCCCCATCACCAGATAGACCGTGATCCAATAGCCCGCGTCGATGAAGAACAGCGACCGCGGCTGGCGCGAGAACAGATAGTTCACGCCGAACGAGGTCGCGACGAAGCCGACGCCGATGATCGCCGCGACCACCAGCGAATAATGCAGCCCCAATGGCGCGTCATAGGTCTGATAGAGATGGTCGAGCATGAACGCCGCGACCAGATTGAGCACGAAGGTCGTGCCGAAGATCAGCGCCATGTTGGCGCCGGCCGCGCTCTCCGGCGTGATCCCGCGCGCTTTCATCCACGCTTTTCCGAACAACGGCCCATACCAGAGTCCGCCCACCAGGAAGCCAGCAAGCGCCGCCAGCACGATCGCAATCCAATGAAAATGCATCATCCCCTCCCCTGTCCTGCAGGAACGTGAAGGTACTTCGGAAACCCCCGGCTAGCAATTTGCGCGAAAAAGCCTATGTCGCCCGCCAATCATGGCAACCAAACTCCCTGAGTCCCCTCGCATAGGGATGGTGTCGCTCGGCTGTCCGAAGAACCTCGTCGACAGCGAACGCATCCTCACCAAGCTGCGCAGCGACGGTTATGCGATGTCCCCCGATTATCAGGGCGCCGACATCGTATTGGTCAACACCTGCGGCTTTCTCGATTCAGCCAAGGAAGAGTCGCTCGAAGCGATCGGCGAGGCGATCGCGGAGAACGGCCGCGTCATCGTCACCGGCTGCATGGGCAAGGAAGCAGAAGTCATTCGCGCGCGCTTCCCCAACGTCCTCGCGGTCACCGGCGCGCACCAGTACGAGGAAGTCGTCGGCGCGGTCCACGATGCAGCGCCGATGCCGCCCTCGCCCTACGTCAACCTCGTCCCCGATGCCGGGCTCAAGCTTACGCCGCGCCACTACAGCTATCTGAAGATTTCCGAGGGCTGCAACCATCGCTGCGCCTTCTGCATCATTCCCAGCCTGCGCGGCGATCTCGTCAGCCGCCGCCCCGACGCGATCCTGCGCGAGGCGGAGAAGCTCGTCGACGCGGGGACGAAGGAACTGCTGGTCATCAGCCAGGACACGTCTGCGTACGGCGTCGACATCCGCAAGGAGCCGCGGATGTGGAAGGGGCAGGAAATCGTCCCCCACATGACCGATCTCGCCCGCGAGCTCGGCAAGATCGCGCCCTGGGTGCGTCTCCATTACGTCTACCCCTATCCGCATGTCGATCAGGTCATCCCTTTGATGGCCGAGGGGCTGGTGCTCCCCTATCTCGACATCCCGTTCCAGCATGCCTCGCCCGCCGTTCTCCGCCGCATGCGCCGCCCCGCCAACGAGGCGAAGGTGCTCGAGCGGCTGCGCGGCTGGCGCGCAATCGCGCCGGACATCACGGTCCGTTCGACCTTCGTCGTCGGCTTCCCCGGCGAGACCGAGGAGGATTTCCAGTATCTCCTCGACTGGCTCGACGAGGCCCAGCTCGACCGCGTCGGCGCCTTCCGCTTCGAGCCGGTCGAGGGCGCATCGGCGAACAGCCTGCCCGATCCGGTGCCCGAAGAGGTCAAGGAAGAGCGCTACGCCCGGGTGATGGAGAAGACCGCGGCGATCTCCGCCGCCAAGCTCCAGGCCAAGGTCGGCCGCACGCTCGAGGTGATCATCGACGAAGTCGGCGAGGACGGCGCGACCGGCCGTAGCCAGGCCGACGCCCCCGAGATCGACGGCGAGGTCTTCCTGCGCGACGCGGGACATCTCAAGCAGGGCGACATCGTCAGCGTCTCGATCGAGGATGCCGACGAGCACGATCTCTACGGCGTGCCGCTCGCCTGATTTTCCGCCCTTCATCGGCACGGAGGGCTGTTTTCCAGAGCATCTCGACCTAGATCTCCGCGCGAAGGAGAATCCAGATGCGTCCTCTCTTGTTCCTCGCGCTCACGATGCTCGCCGCGCCGCTTCCCGCGGCCGCGCAGTCTGGCGGCACCGCGCATCTCTATGCCTATAGGCTCAGCGACAAGCCGGCCTTCGAGGCGGGGTATCGCAAGCATCTCGAATGGCATGCCCGGATCGGCGACAAGCTCGTCTGGTACGCCTGGTACGTGACAGCCGGCGATCGCGCGGGCGCCTTTGTCGACGGCACGTTCGGCACCACGCCCGAGCGCCTCGCGAATCGCCCTCGCGTCGAGGAAGACGGCGCCGACTTCCGCGCCAACGCGGCGGCCTATGCCGCGGCGATCGGCAACGAAGGCTGGGAGCTGTGGCGCGAGGCCAGCCAGGCCCAGCCGCTCGAACAGCGAAAGCCACAAGCGCTCGTGCAGGTTCACGCGATCGCCGTGACCGACGCAAAGCGATTCGAGGCCGCATTGCTCGCCCGGCCGATCACCGGTGCGAGCTGGTATCGCGGCATCGGCGAGACGCCCACGCCCTATCTGCTCATCGCTCCTGTCGCGACCGCCGATACGAAGCCCGATCTCGCCGCTTTGCTCGGCGCCGATCACCCCGCACTCGCATTCGCGCGCGCCGTTCGTTCGGAGGCATGGACCTATGCCCCGCGCCTCGCACTGCTCCCGGGTGAGCCGCTCGCCCCCTGAGCCATGCCCCGTGGGCAAGGCTGCCGGTCATCATCGAAAGAGCGGCCGGGATGACGCCGCCGAAAGGCTGGCCTAAGCTCGGGCGGTCCATTCCGGAGGCCCGATGTTCCGCACCCTGCTCGCCGCCCTGCTCGTCGCCACCCCGGCTGCCGCCCAGCAGCTCACCCCCGCCGAAACCACCAAGGTCGATACGATCGTCGCCGATGCGCTGAAATCATCGGGCGTCCCCTCCGCCTCGGTCGCGATCGTCCGCGACGGCAAGATCGTCTTCGCCAAAGCCTATGGCGATCAAGGCCCGGGGATGAAGGCCACCAGCGCCGACGCCAAATACCAGATCGCCTCGGTCTCCAAGCAATTCACCGCCGCCGCGCTCCTGCTGCTCGAGGATGAAGGCAAGCTCAGCCTCGACGACAAGGTCTCGAAATGGGTGCCCGGCATCACCGGCGCCGAGCGGATCAGCGTCCGCCAGCTGCTCAGCCACACTGCCGGCATTCAGGATTACTGGCCGCAGGACTATGATTTCGCGGCGATGGAGAAGCCGGTCACGCCGCAGCAGATCCTCGATCGCTGGGCGAAGAAGCCGCTTGATTTCGAACCTGGGACCGCGTGGCAATATTCGAACACCGGCTATGTCGTCGCCGGCATGATCATTGAGAAGGCTTCGGGCATGAAGCTGCTCGATTATCTCCAGAAGAAGATCCTCAAGCCGCTCGGCATGCAGGCGATGGATCAGGATTATGCCGTCGGAAAGGGCTTTCCGCAGGGCACGCACCGCTTCGCGCTCGGCCCCGTGCGTCCGGCAAAGCCCGCCGCGCACGGATGGCTCTGGGCGGCGGGCGAACTGGCCATGTCGGCCAGCGACCTCGCCAAATGGGACATCGCCCGGATCGACCGGAAAATCCTCTCGCCGGAAGATTGGGCGGCACAGGAGACCGAAGTGAAGCTCGCCGACGGCAGCGGCACGCATTACGGCCTCGGCGTGGCATTGGGGAGGCGCGAAGGAACGCCGGTGGTCGAGCATGGCGGCGAGGCCGTCGGCTTCCTATCGGAGAATTTCGTGCTGCCCGAAAAGCGCTTCGCAGTGGTCGCTCTGGTCAACGCCGATTTCGGCGGCGCGCCAGGCGATATCACGACCGACATCACCAATCTCTTCTACCCGATCACCCCGCCGCAGCCCGTGGCCAGCCTCGATCAGCAGCGCGACGCGCTCGCCCGGAACCTGTTCGACCAGTTGCGCACCGGCAAGCTTGACCGCGCGTTGCTCACCGAAGACGCCAATTACTATTTCACGCCCCAGGCGACTGCCGACTATCACGACAGCCTCGCCCCGCTCGGCGATCCGGCACGCTTCACGCCGCTCGGCAAGCCGCGGCTGCGCGGCGGCTTCGTCAACCGCAACTACGAGATCGTCTATGACGGCAAGCGGCTGATCGCGATCACTTATGCCGAGCCGGGCGCACAGGGGAAATTCGAGCAGTTCCTGGTCCAGCCGCGTTGATTCGTGCCGCGCTCCTCTCGGGCATCGCCTGGTTGAGCCTGGCCAGCCCGAGCGATTCCGCAACGCAAGTGACCAGCGTCGACCCGCTGGCGGTTCAGGACGATGATTTCGCCCGCCACCGCGATCCCGCTGAGTGGCGGGGCCTCGATGTCAGCCGCATCGAGTTCCGCGAGGAGCGTGCGGCGTGGCGGCTCTGGCGTATCGAAAACGCGGGTCACCGCCGCGGCCCGCTCTGGTTCGTGCCGCACGACAATGAAAATGCCGGATTCGAGGCCGGGCTGGAGGCAGTCCGGAAATATGGCGGCACGCTGATCGCAGTCGATGCCGGCATCGCCGATGACGGCGCCCGGATGAATCGGGCAGTCGATTACGGCCGTCCGGTCGATCCCAACCGCAACTTCGATACCGCTTTGCCCGGCTATGCCCGCCGCATTCTCGCCGACCTGACGCCCGGCATGCCGATCATCGCGCTCCACACCAATGCGCGCGGCTTCGACACCGGCGAATCGCGCTGCAACAAGTCCGATCCGCCCGGCAGCGGGGTGATTTCGATCCGCTATTGCGACGATATGCTGCGCCCCAGCCCTTCGCTCGGCCGCGCCTGGCCGTGGGACGACGACGATACCGTCGCCTTCGCCACCTTCCGCACCAGCGACAACCCCTCGGCCGCTTTCTGCCGCGACGAAATGATCGCCGCCGACTTCAACGTCGTCCAGGAACGCGTCGTGGAAAGCGATCGATCGCTCTCCAACTACGCGGTGTTGCACGGGCTCGACTATCTCAACTTCGAGACGCTCGACCGCGGCGACGGAGCCGACGGCCTTGCCGAAGGCCGCCGTCGCCTCGTCCACATCATCGATCGCGCGCTGGCAATGTGCGCGCCCAAGGTAAAGCCAGTCGACTGACCTCAGCCTGCGATCCCGTTGAGGGTCGCCACGGCGTCGTCCGGCAATACCAGTTCGCGAACCGCCAGATTCTCGCGCAGGTGCCCGAGCGAAGACGTGCCCGGGATCAGCAGGATGTTCGGCGAACGCTGGAGCAGCCAGGCCAGCGCGACCTGCATCGGCGTCGCCCCGAGTTGCTGCGCCACCGTGTCGAGCGTGCCCGACTGGAGCGGCGAGAAGCCGCCGAGCGGGAAGAAAGGCACGTAAGCGATCCGCGCCTCCGCCAGTGAATCGATCACCGCATCGTCGTCGCGGTGCGCGAGATTATAGTGATTCTGCACGCAGACCACGGGTGCGATCCCCCGCGCCTCCTCGATCTGCGTCGCAGTGGCGTTGCTGATCCCGAGGTGGCGGATCAGCCCCTGTTCGCGCAGCCGCGCCAGCCGCTCGAACTGCGGGGCGATCGTGCCTTCGCTGAGCCCATGCCCGCCATCGCCCATCACGCGAAGGTTGACCGCGTGGATCACCTCGAGCCCGAGGTTGCGCAGATTGTCGTGCACTGCGGCCTCGATCTCGTCGGGCGTGAACGCCGGCAGCCACGCGCCGGCCTCGTCCCGCTTCGCGCCGACCTTGGTCACGAGCATCAGGTCACCGGGATAGGGGTACAGCGCCTCTCGGATGATCTGGTTTACGACGTGCGGCCCATAATAGTCGCAGGTGTCGATGTGATTGACGCCTGAGGCCACTGCCTCGCGCAACACCGCAATCGCCTGATCGCGGTCCCTGGGCGGGCCGAACACGCCGGGCCCGGCAAGCTGCATCGCGCCATAGCCGACGCGGTTCACGCTGCGGTCGCCCAGTTGCCAGGTCATCGGAAAATCGGACATCATCTGCACTCCTGTATCGAGACCCCGCTTATCTAAGCCTTGCATCGTCGCGCGATAATCCGGCACAATCGGTACAGGCTGTACGGAATTTCGCACAATGGATCTCGGCGACCTTGACGCCTTCCTCGCAGTAGCGCGCGCGAAGGGTTTTCGCGACGCTGCCCGCGCCACCGGCGCCAGCGCATCGGGGCTCAGCGATGCGGTACGCAGGCTCGAGACGCGGCTCGGCGTCCGCCTGCTCAATCGCACCACCCGCAGCGTCGCGCCGACCGAAGCAGGTAGCCGCTTGCTCGAGCGGCTCGGCCCCGCGCTCGACGAAGTCGAGGCCGCGCTCGACGTGGTCAATCTCTTTCGAGACCGGCCGGCCGGCACGCTCAAGCTCAACGTGCCGGTGATCGCGGCGCGGCTGGTGCTTCCCCTGATCGTGCCCGGTTTCCTCGCTGCTTATCCCGAGATCCAGCTCGAGATCATCGCCGAGGACAATTTCGTCGATCTGCTCGCCTCGGGGTGCGACGCCGGCATCCGCTATGACGAAAGGCTCGAGCAGGACATGATCGCGGTGCCGATCGGGCCGCGGGTCCAGCGCTTCGCCGCAGGTGCTTCAGCCGACTATCTCGCGCGCCGCGGTACGCCCGGGCACCCGAGCGACTTGCTCCAGCACGCATGCCTGCGCGGCCGCTTCGCCAATCGCGGCCTGCATGCCTGGGAATTCGTCCGCGACGGCGAGGCGGTTCGCGTCGAGCCCAACGGCCCCTTGGTCGTCAGTCTCAGCACTGCGTTCGACCTTTTGATCGACACAGCGATCGCCGGAGCCGGGATCGTCACCTCGTTCGAGGGCGTGCTGCGCCCCCATTTCCATAGCGGCGCGCTCGTCCCGGTGCTCGAGGATTGGTGGGAAAGCTTTCCCGGCCCCTTTCTCTATTATCCCGGCCGCCGTCTCGTCCCCGCGCCGCTGCGTGCCTTCATCGACTATGTGAAGGCGCATCCGGCTCACGGCAGCGCATAGGCCACCACTTCGTCGCTCACCGGCGTCTCCATGAAATGGTGTCCGCCGGCATAGAGGACGAGATACTGCTTGCCGTTCATCTCATAGGTCATCGGCGTCGCCTGCCCGCCGCCGGGCAGCACGTCCTTCCACACCGTCTTGCCGGTATTGAGGTCGATCGCGCGGATCAGATTGTCGGTCGCCGCCGCGATGAACACGAGCCCGCTCGCGGTCACCACCGCGCCGCCATTGTTGGGCGTGCCGATGGTGATCGGCAGCATCGAGGGAATACCGAACGGCCCGTTGGTCCGTGCCTCGCCGAAAGCGCGGTCCCAGATCGTCTTGCCCGTCGCCATGTCGATCGCGCGGATCCCGCCATAAGGCGGCTGCTTGCATAGCATACCGGTGAAGGGCAGCCGCCAGCCGGCATTGACGCTGATCGCATAAGGCGTGTTGGCCTGCGGATCGCCCGCGCCCTCCGCGCCGCCGATCCTCCCGCGCGCCTGATCACGCGGCGCCCAGCCGAGCTTGTCGGCCTCGGCACGCGGCACCAGCCGGACGTAATTGGGCATGTCGTTGTAGTTGGCGACGATCACTCCGCGCGCCGGATCGACGGCGACACCGCCCCAATCGGTCCCGCCATTATAGCCGGGATATTCGATCGAATGTCCCTTCGTCACGGGCGGGGTGAAGAACCCCTGATAGCTCGCCCTGCGGAACTGGATCCGGCAGATCATCTGGTCGATCGGCGACATGCCCCACATGTCGCGCTCGGTGAGGTCGGGCTTGCGCAGCGTATGCCATAAAGACACCGGCTGGGTCGCCGCGCGCTGCTCGGGCTCAACCCCGCCCCCGGGCACTTTCATCTCGCCGATCGGCGTCAGCGGCCGCCCGGTCCGCCGGTCGAGCACATAGATGTCGCCCTGCTTGGAGGGCAGCACTAAGGCCGGCGCGCCCTTGTAATCGACCAGGGTCGCCTGCGCGCCGAAATCATAGTCCCACACGTCCTTGCGCACCGCCTGGAAGCGCCAGCGCGGCTTGCCGGTAGTGACGTCGAGCGCGACCAGCGAAGTGGCGAACTCGTTTTCCTGCGGGCGGCGCAGCGAAGAATAATAGTCCGCCGCGGCGTTCCCCATCGGCAGATAGACGAGGCCGAGCTGCTCGTCGCCGCTCGCCATCGTCCACATGTTCGGCGTCCCGCGCGACCATTCCTGCCCGGCAGGCGGCGCGCCGTTCCATTCCGGGCGCATCATGTCCCACGCCCAGCGCAATTGGCCCGTGCGCGCGTCGAACCCCTGGATCACCCCCGAAGGCGCCCAGCGATCCTGCCCGTCGAGCACCTGGTGTCCGGTGACGAGGATCCCGCGCACCAGGGTCGGCGGCGAATTGATCGAGACGAAGCCGTCGGGAACCTTGCCCATCCCGACCTTGGTATCGACTTGCCCATTGGTGCCGAAATCGGCGCATAGCCGCCCAGAGCGCGCATCGACGGCGATCAGCCGGGCATCGAGCGTCCCCTCGATGATCCGCGTGGCGCAGGGCTGGTCCGCCGCCATTCCGGGCACCGCATAATGCACCACGCCCCGGCAAGCGGCGGTATAGGGGATCGCATTGTCCGGCACCTTGGGATCGTAGCGCCATTTCTCCCTCCCAGTCGCCGGATCGAGCGCGATCAGGATGTTCTTGGGCGTGCACAGATACAGGCTGTCGCGCACCTTGAGCGGCGTATTCTCGGCGCCATAGGTGCCCTGGATCTGCGGCGAGGATGGGAGATCGCCGGTGTGGATCGTCCAGACGCGCCGGAGCTTGCCGACATTCTCCGCGTTGATTTGGGTCAGCGGCGAATAGCGCCGCGCGCTGGTGGTGCCGCCATAAGCCGGCCAGTCGGCGCCGGTCTGCTGACTCGAGGGGTCGCCCATCCCGCGCGTGCCCGCTACGGGCAAGGCCGCCAACACGGGGTTGGGCTGGTTCGCCGCCGCCACCCAGAAATCGACCGTGGTGAGCACCAGGGCCGCGACCACGCCGATCAGCGCCAGCCGCCAGCGATCCTGCCGCCGGCTCAACGTCGCCATCGCCAGTATCACTTCGAGCAGCAGTACTACCGGCGCGATCACCCGCGGCACCTGCGCCCAGGCATTGGCTCCGACTTCCCACCACGCCCAGAGCGCGCTGAGCACGACGATCGCAAGATAGACCCAGCCGCCGAGCATCCGTCCGCGGATCAGCAGCACGCCTGCCACCACCATCGCCACGCCCGCCAGCAGGTAATAAAGCGACCCGCCAAGCACCGCGAGCCACGCCCCGCCGATAGTGAGGATCAGCCCGATCAGAGCGAGGAGCACGCCCGCGATTATCGACAGCCAGCTACCCCAACGCCGTCTGCTGGCAAGGGGTTCGCTCCGTACCGGAGGCTGATCGTCGGCATCGCCACGAGCATCGGTCACACGCAGTCTCCCGTGAACGGGGCGCTCCCTTGAGGCTGGGGCGTCAGGACCCTGGGCTAACCAGCCGGACGGGAGACCGGTTCCGAAATGAACAAAAATTCATCTTGAATCCGGGGCTAGGCGCGGCGGCCTTGCGCCCCTAGATCACTGGCCATGCCTGATCTCAACACGCTTGTTCAGCCCGATCGCGGCCAGCCCGCGCGCACTATCCATCTGATCGACGCCAAGGGCTTCGATGCCTGGCTCGCCGCGCAGCCGCCGCGCCACCGCATTGCCGCGCAGGCGCAGAAACTGGTGCCCACCGGCTATTCGAGCGCGATCCTGCCCGGTGACGGGCCCGAGGACTGGTCGGTCGTCACCGTGGTCGCCAATGTCGAGCGGCTCACGCCCTGGTGCCTCGCCAAACTCGCCGACACGTTGCCCGAGGGCACCTATCGCGTCGACGGCCGCGAGCCCGGCAAGGCGCTGCTCGGCTGGCTGACCGCCCAGTACAAATTCGATCGCTACAAGAAGAAGGACGACAAGGCGCTTGGCCCGCGCATCTTGCTCACCGCCGATCCCGCGAAGATGGAAGAGGCGCTGCGCCTCGCCGGTGTCACCTTCAAGTTGCGCGACCGGATCAACACCGGCGCCAACGACATGGGGCCCGCCGATCTCGAGGCCGCCGCCGCCGATCTGGCCAAGGAATATGGCGCGACGCTCACCGTCGTGAAGGGCAAGGAAGTCGAGAAGGGCTATGGCATGCTCTGGGCGGTCGGCAAGGCCGCCGGCGAGGGCCGCGAGCCGCGGCTGATCGAGCTCGAATGGGGCAATCCCGATCATCCGCGCATCGCGATCATCGGCAAGGGCGTGTGCTTCGATACCGGCGGGCTCGACATCAAGACCGCCGCCGGCATGCGGCTGATGAAGAAGGACATGGGCGGTGCCGCGCACGCGCTCGCGCTCGCCGAATTGGTGATGCAGAACCGCCTGCCCGTCCGCCTCCACATGCTCGTCCCCGCGGTCGAGAATTCGATCAACGGTGAGGCCACGCGCCCCGGCGACATCATGATCTCCCGCAAAGGCCTGTCGGTCGAGAACAGCAACACCGATGCCGAAGGCCGGCTGATCCTCGGCGATGCGCTCACCAAGGCGGCCGAGAGCAATCCCGAGCTCGTCTTCGACTTCGCGACGCTCACCGGTGCTGCCCGCGTCGCGCTCGGCGCCGACCTGCAGGCCCTGTTCGCCAATGACGACACGCTCGCCTCGGAACTGCTCGCCGCCGCCGAGGCCGAGGCGGATCCGATGTGGCGCATGCCACTCTACGATCCGTACAAGGATCTGCTCAAGTCCGACGTCGCCGATCTGGTCAATGCGGCCGAGGGCCCCTTCGGTGGCGCGATCACGGCCGCCTTGTTCCTCAAGGAATTCGCGCCCGAAAAGGCGCAATGGGCGCATTTCGACATCTTCTGCTGGAACGGCTCGGCCAAGCCCGGCCGGCCGAAGGGCGCCGAGGCAGTCAGCCTGCGCGCGACGTGGAAGGTACTGAAGGACCGCTACGCCGGCTGAGCCCCCTCCCCGTCGCCGCATGCCTCTGCTATCGCCAGCCGCATGCAGGCCGCCCACCCCAGGCTCACTCTCGTCGCGTGCATTCTCGCGTCGAGCCTCGCCTTTATCGACGGTTCGGTCACCAACGTCGCGCTGCCGGCGATCGGCGCGGATCTCCACGCGACGCCCGCCGAACTGCAATGGACGATCAACGCCTATCTGCTGCCGCTCTCGGCATTGTTGCTGATCGGCGGCGCGGCGGGCGACCATTTCGGACGGCGGAAACTGCTCGTCATCGGCATCGCGATCTTCACCCTCGCCTCGATCGCCTGCGCACTCGCGAGCGACCTGACCGTGCTCCTCGTCGCCCGCGCGGCGCAGGGCATCGGCGCGGCGATCCTGCTCCCCAACAGCCTCGCGACGCTCGGCCATTCGTTCACCGGTGAAGCGCGCGGCAAGGCGATCGGCACCTGGGCCGGAGTCGGCGCGATCGCCGGCGCGGTCGGCCCGCCGCTTGGCGGCTGGCTGGTCGACGCGATCGGCTGGCGTGCGATCTTCTACGTCAACGTGCCGGTGGCCGCCGCCGCGATCCTGATCGCGCTGCTATATGTCGAGGAAAGCGCCGAGGGCGAGCTGCCGCTCGACTTGCCGGGCGCCTTTGCCGCCACGGTCGCGCTCGGCGCGCTCACCTGGGCGCTCACGCTCTGGTCGAGCCATCACACCTTCGACGCCACCGTGGCGATCGGCCTCGCCGCCGGCCTGCTCGCCACGGGGCTGTTCCTGTGGATCGAGCATCACCGCGGCGCCCGCGCGATGATGCCCGTCGCGATGTTCGGCTCGCGCGCCTTTGCCGGGCTGACCCTGCTCACCTTCCTGCTCTACGGCGCGCTGGGCGGAGTATTGCTGCTGCTTCCCTTCGTGCTGATCGAGGCGGCGGGCTACACCGCGCTGCAAGCCGGGCTCGCTTTGCTGCCGATGCCGCTCGGCATGGGGCTGGCGTCGCGAGTGATGGGGCGCGTGACGGCGCAGGTGGGGCCGCGCTGGCCGCTCACCATCGGCGCGTTCGTCGTCGCCATCGGCTTCGCATTGCTCGTCCTGGTCGACGAGGACGCATCCTATTGGACTTCGGTCTTCCCCGGCTGCCTCGTCATCGCGATCGGCATGTCGAGCGTCGCCGCCCCGCTCACCACCGCAGTGCTCGCCTCGGTCGACGACACGCATGGCGGCACCGCCTCGGGCTTCAACAGCGCGATCGCACGCACCGGCGGCCTGATCGCCACGGCGATTGCGGGCGCGGTGATCGCCAGCGCCGGACCTGCGTTGATCGCAGCTTTCCACGGCGGCGCGTTGGTCGGCGCCGTGATGGCGCTGCTGTCGAGCGGCACTGCCTTCCTCACTCTCGGCGGGCAGTCTGCCAAACATTAATCTTGTTCCCCGACGAACAGCTCAACCTCGGCTCACTGCCGCCGCAGCCTCGATGATCGGCACGAACTTCCCGGCGGTGAGACTCGCGCCGCCGACCAGCGCGCCGTCGACATTGTCGACCGCGAGGATGTCCGCCGCATTCGCGCCCGTCACCGATCCGCCGTAGAGGATGCGGATCCCGTCGGCCGCGTCGCCCACCATCGTGCGCAGCTTGGCGCGCGCGATCGCGTGCATCGAGGCGATTTCCTCGAGCGTCGGGGTCTTGCCGGTGCCGATCGCCCAGCGCGGCTCATAAGCGAGCGTCAGCCAGTCGCCATGCGCGCCTTCGGGCAACGACTTCTCAATCTGCGACTGGACGATCCGCTCGGCCCGGCCGGCATCGTGCTCAGCCTCGGTTTCGCCGCAGCACAGGATCACCTTGAGCCCTTGCCGCCGCGCTGCGGCCGCCTTGGCCCAGGCGTCATGGCTGGTCTCATGCTGGTCGGCGCGCCGCTCCGAATGGCCGACGATGGTCAGCGTGGCGCCGCATTCGAGCAGCATCTCGGCCGAAATGCAGCCGGTATGCGCGCCCCTGTCGGCCTCGTGCACGTCCTGTGCACCGATCGGCATCGCGCCGGCCACCGCGACGGCCGGCTCGATCAGCGTGAACGGCACGCACAGGGCGACGTCCACCCGCGGATTCTCTCGCGCCGCCGCCGCGATCGCCGCGATCTCGCCGAGCTGGGACTTGAGCCCGTGCATCTTCCAGTTCCCGGCGACCAGCTTGCGGCGCATGTCCTTCTCCCTCGTTGCTGCATCGCCGATAGCAAGCCCGCCGTGCGGCACAAGCTTGATGGCCGCGATCTGCCGCCCTAAAGCACCCCGGACTTCCTCTTTCGAACGGCTCTTCATGCTCAGTTTCTTCCGCCGCTTCACCAAGTCGCGCTTCGGCCTGATCGCGGTGTTCGTTTTCCTGGCGATCATCGCGCTGGCCTTCGCCGCCGGCGACATCACCGGCGTGCGCTCCTCGGCCGGCGGCAGCGGCGGCTCGGTGGTCGCCCAGGTAGGCAATCACAAGATCACCGATCGCGAGGTCCGCCAGCGGATCGACATCTATCTGCGCAATCTCCAGCGCGGAGGGCAGAATGTGACGATGGAGCAGTTCCTCGCGCAGGGCGGCTTCGAGATGGCGCTCGACGAGATCATCAACAGCGCCGCGATGGTCCAGTTCGCACAGGATTCGGGGATGCAGGTCAGCAAGAAGCTGGTCGACGGCGAGATCGCCAGCAACCCGGCATTCTACGGGCTCGACGGCAAGTTCAGCCAGAAGCAGTTCGAGGATCTGCTGTCGCAGAACCGCATCTCGCCAATCGCCTTTCGCGAAGACATCGCCAATACGCGTTACAGCAACTGGATGCTGAACCGCGCGACATTGGGCAGCCAGATTCCCGACGGCGTGGTCCTGCCTTATGC
The DNA here is from genome assembly GCF_000712135.1 of Sphingomonas sp. UNC305MFCol5.2. GTDB lineage: Bacteria > Pseudomonadota > Alphaproteobacteria > Sphingomonadales > Sphingomonadaceae > Sphingomonas. The sequence goes on from NZ_JOOE01000001.1 coordinate 735,235, forward strand.
CTCGCTGCTGCTCGAACGGCGCATGGGCACGGTCGGCCTTGTGCCGACGATCGCGATGGATCCCGGCGCCGACCCCGACGACAAGACGCTGACCACTTTCTACAATTCGAAGCGCGCACGCTACATGGTGCCCGAGCGCCGCATCGTCCGCTTCGCGACGGTCAAGCCCGACGCGCTGAAGGCCCGCACTGCCGCGACCGAGGCCGAGATCGCCGATGCCTACAAGAAGGCAGGCAATCGCTTCGCGGCAACCGAGAAGCGCAACATCCGCCAGCTCGTGATCCTCGATCAGGCGACCGCCAATCGCATCGCCGGCGAAGTGAAGGGCGGCAAGACGCTCGCCGCCGCCGCGGCCGCCGCGGGTCTCGAGACCACCAGCTTCGACGGCGTCGAGAAACCCGCTTTGGCCGGCCAGACCGCGCCCGCAGTCGCCGGCGCCGCCTTTGCCGCAGCGCAAGGCGCAGTGGTCGGGCCGGTCCGCTCGCCGCTCGGCTGGCACCTGCTCCAGGTCGAGAAGATTGAGCCGATCGCTGCGAAGACGCTCGATCAGGCCCGCACCGAGCTCGCCGCCGAGATCGGCGCGCGCAAGCTCGCCGACACGCTCGCCCAGCTGCGCCAGTCGCTCGACGACGGCATCGGCGACGGCAAGACCTTCGACGAGGCAGTCGCCGACGCCAAGCTCGTCGCCGAACGTACCCCCGCGCTCACCCCCGCCGGCACCAATCCCGACGATCCCAACTACAAGCCCGATCCGCTGCTCGTCCCCGTCATGCGCGCCGGCTTCGGCATCGAGCAGGCCGGCGACGAACCGCAGATCGTGCCGCTCGGCCCCGACGGCAGCTTCGCACTGGTCGGCCTCGAGCGGATCGTGCCCGCTGCGGCGCGCCCGCTCGCCCAGATCCGCGCGAGCGTCGTAAAGGATTATCTGGTCGAGCAGGCGCTGCAAAAGGCGCGCACCGTCGCGACCGCCGTGGTCGCCCAGCTCGAAAAGGGCGTGCCGATGCGGCAGGCGCTGACCGAGGCCGGTGTCACCAAGGGCCCGCCGCCCAAGGATTTCGACTTCAAGCGCGCGGAAGTGCTCAATCGCCAGTTGGCGCCCTATCTCCAGATGGCGTTCAGCATGGCGCCCAAAAAGGCCAAACTGGTCGAAGGCCCCAATCGCGAAGGCTATTACGTCGTCTATCTCGCCCAGGTCGAACAGCACAGCGCCGCCGGCGATCAGGCCGCCATGGCCCGCGTGCGCGGCGACATCGCCCCGCAGATCGGTGGCGAACTCGCCCGCCAGTTCATCGAGTCGGTGCGCAATCAGATGAAGGTGACGCGCAACGAAAAGGCGATCCAGCAGCTGCGCGCCGATCTGGCCCGCACGGGGACGGCCAGCGGATCGTGACCCAAGGCGTCGAAGCCGCCCGGTCGGCGCTCGCCGCCGGGCGCCCGGCCCTGCTCTGGCGCCGGCAGGTTGCCGATACCGAAACCCCGGTCGCGGCAGCGCTCAAGCTGATCGAGCCCGGCCGCGGCGATTTCCTGCTCGAATCGGTCGAAGGCGGATCGGTCCGCGGCCGCCACAGCCTGATCGGGCTCGCCCCCGATCTGGTCTTCCGCGCCACGGGTGGCGAAGCCGTGATCAACCCGCACTGGCTGACTGACCGCGAGGCGTTTGCGCCCTGTGCCGAGCCCGCGCTGGAAGCGCTGCGAAGCCTTGTCGAGCGCTGCCGCATGGATGTCCCAGCCGAGCTGCCACGCGCGCTCGCCTGCCTCGTAGGCTATTTCAGCTACGAGACCGTCGGACTGGTCGAGAAGCTACCGCGCCCGCCGGCGAACCCGATCGGCGTCCCCGACATGATGTTCGTGCGCCCCACGGTGATCCTGATCTTCGATCGCCTCGCCGACACTTTGTTCCTCGTCGCGCCGGTCTGGCCCGATGCGTCCCGCGATCCGGAAGTGCTGCTCGAAGCCGCCGCCGATCGCATCGACGCCTCCGCCGCACGGCTGGCGAGCGCCCCGCTGCCCGCCCCCGTCCGCGCCGACCTGCCCGAAGTCGCGCTCACGCCGGTGCTCGAACCTGGCCGCTATGGCGAGATGGTCGCACGCGCCAAGGATTACATCGCCGCCGGCGACATCTTCCAGGTCGTGCTCGCCCAGCGCTTCACCACGCCGTTCGCACTGCCGCCGTTCGAGCTCTATCGCGCGCTGCGCCGGGTGAACCCGTCGCCCTTCCTCTATCATCTCGATCTGCCCGGCTTCGCGCTGACAGGATCGAGCCCCGAGATCCTCGTCCGCGCGCGCGACGGCGAAGTGACGATCCGCCCGATCGCCGGCACCCGCCCTCGCGGCAAGACCGCAGCCGAGGACGAGGCAAACCGCGCCAGCCTGCTTGCCGATCCCAAGGAGCGCGCCGAACACCTCATGCTGCTCGATCTCGGCCGCAACGATGTCGGCCGCGCGGCGGAGGCGGGAAGCGTCCGCGTCACCGACAGCTACACCGTCGAATTCTATAGCCACGTCATGCACATCGTCTCGAACGTGGTCGGCCGGCTCAAGGCAGGTAGCGACGCGCTCGACGCGTTGTTCGCCGGTTTCCCCGCAGGCACGGTCAGCGGCGCGCCCAAGGTCCGCGCCTGCCAGATCATCGCCGAACTCGAACCCGAGACGCGCGGGCCCTATGCGGGCGGCGTCGGCTATTTCTCGCCCGACGGCTCGATGGACAGCTGCATCGTGCTCAGGACCGCTTTGGTGAAGGACGGCGTGATGCATGTCCAGGCCGGCGCCGGCATCGTCGCGGATTCGGACCCCGCATATGAGCAGCGCGAATGCGAAGCCAAGGCAGGCGCCCTCTTCGCCGCCGCCCGCGAAGCGGTCGCGAGGGCCAGCGAACCCGGCTTCGGGCAATAAAGACCCTCTCCCCTTGTGGGAGAGGGAGGGAGCCGACTTTAGTCGGCGGAAGGGTGAGGGGGAGTGAGACTCACGTCCCCCTCACCCTTCCCACTCGCTACGCGAGCGGGCCCCTTCCCTCTCCCACAAGGGGAGAGGGAGAGGATGTTCAAGGCGCCGTCTCTCGCGCGGCCTTCGCCTTGGCGTCGAGCCGCTCCTGATACCATTGCCGGATCGCCGCGCGGGTGCAGCCCGTCTGGCCACCCGTGCCTACCGGCGAACAGCTGTTCGGCAGCCCGGCACGGTTGAATTGCTCGACTGCCTCAACTCGGTTGGTCCACGCGTTCGAGGTCGGGCCTTCCTTGGGCTGGTCGCGGAAGCGCTTGGGGATGCGATAGGGCGATTCCCCCGCATTGGCGCACACGACGATCTCGTCCGGATCCTCGGTCTTGGGGCATTGCTCGTCGCCGTAGAGCAGGATCGAGCGGACGCGCTTGGGCGGTCCGTCCTGCGGCCCGCTGACTCGCGCCGGAGCCGGACTCGCCATCAACGCGGCGAACAACAGACTGGAAATCATGCAAGCTCCTTCGACGGGTCAACGCCCCAGTGCCGCCAGCGTTGCCGCCGCACTATGGCCGCGCCAAGGCAATTCCGGGCCAAGACAATTGTGAGAAAGCGCAAAACGCCTTAACCGGACCTGCATGATCCTCGTCCTCGACAATTATGACAGCTTCACCTGGAACCTCGTCCATTACCTGATGGAGCTCGGCGCCGAAGTGCAGGTGGTCCGCAACGACGCGCTGACCGCGCGCGACGCCATCGCCAGCAATGCCCAGGCCTTCCTGATCTCTCCAGGTCCCTGCACCCCCAACGAGGCCGGAATCAGCCTCGATCTCGTCGCCGCCTGTGCCGATCTGAAGAAGCCGTTGCTCGGCGTCTGCCTCGGCCATCAGGCGATCGGCCAGCATTTCGGCGGCCAAGTGGTGCGCGGCGGGCTGATGCACGGCAAGACCTGTCCGGTCGAACATGACGGCACCGGCCTGTTCGCCGGCCTGCCCTCGCCCTTCATCGCGACGCGCTATCACTCGCTGATCGTCACGGACATTCCCGACGACCTGATCGTCAACGCGACTGCCGACGATGCCTCGGTGATGGGCTTCCGCCACCGCGATCTGCCGATCCACGGCGTCCAGTTCCATCCCGAGAGCATCGCCACCGAGCATGGCCATGCGATGCTGGCGAACTTCATGCGGCTGGCGGGAATCGAGGCCAAGGCGCTGGCATAGCGGGTCGCGGCTGCCAGCCGCTAAAGGCTCTATTTCAGCGGCAGAAACAGTTCGACGACCACTTCATGCGCCGGCGCGTTCGGGAAGAACGAGAAGTGTCGCCGGCAATAGATCGGAAAGTCGCGCGCCTCCTCGCCGCTGGCAGGAAGCCAGTCGCGATAGAGATAGAGCGCGGCGGGCTCCAGATTGTGGGTGTCGTGGACGACACGCAACACCGCGCAGCGCCCGCCGGGGATCGTGCCCGCCTTCATCTGCGCGTCGTCGGGGTCGATCGGCCGGTCGGTGCCGATGCACAGGTCCATGCTGTAATCGGCCGGGTTCGCGGGAATCCTCTCCGAACGGAAGATGTTGAAGGTCGGGCTCGTCTCGGGTGACAGGCCGGCAGCCTTGCGCCACGCGATGAACCGCTGGATCGTATCCCCGAGCGTCGCCCGGTCGCCGCGATGCTCCATGATCGCCACCGCCGTCGGCGGCACGTCACGGATCATCACGTCGTCTTGCTCATAGGTAATCTGCATCAGCTTGCTCCTGGCATTGTCCAATGGCCCGAAGGCCGCAAGCCACGGTGCCCAGTCGGGCGATTTCCGGAATGACGACGGCGATTGCCCGAACCTCTGCCGAAAGGCGCGGGCGAAGGCGTCCGGTGCGTCGTAACCGGCATCCATCGCTATTTCGGTGACGCTCTGGGCGTCCTTCGCCAGCCGGTGCGAAGCACGCTTCAACCGGGCAAGCTGGACATAGCGATGTACCGACAATCCGAAGGTCGCCGAAAACTGCCGGTGGAAATGGAACTTCGAGAAGGCGGCGACCCGGCTCACCGTTTCCAGGTCCAGATCGCCGTCGAGATGCTGGTCGATATAATCCAGCACGCGCTGCATTCGGGCCTGATAGTTCCGAGGCGCCGCCTTCATGTGTCTCTTCCTCCGTGGCGCCACCAGCTAGCCGTTCCCGGCCGTGACGTGCTCGACCGATCTTGCGGTTGTTGCGATCGATCGGCCGTATTGGGTTTTCCGACTCCCTGCACAGCCACGCTTGGGCCCACCCCATCAGGATTTGCTCGACTCAGCCGCACGCCGTCGGGATAGAGGCGTGGTGACTGTCTCGACGCTCCTTCCCGATCCTTCCTCGCCGCTCGCGCGCGAAAGCGCCGCACAGGCGTTCGCCGATATCCTCGACGGCACCGTTTCCGAAGAGGCGATCGAAGCCTTCCTCATCGCACTCAGCATCCGCGGCGAGACCAGCATCGAGATCGCCGAGGCCGCGCGGGCGATGCGCGAACGGCTTGTCCCGATCACTGCCCCCAAAGGCGCGATCGACGTCTGCGGCACCGGCGGCGACGGCCACCATACGCTCAACGTCTCGACCGCGGTCAGCCTCGTCGTCGCGGCCTGCGGCGTTCCCGTCGCCAAGCACGGCAACCGCGCCGCTTCGTCCAAGGCGGGCGCCGCCGACACGCTCGAAGCATTGGGCCTCAACCTCGATCGCGCCGCGGCGCGCGCCGAGGAGAGCCTGCACGAGCTCGGCATCGCCTTCCTCTTCGCCCAGCATCACCATCCCGCTTTGGCGCGGATCGGCCCGCTGCGCCGCCGGATCGGCCGCCGCACGATCTTCAACCTGATGGGCCCGCTCGCCAATCCAGCGCACGTCACCCGCCAATTGATCGGCATCGCCCGTCCCGATTACGCGCCGATCTATGCCGAGGCGCTGACCCAGCTCGGTTCGGAGGCCGCCGCGGTGGTCTCGGGCGAGGAAAGCCTCGACGAGCTTTCCACGGCCGGCGCGAGCATCGTCGTCAATGTCGGCTGCGCGAATTTGCCCACGCGCATCACTCCCGAGGATGCTGGCCTGTCTCGCCACCCGCTCGCGGCGATCCGCGGCGGTGATCCCGAATATAATGCCCTCGCGCTGCGCCGCCTCCTGCTCGGCGAGACCGGCGCCTATCGCGACGCCGTCCTGCTCAACGCCGCCGCGGCGTTGATGGTCGCCGGCCGCGCCGACAAACTCGTCGACGGAGTCGAGGAAGCCGCCGAGGCGATCGACGCCGGGCTCGCCAACGCGCTGCTCGATTGCTGGATCGCCTTCGCATGAGCACGATCCTCGACAAGATCCTCGAAACCAAGCGTGCCGAGGTCGCCGCCCGCCGCACCGCACCCGCCCGCCACGCCGAGCCCACGCCCCCGCGCGGGTTCAAGGCCGCGCTCGACGCCAAGGTTTCCGCCGGCGGCTATGGCCTGATCGCCGAGATCAAGAAAGCGAGCCCCTCCAAAGGCCTGATCCGCCCCGATTTCGATCCCCCCGCGCATGCCCGCGCTTATCAGGCCGGCGGTGCCGCCTGCCTCTCGGTGCTCACCGACCAGGAATATTTCCAGGGGCATGAAGACTATCTGATCGCCGCCCGCGCCGCGTGCGACCTGCCGGTGATCCGCAAGGATTTCATGGTCGATCCGTGGCAGGTCGCCGAATCGCGCAGCATCGGCGCCGATGCGATCCTGATCATCGTCGCCGCGCTCGACGACGGTCCGATGGCCGAGATCGAATCCGCCGCGATCGAGCAGGGCATGGACGTGCTCGTCGAAGTCCATGACGCCGACGAGCTCGAACGCGCGCTCCGGCTCAAGTCGCGGCTTATCGGGGTCAACAATCGTAACCTGAAGACCTTCGAAGTCGATCTTCAGAAAACCTATGAACTCGTCCGCCATGCTCCGAGAGACTGCACCTTCGTCGCCGAGAGCGGCCTCACCAACCGCGCCGATCTCGACGCGATGGCCGAACACGATATCCGCTGCTTCCTGATCGGCGAATCGCTGATGCGCCAGCACGATGTCGAAGCCGCGACGCGGGCGCTGGTCGGATGACCGACCTCACGCATCTCGACGAAACCGGCGCTGCCCGGATGGTCGATGTCGCCGGCAAACCCGTCACTGCGCGCGAGGCAGTCGCCACCGGCCGCGTCGATATGTCGCCCGAGGCGGCCGCTGCGATCCGCACGGGTAGCGTCAAGAAAGGCGACGTCCTCGCCACCGCGCGGATCGCCGGGATCATGGCGGCCAAGAAGACCGCCGAGTTGATTCCGCTCTGCCATCCGCTCCCGCTCACTCGGGTCGCGGTGGATCTCGCCCTCGACGAGACCGGCGTCACCGTCACTGCCACCGCCGCGACCGAAGGCAAGACCGGAGTCGAGATGGAAGCCCTCACCGCCGCCAGCGTGGCATTGCTCACGCTCTACGACATGGCCAAGGCACTCGATAAGGCGATGGTGATCGGCGATATCCGCCTGCTCTCGAAAAAGGGCGGCAAATCAGGCGATTGGTCGGCCTGAGGATCCGCCGTTAGGGATTCTACAACCGCGTGTCTTAACCCGGCTTTCAACCCCTTTAAGCAATGTCTTCCCACGCGACCGGGGTGGGAAAAACAGTAATGATTCAGGCACTCAGGTCCGCGACCGTCTTCTCGCTCTCCGCCGATCCGCCCCGCGCTGTGCTCAGCCAGCCCGATGCGCAGGCCGCTTTCGACGCAGCGTTCCTCGTCAGCGATTGCGAACGCTTCCCTTGCTCGCTCGAACGGCTCTCGTCCGCCGGTGCCACGCTCCAGCTCGGCGCCCAGCTTGCGAAGGACGAGCCGATGCACCTCGAAATGGCGAGCGGCCAGTCGGTCGCCGGCAAGGTCGATTGGTGCGCCGAAGGTGAGGCCGGCTTCGTATTCGACGAGCCCGTGGACATCATCAGCACGCTCGCCCGAACGCTCGCCAGCCTCCCCGCCGAGCGCCGTGCCATGCCGCGCGTCGAGATCCGCCAGCTCGTGTCGATCCGCAGCGGCAACAAGGTCGAGCACGCCCGCACGCGCAACATCTCGCAGGGCGGCGTCGGCATCGACACGAAGCTCGAGCTCGCCGTGGGCGACTCCGTCCAGCTCACCTTCGACGCGCTTCGCCCGCTCGACGGCACCGTCCGCTGGACGCAGGACGGCCAGGCCGGCATCGCCTTCGACGAAGGTCTCGGCTGGCAGACGCTGATGCCGTGGTTTCGTCACCTCCAGCGTGCGCATTCCGGTGGCGAGCGCGCCCCGCTCGACGTCGCCGGCGAAGGGATGATTCCCGACAAGCACGCGATTCGCCTCGACGCGCCGGCGAGCGTCCGTGAGGGCGTCCGCTGGTGGAATGCGCGCGTCCGCGGCATCACCGCGCACCTTGTCGAGCTCGAGACCCGCGCCGCCTTCGCTACCGGCGCCCAGCTCTGGGTCTCGCTCCCCGAGATCGGCGGCGGCCCGGCAAACGTGATCGAGATCGCGCATAACCGCATCCTCTGCGAGTTCCGCCTTCCGCTCCGCCCGCACGATCTGACTCTGGTCACCGGCGGCAAGTCCGCAGGCTGAGAGTATCGCGCTTGACGGTTCACGCCGCAGGTGATGGAACGACTTCGGTGAGCGAAGATCTTCCCCGTCCGACAACGCCGGCTAACGCCGATGTGAACACAGAGGAGCGCGCCGCAGAGGCGGCAGCCATTCGGCGACGGTGGATAACGCTGGGCGAAGTGCTGGCGGTAGTAGCCATCATCATCTCGGCGCTGACGCTGTGGAATAGCTGGAGCGAGCGAAGCGACAGCAAGGCGGTGAAGAACGCCGATGCGCAACGGGCCTCCGCCCGCGCTGCTACGCTGGTGCTTCTGGCAGCCGATAGTGGAGAACGTGCGCTGGTGCTGAAGCCCGCCGCCGCCGAGCAATCTGTCCAGAGCCAGAAGATATTGTTCCCGACCGCGCTGGATATCGCGCCTGCGGAAACCACCGGCGAGCCCCGAATCGAAGCCGGATGGTTCGAGGGCGCCCTCAAGAAAACGCGCGAGGCGGCGCATCTTCCGGACAATAGCCGCGGCGACGAGCGATTGCCGGTCGTGGTCACCACCCGCTTTCTGGTCGACGGCGAGGCGCATCAGGATGTGGCGCTTTATGATATCGGGTACACGATTTCAGGCCGTTTGCTCGCGGGCCACAGCGTCAAGCTGCGCGGCATTTCCCTCGTCTCACGGGTCAAGAGCGACAACGCGCAGGCCAGGCTGGACTCCCGTTGGCGCGAGTTGATCCCTTCGAAATAGGGCCAATCGACATTCAGCGCCGGGGAATGCGGTTGACCCTATCCGCAACCGTCGCGCCGGCCCCTTCGACTGCCTGCAAGGCAGGCGCTCGGGACAGGTTGGTGCCGGGGCCCACCCGGGGGGCTCAAGGGTTACGCAGAGGCTTGAGCGCTGTGAGCGCAGATCTGCGGGGGGCATGGCACGGCTCTCGACTATAGCGGTCGATTCAACAACATCACGCACGCCGCCCGCGAACTCCGACTTGCGCCCCGCCCGCTTCCCGGCACATGGCTATTATCGATGTCTGCACTTCTCCCCCTCGCCGAGGCCCAATCGCGCCTGTTCGCACTGGCTTCGCTTGTGGAAGTCGAGCGCGTCCCGCTCGCCGCCGCGGCCGGACGCTGGGTGGCCACCGACGTCCACGCCCTCCGCACCCAGCCCAGCGCCGACCTTTCGGCGATGGACGGTTATGCGATCCGCTTCGTCGACCTCCCCGGTCCCTGGCGCGTGATCGGCGAGAGCGCCGCCGGACGCGCCTTCGCCGGCACCGTCCTACCCGGCGAGGCGGTCCGCATCTTCACCGGCGCCCCTCTGCCCGTGGGCACCGACACCGTGTTGGTCCAGGAAGAAGCCGGGCGCGATGGCGCCACGCTCACGCTGGCCGGCGAAGGCCCTCGCACGCATGGCCGCAACGTCCGCGTTCGCGGGCTCGACTTCGCCGAGGGCGATCTGCTCCTTCGCGTCGGCGACCGTCTCACGCCCGCCCGTCTCGCACTCGCCGGTACTGCCGGCCATGGTGCGCTCGATGTCCGCCGCAAGGTTCGCATCGCGATCGCCGCCACAGGTGACGAGCTCGTGCCTCCTGGGTCCGCCATAGGCGCGGCGCAGCTTCCCGAAACCAATCGCCTGATGCTCGCCGCCCAGCTCGCCGGCCTTCCCGTCGAGCTGATAGATCTCGGCATCCTCCCCGATCGCCACGACGTGCTCGAAGCTGCGTTCCGCAGCCTCGACGCCGACCTGCTCGTCACCAGCGGCGGCGCATCGGTGGGTGACCATGATCTCGTCCGACCCGCGCTCGAGGCGGCCGGCGCGACGATCGACTTCTGGAAAATCGCGCTGCGCCCCGGCAAGCCGTTGATGGCGGGCCGGCTCGGCAAGGCGATGGTGCTCGGGCTTCCCGGCAACCCGATCTCCGCCTTCGTGACGACCTTGCTGTTCGTTCGCCCGCTCGTCGCGCATTTGTCGGGCGCTCGCGATCCGCTCCCTGCGACCCGGCCCGCGATCCTTGGCGAGCCGCTCGCCGCCAATGGCGAGCGTACCGACTATCTGCGTGCCGAAATACGCGACGGCCGGGCATGGGCCTCGACCATCCAGGACAGCTCGATGCTCGGCACGCTCGCCCGGGCCGGCTGCCTGATCCTCCGCGAACCCCATGCTCCCGCGGCACAGGCGGGCGACTCGGTGGAAATCCTCGACCTCGCTTGACAAGCTGCCGGAACATTGCGTAAACGTTCCTTGTCTGTTCTGGACAGGAGGATTGCATGCTCACGCGCAAGCAGCACGAGCTCATTTGCTTCATTGCCGATCGTTTGGCCGAGACCGGCGTTTCGCCTTCGTTCGAGGAGATGAAGGAGGCGCTCGATCTCAAGTCGAAGTCGGGCGTGCACCGTCTGATCAGCGCGCTGGAGGAACGCGAATTCATCCGCCGCCTGCCCAATCGCGCCCGCGCACTCGAAGTGCTGCGGATCCCGGAGCGCGGCGACGCGAAGAAGGGTCCGGCCAAGACTCGCGCGATAGAACCGTCAACTTCGTCAACTTCGCAAAAGCCGGCGCTCCCCAGCCCCGCCAACGACGTGGTCGAAATCCCGCTCCACGGCCGGATTGCGGCGGGTACGCCGATAGAGGCGCTGGAAGGCGCGACGATGCTTCCCGTTCCCGCCGCCTTGCTCGGCTCGGGCGAGCATTACGCGCTCGAGGTCGCCGGCGATTCGATGGTCGAAGCCGGTATCCTCGACGGCGACTATGCCCTCATCCGCCGCACCGAAGTGGCGCGTGACGGCGAGATCGTGGTCGCGCTGATCGACGATGCCGAAGCGACGCTCAAATATTTCCGCAAGGAAGGCGCGATGATCCGCCTCGACCCCGCCAATCGCGACTATAGCGCCCAGCGCTACCGCCCGAATCAGGTGCGCGTGCAGGGCCGGCTGGCAGGGCTGCTGCGGCGCTATTGAGGGGTCGGCTGGTCATTCCGCTTGAGCGCGTCGACATAAACAACCTGCTGGAGCAGGAAGTTTGAGCATCAGCGTCTCGGCGAATTCCTGCCGCTGAGACCCCGTCAGGCGAACCTAGGAAGGAGGTTGCATCGATGCGACCTGCGCTATTGGATCGCAATTCGATCACCTTGACGTGCCGCATATGGCGGCTGCACCGTCAGCGGATCGAGCCAGGGATGCTTGCCTTTGCCGCGGACAGTCCGGATATCGGCATCGTCGAAATTGATCGCCACGCCGCCGGTCTTCATCAGCATGTCGCGGTCGAGCTTCAGCCAGCGCGGCGCGCAGCCCGGCGGCAGGCGACGCTCGCTCACGACGACATCCGCGACACGGCAGGCCGCGATCATCTCGCGCCACGGCACCAGATAACCGCTCCGCGTCGCCAGCACCCGCCATCGGCGCTCGCCGGCAGCCAATTCGACGAGGCAGAGGTCGGGACTGCACCGCGCACCCGGAACGTCGGAAAGCAAGGCAAGCTGGGTCTCCTCCGCCCCGCTATTCTCGCCGAGCATCGCGCGGGTGTAGTCGCCCGCTCGATCACGCAGCAGTGCCATTTCTCCGCTCGCCATCCGGATCGCGAGATGCCGGCCATCTCCGGTGACGAGCAAGTCGGGCGGTGGAGTCAGCAATGCCCAGCCCAATCCCAGCGCGAAGGGCACTGCACCCGCCCAGCGCACGCGCGTCCGCCAGAGGGCAACCCACAGGCCGCCGGTGACGATCAGCGCGTAAGCCCCGCCCGGCATTGCCGGCAGCGCCGCCACCGCGCCCGGTGCCGAGGCGGTGAGATGCGCCAGCCACAGGAGGAAATCCAGTGCTCGGGCAGTGAGCCACCACGCCGGCGCGCCGATCCCCGCCATGTCCAGCACCAGCGCCAGTGCTTCGAGCGGCATGATCACAAAAGTGGTCAGCGGGATCGCGACGATGTTGGCGAGCGCGCCGTAAATGCCTGCCTTGTGGAAATGAAACAACCCGATGGGCATCAGCGCCAGCTCGACCGCTATCCCGGTGAGCAGCAGCGAGCCGAGTCCGCGCAGCAATCGCCGCCGCCGCGTTTCCTCGCGCCGCTTGAACCAGCCGCGCACCCGCGGGCTCTCATGCAGCGCGACGATCGCCGTCACCGCCGCAAAGCTGAGCTGAAAGCTGGGCCCCGCCAACGCTTCGGGCCAGAACACCAGCACGAGGAAAGCGCCGGCCGCCACCAGCCGCAATGTAATCGCCTCGCGCCCCAGGCTCAGCGCGAGCAGCACCAGCAATGCCGCCACGCAGGAACGGATCGTCGGCACTTCCGCGCCGGTGAGCAAGGTATAGCCGATCGCCGCCAGCGCCCCCGCACCGGCCGCCACCAATGGCAGCCGCCAGCGCAACGCCAGCGTCGGGCTGAGCGCGAGCAGCCGTAGCACCAGCAACATCGCCGCCGCAGTCACCGCAGTGACGTGCAGGCCGCTCACCGAGAGCAGATGCGCGAGGCCGGAGCGACGCATTGCCTCTGAATCCTCTTCCGCAATCGCGCCCTGATCTCCAGTCGCCAGCGCGCTCGCGATCCCGCCGCCACTCCCCGCAATGCGCGATTGAATATGTCCCGAAAGCCGCGCCCGCAGGTCCTCTCCGGGCGCCGCGGCGGGCGTGACGACCGCCACCGGCGCGAATCCCTTGCCTGTGGCACCGAGCCCGCTGAACCAGGCGACGCGCGCGAAATCATATGCTCCGGGCACCGCTGCCGCCGGCGGTGGCATCAGACGCGCGCGCAACCTGATGATCGCACCTCGCGCCAGCCCTTTCGGAGCGTCTCCGGCAGGGAGATTGATGCGCACCCTGGGTGGAAGATCAGCGTGATCGAGCGGCGCCAAGGTCACCCGCACCATGTCGCGCGCGGGCAATTGTTCCACGTGCTCCACGCGCCCCGCAAATGCCACCACCGCCGGTCGCGCAAGTACGGGCGCGGCAACGCGCTCGGCCCGCCACCATATCGATGCGCACCCGACGGCGAGAGCCAACCCGGCGATCGCGATCGCGCGCGGCACCCTGCCTCCGCCCGGCAACGCTATAGCCGCTAGCGTCAGTGCGACGTTGCCGAGGATGAAGCCGATCCAGCGCGCGGCGTCGGGGAGCACGAACCAGGCGGTGATTCCCGCCCCCAGCATCACCGGCAGCCACAATGCGAGTTGCTCGCGCTCCGCCTCCAGCCAGCGCTCGATAGGGCCGACACCATGGCGAAGCGCCGCCCTCGCCCCCATTTGAAGGGCGGGCAACCCCGTGCTAGGGGCCTCGGCGGCTGAGCTGGCCATCGATTTTCAACTCTGGGAGCAAGCGCGGTTGAGCGCAACATCTGATACCGGCGCCGCCAAGGCTGTCGTAACGCGCTTCGCGCCTTCCCCCACCGGGTTCCTCCATATTGGCGGTGCGCGCACCGCGTTGTTCAACCTGCTGTTCGCGCGCCATCACGGCGGCAAGTTCCTGCTGCGCATCGAAGATACCGATCGTGCGCGCTCCACCGAACCGGCGATCGCCGCGATCCTCGACGGGATGCGCTGGCTCGATCTCGATTGGGACGGCGACGAGGTCTACCAGTTCGCACGCGCGAACCGTCACGCCGAAGTGGCGCGCGAGATGCTCGCGAATGGGCATGCCTATAAATGCTTCGCGACCGCCGAAGAGCTCGAGACGATGCGCGCCGCGCAGCGCGCCAACAAGCAGCCCTTGCGCTATGACGGCCGCTGGCGCGATCGCGATGCGAGCGAAGCGCCCGACGGCGCGCCCTTCGTCGTCCGTCTCAAGGCGCCACGCGAAGGCAGTGTCACGATCGATGATCAGGTCCAGGGGCCGGTCACGGTGAACAACAGCGAGCTCGACGACATGGTCCTGCTCCGCTCGGACGGCACGCCGACCTATATGCTCGCAGTGGTGGTCGACGATCACGACATGGGCGTGACGCACGTGATCCGCGGCGACGATCACCTCAACAACGCCTTCCGCCAGTTGCCGATTTATCGCGCGATGGGCTGGCCCGAGCCGACCTACGCCCATATCCCGCTGATCCACGGCGCGGACGGCGCCAAGCTCTCGAAACGCCACGGTGCGCTCGGCGTCGACGCCTATCGCGACGAACTCGGCCTGCTGCCCGAAGCGGTGTCCAATTATCTCCTCCGCCTCGGTTGGGGACACGGCGACGACGAGATCATCAGCCGCGAGCAAGCGATCGAGTGGTTCGATCTCGCCGGAGTCGGCAAGAGCCCTTCGCGCTTCGACCTCAAGAAACTCGAGAATCTCAACGGCCATTATATCCGCGCCTCGGACGATGCCCGCCTCGCCGAGCTGGTCGCGAAGCGGCTGCCGTTTGAAGTCACCGAAGCGCAATCGACGCTCCTCACGGCGGCGATGCCTTCGCTCAAGCCGCGCGCCGCGAATCTCAATGAGATCGCCGACGGCGCAATGTTCCTTTTCCGGACACGTCCGCTCGATCTCGACGATGGCGCGGCTGCCTTGCTGCAAGGCGACGCCCCTGCGCTCCTCGCTGCAGTGCACAGTTCGCTTGACGCGGCCGGAAGCTGGGATACGGAGGCGCTCGAAGCGGCGGTACGGACCGTCGCCGACGATGCGGGGGTCAAGCTCGGCGCCGTCGCGCAGCCTTTGCGCGCCGCACTCACCGGGCGACGAACCTCTCCGGGCATCTTCGACGTTCTGGCATTGCTGGGGCGGGAGGAAAGCCTGGCCCGCATCGCCGATCAAATGACCAAGCCCGCCTGATCCGGGCCAGACAAGGACGACGTGTATGAGCGATACCGCGAAGCTTCAGGTTCCGGGTAAAGACGTTGAATACCCGATCCTCACGGGCAGCGTCGGCCCGGACGTCGTCGACATCCGCAAGCTCTATGCCCAGACGGGCATGTTCACCTACGATCCCGGGTTCACATCGACCGCCTCGTGCGAATCGGGCCTGACCTATATCGACGGCGACGAGGGCGTGCTGCTCCATCGCGGCTATCCGATCGGCCAGCTCGCCGAGCATTCGAGCTTCATGGAAGTGGCGTATCTGCTGCTCAACGGCGAACTGCCGGGCAAGGATGAGCTCGCCAGCTTCAACAACACGATCACCCGCCACACGATGCTGCACGAGCAGCTCGCGACCTTCTATCGCGGCTTCCGCCGCGACGCGCATCCGATGGCGGTGATGTGCGGCGTCGCCGGCGCGCTGTCGGCCTTCTATCACGATTCGACCGACATCACCGATCCCAAGCAGCGCATGATCGCGTCGCACCGGCTGATCGCCAAAATGCCGACGATCGCGGCGATGGCGTACAAGTACAGCGTCGGCCAGCCCTTCCTCTATCCGGACAACTCCTTGTCCTACACGGGCAATTTCCTGCGCATGACCTTCGGCGTCCCTGCCGAGGAATATGTCGTGAACCCGGTGGTAGAGAAGGCGCTCGATCGCATTTTCATTCTCCACGCCGATCATGAGCAGAACGCCTCGACCTCGACCGTGCGTCTCGCCGGCTCGTCGGGTGCCAACCCGTTCGCGTGCATCGCGGCGGGCATCGCCTGCCTGTGGGGCCCCGCGCATGGCGGCGCCAACGAGGCGGCGCTCAACATGCTCCACGAGATCGGCCGTCCCGAGCGCATCCCCGAGTTCATCGCACGCGCCAAGGACAAGAACGATCCGTTCCGCCTGATGGGCTTCGGCCACCGCGTCTACAAGAACTACGACCCGCGCGCGACCGTGATGCAGAAGACCGTGCGCGAAGTGTTCAAGGAACTGAACGTTTCGGACCCGGTGTTCGAGGTCGCGCTCCAGCTCGAGGAAATGGCGCTCAAGGATCCATACTTCATCGAGAAGAAGCTGTTCCCGAACGTCGATTTCTATTCGGGCGTGATCCTGTCGGCGATCGGCTTCCCGACGACGATGTTCACGGCGCTGTTCGCACTCGCCCGCACCGTCGGCTGGGTCGCGCAGTGGAACGAGATGATCTCGGATCCCGAGCAGAAGATCGGCCGCCCGCGTCAGCTTTACACCGGCCCCACCCAGCGCGACTACGTCGCCGTCGACAAGCGCTGACCGTCAACTCCCCTCCTTCCCAGGGAGGGGGATTTGCTCGCTTATCCAGTCGCGAAACGCCGTCATCGCCGGACTCGGCGTTCGCGACTTGAGCCAGGTCAGCCAGTAACGTCCCGTCGCCACTTCCAGCGCGAACGGTCGCATCAATGCGCCGTGGTCGACGAGCCGCCCCAGCATCGAGGCGGGCGCCAGCGCCACCCCCGCGCCCTGCATCGCCGCCTCGGCCATCGCCAGCGACGAATCAAACACCGGCCCCTTGAGCGTGGGCGCGGCGATTCCGAAGCCCTCGAACCAGCGCGTCCATTCATCGGCGCGATACGAGCGTAGCAGCGGCATTCCCAACAGATCGCGCGGTTCGCCAAGCTCCCGCGCCATCGCCGGGATGCACAAGGGGGTCAGCGGTGCCTCCATCAGCGGCACTGCCTCGGTTGCGTGCCACGCGCCGTCGCCGAAGCGGATCGCGAAATCGAGCCCCTCGCCGGCCAGATCGACTCGGTTATTGTTGGTGAACAGTCGCAGATCGATCCGTGGATGCGCTGCGCGAAACGCCGGCAGGCGCGGCAGCAGCCATCCCGTCGCGAAGGTCCCCACTGCCGCCACCGACAGCAATTGCGTGGCCTCGCCGCTGGCGATCCCCTCGACCAGTTCGGCCATCCGGTCGAAGCTTTCGGCAAGCACCGGCTGGAGGGCCACGCCCTCGTCGGTGAGCGCGAGCCCGCGCGGCAGCCGTCGAAATAACTGCACGCCCAGTCGCGTCTCCAGTGCCTTCACCTGATGACTGACCGCGGCCTGGGTGACGCACAATTCGATCGCGGCGCGGGTGAAAGAGAGATGCCGCGCGGAAGCCTCGAACGCGCGCAGGGCATTGAGCGGCAAATGCGGGCGGACCATCGCATTCGCATAAGCTTTTCTAATGGCTGAAGCCAGTTCCCGAGCGCTAGGCCGCTCGAATCTGTACCGGAGACTACAAAGTGATTCAGCAAAGCGAAGCCTCAGCGATCCTATTCTCCCTTCACTGCGGGAGAATTGACAGGAGAGCATGATGAAGATTGTCAGGATCATCGCCGCCGCCGCGCTCGCGTTCACGGGCGTCGCCGGTGCCACCACGACCGCCAGCGCGGCACCGGTCACCTTGATCGGCGCCAGCGCCGCCGTGCAGGATTACGGCTACGGCTACGGCTATCGCGACGACCGGCGCTATCGGGACTACCGGCGCTATCGCGGCGATCGGGATCGCTGGGACCGCTGGGATCGGGGCCGTGGCTATGACCGCGGACGCTATTATCGCGGGCACCGCTCGCGCGTCTGCTGGACCGAATGGCGGCGCTATCAGGGCCGCGTGACGGTCTGCCGCCGTCGCTAAACGGGAACGGGGCGCCGGCCAGCCCGGCGGGCGCCCCGCTCACTTCCGCATGGGAAGCCTGAACACGAACCGCGCGCCCATTCCGGGTGCGCTATCGACGATGATGTCGCCGCCCATCGCCCGGGCGAGCCGCCGCGCGATGTACAACCCGAGGCCCGATCCGCCCGGCTCGCTGTCGTCGACGCGCCCGAACTTCTCGAATATCCGCGCGTGATCCTCCGGCGCGATGCCCTTGCCCTGATCGGCGACGATCACGCAGCCCATGCCGCCTTCGCGCTCGAGCCGGATCCACACCATCCCGCCCGGCGGCGAATACCGCACCGCATTGCCGATCAGATTGACCATCACCTGCAGCGCGCGACGGAATTCGCCGGTCACCGGCAATCCCTCGTCCGTCGCCGGCTTGTCGATCCGTACGTCGGATTGCGCCGCCCGCACCCCGAGCAGCCCCGCCGCGCGCCGCGCGACATCGGCAAGGTCGATCGGTTCGATCAGTATCGCGAAGTCTTCGCGCTCGATCGCCTGCAGATCGACCAGATCCTCGACCAGTCCCAGCAGATGCCGCCCGGCGTTGGCGATATCGCTGGCATATTCGGCATAATCGGGCTTGAGCGGTCCATCCAGTTGCGCGCTGATGCTGTCGGCATTGGCGATGATCTTGCCGAGCGGCCCGCGCAACGCGCGATCGAGCCGTTGGCTGAACGAATCGGGAAAGCCGCCGAAGGCCGCCGCGGGCGCCGGCAAAGGCGTGTCGGGGCCCGGCTCGGGCGGCAGCGGCGCCTCGAGCATGTGCGCGGCGCCGACGAATCCGGCGAAACGTCCGCCGGGATCGCTACGCGGCGTCGCCGCGAGCCGCACCATCCGCCCGGTGCCGCGAATCTCGGCCTTCTGTCCGTCGAACTGTGCCTGCGCCGCCACGGCGTCGAGGATCGGCAGGTTGCCGCTCTCGTCCTGTTCCAGATGAAAGAGGCGCGTCAGCGGATGGCCGAGCATCTCGCTTGAATCGAATCCGTAGCGCTCACCGGCCTCGATCGAGAGGAAAGTGATGCGCAGCGATGCGTCTGTCTCCCACAACCAGTCGGCGGCCGAGCGGAAGAAGTCGCCATCGCGCTCCAGTTCGTTACCGATCGCGCGCCATGCCGGGCGCTGGCGCCATCCGCTCACTTCGAGCCGCACCCCGCCGTCCTCGGGCTCGGCGCGAACCCACAGATCGAGATCATCCTCGCCGTCCGCTGCGACTACGTTGCGCGAAATGGCGATGCCCAGCCGTTGCGCGAGCCGCGCCAGCGTGGCGATCTGCGGTACCGCGAGCGGTGCGCCCGGCTCACCGCCGGCGCGAAGGTTCAGTTCGGCCAGCCGCGACTCTGCGTCGATCAGCCGGCCTTCACGGTCGAGCCTTCCGCAGGAAACGGGGAGTGAGCGATCGATCGCGTTCATGCCGCGCCACTCGTGCGGGCCAGCGCCAGCAACGCTGCCCGATAGTCCGGATCGAGCCGGAATGGTGCGATCGCATCGCGGGCGTCGGCACCGGTAACGGCAATGATCGTGTCGAGCCGATCGGCAAAGCGCTCGACGTCGCGGCGCGGGTCCGCCTCGCACAATGCGAAACCGATCTGCGCAATGGTTTCGCGACTCAGGTCGAGCGCGCGGAGCGCCAGCCACAACCGGTCTGCGCTCGATTCGAGCACGATCTCCCGGGCAAGCGGGTAGCTCACCCCCAATGCATGAGCGAGCAATGCGATGAACAGGACGATGCGCCGGTCGCCCAGCGCCTCGACCAGCATTCGTGGCAGTTCGTCTGACCGGGCATCGATCGCCGCGGCGAAGCGCATCGCCGCCGCTTCCAGCCGATCACCCTCGTCATAGGCGACGAGGCTGCGTTGCGCCGCGTCGGACAATGCCCGGTCAAGCACCGGCAGCGCGCCGTCGGCTGCCTCGCTCACGCGCTCGCGCAGGGCGGCCGCCACCCACCAGACCAGTCGGAAGTGCAACTCGGCGGGCAGGTCGGTCTGAGTCAATTGTCCCGCATCGGGATCGCCGCGCCGCCGGCTTTCGGCGATCAGCACCGCCATCGCGCCGCTCGCCAGCGCGCGATCCGGGTGCTGGACGAATCGATTGACCAGGCTGGGGCGTTCGGGATCGTCGGGCGCATTGAGCGGCAACGCCGCGGCGATCGCGTCCTGGCGCACCCGTGCCATGAGCTCGGTCATCAGCGCCGGATCGCGCAGCAGTCCCGAGCGGAACAGCCGATCGCAGACACTCGCCTCGGTCCGCAGGATCGTCGCGGCGAGCTTGACTTCCCCACGTTCGCTCAACAGCCGTGCGCCATTCTCGCGGATCTCGGCTTCGACGGTCTCGACCAGTGCCCGCAGCAGCAACGACAGCGCCGCGCGGGTTCGTTCGTCGAGCCGTCCCTCATCGGACAGGAAGAAGTCATCGATCGCTACTGACAGCCCGTCATGGACGCGCGTCTCCGCAGCCGCCGCGCGCGCGAGCAGCTCAGGAGCGCCGCTGGTGGCGCCGTGGGTTATGTCGACGGGGTTATCCGACATCGACCTCTGACTAGCGGAATGTGATTAAAGCGAAGCTAAGCTTTTTCCCGGGTACCCTCAACCGCCGCGGCCAGCGTAATGAAAGCATAAAGCGTCGCCGCGCCCAGCCCGAACTGGATCAGTCCGGCCAGCGCAAACGGCGTCAGTAGCAGCAGATGCGCCGACGGGCTCGCCCACCAGCGCCGATGCCGCGACGGCGCGCGTTCGATCAGGAATTGCGCCGCCAGCGCCACCGTAGCCAGCACCAAGGGCGTGGTCGTGTCGAGCCGCACACGCTCCATCCAGCCGCAGCCGAGCGCGACTCCACCGAACAGCCCCAACAGCGCCCATTCAATTGCCCGGGCGCGTCGCTCCTCACCGCGCAATGCCGCCATCGCGCCGCTCGTCGCGAAGCTTGCCGCGGAGAGCAGCGAAACGAGCAGCCCCGTGCCCTCCCAATTATATGCGAGCGCTGCGAACGACAGCAAAGCGAGCACGCCTGCCACACCGATCAAACCCCAGCCGGGCACGTTGCGCGAGACCAGCTCGGGCAGCACCATCCGCGCGATCCGAGTGAATACCCAGCGATCCGCCCAGTCGGTCCGCCGCTCGGTCAGCGCCGCCATGATCCCGGTGTTGCGCGCCGCCAGCCCCGCGGCGCTGTGCTCGACGGCGTGACCGCTGCGCAGCCAACTCGCCGTCAGCGGGACATGGTCAGCGCCCGATTGCGCCGCTACGCGCAGCAACGCCGACTGGAAATCGTAATCGTCGGGCATCTGCGCGATTTGCCTGAGCTGGCCGATCGAGATCCGCGCCACCCCCGCCCAGCAATCGCGCATGTCGAGCCGCTCGATCGCGGCAGGAGAATCGGCATCGTCGGTGACGAGCAGCGCCTCGGGACCGTCATTGCCCATCCGATCCATCACCGGATCGGTGGTGACCAGCCCGTCGGCCATCACCAGCACCCGCGCCTCTTCGCCGATCTTCTCGGCCGCTTCCTCGGCCGATCGGACGATCTCGACGAAGAGATCACGCCGGCTCGCGCGGTGAACTGCGGAGAGCAACGCCGGCGTCATCTTGCCGACCGCCACCAGAACGTGCTGCGCGCCCGCGCCCGAAAGCAGCCGCACTTGATATTCGAGCAGCGTCATGCCGCCGAATGGCAGCGTCGCGACGAGCGTACCCGGCCGGTCGCTCGCCTCCTCGATCGCAAAAATCAGCCCCGCCAGCATGATGCGGTCGTTAAGCCCTCGTCCTGCCTTACGCAATCAATACAGTAGGAACGGCCGCCGCGCCTCGATCCAGGCCGCTTCGTCGGGCAGCGTGATCGTGTCGAGGTCACTCGCCTTCGCACCGGCATCGTCGACCCACTCCCGCAGGCCGGGCCCGCCGTTGATCACATCGATCGCCAGCTTGTCGAAGACATATTCGTATGGAAAATCGCGCCACAGATCATAGGACGGACGGAGCGTCCGGATCGCCTTGAAGCCCAGGGCCTGCACCCGCCAGGGCCTGAACGCCTCGTGATCGTATTGCGGCCCTTCGGCATGAATGAACACGCCCGAGCAGAGCTGCCCGACATGCTTGTGGAACGTCGGCTGGAACCAGATGTCGCGCAGCGTGCATCCCGAGAGCCAATCCGGCGCCAGTCGACGCATCTCGGCGATAATCGCGCGTGAATCCACGTCGGGAGCGCCGAACAGCTCCAACGGCCGCGTCGTGCCCCTCCCTTCGGACAAATTGGTGCCCTCGAGCATCACTGTTCCGGCATAAGCCCGCGCCATGTTCACATTCGCCGCATTGGGACTCGGATTGATCCACGGCCTCTCCGGCGGCCAGCCGAAGCCTGGCCCCGTCTCGGGTTGCCACCCTTCCATCCCTATCACGGTATAGTCCACGTCCAGGCCAAAGTGATGGATGAACCAGGACCCCATCTCGCCCAGCGTCATTCCATGCCGCATCGGCATCGGTCCCGCCCCGACAAAGCTCTCCCAGCCGGGCAACAGGGTCAGTCCCTCCACCGGCCGCCCCGCCGGGTTGGGCCGATCGAGCACCCACACTTGCTTCTCGTGCTGCGCCGCGGCCTCGAGCACGTAGAGCAGGGTCGTCACGAAGGTGTAGATCCGGCAGCCGACATCCTGCAGATCGATCAGGATGACATCGAACGTCCCCATCGACTGGCCGGTCGGGCGGCGCACCTCTCCATAGAGGCTGAATACCGGCATGCCGTAGGTCGGATCGGTATAGTCCGGCGACTCCATCATATTGTCCTGGAGATCGCCGCGCACCCCGTGCTGCGGCCCGAACACCGCCGAAACGTTGAGCCCCGTCGCGACCAGCGCGTCGAGCGAATGCGTCAGGTGCGCGGTGACCGAAGCCGGATGCGCGAGCAATGCGACGCGCTTGCCTTCGAGGGGCTTGCGGAGTTCAGGGTCGGCGAGCAGCCGATCGATGCCGAATTTCATGCGCGCATCGCTGCCGGGACTTCGAAGGCGAAGCAAGCCTCATGGTGGAAGTCGGGCTTCCCCGGCGGGTGCGCGAGCGACCAGAAGGAGCGCTTGCCGCCCGCTTCCTCGATCACTGCGGTGATGCCGACGCACCAGTCATCGTCGGGAAGATCGGACAGGTCCACCGCCGCGCGCATCTCGCCGCCCCACCATTCGATCGCCGGTGTTATCAGCGGCAGCTCGACCATGCCCGCGCGATAATCGCTGAAGCGATAGGCAGCCCATTCGCCCGAAGGCGAGAAATTGAATTCGTAATAGCCGCTGCCGCGATCAGGTCGGACGAACAGTTCGAAACAGCTGTGCTTCCATAGTTCGTCCGTACGCTGCGGGCGCGCGGGCGGTGGCGCGATCAGATCGTCGGCGCCCTCGACGCGATATTCGACAAGCCACCGGCCATCGCCACCGCACGCCAGCATCACCTCGATACCGCGCACCGAGACCGGCGCGAAATCGGGATGCGGCACCAGCGTCCCATTGCCCAATCCTCTCCCCAAGGCACTTCCTCCATGCTAGGCGGCGCGGCATCATGACCGAATTCCAGTCCGATCTGCTCCGCCTGCTCTCTTCGCGCGGCTATATCCACCAGGTTACCGACCCCGAGGGTCTGGATGCCCTTGCCGCGCGCCAGGTCGTTCCCGGCTATATCGGCTTCGACCCCACCGCGCCGTCGCTCCATGTCGGCAGCCTCGTCCAGATCATGCTGCTTCGCCGGCTCCAGCAGGCGGGCCACAAGCCCATCGTCCTCATGGGCGGCGGCACCGGCAAGGTCGGCGACCCCAGCTTCAAGGACGAGGCCCGCAAGCTGATGACGGTCGAAACGATCGCCGGCAACATAGCCTCGATCAAGACGGTGTTCGAGAACTTCCTTACCTTCGGCGACGGGCCCACCGACGCAGTGATGGTCGACAATGCCGAATGGCTCGACGCGCTCGAATATCTTCCTTTCCTGCGCGACTACGGCCAGCATTTCTCGGTCAACCGGATGCTCAGCTTCGACTCGGTCAAGCTGCGGCTCGACCGCGAGCAGTCGCTGTCGTTCCTCGAATTCAACTACATGATCCTCCAGGCCTACGACTTCCTCGAGCTGTCGCGCCGTGCCGCGTGCCGCCTGCAGATGGGCGGCTCGGATCAATGGGGGAACATCGTCAACGGCATCGAGCTCTCGCGCCGCGTCGACGGCACCGAGGTCTATGGCGTCACCACCCCGCTGATCACTACCGCGGACGGCGGGAAGATGGGCAAGACCATGTCGGGCGCGGTGTGGCTCAACCCTGATCAGCTCTCGCATTACGATTACTGGCAGTTCTGGCGGAACACTGACGATCGCGATGTCGGCCGCTTCCTGCGGCTGTTCACCGATCTGCCGCTCGAGGAGATCGTCCGGCTGGAGGGGCTCGCAGGTGCCGAGATCAACGAGGCCAAGAAGATCCTCGCCAACCTCGCCACCGCTATGTGCCGCGGCGCGACCGCTGCCGAGGAAGCCGCAGAAACCGCGCGCCGCACGTTCGAGGAAGGCGCCGCCGGCGAGGCGCTGCCGAGCTTCACGGTGCCCGGGGGCAGCATCAACATCGTCGATGCGCTGGTCGGCCTGGCGCTATGCCCTTCCAAGGGTGAGGCCCGACGGAAAATCGCCGAGGGCGCGATCAAGATCGACGATCAGCCGGTAGGCGATCCGATGGCCGTGGTCGCCGTGGCCGGGCAAGTGAAAGTCAGCTTCGGCAAGAAGCGCCACGGACTTCTGGTGCCTGCCTGATCGGCACGTAAGTCTATGTTAAGCAGCTTCGTTTGAACGGAATTCACGCTAGAGCGATATCAGGGAAGCCGTACCTCAAGGTTTGAGCGAGGCGCCCGTGAGTTTCAGCATCGGCAATCTGGCTATCGCCGACGACCGGCAGGCAATGCGCGACGACGTGCATTATCGTGCGCGGGCGTTCGGCCCCGATGCGCGGCAGCTCACTTTCCTGATCGTGAACATCTCGCCGCACGGACTGATGGCGCGCTGCGAGACGCCGTTCGAGACCGGAGACCGCCTTCGCGTCGTGCTTCCCGGTGCGGGGGCCGTCGTCGCGGAAGTCCGCTGGTGGCTGGGCGGGCGGCTCGGCTGCCAGTTCGAACCAGCGATCGATCTCGCGACTTACTACGAACTCATCGCCACCATGCTGAAGGGCAAGTGATACGCAGTGCTCCTGCGAAAGCAGGAGCCCAGGGCGGCAAGCGATGCGCCTGTGACTCCGGGCTCCTGCTTTCGCAGGAGCACTGACAGCTACCCGGCCCGCAGCAGCGTCACCGCGGCATCGCGTTCGAACAGATAGAGCGCTGTCCGCGCCGCCTCGCCCCGCGCGGTTTTGAGTCCGCGGTCCTGATCCACCAGCAACCTCGCGTCAGCATTGGCCGCGACCATCAACGCCTGCATCATCTCGGGCGTTGCCAGCCGGAACTGCGCCTCGCCGGACTGCCGCGTGCCGAGCAATTCGCCGCCGCCGCGCAGTTCGAGATCACGCTCGGCGATCAGGAATCCGTCATTGGTATCGCGCATCAGCGCCAGCCGCGCGCGCGAAGTTTCGCTCAGCCCGGCCCCGCGCAGCAGCACGCAATGGGACTTGCCGCCCCCCCGCCCCACCCGCCCGCGCAATTGATGGAGCTGCGCCAGCCCGAAGCGATCGGCGTGCTCGATCACGATGAGTGTCGCATTGGGCACGTCCACGCCGACCTCGATCACTGTCGTCGCCACCAGAACGCCGATCGCCCCGCTCGCGAACCGCGCCATGACGGCATCCTTCTCGGGTCCCTTCATCCGCCCATGGACCAGCCCCACCCTATCGCCGAAACGCGCGTGAAGCTGCGCCGCGCGCTCCTCGGCGGCGGCGAGATCGACCTTCTCGCTCTCCTCGACCAACGGACACACCCAATATGCCTGCTTGCCCGAACCAAGATGCCGGCCAAGCGCCTCGACGATCTCGTTCAGGCGATCCTCCGAGATCACGCTGGTCTCGATCGGCTCGCGGCCCGGCGGCATCTCGTCGAGCCGGCTTACGTCCATCTCGCCATGCGTCGCGAGTTGGAGCGTGCGCGGGATCGGCGTCGCGGTCATCACCAGCAGATGCGGCGGCACCTGGGCCTTGGACTGGAGCATGAGCCGTTCGGCGACCCCGAAGCGATGCTGCTCGTCGACCACCACGAGCCCGAGATCCTTGTAGCGCACGCCTTCCTGAAAGATCGCATGCGTGCCGACCAATATGTCGATCGAGCCGTCGGCGAGCCCCATCAGCGTCGCCTCTCGCGCCTTGCCCTTGTCGCGCCCGGTGAGGATCGCGACTCTTACATCCAGCCCTGAAAGCATTCGCGTAAGCGTCTCGAAATGCTGGCGAGCGAGAATCTCCGTAGGCGCCAGCATCGCTCCCTGTGCGCCTGCTTCGGCAGCGATCAGCAGCGCCATGGTCGCGACCAGGGTCTTGCCCGAACCGACATCGCCCTGAAGCAACCGCAGCATCGGTTGAGACTGCGCCATGTCGCCTTCGATCTCACGGATCGTCCGCGATTGCGCGCCGGTCGGGGTATAAGGAAGCTGCAGCCTGTCGCGCAGACGCCCGTCCCCCGCCAGCGGCCGCCCCCGCTTGGCCCGCGCCTCGCCGCGCACCAGCATCAGTGCGAGCTGGTTGGCGAAAATCTCGTCATAAGCGAGTCGCTCGCGCGCCTTGGCGTCGGCCGGATCGGCGTGGATCGCCACCAGCGCCTCGCGCCAGCCCGGCCAGCCCTTTTGCGCCTTGAGGCTCGGCTCGATCCATTCGGACAATTCGGGCGCCCGTTCGAGTGCCTGTGCCGCCAGCGCAGCGATCCGCTTCGAGGTGATTCCCTCGGAGCAGGGATATACCGCCTCGCGCCCGACTGACTGCGCCTCCTCGGGCGGCAGCACGAGATCCGGATGGACGATCTGCAATTCCTGCCCATAGGTCTCGAGCTTGCCCGAGACGAAACGCGGCTCGTTCAATGGCAGCAGCTTCTTCGCCCAACCCGAATTGCCGCCGAAGAATACGAGGCTGACATAATTGCCCCTTGCGTCAACCGCCTGTACCCGCGCCGGTGCCCGCGCACTTCCGCCGAAGCGGTAGTTCACTGCGGTCAGCGTGATCGCGATGATCCGCCCCGCGTCCGCCGCGTCGAGTTCCTCGCGCGGCACCCGATCGATGAACCCGGTCGGCAAATGGAAAGCGACGTCCACCGCACGCGCCAGCCCGAGCCGCTCCAACGGCTTTGCCAGCCCGGGGCCGATGCCCTTCAGCGCGGTGACTTCCGCGAACAGTGGATTGAGAATGTCCGGCCGCATGTCTATCTCCGCCCTACACCGAAGCCGACGGTCGCTCAAAGCGCCGCCGGCCGATTTGCGTTGGAGATTCTGTGGATCGCGAACATCGCCTCAAGCGCCTGCGCTTCCGCGCCTGGCATCGCGGCGTCAAGGAAGCCGATCTGCTGATCGGCGGATTCTTCGATGCCCATGCCGAAGGCTGGAACGACGCCGAGATCGATCTGTTCGAGGCCATGCTCGAGGAGCAGGATGTCGACATCATGGCTTGGGCGATGGGAACCGCCGCCGTCCCAGAACGCTACCAGGGCACGATAATGAACGCGCTCAAGACCCTGAACTACGTACCGATTTCGAGATAAATCTCCCTCTCCCCGCTTGCGGGGAGAGGGTCGGGGAGAGGGGCACATCCGCATGCTCCTTCCTCTCCGCCCTGCCCCTCTCCCCAGCCCTCTCCCCCGAAGGGGAGAGGGAGCAGAGACAAGAATGCCCGAACTGAAGAAGATCCTCACTGCCACGCGTCCCCTCACGCTCTCAGGCGCCCCGACCGGCTTCCTCCCCTGGATGCTGGCCGACCTCGCGCGCGCCGGAAGCACGGCGGTGTTCATCGCCCCCGACGAGGCGGCGATGCGCGCGATCGCCTCGACCGTATTGTTCTTCGCTCCCGAGCTCGACATCCTCAGCTATCCGGCCTGGGATTGCCTCCCCTATGACCGCGCCAGCCCCACGCTGCGCGTCATGTCCGAGCGCCTCGCCACGCTTCACGCGCTCCAAACCAAGGCCGATAAGCCGCGCCTGCTGATTACCACCGTCAATGCGGCCACCCAGCGCGCGCTTACCCCCTTCCGCATCCGTCAACTCGTCGCGCGACTCGCCCCGGGCGAGCGGATCGGCCTCGACAAGCTTTCCACCCTGCTTCAGGCCAATGGCTATGTCCGCGTCGATACGGTCAACGACGCCGGCGAGTTCGCCGTCCGTGGCGGACTAGTCGATCTCTTCCCGAGCGGTGCCGAACAGGCGCTCCGTCTCGATTTCTTCGGCGACGAGATCGAGTCCGTCCGCACCTTCTCGCCCGAGGACCAGCGCACCACGGGCCGCGTCGATGGTTTCGTCCTGCTGCCCGCTTCCGAAGCCTTGCTCGACGAGGAATCGATCAAGCGCTTCCGCAGCCGCTATCGCGAGAAGTTCGGCGCCAATGCCACGAGCGATCCGCTCTACCAGGCGATCAGCGACGGCCGTCGCCTCGCCGGCATGGAGCATTGGCTCCCGCTGTTCGAAGAGCGGCTGGAGACGCTGTTCGATCATTTGCCCGACGAGGCCGTGCTCGTGCGCGATTCGGCCACCGGCGGTGCCGCCGAGCAGCGTTTCGAGGCGATCGCGGACTATCAGGAAAACCGCGTCCGCGCCGAATCGGCCGCGCCCGGCAGCTATCGCCCGCTCGCCACCGACGCGCTCTATCTCTCGCCCGACGAATGGGCGAAAGCGCTCGATCACGGCCCGGTGCACATCGCCACGCCCTTCCACGAACCTGAATCGGCGACTGTCCTCGACTTTCACGTCGACGGGCCCCGCGACTTCACCCCCGAACGTGCAGGGGGCACGAATCTTTACGAAGCAGTGGTCGCCCACCTCGCGAAGGTGCGGAAAGACGGTCGCAAGCCGATCCTCGCCAGCTACTCGAACGGCGCGCGCGAGCGGCTCTCCGGACTGCTCGCCGATCATGGGCTCAAGGGCGCCCACAATGCCGAAAGCTGGCAGGAGGCACTGGGCGCGGCCGACAAGGGCATCGCCCTCATCGTCCTCCCGCTCGATCACGGCTTCACGGCGCCCGACGTGGCGATCCTCACCGAACAGGACATGCTCGGCGATCGCCTGATCCGGCGTTCGAAGCGGCGCAAGAATACGGATGCGTTTCTCCAGGAGCTCGCCACGCTCTCGCCGGGCGATCTCGTCGTGCATATCGAGCACGGCATCGGCCGCTACGAGGGATTGACCCAGATTCCCGTCCAGAAGGCGCCGCACGATTGCGTCGCGCTCTCTTATGCCGGCGGCGACAAGCTCTACGTCCCGGTCGAAAATCTCGAAGTGCTGAGCCGCTACGGATCGGGCGAGGAAGGCGCGACGCTCGACCGCCTCGGCGGCGAGGCGTGGCAGCGCCGCAAGAGCCGCATGAAGGAGCGGATCCGCGAGATCGCAGGCGAACTCATCGCCACCGCCGCCAAGCGCGCCACGCGCCCCGCTGAAGTCGCCGAGCCCGATCATGGTGGCTACCCCGCCTTCGTCGATCGCTTCCCCTATGAAGAGACCGACGACCAGGACCGCGCGATCAACGACGTGCTGGAGGACCTCGCCGCGGGGCGCCCGATGGACCGGCTCATCGTCGGCGATGTCGGCTTCGGCAAGACCGAAGTCGCGCTGCGCGCCGCCTTCGTCGCGGCGATGGCCGGGATGCAGGTCGCAGTGGTCTGTCCGACCACGTTGCTCGCCCGCCAGCACCACCGCAATTTCGTCGAGCGTTTCCAGGGCTTCCCGATCGAGATCGGCCGGCTCTCGCGCCTCGTTCCCGCCGCCGAGGCCAAATCGGTCAAGGAAGGCGTCGCCGAGGGCAAGATCGACATCGTCATCGGCACCCACGCGATCCTCGCCAAGACGATCGACTTCAAGCGCCTCGGCCTCGTCATCGTCGACGAGGAGCAGCGTTTCGGCGTCACGCACAAGGAACGGCTCAAGGCGATGAAGGCGGACGTCCACGTCCTGACCCTCACCGCCACGCCGATCCCGCGCACGCTGCAGATGGCGATGTCGGGGCTGCGCGAGCTCTCGGTGATCCAGACTCCGCCGGTCGATCGCCTCGCGGTGCGCACCTATGTCATGCCCTGGGACCCGGTCGTGCTGCGCGAGGCGCTGCTCCGCGAGCATTATCGCGGCGGCCAGGCCTATTTCGTCACGCCGCGCATTTCGGATCTCCCCGATATCGAGAAGTTCCTCCGCGAGGAGGTGCCCGAGATCAGCTACGTCATCGCGCACGGCCAGATGGCGCCGACCGAAGTCGAGGAGCGGATGTCGGCCTTCTACGACCGCCGCTACGATCTGCTCGTCTCGACCACCATCATCGAATCCGGGCTCGACATCCCGTCGGCGAACACGCTGATCGTCAACCGCGCCGACAAGTTCGGCCTCGCCCAGCTCTACCAGATCCGCGGACGCGTCGGCCGTGCCAAGACCCGCGCCTATGCCTATATGACCACTCCGCCCGAGCGCCAGATGACCGAAGCGGCGAGCAAGCGGCTCAAAGTGCTCTCCGATCTCGAATCCCTGGGTGCGGGCTTCCAGCTCGCGTCCCACGATCTCGACATCCGCGGCGCGGGCAATCTGCTCGGCGACGAGCAATCGGGGCACATCAAGGAAGTCGGCTACGAACTCTACCAGTCGATGCTGGAAGAAGCGATCATGGACGCCAAGGCGGGCGGCCTGCGCGACGACATCCGTCCCAAGGATCTGTCGCCCTCGATCACCGTCGACGCGCCGATCATGATCCCCGAGGAATATGTCCCCGATCTCGATCTGCGCATGGGCCTCTATCGCCGCCTCAACGACGTCGAGGACAAGCAGGGCATCGAGGAATTCGCCGCCGAGCTGATCGATCGCTTCGGCAAGCTCCCCGAGCCGACCGACAATCTGCTCCGCCTGATCGAGGCCAAGCTCAACGCGAAAAAGGCCTGCATCGCCAAGATCGATGTCGGTCCCAAGGGCGCATTGGTCAGCTTCCACGACGACAAGTTCCCCAATGTCGCCGGGCTGCTGGCCTATGTCGACAAGCTCGACGGCACCGCCAAGCTGCGCCCCGACATGAAGCTGGTGATCACTCGCGCCTGGGCCAATCCCTCAGCGCGGCTCCACGGCGCGCTGCAATTGTCGCGAGGGCTCGCCAAGGCGGCGGGCTGAGTAGTGTTCCACCACTCGTCGCCCGGCCTTGTGCCGGGGTCCACCAGGAGGCGACGGCCGAGCAAGAGCTTCAAGGCATTTCCGGGAGGCTTAGTGGACCCCGGCACAAGGCCGGGGTGACGAATCTGGTCGAGCTCGCCCCTCGAGCCCTTAGGCTCGGCGGCCAATCACGATCGCCACGTCCTCCTCGCTCTCCAGCGCCTCCGCATCGAATTTCTCGCGGGTCATGTCGAACGCGCCGGTGAACCCCTCGACCACCCAGCCGCCCATCACCAGCGTGCCGTCGGCATCGATGTTCCCGGCATAATCGACGCTATGGGTCCAGCCGCCGCTGCCGTCATATTGCTTGGTGAAGCTCAGGCTCGCGCCATCGCGCGCGCCGCGCACGCTCGCGCGCCGGATGCCGCCACTGCCTTCGTCGGGTTCGCTGATCGTACCGGTCACCGCGCCGTGCAATTCCTCCAGCAGCGCGATGAAGCCATTGTCCTGATGGTCTTGATCCGCCGTATAGCGGCCATACCAGACGCCGGTCAGGTCCTGCGGATCGCTCATCCCTGCACCAGGTTGGCGAGCGCGGGCACGTCGAGCGGCTCGGCGCACAGATAGCCCTGGAAATACTGGCACCCCTCCTTGGCCAGCAGATCGAGCTGCGCGTCGGTCTCGACCCCCTCGGCAACCACCGCGAGTCCCAGCGACCGGGCCATGTCGATCACCCCGCGCACCACCACCCGATCGCGATGGGCGCCGGTGATGTCGTGGCTCAGGCGCTTGTCGATCTTGAGATAGTCGAGCGGCAGTGCCTTCAGATAGGCAAGGCTGGAATAGCCCGTGCCGAAATCGTCGATCGCCACCCGGCATCCCGCCGCACGAAGCTGCGAGAGCAATCGCGCCGCCTCGGTCAGATCGGCCATGATCCCACTCTCGGTGATCTCCACCGTCAGGCGCGCGCGGGGAAAACCGCTGGCATCGACTCGGCCGAGCAGGCTGTCGGCGAATCCGGCGCGCGCGATATCGGTCGCGGTCACGTTGATCGACAGCCGCAGCTTGCCCAGCTTCGACGGCCATTGCGAGGCGCCCGTGAGCGCACGCCGCTGGACATGATCGCTCAGCTGCGCCTCCAGCCCCGCGCGCTCCGCCGCCATGAACAACGTCTCGGCTCCGATCTCGCCGAGCTGCGGGTGCTGCCAGCGCGCCAGGGCTTCGACACCCACTATCTGCCCCGAAGCGATGGCCACCTGCGGCTGGAAGCGCACGCCGATCTCGCTGCGTTCGAGCGCGCGATGCAGATCGTTGGCGAGTTCCTCGATCGGCGGAGCGTTTGGCTCGGCGGGAACCGCGTCGCCCAGCAGCGCCTCGCTTGTGCGCCGCAACAGGCTTCCCGCCGAGTCACCCGCGATACTCGCCACGCTGACCATCCGCGCGCCCAGATGCGCGATCTCGCCGCCCGCCACGAACGGCCGGCTCAGTGCCTCCTCCAGCCGTGCCTCGGCCTCGGCGAGGCGCGTGCCGCCTGCATCATGGCTCGCGACCAGGAATTCCGATCCGCCGATCCGCGCGACGATCGCCTCGCGCCCGAGCAGCTCGCGCGCCACTTCGGCGACCCTGCGCGAAACGCCGCGCAGCAGGGCATCGCCCGCTTCGCGGCCATAAGCGGTGTTGACGGTCTCGAATCGATTGAGGCCGATCAGGATCGCGCCGACCGACTTGCCTTCCGCCAGCTCGCGATCGATCCAGCGCCGGGCGCTGGTGGCATCGCGCGCGCCGGTGAGCGCGTCGCGCACCGCAACGCTGGCGTCCGGTGCGATTCCCAGCGCCTCGACCAACGCATGGAGCGCGCCGCTCTTCGAATCGAACTGCAGGTGCTGCACCACACGCCCCACGCCGCCCAGATCATGCGCGAAGGCAGTCGAGCCCTGATGCCTGTCCAGTCGCTTCAGCGCCGCCTTGACGAGGCTCCGGTCGTCGGCATCGAGGCGCCGCATGACCGAGAGCAGCCCCGGCGCCTCGCTCAGTCCGAGCAGATTGGCCAATCCGGGGGTCAGCTGCAGCGATCGCATTTCGGGGTCGAATCGCCATCCCAGCGGCTCGGCGGCACCCGTGCCCTGCCCGCTCGACCGCGCAAGCCGCTCGACATGGCGCTGCGCGAAGCGAATCGCATGCGCCATCGCCGCCGACGACATCGGGCTGCCAAGGAAATGCGTCGCCCCCGCATCGTAGAAATGCCGCATGTGCACCGTGTCGCTCTGCGAGACAAGGATCAGCATCGCCCCGCCATGCGCCTCGATCACCCGGCCCAGCGCCTTCGTCGCGTCGAGCCCTTCGCTCATCGCCCCGCGCGCATCGATAACCGCGACATTGGCCCCGCTCGCGAGGAAACGCTGCTCGAGGCCGTCGGGGCGCCGCGCCGCGACGACGCGCCAGCCTCCGCCGGCCGCGGCTGCCGCCACTTCGTCGCGCTGCCGGAAGGAAAGCACGAACACCGGCGTATCGGTGGCGGTGGCGGCGTCGGCGATCGTGAAATTGTCATCCATTCGCCCCTCGATAGCGGGAACCTGTGCCCGCCGCCATCGCAAGGGTTGTTTGCCTGCGTGCAAGGCCTTACCCCGGGCGTCATGGCAAGCGCCCTCGCCACTCGTGACCAAAAGCTGGTGGATCGCCACGGCCGCGCGATCACCTATCTGCGCATCTCGGTCACCGATCGCTGCGATCTTCGCTGCCGCTATTGCATGGCCGAGGAAATGACCTTCCTGCCCCGCGCGGAACTGCTCAGGCTCGAGGAGATCGCGCTGATCGCCGAGCGCTTCGTCGCACGCGGGGTGCGCAAGATCCGGCTGAGCGGCGGCGAGCCGCTGGTCCGCCGCGACATGATCGAGCTGGCGCACCGCCTTGGCCGTCAGGTCGGCGACGGACTCGACGAGCTGACCCTTACCACCAACGGCACTCGACTCGCCCAGCATGCCGAGGACCTGTTCGCGGCGGGCATGCGGCGAATCAACGTCAGCCTCGACAGCCGCGACGCCGAGCGGTTCCGCTACATCACGCGCCACGGCAATGTCGCCAAGGTGCTGGGCGGAATCGCGGCGGCGAAGGCGGCGGGCCTGCGCGTCAAGATCAACATGGTGGCGCTCAAGGGCCTCAACGAGGACGAGATCGCGCCGATGCTCGCCTGGGCGGGCGCGCAGGGCCACGACCTCACGCTGATCGAGACGATGCCGCTCGGCCAGATCGACGAGGACCGCGCCGATCGCTTCCTGCCGCTCCCGCGCGTGCTCGCCGACCTGCGCGACCGCTTCGATCTGGCTCCCGACGATTACCAGACCGGCGGCCCCGCGCGCTATTGGCGGCTCGCTGGAACGAGCACCCGGCTCGGCCTGATCTCGCCGCTCACCGGCAATTTCTGCGCGACCTGCAACCGCGTCCGCCTCTCCACCGACGGCAAGCTCCACATGTGCCTCGGCCATGAAGATTCGGTCGATCTGCGCGAGGCGATCCGCACCGGCGGGCTCGCCGAAGTCGATGCACGCATCAGCGAAGCGCTCGACCTGAAGCCCGCCGCGCATGATTTCCGCATCGCCCCGGGTTCGGCGCCTGCCGTTGCGCGTCACATGAGCGTCACCGGCGGATGATCGCACGCGCGCTCGTCGCCTCGCCGACGCCCCCGGCACAAATCGCCGCGGACGAACTCCGCGCAGCCTATGAATGGGTCCCGCTCGATCAGGCCGAGCAGGTCGTGGCGCTCGGCGGCGACGGCTTCATGCTCCAGACGCTCCACGCGATGCTCGAGCGCCGCCGCATCCTTCCCGTGTTCGGGATGAACCTCGGCACGATCGGCTTCCTGATGAACGATTGGCGGCTGGAGCGCCTCGAAGAGCGCCTCGCCCGTGCCAAGCCCTTCCGGGTCTCACCGCTCAGCATGACCGCGACCACGGTCGGCGGCGAACAATGCGTGCTGCCCGCGATCAACGAAGTCTCCTTGCTCCGCGAGACGCGCCAGACCGCCAAGCTCGAAGTCACGGTCAACGACCGCGTCGTGCTGGAAGAGCTGATCGCGGACGGCATGCTGGTGGCTACTCCCGCGGGCTCGACCGCGTACAACCTATCCGCCAACGGCCCGATCCTGCCGCTCGGCTCGGCGCTGCTCGCGCTCACCCCGATCAGCCCCTTCCGGCCGCGGCGCTGGCGCGGGGCGATCCTTCCCGAGAAGACCCGCATCGGCATCAAGGTGCTGGAGGCCGACAAGCGTCCCGTCAGCGCCGTCGCCGATCAGCGCGAAGTCCGCGAAGTCGCTCGCGTCGATGTCGCAATCGACCATATGCGCGACCTCACGCTGCTGTTCGATCCCGAGCATGCCCTGGACGACCGCATAACGATGGAACAATTCATCGCCTGATTGCGGCGCGCGTTCAAAGGTTAGGAAAGGTTAGGCGGAATCGCGCTTTTCGCCGCCGATACAATCGAGCAATTTCAACGACTTAGCTGATATCGGATCGAGAGTCCGAATATACCGGCTATTCAAAGAGCAGCCGGGAGGAGCACTCCCGGCACCTCTTTTGAAGCACTCGAAATCCTACATTGCAATGCTTGTACGACCGCCGCGCGAGAAGGCTTGCCTTTCCGCGAATCCCGCTGCTATAGGCGCGCCTCCGCAGCGGCCATGGTCGCTAAGAAGACGGTATTCCCCGGTAGCTCAGCGGTAGAGCGTTCGACTGTTAATCGAATGGTCGCCTGTTCGAATCAGGCCCGGGGAGCCACTTCAAGGCCTCAGAAAAGCTGGAGTTTTTGCGCGTCTGCAGCCATCAGGCTACGGCGCATTTAGACTTGCGTTTAGACATTCGCGGTTCGTTCATGTCGACCAACGTCAGAGCAAGAAGGCGTTCCTTGCCGAGAAGCAGCCCGCGATAAATGCGGCCAGGGCGAGTAGCGCGCATGCAATCGCCACAACATTAAACGCATTCGCCGCCCCCTCGCGAATCGCCGTGTCGGCGTCGGAAGGATGGTTCGCGCCCCAAAATCGCTGCGTGAGATAACCGAGGATCAATGTAAGTGTCGCGAACACGACGCCGAGAGTGAACGCCGTCAAGGCATCCGCGAGCATGCCCTTCGCCGCGCCAGACGCTTTGCCGGCGGAGAGGGCTTGCCCGTAGAAGGCGATAATCGCCGCTGCCGCACCTCCGTTGATTGCAATCAATGTCTGGATGGTGGACCGCGCATATTCGAATGCTTCTTGCAGGTTGAATTCGTCGCGGTCCCCAGTCGGCATTCTCATCACCCCAGCAGTTTTAGATCCGAACAGCGTTCGCCCAGATCGCGCTTCGATAGCACGACCTTCGCGTCGCGAAGAAATCGCCAGCCCGTGACGCGTGAATCGGTGCCGACACAGCCCCACTGATATGCGCATGACGACGAAGGCCCCGACGACGTGCCCGCGCATCTCCGCGCGACGCTCACGGGCCTCCAGCTCGCGATTCCGCTGATCGGCGGCCGTCTCGAGCTCGGCACATGGCAGGCATCTATTTGTTCGAACACCGCCGCCGCCTGCATCGGCGCCAGATCGCGTTAAACCTGATCGGCGAGTGACGCCCGCGCCCCATGCTCGGTGAACGCGAAGTGATCGCGGATGCGGCGGTTGAAATAGCTCCCCTTCGAGAATGCCTCGCGCATCCCCTGCGCAACCCGCGGCGGCACGTCATGATAGCTGTAGCGCTTGCCGCTGACGAAAAGGATGTCGAGCCGCTGCTCGTCCTCGTCATATTTCCATCCGCGGATCACGCTCGAGGGCATGGTGCAACAACGCGCGATCGCGCTCCCATGTCCCTTGCGCCGCTCCCCCGCCCCTGCGATGCTCGGGCGATGAGCGATCTCGACGCCTTCATCGCCGGTCTGCCCAAGGCCGAGCTGCACCTTCATATCGAAGGCAGCTTGGAGCCCGAGCAGATGTTCGAGTTCGCCCGCCGCAACAATGTCGCGATCCCCTATGCGTCCGTGGAAGAGGTGCGGGCCGCCTACGATTTCTCGAACCTCCAGGACTTCCTCGACATCTATTATGCCGGCGCCGATGTGCTGCGCACCGAGGAGGACTTTCGCGACCTCGCGCTCGCTTATTTCGATCGTGCCGCTGCCGACTGCGTCGTCCACGCCGAGATCTTCTTCGATCCCCAGACCCACACGCATCGCGGCATCCCCTTCGGCGTGGTCGCCAACGGCCTGCTCGCGGGCATGGCCGAGGCGGAGGCGAAGCACGGCCTCACGTCGAAGCTGATCCTCTGCTTCCTGCGCCATCTCGACGAGGAGGATGCGTTCAAGACGCTCAGCCAGGCCCAGCCCTGGATCGACCGGATCGATGCGGTCGGGCTCGATTCGTCCGAGATTGGCCATCCTCCGTCCAAGTTCGAGCGCGTTTTCGCGGCCGCCGCCGCGATGGGTCTCAGGCGCGTCGCACATGCCGGTGAGGAAGGTCCGCCTGAATATGTCCACGAGGCGCTCGACCTGCTCCATGTCGATCGGCTCGACCACGGCAATCGCAGCCTCGAGGACCCGGCCCTGGTCGCCCGGCTTGCACGCTCGGGCATGACGCTCACTGTCTGCCCGCTGTCGAACGTCAAGCTCTGCAACGTCGCCTCGATCCACGTGCACCCCATCGACCGCATGCTCCGCCTGGGCCTGCGCGCGACGGTCAATTCGGACGACCCGGCCTATTTCGGCGGCTATATCGGCGACAATTATCGCGCGATCGCGAAGGGCCGCGAACTCGACCGCGACGATCTCGTCACGCTCGCCCGCAACAGTTTCCTCGGTTCTTTCTTGCCTGACGATGCCGTCGCGGCGCATCTCGCCGCGCTCGACGCCTATGTGGACGCGCATACGTGACCGAAATCACCTTTTCCCCCTACAGCCATGACGACATGGTCGAGGGCATCGAGGCACTCGCCGCCGCGATGGAGGCCGAGGGCTGGCGCCCCGCTTTGCTCGTCGGCATCGGCCGCGGCGGGCTGGCGCCGGGCGTGTATCTCTCGCACCGCATGGATATCCAGCTCGTCTCGATCGACCATTCGGCCGGCATCGCCTCGTTCGGCGCGGCGCTCGTCGCGGTTCTCGCCGAACGCACCCGCGCCGGAGACCAACTCCTGTTCGTCGAGGACATCAACGACAGCGGGCGCACGATCGGCGCGATCCGCGCCGCGCTCGCCGTGCAGGGCGCGATCGACGCGAATATCCGCTTCGCCGTGCTGATCGACAACAAGGTCTCCGCCCAGCGCGTCGAGTATCGCCATCGCACGATCGACCGCAGCGTGACCAAGGACTGGTTCATCTTCCCCTGGGAGGCGATGGCGCCGCGCGCCAAACTCACCGAGGCGGCGATGGAAATCCCGGAGCGGATCGCCTGACCGCCGTTCAGCCTCCGTCAATCGCCCAAGGCGCACGATTCATCGTGTCTTCACCGCGGAGCCTTTCCCGTCCCGTGCGCGTTCGACTTGCGATCGGCATCTCCGCCCCTCGCCGTAACTACCGGAGGAACCATGCTAAATAGCATAACCAGACGCCCGCGCATCCTGGCGCTGGCAGCAGCGCTCGCGGGCAGCGCCGCGCTCGCGGGGTGCATGACCGCGACGCCCTATCAGCCCGCCACCGCCTCGTCGCGGATGGGCTTCTCGGACGAGCAGATCGAGAGCAACCGCTTCCGCGTCAGCTTCGCGGGCAACAGCCTCACCTCGCGCGAGACGGTGGAGCGCTATCTGCTCTATCGCGCGGCCGAACTCACCGTGCAGCGCGGCTTCGATCATTTCATCCTCGTCACGCGCGACACCGAGACCAAGACGGACACCTATCGCACGCCGGGCCCATATTACGGCCCGGGACCCTGGGGCTATTGGAGCCCGTCGTGGCGCTTCTATCGCGGACCGCGCTGGGGCTGGCGCAGCTACGATCCGTTCTGGGACGACCCCTTCTGGCGCGACCGCGACTGGGACTATCGCACCGTCCGCCAATATGAGGCGATGGCCGAGATCGTGACCGGCCGCGGCCCCAAGCCGAGCACCAATGTCCGCGCCTTCGACGCGCGCGAAGTGCTCGACCGCCTCGGCCCCCAGATCAGGATGCCCGAAACGCGCTGACCTCTTATCCCCCTCCCTTCCAGGGAGGGGCTAGGGGTGGTTTAGCAACAGGCGCGGCTCGATGCCGCAACTGTTGCTTTTCAGCGAGACGATTCTTTTAGGCGCGCAGACGCGCGCACCCACCCCATACCCCTCCCTGCAAGCAGGGAGGGGCTTTCCTTTTTTACGCCGTCAGGGCGCCGTGGCAGTGCTTGTACTTGAGTCCTGAACCGCACGGGCACGGCGCGTTGCGGCTGACCAGTCCTTCCCATTGCGCCGGATCGGTGCCGAGATCCTCGCCCGAGGGCTGCGGGATGCTCAGCGGCGGCAGCTGATTGAACACCATGCCCGCCGCGCCGCCGTCATAATCGCCGCTATTGTCGAGACCGGTCAGCGGATCGATGTGCGTGGTCAGAAAGTCCGGAAGCTCGGGCAGGTCCTGTGGGGGCGCCATGCGGAACTGCGCGAAAGCGAGCGTGCGGGTCACGTCCTCGCGGATGTTCGCGAGCATCCGCTCGAACATCGCAAAGGCTTCGTGCTTATACTCGTTGAGCGGGGTCTTCTGGGCGTAGGCGCGCAGATGGACGACCTGACGCAGCGCATCGAGCATCGCGAGATGCTCCTTCCAGTGATGGTCGAGATTCTGGAGCAGGATCGACTTCTCGATCTGGGTCCAGGTCTCGGAATCGAGCTCGGCCGCCTTGGAATTGACGTGCTCGTCGGCCATCTCGCGGATGCGCTCCTCGACCAGCTCGGGCCCGATCGCGTCCTCGGTGCGGATCCACTCGTCGACCGGGGCTTCGATCGCGAGCATCGACGAGACTTTCTCCTTCAACCCGGCGACGTCCCATTGCTCGGGATAGGAGTTGGGCGGGCATGCCTCGCCGACGATCGAATTGACTGTCTCCAGCCGCATGTCGGTCACGACTTCGCCCACCGTGTCCGCATCCATGATGTCGGCACGCTGCTCGTAGATGACCTTGCGCTGATCGTTCATCACGTCGTCATATTCGACGACCTGCTTGCGGATGTCGTAGTTGCGGGCCTCGACCTTCTTCTGCGCGGTCTCGATCGCCTTCGACAGCCATTTCGAGCCGATCGCCTCGCCGTCCTCGATATTGTTGCGCATCATCTTGGCGAACAAGGTGTTCGAACCGAAGATGCGCAGCAGATCGTCGTCGAGGCTCAGATAGAAGCGGCTGAGGCCCGGATCGCCCTGACGGCCCGAACGGCCGCGCAGCTGATTGTCGATGCGGCGGCTCTCGTGGCGCTCGGTGCCGAGCACGAACAGCCCGCCGGCCTCGATCACGCGCGCCTTCTCGGCGGCGATCTCGGCCTTGATCTGCTCGATCGCGGCATCGCGCTGCGGGCCCTCTTCCATGCCTTCCAGCTCGTCATGGATGCGGAATTCGAGGTTGCCGCCCAGCTGAATGTCGGTGCCGCGGCCCGCCATGTTGGTGGCGATCGTCACGGCGCCCAGCCGGCCCGCCTGCGCGACGATGCCCGCTTCCAGCTCGTGGTGGCGCGCGTTCAGGACGGCGTGCTCGACGCCTTCCTTCTTGAGGAACTCGGAGAGCAATTCGCTCTTCTCGATCGAGACGGTGCCGACCAGCACCGGCTGGCCCTTGGCCGAATGCTCGCGGATCTTCTTGGCGATCGCGCCGAACTTCTCTTCGGTGGTCTTGTAGAACTCGTCTTCCTCGTCGACTCGGGCGACCGGCAGATTGGTCGGGATGGTGACGACGTTCATCTTGTAGATGTCGTAGAATTCCGCCGCCTCGGTGGCCGCGGTGCCGGTCATGCCCGAGAGCTTGGGGTACATGCGGAAATAGTTCTGGAAGGTGATCGAGGCGAGCGTCTGGTTCTCCGGCTCGATCTGGACGCCTTCCTTGGCTTCCACCGCCTGGTGCAGGCCATCCGACCAGCGCCGGCCGTCCATCATGCGGCCGGTAAACTCATCGATGATGATGACCTTGCCTTCCTTCACGATGTAATCGATGTCGCGCTTGAACATCACGTTCGCGCGCAGCGCCTGGTTCAGGTGGTGGACCACCTGGGTGTTCTCGAAATCGTAGAGATTGGCGCCCTGGAGCAGGCCGGCATTTTCGAGCATCCGCTCGACCTTCTCGGTGCCGTCCTCGGTCAGCACCACGGTGCGCTGCTTCTCGTCCTTTTCGTAATCTACGGGCACGAGCTGCTTCACGATCGCGTCGACGCCCATATAGAGCTCGCTGCGATCGTCGGTGGGCCCCGAGATGATCAGCGGCGTGCGCGCTTCGTCGATCAGCACCGAATCGACTTCGTCGACGATGGCCATGGCGAACGGCCGCTGCACCATCGATGCGCGGTCATACTTCATGTTGTCGCGCAGGTAATCGAAGCCGAATTCGTTGTTCGTGCCGTAGGTGATGTCCGCGGCATAGGCGTCGCGGCGCTCCTGATCGGTCAGGTTCGGGATGATCACGCCGGTGGTGAGGCCGAGAAAGCCATAGACCTGCGCCATCCATTCGGCGTCGCGCTTGGCGAGATAATCGTTGACGGTGATGACGTGGACGCCCTCGGCCGGCAGCGCGTTGAGATAGGTCGCCAGCGTCGCGACCAAGGTCTTGCCTTCGCCGGTGCGCATCTCGGCGATCTCGCCGCGGTGGAGCACGATGCCGCCGATCATCTGCACGTCATAATGACGCTGGCCGAGTGTGCGCCTGGCCGCCTCGCGCACCGTGGCGAAGGCCTCGGGGAGAATGCTGTCGAGCTTCTCGCCGTTCGCCAGCCGCTCGCGGAACAACACCGTCTGGTTGGCGAGGGTGGCGTCGTCCATCGCCGAGATGGCGGGTTCGAACGCGTTGATCTTCTGGACGATCGCCCCGAGCGATTTGACGTAGCGTTCGTTCGAGGAGCCGAAAAGGGTCTTGGCAAGGCCGCCGAGCATGGTGAATTCCTGTCGTAATAAGATGGTTGTCGGGCGAGCGCAGCCGGTCCTCCGGGCACCCGCGTCATGCGAAAACGAAAAAGGGCGGCCGCCTCAGCGCGCCGCGCACAGCCTCACTCGAGCCGACGCTCGAAGGGCAGATAGGTTGCGGGAAGCGGTGTGCTTTCGCTTTGCGGCCAGATGGTCCGTTGCGCTTCGACGCGCCGCGGCGCCGGCACTGCGGGGATCGCCCGCTGCGTGCGGCTCGCCACCGCCTCCGCCGCCTGCGCCGCCTGCACCACCGCCACGCCCTGCACTTGGCGCACCACGCGATCGCCCGAACCGTTGCCGGTCAGGCTCGCGAGCAGCGCAGTGAGGAGAAGCAACAGGTTCAATTCGGCTCTCTCAGGGCAGAAGCGTGCGACATAGTGTGCCGGGTGCCGTTCGTCCAATGGGGAATGCGCGCTGGCGAGGCAGAAATGTTTCCACTTGAGCCCGCTACCCTCGGCTCTTCGCCGTCACCCCCGGACAGAGCGACAGACGTAGCGCTTGCAGCTGTTCATCGACCGTCCCGATCACTTCGCACCCGTCGGCTCGAACGTTACCTGCACCATGCGCGTATCGGGCATGCCGCCCCCATTGATGCGTTCGTTCGGCGCGGGCGACTGAGACATCACTTGCTCGCACGCCACTTTGTCGATCGCGGCGTTGCCGCTGCTCGCCTCCACACGACAGGAATCGGGTTTGCCTGACCTCGCGAAATGCACGCGCGTCAGCGCGGGTCTTGCATACCCAGTCGGCAGCTTGGCCACCTCCACCACCAAGTCGATTCCCGGCACATCCCGTGCTTTCGGTGCACCGGGAATTTCCCACCTGAAGGTGCTCGAAAAAGTCGCACGAATCGGCTTTCCCGCACCATCGCGCGCCGGATAGAACTTGGCGCGCTTGAGGAAAATCGCACAACTATATTGATCTAGCTCCGCGAATCCTGAGGTCCAGGTAATATGGCAGCTATCTGGCCTACCGGTGGCATCGATCGTCAACGTGAAGTGCAGTGTACCGTATTGCTCTTTCCGAATTGCCTCAGAGGGGTAGTCGTCATTTGTGGCCCAACTACCCGGTGGGCTCTTGGGCTTCAGCGGGGTCGCCAAAGGGCCTTTGGGCACCTCCGTCGATTGAAGAAATCCAATCGCGAACAACAGCATCACTGGCCCCATGGTCGTCCCCCGTCCCCACCTTTCCATGATGGCCTCGCATTGCGTGGCGAAGCAAGCATTGTATGGCAGGCTTATGGAACGCTCTCCCCTCGCCCCTGTCGCCTTCCCCGACCTCCCGGTCATCCCCGGCGTCACGCCGCGTATCGCCCGCGCGCGCTACAAGACCTGGGACCGCTGTGACCTGACCTTCGTCACGCTCGACGAAGGCACCAGCGTCGCCGGGGTGCTCACCCAGAGCCGCTGCCCTTCGCCCGAGGTGGAATGGTGCCGCAAGGCGCTGGTATTGGGACAGGCGCGCGCGCTGGTGGTCAATGCCGGCAACTCGAACGCCTTTACCGGCGATCGCGGGCGCGCCGCAGTCGAGAACCTCGCCGCGCGCACCGCCCGGCATCTCGGCTGCGATCCCTCGGACGTCTTCCTCGCCTCGACCGGCGTGATCGGCGTGCCGCTGCCGATCGACAAGAGCGAGGCCGGCCTAGCCGCCGCCTTCACCGCCGAGCCGTGCAGCTGGGAAGCCGCGGCCGAGACGATCATGACCACCGACACCTTCGCCAAGGCGGCGATGACCAGCGCGGTGGTCGACGGGCGCACCGTCAACCTGGTCGG
This sequence comes from Sphingomonas sp. UNC305MFCol5.2, assembly GCF_000712135.1. Lineage (GTDB taxonomy): Bacteria > Pseudomonadota > Alphaproteobacteria > Sphingomonadales > Sphingomonadaceae > Sphingomonas. The sequence goes on from NZ_JOOE01000001.1 coordinate 779,251, forward strand.
CATCATCAAGGGCTCGGGGATGATCGCGCCGGACATGGCGACGATGCTCGGCTTCGTCTTCACCGACGCCGCGGTTGCGCCTGAATTTCTGCAACGCGCGCTAAACGACGCGAACACCAGGACTTTCTCGTGCATCACCGTCGACGGCGACACGTCGACCAGCGACACGATCCTCGCTTTCGCCACTGGCAAGGCGGGCAACGCGCCGCTGGCGCAAGATGAGGACGCAGGCGCCGATGCCTTCCGGGCCGCGCTCGCCGATCTCTGCCATCAGCTCGCCCAGCTCGTCGTGCGCGACGGCGAAGGCGCGCAGAAATTGATCGAGATCACTGTGGAGGGCGCCGAGTCCGATCGCAGCGCCCATCGCATCGCCATGTCGATCGCCAATTCGCCGCTGGTGAAGACAGCGGTGGCCGGCGAGGACGCCAATTGGGGCCGCGTGGTGATGGCGGTGGGCAAGGCCGGCGAACCCGCCGAGCGTGACAGGCTGGCGATCCGCTTCGGCGCCACCCAGGTCGCCCGCGACGGCCTCGCGGTCGCCGGATATGACGAGGCGCCGGTCGCCGCGCACCTCAAGGGCCAGGAAATCGAGATCGGCGTCGATCTCGGCTTGGGCGAGGGCCGCGCCACGGTGTGGACCTGCGACCTGACGCACGGCTATATCTCGATCAATGCCGATTATCGGAGCTGACGCGATGGAAGGCGGGTGCTTGTGCGGGGCGGTTCGCTACCAGCTCAAGTCCGAACCGTTCGACGGCGGCTGGTGCCATTGCCGCACCTGCCAGTTGAATTCCGGCAGCCCGGCGATGGCCTTCGCCACCGTGCCGGTCGCCGATTTCGTCTTCACGCGAGGGGCCGGACTGGTCGGCAAGATCGCGTCGAGCGACTTCGGCCACCGCCGCTTCTGCACACGCTGCGGCACGCCCTTCCTGATGCAGGTCGATCACCAGCCCGAGACCGTCGACTTCAGCATCGCGACGCTCGACGCGCCGGACGCAGTGATGCCGGGCTTCCATATCTTCTATGCCAGCCGTGTAGGCTGGGCGGAGGCAGGCGACGACCTCCCCCGCCATGACCGGTTCCGGCCGGGTACGCGCGGGCTCTAGCGTTCAAATCTCCCCAGTGAGAGTCAGCGTCAGCACGCGCTTGTTGTTGGTCGTGAAGAGCCCGGCATTGCTCGCGTTCCACACGAATTTGTCGAACAGATTGGTCACGCGTGCGCGCACCGTCAGCGGCGTGCCGTCCACTTCGAAGCGCTGGCGCAGCCCGGCCTGGAAGACCGCGTAGCTCGGCAGCGTCGCGCTGTTGGCGCGATTGGCGTAGCGTTCGCCGCGGAAAGTGACTCCGCCGTCGAGCGTCAATCCCTCGATCCCCGGCACCCGCCAGGTCAGATTGGCGAGCGCGATCTTGTCCGGACGGCCGATCGGGTGCGCGCCGATCGCGCCGCTGTCGACCAGCTCGCCATTGATCTCGGCATCGAGATAGGTCGCGCCCAGTACTGCGCTCAGCCGATCGGTGATCGGGCCGGCCAGCGAAAGCTCGACGCCGCGATGCCGCACTTCGCCGACATAGCCATAGATGCCGTCGGCGGTGAGGCCCGGCAGCGGCTTGGAAATGTCGAACAGTCCGGCGATCAGCGCGGGGCCGCCCGGGATGACATATTTGACCCCCAGCTCCGCCTGGCGCGAGATCGCCGCGGGGAGCACCTCGCCGCGATTGACGGCATTGCCGGGGGCGACGCCCGCTTCCTCGAGCCCGCGCGCATAGCTGGCGAACGCCGTCAGCTGCGAGGTGATCCCGCCGGTGACCGAGCCGCTGTAGAGCCACGGCCGGGACGTCTCGCGCCGCTCGGTGCCTTCGAGCGCGCGCACCGTCTTGGTATATTCGGCGCGCTGGACGTCGGCGCGCAGCTCGGCAGCGCTGCCGATCGACAGGCGATATCCGATCCCGCCCGCATATTGGCGCACCGTGTCGCGCTTGCGCCGGGGATCGATTGCGAAATCGGGGCGCGGTATCGCCACCGGCGCATCGACATCGGGATAGAGCACCGTCGGCAGCGCGGTGCCGGGTGCGGTCCGCGCCCGGCTGTCGCGCAGACGCGCCATTGCGATCACCCGGTGGTTCAGCGCACCGGTGGCGAAGCTCTTCGCCGCGGTGACTTCGCCCGAGATCGACTGGAAGCGCTCGTCGCCGAACGCCTGCGAGATCGCCTCGGCCGGCCCGCCATCGGCGGGGAAGCGGACCAGATTGAAATAGGTCCGCTGGTCGTCGGCGCGCGACAGGAAGGCCGACGCACCGAACCGCCAGCCGCTTCCTGCCTCCACGTCGGCGATCAGCCCGGCCTGCGTCGTCTCGGTGCGTTGCTCCATCCAGGGCTGCGAGCGTTCGGGGCCGCGCACCACTTGCGGAGGGGGCATATTGTCGGCGGTGGCGAACACCGTATCGCCGCCGCGTTCGAACCACGTGCGGCCATAGAGCGCGGTCAGCTTCACGCCCGGCAGCGGCGACCAGCGCGGGACGATTCCCACCGTGAAGAAATCGCCACCGGTGCCGTCGGTATAGTCCTGCAGGAAATTGAGCCTGACGCTTCCGACGATCCCAAGGCGGCCGTCCGGCGTGGCCGTGGCCAAGCGCGCGTCGAGCACGGGCCCGCTGCCGCCCAGCCAGCCCGCCTCGATCCGTCCCTGCGTGCCCGGCGCGGCATCGGGCAGGTCATATTGCACCACACCCGACGGCGCGGCGAAATCGGTGCGCAGGCCGTTGGCGCCCACCCGGATCGCGGTACCGTCGATCAGCGTCAGCGGCAGCCCGGTCGCGCGGACGAAATAATGGTCCTCGATACGGTAATTGCCCGCGCTCTGCAGATCGAAGCCGCGCACTTCGGCCTCGCTGTAGAGCCCGACATCCTCTACTCCCACGCGGCGCCCGAACGCGTCATCGGCAGCGCGGACGACATCGCGGCCCTGCGGCGCCGGAGCCTGCTGGGCAAAGGCCTGGGGAGTGGCGAGCAACGACAGACAACAGAGGGAAATACGCATCGTCCATAGTCCTTTCGTTCGCCCCTCGGCCGATCGGATGCCCCCGGGCGCGGCACCTCCGGGAGCGGATTGGGACGAACGTCACGCAGGCGTGACGAACGGATGTTCGCGCGCGCGCATGCACGCGCTATCGTGCGCGCATGGCGACGAGGCCCCGCGAGTCGATTTCGGATCTTCAAATCTCCGGCACCGGCGCCGCCGTGCTGGCCGGCCTCGCGTTCCTGCTCGGCTATGGCGTGCGCGGCGACGAAAGCGTGCCGGCGCACCGCTCGGCCGCGCCGAATCCCGAAGGCGATATCACCGTCACGCTGATCTGGGGCGCGCTGATCACCCTGGGCTGGGTGTTCCGCGACCGGCTGCGCGAGATGATGCTGGCGCCCCAGCGTTCGCGCCTGCTGCTGGTCGCGCTCGCCTTTGTCCCGGTGGCGATCGTCGATGCGCTTTCGACTCAGATCCTCGCCGCCCCGGTCGATCCGGGCTGCGGGCTTCCGCCGACCCCGGATTTCTCGGGCTTCCTGCCCCGCGTGGCGATGTTCGGCACCACGATGCTGCTGGTGCTGCTGGCATGGGAGCAGCATCTCGCGCGGCTGCCACGCGCACCGCGATTCGAGCCAAGCTTCGCCCCGCCGACGCCGGCCGCGCCCGGCGAGTGGCTCGATTTCCCCGAATCGCCGCTGCTCCGTATTCGTGCCGACGATGTCGTGCTGATCCGCTCGGCGGGCAATTACAGCGAGATCGTCGCGCATGGTCGCGCGCATCTCGTCCGCGCGACGCTTAGCGAGCTATCCGATCGCCTCGCGCCGCAGGGCTTTATTCGCGTCCACCGCCAGACCGTGATCAACGCGCGCAACGTCCGCCAGGTCTGTCGTGACGGTGCCGGCCGCGCGCTGATCCACCTCTCCTGCGGCAACACGGTGCCGGTCGGGCGGCGCTATGTGGATGCGATCGACGCGCTGACGCGCGGGATCTAGGCGGCGAGAGCCGATAGATCGGCGCGCGTGTTGATGTTGACCAGCGCCAGCGCCGCATCGGGCAGGCGGATCGCGCCGGTATGCGCGATCCAGCCGCCGATCGCGCGATGGCCCCGCTCCAAATGCGCATCCAACACCGACCCGAGCCGCCTCGGCCAAAACCCGATCGCATGCTGCGACGCCAGCACCCTGGCCTCGCCGCCTTCCAGCATATGTCGCAGGTCCCCTGGCAAGGGATGAACATCTACCGGCACGCACAGCACCGCATCAAACCCTGGATAATGCAAAGCGGCGTTCAGCCCGCCCAGCGGTCCCGCATCGGCGACGGGGCGATCCGGCAGCGATACCAGTCCTGGCCACGCGCGCCCGCAGACGACGAGATCGTCCACTTGTTCGCGCAAAGCCTCGATGCAATGCCCCATCAGGCAGCGTCCCTCGTGCAGCGCAAGCGCCTTGTCGGTACCGAACCGCCGCGACTTGCCGCCGGCGAGGATCGCGCCGAGCACGCGCATCAACGGTGCGCCTGCGCCGCGATCTGCGCGATCTCGGCCGCGTCGTTCTGGCGGACCGCTTCACCGACGAGGATCAGGGTCGGCTTGTTCTCGGCCACGCTCCGCACCGCCAGCGGCAGCAGATCGAGCCGGGTGCGCAGGCAGCGCTCGCTCGCCAGGCTGACGTCGCAGGCGATCAGCACCGGCGTCTTGGGATCGAGCCCATGCGCGATCAGCTCGCGGCTGATGTCGCTCGCCGCCGATCGCCCCATGTAGAATGCCGTGGTGCAGGCCGGGTGGGCGAGCTGCGCCCAGTCGAGATCGAGCGGTTCGCCGGCGCGGGCATGCGCCGTGACGAACTGCACCCGCCGCGCCAGTCCGCGCAACGACAGCGAAATGCCCGCCGAAGCGGCAGCCGCGCTGGCCGCGGTGACGCCCGGGCAAATATGCGCGCGCACGCCGATTTCCGCGAGCGCCGCCACTTCCTCCATCGAACGCCCGAACATCGACGGATCGCCGCCCTTCAGCCGCACCACGCGTTCGCCCGCCAGTGCCGCCTCGACGAGCAATGCGTCGATCGTGCCCTGGTCCTTCGAATGCCGGCCGGAACGCTTGCCAACCGGCACCTTGCGCACATGATCGGGGATCAGTGCCAGCACGCCCTCGCCCACCAGCGCGTCGTAGAACACCACGCTCGCCGCGCGCAGCAACCGCTCGGCCTTGCGCGTGAGCAGATCGGGATCGCCCGGCCCCGCGCCGACCAGCCAGACCTCGCCCAGCCCGATGCCATCCTCATGCATTGGCGACGCTCCTGTTCTGCTCGATCAACCGGCGGATCGCCGGGCGGCACGAGCCGCAATTGGTGCCGGCCGACAATGCCGCGCCGACTGCCTCGACGCTGGTCAGCTGCTGGCTGGCGACGGCGCTGACGATCGTCTTGAGTCCCACGTCGAAGCACAGGCAGACGATCGGCCCGCGATCCTCGCGCGCGCCCGGGGGTGCGCCCGCCAGCACGGCGGGGCTCGCGGCCTCGCCGATCTGCGCGATCAGCCACTCGCGCGACGGCAACAGCCCCTCGCGCGTGACGAACAGCGCCGCCGCGAGCTTCCCGTCCTTCAGCACGGCCACCCGCCGCGAGCCGCGCGCGCGATCCACTGCCTCGACCCGCTCGCCCTTGGGCAGCAGCGCGTCGAGCTGCGCCGGATCGCCGGTACCCGCGATTTCGTAGAGCACGCCCCCGGCGACCTGCACCCGCGTCGCCCACAGGCACTCGGGCTGCTTGATTTCGCCTGCCGCGAGCAGGAAGCCGCGCCATTCGACCGCCACCGGCGCGATCGCGGCCGGAGTCGACTTGAACCCGGGCTGCCCCGAATGCGGATCGACCAGCGGCCGCGGCAGCAGCCCGGTGCGCCCGCCGGTCGATTGCCGGTCGGTCCAGTGGATCGGCACGAACAGCTCGCCACGCCGCTGGCCGGTGCTGAGCGTGACGCGGAACACGCTGTCGCCCTGCGGAGTCGACACGCGCGCCAGTCCGCGATCGGCGAGGCCCAGCTCCGCGGCATCGTCAGGATGCACCTCGACCAGCGGCTCGTCGCGGTGCCGGGCGAGTTTCGGGCTCAATCCGGTGCGCGTCATCGTGTGCCAATGGTCGCGATAGCGCCCGGTGTTGAGCGTCAGCGGCCATTTGGCCAGCGGTTCGGCCACCGGCCCCTGCCGAACCGGCACCAGCCGCGCCTTGCCGTCCGCAGTGGGAAAGCGACCGTCGGCAAAGGGCTCGCCGCCCCAGCGGAACGGCTCGAGCGCGTCATAGGCCGCGTTGCCGAGCGCCGCCTGCCCCGGCAGCGCGAAGAGCCGCGCGCCGTCATTCTGATACGTCGAGAGCCGGGCATGCTCGCGGAATATCTCGGCGGGCCGGTCATAAGCGAACGCGGTCCGCCAGCCCATCCGCCGGCCGACCTCCTTGACGATCCACCAATCGGGCTTCGCCTCTCCCGGCAAGTCGAGCACCGCCCGCTGCCGGCTGATCCGCCGCTCCGAATTGGTGACCGTACCGTCCTTCTCGCCCCAGGCGGCGGCGGGCAGCCGGACATGGGCGAATTTGCTCGTGTCGGTCTCGGCGATCACGTCGGAGACGACGACGAAGGGGCACGCCGCCAGCGCCTCGCGCACCCGCCCCGCGTCGGGCATCGACACCGCCGGGTTGGTCGCCATCACCCAGAGCGCCTTGATTCGGCCCTCGCCGACGGCGCGGAACAGGTCGACTGCCTTGAGGCCCGGCTTGCAGGCCATGCTCGGGGCCGCCCAGAAGCGCTCGACGCGCGCGACGTTCTCGGCCGCGAAATCCATATGCGCCGCCAGCGTCGAGGCGAGCCCGCCGACTTCGCGCCCGCCCATCGCATTGGGCTGGCCGGTGATCGAGAACGGCGCCGCGCCGGCCTTGCCGATCCGGCCGGTGGCGAGATGCACGTTGACGATCGCATTGACCTGATCGGTGCCGCGCAGCGACTGGTTCACGCCCTGGCTGAACAGAGTCACCGTGCGTGGATGCGCGGCGAACAATTCGAAGAAGCGCCTGAGGTCGGCGGGCGGCAAGTCACAAGCCCGCGCCACCGACCACAGGTCGCTCCCCTCTCCAACCTTGTCCCAGAAGTCGTCGGGTACGCTGACGCTGCGGGACAGGTAAGCTTCGTCGATCAGTCCGTTGGTGCGGCAATGCGCGAGCAGGCCGTTCATCAGCGCGACGTCGCTACCCGGCTTGATCGCCAGATGGAGGTCCGCTTCGTCGGCGGTCTCGGTACGCCGCGGATCGATCACCACCAGCTTCGCGCCCGCATCGCAGCGCGCGCGGATGCGCTGATAGACCACGGGATGGCACCAGGCGGTGTTCGAACCCACGAGCACGAACAGATCGGCTGCGTCGAAATCGTCATAGCTTGCCGGCACCACGTCTTCGCCGAACGCGCGCATGTGCCCGGTCACGGCGCTCGACATGCACAGCCGCGAATTTGTGTCGATGTTCGCTGAGCCGATGAAGCCCTTCATCAGCTTGTTGGCGACATAATAGTCCTCGGTGAGCAATTGGCCCGAGACATAGAATGCGACGCTGTCCGGCCCATGCTCGGCGATCGTCTGGCGGAAGCGCTTCGCCACCAGATCGAGAGCCTTGTCCCAGCTTGCCCGGCGATTGCCGATCATCGGGTGAAGCAGCCGCCCCTCGAGGCCGACCGTCTCACCGAGATGCGTGCCCTTCGAACAGAGCCGACCGTAATTGGCGGGATGCTCGGGATCGCCCTTGATCTCGACCGAACGTTCACCGGTGCGCGTCGCGAGAATGCCGCAGCCGACGCCGCAATAAGCGCAGGTGGTGCGGATCGCCGTCATTATTCCCCTCCCTGCAAGGGAGGGGTTAGGGGTGGGTGGCGTCGGGCGGGGCTCGATGCCCCGTCCGACGCGCATACCGATAGCGTGGGGGGCTCGCTACGCTCGCCACCCACCCCCAGCCCCTCCCTAAAAGGGAGGGGAGCAAGAATGAAAACCCTCACGCCGCCGCCTTCAACGCACCCGCGCGGCAGATCAGCACGCGGCCGGCGTTGATCTTGACCGGGATCACCGGGGTGCAGCCCTTGTCGTTGCCCTGCGCCTCGCCGGTCTTCAGCGCGATGTTCCAATTGTGCAGCGGGCAGGCGACGCTGTGGCCATGGACGATGCCCTGGCTCAGCGGGCCGCCCTTGTGCGGGCAGCGATTGACCAATGCGAACACCTGATTGTCGCCGGTGCGGAACACCGCGATCTCCTCGCCGCCGTCGACGGGCACGGTGCGGCTGCCGCGCACGGGGATTTCGTTCAGCCAGCCGATATCGAGCCACTCGCCGATCATGCGATTTCCTCCAGACGGGGTTTGAATGCGGCCATGTGCGCATGTTGTTCGCGTTCCTCGCCCGAGGCGCGCTCGGCCCAGGGATCGTCCTGGCTGAAGGTCTGCGAGTACCAGAAGCGCGCGGCGAGCGCGTCGCGGAGCTCGGCATCCTCGACGATGCGGTCCTTGACGTACTGGAGCCCGACCCGCTCGATCCACGGCGCGGTGCGCTCGAGATAGCGCGCTTCCTCGCGGTAGAGCTGCACGAAGGCGGCGGCGTAATGCATCGCCTCCTCCTCGGTCGCGACCTTCACCAGCAGGTCGGTCGCGCGGACATGGATGCCGCCGTTTCCGCCGACATGGAGTTCGTAGCCCGAATCGACGCAGACCACGCCGAAATCCTTGATCGTCGCCTCGGCGCAGTTCCGCGGACAGCCCGAGACCGCCATCTTGAACTTGTGCGGCATCCAGCTGCCCCAGAAGCCGCGCTCAAGCTTGACGCCGAGGCCGGTCGAATCCTGCGTGCCGAAGCGGCACCATTCGGAGCCGACGCAGGTCTTCACGGTGCGCAACGCCTTGCCATAGGCATGGCCCGAGACCATCCCGGCGGCGTTGAGATCGGCCCAGACCGCGGGCAGATCCTCCTTCTTGATCCCGAAAATGTCGAGCCGCTGGCCGCCGGTCACCTTGACCATCGGCGCATTGTATTTCTCGACCACGTCGGCGATCGCGCGCAGCTCGGTGGGGTTGGTCAGCCCGCCCCACATCCGCGGGACGACCGAATAGGTGCCGTCCTTCTGGATGTTGGCGTGCATGCGCTCGTTGACGAAGCGGCTCTGCTGGTCGTCGACATATTCGCCCGGCAATGCGCAGAGCAGATAGTAATTGAGCGCCGGCCGGCACGAAGAGCACCCGTCGGGCGTCGACCAGTGCAGCTTCTGCATCACTTCGGGGATCGAGCGCATGCCCTGCGCGACGATCTCGCGGCGGACGTCGTCATGGCCGAAGCTCGTGCACTTGCACATCGTCTTCGGCCCGGCCTGGACTTCGTCGCCGAGCGTCAGCGCGAGGAGATTCTCGACCAGCCCGGTGCACGAGCCGCAGCTCGCCGAGGCCTTGCAGCCGGTGCGCACCGCATCGAGGCTGCATGCGCCCTTTTCGATGCAGGCGACCACCTGCCCCTTGGAGACGCCGTTGCAGCCGCAGATCTCGGCATCATCCGAGAGCGCCGCAACGGCCGCCTTAGGGTCCGCCTGCCCACCTCCGGAGGCGAAGGCCTGGCCGAAGATCAGCACGTCGCGGAGCTGCGAGACGTCCTCCTGCTTCTTGAGCAAGTCGAAATACCAGCTGCCGTCGGCGGTATCGCCGTAGAGCACGGCGCCGACGATGCGGTCGTCCTTGACGACCACGCGCTTGTACACGCCGCGGCTGGCGTCGCGCAGGACGATGTCCTCGGCGCCGTCGCGGCCCGAGAAATCGCCCGCCGAGAAGACGTCGATCCCCGAGACCTTGAGCTTGGTCGACGTGACCGAGCCCTTGTAGCCGCTATGCTTCTCGACCAGCCCGTCGGCGAGCGCGCGGCACATCTCCCAGAGCGGCGCGACGAGGCCATAGACCTGCCCGGCATGCTCGACGCATTCGCCGACCGCGAGGACATTGGCGTCGCTGGTCACCATGTGATCGTCGACCTGGATGCCGCGGCCGACCGCGAGACCGGCTTCGCGGGCCAAAGCGGTGTTCGGGCGGATGCCGACCGCCATGACCACGAGGCTGGCCGGGATCACCCGGCCGTCCTTGAGCTTGACGCCTTCGACTGCGTCGGTGCCGAGGATCTCGGCAGTGTCTGCCCCGGTGAGGATCGTCTGGCCGCGCGCTTCGAGCGCCGACTTGAGCAGCCATCCCGCCGCTTCGTCGAGCTGGCGCTCCATCAAGGTCGGCATCAAATGGAGCACGGTGACCTTCATGCCGCGCAGGCTGAGCCCGTGCGCGGCTTCTAGCCCGAGCAGGCCGCCGCCGATCACCACGGCGTCGCCGCCCTTGTCGGCCGCAGCCAGCATCGCGTCGACGTCGCTCATGTCGCGGAAGCTGATCACGCCGGGCAGGTCCTTGCCGGGCACCGGGATGATGAAGGGATCGGAGCCGGTGGCGATCAGCAATTTGTCAAAGCCGAGCGTGCGGCCGCTCCGCGAAGTGACTGTCTTGCCGATGCGGTCGATCGCCGTCACGGGGTCGCTGGAGATCAGCTCGATGCCGTTGTCGCGGTACCAGTCATGGCCGTTGATCACGATCTCTTCGAAGGTCTTCTCGCCCGCGAGCACCGGCGACAGCATGATCCGGTTGTAGTTCACATGCGGTTCGGCGCCGAAGATCGTCACCCGATAGCGGTTCGGGTCACGCGCCAGCAGTTCCTCGACCGCACGGCATCCCGCCATGCCGTTGCCGACCACCACCAGATGCTCGCGCCGCACGGGCACTTCGGGTGCCCCTTCCGCCGCCTCGCCGGTCCAGCCTTCGCCAATCAGCTCCATGCCCAAACTCCAGAACGCAAAAAGGCCGCCATGCGGGCCGTCGGAGAGTTCCGACGCCTGCATGGCGGCCTTGCCAATTCACCCTGACCGGCAATTGCCGATCGATGCACCACCGGTTCCCGACCTTGGGAGCGGCAGCTATGTCTCGTTCGGGCGCCCTTGCCCGATCAGCGCCATGATGCTGATTCGCGCGAACGAGTTCAAGTGCGAATTTTGCATTGCAGCATTAAAGCGCCCAATCGAGCTGCAACCACAGCCTGCGCGTATCGGTGGCGAACAGGTCCGCATTGTAATCGGCGTAGCGCACCGACAGCGTCGTCTTGCCCAATTTGCCGCTGGCGAGCAGATCGAGCTCGTTGCCATAATGGCGCATCAGCCGGTCGCTCTCGAAGCGATGATAGACCGCCTGCAGCGACACGCCCTTGAACGGCCCCGCCGCCTTCCACCCATAGCCCAGGCTGCCGTAGAGATCGCGCACGCCGTCCGGCGGAGTGGTCAGCAGCTTGTCGGCCCAGCCCTGGAACTTGAAATTGGTGCCGAGCGGGAACTGGAACGAGGTCAACGCCACGCCCTTGTCGGCGCCGAGGACTTCATAGCCCGCACCCAATTTGGCCCCCGACACTTCCAGCCCGGCATCGAGCAGATAATAGTCCGCGCGATAATCGTTGGGATTGCGGCCATATTCGGACTGGGTCGCGTAGCTCGCCTGGTACGATAGCTTCGCCGCCGCCGACAGCTTCTGCGCGCCTGCCAGCCGCACGCCATAGCTCTGGTTCGACAGCCGATAGCCCTGCACCACGGCCTCGTCCTGATCGATCAGATAGGCAAAGCCGGTGAGGGTCCCGACCGGCGTCGCGTACGACAGATTGGCGAAGATATTGTCGCCCCCGATACCCGGTTGGCGCGCGCCGATGCCCTCGACGCCCCAGATCGTCCGCACGTCCCAGGCATAGCTGACATCGGCCTTGAGCCCCTTGAGCGGCGTCAGTTCCAGCCGCACCGCATCGAAGGTCTGGGCATTCTGGCGGAAAGGGCCGTTCCCGACGAAGCGCTCGTCGTCGAGTGCGATCCGCTGCCGCCCGGCCGTGACCGCGAACGCCTTGGTCTTGTACTGGAGCTGGGCGCGGTAGAGCGCGATATTTTCCGGATCCGCCACCAGCGGCCGCGTCGCGGCGCCGTGGAGCCCGTCATAATAATCGTCGATCACTGCCATTGTGCCCTGCGCTTCGACCAGTGCGGTCCACGGCCCGGTCGAGGCTTGCACGCCCGCACGCACCCGCACCGTGAGTGCCTCGGCATCCTGGGCGAGCCCGTCCTGCTCGACATGCTCGTAGCGGGCACGCGCCTCGGCGAGCGGCTTGATCTCCTGGGCACAAGCGGGCCCCGCGGCGACCAAAGCGGTCGCCGTAAACAACGTGAATTTCATGTCGGTCCCCTTATGCGGGACGGAGGCCAGGCCCCCGTCCCTCACAGTTTCAGATACGCGCGCCGCTGGTCCAGGTCGAGCGCCAGCGCGCCTTGACCAGGATCAGTCCGGCCAGCGCCACCAGTGCCAGCCCTGCGAAGATCAGGAACCCCGCAGAGAAGCTTCCGGTGAGCTGCTTGGCGAAGCCCAGCGACGAGGCGAGATAGAAGCCGCCGATGCCGCCGGCCATGCCGACGAGCCCGGTCATCACGCCGATCTCGGCCTGGAAGCGCTGGGGGACGAGCTGGAACACCGATCCGTTGCCCGTGCCGAGCGCGAGCATCGCGAGGACGAACAGGGCAAGTGCGCTCGCCACCGTGGGCGCCGCGCTAACCCCCGCCAGCGCAAGCGCCGCGACGACGAACACGGCCGACAGCGCCTTCACGCCGCCGATCCGGTCGGCCAGCGCGCCGCCCAGCGGCCGCACCAGCGATCCGGCGAACACGCAGGCCGCAGTGCAATAGCCCGCAGTGATCGTGGTCAGCCCGAACCGGTCGGTGAAGTAGATCGGCAGCGACGCCGCCAGCCCGACGAACCCGCCGAAGGTCACCGCGTAGAAGCCCATCAGCCACCATGCGTCGGGCGTCTTGAGCGGCTGGAAATAGGCCGTCAGGTTCTTGGGCGCGGGCGCATTGGGCGCATCCTTCGCCATGAACATGTATGCGACGAAGACGATCGCCAGCGGAATGCAGGCCAGCCCCAGCACCGAATTCCACCCGAAGAGCTTGGCGAGCGTCGGCGCGAACAAGGCGGCGAGCACGGTGCCCGAATTGCCCATGCCGGCGAGGCCCATCGCCTTGCCCTGATGCTCCGGCGGGTACCAGCGGCTGGCCAGCGGCAAGGCGATCGCGAAGCTGGCCCCGGCGAAACCGAGGATCACGCCCAGTGCTAGCGTGCCGGCGAAGCTGTTCACGCCCATGACCCAGGCGACGAACAGGCCGACGATGACGATGACCTGGCTGATCGCCCCGGCGCGCTTGGGTCCGATCCGATCGACCAGCAGCCCGTTGACGACGCGCAGCAGGGCCCCCGCCAAGGTCGGCGTCGCCACCATCAGTCCCTTTTGCGCCGCAGTCAGGTGCAGCGTCTTGGCGATCTCCGGCGCGAGCGGCCCGAGCAGCACCCAGACCATGAACGCCAGATCGAAATAAAGGAACGCCGCGATCAACGTCGGCGTGTGTCCCGATTCCCAGAAGCTCGACTTCGCCCGGGCCGGCCGCGGATCCACGTCCGCGCCACCCCCGGCATAATCGAAACCTTCGCGCATCAGTTCTGCAATCTTCATCGCCCGAACTCCCCAAATGCCCTTGCGGGCACGAAAAAAGCCGCCTCCGGCCTCATGCACATGCAGGGACCGGACAGCGGCTTTGCTGATGATATTGGGGAAGGCCGTCCCGGCGCTGGGCCAGCCCTCCATGGACGCGCTACATCGCGTGTCGGTTCATACGTTCATCATCCAGAAACATTTCGCAAGTGCAAAAAACTTATCTGTGATTAGCGCGCAAGTGCAGCAAGGTATCCGCCGATATCGTCTGGATCGAACACCGCGCCATCGAAGAAGCGGTCCGGACCGAGCGTGAGCGCCCCCTGATGGGCACCCACCGGCAGCGGCGCTGCCAGCGCGCCTTCAACCTTCATGCTCGCTCCGGGCATCGGCAGCCCCGCTCCGCCCAGCGCGCGGCGGTAGATGTCGGGCCGGAATACGTTTGCGGCCTGGCGCTCGATGGCGGCGTCGGACTTGACCATCCCCCAGCGCACGAGCTGCGAATAGATCCACAGCGCCTGGCTCCGCCACGGAAAGCCCGCGGCCTCGCGGTGAAACAACAGGAAGTCGGGAATCTCGACCGGCGCGTTGCCGCGGCGCAGCACAAACCGGCCGCTCAGCGCAGTCATGATCCATTCGGCCGGCTGACCGACATGTTCCGGCCGCTCGAGCAATTGCGCCAGTTCCTCGCGATTCGCCGGATCGTCGCACCACGCCGCGGCATGCGATACCGCGACCAGCAGCCGATCGACCGTTTCGGCATTGTTCTCCATCCAGTCGGTACGCATCGCGAGCACCTTCTCGACGCCGCGCCGCCAGATGTTCACGCCTGCGGCGATGATTTCGCCCACGCCCTCGGCCACCGCGACGCTGTTCCACGGCTCGCCGGCGATGAATCCGTCTATCTCGCCCAGCCGCAACGCCTCGACCATGAACGAAGGCGGCAGCACGCGCAGGCTCACGTCGCGGTCGGGATCCACGCCGGCATAAGCAAGCCAATAGCGCAGCATCAGCGCATGGCTGGAGAAGCGATGGACCACCCCGATCACCGGCTTGCGCCGGTAGAGCCCGATCGCATTGGCAAAGTCGTGCGCCGTCGCCACCGGATCCTGCACGCGCGTCGCAGGCTCCGGATCGAGCGCCAGCGCGAATTCGGGCGTCATCACCAGTGCGTTGCCGTTGACGTTGAGCTTGAACGGCGCCGAGAGGGCCGCGGGATGCTGGCTGAGGCCGAGATTCACGGCGATGGCGAGCGGCGCGAGCATGTGTGCCGCCTGCACCTGCCCGTAGACCAGCCGATCCCGCAGGGTCGCCCAGGACGTGGTGCGCACCAGGCTGAGGTCGATCCCCTGCGCTTCGGCAAAGCCCTTCGCCCGCGCGGCGACCAGCGGCGCGCTGTCGGTGAGCGGGAGGAAGGCAATCGATAGCGGCGTCATGGCTGCCCCCCGAGCAGGCTGTGGGCGGTGATCAGTGCCTCGGCCACCTCGGCGATGCGCTTGCTCTGGCTCATCGCGGTCGAGCGCAGTAGCGTATAGGCTTCGGGCTCGGACAGCCCGCGCGTCTGCATCAATATCGCCTTGGCGCGATCAATCGTCTTGCGATCGGCCAGCGCGGTCCGTGCCTCGTCGAGCTCGCTCTGCATCCGGGCAAAGGCATTGAAGCGCCGGATCGCGAGATCGAGGATCGGCTTCACGCGATCCTTGCGCAGCCCATCGACGACATAGGCCGATACCCCGGCATCGATCGCCGCGCCGATCATCGCATCGTCGGACTGATCGACGAACATCGCGATCGGCCGGGCCAGCGCACGGCTGACCGCGAGCATCTCCTCCAGCGTGTCGCGGCTCGGGCTGCCGAGATCCATCAGCACCACGTCGGGCGCCATCCGCTCGATCTTCGCCACGAAGGCGCCCTGCGGCGGCACGACATGCAAATCGTCATAGCCCGCGTCCCGAAGCCCTTCCTCGAGCACGGTCGCGCGCAAGCCGCTGTCGTCGACGATCACGATCCGCAAGAACGCACTTTCCCAAGAGCCGCGCGCCTAATGCAGGCGCGCGGCGACGCCGGTCAATCGTCGATCGAGCGCTTGTGAGTCTCGGGGAGCAGGAAGAGGCCCACCAACAGCGTCACGATCGCCGCGACCACAGGATACCAGAGACCGTAGTAAATGTCCCCGGTCGCCGCGACCATCGCGAACGCGGTCGCCGGCAGGAAGCCGCCGAACCAGCCATTGCCGATATGATATGGCAGCGACATAGACGTGTAGCGGATGCGGCTGGGGAAGAGTTCGACGAGCATCGCCGCGATCGGGCCGTAGACCATCGTCACCAGCAGCACGAGCGCAGTCAGCACCGCCACGACCATCGGCTTGTTGATCGCGGCGGGATCGGCTTTCGCCGGATAGCCGGCTTCCGCCAGCGCCGCCTTGGCCGCATCCTGGAAATCGGCGATGCCGATCGTCGCGACGGCGCCTTCGGTCAGCACTTCCTTGCGCGGATCATAGACGGGAATCCGCTGCGCGCCGATCTGCACCATGGCGGTCGTGCCCGCCGGCGCCTCGACATTGCGATAGCCGATGCCCTGCTTGGCGAGGAACGCCTTGGCGATGTCGCAGCTCGAGCGATCGAACTTGTTCTTGCCGATCGGATCGAACTGGAACGAGCATTCGGCGGGATCGGCGGTGACGGTCACCGGCGCGTCGCGCTGTGCATGCGCAAGCGCCGGGTTGGCGGCTTCGGTGAGCATGCCGAACAGCGGGAAATAGCTTGCCGCCGCGATCGCGCAGCCCGCGAGGATGATCGGCTTGCGCCCGATCCGGTCGCTCAGCCAGCCGAAGAAGACGAAGAAGGGCGTGCCGATCGCCAGCGCGATCGCGATCAGGATGTTGGTCGTCCAGCCATCGACCTTCAGCGTCTTCTCAAGGAAGAACAAAGCGTAGAACTGGCCGGTGTACCAGACCACCGCCTGCCCCACGACCGCGCCGAACAAGGCGATCAGCACGACGCGGAGGTTGCCCCATTGGCCGAACGCCTCGGTCAGTGGCGCCTTGGACGTGGTGCCTTCGTCCTTCATCTTCTGGAACACCGGGCTCTCGTTGAGCTGGAGCCGGATCCACAGCGAAACGCCGAGCAGGATGATCGAGACGATGAACGGCACGCGCCAGCCCCAGTCGCCGAACGCTTCCTCGCCGATGATCGAGCGAGTGCCGATCACGACGAGCAGGGCTGCGAACAGCCCGAGCGTCGCCGTGGTCTGGATCCAGCTGGTATAGAGCCCGCGCTTGTCGTTGGGGGCATGCTCGGCGACATAGGTCGCGGCGCCGCCATATTCGCCGCCCAGCGCAAGGCCCTGCGCCAGTCGCAGCACGATCAGGATCACCGGCGCGGCGACGCCGATCGAGGCGTAGCTGGGCAGCAGGCCGACGGTGAAGGTCGAGAGGCCCATGATCGCCATGGTGACGAGGAAGGTGTTCTTCCGGCCGACGAGATCGCCGATTCGGCCGAACACGAGTGCCCCGAACGGCCGCACCGCGAAGCCCGCGGCGAAGGCGGCGAGTGCGAAGATGAACCCGGTGGTCTCGTTGACGCCCGAGAAGAACTTGGCGGAGATGATGGTGGCGAGGAGCCCGTAGAGGTAGAAATCATACCATTCGAACACCGTGCCCAGCGACGATGCCGCGATCACCAGTTTCTCGTTCTGCGTCGCCTGGTGGTGGTCGGGCTGCCCCGCTGCTTCGGCCATGAATCGCTCCCCTTGTTCTGTTATCGCTAACTGACCGCATGCCGACGCGGCCGCAAGCCCCTTGCGCTTCACAGCGGCGGCGCATCGGCCTAAGCAGCGGCCATGATCGACCGTTTCTTCCTCTCTCACCCGCGCAGCGTCGGCGAGAGCTATGGCGAGCACGCCGCCACCGCGTCGCGCTTCGGCTTCAGCATGATCTTCGGGGGCGCGGCCTGCGTGGTGCACGCGGTGTTGCCCTTCCTGTTCGCCCGTACCGCGAGCGATACGGTCAAGAAACTCTACAGCCAGATGAAGGCGCGCCAGCCCGCTTTCTCGCAGGAGCGCCCGGCGTTCCAGCAGCCCGAGTGGCAGATCGAATACGAAATCTGAGCGGGAGCGCGGGGCATGATCGAGCACGTCGCCATCATCGGCGCGGGCTTTTCGGGCACGCTGCAGGCGATCAACCTGCTCCGCCACGAAGGCCCGCGCGCCACGCTGATCGAGCGCGCGCCGGTGGCGGGCACCGGCCTCGCTTACGGCGCGGCGCATCCGAGCCACGTCCTCAACGTCCGCGCCGCGAACATGAGTGCGTTTCCGGACGATCCCTCGCATTTCGTCCGCTGGCTCGAAGCGCGCGGCGTGCAGGACGCGCCTGCCGCCTTCATCCCGCGCGTCACTTATGGCGAATATCTGCGCGAGCTGCTCGAAGCCGCGCTCAAGGATCCGAGCGGGCGGCTCACGCTGGTGCGGGACGAGGTCCAGGATCTCGATCTCAACGGCGGCGTCACCGTCCAGCTTCGCGACTGCGTGCTCGAAGCCGATGCGGCAGTCCTCGCTGTCGGCAATCTGCCGCCCCATGATCCGCCGGGGCTCGATCCCGAAAAACTGTCGACGCACCGCTACAAGGGTGATCCGTGGCACGCATCGGTCCCCGAAAATCTCGGCCCCGACGACACGGTATTGGTGATCGGCACCGGCCTCACCATGATCGACGTCGTTCTGCTGCTCGATGCGCGTGGCTTCAAGGGCAGAATCGTCGCGCTCTCGCGGCGTGGATTGCTGCCGCGTGCCCATGCCCCGGCCAGCGACTGGCAGAAGATCGACGAGCGCCCCGCGACCACCGCCTCACGCCTCCTCCAGACCGTGCGCGACCGCGGCGAGGCGATCGGCTGGCGCAATGCGGTCGACGAGCTCCGACCCTTCACGCAGGCGATGTGGGGCAATGCCAGCGAGGCCGAGCGCGCCCGCTTCCTCCGCCATCTGCGCCCATGGTGGGACGTCCATCGCCACCGTCTCGCGCCCGAAGTCCATGCCCGGTTGATGGCGGTGATCGAACGCGGCCAGCTCGAAGTGATCGCCGGCAAGACGCTCGGATTCGACGAGCAGGCCGACGGCATCCATGTCCAGCTCCGCCGTCGCGGCGCGGATACGATCGAGACTTTGCTCGCCCAGCGCATCGTCAATTGCACCGGTCCCCTGGGCGATCTCGCCCGCACCGAAGAGCCGCTGCTCCAGAAGCTTGCCGCGCGAGGGCTGATCCGGCCCGACGCGGCGCATCTCGGCATCGACGTCGACAATCAGGGGCAGACGATCGACGCCGGCGGCAGGCCCAACCCCGATCTCTATGCGCTCGGCCCGATGACGCGAGGGGCATTCTGGGAGATTGTCGCAGTACCCGACATCCGCACCCAGACATGGAATGTCGCCCGCCGCCTCTCCAACGCGCACTGGGTTGGCGGCGAAGGGCTCTAGTCCCGTGCTCAAGCGCAGTTAGTATCAATTGACACTATCTTGCGGCGCGGGTATTTCGGCGCCATGACCGATCCTGCAAATCCCTTGGGCCTCAACGGCTTCGAGTTCGTCGAATTCACTTCGCCCGATCCGCTTGCGATGGCGCGCCAGTTCGAGCAGCTCGGCTTCGTGCCGACGCACCGGCACCTCACCAAGAACATCACGCGCTACAAGCAGGGCCGCATCAATTTGATGCTCAACCGCGATGCCGACGGCCGCGTCGCGCAGTTCCGCAATGAGCACGGCGCCTCGGCCAGCGCGATGGCGTTCCGCGTCGCCGATCCCGAAGCCGCGATGAAATGGGCGCTGGAGAACGGCGCCAAGCCCACCATCGAGGATGATACCGTCATCGAGGGCATCGGCGGCTCGTATCTCTATTTCATTCAAGACGGCATCGACCTCTACGCCGATTGGGCCGAGATCCCCGGCTGGCAGGAAGCCGAGGCGAAGAACAATGTCGGGCTCGACCTGCTCGATCACCTCACCCACAATGTCCGCCGCGGCCAGATGCGGGTGTGGAGCGAGTTTTACAAGACGCTGTTTGGCTTCGAGGAGCAGAAGTATTTCGACATCAAGGGCCAGGCGACCGGACTGTTCAGCCAGGCGATGATCGCCCCCGACAAGGCCATCCGCATCCCGCTCAACGAAAGCCAGGACGACAAGAGCCAGATCGAGGAATTCATCCGCGAATATCATGGCGAAGGCATCCAGCACCTCGCACTGACCACGCCGGACATCTTCGACACCGTCGAACGCCTCCGCGCCCGTGGGGTGAAGCTGCAGGACACGATCGAGACCTATTACGAGCTGGTCGACAAGCGTGTCCCCGGCCACGGCGAGGACCTCGAACGGCTGCGCAAGAACCGCATCCTGATCGACGGCAATGTCGGCGACGAGGGCATATTGCTGCAGATCTTCACCGAGAACATGTTCGGCCCGATCTTCTTCGAGATCATCCAGCGCAAGGGCAATGAAGGCTTCGGCAACGGCAATTTCCAGGCGCTGTTCGAGAGCATCGAGCTGGATCAGATCCGGCGTGGGGTGATCAAGGTCGACGCTTGAGCCGCCAGCCGTCACCCCGCCGGAAGCCGGGGTCTCGTGCGGCAGGTTCCTCTCGCCTGCGATCCCGGCTTTCGCCGGGATGACGGATGGGGATAGGGTCACCCAAATCCGAGGAGCCTGCATGACCGATTACTTCCCCGGCTTCGGCAACCATGTCTCGACCGAGGGCGTGCCCGGCGCACTGCCGGTTGGGCGGAACAGCCCGCAGAAACCCGCCTTCGGTCTCTATGCCGAACAGATTTCGGGAACCGCCTTCACGGCGCCGCGGCACGAGAACCGGCGTTCGTGGCTCTATCGCCTGCGGCCGACCGCCGAACATCCTCCCTTCGTGCGCTATGAAGGCGCGGCAAATTTCGCCCCCGGCACCGTGCAGGCGCCCCTGCCCCCCAATCGCCTGCGCTGGGACCCCATCCCCGGCCCTGCCGAACCGACCGACCTGATCGACGGCATGACGACGATGCTGGCCAATCGCGACGCCGCCGATCTCGAAGGCGTCGCGGTGCATCTCTACGCCGCCAACAAGGACATGACCGGTCGGGTCTTCGTCGATGCCGATGGGGAATTGCTGTTCATTCCCCAGGAAGGCCGGCTGACGCTGCTCACCGAGTTGGGCCGCATCGACATCGCACCCGGCCAGATCGCTTTGATCCCCCGCGGCGTGAAGTTCCGTGCGCTACTACCCGATGGCGAGGCGCGCGGCTATGTCGCCGAGAACCACGGTGCGCTGTTCCGGCTGCCCGATCTCGGGCCGGTCGGCGCCAATGGACTCGCCAACTCGCGCGACTTCGAGACTCCTTCCGCGTGGTTCGAGGACCGCGACGAGGCTACGGAGGTGGTTCAGAAATATCTCGGCAGCCTGTGGACCACGACGCTCGATCACAGTCCGCTCGATGTGGTAGCGTGGCACGGCAATCTCGCCCCGTGGCGCTACGATCTCGCGCGGTTCAACACGATCAACACGGTGAGCTTCGACCATCCCGATCCGTCGATCTTCACTGTGCTCACCTCGCCCAGCGACATGCCGGGGCGCGCAAATGCCGATTTCGTGATCTTCCCGCCGCGCTGGATGGTGGCCGAGGACACGTTCCGGCCACCCTGGTTCCACCGCAACGTGATGAGCGAAGCGATGGGGCTGATCACCGGCGCATACGACGCCAAGGCGGAAGGCTTTGCGCCGGGCGGGCTCTCGCTGCACAATCTGATGTCGGGGCACGGGCCCGATCTGGCGAGCTGGGAGGGTGCGTCGAACGCCGACCTCAAACCGCACAAGATCGAGGGGACGATGGCGTTCATGGTCGAAACGTGCTGGCCGTATCGGCCCACCCGGTTCGCGCTGGAGCGGGCGCAGCCGGATTACGACGCAGCCTGGAAGGGATTTCCGAAAGCGGTGTTGCCTTGATCCTCCCCGGCGCGGGGAGGTGGCAGCGCAATGCGCTGACGGAGGGGGCTCTCCTCATGGGATACCCTTTGCGGCAGGCCCCCTCCACCATGCTGCCCATGGTCCCCCTCCCCGTTCCGGGGAGGATCTGAATGGATCGCCTCACCACCACACCCGCTGGCGTCACGCTGGGCCCTCTCGCCCTCATCCCCCAGGATACCGCCCGCAACTTCGTGCTCGAATTGCGCGCCGGGCGCTTCCACGGCTTCGTCGTGCGCAAGGGCGATGCTTTCCACGGCTATGTCGATAGCTGCGCGCATATGGCCTTGCCGCTCGCCCAGAAGCTCGACGCGTATCTCACGCCTGACGCCAGCCATATCCAGTGCAGCTGGCACGGCGCGCTGTATCGGATCGAGGACGGCACATGCGTGGGTGGCCCTTGCGTCGGTGCCAAGCTAATGCCGTGGCCGATAGCAGTACGCGACGGCATGATCGTGACTGCCTGAGAGGAAGATGATGGAACCCACGCTCGATTTCGGCCTCGGCGAAACCGCCGATATGATCCGCGACACCACCGCGCGCTTCGCGAAGGAGCGGATCGAGCCGCTCGCCGCGAAGATCGATGCCGAGGACTGGTTTCCGCGCGAACTGTGGCCCGCGATGGGCGAGCTGGGGCTGCACGGCATCACCGTCGACGAGGAATATGGCGGGCTCGGACTCGGCTATCTGGAACACGTCGTCGCCTGTGAGGAAGTCAGCCGCGCCTCGGCCTCGATCGGGCTTTCCTACGGCGCGCACTCCAATCTCTGCGTCAACCAGATCAGCCGCTGGGCGAGCCCCGAGCAGAAGGCCAAATACCTCCCGAAACTGATCTCGGGCGAACATGTCGGCAGCCTCGCAATGTCCGAAGCGGGCGCCGGCTCGGACGTCGTCTCGATGAAGTTGCGCGCCGAGAAGACCGCCAACGGCTATGTGCTCAACGGCACCAAATTCTGGATCACCAACGCGGCTTACGCGGATACTCTCGTAGTCTATGCGAAGACCGGCGAAGGCAGCCGCGGGATCACCACTTTCCTGATCGAGAAGGACATGCCCGGCTTCTCGATCGGCCAGAAGATCGACAAGATGGGGATGCGCGGTTCGCCCACCGCCGAGCTCGTGTTCAACGATTGCGAAGTCTCCGAGGAGCAAGTGATGGGGCCGCTCAACGGCGGCGTCGGGGTGCTGATGTCGGGACTCGACTATGAGCGCACCGTGCTCGCCGGGATCCAGCTCGGGATCATGCAGGCGTGCCTCGACGTAGTGCTCCCCTATCTGCGCGAGCGGAAGCAATTCGGCCAGCCGATCGGGCATTTCCAGCTGATGCAGGCGAAGGTGGCGGACATGTATGTCGCGCTCAATTCGGCGCGGGCGTATGTCTACACCGTGGCGAGGAATTGCGACGCGGGGCGAACGACGCGGTTCGATGCCGCAGGGGCGATCCTGCTCGCATCGGAGAACGCCGTGAAAGTATCGCTCGAGGCGATCCAGGCGCTGGGCGGTGCCGGCTATACCAAGGACTGGCCAGTCGAACGCTTCGCGCGCGACGCCAAATTGCTCGATATCGGCGCGGGGACGAATGAGATCCGGCGAATGCTGATCGGACGGGAATTGGTGGGGGGCTGAGCTAGCCGCAGTCCGCCGCCTCGGTGGCGTTCGCGCTCTCGTCGATGCACCGCTTCATGATCGCGGAGCGCCGCTGCGCCTCCACGGGCAGATAGACACGCTCGAACTCGGCCTTTTCGCGCGCGATCGAATCTGCCTGGTTCATCACCTGGCTTCGGCGCGATCCGCCGAGCACCAGCCCGACGAGAGTCGAGATCAGCAACGCGGCGATCGCCAGCGGGATAACCGGGCGCCATGCCCTGAGCGTTTCCTTGCCGAAGAGATAAGCCAGCAGCGAAGATACCATGCCGAGCACCGCGGCGAGCACCGCGCCGACGATCCCCTCCAGCGTCCATCCCGCCACCGCTCCGGAAACCACGCCGACTAGCGCGAAGGCGAGAATGAAGACGAACGAAAGCAGGAAGCCGGTGCGCGCGCCCGCCGCGCGCACCAGCCAAGCCATCGCGGCTGCCAGCGTGACCGCGACGAACAGCGCCGGCGCCACGAGCGTGACCAGTCCGAACGCAACGCTTGCGTAGAATTCGCGGATCAGCGGGAAGTAGACGGAAGACACACCGTCAGTTTCCGGACCGGCCCAGCGCATTGCCTATCGCGCGCATCTCACTGTCATGCGTCGCTTTATTGATATTTCCCGCCTTCAAGTCGGCGGTGCTGCGGGCCTGATATTCGCGGAGCTTCGCGCGGAATTCGGCCCGGCTTGCGAACTGATCGACCGTAGGAATAATGACCGGACCCGTCCTCGGCCCCTTTGGCGGAGGCGCATTCAAGCAGGGCTTATTTGGTTTCGGCGGGCATGTCTCCGTCGCGAGGGCAGAAACCGGCAGCATCGAGACAACGAAAAGCAAAGCAACGGAGCGTGCCATAAGGACCTCCCATGACTCCGGGGCCCCTGTTTGGCCCCCTTCTCGTAGTTGAACTAGTATGCCTGCCGCGCAACATTATCAAGCACGCGGCAATCTGCGTCGATCGACTTGAGAACTATTTACCTCAGCGAAACAGGTGCAACGGAATCGCCTCGGCCATCGCGGTCTCGCCGCGGCCGTCGGGGTGGAGATTGTCGCCGCCCTGCAGGTTCGCCGCGAGTCGCTTCGGATTGGCGGGATCGGCGACGACCTTTTCCATGTCGATCACTGCGTCGAAGTCCTTCGACGTCCGGATCCAGTTATTGACCTGCACGCGCATCGCTTCGCCCGTAGGGGTCGAATAGCCCGCGCCTTCATAAGGCAGGATCGTCATCGCGTAGATCTTGATCCCGCGCTCGTGCGCGCGAACCGCGAGTTGCCTGTAGCCGGCAATGAGCTGGTCGGCGGTGATCGCCGGGCGCGCGACGCCGTTCACCGGGCGGCCCGAATTGCCGATGTCGTTGATCCCTTCGAGCAGCACGACATGGCTGACGCCGGGCACCGACAGCACGTCGCGATCGAAGCGCGACAGCGCGCTCGGGCCGGTGCCGTTGGCTAGGATGCGGTTGCCCGAGATCGCCTGGGTGATCACGACGTGCGGCATCCCGGCTGCGGCGAAGCGCCGGCCGAGCACGTCGCCCCAGCGGCAACGCGGCATCGCATCATTGGCGCAGCCGACATTGTCGGTGATCGAATCGCCGTATGCGACGACCACCGGGCGCTGCTTCGCCCCCAGCACGTCGAGGCCGGCGATCAGCGGACGCAGCCGCCATTGCTCGGCGGGCGCGAAATCCTCGGTGGTGTGATCGCCCGCGGCCGAAACCAGCGTCTTCTGGCCGCCGACATCGTGAACGGTGTTGAACTGCGTCGCCTCGGGGAAGAACAGCGAAACCTCCACCACGTCGAACGCCTTGACCGGCAACGCGATCGGATCGCTCACCAGGGGCGCACTCTCGGGCACGCGCACCGACGCCGTCCCTCCGAACGTCACGCGCACTGCCTGCCCACCAGGGAGCCGTACCGTCGCCGCGCCGATCGTCAGCGCGGGGCCATAATCATTGGCGAGCCGCAGGCGGAGCTGCGGGCCGCCTGCACCGACGCGAACCGCCGATCGGATCGTGACGTTCTCGAGCGTCTTCGCCTGATCGCCCTGAACCTGCCACATGCTGGCGGTCCAGGCGCGCGTCCAGCGCTCCCCGCCCGGCGCCGCCGCGACCAGCAACAGTGCCGCAGCCGCGACGAAAAACCGCATCCCCCGCATCACACTCTCCCGTTTTTCTTGTTACCAGACCTTCACGCGCTGTTCGGGCTTGAGGAACAGTTTCTGCCCCTCCTGCACCTTGAAGGCAGGATACCAGGCGTCGAGGTTGCGTACCGTCTGGGCACGCCAGCGCGCCGGGGCATGGGCATCGGTGGCGATGCGTGCACGCAGCGTCTGTTCGCGCGACTTCTCGCGCCACGCCTGTGCGTAAGCGAGGAAGAAGCGCTGATCGCCGGTGAGCCCACCGATCACCGGCGCTTCCTTGCCGGCCAGCGAGGCGTGATACGCCTCATAGGCCGCGGTGAGCCCGGCGACGTCGGCGATGTTCTCGCTCAAGGTCTGCTGGCCGTTGATGAACACGCCCGGCAGCACTTCATAGGCATTGAACTGCTTGACCAGCGCCTGCCCGCTTGCCTTGAAACGCGCCATGTCGGCAGGGGTCCACCAGTTGCGCAGCCGCCCGGTAGCGTCGAAATTGGCGCCGAGATCGTCGAAACCGTGGCTGATCTCGTGCCCGATCACCGCTCCGATCGCGCCGTAATTGGCGGCGGCATCTGCACCGGGATCGTAGAAAGGCGCCTGCAGGATCGCGGCGGGGAAGTTGAGTGCGTTCTGCAGCGGCAGGTTGACGGCGTTGACCGTCTGCGGCGTCATCCACCATTCGCCGCGATCGGGCGTCTTGCCGATCTTGGCGAGCTGGTGGCGATATTCGGCGAGTTCGGCGCGGCGCAGATTGCCGACCGGATCGTCGGCCTTGACCTCGAGGCCGGCATAATTGCGCCACGTCTCGGGATAGCCAATCCCGACCTGCATGCCCGCGATCTTCTTGCGCGCCTCCGCCTTTGTCGTCTCCGCCATCCAGGGCAGTGCGGCGACGCGCTTGTCGAACGCGGCGAGGATGCCCTTCACCATATGCTGGATGTCCGCCTTGGACGAGGCGGGGAAATAGTCCTTCACGTAGAGCTGGCCCACCGCGTCGCCGAGCCAGTTGTTGACGCTGCCGATCGCGCGCTTGTCGCGCGGGCGGGGCTTTTGCTGGCCGTTCAGCGTGTGATTGAAGAACTCGAAATGTGCTTGATCGAATGCCGCGGGCAGCACCGCGCTGACGTCGTCGATACGGTGGAAGGTGAGCCAGTCCTGCCACGCCTGGAGCGGCTCGCTTGCGACGAGCTTCGCCAGCGCCGCAGTGGTCTGCGGATGCCAGACGATGAAATCCTGCTGTTGCCCGAGACTCGCGGCGGACCAGAAGGCGTCCCAGTCGATCCCCGGCGCCTTCCTCGCGAAGTCCGCCTTCTTCCACGGATTATTGGCCTTATGGATGTCCTGGCTGGTGACGATGTCGGTATGCGCCTGCGCGATCTTGGTCTCAAGGTCGAACACGCGCTGCGCCCGGGCATCGGGCTCGGTGATGTTGGCGAGGCTCAGCAGCTTGCCGATATAGGCGCGATACTGATTGCGGATCGTCGCCATCTCCGGCTTGTCGGAGAGATAGTAATCGCGATCGGGCAGCCCGAGCCCGCCCTGCAGCACATAGGGCACATTGGTGTCGGGCCGGTCCAGCGCTTGGCTGATGAACAGCCCGAACAGATTCCCGGTCTGGAAGTTGGTCGCGTTGAGCGGATCGACATCGGCGCGGATATTGGCGCCGAGCATCGCCGACAGTGCCTTCTTGTCCGCGAGCGCGGCGATCCCGTCCATCTCCGCGCCCAGCGGCGAAAGCGCGTGCTTCTCGATCGTGGCGGTATCGGTGAAGGCGCTGTACCAATCGGCGATCCGGCGCTGATCGGTGCCCGGTGCGGCATTGGCCTTGAGCGCGGCCTGGATGATCGCGACGTTGTTCGCCTCGGCCTTGTTGTAGACCTCGAGGAATGCGCCGACGCTCGAGCGGTCGGCCGGAATCTCGGTCTTCGCGCGCCATCCGCCATTGGCGTGCTCTTCGAAGTCGTCGCCGGGGTTCACACCCTTGTTCAGCCCCGCGACGTCTATTCCGATGCCGGTGCCCGCGGTGGCCGCGGTGCCGTTGTCGGCCGGGGTTCCGGGCGTGCAGGCCGCGGTTGCCAGAAGCAGGGCTAACAACGCTGCGCGAGTCGTCACGTTCGGGCTCTCCCTTTCAAGTCCGTTCGTGCAGCGTGCTACTCTCGCACGAACGCGCGCGCCAGTCTTCCCAAGCAGCGACACGCGGTGTAGGCAGGGAAAAACTAGGACAGGAAGGATGCCCTAATGAGCGCTCCGGTGCTCGACAGCAAGGTATCGCCCGAGGGAGAGGAATTTCGCGCCCGCGCCGCGCACAACCGTGCGCTGGCCGAGCGGCTGCGCACCGATGTCGCGAAAGCGGCGCTGGGCGGCTCCGAGAGTTCACGCGAACGCCACACCAGCCGCGGTAAACTCCTGCCACGCGAACGCGTCGAACGGTTGCTCGATCCGGGCAGCCCGTTTCTCGAGATCGGCCAGCTCGCTGCGTGCGACATGTACGAAGGCGAGGTCCCCGGCGCGGGGATGATCGCGGGAATCGGCCGCGTCTCGGGTCGCACCTGCATGATCGTCTGCAACGACGCGACGGTGAAGGGCGGGACCTATTACCCGATGACGGTCAAGAAGCATCTCCGTGCGCAGG
This sequence comes from Sphingomonas sp. UNC305MFCol5.2, assembly GCF_000712135.1. Taxonomy (GTDB): domain Bacteria; phylum Pseudomonadota; class Alphaproteobacteria; order Sphingomonadales; family Sphingomonadaceae; genus Sphingomonas. The sequence continues at coordinate 807,257 of NZ_JOOE01000001.1, forward strand.
AGATCGCCGAGGCCAACCGCCTGCCCTGCATCTATCTCGTCGATTCGGGCGGCGCGAACCTGCCGCATCAGGCCGAGGTGTTCCCCGACCGCGACCATTTCGGGCGTATCTTCTTCAATCAGGCGAACATGTCGGCGCAGGGCATTCCGCAGATCGCCTGCGTGATGGGCAGCTGCACCGCCGGCGGCGCCTATGTCCCCGCGATGAGCGACGAGAGCGTGATCGTCCGCAACCAGGGAACGATCTTCCTCGCCGGCCCGCCGCTGGTGAAGGCGGCAACGGGCGAAGTGATCAGTGCCGAGGATCTCGGCGGCGGCGACCTGCACGGGCGCAAGTCCGGAGTGGTCGATCATGTCGCCGAGAATGACGAGCATGCGCTGACGATCGTCCGCGATATCGTTTCGCACCTCTCCTCTCCGTTCGCTTCGAGCGACGTCGAGAAGCGTGTCTCGACTTCGCTCGACACGAACGGGACCAAGGAGCCGAGACCACCAAAATATGACGTGGAAGAACTCTACGGCATCGTCCCCGAGGACGTCCGCGCGCCGTATGACGTGCACGAAGTGATCGCGCGGATCGTCGACGGCAGCGAGTTCCACGAGTTCAAGGCGCTCTACGGCACCTCGCTGGTCTGCGGCTTCGCGCATATCTGGGGCATGCCGGTCGGGATCATCGCCAATAACGGCATCCTGTTCTCGGAAAGCGCCCAGAAGGGCGCGCATTTCATCGAGCTCGCCTGCCAGCGGCGCATTCCCCTGCTGTTCCTCCAGAACATCTCGGGATTCATGGTCGGTGGCAAATACGAGGCCGAAGGCATTGCGAAACATGGCGCAAAGCTCGTCACCGCGGTCGCCACCGCCACGGTGCCCAAGATCACCGTGCTGATCGGCGGCAGCTTCGGCGCGGGCAATTACGGGATGTGCGGGCGGGCTTATTCGCCACGCTTCCTCTTCTCCTGGCCCAATAGCCGCATCTCGGTGATGGGCGGCGAGCAGGCGGCGAGCGTGCTGGCGACGGTGCACCGCGATGCCGAGAAATGGACGCCCGAGGAAGCCGAGGCGTTCAAGGCGCCGATCCGCCAGCGCTACGAAGACGAAGGCAATCCGTGGCACGCCACCGCGCGGCTATGGGACGACGGCATCATCGATCCGGCGCAGACGCGGGACGTGCTCGGGCTGGCACTGGCCGCGACGCTCAATGCGCCGATCCCGGACCGGCCGGCATTCGGCGTGTTCCGGATGTGATGGCCGGGCGTGTCTTATTCCTCCCCGAGCTTGTCTCGGGGAGGGGGACCGCCCGGCGCAGCCGGGTGGTGGAGGGGCAGGTGCGAACGCGCCCCCGCCACTATCCCGCGCACGACCCCGTCGAGATCGCGAAGCACTTCGGCAGCGGGCACCCGGAACGTCGATATCCCGCTTGCGGCCAGCCAGCTGTCGCGGCGCAAATCCCGGTCCGGCCGATCGCCGCGCGCATGCGCTTCGCCATCAACCTCGATCGCCAAGCACGCATCGCTGCAGTAAAAATCGAGACTGTAACCACCAGTCGGATGCTCGTGTCGAAACTTGAGGCCGCCTGGTCTTGTACGGAGCACTTGCCAGAGGAGCACTTCCGGCAGGCTCATCGCGCGGCGTCGCGCCCGACTCTGCCGGACGGCGTGACGATTTCCCCTTGGCGATCGATCCTTGAACATCGCTCCTGCCCTCCACCAAGCTTCGCATGGTCCCCCTCCCCGAGACAAGCTCGGGGAGGAATTGAAAGAGCCCAGCCATGATCCTTCTCCCCGTTCTTCTCGCACTCCAGACCACTCCCGTCGCGCCGATCGTGAAGGGCACGGCCCTGCCCCCGCCCGCTTCCGAGGAGGCCGCGGTGCTCGCCCCGATCAACGGGCTGTTCGCCGCGATCGCCGCGCGCGACGGACAGGCAGCGCTGCCCTTCGTCCGCGCCGAGGGGCGTGCCACGGCCGCCGGCAACAAGCCCGACGGCACGCCCATGGTGAACAGCCGCAGCTGGGCCGATTTTGCCGCCGCGCTTAAGCCGGGTGCGGAGCGCTTCGAGGAACGGATGCCCAGTCCGGCGATCGAAGTCGATGGCGACATCGCGATGGCCTGGGGCGACTATGTCTTCCTGGTCGACGGCAAGGTGGTCCATTGCGGCGTCAACCACTTCGACCTCGTCCGCGAGAACGATGCGTGGAAGGTGTTGAACGTTACCTGGTCGCGCCGCACCACGGGGTGCCCCGGCCAATGAGCCGCGACACGCTCTTTCTGCTCGAGCACGAATTCGCCGATCCCGCGCTGGGCGGTGAACGCGTCTTCTATTGCAAGGACTGCATGACGATCGAAGGCCTGCTCGCGGCCTTTCCCGATCGCGCCGCCAGTATCGACGTGGTCCGCGTGCCATGGCCGCGCCCACGCGCGGCAGTTATCGCGGCGATCGGCGAGGCGAACCAGAACCTGCCGGCGCTGGTGTGGGAGGGCGGTTTCGTCAACGAAATCGAGGCGTTGCTCGCCACGCTCGCCGAGCGCAATGGCTTTCCGGAGCGGCATCCATGATCCTCGAAGGCGAAGGCAGGGCGCCGATCGCGCAGCCGAGCGAGGCCCAGATTCGCGATCTGGTGACTTCGCTCGCGTCGCCCGGTCTCAGCTTCGCTTCACTCACCGACGAAGCGGGCAATTACCTCCAGGTCGCCGGCGGCCGCCCATGGTGCGTGGTGGAAAAGCGCGAGGTTTCGCCGCTCCGCCATTGGCGTGCACACACCGAATCCGGGCGCCGCCCCTATGCGGACGGCGCGAAGATCCGCTCGAAAGCCGGCGAGATCGTGCTTCGAGCGGATGAATGGATTCTCCTGAAGCAGGCTACGGACCTTTTTGCCGCATTCTCCGCGCGCAAGGCATTTCCCGACTTCGTTCGGTGGCGCTCGATGAACTCCACGCTAGGGCTTCCCGAATGATTAAATCGCTTCTCATCGCCAATCGCGGCGAGATCGCCTGCCGCATCGTCCGCACCGCGCGGGCAATGGGCATCCGCACGGTCGCGGTCTATTCGGATGCCGACGCGAAGGCCCTGCACGTGCGGCAGGCCGACCAGGCCGTGCATATCGGCCCCTCGCCGGCGCGCGAGAGCTATCTGGTGGCTGAGAAGATCATCGCCGCGGCGAAGGCTACGGGCGCCGAGGCCATCCATCCCGGCTATGGCTTCCTCTCGGAAAATGCCGATTTCGCGCAGGCGGTGATCGATGCAGGGCTGGTCTGGGTCGGCCCCAGGCCCGAAAGCATCCGCGCAATGGGCCTCAAGGATGCCGCCAAGGCGCGGATGATCGCCGCCGGGGTGCCGGTGACGCCGGGCTATCTCGGCGAAGACCAGTCGCCCGAACGGCTCAGGTCCGAAGCCGACGCGATCGGCTATCCGGTGCTGATCAAGGCAGTGGCGGGCGGCGGCGGCAAGGGCATGCGCCGCGTCGATGCGGCCGCGGATTTCGACGACGCGCTCGCCAGTTGCCAGCGCGAGGCCGCCTCGTCGTTCGGCGACGATCGCGTGCTGCTCGAGAAGTACATCCTGTCGCCGCGCCACATCGAAGTGCAGGTGTTCGGCGACAGCCACGGCAATGTCGTCCACCTGTTCGAGCGCGACTGCTCGCTCCAGCGCCGCCACCAGAAAGTGATCGAGGAAGCCCCTGCCCCCGGCATGGACGAAGCGACGCGCGAGGCGATCTGCGCGGCTGCGGTGCGCGCGGCAAAGGCAGTCGACTATGTCGGCGCCGGAACGATCGAATTCATCGCCGACGCCAGCGAAGGCCTGCGCGCCGACCGCATCTGGTTCATGGAGATGAACACAAGGCTGCAGGTCGAGCATCCGGTGACCGAGGAGATCACCGGGCAGGATCTGGTCGAATGGCAATTGCGCGTCGCGTCTGGCGAGGTATTGCCGAAGCGGCAGGACGAACTCTCGATCAACGGCTGGGCGATGGAAGCGCGGTTGTACGCCGAGGATCCGGCCAAGGATTTTCTACCCAGCGTTGGTCGGCTCGATTTTTTCGATATCGGCGAGGAGCATCTCGTCCGGATCGAAACGGGCGTCGCGCTTGGCGGCGAAATTTCTCCTTTCTATGATCCGATGATCGCCAAGATCGTGAGCCATGGCGGCTCCCGCGCTAGTGCCGCGCGAACCCTGCGCACGGCTTGCCACAACACCATCATAGCGCCGGTGAAGACCAATGCGGCCTTCCTCGCGCGCTGCCTTTCGGCCCCCGATTTCCTGGACGGCGATCTCGATACAGGCTTTATCGGCCGGCACGAGACTGCCCTGACCGGACCGGGGACACCTTCCCAGGCTGTGGTCGAATCCGCCGCGATGGCGGTGCTGTATGACGAGATGGGCGATGCCGAATCCGTCCAGCTCTGGCGCTACGAGAGTCGTCGGGAGCCCCGGCCTTATCCCGGCTCAGCGTGGCGCAGCCTTGCCGGGTTCCGCGCCAATGCTTCGCCACGCATGCGGATCGGGCTGCGCCATGACGGTCAAAGCTATGTGCTTCATCGTCCCGTCGAGAAGTCGGCGAGATTGTCGACCATCATCAAGGGCGATCAGATACTGGTGACGGACATGGGAGAAAGTTTCCTGTTCCGTCGCGAGCGCACCGATGGGGCTGCGGGCGCAAGTGTTGCCGACGGCGCGATCCTAGCCCCGATGCCCGGCCGCATCACCGCCATTGAAGCTTCGGCGGGCGATACGGTGGTCAAGGGTCAGCGCCTCGTCACGCTCGAGGCGATGAAGATGGAGCACGGCCTCGTCGCGCCGTTCGATGGTATCATTGCCGAGCTCAACGCCACGGCGGACGCACAGGTGAGCGAAGGCACGCTACTGGTGAAGGTGGAGCGCGCTGCCCGAAACAATCCGTCACCCTGAACTTGTTTCAGGGTCCATAGTGCAGCAAGCGACGCCACCCAGATGGAGAGTTGGATGCTGAAACAAGTTCAGCATGACGGGAATGGAATGACGGCTGGCCTGGCAATGCGCCCGGCGACGCGCGACGATCTGCCCGGCATCGTCGCGCTGCTCTGGGACGACGAGACCGCGCGCCATCGCGAGGACCCCAGCGAGCCGCTCGACCCGCGCTATGTCACCGCGTTCGAGGCGATCGACGCGGATCCCAACCAGATCCTCGTCGCCGCCGAACGCGACGGGCGTCTCGTCGGAACGATGCAGCTGAGCTTTCTTCCCGGCCTGTCCTTCCGTGGATCGTGGCGCGGACTCATCGAAGCGGTGCGGATCGCCGGCGACCTGCGCGGCCAGCGGCTCGGCGAGGCGATGATCCTGTGGGCTATCGAGCAATGCCGGGCGCGCGATTGCAAGCTGGTCCAGCTCACTTCCACTGCGACGCGCACCGCGGCGCACCGCTTCTACGCGCGGCTCGGCTTCGTCCAGAGCCATGTTGGCATGAAACTCCATCTGAGGGACTGAACATGGCCGGACGCTTCTTCGACGAATGGCAGGTCGGTGACCGGATCGAGCACGATCTGCGCCGCACCGTGACCGAGACCGACAATCTCCTCTTCTCCACGCTCACGCACAACACCCAGCCGCTCCACATCGATGCCGAGGCGGCGAAGGCGAGCGAGTTCGGGCAGATCCTCGTCAACGGCACCTTCACCTTCAGCCTGATGGTCGGGATCACGGTGGGCGACACCACTGCGGGAACGCTCGTCGCCAATCTCGGTTACGACAGACTGGTGATGCCCAAGCCCGTCTTCCTCGGCGACACGCTGCACGCCTCTTCCGAAGTGACCGAGCTGCGGCCGAGCAAGTCGCGGCCCGGCCAGGGGATCGTCACCTGGCGGCACCAGATGCACAACCAGCGCGATGAACTGGTCTGCGAATGCCTGCGCTCGGCATTGCTGCGGAGCCGTGCGGCGGCGTGAGGCACGAAGCCGACATCGTCGTGATCGGTGGCGGCGCGGCCGGAGCCGGGGCGATGCGCACGCTCGCAGATGCCGGCAGGGACGTGCTGCTGCTCGAAGCCGGCGATCGGCTCGGCGGGCGTGCGCATACGGTGCATGTCGCCGGCCTGCCGCTCGATCTCGGCGCGGGCTGGCTGCATTCGGCGCCCAAAAACCCGTGGGTCGCCATCGCCGAGGCGCGCGGCTTCACCGTCGATCGCTCGCGCCCGCGCTGGGGCGAGCAATGGCGCGCATTGGGGTTCTCGCCCGAGGAGCAGAATGCGGCGTGGAGCGCATTCGCTGCCTTCATGGAGGCGATGCGGACTCCGCCGTCGAGCGACCGCGCCACCGACCTGATCCCGGTCGACAGCGAATGGTCGCCTTATCTCGACGCGCTGTCGGGGTTCATCAACGGCGTACCGATGCGGGAGATGTCGGTCACCGACTGGCTCGCTTATGACGAGGCGTCGGTCAACACCGACTGGCGCGTGGCGGAGGGCTATGGCGCGCTCGTCGCCTCGCACGCGGCGGGACTGCCGATAGCGCTCGCCACACCGGTCACTGGAATAGACGGGTCGGGCAAACAGCTTCGCATCGAGACGCCGCGCGGCGCGATCGGGGCGAATGCCGCGATCGTCACGGTCTCAACCAACGTCCTCGCCAGCGGCGCGATCCGGTTGCCCGGCCATGACGCGATCCTCCACGCCGCGTCCGAACTCCCGCTCGGCCTCGCCGACAAGCTCTTCTTCACGCTCGACGACGGCGAGGAAATCGACGCGAACGCGCACCTGCTCGGCAATCCGCGCAGCGCGACCACCGGCACCTACACGCTGCGCGCCTTTGGCCGCCCGGTGGTCGAATGCATGCTCGGCGGCGAAGGCGCGCGGGCGCTGGAGAGGGAAGGCCTCGATGGCGCCGCGGCGTTCGCGCTGGGCGAGCTCTGCGGGTTACTCGGCAGCAACTGGCGCAGGAAACTGCGCTTCGTCGCGGGCTCGGCCTGGGGCCGCGCCGATCATATCCTCGGCGGCTACAGCCATGCGCTGCCGGGCAAGGCCGATGCGCGCCATGTCCTCTCCACGCCGATCGATCCGCGGATCCGTTTCGCCGGCGAGGCGTGTTCGCACGGCGAATTCTCGACGGTCCACGGCGCCTACAATACCGGCGTCGCCGCCGCGCAGGCGTTGCTCGGCTAGGCGGCGCGGCGGCCCGCGAGCACGGGATTGGAGAATTCCATCTCCTGATCGATCCCGCCGAACTTCAGCGCCATCACGTCGAGCGTGTAGTTCTGGTGCAGCCGCCACGGCGCCCGCTTGCCCTGGCGCGGCAGTTGCGGCGCGGCGCGCTGGACATAGCCCGACGTGAATTCGAGGAAAGGTATCGCCTCCACCGGTTCCTTCAGCCGCGGCGTGACTTGCCGCATTCCGCGCTTCTTCATCGCGTTGAGCAGTCGGGTCACGTAATTGGCGGTCAGATCCGCCTTCAGCGTCCAGCTCGCATTGGTGTAGCCGAACGAGATCGCGAAATTGGGCACGTCGGAAAACATCATGCCCTTGTAGGTCATGTGCTTCGCCGGCTCGAACAGCGTGCCGTCGATCGTCACCGGCATGCCGCCGAGCAGCTGGATCTCGAGCCCCGTCGCGGTGACGACGAGGTCCGCCTCCAGCTCTTCGCCCGAGGCCAGCCGAACGCCGTTCGCAGTGAAGCGGTCGATCGTATCGGTGACGACGCTCGCTTTGCCCTCACGCAGCGACGCGAACAGGTCGGCATCGGGAACGAGGCAGAGCCGCTGGTCCCAGGGATTGTAGCGCGGGGTGAAGTGCGTATCGACGTCGTGCCCGGGCAATTCCTGCCGCACCATGTCGACGAGCGCCTTCTTCGCCTTGTCCGGATGCTTGCGCATCGCCCGGAAGAAATATTGCTGGAGGAGCACGTTCTTCCAGCGGGTGATGCCGTAAGCGGCCCGGGCGGGAAGCTTGCTTCGCAGCCAGTTGGCGACTTTATCCTCGGATGGGCGCGCGACGATATAGGTGGGCGAGCGCTGGAGCATCGTCACGTGCGCGGCCTGCTTCGCCAGCTCGGGCACCAAAGTCACCGCGGTCGCGCCGCTGCCGATCACGACGATGCGCTTGCCGGCATAGTCCACATCGTCGGCCCAGAATTGCGGGTGGATGATCCGTCCCTTGAAATCCGCGAACCCAGCAAAATCGGGCGTATAGCCCTGCGCGTAATTGTAATAACCCGTGGCCATGAACAGGAAGGCGCAGGTGAAGGTAACTTCGGCGCCGTCGACGTCCGCGACCACGGTCCATAGCGCCTCGTCGCTCGACCAGTCGGCGCGCCTGACGCGGTGGCGGTAACGGATGTGCCGGTCCACGCCGTATTCGCGCGCCGTCTCGTCGAGATAGCGCAAGATCGAGGGGCCGTCGGCGATCGCCTTCGCATCGGTCCACGGTTTGAACGAGAAACCCAGCGTGTACATGTCCGAATCCGAGCGGATGCCGGGATAGCGGAACAGGTCCCACGTCCCGCCCAACCGATCGCGTCCTTCGAGGATCACATAGCTGCGATCGGGGCTGTTGGCCTGCAGGTGATACCCCGCGCCGATGCCGGATATCCCGGCCCCCACCACCACGACGTCGAAATGTTCGGTCATTCGCCTCTCCCGGGCTGCTTACAGCACTGTAAGTAACCCGGGGGTAGCGTCAATAGTCGCGCGAGTAGCGCAGGCTGACGCTCGAGCCGCCGAACGAGGCGGTCTGCGAGAGCAGGCTCAGCGAACGGGTGAGCGCGATCTCGAGCTGGGTGGCAGTGAAGCCGCGGGCATCGGTGATGATCTCGATGTAGATGTCTCTGGTGATGTACTTGCCCGCCGCGAGCGAAGTGCCACGCCCGCTGGTATCATCGGCGCCGAGGACGCGCAGCCGATCAATCCCCGTCGCCGAGCGGAGCTTGCCGAGCGGATTGAGCCCGCCGCCCGAGCCGCTGAGCGAATTGACCGCCGCGGCGAGCTGGATCGCCTCGGTCGCGGAGAGATTGGTCACATTGGTGCCGAAGAACAGCCGCGACAGCACTTCTTCCTGCGGCAGGCTGGGCGAGGAAGTGAAGGCGATCCGCGGCTGCTGCGCGGTGCCCGAGATGTCGATGATCGCGGTGATCCCCTCGGCGGTGGTGCTCGCCTCGACATCGATGCTGGGGTTGAAGAGCTGCGCGCCCTGGAAGCGGATATTGCCGCGCGTCACCTCGAACCGGCGGCTGGCGAAGCTGTAGGTGCCGCGGACGATCTCCATCGTTCCGCGAATCTCGGGTGCCGCGGTGGTGCCGCGCACGAAGACCCGTGCGCTCCATTCGGATTCGAGGCCCATGCCCGATACGAACAGGCGGTTGTCGGCGACGAGGCGCAAGTCGAGATCGAAGACGTTGCCCGCCCGGACAGGCGTGGCGGGCCTGACCGGACCGTTCGCGACCAGCTCGCTGCGCCGCCGGATCCCGGTCAGTTCGGGAATTTCGGCCGCGCCCTGACGGATGATCTCGTAACGCGCTTCGGGAATTTCCAGCCGCCCCTCGATCTTGGCGACCTGCGCGTTCCTGGTGATGGTGATGCGCCCCGTCGCGGTCGCCCCCAACGCATCGCTCTTGGCGAGTTGGGCGTTCTTGAAGTCTGCGGTCAGGCTCATCGGATAGCCGTTGGCCGCGGAGAGGCCGATGCGGCCCTGCGCGGTGACTGTCCCCTCGCCCGCGCGCCCGTTGGCTTCGTCAAGGATCAGCTCGTCGTCGGAGAAGCGGCCGACAATCCGCATGTTGGTGATCCGTGTGCCGTAAGTCTCGTTGCCATAGGCCAGATTCTCGCCGCGCACGACGCCGGTGAGATCCGGTTCGTGTACCCGTCCCGAGAAGTCAGCAGCGATGCCGATCGAGCCCGTCAGATGCTGGTTGCTGAGCCCCGCCAGCGAGAAGGGCACAGCCGCCGGGCCGTTATAGCGAATCCCGCCTGAGAGCGGCGCACCCATCAGTCGCTCGGTCCAGCTGCCGGCACCCGGCCCCAGCGGCCGTAGCGTGGCGACGACTCGGCCGATCGTCGTGGTCCCACGCTTGATCAGCGCGCGCGCATCGCCGCCATCGGGAAGCAATTTTGCGACGAGGCTGACATCGACCGGCGTCGATACGGTGGCAAGGCTCGAACGGGTGAAATCGTCGATCTCGAGCCGCGCATCGGCATTCGGGAACGCATCGGGCCTGGCCTGGGCGAAGTCGAGGCTTCCCGTCGCCGTCCCGCCCAGGCCGATGCCGGGCATGAATCCATTGACGAAAGCCAGGTCGAGCTTGTCGAGCCGCGCCTGGAGCGCAAGGCCGTCGCCATAAGTGCCGGCCAGCCGCAGGCTGCCCTGATCGAAATCGACCTGCGTCGGCAGCAGCCGATAGGTATCACCCGCAATAGCGACACGCGCGGGATTTACGGTGTGGAACCGGATGCCGCTCCCCTGCCCCTGCAGGGCCACCAGCCATTGCTGGGGCGAGAGCCGGGCGTTGGCCGCGATCTGGAAGGGAACACCGGAGGATCCGGTCGCGACTGCCTGCGCCGTGCCGCTGCCGCCCTGATAGTTCACCTTGGCACGCGCGGTCTTGAGGACGAACTGGCCGCTGCGGAGATTTGCGACCTGAACGTCAGCGACGATCTGCGGTGTTTCGGTCAATACGACATTGGCGGAGATCAGCGCCCGCCCGATGGTGAGCTCGGCATTGCCGGGAATCACTGCGTTGAGCGCGCGCGCCTCGATCTGCGCCGCCTGGTACCGGCCCTGCGCGGCGAGCTGGGCATTGCCGGTTACGCCCGAGCCCTGGAAGCGCAACTGGCCTGAAAAAGGTCCCGCCGCCGTCTGCTGGACGTTACCGGTGATATCCATGCCGGCGAAGCGCGCGCTCTCGATGTCGATGGCGAGCGTCCGCCCGTTGCGGACCAGGACATTGGCATTGAACGGACCGTAATTGGTGCCGCCGCTCGCGATGACTGCATATGCATTGCCGCGGCCGCGTATCCGCGCCTCGAGATCGACCAGCCCGACGCCCAGCCCCGGCTTCTTCGCGCGCAACAGAATCAGTGGCGCATTGAGCGTGCCGGACACGCGCGCGCTCAAAGGACCATAAGCGTTGGAGACACCGTCGGCGTTGATCAGGATCGGTCCGGCCGGATCATAGCGTCCCGATCCGCGCAGGATCCGGAACTGCGGCGCGCGCATGCGGATGTCCTCGACCGCGATCACTCCCGTGGGTCCGAGCGTGACACGCGCCGAGGCGACCGCATTGCCGCCGAGGAAATTGCGCACGCCGGAATTGGTGAGCCGCCGCGTTTCGGCAGCGACATGCCCGCGAATGCCCCAGCCGCCGTCACGCGCCGCGAAGAGCTCGGCGTCGGTCTTGAGATCGACGATCCCGACGCCGTTGACCGCATAATTGTTGATCCGGCCCTTGATGGCGCCGGTGTAGCGGCCCTTGCCCATGTCGGCGGCGATGATCGCAGTCGCATCGACGCGATCCGAGCGCAGGCGCAGATTGTCCGACAGGATCTGGTCGCCCGAGATGGCGAGGTCTCCCGCGACGGACAGGTTGGTCACCAATCCGCCAACCGCCGCGTTGAGGCCGGACACTCGCGCGGCGCGCGCGCGCACCGGAACGAGGATGCGATCGGCGTCGACGCGCGCTTTGCCCTCGGCATAAAGCCCTTCGACCACGGTCTCGCCGAAGCCGAGCGCCGCCGCGGTGATCTTGTAGTCGACCACCGGCCGGTTGAACGGCCCGTCCAGCGCCAGCGCGGCGCGCACCGATCGGCCGCGCAGATTGGGCGCGATCGCCCCGGGCGTGAGCAGCATCGCATCGACGTTGAGGTTGCCGAAGCGATTGTGGCCGAGATCGACCAGCCCCTTCGCCTCGACCGACAAGGCGCTCGATCGCAGCTTGAGCACTCCGTTCGCGGTGCGATCGGCCCAGACCGCGTCGAGCGCCACGTCGAGCCGCGGCGATGCCAGCCGCTCGACTGGACCCTGCATGTACACGCCCGGCCAGGTCGGCCCACGAAGCTGGAAGCGCCCGTTCTGCGCAGCGACCGTCAAGTCAGCGATCTTCTGCCCGCCCAGCGCCCCGGCGGCCTGCCCGCGCCAGTTCCGCCAGCTCCCGCGCCCGCCCAGATTGAACGTCAACGGCCGGTCCAGCCCGGCCAGGCCGGTGATGAAGCCCTTCACCGGCGCATTCATGCGCATGTCGATGTCGAGCTTGTTCTGCTCGGGCACCGCGTCGAGCCTGAGCGCGACCGTGTCGCCGCCCGCCACGCCCGGAGCGGCGATGGTCGCGGCGTCGGCAACGATCTGCGCACGGCCGCCGCTGATGTGTGCGCTGCCGCGCAGGCGCCCGAGATGGCGTTGCCCGCTGACCGCGGGATCGATGTCGATCCGGGCGACGTCCAGCTTCGCGATATCGATGTCGAGATCGGGCAGCAAAGGCGCCTTGGGATCGGTCGAGGGCTTGAGCGCGGGCATCCGCAGCAGCCGCACCTCGGGACTGGTAAGGCTGCGGATGTCGACATGATCGCGTAGATAGGCGAACGGCCGCCAGTCGACGGCGATCTGGGGCGAAGTGGCGAACACGCCTCTGGTGTCGCGGACCTGGACGTCGCGCAGGACCATCGCGCCGAAGAGAGATCCCTCGATCCGTCCGATCCGGAAGTTGAGCCCCGAGGCGAGTTCGAGCCGGTTGATCTGCCTGGTGACGAAGTCGCGCCCGGGCTGGGTGTTGATCCCGATGACGAGCACGCCCAGCGCCAGCACCACCACCCCGAGCGCGATCGCTCCCCATTTGACGACGCGTTGCCACGCCGGCCGGCGTTCCACGATCCGCTCGACCGGCGCCTCGGCCGTGTCGGGATCGGGGACCTCGGGCGGTTCGGTCGCCATCAGAAGGCCTGTCCGATCGAGATGTAGAGCGCGATCTTCGATTCGCCCGGCTTGCGGTTGATCGGCGTCGCCACGTCGACGCGCAACGGTCCGAAATTGGTGTAGACCCGCCCGCCGATGCCGGCGCCGAAGCGCATGTTCTGCAGCGTCGGATAGAGCCCTTCATAGACCTGCCCGGCATCGATGAAGGGCACGATCCCGTAATTGCCGAAGCGATAGCGTGCCTCGAGCGCGAATTCGTTGAGGCTGCGCCCGCCCACCGGCCGGCCGTCGGGCGAGCGCGGGCCGAGTTCCTGATAGCCGAAGCCGCGCACCGATCCGCCGCCGCCGGCATAATAACGCCGCGACGGTGGCAGATCGTTGCGCGCGATTCCCGGTATCGAGCCGACGCGCGCGCGCGCCGCGACGACGATGCTCGACGAAACCGGCCGGTAGACCGTGCCCTCCAGCATCAGCCGCGCATAGGGCCGCGCCGCGCCGCGCACCGATGTCTCGGGGCTGACATTGGCCTTGAGGCGGAAACCGCGCGTGGGGTTGAGCAGATTGTCCGACGCGTCATAGCCGACAAAGGTCGGCAACGCGGCGATCAGCCAGGTACCGCGATCGCGCGCGGCCTTATTGTAATTATACTGGTCCTCGTTCGAGCCGACGAGTTCGCCGCCATAGAAATAGGTCCAGCGCTTCTGCCAGATCGGCGTCGAATCGCGTGACCAGCGCACCGCGACCGATCCGGTGTAGGATTCGAACGCGGCATAATCCAAATGGTTGATCCCCGCCTGGATCTGGAAGGTCCGGTCGCGCAGGCCCGCGTTCGAACGGCGGAAAGTGCCGGTAAGCCCCTGTTCCTGCGTCCCCGCCACTGCGCTGGCGATCAGCGCGCCTTCGGGCGGGAACAGGTTGCGGTGAGTCCATGTCCCCTCCGCGCGAAGGCCCTGGCCGGTGCTGTAGCCTATTTCAGCGGCGAGCGTGCGCGGACGCCCCGCATTCTGCCGCACCTGCAAATTCACTATTTCCGTGCCGTCCGGCCCCGGCTTGCCGGTCTTCACCGGCTCGACCGACACCACCGAGAACAGGCTGGTCGCGATCAGCGCGTCGCGCAGATCGTCGACCTGGCGGCTGTCATAGATCTTGCCCGGCTTGTAGCGCCGCAGGATGTTGATGTGCTCCACATCGAACACCGGGCGCCGTCCCGTGGTGACGATCTCGCCGAACACGGCGCGGGGCCCCAGATCGACCGGCAACGTATAATCGCCGCGATGCGTCTCCTCATCGAGCAGGATGTCGCGGTCGCCGAGCTTGACGAAGGGATAGCCCTGCTGCGGCAGCCTCAGGCTCACATTCGCCTCCGCACCCTGCACGCGCTCCGCCTGGATCGGATCGCCGGGATTGAGGTTGAGCTCGCGGTCGAGCAGCCCGGGGGGAACGGTGGGCCCGCTGACGATCTCGATGTTGTTCAGACGATAGAGTTCGCCGGGCGTCGCGGTGATCGTCGCGCGGACATTGCCCGAATTTTTGGGGTTCTGCTCGATCGTCGAGATCGCGGTTCCGTCATAATAGCCCAGCGACTTCATCAGCCGCACCGCGAGCAGTTCGTCCTCCCGCGCTCGTGCCGCGACCATCGCGGCATTGGCGGCCTTGCCGTCGCCGTCCTCGAGCGCGGAAAGATCACGGAACCGGTCCTTGAGCCCGATCGCATCGAGCCCCTCGACTGCGGTCGTGTAGCGAATCGTAGTGACCTTCTCGTCGTCCAGGCCTTCGATCTTGACCGGTTCCACCTTGAACTCGGCGAGCGGCGTCAGCGGCTGGGCGAATTCGGGCGCCTCTGCGGCCGGCGGCGGAAAGCTCTCGATCTGATCGGTGACCGCACCCGGCGTCGGCTGCTGCACCGGCACGGGCTTGTTGAAGTCCTTCATCGGCTCGAGCGGCGCGTTGATGTCGTCGCTCAGCTTCGGCAGTGCCGCCTCGAATTCGGCGTCGGGGACGATCGTCCCATCCTGCGGCGTGGTCCCGGTGGTATCGCGCGGCGGCGAGACCGGCGCACCCTGCCCCGGCGTGGGATTGGCGATTTGCGCGCACGCCACGGCCGGCAGGAGCGCTGTCCCTGCCAGCGCGGCAACCCACACCGCTCTAACCCCTTTACGCACGCGCCTCCTCGGGAGCCGCGAACCCCGGCCCCTCTCTCTCGCCTCCGTAACGACCGATTGGGGCTTTGGCTCCCCCCAAGCGCGATTTGCGAGCAAATTCAGCGGCTAGCCGTGCTTTGCACGGGCGCGGAAGTGATGGAGCAGCGGCTCGGTATAGCCGTTGGGCTGAGCCACGCCTTCGAAGACCAGTGCGCGGGCGGCCTGGAAGGCGAGGCTCTCGTCCTCGCGCCCCGCCATCGGGCGGTACAGCGGGTCTCCGGCGTTCTGCGCGTCGACCTTCACCGCCATCCGCCGGAGCGCCGCCTCGACATCGCCGGCACTCGCCACATTGTGGAGCAGCCAGTTGGCGATGTGCTGCGATGAGATGCGCAGGGTGGCGCGATCCTCCATCAGCCCGACATCGTCGATATCGGGGACCTTGGAGCACCCCACCCCCTGATCGATCCAGCGCACGACATAGCCGAGGATGCCCTGGGCATTATTGTCGAGTTCATGCGCGACCTCCTCGGGCGACCAGTTGCGGCCCTGCGCGACCGGGATCGTCAGCAGCGGCGCGAGACCCGGGACCGGTTCCGCCGCGATTTCGCGCTGACGGGCGAACACGTCGGTGCGGTGGTAATGGAGCGCGTGCAGCGTCGCCGCGGTAGGCGACGGTACCCAGGCAGTGTTCGCGCCGGCCTGAGGATGGACGCTCTTTTGCGCGAGCATGTCGGCCATCCGGTCCGGCGCTGCCCACATCCCCTTGCCGATCTGCGCCTTGCCCGAGAGCCCGCAAGCGAGGCCGATACGGACGTTGCGGTCCTCATAAGCCTTGATCCAGGCCGACGCTTTCATCTCGGCCTTGGGCACCATCGGCCCGGCGCGCATGCTGGTGTGGATCTCGTCGCCCGTACGATCGAGGAAGCCGGTGTTGATGAAGGCGATGCGGTCCTTCACCGCGTGGATGCACGCCGCGAGATTTGCCGAGGTCCGACGCTCTTCGTCCATCACACCCACCTTGATCGTATGGCGCGGGAGACCGAGGAGATCCTCGACCGCGTCGAACAGCCGGTCCGTGAAGGCGCATTCCTCCGGACCATGCATCTTGGGTTTGACGATGTAGATCGAGCCCGCGCGGCTATTGCGGAAACGCCCGAGCCCGCGCAGATCGTAGAGCGCGATCAGGCTGGTGACGATCGCGTCGAGAATGCCCTCGGGCGCCTCCTGTCCGTCCGCGAGCAACACGGCGGGGGTCGTCATCAAATGTCCGACATTGCGAACGAACAGCAGCGATCGTCCGGGCAGGTCGCCACGGTCGGGGTTCAATTGGCGCGTGACGCTCCGCCCGTTCTTGTCGAACCGCTCTTCCAGATCGCCCTGCATCAGCCCGAGCCAATTGGCATAAGCTGCGACCTTGTCCTCGGCATCGACCGCCGCGACCGAATCTTCAAGGTCGACGATCGTGGTGAGTGCCGATTCGAGCCGCACGTCGGCAATCCCCGCCGGATCGTCGCGGCCGATCGGATGCATGCGATCGACCACCACTTCGATATGGAGACCGTTATTCCGAAAGAGGAAACCATTGTTCGATCGCCGAATCAGCTTCTCCGGTTCGCACAGAAACAGGTCGATCTCTTCTAACGAGACGACATCCGCCCAATCGATCGCGAGCGGCACGGCCTCATCGAGAAACGCCTTTGCTTTGGCGATCACCTCCGTCCCACGTTCGGGATCGTATCCGCCGGGCTTGGCGGCGCCCGGAAGCGCATCGGTGCCGTAGAGCGCATCGTACAGGCTGCCCCAGCGCGCATTGGCGGCGTTGAGCACGAAGCGCGCGTTGAGCGCAGGCACCACCAGCTGCGGCCCCGCCATCCGCGCGATCTCGTCGTCGACGTTCCGCGTGCCGATCGTGAAGGGCGCCGGTTCGGGAACGAGATAACCGATCTCGCGCAGGAACGCCTCCTGCGCGGCCGGATCGGCGGCGCGGCGCGGGTCCGCCGCACACCATGAATCGATCTGGGCCTGCAGAGCATCGCGCTTCGCCAGCAAGGCGCGATTCTCCGGCGCAAAACGCGCGAAAATCGCCGCCGCGCTCGCCCAGAACGCATCCGCCTCGATCGCCAGCCCCGGCAGCACGCGCGTCTCGACGAAGCGCGCGAGCACTTCGGCGACCTTCAGACCGGCGCGATCGAGATAAGCAGACATGAAAACTCCTCCAGCAACGTCACGGTGCCTGGGGAGGGCATGCGCGGAGTATCCGGCGCGCGGCCGCTAATCAACCCCGCGATCGAGCGCGATCGCCGCCGCCTCGATCCGTTCGAGCATCGCGCGCAATTGCTCGCGCTCCTGATCCGAAAGCGTCGCGAAGATCCGCGCCTCGAACTCCAGCGCCTTGGGCGCCACCTGTTCATACAACGCCCAGCCCTGTTGCGAGAGCGTCAACAGGTGCGAGCGCTGGTCTTCGGGATTGGCGCCGCGCTGGATCAATCCGCGCTCGGCCAGCGCAATCGCCGCGCGACTTACGGTCACCTTGTCCATCCGCGTCCGGCCGCAGAGCGCCTGCTGGCTCATCGCGCCGCCTTCGGCGAGCACCGCCACCAGCCGCCATTCGGGAATACGCAGTCCAAATAGAGTGCGATACGCAGTCGCCACCGCGTCCGACACGGTGTTGGACGCGATCGAGAGACGATAGGGCAGGAATTCGTCGAGCTTCAGCTTCTTCGCCATAGCCGCACCGTGCTGCCATATGCCGTTTGCTGCAAGTGACAACGTTGGCCGATTGCATTTTCTGCAATGGTACCGGTATCATTTCGCACTTGCAACATCACCCGCTGCACTGCAGAAAGATCAGGCCTTTCAGGCATCCTCTCCTAAAACTTTCAAACGGCCGTCCTTCGGGGCGGCCTTTTTTTTACTCGTCGTCCCGGCGCTGGAGCCGGTGCCATGGCTTGCGAGCGCCCAGGCCGACGACAAATTCGAAAAGCCCGTAGGCGACGATGAGCCCGACGAGGACTAGGGCCGCGATCCACCGAAAGGGCTCCGGTGGACCGCCCAATCCGGAAAGGATTGCATCGATCATTTCATCTGCCGCTTGATCGTGGCTTGCGTCGCCTTGCCGTAGGGCGGCTTCATCCCCGCCAGCTTCGCCACGTCGAGCCGTGCCTGCTTGTAGATGCTGCGCGCGTGGCTGAAGGTCCGGAAACCCGCTTCGCCGTGATAGGCACCCGTCCCCGACGGGCCGATACCGCCGAAGGGCAATTCCTCCTGGCTGACATGGAAAATCACGTCGTCGAGCGTCACGCCGCCCGAGATCGTGCGATCCAGCACATGCCGCCGCTCCGCCACGTCGCTGCCGAAATAATAGAGTGCCAGCGGCCGGTCGCGCCGGTTCACTTCGGCGATCGCGTCGTCGATATGGGCGTAGCTGCGCATCGGCAGGACCGGCCCGAATATCTCCTCCTGCATCACCGTCATGTCGTCGGTAGCTCCGCGGATGATGTGGAGCGGCATTTTCCGGCTGTTCGAGCTCGCGAAATCCTCATTCGCCGGATTGACCGCGATCACCTCCGCCCCCTTGGCCCGCGCATCCTCGATCCAGTCGTGGAGCCGCGCATGGTGCCGGTCGTTGATCACCGCCGTATAATCCCGATTGTCGAGCAGGGTCGGGTACATCGCCGAAGCCGCGCCGGTCAGCCCGGCGATGACCTCCGCCTCCTTCTCCTCGGGGACCAGCATGTAATCGGGCGCGAGGCAGATCTGCCCGGCGTTGAGCATCTTGCCCATCACCACGCGCTCGGCCGCCTGTGCGACGTTCGCCGAACGCCCGACCACCACTGGCGATTTGCCGCCCAGCTCGAGCGTCACCGGCACGAGATTGTCCGCGGCGGCATGGAGGATGTGCTTCGCGATCCCGGTCGCGCCGGTGAACAGCAGATGGTCGAACGGAAGCTCGGCGAAAGCCTTGCCTATCTCCGGTCCGCCGCTGACGAAGGCAAGTTCCTCGGGCGCGAAATAGCGCGGCGCCAGTTCCTCGAACAGAGCGGCCACCACCGGGGTGAACTCGCTGGTCTTGACCATAGCGCGGTTGCCCGCGGCGAGCACTCCGGCGAGCGGGCTCATCACGAGGTTCACCGGGAAATTCCAAGGTGCGATGATGCCGACCACGCCCTTGGGCTGATATTCGATCCACGCGCGCCCACCGAGCAGTCCCAGCGGGAACATCGCCGGCTTGCGCTCGCTCCGCGACCAGCGCCCGACATGCTTGAGCGCATGTTTGAGCGGCCCCACTGATGCGGCGATGTCGGTGATCATCGATTGTTCGCGGCTGCGATGCCCGAAATCCTCGGAGAGCGCGTCGCAGAAGCGGCCGGCATTGTCGGCGATCATCGCGATCGCGCGCCTGAGCCGATCCTTGCGCGTCTCGACCGAAACAGGGAGCTCGGCCAAGAAGGCCGCACGCTGACGTTCGAGAATGTTCTTCATCGCATTTGTGTGATCCGAACCGGGCTCCTGCGCAAGCAGGAGCCCAGAGTCACAGGCGCATCGCTTCGTCACCCTGGATTCCTGCTTTCGCAGGAACACGGATTCGTGCGTTATGCCTGACTCAGCATTTGGCTAAGCCACACCAACCATGCGGCGGCGGCCAGCATCACCCCGAACGGCATCCGGTCTGTCCCGGTGACCTTGCGTCCCGCACTGACGAAGCCGAGCACCGCCGCCAGCCCGATCGACGCTCCGGCGAGCAGCACCATCGGCAGCGCCTGCCAGCCGAGCCAGCAGCCGATCGCCCCGAACAATTTAGGATCGCCGCCGCCCAGCCCCTGCCGCCCTCGGATCAGCCGATACGCCGCCGCGACCGCGGCCAGCGCGGCGTAACCACCGATACCGCCGATCAGCCGCGCGTCCATCGCCGGCGGGATGCCGAGCGCTCCTGTCGCCAGCCCCGCGGCGGCCAGCGATCCGGTGAGGAGGTTGGGCAGCCAGAATGCCGCAAGGTCCAGTGCCGCGAGCGCGAGCAGCAGCCATCCGAACACCGCACCGGCCACCCCGCCCGGGCCCGGCATGGCGACTCCCGCGGCGACCCCGATCGCCAGCCCGAGCAGTTCGGTAATCAGATGGCTGGGATGGATGGGCGCACCGCACCCCCGGCACCGCCCGCGCTGGAGTACGAAGCTCGCCACCGGCACCAGTTCCGTTCCGCCCAGTGCCTTGCCACACCCGTCGCATTCCGACCGTCCCCGCAGCGTTGACCGGCCTTTCGGCCAGCGAATCGCCACGGTGGCGATGAAGCTGCCGAAGACGAGCCCCAGCACGCCGAGCAATACCGGCCACAGCCAGGCGTCAATCGGCATCGCGTGGCGGCCGCTTGCGGATCAGGTAACGATAGACGCCGAACACGTTGATGCAGAACAATACGAGGTTCTGCGTCCAGAGTGGCTCGTCGTCGGAGAGGAAGGCGCCGCTGATCCAGCAGATGCTGGAAGCGACGAAGAGCGCGAAGCCCCAGCCCGTCACGCGCCGGCCGAGATCGAGCGAGACCATGAAACAGGCGATGATGCCGCTGATCGAAGCTGCCCATTTGAGGATGTCGACGAGCGTCATTCGGGAGCTTTCCTGGGGCAGGGCGACGGCTTTTGCAAACCGTCGCACGGATCACTAGATCGCCCTCAACAATCGAGAGGAAAACAATGTCCGCCGACGATATCGTCATCGCCTCCTATGCCCGCACGCCGATGGGCAGCTTCCAGGGTTGCCTGACCGACGCCGGCGCGACCGACCTCGGCGCCACCGCAGTCGGCGCGGCAGTCGAGCGCGCGGGGCTGAAGGGCGATGCGATCGAGCGGATCTACATGGGCTGCGTCCTCCCTGCGGGCCTCGGCCAGGCGCCCGCCCGCCAGGCCGCGCTCAAGGCAGGACTGCCACATCATATCGAGGCGACGACGATCAACAAGATGTGCGGATCGGGGATGCAAGCGGCGATCATGGCCGCCGACGCGCTCGCCGCGGGCTCGGTCGACCTGCTCGTCGCGGGCGGGATGGAGAGCATGACCAACGCGCCCTATCTCTCGCTGCGTCACCGCGCCGGTGCGCGAATCGGCCACGACGTGCTCAAGGACCATATGTATCTGGACGGGCTAGAGGATGCCTATGAGCCGGGCCGGCTGATGGGCAGCTTCGCCGAGGAAACCGCGCAGGAATATCAGTTCACACGGGCAGCGCAGGACGAATTCGCGATCGCCTCGCTTCAACGCGCGCAGAAGGCGCAGCAATCGGGCGCGTTCGACCGCGAAATCGTCCCCGTCGAGGTCAAGGGCCGCAAGGGCGTTATCACAGTTACTTTCGACGAGCAGCCAGCGAAGGGCGACCTTGCGAAAATCCCGACGCTCAAGCCGGCTTTCTCGAAGGACGGCACGATCACCGCCGCCAACGCCTCGTCGATATCGGATGGCGCCGCGGCGCTGGTGATGACGCGGATGCACGTCGCCGACCGGCTCGGCCTCAATCCGGTAGCGCGCGTTGTCGCTCATGCCGCCCACGCCCACGCCCCCGCCCGCTTCACCACTGCCCCGGTGTTCGCGATGCGCAAGGCGCTGGAAAAGGCGGGATGGCAGATCGGTGACGTCGACTTGTTCGAAGTCAACGAGGCGTTCGCCTGCGTCGCGATGATCGCGATGCACGATCTCGGCATCTCCCACGACGTGCTCAATGTGCATGGCGGCGCCTGTGCGCTCGGTCACCCGATCGGTGCCAGCGGGGCGCGCGTGCTTGCCACCTTGCTTTCGGCGCTCGAGACCAACGGCCAGAAGCGCGGCCTCGCCTCGCTCTGCATCGGCGGCGGCGAAGCGACCGCGATGGCAGTGGAGCTGCTCGACTAGATCAGGCTTCGGGCTTCCGACCACTCACACTGGTCGCGCAGCCAAAGAAATGCTTGCTGAAGACTACCTCTAGCCCTTCGGCGCGCAGCATCTCGGCAATGCCCGAGGCATCCCCGAAACGCGTGCTGTAGGTGCCGATCAGCGCGAAATCCTGGGCGCCGCGAAGCAATAGCCGTTCGACAAGCGGCAATATCGTCTTGAGGTGGAGCAGATAGAGCGGCCGGAGCCACCAGCCCCTGGGATCCGACGCCTCGATCATCGCAAAGCTGCCGCCCGGCCGCAGCACTCGCGCGATCAAGGCGGCGAGCCGCATATGCTGACCGGCATCGAAGGTCTTCAACCCGAAGGTCGAGATCACAAAGTCCGCACTGTCATCGGGCAAATCGCTCGCCAGAACATCGTCTTCGATGAACCCGATATGATGCGCGCGGTGCCGGTGCAATCGCTCGATCGCGCGGGCATGCATGCCGGAGGAAATGTCGACAGCTGTGATCGGGCCGACTTCAGGGAAACGCTTGAGGAGATGCGGCCAAACCTCGCCCGTCCCAGCCATCAGATCGTAGCCGCTCGGGCCCGGCGGCTCCGGCAGCGCGGCGACGCATTGCCGCCGCCATCGCTCGGTGAAGCCCATTGAGCAAATCCAGCTGAACGCGATATATTTGCCCGAACAGCGATCGAACACGCCTTTGACGAAGGCGGGGTCATAGATGTCGCGGCTCACTTCAGCGCAGCACTTCGCCGGGCTCGACGCCCCAGATGTGCGACTGTTCGACATAACCGGTGCGGCCGCCCACATCGAAGCGGCACCAGTTATCCGCGCATTTGCTGATCGCCCCGACGACGCCGGGCTCGACCCGCCAGTTGATATGCGCATCGAGCTGTGGTGCGGAGCGCAGTTCGGTGACTCCACCCACCACGATCGCGGTGCGCCGCTCGTCGAGGAAGTTGCGCAGCATCCAGCCCTGCGTGCCGCCCGGATCCTCGACCTTGCGCCACTCGCCGTAGATATCGAGCACCTTGAGCGGCAGATCACGCCGCTTGTAGAGCCAGCTTACCGGATAGTTGCGCCCCGGGCCGGTGCGCAGATGGGCCTTGTCGACGTCGATCGACACCCAATAAGGCGGCTTGCGTTGCGCCGCGACGGGCACGGCCAGCCCCAGCGCCACGACGCTCAGCACCAGCCAGGTTGCAAGCCGCATTCGATCCCCCTTCGTCCTGTTCCCTGATAGTGCGAGCGGATACCACGCTTCAACCCGTTGACTGAGGCCTCGGCACCAGCCAATCCGCCCTGAATGGCACAGCCCGCGCGCCCTTCCCGTCCCCGGGTGACCGTCACCCGCGCATTGCCGCAGGCAATCGAGGCGCGCATGGCCGAATTGTTCGAGGCCGTGCTCAATGCCGACGATCGTCCGATGGACCGTGCCACGCTGGGCGCGGCAATGGCCGATGCCGATGTCTTCGTACCAACGGTGACCGACCGGATCGATGCGGAGCTGATCGCCGCCGCCCCCGATCGTCTCCGCCTGATCGCCAATTACGGCGCCGGCTTCGGCCATATCGACCTGAAGGCAGCGCGCGAGCGCGGCATCACCGTGACCAACACGCCCGGCGTGCTGACCGAGGATACCGCAGACATGGCGATGGCGCTGATCCTCGCCGCGCCGCGCCGGCTGATCGAGGGCGACAAGCTCGTCCGATCGGGCGAATGGACCGGCTGGCGCCCGACCGGCATGCGTGGTCACCGCATCGGCGGCAAGAAGCTCGGCATCCTCGGTATGGGCCGTATCGGGCAGGCGGTGGCGCAGCGTGCCCGCGCCTTCGGGCTGACGATCCATTATCACAACCGCCACCGCATCCCCGAGGTCGCCGAGGCCCAGCTCGGCGCGACGTGGCACGCCGATCTCGATGCGATGCTGCGAACAGTCGACATCCTCACCATCCACGCGCCACACACCGAGAACACCGGCGGGCTGATCGACGCGCGGCGGCTCGACCTGCTCGGGCCGCAGGGGTGGCTAATCAACACCGCGCGGGGCGAGATCGTCGATCCCGAAGCATTGGTGGTAGCGCTGACCCAGGGCCGCATCGCCGGCGCAGGGCTCGACGTCTATGTGAACGAACCCGCCGTCGATCCGCGGCTCATCGCGCTCGACAATGTCGTGCTGCTCCCCCATCTCGGCTCCGCGACTTTCGAGGGCCGTGAGGCGATGGGGCTCAAGGTCATCGCCAATATCCGATCCTGGGTCGACGGGCACCGTCCGCCCGATCAGGTGCTCGACGGTTGGCTCTAGACTAGCGTTCTGCGGAACCCATTGCTTCCGAACCGGTTTTCCGCCGCAAAGGAGAACCGCGATGAAGAAATACAGCTATGCGTGGCTTACATTGGGTTTCTTCCTCGTGTCGTTCGCACTGCACTGGTGGTTTGGCTGGAGCAGCTATGTCGACGAAGCCCGCCAGCACGGGCAGGCCGTCGAAACTTCGGGCTATCTCCATGAAATGCTCCGCGACACCTTCGAGAACTGGCAGTCCGAGTTCCTGCAGTTGCTCTGGCAGGTCGTGGGCCTGGCCTATTTCCTCTATGTCGGATCGCCCTCGTCGAAGGAGAATGACGACCGAATGGAAGCGAAGATCGACTCGCTGCTCCGCCTCCAGGCCGGCGTGGACCGCGGCCAGGAGATCATCGACGAACTCGACGATCGCTATCTGCGCACCCATGGCCACGCCAAGCCGCACGGGCACGGCGCGGATCCGGTGGTGGACAGCGGGAAGGAAGACGCTGCCTGAGCCACCGTCAGAGGCCGCGCAGCCACTCCCTGATCATCGCCTTGCCAGCGGCCACCGCCGCGCGGCCATGGACGTCATGCTCGCCGCGCAGGCGCTCGGGCGACGTGCCGGCCTCGGCGATAAAGGCCGGGCCATTTTCGATCCACGCCTCGAAGCGCGGATCCTCGCCCATCTCGGCATGGAATTGGAGCGCGAGCAGTTCCGGACCGCGGCGGAAGGCCTGATGCGCATAAGACGGCGTCGAGGCGAGAAGCTCGACGCCATCCGGCAGATCAAACGTGTCGCCGTGCCAATGCAGCATCGACACCCCGGCGACGTGGCGGAGCGGCGAATCCGCGCCCGGATCGCTGAGCGTCACCGGCGCGAAGCCGATCTCCTTCACCGGACCCGGCCGCACTTCCGCACCCATCGCTGCCGCGATCATCTGCGCGCCCAGGCAGACCCCCAAGGTCGGCAGCCCGCGCGCGATTCGCTCGGCAAGCCGCTCGAGTTCATGCGCGATCCAGGGATGCGCCTCGCGCTCATAGACACCCATCGGCCCGCCCATCATCAGCAACAGGTCGGGAGCATCGAAATCGAGGCTGGAGAAGCCCGGATCGGTGACGTCGACGCGATCGAGGACATAGCCCGCCGCCTCGATCGGCTCGCGGAATCCTGCAATGCCCTCGTAAGGGGTGTGGCGGATGATCAGACCGGTCTTCATGGCGCCAGCCTAAACGGGCCGACGCTGGCCGCGACCCCAGCTTTTCTTGGCTGTGCGCAAGCCGGCCCATGCCGGACCGACCTGCTCGCCACCACGTCCGAAGACCAGATCAATCCCCGGTCAGGATCCGGTCGACGAGCTGCTTCACCGTCGGCACGAACCCGTTCGAATAGAAGGGATCGCGCTTGAAGTTGTAGGCGCCGTGGCCCGCGAACATGAGGTTCTCGTCGGTAGGTCCGCCATGCGCGATGTCCTGCAGCGTCTTCTGGATGCAGAAGCTGCGCGGATCGGCCAACCGTCCGGTCGAATTGGTCTCGGTATCCGCCCAGGACGAGAACTGGCACTGGCTGAGGCAACCCATGCAATCGGCCTGGTCCTTGCGGATCACGCCCTTCTCTTCCTCGCTGACGAAGACGAGCGTGTTGTCCGGGGTCTTGAGCGCCGAGGTGAAGCCGAGCCCGAACCATTCGCGCGCGCGCAGCAAGTCGTTGCGCGTCACCCAGAAATTCTTGCCCTTCACGCCCACGTCGAGCTGGAAGGTGTGATCCCCGGCATGCTCGGTCGAATAGGCGATCTGGCGCTCGCTGCGCGCTTCGAGGCTGCGCAGGAACGGATTGCGCACCGCGCTCGAATAGAAACCGGTCGGCGAGAAGCGGTGGAGCAGGATGTCGCCCTCCTCCAGCTTCATCAGCTCGTTCTTCCAGCCCTCGGGGATCGGGCTTTCCTGGGTGAGGAGCGGCCGCGTGCCGAACTGGAATGCGATCTTGCCGAGCTCGGGATTGTCGATCCAGTCGTTCCAGTCGCGCAGATACCAGACGCCGCCGGCCATCACGATCGGCACGTCGTCCGAGATGCCGCCCTCGCGCATCGTCGCGCGCAGGTCACGGACGCGCGGATAGGGATCCTGCGGCACCAGGGGATCTTCGGCATTGGACAGGCCGTTATGCCCGCCCGCGAGCCACGGATCCTCATAGACCACTGCCGCCAGCCATTCCGAGGCCTTCGAATAGGCCCGCTTCCACAGCGCGCGAAAGGCGCGGCCCGAGCTGACGATCGGCAGATAGGAGACGTTGTACGAAGCCGCGATCTCACTGAGCTTGTACGGCATGCCCGCACCGCAGGTAACGCCCGCGACCATCCCCTTGGTCCGTTCGAGCACCCCGTGGAGCACGCGCTGCGCGCCGCCCATCTCCCACAGCACGTTGATGTTCACCGCGCCCTTGCCGCCGGCGATCTCGAACGCCCGCTTGACCTGCTCCACTGCGCCTTCGATCGCGTACTGGACCAGTTCCTCGTGGCGCTCGCGCCGGGTCAGCGCGCGGTAGACCTGCGGGATGATCTTCCCCTCGGCATCGTAGCTGTCGGCATTGACCGCACTGACCGTGCCGATGCCGCCGGCCGCCGCCCAGGCGCCTGCGCTCGCATGGTTCGTGGCCGCGACACCCTTGCCCCCTTCGACCAACGGCCACACTTCCCGGCCGTTATAGCTGATAGGCGTCAGACCCTTGAACAAATGTGCCTCCGGTTAAAACTCCGGCGCTTGCTAGCGCCAACCACCCCAACAAGCGAGCCGCAATCGTTATTGCAGCGCGTCAGGGCGTCCCATTGCCGCACCATAGAGCCGCGCATAGGACGCGATCATTGCGGCTTCATCGAACAACGCACGGGCGCGCGCACGGTTCTGCTCACCGATATAATGCATCGATTCCGGGTTTCTGGCCAGCGTGTCGATCCGGTCGCGCAGATCGACTTCATGGTGCCGGGGGGCCAAAAACGGCACGTTTTCGGGCGATACCATCACCGGAATGTCGCCCACCCGGGTCGATACCACCGGCAACCCCGCCGCCATCGCCTCGATCACCGAAATCGGCGCCTGCTCGCTCTTCGAAGACATCGCGAAGATATCGAACAGCCCCATGTAGCGATGCGGTTCGGGCAGGAAACCGGGCAGGATCACCTGATCCTCGATCGCCATCGCCTCGGCGGCGTCGAGGATGTTCTGCCGCTCGGGGCCTTCGCCGAGGATCACCAGCTTGAACCGCGCGTTCACCCCCGCGACGGCGCGCACCAGCAGCGGCAGATCCTTTACCGGGCGCAGGCCCGCGACGCAGCCGATGAACACTTCGCCTTCGCGCCTGTTCTGGAGCTGCGGGATCAATTTCGCATCGGGCTTGTCCGCGTAGCGCATCGTCGCCACGCCATTGGCGATGCGGTGGACGCGATCCGGCGGCTGGTGCCAATGCTTGAGCGCCACCTTCTCCAGCACCTGGCTAGGCACCACCAGCGCATTGGCCGCCGGAAGCGCGATGCGGCGATACATGTTGCGCACCGGATTGAGCCGCTCGGCCTCGTCCTGGTTGAACCCGTCTTCGTGGTGGACGATCGGGGGCAATCCCTTGCCGAACACCCGCGCCGCCATCACGCCGTCGATCGCGCCCCAATTATAGGTCAACACCAGATCGAAGCGCCGCAGGAACCGCGCGATCTCCTCATAGCGCTTGACCGAGGGGCGGCCCGAGAGCGGCGGCGGGTTCTGCGCGATCTCGTATTTGATCCCCTTGGCGATCGCATCGCGCGCGCCGAGCTGATCGGGCATCGCCGAGACGATCGTGTGCCGTGCTTTGTCGCCGAACGCGTTCATCAGGCGTACGGCGCGCGATTCCTTGCCGCCGAGATTGAAGGTCGAATGGAGGTGGAGGATGTGGATGGGCATGTCGGGGGCTGGCCTTAACGCTCCAGGCCGCGTCCGTCACGCTCCCTCTCCCGCTTGCGGGAGAGGGCCGGGGTGAGGGTTCAGCGCAATACGCTGTCGATCAGCGCCTTCACCCCACTCACCCTCCCCTAGCCCCTCCCGCAGGCGGGAGGGGGATTCACGCCTTCGCCAGCAGCCGCCCGATCGCCGTCACCACTTCGGGCTCGTCGAGCGTCGGGGCGTGGCCCACGCCGGCGACCGTCACCAGCTTTGCGCCCGGCACCCGCGCGACCATCTTCGCCGCGGTTTCGGCGCTGAGGATGTCGGAGCGCTCGCCGCGCACGATCAGCACCGGCTTGCCCTTCAGCGCGTCGATCGTGGGCCACATATCCGGACCCGCCTCGTTGCCCGGCACGCGGAAAGGCTCGGCGATCTTCATGTCGTAATCGAGCACGATCCGCCCCGAGCTGTTCACTCGGTACAGCCGCTTCGCCATGCGCAGCCAGTCCTCGATGCCGTAATCGGGGTACACATCGGCGTTGCTCTCGGCCACCGCCCGCGCGGCGTGCATCCAGGTCGGGTGCCACACCGCCTTGCCGACATAAGTGCGGATCCGCGCCAGCCCGCCGGGTTCGAGCTCGGGACCGACGTCGTTGAGCACCACGCCCGCAAGCTTGCCGCCGTCCGTGGCCGCCAGCAGCATCGTGACGATGCCGCCCAGCGATGTTCCCACCGCGACGAAGCGCGTTATGCCCAGCTCGTCCAGCAGCGCCTCGACATCCTGCAGATAGGTCAACGGGACATAGGACATCGGATCCTTGGCATAGGCGCTCTCGCCGCGCCCGCGGAACTCGACGAGGATCACGCGCCGCTCGCCCGCAATCCGCTCCGCCAGCGGTGCATAATCGCGTGCATTGCGGGTCAGCCCGGGGAAACAGAGCACCGGCGGCTTGTCGTCGGCGCCGGGATAGTCGCGATAATGCAGCCTCAGGCCGTCTTTCGACCACCAATAGCCATCGCTGTAGTTGCGCCGCTCACCCATTGCTCCCCATATCGCCGCATGGCCTTCACTCCGCAACAGGCGATCCTCGAACTCGGCGACGCCTTCTACGATCCCGTCACCGCCGCCCGCTTCCCCCAGACGATCCTGCGCTTCCGCAACGATCGCGCGGCGGCCGAAGTCGGGCTCGACGGGCTCAGCGACGAACAATGGATCGCGCATTTCGGCCGGTTCGAGCCGTTGCCGGG
Source organism: Sphingomonas sp. UNC305MFCol5.2 (assembly GCF_000712135.1). Classification (GTDB taxonomy): domain Bacteria; phylum Pseudomonadota; class Alphaproteobacteria; order Sphingomonadales; family Sphingomonadaceae; genus Sphingomonas. The sequence continues at coordinate 836,556 of NZ_JOOE01000001.1, forward strand.
CGCACTGCAGCAGCCGCTGGCGCTGCGCTATCACGGCCATCAGTTCCGCGTGTACAATCCCGAGATCGGCGACGGCCGCGGTTTCCTGTTCGCCCAGATGACCGACGACCGCGGCCGCCTGATGGACCTCGGTACCAAGGGATCGGGCCAGACGCCGTACAGCCGATTCGGCGACGGCCGCCTGACGCTGAAGGGCGGCGTCCGCGAAATCCTCGCCACGGAGATGCTCGAAGCTCTCGGCGTCGAGACCTCGCGCACCTTCTCGCTGATCGAGACCGGCGAAGAACTGCATCGCGGCGACGAGCCCTCCCCCACTCGCTCGGCGGTACTGGTCCGGCTCAACCACGGCCATATCCGCATCGGCACCTTCCAGCGGCTTGCGCACTCGCAGGACACCGAAAACCTGCTGCGTCTGACCGGCTATGTCCTGCGGCACTATTACGGCGAAGAGCCCGGCGACGACGCGCCCCAACGCCTCCTCGCGCACGTCGCCGCCCGCACGGCGCGCATGGCGGGGCAATTCATGGCCGCGGGATTCGTCCACGGCGTGCTCAACAGCGACAACATCAACGTCACCGGCGAAAGCTTCGACTATGGTCCCTGGCGCTTCGCCCCGAGTTGGGCGCCGGGCTTCACCGCGGCCTATTTCGACCAAAGCGGTCTCTATGCCTTCGGCCGCCAGCCCGAAGCGATCTATTGGGACGTGATGCAGCTCGCCAGCTCGCTCCGCCTGATCGCCGAGGAAGAGCCGCTGATCGAAGCCATGGAAGTGTTCCCCGAAACGTTCCAGCGCGAGGTGGCCGGCGCGATGCTCTGGCGGCTCGGCGTGGTGCCGCGCGGACCGGAACACGACCGCCCGCTAGTCGGTGCCATCGAGGCCGCATTGGTCGCCAGCGAAGCGCCGATCGACCGCTTCTTCTTCGACGGGTTCGGCGGCACGCTCCCGGAGCGCTACGGCGAACCCTTCGCCGATCTCCGCGCGCAGCTCGCCCATTACGAAGCACGCAAGCCCCGCGACCATGCTTACTGGTCGGATCCCGCTTCCTGCGCAATGCTGATCGACGAAGTCGAGGCCATCTGGGCCGCGATCGCCCAGCGCGACGACTGGTCGCCGCTCGAAACCAAGGTCGCTGCGATCAGGCGAATGGGCGAAGCGCTTGCCTAGGGTCGGCAATTTCGGGCAAGAGCATTGCCATTCTTCCGGGGACGCAAGCAGAACATAATGCCGGCAACGGAAATCATCTCGACCGAGCCGGCAACGGGTGCCGTGCTCTGGCGCCAGAAGATCGGCGACGTCGACGTCGAAGTCGCGCACGCCCGCCGCAGCTGGGCCGAATGGGCCGCGCGCCCGCTCGCCTACCGAATCGAGGCGCTGCGCCGTTTCGCCAATGTCGTGCGGCAAAAGGCCGATGCCTTCACCGATCTGCTGGCGCGCGAGACCGGCAAGCCGCTATGGGAGGCACGCACCGAGGTCGAGACAGTGATTGGCAAGGTCGATATCTCGGTCTCCGCTTATTCGGAGCGCACCGGCCAGCGCCGGATCGAGGCGCCGATGAACACGCGGCTGGCGCTGCGCCACAAGCCGCACGGCGTGCTCGCGGTGCTCGGACCCTATAATTTCCCCGCGCACCTACCCAACGGCCACATCGTCCCGGCATTGCTCGCGGGCAATGCGGTGGTGTTCAAGCCTTCCGAGAAGACCCCTGCGAGCGGCGCGTTCCTCGTCGATTGCTTTCATGCCGCCGGCATCCCGGAAGGCTGTATCCGCCTGCTGATCGGCGGACCCGACGAAGGCAAGGCACTCGCTGCGCATCCCGATATCGATGGGCTCCTGTTCACCGGCTCGGCCAATACCGGCATCGCGCTCAATCGCCAGTTCGCGACGCGGCCCGAGAAGATCCTCGCGCTCGAGATGGGCGGCAACAATCCCATCGTCGTGTGGGACACCCCCGATCTCTATTCGGCCGCGGTGCTCGTCATCCAGTCGGCCTTCACCACCGCCGGCCAACGCTGCACCGCCGCGCGCCGGCTGATCGTCGACCAGAATCTGTTCGATCCCCTGATGGTCGAGATCAACAAGCTGATCGGCCGGCTGATCATCGGCGAGCCGCACGACGATCCGGCTCCGTTCATGGGCCCGGTGATCGACAACGACGCCGCCGACATGCTGACCGAAAGCTTCCTGGCGCTCTCGACGATGGGCGGGCGCCCGCTCAAGCACATGGAACGCCCGATCGAGGGACGGCCGTTCATCACGCCCGGCCTGATCGACATGACCCAGGCCAACGACAAGCCCGATGTCGAGCTGTTCGGCCCAGTCCTCCAGATCTACCGCAAGGCGACCTTCGAGGAAGCGATCGCCGAGGCCAACGAGACGCGCTACGGCCTGTCGGCATCGCTGGTCAGCCAGAATCCCCGGCTCTACGACCAGTTCTGGGCAAATATCCGCGCCGGCATCGTCAACTGGAACCGCCCGACCAACGGCGCGTCCTCATCGGCGCCGTTCGGGGGAGTCGGCTGGTCGGGCAACCATCGTCCCAGCGCCTATTACGCCGCTGACTATTGCGCTTATCCGGTGGTTTCGTCGGAATCCGAACAGGCGCGCGCCGCCATCGGGCTGGGGCTGCGCGACGCCTGAGCGAACCGTCGCAGCCATGGGCCCGCGTGGACGACGCTCATCAGCAGATACATCGGCACCATCCCGCCAAAGGGCGACGCCGCCGCACAGAGCATGTCCGCCGCGCCGCCGCCCTGCGCTGTGAGCAACGCCATCAATGCAAAGCCCGGCGCCGCCGCCAGCGCGAGCGCGTCGGCCGCCCGGCTCGCGATCATGACGTCTTTTCGGCGCGGAACGCAGCCTCGCCGGCATCCGACACTTCGACCCATTTGGGATCCGGCGCGGCCTCGGCTTCGTAATTATCGTGCCAGTTCCACCATTTGTACGTCGACGTCTGCGGATAGCCTTCGGGCGAATCCTCCCACACCTCCTGCCGGCCGAGCGGAGTCAGATCGAGATAGTTCCATACCGTCCCCATCGCCTCGTCGCCGCGATTATTGATGAAGTAGGTGCGGTAGATGCGCTCGCCGTCGCGGATGAAGACATTGTGGCCGTGCCACTCGTCGACGCCGAAATCCTTGTCGAAGTCATCGGTCAAGGTCACCCACGGCATCTCCCAGCCCATCCGCGCCTTGAGCCGCGCGATATCCGCCTGCGGCGCGCGCGAGGCGTAGACGAGCGTGGTGTCGCGCGCGTTCAGATGCGCGAGATTGGATACCTGATCCGCGCCGAGCGAGCAGCCGCGGCAGGCATGATCGGGCCAGCCGAACACGCCGGGCTCGAAGAACGCGCGATAGACGATCAGCTGGCGTCGGCCCGCGAACAGATCGAGCAGGCTCACCTTGCCGTTCGGCCCCTCGAACGCATAGTCCTTGTCGACCGCCATCCACGGCATCCGCCGCCGCTCGGCGGCCAGCGCGTCGCGGGCACGGGTCTGCGCCTTCTCCTTGACGAGCAGGTCCGCGCGAGCGGCTTCCCATGCCTCCGGTGCGACCACGGGGGGATGGTTCTTCGGCAATTCCTGCATGCTCACTGCTCCTGCTCGCCGGTGACCGCCGCGATACGCGAGATGACCGTGCTCCAGCCGTTGCTCATATTGCGATAGGCGGTATCGTTGCGCGGCAGGACAAAGCCCGAATGGACCACGTGCAGCCGCGTGCCGCCCTCCGCCGCCTCCAGCGTATAGGTAACCACGGTATCGAGCAGCGAGCCGTAACCCGCGTTGCCCTCATGACCGCCCTTCCACGAATAAGCGAAGCGTTCGTTGGGGATCACCTCCAGCACCTGGCAGTGAATCGTGCCATCCCATTCGCCCGCCGGCGTCGTCTGATACGTGAAGCGGTTGCCCGCCACGGGCACGAAGTCGCTCGGCACCATGCCGAGCCAGCGCGCCATCAACTCGCCCGAGGTCAACGTCTTCCAGATCGTCTCAGGAGCGTGGGGAAACACCTCGTCGACCACGATCTCGCGGGCGCGGGTCTGCAATGCGGCGTCGTTCATGGATCGATCTCCTTCAAAAGGTTACGCAGCGTATCGAGGCGTTCGCGCCAGAAGACCTCGTAATGGTCCAGCCAGTCGAACAGCGGGGCCAGGCCTTCGGGCTTGGCGCGATAATAGACGTTCCGCCCCTGCGGCCGCTCGGCGACGAGGCCTGCCAGCTTCAGCGACTTGAGATGCTGCGAGACTGCACCCTGGGTCACGCCGCTCGACCGGGTCAGCTCGGCGACGTTGATTTCCTTCGCGCGGGCAATCCGCTCGAACACGGCGCGCCGCGTTGGATCGGCGAGCGCGCGCATGACGGAATCGATAGGGCTGGGCTGGATCATGCGAATCAATTAGGATTCGCTAATCAATTAGTCAATGCTAATTGTATCGTCGCACGACGCGCGTGGACAGTCGTGTCCTGGGTGGGCTATCGGCCGCGCATGCCAGTCACCGCCACGATCATGAATTCCACCACCGGCCAGCCGATTCAGAAGCTGACCTTCGGCCGCATGCCCAAGCCCTGGGCCTCGTTCACGCTGGAGAGCGGCGAACTCGTCACCGCGGATCGCGTCGATATCGGCAAGCCGGCGCCCGGCAAGGTCGTGGTGCCGGTATCGGTCTGGGTCACGCCGAAGAAATAGCGGCCTTCCGCCCGGCGCCAGCAACACTTCGTTACAATCGACCGCGCCGCCGCGCATTGAAACCCTAACCCCGTCCTCCTAGATTGGTCTTGCGGGACCGGGCCCCTCTGGCGGCGGCTTCACCTGAAGCCCCGTGATGTCGGACCGCATCGAGCTAGCTCGGTGCAGGTTTGGCGGCTGTCCGTCACCACCCCTCACCGAGAGACCGGCTCGATCGATGTAACTGTCGATGGAGTGGCATGTGAATACCCTGATCGAGCGGCTGATCGCCGCGCACCGCATCCTCAACCGCGAAATTCGCCGCGAGCTCGCTCGCCGGTTTCCCGATCCCCTGCGCCTGAGCCGGCTCAAGAAGGAGCGGCTCGCGATCAAGGACCGGCTGTTCCGCCATTTCCCCGACGCGGCCGAGATGCGCCGCCTCGCCCGCGGCGCGATCCGCCGCGCGCGCCACGCCTAGGAGAAACCACCAGTGGACAATCTTTCCGCCTTCAACCGCAGCGCCGCCAGTGCCGCGCAGGTCCGCTACGATGAGGGCCTGCGCCGGCACATGCTCGGGATCTACCGCAACATGGGGCTGGGCCTCGCCATCACCGGCGTGATCGCGCTCCTCGTCGCCAGTTCGCCGCCGCTCGTCGCCTTGATCTTCGGCACCCCGCTGAAGTGGGTGGCGATGCTGGCGCCGCTCGCCTTCGTGTTCTTTTTCACCTTCCGGATCGAGCGGATGACGACGGCAGGCGCGCGCACGGCCTTTTTCGCGTTCGCCGCGATCATGGGCGTGTCGATGGCGAGCATCTTCCTCGTCTTCACCGGCACCAGCATCGCGATGGCGTTCTTCACGGCTTCGGCGATGTTCGCGGGCCTCAGCCTGTGGGGCTATACCACCAATCGCGACCTGACCGGCATGGGGACCTTCCTGTTCGTCGGCCTGATCGCAGTGATCGGCGCGAGCCTGGTCAACCTGTTCCTCGGCTCGAGCCTGCTCCAGATGGCACTGTCGGTCGTCGGCGTCGTGGTGTTCGCGGGTCTTACCGCTTGGGACACGCAGCGCCTGAAGAGCGAATATCTCGTCTACGGCAACAGCCAGGCCGCCGAGAAGCTCGCAATCATGGGGGCGCTGTCGCTGTATCTGAACCTCATCAACATGTTCCAGCTGCTGCTGGGGCTGATGGGCGAACGGGAGTAACAGCATGAGCGGCAACTTCACTTGCCCCGTCGACGGCACCAAATTGGTGCCGATCGAGCGCTCGGGGATCGAGATCGATCATTGCCCCAGCTGCCGCGGCGTGTGGCTGGATCGCGGCGAGCTCGACAAGATCATCGAGCGCAACGCCACGTCGGCGGCGCCGGTGCTGCCCCAGCAATCGCAGCCCGCGCCGCAGGCAACGCCTTGGTCGGACGAGCGTCCGCGCTACGACGACCGCCAGCGCCACCATGGCGGCCATTATCCGCACAAGAAGCGCAAGTCTTTCCTCGAAGAGCTGTTCGACTAGGCCCCCTTACCCCGGACAGCCTTCAACCTTCGCCCGTCGCCGATCCGTCGGCGGCGGGCGTTTCTTTGCCCGGCCGCCGTCGCTATCGTCACGCTCCAACGATCGGGAGAGCGAGCAATGGTCACGCGCAGAACGATGCTCGGCGGCGCCGCGGCACTTACGACGACCGCCATACTCCCGGTCCGCGCTGCCCCCGCTTTCGTCCGGCGGGAAGGCACGCGGCTGATGCTCGGGGGCAAGCCCTATCGCTTCGCAGGTGCCAACCTCTGGTACGCCGCCTGGCTCGGTGCCGACGCTCCCTATGGTGATCGCGAGCGGCTCAAGCGCGAGCTCGACACGCTCGCCGCGACCGGCGTCACCAACCTGCGCATCGCCGCCTCGGCCGAGGATTCGCCGCTCAAGAACTCGGTTAAGCCCGCCTTCCACGGCGCCGGGCCCGATTCCGCCGATCCGGCATTGCTCGACGGGCTCGATTTCTGCCTCGCCGAGATGGCGAAGCGGAACATGAAGGCCGTGCTCTATTTGACCAATTTCTGGGAATGGTCGGGCGGGATGATGACCTATCTCTATTACGTCACCGGCAAGTACATGGACGTCAACGATCCCGCGCATCCCTGGCCCGCCTTCCCCAACGCCGTCGCCCAATTCTACGCCAATCCCAGAGCAGTCGCGCTCAATCATGCGTGGGTGCGAAAGATCGTCGGCCGCACCAATGCAATCACCGGCACCGCCTATCGCGACGACCCGACGATCGTGGCGTGGCAGCTCGCCAACGAGCCGCGCCCCGCCGGCGACCTCGCCACCGCGACGCCTTTGCTCTCCGCTTATCATGCATGGGTCCAGGGCAGTGCCCGCCTGATCAAGTCGATCGACCGCAACCACCTCGTCTCCACCGGCAGCGAGGGACTGATGGGCAGCGTCGGCAGCGCCGACATCTTCCGGAAGGCGCATGGCGTTCCCGAGATCGACTATCTCACTGCCCATATCTGGCCGCTCAACTGGAGCTGGGTCGACGCGAAGGACATTCCCGGCACGCATGCCGCCGCCACGGCCAAGGTCGCCGAATATCTCCAGCAGCATCAGGCGCTGGCGAAGGCGCTGGGCAAGCCGCTGGTGATCGAGGAATTCGGCTATCCGCGCGACGGCGGTGGCTATGATCCAGAGGCAAGCACACACTTCAAGGACCTGTATTACCAGCAAATCTACGACGCAGTGCTCAACAGCGCGCGCACCGGCGGCCCGATCGCCGGTTCGAACTTCTGGGCGTGGAACGGTGCCGGCCGCGCGCTCCATGGCGACCACCGCTTCCGCTCGGGCGACACTGCCTGGCTCGGCGATCCCCCGCATGAGCCGCAGGGCTGGTACGGCGTGTTCGATACCGACGCGAGCACGCGGGGTGTGATCACCGCGCATGCGAAAGCGCTGGCCAGCGTGGGCGAGCCGATCGCCGCATAATTCAGCCTCCCCCGCCAGGGGGAGGTGTCGCTGAAAGCGACGGAGGGGGAGGAAGCACGCCGGTCCGTTCTGGCATCCTCCCCCTCCGTCAGCCTGCGGCTGCCACCTCCCCCTGGCGGGGGAGGATATCGTTGCTCGCGAAAGCTTCCCTACTCGCGTCCCAAACAAGCCTCCGTTGCCGCTCCGGCCCGCACGGCCCATTTGCCTCCCATGGCATCTCTGCTCGATCCTTCCGCGCGTGGGCGCGTCATTCTCGTCGGCGCCGGTCCGGGCGATCCCGGGCTGCTCACCGTGCGTGCCGTCGAGGCGCTGAAGCAGGCCGACGTGCTGGTCCATGACGGGCTCGTCGATCCGCGCGTGCTCGATCTCGCTCCGCGGGCGCACCGCATCTCGGTCGCCAAGCAGCGCGCGCGCCACACGCTGTCGCAGGAAGCGATCAACGCCCTCATCATCGCGCATGTGAAGACCGGCGCGATCGTCGTGCGGCTAAAGGGCGGCGACCCGTTCATCTTCGGCCGCGGCGGCGAGGAAGTCGAAGCCGTGCGCGCCGCCGGCCTGCCGGTCGAAGTCATCCCCGGCATCTCCGCCGCATTGGGCGCCGCCGCCGAGGCGATGCTCCCCCTCACCCATCGCGACTGGTCGAGCGCGGTCAGCTTCGTCGCCGGCCAATGCAAGGGCCTCAGCGAACAGGATTGGTCGGGCCTCGCCGGCAAGGGCCGCACGCTCGTCATCTACATGGGCGTCGCGACCTGCCCCGACATCGCCGACAAATTGATGGCCGACGGCGTCGCCCCCGACATGCCCGTCGCAGTGCTCGAGCGCGGCACGCTCGAAGGAAGCCGGGCGCTGCGCACCTTGCTCGCCGATCTCGGCCCGATGGTCGCGCGCGAGAAGGTGCGGAGCCCGGCGATCATCGTCGTCGGCGAAGTCGTGATGCTCGCCGATGCCGAGGACAAGCTCGCCGCATGGGCCAAGACTGCGGAGGCGCTCGCATGAAGCTGCTCACCGGAAACGATCTCGCCACGGGCGACGTGACGTGGTGGACCGGCACCGGCTGGTCGCGCCATGTCGAGGACGCAGTCGATGTCGACGAGACCGGCGAGGCGATCGCCACCGAGGAAATCGGCGCCCGCCGCGTCAACGCCGCTTATGTGATCGATGCGGTGTCGACCCCCGAAGGACCGCGCCCGGCGCATATCAAGGACCGCATCCGCGCGCTCGGCCCCACCGTGCGCCTCGATCTCACGCTCAAACCCGCCGACCCCGATGCCGGCAGCTGGGTGATCTGACATGTACAAATACGACAGATACGATCAGGCGATCGTCGACGCCCGCGTCGAGGAATTCCGCGATCAGGCCGCGCGGCGCCTCTCGGGCGCACTGACCGAAGACCAGTTCAAGCCGCTGCGGCTCAAGAACGGCCTCTATCTCCAGCTCCACGCCTATATGCTGCGCGTCGCCATTCCCTATGGCACGCTCGACAGCCGTCAGATGCGGATGCTCGGCCATATCGCGCGCAAATATGATCGCGGCTACGGCCATTTCACCACGCGGCAGAACGTCCAGTACAACTGGATCAAGCTGGAGGAAGCGCCCGATATCCTCGCCGAGCTGGCGACGGTCGAGATGCACGCGATCCAGACGAGCGGCGAATCGATCCGCAACCTCTCGTCGGATCAATATGCCGGCGCCGCTGCCGACGAAGTCGCCGATCCGCGGCCCTGGGCCGAATTGCTCCGTCAAGCGACGACCTTCCATCCCGAATTCAGCTATCTGCCGCGGAAGTTCAAGATCGCGGTGACCGCCGCCGAGGAAGACCGCGCCGCGATCCGCCTCCACGATGTCGGGCTCAAGCTCGTCACCAACGATGCCGGCGAGATCGGCTTCGAAGTCTATATCGGCGGCGGCATGGGCCGCACGCCCTTCGTCGCGCCGCTGATCCGCCCGTTCCTGCCCGCGGACAATCTGTTCAGCTATCTCGAGGCCGCGCTGCGCGTGTGGAACCGCTGGGCGCGCCGCGACAACATCCACAAGCAGCGCATCAAGATCCTCGTCCACGATCTGGGCCAGGAGGAATTCACGCGCCAGGTCGAGGCCGAGTGGCAGGCGATCCTGCCCAACGGCACGGACGTTCCCCGCAAGGAACTCGATCGGATCGCCGAATATTTCGCGCCGCCGCCGTTCGAGGCCGGCTTGGCCGACACCGTCGACCGCACCGATCCCGATTTCGCCGTCTGGCTCGATCAGAACGTCAAGGCGCACAAGGCGCCGGGCTATGCGATCGTCAACATCAGCCTGAAGCCGATCGGCGGCATCCCGGGCGACGCCAGCGCCGACCAGATCGATCTGATGGCCGACCTCGCCCAAAAATACAGCTTCGACGAGCTGCGCGTGACGCACGCGCAGAACATCGTCCTGCCGCACGTTCGGAAAGCCGATCTCCGTGCGGTGTGGGAGCATCTCCGCGACGCCGGACTGGCCGAAGCCAATCTCGACCTGATCAGCGACATCATCGCCTGCCCCGGGCTCGATTATTGCAGCCTCGCCAATGCGCGCTCGATCCCCGTCGCGCAGAAGATCGCGACGCGCTTCGCCGATCTCGGCCGCCAGCGCGATCTCGGCGAACTGAAGCTCAAGATCAGCGGCTGCATCAACGCCTGCGGACACCACCATGCCGGCCATATCGGCATCCTCGGCGTCGATCGGAAAGGCACCGAGAATTACCAGCTCCTGCTCGGCGGATCGGGCGCGGAGGATGCCAGCCTCGGCAAGATCACCGGCCCCGGCTTCGACGAGGACGGCATCGTCAACGCCGTCGAGAAGGCGACCGCTGTCTATCTCGCCCGCCGCGAGGAGGGAGAACGCTTCCTCGACACTTATCGCCGCATCGGCATGGAGCCGTTCAAGGAGGCGCTCTATGGTTGATTCAACCTGCCATTTGGTCGCCCCCGCTCCGTTCGTTTCGAGCGTAGTCGAGAAACGGCCAGGCAATCCTTCCTCTCGGTTTCTCGACTTCGCTCGAAACGAACGGTGGGGAGACGCGGCATGACCGACACCCTCCTCCGCTTCCGCGATGACGAGATCCACGAGGAGCCGGCGGTCACGCTGGACTCGTTCCTCGGCCAGTCGAACGCCACCGCGGTCCGCATCGAAGCGGGCGAGGACGCGCGCGCGCTCCTGCCGCATCTCGATCGCATCGCTCTCGTCGAGATCGATTTCCCGCGCTTCCGCGACGGCCGCGGTTATTCGAGCGCGCAGATCCTGCGCGAGGCGGGCTACAAGGGCGAGATGCGCGCCTCCGGCGACGTGCTGGTCGACCAGATGCTGTTCATGCTCCGTTGCGGCTTCGACAGCTTCGCACCCGCCGCCCCGATCGACGAAGCCGTGCTCGCCGCGACGCTCAATCGCTACGACTATGTCTATCAGACCGCCGCGGACGGTGCCGTCCCCGTCTGGAAACTCCGCCATGGCTGAGGCAACGGCGCGGAAAATCGATCGGCTGGACCTCGCCCCGCGCTTTACCGAGCAGGATGCGATCCGCCTGAACAACATGTTCCGCGGCAGCTCGACCGACGAGATGCTGCGTGCGGTGATCGGCGACCATATGGTCGGCGATCTCGCAGTGGTCTCGTCCTTCGGCGCCGAATCCGCGGCCTTGCTCCATCTCGTCGCCTCGATCGATCCTTCGGTGCCCGTGCTCTTCCTCGAGACCGGCCGGCATTTCCCCGAGACGCTCGCCTATCGCGACCAGCTCGTCGCCCGGCTCGGCCTCAAGGACTTCCGCAACCTCCGGCCCGATCCGGAAGTGCTCGCCGCGCGGGACGCCAACGAACTGCGCTGGTCGTTCGACCCCGACGGCTGCTGCGAGATCCGCAAGGTCGTGCCGCTCGCCAAAGGGCTCGCGGCGTTCGACGCGACGATCACCGGCCGCAAGGCGTTCCAGGCGAAGACCCGCAACGCCTTGCCGCGCTTCGAGATCGACACCTCCGACGCCTCCGGCCGGCTCAAGGTCAACCCGCTTGCCGACTGGACTCGCGCCGATCTCGACGCCTATTTCGCGGAGCACGATCTGCCCGTCCATCCGTTGGTGGAGAAGGGCTATCTGTCGATCGGCTGCGCGCCATGCACCAGCGTGGTCAAGCCCGGCGAAGACCCTCGCGCCGGCCGCTGGCGCGGCTGGGACAAGACCGAATGCGGCATCCACACGCCGGTCAACGACGGCGACGTGGACCAGCCTTCGTTCTGAACGACATCGCCGGGAACCGCTCTGCGGCGACCCCGGCGATCCTCTCCAGCCAATCTCAGAACAGGATCGGCAGTCGCGGCAGGATCGAGTTGCGCCCGCCCTCGCCGCGCGCTTCGACACCCAGGCTGCCGAACAGCATCGCCCCGCCAAGGAACGCGCCGAGCAGGAAGCTCAGCCCGGCGAGCGTCTCGCCGTCCGACGATCCCGGGCCGAAGATCTGCCCCGGCTTGGTCAGGTTGAGATCGGCCTGCGTCGCGACCTCGCCGGTATAGGCCGAGCGCCAGCCGGCGCCGCTGTCATTCTCGTGGAGCACGAAGCCGTCGGCGTTGGCGCGATCGAGCGCGCGGCCGTTGCTGCCCATGCTGATCTCGAGATCACCCAGCTTCTGCTGGCTGAGCCCCGTCACTTCGATCGCCTGATCGCCCTTGGTGATCGCCACCGAGCTGGCGAAATAGACGTTCGGATTGCCCTGGCCCTGCTCGGTGTTGATCGTGATCTTGGTGCCGTTGTCGAGCGTGAAGGTGGTCGTCCCCCAGAAGTCGTAGACGTGCTGGCCGTTCACATCGACATGCGGATCGCCCCAGATCCGGGTGGTCTCGCCGGTATTGGCGTTGGTGATCGTCATCTCGCTGTTATTCTCGTTGAGCTGCAGGCTGTAGCCGTCGCCCAGATCGATGGATGCCTTGCCCTCGCTGCCGGTCTTCACCGTCCAGCTGGCCTGGGTCTCGCCGCCGCAGCGCGCGTCGACATTCCAGCCGCGCGGGAAGCAGGACGAGGCGAAGGGTCCGGCGCCGAGGGGGTTGAGCAATTTGCCCGCGATCCCCGCCGCGAGCACGAAATTGGCCGAGGCCGATCCGGCGGCGAGCGCCTGGAATGCGCCCGAGAAAGCAGTGTTCGCAGCGATAGCGGTCATGTCGCGTCCCCTGTGGGTGGTGAACAGGAGCGACGTTACGCCCGCGCTCCGATCCGCGCGCTCCGCATTCCGACTAGACGCGCTAGTCGCTTCGATTAGCCGCGCATCCGCCCCGTCCCGTCGCTCAGCTGGCCCAGGCGGCGAGGTCTTCTTCCTGCGCCACCATCGCCAGTCCGTGCGCGATCGAAGTGAGTTCGCCTCCGTCCCCGATCCGCCCCTCGCCGAAGCGCCGCGCGAAGATCGCCCGCACCGCGGGGATCAGCGACGAACCTCCGGTCAGGAACACCCGATCGATGCTCGCCTCGGTCACTCCGGATATGGCGAGCGCCCGGTCGACGGTCGTCTCGATCCGGGCAAGGTCGGGGGCGATCCACGCCTCGAAATCGGTGCGCCGCACGTCGGTGGCGAGTTTCACGCCGCCGCCCTCGAACCTGAATTCGGCCTGCGCCACGTTCGACAATGCGCGCTTGAGCCTGCCCACCGCGTCGTACAGCCGGTAGCCGAGCTCGTTCTCGATGATCGCGATCATCCGCGCGATCGCGGCGGGGTCCTCGGCAGAGCGCTGGAGCTTGTGCAGCGCCTCCAATGTCCGCCGGTTGCGCATCAGCGCCAGTCGCGACCAGTCGCCGAAATCGGCGAAATAGCCGGGCGGGATCTCGAGCATCTTGTCGAACGATCGATAGCTGCCGCCCTTGCCGAGCAAAGGAAGCACCAGTTGATCGATGATCCGGTAATCGAAGCGGTCGCCGGCGATGCCGATCCCGGCGTGCCCCAGAGCGGTGCAGCGCCGCGCCGCGCCCGGCGCATCGACTCGCACCACCGAGAAGTCACTGGTCCCGCCGCCGAAATCGGCGACGAGCAACGTCGCCGGATCGCTCAGCCGCTTCGCGTAGCTGAACGCCGCGCCGATCGGCTCGTAGACATAATGGACTTCCGCGCCGAACCCCGCGAACATCGCGTCATAACGTTGACGCGCCAGCACCGGATCGGGCCGGCTCCCGGCATATTCGATCGGCCGCCCCACCACGATCCGCTCGGGCCGCGCGCCGAGCTTGCCGCCCGAATGTGCCGCCAGCTTCGCGAGGAAGGTCCGCCCCAGTTCCTCGAACCGCAGCCTCTTGTCGAACACCGAAGCATGCTCGAACGCACTGCTCGCCGCGACCGATTTGAATGATTGGAGAAAGCGGCTCCCCTCGGGATATTCGAGATATTCGGCGATCGCCCAGGGCCCCGCCTCGACCTTTACGCCGCCATCTTCCCAGAAGCACAAGGCCGAGCGAAACACCGCGCTGACGCCTTCGGGGCCTGCGAACGCGACCATCTCCGGCGCCTCGCCCGCGGCAGCGAGCGCGACGACGCTGTTGGTGGTGCCGAAGTCGAGCCCGAGGGCAGTTGCGGTCACGTCCAGGTCCTATCGATAGCGAGGCGGCGCCTATGGCCGGCTATCCCGGCGCTGCGCAAGGGGCGCCTGTCCGCTCAGGGGACAAAGCGGCGGCCGCGACGTCTCCGCAATTGCTTGCGGACGACAACCGCTTCCTCGTATCAATCACTTACACGATGCGGTTCGAATAAACGCGCGACCAAGTCGATCGGCGGTTCCGGCTGAAAGTCGAGCTGGCGAAAGACCCTATTGCGACCTTCTGGGAGGATATCTCATGGCCTTTGACCTAAACGGTGGCGCCAGCGGAGAGGATGCCGCCTTCTCCTACAGGATCGGCAATCTTGCCACCTCGGTCGCGCCGGACACGGTGGTGGCCAATCTGGTCAGCGATTTTCGCGGAGGCTCGCTGAGCTTCTCGCTGGTGGACGGTCGCGCAGGAGACTTTTTCACCCTTGTCGCGCAGGGCGGGATCACGGTGGTCCGGCTCTCGGACACCAATGGCGAGGTGCGGTTCAACGGGACCTATATCGGCGCCTTTTCAGGCTCCACCATTCAGTTCACCACCGGCACGAACCTGGTGTCGCCGGCCGCCGTGCAGGCCCTTGTTCGCGCCATCTCGTTCGTGAACACATCCAGTACCCCGGACAACGCGCCGCGTGCGGCGACCATCACTCTGACTTTGCCCGATCAGACGGTGCTGACCCGCTCGGTCGCCATCACCTTAGACGCGTCGCAGAACATCATCGAAGGGGACGCCGGCGACAATGTCCTGACGGGGACTGCGGGCGACGATGTCCTGCGCGGTCTCGCGGGGGCGGACACCCTGCAGGGCGGCGACGGCACCGACACTACCGATTATAGCGGTGGCACCGACGCGGTCTCGGTCGATTTGGCCACCGGCGTCGGCCAAGGGGGCGCCGCCCAGGGTGACCAACTGACCAGCATCGAAAGCGTGATCGGCACCAGCGGGAACGATCAGCTTTTCGGTGACGCGGCGGCCAACCGTCTCACCGGCGGGGCAGGCAACGACCTCCTGCGCGGCGGCGCCGGCGGGGATATCCTCGATGGCGGCGATGGCGTCGATACCGCCGACTATACCGGCCATGCCGCCGGGGCCGGCGGCCTGCGCGGCGTGTTCGTCAGTCTGGCGACCGGAATTGGCTACAGCGCGGCGCTCGGCGACTACCTCGTTAACATCGAGAACCTCATCGGCTCCTCGCATCAGGACGAGCTCACCGGAGATGCCGGCGTCAACCGCATCGAAGGTCGCGACGGGATAGACACGATCGAAGGCGGCGGCGGAGCGGACGTCCTCATCGGCGGCACCGGCGGAGACTGGCTCAGCTATCGGGGCTCGTCCGGCGGCATATGGATCGACCTGAGCACCGGTATTGGTCAGTGGAGCGATGCGGCGGGCGATACGGTGAGCGAATTCGAGAATGTCTACGGATCCGCTTTCGACGATCTCATCGTCGGCGACAATGGCGACAACCGGCTCGCCGGCGGGGACGGCAATGACGAGATTTGGGGCGGCGACGGGGCAAACTTCCTCTTTGGCGAAGGGGGAGACGACATCCTTCATGGCGGGGCCAATCTGGACTCGCTGAGCGGCGGCGCGGGCAATGACACCGCAACCTATGCGGGGAACGCGATGGGCGTTCGCATCATGCTTGGTCGCGGCGTGGTTACAAGGAATGACGGGCTGGACCAGACTTTGGTGTCGTCGATCGAAAATGCCGTGGGCACTTCCTTCAATGACCTGATGTCCGGAGACGTAAACGCCAATATCCTGTCCGGTGGCGACGGCAACGACGTGTTTGACGGAGGTGGAGGCGCCGATGTCCTGGATGGCGGCAGCGGCCACGACATCGCCGATTACAGCCTGAACGAAAACAGCAAAACAACGCCCGGCGCGGTATGGGTGAATCTGGCGGTTGGGCAGGGCTTCTGGAACGATGCCGAAGGTGACGTTCTGACTGGTATCGAGGACGTGCGCGGCTCCGCCTTCAACGACCTGCTGTACGGCGATGCCGGGGTCAATTTCCTCTACGGCGGCAACGGCAACGACTATCTCGGCGGGGGTGCCGGCGCCGACGTCCTCGAAGGCGGCAGCGGGCAGGACACGATCGACTATAACGGGTCTTTCGGCGGCATCTGGGTGCATCTCGGCACCGGCCAGGGTTTCTGGAACACTGCCGAGGGCGACAGCTTTACGGGCATCGAGAATGTTCGCGGTTCGTGGGGGAACGACCTCATCTATGGCGACGCGGGCAACAACATCCTGTTCGGCAATGACGGCGATGACAATCTCGGCGGCTGGATCGGTGCCGACACGCTCGATGGCGGCAACGGCACCGACACCATCGATTTCAGCGGCGATTATGGCGGGGTCGCGGTAAGCCTTCGGGCCGGCGTCGGTTTCTGGAATTTCGCTGAAGGCGACCGCTACATCGGCATCGAGAATGTGAAGGGATCGATCTTCAACGATTTCATCGAAGGCAATAGCGGCGCGAACGTGCTGACCGGCGCGGGCGGCGAGGACCTGTTCACCTTCGTCGCCGGGTTCGGCGCCGACATCATCACCGACTTCAACGGCAACGGCGCCGCCAGCGGCGACCGGATCCAGTTCGGCGCGGGGATGTTCACTGGCTTTGCCGACCTTCTCGCGCATTCGAGCCAGGTCGGAGGCGACGTCCGCATCCAGCTCGACGCATCGAACTATCTCACCCTTCAGGGCCTCCAGCTCGGATCGCTCGACGCATCGGACTTCCTGTTCTGACACGCCACTACGGACGGCCGGCAGCGCTGACTGCCGGCCGTCGCGAAGTGCTTACGTCGCTTGTAATGTAGGATTTCGCATGATTGGCTGAGCGCCCGGTCCGGCATGCCGGTCGCGCTCTTTGACTCGGTCGATCCCAGCCGCCGCGCGCGCAAGCAAATTTCCAACCCGCGCAATTTTATGAGCGAATCCGCGGGAAAAGTGCGAAGTTAAGCGCGCGAAATCCAACAAGCGGCCCCGCGACTCGTCCCTCAATATGCCTCGTGCGCCAAGTCGCTGAACTTGGTGAACTGCCGGTCGAAGCGCATGTGCACCGATCCCGTCGCGCCGTGGCGCTGCTTGGCGATGATCACCGTCGCCTTGTTCGCCACTTCGAGCTGTTTGGCCTGCCACGCCTCATACGCCATCCGCTCCTCGGCGGTCTCGGTGCCGTCGGGTACCTTGGTAGGCGCCTTGAAATCGTGATAATATTCGTCGCGATAGACGAACAGCACGATATCCGCGTCCTGCTCGATCGATCCCGATTCACGAAGGTCCGAAAGCTGCGGGCGCTTGTCCTCGCGGCTCTCCACTGCGCGGCTCAGCTGCGAGAGCGCCAGCACCGGCACGTTGAGTTCCTTCGCCAAGGTCTTGAGGCCGCGGCTGATCTCCGAGATTTCCTGCACGCGGCCGTCGCCCGACGCCTTGGCGCTGCCGGTCAGCAGCTGGAGATAGTCGACGATCACCATGCCGATCTTGTGCTGGCGCTTCATCCTTCGGGCGCGCGTGCGCAAGGCCGCGATGGTCAGGCCCGGCGTATCGTCGATGAACAAGGGCAGCCGCTCGAGATCGCCCGCGGCGCGCGCGAATTTCTGGAATTCGGCATGGCTGATCTGCCCGGTGCGGAGCTTCTCCGAGACGACCTCCGCCTGCTCGGAAAGGATACGCATCGCCAGCTGGTCGGCCGACATTTCGAGGCTGAAGAACGCCACCGGCGCGCCGATCGACTTCTCCTCGGGGATCCCCGCCTCGAGATCGTCGGCCCAGCGCTTGGCGGCGTTGAACGCGATGTTGGTCGCGAGCGAGGTCTTGCCCATGCCCGGGCGTCCGGCGAGGATCAGCAGGTCCGATCGGTTGAACCCGCCGGTCGAGGCGTTGAGATCGGTGAGGCCCGTCGTGACGCCCGAGATGCCGCCACCCGAGTTCATCGCCTTCTCGGCCTGCCGCACCGCCAGCGTCGCGGCGCGAGTGAACGATTTGAGCCCCGCGTCCGAATCGCCCTTTTCGGCGACTTCGTAGAGCTTCATCTCGGCCTGCTCGATCTGCTTGGCCGGGTTGATGTCCTGGCTGGTGTCGAGCGCGCCGTCGACGAGATCCCGCCCCACCGTCACCAGCGCGCGCAGCATCGCGAGGTCGTAGATCTGGTCGGCGAACGAGCGCGCGCCGATCAGGCTCGCCGGGTTGCCGGTGAGCTGGGCCAGATAGGCCGGGCCGCCGACTTCCTTCATCGCCGGATCGGCGGCGAACAGCGGCCTGAGAGTCACCGGCGTCGCCAGCCGGTTGTCGCCGACCATCGCGGCGATCGCCTCGTAGATCCGCCCGTGCAGCGGCTCGAAGAAATGTTCCGGCCGGATCTTCTGGAGCACGTCCTCCGCGACGCGATTGTCGATCATCATCGCGCCGAGCAGCGCCGCCTCGGCCTCGATATTCTGGGGCAGGCTGACGCCCTCGGGAGTTTCGGGAGCGGGGAAGGGAATCGGTTGTGCCATTTGATCTCTAGTCGCGTACGCAGCCTCCGGCTTCAACCGTCACGCTTGTGAATAACGGGCATGAGCGGATAGGAGCCGTCAATGGCCGATCCGCGCATCATAGACGTAACGCTCGACGAGCGCACGATCCTGTGGCGCTCGGCCGATATCGAGCAGGAACGCCGCATCGCGATCTTCGACCTGCTCGAGGAAAACCGCTTCGCCCCCCAGCGCAAGCATCCCGACGGCTATGAAGGGCCCTACAAGCTGCATCTCCGCGTCGAGGAAGGCCGGCTCGCGCTGGAAATTCACCGCGCCGACGATTCGCACCTCGAGACGCTCGTCCTCGGCCTCGCCCGCTTCCGCCGCCCGATCCGCGACTATTTCGCGATCTGCGACAGCTATTACCAGGCGATCCGCAATGCCTCGCCCGCGCAGATCGAGACGATCGACATGGCCCGCCGCGGCGTCCACAACCAGTCGGCCGAACTGCTGATGGAGCGGCTCGAGGGCAAGATCCAGGTCGACTTCGACACTGCCCGCCGCCTCTTCACGCTGATCTGCGTGCTCCACATCAAGGGGTGACCACGCTTCGGTCCCCGCGCCGCGTTCCCGAACTGCGGATCGCCTGCTATTCGACGACGATGAAGGCTCTATCGATAGCGGCGGCTCTCGTGCTGACGAGTGCCACAACCTCAGCAGCGAACCAGCTTGCCGGGCCGCAATCGAAGTGGAGCGGTGAAGTGGCCGACGAAGCCCTGACGCCCGCTTCTCCGCTCGACCCGCTGCCGGTCGTGTACGGAAGCGCGCGTCGCATCGCTCTGCCCGCTCCGAAGGGTCCGATCCCCGACGCCGCGATACTGCCGATCGGCGAAGGCGGTGGCACGGTCTCGTTGCTCGCTCCCTGGTCGGGCGGCTGGATCGTCGGCACCGATGGCGGCGAATGGGGTGGCAGCCTCTACCTCGTCACGCCCGCGAGGCGAACCATCCTCGCGCAGGGAAATGTGCGCGGCGGCTTCACCTGGCGCGGACGTCTTTACGTGGTTTCCGGGTTGCACCATCTGACCCTGGATGAGGGGGCGTTATGGGAAGTGGATCTTCGCGCCGAAAAGCGCGTCGGCAGCATCCCGCTTCCCGCGAGTCCCGAAGAACTTCTCCTGACTCGCGAGCAGCATCTGATCGTGCGCACCCGCAAGGGAGACGTCGCGCTGTTGCCGAATGGTGTCCTCGCCCCGCCCGGTGAATTCTAGCAATCGAAAAGACCGATATAATGAACGACGAAACCGCACGCACATTGATCATCGCCGCCCGCGAAGCGGCGAAGAATGCCTATGCACCTTATTCGAACTTCGCGGTCGGCGCAGCGGTGCTGCTCGGCGACGGCAGCATCGTCACCGGCGCCAATTTCGAGAATGCCAGCTATGGCCTGTCGCTCTGCGCCGAAACGGTGGCGCTGGCGACGGTCAACGCCCAGGGCCGCTTCCGCGACGTAGTGGCGATCGGTGTGATCGGCGGCCGGATGGGCCATGCCGACACTGCACCGGTGAGCCCCTGCGGCCGCTGCCGCCAGGTGATCAACGAAGCAGCGCAGGTGGGCGGACGCGACATTCCCGTCTATTGCGGGAGCGCGGCGGGCGACGAGATCGCCATCTACAAGCTTTCCGAACTCCTCCCCCACGCCTTCGGCCCCGCCGATCTCGGGCTCGCCTGAGCCGGGTTGCCAAGGGTTTCGCCGGCTGCTTTGGTAGCGCTAACGGAGGAGACGCCATGAAGACGACGTACCGGAGCGCGCTCGCGCTGCCGATCCTGCTTGCCACGCCCGCATTCGCGCAGGATGCACCGCTCCTCCATCCGATGTTCCAGGATCATGGTGTGCTCCAGCGCGACCGGCCGATCGCGGTGTGGGGCGATGCGGCGGCCGGCGAACGCGTGGAAGTGGCGCTCGGGGGCCGGAAGGTGCTGACGCGGGCCGACAAGGAGGGGCATTGGCGCACTGACTTGCCGCCGATGCCTGCGGGCGGCCCCTACACGCTCTCCGCTGCCACGCGCGGCGGCAAGAATCAGCGCGCCGAGGACATCATGATCGGCGACGTCTGGCTCTGCTCGGGCCAGTCGAACATGGAATATCCGGTCAGCGGCGTGCTGGGCGCGGCGGGCGAGATCGGCAAGGCGAACGATCCCGATCTTCGCCTGATGACGATCGAAAAGAAGACCAGCCTCAGCCCCGAGCGCCAGTTCCCCACGCCGGTCCAGTGGCAGCGGGCCACGCCTGACACCGTGCGCGAATTCTCCGCAGCTTGCTATTTCATGGCACGCGATCTGCGCGCGACGCAAAAAGTGGCGATGGGGCTGATCGACGCTAGCTGGGGCGGCACTGCGATCGACGCCTGGCGTCCCGAAAGCGCGCTGGCAAAGGATCCGGCCGCGGCGCAGGACCTTGCGCTTCTCGGCAGGTATCGCGCCGATCCTGCCGCGGCGAGCAGGTTGTTCGGCGAGCGCTGGATGGCATGGTATCGCGGCAAATCGGGCGATGCTGCCGGTACCGAGCCGTGGCAGGCCGATGCACCCGGCGAGTGGCGCGTTTTGCCTTCGTTCGATGCTTGGGAGAAATGGGGCGTCGCCGATCTGGCCGAGTATAACGGCCTGCTCTGGTACCGCACCGAAGTGACGCTGACACCCGAGCAAACGGCCAAGGGCGCCACGCTCGCGCTCGGCCCCGCCGACGACATGGACGCGAGCTTCGTCAACGGCGTACCGGTGGGCGTGACGTACGCCTGGGGCGTGCCGCGCCTCTATCCACTCGCACCGGGTACGCTCAAGGCGGGCCGGAACGTGATCGCGGTGGGCGTGCTCGACACCTGGGGCGAAGGCGGCCTCACCGGCACCGCCGACCAGCGCGCGATCCGCTTCGCTGACGGCAGCAGCGTGCCGCTGGCGGGGCCCGAAGGCTGGCGCTGGCGCAAGGCACCGGCGGGAATAGACGGTCCGCCGCATGCGCCGTGGGAGGCGATCGCCGGCTTCTCGGGCATCTACAATGCGATGATCGCGCCGATCGGACCCTATGGCCTGCGTGGCGCGGCCTGGTACCAGGGCGAGGCGAATGCCGGTTCGCCGGATGGCTATGCGGAGAAGCTCGGCAGCATGATGGTCGCCTGGCGCGGCCAGTTCGGCAAACCGGACCTGCCCTTCCTCATCGCCCAGCTCTCGGGCTGGGGGCCGCGCGTGCCCAAGCCGGTCGAGAGCGGCTTCTCGCAAATCCGTGACGAGCAGCGCCGTGCCGTCGCCGCCGATGCGCATGCTGCACTGGCAGTGACGGTCGATCTCGGCGACGTCGTCGACATCCATCCGGCCAACAAGCTCGATGTCGGCCACCGCCTCGCCCGCGGCGCCGAAGCGCTGACCTATGGCGGCAAGGCCTCGCCCTCGGGCCCCTGGCCGGTCGAGGCACGGTTCGAGGGCGCAGTCGTGCGCGTCCGCTTCACCGGCGCCGACAAGGGGCTGGTGACGTATAGCGCCGCGCAGCCGATCGGCTTCGAACTCTGCGGCACCGCTTCCGGCAGCTGCCGTTTCGCCACCGCCACGCTCGCGGGAAGCGACGTTTTGGTCGCGGTGGGCACCGGCGCTGCCGATCGCGTGCGTTTCTGCTGGGGCGACAGCCCGATCTGCAATCTCTACGACGGCACCGGCCTTCCCGCGACGCCGTTCGAATTGCCGGTGCGGTAGAGTCAACTCACTCCCCTCCCTGCAAGGGAGGGGCTGGGGGTGGGTGCGAGCGCAGCGAGCCCATCGAGATGCATGGAATGAAGGAAAGACCGGGCATCGAGCCGGCCTTTCCTTACCCACCCCTAACCCCTCCGTTGCAGGGAGAGGAATTTGCAGGTCGATGCAGCCCAGCCCCTTGCGAAGCGCCGTGCTTCTCGCGAAACCGGACGCAACACCTCAGGGGGATTCATGAGCATTCTTTCCGACCGCTGGATTCGCGAACACGCCCTCGCCACCGGCATGATCGAGCCGTTCGTCGAGGCGCAGCGGCGCGAGGGGTGCATCAGCTACGGCCTGTCGTCCTACGGCTATGACGCGCGCGTCGCCGACGAGTTCAAGATCTTCACCAATGTCGACAGTGCCGTGGTCGATCCCAAGGACTTCGCCGCGAACAGCTTCGTCGATCGCAAGACCGACGTCTGCATCATCCCGCCGAACAGCTTCGCGCTCGCGCGCACCGTCGAATATTTCCGAATTCCGCGCGACGTGCTGGTCATCTGCCTCGGCAAGTCGACCTATGCGCGCTGCGGGATCATCGTGAACGTGACCCCGCTCGAGCCCGAGTGGGAGGGGCATGTCACGCTCGAATTCTCGAACACGACGCCACTGCCGGCGAAGATCTACGCCAATGAGGGCGCGTGTCAGTTCCTCTTCCTCAAGGGCGATCAGCCCTGTGAGACGAGCTATGCCGATCGCGCGGGCAAATATATGGGCCAACGCGGCGTGACGTTGCCGCGGCTGTGAACGTACTCGTTTGATCTAGGAGGCGTCATCCGGCCTCGTGCCGGATCCACCGGGAGACGGGCATCAGGCCAGAGGCCGAAGGCCACCGTTGATGCATCGTGGACCCCGGCACAAGGCCGGGGTGACGGTTGTGGTTGGACGCAAGCTGTCTCGCACCAACAAGAGCGACAATCGTCGCAGTCAATCAGCGGGCGCTGAACTGCACCGCGTCGAGCCGGCGCAGGCCGCGTTGCGCTAGCGCATGCGAGCCGGCGGTCTGATCGGCGCTCACGTCCATCAGCACATCGTCCCTGCTCAATACCTTGGTGTATAGGTTGCGCGCCTCGCCCGCGCGACCGGTCTTGGCATAGACCGCGGCAAGGTTGAGCAGCAGCTCGGGACGCCCGGGATGGATGCGCAACTCGGCGAGAAGCTTCGACTCGGCCTGCGCATAATCGCCTTGGGCGATCTGGGTGCTGCCGACAGGGTTTTCCTGCGCCTGGACCGGCAAAGCCGCGAGAAGTGGCGCCGCGGCAAGGAGATAGAAACCAATACGCATAGCATCCCTCCAAGGATCATTGCACCACGGTTACTATTCCGTGACATCTTAATGACTCTTGTATGACACTTTCGTTGCACTCCATCAATTGCGTATAATGCACGCGCAAAAAGAAAGGCGGCCCCAAAGGACCGCCTTTCCAAGTTTCCAGGGCAGCGCCGAAGCGCGGCCTTTTAGAAGTCGTTGCGATACTGCTCGTTGCCGACGAAGCCGAGCTTGCTCACATTCGCGCGCTTCACGATCGCGAGCACGCGATCGACCACGTCGTAGCGAGCCTGCGGATCGGGCTGGAAGTGCAGTTCGGGCTCCGGATCCTGCTGGAGCGAAGCATCGAGATACTGACGCAGCGTCACATCGTCGATCTGCACGCTGTTCCAGAACACATTGCCGTTCGCGTCGATGTACAGCTTGTTCTTCTGCGGCTCCACCGGAGGCGCGGACTGATTGCTGTTCTGCGGAAGATCGACCTTCACTGCGTGCGTCTGGATCGGGATGGTGATGATGAACATGATGAGGAGCACGAGCATGACGTCGATCAACGGCGTCGTGTTCATTTCCATCATCGGTTCGCCGTCGTCGCGGCCACCGCTCATTGCCATTGAAGTAACTCCTTAAACGGTGCGCGTCACAGGCGGACGGTACCGGAGCCCGCGGGGGGTTCCGAGATGAAGCCCACCTTCACGAAGCCAGCCATCTGCATCGTGTAGATCGTGGCGCCGATGCAACGATACGGCGTGTTCACGTCGCCGCGGATGTGCACTTCGGGAAGCTCGAGACCGGCGGCATTGGGGCCACCCTGGCGCTCGATTTCCTTCTTCAGCTTCTCGACCGCACGGTCGAGCAGCTCCTGGTGGCCCACCGGGGTCATGCCCCAATAGACCTGGCACTGGCCGCCGGCACCGGTCACCGAAAGCGCGACATTTTCGGGTTTGGTGGTGGTCGGTTCGAACTGCACCTTGGGAAGTGCGAGATCGATCGTCTGGATCACCACCGGGACGGCGATCAGGAAGATGATCAGGAGCACCAGCATCACGTCCACGAGGGGCGTGGTGTTGATGTCCGACATCGGTGCTTCATCGCCGCTGTCGCCTACGCTCATCGCCATTGGGCGTTATCCTATCCTTCTAACTCGCCGCGGGGCGAACCCTGCGGCGAAGGGCCGCACGCCGGAGCGCGCGGCCCGATGCTTTCAGCTTATGCGCGGGTCTGCACGCCACCGGCCTGGCCGGCGGTCGTGGTGGTGCCGGCCGGCTTGGCGCCGGTTGCCGGAGCGCCGACCTTCTTGACTTCGGGACGGACGCGGCCGTCAGATGCCAGGAAGCCCAGAACGTCGTTCGAGAACGCGTTCAGGTTCTCCGCGATCGCCTTGTTGCGGCGCTGCAGGAAGTTGTACGCGAGCACGGCGGGAACCGCGACGACCAGACCGAGCGCGGTCATGATCAGCGCTTCACCGACCGGGCCGGCGACGGCGTCGATCGAAGCCTGACCCGCCGCACCGATCTTGATCAGTGCGCGGTAGATGCCGATGACGGTACCGAACAGACCGATGAACGGCGCGGTGGCGCCGGTCGTCGCGAGGAACGCGAGGCCGCCGGCGAGCGACGAGTTGATCGTCGCTTCCGAGCGGGCGAGCGAGCCGTGCAGCCAGTCATGGGCCTCGACAGGATCGGTGAGCTCCTTGTACTGCTCCTGCGCCTGCAGGCCGTCGTCGACGATCTGGCGATAGGCCGAGTTCTTCTCGAGCTTCGCCGCGCCTTCGCGCAGGCTGTTCGACGACCAGAAGCCGGCGCGGACCCGCTTGGCCTGGTTCATGATCTTCTGCTGCTCGAACAGCTTGGTGAACAGGATGTAGAGCGAGACGAAGAGCATCAGCACCAGGATGCCGAACACCGTCTGAGAGATAAGGCCGCCCTCACGGAGCGCGGGGAGCAGGCCGTACGGATTGTCGCCCTTGGGCGCCGCAGCGGCGAGAATGGTGGTGAGCATTGTCGGTTCTTTCCTCTAAATAGATAGCGCTTGTTCCACACTCCGGCGCGCCGGGGAGCGGCGCGCCGGCCACTCAATCAGTTCTTCGGCAGTTCCCAGCGGAAACGGCTGGCAAACGTCGCCGGGATCTTGTTCCCGCTCGCATCCTCTGCAGGCGTGAAGCGCGCGCGGCGCCGCAGCAGCGAGCAGGCGGTGCTGTCGAGAGTCGACGAACCGCTGGACGATGTCACCTGGCAGTCAGTCACCTTGCCACCTGCATCGACCGAAAGGCGGAAGCCCGTCGTTCCCTGCTGTTCGGCGCGGATGGCTGCTGCCGGATAATCGTCGTTGGTCACCCAGCTGCCCGGAGGCGTGCGGGGCTTGAGCGGCTTTGCGATGCGCGGCGGTGCCGGCGGCTGCGGCGGCGCGGGAGGCGCAGGCGGAGCCGGCGGCGTGATCGGCGGCGGTGGTGGAATGATATTGGTGGTAGCCATAGGCGGCGACGGCACCTGGACCTGCACCTGGGCCGGCGGCACCACGACTTGAGTCGGGGGCGGCGGCACGGGGCTGTCCGGCGGCGGCGGCGGCGGCGGAACCTCCTCGGGCGGGGGCGGTGGCTCTTCGACCTCGAAGGTCTTCAGCTCTTCCGCCTTCTTTTTGATATATTGGTATGCCAAGCCCGTGACGAAGGCATATCCCATGCCAGCCACGATTATTGCGACGACTACGATCGCAACGAACCGGCTGCCACTTACATTCCGGTCAGCGTAAGCCATTCGGCAACGTCACTCCTCTAATCTTATGCGACCCTGGGCTCCGGAATGTTCCGCGCACAAGCTCGTCCGCCGTTCGCTTGCTTGCGTCGGTGCGGCAGAGCGCGAGTCTCTATCGCGGGCATTCGGGGTACGCAAACGCTTTGTCGGACAATCGGTGCCTACGGGCGCTCCATGACGGAATTATTTCTGTATAAGAACGCGGCGATCCGGTAACGGAAGACTATGATCCGCGTATCCCTGATGGCTTTTTGTTGCGCGTTATCCTTAACCGCGCCTGCCCAATCCGCCCCGCAAACCACGCAAAACCAAGCATCTCCGGCTGCTGTATTGCCCAGCTATGCCACTGTTGCGGGGCTAGTTCTGGGCGCACCTTTGATCCTCGACGCGCGCATTCGCAGCGCTGTGAGAATCAAAGGACCCGAAGCCGCAAATGTCGTCCCGGGGCGGGCCAGATTCTACGTCGAGGCCGATGTCACGGCCCTGATTCGGGGCTCCGGCGGGGTGGCGCCGAGAATCGGGTACGTCGTCGACCTGCCGCTCGACCAGCGCGGACGCGAGCCCAAGCTCAAGAAGCAACGCGTGCTCCTTTTCGCCCGCGCAGTCGCCAATCGGCCCGATCAGGTCCAGCTCGCCAACCTCGACGGTCAGCGCGCTTTTTCACCCGAACTCGACACTCTGGTGCGCGGAATCGTGCGCGAGACGATCGCCGGAGACGCGCCGCCGGCGATCACCGGGGTAGGCAATGCGTTCCACGTCCCCGGCTCGCTCCCCGGCGAAGGCGAAACCCAGGTGTTCCTGCAGACCGCCAACGGCGCGCCGGTTTCGCTCCAGATTCTGCGCCGTCCGGGCGAACAGCCGCGATGGTCTGTCTCGTTGGGGGACATTGTCGACGAATCGGCTGGCCCGCCCCGACCGAACACCTTGCTCTGGTATCGCCTCGCCTGCGGGCTGCCGCGCGAGTTGCCGGCCGGCAGCATCGAATCGGACGATCCCGCCAATGCGGCGACTGCGCGGCAAGACTATGGACTCGTCCTGCGCGCGCTGGGCCCCTGCGCCTGAACTTCGGCTAGCGCCGGTGGCGCACCATCGTGATGCCGATCGATTCGCCCTGCTCGGCGATTGCAAGCTTGACGATGCTGACCTCGACGCGCTGCACTCGCTTGTCCGAGACGAACAGGGTCTCGCAGACATGCTCGGCCACCGCTTCGATCAGCGTGAAGTGCACGTCCCGAGGCAGTGCCGTGGTCGCGGCATGCTTGAGATCGATATAGCTTTTGGAAGCGCTCAGCGGCGTGTCCGGGGCGAAGCGCTCGGGCATGTCGATGTCGGCGGTGACCGAGATCCGCAGCGGCTGCGGCAGATGCGTCTCTTCGGAATAGATGCCGGTCAGCACCTCTACTTCGAGGTCGTGCACCTGGAGCTGTAGCAAATCGCGCAATTAACGGCCTTTCGTGGAAACCGCGCTCCCTTAGTGATGGGACGTGTCCGGCGCCATACCATTAATCCTTGCGTGCGCGCGCAGCGGCGCTAAAGCGCGCGACCCCGGCAGGTCGCCGGATGCTTCTTGCAGGGAATGGACGTGATCGCATTGGTGCCGCTGGCTGCTGTCGAACCCGAGGCCGTGGAGGCGCTGCTCGATCGCGCCTTCGGCCCGGACCGACGCACGCGCACCGCGTACCGGATTCGCAGCGGTACCCTTCCCGTCCCTGAGCTGAGCTTTGCCGCGCTCGATGCCGACGGTGCGCTGCTCGGGACGATCCAGTGCTGGCCGGTCGAACTCGCCTGCGACGACGGCGAAATCGTCCCGTTGGTGATGGTCGGCCCTGTCGCGGTCGAGCCCGATCACCAGCAGGGCGGTATAGGCCGTGCGCTGATGGAACGGATGCTCGAGGCGATTTCGGATTGTCCCGCCAAGGGCTGCGATTCGCTGATGCTGGTCGGCGATCCCGAATATTATGGCCGCTTTTTCGGCTTCACCGCCGAGCGCACCGCCGGCTGGCGCCTGCCCGGCCCTTTCGAGCCGCACCGGCTGCTCGCGCGCGGCGACAAGGCGCCCGATTGTGCGGGCGCGCTGGGCCCACGCGTCGGCCAAGCTGCTTGAGGGCACGCACGGGCTCGCCTAACGAGCTTGGATGCCCGCACCGCCGCTTCCGGATTTCGCCAGCCTCTCCCTCGCGGAGATCGCACGGCTGGCCGAGGAGAATCGCCTTCCGCCTGTCGAGAGCTGGAATCCTGGGCATTGCGGCGACAGCGAGATGCGCATCGCCCGCGACGGCACCTGGTTCCATCAGGGCTCGCCGATCGGCCGCGCGCCGATGGTGCGGCTGTTCTCGACCATCCTGCGCCGCGAGGGCGACGGCCGCTTCGTGCTGGTCACGCCGGTCGAGAAGCTCGACATCGAAGTCGAGGACGCTCCCTTCATCGCAGTCGAAATGAAGGTCGACGGCGAAGGCGAAGCGATGAAGCTGGCCTTCCGGCTCAACACCGGCGACCTCGTCACTGCCGGCCCGGACCAACCCTTGCGATTCGACGAACGCGAGGACGGCCCCCGCCCCTATCTCCACGTCCGCGGCGGACTGGAGGCGCTGATCGCACGCCCGGTATATTACGAGCTCGCCGGGATCGCGCTCGCCAACAACCGCGAACCCCATGGCGTATGGAGCAACGGCGCCTTCTTCGCGCTGGAGGTGCAGGCATGACTCTCGCCGAGCGGCTGCGCGCCGCGCTCGACGCTCCCCACGGCGAGGAAACCGTCTTCCTCCCCGGCGACCATTTCGATTTCGACCCCGCCATCGCCGGCAACCCCGCCGCGGTGCTCATCGCAATCACCGATCGCGCCGAGCCGGGAATCATCCTCACCCAGCGCACCGAGACAATGCGTCGTCACCCTGGGCAGGTCGCCTTTCCCGGCGGCCGGATCGATCCCGGCGACGAGGGCCCGGTCGGTGCCGCATTGCGCGAAGCCGAGGAGGAAATCGCCCTTCCCCCCTCCGCCGTCGAGATCGTCGGCACTGCGGATCTGTACCGAACGGTGACGGGCTACGAAGTCACACCAGTCGTGGGCGTCGTGCCGCCCGATCTGATGCTGGTGCCCGCCGAGGCTGAAGTTGCCGCCGTCTTCGAGGTCCCGCTCGTCTTCCTGCTCGACACCGCCAATCATGTCGAGGCGACCGCGCAATATCAGGGCCAGGAGCGGCGTTATTATGAGATACTCTGGAACGAACGCCGAATTTGGGGGGCAACCGCGGCAATGATCGTCAATCTCTCGCGCAGGCTGCGATGGACGGCATGACGCTCCCGCACGCCGAGTGGCGGCACCGGCTCGGACTCGATCGGCTGGTCGAAGTGCTGGGCGATGCGCGCTTCGTCGGCGGCTCGGTACGCGACACGCTGCTGGGGATTCCCGTCTCGGACGTGGATCTCGCTACGCCGCTCGCCCCCCAACGCGTGGTGGAACTGCTCAGGGCGGCCGGGATCAAGGCGATCCCCACCGGCATCGAGCACGGCACGATCACCGCGGTGCTGGAAAGCGGGCAAGTGGAAGTCACCACGCTGCGCCGCGACGTCTCGACCGACGGGCGCCGCGCCACCGTGGCGTTCACCGACGATTGGCGCGAGGACGCCGCGCGCCGCGACTTCACGATGAATGCGCTCTACGCCGATCCGCGAACCGGCGAGATGTTCGATTATTTCGGCGGACTCGCCGACCTCGAGGCGCGCCATGTCCGTTTCATCGGCGATCCGTTCAAACGAATTGCCGAGGATCATCTGCGAATCCTGCGCTTCTTCCGTTTTCTCGCCCGATTCGGCGATCAGGCCGATCCTGCCGGGCTCGATGCCTGCACGGTCCGGGCGAAGGACCTGATGGCGCTGTCGCGCGAGCGGATCCGCGACGAACTGCTCAAGTTGCTGGTGACGAAGGACGCCGTGCGAGTCGTGCGGTTGATGATCGAGCGCGGCATATTCGAGCCGGTCCTCCCCGAAATCACTTCGGCGGACTTGCTCGCGCACGTCGCCAAGCGCGAAACCGCCACGGGAATCGCGCCGGATCCGATCCGGCGGCTGGCGGCGGTGCTGCCACGCGACGGTGCGTCCGCCGATCAGATCGGCGCGCGGCTCAAGCTTTCGAACGCCGAGCGCAAGCGTCTCGTCGCGGCGACGGGCGAGCCATTGGACGCGCCAAAGCCCCTCGCTTACCGGCTCGGCAGGGAGATTGCGCTCGACCGGCTGCTCTTGTCGGACCGCGACCTCGCCGAGATCGAGGAGATCAGGTCCTGGGAAGCGCCGCGCCTTCCGCTGAGCGGCGGCGCACTGGTCGCACGCGGCCTCGCCAAGGGCCCGGACGTCGCCCGTGCACTGCGCGCGGTCGAGGATCGCTGGATCGCGGAAGGCTTTCCCGGCGAGGAACGCGTCAATGCGCTCGCCGACGAGATAGTCGCTCAGGTCCGGTTGGCGACCAGCAGCGAATAGGCCTCGGCCGGCGGCAACGCGCGCGCGTAGAGATAGCCCTGCCCATAGGTGCAGCCGAGCGCGGCGAGCGTCTGGGCGAGCTCGTTGGTCTCGATCCCCTCCGCGGTGGTCTGCATGCCCAGCGCCTGCGCCAGGCTGAGGATCGCGCGCACGATCGCGATCTTGTCGCGATCGGCGAGCATGCCCGAGATGAAGCTGCGGTCGATCTTGAGCAGGTCGATCGGCAACTTCTGGAGATAAGCGAGGTTGGAATAGCCCGTGCCGAAATCGTCCATCGCCAGCGTGGCACCCAGATCCTTGAGCGCCATCATCGTCCGGCTGATCCGGTCCGGATCGCTGACGATCGCGCTTTCGGTGAGCTCCAGCGTCAGGCGCGTGCCCGACACGCCATATTGCTCGAGCGCGGCCTGGACCATCTCCGGGATCCGGTCGCGCTGGAGCTGGATCGCCGACAGGTTGACGGCGACCTTCACGCCGCAGTCGCCGCCCGCCGCGGCATCCCATGCCGCCAGCGTCCGCGCCGCCTCCTCCATCGCCCAACGGCCGAGCGGGATGATCAGCCCCGATTCCTCGGCAACGGGAATGAACTCGTCAGGCGAGATCGCGACACCGTTCTCGTTGGTCCAGCGCGCCAGCGCCTCGAACGAAGTGACCTTGCCTGAACCCAGGTCGCAGATCGGCTGATAGGCCAAAGTCATCTGGCCATTCTCGATCGCGCGGCGCAGCTCGGTCTCGATGCTGAACTGCTCGCGGGCGATGTCGAACGCGCGTGTGTGATAGACTTCGGTCCGCCCGCTGGTCTTGGCGCGCTTCACCGCGAATTGGGCGTGGCGGATCAGGTCCTCGGGTTCGCCCTTGTTGTCGGCACCCAATGCGATGCCGATCGAGCAATCGACGCGAATCTCGAAACTCGAAAGCCTGAACGGCGTGGCGAGCGCCGCCTGGATGCGCTTGGCGACGTGCAGCGCGTCGCCTGGCCCGTCGTCGAGCAGCAGCAGCACGCCGAACTCGTCGCCGCCCATGCGCGACAGGATGTCGCGGCTGCGCAGCGCGCCCTTGAGGCGGCGCGCGACCGAGATCAGCAGTTCGTCGCCGGCAAGGCCGCCCATGCAGGCATTGACCCGGCTGAAGCGATCGAGATTGACCACGAGCACCGCGAAACCCTCGCCATTGTCGGCGGTGATGAGCGTTTCGAGCTCGTCGCTGAAGCCGGCGCGATTCGGCAGGCCGGTAAGGCTGTCGGTCGCCATCTCGCGGCGCAGGCTGTGCTCGGTCCGCAACTCTGAGGTCTGATCGACCAGCGTGACCAGGCAGCGCGGCGTACGGCGGTGCCCGTCGTGGCGCGCGAAGAGGACGCGGAAATAGCGGCAATCCACTTCCTCGCCGAACTGCCATGCGATTTCGTGGCGAGCCTCGTCCGATTCGAGGAAGTGGCGAAGCTGGGTGCCGAGCAGGCGGATCAGCGGCGATTCGCTGGCGACAGTGCCGAGCCCGGCCATGCGGAAGGGGCGATTGAGCGCGCTGAACTGGAACCTGCCGCCTTCGAGAGCGACCGTCACGGCCGGCACCGGCAGCAGGTCGAGCATCAGCCCGGTTTCGAGCAAGTCGTCGGCGCACGCCAGCGCACCCTGGGGAGCAAGCTCCACAGGCACGGCCGAAACTGGCTTGAGCTTACCGAATCCCATCGCAAGCGGGGCTAACCGGAATTGGTTAAGGCCGGCTGAAGCGAAAGGCTTTTCGCGCGTATCTAGAAGCGGTTGTCGCGCGGGAAGCCATTGGGCGCCATCCGCCCCGCCGCGCCGCGCGCTGCGCGCCAGGCCGACAGATCGGTCTCGCTGCGCGTACGGCCGCTGTCGCCGCCCATCGGCCAGCTCAGCCCCTCCTCCATGCGGAAGGTCTTGGCATCGGAGAGGCCGCCGTCGCGGTAGCGCTGGAGCTGCACGCCCTGCCCGCGCGCCAGCTCGGCGACCTCGGCCAGCGGGAAGACCAGCATCTTGCGATTGTCGCCGATCGCCGCGACCGCATCGTCGCCCGGCGCGATCGGGCGGACCAGCTTGAGCTGCGCGCCCGCCCGCGGCGTCACCACCTGCTTGCCCTTGCGCGTCTCGGCGACGACGTCGGCGGCGTTGACCACGAAGCCGCGCCCGTCGGTCGCCGCCACCAGCAGCCTGGCCGACGCACTCGCCGGCAGCAGCGCGACGATCTGCCGCTCGCCGTCGAGATCGACCATCAGCCGCACCGGCTCGCCGAAGCCGCGCCCGCCGGGCAATTTGTCGCCGCCCAACGTGTAGAACCGGCCATTGTCGGTCGCGAGCAGCAATTTGTCGGTGGTCTGGGCATGGAAGGCGAAGAGCGGGCCGTCGCCTTCCTTGAACTTGAGCGTCTCCGCCGACGCCAGCTCGACATGCCCGCGCATCGCCCGGATCCAGCCGCGCTGGGAGAGAATAACGGTGATCGGCTCGCGCTCGATCATCGCCTCGAGCGGGATCTCGCGCGTCGGGCCGGCCTCGCGAATCGCAGTGCGGCGCGCGCCCAGCGGCGTATCGAGCCCATAACGTTCGATCATCTTGCCGAGATCGCGCTTCATCCGGGTGCGCTGGCGCGCGTCGGACGAGAGCAGAAGCTCGAGCTCGGCCTGTTCCTTCTGCAGCGCCTCCTGCTCGCGGCGCAGTTCCATCTCCTCCAGCCGGCGCAGCGAGCGCAGCCGCATGTTGAGGATCGCCTCGGCCTGGCGGTCGGTGAGCTGGAACTCGGCCATCATCACCGGTTTGGGCTCATCCTCGGTACGGATGATCTCGATCACCCGATCGAGGTTGAGGAAGGCGATGATATAGCCGCCGACCAGTTCCAGCCGGTCGGCGATCTTGCTGAGGCGATGCTCGGAACGGCGGCGCAGCACCACGAACTGGTGCTCGACCCAGGCGGCGATCGCCTCGTGCAGGCTCATCACCCGCGGCGTGCGATGCTTGTCGAGCACGTTGAGGTTGAGCGGCACGCGCACTTCGAGGTCGGAAAGCCGGTAGAGGCTCTCCATCAGCGTATCGGCATCGATGGTGCGGCTGCGCGGTTCCAGCACGATGCGGACATCGTCGGCCGATTCGTCGCGGACGTCGCCGAGGATCGGCAGCTTCTTCTCGTTGATGAGTTCGGCGATCCCCTCGATCAATTTGCCCTTCTGGACACCGTACGGGATCTCGGAGACGACGAGATGCCAGCCCCCGCCCTTCTCGACGACCTTCTCGATCTTCGCCCGCACCCGGAAGCTGCCGCGCCCGGTGGCATAGCTCTCGGCGATCGCCGCCGGGCTGTCGACGACGACGCCGCCGGTCGGGAAATCCGGTCCGCTGACATGGTCGAGCACGTTGGCCTGCGGATTGTCGATCAGCGCGACCGCGGCGTTCATGATCTCGGCGGCATTGTGCGGCGGGATGCTCGTCGCCATGCCCACCGCGATGCCCGCGGCGCCATTGGCCAGCAGATTGGGGAACAGCCCGGGGAACAGCTCGGGCTCTTCCTCCTCGCCATTATAGGTCAGGCGGAAATCGACCGAATTCTCGTCGAGCCCGGCCATCAGGTCGATCGCGACCTGGGTCAGCCGCGCCTCGGTGTAGCGATAGGCCGCGGCGTTATCGCCGTCGATATTGCCGAAATTGCCCTGCCCGTCGACCAGCGGATATCTGAGCGCGAAGGTCTGCGCGAGGCGAACCATCGCGTCATAGACCGACTGATCGCCGTGCGGATGATATTTGCCGATCACGTCGCCGACGACGCGCGCGCACTTCTTGTAGCCACTCGCCGGATCGAGCTTCAGCAGCCGCATCGCCCAGAGGAGCCGGCGATGCACCGGCTTCAGTCCGTCGCGGACATCCGGCAGCGAGCGCGCAGTGATCGTCGACAGCGCATAGACCAGATAGCGCTCGGACAGCGCGCTATCGAAGGGGACGTCGGTGGGACCGGAGGGTTCGAGAATTTCGGTGTCGAGGCTCATCTCGACCCGGATAGCAGGGAGTGCCCCGCAAGGCCAAGCCGGTGTTCACAAGGCGTTCCCGTCAGCGTCAGCCCGTTTCCGGCGGAACGAACGTGCCGAGGATATCCTCGTGCGCCAACGCCGCGATCTCGGCGAGCAGCCAATCGCGAAAGGCCCGGACCTTGGGTAGATTGCGCTTGCTCTCGGCATACATCAGCCAGAAGCTGTTGCGGTAATAGGTGTGATGCGGGAGCGGCTGGACCAGCAGCCCCGCATCGATCGCCGGTTGCCACATCGGCGGACTGAGGATCGCGACGCCGCCCCCCGCGATCGCCGCGTTGCCGTCGAGCACCTGCGAATCGAACCGGATGCCGGACGCCTGCGCGCGATCGACGTCTTCGTCCAGTGCCCGGCAGAACCAGAGGTCCCACCAATCGTCCTCGGGCGAGATTCGCGGCAAGCCCAGCAGATCGGCGGGGGCCTCGAGCGGCGGGTGCTTCGCGAGAAACGCCGGACTCGCCAGCGGCGCAACCGGCATCCGCATCAGAAAATGCGCGCATAGACCGGGCATCGGTCCCGGGGCGCCGCGGAGCGCGACATCGGCGTCGCCTGCATTGAGATCGACCATTTCGTCGCTCACGAGCAGCCGTACCGCCAGCCCGGGACGCGAAAGCTGGAACGAGCCCAGCCGTCCCGCCAGCCAGTTGGTGGCCAGGGTGCGCGGCGCCGCGACCGTCATCACGCTCTCGGACTCGATCCGCACCGAAGCGAAGGCATCGCCCAGCGTGTCGAACGCGCCGGTGATCTGCGGCGCGATCCGGCGGCCAAGGTCGCTGAGCACGACCGCACGACCGCTGCGTGCGAACAGCGGTGCCCCCAGCCGCTCCTCGAGCAGCTTGATCTGATAGCTGACCGCGGCCTGCGTCATTCCGAGCTCCTCGGCGGCGCGCGTGAAATTGCCATGCCGAGCGGCGGCCTCGAAGACGCGCACGGCGGCGAGCGGGGGAATCTGGCGCATGCCCAATTCATAAGGCCAACTTATTTCTCGAGTCCAACGATTTGTTGGCGCCGCGGCCCTGCCGGGCGCACATGGACGGGGCTGCCGCAGACGGCACGAAACCAAGGATACGAGCCATGAACGCCCTGATCGCCTTATCTCTTGCCGCTACCGCCGCGGCTTCCGCTTTGTCCGGTGCGGATGCACGATCGAGCCAGTCCGCGCCGGTTGTGCGGGTCGTGCATAGCGACCTCGACCTCGCCCGACCCGCGGATCGCCGGATCTTCGATCGCCGCCTCGACGCCGCGGTCGAGAAGGTATGCCCGCCGGCGAATTCGACCGGACAGCTCATCAGGTCCACCGCGAGCCTGCGGTGCCACACAGACACCGCGGCGCGCGTCCAACTGCAGCGCCCCCGTGCGATCGCCCGCGCCAGTGCATCCACCGTTACCGCCGACTCCCGATAACCTCGCCGGCGGTTCCCTTGCGAGCGGCGCGCCGCCGCTCGCTTTTTTACAAGCCTGACTGATGGTTAAGCGGAAATTTCGCTGCCATCGCCAAAGGAGAAGCATCATGTCGAACGACTATGACAGCGCCGTCTGGGCCGATCAGCATCGCCATGTGAGTGTCGGCCTCGCGCAACTTTTCAAAGGAATCATGCACGCATTCAAGCGCCTGAACGCGATCGAATACGACGCTCCCTGGCGCTACATGCGCCCATGATTTCAGCTCCCCCGGCCCACAGACGCCTTCGCCACAATCTCGCCATAAATATGGCAAGATTGTGGCTTGACGTCTCTCCCAGTCATGTGATGTCATATCCTCCTCGTTGCAGGAGATATGCCCATGCGCTTTATCACTCTCGTCGCCGCAACCGCGACGCTCGCCGCCTGCTCTGCCGAAACCTCTGATCCCGCCAAACCGGACTCGACCGTCACGGCATTCGCGCCAGGGGAAACCGCTCCGGCGGAGCGCGCGATGACCGACACTGTGGTCGCCGGCTCCGGCAACCCCGGCGCCGCGAAATCCGACACTCCGGCCAAAGTGCCGATCACGATCCCCAAGCTCGCTTACGCCTATGCGCTCACCTATCTGCTGCCCGGCGACAAGATCGCTGCGACGCAGGACGCGCACCGCGACATGTGCGAGGAAATGGGACCGGCACGGTGCCAGTTGCTCGGACTGGAGCGCGGCATCGGCGACGAGCAATCGAATCGGGCGACGCTCAAGCTCCGCGTCGCCACCTCCGAGGCCCGCCGCTTCCAGATACTCCTCGAACACGACGTCACCGAAGCCGGCGGTCGCACCGAGAATGCGAAGATCGCGACCGACGAAGTCTCGAAGCAGATCGTCGACACCGAGGCGCGGGTGCGTCAGCGCGAATTGCTCGTCGCGCGGCTCACCGAGATGTTGCGCAAGCGACAGGGCAAACCCGCCGACCTGCTCGAAGCCGAGCGCAGCGTCACCCAGGCACAGGAAGAGCTCGACCAGGCCAAAAGCTGGCTGGGCGAGCTGCAGGGTCGCGTCGCGATGTCGGAATTCGACATCCATTACGGCGCGATCGCTCCCTCGGCGACGACCGAAGGCGTCGGTGCGCAGCTCGGCGAGGCAGTGCAGGGTTCGGGCGCGGTGTTCCTGATCGGGCTGCGTTTCGTCCTGTCGCTGGCGATCTATCTGCTGCCCTGGCTCCTCCTCATCGGCCTGCCGGTGCTGCTGATCCGCCAGTTCCGCAAGCCGCGGACGGCTGCCGTGGAAGGTTGACGCGCCACAGTCGCGCTTCGCCGGGGCCGATGTCCGCCGCTGGTACAACCGTTACTCGGCGAAGCGCGATTGCACCGCAACACCGCATCCAGTATAGGCCCGAGCCTTCCAGAGCCCCGGCTGCCGTGCGGTCCTTTTCCGTGCCGCCGGGGCCACGCTTTTCAGGGGTAAGAGCCAAGATGGCACGCCGCCGGCAGATCTACGAAGGCAAGGCAAAGATCCTCTACGAGGGTCCCGAGCCCGGCACGCTCATCCAGTATTTCAAGGACGACGCGACTGCGTTCAACGCGCAGAAAAAGGGCACGATCAACGGCAAGGGCGTGCTCAACAACCGCATTTCCGAGCACGTCTTCACCCTGCTCGGCGGAATCGGCATCCCCACGCACTTCATTCGCCGTCTCAACATGCGCGAGCAGTTGATCCGCCAGGTCGAGATCGTCCCCATCGAAGTGGTGGTGCGCAACGTCGTCGCCGGCAGCCTCGCCAAGCGTCTCGGCATCGAGGAAGGCACGCCGCTGCCGCGCACGATCGTCGAATATTATTTCAAGGACGATGCGCTTGGCGATCCGATGGTCACCGACGAGCATATCCTCGCCTTCGGCTGGGCCGCGCAGGAAGAGCTGCACGACATGGCCGACATGGCGATCCGGGTGAACGACTTCCTCTCCGGGCTGTTCGCCGGGATCGGCATCCGCCTCGTCGACTTCAAGCTCGAATTCGGCCGCATCTGGGACAATGACTATGCCCGGATCATCCTCGCCGACGAGATCAGCCCCGACGGCTGCCGCCTGTGGGACATCGCCACCAACGAGAAGCTCGACAAGGATCGCTTCCGCCGCGACCTGGGCGGCGAAGTCGAGGCCTATCAGGAAGTCGCGCGCCGGCTCGGCCTGTTTCCGGAGGGTGCGGAATCGGCGGTGCTCGATCTCGAGAGCCACCGCAAGCGCCGGGGCAAGTAAGCTCCGCAAGCTTTCGGGTTGCAGCACGGCGCGTGGGAGGCCATAGGCGCGGCCATGAAGCTCCGCATCATCGTGACGCTCAAGAACGGCGTCCTCGACCCCCAGGGCAAAGCCATCCAGCACGCGCTCGGCGGCCTCGGTTTCAATGGCGTCGACGACGTCCGCGCGGGCAAGATCTTCGAGCTCGAAGTCGCCGACGACACCAGCGACCAGGCGATCGACGAGATGTGCCGCAAGCTGCTCGCCAACACCGTAATCGAGAATTATCGGGTCGAACGGGCATGAAGACCGCGGTCATCGTCTTTCCCGGCTCCAACTGCGATCGCGACATCGCGACTGCGCTGGAAGACGTGACCGGGACCGCCCCGCACATGGTGTGGCACGGCGAGAGCGAACTTCCTTCGGGCATCGGCCTGATCGCTTTGCCCGGCGGCTTCTCCTATGGCGATTACCTGCGCTGCGGCGCGATCGCGGCGCGCTCGCCGGTGGTCCGCGCCGTGGTCGAGGCCGCCGAGCGCGGCGTACCGGTGATCGGCATCTGCAACGGCTTCCAGGTCCTCACCGAAACCGGGCTGCTCCCCGGCGCGCTGATGCGCAATTCGGGGCTCAACTTCGTCTGCCGCAACGTCGCGCTGACGGTGGACAACAGCCAGTCGATCTTCACCAGCGGCTATCAGAGCGGCGAGACGATCACCGTCCCCGTGGCGCATCACGACGGCAATTACTTCGCCGACGCCGAGACGCTCGACCGGATCGAAGGCGAGGGCCGCGTCGCCTTCCGCTATGCCGAGGACGTCAACGGCTCGGCGCGCAACATCGCCGGGCTGCTCAACAAGAGCGGCAACGTGCTCGGCATGATGCCCCACCCCGAGCGCCGCATCGAAGCCGCGCACGGCGGCACCGATGGCCGCCGGCTGTTCGAGGGACTGCTCGAAGCAGTCGCCTGAACGCCGGCGACCCCGCACCGGACAATATCAGGCGGGTGTCGGGGCGTTGATCGCCAGTTGCGCGGCGAAAGCGCGGCCATAAGCCGGACGGGCTTCGCCACGCGCGACATAAGCGGCGAGGTTCGGATATTCGTCGAGGATGCCCGACATTCTCAATCGGAGCAGCACCGATACCATCATCAGGTCGCCCGCGCTGAACGCACCGTCGAGCCAATCTGCGTCGCCCAAGCGCGTGGCCAGCGGTTCCAGCCGGGCGCGGATACGGTCCATGACCAATGGCAGCCTTTCCTCGCTCCAGGGCTTGTCGCCTTCTGCGAATCTGGCCGTCTGGAGGTCGAGGATCGGCGGCTCTATCGTGTTGACTGCGGCAAACATCCACATGATGGCGCGCGCCCGGGCGTTCGTCTCCTCGGGCAGCAGGCCCGTGGACCGCTCCGCGATGTGGAAGACAATCGCGCCGGTCTCGAACAGCGTGAGGTCGCCTTCCTCATAGGTGGGAATCTGGCCGAACGGATGGAGCGCGAGATGCGCGGGCGCCTTCATCCCGGCGAACGAAACCAGGCGAACCTCGTACGGCTGGCCGGCTTCCTCGAGCGCCCAGCGCACCCGCGTGTCGCGCGCCAGTCCCTTGCCCCCGTCAGGCGATCGTTCAAAAGCGGTGATGGTGATGGTCATATGCCCTCTCCTTGCTCGTCCCATTGGCTTTGGTGCCACAGGAGACGACGAAGGAGAGAGCCGGAAATCGACAGGCTCTTCGAAATATATTGACGAAGCCGCCTAGAGATGCGCCTCCAGCCACGCCTTGATGTCGCCCATCACTTCCTCCTTGCCCAGATCGGCGAGCAGGTCGTGATAATGGTCCTTGTACAGCTTGAGCGTCTTGTCCGCCGATCCGGCGGTCTCAAAGAAGAACTCACTGCCATGGCACACGGTCGCCTTGTCAGCGGTGCCGTGCATGATCAGCACCGGCAGCGTGACCGTCGGGAATTCGACGCGCATCCGCTCGTCGGCGCGGACCAAGGCCGCCACCGTGGCGGCGGGCTGGGTCTCGTCCTTGATGTACGGATCGGCATTGAGCGTCGCTACCCATTCGGGATCGCGTGAGAAATCCTCGTTCTTGAGCTTGAGCACGCCCAGCCGCGGTGCGATGTGGCTCAGCCCCTTGATCGCCGCGAGCGCGAAGCCCGGCGCGGGCACCTGAAAGGCGAAGCTCTCGCAGATGAAACCATCGATCTCGGCCTGGTGATCGAGCACATAGCTCGCCGAAGTCACGCCGCCCGCACTGTGTCCGAGCAGGAAGAGCTTGAGCCCCGGATGACGCGCCTTGGCAATCGCGATCGTCCCGGCGACATCCGAGACATAATCGGCGACATCCTCGACATAGAAGCGTTCGCCGTCGGAACGGCCGCGCCCGCGCAGATCGAGCGCGAACACCGCATAGCCGCTCGCCACCAGCTGCTCCGCCGCCCAGAAATACTGGCCGCCATGCGAATTGACGCCGTGGCAGATCACGACGACGGCGCGCGGCGCGTCCGCCGGCTCCCAGGCGCGGTAGAAGATGTTGAGCCCGCCGCTTCCCTCGAACGTCGCTTCGGTCGCCGCCACCTTCATTCTCCTCGCCTGTTCCCGGCGAGATTGTTACGCATGTGCATCTTTGCGCAAGTGCGACGATTGCATCAGCGAGGTTGTGCCGGCTTTCCAAATAATTGCGTGGTTCGCGCGAGCAGCAGCAGCGCGCTCGGCCACAGCATCGTGTTCCAGACGTCGTGGAAATTGCCCCAGAGCGCGATTCGGGTGTGGTAGACCAGGCTGTCGCGCAGATCCCATGCTTCGCCGATCAACGCGCCCGCCAGCGCCACCGCCCAGGGCTTCCAGCTCCGGACCGGCCAGCGGAAGAGCAATGCGCTGCCGACGAACAACAGCAGCCCGACATGAACGTGGAGCGCATCCTTGGCGAGGCCGACATGGTCGATCAGCCAGAATTTGGTCGCCTGGAGCGGGCTCATCAGACGCGGGTGGCGAAGGGGGTGAAGTCGGTCCCCTCGTCATAGACGTCGACGCCCTCGCGCCGCTTGAGGAAGCCCACCACGGCATAGGTGACCGGCGTCAGGATCGCCTCCCACGCCACCTTGAGTGCCCATTGGGTGAACAGCACCTGGATCACCAATTGCGTGGTCCAGCCCTCGGCCCACAGGAAGGCGAGCGGATAGAAGATCAGGCTGTCTATCCCCTGCCCCGCGATCGTCGATCCGATCGTGCGCGTCCAGAGCATCCGGCCGCTGGTCCACAATTTCATCCGCGCCAGCACATAGGAATTGACGAACTCGCCCGCCCAGAAGGCGCAGACCGAAGCGAGCACGATCCGCGGCACCTGGCCGAAGATCGTCTCATAGGCCGCCTGATTGCCCCAGCTCGGCGCGGGCGGCAGCGCCACCACGACCCACGACATCAATGCCATGAACAGCACCGCGACGGTCCCGGCCCAGATCACCCGCCGCGCGCGGGCATAGCCATAGACTTCGGTCAGCACGTCGCCGATGACATAGGAGACGGGGAAGAACAGGATGCCGGCCCCGAACGGCCAGTAATCGTCATAGAATGGCAGCCAGATCTGCGAGACCTTGCCCGCGCCCAGCACGTTGGAGAGCAAAAGGATCGTGACGAAGGCGGCCATCACGAAGTCGAAATAGCGGAAATGCCCGCCGGCGATGTCGCGTGCGGCGATCGGCGCCGGCCCCTTGTCCCCCTGAGTCATGCCGCGACTATATGGCGGTTCCGCTGTGGCGCAATCCGCGCTAGGTGAGCCTCCGCGCGCGCCCGTAGCTCAGCTGGATAGAGCACATGCCTTCTAAGCCTGTGGTCGTTGGTTCGAATCCAACCGGGCGCGCCAATATTTCCTTCATCCCGGCGCTTCCGGGCGATCAGACGCTTCGGCCCCGTTGCCGCCGGCGCAGTTGACGCCGGGAGTGACGACCAGGCGCGATGCAGCTAACCTCCTCCACCAGACAATGGGTTTGCGTCTTTTCTTGGCATGTGGGGGAATAGCAATGGTCTCTTCTTGCGGTCCAACCCGCCGGATTGTCCTGGGCGGGGCGATAGGGGCAGCCGGACTCATGCTGGCCGGCACCGCAAGCGCTCGGCCGCCTGTGCGCGATTGGTCCGTTCCCGCTGGATTTGACGCCGATCTGAAAACATTGATGGCCGCTGCCTGTGTTCCTGGCCTGTGCGCCGTCCTGGTTCAGGGTGGCAAGACCGCCTGGGTCCGCGCCTTGGGCGTCACCAAAATCGAAGGCGGCGAGCCTTTGAACCAGGACACCATGTTCGAGGCGGCCTCGATCAGTAAAGCGGTGTTCGCGTACATCGCTCTGCAACTCGCCGATCGCGGCACCCTCGATCTCGACAAGCCGCTCGTCGACTATCTGCGTCCGAACTACCTGCCTGACGACGCGGCGCTCGCGACGATCACGGCGCGTCATGTGCTGACCCACACCTCCGGCCTTCCCAACTGGGGCGAAGACAGCAAGCCGGCCTCCCTGGTGCCGCGGTTCACGCCCGGCACGCACTTCGGTTATTCCGGCGAAGGCCTCTTCTGGCTGCAGCTGGTGGCTGAGCATCTCACCGGCCTGGGGCTCGATGCGCTGGCGCGTAGGATGTTGTTTGCACCGGCGGGCATGACGCGCTCGACCTTCGCTGCTTACACGGAGGACACCAACGTTTCCTGGGGGCACGTTGGTGGGCGGGTGGCAAAAAGACAGGGATGGCGCGACTGGTCCGTATTCATCGGAGGGTTGGCTCGGGAGTGGGGCAAGCCCGTGCAGGATTGGACACAGGCGGATTGGATCCGAGCTGGCGCCGCTAACGATCCCAAATCGCCGCCTCCCAAACGGGTGCTGTTCGCCAACGCCTCAGCGAGCCTGGTTCTAAGCGCGCCCGACC
The DNA here is from genome assembly GCF_000712135.1 of Sphingomonas sp. UNC305MFCol5.2. Classification (GTDB taxonomy): domain Bacteria; phylum Pseudomonadota; class Alphaproteobacteria; order Sphingomonadales; family Sphingomonadaceae; genus Sphingomonas. The sequence continues at coordinate 880,052 of NZ_JOOE01000001.1, forward strand.
TTGCCCGGTTCATGACGCTTCTCTCTCCCCGGCGTGATCGCGCGCCCTGGGAGCTGAAGGAGACTACCCGAGCGGAGATGACCACGCCGGCAGTTGCGGTACGCGAAGGTGTTCCTCACTGGTGGGGCCTGGGTGTCGAGATCGAGGAAGGGACGAATGGACGTCGCGTGGGTCACGAAGGCAACAATGACGGGCGCTGCGCCACCTATTGCGGCACTGAGCCGGCCACAGGCGACGCGCTGGTGATCATGACCAACGATGGCGCTGGTTTCGGCGTCTATCAGCGCATGGTGCGCGCGATTACCGGTCGCGACCAGTTCTCGTTTTTCGCAAATGAGAATCCCCCGATCTCCGCTTAGGAGCGCGCTGGCGCTCGCAATTGGAACAGCATAGCCGGCACTGATTGCCGCGGCTGCGAGCGCTCCTGGAGGAGCATTGGGGGGGCGACACGTGTTCGTTATGTTTGTCCTGCGCGGCGCGCCAATTTTCAACGGCTTGCCAAGAAGTCGAGCCGCACGGTGTCACCCGACGCGGAAGCTCGCCCCGAACAGCAGCACTTCGGAATCCGGCGGGCTCACCTGCAGCGTCCCTTCGCCCTGCGTCACCAGCGCATGCGCCAGGAACGCCGCCGCGGCGCGCGGCGTGACCGGCATGTCTTCCTGTCCGCCCGCCAGCGCCCCGCGCAGCTCCGAATCGAGCACGATACGAGGCCCGTCGGCACGCACGACGATCTCGATCGAGCCGTCGACGATCTCCGCGCCGATATCGAGCTGGCCGCCGCGGATCAGCGCGTCGCCACCGATCAATGCGAGATTGAGCAGCACCTTGATCGCCTGTTTGGGCAGCACCGGATCCTCGACCATCCAGCCGATCGTCACGCGGTGATTGTCGCCGAACAGTCCTTCGATCGCCGCCTGCGCCTCGCGCGTGTCGACGGTTTCGCCAAAGCCTCCAGCCGCACCGAACGCCAGGCGGAAGAATTTGAGCTTGTTGGCCGACGCCTTGGCGCTCTCGCTCAACAGCTCGAGGCAGCGCGCGCGCATCTCCGGATCATGCTCGTCGGCGAGCAGTTCGAGACCATTGTTGAGCGCGCCGACCGGACTGAGCAGGTCGTGACAAAGCCTTGAACACAAAAGGCTCGCAAAGTCGGTCGGGCTGATGTTCAAGGAAATGGCTCCGGTTACCCCAGCGCCTCTTTGGCGCAGCCGCGTTGCCGCTGCAAGCTGCGCCCGTACACCGCCCTAGACGACGCGACGCCCCGAGAAGAGCTGAATCAGCCCGACGACGAGCGCGACGACGAGCAGGATATGGATCAGGCCGGCGCCGATGTGCAGGGTGAACCCCAGCAGCCAGAGCACGAGCAGGATGACGACGATGGTCCAGAGCATCCGAGAACTCCTTATGTTATCAAGAGCAAACGTGGCACGGGGGCGAAACGTTCCACGCCACCGGCGACCCTGCCCGAAAGGAGCAGGCGACGAGGAAGCCCGGGCGATTCCTTCAGCCGAGGCTCAACTCCACCCGCCTGAAGCGGCCGTGCAACGGCGCCGGGTCCTCCGCTCGCCACAGCGTCGCGTCTTCCCGCGCCACGATCAACCACAGTTTGCCGTCGGGCTGGGCCATTGCCGCGTCGGTGATCGAAGGGGTCGCGTCGCCACTGGGATGCGAGTGCCAGTAACCGACGATTTCGGGCCCACCGGCGCGCTCCGCGCGGAGCGCTGCGAACAGCGCGCCGGGCGCGATTTCGAAGCGCCGCTCGGGTTCTTCCGCTACATTTTCAACCGCTTGCCAATCCGTGATCGCGTCGGCGCCGCCGAACAGCAATCCGCAGGCCTCGCGCGGGTGGGCATCCGCGGAAATGTGTTGGATACCGATCAGTACAGATCTTGAAACGCGTATTCTCATCCCCATTTACACCTACAGAATGGGACGGGGGGTTACTACACTCGAAGCGCGGATTGCACAGGCCGCGGACGGCTGGCGGCTCGACCGTGCGCTTGCCGACGCCATTCCCACCCTATCGCGCGAACGCCTCAAGGCGCTGATCTCGAGCGGTGCGGTCACCGGCCCCGAAGGCCTCGCCCGCGATCCCGCCAGAAAGACCCCGGGCGGCGCGCTGTTCAGCATCGCGGTGCCCGATCCGACCCCGGCGCACAACGAAGCGCAGGACATCGCGCTCGACATCGCCTTCGAGGACGAACACCTGATCGTGATCGACAAGCCCGCGGGGCTCGTCGTCCATCCGGCGGCGGGCAATCTCGACGGCACCCTGGTCAACGCGCTGCTCCACCATTGCGCCGGCCAGCTTTCGGGGATCGGCGGAGTCGCGCGTCCGGGGATCGTCCATCGGATCGACAAGGATACGTCAGGGCTGATGGTCGCCGCCAAGACCGATCGCGCACACGAGGGGCTGGCCCGTCAATTCAAGGCGCATACGATCGACCGGCGCTACAAGGCAATCGTCGCGGGAAAAGTGTCAACTTCGGAGGGTACGATTTCCACTTTCCTAGGGCGATCGTCCACGAATCGGAAGAAAATGGCAGTCGTCCGCGAAGGTTCGGGAAAGCACGCGATCACGCATTGGCGTAAACTTCGTCAACTTCGCGAAGCAGCCCTGGTCGAATGCCGCCTCGAAACTGGCCGGACGCATCAGGTCCGTGTGCACATGGCTTCGATCGGTCATCCGCTGTTGGGCGATCCGGTCTATGGGAGCACCCGCCCCGCCCATCGTGCTCTTTTGGCAACCTTGAATTTCCGGCGGCAGGCCTTGCATGCGGCGCATCTCGGGTTCATTCACCCCGTGACAAGCCACGCTTTGGCGTTCGATAGCGAAATGCCTGCGGACATGCAGGAACTGTTCAATAAGCTCATCGTATGATTTTCGCGGCGCAACCCATGTGGTGCTGCGCCCAGTGAAGGGAGATTGATCATGGCAAATGGCAGCAACGTCCCCGCGACGATTCCTGCGCTCGGCGGAGAGGCGAGCCTCAACCGCTATCTGTCCGAGATCAAGAAGTTCCCCATCCTCGCGCCCGAGCAGGAATATATGCTCGCCAAGCGCTTCCAGGAGCATGGCGACCCCGATGCGGCCGCGCAGCTCGTCACGTCGCACCTGCGACTCGTGGCCAAGATCGCCATGGGCTATCGCGGCTATGGCCTGCCCGTGTCCGAGCTGATCTCGGAGGGCAATATCGGCCTGATGCAGGGCGTGAAGAAGTTCGAGCCCGACCGGGGTTTCCGCCTGGCGACCTATGCCATGTGGTGGATCCGCGCGTCGATCCAGGAATTCATCCTGCGCAGCTGGTCGCTCGTGAAGATGGGCACCACGGCGGCGCAGAAGAAGCTGTTCTTCAACCTGCGCCGGATGAAGGCCAAGCTCGACGCATTCGAGGATGGCGACCTTTCCCCTGAGCATCTCGCCAAGATCGCCACCGATCTGGGCGTGACCGAGGAGGAGGTCACCTCGATGAACCGCCGCATGGCGATGGGCGGCGACACGTCGCTCAACGTGCCGATGCGCGAGGATGGCGAGAGCCAGTGGCAGGATTGGCTGCAGGATGACGGCCCGCTCCAGGACGAGGCCGTGGCCGAGGCGCAGGAGGCCGATGTCCGCCACGAGATGCTCGTGGACGCGATGGACGACCTCAACGAGCGCGAGAAGCACATCCTCACCGAGCGTCGCCTGACCGACGATCCCAAGACGCTCGAGGAGCTCAGCCAGGTCTATGGCGTGTCGCGCGAGCGCGTCCGCCAGATCGAGGTCCGGGCCTTCGAGAAGCTGCAAAAGGCGATGATGCGTCTCGCGGGCGAGAAAAGGCTGCTCGCGGCCTATTGACGACGAAGCGGTTGCGTTGAGCGACCGGCGCCGCCAATCGTGCCCGCATGAGTGACGAACGGCACGACGATCTGGCGCATACACCGGCGCCGCAGGTAACGACGCGCATCGACGCGCCGGAGCCTGCGCCGCCGCGCGCCCGCAGGCCGTTCAAGCGCCGCATCCTCGGCTGGATCGTCAAGGCGGTGCTCGCCTTCTTCATCGGCTCGCTGCTCTGGGTCGCGGCGCTCCGCTTCATCAACCCGCCGATCACCTTCACGATGATCGGCGATGCCGTGGGCGGTCACGGCGTCACCAAAAGCTGGATGAGCCTCGACCGCATCGATCCGAGCATGGCGCGGGCCGCGATCGCCGCCGAGGATTCGCGCTTCTGCCAGCATGGAGGCTTCGACTATAAGGCGATCGCCGCCGCGGCCGCGCGCAACGCCACCGGCAAGAAGCGCATTCGCGGCGGCTCGACGATCAGCCAGCAGACCGCGAAGAACGTCTTCCTGTGGCAAGGCGGCGGCTTTTTCCGCAAGGGCCTCGAGGCGTATTTCACGCTGCTCATCGAGCACATCTGGGGCAAACGCCGGATCATGGAAGTCTATCTCAACGTCGCCGAGACGGGGATCGGCACTTACGGGGTCAACGCCGGCGCGATGCGTTATTTCAAGCACGACGCCTCGCAGTTGAGCGACCGCGAGGCGGCGCTGATCGCCGCGGTGCTGCCCTTGCCGAAAAAACGCGCCGCGATCGACCCGAGGGGCTTCACGCGGCGCTATGGCAATTCGATCAATCGGCGGATCGGCGTCGTAGCGGGAGACGGGCTCGACGCCTGCCTGCGCTGACTATTCGGCCTTCTTGGCGGCATCCTTCGCGGCGCCGCCGGCATCCTTCGCAGCACTGCCGACATCCTTGGCCGCGCCGCCGACGTCCTTCGCGGCCTCGGTGATCGCGTCGGTCTTCACATTCTCGCGATTGTTCTGATTGATCAGGAACAGCGCGCCGATCACCACCAGCACCAGAACCGCCAGCCCGATAATCAGGCCGGCCCCGCTGCCGCGCCGCTCGATCACCGTGGTGCCGCCGGGTGCGCTCGCCGTTTCGGTGACGCGTTCCGAAGTCGTACCATCGGTACGCTCAACAACTCGATCGACCATGGCTCTCACTCCTCTTGACCCACCAAAAACCGGCAAGAGGACGCGATTGTTCCGCTTCGGCCCGACTTAGAAGGGCAGCTTGAACCCCGGCGGCAACGGCAACCCGCTGCTCATCTTGGACATTTCCGCTTGAGACGCCGCATCGGCCTTGGCGCGCGCGTCATTGAAGGCCGCCGCGACCAGATCCTCGAGCATGCCCTTCTCGGAGGGCGCCAGCAGCGATTCGTCGATGTCGACGCCAATGATCCGCCCCTTGGCGCTCGCCTTCACCTTGACCAGTCCGCCGCCCGACACGCCCTCGACTTCGATCGTATCGAGTGTCGCCTGCGCCTTGGTCAGCTCGTCCTGGACGTTCTGCGCCATCGCCATGATGTCTTCGAGGCTCTTCATGCCTGATTACTCCGTACATTGTTCCAGCCGATCAGCTCGGCATCGGGAAAGGCCTGCATCGCGGCGGCGACCACGGGCGAATTGAGCACCGCCGCGCGTTCGGCGGCCTCGTTCGCGGCCTGCTCCTCGCGGATGGTCGGCGCGCCTGCGTCTTCAACGCACTTCAGGCGCCAATTGACCCCTGTCGTCTCGCGGAGCGCCGCGCCCAGTTCGCGGATGAAGTCGTGCGGCAGCTCGCGCGCTGCGCCGAATTCGAATTCGGATCCCTCGAACCGCACCGGCCGCAAATAGTCGCGCACTTGCTGCGCAAGCTGGAAGCGCTTGCCCGCTTCCAGATGCGCGGCAAGCTCGGAGATGCTCGAGGGCATCGCCGGCTCAGCCGGTTTCGCCGTCGCGGCGGCGGGTGTGGATACGCTGACGCTTCCATTCGCCAATTGTCGCGCCAGTTCGCCCGGGTCGGGCAATTGTGAGGCGTGGATCACCCGCAGCAGCGCCATCTCGCAGGCCTCGATCGGCAGCGCCGCCTTGGCGACTTCATCATGCCCGCGCAGCAGCAATTGCCAGAGCCGGTGCAGAGTCGGAAAGGACAGCCCCGCCGCCCAGTCCTGCAACGCCTTGAGCTCTTCGGCAGATTGCCCGGCGGTCGCCTCGGTGCCGAGCTTGGCTAAGGTCACGCCGTGGACGGTTTCGAGCAATGTGCGCAACACCGCCTGCGGATCGACGCCCAGGTCATATTGCCCGCGCAGCGCCGCCAGCGCGCTCGCTGCGTCGCCGGCGAGCAGCAGCCCGAACAATGTCCGGATCGCGCCGCGGTCCGAAAGCCCCAGCATCTGGCGCACTGCCTCTGCGCGCACTCCGCGGCCTTCGAGCCCGGCATGGGCGATCGCCTGGTCGAGGATCGAGAGGCCGTCGCGCGCCGATCCCTCCGCTGCCCGCGCGATCAGCGCCAGCGCATCGGGTTCGGCCTCCACACCCTCGGCCGCCGAGACGCGCGCGAAATGCTCGGCCAGTTTCTCCGCCGGGATCCGCCGAAGATCGAAACGCTGGCAGCGCGACAGCACCGTCACCGGCACCTTGTTCACTTCGGTGGTGGCGAACAGGAACTTCACATGCGCCGGCGGCTCCTCGAGCGTCTTGAGCAGGCCGTTGAACGCGGCCTTGGATAGCATGTGGACTTCGTCGATGATGTAGATCTTGTAGCGCGCCGAGACCGCCGAATAGCGCGACGCCTCGATGATCTCGCGGATGTCGTCGATGCCGGTATGGCTCGCGGCGTCCATCTCGATCACGTCGATATGACGCCCCTCGGCGATCGCGCGGCACGGCTCGCAGATGCCGCACGGATCGATCGTCGGCCCGCCCTGCCCATCCGGCCCGATGCAGTTCAATGCCTTGGCGATCAGCCGCGCGGTCGAGGTCTTGCCGACCCCGCGGACGCCGGTGAGCAGGAATGCGTGCGCCAGCCGGTCGCGCCGAATCGCGTTGCCGAGCGTCGTGACCATCGCATCCTGCCCGATCAGCTCGGAAAAGGTCTGCGGCCGATATTTGCGCGCGAGGACGCGATACGCCTCCTGCTTGGGCTGGGGCGGTTCGTCGAGGCCGAGGAAGGAATCAGACATTGCGCGGCAGACTAGCGGGCCGAGGGCTCTGCGTCTTCAAGGAATGGTGGGAGCCGGAACGACCCGACACGAAATCGTTACGGCTGCTTCCTTCCGGATCTGACCGGGTTGGCGACGGCATCGTCCGCCCGACTCCCGCGGCGCATATGGGCAAAGTCGGTGGCTTAGGCAAGTGCGGGAGCGCCTGGGCGCTCCCGCCAAAGGTTCAGCGCCAATAGCGTACCTTGCGGCAGACGCGGATGCGGTGGCCGTTGCGCCATTTGCGCGTGCAGTGCGTCCGCCAATAGACGCGGCGATGCCGGTTGGTGCGGCGCTCGTAACGGCGCTCGCGCTCCCAGCGCCCGCTCTGCACGGCGGGCGCGCTGGCGGCAAAGCTGGCGACCGATATGACGCCGGGTGCGGGGGCGGTAGCGGCAGATGCCGTCGGGACCGCCAGAACTGCGGCGGCGGCTGCTGCGACTAGAGTGAGAATTTTCATATGGCTCTCTCCTGACCTCGGGGCGGGAACCCCAAGGCCATTACAATCCCGAAACGGCGACGTTGTTCCGCGTCGCGCTCAAGCCCCGCGACTGTTCGAATCGGTGGTGACCACGGGCTTGCCGCGGCGCTTGGCGAGGACCTCTTCAGCCTTGTCGCCGGTGATGCGCAACGCTTCGAGTTCGGACTCGCTGGCGGTCTCGATTCCCATCACTTCGTCGCGTGCGCCTTTCATCGCGTGGATCAATTCGTCGATCTTGAGGTGCAGCGCGATTTCGTGCCGTTTCTGCTGGTTGAGCACCATCTGGGTGAGCGTGATCGCGAGCACCGAAAGCACCAGGGTCAGCACGGCGGTCGCTTTGTCGCCGAGCGGCAACAGAAACCAGGCGATGCAGAAAACGATCACCCCGACCAATGCCGCCGGGTGGCCTGCTATGTTCGCTCCGATATCGCATATGCGACCGCCCAGATTGTACAGCGTCTGCCGGAGTCCGGGGCGTGTCATCGGAGCGAAACGACTGGCCGCCGCCCGTCGTTCCAACACGGACCGATCGTCCGCTCAGCGTCCCTGCATGTCGCGATGCTCGGGCGGCATCCGCACCGTCAGTCCGTCGAGATCCCGCGTCAGCACGATCTGACACGCCAGCCGGCTGGTCCGCGTCGCGCCGATGGCGAGGTCGAGCATGTCCTCTTCCTCTTCGCTCGCGCGCGGCAGCCTGGCGTAATCTTTTGCATCGACGACGACGTGGCAAGTCGAGCACGACATCTGCCCCTCGCACGTGCCTTCCAATGGCTGGCCTGCATTCTGCGCCACTTCGAGCAGCACCGCGCCCTCTTCGGCCTCGACCTCCCGGCCCTCCGTGCCATCGGCGGCGACGAATCGCACCCGGATCATGCCGCCACCTTCTGGCCGCGCGCCGCGGCGGTGATCCGGTCGAGCGCCGCCAGCAGTTCCTCCTCGGTCGTATACCGCCCGAGCCCCAGCCTTATGCTCGACCGCGCCTCCGCGTCGCTCAGTCCGATCGCGCGCAGCACATGGCTCGGCCGCCCCGACCCGCTCGCGCAGGCCGACCCGGCCGAAAAGGCGATGTCGCGCAGGTCGGACATCAGCCGCGCGACGTTCAGGCCTTCACGCCGGATATTGAGATTGCCGTGATAGCGCTCGTCGCGCGAACCATTGAGCGTCCAGTCGCCGCCGAGATGGGCCAGTGCCGCCCGGAAAAGCTGCTCGGCATGGGCGTGATCCGCGCCGAACCGCTGCTTGGCGAGCCGCGCCGCGGCGCCGAACCCGGCACACAATGCCGGCGACAGCGTCCCCGAGCGCCCACCCGGCTCCTGCCCGCCCCCGTGCAACAGCGGTTCGAGCGTCACGCCCTCGCGGATCCACAGCGCACCGACTCCCTTGGGCCCATGAACCTTGTGCGCCGACACCGCGACCAGATCGCAGCCTTCGGGGATCAGCACGCGGCCATAACCCTGCACCGCATCGCACAGGAACCGCGCGCCGGCGGCCCTGGCCAGCTCGGCCAATCGCTCGACCGGCTGGATCGTGCCGATCTCGTTGTTGACCAGCATGACCGCGACCAGCCCCGTGCCGGGGCGGATCACCGCGCGCGCCGCCGCAAAATCGACCAGCCCGTCGCTGCCCACCGGCAGCACGGTGACCGCACGCCCCTTGCGTGCCTCGGCCTCGACCGTGTCGAGCACCGCGGCATGTTCGGTCGCTAGCGTGACGATCGGCCCGGTCGTGCCCTTGATCGCCCAGTTGAGCGCTTCGGTCGCGCCGCTGGTGAAGTTGACCGTGCCGCCTTCGGGCATCAGTCCGGCGACTTCGCCGCGCGCCACTTCCACTGCAGCCTTCGCCGCGCGTCCGGGCGGGTGCGCGGAGTGGGGGTTGGCGTACTGGCTCTCCAGCCAGGGCAGCATCGCGGCGAGCGCCTCGGGCGCGAGCGGCGTGGTCGCCTGATAATCGAGATAGGTCATGCCGCTCGTACCCGTGTTTCGTCGGCGGTCTTGCGCCAGAGCTCGGCGAAGCGCGCCACTTCCGCCTCGCTTGTCGAACGTCCGAAGCTCACTCGTACCACTTCGCGCAGTTCGGGTTCCTGCCAGCCCATCGCGCCCAGCACATGGCTCGGCCGCATGCTTCCCGACGAGCAGGCGCTTCCGGCCGAAACCGAGATCCCGCCCAGATCGAACCGGATGAGCTGCGCCGCCGACGACACCCCCGGCATGCGATAGGCACCGATCAGCGGCGTGCGCGGGCTCGCCTCGCCCACCACTTCGCCACCGGCGTCGCGGATCGCCGCCTCCAGTCCCGCACGAAGCCGCGCCATCCGCGCGAGATCCTCGGCCTCGCTCACCGCCGCGGCATAGCCGAGCGCGCCCGGCAAATTCTCGGTACCCGCGCGATACCCCTTCTCCTGCCCGCCCATCGGCAGCAGCGTAGCGAAGTCGCGCACCAGCAGCGCCCCGATCCCCGGCGGCCCGCCGCGCTTGTGCGCCGATATTGCGACCAGATCGGCATGCCGCAACACTGCGTCGTCGGCCCGCGCCGGCATCTGCGCGGCGTCGACGAGCAATATGCCGCCCGCATCATGGACGACCTCCGCAATCGCCGCGATCGGCTGGCGCACGCCGGTCTCGCTGTTCGCCCATTGCGCGCAGAGCATGGTGCGACTCTCACCTGCCAACACGCCCCTTAGCGCCTCCAGATCGAGAATGCCGTTCGCATCCACCGGCAGCACCTTCGCTCCTTCCGAATGCCGAAGCACCGAATCATGCTCCACAGCGGTGATCAGCCGGCGTTCGGCCATGGATCGCGTCAGCGCCAGGTGCAGTGATTCGCTCGCCCCCGAGGTCAGCACCAGCTCGTGCGCCCAGCCATAGGCCGCGGCGATCTTCGCCCGTGCCGCCTCCAGCGCCGCCCGCGCCGCCCGCCCTTCGGCATGCGGCGAGGAGGGGTTCGCCCAGCGCGCCATCCCCTCGACAACCGCAGCCTTCGCAGCTTCGGTCATCGGCGTCGTCGCGGCGTGGTCCAGATAGATACGGTCGGCCAAGTTGCTTCCAATTGCGCAAGAGGGGGCGCTGCCTATATAGCGCCCAACTCCCCGCGCTCCACTGCGCGCACCCAATTCAAGGCAGGCCACATTGCCCGAAGTCATTTTCCCCGGTCCCGAAGGCCGTCTCGAAGGCCGTTTCGCCCCCGCTCCGCGTCCGCGCGCGCCCGTGGCGATGATCCTTCATCCGCACCCCAATGCGGGCGGAACGATGAACAACCGCATCGTCCAGGAGCTCTACAAGACCTTCCAGCGCCGCGGCTTCGCGACCCTGCGTTTCAACTTTCGCGGCGTCGGCAAGAGCCAGGGCACGTTCGACAACGGCATCGGTGAGCTCAGCGACGCGGCCTCGGCGCTCGACTGGGTGCAGAGCTTCCACCCCGAAGCCTCGACCACCTGGATCGCCGGCGTCAGCTTCGGCGCATGGATCGGCATGCAGCTGCTGATGCGCCGTCCGGAGATCCGCGGCTTCATCTCGGTCGCGCCGCCGGCGAACATGTATGATTTCAGCTTCCTCGCGCCCTGCCCCTCCTCGGGCATCATCATCCAGGGAGAGGCCGACGAAGTCGCCACGCCGCTCGCGACGCAGAAGCTCGTCGACAAGCTGCGCACGCAGAAGCACATCACGATCCACCACGACACGATCCCGGGCGCGAACCATTTCTTCGAGCACGAGATGGAGCAATTGATGGGTTCGGTGGACCGCTATCTCGACATGCGGCTCGATCCGAACTCGCCGATCCGCTGAGGCTTCTTCCCCTCCCTGCAGGGAGGGAATCAAGGGGCGGGTTGAAAAAAGGCCGGGTCGATCCCGGCCTTTTTTTCATCGACGCCGCAGAGCTCGCCTCCGGCTCGCACCCAACCCCAACCCCTCCCTTGCCGGGAGAGGAGTCCCGGTAGCTATAGCGACCAGATCAGCAGATTGCCCAGCAGCACCAACGCACAGATCACCATCAGCACGCCCTTGGTTCGATCCCCGCCGCGCCAGGTGCGCACACCGCCCCAGACCAATGCGAACATCGCTATCACCGCGATGCTCAGCAGCAGCGGATTGAGTTGCGGATCCATCATCGGACGATCAGCCAGACAAGCGCGGCGATCGCCAATCCGACGCCGGCAAAGCCCGCAATCACCTTCGGCTCGCCGCGATAGATCAATCGCAGGAAATACCAGAGGAAGAGGCCGAGCCCCCGCGTGCCGACGCTCAACACATTGGCGACGACCGTCCCGAACCGTCTGTCCTTCATCAGTTCTTCGATCCCAGCACCGCCGCATAGGCGTCCGGATCGGCATTGCCGCCCGAGAGGACCACCAGCAATCCCGGCTTCGCCTCGACCTTGCCCGCCAGCAAGGCCGCCAGCGCTACCGATCCGCCCGGTTCCAGCACCAGCCGCAGCTTCGCCGCCGCCCAGCGCTGCGCATGCCGGATCTCGGCCTCGCTCACCGCGACGCCCGTCGCGCCCCGCCGACTGAGCACGTCGAAGGTCAACGGCGACACTTGATATGTCTGCAGCGCATCGCACGCCGTCGGCGGCGGATTATCGCCCACCGGCTCGATCCACCCGGCTTCGAGGCTGCGGCGCATGTCATCCCAGCCCTCGGGCTCCACGACGGTTATTTCCGCATCGGGCAGCGCCAGAGCCAGCCCCGCCGCGAGCCCGCCGCCGCCGCACGGCACCACCACATTCGACGGATCTGGTAGCTTCATCTCGATCATCTGGGTCATCGACTCGATGCCGGCGCTGCCCTGGCCCTCGATGATCCAGGGGTCGTCGAAACTCGGCACCAAAGCCGCGCCGCGCGCATGCGCCAGATGCGCGGCGATCTTCTCGCGGCTCTCGGTCGCGCGGTCATACTTCACGACCTCCGCGCCCATCGCCAGCGTCGCGTCGAGCTTCACCTTCGGCGCGTCAGCCGGCATCACGATCACCGCCGGAATGCCGAGTCTCTTCGCCGCCCAGGCGATTCCCTGTGCGTGATTGCCCGACGAGAACGCCACCACGCCGCGCTCGCGCGCCTCCGCGTCCAGCGCGGTCAGCCGATGCCACGCGCCGCGGATCTTGAACGCGCCGATCGGCTGCAGCGATTCAGCCTTGAAGCAAACCGGAACCCCGCGAATTTCCGCTGTCAGCAGAGGCGTTTGCGGCAGGATTGCTGCAATCTTAGCCGCAGCGTCGCGAACCCCCGCCCGGGTAGGCTGTCGTACAATCGTCACAGTTTATCCCCGCCGTACATTTCCGGATATCGAATCACTTTACATGGGGGGACCTCGTCCCTAAATGCCGCCTTCCGCTGCCCCATGGGACTTCCAACCGCAAGGCAGCTTTTCGTCAATGTTTGCCGCAAGGCATTTGGAGGTCCCTTGAATTGCACAAGCACCATAGCGCGCTGGGGCTAGCGTCGGCCCAATCGACCGCACTTCGCGGTATCGACATCGCCAGCCAGCGACCGGTTCAGCCGGTAACGCTGACTCGTCCGCACGCCGCATCGCGTGCCGCCCGCTTCTTCGTCGAGAAGTTCCCGGGCCGCTCGATGTATGCCGTGAAGGCCAATCCCTCGCCGGATCTGCTGCAGATCCTGTGGGATAGCGGCGTCACGCATTACGACGTCGCGTCGATCGCCGAGGTGCGTCTCGTCGCATTGACGCTGCCCGATGCGACGCTCTGCTTCATGCACCCAGTCAAGGCCGAGGAAGCGATCGCCGAGGCGTATTTCACGCACGGCGTCCGCGTCTTCAGCCTCGACAGCCTCGAAGAGCTCGACAAGATCGTCGCCGCCACGAAGGGCGCCGAGGACCTGACGCTCTGCGTGCGGCTGCGCGTCTCGTCGGATCATTCGAAGCTCAGCCTCGCCTCGAAGTTCGGTGCGGGCCCCGGCGAGTCGAAGGAATTGCTGATGGCCGCCCGCCAGGTCGCGGATGCCCTGGGCATCTGCTTCCATGTCGGCAGCCAGGCAATGTCGCCCGAGGCCTATGCCAATGCGATGGAGCGCGTCCGCGCCGCGATCGTCGAGGCGGCGGTCACCGTCGACGTGATCGATGTCGGCGGCGGGTTCCCCTCGTCATACCCCGGCATGGAACCACCGCCGCTCGAGCATTATTTCGCGACGATCCACCGCGCGTTCGAGAGCCTGCCGATTTCCTATTCGGCCGAGCTCTGGGCCGAGCCGGGCCGCGCGCTCTGCGCCGAGTACAGCTCGATCATCGTACGCGTCGAACGGCGCCGCGGCGACGAGCTCTACATCAACGACGGCGCGTACGGTGCGCTGTTCGATGCCGCGCATATCGGCTGGCGCTTCCCCGTCCGTCTCCTCCGCGAGCCGGATTCGAACGCCCGCGACGTCGAGTTCAGCTTCTACGGTCCGACCTGCGACGATATGGATCACATGGCGGGTCCGTTCCCGCTGCCGGCGGATATCCGCGCGGGCGACTATATCGAGATCGGCATGCTCGGCGCCTATGGCTCGGCCATGCGCACGGCGTTCAACGGCTTCGGATCGGGCGAGACGGTGATCGTCGACGACGAACCGATGACCTCGCTCTATCTCGAGCCGGCCGAGGAACGCGCGCGTCCCTCGAACGTCGTCAAGCTGTAACTGCCAAGGCATAACGGCCCTCTTCTCCCCTCCCGCTTGCGGGAGGGGTCGGGGGAGGGTCTGTTGGGGATGGTATCGCCACGTCGCACCCTCCCAGTGGTTGAATTCTCCGGGTCAATCATGCCCCCGGCATGATTGAGAAATGCCCGGGGGGCATTTCGACCCGAAGAATGCAACTACTCCCTCCCGCAAGCGGGAGGGGGATTTACGGGTTTCCGCGTCCCCTTTGAATGACGACGGCCATGAAGATTGGGAGATCCCCATGACCGACACTCTCACCAAGACCGCCGCGGCGAACCCGCCGATCAACGACACCCGCAAGGCGGAGCTGCTGTCGAAGCAGGTCAAGCATATCGACATCACCAAGTTCGACGCGCGCCCGATCGTCGACGCGATGGCGGACATGAGCTTCACCAGCCGCGACCTCGGCCGCGCGACCAACATCTACAACCAGATGCTGGCCGACAAGGATTGCACGATCTTCCTCGTGATCGCGGGCTCGACTTCGGCCGGTGGCTGCATGGACCTCTATGCCGAGCTGGTGCGCAACAACATGGTCGACGGCATCGTCGCCACCGGCGCCACCATCGTCGACATGGATTTCTTCGAAGGCCTTGGTCACAAGCACTATCAGGCGCTCGAGATCCCCGACGACGATACGCTGCGCTCGCTCTATATCGACCGCATCTACGACACGTATATCGACGAGGAAGACCTCCAGAACGTCGATCACACGATCTTCGAGATCGCGGAATCACTCGAGCCCGGCGCCTATTCGTCGCGCGCCTTCATCCGCGAGATGGGCAAGTATCTCGTCGAGCACGGCAAGAAGGACAACAGCCTCGTCAAGCTCGCCTACGAGCATGACGTGCCGATCTTCTGCCCGGCGTTCGTCGACAGTTCGGCCGGCTTCGGTCTCGTCAAGCACCAGGTCGATTCCGCCAAGGCGGGCAAGCCCTATGTGATGATCGACGCAGTCGCCGACTTCCGTGAGCTGACCGACATCAAGATCGCGGCCGGCACCACCGGCCTGCTGATGATCGGCGGCGGCGTGCCGAAGAACTTCATCCAGGACACCGTCGTCTGCGCCGAGATCCTCGGCCACGAAGACGTTGCGGTGCACAAATACGCGGTCCAGATCACCGTCGCCGACGTCCGCGACGGCGCCTGCTCGTCTTCGACGCTGCAGGAAGCCGCGAGCTGGGGCAAGGTCAACACCGGCATCGAGCAGATGGTCTTCGCCGAAGCGGGCAGCGTGATGCCGCTCCTCGCCTCGGACGCCTATCACCGCGGCCACTGGAAGGACCGCGCCAAGCGCGGCTGGGCGAAGCTCTTCGCCTGATCCGACCCAAAGGAAAAACGAAGCGGCCGGGGAGCGATCCCCGGCCGCTTTGCCGTGTGGCCGCTCTATTCCGTCCCCGACGGGTCCATGATAGCCCTCCCGCAGAACAAGTACCGGGGAGAGTGCTTCATGACGCTGGCCCGCCAGAATCGGCCCTGGACGATGTTGCTCGGAAGCGCCTTGCTGGTCGCGGGGCAGGGCCATGCCCAGACTGCGCCTCCACCACCGGCGCAATCCGAAACGCCCGGCGATCAGGACCAGCTCAGGGTCACCGGCCAGCGCATGCCCGCTGCCGAGGCCCCCCGCTCCTCCACCTGCGAAGTGCTCGCGCGCGATCCGTTCCTGCGCGCTTCCGGGATGGCCAGCCGCGCCTATCTGCCGACCAGGCCTACCCGGAGCCCTGATTATAACGCGCCGCCTTCGGTGCCTCCCGGCTCGCCATTGCCGGACCTTGCCAAATCGCGCTTCGGCGTGCGCGACGTAGCAGGCAGCGATGTGGCGACCAGCTTCGGCCCGAGCTCCCTGGACGAGACTCCCGCAGACGGAGGGACTGCCGCCTCGCTCGACCAGAACAGCCTCGCATCCGCGATCGGAGCATGCCGCGGCGCCTATGCGCGCGGCGCCGGCGACACCAGCGCGAGCGGAGGCAACACCGGGTTCATCGCGGCGAACAGCGGCGATTCGGAAAGAGGCGCGCTGATGACCAGCCCGGAATGGCGCGTCGCGGCGGCGAACGCGCGCTATCTCGAGGCGCGGTCGTTCATCGCCAGCCGCGATCGGACGCTACCGATGGGCTTCGCGCTGTTCGATCAGGGGCGCTATGCCGAGGCGCTCGACTGGTTCCGCAAGGCCGCCAACAAGCTCCAGATGCGCGAGGGCGGCGACGAGGCAGCGTTGTTCGTCGGCAAGATCACGCTCCAGGGGCTGGGGCCGCAATCGGATCCGGTGGAAGGCGTCAAATGGCTCAAAAAGGCCGCGACCGCGCCCTTCAATCCGCAGAACGAAACCCCGATGTTCGATCCACGCCAGCCCGATCGCAACACTGCCGTGGGCGAGGCGGCGGTGATTCTCGCCAATATCTACATGAACGGCTTCGGCCCCGTGGCCAAAAACACGGCAGAAGCCCGTGAATGGTATGAACGCGCTTTCAAGGTCGGCCATGTCCCCGGTGCGAAGAAGCTCGGCGACATCTACAATGAAGGCCTGGGCACACCGCGCGACGGGGCCAAGGCAGTCTCGTGGTACAGGCAGGCCGCCAAGCTCAATCACCCTGGCGCGCAGGCCGCGCTCGCCGACATCCTGTGGGAGGGCGAGGACGGCGTGCCGCAGGACCGCAAGGCCGCGCTCGGCTGGTATCAGGCCGCGGCGCGCAACGGCCATGCCGGCGCGCTCTATGCGCTGGCACGCGCTTATGATCTCGGTGAAGAGGTCAAGGCCGATCCCGAGCTGGCGATGGGCTTCTACAAGACCGCCGCGCTGGGCGGAAACGCCGCCGCCAAGGTCGCGATGGGCACCTATTTCTACGAAGGCAAAATGGTGCCCAGGGATCTGGCGATGGCCCGGAAGTGGTTCGAGGCCGGTGCTGCCGGCGACGATCCCGATGGCATGTTCAACCTCGCCGCGATGCTCGCCAAGGGCGAAGGCGGCGACAAGGACGTGACCAAGGCGCTCGCGTTGCTCCGCCGCGCCGCGCTGCAAGGCCACAAGACCGCACCCCGCGCCATCGCGGCGCTGGAGAAAAAGAGCGATTAAGCGAATCCTCCCCCGTCAGGGGGAGGATTAAGCTGCTCGCCGCAACCGCCTTGCCCGTCACGCCCGACACGCTAGGTTCGCCCGAAAACAGGGAGGATGCCGCCATGCCGATCGACCGCCGCACGCTGATCGGAAGTGCCGCCGCGCTTACGCTGGCTCCCGCCGTCGCCCGCGCGCAGAATGCGCCGGCTCCCTATGTTCTCGGCACCGGCACCGCCGCATGGCCCCCGCGCGAACATTTCAAGCTCTGGCCCGGTACCCCGCCGGGGGCACCCAGCCCGCTACCGACCAACGACTTCACCATCAACGGTGGCTTCAAGGAGCTCTGGCTGCGCGGTGTCTCGGAACCGATGGTCGGCGTCTATCGCCCGGCCAAACCCGATGGCCGGGCGGTCCTCTCGATCCCGGGCGGCGGCTACAATTTCGTTTCGGTCGAGAATGAGGGCATCGATGTCGCCAAGGCGCTCACCCCGCACGGCATCACCGTCTTCGTCCTCGCCTATCGCCTGCCCGGCGAAGGCTGGGCCAATCGCGCCGATGTGCCGCTGCAGGACGCTCAGCGTGCGATGCGGCTGATCCGCGCGAATGCGGCGAAGTACGGCATCGACCCCGCGAAGCTCGGCATTTGCGGCTTCTCCGCCGGCGGCCATCTCGGCGCGTCGCTCGCGGTCGGGCATGCCGATCCCGTTTATGCGTCAATCGACGCTGTCGACCGGCAGAGCGCACGCCCCTCTTTTGCGGGGCTAGTCTACCCGGTCGTGTCGTTCAGCACCGCGGGCCTCAACAGCCGCTCGTCCGGAATGCTGCTGGGCGACAGCAAGGATCCCGCGCTCCTCGCCCGCTATGAAACCAGTGATCGGATCACCTCCGGGACACCCCCGATCTTCCTTGTCCACGCTGTGGACGACGGCACCGTGCCGGTGGCACAGAGCCTGGTGACGATCGAGAAATGCCGCGCCGCGAATGTGCCGGTCGAGGCACATATCTTCGAAAAAGGCGGCCACGGCTTCGGCGCGCTGCACTTGCCGGTCGATTTCCCCGGCCGCCTCTGGCCCGACCTTTTCGCGCGCTGGACAGCCAAGCACTAGATCGGTTGCATTCGCGAACCGGTTGCGGCAGCCTCGGATCACAATCGGAGGGGACCCGAAAAATGCACAGCCAGATTCTGGCGCCTGTCGTGGCGCTCGTCGCCTGGTCGCTCGTCATGCTCGTCTGGATGATGGCGATCCGCCTGCCCGCGCTCAAAAAGGCCGGGATCGACATGTCGAAGGCGCGGGGCGGGCGCCCCGGCATCCTCGACGGCATGGTCGACGAGCGCGTGCAATGGCCCGCGCACAATTACATCCATCTGATGGAACAGCCGACGCTGTTCTATGCGATCTGCCTCGCGCTGGCGCTGCTCGGCGGCGGCGACGGCATCAATGCATGGATCGCCTGGGCCTATGTCGGCTTGCGCATCCTTCACAGCCTCGTCCAGGCGACCTTCAACAAGGTGGCGGTGCGTTTCGGCCTCTTCGTGCTGTCGACGTTCGCGCTCGTCGCGCTGACGCTGCATGCGGGAATCGCACTGCTGCACTAGGTCAAGCGGGTGTCAGCCCCCCGCTTTCGCGGCGATCGCGCGTTCGACGGCCTCGCAGCCTTCGACACTGGCGACCGCAAGGTCCAGCGGACGCCCTCCCAGCATTTCGTCATGGTTGTTCAGGAACGCCATCGCTTCGTCGCGCCCGCCCAGCAGGCGCCATGCCAGCATGGTGACACGGCCCTGCCGTTCCGCGCTGTCGGCGGGCAAACGCACGCTGGAAAACTTCTTGCGGAAAGGGGTGGTCCTGCGTTCACTGGGGGCGCCATCCGGACCGGTAGCTGGCTCGTCACTCATCGGCGGTTTCCTCTCGGGTCATGAAACGGCGCGAGAGGTCTCTCGTGGTGCCGGGCCAAAAGGTGGTGAGGTTCCATGAGACGACTCCGCTCTGTGTAAGCGGGAGCACGATCGTCTCTCAGCCGCTGGCGCCTACGGACTGCTTGCCAGCGATCGATGTCATATGGGGAGCGGCAGGCGCCAGCGAAACCCCGGCCTCCGCGTTCCCGACGGTCGCGGACTTCAGCCGAACAGCCGCGCGAGGCTCCGTTCCAGCATCAGCAGCTGCCACAAGGTCCGCCCGTGCTCGGCGCGACCGGCCTTGTGGTCGGCCGCCAGCTTCTCGATCGCCGCGGGTTCGAACCAGCCGGTCCCCGTCAGCACGCGCGACTGCGCCAGCGCTGCTGCCTCGTCGGCCAGCGCCTTGCGGAACCACGCGCTGATCGGCGTAACGAACCCCATTTTGGGCCGATAGAGAATGTCCTTGGGCAGCCACGGCTCGAGCGCCTTCTTCATCAGCCATTTGCCCTGCCCCGCCTTGATCCGGAGCGACGGCGGCAGGGTCGCCGCGAATTCGACGAGCCGATAGTCGAGCAAAGGCTCGCGTGCCTCGAGGCTCACCGCCATGCTGGTGCGGTCGACCTTCGTCAGAATGTCCCCCGGCAGCCAGTGCTGGATATCGGCATATTGCGCGCGGTCGAGTGCGTCGCGCGCCGGCGCCCGCCGCATCGCGTCGACATAACGCTGCTCGGCGGAATGCCCGGCGAGGGTGTGCTTCGCCGCGCTGGTATAGAGCCGGTCGCGCAGCTCGGGGCTAGTGACGCCTACCGCCCTGGAGTAAGCGAACTCGCCATTCTCGGCGAGCGCGAGCAAGGTGGTCTTCGCGCGGAATGCCCGCGGCGCCCAATCGGCCTTGGGGTAGAACCGCCCCAGCGTCCCGAACAGGTTCGCCCGGAACTTCTCGGGAAACAGGCCCCGCGCACGCTCTTCGGCCGCGAAGAATTTGTAACGCCGATACCCGGCGAACGCCTCGTCCGCGCCATCGCCCGAAAGCGCCACCGTCACTGTCTCGCGCGCGAGCTCGCACACTCGATAGGTCGGCAGCGCCGATGCGTCGGCAAAAGGCTCGTCGAACGCCGCGACCAGCGTGTCGATGAGCGCGAAATCGTCCGAACCGACGATTTTCGATCGATGCGCGGTCGCAAAGCGTTCCGAAATGCGTCTGGCGTAATCGCTCTCGTCATGCCCGGCCTCGTCGAAGCCGATCGTGCACGTCTTGACCGCGGCCTTGCTCGCCTCGGCCATCAGCGCGACCACCGCGCTGCTGTCGACCCCGCCCGAGAGGAACGCCCCCAGCGGCACGTCCGCGATCATCCGCGCGCGCACCGCCGCGCGCATCCGCTCGACCAGCTCCGCCTCCAGATCGCGCGTTTTTCCGGTTGCGCGGTTGGAGAAATCCAGATCCCACCAGCGCACCGGCTGCGGCATACGCTTGCCGCGCTGGAGCAACAGGAAGTGCCCCGCAGGCAGCTTCTTGACGCCGACGAGCAGTGACGCGTCATCGGGCACATAGCCGAGTCCGAGATAGTCCTCGACCGCGCGGAAATCGGGCCGCCGACGAAACAGCGGATGGGCGAGCAATCCCTTGATTTCAGAGGCGAACGCTACCCCGCCATCGGCGAGCTTGGTGTAAACCAGAGGTTTGACGCCGAACCGGTCGCGCGCGAGGAAAAGGCTTTGCTTCTCTGCGTCGTACAAGGCGAAGGCGAACATCCCGTTGAGCTTCTCGAGCATCCCCGGACCCCAGGCCCGCCAGCCGTGGAGCAGCACCTCGGTATCGCTCTCCGTCTGGAACCGCGCGCCCTTCGCCTCCAGCTCGGCGCGCACTTCGCGGAAATTGTAGATCTCGCCATTATACGTGACGACCACGCCCTGGTCCGGCGTCGCCATCGGCTGGACGCCGCCTTCGAGATCGATGATCGACAGCCGCCGATGCCCTAGTCCCACGCCCGGCGCGGTCCACACACCCGCTCCGTCGGGCCCGCGATGCGCCAGCGCGTCGCGCATCGCCACGATGCGGGCAGGATCCACGGGTTTCGCTATGGCGGGGTAATAAAGCCCCGCAATGCCGCACATCGCTTAGCGACCGGCCATGCTGTCGGCGAACGCGTCGACAGGGCCGAGCGCGCCGACAAAGTCCTCGATCGCTGCCTGCGCGCCTTGATCCGGCCCCTGCTCGGCCGACACCAGGACGGCCACCGCGGCCTGATTGCCCCCCAGCAACTTGGTCTTCAACGTCTCGAATTTCACGTGGCTGTCGCTCCCGGTCAGCGTATCGCCGACGCGGTACCAACTAACCGTCGCGCGTTCCACCCGCCCGGGCCCCGTCATGCGCAGCGCATGGCCGCCCGACAGGTCCGGAAGATCGGCGATGCGCACCCAGCGATCATTCTCGCGGATCGCGCCGATGCCGAAGCCGACCAGTTCCTTGCCTTCGTGCTGGCTGGCATAGACGGCCACGGCGAGATCGACCGTCCTGCCGCGCCCGTCGGCATAATGACCGATCAGGAAATGATCGGCACCGGGATAATGGGGTGACCAGGGCGCAACGGTGCTCGGCCCAATGCGATGCCAGCCGGCGACCTGCGGCAGCTCGACCTTGGCCGGCAGCGGCGCCGCGCGTGCCGCGATGAGGCTCGACCAGCCGAGGAACAGGCTCGCGACCATCAGCGCCAGCAATGCCGTCACGGATGCTTCGGCCCGCCCGCCCGCGGCCCCCTGCAGCCGCATGGGATCGAACCATGCCGCATCGGGATCGCGATCGAACCATTTCCAGCCGATCGCCAGCACCGCCGCCATCACTGCCGCGAAGAACACCCAGCCATAGACGATATGGTCCATCCCCGTCGCCGCCTCGACCGAGGTCCACCACGCCGCATAGATCGTCCCGAAAGCGCGAAGCCCGTTGGCGATCACCGGCACGACCAGTGCCATCGCGAGGAACGCCGCACGGCGGGTCCACGAAACGTAGCAGACATTGGCGACCAGCACGCCGAACGCGACCATCGCAATCACGAACTTGGCGCCCGAACACGCCTCCGCGACTTCGAAATAGCCGTTCGACGTAGTGATCAGCACCCCGTCGACGCTCGCGGGCACGCCGAACAAATGGAGCAGCGGCATCACCATAGCGACGGTGATGTCCTGCAGCGGCCCTTCGAGGAAATCGCCGAACGGCACGAGGAAGAGCATGTAGGCCAGCGGAAAGAGCAGCGCCCGGCCCACATTGGGCCCGAGCACGCTCACCGCGGCTCCCTGAAGCATCAGGACCAGCCCGGCATGGCGGAACAACGCGACGCCCGCGGCGTCGCCGAGCAGCCAGCCCAGCCCGCCCGCGCCGACCAGCGCCAGCCCCGGCCACCAGCCTTGCGGCCGTACCATCGCGAGCTCGCGCCGGCGTTGCCAGACCAGCCAGCCGATCACGGGGGCGATGAACAGGCAGTGCCCGAAAGTGGTATTGGTCCAGTAGATCGTCGCAAGATCGACTGCGTCGCGGCGGAACAGCAGCAGGAGCACTGCCCATGTTCCGGCGAGAATCGCCGCATGCCGCTTCCAGCGTGCGTCGAAACACGCTTCGGCCCGCGCAAAATCGATCCGGGGCATCGCGACGGTCATGCTGCCCGCCCGAGATGTGCCGGCAGACCGACGAGATCATCGAGCGGCGCCAGCCGTGCATCCCAGCCATATCGCGCCATTACCTGCGCCCGGGCGTCGATCCCGAGCTCGGCGGCGCCCCGCCGGTCCGACAGCAGCATCGTCACGGCATTCGCGATGTCTTCGGCACTGGTGCCGGCCGCGATCGTTCCCTTGTGATCGATGCCTTCCGCCGCGGCGCTCGAAGCGACCACCGGCCGTGCCATCGCCATCGCCTCGAGCACCTTGTTCTGGATGCCGCGCGCCAATTTGAGCGGCGCCACCACTACGGCGGCCGCGGCGAGCCATCCCCGAACATCCTCGACTTCACCGGTCACGATCACATCGCCGCGCTTCGTCAGTGTCTTGACCGCCTCGCTGGGGTTACGGCCGACGATCGCGAAACGGGCATGGGGATGCGTCGCGCGCACCCGCGGCAGGATATTCTCGGCAAACCAGGTCACGGCCTCGACATTGGGGCGATAGTCCATCTGGCCGGTGAAGACGATCAATGCTGCACCCGCATCCACGCGCGCGAAATCCGCCGCCGGATCGAAATGCGCGGTGTCGATGCCGTTCTCGATCGCCTGCACCCGCTCGGCGCCCGTGGACTGCCGAAACAGGCCGGCCTCGGCCTCGCTCACGAACAAGCTGGCATCGGCGCGCGTCGCGACGATGCTTTCATAGGCCATCAACAGCCGCGCCTCGCGCGCCAGCATCCAGCGCATCGGGCCCTTCGCAGCCTTGGCATAGGCAGCGAATTTGGCCGAATCCATGTCGACGAAATCCATGATCACCCGGGCATGCGTCTCGGCCGGCAGATATTGCGCCATCTGGCTCGAGAAGACGAAGATCGTCTCCACATCCTCGCGCGCCAGCATGTCCGCGACCGCGCGGCGCATCCCCGCGTCGTCGAACGCCGTGAGCGACAGCGGCCGCCCCGACGCCAGCGCCTGAACCCCCGCCACTGCCTGCGACTTCCTCCGCCGCACGATCGCCCGGCTGGCGGTGAATGCGGCCAGTTCGGGCCGATCCATGTCCCGCGGGTCATCGGCGAAGGCGGCGAGATGCACGCGCCGGTGCCGCGCCAGATGGCGGAGCATGTGGAAGCTGCGGATCTTGTCGCCGCGATCGGGCGGATAAGGCACGCGATGCGCCAGGAATAGCACGTCGCCCATCAGCCGAGCCCCTGCGCGATCCACGGGCCGACGCGGTTGGCGAGCCAGAGCGGCATGCGCTTCCACGCCTTTACCTGAAGGCTGTATTTGGGATCGAGCGGGTTCACTTTCCGGGGCACCGCGCCGCCGGCAGTGCGCGAGAAATAGGTCAGCGGCTCCGGCTCGAATCCCCAGTTCTTCTTGAACGCCGCGGCGCCGGTCCCGGCCTTGGACCGCCCGAAATCGAAACGCGTGCAGCCGCGCGCGCGCGCGTGCCGCATCAGCCCGAAATACATGGCGTCGTTGGCCCGCAGCGCCCGCGCCGCGTCGCCGCCTCCACCCCAATAGGGATGGACGACGCCCTTCCAGTAGAGACTCAGCACGCTGGCAACGCCCGCACCCTGGTGGCGCACGGTGAGTATGTCCGCCGAGGGACCGAATTCGTTGAGGACCTCGGAGAACAGCGTGCGCGGAAATACCGGCGTGCCGAGATTGCGCACCGACTCCGCATAGAGCCGGTAGTGCGTCGTCGCGTCCTCCCCGGTGACGATCTCCAGATCGTTGGTGAACGACCGCCGCACCTCGGCGCGCTGTTTGCGCGGGATCGCGAGCAGTTCGGCTTCGTCATCCTCCGCCAAATCGCGCACGAAGCCGAGATAGGTCGTGTCGTCGACATGCCAGTCCGGCCCGGGCAGCGCTCCGCCGCGCAGCTCGACACTCGGGCAGCTCAACCGCCCGGCGAGCGTCCATGCCGCCTCCGCCAGTTCGCGCACCGTCGCGGCAGTGTCGGCAAGGATGCCCCCGCCGACCCCGAACCCCGCCGAAACCAGCGCCCGCCCGAACAAGGGCGAGTGCATCTCGGTCAGCGGCAGCACCCCGGCAATGTCGCCATTGCCGCGCTCGGCGACGAGATAATGGCTCTTCTGCCGGCAACCCCGCGCCACCGCCACGCTCCACGCCGGCAGATGGAAGGGCGTAGCTTCCGGGTGATCGCGCACCCAGGCAGCGACCCGCGCGCGCTCGATGGCATCGCCCAGGTCGGCGGCGCGCAACCCCAGCGGGCGCGTCAGCAGCGGCGCGTTCATTGCAGCCGCTCCGCCTCGCGCGCGGCGATCGCATCCATCCGCCCCCAATCATGAGTCGCGATCAACCGTCGGAGCTTGCCCGCCATCGCCCCGAGCCGGGCATAATGCCGCAGCCTCGACTTGAGCGGCGCGTTCGCGACGCGCGGCTGGCCGGGATCGACTTCCCAGGGATGGAAATAGAAGATCGCGGCGGTACCTCCCGCATTGGCGGTGCGCACCGCGCGGTCGGTCACACCATTGGGCAGCAGCCGGAAGAACCCGCCCCCCGCCGTGATCTCGCGTCCCGCGACCTTGGCGATGGTGATCGGCAGTTCGATCAGCCCCGCATCTGCGATCGGCCGAAACGCGCGGCGCGGCGCTTCGGGCCAGCCATAATGATCGTGCCGGATCGGTGCGATGCTCGAGGAGTAACGATAGCCAGCCTCGGCCAGCTCGGCGTGCGCCCAGGGCGTGCGCCGATCGATCGAGAAGCTCGGCGCGCGATAGCCCATCACCTCGGCGCCGCTGGCGTCCTCCAGCGCCGCCCGCGCATCGGCAAGGTCGGCGCGGAATTGCTTGGGCTCCATCGTGAAGACACGCTGGTGCGCCCAGCCATGGCTGGCGACTTCGTGCCCCGCATCGGCGATGCGGCGGATCAGCGCCGGATAGCGTTTCGCCACCCAGCCGAGCGTGAAGAAGGTCGCATGCACTCCGGCCGCGTCGAACAATGCGAGCACCCGATCGGTGTTCGCCTCGACGCGATGTTCGAGCCCATCCCAGTCGTCGCGCGCGATCGTCTTCTCGAACGCCCCGACCTGAAACCAGTCCTCGACATCTACCGAAAGGCCGTTGACGACCATGCTCGTCAGGCCGCGTGCCCGCGCAGGCTCGACAGGTCCGGGCGGCGATCGCCGTCGCCGCTCTCGACCCAGTCGACCAACAGGGTCAGGACGCGACGCAGCGCCGCATCCTGCTCCTGGAGCTGCTTCTCGAGCTCGGCGATGCGGCGATCGAGCGACGCTTCGGCGACGGGCGCCACAGTCTCTACGACCGTTTCGGCACGAAGCGGCCGCGCCTCGACGGGCTCCGACGGCGTCGGCGTGCCCATCGGCATCGGCGCGATGTCGCGCAGTTCGAGCGGCTCGACGAACGCATCGCTGCGGACGCGCGCGACCGGTGCCGGACCGTCATTGTCGAGATCGGCGATCACTGCCGCCAGCTCGGGCGCGCCGAAGGTGTCGATCTGCTCGATCGCGCCGAACAGCATCACCCGGCCGACGAGCTGGTTCACCCGGCGCGGAATGCCGCCCGACCAGCGATGGATCGCCGCCAGCGCGTCGTTGGTGAAACGCGGCTTGCCGCGCCACCCGACGCACGACAGGCGATGGAGCAGATAAGGCTCGACTTCATCGGCATCCATCGGCGCCAGATGGTGCATCGCGATCACGCGCTGGCGCAATTGCTCGAGCTTGCCGTCGTGCAGCGTCAGCCGGAATTCGGGCTGGCCGAGCAGGAAGATCTGGAGCAGCGCATAGCCGCCCGCCTGGAAATTGGAGAGCATGCGCAGCTCCTCCAGGCTTTCCGCCGGCAGTGCCTGCGCCTCGTCGATGATCAGCAAGGTGCGGCGGCCATCGCGCGCCACGCCATGCAGGCCATGCTCGATCGCAGCCAGCATCGCCGACTTGCTCGCGCCGTTCGCATCGATCTCGAGCCCGGCGCAGACGGTCTGGAGCAGATCCTCGGGGCGCAGCTGGGTCGAGACGATCTTGATGACGTTGAGCCGCTCTTCGTCGATCTCGCCGAGCAG
This sequence comes from Sphingomonas sp. UNC305MFCol5.2, assembly GCF_000712135.1. Lineage (GTDB taxonomy): Bacteria > Pseudomonadota > Alphaproteobacteria > Sphingomonadales > Sphingomonadaceae > Sphingomonas. The sequence continues at coordinate 906,835 of NZ_JOOE01000001.1, forward strand.
ATGACCCATCAGCGTGGTCTTGCCCACGCCGGGATCGCCGGTGATCACCACGAAGCCCTCGCCCTGGCTCAGCCCATAGCCGAGATAGGCCATCGCCTTGCGATGCGTCGCGGTGTCGAACCAGAAGCGCGGGTCCGGCGTAAGCTGGAACGGCCTGCCGCTCAGTCCATAATGGTCGTCGTACATTGCTTGCCTCGGCTCTAGAATCCGTAGCGCAGCCCCACCAGCGCCTGCGCCTGCGCAGTCGCGTTGGAGTCGCCTTCCCTGTCGAAACCGAACAACCCGAGCGACGCAGTCGCGCCGAGCGGTCCGAACATGTGCGTGTAAGCGGTGTTCGCGCCATAGCCCAAAATGCCCTGGGCCCCGGCGAGATCGCTATTGTACCAGCTGCCGAACACGCTCGTGCTGATCGAGCCGTTGCGGCCGACATCGCCCGAGGCGAAGAGCTGCGCATAGATGCTCTCGTCCGACGTGCCGTCGATGCTCACCCCGCCCACGCTCTGGGGCGTGAGGAAGGTGCGCCGGGCATAGCCGCCACCCACGCCGATCCGCGTGCTGCCACGGTTGAGTACGGCGACGCCGGTCACGCCGCGCGAACGATATGCCGAAGTGACGGTCGATGCGAACACCTGATTGAGGCAGCCGCCCGCCGCGGCACCGGTGGTACCGAAGATGCAGCCGCTGAACTGGTTGCCGAACGGATCGGTGGTGTTCACGAAGCTGGTCGGGAGCCGCGTCAGCGAGCCGTTGAGCTGCTGCCCGAAGGTCTCGACGCTGTCGTATACGCCGATCTGCACGCCGCTGCCGGGGCCGATCTGATAGCTCGCCGAACCGGTATAGCTCATCGAGCCGTAGCGGCGGCCGACACGCGCCTCGAGGAAGGTGCGGCGGCTGGGACGCCAGATCACGCCCGCATCCCAGAAGGTGCCGTCGAAATCATAGGCGATCCGGCGGGGCGAGGACGGGTCGGTGACGAAGCGGCCGTTGCGGTCGATCACCGGCAAACCGCCGGCCAGCAACGCGTCGCGCTGGCTGACTTCGATCTTCTCATATCCCACGCCCGCTGCGAGCGCGATGCCGCGCCCGACCGGGAGCACCACGTCACCACGAGCGAACTTGCCTTCAAAGCGCTGGTCGAGCTGCCCGGCATCCTCGCGCGTGAACGATCCGCTCGCCGTGACGCCCACCGGCAGTCCGTTGCCCGATTTCACGCCTACACTCGCGGTGGCGACATGAACCTTCGAATCGTCATAGCGATCGAGCGGCGGCGATCCGGCCGGAACGCCGGTGCCGCCATTGGGCGTCTCGACCTTGGTGTAGCCGAAGCGATAGGCGGCATTGGCGAACACCTTGCCGACATGCGTGGCGAGGCTCGGCCCGGCATAGACCGAATAGACCTGGCTGCTGTTGCTGACATTGCCCTGCGCAGTGCCCAGGGCGTCGCCGCGGATGTCGGAACGCCCACGCGTCGCGATGGCACCGCCTTCGAGCGTCAATTCGGGGGTGATCTTCGCACGCGCCTGGACAAGGCCGCTGTGCATCGAGTCGTCCGCCAGATCCTTGTCATAGGCGAAGCGGTGTTCGTACTGGTAGCTGACCTGCACTTCCACGCGGCGGGTAGTCACCTGCGCGTCGATCCCGGCGCCGACCGTCGAATAGGTCAGCACGTCGCCGCCATTGCTCAGATCCGAGACGAGCACCTGGCTCGCCTCGATATAAGGCGACACACGCGTGCGCTGGGCAGTAGCCGGCGTGGCCGCGCAGACGAATGCGACCGCGGCTGTGATGATGAGCCGGCTCACTCGCCCGCCTCCCCATAATAGTTTCCGAACCGGCGACCGCCGGGCTGGAACGAAACCGAATTGAGCAGCAGCTGGATGTGCTCGCAGCCGTCGAGGACGCTGACTGCCTCGCGCAGGTCGCTTTCGCTGGTGCGATCGGCACGGACGACGAGCATCACCTGCCCGGCCTGCGCCGCGAGCACCGCCGCGGGCGACGCGGCCAGCGCGGGCGGCGAATCGAAGATCACGATGCGGCGCGGATTGGCCTTGGCCAGCCCGTCGAGGATCGCGCGGGCGCGATCGCTCGCCAGAAGCTCGGTATCGCTGTTGGTCTTGGTGCCCGCCGGGAGCACCGACAGTTGCGGCACATCGGTATCGACGATGCAGTCCTCGACGTCCGCCGTGCCCGCCAGCGCATCGAGCAGGCCGGGGCCCTCGCGCAGTCCCAGCCGGTCGAGCACGTCGGGTTTGGCGAAATCGGCGTCGACCAGCAGGATCTCCATGTCCTTCTCGGCCGCCATCGAAAGTGCGAGGTTGATCGCGCAGAAGGTCTTGCCCTCGTCGGGCTGCGCCGAGCAGACGAGGATCATCCGCGCACGATCGGCCGCGCTGACACCGTCCTTCGCCGCCACCGCGCGTGCAGTGAGCAGTAGCTGGCGCTTCACCATGCGGAATTCTTCCGCCATCGCAGTGATCTGTCCGCCGGGGACGAGCATTCCGCCCTCGCGGAGCGCGACCCGATCGATCGATGCGGTCCGGCGGCCGGTGCGCGGTGCAGGCCGGGGCGCAGGCGCTTCGACTTCGGCAACCGTCTCGGGCGCGAAACCGCGACGCAGCTGCGGCGCTCGCGGTTCGACCGCCGGCATCTCGGGCGCGGGCTCGGGCATGCGGACGGTCAGCGTCAGCGGCTCTTCGTCCGGCGTCGAAATCGGCGCGGGCACTATGACCGGCCGCGAGAAGCCGTATTGCTCCGCCGCCCGTTCGAGCAGCGAGCCGCGATAGCGGCGCGGAGTTTCGTCGTTCATCTCAGGCCCCCATGCCACGCTGGAGGAACTCGACGCCGAGCAGCCCGACGAACGCGACGACCAGCCCCGCCAGTCCCCCCGCGAAGAGCGTCAGTCGCTTGCGGCGCAGTTCGATCTGCGCGGCGGTCAGCACCTCTGCGATCGATCCGATCACCGGCATCCCGCTCGCTTTCTCCAGCCGCGACGCGGTCGAGAAGGTCGTGGTCAGCTTGCCCAGCCCGAAGGCCGCGGCCACGCCGCCGCCCAAGCCGGCGATCAACACCGCGATCAGCAACAACGGCCGGTTGGGCGCAGTCGGCGCGCGCGGCAGCGTCGGCGGATCGACGACGTTGAACTTGACCGCATCGGTCTCGGTCTGCGCCTGGCTGCGGATGCGCACCTGCTCGCGGTCCGAGAGAAGCTTGTCATACTGGTCCTTGAGGACCTGGTATTCGCGGTCGATCTGGCCCTGCTCGGCGGCGACGCCCGGGGCTTCCGCCATCTTGGCCTCGAACTGGGCGAGATCGCTTTCGATCTGGCTCTTGCGCTGGGTGAGAGCCGCCACCGTCGAGGCCTTGTCGGCCTGCATCGATTTGAGGCTGAGATAGAGCGGGTTATTGGCCCCCGCCGCACCGCTCACGGCAGGCTCGGCGCGCGCCGCCGCCTGTGCCGCAGCGAGCTGGTTGTTGAGTGCGATCATGTCGGGATGGCTGTCGGTCCAGCCGCGGCTGCGGCCTTCGGCGAGCTGGCCCTGGATCGCCTGGAGCCGCGCGCGCGCCGGTCCGGTGACCGCGGCGCCCTGGCCTGCGACGTTCATCGGCGTGCCCGCCATCTGGCCGTTGACCGCGCTGAGACCACTCTGCGCGGCCGCAAGGTCCGACTCGATCTGCGAAAGCTGCGTGCGCGCGGCGCCGATGCGGTCGTTGAGCGAGCCGGTACCCGGCAGCGAACCGAGATAGCGCGCCGCGAAATCGGCCTTCTTGGCCTCGGCTTCCTGCAGTGCCTTCTGGCGCACGTCGAGCTGCTGGTCGAGGAAGCGCAAGGATTGCCCGCTGGCATCGCGTCCGTCGGCGAGATTCTCCTCGACGAAGATGTCGATCAGCTTCTGCGCGATCTGCTGCGCCATCTTGCCGCTCGGCGCGGTGACGGCGATCTCGAACAGATTGTCCTGCTGCGCGGTGAGCTTGATCGCCTTTTGCAGCCCCGCGATCCGATCGGCGACATCCCGGTCGCTCGACACGGTCTTGGCGAGATCGGTGCCGCGCACGACCTTGTCGAGATTGACCGCCGAAGTCAGCGTCTGGCGGACGCGATCGATGTCGCGCTGCTGCGCGGCCGCCGAAGCGCCCCCGTCGGTCGGCAGGATTTGCCGCAGCTGGACGAAGATCCGCGCCCGCGATTCATAGCTGCTCGGCATTTGCGACACGACCAGCCAGCCCGCGAGGCACAGCCCCCAGGCCACCGCCAGCGCGATCCAGCGCCGCATCCATACCGCGTGGAGCGCCACGCGCAGTTCGTCGAAAAGACTGCCCATGCCCGCGCCCTCAGAACATGCTTTCGGGGATGATCAGCACATCACCCGGTTCGAGGCGGACGTTCGCCGAGATATCCCCGTTCTTGAGCAAGTCGCCCAGACGGATCTTGTATTCGCGCTGCTTGCCGGTCTGCTGGTCGTAGCGGACGAGACGCGCGCGGTTGCCCGCGGCGAATTCGCTCAGGCCCCCCACCGCGATCATCGCGTCGAGCGCGGTCATGTTGGCGCGATAGGGGATCGACGCCGGCTTTTCGGTCGCGCCGACGACGCGGACCTGCTGGCTATACGTGCCCGAGAAATTCTCGACGATCACCGATACGATCGGATCCTTGATATATTCGCCCAACGCATATTTGAGGTCGTCCGCGAGCATCGCCGGAGTCTTGCCCACGGCGGGCATGTCGCTGATCAGTGGCGTGGTGATGCGGCCGTCGGGGCGCACCTGCACCTTTGCCGAAAGCTCGGGATTGCGCCACACGAAGACGTTGAGTTGGTCCATCGGACCGATGACATATTCCTCGCTCGGCGCCTCGCGTCCTGCGACGGCGCCCGCAGGCGGCAGTTCGGGTCGGCTCCCCCCGGAGCACCCGGACAGCAAAGCGGCAGTGACGCCAAGTCCCGCCAAAATCCTGCCAAACGACGTGAAAAACATGCTCGAGCTCCCTCCCCCGACAGGGTCGAACACGGCCAACGTCTCGGCCGCTCCCCCGTCTGGATCAGGGCAAGCTATGGTCTTCAGAGGTAAAGATAGCGTTAGGGGTGGTCGGTCCCGACCAGCAGCTCGCGCACCGGGGGATGGCCGAGGAACGCCGCGGGGCTGGCGGTGGCGCCATAGGCGCCGGAGGCGAAGATCGCGATGACGTCACCCACCGCCGCCTTGGGCAGCGCCACCCGGTCGGCCAGCCGGTCGAGCGGCGTGCAGAGGGGGCCGACGATCGTCACGGTCTCCTCCGCCGGGTCCTGCATCCGGTGCGCGACCGCTACCGGATAGTTGCGGCGGACCACCGTGCCGAAATTGCCGGTGGCGGCGAGATGATGGTTGAGCCCCCCCTCGACGATCAGGAAGGTCTCCCCCTGGCTCACCTTCCGATCGACCACGCGCGCGAGGTACACCCCCGCCTCGCCCACCAGCCAGCGCCCCAGCTCGATTGCGTAGCTGGTGCGCAGCTTCCCGATTTCTCCCGCCAGCGCCGCGCCAATGGCCTCTATATCCAGCGCCACGTCGCCCGGGAAATAGGGGATGCCGAACCCGCCGCCGAGATTGACCAAAGGCGGCGCGCGGTGCGCCTCCTCGGCGATCCGCGCCGCCAGCGCCACCGTCGCGGCCTGCGTCTCGATCACCGCTTGCGTATCGAGCGACTGCGATCCGGCGAAGATGTGCAGCCCGCGCCACTCGGCACCGCCCAGGATCAGCCGCTTCACCAATCCCGCGACGTGCTGCGCCTCGATCCCGAAGGGCGAGGCGCGCCCGCCCATCTTCATCCCCGAGCCGCGCAGCTCGAAATCGGGGTTCACGCGCACCGCCAACCTTGGTCGCATGCCCAGCATCCCGCCGATCGCCAGCGCACGTTGTCCTTCGGCCTCCGACTCGACGTTGAGCGTCACCCCTGCGCGGATCGCCAGCTCGATCTCGGCATCGCGCTTGCCGGGCCCGGCAAAGCTGATCGCGCTTGCTGCCATGACGTCGAGTGCGCGGTCCATCTCGCCTGCCGAGGCGACGTCAAGCCCATCGACGAGCGGCGCGATCGCCTTGAGCAGCGCCGGCAAGGGATTGGCCTTGATCGCATAATGCACCGCCACGCCCGGCGGCAGCGCTGCCCGCAACCGCGCGGCGCGCGCCGCGACGATGCGGAAGTCGTAGACATAGGCGGGCGTCGTCTCGTCTAGCCAGGGCAGCGCGTCGAGGTCCCGGAACTCGGGCGGGATCGGGCCGAAGGCCTTGGGGTTCATTCTCTCCCCTCCCTGCAAGGGAGGGGCCGGGGGTGGGTGCGCGGCGCAGCCGCGCGTTCAGCAATGAACACGGAAACGAGGCATCGAGCCTCGCTTCCGTGTACCCACCCCTTGATCCCCTCCCTTGCAGGGAGGGGAGAAAGCACATGATCCGCCCCGATCATTGCAACGCCGCCTTCAGCGCAGTTCGATCCAATTTCCCATTGGCATTGCGCGGCAATTCCTCCCGCCAGTCATACCGCGCCGGCTGCATGAAGCTCGGCAATTCCCGCCGCAGCCGCTCGCGCAGATCGTGTTCGCGACTGCCATCCCCGCGCACCACCACCACGATCGCCTGCCCCAGCCGCTCGTCCGCGACACCGAACGCCGCCGCCTCGGCCACTTCGCCACCGCTCAGCACCGCATCCTCGATCTCGGTGGGGCTGATCCGGTTGCCGGCGCTCTTGATCATCTCGTCGTCGCGCCCGACGAAGCGGAGCAGCCCGTCCGCATCCTCCACCACATTGTCCCCCGACCACACCGCCATGCCCCCGCTTGTGGCGAATTCGGGCGCCGGACGGAAGCGCTGCGCGGTGCGCTCCTCATCTTGCCAATAGCCCTGCGCCACCAGCGGCCCCGCATGCACCAGCTCGCCCGTCTCGCCGGGCGCGGCACGGCTGCCGTCGGGCCGCACCACGAGTATCTCGGCAAAGGGGATAGCCCGCCCGATCGACTCCGGATGCGCATCGACCAGCGCAGGCTCCAGAAACGTCGAGCGAAACGCCTCGGTCAGCCCGTACATCGGATAGAGATCGGCTTCGGGAAAACGCGCGCGCAGCCCGCGCACCAGCCGCGGCGTCAGCGCCCCTCCCGAATTGGTCAGCCGCTTCAACCGAGCCGCGGTGTCCGCCGGCCATTCCGCCTCGAGCAATTGCACCCATAGCGGCGGCACGCCAGCGAGGCTGGTGACGTCATGGCGCTCGACGGCCTTCACTACGTCGCGCGCGGTCAGATAATCGAGCGGGATCAGCCGACCGCCTGCGGCCCAGGTCGAGAAGAGCTGGTTCTGCCCGTAATCGAAGCTAAGCGGCAGCACGCCGAGTACACGATCCTCAGATTTGATATTAAGATAATGCGCCACGCTGATGGCACCGAGCCATAAATTGGCGTGGCTGAGCATCACACCCTTGGGCCTGCCGGTCGACCCCGAGGTATAGAGGATCGCCGCCAACGAAGCGGGATCGGCGTTCGAGGGCGGCAGCACATCGCCCGAGCCAAGCGCCTCCTCGGGGACGATCCGGCAGTCGGCAGGCACGTCGCCCGGCTCCAGCGCCGCGGTCCGCGCCGCCTGGGTCACCAATATCCGCGCACCGCTATCGGCGAGGATATGCGCCACCTGCGCACGCTTGAGCATCGGGTTGATCGGCACATGCACCAGCCCCGCACGCGGCGCCGCCAGCGGCATCAGGCACGCCGTCCGCGTCTTGGGCAGCCAGGTCGCGACGCGATCCCCCGCCGTCAGCCCCTGCCCCGCCAGCGCGTGGGCAATACCGCCGACACGCGCCTCCAGCTCGGCATAGCTGAGCGTTCCCGCCCGATCCTCGAGCGCCACGGCCTCCGCTGCGCCGCGCATCGGCAGCGCGTCTATCGGTTTCGGAACGGGATCGAGCTGGACCATCGCGTCCGACCTTAGCCTTGGCAGCGCACCCGCCAAGCCTTACGGAGGCGAAAAATCGCTCGCAGGGGATATGCATTGCAGCGCGAAGGGTTCGCAGAGGTTGAAGACGCCGTGCGCGGGGTGCTGCGCGACGTGTTGGGATTGAGCGAGGAACGCGCCCGCGCATTCCACGAGGACACGCCCCTGTTCGGCGCGCTGCCCGAGCTCGATTCGCTTGCGGTGGCGGGCGTGCTCACCGAGATCGAGGACCGGCTCGGCATCCTGATCGAAGACGACGAAGTCGATGGCGAGATGCTCGAGACCTTCGGCGCCCTCGCTCGCTTCGCCGCCGACAAGGCGCTCGGTTGATCGACCATTATGACTGGGCCGGCGGGCGCGAGGCGATGCTTCGCTTCGGTCCCGATACCGGCCCGGTCGTAGTCGCGGCGCTTCCCTTGTTCGAGGAAGCCAATCGTACGCGGGCGTTCGTCGTGACGATCCTGCGCGCGCTTGCGGAGCGCGGGATAGCCAGCGCGCTGCCGGATCTTCCCGGTCAGGGCGAAAGCCTCGTGCCGTTGCGCGCGCTTTCGATCCTGAAGATGCAAGACGCCTATGCATCGGCCGTCGAGGTTTTCGACCGGGAAGGGCGGCGAGCCTATGCGGCTTCGATCCGGAGCGGCACATTGCTGGATGCGCTGGGCCTGATGTTCGGCCGCTGGCATTTCGCACCAGTCGAAGGGGCGCAATTGCTCCGCGAACTCACCCGCATCAAACAGGCCGAGATCGGCCCATCCCGGCGGCTCGGCGATTGCTGGTTCTTCGATGGCAACCTCCCCGAGGACGCCGAAGACCCACCAATCGAGATCGCAGGCAATCTCATCTCCACCGACATCCTCACCGAGTTGACGGTCAAGACGCCATTCTCCAGCGACGACGCGCCGGAAATCCCCCATCGCACCGTTCGGCTCGAAAGTGACCCAAAGCCCGCCGATCTCAGACTGCCGGGCGCTCCGCTATGGCGCCGCGCCGAGCCCGACAACGATCCCGCGCTCGCGACCTTGCTCGCCGACGACATCGCCGCATGGGTGCGCGCATGCGAAGGCTGATCGAATTTCCCTGCGCCGGCGAGACGCTGTTCGGCACGCTCGACGAAGCCCCCGGCTCCACCGGGCTGCTGATCGTCTCGGGCGGCAATGAGATCCGCATCGGCGCGCATCGCGGCATGGCGCAACTCGCCGCGCGTGTCGCCGAGGCCGGACACCCGGTGTTCCGCTACGATCGTCGCGGCATCGGCGACTCGACCGGCGAGAATCAGGGCTTCGAGAGCAGCGCCGAAGACCTCGCCGCCGCTGCGGCGACGTTCCGCGCGCAGACCGGCGTCACCCGCGTCGTCGCTTATGGTAATTGCGATGCCGCCACCGCGCTCGCATTCTTCCACTCCGCGGCCGGCGTGGACGCGCTGCTTCTCGCCAACCCCTGGCTGATCGAGCCGACCGACGACCTGCCCCCCGCCGCCGCCATCCGGGCGCGGTACGCCGAGCGCCTGCGCGACCCGCGGGAGTGGTTGAGGCTCCTGCGCGGTGGCGTGAATGTTCGCAAGTTGATCAGTGGCTTGATCAAGGCTTCTGCCAACCGACTTCAGCAGCCCGACGGCCTTCCCATCCGCCTTGCCGCCGCGCTCGCGCAGACGGAGGTGCCGGTCACCATCCTTCTGGCAACGGGCGACAACACCGCCCTCGCCTTCCACGACGCTTGGCGCGGGCCCGCCTTCGGCGCCGCGCGCGCAAAGGCGCGGATCGAGGAACGCGACAGCGCCAGCCACAGCTTTGCCTCGATCGACGACAAAAACTGGGTATTCGAGCGGGTTATCGCCGCTCTCTGATTTTCTATCTCAACATTTGGCTGTGGGACCGTCGGGTGCTGCCGAAGTGTTTTTCGCCTAACCTTTACTAACCTTTCGGCTCACTCCGCAGCTTCGGCCACCTGCTCGAAATCGCTCTCGGCGAGGAAGCGCTCGGCGTCGAGCGCAGCCATGCACCCGGTGCCCGCCGCGGTGATCGCCTGGCGGTAATGCTTGTCCATCACGTCGCCGCACGCGAACACACCGGGGACGTTGGTCCGCGTCGTGCCCTTGTCGACGGTGATATAGCCATCATCGTCGAGCGCGATATGGCCGCGGAACAGCTCGGTCGCCGGATGATGCCCGATCGCGACGAACCCGCCGTCCACCTCGAGCGTCGAGACCTCGCCGGTCACCATGTCCTTGAGCTCGATGCCGACGAGGCCCGCAACGCCGCCGCCATCGATGAAGCGCTCGACCTTCTTGTTCCAGAGGGTCGTGATCTTGTCGTTGGCGAACAGCCGCTGCTGGAGGATCTTCTCGGCGCGCAGGCTGTCGCGACGGTGGATCAAGGTCACGTCGTGGCTATGATTGGTGAGGTAGAGCGCCTCTTCGACCGCAGTGTTGCCGCCGCCGATCACCGCGACCTTCTTGCCTCGGAAGAAGAAGCCGTCGCAGGTCGCGCAGGCACTGACGCCCTTGCCCTTCAACAGCTCTTCCGAATCGAGCCCGAGCCACTTGGCCTGCGCACCGGTGGCGATCACGAGAGTGTCGCCGATATAGACGGTGCCGCTGTCGCCCACCATGCGGAACGGCCGCTGGCTGACATCCACCTCGACGATCGTGTCCCACAGCATCTGCGCGCCGACATGTTCGGCCTGCGCCTGCATCTCCTGCATCAGCCACGGGCCCTGGATCACTTCACGGAAGCCGGGATAATTCTCGACATCGGTGGTGGTCATCAATTGGCCGCCGGGCTGGATGCCCTGCACCACGATCGGCGCGAGGCCGGCACGCGCACCGTAGATGGCGGCGGAGAGCCCGGCGGGCCCCGAGCCGAGGATGAGCATGCGAGTCGAATGGGTAGCGGTCATGTCGTGTCCAGAATCTGTATTGCCGCATCTAGGGGGTCGGCATCGTCCGACGCAACATGGGTTGCGCTTCCCCACCCGCCGACAAATCAAATCTGTGGATGAGTGAAGCCTGCCCCTCGATAAAAAAGGGCCCACCCCCGGGGGAAGGGGTGGGCCCATCGGGGGAGACCCCTGGGGTTCGTTAGAAGTTGAGCGTCGCTCCCACTGCGATCTGGCGGCCGAGCGAGTCGTACCGCGCCGACAGCGTGTTGCTGCGCGACAGGCCGTAATTGTACGAATTCGGCAGGATCGGCGGCGTCTTGTCAAACAGGTTGTTCGCCGAGATCCGGAACGAATAGGCCTTGTTCACACGGAAGCTGAGCGCCAGGTCGATATAGTCGTAGGGATCGATCCGGTAGAAAGTCGCCCGCTCGCCCGCCGCGGTCCAGCCAAGCGCCGGATCGCCCGAGTTCGTCACATTGGTGAGCGGCCCCAGATGGCGCCAATTCACCGACGCGCTGAAGAACTGGTCGGCAGTGGTGTAGGTGGTACGGAGCGCATGGGTCCATTTCGGGATCAGCTGGCCGCAGCCGCCGCCATAATAGCCGGCGCAATTATACTTCGGCAGGATCGGCGAATCCTGGCCGCCCGCGAGGGTGGTCAGCGAGCCCATGAAGTCGAAGTCGAGCCGGCCCGCGCCGCCCAGCGGAAGCGCGTACTGGCCCTGGAAGTCCCAGCCGTGCGACTTGCTCTTATAGTAATTGGTCGTGCCGCCCCGGAGATAGCCGGTGGACGGATTGCCGGCCGGCGCGCTGTACAGCGTGCCATTGGCGTTGCGCACGAACATCCGGCAGAAGAAGTCGTTGCCGGTGGCAAGGCACCCGTTCGAGAAATAATCGTAGTCGTTATAGCCGATCGAGTCGTTCAGATCGATCATGAAGCGGTCGGCCGACAGCGTCAGACCCGGCAGGAACCGCGGCCGCAGCACGACGCCGAAGGTCTTGGTATAGGCCGTTTCCGGATCGACGGTGAAGCCGCCCCGGCGCACCGTGCATCCGACGTCGGTCGGGCACAGCAGCGTGGGGCTGCCATAGAGGTTGGCAGCCAGCCCCGTAGCGGCGCACACCGCTTGCGACGCCTGAGGAGCACCATAGACCGGAACCTGCTGACCCGTATTCGGGTCGGTCGTGGTCCCCACGCGCGTGGGTGCGCAGATGTCGTTATACGCGGTCGTGATGCGGTCGTAGCTGATGTTGCTGCCCTGATACGCCTCGACCACGGTTGGGGCGCGCTGGGCGCGGTTGATCGAGCCGCGGAAGGTGATGTCCGGGATCGGCGCCCACAGAGCTTCCGCCTTCCAGGTCGAGAACTTTTCCGGGTTGCTGCTGTATTTGGAGAGGCGATACGCGCCGTTGAACTGCAGCAGGTCGGCGAACGGCTTGTGCTGCGCGATCGGCACCTGGAGCTCGACATTGCCTTCCCAGACATGCTGCGAAAGGCTCTGATCGGTTCCGCCCATATTGTCGCGCCACAGCTGGTCGGCAGTGCCCTCGAGCCGGTCTTCGCGGAATTCCGCGCCGAACGCGATCGCCACGCCCTGCTCCGCCCATGGGCTCTTGATGCCATAGGTGCCGAGGTCGCCCTGCACCGTCGCGAGGACGTTGTAGAGCTTGTTGACCGTGCTCTGGGTGCCGTAGCTGTCACGGACCAGATAATCGAACACGGCGCTATTGTTGACGGTCGAGCGCGAGCTGAACGGATCGAGCGGAAGGCAGCCATCGGCCGCGCCCGAGGCGCAGGTCGGCACGCCGCCCACGCTGACGACATTCAGTGCGTTGTTGACGCGATCGACGGACGGGAACGACCAGCTCCAGTCCTGCTGGTTGCGCGCATAGACGCCGCCGACATCATAGCTCCAGCCCTCGGCGAAATCGCCGCGGACGCCGCCGGTGATACGCAGCCCCTCGTTCAGATAGCGGTCCTCGAGGTCCGGCACGCCGCTGAAGCGATAGCGCAGCTCGATCGGCACCATTGCATTGGTTCCGGCCTGCGCACCGCAGATCACCTGCGCCTGCGAGGCGGAGAGGAACGGGTTGTTGCAGTTCACCTGATAGGGCGCGGAGCCGAAGGCAGTGTAGCTGTAGATGCGCGCGGGGAAGCCATTGGCCGACTTGTCGTGGAACCACATGCCGCTGGCATAGAGCTCCGCCGCGTCCGAGATCTCGAACGACGCGAAGCCACCGGCATTCCAGCGCTCGTTCCCGCGCTGGAAGGAATAGTCGCTATAGGGATTGGCTGCGACTGCATCCGAAAAGGGGACGAAAGTGCGGCTGCCGTCCGGATTGTTGACATATTGGTTGCCGTTATTGGCGCCCGTCCGCGGCGACACGTAACCATGATAGCTGTAGGTCGAGGTCGAGCAAGCCAGCGGGCCGTCCTTGACGTTCTCGATCAGCTGGCAACCCGCAGTCTCGCGTGCCTCGTTGGGCACGAGTTCGCCCTTGCGATAATTGACATAGCCGGAGACGCGGAAGCGGTCGTCGAACAGCTTGGTGCCCGCAGTCAACGACAGGTCGACGCGGCCGCCATCGACGGCAAGGCCGTGGCTGGGCTGCCCGAAGCCGTATCGGCTGGCGACCTGCGAAACGAGGCCCGGCTGATTGTCGTGCGCGTAGAAATTGTAGTTCGCGTTGAGCTGGATGCCCTCGAAATCGTTCTTCATGATGAAGTTGACGACACCGGCGACCGCGTCCGAACCGTACACCGCCGAGGCGCCGCCGGTCAGTACGTCGACGCGCTGTATCAGCGCGGTCGGGATCATGTTGACGTCGACGCCGTTCATCGTGCCGACGCGCTTGCCGTCGATCAGGGTCAGCGTACGCTCGAAGCCGAGATTGCGCAGCTTGACGCGCTGGCGGCCGTCCGAATCCTGATAATTCTGCTGGCTGTCGGGCGCGATCTGCGGAATGCGGTTGAGCACTTCCTCGATGTTCACCGCCGCCTGGGCGCGGATCGATTCGGAAGTGACCGAGGTGATCGGCGCCGCGGCCGTCATGTTGGGACGCGTGATGCGGCTGCCGGTGACGATAATGTCCCCGCTTTGCACCTCGCCTGCATTCTCGTCCTGCGCGGCCGCGGCACTGGTCGGAGTGTCGGCTTCCTGCGCCATCGCAGGCGCCGCGAACATACCCGCAAAGCAGGTCGTGCTCAGTAGCAATCGATTCAAACGTGACATCCGGTGACCCCTTTATGTTGATCGGCTGTCGATATGCGTTGGCTCCTCGCGGCACGCCGTTTTCGGCGCCAACCGCAAGGCCTCTGCTTCGGCCATCTGCAGCCGGATCCGAACCTATCGATCAGGCGCCGGCGCGAGCCTGCCGCAGCCACCGTGGCTTTCCCGAGCCTTGAGTGATTGCGCCACGATGTGCACGCGCCAGCAACATAATAAAGTTGTCATATATGAAATGACATTTCAATACCAAAAAGCGCTTTGGTGCTATGCTTTCGGCGGAATAAGCGTACCAAGGGCAATATTGGGCGCCTATCCGCACGATGGATTATGCATGCGCGCAGCCGCAGGCGGCCTCGACATCTCGAAGCCCCCTCACAAACAGTGCCGGCCGAGGAAATCAGCGAGGGGCGATGAACCCACCGATGCCGGCTATCGCCAGCCGTGCGGCCGGCACCGCCGGTTCGGCAAAGGTCAATCGCAGGAATCGAGCGGCCCGCGCCCTGGCAAAGGCGATCCGCTGCGTCGACAACGCATAGGCAATATTCGAGAATTCGCCGCTCGCGCCAGGTTCCCAATTGGTGCCATCGCGACTCGTTTCGGCGATATACCCTTTGGGCGGGGCCGCATCCGTCATCACCTGGCGCGAAGGGGTGAGGCTGAATCCCGCCAGAATCGTATCGGCGCCCAGATCGACGGTCACGCGGGCTGGCGTCGCCCGCGTCGGGCGTGGCTGGACCCAGATGCTCGCCGCCTCGTTATCGAGCAGCCTCTCCGCGCCGGGCGCGCTAGCCGATACGATCGTCCATCGGGTCACGTCGAGAACGCTGGGATCGGTCGACACGATCGTCGGCACCGGCTCCGGCGCGACTGCCCGGAACAGCGCGAACTCGCTGATCGCCGGGGAAACCGGCGCCTCCAGCACGCGCAGCCGCACGCGACGCGGTGCGATCGGCGTACCGAGCCGGATGACGCGTTGCGCCGAAATACACGCACGCTCCGCCAGCGTCCGCCACTTGCCGTCGATCTCCGCGTCCACGGCGAAGCGCGTCACGCGAATGCCCAGCGGCAGATACTCGCGCAGACGGATCACGTCGAAGCGCGTGCCCAGCTTCAGGTCGAGGGTCAGCGTCGGATCCGTCACGCCGTCGGGAGCCGCCCAATAGCTCTCGCGGTTGCCGTCGAGCACGCGCGCCGGCTCGAAGCCTGAGCCGCGGCTGTGGCTGGCATGCGCGACTGCGCCCTGCGCGAGATCGCGCGCGAAAGTCGCGCGGATCGCATCTCCGAAGGATTTCAGGATCTTGACGTCCTGATCGGGGATCCGGCCACGACGATCGGGGGGAATGTTGAGATTGAGGTTGGTCCCCCGCCCCACCGACTCGTCGTACAGCCGGACCAGTCGTTCTGGGCTCTTCACCTTCGAATCCTCGTCGGCGTGGTAGAACCAGCCCGGGCGGATCGATACGTCGGTCTCTGCGGGCCACCATAGCGCGCCGCCGCGCACCCCCGAATTGCCTTCCTTCTGGTCATAGGGTTTGTTCGGCATGGTCGGCCAGCACGGGTCGCCCGCTACGCCGTCCTCATTGCCCACCCAGCGGATATCCGCGCCCAGCGGATCGAAGGTGCAGGCGTTGGGCTGGAGCTTGTGGACCAACGCGACGATCGATGGCCAGTCATAGTAACGCGGCGCATCGATCTTCCGTGCCTCGCGCGCGCCGCCATAATAGCCGTCGCCGCCATTGGCCCCGTCGAACCAGACCTCGAACAGTTCGCCGTAGCGCGTGCACAATTCGGTCAGCTGCGCGCGGTAATATTCGACATAGGCAGGGCGGCCATATTCGGCATGGTTGCGGTCCCAGGGTGACAGATAGACGCCGAAGGGGAGCTTCGCCCGGCGGCAGGCATCGGCCAGCTCGCGGACGATGTCGCCCTTGCCGCCCTTGTAGGGGCTGTTGCGGATGCAATGCTCGGTGCGCCTGGTCGGCCACAGGCAGAAGCCGTCGTGATGCTTGGCAGTGAGGATCACTCCCCCGAGCCCGCCCGCTTTGGCCGCCGCTACGATCTGGTCGGCATCGAAATCGCTCGGATTGAACAGCTTGGGGTCTTCATCGCCAAAGCCCCATTCCTTGTCGGTGAAGGTGTTGATCGAGAAATGCACGAAGGCATATTGTTCGCGGCCGTGCCAGCGCCACTGCCGCGGGCTCGGTACGGCGCCATAAGGCTTTGGCGCCGCGCCGGCCCGCGCCAATGCCGGGATCGAGGGGATCGCGCTCGCCGCCAGGCTGGTGGCGATCAGGCTGCGACGAGAAAGCTCGGTCATGCGGATCCTCTTCAGTATCGGGCAGATTTCGGCCGATTCACTATTTCGGCAGTTCCAGCGCGTCTCCGCTCAGCGTGAAGTCGGCCCATTGGCCGGGCGCGTCGCCGGGCTGGCCGCCGCCCACCCAGAGCCGATAGGCACCGGGCACGACACGACGCGTTCCGTCGCGCGCGACCGTGCTGATGCTGCGTGGATCGAGGGAGAAACGGACCGTCTGCGCCTTGCCCGGAGCGAGAGCCACGCGACGGAAGCCGACCAGCTGGCGCTGGAGCACCGGTGCGGTGAACGTCGCCCCCTTCTCCGCCGGCGGCACCAGATAGGCCTGCACGACCTCCTCGCCCGCGCGCGCGCCACTGTTGCGCACCGTCACGCGTATCTCCACCGGCGCGGCCGTGCTCGCACCCTTCGCTTCCAGCCCGGCATAGGCAAAGCTGGTATAGCTCAATCCATGGCCGAAACCCCAGAGCGGCGTGCCGGTGAAGAAGCGATAGGTGCGCTCCTTCATCCCGTAATCGACGAAGGCCGGCAGATCCGATGTGGCCTTGTAGAAGGTGACCGGCAGGCGCCCCGAAGGGTTGTTGAGCCCGGCCAGCGTCTCGGCGATCGCAGTGCCGCCCGCCTCGCCTGGATACCATGCGGCGAGGATCGCGTCGGCCATCGCCGGATCCACTGCCACCGCGCTGCCGCTCGTCAGCACCAGCACCACCGGCTTGCCGGTGTCGCGGAGCGCCTGGAGCAGCCGCTGCTGCGCATGCGGCAATGCGATGTCGGTCCGGTCGCCGCCGACGAAGCCGGGTACGCTGACCTGCAGCGCCTCGCCTTCGAGATCGGGTGACAGACCAAGCACGGCGACCACCACGTCCGAATCCCGTGCCGCCGCGACTGCCTGTTCGAGGAGGGGTTCCGCCGGGGGAAGCCAAAGCAGTCGGATGCCTTCGTCCTCGCCATAATGATCGAGCTCGAGCCGGAAATCGTGATGACGCCCATCGCTGACGAAGGGGATTTCGACACGCGCCTTGCCGAGGGGCCCCTGATGGAGCGGCTTGCCGTCGATCCACAGCCGCACGGCATCGTGCCGCGTACAGTCCTTCCAACACGCCGGGATGTCGATCGCCAGCGTGTAGCGGCCCGGGCCGGGCGGCACGAGCGCGCCCGTCCAGCGTACCGCGAAGCCTTTGGCATCGAGCTCGGGCAAGGGCGCGGCGCGCGTGTAGTTGAAATCGATCCGGCGATCCTGCCGCACCATTGCGGGCGCGCCCGTCACCGTGGGGCTCGCGAAATATTCGGCCTTCAGCCCGGGCCTGCCCTCCGCCGAGAACGCCGTCTCGGGTACCATTACTGACGCGCCATCGGCGAGCAACGATCCTTGGGCATATCGCACATTTGCCGTGCCGAACTGGCGGCGGATGCCCTCCAGCGGTGTCACCGGATCGGCCGCGGTGCCGTGATAATTGGCTTCGAGCACATTGAGGTCATCGGCATCGGCGCCGATCACTGCGATGCGACTGCCCTTGGCGAGCGGAAGCCGGCTCGCATCGTTCTTGAGCAGCACGATCGCCTTGCGCGCCGCCTCCAGCGCCAGCGCGCGGTGCGCGGGTGTACCTACTTCGCTCGGCGCGATCCGGTTCCACGGACTTTCCGCGCCGAATAAGGTGCCGAGCGCAGCGCGGGCCGAAAGCGCGCGAGTCAGCGCAGTGTCGATCTCGGCCTCGGTTACCAGCCCGCGCTTTACCGCTTGCGGCAAAGCGGCATAGGCCGATCCGCAATTGAGGTCGTTGCCGCCTTTGAGCGCCGCGGCCGCGGCGGCCGCGCCGTCGAGCCGATAGTGGTGGAACAGATGGATATTGGCGACGGCGTCGCAATCCGAGACGGTGAGGCCGCGAAAACCCCAATCGCCGCGCAGTCGCTCGATCATCAGCGACGGCAGCGCGCAGACCGGAACGCCGTGGATCGAATTATACGCGCACATCACCGACCGCGCCCTCCCCTCGGTCACTGCTAGGCGAAACGCCGGCAGATAAGTCGATTCCAGATCCTGCGGGCTCGGATCGACGTCAAAGCCGTCGCGCCCGGCCTCTGGACCGCTGTGCACCGCGAAATGCTTGGGCGTGGCGATCACCTTGGGGTGCGCCGGATCGGGGCCCTGCAGTCCCTGGATGAAGGCGATTCCGAGATGCCCCGTCAGATACGGATCCTCGCCATATGTCTCCTGTCCGCGCCCCCAGCGCGGATCGCGGAAGATGTTGATGTTGGGAGACCAGATCGTCAGCCCCTCGTAAATCCGCCGGTCGGCACCGATTGGCCGCGCGTTGAACTTCGCCCGCGCCTCGGTCGCCACGACGTCGCCGACGCGCTGCATCAGCGCGGTATCCCATGTCGCCGCTAGGCCGATCGCCTGCGGAAACACGGTGGCATAGCCGTTGCGCGCAAGGCCGTGCAGGCCCTCGTTCCACCAATCATAGGCCGGGATTTCGGCCTCGGCGTCGGCAGGCGCAGTGCTTTGGAGCTGCGCCGCTTTCTCCTCGACGGTCATTGTGGCGATCGCTTTGGCCACCGCATCGGGATCGGGCTCGGTACCAGCGAGCAGGAACGGGAGGATCATCGCTGCGGTCCCAAGGTTCGAAGCGTCAGCGCGTGCTTCAGCGCTGCGGCAGAAGCATCGGAGCGTATGTCGATCGTCAAGCTTTCGCCGGGCAACAAGTCGAAGCCATCGTCGCTCGGCTGCGCGGCGATATCGCCGAAATCGAGCATCACGGCGCGCGCAAGGGCGGACGCGGCAATCGTCACCCGTTTGCCTTCCCAGCGCGTGGTCAATCCGGGGGCGGGATAGGCCATGTCCCTGGGCAAGGCACGCTCTACGATCGTGCGTGAGACGCTGCGCCCGTCGATCAGCAATTCGGCAACCGCGAAGCTGGCCGTGGTTTCGGCACCGTTGAACAATTCGGCATCAGCGATGCTGGCCACTTCCTGCGCCCCCAGCGGCTCGAGCGTTACCGCCGCGCCTTTCGTGCCGAGCGGTTTGCCCGCCATGTCGAACGCGCGGACGCGCCACTCGGCGGCGATCGGCAAGGTCGCGTCCGACACGAGCGCGATGCGCATGGCGCCGTCCTTATGCTCGGCGACGATGGCCTGCGGGGCGAAGAAACGCCGCGCGGCGTAGTGCAGCAGTTTCCACTGGCCGTTGTAGTCGACGCTAGCCCACGAGATCGCCGGCCACGTGTCGTTGAGCTGCCAGTAAAGCGAGCCCAAGGTCACCGGACGGCATCCGCGGTGATGCCGCGCCGCCATATCGATCGCTTGCGCCTGGTTGACCTGCGTCAGATAGACAAGGTCGGCGAAATCCTTCGGCTTGCGCAACCTTTGATCGAGATAGAGCTGGAGGCGCGCATTGCCTTCGCCGGCGAGGAACTTCTGGTGCGCCTTGAGCACCGGGCTGTCGATCGCGAGCGGGCCCTTGCCCGCGAAGCCCCGGATCGTCGACAGATCGGGCACTCCCTGAAAGCCATATTCGGACATGAAGCGCGGGCACGAATCCAGATAGCGCTCGACCGGCTTCGATCCCGACCACACATCCCAGAAATGCCGGTCGCCGTCCTTGTCGGTATCGGTCGGGCCCTCATAGTCGCTCGAAGGCGAGCCCGGCCAATAAGGCGTCCCCGGCGCGCGCGCCACCACCGCGTCGCGCAACACGCGATCGAACAGCACTGCCATGCTGGTGCCGATCCGCTCCTGCGCGTCGGCGCCGATTCGCGTCTTGAACGCCTTGCGATCGGACCAGTTCTCCCAACCCGACAGCACTTCGTTGCCGCCCGACCAGCCGACCAATGAGGGGTGCGGCTGGAGCCGCTCGACCTGTTCCTCGGCCTCCACCCGGACGTTCTCGCGGAACGCTGCATCGGGCGGCGTCACCGATCCCCCGAACATGAAGTCCTGCCAGATCATCAGACCCATCTCATCGGCGAGCGCGTAGAAGGCATCGTCGAGATAATAGCCGCCGCCCCAGACGCGGATCATGTTCATGTTGGCGTCGCGCGCGCTGGTCAGGATCTGGCGCATCTGCGGCTCGCCGACGCGCGACGGGAAATTGTCGAACGGGATCAGGTTCGCGCCCTTGGCGAAGATCGGCACCCCGTTGATCCTGAAACCGAAACTGCCGTCCTTGCGGATGAATTCGGCGGTGCGCAGCCCGATCCGCTGGGTCACCCGGTCTTCGGTCGTGCCGCCGGCATCGAGCGTCGCCTCGACCGAATAGAGCGGCTGCGCGCCATAGCCGACGGGCCACCAACGCTGCGGCTTCTCGATTGTCAGCGGCGCGCTGACCCAATTCTCGCCGGCGACGAGGCTGGCGGCCCGGCTGATCTCGACCTGCTTGCCGTCGGGGCCGGTGACCCGCGCGCGCAGCGTCACGTTGGCCACACCGCCGGCGACGATCCGCCAGCGGGCGACCAGCCGCGCCTCACTATCGTTGAGCGCTTCCTGATCGACGCGGAAGCCATCGATCCGCGCTTCATCCCATGCCTCGATCCGCGCTGGTCTCCATACGCCGATATTCACCAGCCGCGGACCCCAGTCCCAGCTGTAGTGATATTTGGGCTTCCGGATGTACGGCGAGGTCTGCTTGCCCTTGGGCTCGTCGCCGAACGCAGAATCATATTCGCCGGGCAGCGGGTTGGCCTCGGCCAGCACCATCGGCTGGAGCGTACGGATCGGTGAGGCGATGCGGACGATCAGCTCGTTGCGACCTGGCTTCAGTGCCGTCTTCGCATCAACGCGCCACCGGCGATGGGCGTTGTCGGCAGTCAGCAAGTGCTTGCCGTTCACCGTCACGCTCGCGAAGGTGTCGAGCCCGTCGAACACCAAGTCGACATGATCACGCGCGAGCATAGCCGGAGTCACGTCGATCACCTTGCGGAACTGCCAATTGGTCAGCCCCGCCCATTGGATCGGCGCTTCGTTGATCCCCTTGAACGGATCGGGGACGCCGCCCGCGGCGATCAGATCTTGCTGGACGCTACCCGGCACATGCGCGGGGAACCACTGGGCCTCCTTCGGGTGCTTCCTCGCATTCTCGGCGTCGGCGGGATCGATCCGCGCTTCCCACGCACCGTCGAGCTTTGCCGTTTCACGCGGCGCGGCAACCGCGCAGACGCTTGCAAGAAGTGCGGGCAGCAGTGCTATTGC
This sequence comes from Sphingomonas sp. UNC305MFCol5.2, assembly GCF_000712135.1. GTDB lineage: Bacteria > Pseudomonadota > Alphaproteobacteria > Sphingomonadales > Sphingomonadaceae > Sphingomonas. The sequence continues at coordinate 928,383 of NZ_JOOE01000001.1, forward strand.
GCGCGCTTTCACTTCGCGGCCTCACTCAGTGTGGCGCGTTCGACCGCGTAGAAGGGATCCGAAAGCGGCGAAGTGAACTGGAAGCACAAATCCGCGTCCCCCTGCATCGCCGGCAACGTGCCCGAGAAGCTGAACCGCGTCGGGGCGGTTTCCGGATCAGGCAGCGGGAAACTGGCAACGACGAGCGGCTCGATCGTCTTGTCCTTAGCCGCAGCGATACAGCGTGCGGAGATCACCAGCTCGCCATGCGTGGTCACGTTGAAATGCGCGCGCAACGCCTTGGCTTCGTGCGCGAGGCCGTAATGCCGCGCCAGCCGCGCCACGTCGATCGTGAAGCTCTTCGCCATGTCGAGCGGAGCCGCCGGATAGGCGCTGCACGTGTCGAACAGATTGACGTTGAACACAGGCGCATTCTCCGTCGCCTCCGACGTCAGCGGTACACGCAGGCCGAACGCGCCGCGCGGACAGGCGACCAGCTCAGAGCTGGTCCGCGTGAGCAGTGCCGCGCGGCTGGTGTCGAAGCTACGCGGCCGAGCAGTCGGATTGCCCGCGGCATCGAATGCGGCGGCCTGAATCGTCACCCCCGGTTTCAGCGACAGCGGCGCTCTGTACACCGGCGATTTCGCGGTCGGGACCTTGCCGTCGAGCGTGTAGCGGATCGTGCCATATGGCGCCTGCGTCGCGAGCGCGACGCTTGCCCGGTTGGCGCGCAGCGCGTCGCCCCGCGTGCTCTGAAGATGGAAACCAACAGCAAAAGCGCTGTCGGCGACCTCTACCCCCGAGCGGCGCCAGCGCTGGACCTGCGGATCGAGCCGTGTGAGGAAGCCTATAAAATCGCGTTTCTCTTTGGCTGACCAGGTGATCTCGGCAATCGCGGCGGCGCGCGGGAAGATCATGTGCTGCACCTGATACGGAGTCGCCAGATATTCGCTCCACGCATTGCCCTGCGCGCCGAGCACATGCTTCGCCTTCTCGGCATCGATGCCCGCGGGCATCGGTTCGTATTTATAGACGTCGGCGAGCGTCTGGATCGAAAGCCGCCCGGGCGGCTCGTCGCTGCGATCACTCTGCAGGCTGTCGAGATACAAAGTAGGCGCAGGGCTCAGCACCACGTCGTGATTCTGGTTCGCGGCATCGACCGCGCCCTTCTCGCCGCGCCACGACATCACCGAGGCCGAAGGCGGCAACCCACCTTCGAGGATCTCGTCCCAGCCGATCAGGCGGCGGCCCTTGCTCGCCAGATAGCTGCCGAATTCGTCGATCATCCAGCTCTGCAGCTGGTTCTCGTCCTTGAGCCCCAGTGCCTTGATCTGCGCCTGGACACGCGGAGAGCGCTCCCACTGATCCTTGACGGCCTCATCCCCCCCGAGATGGATGTACGTGCCGGGGAACACCGCCATCACTTCGTCGAGCACTTCCTTGACGAAGGCGACGCCCCTGGGGCCGGGATCGAACAGATAGGGATTCACGCCCCAATCGTGTGAAACTTCGGGCCGATCGCCGAACACCCCGAATTCGGGATAGGCGGCGACGAGCGCCTGTGCGTGGCCGGGCAGATCGATCTCGGGGACGATCGTGATGCCGCGCTCGGCGGCATAGGCCACCAGCGCCTTCAATTGTTCCTGCGTATAGAAACCGCCGACCTTGGCTCCCGGTGCGCCGCCGGTCGACGGGGGGGTGCGCCACCCGCCGATCTCGGTAAGCTTGGGATAGCGCTTGACCTCGAAGCGCCAGCCCTGGTCGTCGGTGAGGTGCAGGTGCAACGTGTTGAGCTTCACCGACACCATCTGGTCGACCACGGCGTAGATCGATGCGATCGGCTGAAAGTGACGTACCGGATCGAGCATCAGCCCGCGCCAGCCGAAACGCGGCGCATCCTCGATCGTCACCGCCGGCACCTTGACCGGTTTGCCGAAAGCTCGATCGGGGCTGAGCAGCTGGGCAATTGTCATCGCGCCGTACAGCAAACCGCGATCGCCCGAAGCGCTTATGCGGATGCCCTGGGGGTCCACCACGACGCGATAAGCCTCCTCCCCTTGCACCGATGCGTCGCGAACGAGGGCGATCGCACCCTCGCCCTCACGCGTGGCCAGCGTGAGCCCACGCTCGACCTTGACATGCGCCGCCAGCACGCGCGCCGCCGCGGCGGCACCGGCGTCGCCCGGCACCACGCCGATCACGGTCCCGTCGCGCACCGTGATACTGCCGGCCCCCTGCACGATCGATTGGGGAAGCGGGGTCAGCGGAAGCGGATCGGCGGACTGCGCCAGTAGAGGGGAACCAAACAGCAACACCGCCCAACCGACACGGCGCAGCTGCAGCACCCCAACAACCCGCATCACGCTTCTCCCGCTGGCGCCCTGAAGGCGCGATCCGGTGATGTAACCAATATGGGTCCTGCGGCACAATAGCCACCTTCCGCCCCACTCCTTCCTGGACCACGAAAGTCCGATCGCGACCCCATATCCCCAGAATGGAAAGAGGAATACCAATATGAATCCACACCCATCCCATTGCTCGAGCGGGCGCGTTGCGTTAGCGTCGCGGCGACCAGGGGCGGGAGCCGCGGGGGCGCCGTGGGGGAAGATTGATGGCATTCTCGGATCAGATCGGGCGTTTCCGCGAAGACAACCCATCTCCGCTCTACCTCCAGCTTCAGCAGCTCATCCGTGACGCGATCAGCTCCGATGTCCTCGCTCCGGGGGATGCGATCCCGCCCGAACGCGATCTTGCCGTCGAATATAATGTGGCGCGCATCACGGTCCGCAAGGCGATCGTCGGGCTCGTCGAGGAAGGTTTGCTTACTCGACGTCGCGGCGCGGGGACGTTCGTCACCGGGCGCGTCGAAAAAAGCTTCTCCAAGCTCTCCTCGTTCACCGAAGACATGGCCGCGCGCGGCCGCAAGGCCAGCAGCAGCTGGATTTCCCGCGCACCCGGCAAGGTGAACCCGGAAGAAGCAATGATGCTGGGCTTGTCGCCCGGCGCCCCGGTGCTCCGCTTCGCGCGAATCCGCTATGCCGATGACGAGCCGATGGCGCTCGAATTCTCGACCATCGCCGGCTACTGCCTAGCATCGGTCGATGTCGTGCAGGACTCGTTGTACGACGCGCTCGAAAAAGCCGGCAATCGCCCGGTGCGCGCGCTGCAGCGGCTCCGGGCAGTGCCGTTCGGTGGCGAACATGCCCGGATGCTGGGCGTGGATCCTGGTCACCCCGGCCTGCTGATCGAGCGGCGCGCGTTTCTGCGTGACGGCCGCGCCGCCGAAGTCACTCGCTCTTATTATCGGGGCGACGCCTATGATTTCGTCGCGGAGCTCAGCGACATCTAAATCCAGCGGCGTGGCGCTGCCCGCCAACCTTGGTCGATTTGGTACTATACCATTCGCTCTCAAGTCGCACCTTCTTACGGCCCAATCGCGTGCCACCCTCTCTCCGTTTCGATGCAGAAGGCGACACAACGCCGCAAAAACACGACAGAGGGCCCGATTATCGCGACATACGGAAAAGGCACCTGGTCGCCCAAATGGTATGCTTTGGTTATGTCGATTGGTACGCTTTCGCGATCCCGAACCGGATCGTGGCAAGCGGCAAGGCCGATGCGATCGGCAACCGGGAGTTGGACCTCCAATTACGTCCGAGGTCCGTGTTTTTTAGGGGAATATTGTGATGCGTTTGCGACAGACGATCCTCCTGACCTCCGCTCTGACCGGCTTCGCCGCGAGTGCGCAGGCGCAACAGACCCCCGCCGCGCCGCCCACGACGACAGCGCCAAGCGAAACCACCGCCCAGGCCGGACCCGATGCCGCCGGCGAGGAGATCGTCGTCACCGGCTATGCCAGCAGCCTTCGCCAGGCGCTCGAGATCAAGCGCAATGCGAATGCCGTGGTGGATGCGATCTCCTCAGAGGATATCGGCAAGTTCCCCGACCGCAATGTCGCCGAGTCGCTGTCGCACATTCCCGGCGTCTCCATCGACCGCCGCTTCGGCGAGGGCGAGAAGGTCGCGATCCTCGGCACCGATCCCGCGCTCAACCGCATGTTGCTCGACGGCCACGGCCTCGCCTCGGCCGATTGGGGCGGGAACGACAATGATCCCAGCAGCCGCACTTTCAACTATTCGCTGCTCGCCCCCGAATTGGTCGACAGGCTCGAAGTCTACAAGTCGCCCGAGGCGCGGATCGAGGAAGGCAGCCTCGGCGGCACCGTGATCGTCCGCACGCGCCGCCCGCTCGAGCTGAAAGCCAACTCCATCTTCGCCTCGGGTGGCTATTCGTACAATGATCGCGCCGAGAAGGGGAACATCCGCGGCTCCGGCCTTTACAGCTGGAAGAACGACGCCGAGACCTTCGGCGTCCTGATCGCAGCCACTTACGACAAGCAGAATCTCGTGCGCTCGGGCGTCGAGTTCTTCGGCTATGACAATGCCGACGGCTCCGGCAGTCCGTTCATGACGACGAACGCCGCGGGCCAGCGCGTGCTCAAGAACCCGGGCGCGGTGATCACCGGCGGCACGCTCGCCGATCTCGACAAGGCGGCATCGCCCTTCGGCATCAACTATGCCTATTTCCAGCAGCAGCGCAAACGCGCCAGCGTCGCCGGCACCGTCCAGCTGCGCCCGTCGAGCGACCTGACGCTGACGCTCAACGGCACGCACATCGAAGGCAATTACAACAATTACAGCCAGTCGATGTACACGATCCCCGGCGCGTGGACCGGCGACGTGCTCCAATCGGCGACCATTTCGAACGGCGTGGTGACCGATGCCAGCTTCGGCGCCGCCACCGGCCAGAGCGCACAGCTCGATACGCTCGTTCGCCATACGAAGCTCAAGACCGACAATCTCAACTTCTTCGCCGACTGGGAAGGTGACGACGGTGCCAAGCTGTCCTTCGCCGGCGGCTGGAGCAAGGCGACGGGCGGGCGGAATCCCGAATATCTCTTCAACGTACAGACCCGGCTGCCGTTCAGCTATTCGATCAGCCCCACCACGGCGGATGTGAATTTCGTCGGCGACCTCACCAATCCGGCCAATTATTTCACCAACCCGAACAACAATCCCGCGACGATCGAGGGCAACCCGGTGATGGTGAACGGGTCGCCGCTGATCGCCGCGCAGATCGGCGGCCTCGATTACAGCGTCACCACCGACAGCGACATATTCGCGGGTTTCGATGCGACCGTTCCCGTCGGCGGCTTCTTCACGCAAGTGCTGATCGGCGGCCGCTTCACCCACCATATCAACCGCGTCGATGCGCGCGGCGTGAACACGTATCTCCAGCAGTCGCGGCTCGGTTCGGAGCTCGGTGTCGAGACACTGGTGACTCCCGACGGCGTCTTCAGCGGCACGGGGGGCAGCGGCAGCGCGACGCAATATCTGAACCTGCCCGAGCAATCGGTCATCGACATCCTCGCCGATGCGATCAATTCGCCACTCGTGGACAAGGTGGGCGCCTCCACCCGCGTCAAGGAAACGGTCGCGGCGAGCTACGTCCAGTTCAACTTCGAGAGCGGGGGCCTGCGCGGCAATATCGGCGGACGGCTCGTCTACACCAAAAACCTCTCGCAATATGCGCTGGCGCTGCCGACGCTGACCGATCCCAATCCGCGCCCCGTGCCGACCAGCACTGCGAACGACTATCTGAAGTTCCTACCGTCGTTCAACGTCGCCTATGAGGTCAACCCCAAGCTGATCTTCCGCGGGGCGGTGGCCAAGGTGATCTCGCGGCCGCGCTACCAGGATCTGGCCGCCTCGATCACACAGAACGACGTCACCTACGATGCCGGCGGCGGCAATCCCAATCTGAAGCCGTATGAATCGACCAATTTCGAAGTCACGGCGGAATATTATCCGGCGCCCGGCGCGTTGCTTTCGCTCGAGCTTTATCGCCGCGAAATTTCCAACTACATCGTCAACACCCGCCGCGAAGGCGTCACGCTCTACAACTCGCTGACCGGCCAGCTCGAAAACCGCTACAGCGTGTCGCAGCCGGTCAACGGCGGCAAGGCGAAGGTCAACGGCGTACTCGTGCACGGCCAGGCGGAGATCTGGGGCGGGTTCGGCATCCAGGCGAACTATGCCTACCAGGACAGCAGCACCTCGACGACGCTCGACACGACCGAGATCCTCAACCTCCCCTATCTCTCGAAGCACACCGTCAACATCATTCCCTATTTCGAGAAGGGGCCGTTCCAGGCGCGCCTGAGCTATAGCTATCGCTCTTCCTATTTCCGGACGATCGGGCGCCTCGGCTCGCAGGAAATGGTCGCGCCGTACAATCAGCTCGATGCCTCGGCCGCGTTCAAGCTGACCGACAATGTCACGATCAGCGTCCAGGCGCAGAACCTGCTCGACGAGACCTATCTGCAATATAGCGGCACGCCCGATCGGCCCTCGGCCTTCTACAAGAACGGGCGTACTTTCGTGGGCAGCCTGTCCTTCCGCATGTAGCGCGAGCTGCATGCGGGCTGCCGCGCCGCCGGATGGTGGAGGTGACTCCGCCAAACGGCGGGTCTGGCCGAGAGCGCGCAGGCGCCGTCACGCACCCGCCTGCGTTCGCTCGCCTCTCCGTCGCGTTTGCCGGATGAAGTCGACCATGAGCGGTACCGCGGCGGCCGCGTGCGTTTCGAGCAGCTTGTGGCCGGCATCGAGGACATGGGCTTCCATCCTCGGCAACACCTGCATCCAGGATTGGATCTCGGCGAGATCGAAGAAGGGATCGTGGCGGGCCCAGAACATCAACGAAGGCGGCTGCCGGCGCGCAAGATATCGGGCGATGGCATCGAACCCGGCAACATAGTTCCCATAGTCCGCAACCAACGCCCGCTGCGTTTCCATCCGGCCCGGCAGCTGCATCACGCGCCAGTCCTCCTCCCATATCTCGGGCGCGATACGCGCCGCCACGTCCGGCGGCATCCCGCCGAGATACCCGTTGCGTACGCCCTCGAATGTCAGATGCGCAGTCGCAGCCGCCTCGTTTTCCGGGTCTGGATGCGACCAATAGTCCATCGCCGGGGCCCAAGGCGGCCCGAGCCCGGTTCGATGCGCATTGGCATTCTGGATGATATGGCCGAGGACCTGTTCCGGTGCCTGCAGAGCGATGTGGAACCCCACCGGGGCGCCGAAATCATGAAGGTAGATGTAGCGCGGCCCGACCGCGAGCCGGTCCAGCAACTCCGAAATGGCCTGGCCAAAGGCCGGAAACGAAGGTGCGGGCAGAACGTCCGATTCGCCGAAGCCAGGCAGATCCGGCGCGATCACATAGGCGATCCGCGACAGTTCGGGCACGACCGCCCGGAAATAGTCCGCCGATCCCGGAAAACCGTGCAGGAGCAGCACCGCCGGGCTGGATGGGTCACCTGCCGTGATAAAGGCCAGGTCCGTACCGCCGGCAAGGCGAAGTCGTTGGCGGGTCGCCGGGTGCATGTTCTGACTCCTCTCGATCCCTTGCCTCGGCTCAGACACGATCGTGGACGCGCTTCAGGAAATCGCGTGTGAGATCGACCGCCTCTTCCAGACTGGTCTCGAGCAGCCAATGCCCGGCATCGAGCAGGTGGAGTTCCGCGTCGGGCAAGTCGCGCAGATAGGCGCGCGCCGATTCCTCCGGCATGTAGCCGTCCTGTGGGCCCCACAGGATCAGCGCCGGCGGCGAATGCTCTCGCAAGAAGGCCTGATAACGGGGAAACCACGCAAGATTGTCCTTGAGGTCGTAGATGATGGCCGCGGCAATCTCCTGGCGCCGCTCCGTCATCAGCGCCCAGTGCAGCTCCCAAAGATCGGGCGGTATCCGCTGGGCCAGCTCGGGATGGACGTCGTTCAGAAACTCGTCTCTGAAATGATCCTTCGAGATGGACTCGCGCAATTTGCGGAGCCCTTCCGGCCGCTCCATTTTCCAGATGTCCCTGAGCCCGGCATATTTGGCCCCGAGCACATCTTCATAGATATCGCCGTTCTGGATGATGATCGCGGCGACGCGGCGGGGATCGCGGATCGCGAGCCGAAGGCCGATCTGCGAGCCGAAGTCGTGGAGATAGAGCGCAAAACGCCCCACCCCCAGCGTATCGGCAAACGCCTCCAGAAACGACGCGAAGCCGTCGAAATCATAAGCGAACGCTTCGGGCGTGGCGCTATGGCCACTGCCCGGGAAGTCCGGCGCGAGCAGCCGCCAGTCTTCGCCCAGATGGCGCATATAGTCCCTGAATTCGTATGAGGAGCAGGGATAGCCGTGGGGAAGCAACACGACCGGGGCATTGGCCGGCCCGGCTTCGCGATAGAAAACGTCCACGCCGCCGACGTTCGTTCTGCAATGGAATACGGGAACAGGCATCACGGCTCCTGGCTGCATCCGGCGGGAACAACGGCGAGCGCAGACGCCTGTTCCGTGTGAAGAGCGGGTCCGTCCAATACCCGCCCACGCCGAAAACCGGGATTGCCGCTAGGGCGTGGTGCCGCATAGCGCGGCATGGGCGGCGCGAATGAGGAGGCATTCCTCCTGGCCGCTCGAAGCGCCATCCCAGCCGAAGATCGGCCGCATTCCGGCATCATGGCGGATGCGCTCCGCGACCGCATAGAGCTCATGTACCGTTGGTGCGCGGCCTTGGGCTACGCAGTCGATTACTTCCGCTGCGAACAGCGGATTGAAAGCACTCATCACCAACGCCCTCTCCAACACTCTCCGGAACATAGTCTGTGCGTGTGACAGTCAAAGGACGCGCGCGGAGGTTTCGCGGCGAAGTGCGCGGCCGATCCGTCGAGCTCCAGACTTCGGAGCGCCGATGCGGCGGAACGGACCGCTCCCTCCATCGTACCGCCGAGGAAAACCTTGCTCGGGTCCACGATGTCATCGCGCCGTAGTGAAGGCCCCCTAGCCGCAGCCGATCCTAAGAAGGGGTCGAAGAAAAATGCACGTCTCGGGCAAAAAGACTTACGCAGTGTCGCTTCTCGCATCCGCATGCGCGCTGGCTTGCATGCTACCCGGCCTCGCGGCCGCGCAGGAGGCGGCGCAGCCGGCCGCGTCTGCGGCGGAGCCCGAAGCCGATGTGGATTCGCCCGACGACATCGTCGTTACCGGCACCGCGCGCGCCCAGCGCCGCTTCGACGTCTCCTACGCGATCAATTCCCTGAGCCGGGAAGACGTCGAAAAGATCGCGCCCAAGAACTTCGCCGACCTGCTCGGCACCGTTCCTGGCATCCAGGTCGAGGCGACGGGGGGCGAGGTGCAGAACATCACGCGCGTCCGCGGCATCCCGACCGACCGCGGTTATCTCATCTTCCAGCAGGACGGCCTGCCGCTGTATCACGAGATCGACGGCGTGTTCTTCAACTCCGGCGAGGGCATGAACCGCTACGACCTGATGACCGAGCGGGTCGAGATCGTCCGCGGTGGCCCGGCGCCGATCTATGCGAGCAGCGCCGCGGCGATCGCCAACAACATCACCGTGACCGGCGGGCCCGAAGCACGCGGCCGTGCGCAACTGACGCTCGGCGACACCGGCCTGTACCGGCTCGATCTGATGCAGTCGGGCCCGATCGACGACCAGACGACGTTCGCTGTGGGCGGCTTCCTGCGCCAGCATGACGGCTATCGCGACAGCGGCTTCCCCAGCGACAAAGGCGGGCAGATCCGCGCCAATCTGAAGCACGATTTCGGCAATGGCTTCGTCAAGATCTCGGCGATGTACGTCAACGACCACAATCTGTTCTACTTGCCGATCCCGGTGGCCGATCCGCGCAACCCATCGGTCTCGCTCGATCGCTACATCGACTATCACACCGGCACGCTGAACTCGCCGGCGCTGCGCGACGTCAACATCCGGTATCGCGACGGCGCGGGCGCGATGCAGACCCTGAACCGCGATCTCGCCGACGGCCGCCATATGCGCTTCTTCAACGGCGCCGTGGACTGGGAGGCCGATTTCAACGGCTGGCTGGTTTCCGGCAAGCTCGGCCTCACCAAGGGCAAGAGCAGCTTCGACGCCTTCTACTCGACCACCAATCCGGCCGACGCGACCACCTTCGCCGCGGGCTATCTCGCTGCGGCGCGCACGGCGTTCGGCGCCGGCGTCTCGCGGCTGGGTTATGCGATCGCGGGCAGCAACGGCGCGACGGCCTATGACCCGGCCGCGGACTCGGGGCTGGTCATGTCGGGCCAGTATCGCGCGATCGACGCCGATTTCTATTCGAGCCAGGCCGACCTCAGCGTCACCCGCAAGTTCGAGACCGGTTTCGGCACGCACGATATCCGCGCCGGAATCTACGGCTCGGCTTATGGCGTGAGCAGCCGGCAGGTCTATCAGGACATGCTGATCGAAGTGCACAGCAAGCCGCGAACGATCGATCTCGTCGCCTATTCGGCCACCGGCGCGGTGCTCGGCTCGGTGACCCAAAACGGCGTGCTGCGCTATACCACCACGCTCAACCAGGGCGAGGGCAACGCGAAGATGGTCGCGGTCTATGCCAACGATACGTGGGATATCACCGGCGGGTTGCGGCTTGACGCGGGCGTTCGCAAGGAATGGTACGACTATGACGGCTATGCCTTGCTTTCGACCCAGGCCGATCTCGGCGACGCGACCACGCTGGCCGACAATGCCACCCGCGCCTTCACCGGCGCGTTCGTATCGCGCGAATTGAAGCCGTCGACTACCAATTGGACGGTCGGCCTCAACTATGATTTCACCGATAATCTCGGCGCCTATGGCCGCGTCTCCAATCTCGAGGTGCCGCCGCAGCTCGGCGTGACGACGAGCACCGCCCCGACGATCATCAAGACCAAGGCGCGGCAATATGAAGCCGGCGTCAAGGCGAGCTTCGGACGCAATTACCTCTACGTCACGGGCTTCTACACCAAGTTCGATCCGTTCAACGCCTCGTTCGTCGCGTTCAACCCGGTGACCGGGCGCAACGATCAATCGGTGCCGTTCGTCGGCGAGGCGATCGTCAAGGGCGTCGAGGTCGATGGCAAGATCGCGCCACTGCGCTGGTTCGAGCTGACCGGATCGATCACCGTCGCCGATCCGCAATATCGCAACCTCGAAAACACGTCGGGCGCGGATCCCAGCGCGGTCAACGGCAACCAGATCATTCGCGAGCCGAAATTCTTCGGCAATCTCCGCCCCGCCGTCCACTTCCCCGTCGGCGAGGGCGAGCTCGAGATCGCCGGCCGCTACGAATGGGTCGGTCGTCGCTATGTCGACCTGTTCAACCTGACGGCGCTGCCGGCCTATCAGACGTTCGGCGCGAACGCGTCGGTGACCTACGGACCATGGCGCTTTCAAGTGGTCGGCGACAATCTCACCAACGCAAAGGGCCTTACCGAAGGCAATCCGCGTACAGACCAGCTCGCCGGCCAGGGCGCGACCGATGCGATCTATGGCCGTCCGCTGTTCGGCCGCAACTTCCGCTTCATCCTGAGCCGGAGCTGGTAGCTTGCGCCACGCCGCCATCGCTCTCGCCGTCGCGTTGGCCTTCGTGCCCGCGGCGGCGTGCGCACAAGATCCCCGAGGCTACACGGCGCCGTTCGCGGACTCACTGGAGACGCGGGTCTTCCCGCTCTTCGCGATGCTGCGGGCGGCGGATGGCTGGGGGCAGGCGCTGCGCGGCGACACCGTCCTTCGCAAGCTCGCTGCGGACCGCGTCGCGCGCGTGCCGCTGGACACATGCACCCCTTCGCCGCAATGCCTTGCCGATGCCTGGGTCTGGACCGATGCCGACATCGCCGCGGTTGAGGCCCGGCTGCGGTTGTTGATGCGCGATCGCCGCCTCGGCGCGGCGCTCGTCGGCGGGCAGATGCGGCCTTCGGGTCGTTTTGCCCGACACGAGACATTGGCCGACGCGGATCTCATCGCCACTGCATGGGGCGAGGCGACCGCGGCCATCAATCGCGTGATCGCAGTCTACGCCAAGGGAACCGCCCCGCGCTATCCGAAGATCGATGCGATCATCTTCGACACCGCCAAACCCGAATATGCCGACGTGCTGACCGCGCACGGCGTCGCCACAACGGCAATGGGGCATGATGACGATCTCTTCTTCGATCCGTCGCTACGTTACGCGGTCGGGCTGCTCCAGATGAACGAGCGCACCGAGGCGGGCAGGTATCGTCCGTTGCTGAGCGGCGAGAACGCCGCGACCTTGCGTGCAGTCGCCGGGACCGACTGGCGGGCAAGCCCCTATACTGCGCTGCTGGTGTTCGGACACGGACCCGAGGATGCCCAGTCGCGCACCGGCGTCATGGGGCAAATCCGCATGCGGATCGCCGCCGACATGTTCGCGCGCGGGCTCGCGCCGTTCATCATCGTGTCGGGCGGCAACGTCCACCCCAACCGCACGCCGTTCAACGAAGCGGTCGAAATGAAGCGGCTGCTCGTCACCGAGCACGGCATTCCGGCCGACCGCATCCTGATCGAGCCGCACGCGCGCCACACCACGACCAACCTGCGCAATTGTGCCCGCCTGCTTCTGGCCGCCGGATTCCCCGTCGACCGGCCGGCGCTGGTCGTCTCGGACCACCGCACGATCCAGTATATCGGCGGCCCCGAACTCGCCCGGCGCAACCTCAGCGAAATGGGCGTCGAGCCGGGCCGCCTTGCGCCAGGCCCCGACCGGTTCAGTCTGCGCTTCACGCCCGCGCGGATTGCATTCCACGTCGAAGCTACCGATCCGCTCGATCCGTGAAACGATCATCGGCCCGCCCGGCGGTTGATGGTGCCGATGCCTTTGAGGCGAGGTCAGCGTGCCGGTTCGGTGGCCATTCCGGCGAGACGGGTGAGCGTATTCCAGTTGCGAAAGGTAAGGCGGGCGCCGGTCCGGCGTTCGATCACGGCTGGCAGCAGCTTCGATTTCGAAATCTGTCCGACATAGTCCACCACCAGATCGCCGCCGACACGAGCGAGCCTTTCGTGCCCCGTGGGCGGATTGAGGCAGTCGAATCCGCGGCCGGGATCCTTGACGAAGCACACGGCCAGCTCGCTCGGGCGATCGCGCACGGCGTCCGGGAAGGGATCTGCCCGGACAATGGCAGCGAGCTCGTCCGGCGTGCGGATCACGACTTCGTTGGCGAGCCCGAAACTCCGCAGCGCGTCGCCAACCATCACCTCCGCTTCTTTCGCGGTCTTCTCCGTCGCCAGCACGAGATTCCCGGTGGTGATCCAGCTTCTCGCATCGGCAAAGCCGGCGTGCCGGCACGCGTCGGTCAAATCCCGCATCGACATCTTCGCATGCGTCGCGGGGCCGATGGCTCGGATAAGGGCGACGAAGCGGTTCATGAAGTCCCTCGCTGGTTCCCACGATGGTATCGACCAAGGGCCGGAAAGGGAACCATCGGCCGCCACGGGATCGCGCCCGACGTGCGACATCGCCGTCGGACTGGGACTGATCGTCGGACTCGAGGCAACCTTGCTATCGTCATTGCCCTCGCGGATCACCACGTTCTAAATCACGGGCTCTGGTGCCTTTAACCTGGCCACCGCATAGCGTGGCCTGCTGAACTGGGACCAGCGAAGCTGGCGGTCCAAAGGCTCAGGCAACCGGCGCGTAAACCGCGTACCGTTCCCAGCTGTCACTGATCGGTTTGAACAGCAGATTCCGTCCATTCACGTCAGCGGTGAAGGTCAGCGGAGACGCAGGTTCAGGCCGAAGCCGGTCGGCTATGTCTGCGGGTAAGGCGGTTACCGCGACCGGTGACACCTTCGCCATCTCGGGCCCCTGTGTCGTCAGCAGCGCCGGGGGCATCGATCCCATTGCCAACTGCTGGGCCAGCACCACGGGACCATAGACCAGAGCGCCCACGCCGGGGCGATCGTTGAACCTCTCGAGCGTCATCCGCATCGGCAACTCAAGATCGACGACGTCACCCCGCTTCCACCTGCGGCGCATTGCCAGATAGCTGCCCGGCTCCGGGGTGCCCGCCGGCTTGCCGTTGATCAGCACGCGTGGGTCTTTGCTGGCCCAGCCGGGAATGCGCAGGCGCAAGGTCCATTCCCTCCGGTTCCCGGCTTCCACCACCAGCCGCGTTCGCGATTGCGCGGGGAAGCTCGTTTCCTGGCGTAGTCTGATCCCCGATTTCGTCTCGAGGCGCGTGGGCACGAACAGGTTCACGAAGATGCCGTCGTCATCCTGGGCGTAAACCATCGACGTCAGCTTGTTGAATTCCTCCAGCGCAGTTCCGTTGCAGCACCAGAAGGTCGTATCTTCCGTGCCCCTGGTCTTCCACGCACCGGGCGTGAGCGACAGGAAATACCCCGTCATGCCCGTTTTGGGATCGATCATCCCCAATCGGTGATTGAGCAAGTTGCGCTCATAATAGTCGATCAGCGCAACGTCCGGCCGCCAGGCAAAGCGCTGCGCCGTCAGCTTCATCATGTTGTAGGCGCAGCAGCATTCCTGATGGTTGTCGCCCTTCATCGCTTCGAACCCCAGACGGTTCGAATCGACAATCCAGTGCTCCTTGTTGCTCGACCCGCCCGTGGCATAGGTCCGTCCTTCGACGACCGTGTCCCAGAAGAAGTCGGCCACCTGGCGAAAGCGGACGTCGCCGGTTGTGTCGAAACGCGAGGCGGCGCCGAGGATTTGTGCGACATGCTCGTTCATGTGCAGTCCCCGCAGCGTATCCTTGCGGTGAAACAGCGGCTCGAACACGCTTTTCTTCGTGAAACGATCGCCCACCGCGATCCAGCGTGCATCCTGGGTAACCGCGGCGAGGCGATAGAGAATATCGTTCATCCCGCCGAATTCCTGGTTGATCACCCGTAGCATGGCGGCCTCGTCGCGCGCTGCCGTCCAGGTGTCGGTCCAGGTCGCCATCCCCAGCAGCACTTGAAGGGCCGCTCGATTGCCGGCCAGGTCATGCATGTCGAGCAGTCCGGCCATGATCTTGTGGAGCGTATAGAACGGCGCCCACACCCATTTGCCGCTGGCCAGACGGTCGAACAACTCGGTGGGAAACGCGCTGAGATACCCACCTGCGTCGAGGGCACGCTGGCAGATGGCGAGTTCCTCCACGATCGCGTCGCCGCGCCGTTTCAACTCGGTATCGCCGGTGGAGGCGTAGCCCAGGGCGCAAGCCGACAGATAGTGGCCGGCAAAGTGGCCTCTCAGTTCGATCTCCGGGGCTTCCCATCCCCCAAGCGGCTTGGCGTCGCTCGGCAGACCGGCGTTCAGTCGGAACGTGTGAAGGAGGCGGTCGATATCGATCCGCTTCATATAGGCGACGTTCGCGCGCTGGGCGTCGAGCAGCGCTCCGTTGAGCAGGTGCACTTCCGCCAGTGAAAAGCCGCGGGCACTGGGCGTTACGGGGCGTAGGGACGTCCTACCGAGTTCGCCGAACACCGGAGACGTGTCGTAACTCCAGACCTGATCCTGTGCAGAGGCCGTGCCTGCGCAGACTGCGAACGGGGAGATCGCGAGCCAGCGGGTGAGTTCACGCCGCCTGACTGCAGTACGAAGGCCATCCATGCCTATTCCTCTTTCCTCGTTCGAGCCGGACACCCGCTGATGCAGTTTCTGGATGTAGATAACACGCGATGCGAAATCCAAAATTGTTTTCGCTGGCGAAAAATTGTTTGCACGGGTTGTAGCGTGGCTTGAAGAAAGTGGAGGTATCGCTCCTGTTGGCCGGCCGCGTTCAGCCGGCCGCCTTGGAGCGAACAACCGCTCGCGCCCAAGCTTGAGCCATCGTCGGTCAGTGCAGCAACCATGTGTGAGCAAGTGGAGCAAGACTTGCTCGATCGTTGACTACGATGGCGGCTCCAAGAGCGAACAGCTTGATTCTATCGAACTAACCGGGCCTAATGTTAGCGCTAATATCTGAGGTTTCTGACCGGCCTCGCCGGCGGCGCTTTAGGGGAGGAAATACCGTGAAGATCGCTTTCGCCGCATTGCTTGCGGCCATCCTGACAGCGCAACCGGCGGTATCGCAGACGCCCCCTCCTGCGATCGCTGAAGATTTCAAGCCGTCCTCGCTGAACCAGCCGGGCCAGCAATATCCGCAGGTCAATTCGCAAGGCTATGCCCGCTTCCGCATCGTCGCACCCGACGCAACAAGCGTGAAGGTGAGCCTGGGCCTCGGCGGCAGGGGCGGCACGGTCCTGACCAAGGCTGGCGACGGAAGCTGGACGGGCACGACCGAGGGGCCGCTGGACGAGGGGTTCCATTATTATCGCCTGACCGTCGACGGCGGCACGTTCAACGATCCCGGCACGCTGAACTTCTTCGGATCGAGGCGGTGGGAAAGCGGCATCGAGATTCCAGCGCACGACGCGGATTTCTATGCGCTCAAGGACGTCCCACACGGCCGTGTCGAGCAGATTCTGTTCCCTTCGCCCAGCACTGGCGCTCCCCGCCGAGCGTTCGTCTATACGCCACCTGGCTACGGCAAGAACCCGCGAGACCGATATCCGGTCCTGTACCTGCAGCACGGCTGGGGCGAAGACGAAACGGCCTGGACCAATCAGGGGCATGCCAATCTGATCATGGACAATCTGATCGCCGCCGGGAAGGCACGGCCGTTCATCATCGTCATGACCTACGGCATGACCAACGACGTGCGGCCGGGCGGTCCCGGCGGACTCGCCAGCTTCGACATCAAGCCGTTCCAGACGGTGCTCCTCGACGAGCTGATCCCCTATGTCGACAGCCAGTTCCGCACCCTTCCCGATCAGCGTCACCGGGCCATGGCAGGCCTCTCGATGGGCGGGTTCGAAACCAGGCTGATCACGCTGAAGAACCTCGACAAGTTCGCGTATATCGGCCTGCTGAGCGGCGGAACCGTGTCGTTGGACGATGTGAATGCGGCCCCGGGATACAGGGAGAAGGTCAAGCTGACATTCGTAAGCTTCGGCAGCCGCGAGCTCGAAGGTGGCCGCGCCGGCCCTCCCGGCGGCCCCCGCGTCGATCCGCGCGCGAATGCCGAGGCGCTCAGGAATGCCGGTATCAAAAGCGCCTTCTATGTGTCGCCCGACACGGGGCATGAGTTTCAGTCATGGCGGCGAAGCTTGCGCGAGTTGGCGCCGATGCTGTTCACAGACTGACGCAACGTCAGAGGGCATCCGTAAACCGCACCACATCGCTCCGCGGCGAGGCAGGAAGAGGCGTTCGTTGCCGAGATGATCCGGCGGCGGCTCTCTGGGAGGCGTGGGTAACAGCCGTTCCGCTATCACCATGGGGGCAGCCGTGCGCAGATCGGTAGGCACAAGGTAGTGCTCGATTTCGGAGATTGAAGCTGCGCGGAGCGATCGGCGTGCGCTCTCGGCTGAGGGGCGCGCTCAATTGGCTGTGGATCCACACCTGCAGCCTGATCCCAGGCGTGTCAGTTCCCGATACGGGCAGGCTTCCTCCACCAGGACAATGTGTGGACGTCGTGCGACGTCGTCCATACACCTTTCCGCGTATATCGCAGGGCGCCGCTGCCGGTCGTCTTTCCGACCCGCGCGCGGATAGCAAGGGTTTCAGCATCGATCACCACGAACGTCTGGCCCGCGGTCGTGCGCAGCCAGATCTTGCCGCCGCCCGCATCGATATCCCCATATTTCAACGTTTCGTCGACCTTTACGCGGCCGGAGACATCTCCGGTCTCGGGGTTGATCCGGGCCAATGTCCCGTCTCCCTGCTCCTGAACCCAAACAGCACCCTCGCCGGCGACGAGGAAGCCGGGCTCCCGGCCCAGCGCGGTCCGCCCGACGACCGTATTGGTCTGCGGGTCGATCTTCTGCAGGCTCTGGTGGTCGGCACTGACGGCCCATAACGATCCGAGACCGAATGCCAGATAATAGGTGCCGGGATCGACCTGGATCGCGTTCGTCACGCCGTTGCTCGCCGGATCCACGCGAGCGACGACGCCCTTGTCGTCACTCGCCACCCAGACCGATCCGGCGCCAGCCACGACATTCAGCTCGCCCTTGGGATTGGCGATGCCGGTGGCGATCACGGCAGTTTTCCGCGCCGTCTTGAGGTCGATCCGGTTGAGGGTCCCGTCCTTGCAATCGGCGACCCACAAGGAGCCGAACGCGACCGCCATGGCGCCGCAAGGGCGCGACATGGCGACTTCCGCTAGTTTGCGCTTCTTCGACCAGCGCTCGACCCGCCCCTCGTTGGTGATCCAGACCGACGATCCGTCCACCGCGAGGAAATCGGCGAATCCCGGAACGGTGAGCACCCGCTCCTCCTGGGCGGAAACGGCCGAGGATATCAGCGCAAGACTCCCTGCGATCGCCAGGAGAAGCGAATTCCTGTTCAAACACCCGATGATCATCAGGAAACGTCTCCAGATCGATATCCAAAAATAGCGGAGGGCGACATCCATCCGTATCGGCCCGGTTGGGCGCAGTCAGGCATAACCTCGCCCCGCCCTGATCTTCGCGATCATCGACTGGAACGGGAAGAGCATCTGCTCCAGGATCGACAGGCGCCGGCGTTCGTCCTGGCCCACCAGCTCAGCCTCTCCGTCGCGATAGGTGCCGAAGACGCGATCGAGCAGGATCAGCGAGTTCGCATAGTTGCAGCGCGTTTCCTCATACCCCACCGAATGGTGCAGGCTATGGTTCCGGATCGTCGTGAAGAATAACGCGTACCACCGGGGCGGATCGCACCGCGTATTCGCATGCGCGAACGTCGATACCACGGAGAGGATGTGGAAGGCACAGAACAAGGCGTTCAGCGGCAGATCGAACAATGCGACCACGCTGAGGCTGATCAGGAACAATTCGATCGGATTGCCGACCGCACCTTTCATAGCGTTCAGCTGGGTGATGTGATGGTGCGGCGCGTGCGTCAGCCAGAACGGCGTGTAATTGTGCATCAGCCGGTGCATCCAATACTGGCCGAACTCGACCAGGAAGACGACCAGCACCACCTGCACGACGAAGGGCAGATGCATGGCCCATTCGGTGGTGATGCCCAGCGCGTGCTTTGCTGCGATCAACGGCTCTTCGGCCAGTCGGGCGGTAACCCACGCAATCACCGTCATGCTCAACACCATGTAGAAGAGGTCGGTGAAGAACTCCTTCTTCGTCAGGCGCCAGCTGGCATGCCGTTCGTTGAGCCATTCGAGCCCCAGAACGAACAGCGTCGTGAGCGCTATGCCTATGGTGAGCGTCCCGGCGTTTTCGACCCATGCCTTGGGAACGAATGCCCAGAAGACCAGGATTGCCGCGACCATCGCGGGCTGCACGTAGCTGAACAGGATCTTCTTCATAGACTTGCTCCGGTCACGTCAGCGAAAGGAGGGCTCCCGGCACCGCTTTAGGATGGCGTCTCGGGAGGCGCAGGTGGCCGAATAACGTAGCGGCGCGCGCCCCGGCGATGGGGCCAACCCGTCCGTCGATCGCAAGCAGGTTGCTTTCGACGGGCACGGGCCGGCCTCGGTCGATCAATAGTGAATGCGGAAGTCGACACCCACGCGACGCGGCGTCAGCACCCCGCGGGCGTAGTAGCGTTCGACCACATCGGTGCGGACCTGATTGTAGGACGAGATGTCGTTGCTGATCGCAGTCACTGCATATTTGTCGAAGATATTGTCTGCGAACAGCCCGATCTCGAAGCGCTCACTGATGTAGTTCAGCGACGCGCTGTGCGTGACGTAGCCCGGGATCTTCTCGCCATTGCCGCGCAGCCCCACGCGCGAATAGATGTCGCCGCGATAGACGGTGGCCCAGCTCGCCTCGATCCTGCGCCCGTCGCCCAGCGGATAGCTGTAGATGAGCTGGCCGCTGGCCGAATGCTTTGCCGATCCGGGCAGCCTGTCACCCGCGGAGGCGTCGTAACGAACGCCCTGGCTGACCACCAGCCCCGCCACATCCTCGGTCAGATGCGCATCGACATAGGAATAGGTGCCGAGCAGGGTCAGGTTCGGCGTGATCTTGAGCGTGCCCTGGAAATCGAAACCCTGCGAGACGGCCTTGGCGCCGTTCACCGTGATGCCGATCGCGCCGTTCACCGTCTGGCTCGGCACCTGCACGCCGTTCCAGTTGATATGATAGCCGTCGAGCGTCAACTGGAGCCGCTTGTCGAACAGGCTGGCGCGCACGCCCAGTTCGGCGTTGCGTGTCTTGTCCGGCCCATAGATCAGCTCATTGGGCAGCGCGCAGAGATTCTGGCCGGGCGGCAATGGCAGGATACAGGGCACCACTCGGTTGACGCCGCCGATGCGGTAGCCGGTCGAGTAAGTGAAATAGGCCAGCAGATCGTCGCTGAACTTGTAGGAAGTGTTCGCCTTCCAGACCACGCCGTCCTTGCCGGTCGCGCCCTTGCGGATCCGGTTCGGGCGGATCGTCGTCGACGGATAGGGATCGACCCCGCTCCCCAGCAGTGGCAGCGCGGAACCGCCCGAGACATTCGAGTCATATTTGAAGTAGCGGATGCCGCCCGTCACTTGCCACTTGCTGGTCAAGTGCAAGGTACCCTCGCCATAAACCGCCTTCTCAACATCCTTGGTATTGACCTGCGAGATATATTCGAGATTGTCCGGGCGATTGACGCCCCAATATCCAGGCCATTGCGCGAACCCCGGCGTGTATTCGTGCCGGCTCGAGTCAAATTCAAGGCGGTTGTAGAATCCACCGATGACCCAGTTGAAAGGGCCGCCATGGGTCGAGACGAGCCGTATCTCCTGATTGAGCTGCTTATAGTTCCGATCGTTGTTCGCGTAGGAGGAAAACTCGGGAAATGCTTCATAACCATAGTTAAGATCGAGAAGCAGATCGGTATTGTCGTCCGTATTCTGGATGTTCTGCTTCGTGTATGCCGTGGTGCTGACAAGCTGCGCAATGTTGAAAAGATTGACGTAAATCTCGGCCGAGAAGAGATCCGACTTGCGATCGAACGGCTCGAGGTAGCGCCAAGGCCCTTCATATTTCCCGGTGCCGAGCACACCGGCGCCATTGGCCTGACGCCCGCCGCTCTTGGTGCTCTGATGGGCGTAGGTGAGATACGCCCTGATATTGGGGTTATATTCGAGCAGCAGTTGGTTGCGCGTGGTGAAGGTGTGCTCATAGTTCACATCTTCGGCGCGCTTGAAATTGGCAAGATAGTCGGCAGGGCCGCCAAGGGAGCCGGTCGAGCCGCCCGACGCCCGGACCGGCTGGGGATCGGAGGCGCCGGGCTGCTTCAGCAGATAATTGTAATCGATGAAGCCAGCGTTGCTGTAATAGCCCGTCGCGGTCCGAAACGCGATATGATCCTTCAAGATCGGCAGGTTGACGGCGATATCGCCGATGCCGCTGAAATCATCCGAATGCGATTGGGCATAGCCGCGGCCATGCACGTCGACCGAGAAGCGATCCGTATCGGGCCGGTTGGGAATATAGCGCACCGCGCCCGCGAGCGTGCCGAGGCCATAGAGCGTGCCCTGCGGCCCTTGCAGCACTTCCACGCGGCTGATGTCGATCAGCTTGAAGTCCAGATAGAGCGGAACCTCACCGAGATAGACGCCGACCGCGTTGTTGGAATTGGCTCCATTGACGCTGGTGTCGCCGGACGAAATGCCGCGCAGAATGATCTCGCCCGTCGATGCCGGGCCGGTATCCGCGATCGTGACGCCCGGCGTGAAGTTGCCGAGCGCGCGGATGTCGTCGAGCCGCAGGCTCTCGATCGCCTCTCCGGATACCGCGCTGATGTTGATCGGGGCATCCTGGAGCGTGGTCCGCCGGCGGCTGCCGGTCACCACGATCTCGTTCGAACCGGCAGTAGAGGAGCCCGAAGATGCCTCCTGTTCCGGAGCGGACGCTTCCTGCGCCAGCGCCGGAGTGCCCGCAACGCTCATGAGCGCGGTCGCGCACAGCAACCCCCTGCGAGAAAGTCGGCTCATCTTCTGTCCCCTTGGCTTTTTTGTGATCCCGAGCGCCTCCTCTCGACACCCTTCCCGTGCGTCGGCTTGCTTTGAGCCTCCGCGTATTACGAATACGCTAAACGATAATAACGCCCCCATGACATGGGGCGTTTGACGTAAGCCGATCCGCGAGCGGCACGCTCTACGTCAAACTGCCCATACCGCCCCGACGCCCGGCCCGGTATCGGGCTGCGATGGTTGCTTCCGCCCGGATCCGGCCCGCATCGGAAACCCTCTGCTTGTTCCTGGGTCTCGCAATGACTGCGATTCCAGACAGTGCCGCCGCCGCACCGAAGGCACGCCTTGTCCATTGCGGCGATGCGACCTGCCTCCGCATCTCCGGTCGTCGTCCCCATGCCGCGGTGGTAGTCCGGATCGCGGGCCAACCCCTCGTGGTCGAAGGCAACCGCTCCTGGCGCGCGACAGTGCTGCTGGCGACGGCGCGCGACTGGGCAAGCGTCCATGACGGCACGCTGACGGTGACGCTGGACGATGCGCGGACCGGGGGCGAAAGCACCGAAATCGTCGTGCTGCCGCCAGGCGCATTGGGCGAGCGACGCGAACTCGCCAGCCTGATAGTAAGCGCATACTGATCTTCTATTTAGTAATACTAGGCATTATACTTGCAATAACTGCCGGCCGGCACTAATTGGTCGTCACCTGATCGCCGAAGAGCGCCAGGAAGAGCAGATGCAGGAGATGATGATGAAGATCGGCATAGTGGCGCTCGCCGCGCTGATGGTGGCGGCGCCTGCCTTCGCGGCACCCCGTGAAAATCCCTTTTCGGCAGACAGCGCAGTGCTCGACTTGCGGGGGCTCGATCTTACCAGCGTCGAGGGTCAGCAGCGTCTCGCGATCCGAATGGATCGGGCGGCAAACAGGGTTTGCGGCGAGGGGATGAGTTCCATCCATCTCGCACTCGGAGCCCAGGCGCGAGCCTGCCATGCGGACGTGATCGCCAATATTCGCTCGCGTATTGCCGCTGCGACGGCCGCCAACAATGCCAAGGCAAACCAGCTGGCGTCGCGCTGAGGCGGCTTCGGTAGAGTTCGGGTCCGGTGCCTGATCGCGGGCGCCGGCCCGGTCACCCGTGAGCCGCTCAGTCGACGGCGATACCTTGCGCCTCCAGCCACGCGCGCACCGGCGCCAGCACCGCCGCATGTTTCCGCCAGCGCGCCACGGAATCCCGATAGATCGGACGACGGACCTGCGCGGCGCTCGGAGTCGACACGGCACCGGAATAGGCGTGAAAATTCAGGCATTCGTCGGCCCAGTCGAGCCCGCAATGGGCCAATAGCCGGCGGGTCTCCCCCTCCTGATCCTCGACCAGTTCTTCGTAGCTGAGCTCGAGGATACGGCCCGGCAGCGCCTTGCGCCAGAACGCCATCAGCCGATCGAACCGCGCATAATAAGCGGCGATGTCGAGAAGATCGTAACTATAGTCATAGTAACGCGATCCGATCGCGAACAAATTGCGGAAGTTGGCGAGAACCGTATCCATCGGGTTCCGCCGCAGACAGACGATCGCCGCGTTCGGCAGTGCGCGGGCGGCGATCCCCGCGTAGAAGAAATTGCCCGGGAACTTGTCGACGAAGCGCAGCGCGGGAGTCCGCCGGTGATGGGCCGTGCGCGCCAGATAGTTGCGGCCGATCGCGCTCGCGTCGTGGCCAGCCGCGGCCAGGATCGTCTCGGGATCGAGGACGTTGCGGCTGCGCGTCTGTGCCGCGGCCTTGAACGCGAGCGGCAGCGCCTGAAGCTCGCCGACACTCTCGACCCCGGGGTGCGATGCCAGGATGCGGTCAACCAAAGTCGTGCCGGTGCGCGGCATGCCGATCACGAGGATCGGCGCTTCGGTTGCCCCCTCCCCGGCCGGTGCCCGCATGACAAGCGGCCATGCCACTTCGACCGCATCGAAGATCGCGGCGTCGCGCGCGAAATCATAATCGAGCGTGGCATGATGCGCGGCGTTGATCGCGACAAGGCACTCGAGCGCCTCTTCCGCATCCCCGATGTCCTCGAGTTCCTTCACCAGCGCATAGCCCGTCAGCAGACGGTCACGCCCCGGCGACGAGCCGTCGTGCACGGTGCGAAGCCGCTCCACATGGTTGCGTGCGGGGGTCTGTTTCCGCAGGCCGGCCAGCAGATGATGGGCTCTCGCATCGTTCGGCGCGCGGCCGAGGATCACCTCGAGCACCGCTTCGGCTTCCTCGGTGCGGCCGAGGAAGCTCAGTGTGGCCGCATGATTGTAGCGGAACTGGTCGTTCTCCGGCGCGAGATCGACCGCCGCAACGAAATGCGGAAGCGCCGCGTCGTGATCGCCCAGCCGCGCATAGACGCATCCCATCGTGTCGCGCCCGAGCGCATCCGCAGGCGGCGCGGCCTCGGCGGCGCGGAGCGTGGCGGCGGCATCGCCGTCTCGGCGCACCATCGTATAGAGACGTGCGAGTTGCGCGCGATACTCGCCGTACGGCGCGATCGCCACTGCCTGTTCGATCTGGCGGATCCCGTCCCGCACCTGGCCAGCCTCGGCATCCGCGATGCCGAGCAGGAAATATGCTTCCGCCTTGCCGGAGGCCTCCGCCATGCGGACCGCCGCCAGGCGGCGCACCCCGGCAAAATCACCACCCTCCAGCACGGCTCGCCCTGCTGCGCTCAGGGGTTCCCTTATGCTCTGCGGCGTTCCTGTCATGGCCTATTGCGAGAGCGTGGCGACGGCGATCGCCGTGGCAGAGGCACGATTCTCGACACCCATTTTCACGAAGATCTGCTCCAGATGCTTGTTCACGGTACGCGGGCTGATGTGCAGGATTTCGCTGATCTCGCGATTCTGCTTGCCGCGGCTGATCCAGACCAGGACCTCGGCCTCGCGCGACGTCAGGCCATGGCGCTCGGCGAGAAGCCGCTCGGCGTCCCCTTCGCGACGCTCGGTCAGCCTGAACAGCCATTGGTCGGCGCCGCTCTGGCGGAGGAACGTGCATTCCACGGCACTCTCGGCGACTTTGAGCGACGCCTGGGCGCCGGGCGGCACACCAGGTTGCTGCAAGTGCTCGACCACCGCGGCAAGCTGTCCGGGCAACCGGCCGTCGCGCGACGCCCAGCCGGGAAACAGCCGCTCGATCGTGGCAGTCGCCAGGGGCGTCAGCCAGATGGTCGCCCCGGCATCGTCGATCGCGAAGGACGGTCGGCCGGCGGTGTCGAGCGCGAGCTGGCTGCCCTGCGCGACGCGGGCATTGGCGAGGTGCACGGATACGCGCGCCAGCAATTCGTCGACCACGATCGGCTTGTGGACATAATCGACCCCACCCGCCTCCAGTCCATGCACGACGTGCTCGGTCTCGGTCAGTCCGGTCATGAAGATCACCGGCAGGTGGCGGAAGCGGCTGTCCGACTTGATCCGGCGCGTGGTCTTGAAGCCGTCCAGTCCAGGCATCACGGCATCCATCAGCACCAGATCCGGCGTGACATGTTCGAGCAGATCGAGCGCGGCGAGCCCGTCGACTGCAATCAGGACGGTCATTCCGGCATGCTCGAGCGTGCTGGTCAGAAAGCGGAGCGATTCTGGCGTATCGTCGACGACAAGGATCGTCGCGCGCGTTCCGCTCCCCGGATTAGTCGCCATTGCCGAGCCTCCGGGCAAGGCCGCGCAGATCGAAATCGTCCAGATGTCGCCGCATTTCGGCAACCGTCCCGGCACTGTCCGGCACTTCGGCCTCGAGCTCGACGAGGAGCTTTTCGATGCCGCGGATATGCCCTGTTTTGACATGGTGCCGCAGGCTCACGAGATAGGGTTCGGCAGCCGGGGGAAGCGCATCGGAAGATGGGCCCGCCGCGTGCTCGACCTCACCGTCACCGGAGACGATCCAATCGACGCCGAGCTGCCGGCCGACCATATCCAGCAGCGCGTCGAGATCGACCGGTTTGGAAAGAAAGGCATCATGGTGGCTCTGGCCGTCGCCGCCCGCGCGATACTCATGGGCATTGGCGGAAACCATGACGATCCGCAGCGACCGGCCGAAGGCCGCGCGCAACTGCGCAGCGATCTCCCATCCGGTGCAGCCCGGCATCTGGATGTCGAGCAAGACCAGATCCGGAGCGCAGCTTTCGGCCAGCGCAAGCCCTTCGGCGCCGCTCGTTGCTGCGAAAACGACGAAGTTCAGCGGCAGCAGCAGGCGCTGCACGACGATGAGCTGGGAAGGATCGTCGTCTATGACGAGGATCGTCTTGCGATCTCCGCTATGACCGGTCACGCGCTCATAGGCCGGCGCCCAGGTTGGGGCGACCATCGGTTCGGGCAGTAATATCTGGAGCCGAAAGCTGCTGCCGCGGCCGACTTCGCTCGACACCGTCACCTCCCCGCCGAGTATCCGCGCGAGCACACGGGTAATGGCCAGGCCGAGGCCGATCCCGGGCTGCATCGCTGAATCGGGCAAACTGCCGCGCTCGAACGGCTCGAAAATCCTCTCCAGATCCTCGGGCGCGATTCCGATGCCGGTGTCGGTGACATCGATCTGGGCCATTTGGCTGCGATATCGGATCGTCAGCGTCGCGCCGCCCTTGTCGGTATATTTGATGGCGTTGGACAGCAGGTTGATGAGGACCTGCCGCAGCCGTTTCTCATCGGTGCGAACGAACGGCGGCAATCGGCCTTCGACCTTATATTCGAGCGAAAGACCCTTGGCCGCTGCCTGCAGGCGGAACATGTCCACGACCTGATCGAGAAGAGCAGGAAGGCGAACCACATCCTGCCGCAGCTTGAGCACGCCGCTTTCGATCCGCGATATATCCAGGAGACCTTCGACGAGATTGGTGAGATGCTCCGCAGAGCGCCGGATCACACTGCCTGCCTCGACTGGCGGGATGGCGTCTTCGCGTTCGAGAAGCTGGGCGTAGCCATAGATGGCATTGAGCGGCGAACGGATTTCGTGACTCACCGCGACCAGATAGCGGGTCTTGGCGGCATTGGCGGCCTCTGCGGCCCCCTTGGCGCGTGCGAGTTCATCATGGGTCAGCCGGTGAGCGGCGATCTCATCCTGCAGAATCTGTGTCTGGTACAGCCGTTCCCGCCGCGCTTTTCGGCGCGCATCGCGCGCCATGATGAACAACGTCCCGATCAGACCGACGACGATGACCGCCGCACCTAACAGTATCCCTCGGGAGGCATGTGCCATCGCGCAGCCTATACCCGGTGCCGCCGCAGGTCCGCTAGCCGAGGCTCCGGCGGAGTGCCGATTCCCGACCGGATACCGGGAACCGAACGGGCCATGAGGGCAGTCTGGATAGTGACCAAATGACGCATTGCAGCATCACAAAATGAAGTAGCAGGTCCCATGGGCTCGATATATATTTTATTACCGGATTGCGCAAACGTAATATCGGAGGCAGTGTGCACCCACGGTTTCAGGGCGCACGGCGCGAAGCAAGGGGAAAAGCCATGGCAAACTGGATGTCAAAAACAGGTTTGGCGGTTGCAACCGCAGCCATGCTTCTCACCACCTCATGCGGTGGCGGTGCACAACAAAATGCTGCGCCGCGACATGACTTTTCGATCGGATGGTCGATCTATGCCGGCTGGATGCCGTGGCCCTATGCCCAGAAAGCCGGCATCGTAAAGAAGTGGGCCGACAAATACGGCGTCAAAATCAACTTCGTGCAGGTCAACGACTATGTCGAGTCGGTGAACCAGTTCAACGCCGGCAAGCTCGACGGCGTCACCGTCACCAATATGGATGCCCTCACCATCCCCGCCGCCGGCGGCAAGGATACGAGTGCGATCATCCTCGGCGACTATTCGGACGGCAATGACGGTATCGTCCTGAAGAACGCGTCGAGCCTGGCCGACATCAAGGGGCGCACCGTCTATCTCGTCGAACTGTCGGTGTCGCACTATCTGCTGGCACGCGC
This sequence comes from Sphingomonas sp. UNC305MFCol5.2, assembly GCF_000712135.1. GTDB lineage: Bacteria > Pseudomonadota > Alphaproteobacteria > Sphingomonadales > Sphingomonadaceae > Sphingomonas. Next base: position 956,100 of record NZ_JOOE01000001.1, read on the forward strand.
GCTTTCCACGGCGGGGCTCCAGCTTTCCGACGTGAAGACCGTGAACACGTCCGACGCCGATATCGTCGGGGCCTTCGCCAATCCCGCCACGACCGCCGCGGTCACCTGGAACCCGCAGCTCACCGAACTCGCCAAAATGCCGAACGCGAAGCTGGTGTTCGATTCGCATCAGGTGCCCGCCGAAATCCTCGATCTGCTCGCGGTCGACACCGCCACGCTCAAGGCCAATCCCAATCTCGGCAAGGCGCTGGCCGGTATCTGGTACGAGACGATCACGCTCATGCAGCGAAAGGATGCCGCCGGCGCCGCGGCTCGTGCCGAAATGGCGAAGATGGCCGGATCGACTCCGCAGGCGTTCGATGCGCAGCTCGCCACCACCCACCTCTACGGCACGCCGCAGACCGCCGTGGCCGCCCTCAACGCGCCCGCGCTCGCCAATACGATGATCAAGGTGCGTGACTTCAGCTTTGCGAAGGGCCTGTTCGGCTCGGGCGCGAAATCGGCCGACGCGGTCGGTATCGGCCTTCCAGGCGGAAAGACGCTCGGCGACCCGAAAAACGTGAAGCTGCGCTTCGATCCGAGTTTCATGGAACAGGCTGCGGCGGGCAAGCTCTGAGGAGATCGTTCCGATGCGCTGGGTGAATGTCAGGCCAAGCCGCCGCAGCGCAATTCTGCTCGGCACCTTGCCGCTGCTAATGGCCCTGATCGCCTATTTGATCGCTTCCGCAACTCGCCACGCGGCCAATGCCTCGGACAAGGTACTGCCCACGCCCACGGCGATGGTGGACGCGATGCGCGGGCTGCTCTTCGAGGCCGATCCGCTGAGCGGTCGGATCATCTTCTGGGCGGATACGATCGTGAGCCTCGAGCGGCTTTGTCTCGGGCTCGGCATCTGCGCGCTCTCGGCGCTGCTCGTCGGCATGATATTGGGCGTCCTGCCGGCGGCGCGCGCGACTTTCGGCGCCTTCGTCACCACCGTCGCGGTGATCCCGCCGATCGCCCTCCTGCCGATCCTCTTCATCGTTTTCGGGCTTGGCGAGACGGCGAAAGTCGCGCTGATCGTGGTCGGCGTCGCGCCGTTCCTGATCCGCGACCTCGCCGACCACGTCCAGGCGCTCCCCCAGGAACAGTCGATCAAGGCACAGACATTGGGTGCGAGCAGCTGGCAGCTCGCGCTGCGCGTCGCCTTCCCGCAGGCACTGCCGCGCCTGATCACCGGGCTTCGCCTGTCGCTATGTCCGGCCTGGGTCTACCTCATCTCGGCGGAGGCGATCGCCTCCGACATCGGGCTTGGATACCGGATCTTCCTCGTCCGCCGCTATCTCTCGATGGATATCATCATTCCCTATGTCGCATGGATTTCACTGCTCGCGATCGTGATGGATATGGCGCTCCTGCAGCTGAGCCGCCGCGCCTTCGCATGGGCACATCAGGCCCAGCGATGAGCGATCTCCTCGCCTTCGACAATGTCTGGCTCGAATATGGCGAGAAGATCGTGCTCGAGCGCGTGAATCTCGGCATCGCCGAGCACAGTTTCGTCTCCATCGTCGGCCCGTCCGGCGCGGGCAAGAGCAGTTTCCTGCGCCTTGCGCTGGGTCAGGAAACCCCCAGCCGTGGCCACATCCTGCTCGATGGGACGCCCCTCCCTCCCGAATGCGGACCCGATCGCGGCGTGGTCTTCCAGCGTTATTCGGTGTTCCCGCACCTGACGGCGCTACGCAACGCGATGTTCGGCCTGGAATGCGCGAAGGCGCCCTTCACCGCGCGTCTTTTCGGCGCCGCCCGGCGCCGCGCGACCGAGGAAGCCGAGGCGATGCTGACCGAAGTCGGTCTCGGCGATTCGCTCCATTTGTATCCGTCACAGCTTTCGGGCGGCATGCAGCAACGGCTTGCCATCGCCCAGGCATTGATGGCGCGCCCCCGCGTGCTGCTGCTCGACGAGCCCTTCGGCGCGCTCGATCCCGGCATCCGGCAGGACATGCACCGGCTCATCCTGCGACTGTGGGAGGAACGCGGGCTCACGGTCCTGATGGTGACGCACGACATCATCGAAGCTTTCAAGCTCGGAACGCGCGTGTTGGCTTTCGACAAGCGCCGCGTCGATCCGCACGCACCGCACCGCTTCGGCGCGACTGCGGTCTACGACTTGCCGCTCAAGAACAAGCTGCCGCTGGACACGCCCGAGGTTTCGGTGTCCAGTATTACGATTGACAGAATCAGTAATAACTTTCAGGTGTGATGCCGTGAACGACGCTCCCCCCTCCAGTTTGGCCCGGCTCAGCATGAGCCTGCCGGCCGAGCTCTCCCGCCAGCTTGATGTGATGGTGGAGGAACGCGGCCTGCCGTCGCGTTCCCAGCTCATCGCCGAGCTGATCCGCAACGAGCTCGCCGAGCACGGCGCCGCCATACGGCCCGAGGACATGCTCGCCGGCACGATCACTCTGGTCTATCGCGGCGACATGGGGCGCGTGCGCCACCAGCTCGCGCAGACCCAGGCCGAGTATCTCAAGGAAGTGATCTCCTCGCAGCACGTCTTCCTCGAGGACGACCAGTCGCTCGAGGTACTGCTCGTGCAGGGCCCGGCAGTCCGGCTGCGTGACCTTTGCGATGCACTGCGCAAGGTGCGCGGCGTGCAGCAGCTCCGGCTCTTCACCACCACGGCACTCCTGCCTCCGCTCCATGAGCAGGAACGCGCCGCACTGCAGACAGGGGGCAAGACGGCATGAGCGCGACACTTGCCGATCCGGGCGCCGCGCGCGCGCACGCCCGCGCCATGGACGGTACCGTCGTCGAGGCGATGCCGATCCTGCCGCCGCGTGCCGACGATCTGCCCCCGGGCGTCACATCCGACGACCTGCTCTGGGAAGAGACGATCACCGGCGGCGGCTATGCCTCCCGCCTTCTCCTGCGGGGCACGCGACTGCGCCTGATCGATCTCCAGGGCGACGCCTGCACATCGCTGCTGCTGTTCAACGCCGCCAACCCGGCCGAACGGCTCAACATCGCCGATACCGTCAAGGTCCAGTGGGACGCCTATCCGTCGGCGGGCAGTCTGCTGCTGTCGGACATGGGGCGCGTCCTCGCCAGTATCGAGCAGGATGACGCCGGCACCCATGATGCCTTTTGCGGAGCCTCCAACGAAGCCTCGAACCAGCGCCACTATGGCGATGGCCGCAACTCGGGCGCCCATCCCAATGCGCGCGATCGGCTGCTCCTCGGGGCCGCCAAACATGGGCTGGGTCGGCGCGACGTCCATCCCTGCATCAATCTTTTCAAGGGCGTGCGGATCGCCGCCGACGGAGCGATCGTGCCAAATCTCGGTCCCTTCACGCCGGGGCGCTCGCTGGTCCTGCGCGCGGAGATGGATCTGATCCTGGTCCTCGCCAACTGCCCGCATGTTCTCGACGACCGGCCGTGGAGCATCGCGCCGCTGCGCGTCACCGCCTGGCGCGGGCCCGTCACCGGGACGGACGACCCGATCCGCACCGCGACGCCCGAACGGCGCCGCGCCTTCCTCAACACCGAAGATCTGTACCGCCGCTGATGGAAAACGATCCGCATTTCGCCGGCCTCGCCGGCCAGGTGGTCCACGACGAGATCGTGGCTGCCCGCGCTCCCTGGATGCATCGCGTGCGCGCCGGGGAGACGCTCCGCATCATCGACCTCGAGGGCAATCAGGCGGTCGATTTCCTGCTCTACGCCACCGACGACGATGCCGAGCGCTACAGCGCGCAGGACACGGTCGCGGCGCAGGCCAACATCTTCCTGCGGACCGGTAGCGTGCTACGGTCCAGCGAGGGCCGGCCGATGATGACGATCACGGGCACGTCGGTCGAGTATCACGACACGATCGGCGGGGCCTGCTCGTGCGAGTCCAACAGCCTGCGCTACGGCCATCACACCAAGGCGCAGCACAGCTGCGTCGACAATTTCCTCGAGGCCAATCTGCGCGACGGCCGCGGCAAGCGCGACATGGTCTCGAACGTCAATTTCTTCATGAACGTGCCCGTTACGCCGGACGGCGCGCTCGGCATTGTCGACGGCATCTCGGCGCCGGGCCTTTCCGTCGACCTTCGCGCCGAGATGAACGTGACTGTCGTCGTCTCGAACTGTCCGCAGATCAACAATCCCTGCAACGGCTTCAATCCCACGCCCGTCCGCATGATCGTGACGGCATGAGCTTCGGCACCGTACTGATCGCCAATCGCGGGGCGATCGCGTGCCGGATCATCCGCACGCTGCGGCGCATGGGCATTCGCTCGGTTGCCGTCTTCTCCGATGCCGACGAAGCGTCGCGCCATGTCGCCGAAGCCGATGTGGCCGTGCGGATCGGCCCCGGCCCGGCCGCCGAAAGCTATCTCGACACCGCGCGCATTCTCGCCGCCGCGCGCGAGACCGGCGCCGACGCCATCCATCCGGGTTACGGGTTTCTCTCGGAGAATGTCGACTTCGCAGAAGCCTGCGCGGCTGCCGGCATCGCCTTCATCGGGCCGACGCCCGACAACATCCGGGCGTTCGGCCTGAAGCACAGCGCGCGCGCGCTCGCCGAGGCCGAGGGCGTGCCGCTGGCGCCGGGCACCGGGCTGCTGGCGGACGCGGAGGCTGCGATCGAAGCGGCGGCGCGGATCGGCTATCCGGTGATGCTCAAGGCGACCGCCGGTGGCGGCGGTATCGGCATGCGCGTGTGCGCCGACCCTGCGGCCGTGCGCGACGGCTATGCCGCGGTGGCACGGCTCGGCGCCGGAAATTTCGGCGACGCCGGCCTCTTCCTCGAGCGCTTCGTGCCCCGCGCCCGGCATGTCGAGGTGCAGATCTTCGGCGACGGCACCGGGCGCGTCGCCGCGCTCGGCGAGCGCGACTGCTCGCTCCAGCGCCGCAACCAGAAGGTGATCGAGGAAGCCCCGGCCCCCAATCTTCCCGAACCCGTCCGCGCCGCGCTGATCGATGCGGCGGTGCGGCTGGGAGCGGCCGCCCGGTATCGCTCGGCCGGCACCGTCGAATTCCTCTACGACGCCGAGCGGCAGGACTGGTTCTTCCTCGAGGTCAACACGCGGCTCCAGGTCGAGCATGGCGTGACCGAGGAAGTGACCGGCATCGACCTCGTCGAATGGATGATACGCGGTGCCGCGGGCGACTACGCCTTTCTCGATGCACCCGTTCCGGCCCCGCGCGGCTGGTCGATCCAGGCACGGCTCTACGCCGAGGATCCGGCGCTCGACTTCCGGCCCGCCTCTGGCCTGCTCACCGAAGTCGCCTTCCCGCCCGAGGCGCGGATCGAGACCTGGGTCGAGAGCGGTTCGAAGGTCTCGCCTTTCTACGACCCGATGATCGCCAAGCTGATCGTGCGCGGGAAGGATCGCGACGCCGCGGTCGCGGCGATGCAGGCAGCGCTCGACGCGACCCGCCTGGCCGGTATCGAGACGAACCTGCGCTGGCTGCGCGACGTGACGCGCGCCGACGATTTCACTTCGGGCGACGTCTCCACGCGCTCGCTCGAACATGTCGAGCATCATCCGCACAGCGTCTCCGTGCGCTCTGCCGGCACGCTCACGACCGTGCAGGATTTTCCGGGACGGATCGGGCTGTGGGATGTCGGCGTGCCCCCTTCCGGACCGATGGACGCCCGCGCTTTCCGGCTCGGCAATGCGCTGCTGGGGAACGATGCCGCGGCCGCCGGGCTGGAGGTCACGGTGACGGGCCCTACGCTCCAGTTCAACACGGCGACGCGCATCTGCCTCACCGGCGCCGAGTTCGGTGCCACGCTTGACGGCAAGCCGGTGCCGCGCAACCAGCCTGTCGCGGTCGCCGAAGGCCAGTTGCTCGCCCTCGGCCGCGTGAATGGCGGCGGCATGCGCGGCTACATCCTGTTCGCCGGCGGCCTCGACATTCCCGCCTATCTCGGCAGCGGCAGCACCTTCGATCTCGGCGAGTTCGGCGGGCATGGCGGCCGCCGCCTGCTCGCAGGCGACACGCTGCACCTGGCGCCGCATCCGCCCGCCGTGATCCCCGGCCCGCGGGTGATCGAACAGCCGGCCTTCGGTCCGGATTGGACGATCCGCGTGCTCTATGGTCCGCATGGCGCGCCCGATTTCTTCGCCCCCGAGGATATCGAGACGTTCCTGACGGCCGACTGGCGCGTCCATTATAACAGCAACCGTACCGGTGTTCGGCTCGTCGGGCCGAAACCGCACTGGGCGCGCCGGGACGGCGGCGAGGCAGGGCTTCATCCGTCCAACATCCACGACAATCCCTATGCGATCGGTGCGCTCGACTTCACCGGCGACATGCCGATCATCCTCGGCCCGGACGGCCCTTCGCTCGGGGGGTTCGTCTGCCCGTTCGTGGTGATCGCCGCCGATCTCTGGAAGGTCGGCCAGCTCGCACCGGGCGACCGCATCCGGTTCGAGGACGTCAGCCTCGCCGATGCAGATGCAGCGAGCGCGGCCGAGGAGGAATGGATCGAGGGCCGTCCCGCCCGTCCCTCGGTGAAGACCGCCGGCGGCGGATCGGATGCGGTCCTGGCCGAGCGCGCGCCGCAGGGGCGCAGCCCGCGCGTCCTGTATCGCCGGCAGGGTGACCGCAACCTGCTCGTCGAATATGGCCCGATCACCCTGGATCTCGAGCTGCGCCTGCGGGTCCATGCCGCCACGACGGCGCTTGCCGCGCTGGAGCTGCCCGGCATCCTCGACATCGTCCCCGGCATCCGCTCCTTCCAGGTCCATTTTGACGGCGTCCGCATCAAGGAAGACGCGCTGCTCGACCGGCTGATCGTCATCGAGGATCAGCTCGGCGAACTCGACGACTTCGCGATCCCCTCGCGCATCGTGCATCTCCCGCTGAGCTGGGACGATCCCGCGATCCACCAGACGATCGAGCGCTACATGGCCGTGGTGCGCGACGATGCGCCATGGTGCCCGGACAATATCGAGTTCATCCGGCGCGCCAACGGGCTCGAAAGCGCGGACGACGTCTATCGCACGGTCTTCGGCGCCAGCTACCTCGTCTACGGGCTCGGCGACGTCTATCTGGGCGCGCCGGTCGCGACGCCGATCGATCCGCGCCATCGGCTGGTGACGACCAAATACAATCCGGCGCGCACCTGGACGCCCCCCAATGTCGTCGGCATCGGCGGCGCCTATATGTGCATCTACGGGATGGAGGGCCCGGGCGGCTATCAGCTGTTCGGCCGCACCATCCAGGTGTGGAACACCTGGCGGCAAGACGGCGTCTTCACCGACGGCAAGCCCTGGCTGCTGCGCTTCTTCGACCAGATCCGATTCTTCCCGGTGAGCCACGAGGAACTCATCGAATGGCGCCGCGACTTTCCGCTCGGCCGCCGCACGATCGAGATCGAGGAAACCGAATTCCGGCTCGCCGACTATCGCGCTTTCCTTGCCGAGAATGCCGAGTCGATCGCGGCATTCGAAACGCGCCGCAACGCCGCCTTCGCTGCCGAGCGCGCCGAATGGGAGCAGCGTGGCGAGTTCGATCGTGTCGCGAGCCTGACCGAGGAGGTCGATGACAAACCCGCCGATGCGATCGCGCTTCCCGAAGGCGCGGAGCTGGTCGAGTCGCCCTTTGGCGGCAGCGTCTGGAAGCTGTTGAAAGCGCCCGGCGACGTCGTCGCCGCGGGCGAGACCATCGCGGTGATGGAAGCGATGAAGATGGAGTTTCCGCTCGAGAGCCCTGCCGCCGGGACGGTGGCGGCCCTGTATGTCGCCGAACGGCAAAGCGTCACGCCCGGTACGCCGATGCTGGCGCTGATCCGCGCATGACTGCGCTCGACCGCCTGTCCGCCGCAGCCGTAGCTGCCGACGTGCGGTCGCGTCGCCGCACCGCCGCCGAGGTGATGGAAGACGTCATCCGGCGCCTCGACCGCTACGACGCCGTCCAGCCCGCGGTCTGGATATCCCGCTTCGATGCCGCCGCGCTCCGCTCGGCCGCCGCCGCGGTCGACGTGCGGATCGCCGGCGGTGACACGCTGCCGCTTGCCGGCGTGCCGTTCGCGGTAAAGGACAATATCGACGTCGTCGGCCTCGATACGACGGCCGCCTGTCCCGCCTTCGCCTACACGCCGTCCCGGCCGGCGACCGTGGTCGAACGCCTTGTCGCCGCCGGAGCCATCCCCGTCGGCAAGACCAATCTCGATCAATTCGCGACCGGCCTCAACGGCACCCGCAGTCCCTACGGGGTCCCACGCAACGCCTATAACCGGGCCTGGGTGAGCGGCGGATCGAGCTCCGGCTCGGCGGTCGCGGTGGCCGCCGGGCTGGTCGCCTTCGCGCTCGGCACCGACACCGCAGGATCTGGCCGCGTGCCCGCCGCCTTCAACCACCTGGTCGGCTTCAAGCCGACCCGCGGGCGGTGGAGCAGCCGCGGGCTCGTCCCCGCCTGCCGGACGCTCGACTGCATCACCGTCTTCGCCGGCACGGCCGAGGATGCCGGGCTCGTCGACCACATCGTCGCCGGTTTCGATCGCGAGGACAGCTTCTCGCGCCCGTTCGACGACGTAGCGCGCGCGCATCGCCGTATCGGCGTCCCGCGCGTCGACCAGCGCCCCTGGTTCGGCGATATCGAATCCGGCTTCCTCTACGACGCGGCGCTGGCCGGCCTCGATGCCGAGCTGGTGGAGATCGACATGGCGCCGCTCAACGAAGCGGCGCGGCTCCTCTACAACGGCCCCTGGGTCGCCGAGCGGACCGCCGCGCTCCGGGACCTGCTTCGTGACGACCCGGATGCGATCCATCCGGTCGTCCGCGGCATCGTCGAGGAAGGCCGAGCCTACAGCGCAGTCGATGCCTTCACGGCAAGCTATCGTCTCGCCGAGCTCGCCCGCGCGGCGGAGGAAATGTGGACGAGCGTCGACCTGCTCGCCTTGCCGACGGCCCCGACCAGCTATCGCGTGGCCGAGATGCTCGCCGCGCCGATCGCGCTCAACGCGAGCCTCGGTGCCTATACCAATTTCGTCAATCTGCTCGACATGGCCGCGATCGCGGTCCCGACGGGTCGGTATCACAGCGGCGTCGGCTTCGGCGTCACGCTGATGGGCCCAGCCGGCTGCGACCGCAGCCTGATCGACCTGGCGACAACTCTTTTCCCCGCGCCGGCACTTCTGCCGCCGCTCGACCTGGAGGGACGGATGGAAACCGTGAAACTGGCCGTTGTCGGTGCGCATCTGAAGGACATGCCGTTGCATTGGCAGCTGACTTCCCGCAACGCGCGCTTCGTCGGCGAGGCCCGCACTGCTCCCGCTTATCGTCTCTATGCGATGGCGGACAGCGTGCCGCCCAAGCCCGCGCTCGTGCACAGCGGCGATGGCGCCCCGATCGCGCTCGAGATCTATGAGCTCGACATGGCAGCGTTCGGCAGCTTCGTCGCCGAAGTCCCTCCTCCCCTCGCGATCGGCACGGTGACGCTGGAGGACGGCAGCCTGGTCAAGGGGTTCGTCGCGGAACCTCGCGCGATCGTCGATGCCGAGGACATCACTTCGCTCGGCGGATGGCGGCGCTACCTCCAGCGATAGCCGAACCCCGGACGTACCAAACATCAACCGGCGGCGTTCCGGCCGGAGCGCGCGCCCATGCACGGAGTAATGAGAGCATGACCGAAGCGACGATCCAGCTGCATGTCGTCGATCTCGCGGGCGAGACCCGCACGATCGATGGCGCCATCGGCACGTCGCTCATGGAGATCATCCGCTCGTCCGGGATCGACGACATCCCGGCCTACTGTGGCGGCTGCTGCTCCTGCGCCAGCTGCCACGTCCATGTCGATGCGGATTTCGCCGCGGTGCTGCCCCCCATGTCGCAGGACGAAGACGATCTGCTCGACGGATCGGAGCATCGCGCGGCCGGTTCGCGCCTGTCGTGCCAGATACCGGCGTCGGCGGCGCTGAGCGGAATCCGGCTGACGATCGCTCCGCAGCAAGAGTGATCGCGCCGCGATGCGTCCCTTAGGTGGCGCTCCCCGGCTTTGGCAGGGAGCTTATACGTCCGATGACGTATGCCGCCGCTGCGGGGTTCCCGGTATTCCAGAGCCGACACTCGGATCGCGGGGACAAGATGGACGGAATTCGCGTCGGCAAGAGAGTGATCGGAGCACAGGCGCCGGTAACCGTGGGCTGGGAGAACATCCCCAGGGTCGAGGGCGGCCCCTTGAAGCAATTTGTCTTCACCTGGTTCCAGCCCACGATGCTGTTCGCGCTGATCGCCTTCTGGTACTACGCGCCCAATTCCATCGCCAAGGCATCGACCGCCATCGGCATCGGCATCGGCTTCAAGGTGCTGCTGCTGGGGCTCGAATGGGTGAACCCGCGCTATGCGAGCTGGCGCCTGACCTGGAAGGAATTGGTCACCGACCTGTTCTATGTCGGGCTCGGCTACACGGTGCTCCGCCTGGTCGATGGCTATATCGGCGATGGTGCCGCGATCGAAGCCATCCAGCACTCCTTCGACTGGGACAAGTTCGCGTGGTTCATCGGGCTGCCGCTGCTGGTGCAGGCCTTCCTGATCTCGTTCATTTTCGATTTCGGGCAATATTGGATGCATCGCGGGATGCATAACTGGCACCCGTTGTGGCTGACCCACGCGCCGCATCACTACATCACTCAGTTGAACATCAACAAAGGCGCAGTCGGCAATCCGGTCGAACTATTCCTGATCGGACTCGGCATCGGCGGATTCTTCGATTTCCTGCCGCGCGCCGCCCTGCTCGCCGGCTCCATCGGTCTGGCGGTCGGCACGTACCAGCACATCAATGTCCGTTTCAACTCTCCGCGCTGGTGGCGCTTCCTGTTCAACACCACCGAGCATCACAGCCTGCACCACTCGCAGGACTATGAAGCCAGCCGCAGCAATTATGCCAATAGCTGGATCATCATCGATCGCATGTTCGGCACATGTGTCGACGGCGAAGCGGAACTGCTGGGGATGGAAGGTGGTCGCCGCATGTCGATCCGCGAGACGATGACCTATCCCTTCACCGAGGGCTGGAAGACGCTCAAGGAGCGATTTGGCAAGGAACGATTTGGCCGGTCGACGGCGGCGGTGCCGGCCGAGTGAGCGAGCTGCTCTGCTCCCGCCCCCTCCAGTCATTCGTCATGCTCTCAAAGGAGATGATGTGAGTCCGCGTTTCATCGACTGGATCTGGCACGTCAGGGGCAAGCTGGCGCTCGCTCCCGGGCAATCGGGCGATGATGCCTTTGACAAGCTCGCCCCCCTATTCCGCCAGCCTGGCACCAGCCACGAACGGCAGAACGACACGCTGACTTTCCGCAAGAAGGACCAGGCCGCCCAGGACAAGATGTCTGTTTTCGATGCGGGCGTCTTGCAGATCGAAGAGAGCGCAGGCGGCTCCGTCCTGCGTTATCAGCTAAGCAGCCGGATTCTGATGTTCTGCTTTCTGGCGCCGCTGCTGTTTCTGGGCTTTGCTCAGCTTACGATGGCCATCAACAAGTTCGAAAAGCCTTCAACCGCGGCCGCAGGCAAGTCTGGGAAAGCTTCAGACGCATCGAAAAAGTCCGCCAAAACGGACACCGTCGTGCCGATGAATCCGATAGACAAGGCTCTGGGCGCGCCCGCACCCGAAAAGCCCAAAAAAGAGGACAAGGGCAAGGACGAGAAAGGTAAAAATCCCTCGCCCACCGCCGCCTATATTTTCGCGGCGATGTTCGCCGTCCTCTATGCCATAGGGCGAATTTTTGAAGACAGGCTGATCAAGGCGCTGTTTAGGAAAAGCCTGCTGGGCTCATAATCCTGCTCGCCCCGCTTCGGGATCTCCAGCCGCACGTGGTGGCGAGGATCAGCGACCGCAAGCTGGCTACCAGCACGACTACCCGTCTGCCGGGAACGACCAGAGCACGATCGATCTTCATGTTGCCCGGTATTTCGCGAGCATCACTGCCGGACTGACGGGCGCATCCTGCCGGCGGCGCAGGTGGACACGCCGCCGGTCCAACAGGCTTCTGCCTCAGTACGTCCAGTGCCACGAAACTTGGGTGATGCCGGGCGAGTCCGAATCATAATCGACGAAATGCCAGGCCGGATCGGAGGAGAAGAGGCTCAGATCGTAACTGGCTCCGCTCTCGTCGGTAAAGGTGAGCCAGAGCCTGCCCGACTCGAACCCTGCGGGACCCTGGCCATAGGCCCAGACGCAATATTGGTATTTTTTGTAGGGATCGTCCTGGGTCGGCTGGTTGCTCACATAGATTTGCGAGACGCTCGCGCCCGAAGGGCCGACAATGCAGGTCGACAGATCGGTGGCGCCATTGATCGCCAGCCAGCCGCCTTCCGGCGCAAGGGCTGGGCCGTTTGCCGAGCCGGTCTCCTGGCCAGGATCGTCGCACGTGAAGTTCGAGCCCTGGCTGGTCGGTTGATCGCTTGGCGGTGTATCGCTCATCGACACCGGTCGATCGGCAGTTGGGTCGTCACTCATGATGTAACTCCTTCGCTGACATGGAAGAACGCCGCTGCTGCGACCAGCAGCGCGAGCGAAGGACAACATGAAACGGAGCGTCGGATAAGGCAGGATCGTAGTGAAGCGGAAATTATCGAACTTCCCCGCCATGAAGCGCTACGCCCGTTGAAGCTTCGAGTTGCCCGTTCGCGAAATCTAGCCGAGGTGGATTTGCCTTGGGCGCCTCGCTCTCAAAATAGACGAACCGGCGCTGTGTTCCTGATACGTCGAAATCAGCTTTAGTGAACTTCGCCTTCTTGGCCACCTTATCCAGTCTAGCGCATCCTCGAAACTCGTCTCCGGCTTCGCTCCGAAGTATCGATCGATCTCGGATTCCGGGCTAAAGTCCCTATATTTCAGAGGCTTAATTTACGAGACGAGGCCGACGTGGTAGCCCTCACCTCAGAAAAGTCATTAATTTCAATGACTTAACTGAAATGGTAGCGGAGGAGGGACTTGAACCCCCGACCCCAGGATTATGATTCCCGTGCTCTAACCAACTGAGCTACTCCGCCCCAGCGGGGCTCGCTGTGAAGCGAGGGCGCGACATAAGTCGGCCCTGTGCGCTGGTCAAGCGAACATATGCCGCGAATGCGGTTCCCACGGCCCGCCGCGATACCACCAGCTCGCCAACCCCGCGATCTCGACCTCGCGCGGCCGGAAATCGCGCGACAATGCCCCCAGAACGACCTTGGCCAGCGAAGGCCGTACCTTGTTCTGCACCGTCACATGCGGCCGCCAGCGCCCCGCGTCCTGCGGCATCAGCATTCCCGCGAATGCCTGCGATAGTCCCTCTCGAATAGCCACCAGCTCGGGCGCCTCGATCCGATAGGCCACGCCCCCGCCGAGCGACATCAGCCCCGTGACTTTCGCGCGCGGCGCGCGGATTCCCCGCGTCTCCGCGCCGAGCCGCTGCTTGAGCTCCTCGGCCACGCTCGGCGGCAGATGGTGGAACAGCGTCAGATGCGCGGGAAGCACGTTGCGCTCGGGGGGATAATGCTCACGGCGCAGCACGTCGAACCATGCCTGGTCCTGCCGCCCGAACAGCGCGGTGACGATAAGGGGGGCGTTGCCGCTCAGATCTCGACCTGGCTCCCCAGCTCGACCACGCGATTGGTCGGCAGGCGGAAGAATTCCATCGCGCTTTCGGCGTTGCGCAGCATCCACGCGAACAGTTTCTCGCGCCAGATCATCATCCCCGGCCGCGACGAAGGCAGCAGGGTCTGCCGCGCGAGGAAGAAGCTGGTGTCCATCATCCTGAACTCGGCCCCGCAGGCGCTGACCTGCTTCAATGCGGCGGGCACATCGGCCTCCTGCATGAAGCCGTAGAACAGGATCATCCGGTGGAAGCCCTTGCCGAGATCGTCGATCTTCATGCGCTTCTCGTCGGGCACATAGGGTACGTCGGCGATCTTCACGGTGAGCAGGATCACCCGCTCGTGCAGCACCTTGTTGTGCTTGAGGTTGTGGAGCAGCGCATGCGGCACGCCGTCCGGCGTCGAGGTCATGAACACCGCGGTCCCGGGCACGCGGGTGGCGGCGATCGCGGCCGATTCGATGAAGATCTTGATCGGCATCGCGCTCTCGCGCAGCCGCTCGATCATCAGCTTGCGGCCCTTGGCCCAGGTGGTGAGCAACGTGAAGACGATGAAGCCCACCAGCAGGGGGAACCAGCCACCGTCGGGAACCTTGGTCAGGTTCGCCGCGAAATAGGCCAGGTCGACGGCGAAGAACAAGGCGAGCAAGGGGATCGCGTAGCGCTTCTTCCATTGCCACAATGCGAACAGCACCACGGCGAGCAGGCAATTGTCGATCAACATCGCGCCGGTGACTGCGATGCCATAGGCCGCAGTCAGGTTCGACGAGGTCTGGAACGACAGCACCAGCAGGATCACCATCGCCATCAGCGCCCAGTTGATCGTCGGGATGTAGATCTGCCCGGCGGTGGAGGCGCTGGTGTGCTCGATGCGGAGCCGCGGCACGAAGCCGAGCTGGATCGCCTGCTGGGTGACCGAGAAGGCGCCCGAGATCACTGCCTGCGACGCGATGATCGCCGCCATCGTCGCCAGGACCACCAGCGGCAACTGGAGCCCATCGGGGGCGAGCATGTAGAAGGGACTGGTGAGCGCCGGCGCCCCGTCGCGCATCAGCAGCGCACCCTGCCCCATGTAATTGAGGATCAGCGCCGGAAGCACGAACCAGAGCCACGAGACGCGGATCGGCTTGCGGCCGAAATGCCCCATATCGGCATACAGCGCCTCCGCGCCCGTCACCGCCAGCACGACCGAACCCAGCGCCAGGAATGCCCGCACCGGATCGAGCAGGAAGAACTGGACCGCATGGGTCGGCGACAGCGCCCAGAGGATTTCCGGCGTCTGGACGAAGCTCAATATTCCCAGGGTCGCGATGACCAGGAAATAGAGCATCATGATCGGGCCGAAGAACGCCCCCACCCGCGCCGTGCCGGTGCGCTGGATCGAGAACAGCATCACCAGGATCACCACTGCGATCGGGATCACGAGGTTGGCGAAGCCCGGCGCGGCAATGGCGATGCCCTCCACCGCCGACAGCACCGAGACCGCCGGGGTGATCATCGAATCGCCGTAAAAGAGCGCAGTGGCGAACACGCCGAGCAGCACGATGCCCTGCGTCCAGCGCTTCTGGTTGGCGCTGCGCGAGATCAAGGCGAGCAACGCCAGGCTCCCGCCCTCGCCCTTGTTGTCGGCGCGCATGATGATCGTGACGTATTTGAGCGTCACCACCGCCATCATCGACCAGAACATCAGGCTGATCACGCCCATGATGTGGATCGTATCGAGATCGAGCTTGTGGTGGCCGGCGAAGGTCTCGCGGAAGGCGTAGAGAGGGCTGGTGCCGATATCGCCGAAGACGATGCCGATCGCGCCGAGCGCGAGCTTCCAGGTCGCGTCCGCGGCATGAGCATGCGCGCCGTGCGCTTCGTCCGGAGCCGGGAGCGTTTCCGCCTGCCCGCTTGCGTTGATGTTCACTGTCGCGGTGTTCGCGCGAAAAGGGAAACGGACCTGGTCATGCGACCTGTGTTCTCGTTCTGAAAAAGTGCGCGGGCGGTTAGCACGTGCAGCATAAGCTGGCAACGGGCCCGACCCGCACAGATGGTTACCCTGATGCAGACGCGCAAGGGCCCGCTCGGTTCCCGGTCAGGCGCCGGCGAACAGCGCGTCGGCCTCGCTACGAGTCGGCACCGCGCGCAGCACGAAACTCGAGTTGATCGTCACTACGCCGGGCAGCCGCCCCAGATGTTCGCGGTGAAGCCGTTCATAATCATCGAGATCCTGTGCGAGTATCTTGAGCCGGTAGTCCTGCCCGCCCGATACCAGTGCACATTCGACGACTCCGTCGATCTCCGCCACCGCGCGCTCGAATCGGGCGAGATCCTCCTCGATCTGGGTGCCCAGCGTGATGTCGACCAAAGCGGTGATCCGGAAGCCGAGCCGCCTATGTCCCAATCTGGCACCATAGCCGGTGATGTGCCCCGATCCCTCGAGCGCCTGGATCCGCCGCGTGCACGCCGATTGCGACAGCCCCGCCTGCGCGGCGATCTGGCTTACCGGCGCGCGCGCATCCGCGGAGAGCAGCTTCAGAATCACGGTATCGATACGGTCCATGGCGCATGAAAATCCCGTTTTCATGCCTGATACCGCACATTCTTGCGCAAAGCCAACATTACGTGCCGAATTTTGCAGAGATTCGCACCCGTGACATGCGATACTATCGCGCCACACAGCGAGTCTGGAGAGATGTCATGCGCATTGGTGTGCCCAAGGAAATCAAGAATCACGAATATCGCGTCGGCCTGACGCCCGCCTCGGTCGCCGAGCTGGTCCATGCCGGCCATGAAGTGCTGGTCGAGACGCAGGCCGGAATGGGCATCGACTTCGCCGATGAAGCCTACACCAGGGTCGGCGCGAAGATCGCTCCCGACGCCGCGGCGGTGTTCGCTGGCTCGGACATGATCGTGAAGGTCAAGGAGCCCCAGCCGCAGGAAATAGCGCTGCTCGAGCCGCGTCATGTGCTCTTCACCTATCTCCATCTCGCCGCCGACAAGCCGCAGGCCGAGGGCCTGATGCAGTCCGGCGCCACCTGCATCGCCTATGAGACGGTGACCTCCAACTCGGGCGCACTGCCTCTGCTCAAGCCGATGAGCGAAGTCGCCGGCCGCATGTCGATCCAGGTCGCCTCGCACTATCTCGAGAAGGAACAAGGCGGCCGCGGCGAACTCCTCGGCGGCGTGCCGGGCGTCGCCCCTTGCAAGGTCGCGATCCTCGGCGGCGGCGTCTCCGGCATCAATGCCGCGCAGATGGCGACCGGCCAGCGCGCCGACGTGACGATCTACGACATCAGCAACGAGCGCCTCGCCGAGCTCGACATGCATTTCGGTAGCCAGATCAAGACCGCCTATGCCAGCAAGGCAGCGATCGCCGAGGCGGTGAAAACCTCGCAGGTCGTAATCGGCGCAGTGCTCGTCCCCGGCGCGGCGGCACCCAAGCTGGTCACCAAAGACATGCTCAAGACGATGATGCGCGGTTCGGTGCTGGTCGACATCGCGATCGATCAGGGCGGCTGCTTCGAGACCAGCCATGCCACCACCCACGACAACCCGGTCTACGAAGTCGACGGCATCATCCATTATTGCGTCGCCAACATGCCGGGCGCCGTCGCCCGCACCTCGGCCTTCGCGCTCAACAATGCGACGCTGCCCTTCGTACTCAAGCTGGCGAACCTCGGTGCCGAGGGCGCGATGCAGGCCGACAAGCACCTCGCCAACGGCCTCAACGTCTACAAGGGCAAGATCGCGTTCAAGGCCGTTGCCGACGATCTCGACCTGCCGTACCAGGCCTGGGCTGGCTGACTTCTAAATCCCCTCCCTTTCAGGGAGGGGAGTCAGGGTTAAGGCTGCGCGGGCCCTCGGTCCTCGGCCGCCTTCGCCTCCAAAAACCGGTCGAGCAGAAACAGCCGCCCCACCAGCTGGCCCCGATAGCTCGCTTTCGCGGGGGTCAGCTCCACCGCTTTGGCCCAGAACGGCCGCGCCTCGGCGAACTTGCCTTCGCGGATCAGCGCAAGGCCATGGAAGAAGGGCGGCCCGGGATGCTGCGGGGCGAGCTGCGCCGCGCGGTCGAACGCGAATTTCGAAGCGGGCGAGACCTGGTTGCCATCATTCTCTGCGAGCTTGATGCCCAGCCATGTCCAGGCACCCACGTCGCCCGGCGCCTGCCGTACGGTCAGGATCATCGCCCGCGCCGCGGTGTCGGGCGCCCCGGCGCGCGTCATCGCGTCGGCGCGCGCGAACGAGCCCCAGGTGAAGTTGAAGCGCCCGAACATCCCGTCGCGGATCGCGACGACGTTGGGATCGACCTCCCCCCTTTCCTGAACCGCGGAAACGGGGTGCCCGGCCAGTCCCGGGCTGCCTTGCCAGGCATAGCCGGCTGCCCCGAGCGTCAGCGCCGTCGCCGCGACGGTCCACAGTTTCCGGGGAAAACCGGTCAGCCACAACAGCAACGCCGCGCCCAACGCTATCGCGGCGAGGATTGCCCAACCCATCACTGCTTACGCCTCGCGAAATTGCGCCGGGCGATCAACACTCCCAGACCGAGCAGCACCAGCGGCGCGAGCCACAAGGGCGCGGTGATCCAGCTCAGCGGCGGATCATAGGTCACATAGTCGCCATAGCGCTGCACCAGCCACTTCCGGACCTCGCCGGGGCTCTCCCCCGCCGCGATCCGCTGCCGCACCAGCGCGCGCATGTCCCCCGCCATCTCGGCGTCGCTGTCGGCGATCGACTGGCCCTGGCAGACGAGGCAGCGCAGCGTATCCATCAGCGCCTTGGCCTTCGCCTCCTGCGCGGGGTCGGCAAGCTGGGTGTAGGCGAGCTCGGCCGGCGGGAGGTTCGAATCGGCGAAGGACGGCCCGCTCAGCAGCAACGCCAGCACAAAAACCATCGTCACCCCGGCCTTGTGCCGGGGTCCACCACGCGGCTTGGCGACGGCCAAAGCAAGAGAAGCCATCGCACGCCGCACCGTGGATCCCGGAACAAGTCCGGGATGACGGAGGGAATGAGGCAGCCTCACTTCGCCTTCTCCAGCTGGGCCAGCAACTCCGCCACATGCTCTTCGCGAATATCGCCGATATGCTGGTACGCGATCCGCCCCTGGGCATCGATCACGAAGGTCTCAGGTACGCCCGACGAACCCAGCGCCAGCTGTGCGCGGCTCGCCTGATCGTCGCCGATCCGCGCATAGGGGTCGCCGTTGCGTGCGAGGAACGCCTGGACCGCCTCCCGCGTGTCGCGAATCGCAATCGCGTCGATCTCCACCCCCGCTTGCTTGAGCTTCATCAACTGCGGCGCCTCGGCGATGCAGGGAATGCACCAGCTCGCGAAGACATTGAGCAGCCGCGGCTTGCCCTTGAGCTCGGTCGAGGTCACCCCCGGCTTGCCCGGAAGCAGCGCCGGCAGGGTCAGCACAGGCAGCGGTTTGCCCACCATTGCCGAATGCACCGTCCGGTCGCCCGGCTTGAGCAGACCGCTCGCGACCAGCCCGAACACCAAGGCGAACAGCACCAACGGCGCCCAGATCAGCACCCGCCTCATGCGTATGCCTCCGCCTCATCGGCCCGTCGCTCGCGCCGAATCCGCCCGATCAGCGCCAGCGCGCCGCCTAGCGCGATCAGCCCGCCGCCCAGCCAGATCAGCGTCACGAACGGCTTCCACCACAATCGGATCTGCCAGCGCCCCTGTTCGTCGCCTTGCCCCAGCACGGTGTAGAGCTGCCCGTCGAGCATCGTGCTGATCGCCGCCTCGTTGGTGTTGGTCGGTGGCGTGCTGAAGAAGCGCTGCTGCGGGAACAGCTCGAACATCGCGCCCTCGCCGCGCCGCACCTGCAGCCGCGCCTCGAGTGCCGACCAGTTCGGCCCCACCGTCGGGTGCACATCGGCGAGCGTCACCCGGAACGGCCCGACGGTGACGTTCTGCCCCACCGCGATCGCCGCCAGCCGCTCGGTCTTGAACGCGCTGTCCGCCGCCATGCCGGCGATGCTCACCGCCACGCCGAGATGCGCGATCACCATGCCCCAGACATGCAGCGGCGTCCGGCGCAGGTTGCGCCGAACCACCGGCACTACGCTCGCCACGCCCAGCCCGACGGCAA
This sequence comes from Sphingomonas sp. UNC305MFCol5.2, assembly GCF_000712135.1. Lineage (GTDB taxonomy): Bacteria > Pseudomonadota > Alphaproteobacteria > Sphingomonadales > Sphingomonadaceae > Sphingomonas. Next base: position 975,734 of record NZ_JOOE01000001.1, read on the forward strand.
AGGCGATGCCGAGCACCGGCACGAAATGCGCCCCGCCCGAAAGCGCGAAGATCAATGCGAATGCCGCGCCCGCCGCCGCAGTCGGCACCAATACGCGCTTCGCCAGCGTATTCAGGTTGTCGCGCCGCCACCGCAGCAGCGGCCCCGCCACCGTCGCCGCGACCAGCGCAAGCGCCACGGGCACCAGCGCCTTGTTGAAGAACGGCGCCCCGATCGAGAGCTGCACCCCCGCCGCCTGCGCCGCGAGCGGATAAAGCGTGCCGATGAACACTACGCCGAGGATCACTGAGAGCAGTAGGTTGTTGAGCACCAGCGCGCCCTCGCGGCTGACCAGCTGGAAGGTCGAGCCCTGAGTCACCGTCCCCACCCGCGCGCCGAACAGCGCCAGCGCGCCGCCGATATAGATGCCCAGCAAGGCAAGGATGAACGTGCCCCGCGTCGGATCGACGGCAAAGGCATGGACGCTGACCAGGATGCCCGATCGCACCAGGAACGTCCCGATCATCGACATCGCGAACGCCACCAGCGCCAACATCAGCGTCCATGCGCGCAGCCCGTCGCGCGTCGCCAGCACGGTCACCGAATGGAGCAAGGCGGTCGCCGCCAGCCACGGCATCAGCGACGCGTTCTCGACCGGGTCCCAGAACCACCAGCCGCCCCAGCCGAGCTCGTAATAGGCCCAGTAGGACCCTGCGGTGATCCCGATCGTCAGGAAGATCCACGCGCCCAGCACCCAAGGCCGCATCGCCTTGGCAAAGGCGGGTCCGACGTCGCGCATCAACAGCGCCCCCACCGCGAAGCTGAACGCCACCGAGAGCCCGACATAGCCGAGATACAAGGTCGGCGGATGGAACGCCAAACCCGGGTCCTGCAGCAGCGGGTTCAGCCCCTGCCCGTCCGGGGCCGCCGGGTTCAGCCGCACGAACGGGTTCGATGCGAAGGCGAGGAAAGCATAGAAACCCAGCCCGATCGCCGCCTGCGCACCCAAGGTCGCCGCCAGCGTACCGCCCGCCAGCCGCCGCTCGAATGCCGCGACCCCCGCGCCTGCCATGGCGAGTACGGTCACCCAGAGCAGCATCGAGCCTTCATGGTTCCCCCATGCGCCCGCCACCTTGTAGATCATCGGCTTGAGCGAGTGGCTGTTCTCCGCGACCAGCACCACCGACATGTCGCTTCGCGCGAACAATGCGATCAGCAACCCGAACGAGAGCAGCGTCAGCAGACCCTGCACGAGAGCGGTCCGCCGCAGCGCCACCATCAGCGCGCCGACATTGGCGTTCTCGCGATGCTTCGCCGCGCCCCAGGCGAGCATCAGCTGGACGAGCGCGAACGCCGCCGCCAACCACAGGGCCGCAAGTCCCGCCTCGGCGATCATTTGGAGCCCGTCATTATTTCAGCGTCTCGGTCTTGTGCATCTTGCCGGCGACTTGCGGCGGCATGTAGCGCTCGTCGTGCTTGGCCAGTAGATTGTCGGCAGTGAAGCTGCCGTCGGCGTTGAACCGCCCTTCGGCGACGACTCCCGATCCTTCCTTGAACAGATCGGGCGCCACGCCGCGGAACGCCACCGGCACCTTGGCCTTGCCGTCGGTCACCACGAACGTCATCGAAACGCCGTCAGGCTTCCGCACGATCGACCCGGCCTCGACCATGCCGCCCAGCCGCACTGCCTTGTCGGTCGGCACCGGCTTGCCCGCAACGTCGCCGGGCGCATAGAAGAACGCGGCCTGGTCCTGCAGCGCCGACAGCGCGAGCCCCGCCGCACCGGCCACCGCGCCCAATGCGAGCAGCCCCAGCACGAGCCGCTGATGCTTGGGCTTCATCGCTCCCGCCTCAGCGAATCCGCCGCCGCCTCGGCGCTGCGCATCGAGCGCCATGCCCATAGCGCCAGCCCGCCGGTGCCGAGCAGAGTCACGGCATAGGCCGCGGTGATGAACGCCCAATGGTTCATTGCGCCGCCATCCGCCGCATCCGCGCCTCGACCTTCTGCGTCGCGAGCATCGCCCGCATCCGCATCAGCACGACGCCCATGAAGAACAAGGTGAATCCGCCAATCGTGAAGAAGAGCGGCCACAGCATCGAGGAATCGATCGACGAGCTGGTCAGCCCGATGCTCTGCCCCTGGTGCAATGTGTTCCACCACACCACCGAATAGCGCACGATCGGCAGCAGCACCGATCCCGCCACCCCGAACAAGGCCGGCACGCGTCCGTCGCCGCCGCGCTCGGCATCGGCGCGGGCCAGCGCGATATAGGCGATGTAGACGAAGAACAGCAGCAGCATGCTCGTCAGCCGCCCGTCCCATTCCCACCAGGTTCCCCAGGTCGGCCGCCCCCAGATCGAACCGGTGATCAGGCACAAAGCCGCGAACACCGCTCCCGCCGGCGCAGTCGCGCGCGCGGCGATATGTGCCAGCGGATGCCGCCAGATCAGATAGCCGAGGCTCGCGAACGCCACGCCGCTCCATCCCGCCATCCCCAGCCACGCGGCGGGGACGTGAATGTAGAGGATGCGTACGCTCTCCTTCTGGAGATAGTCCGCCGGCGTCTGGGTCAATCCGCCCCATATGCCGAACAGCGCCAGCGCCACCCCGGCCCAGAACAGGACCGGCGTCAGCGGGCGCGCGAGCTTGAGGAAGCGCGTGGGATTGGCGAGAGCGTGGATCACGGTGTTCGTTCGCCAATAGCCGCCTTCGCTCGCGGAATCTACGCCGGGATGTTCGCGGCAAACGCCCGGTTGCAAGTTCTGCGCTTGCACCCCGTCATCACTGTCATCATGCTTTCGTCACGGGACCGTAAGGACTTGGCGCGGTTCGCATCCAGGTGATGCGCACGGACCTCCGCCAGCCCTAGCCCGGCTGCACCTCCAGCATAGGACCAAGGCCATGCCTTTCATCACCACCAGCGACGGCACGGAGATCTTCTACAAGGACTGGGGCTCGAAGGACGCCCAGCCCCTGGTCTTCCATCACGGCTGGCCGCTCTCGGCGGACGACTGGGACAATCAGATGATGTTCTTCCTCGAGCACGGCTATCGCGTGATCGCGCACGATCGCCGCGGGCATGGCCGCTCGACCCAGACCGACACCGGCAACGAGATGGACACCTATGCCGCCGACGTGATCGCGCTCGCCGCGGCGCTCGATCTCAAGGGCGCGATCCATATCGGCCATTCGACCGGCGGCGGCGAAGTCGCGCATTATGTCGCGCGCGCCGAAGCCGGCCGGGTCGCCAAGGCGGTGCTGATCGGCGCGGTCCCGCCCGTCATGCTCAAGTCCGAGGCCAATCCCGGCGGGCTGCCGATCGAAGTCTTCGACGGAATCCGCGCGGGCGTGGCGAACAATCGCGCGCAATTCTACATCGATCTCCCGACCGGCCCCTTTTACGGCTATAACCGCGAAGGCGCGAAGATCGATCAGGGCGTGATCTATAATTGGTGGCGCCAGGGGATGATGGGCGGCATCAAGGCGCATTACGATTGCGTCAAAGCCTTTTCGGAGACGGACTTCACGGAAGATCTGAAGAAGATCGACGTCCCCGTCCTGCTCCTCCACGGCGAGGACGACCAGATCGTTCCCATCGCCGACGCGGCGTTGATCGGGATCAAGCTGCTCAAGCATGGCTCGATCAAGACCTATCCCGGCCTGCCCCACGGCATGGCCACTACCCATGCCGACATCATCAACGCCGACTTGCTCGCCTTCGTACGCGGCTGAATCGTGCACCCCTTCCCGCGCCGCGGGGAGGGGTTTCGATATCGAACGCATCCTGCCGGAACTGTGCGCGTTGTAGCGCGATGCCCATCAGGAACCTCAACATGATCGACACTCCCGATCCACGCGCGGCGGCCGCCCTCACTGCGATGTCGCTCGATCTCGCCGAGCTCCTCGCGACGATCGATCAGGTTCGCACCCAGCTTCAGCGCTTCCAGGCACACATAATCTGCGCCCAGCTCGACGCCGCGGAACATATGGTGCCGACCGAGCCGCAATGAGTTGGTAGCGAACTGCTCACTTCTTCCTCACCCGCTGCTCATGCCGCTCATCCGGACTCCTGCCAGGACAAGTGGGTGATTCCAACAGGAGGCGAGCACATGATTGGATCGAGCGAACGAGCCGGCGCAGGCGCTTGGGACTATTGGCGGATCGCGCGTTGGACCGGGGCTTCGGCGTTGCTGCTCACGCCGCTGGTGATGATGCAGATCAGCGACGAATGGCACTGGACCATCGGCAGCTTCGTCTTTGCCGGTATAATGATCGGCGGAGTCCTGCTGCTGTATGAGCTCGCCGCAAGAGCGAGCGGAAGTCTGGCCTATCGCACGGGAGCAGCCGTCGCGCTTTTGTCCTCGTTCCTGACCGTGTGGACCACGATCGTTCGCGATGACGGCACCGGCATCGGCTCTTTCGCAGTGATCATGGCGGCAGCAATAGGCGGGTTCGCCGCCTGGTTTCGGGCCGAAGGCATGGCGCGCACCATGCTCGGCGTTGCGATCATGCAGGCATTGGTCGGCATCGCCATAGCGACCGCGCCGTCGGTCGCGAACACGCCGGATGGCTCGTTGAGGGCTTTATCATTCGGCGGTTTCTTCACGGCGCTTTGGCTGATGTCGGCGGCTTTCTTTCGTGCCGCGGCGAAAGGGAATCACCAGCCGGCCGCGATGCATTAGCCATTGACGGCAGCGCACGAGAAAACGTCCGCTATCCATCAATAGCGGACGTGCCTTGGCCCTAATGCACCGCCCCCAGATGCCGCAATTTGTCCGGGTTGCGCATGATGTAGATGCCGACGATCTTGCCGTCCTCGATCGCCAGTGCGGTCGTCTGGAGCAGCCCCCCCGCTTCGACCGTGACGAACCCGGGCAGGCCGTTGATCATCCCCCAGCGCAGCACCTGCGACATATCCTTCGCGAAGATACGCGTCAGTGAGGCGTGCAGCTTCGTCACGTCCTCGATGCCGAAGATCGGACGCAGCCCGGCATGGACCTTGCCGCCACCGTCCGAATGTACCGCGACATCGTCCGCGAGCAGCGAACGCAGCCCCGCCATATCGCCGTTCCGCGATGCCTGGAAAAAGGCCGCGGCGATCTCCAGCCCGCGTTCCTTGGGCATTTCGAAGCGCGGCCGCGCCGCGCGGACATGCGTCCGGGCCCGGCTGGCGAGCTGGCGCGTCGCGGCGGGATCACGCCCGATCGTCTCGGCGATCTCGTCGAAACCCAGCCCGAACACGTCGTGGAGCAGGAACGCCGCGCGCTCGAGCGGCGAGAGCCGCTCCAGCGCGAGCATCAGCGGCAGCGTGACGTCGTCGGCTTCGTCTTCCTCCTCGACCACCGGCTCGGGCAGCCACGGGCCCACATAGGTCTCGCGCTGCACCCGCGCCGATTTGAGCTGGTCGAGGCATAGCCGCGTCACCACGCGGCGCAGGAACGCCTCGGGCTCGCGGATCGCGGTACGGTCCGCGCCCATCCAGCGGACGAACGCATCCTGCACCACGTCCTCCGCGTCCGCGACCGAACCCAGCATGCGATAGGCGATGCGGGTCAGCCGCGGACGCAGCGGATCGAAGCTTGCTGCCGCGTCGTCCGTCACGCGGCCTGCGCCGTGGACTTGGCATCGTGAAACAGGTCGAAGCCGACCGCGAGGCGGTTCCACCCGTTGATCGCGTTGATCATCAGCGTCACTTGCACCTGCTCCTCCGGCGTGAACTCGGCGGCGAAGGCCTCATACACTTCCTGCGGCGCCCGGGCGGTGGATACCAGAGTCAGCGCGTCGGTCCATGCCAGCGCGGCACGCTCGCGCGCCGAATAGACCGGCGCCTCGTGCCATGCGCTCAGCAGATAGATGCGCTGCTCGGTCTCGCCGGCCTTGCGCGCATCGGCGGTGTGCATGTTGAGGCAGTTCGCGCAGCCGTTGATCTGCGAGGCGCGGATCTTGATCAGTTCGAGCAGCGAATGCTCGATCGCCGGTGCGATCTTGAGGGACGCGTCGAGCCACAGCTTCATCTGGACGGGCGCGGCGGCGAAGGGGTCGATTCGTGCAGTCATGGTCAGTCTCCTTGGGGTTACGGAGACATGACGAGACAGCGCCGGCGGATGTGACATGGGGGGTGCGATTTTTTCTTCTCCCCTCCCTGCAAGGGAGGGGTCGGGGGTGGGTGCGACCCCGGCGAAGGCCGGGGGAGCCCAGCGACCCGCATGGAATGTAGAAAAGGCCGGGCATCGAGCCCGACCTTTATCTAACCCACCCCTAGCCCCTCCCTTGCGGGGAGGGGAAATGGACAGGCTTCAAATGTTGGATTTCACCGGCTACGCCCGAGGCGCTCTTTGAACCTGTGAAGTCCAAAACCGCCCCCGGTACTCACGCAACATCCTTACGCCCGCGCGCAACTTTCTTAGTCAATTCGCGGGAAAAGTGCGAAGTTAAGCGCGCCAAATCCTACAAAGCCTAGGCGAATCACCCGCGCCCGATCAGCCGCTGCGCAATGCGGTCGGCGACTTCGCTCTCGGGATCGCCGGTGCGGTCGCTCTCGTCCCACACTTCGATCAGCCGCTCGGGGATTCTGTCCACCCGGCTCTGGACCTCGGCCATGTTGCCCTGTCCGAGATACTCCAGCCCGACATTGATGATGCCGCCCGCGTTGATCACGTAATCGGGCGCATAGAGGATGCCGCGGTCGTGCAGCCGTGCCCCGTCCACGCGCGTCGCGAGCTGGTTGTTCGCGCCGCCGGCGACGACCTTGGCCTTGATCCGCGGGATCGATTGCTCGGTCAGGATCGCGCCCAGCGCATTGGGGCTGAACAGATCGGTATCGAGCGTCAGGATGTCGCCGGCATCGACTGTCTCGGCGCCCAGTTCGGCCGCCAGTGCCCTGGCACGCTCGGCATTGACGTCGGCGAGCACCAGCTTCGCGTTGTCCTTCGCCAGCAGCCGGGCAAGCCCGCCGCCGACCGAGCCCACGCCCTGGATCGCGACGCGAACGCCGTTCATCGAATCAACACCCAGCCCACGCTTCGCCGCCGCCTTGACGCCCAGATAGACGCCGCGCGCAGTCACCGGCCCGGGATCGCCGCCCGCGCTGCCCGCCGCCACGGGCAGGCCCGAGACGTGCTTCGTCTGGGTCGCGACGATCTTCATCCGCGCTTCGGACATGCCGACATCCTCGGCGGTCACGTATTTGCCCTGCAGCGATTCGACCGCGCGGCCGAACGCCTCGAGCTGGGCAGTGGTCACCGTCGCGCCGGGTTCGGCGGCGAGGATCACGCCCTTGCCCCCGCCCATCGGCAGGTTCGCCATCGCGTTCTTGTAGCTCATCCCCCGCGAAAGCCGCAGCGCGTCGGTGATCGCCGCGTCCGAATTGGCATAATGCCAGAAGCGCACCCCGCCCGCCGCCGGTCCGAGCGCGGTCGAGTGGATCGCGATGATCGCGCTCAGCCCCGAAGCGTGGTCGGTGAAGAGGTGGATGCCCTCATGCTCGTCGAAATCGGGGAAGCCCCAGTCGGTTTTCAAGGGAAAGTTCCGGACCATGGAGAATGGGGCGACCGACGGGACTTGAACCCGCAACTTCCGGCATCACAAGCCGGCGCTCTAACCAATTGAACTACGGTCGCCGTGAAGGTTGGCCGCTTAGCGAGGGCTTTCGCGAAGCGCAAGATCATTGCGCGATGCGCCGACGGCTTCCTCGGGCGCGATCATGCCGTCCCGCGCCAATGCCCTTGCAGCAGAGGCGAAATTGGGCGCCGAAAGATAGGCGTGGCGAGCGAGCAGCGGCGCGTCGGCACCGTCATAGATCAGCCGCCGCATCGCCGGATCGACTTCGACGCCCTCGAAGATTCGGACCGCCGCCCCCCGCCCGCTCTCGCCGCACGCCTCGCATCCGGGCGCCGACCACAGGATCGCGCCGGGATCGAGCCCCAGCAGCGCCGCGGTCGATCCGAATGCCTGTTCGGGCTGCCGGCAGCTGCGGCACAGCCCGGGCGCGATTCGCTGGGCGATGACGAGGCGCAGCGCCGCGGCCAGAGCGAAGCGGTCGCTCGCCAGTCGCCGGAGCGTCAGAATGGTGCCAACTGCGTCGCCGCCGTCGAAACAGGCGATCACCAGTCCCCGGTCGGCGGATTCGACCGCCAGATTGGCGGCGGCGCGGTCTGCTATCACACCGCCCAGCGGAATTCCGAACCGGCGATGCAGCGCCGCGGCGGTTTCTTCGGCACGGGGCCCGGCGATCGCGATCATGCCGGTCAGCCGATCGGCCGCACGCTCGATCGCTGCGGCGAGCCGCGCGGGTACCCCCAGCGCGTCCAATGCATGGGGATCCGCGAAACGCGGCAATTCGGCTTCGAGCTGCGCGTCGAGGGCCATGCGCCGTCGAGTGCCTGCGATATGTGACGACTTGCTTGCGCTTTTGTTACGACAGGCGATGCGGACGCACGATACTGGCGAAATGCCGTCGAATTTGGCAGAATCGCCAGCGATGCAGACCCTCACCGAGACTTCGCCCGCCGTCCCCAATTTCGGCGCCGGCCACCCGTCCGAGCCCGTGATCGAGCACATCCTGCGCCAGCCCGGCGTCCAGCGCGTGCCCAACCCCAAGGTCGCGATGTTCATCGGCAAGAAGTTCATCGATCCCGAGATGTGCCGGCTTCTGATGCTCCAGATCGATTCGAAACGGCGCCCCTCGACGCTCGCCGACGCCAATGGCGATTATGCCTTCCGCACCAGCGAGACCTGCGATCTCGATGCCGACGATCCGCTGGTGATCGAATTGAAGCGCCGGATCATCGCACTGACCGGGCTCGATCCCGCACATGCCGAGCCGATGCAGGGCCAGCGTTACGAGGTCGGCCAGGAGTTCAAGGCGCACACCGATTATTTCGAGCCCTCAGGCGCCGACTTCGAGAAATTCTGCAGCGTCTCGGGCCAGCGCACCTGGACGGTGATGCTCTATCTGAACCAGGTCAAGGCTGGCGGCGTGACGCGATTCAAAGCGATCGACAAGATGGTCGAACCCGAGGTCGGCAAAGTGCTCGCCTGGAACAATCTGCGCGCCAACGGGACGCCCAATCCCTCGACCATCCATCACGCGATGAAGGTCCGCGCAGGCACCAAATACGTCATCACCCAATGGTTCCGCGAACGCCCCTGGGGCTGGTGACGCAGAAAAGGCCCCGTCGGGCTTTCGCCCGGCCGGAGGCCTCTCCCCCTTTTTAACCGATCAGAAGTTGATGCTCAGCCCCAGCGTGCCGCTCGTGCCGACATTGTACAGGTTATAGTAGATGCGGTTGTCGCCGCTCTCCTGATATTCCTGATATTTGGTGCCGGTGATGTTGCGGATCTCGAGTTTGGCTTCCATGTTCACCCCCGCGATCTTGATCCCCTGCCGCGCCACGAAATCGAGGTGCAGCCCGGGATATTCGTAGATGTCCGGCAGCAGGCCCGGACCGCGACTGGTGAGCCGCTTGCTGGCATAGGTAAGCATCAGCGTCTGCTGCGAAAGCCTGTCCTGATCCTCCAGACCCAGTTCCAGATTGCCGAGGTGGTCGGATTGGCCGGTCAGCGGCCGGCCATCGAGGAAATAGTTCGACGCCGGTTGGACGTTGCTCGCGGCGTTGCCCGTGTAGATCGTCGTGGTGTCGCCGGGGCGCACCTGCACCTTCGACTTCGAATAGGTGTAGTTGGCGATCACCACCGCGCGGCGTGAACCCCAGACGTCGAAATACTTCTGCGCTTCCACCTCGGCGCCATAGAGATTCGCGCGCGGGGCGTTGGCATAGCTCGTGAAGGGATCCTCGGCGATGAAGCTGCCATAGGCTTCGATCGGCTTGTCGAGCCGCTTGAAGAAGCCCGCGACCGCGATCCGCTGATCGCGCGCAAAATACCATTCGTACCGCGCCTCGAGATTATAGAGCTGGCTATCCTGCAGCGAGGGATTGCCGCGGAACAGCCGATTGCTCTCCGGATCATAATATTGCTGGAACAGCAATTCGCGGAACTGCGGGCGCGCGATCGTCTTCGAGGCGCTCAGCCGCACCTGCATCTGCGGCTGGAGTTCCCAGGTCAGCGTCGCCGCGGGCAGCCAGTAATCGCGGTCGATCTTGTTCGATGCACCCGAATTGCTCGGCGTATTGAACACCTGCAGCGGAGCGACAGCCTGCTTTGCCGTCTCGAACCGGGCCCCAAGTTCAAGGCTCAGGCTGTCGAGAAACTGGGCGCGCGCCTTGAGGTAATAAGCGTGGCTGGTGAGACTGGCCTTGAATGCGGGATCGCCTTCGGTGGTCTCGATGAGGTCGACCCCGAAATTGCGGATGATCGCGCCGCCGAGCAGATTGTCCGGCCGCAGCATGCTGACGCCCTCGGGCAGCGTGCTGGGCGCGAGGAACTGGAACTCGCGGCGCGACGAGGTCCGGTCGGTGTCCGAATAAGCATAGCCACCGGTCACCGTCAGATTGGGCGAAGCGCGATATGAGAAGTCGATCCCACCCGACCACAGATTCTCATTAAGCCGCGAGAAGGTGACGTCCGCCGAGCCGAGACCCGCGTTCAACCGGTTGAGATAGTTTCCGGCAAAGGGGCCGGTCTCGCGCAGGACATAGCCGATCGAGGTCTCGAACGGTGCCCGCCGCTTCGAATTGGCGTAAGCCAGCCGGGTGTCGATCGACATGTCGCCGACCTTGAACTCGCCGACGAACTGGCTGTCGATCAGCTGGCGCTCATACCAAGCGGTGTCCTGGAGCATCCGCTTGCGTTCGCCCGAAGTGAAATCGGTCCCGCTCGCCAGCCGCGCCTGTTTCAGCGTGTCGCGGATGTAGAGGTTGGTCCAGCGCAGTGTCTGCTCGCCGAATTCGAGGCCGAGGCCGAGCAGGCCATTCACCACGACGCGATTATCGGTGATCACACGCTCGTAATCGAAGCGCTTGGTCGAGAGATCGCTCGAATCGGTCGCCTGCTGCGTCGTGTCGCGGGTGCGCCACTTGCTCGAATAGGCGCCAGTGGCGATTACGCCCAGCCGCGCGCCGCCCAGGTCGAAGGCAGTGCCGCCGGTGATACCTGCGGACCAGTTGACCGGAATTTTGTCGTTGCTCTGCAGCAATGCAGTGTTCGCATTGACCAATTGGGCCGCCACGTCCTGGCGCTGCGCAAGGGGCAGGTCGCTGATCCGGTTGCCGCTGGCGAGAAACGATTGGAGGGCCGGTGGCGTCCGCCGGGTACCGTCGTCGAAGCCGGTCCAGTCGTGGCCCCCGCCCGAATAGACATAGCCGAGCTGCCCTGTGGTCCGCGTATCGCCGCCCACTCCGCCGCTAATATTGAGGAAGCTCTCCGTCGGCACCGCACGTGTCGTGAGGTTGATGACGCCGCCGCCAAACTCACCGGGGAAATTGGCCGAATAGCTCTTCTGGACCAGCGACGAGGCGATCACGTTGGTCGGGAAGATGTCGAGCGGCACCACGCGGCGCAGCGGCTCCGGGCTCGGCAGCGGCGAGCCGTTGAGCAGCGCCAGCGAATAGCGGTCGCCGAGACCGCGGACATAGACGAAGCCATTGCCGACGACGCTGAGCCCGGTCACGCGGCTCAGCGCACCCGCGATGTCGCCCTCGCCGGTCCGCGCGATGTCGGCGCTCGACAGCACCGACACGACCTGCGCCGCGGACTGCTGGACATCAGAACGGTGCCGGCCGACGACGACGATCTCGTCGCCTGGGACCGAGATTTCCGGCGTTTCCTCAACCTGCTGCTCCGGTGCCGCAGTTGCCGATTGGGGATCGGCCGTGACCTCGGCATCGCCGACATTCTGCGCGCCCGATCCGCCCGCCGGATCCGCCGGAGTCGATTGCGCGCGCGCGACAGCCGGCGCAACGAGCGCCGTCGAGAGAACCAGCAGCCGGGCGAGCCGAAGCGGCTTCATCATTGCAATATCCCCATCTTCATATCGGAAAGGGGCGGGACACCAGCCCGAGCCAGGTCCCGCCCCCATGCATATTATGCGTGCGTCAGGTGGTCGGGATCGACGTGCAGGCGCCGCTGTTGCCGGTGCCGAACGTGGCCGTGGCGCTGTTGCAGGTCCAGCCCTGGAACCACGTGTCGGTCGCGCGTGCCGCACCGATGAAGGTGGTGGCCTCGAAGAACGCGCCAAGCGTGCTTGCGTTGAAGGCCGCCACCGCGCTCTCGTTGGCGCCGTTGAGGAAGCCGCCGGTGAACGACGGCGTATAGGCGTCGTTGTTGCCGTTGGCGCCGCTTCCGAAGACAGTCTGCACGTCGGTGGCGGTAACGCCGTTCGCGCCGAGATATTTTGTCGTGGCGCACTGCATCACCACCGAGCGGAAGATCGGCGGGCCGGCTTCGTCCGTAGCTGCATTGGCGGCCTGGATCGTGTTGGCGCGGCTGATGCGCAAGCAGGGTAGGTCCGGGCTGACCACAGCCGAGTTGACCAGCGTATAGTCGGTGCCGCCGCGCAACAGGATCGCAGCGAGATCGGCGCCGGTGGTCGAGCGCTGGATGAAGGTCGCGTTCGAGACGCGGGTATTCTGGCGCGGGTTCTGCGCGTCGAATGCATTGTCGGTATCGGCCTCGATCATGGCGTCGCCGATGCCCGAACGCTGGACTGCCAGCACATACTGGAAGTTCGCCTTCACGCCGGTATCGGTATCGAGATTGTCGTCCTCGGCACCAACCGACACGAAATACTTCATGTTCACGTTACCGCCGAAGAACTCCGCACCGTCGTCCGAGCTGTTGAACGACATGATGTGATCGAGCTGCGTGCCCGTGCCGACGCCTTCGGTGGTCAGCGACTGGAGTTCGGCATCGGCCGAGAGGACGTAACCCGAATAGCGGATCTGAACATAGCTCAGGCGGCCGCTATTGTCGGTGTTGGTCGCGCCGCCGTACAGTGCGGGATCGACTGCGCCTTCAGTCTGGCGCTCGCAGCCGACCGTGCCCGGCGTCGCGCCCGGTGCGGCGCAATCGGTGATCTGTGCGCGGCCCATCAGCACCACGCCGCCCCACTGGCCCGACGAGCTGTCGGTGTTGAGGCCGAGGATGTTGTCACGGCTGGTGAAGATGATCGGCGCAGTCGCCGTGCCGGCGGCGTTGATCTTGTTGCCACGATTGACCGCGAGCCACGAAACACCGGTTCCGCCGAATACGATCACGCCCGGCTCGATGTTCAGCGTCACGCTACGCTCGCCGGCGACCGCCGCGGCGCCGAGATCCGAGCCCACGTCAACGCGGCCGCCGAGGCGATAGAGCAGGCCAGCGACCTTCGGCAGATTGGTGGTGACATTGATCCGCGCCGGCAGCGTGCAGACCCGCCACGTTCCGGTCGGACCGGTGATCGTGCCCGAATCGGTCAACCCCTGGGGATCCGCGATCGTCGGGCACCCCGTGGCCGGCGTTACGAGCGTGGCGGTAGGCGTCGGAGTCGGAGTCGGTGCCGGAGTCGGCGGGGGATTGTTGATGATCACGTTACCGCCGGTCCCCGGCGAGGCGATGTCGTTGGCGCCGTCACAGGCCGACAGGGCGAGCCCCGCACAGCTGGTCATCAGGATAAGGCTGAGGCGTTGGAAGCGGGCCATAAAGTCTCCGTTCCGGCGGAATGCCGGGTTGCGCGTGTGGGCGAATGGACGGGATCGACTCGGTTCCCCCTGTCGATCACGAACGCTGCGCTAGGAGGCTTGCGTGACTCGTTGGCGAGATTTTGGAGACACTTGCGCGACATTAAAATGACAGTCGAGTTACGTTATTGCAGGCTCGCAACGAGCGTGCGCTGGCGGGCCCGAGGCGAAATCTTGCATCGCCGGCACGATCAAAACCGCGCGGTCATTGCCACCCCGATGGTCACGACGACTATGCCGAGCATCTGACGAAAGCCGAGTCCTTCGCGGAACAGCCGGTGACCGGCAAGTGCGGCGATCGGCATCTCGATCACGCCCAACGCGCGGACGGCTGCCGCCGGAGCGAGGTTGAGCGCGAAGAACCAGCCCGAGGAGGCAAGCGCGCCGAACAGTCCCGCTCCGAAGGATACGCGCCAGCCGGTGATCACTGCGACAAGCGCGGGCCGATCGCGCCAGAGCAGATAAAGGATCAGTGTGCCGGCTTGTACGGCCTGCACGATCGCAACGCTCGCCATCGCCGCGAAGAAGGGGTGCTGCGGCTCGAGCCGCAGCCCGGCGTGGCGAAAGGCGTTGAGCGCAAACCCGAAGAGCAATCCCGAGGCGACACCGAGCCCTACACCCAGCACCGGCTTCTGTCCGCCGGTCCGGCGCGGCCAGACCAGGATCGCGAGGCCCAAGGTAGTGAGTGTTACCCCTGACCAGCCGAGCGGCGAGAGATTGTCGCCGAACACGAGCAGTCCCGCGATCGCGGCGAGCGGTACCGAACTCTGCTGCAGTGCCGTCCCGACCGCAAAGCCGGCATAGTGCATGGCGAGGAGTAAGGCTGCGGTTGCCAGCACCTGCGCTAGTGCCCCGCTGAGTGCCGGCCACCAGAAGGCGGCGCCGAAGCGCGGCGCGACATCGGGAGCAAAGGCGAACGCGACCGCCACGAAGACGAGCGAGAACGGTAGACCGAACAGGAAGCGGACCAAAGTCGCTCCCCATGGGCCGGTGCGTGACATCATTCCCCGCTGGAGCGCGTTGCGGCCGACCTGAAACGCCGCCGCCGCGATCGTCGCGCCAGCCCACAACATGATGTCCCTCCCACCTAGGATTCGCGGTTTAGATGCGCTGCATCGCAGCATCAACCCACCGCCCCACCTTGTCACGAATCGCCTTGAACCTTGCGCTGGTGAGCCATGAGCCAGGCTAATGGTTCCTGCGAGAAATGGTGGTTTGCGCCGCCGCCCCCGCTGCGATCATTCCTGCGGCGCAAAGGGAGATCATGACATGTCCATTCGAGCCGCGCTCGCCGCCATGCTGCTGTCGTCAGCGGCACCCGCACAACAGGCCGACGATCCGTTGCTCCGCCCGATCGCTCCCGAAAGCGCCGCAAAATGGCTGGGACCGGAGGCACCGATCCGCGTGTTCGGCAATTTCTACCTGGTCGGCTTCGAGGGACTCAATGTCGGGCTGATCGACACCGGGGCCGGGCTGATCCTGATCGACGGCGCGGTGCCGCAGGGCGTTCGGTTGATCGAGGCGAACATCCGCAGGCTCGGCTTCCGGATCGAGGACGTGAAGTACATTCTGAGCACCGAACCGCATTACGATCACGCCGGCGGCATCGCCGCCCTCGCGCGCGACAGCCGGGCCACCGTTGTTGCAGGCACGGCCGCCGCGACGGTGCTGCGCGGCGGCACCGACCCGTTGGACGCACAAGCGAGCTGGCTGGAGCCCTTCCCCGCCGTGTCGCGGCTGCGTACGGTTCGTGACGGCGAGCGGATCAGGTTGGGCGCGGTGGCGGTCACCGCCAGGGCCACGCCCGGCCACACCCGGGGAAGCACGAGCTGGACGTGGCAAAGCTGCGAAGGCCGCCAGTGCCGCACGATCGTCTTCGCCGCGAGTCTCAATCCCGCGGCACCGCCGGCCTATCGCTTTTCCAATCCCCACCATGCGTGGCTGGTCGCGTCGTTCCGCCGGACATTCGCGGCGGTGCGTCGCATGCCCTGCGACATCCTGATCACCGCGCACCCGAGCCAGTCGGGAGGAGCCGAGAAACGCCGGCGCTTCGACCAGGGATCGAAACCCAATCCGTTCATCGATCCGAGTGCGTGTCGGGCCTATGTCCAGGATTTCGCAGCGGCGCTCGACGAACGGCTGGCGCAGGAGCGTGCCTCACCGGCGAAATAGACACGAAAAAACCCGCCGGTCACGGGGACCGGCGGGCTTCTCTACATGGTGGGCGCGGCAAGGATTGAACTTGCGACCCCTGCGGTGTGAACACAGTGCTCTACCACTGAGCTACGCGCCCATTGGCCATTCGGCCAAAACGGGAAGCGGGCCTTTAGGCGGTGCGGGGTGCGCTTGTCCAGCCCCCAGGCCCTGCTTTCCCGTCAGATCAGTTGACCGAATCCTTGAGGCCCTTGCCGGCCTTGAACTTGGGCTGGTTCGACGCCTTGATCGTCATTTCCTCGCCGGTGCGCGGATTGCGGCCGGTCGAGGCCTTGCGCTTGCTGACCGAGAAGGTGCCGAAGCCGACGAGGCGAACTTCGTCGCCCTTCTTGAGCGCGGCCGAGATCGCATCGAACACTGCCTCGACGGCCTTGGTGGCGTCGCCCTTGCCTAGGCCGGAGGTGTCGGCGACCGTCCCGATCAGCTCTTGCTTGTTCATGCTGGTGGTTTCCCCCTGAGTGAGTGCATCGAAAAAATGAGTCGCGGCGGCAAGCCGAGCGCGCCAGTCAGCACGCGACCGCCGCCGCTGTCAAATCCTCAGCGGCGGTTTTCGCCCCAAAAGTTACGCCTGTTCAATGATGAACGGCGTCGCCGATCCCTGGAACATGCGCCGGCGGTTGCGCCGCCAGCTCGTCCGCGTCGGTCCAGTCGATCGCCGTGAGCGGCTCGGTCAGCGCGAGCCGCAGCACTTCGTCGACATGGGTGACGGGAACGATCTCCAGCCCCTCGCGGATGTTCGCGGGGATCTCGGCGAGGTCCTTCTCGTTCTCGCCCGGGATCAGCACGGTCTTGATGCCGCCGCGCAGCGCGGCGAGCAGTTTCTCCTTCAGCCCGCCGATCGGCAGCACCCGGCCGCGCAAAGTGACTTCGCCCGTCATGGCAATGTCCTTGCGCACCGGAACCCCGGTCATCGTCGAGACGATCGCAGTGACCAGGCCGATACCCGCCGATGGACCGTCCTTGGGGACCGCGCCTTCGGGCAAGTGGACGTGGACGTCCTTGCGCTGGAACAGGCTCGGCTTGATGCCATAGGTCGGGGCGCGCGCACGGACGAAGCTGAACGCAGTCTCCACGCTCTCCTTCATCACGTCGCCCAGCTTGCCCGTCGTCTTGATCGCGCCCTTGCCCTGCACGGTGACGCTCTCGATCGTCAGCAGCTCGCCGCCGACCTCGGTCCAGGCGAGCCCGGTGACCGCGCCGATCTGATGCTCCTCTTCCGACAGGCCGTGGCGATATTTCTGCACCCCGGCATATTCGTGAAGGTTCTCCGGCGTGATCGTGACGCTGGTCTCTTTGCCCTCGAGGATCTTCCGGAGCGCTTTCCGTGCCAGCTTGGCGATCTCGCGCTCGAGCGTCCGGACGCCCGCCTCGCGCGTATATTTCTGGATCAGCTCGCGCAGCCCCTCGGTGGTGAGCGTGAACTCGCCTTCCTTGAGCCCGTGCGCCTCGATCTGCTTCGCGATCAGATGCCGCTCGGCGATCTCGAGCTTCTCGTCCTCGGTATAGCCTTCGAGCCGGATGATCTCCATGCGGTCGAGCAGCGGCTGGGGCAGGTTGAGCGAGTTCGCCGTGCACACGAACATCACGTCCGAGAGATCGATGTCGATCTCCAGATAATGGTCGTTGAACTTGTTGTTCTGCTCGGGGTCGAGCACCTCGAGCAGCGCCGAGGCGGGATCGCCGCGGAAATCCTGGCCGAGCTTGTCGATCTCGTCGAGCAGGAACAGTGGGTTCGAGGCGCCAGCCTTGCGCAGGTTCGTCACGATCTTGCCCGGCAGCGAGCCGATATAAGTGCGGCGGTGGCCGCGGATCTCGGCCTCGTCGCGCACGCCGCCTAGCGATTGGCGGATGAACTCGCGACCCGTCGCCTTGGCGATGCTCTTGCCCAGGCTGGTCTTGCCGACGCCGGGAGGCCCGACGAGGCAGAGGATCGGCCCCTTGAGCTTATTGGTGCGCGCCTGGACCGCGAGATATTCGACGATCCGGTCCTTAACCTTTTCGAGCGCATAATGGTCCTGATCGAGCACGCCCTGCGCCTCGGCGATGTCTTTCTTGAGCTTCGACTTCTTGCCCCAGGGCAGACCCAGCAGCACATCGAGATAATTGCGCACCACAGTCGCCTCGGCGCTCATCGGCGCCATGGTCTTGAGCTTCTTGAGCTCGGCAGTGGCCTTGGTGCGCGCTTCCTTGGAGAGCTTTAGCGTCGCGATCTTCTGGGTCAGCTCGGCGACCTCGTCGCCATCGCCCTCGTCGCCTTCGTTACCCAACTCGCGCTGGATCGCTTTCAGCTGCTCGTTGAGATAATATTCGCGCTGGGTCTTCTCCATCTGGCGCTTCACGCGGCTGCGGATCTTCTTCTCGACCTGCAGCACGCCCAATTCGCCCTCCATGAAGGCGAACACCATCTCGAGGCGCTTCTGGGGGTCCTTCTCGACGAGCAGCGACTGCTTGTCGGCGACCTTGACCGCGATGTTGGCGGCGACCGCGTCGGCGAGGCGCGAGGCGTCGTCGAGCTCGGCGAGCTGAACCGCGGTCTCGGCGGGCAGTTTGCGATTGAGCTTGGCGTAATTCTCGAACTGATCGACCACCGAGCGCATCAGCGCCTGCACCTCGGCACCCTCGACATCGGCCTCCTCGGCCGGCGAGACGGTAGCGGTGAGGAAGGCGCCCGATTCGTCGACGGTCTCGAGCGTGCCCCGCTCCTTGCCTGCGACGAGCACACGGACGGTGCCGTCGGGAAGCTTGAGCAACTGGAGCACCTCTGCCGAGACGCCGGTGTCGTAAAGATCCTCGCGGCCGGGATCGTCCTCGGCAGGATCGAGCTGGGCTACGAGAAAAATCTCCTTGTCGTCGGCCATCGCGGCTTCGAGCGCGGCGACCGACTTGTCGCGACCGACGAACAGCGGCACGATCATGTGCGGGAAGACGACGATGTCGCGAAGCGGCAGGACGGGATAGGACTGCTTCATGAATACTCCTGGGCCCGAGCGGCCCTTACTTTCCACTATATATGGTGCCTGCGCCAGCCGCATCAATCACCGCACATTGATTGCCTGTGGACTGCCGCTGCCAGCACCGCGCGGCCCGGCTGAAACGGCGCAGCGTGGCGCACGCCGGCGCTTTGGCTATACCCGCCCACGGCAAACCCAATTCTACGCTAGAGGCGGCGGATTCGCCGTCGAGCGCGCCTGATGGAGAGACCTATCCGCATTCGCCTGCTGCTCGCCGCTTCCGCCCTCGCGCTTGCGACCTCGCCTGCCCTCGCGCAGGTCAAACCGGGCGAACCGCCGATCACTGCCCTCACCCAGACCTCGGGCGGCCCGATCGATCCCGAACGGGCCGCCCTGCGCCTCGAGCATATCGATCTGGCGATCGAAGTGTTTCCCGATACGCAGACGCTGCAGGGCGTCGCCACGCTGACGCTCGCCACGTCCGCGCCGCAGCGCCGCCTGCTGATCGATCTCGACAAGAATTTGCCGGTCAGCGCGATCAGCGTCGACGGCCAGCCTCTGGCCCGCACGAGCTGGTCCAATCCCGAGGGCCGGCTGACGATCGCCTTGCCCTCCACGCTCGCCGCCGGCAGCAGCGCGGTGGTCAGGATCACCTATGGCGGCACGCCCCACGTCGCGGTGCGCGCGCCGTGGGACGACGGCATCGTCTGGGCGAAGACTCCCGAGGGCAAGCCGTGGATCGCGACCACCGCCGAAGGCTATGGCTGCGATCTGTTCTGGCCGTGCCTCGATTTCCCGGCCGGCGAGCCCGCCAAGGTCGATCTCCACATCACCGTGCCCAAAGGTCTTTCGGCGCCCTCCAACGGCGTGTTGCAAAAGATCGATACGCTGCCGGACGGCCGCACGACGTGGCATTGGCGCGCACGCAGCCCGAACCCGTATTCGGTGGTGCTCAACGTCGCGCCCTATGTCGAGATCAAGGGCATCTACAAAAGCCGCTTCGGCGGCACGATCCCGCTCTACTATTGGCATCTGCCGGGCCGCGAGGCGAAGGCGCAGGGCCTGTTCGCCGAATTCGCACCGACGCTCGATTTCTTCGAAGCCAATGTCGGCCCCTATCCCTGGTCGGACGAGAAGCTCGGCGTGGTCGAGACACCGCATCTCGGCATGGAGCACCAGACGATCAACGCCTACGGCAACAATTACGCCAAGGATGCGACCGGTTTCGACTGGCTGTTCCAGCACGAGCTCGCGCACGAATGGTTCGGCAACCAGATGTCGGCCGCGAATTGGGACGATTACTGGCTCCACGAGGGCTATGGCCAGTACATGCAGCCGCTCTACGGCCGCTGGCGCGAGGGTGAGGCGCGCTATGCGGTGATGATGGAGAAATTCCGCAACCAGATCGAGAACAAGGCTCCCATCGTCTCCGGCCGGATCCTGACCGAGGAGGAGGTCTATGAGGAGGAGAAAGGCGGTCCCGGCGGCGACATCTACGTCAAGGGCGCCTGGGTGCTCCATACGCTGCGGAACACGATCGGCGACAAGGCCTTCTGGGAAGTAACGCGCCGCCTCGTCTATGGCCGCCCCGATCCCAGGCCGGGCAATTTCCAGCCGCGCTTCGCCACCACGCCCGAATATATCACGATCGTGAACCAGGTGACCGGCAAGGACATGACCTGGTTCTTCGACGTCTATCTGCGCCAGGCCGCGCTCCCCGAACTGATCGAGACGCGCGAGGGCGACCAGCTCAAGCTTCGCTGGAAAACGCCCGGCGGCAAGCCCTTCCCGCTTCCAGTCGAAGTCCAGGTCGATGACAAGGTCGAGACGGTGACGATGGACGGCGGCAAGGGCAGCATCGCGATCCCGGCGGACGCGCATGTCGTGGTCGATCCGGCCTCGCGCATCCTGAAGCGGTCCGAAGCGGTCGAGGCCGCGCAGGCGCATCCTAGGCAAGGCGAGCAATGACCCTCAACCGACGCGCGCCGCCACATTGCGGCGCGCGGTTCGTGCCCGCGTCTAGACTGGGCGGAGGACCCTCGCCAGGACATAGGCAAAGGCAATCTGCCACGGCGTGTAGATCTTGAGCGGCTGGATGATGTCGCTGGCGGACGAATCACCGGTCGCGCCCGTGGTGAGGTACAGATACAGGCAGAAGCTGCCCACCGCACCGAGCAGCACCGTGCCGAATGCCTCGAAAGTGAGGCTCGATCCCTTGCGAAGCAGCCCGAAGATCGCGCAGAGCAAGAGCGCGCCGCCGCCGCCGACGGCACCGCCGACGAACCCGCGCAGGAAGCCCACCTCGTCGCCGCGCATCCCGCTGACGGTCATCAGCGCGACATAGTGCATCAGCGTGAAGCCAAGGAAGAACACCAGCGCCTTGACCGCGAACCGATGCTGCCGCTCGCGCCATACGAAGGGCAGGCCGAACAGCGGCGTGATCCAGACCGCGCCGTTGTCGATGTGGAAATAGACCACCAGCGCCAGGCCAATTGCGTACAAGACATGCCCAAGTACCAGCCATTTGAAGGTTTCGAGCGCGGCCGGGTTGAGCGCCAGATCGAACGGCGAATGATACTCGCGAGGATCTTCGTCATCGAGGATGGCTACATCGGACATATGTCACCTCTCCATCTCTTCTACTGAGGGGATGGTGCGCCTCGCGGGCGAGTCGGTCAAACAAAAGCGGCCGGAAAGACGTCTTTCCGGCCGCTTGTGCAGTGTTTTGGCAACAAAAGGTCAGGCGGCGCTGCCGGTCTTTTCCTTCTTGGCGTAGATGCGGACCGGATCCTTGCGGCCCTCGACCACGTCCTTGTCGATCATCACCTCGTCGACGCCGTCCATTCCGGGCAGATCGAACATCGTGTCGAGCAGGATCGCCTCGAGGATCGAGCGGAGCCCGCGTGCGCCGGTCTTGCGGTCGATCGCCTTCTTGGCGACCGCGATGAGCGCGTCGTCGTTGAAGCCGAGCTTGACGCCCTCCATGTCGAACAGCTTCTGATACTGCTTGACCAGGGCGTTCTTCGGCTCGGTCAGGATCTTGACCAAGGCATCGATGTCGAGATCCTCGAGCGTCGCGATCACGGGCAAGCGGCCGACGAATTCGGGGATCAGACCGAACTTGAGCAGATCCTCGGGCTCGGTCTGGCGCAGCACTTCACCCGTACGCCGCTCTTCGGGCGCCGCGACATAGGCGCCGAAGCCGATCGACTTGCCCTGCAGGCGATCGCCGATGATCTTCTCGAGGCCCGAAAAAGCGCCGCCGCAAATGAACAGGATGTTGGTCGTGTCGACCTGGAGGAACTCCTGCTGCGGATGCTTGCGCCCACCCTGCGGCGGGACCGAGGCAGTCGTTCCTTCCATCAGCTTGAGCAAAGCCTGCTGGACACCCTCGCCCGACACGTCGCGGGTGATCGAGGGATTCTCGGCCTTGCGGCTGATCTTGTCGATCTCGTCGATGTACACAATACCGCGCTGCGCCCGCTCGACATTATAGTCCGAGGCCTGGAGCAGCTTGAGGATGATGTTCTCGACATCCTCGCCGACATAGCCGGCTTCGGTGAGCGTCGTCGCATCGGCCATGGTGAACGGCACGTCGAGGATGCGCGCCAGCGTCTGGGCGAGCAAGGTCTTGCCGCAGCCGGTGGGACCGACGAGCAGGATGTTCGACTTGGCGAGCTCGACATCGGCGCCCTTGGCGCCGTGGTTGAGCCGCTTGTAATGGTTGTGCACCGCGACCGAGAGCACGCGTTTGGCCTGCTTCTGGCCGATCACGTAATCGTCGAGCACGTCGCAGATTTCCTGCGGCGTGGGGACACCGCCGTCCTTCTTCGAGACGAGGGCCGACTTGGTCTCTTCGCGGATGATGTCGTTGCAGAGCTCGACGCACTCGTCGCAGATGAACACGGTCGGTCCGGCGATGAGCTTGCGCACCTCGTGCTGCGACTTGCCGCAGAACGAGCAATAAAGCGTGCTCTTGGAGTCGCCGCCGCTGAGCTTGGTCATTCAATCCATCCTTTACGCGCCGGACGCGTAGCCACTACCCGCCATCCTACACGCGGGTTCCCGTCCGGCAATCCATATTCCGACCGCCCGCCGGCGGTTCGGTCCGTCCGCGGGACTCGCCCGCGCACGGCTTATAATGCAATAATCTTAAGCAGCTGCTGCTTCTTCGGTCGGCTGCGGCCGCTTGTCGTACACTTCGTCGACGATCCCGAACTCCTTGGCCTCATTGGCTTCGAGGAAGGTATCGCGATCCATCGCGCGCTCGATCCGCTCAAGCGGCTGGCCCGTATACTTGGCATACAGGTCATTCATCCGCTGGCGAATACGGAGAATCTCCTTAGCCTGGATCTCGATGTCCGAGGCCATGCCCTGCGCGCCGCCCGAGGGCTGATGCACCATGATGCGCGCATTGGTCAGCGCGACGCGGAGACCCGGCTCACCAGATGCAAGCAGGAAGCTGCCCATCGACGCCGCCTGGCCGATGCAGACCGTGCCGACGCGCGGACGGATATATTGCATCGTGTCGTGGATCGCCATGCCGGCCGTCACCACGCCGCCGGGCGAATTGATGTACATCCAGATGTCCTTCTTCGGGTTCTCGGACTCAAGGAAGAGCAGCTGGGCAGTGATCAGCGAGGCCATATGGTCCTCGACGCCGCCGGTCACGAAGATGATGCGCTCGCGCAGCAGGCGCGAGAAGATGTCGAAGCTGCGCTCGCCGCGGCTCGACTGTTCGATAACGATGGGGACGAGACCGCCGGTAACGGGATCAAT
This sequence comes from Sphingomonas sp. UNC305MFCol5.2, assembly GCF_000712135.1. Lineage (GTDB taxonomy): Bacteria > Pseudomonadota > Alphaproteobacteria > Sphingomonadales > Sphingomonadaceae > Sphingomonas. The sequence continues at coordinate 999,274 of NZ_JOOE01000001.1, forward strand.
GGTCATCTGACCGGAAAGCGGATGCATGCGGGATTTTCTCTTGGATGGTTGCCCAGGACCCCAACATCGGCGCTCGGGCTGCGCGGCGCAAGGGGGGAACGCAGGGACGCGCCGCTTTGAACGGGCATGCCGGCTGACGAAGTTGACCCGGTAGCGGTGTTTTCGAACACCTTCAGCTCCACTCCTCTCCTGCGCTACGCTGCCGCTCCTCAGCAACGCACCCGTGACGCGCCAGGTACGCGACACCTGTGCGGCCGCTTCGCATCCTATTCGCGCCGATCACGCGTCGGTCCGGCTCCTTCCGCGCGCCGCCATCGCGACGGCGCTGGGCCCGCTTTCTCCGCGTCTGGCGCCAGCGGAACCGCAACACGCCAAATCCTACATTGCAAGGCGGGTCCACTACGCCCACATCGTTTCGCATGAGCAAGGTTCTCGTCACCGGCGGCTCCGGCTTTGTCGGCACCCATGTGATTCTCAAGCTGCTGGAGGCGGGGCACGAAGTGCGCACCACCGTCCGCGACCTTTCACGCGAACCCGAAGTGCGGGCGACGCTCGGCGCGGCGGGCGCGGATCCGGGTGACCGGCTCACCTTCTTTTCCGCCGATCTGGAAAAGGACGGCGGCTGGGCCGAGGCGGTGGCAGGCTGCGAGTACGTCCACCATGTCGCCTCGCCCTTCCCGCAGGCGCAGCCCAAAGACGAGAACGAACTGATCCGTCCCGCGCGCGAGGGCACCTTGCGCGTGCTGGGCGCTGCGTGCGACTCGGGCGTCAAGCGAGTCGTGATCACTTCGTCCTTTGCCGCGATCGGCTATGGCCATGGCCAGCGCGACACCCCCTATACCGAGGCCGACTGGACCGATCCGGAGGGACCGGCGGTGCAACCCTATATGAAATCCAAGACCCTTGCCGAGCGCGCGGCATGGGATTTCATTGCCCGCGAAGGCAACGGCATGGAGCTGGCGGTAGTCAATCCGGTCGGCATTTTCGGCCCGGCGCTGAATGGCGATCTCTCGACCACGATCTTTCTCGTGAAGACGATGCTCGAGGGCAAGATGCCCGGCACTCCGCGGCTCTATCTCGGCGTCGTAGACGTCCGCGACGTCGCCGATCTCCATTTGCGCGCGATGACCGATCCGGCTGCGGCCGGCGAACGCTTCCTCGCCGTCGAAGGTGAGGCGATGTCGTTCCATCAGATGGCGATGGTTCTCCGCGAGCGACTGGGGCCCGCCGCTGCCAAGGTGCCGAAACGCGAGCTTCCCGATTGGCTGATCCGCCTGCTCGCGATCTTCAATCCGCTGGCGCGCGAGGCGGTGCCGCGGCTGGGGATCGAGGCGAGCGCAAGCAACGAGAAGGCGCGCCGCATGCTCGGCTGGACGCCGCGATCCCGCGAGGAAGCGATCGTCGCCAGCGCCGAGAGCCTCATCGCATTGGGGTTGATCGGGCGCTAAGGCATTTTCCACCCTCTCCCGCTATCCAGACGCGATGGGAACGCGATCTTCGATTTCCGACGAACGGCGTTTCATGCTGTTGCTGCTGCTCGGCGGAGTGGCGCTCCGTCTGCTGCTGCTCCACGCTGGGGACGACGGGCTGACTGGCTTCTACGGCGGCGGCGAAGCCACGCGGATCGCGCTCGCGATCGCGCGCACCGGCACATTCGCGGATGCCTATTACGAAGGCTATGGTCCGACCGCGCACTTGCTGCCGCTCCTCCCCGGCATCGCGGGCTTCATCTTCTGGCTGTTCGGGCCGCTGAGCGTTCCCGCCAATCTGGCGCTGCTCGGCTGGTCGCTGCTCCAGACCTTCGCGAGCTATCTGCTGCTGCGCCGGCTTTTCCTGCGTCTCGAAATGGACGCGGCGGCAGTGCGCTGGGGACTCGCCTTGCTCTGTCTCGTGCCGGTGTTTCAGCCGCAGGAGACGATCGACTTCCGCTATTGGGAGGGCGCCGCGGCCGTGACACTCGCCGCGCTCAACCTCAATCTGTTGCTTGCGCTCAACGTGCGGGCCCGTATCGAAAAGCGTGCGTTGCTGCTCGCGGCCGCGCTCGCCGCGCTGACCTTCTTCGTCAGCCCCGCGGCGGGTCTGGGAATCTATGCCTGCTGGGGGCTGTTCGCGCTGCACAGGCTCGGCCTGGCCAGGGCGGTTCAGTTCGGCGGGCTATGCGCAGCCGCGCTCGCCCTGCTGGTCGTGCCCTGGGCGATGCGCAATGCCGCGATGCTCGGCGAGCCGGTGCCACTCCGCAGCAATTTCGGGCTGGAGATCGCGATCGCCAATCATCTCGCCGCCGTCCCCGGCGACAGGCCCGCCGAAACCTTTGTCGAGCGCATGCTGATGATTCATCCGTATCACAGCCCCGGAGCCCGTGCCCAACTCGCCCGCGACGGGGGCGAAATCGCCTATTCGCGTCGTCTCGCCGCCGAGACGGAGCGATGGATCGTCGCGCATCCGCTCGACTTCGCAAGGCTCAGCGCGCGTCATCTCCGCCAGTTCTTCTTCCCCTCGCCGTGGCAGTTCTACTTCACCGGCTGGGAGGAATGGCGCCACGCCCCCTCGATCCTGCTGTCGCTGGTGAGCCTTTTCGGCCTGCTCGGACTCGGCGCCGCGACCTTTCGGCGCCGGCGCGGCTATGGATGGCTTGCGGCCTACATAATCGGCGCGGCCCTGCCCTATGCGATCGTCCAGCCGCTCCCCCGTTATTCCTACCTGGTGTACGGAATGCTCGCCTTCCTCGCGGTCGAGGCGCTGCTGCTTGCCGGACGTTATGTCGTGGGAAGAGTCGGTCCCGGCACCGCCAGATAGGCCAGTCGCCGCATCTCGCGACGTCCGCGCACCACGGTGTCGAGGATCAACCCGGTGAACAGGTTGAGGAAGGCGAGGATCATCAGTCCGGTCGCGAGAACCGCGGTCGGGAAGCGCGGTACCAGTCCGGTCTCGAACCAGGTGATCGCCAGCGGCACCGCGAGCAGCACCGACATCATCGCGAACACCGTGGCGATGAAGCCGAAGAACAGCATCGGCCGCTCGATCCGGTAGAGCACCGCGATCGTCTTCGCGATACGAAAGCCGTCGCGATACGTGTTGAGCTTCGAAGCCGAACCCTCGGGCCGCGCGAAATAGCGCGCCTCGACCTCGCCCACCGGCATCTTGAGTTCGAGTGCATGGACACTGATCTCGGTCTCGATCTCGAATCCCGCCGAGAGCACCGGGAAGCTCTTCACGAAGCGCCGCGAGAACACCCGATAACCCGAGAAGATGTCGGTGAAGCTGCGTCCGAACAATTGCGCCAAGAGCCAGGTCATCGCGCGATTGCCGAGCACATGCCCGCGGCGATAGGCCTCCGCCGCCTCGTGCACTCGCGTCCCGACGATCATGTCGAGGCCCTCGCCGACCAGCCGATCGACCATCAGCGGCGCGACGCTCGCATCATAGGTCGCGTCGCCATCGGCCATCACATAGATATCGGCGTCGACATCGGCGAACATCCGCCGGACGACATTGCCCTTGCCCTGCATCCGCTCGCTACGGACGATCGCGCCGGCTGCGCGCGCGACTTCGATCGTGCGATCGCGACTGTTATTGTCGTAGACATAGATAGTGGCGCCCGGAAACGCCTCGCGGAAGCTCGCGACCGTCTGCGCGATCGCGGCTTCCTCGTTGTAGCAGGGGAGAAGGACGGCAATGCGCGGCTCGGTCATGCTGCTGCCTTAGAGCCGAAACGATACGAGTTCGATAATTTTGTGGTCGGGGCGCGCGGCGAGACGCCAAAGAAAAGCCCGCTATCCGCAACGAATAACGGGCTCTCTCAATTTCGTCACCCCGGCCTTGTGCCGGGGTCCACCGCAAGGCCGATGGAAGCGATCGAGCCCCTAGTCCGATCCTGGAGGCACCGTGGACCCCGGCACAAGGCCGGGGTGACAATGGGTCAAACGAAAGCCGCGATCGGACTTACTTCTTCGCGGGTGCCTTCTTGGCGGCAGGCTTCTTGGCCGGAGCCTCCTCCGCCTTCTCGGCCTTCGCTGCCGGCGCCTTCTTCGTCGCCGCCTTCTTCACCGGCTCGGCCTCGACGAGATCGTCGCCGGGCGCTGTAGGCTCGATATCGGCCTTCTCGACCTTCTTCGGCTTGGCTGCTGCCTTCTTCGCCGGTTCCTCGGCCTTGGGCTCTTCAGCGGCTTTCTCTGCCTTGGCCGGCTTCTTGGCGGCGGCCTTCTTGGCCTTGGGCTTGTGGTTGTCGTGATCGTGGTGGTGCGTGCCGGTATCGAAGCCCTCGTCGCTCTCGATCGCGGCTTCCAGCTCCTCGCGAGTCACTTCGCGGTCGCTAACCTCGGCCTTGTCGAACAGGAAGTCGACGACCTTGTCCTCGAACAAGGGCGCGCGCAGCTGGGCGGCCGCCATCGGCTCCTGCTGGACATACTGGATGAAGCGCTGACGATCCTCAGGGCCGTATTGCTGCGCGGCCTGCGCAATCAGGCGGCTCATTTCCTGCTGCGAGACTTCGACGCCGTTGGCGGTGCCGATTTCGGAGAGCAGCAGACCCAGGCGCACGCGGCGCTCGGCGATCTTGAAGTAATCGTCGCGCTCGGCTTCGAGCTCGGCGAGCGCCGCGGCCGGATCGGCCTCATGCTCGGTCTCGTGGACGAGCTGGTGCCAGATCTGCTGGAACTCGGCATCGACCATCGAGGGCGGCACGGGGAAATCATGGCCGGCGGCGAGCTGATCGAGCAGCTTGCGCTTCATGTAGGTGCGGGTGAGGCCATTGAGCTGCTGCTCGATCTGGCCCTTGAGCAGGCCTTTGAGCTGCTCGAGATCCTGCAGGCCGAGCTGCTTGGCGAAATCGTCGTCGATCTTGGTCTCGCCGGCGGTCTTCACCGCGGTGATCTTGAGATCGAAGGTCGCGGGCTTGCCGGCGAGATCTTTCGAGCCGTAATCCTCGGGGAAGGTGACGTTGATCGTCTTCTCGTCGCCGGTCTTCACCCCGATCAGCTGGTCCTCGAAGCCGGGGATCAGGCGGCCCGAGCCGATCTCGACCGCCATGCCCTCGCCGGTGCCGCCCTCGAAGGCGACGCCGTCCGCGGTCTTGCCGACGAAGTCCATCGTCACCTGGTCGCCCTCGGCGGCCTTGTGCTTGGCGGGCGCGTCGTCCCAGCCCTTCTGGTTGCTGGCGAGCTGCTGGAGCTGCTCGTCGATCGCGACGTCATCGACCGGAACGGTGAGGCGCTCGAGCTTCAGGCCGTCGATCGACGGAGTCGGCACGTCGGGAAGCACTTCGAGCTCGATCTTGATCTCGGCATCGCCGCCCGGAGCATAATCGCCCTCGAGGCTCACCGCCGGCTGCATCGCCGGGCGGAGCTTGTGGTCGACGAGCAGCTTCTGCACGCCTTCCTGAATCGAAGTGTTGAGCGCGTCCTGCGCGATCGCCTCGCCGTGCATCTTGCGCACGAGGTTGGCAGGCACTTTGCCGGGGCGGAAGCCGGGCATGCGGACCTGCGGGGCGACCCGCTTCACTTCGGCATCGACCTTCTTGTCGATGTCCTTGGCAGTGATCTTGAGCGTGTAAGCCCGCTTGAGGCCTTCGTTCAACGTCTCGACAGTCTGCATTCTTCAGGCTTCCAACTAGAATGGGATCGCGGCGCCGGGACGCTGATCAAGAGCGGCGGTGCTGGTGCGGGCGAAGGGACTCGAACCCCCACACCTTTCGATACCAGAACCTAAATCTGGCGCGTCTACCAGTTCCGCCACGCCCGCAGGGGCACCGCCGGTCGGCGGGCTCTATAGCAGTCATGGGCCCCGGGGCAAGCCGCGAAGCAACTGCGTCGCCGCGCCCCGCGTTCAACACGAGACAAGGAGAGTCCTGATGCCCGTCGAGCCCCCCATCCCCGCCACGCCTGAGCCCGCGCCTTCGGAGAATCCCGGCACGCCGCAGCCGGGCCAGCCGACCACTCCGCCCCCCGAATATCACCCACCTGCCCCCGATATCGACGTGCCCGCACCCCAGCCCGGTGGCGATCCGAACGTCGCTCCCGGGCAACCGATGGCCTAGTGGCGCCGACGGGCGTGGCAGACGGCATCAGTGAAACCGCAGGCGAAGTGAAGAACCACGACCGCACACAGCAACGAGGGGCAGAGCGGGTCGATGGCGCATTATTATCTGAACCTGATCAACGGCTACGGCGTCACTCCCGATCGTGAGGGCGAGGACTTTCCTGATCTGGATGCCGCTCGCGAGCGCGCCAAGGAAAGCTTCCGCTCGATCCTCAGCGACGAAATCCGATCGGCCGGGCTGATCGACCTGCAGGAGCGCATCGATATCGCCGATCAACAGGGCTCCATCGTCACGACGCTGCCGTTCCGCGATGCCGTCGAACTCAAGCTGGACGACTCGGTGCAGGGGCACGAAGGCACATGATAGAAAAGCACCTGAGCTGGGCTGCGACGCATCGCCGAATTTCGGCCCCGCCTCCCGCTATCTCGACAAGCGCGCGCGGTGAGCGCGGCCTCATGACATCTCTGGGATTGCTTCACTCGACCGGCTGGATATAGTCGCGGCGGGGCAAGCCTTGGGGGAGGCAAACAGGGTGTTTCGACGGGTATTGTTGCTCGCGGTCGTTGCCGCGAGCTTTTCTGCGAACGCGGCGCGCGCGCAGGAAGCGCCTCCGGGCGGATGCGAGCTTCATGTCTGGCCGAGCGGCCCGCTCAATTCGGTCTATCAGGGCTGGATCCACGGGGGCATCGTCAACGGCGCGGTGACCGGGCGCGATGGCTATCCGGAGGTGCCGCCCGACCCGCTTGGTGCCGCCTCGCAAACGGCATTGCTCGACCGCGCCCAACCGCAGGGAATCATCGGTCGCGACAGCTACCGGCTGATCGTCCACGCCGAGCCGCTCACCAGCCGCGAAATCCGCACCACGCCCGGACGGCTCACCACCGACGGCGCGCAATGCTATGCCGAGCTGATCGTCGACGACGTGTTCCTGCAGCAGGACGTCTTCCACGGCAGCTATCTCAAAAGCTCGCTTCGCTACCGCGATTTCGGCGACGGCGTCGCACCCGCCGCAACGCCGGTGCGAGTCTTCGGCAGCTGGGTGAAGACGCCGCTCAGGCTCTTCCCGCCCAAGGAAGGCGTCGATCGCGAGGCGGCGAGCAACGACCTGAAAAGCGCCTATGTCGAAAATCTCACGCGCTTCGCCGAGGCGCTGAACAAGCCCGCCAAGGCCAAGCGCGGCAAGTAGACGCGCGACCACACGATTTTTTCAACGGGGGATTCATCATGATCAAGCTTGCCCATCTCACAGCGACGCTCGCCGGCGGCGCCGCATTGCTCGCCGCGCCCGGCGCGGCCGCGCAGGATACCGCCGCAGTGCCCTGCGAACTTCACATCTGGCCCGCCGAGCGGATGAACTCTACGACCACCGGATTGCTCGGCGGCCTCGTCGGAGCGGCGCTGAGCGCCAAGAAGGACGCCGGCAACAAGGCGCAACTCGCCAGCGCGCTGGACAGCCCTTCGCAGCTCGACGCACTGCAGGCGCTGGACCTTCAGGCATTGATCAATCTGAAGCCCGGCACCGTCGTAGTCCGTCACGAGACTCCGATCGAGCGCAAGACGATGAACAAGGTGAAGGCGCGGCGCTCGGATTCGACCGCGAATTGCTATTCCGAGCTGATCGTCGCCGACGTCTTCTACTCGAAGCATATCATGTACGGCCGCTCGCTGAAGACGCTGTTCATGCTCCGCGAGTTCGGCAACGATCAGAAGATCGATTATGAATATAAGGCGTGGGGCGGCAACGGCCTCAAGCTGTTCCCGCCCAAGGAAGGTGAGGATTCGATCGCCGCGCTCGATGAGCTGGTCGGTGTGTTCAAGCGCAATTTCGAGGAATATGCGCGCAACGCTCGCAAATCCATGACCACCAAAAAGCGCGCCTGAGGGTCGGCGGGGCGCTCCCGTCGCGGGCGCCCCGCAATCGGCTTAGGCGGTCACCCGCCGCGCGCTCAGTACCTTCACCGGCGCTTCCGGAACCTCGCCCTTGAAACTGCCCTGAAGCGTCTTGGTCGGCGAGGTCGGCGCGTCGAAGATCTTGAGGATCACGTCCATTCCCTCCGTGACGCGCGCGAAGGCGGCATAGCCGAGATTGTCGCCCGGGCGCGTCGGATCTGCATCGAACGAAGGCTGATCGCCGACCATGATCGTGAATTCGCCGCGCGCGCTGCCCGGCGCGAGCCGCGGCATCGAAAGCGTGCCGTCGAGATGCTTGATCCCGGTCTGGCTGGTCGGCTCGTGCTTGATCGGCGGCAGCATTTTCGCGGGCGCGTTCTGCACGCCCAGCTGGACGAAGCCGAAATGGTCCGCAACCTTCACGGTGCGGTAGAAAAGGATCCCGTCGAGCTTTTTCTGGTCGACATAACGCAGGAAGTTGCGCGCGGTGACCGGCGCCTTGTCGGCATAGATCTCGATCACCACTCGCCCCGCGCTCGTCTCCAGCACCACGCGCGGATTGGCCGCCGGCGCAGGCGTGACTTGCGCGAGGGAGGGCAACGCGAGGAAACAGAAGAGCATCAGGACCAGGTGGCGCATGGATTTCGTTGCCTCGCGACGAATTGTCCACATGCTAGGCCGAGATCACGCGAAAGCAACGCCGGGTCAGGCGTTGGCATACCAATAATTGTCGGCCTCGCCGCTATCTAGGCTCCGCTGGAACAAGATGCAGGCATTGTCGCCCCAATTGGTCGACGGGTTCCACCAGCTGTCGCCGTCGACGAATATCGACCGGGTGCCGTAATAGCCGTCCTGATTCTGGGGATTGCCGTAGGCGTCGCGAGTGACGTCGGACCAGAGGCGCACCCCGTCGGGAACAGTGAAGCCATGTTGCTTCAGGGCATCCGCGAAATAATCCGCACCGCCGCCGCCGACGTTTCCCCCGAAGTGATTCAGGGCGTCGATCAATTCGGGAATGGGCATGACGCTCCAGTTCCAGCAGCCGGTCTGCCAATGCACGGCACTTTCGAGCGGCGGCAGCCCGCCGTTGAAGGTGCTGACATCGTCACTGTCGCCGTGCTGGACCCATGCGCTGATGATCAGGCAGAACATCCTGACGCCGTCGGGCACGGTGGTGATCACCACATTGGGCGGCAGCGACTTGACCGGTGTCGAGACCGTCGAGACCGTCTTGTCGGTCGGATTCGCCCACTGGAAATTGTCCACCGCGTCGCGCATCCCGCGCAGCAAGCCGAGCTGGGCGGTGCGGTTGGTTTGCCAGTCGGCCAGCGTCCGCAGCGCTCCATCGTGATCCCCCTGGTCGTTGAGATATTCGACGCAGTGCATCACCGCTTGTGCCTGCTGGCTGTCGAGATAGGCCCAATGCTTCTGGATCGCGCCGGCGGCATCCGGGCCGAAGAATTCATAATGCGTGTGCACGACGCGATTCCAGGCCACCAGCACCGAAGTGGTGCCCGCCGCACCGGCCAGCGCGTTGTTCCAGGTGGCAGGCGCGTCGGCGATCGACTTGTCCATCTCGGCCCGGATCAGCTTCTTGGTATTGGCGATGCCGTCCGTATCGCCGGGGTCGCGGTCGGCGAGATCCTTGAACAGACCGCCCAGCGTTGCGTTCGTCGCGATCAGGTCGTCGAGCGGCTGCGCAACCACATCGTAATTCACCTGGGTGATGGCGCTGTCGAATGCGGTCCGAAACGCGTCGATCGTCGTCTGCAGCGTCGCGATGGCGGAGATGATCGCATCGAGCTGCGCGCTCATTTGCGCCTGGCTGTCGGTGGTGATCCCGGTCGCCGAAAGGAGCTGGCCGAAAGCGAAGCTCGCGACCGGCCCGACCACAGCCTCGGCAAGATTGCTGCCGATCGATTCCGCGGCGTCTTCCGCCTCCGCCAAAGCTGCCATCAAACCCCTCCCCCCGGTCTGCGCACATGCGCAGTCACGAAGATATGGGAACGGTGCCGAAATGAAAAGTGCTTCGCGGGGGCGAGTCCCGCGGAGCCCTAGCCCGCCAGCGCCTTCTTGAGCAGTTCGTTGACCACCGCGGGGTTGGCCTTGCCGCCCATCGCCTTCATCGTCTGGCCGACGAAGAAGCCGAACAGGGCCTCCTTGCCGCCGCGATACTGTTCGAGCTGGCCAGGATTCTTCGCCAGCACTTCAGCGATCACAGCCTCGATCGCGCCGGTGTCGCTGGTCTGCTTGAGTCCGCGATCCTCGACGATCTTCGGCGCGCTGTCGCCGGTCTCGAGCATGATCTCGAACACCTGCTTGGCGAGCGGTCCCGAGATCGTACCGTCGGCCACCAGTGCCAGCAATTCGGCGCCCTGCACCGGGCTCACCGGGCTCTCGCCAAGCTCCTTGCCGAGGCGATTGAGCGCCCCGTACAGGTCCGAGATCAGCCAGTTGGCCGCGGGCCGCGCGACTTCCTGCTCGCCTTTGGCCTGCACACGCGCCGATTCGGCCAGCAGCGCCTCGAACCAGCGCGCGGTCTCGGCATCGGCCGTCAGCACCGCGGCATTGTATGCGCTCAGCCCGAGATCGCTCTCGTAGCGGCGGCGCTTGGCGTCGGGCAGTTCGGGCAGGCTCGCCTTGCATGCGTCGAGGAACGCGTCGTCGAGCACCAACGGCAGCAGATCGGGATCGGGGAAATAGCGATAATCGTGTGCGTCTTCCTTCGAGCGCATCGAGCGCGTCTCGCCGCGATCGGGATCGAACAGCCGCGTCTCCTGGACGATCCGCCCCCCGCTCTCGAGCACTTCGACCTGACGACGCGCCTCATATTCGATCGCCGCCATCACGAAGCGTACCGAATTGACGTTCTTGGTCTCGGTCCGCGTGCCGAACTCGTCGCCCGGTTTGCGCACGCTGACATTGACGTCGGCGCGCATCGATCCTTCTTCCATATTGCCGTCGCACGAGCCGACGTACCTCAGAATCGAGCGCAGCTTCTTGACGTAAGCCCCCGCCTCGGCAGGCGAACGCATGTCCGGCCGGCTGACGATCTCCATCAGCGCGACGCCCGCGCGATTGAGATCGACATAGCTCCGCGTCGGATGCTGGTCGTGCATCAATTTGCCGGCATCCTGCTCGACATGGATGCGCTCGATCCCGATTTCCTTGGTGAAGGCCTCGGGGTCCTTCTCGTCGAGGCTGATCTCGATCCGCCCCTCACCGACGATCGGATGGTAGAGCTGGCTGATCTGATAGCCCTGCGGCAGATCGGCGTAGAAATAATTCTTCCGGTCGAACCGCGAATATTTGTTGATCACCGCGCCCAGCGCCATGCCGGTGCGCACCGCCTGGCGGATGCACTCCTTGTTGGGCGTAGGCAGCATGCCGGGCATCGCGGCGTCGATCAGCGACACCTGGCTGTTGGGCTCGGCACCGAACTCTGTGGCCGCGCCCGAGAAGAGCTTGGCGTTGGAGGTCACCTGCGCGTGCACCTCGAGGCCGATCACGACCTCCCATTCGCCGGTGTCGCCCTGAATGCGGTAACTAGTTTCGGTCATATCAACTTTCCCAGTGTTCCTGCGAAAGCAGGAACCCAGTGCCAAGCACCCCTAGGCTCCTGCTTTCGCAGGAGCACTGCAACACCTACCACCAGCTCTCCGGCCGTGCCGTGAACCCGGCACGCTGCTCGATCGCCAGCCCGGCGTCGAGTACGCCTTGCTCGTCGAGCGGCTTGCCGATGATCTGGAGGCCCAGCGGCAGCCCGCCTTTGTCGAGCCCGCCCGGCACGCTCATCGCCGGAAGCCCGGCAAGCGAGCTCGGCACGGTGAATACGTCGTTCAAGTACATCGCCAGCGGATCGGCCGATTTCTCGCCCAGCGCGAACGCGGCGCTCGGAGCGGTCGGCGTGAGCAGCAGGTCGCATTCCATCCATGCGTTCTCGAAGTCGCGCGCGATCAGCGTGCGGACCTTCTGCGCCTGGGTGTAATAAGCGTCGTAAAAGCCCGCCGAGAGCACATAGGTGCCGATCAGGATGCGGCGCTTGACCTCGTCGCCGAAGCCGGCGGCGCGGGTCGCGGCGTACATGTCCTGAAGATTCTGCCCCTCGGCCAGCTCGCGCAGGCCGTAACGGACACCGTCGTAGCGGGCGAGGTTGGACGAGGCTTCGGCCGGCGCGATGATGTAATAAGCCGGGAGTGCGTATTTGGTGTGCGGGAGCGACACCTCGACCACTTCGGCGCCGGCGTCCTTCACCCAGTCGATGCCCTGCTGCCATAGCGCCTCGATCTCGGGCGGCATGCCGTCGACGCGATATTCCCTGGGAATACCGATCTTCTTGCCGCGCAGGCTTCCCGAGAGGTTCGCCTCCCATTTCGGCACCGGCAATTCGAGCGACGTCGAATCCTTGGGATCGAACCCCGCCATGCTCTCGAGCAGGATCGCGCAATCCTGCACCGACCGCGCCATCGGCCCGGCCTGATCGAGCGACGAGGCGAACGCCACCACGCCCCAGCGCGAGCAGCGGCCATAGGTCGGCTTGATGCCGCTGATGCCGGTGAACGCCGCGGGTTGACGGATCGAGCCGCCGGTATCGGTACCCGTCGCGCCGGGCACCACCCGCGCAGCGATCGCCGCCGAACTGCCACCCGAGGAGCCGCCCGGCGCCAGCGGGGCATTGTCCCCGCCCCCGCGCCGCCACGGCGAGATCACGTTGCCGAAATAGCTGGTCTCGTTGGACGAGCCCATCGCGAACTGGTCCATGTTGAGCTTGCCGAGCATGCCCGCGCCGGCATCCCAAAGCCGCTGCGACACGGTCGATTCATAGACCGGCTTGAAGCCTTCGAGGATGTGGCTCGCGGCAGTGGTCTGCACGCCTTTGGTGGCGAACAGGTCCTTCATGCCGATCGGTACGCCGGCGAGCGGCTTGAGCGTCTCGCCCGCCGCGCGCGCGGCATCGGCTTCCTTGGCAGAGGCAATGGCGTGGTCCGGCGTTTCGACGATGAATGCGTTGAGCGCCTTGGCCTTGCTCACCTTGACCACGAACGCATCGGCGACTTCGCGCGCCGAGAAGGTCCCTGCACGGACGCCGTCGCGCAGCTGCGCGATCCCCAGATCGGTGATGTCGCTCATTCGACCACCTTCGGCACGGTGAAAAAGCCGTGCTCGCCCTGCGGCGCGTTCTGGAGGACGGCGTCGCGCTGCCGGCCCTCGGTGACTACGTCTTCGCGAAGCCGGAGCGTGTTGGGGATCACGGCGGTCATCGGCTCGACGGCCGACGTATCGACCTCGCCCAATTGCTCGATCCAGCCGAGGATGTTGTTGAGCTCTGGCGCAAGGCGCTCGGCATCGGCATCGCTGATCGCGATCCGGGCGAGGCTGGCCACCTTCTTCACGGTTGCAGTGTCTACGGACATGAGGGCGCGGCTAGCATCCGCGCCCCTGCCCTTCAAGCATTGCTATTCGAACGGATCGCCAACCGGCACGCCGCCGACATAGACCTGCCGGCGTGGCACTTCCCGGATCTCCACATTGCGCGCGGCATAGCCGGCCGCAATTGTCTTGAGGTCTTCCTCCGTCGCCGCCCGCGGGGCCGGCCCCTGCTTCCACCTGCCGTCTTCGAGATGATAACGGTCACCATTCCGGCAACCAAAACGCAAGAGCGGCGGGAGCGGCCCCTTGCCTCCTGCCGTCGCGGAGGGCGTCGGGGCCGGACCCGGCGCCGCAAAACAGGAGTCCGTGAACACGAGCGCTTCGGTTTCGCTGGTCAGCAGCACGCCGCATTTCTCCTGGCGCGTGCAATTATAGCTCTCCCCGATCGCGTCGAGCAGTCCCCCGGGAAGTGCGCGGCCCGGCTGCAGCGTCCGCGTGTTGGCAGCCACCTCGGTGCGTTTCCTGGTTTCCTCGCTGGCGTCCTTGACGTCCCAGCGCCGCTCGGCCTTGGCGACTTCGTTGGCGCGAGTCTTGATGGCCGGATTCGCCGATGTCTGCAGCTTCTTGAGTGCCGCCCGCCCCGGCGCGCCGAAGTCGAACGCCAGAGCGCGCCAATCAAATTGATCGGGCGTCACCTTGCCCGATTCGAGCCGAGCGAGCTGGTCACGCGTGGAGATCGCGTTGAAGCTCACCAGCGGCGTCGCCAGGACCAGCGCGACGCCGCACACCAAGAAGGCGAGCACCAGATTCATCGGCCGCACCCGCGCCGCCCAGTCGAGCCGTCCCAGCACCAGCGCCACCAGATAGGCCGCTCCCCACAGGCAGGCGAGCGCGACGAACACCACCGCCCATAGCCGTTCGGGCGTGAAGCCATATTGCCCGATACGCAGCCCGATCGCGACCGCCGCGAGCACCGCCAGCGGCAGCATCACTGCCGCCAGCCCCATCGCGCCGTAGCGCAGCAGCGGGAAGCGCCGCTCCTGATCGGGTGCGTTGCCGATCACTGCGTTGGCGAGGATCAGCGCGCCGACCACGCAGAACAGCAGGATCGGCGTGGTCGATTTGGTCGCCTCCCACAATGCGTTCAGTCCGGTGATGGGCAGCGCCAGGACGAACAGCACCAGCCCGACCGCGAGCACCGGCGCGAGCACCGCCAGCACCATCGCCACCACGCGCTGGAGCAGCCGCACCACGCCGTCATGCTCGCGCAGCAGCCCCAGCGCGGCGCCGAAGGCGAGCCCGATCAGCGAACGCCAAAACCAGTCCTTTTCGAGCAGCTCCTTGAGGAAATCGATCTTGATCAGGTCGAATAGCAGCGCCAGCAGCCACGCCAGCGCGAAGACGATCGCCACGAAGACCCAGCACGCGCACCACAGCACCACATTGGTCCAGGCATGATCGTGCACCGATTGATAGGGAAAGCGCCGCGTCCCCTCGTCGCGCGCCGCCTGGAACAAGGGCGCCGCGACCGCCACTGCGAGCAGCAGGCTGATCATCCGCCAGCCTTCGCCGACGCTCCAGTCCTCGGGCGTGCCGTTCCACGCCACCACCAGCGCGCCGACCAAGGCGAGCCCGACCGCGAACAGCAGCGACCACCACCATAGCCGCCGTTCGAGCGTGAAGCCGGTCAGCCCAGCCGCGAGCACCACGCCGGTCGCCGAACTGGCCTGCATCGTCGAAAGATTGTTGTGGAAGCCGGCGCCGATGATGAGATGCACCACGAATCCGGCAGCAAGCCCGATCCCCCCGAGGATCAGCGGCCGCATTGCCCAGCTAGCCTCCGTCATCGCTTCATCCCCCTGCATTGCCGATCTCCGTCCTGTTGAAGCGCGCGACTAGGCGGAAACCGGCCCCCGCGGCATGATCGAATGCTGAGCTTTTCCTGAGCATCGCCGATCCGTTCCCCCGGCCGGACCATTCTTCGGCTGCGGCCATCCGTCAACGCAGTTGCATCCTGCACAAGCGTGCGCCACGGGAACGCGATTGCAACGCCACCCGTTTATGTTGCATCGCACAATGGAGAGTGCGCTTGGCCCGGAAGTTCCTGTATGTCGTCGCAGTCCTGATCGTGCTCGCGCTCGCCGCCGCCTTTGCCTATCGCTTCTATGGCGTCCAGCTGATGCGCCAGTTCATGGTGCCGGCCGGCGATGCCGTCGCGCTGCCGCCGCCCGATCGCGCTGCCTATGCCCGCGCCGATATGTGGATCGCCCGCCCCGACAAGCCCGGCAATCCCGCGCTCTGGACTCCCGAAGGCTTCAAACCCGCGGAAAAGCCCGAGGCCGCGGTGTTCTTCGTCCACCCCACTTCGTTCCTCGACACCAAGACGTGGAATGCCCCGCTCGACAATATGGACGCCAACAACCGCGCCGCTCTGTTTCTGCGCGGTCAGGCGAGCGCGTTCAACTCGGTCGGCGAAATCTGGGCACCGCGCTACCGCCAGGCGACCTTCGGCGCCTTCCTCACCAGCAACGCAAGCGCGCAGCACGCGCTCGATTTCGCCTATCGCGACGTGCTCGCCGCGTTCGATCAGTTCGTGAAGGAGGCCGGCAACCGCCCGATCCTCCTCGCCGGCCACAGCCAGGGCGCGCTCCACCTCTCGCGCCTGCTCGTCGATCGCGTCGCCGGCACGCCCCTCGCGAAGCGCGTGATCGCCGCCTATGTCGTCGGCTGGCCGGTTTCGATCACTGCGGACCTGCCCAAAATGGGGCTCCCAGCCTGCTCGCGCCCCGACGAGACGGGCTGCATCCTCTCCTGGCAGAGCTTCGCCGAGCCCGCCGATCCCTCGCTGATCCTCGACACGTTCGATGCGACCACCGGCTTCACCGGCAAGCCCCGCGCGGGGACGTCGATGATCTGCATCAACCCGCTCACCGGCAAGCCCGGGGGTTCGGCCCCGGCGGAGGCCAATCTCGGCACGCTCATCCCGGATATGAGCTTCCAATCGGCACAACTCGTCACCGGACGCGTCCCTGCGCGTTGCGACGGCCGCGGCTTCGTCACGATCGGCCGCACGCCGCCCGATTTCGGCCAATATGTCCTGCCCGGCAACAATTACCATGTGTTCGACTACAGCCTGTTCTGGGCGAATGTCCGCCAGGATGCAGAGCGCCGGCTGGCGGCATTCAAGAAATGATCACCACCGCCTCCGCCGAGTTCCGTGCCGCGCTGCCTGCGGGCGGCCGCCTGATCGGGCTCGATGTCGGAACGAAGACGATCGGCACGGCATTGTGCGACGCCGGCTGGAGCTTCGCCAGCCCCGCTTCGCTCATCCGCCGCACCAAATTCACCAAGGACAAGGCGGCGCTCGCCGAACTGATCGGACAGCAGCACGTGAAGGGCCTCGTCATCGGCCTGCCGCTCAATCTCGACGGCAGCGACAGCCCGCGCACCCAATCGACCCGCGCCTTCGCGCGCAATCTCGACGATATGGGCTTCCCGATCCTGCTCTGGGACGAGCGCTGGTCCACCGTCGCGGTCGAGCGCACCCTGATCGAGCAAGATTTCAGCCGCGCCCGCCGCGCCGAGATGATCGACAATATGGCCGCGGCACATATCCTTCAGGCGGCCATCGACGCCTTGGTCAACGTCTGAACAATATTTGAATGTTGTCGGGCTGACCTTCCGGTAACTTTGCCGACGCGCGAAACTCATGTATAGGGAAGCCTTGGATCTGCGGGGGATGGTCCGATGCACAAGCAGCTTCTGACGGGCGCGA
Organism: Sphingomonas sp. UNC305MFCol5.2; assembly: GCF_000712135.1. Taxonomy (GTDB): domain Bacteria; phylum Pseudomonadota; class Alphaproteobacteria; order Sphingomonadales; family Sphingomonadaceae; genus Sphingomonas. The sequence continues at coordinate 1,016,346 of NZ_JOOE01000001.1, forward strand.
TACTGCTCTTGCTGGCCGGCTGCAACGAAGCCCGCAGGGAAGCGCGCAACACCAGCGAAGACAATGTGATCGTCGCCAATGCGCAAGTCGCGGGCGAGATGATCTTCTGCCGTGAGATCAATCGCCGCACCACCCGCGAAGACTGCGAGGATCTGACCGCGACCGCCGCCGAGGCGAAGAAGGGCACCGCTGCGTTCAACGTGCCACCGATGACGCGGGGCAAGGCGACGATGATCGAGCTCGCTATCTCGCTCGAACCGCCCCCGATGGAGGATCCCGGTAGCGGCGGCGAGCCGGCGGTGAAGAACGCCTCGGACAACGCCACCGTCCCTGAGAATGCCAGCGCGACTCTCGAAACCCCGACGCCGTCGCCCGCGCCCAGTCGCATCGCCGCACGTCCCATCAGCAAGGGCCCCGCCCCCGCCGAGGTGGTCGACGCGCTCCCGGGCGAGACCGAGCAATATAGCCCGCTCGTCGGACGCGACATGCGCGCCGAACTGATCGGCCAAGGCTTCAAGATCGAGCCCAAGAGCCCGGCCTCGCAGGTACTACGGCCGGGGAGCACCACGAGCTGGGAGTGGGAAGTCACGCCGCTTCGTGGCACCAATTATGCGCTCGCAGTGAAGACCGCGGTCGAGGGCGTGATGGCCAATGGCGAGCGCGTCGTGCTCGGCAGCACGGTCGAGACGCGCACAGTAGACGTCAAGGTGGCGTGGTATGATCGCGTGCGCGACGGGCTGACCGAAGCGCCGACCTGGATCAAGCTCGTCACCGGCATATTGCTCGCGCTCGCCGCCCTGTTCGCGGCATGGTGGAAACTCGTCCGATCGGCGAAGGGCGAGAAGACTCCGGACGACGAGAAGGACGCTGACAAGGACGCTGGCAAGAATAAGCCGGACTGATCCGCGGCCGCGGCCGCTTGCCACTCCACGCATCCCGGTCTAGGCCGCAGCTTTAATGCAAGCTTCCGATCACAGCCCCGCGGCCCAGCTTCCCGGCCGCGCCGCCTTCCCGCACCGGCACCTCACCGGCATCGCGGGACTCCAGCCACACGAGATCGTCTTCCTGCTCGACGAGGCCGAGCAATGGGTCGAGGCGAACCGCACGCGTGCCAAGAGCGACAAGCGCCTCGAAGGCCTCACCCAGATCAATGCCTTCTTCGAGAATTCGACGCGGACCCTGCTCTCGTTCGAGATCGCCGGGAAACGGCTGGGCGCCGACGTCGTCAACATGCATGCCGCGCAAAGCTCGGTGAAAAAGGGCGAGACGCTGATCGATACCGCCGTGACGCTCAACGCGATGCGCGCCGACGTGATCGTCATCCGTCACATGAGCTCGGGCGCGGTCGACCTGATCGCCGAGAAGGTCGATTGTCCGGTGCTCAACGCCGGCGACGGCTGGCACGAGCATCCCACCCAGGCCCTGCTCGACGCACTCACCATCCGCCGTCGCCGGGGATCGGTCGCCGGCCAGCGCGTGGTGATCTGCGGCGACATCCTCCACAGCCGTGTCGCCCGCTCGAACATGCTGGCGCTCACCGCGCTCGCCGCCGAAGTCCGGGTCGTCGCACCCTCGACCTTGATGCCCGCCGCGATCGAGCGGATGTATGTCCAGCCTTTCACCGATTTCGACGCCGCGCTGGAAGGCGCCGACGTGGTCATGATGCTCCGCGTCCAGAACGAGCGGATGGCGGGCGGCTACATCCCCTCCACTCGCGAATTCCACATGCGCTACGGCCTCACGCCGGAGCGGCTGGCGCGCGCCAAACCCGATGCCCTGGTGATGCACCCGGGGCCGATGAACCGCGGCGTCGAGATCGAATCCTCGGTCGCCGATCACCCGGAGCGCAGCGCGATCACCGAGCAGGTCGAGATGGGCGTCGCCGTCCGCATGGCCTGTCTCGATGTGCTCACGCGCGGCGAGCGTGGCGTGGAGGGCTGGGCATGAAGACCGTTTTCCGCAATGCCCGGCTCGTCTGCCCCGTCGGCGGCGTCAGCACCGGCGATCTGCTGGTCGACGGCGAGACCATCGCCGCAACGGGCAGCCTCGAGGTCGCCGGCGACGCGCAGGTGATCGATCTCGCCGGCAAGACGCTCGCACCCGCATTGATCGATCTCGGCGTCTTCGCGGTCGACCGGGCCGCCTGCCGCGCCGGCGGCATAGCCCGCGTCGGGCTGATGCCCGATCAATCGCCGGTGCTCGACGATCCCGGCATCATCCGCCGGGCGGCGCTCTCGGGAAAGCCTGCGCTCTGGGTCCATCCGCTCGCCGCCGCGACGCGCGCCCTCGACGGCCAGGATCTCGGCGAGATGGCGATCAACGCCTCGGCGGGCGCGCGCGCCGTCGCCACCGGACGCGGCTGGATCGCCTCGTCGGCGACGATGCGCAAGGTGCTCGCCTACGCCCGCGACATCGGCCTGGTGGTGGTCGTGCATGCCGAAGATGGCGGCTTGACCGACGGCGCCGTCGCGACCGAGGGCGAGACCGCCACGCGCCACGGCCTCCCCGCCGCTCCCGCCATCGCCGAGGCGCTCGCCGTAGCGCGCGACCTGATGCTCGCCGAGGAGACCGGCGCGCGCATCCATTTCCGCCAGGTGACCACCGCCGCGGCGTTCGACCTGATCCGGGCCGCCAAGCGCCGGGGCGTCCGCGTCACGTGCGGCATCACCCCCGCGCATCTGTTGCTGTCGGACATCGCGATGAGCGATTTCCGGACCTTCGCGCGCCTCTCGCCCCCGCTGCGGGACGAAAGCGATCGCCAGGCGGCGCTTGCGGCAGTCAAGGACGGCACGATCGACGTGATCGCCTCGGGCCACGATCCCCGCGGCCCCGAAGCGAAGCGCCTGCCCTTCGTCGATGCCGAGCCCGGCATGTCGGGCGCGGAGACTCTGCTGGCGCTATCGCTGGGGCTGGTGCGCGACGGGCTGATCCCGATCGAGCGCCTGTTCGCATTGCTCGCCGCCAATCCCGCGAAGATTCTCGGGTTGAAGACCGGCACGCTCGAGCCCGGCGCCCCCGCCGACCTGATCGTCCTGGATTCCGGCGCGCCCTGGCAGATCGAGGCCGAGCGCATGGTCGCCCGCGCCGGCAACACCCCGTTTGATCGCCTGCCCGTCCAGGGCAAGGTGCTGAGCCTCTACAAGGGCGGGGCGCAGGTCGAATAGGAGGCGCGGATGTGGGGGCCCATCTTCGAGACGCTGTTCGATATTCTGCCCTGGAAGGTGCAGTTGGCATTGTTGGGCAGCTTCATACTGATCGTCGCCGTCGTCGTGTTCTGGATGACGCGCGCCTGACCTCTAACGAAAAAGGCCGGAGCGCGAGCCCCGGCCTTTCCGTGACGAAATCTGTTCGGCTCAGCGCGCGGCGACCTGCGCGCGACCGCCGCCCTTGACCCAGGCGGCGACGCTGTCGCCGGCGCCCATACGGACGAAACAGGGGCTGCCGCTCGCGCGCACCTGGCGACAGAGCGAGGCCGCACCGGCGCGGTCGAAGCCGCCGACCGAGAGGCGGTAGAAATTGCCCGCCGCGGTCGAGAACTTGACGCCCTGCGGAGTCTCGCCGCGAAGCGCGGGAACGCGGTTGGCGTGCCGCGCCCAGCCGTCGCGGGCGACTTCGGCGTTCTCATAAGCACCGAGCTGGACATAGTAATTGCCGGGCTTGGCCTTCGCCGCGGCGACGGGAGCCGCGACGGCAGGCGAAGCCTTGGCGACGCGAACCGGGGCCTTGGCGGCGACCGGCGCGGGCGCCCGCGCGGCGACGCGGATCTGCTGGACCACTTCGGCGCGCGGGCCGAACACCACCTGCGGGCCGGTTCCGGCAACCTGCTGCGGCTCGGGCTGCGCTTCCGGAGCGGGTGCGGCGGCGACTTCGACGGGTGCCTCGGCGACAGCCTGCTCCGCGCCCTGCGGCACACCGGGCATATAGGCATCGACGGGGTCGGCCGGAGCCACTGCCGCCACGGCGACATTGGGCTGCTGCGAAAGCGCTAGCGCGACCGGTTGGCCGCCGTCCCGCACCGGCACCACGTTCAACAGCGACGCGACCTGGTCATAAGCGTTGGTCGGTCGCGAGAAGCGCGCCCATTCCATCATCCGCGCCTGGAGCTTGTCCGGCGCGACGTCCATCGCCGCGATCTCGTTGGCCTGCTTCCAGCGGCCGGCGAGCGCAAGGCTCAGCGCGAGGTTCTGGCGGGTTTTGGCCGTGGCGGTCGCTTCGCGCGCCGCGGGGCCGAGAATGTCGATCGCAGTCACTGGATCGCCGGCCAGCGCGAAGGCGAGGCCACGATCGCTCGCGGGAATCTTGTCGCCACTGGTCTGCAGCGTCGTGCGCGCGCCCTGCCAATCGCCCTGCGCGATCTTGGCGAGGACGAGGTTGAGCGTCACGCGGCCATCGGCGGGATCGAGCGTCAGCGCGTCGGTAAGAGCCTGCGAGGCCGAAGTGAAGCGGCCTGCGAGCAGATAGGCCTGCCCCAGCAAGGCGCGATACTCGGCGCTGGTCGGATCGTTGGCCACCGCGGCTTCGGCGTGCTGGACGGCGTCGCCGCCCTTGCGCTTCGCGATCGCCTTTTCGGCCGCCTTCGCCTCCGCTTCCGCCTTCTTGACGTTGGCGCCCGCAGTCGCGAAGGCGGAGCTGGTGAAGCCCTGCGTCGCGATACCGGTCACGGCCACGCCGCCCAGCACGAGCGCCGAGAGGCCGAACTTGATCATCTTACGACTGTTCATGGTCATGTCCTTCACCCACGGTTCGCGGCGGGTTCGATCTGGCCGGCGAGAGCGTCGATGCCCTCGAGCGATTCGAGAAACTGGTCGAGCGCCTGCGTGACCAGCTGCTGCGCCGAGCGGCAGGTGATCGCCGATGCGAGGCGGAGCTTGAGATGGCGTTCCTGGTCGAGGCGCAGCGTGAACGCGGCCTTGGTCTTTTTCGAAGCGACTTCGCGCACCACCCGGGCGAGCGTGCCTTCCGGAACTTCGGGCGCGTGCTTGAGCACCGGCTCACGCTTCATCTTCCGGACGGGCACCTGAAGCGGCGCATAATCGGGCTCGGCCTCGGGCACGAATTCGGGTTCCGGCTCGGGCGCATAGACGGGCGCGGCGAGCTGCTCGTCGAGCGCCTCGATCTGGCGGAGCACGGCGGGCTTGGGTGCCTCGATCGCCTCGTCGAGCGGGGCGACATAGGGCACCTGCACCGGCGCGGGCTGGAAATCATGGCCCATGTCGTTCCAGCCGAGATCTTCCTGCGGACCCGTATTCATCTGCAGGAAGCCCTGCGGACGCATTGCCGGACGCGCCTGCCCCTTGCGGGCGAGGAGGCTGGAGGAGAGCGAAGCGAGGGGTTTGGAGGTGCCGATCATCGCCGCCTCCCTCAGCCGACCACGCGGCGGCCGAAGCCACCTGCGCGAGGCGCCTGGCCGAACTGGCTCGGCTGCGCCGGCGCCGCGAACACGGTGCGGCGGAAATTCTTCTCGAGCCGGTCGTAGATATAGGCCCACAGCCCGGCGACCTCGCCCGCGGATTTGCCGCGCGGGTCGGTTTCCATGACGGTGCGGCCGTCGATCATCGATGCCGCGAAATCGGTGCGGTGATGAAGCGTGATCGGCGCGACGGTGCCGTGCTGCGACAGCGCGACCGCGGCTTCCGAAGTGATCCGCGCCTTGGGCGTCGCGGCGTTGACCACGAAGATCAGCGGCTTGCCGGCGCGCTCGCACAGATCGACCGTGGCGCCGACGGCGCGCAGATCGTGGGGCGACGGACGCGTCGGGATGACGATCAGCTCGGCGACTTGGATCACGCTCTGGATCGCCATGGTGATGGCGGGCGGCGTGTCGATCACGGCGAGACGGAAGCCCTGCTGGCGGAGAACCTCGAGATCCGCCTGGAGCCGCGCGACGGTGGTCTGGGCGAACGCCGGATACTCCGTGTCGCGCTCGTTCCACCAGTCGGAGAGCGAACCCTGCGGGTCGATATCGATGAGAACGACGGGCCCGTGGCCGGCCAGCTGTGCCTGCACCGCAAGGTGACCGGACAGCGTGGTCTTCCCCGACCCACCCTTCTGCGATGCCATCGCTAGAACGCGCATGAACCCCCTCGGAAACTCGATAAGTGCAGAGTGCCTGATGCCATGGGGGTAGATAAGAAGCAGTTAACGCGTGTCGCCTTGGCACGCGTCCTGGTTTCCATGTCGGTAAGGATATCTTTGCCTGCCGCGCGTTAAGTGGCATTCATCTCTTTTCGTGGGGTGGTGGAGCGTGCTCGGAATGAAGTCTCTGTGGATGGCCGCCGTCGCGGGTGCCCTGCTGCTGGTGGCCCCGGCCTGTGCGCAGGAAGACCCGGTCAAGGCCGGCGTCGACGCTTATGAGCGCGGCGATTATCGCACCGCGGTCGATAAATGGCGCCCCGCCGCGGACAAGGGCAATGCCGACGCGCAGTTCAACATGGGCCAGGCCTATAAGCTCGGCCGCGGCGTCGCGGTCGACCTCAAACAGGCCGAGGCCTGGTATCGCAAGGCCGCGCTCCAGGGCCATGAACAGGCCGAGGGCTATTACGGCCTCGCATTGTTCGAGAACGGCAAGCGCGCCGATGCGGTCCCCTGGCTCCAGCGTGCAGTGAGCCGCGGCGATGCGCGCGCGCAATACATCCTCGGCATCATGCTGTTCAACGGCGATGGCGTCGGGAAGGATTGGGTCCGCGCTTATGCACTGATGGTCCGCGCCTCCTCGACCGGCCTCGACGCGGCGGTCAAGGCGCGCGCGCAGATGGACCAATATATGCCGCTGGGCGATCGCCAGCAGGGCCTCGTGCTCGCGCGCAAATACGAAGATGAATTCAACAAGGGCGGCCGCCCGCTCCCGCCGGTCGAGGTTGCGGAGAATGTGCGTCCCGCTCCGCTCGCGGTCACGCGCCCCGAGCCGCCCACGGCCACACGCCCTGCGCCACGCCCGACGCAACCCGCACCCGCTTCAGTACGCGCGACCCCTGCTCCCGCGCAGGACGGCGGCTGGCGCGTCCAGCTCGGCGCGTTCGGCGATCCAGGCAACGCGCGGAAACTCTGGAGCCAGGTGAGCGGGCGCTTCCCCGGCCGCCAGCCTTATTACGTAAAGGCGGGCGCGTTGACCAAGCTCCTCGTCGGCCCCTTCGCCTCGCGCGCGGCCGCCGCCGGTGCCTGCGGCAGCGTCAAGCCCTGCGTTCCCGTGGCGCGCTGACCGGAAGGGAAATCACTTCGCGGCCGCAACAAAACTCGCATGAGGTGCGTTTCGCGCCCATGATCAAAGCCCTGTTGGCCATCGCTGCCACTCCCGCGCTTCTCTTCGCCTCCGGCGTAGCCGCCCAGAATGCTCCCGAGGAACCGGCGCCCGCGCCGGAGGCTCGCACAGACAAGGAGCCGATCAGGGCGCGTCTCGCGCTGGGCCCGCAGCTGCAGCCACGCTTTCCCGGTTCGAACGAAGTGTTCCTGCTTCCGTTCGTCGACGTCTCGATCACGCGCGGCGACAGGCCATTCGAATATGAAGCGGCTGATCAGAGTGTCTCTTCCTCGCTGATCAAGGGTACGGGATTTGCGTTCGGCCCCGCAATCCAGCTCGAGGGAAGCCGAAGGCGCAAGGAGACCGATCTTCCGGTCGACGAAGTGGGGACGAGCATCGAGGCGGGCGGCTTCGTCGACGTCTGGCTGGGTTCTTCGATCCGCGCGCGCGGCGAGCTGCGCAAAGGCGTGACCGGCCATAAGGGCCTGGTGAGCGACGTGATGCTCGATTACGTCGCGCGCGACGGCGACAAATGGCTGTTCTCGGTCGGGCCGCGCTTCACGCTCGCCGATCGCAAATACCAGCAGGCCTATTTCGGCGTGAACCCCGCGGCGAGCGCGCGGACCGGCCTCCCCGTATACGCCCCTGACGGCGGCGTGCATTCGTTCGGCGCCGCCGCCACGACGCTCTACCAGCTGGATCGGCACTGGGGGCTCTACGGTTATGCCAAATACGACCGCCTCGTCGCCGACGCCGCCGACTCCCCGATCGTCCGAACGATCGGCTCGCGGAACCAGTTTTCGGGCGGTGTGGCGCTGACCTTCACTTTCGACACCGGGATCCACCGCTGAAGCGAGGAGGTTCGACATGGAAACAATGGAACTGCACCGCGGTCGGCTGATCGACCATATCCAGCTGGTCGTTGCCGACCTCGCCGCCAGCCGCCGTTTCTACGAAGCCGTGTTCGACGTGCTCGGCGTGCCCATCGGCGGCGAGGCCGACGACTATTTCTGGGCTGACGAGCTGTTCGTCTCGTCCGCCGACAGCGAAGCCGCGCAGGGCAAGCTCACCGGCCGCCACCACCTCGCCTTCCAGGCGAAGGACAACACAATGGTCGAAGCGTTCCACTGCGCCGGCCTCGCCGCCGGTGGCACTGACAACGGCCCGCCTGGCGAACGCCCCTATCACCCGGGCTATTACGCCGCCTTCCTGCTCGATCCCGACGGCAACAATATAGAGGCGGTGTTCCATGGGCCCCATGAGCGCAGCGGTGGATCGGTGAAAATCACCTTCGAGGGGTGAGACTGACGCACCAGGCAATACCGACCGGGTGCACTCTCGGTCACGTTTCCGCACCTTGAAGATTGTGATATATCGTTCCGCATCGAGCCCCCTGGAGAGTCGATCCGACTGCAGGGAAAGGAGCGAGCCGATGTCGCCACCTATCGACGAAACCAAACTTCACGCTTTCGTGGGAAAGATGCTGAACGATCTCGGCGGCGCGATGAGCGTACCGACCGTTCGCGTGGGTCTCCGGCTGGGATTGTTCGATGCACTGGACAATGCGCCCGCCACCGCCTCCGAACTCGCACAAAGAGCGGGCGGGCTTCACCAACGCTATGTGCGCGAATGGGCGCTTGCCCAGGCGGCGAACGGCTATGTCGATTTTGATCCGGTCACGGACCGGTTCAGCCTGTCGCCCGAACAGGCCATGGTGTTCGCGAACCGGGAAAGTCCGGTCTACCTTGCCGGCGCATTCGAGCTTGTGGCGGCGATGATCGAGGCCGAAGCGAAGGTCGAGGAGTGTTTCCGGCAAGGCACAGGAGTACGGTGGGGCGATCACGCCGGCTGCCTGTTCTGCGCGACGGGAGCATTCTTCCGGCCTGGCTACGTCAACAACATCGTACAGAACTGGATTCCCGCGCTCGACGGTATCGAGGAACGGCTTCGCACCGGTGCCAAAACAGCCGATGTCGGTTGCGGGGTGGGTTTTTCGACATTGCTGATGGCCGAGGCGTATCCCGAGAGCCAGTTCGTGGGCTTCGATTTCCACGAACCTTCGATCGAAGAGGCGCGACGCCATGCCGAACGACATGGTCTCGGCGATCGCGTGCGCTTCGAAGTAGCCAAGGCGAAGGAAATCGCCGAGGACGGCTTTGATCTGGTCACGATGTATGATTGCCTGCACGATATGGGCGATCCACGCGGATGCGCCGCGCATATGCGCCGAATTCTCGCACCGGACGGCGTTTGGATGATCGTCGAGCCGATCGCCGGTGATGTGCCGGCCGACAATATGAATCCGGTCGGGCGGCTATACTATAATGCCTCGACGATGATCTGCGTGCCTACCTCGCTCGATCAGGAGGTTGGCGAAGCTCTCGGCGCGCAGGCAGGGGAAGCCAGGCTTAGCCGGATCATCGAGGAGGGTGGTTTCGAGACCGTCCGGCGCGCGACGGAGGGTCCCTTCAACATGGTGCTGGAGGCACGCTGATCTCGCAGCACCTATGCGATCCGCTCAGCTGGTCACCCAATCCTTCGCAATCTCTTGCGCTTAAAGCAACGCCATCAGGTCATTATGATCGATCCGCGCGCCCGGGCACGACCTCGCCTTCCGGGCGAAGGACAAGACGATGGTCGAGGCGTTTCACCTATCACCCCGGCCATTACGCCGCCTTCCTGCCCGACCCCGACGGCAACAATATCGAGGCGGTGTTCCACGGACCGCAAGAGCGGAGCAGTGAATCGGTAAGATCCGGTTCGAGATGCGAACCCATTGAACACGGCGCGGGGGTTGAGCCGTGATATTGTAACCGGTTTCATTGTACGGCATGTTTCGGTTCCGAATCGGATAGGGGAAACATGCATGCGCTTGCGGTTCTGGATCCTGGCGCTTGGGATCACTTGCCTCGCCTCGCCCGTTCAGGCGCAGCCCCGCGACGCCGAATTCACCGCCCGCCTGCATCGCATCGCAGTCCAGCTCGGGCTGCCGGGCTTCAGCGCCGCCGTCGTGCGAGACGGTAAGATCGTCTATCGCCATCAGGAAGGCGTTACGGACCGCGGCTCAAGTGCGCCGATTATGCCCAACTCGTTGTTCGGCATCGCCTCGGTCACCAAGTCCATGACCGGGATCATCCTCAGCCAGCTGGAGGCGGAGGGAAAGATCCGGCTGGAGGATCCGCTGCTCGCTTATCCGCTCAACACCGGCTGGCATCCCCCGGAAGGCGTTGGCGATCCCAACATCACGCTCGGCGATGTGCTCAGCATGAGCTCGGGTGGGCGCCCGGGCGAGACCTATGTCTATAACGGCGCCCGCTTCAATCTCCTGTCGGGCCTTTTCGACAAGATCAGCGCCACGGCTTCGCCGCAAAGCTATGTGGTGCAGAACCGTCAGCGGATCCTGACCCCGCTCGGCATGACCGACACGATGACAGGATACCAGAAGGACAATCCGCTCGCGCCCCGTGCCGTCAGGCGCTACCAGGCCGAAAGCTCCCCGAGGGGCTGGAACTATATCGAGCGGCCTTACGACTGGGACGCAGCCTATCCTGCCTCGGGACTGATCTCGACGATCGACGACCTGGCCAAATATGCCGCCGCGCTCGATCGCAACACGCTGATCGGCCAAGCCGCCTATGATCGCCTGACGACGCCGCGGAACGGGCATCCTTACGGCTATGGCTGGTTCACGCAGGTGAGCGCGGGGACGCGCCTGCATTGGGTCTTCGGCTATGGCCAGGCCGAGTCCGCACTGTTCCTGCGGGTGCCGGACAGGAAGCTGACTTTCATTTTCCTCGCCAATGCGGACACGCCGTCCGCGCTGGCGCAGCTCGATTATGCAGACGTGTTGCGTCAGCCTTTCGGCCTGGCATTCTTCGATAGCTGGGTGATGGGCGGCAAGGCGATCGACTTCGATCGGCCGATGGCAGAGGTTGCACGCGCCATCGGCGCGAAGCCGGCGCCGATGGCGGTGGAGCAGTTGCTCGACGAGGCGCTGCTCCAGGCGTTTCGGGGACGCATGACCGGCGAGGGTGGCGATCGCGCAGTCGCCCTGAGCGAGCTCCTGTTGCAGGTGGCGCCCGAACGGTTCGCGCAGCCCGACGTCTACATGCTGCGGCTTTTGTCGGACGTCACCTCGCCTCGGCTGACACCGACGGCGCGCCAGTTGCTCGCACGTTTCGATCTCGACGCCGACCGCCGTCCCGTGACGCCATTGTGGAGCGGCGAGGTATTGGAGAAGCTGGGAGACCGGGAAGGCGCGATGAAGCTGTACGCGTTGTCGTGCGATCGGGATGGTTTCGACGACGAACCGATGAAGGCGCAGGCCTGCGAACGGCTTGCCGCTTACGAGCTGAAGGCGGGACAGCTCGAAGCCGGGCGGCGGCATTTGTGGCATTCGGCACGCATCTCGCGCCTCGCCAACGACGGCGGTGAATTCGACCGCAAGCTCGCCATCCTCGCGGGAGCCGCCTCGAAACGCTGAGGCGACGCGACGTCCGCCATCCCCCGCCGCGGCGCTAAAAATCAGTCCGCGACCCAATCCTTCGCCGCGATCCCTTGCGCATAGAGCAACGCCGTCAAGTCATTATGATCGATCCGCGCACCCGCCGCTGCCGCGACGATCGGCTTGGCGTGATAGGCCACGCCCAGGCCTGCCTGCCGGATCATCGCGAGGTCGTTCGCGCCGTCGCCCACGGCGATCGATGCCTCGGCCGGCAGGCCCAGCTCAGCCAGCGCGCCCAGCAACGTGGTTTCCTTGGTGCTGCTGTCGACGATCGGCTTCGTGACCTTCCCGGTCAGCTTCGCATCGCCGATCTCGAGCCGGTTGGCGATCACCCGATCGAAGCCGATCTCGGAACCCACCGGCTCGGCGAAGCGCGTGAATCCGCCCGAGACGAGGATCGTCGTTGCGCCCCGCGCGCGCATCGTCCGTACCAGCGCCTTCGCGCCCGGCATCAGCTTGACGCGCTCGGCGAGGCAGCGGTCGATCGCACTTTCCTCGAGCCCCTCCAGCAACGCCACGCGGGCGTCGAGCGCCTCGGCGAAGTCGAGCTCGCCTTTCATCGCCCGCTCGGTCACTTCGGCGATCCGGCTCTTGATCCCGGCATAATCGGCGAGTTCGTCGATGCATTCGACTGTGATCATCGTCGAATCCATGTCGGCGACGAGCAGTTTCTTGCTCCGACCCTCCTGCGGCTGGACGATCACATCGGTCGCCGGAAACGCGCCCTCCAGTGCCGCACGCGCCGCGCCCGGATGCGATACGAACAACAGGTCCGCCGCTTTGCCCTGATCGATCCAGTGCCACGCCCCTGGCGCACAATCGACACCCGCCAACCGATCGGCGGCTTCGGAAAGCTGCCCCGCGCCGAGGCCGTCTGCTATGAGCGTCGCGATGAACATGGGATCCCCTGACCTGCCAACGGTGGCGCTCATCGCAGGGCCGACGGCGAGCGGCAAGTCCGCGCTCGCGCTCGCGCTCGCCGAAAAGCACCGGGGCACCGTGATCAACGCCGATTCGATGCAGGTGTATGCCGATCTGCGCATCCTGACCGCTCGCCCGACGGTCGACGAGGAATCGCGCGTGCCCCACCGGCTGTTCGGCCATGTCGACGGCGCCGACGCTTATTCGGCGGCGCGCTGGGCAGCCGAAGCGCGCGCCGCCATCACCGAAGCGCATGACGAGGGACGCCTGCCCATCCTTGTCGGCGGCACCGGCATGTATCTGCGCACTTTGCTGGAGGGCATAGCGCCGGTGCCCGAAATCGATCCGGCCATACGAAAGCAAGTGCGCGCGCTGCCGGTGGCCGAAGCGCACGCCCAGCTCGCCGCCGCCGATCCTGAAGCCGCGGCGAAGCTCAACCCGACCGACACCACCCGCGTCGCCCGCGCGCTCGAAGTCGTACGCGCCACCGGCAAGCCGCTCTCGCATTGGCAGACCCGGCGGCTCGGCGGGATCGAAAGCGAGGTCCGCCTCGCCCCGCTCATCCTCCTCCCCGACCGCGACTGGCTCGGCGAACGCATCGACCGGCGCTTCGCCGACATGCTCGATCAGGGACGCGCCGAGGCGAGCGCCCTGCTCGCCCGCACCGACATTCCGGCCGACGCTCCCGTACTGCGCGCGATCGGCGTTCCCGAACTGCGCGCGCTGTTCGCGGGCGAAACCGATGTCGTTCAGGCCGCCGCCGCCGGTGCACTTGCCACGCGACAATATGCCAAACGCCAGTATACGTGGTTCCGCCGCCAGCCGCCGCCCCACTGGGAACGCAGCAGCGCGACAGAAACAAAGGTATTATTGGGAATAATTGAAACTAAATTTCTCATATAGTGCTTGACGTGCCATTTTATTGCCGTTAGCAGCGCCAATCCCGGCGTTGTGCGGCAACGCAGCAAAAGGAGGCAGACGTGACCGAGAAGAGCGGAGCAGACATCCTGATCGAGGCGTTGAGCGACCTCGGTGTGGAGGTCATCTTCGGCTATCCCGGTGGCGCGGTGCTTCCGATTTACGACGCGCTCTTCAAGCAGGACCGCATCAAGCACGTCCTCGTCCGTCACGAGCAGGCCGCGACCCACGCCGCGGAGGGCTATGCCCGCTCGACCGGCAAGCCCGGTGTCGTGCTCGTCACTTCGGGCCCGGGCGCGACCAACGCCGTCACCGGGATCACCGATGCGCTGATGGATTCGATCCCGATGGTCGTGATCACCGGCCAGGTCCCGACCGCTTTGATCGGCACCGACGCATTCCAGGAGGCCGACACGGTCGGCATCACGCGGCACTGCACAAAGCATAATTACCTCGTGAAGGGCCCCGAGACGCTCGGCAGCATCATCCACGAGGCGTTCCACATCGCCACTTCGGGCCGCCCCGGACCGGTGGTCGTCGACATCCCCAAGGACGTGCAGGTCGCCACTGCGCGCTACGAGGCGCCGGGTCCGATCCAGCACAAGACCTATCGTCCGCAGACCCAGCCCGATGCCGCGAAGATCCAGGAAGCGGTCGACATGCTCGCCGCCGCCGAGCGCCCGGTCTTCTACACCGGCGGCGGGATCATCAATTCGGGTCCCGAGGCCTCGAAGCTGCTGCGCGAACTCGCGGCGATGACGGGCGCGCCGGTCACCTCGACGCTGATGGGCCTGGGCGCCCTGCCCGCCTCGTCGGACCAGTGGCTGGGCATGCTCGGCATGCACGGCACCTACGAAGCCAATTGGGCGATGAACAAGGCGGACCTGATCATCGCCTTCGGCGCGCGTTTCGACGATCGCGTCACCGGCCGGCTCGACGCGTTCGCGCCGAACTCCCGGAAAGTGCACATCGACATCGACCGGTCGAGCGTGAACAAGAATGTCCGCGTCGACCTGCCGATCATCGGCGATGTCGGCATCGCGCTCCGCGAGATGATCGATTGCTGGAGGGCCCGTCAGCACCCGAAGCCCGACCTCACCGAATGGTGGAACCGCATCAACGGCTGGCGCCAGACCCGCTGCCTCGATTTCGAGGAGAAGGGCGACGCGATCATGCCGCAGCGCGCGATCCGCGCACTGTACGAGGCGACGAAGCACCGCGCGCCGATCATCACTACCGAAGTCGGCCAGCACCAGATGTGGGCCGCGCAGCATTTCGGCTTCGAGGCGCCCAACAAATGGCTGACCTCGGGCGGCCTCGGCACGATGGGCTACGGCCTGCCCGCCGCGATCGGCGCGCAGCTCGGCCATCCGGACGCGCTGGTGATCGACATCGCCGGCGAGGCGTCGATCCAGATGAACATCCAGGAGCTGGCGACCGCGACCCAATATCGCCTGCCGGTCAAGATCTTCATCCTCAACAACGAATATATGGGCATGGTCCGCCAGTGGCAGGAGCTGACCTATCAGTCGCGTTATTCGGAGAGCTACAGCGACGCGCTCCCCGATTTCGTCAAGCTCGCCGAGGCCTATGGCTGGAAGGGCATTCGCATCGAGGGCCGGCAGGAGCTCGAGCCGGGCATTAGCGAGATGCTGGCCCATGACGGGCCGGTGCTCGTCGATTGCCGGGTGGCCAAGCTCGCCAATTGCTTCCCGATGATCCCGTCGGGCGCCGCCCATACCGAAATGCTGCTCCAGGCCGCCGAAGTCTCCGGCGAAATGGACGACGAAGCCAAGGCACTGGTCTGATGACTGCGCTCGAAATGGAAATGCCGTCGCTGACGGCCGAGCGCGGCTTTGCGGCAATGCGTCACTTTCTCGATGCCTATCGGGAGCGTGATGGCGGGCAGAGCGATGACCTGGCCATGCTGCTCAGTTCGCTAGCGCCGAAAAGCGACGGCAAGCCCGTTGACATCGCCCTTTGGAACGACTGGCTCGAAGCCATCGAACGGACTCGCTGAAATGCACATCAAGGAAGAGCAAAAAGAGCGGCATACGCTTGCCGTGATCGTCGACAACGAGCCGGGCATCCTCGCCCGGATCGCGGGCCTGTTCACGGCGCGGGGCTACAATATCGAAAGCCTCACCGTCTCGGAGATCACCGAGGACAATCGAATTAGTCGCATCACCATCGTGACGTCGGCCTCGGCCGCGGTGATGGAGCAGATCATCGCGCAGCTCGAGCGCCTCGTGCCGGTCCACAAGGTGACCGACCTCACGGCCTTCGGCCCGCATGTCGAGCGCGAGCTGGCGCTGGTGAAGGTCGCAGGCACCGGCGATCACCGGATCGAGGCGCTGCGCCTCGCCGAGGTCTATCGCGCCCGCGTCGTCGACGCGACGATTTCGAGCTTCGTGTTCGAAGTCACCGGCGGATCGGAGAAGATCGACAAGTTCGTCGAGCTGATGCGCGAGGTCGGCCTGGTCGAAGTCGCACGCACCGGCGTGGTGGCAATTTCACGGGGCCGCGAGGCGGCCTGAATTTTTTACCCGTCACCCCCGCGAAAGCGGGGGCCTATCTCCGAACCGTGCCCGCTCGCCGAGCCGGCAGGAGATGGGTCCCCGCTTTCGCGGGGATGACGATCGGAAAGGAAGAGAAATGAAAGTCTATTACGATCGCGACGCCGATCTGAACCTGATCACCGGCAAGAAGATCGCCATCCTCGGCTATGGCTCGCAGGGCCATGCCCATGCGCAGAATCTCCGCGACAGCGGCGTCAAGGAAGTCGCGATCGCGCTCCGCCCCGGCTCGGCTTCGGCGAAGAAGGCCGAGGACGCCGGCTTCAAGGTGCTGAGCAACAAGGAAGCCGCCGGCTGGGCCGACATCCTGATGATCCTCGCCCCCGACGAGCATCAGGCCGGCATCTGGGACGCCGATCTCAAGGGCAATATGAAGCCGGGCGCCGCGCTCGCCTTCGCGCACGGCCTCAACGTCCACTTCGGCCTGATCGAGCCGCCCGCCGACATCGACGTGATCATGATCGCCCCCAAGGGCCCGGGCCACACCGTGCGCAGCGAATATGTCCGCGGCGGCGGCGTTCCCTGCCTGATCGCGATCCACCAGGACGCCTCGGGCAATGCCCACGACGTCGCGCTCGCTTACGCCTCGGGCGTCGGCGGCGGCCGTTCGGGCATCATCGAGACCAATTTCCGCGAGGAATGCGAGACCGATCTGTTCGGCGAGCAGGCGGTGCTGTGCGGCGGCGCCACTGCATTGGTCCAGGCCGGGTTCGAGACGCTGGTCGAGGCCGGCTACGCTCCCGAAATGGCCTATTTCGAGTGCCTGCATGAGCTGAAACTCATCGTCGACCTGATGTACGAGGGCGGCATCGCCAACATGCGCTATTCGATCTCGAACACCGCCGAGTATGGCGACATCAAGACGGGCCCGCGCATCATCACCGAAGAGACCAAGAAGGAAATGAAGCGCGTCCTCGCCGACATCCAGTCGGGCCGCTTCGTCAAGGACTTCGTCCTCGACAACCGCGCCGGTCAGCCCGAGCTAAAGGCCAGCCGCATCGCGGCGAAGCGCCACCAGATCGAAGAGGTCGGCAGCGAACTGCGCGCGATGATGCCGTGGATCAGCGCCAACAAGCTGGTCGACAAAGACAAGAACTGAGCAACTCTTCTCCCTCTCCCCTTCAGGGGAGAGGGCCGGGGAGAGGGGCAAGTGCGGTGCGCCCTCGATAACCCCCTCTCCCCGGCCCTCTCCCCGCAAGCGGAGAGAGGGAGACGCAGATTTCGCTCACCATTTCGGTTAGGCTCCCCACAATCGAAAAGGGGACCCCCATGACCGAAGAAACCGAGGGCCGCGCCGGCGTGACCCGCGTCGAGGCCTATTCCGATGCAGTGATCGCGATCGTCGTGACGATCATGGTGCTCGAAATGCACGCGCCCGAGGAGCCCGGCTGGGGCAACCTCCTCCATTTGTGGCCGGTGTTCGTCTCCTATGCGCTCAGCTTCGCCTATGTCTCGATCTACTGGGTCAACCATCACCGGCTGTTCCACCACGCCACCCGCGTGACCAACGGCCTGCTCTGGTCGAACATCGCGTTGATCTTCGCGCTGTCGCTGATCCCCTTCGGCACCGCCTATCTGGGCGAGCAGATCTTCAGCCGCGACGCGACGCTCGTCTACATGGGCATCATGCTGCTGCCGTCCTTCACCTATATGTGGCTGCAGCGCACGATCCGGCGCACCGGCAGCCAGTCGGAAGAATCGAAAGCCTATCACCGCCTCGCGCTGCGCAAGGGCGCGGCGGCGAGCGCGGTCTATGTCTCGGGCATCGCGCTCACCTTCGTCTCCCCCGCGCTCGGCCTCGGCTGCGCGGCTTTGGTGGCGATCTTCTGGTGCCTGCCCGCCAGCGCGCTCGATCACCTGTTCGAAGGCTGACGCAAAGCAAAACGGCCGGGGATCGCTCCCCGGCCGCCCGCGTTCGAGGATCGAGCCTCAGAAGCCGACGCGCACCCGCCCGCCGAAGAAGCGCGGATAGCCCGGATAGCCGGCATAGTTGCCCGTCTGCTCGGGCACCGCGAAGCCGGTGATATAGTAGAACTGGTTGGTGAGGTTCTCGACGAAGAACTCGGCCCGCCACCTCTTGTCCGACGATTCGAGCCCGACCGTCGCGCTGATCAGCGGATAGCCCGGATTGTTGATCGGCGTGCGGCCGGTCACCGGATTGGGGTTGCCCGAAGGGATGGTCACTTCGCTGTTGTAGCGCATGTCGACATGGAAGAGCCCGTTGATCCGGTTGGTGATCGGCGGAGTCCAGGTCGTCGCCACGGTGACGGTGTGCTCGGGCTGGTTGTTGAACTGCCGCCCCTCCTGCCCGGCGAGCGGCGTGCCGGTGAAGTCGTTGCTGTCTGAATATTTCGCGCTGATATAGCTGTAGCCCAGCTGGAAGGTGAGGTCCCGGGCCGGGCGGATCGTCGATTCGATCTCGATGCCCTTGCTGACGCTCTTCGGCACGTTCTGGACGACGAAATTGTTGCCCGAGAATACCAGCGACTGGAGATTGTAGAAGTTCATGTAGAACGCCGCGACGTTCAGCGAGAATTCGCGGCTCGGGCTCGCCTTGAAGCCGATTTCGTAGGCGTCGTTGGTTTCCGCGCCGAAGCGCAGGTCCGAACCCTGCGCGCCGTTGCCGCCGAGCAGCACCGAATCGAACGTCGCCTGGTCGAGATTATAGCCGCCCGATTTGTAGCCATGGTCGAAGCTCGCATAAGCGAGCAACCGGTCCGAGACCTTGTACGCCAGCTTGGCGGTGCCGGTGATCTCGTTGTCGGTGAAATCGTCCTCGTAGTTGCCGTTGAACTCGGTGTTCACCGCCGGGTTGCAGCTCAGCAGGAACAGGTTGTTGAACAGCCCAGGGATCTGGCGGAGCACATTGGCATAGGCGGTCGCCGCCGGATTGCCCGCGCGCACCTGGTTGAAGAAGGTGCAGCTGCCCAGATTGTTGTTGATCGAGGCAGTCATGTCCTTGCTCTCATGGTTCCAGCGCGCACCCAGCGTCACCGAGAGCTTGTCGGTCACGTTGATGATGTTGTGCGTGAACAATGCGAAGGCGTTGGTCTTGACGCGGAAGTCGTCGGGGCTGTTGCCCTGCCCCGCCACCGCGCCCGGAAGCGGGCTCGCCGCAAGCGCGGCAAGGCCCGGGATCGGCGTGCGCGGATAGTTGGGGATCACGCAGGCGGCGGCCGGTGCGGTGCCGGCCTGCGCCCGGAAACAGCCGACCAGCGGAGCCAGCGCGCCATATGCTGCGGTGAGCGCGGGCAAGGTGTTGGGAACCGCGGGGTTGAGCAGAGCCGCGCCGACCGTCGGCACCGTCGGCCCCAGCGAGCCGTAGAATTGCAGCGGCGTGCCGAACCCGGCGCGGAGCTGGCCGGCGAACACCGTATCGACATAGCGATTGCCGTCATTGCCGATCTGCACCACGTCGCGCAGCTTGTTGGTCTCGTTCAGGTAGAAGCCGCCGATCAGCCAGTCGAGCTTGTCGCCGAACGCCGAGCCCTGCAGGCGCAGCTCCTGCGTGAAATCGGTCAGCTCGTTGCGATAGCCGTTGCGATAGGCACGATCGATGCCCGAGAAATCGATGTCCTGGTTCCGGATCACACGCCAGTTGCGATAGGCGGTGATCGAAGTGAGCTTGGTCCCGCCCAGATCCCAGTTGAGTTCGCCCGAGAAGCCCCAGTCCTTGACCTTCTCGGCGTAATCGCGGTTGGGCGACATCGCCTGGGTTCGATCGCTGCCGGGCCCGGTGTAGAGACCGACCAGCCCTTGCGCCGCCGCGATGCTCTGGATCGCCGGGGCGAGCGGCCCGCGCACCACCGAGACTGCGCCGCAGCATTGCTCGTCGGTCTCGTAATAATCGCCGATCAGGCGGAAAGTGATGTCGCCGCTGTCGAGCAAAGCCTGGCCGCGGACGTTCCAGCGGTTGATGTCGTTGATCGCGCGATCGCTGTTCGCGTCGTTGATATAGCCGTCGCGTTTGCGATAGCCCGCGTCGAGGCGCAGCGCGAGCGACTGGCTCACCGGCCCGGTGATCGCGCCCTTCACGCCGTACGCATTGTAGTTGCCGTACATCCCCTCGACATAGCCGTGGGTCTCGAACTGCGGCTGGGCGGTGTAGATGCTGAGCGCGCCGGCCGAGGTGTTGCGGCCGAACAAGGTGCCCTGGGGCCCGCGCAGCACTTCGACGCGCTCGAGCTCGGGAAGTTCGGAGATCGCCACGCCGGCGCGGGCGCGGAACACGCCGTCGATGAACACGCCGACAGCGGGCTCGAAGCCGGGATTGTCGCCGCCGGTAGTTATGCCGCGGAGATAGATGGTGGTGCCTGTCGCCGAAGACTGACCGGTGGAGCTCTGCAGCGAAGGCGCGAGCTGCTCGAGGTCACGAACATTGTCGACGCCGGCATTCTGGAGAAGCTCGGGCCCGATCGCAGTGATCGCGATCGGCACGTCCTGGACAGTCTCGTTACGCCGGGTGGCGGTGACGACGATGTCGTTGGCGCTCTGATATTCCTGCGTCTGCGTTTCGTCGGTGGTTGTGGCGGTATCCTGTGCGAACGCTGGCATCGCCAAAAGCAAGCCAAGCGCAGTCGCCGCGAGCAAATCGAGCTTCTTCATGGGTAATGTCCCCCCTCTCCTGATCGCCTCCGGCTCTTATCCGGTGTCGACGTTGCTTTTATTACGCATGCAACTAACGCTGCATTTTTCGAGCCGTCAACGGGATTGCAGCGCGGAACTTCGCGGTTTCCAGCCGTTTTTCGCCGGGCGGTACAGATAGGCAACAGGTGCCGCGCGGCGAAGACAAGCATGCCGTAGCGTAAAATGGATCAAGGCAAGGAAGGACGGGTAGATGGCGGAAATTCACGATCCTGCGGAAGATGGCGATCTGGTCGCCTCGCCCGCCAAGATCGCCGTGCCCGACGACGTTGCCGATGCGATCCGCACGCTGATCCGCTGGGCCGGCGACGATCCCGGCCGCGAAGGCCTGATCGACACGCCCCAGCGCGTCGCCCGCGCGTGGAAGGAATATTGCCAGGGCTATGGAGAGGATCCCGCGCACCACCTCTCGCGCGTGTTCGAGGAAGTCGGCGGCTATGACGAGATCGTGCTCCTGAAGGACATCCCGTTCCAGTCGCATTGCGAGCACCATATGGCGCCGATCATCGGTAAGGCGTCGATCGCCTACCTGCCGAAGGATCATGTCGTCGGCATCTCGAAGCTGGCGCGCGTGCTCCACGCCTTCGCACGCCGCCTGCAGGTCCAGGAGCGCCTCACCGCCGAAGTCGCGGATTGCATCTGGAACGAACTCGAGCCGGTGGGTGTCGCCGTGGTGATCGAGGCGAGCCACGCCTGCATGACCGCGCGCGGCGTGCGCACCCCCGGCGTCGGCATGGTCACCAGCCGGATGATGGGCGTGTTCCGCGAAGACGAGCGCAGCCGCCGCGAGGTGCTCGCCTTGATGGGTTATTGATGGGAAGCGCGGCGCCCTCCCTCCGTTCGTTTCGAGCGAAGTCGAGAAACGGTTGTGCAGCGAAGGCTTCTCGACTTCGCTCGAAGCGAACGGTTACGAGTACGTCATGGCAATGAACGTCCTCGTCACCGGCGGCGCGCGGCGCATCGGCGCGGGGATCGCGCGCCGGCTGGCGCTGCGCGGGCATGCCGTAGCGATCCACCATCACCACGCCCCCGACGACGCCGAAGCGCTGCGCGACGCGATCGCCGCGGCGGGCGGCAGTGCCTGTGTGGTCACGGGCGAACTTGCCGATGCCGCCACCGCGCCCGCGCTGATCGCCGATGCGCGCGAGGGGTTGGGCGGGCCGGTCACCGGTCTCGTCAACAATGCCTCTTTATTCGTCTTCGATGCGCTCCCGATCACCGATTTCGCATTGCTCGACCAGCATATGCGCGTGAACCTCGGCGCGCCGGTGGCGCTCGCTTCGGCGCTGGCGGCGCAGGAAGACATGGACGAAGGCGCGGTGGTCAATCTGCTCGACCAGAAGGTCGCCAATCTCAACCCCGATTTCTTCACCTATACCTGCAGCAAGGCCGCGCTCGCCGCCGCGACGCAGATGATGGCGCAGGCGCTCAGCCCGCGGATCCGCGTCAATGCGGTGTCGCCCGGCCTGACCTTGCCCAGCCTCGATCAGACGCCCGAACAATTCTCGGAACATGCCCGCCAGAATTTGCTCCAGCGCCCCGTAGCGCTCGACGACGTGGCCGCGACGGTCGAGCATCTGCTCACTTCGCGCAGCATCACCGGCCAGAACATCTTCGTCGATTGCGGCCAGCGTTTCCTGCCGCGCGACGGCGACGTGATGTTCGAAGGTCGCGAGCGTCCCGATGCCTGAATACACGATCCGGCTCGACGGGCTCGAAGTGACGATGGGCCTCGGCGTCCACCCCGAGGAGCGCGCCGGACCGCAGCGCGTGGTGCTCAGCGTCGCGATGGCCTGCCGCTACGCCACCGCGCCGCAGGATCGCATCGAAGACGTCGTGAACTATGATTTCCTCCGCGAACGCATCCTCGCGCTCGCCGCCTCGCGCCATTTCGAGCTGCAGGAAGTGCTGTGCGACGAAGTCGCCGCGCTCGCGCTTGCCGACCCCCGGGTGTATCAAGTGCGGGTAAGCTCGACCAAGCTGGACATTTATCCGGACGCGCGGATCGGATGCGAGATCGTCCGCCTGCGCGATTGACTGGAACGGAGAGAAGGATGCCCGATCGCCTCACCGGACTCGAACTGCGTTCCACCGTGTCGAACGACGGGAAGCTGACGCTCAGCCTCGAGCCCGTCACGCTCGATCCACCCGGCCCCGACGAAGTCATCGTCCGTGTCGAGGCGGCGCCGATCAATCCCTCGGATCTCGGGCTGCTGCTCGGCCCGGCCGACATGGCGACGCTCCAGCCCGGCGGCAGTGCGGATCGCCCGACCCTCACCGCCGCGATCCCCCAGGCGCGGATGGGCGCGATGAAGGCCCGCCTCGACCAGCCATTGCCCGTCGGCAACGAAGGCGCCGGCACCGTCGTGCAGGCGGGTGAGAATGTCGCGGGTCTGCTCGGCAGGAAGGTCGGGATGATCGGCGGCGCGATGTATGCGCAGTACCGCAAGATCGCCGCGCGCGACTGCATCCCGCTGCCCGAGGGCGCGAGCGCAGCCGACGGGGCATCGATGTTCGTCAATCCGCTCACGGCGCTGGCGATGGTCGAGACGCTCCGGATGGAGGGGCACAAGGCACTCGTCCACACCGCCGCCGCCTCCAATCTCGGCCAGATGCTCAACCGCATCTGCATCGCCGACGGCGTGCCCCTCGTGAACGTGGTCCGCAACGATGCGCAGGCCGCGATCCTGCGCGAAATCGGCGCCAGACACATCGTCGACAGCAGCGCAGAAGACTTCCGCGAAAAGCTCACCGACGCGATCGCCCAGACCGGCGCCACGCTGGTCTTCGACGCGATCGGCGGCGGCAAGCTCGCCAACGCGATTCTCCACGCAATGGAAGCCGCGGCCAACCGCAGCGCGACCGAATATAGCCGCTACGGCTCCTCCACGTTCAAGCAGGTCTATATCTACGGCGCGCTCGACCTCGGGCCCACCGAGCTCGACCGCGGCTACGGATTCGCCTGGAGTGTCAGCGGCTTCCTGCTCACGCCGTTCCTGATGAAGCTCGGCATGGAAGGCACGATGCGGCTGCGCGCCCGCGTCGCCGCGGAGCTGAAGACGACCTTCGCGAGCCATTACACCGCCACGATCTCGCTGACCGAGGCGCTCGATCCGGCCGTGGTCGCCGCCTACGCGAAAAAGGCGACCGGCGAGAAATATCTGATCGATCCGAGCCGCTGAACTTCACGCAGAGCCAGCCGTTCTGTCATCGCCGAGTCACTGCCCCGGCGCATCCTGGCCAGGGCGGCGGGGGCCGAGTCGAGGAGACGAGCCATGACCGATACGGAAAGCACGGCCGACACGGAAATCGCGACCGACGAAACCGACACCCTGATCGCGTCGAACAAGGTGGAAGGCACCGCCGTCTATGACGAGGACGGCGAGAAGCTCGGATCGATCTACAATTTCATGGTCGACAAGTTTTCAGGCCAGGTCGAATACGCCGTGCTCCAGTTCGGCGGCGTGTTCGGGCTCGGCAGCGACTATTATCCGCTGCCTTGGGAAAAGCTCAGCTACGACACCGATCAGGGCGGCTATGTCGTCGACATCGACAAGGAAACCCTCGAAGCCGCCCCGCGCTACACCGCCGAAGAACCGCCTGCCTTCGACCAGGCCTATGGCGAGCGCATCTACGGCTATTACGGCCTGACCTATAGCTGATGGCAGCCGAGGCGGCGCGGTTCCGGCCGCGCCGCCTCGCGTTCGTGTCCGTCCGCGCGGTCGATATCGGGCCGACCCGCTAGGCGGGACGCAGCGCCCCCCGGATTGCACGCTCGATGTCGCGGAAGGTCGCGTCGGGATAAGGCGACTGCGCACGAACTGCGCGGCGCATGTCGCGCAATTCGGCATGCATGCCCCTCTCGTCGGCCTGCACCGCCAAAACCGCGGCCTTCGCGGCGTGCTGCATCGGCTGCACGCGCGGATCGGGATCGCCGTGCCAAAGCCGCGCCGCGGCGCCCTCGGCATCGCCTTCTCCGATCGCCGCCAGATAGGCGTCGCACGAATCAAGCCAGGCCCCGCCGCCATAGCGTTTCCGATACGCGTCGATCAGCATGCGCGCGTGCGAATAATCGGACGTATCGCGATCGAGCACCCGACCGATATCGATCCCGTCCGCATGCTGATCACCCTGCGGCGCGGGATGCGGCACTGCACGGTGTGCCGCGACGAGCCAGTCCGGGACGTCCCGCAGGCGAACATTGTAACCGAGCATCGTCTGCAACCACGTGCAGGGGCGATGCGCGACCCATTCCGGCTCCCTCCGGATCGCTTCGAGCAATTGCGCGCCGTCGCTACGGCCATGGGGCAGCAGTGCCCCGAAGGCCGAAAGCCCGGACTGGATCGCCAGCGCCGACCCGAAATTGCTCGTTATAAGTCCCGGCGTGTCGAGCCCGTGCAGCCATGTCTCCCGCGATATCAGCGCAATCGCAGCGAAAAGCAGCGATGCCGCCGGACCGCCCGCCACGATCCACATCCAGCGGCCGATTGTCCCTCGCGCCAGCGTCGTCGGAACCGAGGCGACATAACCCCCCAGGTCTTTGCGATGCTCTCGTGGGAGCCAGACCAGCCTGCGGCTCGGCACGTGCAGACCGATCGGCCGCACCGAGAAGGCCACTACCCGCCACCCACACGCCAGCGCCGCTACGGCGTGTCCGGCCTCGTGAACCAGTGTCGCGATCAGTCCACCCACGACCGTGCAGATGATCGCGGCGACCAGCGTCGGCGTCGCCACGAAGGCGCTGCCATAGAGCATGAAGGCGCAGGCGGTGCCGACGAGCCAGATCAACACCCACAGGGCCGACCAACGCAGGATGCCGGAAAGCATTGCGCCTGACCGTGCTCAGGCCGCCCGGTTCGCCGCGCTCAATACCGCCCGCACCGACGCCGTCGCGATGTCGGCATCGATTCCCACCCCGAACACGGTCCGCCCATCCTCGGTCCGGCATTCGACATAGGCGGCTGCCTGCGCATCCGCACCGTGGCCGATCGCATGCTCGCTATAATCGACCACGTCGAGCGACGGCCCGGTGGTCCCGGCAAGCGCATCGATCACGCCCGAGATCAGCCCGTTGCCGCGCCCCGAGATCGATTGCTCGACGCCGTCGATCGCGATGCGGCCGACGAACACGCGCTGGCCCGCCGCGCCGGTCTCCTCGTAATCGACCAATGCGATGCGATCCTTGTCGCCCGGCAGATAGACCTGCTCGAACTTCTCCCGGATGTCCGCGGCGTTGAGTTCGCGGCTGGTCTCGTCCGCCAGCGCCTGGACGTGGCGCGAGAAGTCCGCCTGCATTCGCTTCGGCAGCTTGAGCCCGCGATCCTGCTCGAGCACCCAGGCGACGCCGCCCTTGCCCGATTGCGAGTTGACCCGGATCACCGCCTCGTAATCGCGCCCCAGATCCTTGGGATCGATCGGCAGATACGGCACGTCCCAGAGTTCGTCGTTGCGCGCTTCCTGCGCCGCGAAGCCTTTCTTGATCGCGTCCTGATGGCTGCCGGAGAACGCCGTGAACACCAGTTCGCCGGCATAAGGATGGCGCGGGTGGACGGGCAGCTGGTTGCAATATTCGACGGTCTGGATGACCTCGTCGATGTCCGAGAAGTTGAGCCCCGGATCGACACCTTGCGTGTACATGTTGAGCGCCAGCGTCACGAGATCGACATTGCCCGTGCGCTCGCCATTGCCGAACAGGCAGCCCTCGACGCGGTCCGCGCCGGCGAGCAGTCCCAGCTCGGACGCCGCGACTCCGGTCCCCCGGTCGTTGTGCGTGTGCAGGCTGATCACCACGGAATCGCGGTTGCGGATGTTGCGCCCGAACCATTCGATCTGATCGGCGTAGATATTGGGCGTCGCCGCCTCGACTGTCGCCGGCAGATTGAGGATCAGCGGCTTCTCGGGCGTCGGGCGCAATATCTCCATCACCGCCTCGCAAACCTCGACCGAGAAATCGAGCTCGGCGGTGGAGAAGGTCTCGGGGCTGTACTCGAAATGCCAGTCTGTATCGGGCTGCTTCGCCGCCTCGTCGCGCAGCACCTTGGCGCCGGCGACTGCGATCTCGCGGATCTCGTCGCGGCTCATCCCGAACACGATGCGCCGCCACGCGGGCGAAACGGCGTTATAGAGATGGACGATCGCCTTCTTCGCACCCTTGAGGCTCTGGAAGCTCGTCTCGATCAGATCCTGCCGCGATTGGGTGAGTACCTGGACGATCACGTCGTCCGGAATGCGCCCGTCGCGCACCAGCCCCGAGATGAAGTCGAATTCGGTCGCGCCGGCGCTAGGGAAACCGACTTCGATCTCCTTGACACCCACCTTCACCAGCAAGTCGAAGAAGCGCTGCTTCTTCTCGCCGTCCATCGGATCGATCAGCGCCTGGTTGCCGTCGCGCATGTCGGTGGAGAGCCAGCGCGGCGGCTTCGTGATCGTCTTCGACGGCCATTGCCGGTCGGGCAGGTCCACCTGCGGGAAGGGACGGTATTTTACGCTCGGGTCGCGCAACATGGGAAGCCTCTCAAGGGATCGCGGACGCGCCGTAGCGCGTGCCAGTTCGTGCTGGAAGTTCTTTGGCCCTCGGCCATTTGCCCTTAGAGGCGTACGCGCGCAGCGGTTCGGCCCCTAAGGGCGGATAAGTCGCAGAAGGCGCAGCGCGTTCGTCACGGTGCCCCTGTTAGCGAACATGGCGCTTTTGTCCACCATGGTTGATCTACGGAGCGCCAAAGCCCCGATTTGCGTCAGGCGCCCGGTCAGGCAGTGGTGTTCGCCACGGCCTCGGCATCCGCTGCATTGTCCACGGCGGCATTGTCCGGAGCATCTTCCGCTGCGGCGGGCGCTTCTTCGGGCGTTTCGCTTGCCCGGGGGGTCGGCGTCGCGACGATCTCCGCCATGGGCGGCGCGTCCGAATAATTGGTCCCGGTGGTCCCGCCGCCCCCGCATGCCGTCAACGCCAGGAGCCCGCCCAACACCAGAACCCGCATCGTCTGCCCTCCCTGTGGAGGGGCGTTCCTAGCACGATCGACGCCGCCGGCCTACCGGGCAACATGCGCCTCGCCTGCGGTCGACCGGAGAAACCCGCATGGCGAAGCATCTGAAAAAGGCCGATCGGGTCGGCTGGAAATCGCCCGGAGGCACCGCGCAAGGCAAAGTCGTGTCTAGACAGACGCGCGATACCACGATCAAAGGGCATCAGGTGCGTGCATCCGAGCACGAACCGCAATACATCGTCGAGAGCGACAACGGCGGAAAGGCTTCCCACAAGCCGGGGGCGCTGACGAAGGAATAGCCCGGCAACGGGCAGAACAGGAGACGAAGAATATGGCTGAGACGAAAGCACGCGGTGGCATCGCCAAGCCGGTTACACCCTCGCCCGAGCTGGCCAAGATCGTCGGCACCGCCGATCTGCCCCGCAGCGAGATTGTCAGCAAGATGTGGGATTACATCAAGAAGAACAACCTCCAAAACCCTGCAAACAAGCGGGAAATTCTGGCGGACGCGACCCTGAAGCCGATCTTCGGCGCCGACAAGGTCACGATGTTCGAGATGAACAAGCACATTTCCAAGCACGTCAAGTGAGGCCCGCGCCGGCGCTGCGCCGGCAGGACTGACGCTGACAGGGGGCGGGTCTCGCGAGAGGCCCGCCCCTTTCGCTTTACGGGAGCCCGAGGGCAGGTGTGCCCGAGACGACTCAGGTGGTGAGCAACGACGCCCACAGCACGGCAAGACCTGGCGGATCGCCTCAATTCACTCGCCTGAGGCTGGAAAAGAGCCCGATCCACCGCGCTGAATCGGCGCTCCGCCGCATTTATCCACAGCTTTTCCTCGGTGGTCACGCGCCGTCGTCGCTGGCATGGCGGAGCCATAACAGGAGACGAGCCATGTCCGAGCGTTTCGAACGCCACCGCCAGCCCTGGCGCACCGACGAGATCCAGAAACTGCATACCCTCGCCAAGAAGGGCATGGCGCTCAAGGCGATCGCCAAGGCGCTCACCCGCAGCGAGGAATCGGTGAAAGAGCGCGCCAAGCTCGACGGCCTGAGCATCGCCAAGCTGCATTGAGCGTCTTGCCTGCCCCCATCCGTCACCCCGGCCTTGGGCCGGGGTCCACCGCGCCACCACGGCAGGGCAAGAGGCTCGAGCTTCTCGCCTCGCCGCCCCGTGGACCCCGGCACTCCGGCCGGGGTGACGAAGAGGAAATGGCCAGGTGAGCCGCATCTACGACGCGATCATCCTCGGCGGCGGCGCCGCCGGCCTGATGTGCGCCGCGGTCGCCGGCCAGCGCGGTCGGCGCGTCCTGCTGCTCGATCACGCCTCGGAGGTCGGCAAGAAGATCCTGATCTCCGGCGGCGGCCGCTGCAACTTCACCAACATCCACACCGCGCCCGACCGCTATCTCTCGGCCAACCCGCATTTCGCCAAGTCCGCCCTTGGCCGCTACACCGCGCAGGATTTCCTCGCTCTGGTCGAGCGCCATCGCATCGCGTGGCACGAGAAGACGCTCGGCCAGCTCTTCTGCGACGGCTCGGCGCGCCAGATCGTCGACATGCTGCTCGACGAATGCGCGCGCGGCCAGGTCGAGATCGGGACCGGACGCAGCGTCGGTGAAGTCGATCACGCAGATGGCCGCTACCGGGCAGGCGACGCCGAAGCCCCGGCACTGGTGATCGCCACCGGCGGCCCCTCGATCCCCAAGATGGGCGCCACCGGTTTCGCCTATGATCTCGCCCGCCGCTTCGGCCTCAAGATCGTCGAGCCCCGCCCCGCGCTCGTCCCGCTCACGCTCCCGCCCGATCAGGCGCTGTTCCGCGAGCTTTCCGGCGTCTCGACCCACGTCATCGCCCGCGCCGGCAAGGCCGCCTTCCCCGAAGCCGCGCTCTTCACCCATCGCGGCCTCTCGGGCCCCGCGATCCTCCAGATCTCGAGCTATTGGCGTCACGGCGAGCCGATCCAGATCGACTTCCTCCCCGGTCGCCCCGCGAACTGGCTCACCGACGCCAAGCGCACCAACCCTCGCGCGGCGCTGCGCAAACTGCTCGCCGAGGCCCTGCCCGGCCGCCTCGCCGAAACCCTCGCCGAACAGCTCGCGCTCCCCGGAGATCTCGGCAACCTCCCCGACCGCAAGCTGCAGGAAGCCGAACGCCGCCTCGCCGCATGGCCCTTCCTCCCCAATGGCACCGAGGGGTTCGCCAAGGCCGAAGTCACGATCGGCGGGATCAGCACCGCCGAGCTGTCCTCGCAAACGATGGAGGCCCGGAAAGTCCCCGGCCTCTACGCGATCGGCGAGGCAGTCGACGTCACCGGCTGGCTCGGCGGCTATAATTTCCAATGGGCCTGGGCGAGTGGCTGGGCAGCTGCGCAGGCTCTCTGAGGCATAAACCGTTCGTTTCGAGCGAAGTCGAGAAACAGTCACGAATGCCGCCCAAGGTTTCTCGACTACGCTCGAAACGAACGGAAAAATCGGGCGCTACTTGCCCTGCATCCCCTGCGTCCGCTTCGTCACCGTCGCGCTGCGCAACGCCTCGGTGCGGCCGCGCAGCAACGCCACTTCGGCCTCGGTATAGCCGCCATTGGAAAAGCGCGCGCTCATCGCCTCGATCCGACGGCTCTCGCGGCGCAGCGCCCGCGCCTCGCTCCGGCTCAGCTGCCCCGCCTGCCGCCCGGCCTCGATGTCGGCCCGGACGCCGCGGACATCGCGCGATATCGAGACGCCGCGCACCAGCCCCGGATCGGCCGGTTCGGGGAGCCGGATATCCCCGCGGATCGACGGGCTCCCCGAAAGCCCCCGCATCGATCCCGCGATCTGCGCCGATGCCGGCGCGGCCGCCGCCGTAGCGAGGACGAACATTCCGATCGCAACCACACGCATGCGCAAGTCTCCCCTGATGGCCCTTCCACTCAGCCTCTCCCCCGCCGACTGAACCCCCGCTTAATCCCGCGCCCGCCTCAGGACTTCCCCCGCCGACCGCGATTTAACTTGCCCTTGACGCCCTCCGCGCCCATGTGCGCGGTTCCATGGAATTCCAGAACCTCCCCGCGCTTCTCGCCGAAGCGCTCGCCGCGCGTGATTATTCCGCGCCCACCCCCGTCCAGGCCGCCGTCCTCGAGCCCGAGGCACAGGGCCGCGACCTCATCGTCTCCGCCCAGACCGGCTCGGGCAAGACAGTCGCCTTCGGCCTCGCAATGGCCGGCGAGCTGATCGGCGAGGACGGCCGGATCGTCCCCAGCCGCGAGCCGCTCGCCCTCATCATCGCCCCGACCCGCGAACTCGCGCTCCAGGTCAGCCGCGAACTGATGTGGCTCTACGGCCAGAGCGGCGCGCGCATCGCCACCTGCGTCGGCGGCATGGACGCGTCGAAGGAGCGCCGCCAGCTCAACCACGGCGCGCACATCGTCGTCGGCACGCCCGGGCGCCTGCGCGACCATCTCGAACGCGGCGCGCTCGACCTCTCGGCCCTCCGCGCCGCCGTCCTCGACGAAGCCGACGAGATGCTCGACATGGGCTTCCGCGACGATCTCGAGCACATCCTCGACGCCACCCCCAACGAGCGCCGCACGCTCCTGTTCTCGGCGACGATGCCCAAGCCGATCGTCGCGCTCGCCCGCCGCTACCAGACCGACGCGCTGCGCATCTCGACCGTCGGCGAGGATCGCGGCCATGGCGACATCGCCTATCAGTGCGTCACCATCTCGCCCTCGGACACCGAGCATGCGGTGATCAACCTGCTCCGCTTCCACGAGGCCGAGACCGCGATCCTGTTCTGCGCCACGCGCGACAATGTCCGCCACTTGCACGCCACCCTCGTCGAGCGCGGCTTCTCCGCCGTCGCGCTCTCGGGCGAGCACAGCCAGTCCGAGCGCAACCACGCGCTCCAGGCCCTGCGCGATCGTAGGGCCCGCGTCTGCGTCGCCACCGACGTCGCCGCGCGCGGCATCGATTTGCCCACCCTCAGCCTCGTCATCCATGTCGAGCTGCCGCGCGACGCCGAGGCGCTCCAGCACCGCTCGGGCCGCACCGGCCGCGCCGGCAAGAAGGGCACCGCGGTCCTCCTCGTCCCCTATCCGCGCCGCCGCCGCGTCGAGATGATGCTCAAGGGCGCGCGCATCAACGCCGAGTGGATCGAGGCCCCCACCCCCGAGGCGATCCGCGCCAACGATCGCGAGCGCCTCCTCGCCGCCCTGCTCGCGCCGATCGAGACCGACGAGGAAGACGCCGCCCTCGCCGAGCGCCTGCTCGCCGAGAAGACTCCGCAGGAGATCGCCGCCGCATTGGTCCACGCCCATCGCGCCGCGATGCCGCAGCCCGAGGAGATGATCGAGCAGACTCCGGAAGGGCGCCGCGCCGCCCAGCAGGAGCGTCACCGCCCCGGCTTCGACGACATCGCCTGGTTCCACATGGATATCGGCCGCCGCCAGAACGCCGATCCGCGCTGGATCCTGCCTTTGATCTGCCGTCGCGGCCACATCACCAAGAACGAGATCGGCGCGATCCGCATCGGCCCGAACGAGACTTTCTTCCAGGTGCCCAGAGCCATCGCCGCCAAGTTCGCCGCTGCGGTCGCGCGCACCACCGAAGGCGAAGAGGACGTCCGCATCGAGCCCTCGCGCGACGGCCCGCCCCAGCACGGCGGCGGCGCCCGCAGCCCGCACCAAGGCGGCGGACGCCCCTCGCACCACAGCGGCCCCCGCCCCCCGCACCAGGGCGAAGGCCGTCCGCAGCGCCGTCAGGACCCCAGCCCCCCCCAGACGCCGTACAAGGCCAAACCCCACCGCAAGGGCCCGCCGACGCGCTGAAGCCTTATTCTTCCCTCGCCCCCGTAGGGGGAGAGGGTTGCGCAGACTTAGGTTTTGCGAAGCAAAGCCTTAGTCGGAGCTGGGTGAGGGGGTGCGGCCGCAAGGCGGCCGCGCGGAGCGCCGCTCCGCCCTACCCCTCACCAAGCTGCGCTAGGCAGCAAGCTGCCAAGCTTCGCTATCCTCTCCCCTATCAAGGGGAGAGGAATGGTCTAGTCCAAGGCCGTATCGGACTATGGCGAATAGGCACGAAGAACCCGCCACTTCGACCAGAGGAATAGCCCATGCCCAACCCCCGCATCCTCGTCGACGCCGATGCCTGCCCGGTGAAGGAGGAAATCTACAAGGTCGCCTGGCGCCACGAGGTTCCCGTCGTCGTGGTCAGCAACCAGCACCTCCGCATCCCCGCGCATCCGCTGCTCACCCGCCAGGTGGTGAGCGATGCCTTCGACGCCGCCGACGACTGGATCGCCGAGCAATCCGCTCCCGGCGCGATCGTGATCACCGCCGACATCCTCCTCGCCGACCGCGCGCTGAAGGCCGGCGCCCGCGTCCTCGCCCCCACCGGCAAGCCCTTCACCACCAGCTCGATCGGCGGCGCCATCGCCACGCGCGCGATCATGGCGGACCTGCGCGCGGGCGGCGACCAGCTCGGCGGCCCGAAACCCTTCGCGGCGGCGGATCGGTCGCGGTTCCTGCAGGCGCTGGACGCGGCGGTGGTGGCGGTGAAGCGAGGCGGTTAGCGGGCCGGCCCCTCCCTTCTCCCCACAAGGGAAAAAGGAGCGATCTCAGCGCCGCTGCTGGAACACCAACGTGTTCCCGCTGGGATCGTCGACATAGAATTCACGCGTACCCCAGGTCTGATCCAAGGGCGCTTCATGCACAGGCGAGCCGGCGCGACCCGGCACCGGAAGCCCCCGTGCCAAGAACGACGCGAACAGCGCGTCGACGTGGTCGCAAAGCACGATCGCGGAACAATGCCCGAACCGCCCCTCTCCCGGCGTCAAGTTGAGGTGCATCTCGTCCCCACCGCGGGTCAGCACGGCATAGAACGGCGCCTCCTCGGGCATGACGGAAGCGAGTTCGAAGTCGAGGACGCGCGTGTAGAAGGCAACCGCCTCCGGAATATCGCGCACGGTCAGCAACGGAATGAGCACGGGACATCCTCCCTGCTTCGATTAGGTCGCGCAAGGTCTCACAAACGGAGACGGGCGGCAAACCGGTAGCAGCAGGCTCCTTCACCGCGCGGGCAAACCCTTCGCCACCAGCTCGAGTGGCGGTGGCGGATCGCTCGCGGTTCCTGCAAGCGCTGAATGCGGCGGTGGTGGCGGTTAAGCGGGGCGGGTGGCGAAGAGGTGAACAACCTCAGTGGGGAACCACTGGCAGTTATGCGCTCGATTGCAGTCGTTCGGCACCAATGTCGCTGACCCCGTAAGCTGCCGCTCGTTCAGACAGGCGCGCGGTGTCTGTTGAAACCTAAGGAGCCGCCGAATAATCCGACGACTGGGGTTGGTCGTTACGTAAGCCAAAGTTCTGACGGAATTGACGGGCTACCAGACCTCGCCGCATTAAAATCATCCAACGCGGTAGCGTAGGCGTTCTCGACACTACCCGAAAATAGCTCGAATTCTCCTCCCGATGTTTCCCATGATGGGTGCCAAGGCCTCCGCTCGCCCTGCATTGTGCTGTGTAGCATTGAACCAAATTCACCCGATATATTCACCATATATCCCCACACATCATCCATCGTAATGTGGTCGAAGTCCGTAAAGTTATGCTCGGTTTGAATACCAATAGTGAAATTTGATATTGTAATACTGTCTGAATTTCCGTCGTGCATCAAAACAAGCGATCCGGTAGCTCCGTACCAGTCGTAGCCACTCTCGCTAACTGGACCACCATATTCAACACTATCGACGTAAAACTCTACGCTCCATTCTGATTGGCTGCTATCAACTCTCAGCATTCCTAAATTCGCGCCATCTTCCAGAACAATGTGATCGTGCCCATCTCCCGTATTAAATCGATAGTCCAAACTGATATTGGCACCCACAACTACGTAATCATTGCCTACCCCTCCTTGTGCTGTAAATTCAGCCTGAGATGGCGATCCTTCAATTACAATTGCGTCGTGACCTTCGCCGCCAAATACCGTAGGCATCCAAGATTGTTGCGCTGTGTCTTTACCATCGGCTCGGATAAAGTCCGCGTCAGAACCGCCGACCATCTGATCACTGCCTGCGCCTCCGATGAGAATGTTCGCCCCATCGCCGCCGTCTATGAAATCGTCGCCATTCCCTCCCCGGATGATATCGGCACCCGCGCCGCCATAGGCTTCCATGCCCGCATTGAGGAGCTCGAGTTGATCATCAAAATCTGAACCGACGACGACCTCAAAACCAGTAAGCGTGTCGCCATATGCATCGCTGGTGGAGGAGCCTAGCCCCAGAAGCAGGTTATTTGATCGAATGAGCACGGCGCCTTCAGTGGCACCTTCAAATGAAATGGTATCGCGGCCCGCGCCACCATCGAGATAGTCGGCGCCGGCGCCGCCGTGCAACGTGTCGCTTCCATCTCCCCCATCGACTATGTCATCTCCGAGACCGGAGTAGATAAGGTCGTCGTTCGCCGAGCCGATGATCTGGTCATTCCCCGAGCCAGTAGCGATTGCGAGCCCGTACCCACTCAGGTCCCCAGTACTCAGAGGGTAGATAGCGCTCGCCGGGGTAATCACATCACCTAGATAGGAGCCGTAGACGATAAGTTTGTCTTCGAAAAAATACTCGACCACCTCCGACGATAGAATGTCTGCCAGCAGGAGCGCCGCCTGAGCTGGAAGAGCCAATAGATCAATTGTAGAACTCGTCTGATTAATTCTTAATTTATCCGAGTAAAAATCAGTCGATGAATAAGAAATATTGGTTGGCAACTGATCTCTGTTGACGAACTCTATATCAATCTTTCGGCCTATTTCATATGGGTCTATGTAAGGCTGAAAGAAGTTATCATTCACCATCTGGGCATATTCGCTTCCCGCTTCAAAATCGAAATTCTCATCTGCACCGACATTGTCAAAAGGAGCAACAACGAGGTTCTCAATAGAAAGTTGACCGTTTTCCCAGACAAATGTCGCCGAGGGGTCTATCGAAAATTGTGTAGTGCCCCAGATGAATGCCCTTTCCTTGAAATCGGCACCAGCCGTATCGGTACCATATTGTGAAACAACAAAAGATAGAACGGAGACGTCATTGTTAGACTGCGACAGATAGTCCGCTATCGAAAGGGTGGTTCGACCGGTTGCGTCCGTTACGCCCATCGAGGACGAAATTCTGCCTTCGAAGAAATCCTGAATTACGGTCGCGCGCGCTGCATAGGCGTATCTGCCAACGCTTTCCATATATGCGACAGCGTCGACTGTGACAGGATAGGTTGCCTCGGGAGGCAAATCCCTTAGCCTGTCAGCAAAATGCTCAGGCTTGTCCGCCGTACCATACAGGTAAAGAGACAGAACATTTTCGACAGTTGCAGGAAAAGTCATCCTTGTTTCCTCGTCAGAGTGTGTCTGTTATTTTTCCGCAAGAGCTGACGCTGTACTTAGCGACATGGTACGGATGTCGAGGAATATTATGTAATCTAAGCGTCACAATGTAGTGCGTCGCGTAAACGTTACCGGCTATCGCACGGACAAGCATGCTATGGCGTACGGTTTCAACGCTGCAGCAATCCGGCCGAAAGTAAAAACTCGGGTCCTTCGCTTCTGGGATTCCCTCCGTACGCATTCGCCGGTGTAGCTCGGCGCGTGCGGCGTCGAAGGCGACTTGCGTTCCCACTGGATTTTGTCGGCTGCAGGTATCGGATCCCTGCTCTGCGCGCGAGCACCCTGCCAAAGCAAGCGCTGCCCATAGGAGCGCTGCGATGGAAGCGCGGAGACTTCCGAATAACACCGCTGCGCATCGACCACGACCCATGATATACAGGCTGATGAATTGCGGCCGCGATGTCTATGTGGAATTTGTCCAAATGACGCAGAAAAGAACGTCTACCGCAGGTTAACCGCCAACCTTCACATCATGGTTATGGCGCGATGTGCTAGATATCTCGCGGAATTTCTAGGATAGACCGATGCTGGAATTATTGCTCTTTGGCTTATTCGCTTTCCAGCAAACGCCAAATGCCGATGGAATCAATCGGGAGCAATTGCAACGCGACATCTCCGTGGCCCGACAGAGGGCCGCGATAGTCGCAAGCGTTTTAGATGCTGTCCGCGAGAATGATCAGAGGAAGCTCCGGTCTTTGAAGGTTTTGGGGGTGAAATATGCGTCGGATTTCGATGCAACGCCCCGAAGGCGGAACGGTGCTCATTTTTCGGCCGCGTCCTTGGAGCAATTCCGCGAATGCAAGCCGGGCAGGCCTAGCGGCAGCGGCATTAACTGGGTGTCGGTGCAATGGAATTGCGATCCACAACTAAACAAGGGAAGTGCAAGAACGGCATTCCGGTTCGATGGAATGCGCGTGATCGAGATAAGAACGGCAGCAGGCGCGCCTCCGCTTCGACTTCAATAACTGTATAACGGTTCGCTTTCGATCACACGGGCGGCGGACGTTCGCTATCCAACTTCGTTCCAGAAATGGATGGATTGCTAGCGATCAGCCTCAATGGTCCAGCCTTGCAATGTAGGATTTCGTCTGCTTGCCTCGGGCGGCCCGCCTTGCTGGCCGCTCTTTGACATCGTCGGCAGCGATCACGCGACACATGCGGTTCGCCTCATTTTGTACGCACTTTCTGCGCCCTTTTACCACTTTCCCGCGTTTTCGACGCACCGAGCACCGCTTTTCACGCGGCAACGACCGTCGCACCGGCCTCCGGCGCCCGCGACTCGGCTTTTCACCGCTTTGTAGGACGCCGAAACACCCTCACCACGACATTAAGTTGCTCGCACGCGTAACGAAATTTCACGATTCGCGGGAAAAATGCGAAGTTAGCCGGCTGGAATCCAACAGGGATGTTGGATAAGCGCCCGGCATTGACGGGGGAGAATATATGCCGATCGCACGCACCAAGCTGAAGACCATCCTCCTCGCCGGCGCGCTGGCGACCGGGCTGACCGCGCCCGCGCACGCCCAGCGCGGCCCCGCGGCGATCACGCCCGAGCATGTCCGTGCGCATGTCGATTACCTCGCCGGCCCGGCGCTGCGCGGCCGCGGCAGCGCGACGCCGGACGAGGCCGCCGCCGCCGCTTATGTCGCCTCGATGTTCCGCGGCTATCGCCTCGCCACCGCGCCGGGGATGACCGGATACACCCAGCCGATCGACGTGATCAGCCTGCGGCTCGACGGAACGCCGGTGCTCACCGCAAACGGCAGCCCGGTCGATGCGCCCTTGCTCTTCTCCTCCACGGGCCAGCCGGTCCGCGGCAAATTGGTGGCCTATGCGGGCACCGATCCGAAGCAGGTTCCCGCCGCCGACGCCGTGATCGTCACCGGCGCGGAGGTGAACGGCCTCCAGTTCGCCGGCGGGGTCGATCCCTCGAAGGTCAAATTGGTGATCATCCGCGCCACCGATCAGGTGCGCGGCTATTATGAGCGCATCGGCGGCCGCCCCCGTCTGCCCCGCTATATCAAGGGCGAGACGCCGCGGGTGCGCCCGACCGTGCTGGCGCTCGGCGACGCCGCGTTCGACAAGCTCGCCGCGCAGGACGGCGCCGACGTGGCGCTCGAACTGCCCGGCCTCGTCGAGCAGGCGCAGGTCACCACCAACGCCCTGGGCTATCTGCCGGGCACCGATCCGAAGGCGGGCGTGATCCTGATCACCGCGCATCTCGACCATCTCGGCGTCCGCCCCGACGGCAAGGTGATGTACGGCGCCAATGACGATGCCTCGGGCACCGCCGCGGTGCTCGAGCTGGCGCGGACGCTCGTCGGCAGGAAGCATCGCCGCGGCATATTGTTCGTCGCTTATGGCAGCGAGGAAGCCGGCGGCTTCGGCGCGCGCTGGTTCGCCGAGCACCCGCCGGTGCCGCTGTCGGACCTGGTCGCCAATCTCGAGATCGAGATGATCGGCCAGCAGGATCCCAAGCTCCCCGCCGGCACGATGATGATGACCGGCTATGAGCGCTCGACCTTCGGCGAGACGCTGAAGGCGCACGGCGCTCTGGTCACCACCGATCCGTACCCTGAGCAGAACTTCTTCCAGCGCTCGGACAATTATGCCTTGGCGCTGAAGGGCGTGGTCGCCCACACCGTCTCGGGCTGGGCGACGGTGCCGACCTATCACACTCCCGAAGATACCGTGGCGAACCTCGATCTGCCCTTCATGGCGCGGGCGATCCAGTCGCTGGTCGCGCCGCTCGCCAGCCTGGCGGACAGCAAGGCGAAGCCCGAATGGAAGCCGGGCGGCCGCCCGACCGAATGACGGCCGGCGAATTGCAGGACCTGCTGGTGACGGCTTTGGTGCGCAAGGCGGGCGGCAGCAAGCGCGACTGGCGCGCGGCATTGGGCAAGGTCCGCGTCTACAGTCCCGAGACGCATCCGCATTGCAACTGGTCGGTCGCCCCCTCGGGCAGCAACGGCGAGAATGCGATCATCGAGCGCCTGCTCGACGATGTCCGGGGGAAGTACCCGCTGGTGACGACGGACTGATAATTCCCTCTCCCCTTCAGGGGAGAGGGTGATCGAACGAAGTGAGGTCGGGAGAGGGGCAAGCCGGATGCATTATCGACACGCCCCTCTCCCCGGCCCTCTCCCCGCAAGCGGAGAGAGGGAGTTAGGTCACGCCGCGGCGCGCAGCGTCCGTGCGGCGGCGACCATCGCCTCGATCGCCGGCTTCACTTCGTCCCACTTCCGCGTCTTGAGCCCGCAATCGGGGTTCACCCAGAGCTGGTCAGGCCGCAGATGCTGCTGCGCCAGCCGCATCAGCGCCACCATCTCGTCCTCGCCCGGCACGCGTGGCGCGTGGATGTCGTACACCCCCGGCCCGATCGCACCGGGGTAGCGATATGCGGCGAAGCCCTCGAGCAGCTCCATCTGCGAGCGCGCGGTCTCGATCGAGATCACATCGGCGTCCATCGCCCCGATCGCCGGCAGGATGTCGTTGAACTCCGAATAGCACATGTGCGTGTGGATCTGCGTCGCGTCCGCCACCCCCGCCGCGGAGAGCCGGAAGCAGGCCACCGCCCATTCGAGATAGGCCTCCCAGTCTCGCCGGCGCAGCGGCAACCCTTCCCGAAGCGCCGCCTCGTCGATCTGGATCGCCTTGCATCCCGCCGCCTCGAGGTCGACCACCTCGTCGCGGATCGCCAGCGCGATCTGCCGGCACGAAGCCTCCCGCGGCTGGTCGTCACGCACGAACGACCAGTTGAGGATGGTGACGGGCCCGGTGAGCATGCCCTTAACCGGCTTGGCGGTCAGGCTCTGCGCATAAAGCCACCATTCGACCGTCATCGGCGTCGGACGGGAAACGTCGCCGAACAGGATCGGCGGCCGCACGCACCGCGAGCCATAGCTCTGCACCCAGCCGTTGACGGTGAACGCGAACCCCGAGAGCTGCTCGCCGAAATATTGGACCATGTCGTTGCGCTCGAACTCGCCATGGACGAGCATGTCGAGCCCGACCTCCTCCTGCCAGGCGATCGTCCGCGCCGTCTCCTCCCGCAGGAACGCCTCATATGCCGCGCCGTCCAGCTCGCCGCGATTGCGCCGTGCCCGGGCATTGCGCACCTCCGCGGTCTGCGGGAACGAACCGATCGTCGTGGTCGGGAACGCCGGCAGATCGAGCACCACCGCCTGCGCCACGATCCGCTCGCCGAAATTCGAGCGGCGTTCGTACATCGCATCGGTCACCGCCGCGGTCCGGATGGCGACCTCCGGATCGTGGACGCGCGGCGAGGCGCGGCGATCCGCATTCGCGCGCGCGGCCTTTGCCAGTTCCTCGGCGACGCTCGCCCGCCCCTCGTTCAACGCACGCTTGAGGACCGACAGTTCCTCGACCTTCTGCACCGCGAAGGCGAGCCATTCGGCCACATCGCCAAGCTTGCTTTCGAGCGC
Organism: Sphingomonas sp. UNC305MFCol5.2; assembly: GCF_000712135.1. Taxonomy (GTDB): domain Bacteria; phylum Pseudomonadota; class Alphaproteobacteria; order Sphingomonadales; family Sphingomonadaceae; genus Sphingomonas. Next base: position 1,056,972 of record NZ_JOOE01000001.1, read on the forward strand.
CAGATCGACCGGAACGTGGAGCAGCGAGCAGGATGGCGCGAGCACCAGATCGCGGCCCGCCGCAATCGGCGCGAGCCGCTGGATCAGTGCGTCGAGATCGGCGCGCCACACATTCCGGCCGTCGATCACCCCGAGCGACAGCAGCATCGTCTTCGGCGCGGCCTTGAGCAGCGGATCAAGCTGCTCGGGCGCGCGGGCCAGATCGACGTGCAACCCCGCCACCGGCAAAGCCGCGGCGAAGGACAGATTCTCGCCGAGCCCGCCGAAATAGGTGGTGAGCATCAGCTTGGGCCCCGAGCGCGACAGCCGGGCATAAGCGCGAGTCAGCGCGCGCCGCTGCTTCTCGTCGAGGTCGAGCACCAGCACCGGCTCGTCGATCTGCACCCATTCGGCACCGACATGGGCGAGCTGGCCGAGAATCGCGGCATAGAGGCCCAGCACTTCGTCGAGCATGTCGAATGGATCGACCCCGCGCCCCTTGGCAAGGCTCAGCCAGGTGACCGGTCCGAGCAGCACCGGCCGCGTCTCGAAGCCCTGCGCCTTCGCCTCCCGATATTCGTCGACGATCTTCAGGCGATTGAGCGCGAGCTTCTGCCCCGCCAACTCGGGCACGAGATAGTGATAATTGGTGTCGAACCACTTGGTCATCTCGCAGGCAGTGACGCTGCCATGGACGTGGCCGCAGCCGTCGTCCTCGCCGGTGGTGCCGCGCGCCATCGCGAAATAGGTCGCGAGATCCGCCTCGCCGGCCGCGCTGCGATAGCGTTCGGGGATCGCGCCAAGCATCATGCTCGTGTCGAGAACATGATCGTAGAGCGAAAAATCGTTGGACGGCAGCCAGTCGGCGCCGAGCGCCTTCTGCCGCGCCCAGGCGGCGGTGCGCAGGCCCGAAGCGGCGTCGAGCAGTTCGGATTCAGAGGTCTTGCCTGCCCAATAAGCCTCGAGCGCGTGTTTGAGCTCGCGGCGGGGCCCGATGCGCGGGAACCCCAGTGTAGCAACAGTGACGGTCATGTTCTTCAACCCCGAAGAAAGGGGCGAGGCAGGAACCAGACACGAGCGGGCGCCCCGGAGGCGACCCCGCGACGACATGCAAGCGGCCAGCCCGGACACCCCGCCGGTGGACGTTATCGCGTCGCAGGCAGGTCTCCTGGCTCACGGGTCACGGCTGACGATCCGTCTTCCCGGGGCGCGAACCCCAGTGACACAAATGGACCGCAGCTCACCGCTTACAGTTGCGGGGGCAGCGCCGGCATTTCACCGGCTTCCCGTCTTAGCTCCGCCGCGGGGCACGCCCCGGACGAAGAACCTTCGACGCCGTCACGATTGGCACTGCGGCGCGGCGCGGTCAAGTAACATATAAAGATATCTTTATATGTTAACTCCCGCCTCAGCGCGGCTTGGCGAGCTGCCGGGCACTGCCTACCGGCTGAGCGAAGACCGGCTGGCCGTCGCGCGACCACTCCACCCGCTGGATGCGCGGCGAGCGCTTCGGGGTGCAGCGCATGTCGGGGCCCGGATTGGCGTGATAGACGATCCAAGTCTCGCCTCCCGGCGTCGTGAAGAAGCCGTTGTGGCCGGGTGCATAAACGCCCGCCGCAGCCGACTTGGCGACCACCGGCTGGAGGCGCTTGGTCCAGGACTTCGCGTCGAGCAGGTCGCTGCCCGGCTTCGCATGCAGCAGCCCCACCGCATAATCGTCCGACCAGCAGGCGCTTCCCGAGTAAGAGAGGTAGATGTCGCCACGCGGCCCCTCGAAGAAGGCCGGCCCTTCGAGGATCTGGCGGCCGCCCTGGCGCTCCCAGCTCTGGTCGGGACGCGCGATGATCGTCTCCGGTCCCTCCAGCGTCACCGGATCGCGCATCGCGACGATCGACAGCACGCTGTCCGGCCCCACATAGGGCGAATAGACGAAATAGCGCTTGCCGCCCGCCGCGAAAGTAGTGCCGTCGATGCCCGCGTATCGGGTCTTCAGCTTGCCCATGTCCTGCCACGCGCCGGTGAGCGGATCGCTGGCATTGTTGCGCAGGACGAAGATGCCGCGATGGGCGTCGTCATTATGGCCGGTCTCGGCAGCGGTGTAATAGATGTACCAGCTGCCATTGATGCGGTGCAGCTCGGGCGCCCAGATGGCCACGCCATTAGGTGCGGGCTGCGACGGCGCCTGCCAGACCAATTTCCGCTCGGCATTGGCCAGATCCGTGATGTTCTTCGTCCGCCAGATCTCCAGCCGATCGCCCAGCGTGTGCATGTAGTAATAAGTGTCGCCTTCGCGGTAGACCGAGGGATCGGGGCCCGACGGGAGCAAGGGGTTGGTGAAGGTACCCGCTTTCGCCTTCGAATCGTTGTCGGGGAAGGCGGCTACGATCGCGTCATATTGCTTGCGGTCGATCTGGATCATCGATCCGTGGCGCAGGCCCGCCGGCATCGCATAGCGATCCCAGGCAGCGACGCCGCTGTTTCCCGAGACCTGATACCAGGGTCCGCGCAGCCGCGGCGCCTTCGACAGGCCATAGCTCGTGCCTGCATATTGTTCGTAATAGAGCAGCCAGTCCTGATCGTTGGGCGCGCGGATCAATGTCGGCGCCTCGCGGAAATTGGGGCTGAGCGGTGGACCCGGCTGCGGATAGGGGCCCGTCAGCGACGGCGCGCAGCTCATCCGGATCGTCTTGCCCGTGGTCCAGTCGTACGACGGATAGCGCTCGTCCTTGACGATCGCGCAATAGCCCGGCCCGGCATCGTCGGGCTGGAGGATCGTGTCGATCGTCGCCATGTCCCAGTCGAACAGCCGCCTTGGGCGCCCCTCGAAGGTCTTGAGGTCGCGCGACTGGACATAGAGCGTGCGCTGGCTGGCCCAATAGCGCTCGGGATCCTTCGGATCACCGGGCACATTCGGCGTGTGCCAAGTCAACAGGAACTTGCCCGATCGTTGATCGAAGAACAGCTTGGGCGCACCGATGCGCTGGAGCGCGCGCGCATGGCCCGGAATGTTCGAGAGATCGGGCTTATAGTTGCCCCAGGGCGTCCAGCGGATCAGATCGTCCGAGACCCAGAAGCGGATATAGGGATCCTCGTCACTCTTATTGCCGACGAGGAAATAGCGCCCATCAGCGCCGCGCGCGATAGAGGCGTGGCCGTGATAGTCCTCCGAGACCGGACGGCCACCATTGACCTGCCGCCAGTGCAGCCCGTCCTCGCTCACGGAATAATAAAGCACGCCATAGCGCGCCTTGGTCATGTGCGCGAAGAGATAGGCCTTGGCAGGATCGACATACGGCGTTTCGGGCGCGCCGGGCGGCACTTGCGCTTGCTGCGCGTCAGCCGTGATTGCCGCCGTCAGCGCCAGAATGAGCGCGACCATTCCGCTCGATCGTCTCGCCATCACCCTGCTCCCGTCGCTAGTGTCTAAGGCACTTTGCGCGCATTCTCGAAAGGGTCGATGGCAATGTCAATATTTATCATATCAATGAGCTAAATGAGGATGCTGGCGCCGTTCAGGCGGCGTCAGCTTCGGACGGTTCGTCGATCTGCCCGGGCCGGTCATATTCCGCGAGCGCCTGGGGATAGCCGAGCAGGAAGCCCTGCACTTCGTCGCATCCTTCGCGCTGCAGCACCCCGAGCTGGCGCTCGGTCTCGATCCCCTCGGCGAGCACCGGGATCGCGAGGCTCTTGCCCAAAGCGAGCACTGCGCGGACGATCGCCACTGCCTGTGGGCTGTGCTCCAGCTCGGAGACGAACAGCCGATCGAGCTTTATCTTGTCGAACGGGAAGGCGCGCAACGTCTCCAGTGAAGAATAGCCGGTGCCGAAATCGTCCAGCGCGACGCCGATTCCCATTGCCTTGATCTGGCGAAGGACGTGCAGCGCACGGTCGCGGTCGGCGATGATCGCGGTCTCGGTCAGCTCGATCTCGAGGCGGCGCGGCGGCAACCCGGTGTCGATCAGCACCTGATGGAACAATCGCGGCAAATCGGCATGGATCAGCTGCATCGGCGATACGTTGATCGCGACCTTGGCATCGTGAGGCCAGCCAATCGCGTCCGAGCAGGCGCGGCGCAGCACCCATTCGCCCAGCGACAGGATCAGGCCGTTCTCCTCCGCGATCGGGATGAACAGGCTCGGTGCGATCGACCCGCGTATAGGGTGGGTCCAGCGTAGCAGCGCCTCATAGCCGGTCACCGCGTGCGTCGCGACCGACGTCTGCACTTGATAATGAAGCTCGAGCGCGCCCTGATCGAGCGCGATCCGCAGATCGTTCGCCAGTTCCCGCCGGTCGCGGATCGCTTCGTCGAGCGGTGCATCGTAATAACAGGGCGCGGGCGAGCGCTGGGTCTTGGCGCGGTACATCGCCAGATCGGCGTTGTTCATCAGCGTCTCGGCATCGCCCGCGTCGGTCGGATAGACCGCGACGCCGAAGCTGGCACCGACCCGCGCCTCGAACTGCCCAAGCGCCAGCGGGGTTTCGAGCACCGTCTTGAGCCGATCGGTGAAGGCAGTCAGCTGGGCGCGATGCTCGAAGCAAATGAGCGCCACGAACTCGTCGCCGCCAAAGCGGGCGATCATCTCGTTCCGTCCGAGCTGGCTTGCCATGCGTTGCGCGACGAGGAGCAGGACCTGGTCGCCGGCCTGATGGCCGTGGACGTCGTTGATCTCCTTGAAGTGGTTGAGGTCGATCGCCACCACGCCCAGCTGGCCACCGTTCGCGCGCGCGATCTCGAGCTGATGCTTGAGCTCCAACTGGAAATTGACGCGATTGGGCAACCCTGTGAGCGCGTCGTTCATCGCCATGTGGTGCAGCCGATCCATCGCGTCCGAACGAGTCCAGCGATCGATCAGCGCCGCGGATACGCCGGCGGTGATCACCACCAGCCCCACCAGCGCCGTGGCGAGCGCGAGCGCATGCATCTGCTGCGGCTCGAGCGGTGCGGTGCTGAGGCGGAGCGGAGTGATGCGCAGCGCCGTCATTGCCACGAAATGCAGCGTCGCGATCGCCGTGACCAGCAGCGCCGTCCCTGCCGCGACACGGTGGCGGCCGATCCGGGGCGAAGTGAAAACGCCGAGCGCGGCGCCTGCAAAGACGACCGAGCACAGCACCGACGCGGCCACATAGGGGATCCGCCATTCGACCAGCCCGTCGACCCGATACGCCGCCATGCCGGTGAAGTGCATGCCCGAAATCGCGAGCCCGACGACTCCGCCTCCGACGACCGAATAGAGGCGGCCCCGACGCGAAACGGCGATCCCGAACCCCACTCCCGTGCCGATGATCGCCGCGATCAGCGAGACGATGGTGAGCACCGGATCGAGCCGGACCGGAACTCCTGCGCGATATGCCAGCATCGCCACGAAATGGGTGCACCAGATCGTGGCGCCGGCGCCGACCGCAGTCAGGAACAGCCATGCGATGCGATGGGCGCCGTGCGTAACCTGCGCGCGGCCGAACATCTGCATGATCGCGAACGCGCCGGTGCAGCAGACGAACACTGCGAGAAGGACCAGCCAGGGATCATGATCCCTGCCGATGCACATGGCGACGTCAATCATAAGGGCGCGACCCCGGCAAATTGCGGGCCGAATATGCCGACGCCGCTTGAATGCCCTTCCTGCGCAAGGCGGGTTAAGAGGAGATGAAGCTCCGGAGAGGCCAACCCTCGTCCATGATCATGCGGTGCGCTCGAGGAGCTCGAGGGGTAACGATGCCGGCGCCAAACGCGCCTGCCAGCCGTCCCGTGGGCGTGATGAGACGAGAAGTGGCGGAGAGGGTGGGATTCGAACCCACGGTACCCGTGAGGGCACGCCGCATTTCGAGTGCGGTACATTCGACCACTCTGCCACCTCTCCGCGAGGTCTTAAGATGCCGACCATCGGGGTATCCCGAGACCGGCACCGGTCGATGAGGGCGGGCCATTAGCGCAATGAATCCGGGGCCGCAAGCGCAGTGCTTGTGCAGCGGCGCACAAGCACTAGATTATTGGCATGTCGCGTGAGCCCATCCCCGCTTTTCCCCTCGAAGCCGCAGTGCCGATGCCGCCGATATCCTCGGCCCGCTTTGCGATCGGGGATGTGGTGCGCCACCGGATGTTCGATTTCCGCGGCGTGATTTTCGACGTGGATCCCGTCTTCGCCAATTCGGACGAATGGTATGAAGCGATCCCCGAGGACGTACGGCCGCGCAAGGACCAGCCCTTCTACCATCTGCTCGCCGAGAATGCCGAATCGAGCTACATCGCCTATGTCAGCCAACAGAATCTGGTGGTCGACGAAACCGACGAACCCGTCGATCATCCCGCGATCGCGGGCCTGTTCGAGCGCTATGCCGGCGGGCGGTACAAGCTGAAGCCGCTTCATCGGCACTAGAAAAAGGGGGCCGCGCGGCCCCCTTTCCTTTTGCGCTCAAAATTGCGCGGTGAAACGCCCGTAGAGGAAACGTCCGTTGAAGCCGAACGGCGAGAAGCTGCTGTACGGCTGGTAATAGGCGTCGACCGGATAGAAGCCGCCCACATTGGTCGGGCGCGCACCGGTAGGCCGCGCGGTCGGGTAGACATCGAACAGATTGTTCGCGCCGAACGCGAAGGTGGCGTGCTCCTTGAGCGTCACGCGCAGCTCGAGATCGGTGACCCATTTGGGCTCGAGGAATACGTCGTCGGGGCCATAAGCTGTCAGGCTGGTGGGATCGGCGATCGGCGCGGTGGCGCCGGGAGCAATGACTTCGCCGTAGCGCGTGGTGCGTGCGGTGATCCCGAACGCGCCCAGTGATCCGTCCGCGCTGAGCACGACCTTGTCCCTCGGCTGACCGTTGGTGAAGCGGATTCCCTCGACGCGGCCGAACAGGACCAGCCCCGGGATCTGCGCCAGCGGCCCGAGATCGGTGATCCGGCGATCGATCTTGTTGGTGTTGCGGTTATAGGCCGCCGAGAGCGACCAGTTGCCAAGCGACTCCAGCCCGATGCGATAGGTGGCCACCACATCGACGCCCTGGGTGGTGGTATCGAGGCCGTTGATGAAGAAGCGTGCAGCGCCGACCGACTGGAAGCCGTTGGCGTCGAGCACTGCCTTCACCGCGGCGTTAACCGCCGCCGTGCCGCTGCCCGCCGCGCCGAGATTCTCGGTAAGGACGATCCGGTCCTTGATCTTGATGTGATAATAGTCGGCGGTGAGGCTGAAGCCGCGGAAAGGGTTGAGCGTGGCGCCTGCGCTCCAGTTGACCGATTTTTCGGGCTCGAGCGGCTTCGAACCGAGCGCGAGCGCCACCGGACTGGAGACCGGCTGGGTGCTGATCTCGACCGGCACGCCCGAGATGAAATTGGTCGAAGTGGTCGTGAAGTATTGCTGGTGGAGCGAGGGCGCGCGAAAGCCGTTCGACACCGAGCCACGGATCGCGATGCCGGGAGTGAACTCGTAGCGCGCGGCTAGCTTGCCGTTCAGCGTGCCGCCGAAATCGGAGAAATGCTCGTAGCGGCCCGCGGCGGTGACGGTGAAGCCCTGAAACAGGTCGGTGTCGAGCTCGACATAGCCGGCATAGCTGTGCCGGCTCACATCGGTTTCGGCGGAGGCGGGGAAGCCCGGAAAACCCTGCGCGCCGACCAATGCGCCGCGGCCGGGGAAAGTGCAGATGCCGGTCACTGCGTTATAGACGCCGCCCTGCGTCGCGCAGTTCGGCGCGGTGGTCGCGAACGCTGCCCGGAAATAGGGCCCGATCGCATAGGATTGAGTCTCCCCGGGGCGGATGTTGAACGCGTCGTTGCGATATTCGGCGCCAAACGCGAGCGTCAGCGGCTTGGCGAGCCCGAAATCGAATTCCTTGCTGAGATCGAGGTTCGCGGTGAGCTGACCGAAGGCCAGGCCGCCCGAATCGAAATCGCGCTGCGATGTGGGGCCGTACGACGTGTTGAGGCTGTTCTCGGTGCGATAATCGAACTGGTTGTGGCCGTAGACGACCGAGAGATCGGCGGAGAAGCCGGCAACGTCGCCGCGAATGCCGAGCGCGGCCGAATAGTCGGTCAGGTCCGAGTGGATGAAGGGCAGGAAGCCGTCGGCCCTAAGCGGGACGAAGTTCGCCGTCGTGGGAGTGGTCGCCGGGCTGATGACTGACCAGTCGCGGTTGTTCGCTGAGGCCGACTGGCGCCAGTTCGCGGCGCTCAGACCGTCGCGCTTGGAATAGGAGCCGAAGGCATAGAGCTCGAACGTGCCGATCGGCACGCCCGTGTTGACGAAGACGTTATAGTCCTCGGTCTTCGGGTCGCCGTACCGGAAGTTGAGCCGATTGAAGCCGATTTCGCGCGAGTCGAACGCAGCGGTCGGGCGGTTGTAGTTCGGTCGGAGATCGTATCCGGCGCGATTGGTATTGTCGCGGTCGCGATATTCGGCGGTGATGTTGAAATAGCCTTCGGGACCGATCGGCAGGCCGACATTGAAGCCCAGGGTCCACAGATCGCCGTCATTGGCCTTGCGTTCGCCGCTGCGATTCGCGGCGAGGATGCGGCCGTCGGCGGGATCGAACACCGGCTGGCCGCCGGTCAGCGCGAGCCCGGTGACGTTGGGCACACCGCTCATCGTGGTGATGTACTTGCCGTAGCTCACCGATGCGCGGCCGCCATGATTGGCGCGCTTCAATTGTACGTTGATCACGCCGGCGATCGCGTCCGAGCCATATTGCGACGAGGCGCCGTCGCGCAGCACTTCGATCCGGTCGATCGCGAGCGCGGGAATGGTATTGAGATCGACCGCGGCCGAGCCGCGTCCCACCGATCCGTTGACGTTGAGCAGCGCCGTCACGTGACGGCGCTTGCCGTTGACCAGCACCAAAGTCTGGTCGGGCGCGAGGCCGCGCAGCGACGCGGGGCGGATCACGTCGGTGCCATCGGTGATCGAAGGCTGCGGGAAGTTGAACGACGGGACGAGATTGTTGAGGATCTTGTTAGTCTCCCCCAGTCCCGAGCTGGAGAGCGCCTCGGACGAGATCACGTCGATCGGCACCGGACTGTCGGCGACAGTGCGGTTCGCGGCGCGCGTGCCGGTGACGACGATGACATTGCCAGGATCGTCGTCGGGCACCGCATCGGCGGGCGTGGCGCCTTCGACCTGGGTCGCCGGCGGAGTCGCGTCAGTCTGCGCCTGTGCCGAAGCCACGAATGCAAATGCCGAAGCAGAGACCAAGAGCATCGAGATAATCGAGCGTCGCATGATTTTGCCTCCCTTGGGGGTTCCCCCTCCCCGGAGAACATCATGCGCGCATCCTTCTGTAACGAAAGAGCAACCTTTGTGCGCTGCAATACTATTTCAGAGGCTGTTGCTACGGCGCAACATTCTGGAAATACTGCCCTCGCGAAACCGGCAGATGACGGCACTCGACCGGAGCCCATGCAAAATCGCCTATTCCCGCGTGTGAAAATGGCACTCCCCGGTTGACAGCGCGGGCCTCTTCGCATAGCTGCGCCCTTCCTCCTGCCGGGGTAATCCTTGGCGGGCACTAGCTTTTGTAGGTTGAGACATCGCCATGTTCGCTATCGTGCGCACGGGCGGCAAGCAGTATCGCGTTGCCGCCGGAGACAAGATCGTCGTCGAGAAGCTCGACGGAGAGGCCGGTTCGACGGTCACGCTGGGCGACGTTCTGCTCGCCGGCGAGGGCAGCGAACTGAAGCCGACCGACGGCCTGACCGTCTCGGCCGAGATCATCGCGCAGGCGAAGGGCGAGAAGGTCATCGTCTTCAAGAAGCGCCGTCGGCACAATTATCGCCGCAAGAACGGCCATCGCCAGAACCACACGATCCTGAAGATCACCGCGATCGGTGCGCAGGAAGAGAAGAAGAAGGCCGCGCCCAAGGCGAAGAAGGCCGCAGCTCCCGCCGAGGCAGAAGCCCCGGCCGCGGAAGCGTAAGCGAGATACGAGGAGTAACGCAAAATGGCACATAAGAAAGCAGGCGGCTCTTCGCGCAACGGCCGCGATTCGGCAGGCCGTCGTCTCGGCGTCAAGAAGTTCGGCAGCGAAGCCGTGATCGCGGGCAACATCATCGTGCGCCAGCGCGGCACCAAGATCTATCCGGGCGTGAACGTGGGCATGGGCAAGGACCATACCCTTTTCGCGCTTACCGACGGCCGCGTGTCGTTCAAGGTCGGCAAGCTCGGCCGCAAATTCTGTTCGGTAGACATGATTGCGGAAGCGGCCGAATAACATCGGGTAACCGGACGGGTTGCCCACCAGGGTGACCCGGGTCCGGCGAACGGACCAGCTGAAAAGGGAGACGGGTCACCCCGGCTCCCTTTTTCTTTGCTCCCTCGAAATGTGGCTGCAAACTGGGTGTCACAGTGACGCGCCAGGGGCACCACAAGACCGAGGAGACTGGTCATGTTCGTGCGTACGCAAAGACTGACGTTGCGGCCCGGCTGGCGCGAAGATGCCGCCGAGCTCGCCCGTGCGATCGGGCACGAAAGCGTGGTGCGCAATCTCGCCCGCGCGCCCTGGCCCTATACGATCGAGGCAGCGGAGACCTTCGCTGCCAGCTTCGACGAATCGACCCAACCGAGATTCCTGATCTTCGCGCATCAGGACGGCCCGTTGCGGCTGATCGGCGGGATCGGCATCGGCCCGTTCGAGAAGGAAGAGCACGAGCTCGGCTATTGGCTCACGCCCCAGGCGTGGGGCCGCGGCTATGCGACCGAGGCAGGGGCGGCGGTGCTGCGCGCGGCGCGAGCGGCGGGAATCCGTCGCGTCGTCGCCGGGCACTTTCTCGACAACCCCGCCTCGGGGCGCGTGCTGCGCAAGCTGGGCTTCCGTCCGACCGGGCGGATGACTTCGGTCTATTCGCGCGGGCGCGGCGCCGCGGTCCCCTCGGTTCGGTTCGAACTCGATCTGGCCGGCGGCGACGTAGGCGACCACGATCCGCGAAACCGAATGGCGGCGTGACGATTCACGCCAAGCAAAGGGGCTGCGTTTCCTTTCTCCGCATCGGCCATCCGCCTGGATAGTCCCGATCACGGAAACGCAGCCCTATTCGCCGCTTTCGCCCCGGCGCTTCCTCCACTAAGCCGGGCTCCCCGAGAGCAAGAGTCAATCTCCGTCAATGTCATCCAGTGCACGCAAGCGTCTGTCCCCCGAGGAATCACGCGACGCCGCGCTGGAAGCCGCCCGCGCGCTGCTGCTCGAGGCAGGGCCGCAGGCGGTCACGCTGAAGGCGGTTTCGGCGCGGATCGGGCGGACCCACGCCAATCTCCTCCATCATTTCGGTTCGGCCGCGGGCCTGCAGAAGGCGCTCGCCGCCAGTATCGCCGATTCCGTCACCGCCAAGATCGGCGCCGCAGTGTTGCGCGCGCGCACTGACGATCATGATCCGCGCGAAGTCGTCGATTTGACGTTCGACGCATTCGGCAAGGAAGGCGCCGGCGCGCTGGCGAGCTGGATGATCCTCAACGGCAACGAGGACGCGCTGGATCCCATCCTCGAGGCAATCCACCGCCTCGTCGACGAGATCGCCGAAGAGCATGACGACATCCAGGGCTCGCTGCATGAAGAGACACTACAGCTGACTTTGATGGCGCTGGGCGACGCATTGCTCGGCGGGCCGATGGCCCGGGCCCTCTCGCTGCCCCGCGACAAGGCGCGCGAGATGGCCGCGGCGGCACTGCGTCACTCGGTGGTCAACGAGGATTAGGGCCCTCAGGCGGCCTGCTGGGTTCCCCGGCGCGCTTCATATTCCACGGCTTCGTTCACTGCGCGCGAAAGCGACGCCATCGTGAACGGCTTGCGCAGCACCCCGCGGCCGCCGAACATATCGGCCTCCGCTTCGCCGGCGAAGCCGGTGACGAACAGCACCGCCACGCCGTCCAGCCGCTCGCCGAGGCTGGCGATCATCTCAGGGCCGGTCTGCCCAGGCATCAGCACGTCGGAGATGACGAGGTCGAGCGACGCCATTCCCGCAACGGCAACGGGGGCCGCCAGCGGATCGGAGCAGGAGGTCACCCGGTGCCCCAGTTCCTGCAGCGCGCCCACGGTCGCGCCAAGCACGCGCGGATCGTCCTCCACCACCAGAATGTCATAGACCTTCGCCGGTACGGCTTCCTCCATCACGGGCGCCGCCAGCGCAGGCGCCGGTGCCGGTGCTTCCAAGGCTTCGGTTGCCGCCTCCCCGGTATGCCGCGGGAGATAGACCATCACCTTGGTGCCGCCCCCGAGTACGGTCTCGATCCCGATCTCACCCCCCGATTGGCGCACGAAGCCGAAGATCTGGCTGAGGCCGAGGCCGGTGCCCTTGCCCACCGGTTTGGTCGTGAAGAAGGGCTCGAACACGCGATCCAGCACCTCGGGCGTCATTCCGCAGCCGGTGTCCGCAACGGTGATGGTGACATAATCGCCCGCCGGGCACTCGCCGACCTGGTTCGCCTCGAGCGTGGCGCCATCGGTCGTGATCGTCAGCGTCCCCCGCCCTTCCATCGCGTCGCGGGCATTGACCGCCAGATTGAGCAGTGCGTTCTCGAGCTGGTGCCGATCGACCCAGACCGCCCACTGCTTGCCCGCATCGCGCGTCTTGACCTTGATCGTGTCGCCCAGCGTACGATCGAGCAGATCGGACATGCCTGCGATCAGCCCGCCCGCCTCGACCGGTTCGGGCAATAAAGGCTCCGAGCGCGAGAAAGCGAGCAGCCGCCGGGTCAGCGCGGCGGCGCGGTTGGCGCCCTCCATCGCATTCTCGATATGCTGCTGGGCGTCGGGGCCTCCGGTATGGAGATGGCGTTTGGCGAGTTCGAGACCGCCGAGAACGACCGCGAGCATATTGTTGAAATCGTGCGCGATACCGCCGGTGAGCTGGCCCACCGCTTCCATCTTCTGGACCTGACGAAGTTGCGCCTCGGCGTGCGCGCGCTCATGCGCTTCGGCGCGCAGATCGGCGGTCGCGGCGTCGACCGCGAGCTGGAGCTCAGCCGCGCGCTCGCGTTGCGCGGTCGCCTCGGCGTCGGCGGCGGCGCGCTCTCCCTCGGCCGCGATCGCCAGCCAGCCGAGCAGCACCGCACCGACGACGATCATCACGCCGAACCCGGTGAGGATTCGCGAGGCGAAGCTCGAATTGTCGATCAAGTCCCCGGCTGCGCGCGTCCGGTCGCGCAGCAGCACGCGCTCGGAATCGACGATCCGGGTGAGCAGAGTCTCCACGGCCTGCCGCGCCGGGCTCTGCCGGACGCGATAATAGCTGCCCCATGCGTCGTTGTGGCGTTTGTAGGTCGAATAGAGCGCGGTTTCGCTCAGTTCCCGCCCGCGCACCTCGAAAGCCCGCCGCAACTGGGCAATCTGCCCCTGCTGCCGCGGACTGTCCCGAGTGAGCTGTTGCAGCCGCGCTAGCTGCTCGGCAGCACGCCCCCATTGCGCCGAATATTGCTGACCGAGCGTCTTGTCGGCGCTGACCACATAGCGGCCCAAAGCCGCCTCCGCCGCGGAGACAGCGACGGAGAGCTGGTTGGCGCGGATGACGACTTCGAAAGTATGCTGCTGGAGTGCGACGGCGCGGTCGCGCTCTTGATCGGTACGTTGCTGAAGGACGATGATCGCCACCAGCACGCCCAGCCCGAGCATGGCGAGCAAACCGAGCACGAGGATACGCCAGTTCGTCACGCGACGAACGCGCTCCAGCACAATGACTTGCCCCTCACTCATAGAGCGAATCTAAGGTGCAGAAGCTCCGGGGGGAAGCGATTAGAGTCGCTTCAGCTTATCACGCCCACGCTTCGGCCCGCGGCACGGAACATTTCGAGGATTCGCGTAACCTGCTCGGCCGTATGTTCGGCGCAAAGCGAGCAACGCAGCAGATAGGTGCCGGCCGGCGTCGCAGGCGGACGCGCCATGTTGACGTAAAGGCCGCCGTCGAGCAGCGCCTGCCACATCGTCACGGCCTGCTCCTGATCCTCCAGGATCACTGCGATGATCGCGCTGTCCGGCTTTTCGGTACCGAGACGGAAGCCCATTTCCTTGAGCCCGCCGTGCAAGGTCCGGGCGTTTTCCCAGAGATGCGCGCGCTTGTTGTGCGCGAACCGGAGCTTGCGGATCGACGCTGCGGCGGTCGCAACCACCGAAGGCGGCAGCGAGGCAGTGAAGATATAGGGGCGGCAGGCCAGCCGGATCGCCTCGAACTTGGGATGGTTCGACACACAGAAGCCGCCGACGGTGCCGACCGATTTGGAGAAGGTGCCGACGATGAAGTCGACATCGCCTTCGCAGCCCTGCTCCTCATATACGCCGCGGCCATTGGGGCCGTAAAAGCCCATAGAATGCGCTTCGTCGCTGAGCACCATGGCGCCGTGCTTCTTGGCGACCGCGACCATCTCCTTGAGCGGAGCGATGTCGCCGAGCATCGAATAGACGCCCTCCAGCACCACCAATTTGCCCGGCTCCTTCGGCAGGCGGCCGAGGCGCTTGTCGAGATCCTCGACGCTGTTGTGGCGGAAGCGGACGATCTCGGCATTGCCCTGCTGGCAGCCGTCATAGATCGAGGCATGGCTGTCGGCGTCGAGAATGACATACTCGCCCTTCCCCGCCAGCGTGCTGATCATCCCGAGATTGGCCATATAGCCGGTCGAGAAGACGATCGCGCCCGAGACGCCGTAGAACTCGCGCAGAGCCTCCTCGACTTCCATATGGTCGCGAAAGGTGCCGTTGAGCATGCGGCTGCCGTTGGTGCCCGAACCGAACTGGTCGAGCGCGTCCTTGCCGGCCTGAATCACGTCCGGATCGAACGTCATGCCCATGTAGTTGTAGGTGCCGAGCAGGATCGTGTCCTTGCCCGCGATCACCGCTTCGGTAGGCGATTTGACCTGGTCCATCACGATCGCGAACGGATCGGTGACGCCGGTATCGATCAGCGCCTGGCGCTCGGCGATGAGCCCGTCGAACTTGGACATCAGGTCGCGCTCGGGAGCGACGTCCTCGGGGTTCTCGGGAAGCGCGTCGGCGGTCTGGATGGCGTCGGTCATGTCAGCCCTTCAGCTTCTGCACCGCGTCCACCAGCTGGCCGACATTCTCGATCTCGGCCTGCATATTCATCGTGATGATGATGTCGAACTCGTCCTCGATCGCCGCGACGAAATCCATCACCGTCAGGCTGTCCCATTCGAGATCGCCGGCGAAGGTGGTGCTGTCGGTGAGCGCCACGCCCTTCTTGTTGAAGGGCTCGATCTGGGCGGTGACGGTTTCGAAGATTTCGGAGCGTTCGGTCATGCGCGGTCCCTTAGTGCGATCGGAGAACCCTGCCAAGCGAATGCGGCGGAAAGGCGCCGCTGAAGGGGCGGCGACGTGCGGCGGCGTGGATGCGTTTGGATTGCGGCGCTCTAGCCGTTAGGGGCTTGGCATGCTTCGCCTGTCCGGACTCACTCTGCCGCTCGACCACCTGCCCGAGGCGATGCCCGAGGCGATTGCGAAACGGCTCGGCATCGAACCCGCGGAGCTGAAGGGCTTTTCGGTCTATCGCCGCGGCAACGACGCGCGGCGGCGCAACGCCATCCAGTTGGTCTATACGGTCGATGTCGAGCTGACCGACGAGGCCGCGGTGCTGGCACGTCTGGCGGGTGACAAGGACCTGCGGCCGACACCGGACATGACCTACAAGTTCCCGGCGATGGCGCCGCAGGGTTGGAGCGGCCTGCGCCCCGTCGTGATCGGCGCAGGGCCGTGTGGGCTGTTCGCGGGGCTGATCCTCGCGCAGATGGGCTTCCGTCCGATCATCCTCGATCGCGGCAAGGTGGTGCGCCAGCGGACCAAGGACACGTGGGGACTGTGGCGCCGCGGCGAGCTCAACCCCGACTCCAACGTCCAGTTCGGCGAGGGTGGTGCCGGCACCTTCTCCGACGGCAAGCTCTATTGCCGGGTCAAGGACCCGCGCTTCCTCGGCCGCAAGGTGCTCGAGGAGTTCGTGCGCGCCGGCGCGCCCGACGACATCCTGTGGGAAGCGCACCCGCACATCGGCACCTTCCGCCTCGTCACCATGGTCGAGAGCATGCGGGCCACGATCGAGGAACTCGGCGGCGAATATCGCTGGGAAACGCGCGTCGACGATCTCGAACTCGAACGCCTGCCCGACGGGCGCCAGAAGCTGCGCGGGCTGCACCTGCACGACGGCAGCTTCCTCGAGGCCGAGCATGTCGTCCTTGCGGTGGGCCATAGCGCGCGTCCCACCTTCGAGATGCTCCATCGCCGCGGCGTGCATCTGGAGGCCAAGCCCTTCTCGATCGGCGTGCGGATCGAACATCCGCAAAGCTGGATCGATCGGGCGCGCTTCGGAAAATGCGCTGGTCATCCGGATCTCGGCGCGGCGGCGTACAGCCTGGCGCACCACTGCGCCAACGGACGGACGGTCTACAGCTTCTGCATGTGTCCGGGCGGCCGCGTGGTGGCGGCGACCTCGGAGGAAGGCCGCGTCGTCACCAACGGGATGAGCCAATATTCGCGCGCCGAGTTCAACGCGAACTCGGGGCTGGTCGTGGCGATCGATCCGGCGCGCGACTATCCGGGCGGGCCGCTGGCGGGGATCGAGCTGCAGCGCCATTGGGAGGACCTCGCCTTTATTGCGGGGGGCTCCAACTATCACGCGCCGGGGCAGAAGGTGGGCGATCTGCTCGCCGGACGCGCCTCCACCGAACTCGGCGAAGTCATCCCCTCGTACAAGCCCGGCGTGAAGATGACCGATCTCTCGGCGTGCCTGCCCGGCTTCGTGATCGAGGCGTTCCGCGAGGCGCTGCCGGTGTTCGGCCGCCAGATCGCCAATTACGACCATCCCGACGCGGTGATGACAGGCGTCGAGACGCGCACCTCGTCACCGTTGCGGATCACACGCGGGGCGGACTTCCAGAGCCTCAACGTAGAACGGCTGTTCCCGGCGGGCGAAGGCGCGGGCTATGCCGGCGGCATCCTCTCGGCGGCGATCGACGGGATCAAGACCGCCGAGGCGGTGGCGCGGAGCATGACGAGCGTGGCGTAGTTGGATTCGGCGAGCTTAACTTCGCACTTTTCTCGCGAAATGTGAAATTCCGTTGCGTGGCAGCGACATCTTGTTGCGCGCGGCTGCAAATTTCGACGACGTCAAAGAGCGGGCGCTGGCTTGGCCGCGCCGGCGTTCAGGCAAGCAGATGGAATCCTACATTTCAAGGGCTAACTCCCGTCACCCGGGCCTTGTGCCGGGGTCCACGGTGCGGCAACGGAAAGGCCTCGAGGCTCTTGCTATTCGTCCAGCCTCGCGGTGGACCCCAGCACAAGGCCGGGGTGACGAAGAGCAACGTGTCATGCCCATGGGTTAGAGCAGCCCCTGCTCGCGATACCAGGCAGCAGTAGCCGCCAATCCAGCCTCGGTCTCCACCTGCGGTTTCCACAAATCCGCAGGTGGGCGGCGGGCGGAGTCGATCACCCAGTCCTCGTGACAGAAATAGGCCACGCGATCGGGCGTGAGCTTGGCACTTTTGCCGCGCACCAGCCGGTCGAGATGCGCGCCGGCCATCATCAACGGGCGCGGCAGCGCGAGTGCGGCGACACGCTTGCCGGTGGCTGTACCGATCGCGAGGGCGAACTCCTTGTGGCTCCAGCCGTTTTCGCGGCCGTCGTCGCAATCGAACGACCGCCCCGCATTGTTGCCGCCGGCCAAAGCGAGCAACAGGCGGCCGAGATCGCCGACCTCGATCACCGACAGCCGCCCGCCCGGCGGCAACAATGCGATCCCCCTCTTCGCGAGCTTGAACAGTTCGAGCATCTCCATGTCGCCCGGGCCGTAGATCGCCGGCGGCCGTACCATCGCGGTATCGAGCAGCGAATCCTCGACCAACCGCTCGGCCTCGGCCTTGGACCAGCCATAATCGGACATGCCGGGCTCGCGCGCGGCGAGCGACGAGACATGGACGAAGCGCCGCACACCCGCGCCCTCGGCCGCGGCGAGTATGTTGCGCGTCCCATGGATGTTGCCGGCGGCGAAACCGGCGCGATCGCGGGCGTTGACCACCCCGGCGACGTGGATCACTGCGTCGGCGCCTTCACAGAGCCTCGCGAGCGCGTCGGTGGCGTCGAGATCGCCGGGAATCCACGCGACGTGTTTGCGCTCTGCTTGTTCGCGCCGTGTGAGCGCGCGGACATCGTGCCCGGCCTCGACAGCCAGTGCGATCAGCCGCGAGCCGACGAAACCGGTGCCCCCGGTGATGGCGATGGTGGCCATCATCCGTGCTCCTGCGAAAGCAGAAGCCCAGAGTCGCAAGCGATTCCTTTGGGGCCCTGGGCTCCTGTCTCCGCAGGAGCACAAAGAAGCAAGAAAGCCCTCACAGCAGCGCCATATGGCTGCGATGGACCAGCGCCGAACGCGGGGCGTAGCCGAGGATCCCGGCCTGCTCGTCATTGCGGCGGCCGGCGATGCGGGCGGCGTCGTCGCTGGGATATTCGGCGAGGCCGCGCGCCAGCGGGCGCCCTTCGGGCCCGGCGATCACCACCAGGTCGCCGCGGACGAAATCGCCTTCGAT
This sequence comes from Sphingomonas sp. UNC305MFCol5.2, assembly GCF_000712135.1. Classification (GTDB taxonomy): domain Bacteria; phylum Pseudomonadota; class Alphaproteobacteria; order Sphingomonadales; family Sphingomonadaceae; genus Sphingomonas. The sequence goes on from NZ_JOOE01000001.1 coordinate 1,075,439, forward strand.
CCGCGTGGCACCCGCGGCCAGCAGGCTCTTGCCGCCCGCAAGCGCCTTGGCCGCGCCGGCATCGACATGGATCGTGCCGCGCGCGGTCAACCCACCCGCCAGCCAGGCCTTGCGGGCCGGCGCCGATTTCTCGGCGACGAACAGAGTGTGCCGCACCTCGGCCGACAGCGGATGCTCGACCCGACCCGAAGCAATGGCGAGATGCGCGCCCGCGGCATTGGCGATCCGCGCGGCGGCGATCTTGGAGACCATCCCGCCCGAACCCATGCCCGACGCCGAGCCCTTGTCGGCCATCGCCTCGATCACGCCGTCGATCCGCTCGACCCGCGCGATATGCTCGGCGCCGGGGAGCGCCGGGTTGCGATCGTAGAGCCCGTCCACATCCGAAAGCAGCACCACCCCCTGCGCCCCCGCCGCCTGCGCCACCCGCGCAGCGAGCCGGTCGTTGTCGCCGAAGCGGATTTCCTCAGTGGCGACGCTGTCATTCTCGTTGAGCACCGGGACGACACCGAGACCGAGCAGCCGGTCGAGCGTCGCCGCGGCATTGAGGTAACGGCGGCGATCCTCCAAATCGTCGAGCGTCACCAGCATCTGCGCCGCGGTGAGCCCGTTGGCACCCAGCGTCTCGGCCCATACCTGGCTCAGCGCGATCTGGCCCGTGGCGGCGGCCGCCTGCGCGTCCTCCAGCGAAGCACGCCCGCCGCGGGGAAGCTTCAGCCGACGCGCGCCCAGGGCGATCGCCCCGGACGAAACCACCGCGACCTGCTGGCCGGCGCGGCAGCGCGCGGCGATGTCGGCGGCGATACCCTCCAGCCAGCCGCGCCGCACGCTGCCGTCCGGATCGACGAGCAGCGCCGAGCCGATCTTGACGACGATGCGCGGACAGGAGGCGGGCGGGAAGAGAGACATGTGCGTCGTCCTGAGCTCAGACCGGCGACCACTCGATCGCGTCTTCGCCTTCGTCGTCGTCGCTCACCTTGCTCGCCTCCGGCCCGATCGCCTCGAGCAGCTTGTCGAGCACCCAGTCGACGCCGGTGCCGGCGGCGCCCGAGAGCGGGATCACTTCCGCGCCGCTGGCCTCTTCCAGCTCGGCGGAGAGCGCGGCGATCAGTTCGTCGTCGAGCGTGTCGATCTTGTTGAGCGCGACGATCACCTGCTTGTCGGTCAGTCCGGCGCCGTAATTCTCCAGTTCGTCGCGGACGATGCGATAGCTCTCGGCGACATCGTCGTCGTTGGCGTCGACCAAGTGGAGCAGCACCCGGCAGCGCTCGATGTGACCGAGGAAGCGATCGCCGATCCCCGCGCCTTCCGCCGCGCCCTCGATCAGCCCCGGAATGTCGGCGACGACGAACTCGCGCTGCTTGTGCCGGACCACGCCGAGCTGCGGCCGCGTGGTGGTGAAGGCATAGGCGCCGACCTTGGCCTGCGCATTGGTCACCTGATTGATGAAGGTCGACTTGCCGGCATTGGGCAGCCCGACAAGGCCCGCGTCGGCGAGCAGCTTGAGCCGCAGCCACACCCAGGCCTCTTCGTAGGGCCAGCCGGTGCCGTGCTGGCGCGGCGCGCGGTTGGTCGAGGTCTTGTAGCTGGCATTGCCGCGCCCGCCATCGCCGCCGCGCAGGAAGACGATGCGCTCGCCTTCCTTGGTCAGATCGGCGAGCAAGGTCCGCTCGTCGTCGTCCGCGAGGATCTGGGTGCCGATCGGCACCTTGATGACCAGATCGTCGCCGCCCGCGCCGGTGCGGTTCGAGCCCGAGCCGCCCTGCCCGCGCGGCGCCCGGAAATGCTGGGTGTAGCGGAAGTCGATCAGCGTATTGAGCCCCGCCTCCGCCTCGAAGATGATGTCGCCGCCCTTGCCGCCATTGCCGCCGTCGGGGCCGCCATATTCGATGAACTTCTCGCGCCGGAAGCTCACTGCGCCGGGTCCACCGGCGCCCGAGCGCACGAAAATCTTCGCCTGATCCAGAAAATGCATGGAGCGTCATATAGACGTTGCCGCCCATCCGTCACCCCATGAAGGGCAGCCGGTCGTTTCGGGGTGGCGCAGGCCGGAACCGCGGGTATAGGCTCTTGCTTTAGCTGAGCGGCGCACGTCGCGCTGCAAGACAGGACAAGGCGACCGCCGCACCGCATGAAATCGATCGATCGCTACATGGCGCGGCTGATCGCGGTTCCGCTGATCTCGACGCTGTTGATTTCGGCGATGCTGCTCGTGCTCGATCGCATGCTGCGGCTGTTCGACTTCGTCGCAACCGAAGGCGGGCCGGTGAGCGTGGTGTGGCGGATGCTCGCCAACCTGCTTCCCGAATATCTCGGGCTCGGCATTCCGATCGGCCTGATGCTCGGCTGCCTGCTCGCCTTTCGCCGGCTCGCGACCACGTCCGAGCTCGACGTGATGCGCGCGGTGGGGCTCAGCTACACCCGGCTGCTGCGCGTGCCCTATATGTATGCGATCGCGCTGGCGCTGCTGAACCTCGCGATCGTCGGCTATGTCCAGCCGCGCGCGCGCTACAATTACGAGCAATTGCGCTTCGAGCTGCGCTCGGGCGCGCTCGGCGCCTCGATCAAGGTCGGCGAGTTCACCACCTTCGGCACCCAGATGACGCTGCGGATCGAGAGCAGCGCGAACGAGGGCCGCGATCTCTCGGGCATCTTCGTGCGGATGACGACCAAGGAGGGGCCGGTCGCGGTCACGGCCGAGAAGGGCCAGTTCCTCCGTTCCGACGATCCCAACACGATCATCTTCCGGCTGACCAAGGGTACTTTGGTCCACACTGCGAAGGGATCGCCGATTCCGCGCGTGCTCACCTTCGACACGCACAATTTGCCGATCCCGCTTCCCAAATATGAGCAGTTCCGCAAGCGCGGCGACAAGAGCCTCGAGCGCACGCTTCCCGAGCTGGCGGTGATCGGCAAGAGCGCCGACGCGACGCCGGTGCAGCGCACCACCAGCCGCGCGGCGTTCCACTTCCGCCTCGCCGAAGTCGTGTCGATGTTCCTGCTGCCGATGCTCGCCGCGGCCCTCGGCATCCCGCCCAAGCGCTCCACCTCGGCGCTGGGCGTGTTCCTGTCGATCGTGATGATCGTCACCTATCACAAGGTGAACGAATATGCGCAGGCGGTCGGCAGCCTCGGCGGGATCGATCCGATCATCGCCTTGTGGGTGCCGTTCACGATCTTCGCGGGCCTGGTGTTCTGGATGTACCATACCGTCGCCTATGTGCCGGGCGGCCAGCCGATCGGCGCGCTCGAAAAGGCGTTCGCCAAGATATGGAGCGCGATCCGCAAGCGCCTGCCCGGGCGCCGCCGCCGCAAGACCATCGAGATCCCGGCATGAGCCTCGTCAATTTCTTCCCGTCGCGCACGATGTCGCTCTACATGGGCAAGATGTTCCTCGTGCGCACCTTCGCCATATTGGCGGGGCTGGTGCTCATCCTGCAGTCGCTCGATCTGCTGAGCGAATCGGCGAAGATCGTGGCGTATCCCGGCAATGGCGATGCCGAGGTCTGGCGCTATATCGGCTTGCGCACGCCCCAGCTCATCGCGACCTTCCTGCCCTTCGCGGTGCTGCTCGGCACGATCCTCGCGCTGTCGCAGCTCAACCAGAACAGCGAAGTCATCGCGATGAAAGCCTCGGGGCTCTCGGCGCACCAGGTGCTCGCGCCGTTGATCCTCACTGCGCTCGGCGTCGCCGCGCTGTCCTTCGCCTTCAACGAACGTATCGTCACGCGCGCGACCGCGACGCTCGAGCAGTGGAAGAAAGTCGAATACGGCCCGCTGCCCATCGACCGCGGCGACCGTTCGAACGTCTGGGTCAAGGACGGCAACGACCTGATCGTCGTCGACCAGATACGCGGCCGCGGCGATGCGGCGCAGCTTTACGGCATCACCGTCTATGAACGCGCCGGCCGGTCGCTGCGCGCGATCCTGACCGCGAAGCACGGCGTGCGCGACGGCTCCGGTTGGAAAGTCGACGGCGCGCAGCGTTTCGATATCGCCACGGGATCGATGACTCCGCTCGCGCCGCACCGCATCGCGGATGGCGTACGCCCCGACCAGTTCACGCTCACCCAGATCAATGCCGACGGCCTGTCGTTCACTGCGCTGCGCGAAGTGATCCACGACCTCGAGCTGGCTGGCCGCCCGACCAAGGCACTCGAAGGCTCGCTGTGGCACAAATTGTCGGGGCCGCTCTCTTCGGTGCTGATGCCGTTGCTCGGCGCCGTCGCGGCGTTCGGCATCGCCCGATCGGGCAAATTGTTCGTCCGCGCCGTGATCGGCATGGCGCTGGGCTTCCTCTATTTCGTCGCCGACAATTTCGCGCTGGCGATGGGCAATCTCGGCGCCTACCCGCCCTTCCTCGCCGCCTGGGCGCCGTTCCTGTTGTTCCTGATGATCGGCGAGGCGGTTTTGCTCAGGACCGAGGAGTAGCGGAACGCCCGCTATCGGCCCGATCGCGCCGCCTCGCCTGCCGGGCGCATTGGTAGCGCCCGCCGGTGCAGTTCCTGCGGAACCTCCGCCTTCCGCCGATAGCTCCAACACCAAATGAAACGGGCCGGCCCGCGAGGGACCGGCCCGGTATCGTTTCAGCTCGAACAGCCAGCTTTAGCGGCGCAAGCCCATCGTGCTGCGCGCGAGCTGGCTCACCAGCCCCGGCAGGCCGGCATAGCTCGCCTTGTGATAGGGCGAATCCTGCTCGACCATCGCGGTCAGGCGGCGGTGCGCCACGCCGAGATTGTGATAGGGCACGCTCGGCAGCAGATGGTGGAGCGCGTGATAGCGCAGGCCCACCGGCGCCCAGAGCGCGGGCAGCAAAGCCGGCGGCGGCACGTTGACGCTGTCGAGATACTGCGCCGTGACGGTCATCGCCTCGCCCTCATTCTCCCAGAGATGCGCGACCAGCGTGCGGACCTGGTTGATCACGGTCACTGCGGAAATCACGCCGAGGAAGATCAGGAAGGCACGCAGCGGGACCACGCCGGCGACGGTGAGGCCGATCAGCGCGACCGCCCAGACGCTGGTCGCGGTTTCCTGCCACAGCCACTGCGTGCGCGCGGCGCCCTCGGCCGGGCGGCGGCGGAAGGACGGGTTGATCACCAGCCCCGAATAGCGTTCGACCACCGGCTTGCGCAGCGCGGGAACGATCAGCGAGAGCGGCGCGAGCACGCCATAGCGGATCAGCAACCCGATCGGCGCCAGCGCCGCGATCAGCACGAACAAGGGCAGCGACCACGGCTTCATCAGCGCGAGCGGCAGATATTCGGGATCCTCGACCGTGCCATAGCGGGTGCGGGCGTGATGGAGGTTGTGGACGCCCTCGTACATGAAGGACGGCACCATCAACGGCACGCCGACGAGCAGGTTCCAGCCCAGCCGATAGCCCGGCACCGAGCTGTGCTTCATGTGCGTGATCTCGTGGATGAAGCTGCCCGCCCGGTACAGCGCAAGCACCGCCACGAAAGCGGCGAGCAATGCCAGGCCGGGTGAGGTCAGCGTGATCGCCAGCGCCAGCGCGCCATAACCGACGACGACCGAGGCGAGCGTATCCGCCCAATAGATCGCCGGGCGCGCCTTGTGCAGGTCGCGCGCGATCTCGGCGGCAGCGCGCAGCATCGCCTTGTCGTCGGCGATGCGCCCCGCCGCGGCGCGCGCGGCCGGGGCGTCGGCCGCCGCGACTTCGCGCAAATCCAGTGCGATAGAACTGTTCATGGGTACGTGCATTGCCCGTAGATAGTGGCTCAATATGGGCAACAACAGGGGCGGGGCGAGGCCCGACAGGTTCCGCTTGACAAGCACCGCCCTCAGGCAGGACTTCGGCGCACCTCTGTCAAAGGCTCGACTTCATGCCCGCACCCTCCATCCGTCCCGTCGTCACCAAGGCGGATATCAATGCTTTCGTCGAGCTCGCCTATCGCCTGAACGGCGACGATCCCCATTGGGTCGCCCCGCTGCGCGACGAAGTGAAGGCGACGATCGACCCGAAGAAGAACGGCTGGTTCAGCCATGCCGAGGCGCAGCTCTTCCTGGCGGAGCGCGACGGCAAGGTGGTCGGCCGCATCTCGGCGCATATCGACCGGCTCGCGCTCGAAATGCCGCCCGAGCAGGGCTTCGGCCCGGGCACCGGCTTCTGGGGCCTGTTCGAGGCCGAGGACGAGGAAACTGCCGTCGCGGTCATTCGCCAGGCCGAGGCGTGGCTGAAGGACAAGGGCATGACCCGCGCGCTGGGGCCGGTCAGCCTGTCGATCTGGGAAGAGCCGGGGCTGCTGGTCAAGGGTCATGATCACTCGCCGACGGTGCTGATGGGGCATCATCCGGCGCGCTATCAGGGCTGGATCGAGGCGCTGGGCTATGCCCCCGCCAAGAAGCTGCTGACCTATGAGCTCGACATCACCCAGGGCTTCCCTCCGCTCGTCCAGCGGATCATCGCGGCGGGCGAGAAGAATGCGAAGATCCGCATCCGCAAGGTCAACAAGGCGCGTTTCGACGAGGAAGCGGCGATCATCCTCGCCATCCTCAACGATGCATGGTCGGACAATTGGGGGTTCGTGCCGCTCACCCAGCCCGAGATCGACGATGTCGGCAAGAAGCTCAAGCCGCTGGTCTTCGAGGATCTGATCATGATCGCCGAGCTCGAAGGCGAGCCGGTGGCGTTTATGGTCACGCTCCCCGACTTCAACGAGCCGCTCAAGCCATTGAAGGGCAAGCTCTTCCCGTTCGGCTGGGCCAAGCTGCTGCTATGGCTGCGCAAGCCGAAGGCGCGGACGATGCGCGTGCCGCTGATGGGCGTGGTCAAAAGGCTGCAGAGCTCGCGCATGGCGAGCCAATTGGCCTTCATGTTGATCGAATATATCCGCCGCTCCGCCGTGCCCAATTATGGCGCGGAGCGCGGCGAGATCGGCTGGATCCTCGACGACAATCAGGGGATGATCGCGATCGCCGATACGATCGAGAGCCGGATCAACCGCGAATATGTGATCTACCAGAAGCCGCTCTGAGGAAAGCGCCCGCGGCGGATACGCAACTGCGCCGCGGGCAATTCCACGCTACTTGCGCGCTTCCTCGGCCGGGTCGGTCCCGGTGAGCGCGATCCAGTCGGCGCGCGTGCGGCACTGCTTCTTGCGAAGCCGACTGGCGGTCTGGGTTTCGACCGCGCAGTAGAGCTTCCGCGCCGAAGGCTGTTCGCCGCTCTGTGCCGACTGCTGCGGGGCGGGCTGAGTGGGGGTTTCGGTCACGGGATCGGCGCCGGCGAGCGCGAGAAGCACCGCCGCGGAAAGGGCGAATATCGTCATTTCATTATCCTTTGGTGACGCGGCCCGAGGAGCCGGGCCGCGCTGGGTTCACTTCTGGGGGGCGGCCGGATCGCGTCCGGTCTTGGCGATCCATTGTTCGCGGGTCATGCAGATCGTGCGCGCGAGCACCGTCCCCGTCGTCACCTGCGGCTTGACGCAATAGCGCTTGCCCTGGCTGGCCTTGGCCGACGCCTTGGGCGCGTCGGTGGTCGGATCCGAGGCATAAGCCGGCGCGGTCGCGCCGGCGACGAGGACGGCGGCGGCGATCATGGCGGCGGCGAAGCTGGAGACGCGGCCGGTGGTGCGAGTACTGAACATATCCCTGACTCCTGATTACTGTGACACCAGGCGCTCCCTCGTGCCGCCTGCCTCCAATGCTTTGCATCGGTCGTGCCAGTTTCCAGGAATATGGGATTTCAACGACTTAGCTGTATTACACTTCCAAGTCACCGCTATAACACAGCAATACACGCCAAGAATTGGCGGATGGCGCGCGGGAGTGTCCGGAAAGGGACAGTGGCATGTGTCCGGAATCGGCCGCCCGTGTTCGTTTCCGTAACGGAAAGCGCAGTGCCTAGCGCAGGCTCACCCAGGTAGGGGCATGATCGCTGGCGCGTTCGCGACCGCGATAGTCCTTGTCGACGCCGGCGCCGGCCAGCCGGTCGGCGGCCTGGGGGCTGAGCAGCAAGTGATCGATGCGGAACCCCGCATCGCGCTGCCAGCAGCCGGCCTGATAGTCCCAGAAGGTCCAGATGCCGCCACTCGGGAAGCGCGTACGCAGCGCGTCGGTCCAGCCCTGGGCGAGCAGGCTGCGGTAGCGCTGCCGGGATTCGGGCTGCATCAGCGCATCGCTCGCCATCGCGCGCAACGAGAAGGTGTCGTCGTCATTGGGGATGACGTTGTAGTCGCCGGCCAGCACCACCGGGCGTTCCTCGGCGAGCAGCGCGCGGGCGCGATCGGCGAGCCGCTCCATCCATTTGAGCTTGTAGTCGAACTTGGGGCCGGGCTGCGGGTTGCCGTTGGGCAGATAGATCGAGGCGACCACCAGATCGCCGACTTCGACTTCGATATAGCGGCTGTGCGCATCCTCGGGATCGCCTTCGAGCCCGCGCTGGCGCTCGATCGGCTGCTGGCCGCGCGCGAGGACGGCGACGCCGTTGAAGCCCTTCTGCCCGTGCCACACCGCGCCATAGCCCGCGGCCTCGATATCCTTGACCGGCAGCGTCTCGTCGGCGCCCTTCAGCTCCTGGAGGCACACGATATCCGGTTTCTGCTCGTCGAGATATTCGAGCAGGCGCTCCATGCGCGCCTTGATCCCGTTGACGTTGTACGTGACGATCTTGGGCAAGCGATCAGACCGAGAAGCTGGTGCCGCAGCCGCAGCCCGATGCGGCATTGGGATTGGTCACGTTGAAATGTGCGCCGCCCAGCGAGTCGACGAAATCGACCTGCGCGCCGCGGACGAGATCGAGGCTCACCGAATCGACCACCAATTGGACGCCGCCGAGCTCGGCGACGGTGTCGTCGGCTTCGACCGCATCGGCAAAGCCGAACTTGTACTGGAAGCCCGAGCACCCTCCGCCCTCGACCGAGAGCCGCAGGATCGCGGGTTTCGACTGCTTCGCGGCGATCGCCGCCACACGCGCGGCGGCGGCAGGCGTGAGCGCGATGTCAGGCTGGGTGATCGTTGCCATGCTGCCGAGATAGTGGTGGAGGGGCGGCGAGGCAATGCGGTGCAGATGGGGCGGTGCGGGTGGGGGCCGCCTCGATGGGCAGCCCCTCTCCTCTCCTGCCTCTTACTTCGCGGGGCCGCCTACGCCGCCCTGCGCGCGGCCCTGGGCCACGGTCAGATATTCGCCGGTCTGGAGGAACGGGATCGGATTGACCGCCTTCCCGTCGACGCGGACTTCGTAATGGAGATGGCTACCGGTCGAACGCCCGGTCGAGCCCATCAGGCCGATCATCTGGCCACGACGGACGCGGGCGTTGTCGGCGACGAGGATCTTCGAAAGGTGGCCGTAGCGCGTCTCGATGCCGCGGCCGTGGTTGATCTGGACGAGATTGCCATAGCCGCCCTGGCGGCCGGCATGGCTGATGACGCCATCCGCGGTCGCGTAGATCGGCGTGCCGATCGTGCCCGGAATGTCGACGCCGGCATGCATCGCCGCAGTGCCGCGGAACGGATCCGAACGCACGCCGAAGCTCGACGTGAACAGCATCTTGTCGACCGGCTGCATCGACGGGATCGAGATCACCGTCTGCTCGAGCGCGTCGAGCTTTTTCCAGGTCAGGAAGAGCGCGCGGAACTGGGCATCGGCGCTCTCGGCCGAATCCGAACCGGCGGCGCGATCGTTATTGTCGTCCATCGGCTCGTACGGGCCGCCCATGCCGCCCTTGACGAAACGCTCGGGCGCGAGGCCGAGACGGCGGAAATGGCTGGCGGTCTGCTCGTAGCGCGCTTCACCGGCGACGCGGGCCTTGCCTGCGAGCGCGACCTGGCGCTGCTCGACTTCGCGCAGCGGCGCGAGCATCTCGGCGGCGACGGCACTGGTCAGCGGCTCTACTTCGGCGAGCGCGGCATCGAGAGCGGCGGGATCGGTCTTGCCCGAGAGCACTGCCGAGATCAGCGCCTGGCGCTGCTCGACGCGGGCGGCCTGCAGCTTGGCGGCTTCCTTGGCGGCGGTGACTTCGGCCTGCATCTTCGCGACTTGCGCGCGCATCTTGGCGACCTGCGCCTCGGGCGAACCCGGAACGGCGCTCACGCCGCTGACGGCGATCGCGCCGGCCATCGCCTGCGACACGCCATAGCCGGAGAACAGCACCGTGACCGCCGCGACGCCGGCGAACAGCGCCTGGGTGCGGCCGGCAATGCTGAAGCGGCGCAGATCGCGGCCGTCATGAAAAATAAAATCGCGGGTGGTGAAGAAATTACGGAACCGCTTGCCCAGGTTCGCATTCTTAGAGTTCGAAACGTCAGCCATGAGTCCCCGGCGGTTCAAGCAAGCGCGCACCGATGCGACCCGGTGTTCGGCCTACGATAATTCCATTGTCCCGGCAGAGCCCCCTCCGCGTCTGGACGTGTCGGGGTTTGCCCTGAGAAATCAGGAGACTGCAATAGGCGCGTAGTAGCCACGCGTCAGACCGGCTGAGTCGCGCGCCGAGTCGTTGAAGGGAGGCTTCAAGACTCCGCGAAAATACGTGGCGACAAGGTCTTGCCACATCGTTTCGGGTACGAAACCGTGCCGCTCGCATGCCGATTCGAACCAGATCGTGCCGGCCCGGACATGGCGGATCTCGTCGTTCAAAATGCGCGTCAGGATGCGTGTGGTAGCGGTATCGCCGACGCCCGCGAAGCGCTCGATCGTGGCCGGCGTGACGTCGAGTCCGCGTGCTTCCAGCACCATCGGAACCACCGCCAGCCGGGCCAGCGGATCGTGCGCGGTGGCGGCCGCGGCGTCCCACAAACCATCATGCGCAGGCATCGCGCCATAATGGCTGCCGAGCTGTTTCAGCCGCCGGTCGAGCAATGCGAAGTGCATCGCCTCGTCCGCGCCGACCCGCATCCAGTCGTCGGTGAAGCCGCGCGGGAACTGGCCGCCGAACCGCCCCACGGCATCGAAAGCGAGGTCGATCGCCGCGAATTCGATATGCGCCAGCGCGTGGATCAATGCGGTGCGCCCGCGCTCGGACCCACCCTTGCCGCGCTTGGGCATCCGGTTGGGTGGCAGCAGCTCCGGGCAATCCGGGCGCGCCGGCCGATCGGGCATCGCCATGTCGAAACGATGGTCGAGCCGGCCCAGCCGCCAGTCGCGCGCGGCCGACCGCGCGGCCTTCACCTTGGCGAGCGGCTCGGCCGCGATCAGCACCGCGCGCGCCGCCTCGGCAACGCTGCGCCTCACTTGCCGAGCATTTCTCGCGCCGCCGCAAGCACTTGTTCGGCATGGCCGGGCACGCGCACCTTGCGCCACGCGCGGAACAACGTGCCGTCCGTCGCGAACAGGAAGGTCGAGCGGTCTATCCCCATATATTTGCGGCCGTAGAGCTGCTTCTCGACCCACACGCCGAATGCTTCCATCGCCACGCCCTCGGCATCGGTGGCGAGCGGCACGGTGAGGTCGTATTTCGCGGCGAACTTCCTGTGCTTGGCAGCACTATCCTTCGACACGCCGAGAAGGTCGACGCCCAACGCCTTGAATTCAGGAAGCAACGCCGAGAAATCCTGCGCCTCGCGCGTGCATCCCGCGGTATCGTCCTTGGGGTAGAAATAGAGCAACAGCGGCCCCTTCCGCTCGGACAGTGTGAACGGCCCGTCGGCACCTTCCAGCTCCACCTCTGGCAGCCTGTCGCCCTGCTCGATCATCTTCGCCTCCGTCAGCCGCCGGCGCGGATCTCCGCCCAGCACGCCGCCACCTCCTGCCGGGTCGCTTCGAGCGAGGCAACCACTGCGTCCCATGATTCCAGCCCCACTGCCCGCGCGATCAGCGCCTGCGTGGTCTCGGCGGGCGGCTGCGCGTCGGGCGCGACGAGGCGCAGCGTGACCAGCAGCCGCGACAGCAATGCATGCGCCTCGACCATCGTCTCGGACATCAGTCCCTTCGCTGCGAGCAGCCGGATCGCCTCGCGCAGCCGCGGCGTGAAGGCGGTCTTGTGGCGCAGCTGGAGCACATGGACCGCGAATTCGAGGTCGACCAGCCCACCGGGGAGCAGCTTCGCGTCGAGCGGCCCGGCGGGCGGCTTGTGCGTCGCCATCTCCTCGCGCATCTTGATCGCGTCCGCCAGGATGTCACGCTCGGGCCGCGCGCCGTTCAGCACGTCGTCGACGATCGCCTGCACTGCGTCGCGCGCGCCCGACGAACCGAATATCGGCCGCGCCCGGGTCAACGCCATATGCTCCCAGGTCCACGCATCCTCGCGCTGATAGCGCGCGAACCCGTCGAGCGAGACCGACAGCGGCCCCTGTGCGCCCGAGGGCCGCAGCCGCGTATCGACTTCGTAGAGCGGCCCCGCCGCCGTCGCGACCGAGAGCGCGGCGGTCACCCGCTGCGCGAGCCGATTGTAATAGACCACTGCGCCGAGCGGCTTCGGGCCATCGGATTCCGCAGCGTAATCGCCGGTGAACAGATAGACGAGGTCGAGATCGGAAGCGTGGGTGAGCGCCTGCCCGCCCATCCGGCCGAGCGCGAGGATCACCAATTCGCTCCCGGGCACCCGGCCATGCGCGCGCTCGAACTCGTCGACCGTGGCGCGTGCGAGCACTTCGATCGCCGCCTCGGCGATCCGCGCATAGCCATAGGATACGTCGAGCGGATCGCTCGCCCCCGCGACGATCTGCGCACCCAGCGCGAAGCGCTTCTCACCCACCAGTCGGCGGACATGCTCGAGCTGCCATTGATAATCGGCACCGCGTTCGCGCGCCGCCATTTCCCCGACCAGCGTGGGGATATCGGCGACGGGCTCCAGCGCGCTCGCGTCGATCAGCCCGTCGAGCAATTCGGCGCGCCGCCCCAGCTGCTCGGCCAAGGTCGGCGCGTGGCACAGGATCGTGCTGAGAAGCTGGCGAAGCCCCGGTTGCGCCTCGAGCAGCCGGAAGAAGTTGATCGCGCTCGGCAGCCGCGAGAGCATCGCGTCGAAGCGCGTGATCGCGTGCGTGCTGTCGGGCGCCTGCGCGAAGGCGGCGATCAGGCCGGGCAGCAACGCCTCCAGCGCCTCGCGCGCCTGGGGGGAACGCAGCGCAGGATAGCCGCCGCCGCGCCAGCCCTCGACGATGCGGAGCGCGCCTGCCGGATGGTCGAATCCGGCCGCCTCCAGCCGCGCCTTTAGCGTCTCCGGATCGGCGGGCAGCCGCGGCTCCTCCTCGCCGGCGAGCGAATCATAGACCCGCCCTGTCCGCTCGACATGCGGCCGCAGCCGTTCGATCAGCGCCGCGCCGTCCGCCAGCCCGTGCAGCGCCGCGACATTGTCGAGCGCTTCGGCTTTGGTCGGCAATGTGTGGGTCTGCAGGTCGTCGACCATCTGCAGCCGATGCTCGACGGTACGAAACTCGACATAGGCCGCGGTCAGCGCCGCGGCATCGTCGGCGTCGATCCGTCCGTCGGCGGCGAGCGCCGCCAGCGCGTCGCGCGTCGCCGGCACGCGCAGCGCGGGATCGCGCCCGCCATGGATGAGCTGGTGGATCTGCGCGAAGAACTCGACTTCGCGGATGCCGCCGCGCCCGCGCTTGAGGTCGTAGCCGGGGCCGAACGCCTGCGCCTGGGCATAATGGTCGCGAATCCGGCGCGAGATGTCGCGGATCTCGCGGATCGTCCCGTAATCGACTGCGCGGCGCCACACGAACGGCCGGATCGCCGCGAGGAACGCCTCGCCCAACGCGGTGTCGCCGGCACAGGCGCGGGCGCGGATGAACGCCGCGCGCTCCCACGGCAGCGCCTGCGATTCGTAATAAGAGATCGCCGCCTCGACCGGCAAGGCGATCGGCGTCGCCTCGGGCGAGGGCCGCAGCCGCAGGTCGACGCGCATCACATAGCCGTCGGCATCGCGCGACTGGAGCAATTCGATCACCCGCCGGCCGATCCGCACTGCGGCTTCTTCGGGCACTTCGCGCGGTTTGCACGGCAAGGTCGCGGGATCGAAGATCAGGATCGGATCGATGTCGGACGAATAGTTCAGCTCGCGGCTACCGAGCTTGCCCAGCGCGATCGCGGCGAAGCCGATCGGCTCGGCATCGGGCGTGCGCTCCCGGATCGCCGTCCGGATCGCCCGGTCCAGCGCGTCGTCCGCAAAGTCGCTCAGCAAGTGCGTCACCCGCGTCAGGTCGAACCGGCCCGACAGATCCCCGAGCGCGACGAGCAACGCGAGCCGTCGCCGCTCCAGCCGCAAGCGCCGCGACTCCGCCATTTCGCCTTCGAAAGAACGCGCAGTCGCCAGTGGGTCTTCGAGCGCCTGCCCGAGGTTTTCGATCAGTTGCGACTCGCGATCGGCAAGCATCGCGAGAAAAGGCGCATGCGACCGCGCAAGATCAACAGCGCGCTGCAAGTCACCGGAATTCATCGGATAAGCCCTTGCCGACATGGGCAGGGAACAACACATTTTGGCGAGTCAAGCAACAAATGTGAAGTTAGGGCGTTTTTATATCGTGACCCGCTCGTCATCCCGTTCCGTTTCCGAGGCCAATCAGCGCGCTTATCGCGTCGAACCGCCTCGCGCCAGCGATGCGATCGCGCTATCGCTGCGCGACGCCTACTCGCGCGAGCCGGGCCTGCCTGAAGACATGGCCGCGATGCTGCACTGCCTCAATCGGCACGAGACCCCGATCGCGCATTGAGAGGCAGGCCTGCATCGCGTCAGGCTATCACAATCACCTTTGGAGTAGGCGGTTGGCCCTACCCCGCAACCGTCACCCCGGCCGAAGTGCCGGGGTCCACCGGGAGGCAAGGGCTGCACAAGAGGCTCGAGCGCTGCCGGTGAGGCTGAGTGGACCCCGGGCACTTCGGCCGGGGTGACGGCGTGATTTGGGGGTACCTCTCCAAAATCCTGAATACCGATCTGCCCTCAGCGGTCGCGGCTGAGATCGTCGACTTCGCCCATGATCGTATCGAGCGCGCTCTTGCCGCCCGGATTGGGCAGGCTGTCGCGCCGCGACGGCAGCTGTCCCTCGGTCAGCAGCGTTTCGAGCGCGACGCGGCCGCGCGCGACCCGGCTCTTGATCGTGCCGACCGCGACGTTGCAGATCTCGGCCGCTTCCTCATAGGCGAACCCGCCCGCGCCGACGAGGATCAGCGCCTCGCGCTGCGGCTGCGGCAGATGCAGCAAGGCGCGCTGCATGTCGTTCAGCTCGACATGCCGGTCCTGGCTCGCGGGCGCGGCGAGCAGCCGGTCCGCCACCAGATCGTCCCATTCGCCCTTGAAGCGCGCGCGGCGCATTTGCGAGAGATAGAGATTGCGCAGGATGATGAAGGTCCATGCGCGCATGTTGGTGCCCGCCTGGAAGCGCTGGCGCGCCGCCCAGGCCTTGAGCAAGGTCTCCTGCACCAGATCGTCGGCCAGGTCGCGGCTGCCCGAAAGCGAGCGGCCGAACGCGCGCAGATGCGGGATCACCGTCGCGAGCTGCTTCTTGAACTCGGGATCGGAGAGCGCGACGTGCTCACGCGGCGGCTCGGCTGCCGCTTCCTCGTGATCGTCAGGCTGTTCGGACTCAGTCATTCGGCCCCGTTCACTTACGCGTGCCGCGTTGCGGCGCTGATTGGAGATAGGCGCAGCCCGCGCGATTGCCAGCATTATTGCGGACGGCCCCGAGGCTCAGAGCCAGAGGATGATCGCGAAGGCGATGATCACCAATGCCAGGCCGAAGCCCAGCACATAGCGAGTCATGTGTGGCGTCGTGCCGGCGCGGGCGCGATCGGTGGAGATATGGATGGTTTCGTCATTCTCAGCCATCCCCCCTCAACCCCCGAAAACCGTTTTGGGTCCGTATCATATGGAACCCGCGCCGGAATTTTTCAGACGCCGGCGGGCACCGTCGCCTGATCGAAGAACAACGCCTGGCTGATCGTGGTCTTCACCGTCTCGCGCTGGAAGGGCTTGGTGATCAGGAAGGTCGGCTCGGGCCGCTCGCCGGTGAGCAAGCGCTCGGGGAACGCGGTGATGAAGATCACCGGCACGCTGAACTCGGCGAGGATGTCCTTCACCGCGTCGATGCCCGAGCTGTCGTCGGCGAGCTGGATGTCGGCGAGCACCAGGCCCGGACGGTCCTCCATCGCCAGCGCCACGGCTTCGTCGCGCGTGACCGCGACCCCGGTGACCTCATGGCCGAGATCGCGGACGATCTGCTCGAGATCCATGGCGATGAGCGGCTCGTCCTCGATGATCATCACCCGCGTGCGCGTCTGGCGCTCGATCTCCGCGACCGCTTCGCCGACGAGGCGGGAGATCGAAGCGGGGTCCTCCTCGATCAGATAGCCGGCGTCCTCGATGCTGAAGCCTTCGACGGTGGTCAGCAGCAGCGCCTGGCGCGACAAGGGCGTCAGCCGCGCGAGCCGCTTGCGGGCAATCATCTCAGCCTGGTTCGAGCTATCCTCGACGATGTCGTCCTCTTCGAGATGAGTCGATTGCCAGATCGCCTGGAAAGTCCGGTAGAGCCCGAGCCGCGGATCTACGTCACGGGGAAACTGGTCGGGCGCCGCAACGATGGCTTCGAGCGCGGCGCGCACATAGCGGTCGCCTTCGCTCTGGGCGCCGGTGAGTGCGCGCGCATAACGGCGCAGCAAGGGAAGGTGCGGCGCGAGTTGCTGTCCAAGCGACATAAGGGAATTTTTCTCCTTCGTGGGCGCGGGTCGCTTTTGTCGCGCCCCGCCATCCGCATTGCAATCGTTTCTGCTCTCCGAAGGGAGCCCCTCCCCGGATTTCGCATCGCCTGTGGAACAATCGACGCGCTATTTGGTTTCATCGGCCGGGCCATGTGGCGCTCCGCGCACTATGCGAGCGCTTGCGCTCTGGCGTCATGGCGTTAATCGGGCACCTGGTGCTCATGCGTTCACAGTCCGGGTCCCGGACAATCGGGTCCTCACGGGGGGAATTGGTGCGTTCCGCAAAGGGTGAAACAAAAAGGCCGCCAAAGCCAAAAGGCGGGACGGAGAGCAACAAACCCAACCGCAGCGTGGGCGATGCACTGCGCCAGGCCTATGACGAGGCCGTTCGCGAAACTGTGCCCAACGACCTGCTCGACTTGCTGAAGAAGCTCGACTAGCCAAGCGCATGGACAGCACGGATCTGAAGCCGCGTGCCAGGGGTCCCGCGGCTGCGATGGCGCACATGCCGACCGGTGCGAAGGTGTTCCTGATCCTCGTCGGTGCGCTGCTCCCGCTCGCGCTCATCGCTCTGCTCACCACGCTCCAGACGACGCGGACCGCCGATACCGAAGCGCGTACGCGGCTGCGCGCGATCGCCGACGAGAGTTCGGGCGTGGTCGAGAATGCCCTGACCAATCAGGTCGGGCAGATGAGCCAGACGCTTGCCGCGCTGGAGCAGAATCCGGGCGACGCGCCGAGCTGCACCCAGCTTGCGGGCACATTCGCGGCGCAAGGCAGCGTCCGCTTCGCCATCGCCGACAGGAACGGCCGCGTGCTCTGCGGCCAGCGCTTCTCGCTTCCCGGCGCATCGGCTCTCCGTCCGTCCGACATCCGCGTCGCGTTCCTGCCCGACGGGCTCGCCATTCGGATCGGCGGCAATGCGGGAATGAGCGCCACCGCTTATTATCCCGTGTCGGCACTGGCGGCGCTGGCCCGCCCGAGCGGCTTCGTGCCCGATTACGGCGCAGCGCTCGTGCGGGGAGACCAGCGGCTGACCCTGCGCGATCTCGGCACCGCCGGTCCGCTCGGGCGCAGCGAGAAGGTCGCCAGCGATCTCTCTATCGACAATCTCGATCTCGAGATGTCGATCCCCGGCGCGCCGATCACCTCGCCCATGATCATCACCACTGCATTGCTGGTGCTGATGTGGATCGCCGCCGCCATGATCGGATGGTTCGTGGTGAACATCCTGCTGATCCGTCCGCTCAGAACGTTGCGCACCAGTGTCGGCAGATACCGCCCCGGCGAGATCCTCGACATGAAGCGCTTTGGCGCGATGCCGGCGTTGGAGATCCGTGATCTCGGCGAGACCTTTCAGCAGATCACCCGCACTGTCCAGCTCCACGAGGCCGACCTGGCCGAAGGGCTGATCCGCCAGACGAGGCTGACTCGCGAAGTGCATCATCGGGTCAAGAACAACCTCCAGGTCATCTCCAGCCTGATCAATTTCCACGCACGCGCCGCCAAGAGCGCGGAAGCGAGTGAGGCCTATGCCTCGATCCAGCGCCGCGTCGACGCGCTCGCGGTGGTGCATCGCCACCATTATGCCGAGATGGAGGAGAATCGCGGGCTCGAGCTCCGTTCGGTGATCGGCGAGCTCGCCGCCAACATCCGCGCCACCGCGCCGGAGCGGGCGGCGGGGCTTGGCATCACACTCGAGATCGAGCCGCTGCTGGTCAATCAGGATGTCGCGATCGCAGTCGCCTTCCTGATCACCGAGATCGTCGAACTGGCGGTCAATTGCAGCCCGACAACGCACGTCCGCCTCTCGATCAAGGCTGGCGAGGAGGATGACCGCGCCACTCTCCGCGTCAGTTCACCCGCGTTAGTCGAGAGCGCCGAGTTGGAGATACTTCTCGAGACCCGCTACGGCCGCGTCATCGCGGGGCTCGCGCGCCAGCTGCGCACACGCCTCCATCACGACCCGCTGGTCGGGGCCTATGAGGCCTCGATCGCGATCACCGGGCGGCCCTGAATTTTTTCGCAAAAAAGTTCGGAACCAGGGAACCCGTTTCCGCAATGTACGTTCTGCACCTCGGATAGTGACCTTTTGCCCCCCCGCTCTCGCTATCCAAGACATGGGCCCGGAAGCGTCAACCCTCCCCCCCCCGGTGACGCTTCCGGGCCTAACACTTTCTCTTGCCAGCGGAATTCTGATCGCTCGCCGCGGCTTCGTGCCTTTCGCGGAACGATTTGGTGGATCCGGGCATTTCTTCCCTGAACCAATGCGTAAAATTGGAGAAGTTTCGATGCGCAAGATTCTAACCTGTGCCGCGCTTGCCGGCGCGATCCTGGTTTCGGCATGCAACACCATCGAAGGTGTTGGCCGCGACGTTGCCTCGGCTGGCGACACGGTCGCCGGCGCTGCCGACGACAACAAATAGATCGTTCAGCCGGATTTCAGGAAAGCCCCTCCCCTTGTGGAGGGGTTTTTCGTATCAGGACGCGGCTTCGGTCTCCGCCGCGCGCTCACGCCGCCGCCGGGTGAACCAGATCGCCACCAGCGCAAGGAAATAGAGGCCGACCAGCGGCACTGCGAGCAGCAGCTGCGACCCCACGTCGGGCGGCGTCAGCACCGCGGACAGCGCGAACGCGCCCACCACCGCATAGCGCCATGCACCCTTCAATTGCTCATACGTGACGATGCCGGCATGTTCGAGCAGCATCAGCAGCACCGGCAGCAGGAACGAAATCCCGAAGCCGAAGATGAACTGCATCACGAACTTCAGATAGTTGTTCACGTCCGGCAACGCTTGTTGCGCAACTCCGCCCAGATCGCCCTGGAAGCCGAGCAGGAATTTGAGCGCCACCGGAATCGCCACGAAATAGGCCATCGAGGCACCGGCGATGAACAGCACCGGCGTCGCGAGCAGGAAAGGCAGCAGCGCCTTCTTTTCCTTGCGGTAGAGGCCCGGCGCAACGAACTGCCACAGCTGGTTGGCGATCACCGGGAACGCGATCATCAGCGCGGCGAAAAAGGCGACCTTGATCTCGACGAGGAAACCCCCGAAAACCTCGGTATTGATGATCGTCACCTGTCCGGCGACCTTGAGCGGCGCGACGAGGAAGCCGAGAATCTGCCGCGCGAAATAGAGGCAGCCCGCAAACGCCAATACCAGCGCGCCCAGCGACCAGAGGAGGCGGCGCCGGAGCTCGATCAGATGGTCGAGCAAGGGTGCCTGGGTGTCGTCGATCTCGTCGTTCACGATTGCGGCCCGTCCGGCGTCTGGGGCGCGTCCGGCGCCGCGGCCTTGGGCTTGCGCACGCGCTTGGGCTTCGCCGCAGCCGGCTCTTCCGTCGCCTCGGCGGGGAACAATGCCGGCTGTTCGACCATCACGGGACTTTCGTCGGCCGCGGGATCCTGCGCGAAATGCTCGGGCCGGGGTGCGGGCAGCGACGGAGTCGGATGCTCGCGCATGATCCGCTCATTCTCCGCGGCCCATTGCTTCTCCATCTCGGCGAGCTCGGATTCGCGGATCATCGTGTCGATCCCCGAGCGGAACTGGCGCGCGATGCCGCGTGCCTTGCCCACCCATTTGCCGACGAAGCGCATCGCGCGCGGCAAGTCCTTGGGTCCGATCACCAGCAGCGCCACCACGGCCACAAGCAGCAACTCGGTCGGCGCTACGTCTAACATTCGGCACTGCCTCGGGCGCGCCCCGAAGCGAGGCGCGAATCAACGGTGGATGGAATCGGAGCTCAGCGCTCTTCGCGGGTACGCTCGGCTTCGGTCTGGAAGCTCGCGTCCGGCGTCGGCGCAGGCTTGCCCTCGATCCGGGTCGGCGGCGTCGGCGTGGCTTCGTCGTCCTCGGCCATACCCTTCTTGAACTGCTTGATGCCCTTCGCGACGTCGCCCATCATGTTGGAGAAACGGCTGCCGCCGAACAACAAAATGACCAGGACACCGACGATCAGCCAGTGCATCAGGCTCATGCTACCCATGGGAACTCTCCTCTATCGGGGTCTATCTAGGCGCGGCGGGCGCCGGGGGCAACGGCTAGCTCCGCTACCCCGAAAATCGGTTGGCGAGCCCTATTCGTCTTCCATGACAGTTTCGCTCGCTTCGGCCTCGAAAGCGAGGTCGACCGGATCGAGCAGGCCCGCCGCCTTGAGATCGTCGATCCCCGGCAGATCGCGCCGGCTGGCGAGCCCGAACTGGCTGAGAAAGCCCGCCGTCGTCGCGTAGGTGAGCGGGCGTCCGGGCACTTCGCGACGCCCCGCCGGCCGCACCCAGCCCGCCTCCATCAGCACGTCGATCGTGCCCTTGGAAATCTGGACGCCGCGAATCGCCTCGATCTCGGCGCGCGTCACCGGTTCGTGATAGGCGATGATTGCCAGCGTCTCGATTCCCGCGCGGCTGAGCTTGCGCGACTCCTCGCGATCACGCCGCAGTAGATGCGCCAGATCGGCGGCGGTCTGGAAATGCCAGCGCTCGCCGCGTCGGACCAGTTCGATCCCGCGCCCCGCATACAGTGCCTCCAGCCCCGCCAGCGCACCGCGGACATCGGCTTCCGCGCCGACATGCGCCTTGATCTCGTCGACGGTCATCGGATGCTCCGAGGCAAACAATACCGCCTCGACGGCGCGGCCGAGATCGTCCTGCGGTGTCATGCGCTCGCCTTGAGATAGAGCGGCGCGAATGCCGATTTCTGCTTGAGCTCGAGCCGCCCCTGCCGTGCCAGCTCGAGCGCCGCGACGAACGACGAGGCCAGCGCCGATTTGCGATAAGTGCCGCTCGCCCCTTCGGGGAGGAAGGTCTCGATCGTGCTCCACTCGATCCGCGCGCCGATCAGCGCCGAGACGCGATCGATCGCCTCCTCCAGCGTCATCACGTCGCGCACCGCGACCACGTGCATCACCGGCCGGGTGCGCGCGCTGATCCGGCCATAAGCGGCGATCAGGTCGTAGATCTCGGCCTCGTAGCGGCCCTTGCGTACCACGCGCAGCCCTTCGGGGGTGCCGCGCAGGAAGACGTCGCGCCCCAGCCGATCGCGCGCCACCAGCCGCGCGCCCGCCTCGCGCATCGCATTGAGCCGTTCGAGCCGGAGCTGGAGCCGGAGCGCCAGTTCCTCGGGGCTCGGCGTCTCTTCGGGATTGCGCGGCAGCAATAGCGCCGATTTGAGATAGGCCAGCCACGCCGCCATCACGAGATAATCCGCGGCCAGTTCGAGCCGCAGCTCGCGGGCCTCGTTCACGAAAGCGAGATACTGCTCGACCAGTTCGAGGATCGAGATCTGCCGCAGATCGACCTTCTGGTTCCGCGCAAGCGCGAGCAGCAGGTCGAGCGGGCCTTCCCAGCCGTCGATGTCGATTTGGAGAGTGTCGGAAGGATCGGCTTCGCTCATCGGGCAGAGTTAAGCAGGCGAGCAAGGCGATGTCACCTACTCCCTCTCCCCTTCAAGGGAGAGGGTTGGGGAGAGGGGCAGCGCGGCGCACGGCCGGTTCATCCCCCTCTCCCCAGCCCTCTCCCCGCAAGCGGAGAGAGGGAGCTAAGCAAGCGCCAGCAGTTCGTCCCGCTTGGCAATCAGTGCGCCGAAATCGGCGGCGGCGGATCCGTCCGCGATCGTCGCCATCGCGCGATCGAGCCGGGCGACGCATTCGGGCGTGGCGTCGCCGATCAGCCCCGCGATCTCGACCATCTCGTCCATCCGCGCCCAGCAATCGAGCACGACGTCGCACCCGGCGGCGAGCGCCTGCGAAGCCTTCTCGCCCGCCGTGCCCGACAATGCCTTCATATCGATGTCGTCGGTCATCAGCAGCCCGTCGAAGCCGATCCGCCCGCGGAGGATCTCGGAAACCACCTTGGGCGAGAGCGTCGCCGGGCGCTCGGCATCCCATGCCTCGAACACCACGTGGCAGGTCATCCCCATCGGCGCATCGGCCAGCCGGATGAACGGCTCCAGATCCGTCTCCAGCGCCTCGGCATCGGCCTTGACGCGCGGCAGATCGTAATGGCTGTCGACCAATGCGCGGCCATGGCCGGGCATGTGCTTGACCACCCCGACCACGCCGCCGCGGCGCATCCCTTCGAGCATCGCCTGCCCCAGAGCCGCGACGCGCATCGGATCGCCGCCGAACGATCGGTCGCCGATCGCCGGCGTGACATCGGCTTGGCGCACGTCGAGCAAAGGCGCGCAATTCACGTTCACACCGACTTCGGCGAGCATCAGCGCCAGTGCCTGCGCATTCGCGCGCGCCGCCTCGATCGCCGAGATCGGCGCGACATCGTACAGCGCGTCGAACGTCGCGCCGGCGGGGAAAGCAGGCCATTCGGGCGGCACCATCCGCGCGACGCGTCCGCCTTCCTGATCGATCAGGAGCGGCAGGTCGGCGCGGCCCGACAAGTCGCGCAGGCTGTCGGTCAGCGCCTTCATCTGCGCGACATCGCCGCAATTGCGCTTGAAGAGGATGTAGCCGAGCGGGTCGGCTTCCCGGAAGAAGGCGCGCTCGTCCGAAGTCAGTTCATGGCCGGAGACGCCGAAGATGACGGGTTTCATGCGCCCGCTTTAGACCAGGCGCGGACCAGGCGGAAAGGCCCCGGACTCAATTCGCGATGAAGCAATTCTCGCCCGCGACCTTCAGCCGCCCGCACAGCTCGCGTGCTTGCGGGTTGCTGCCGGCGTTGACGCGCAGCCGCCAGACGGTGCTGCCATTGGCCGCCTCCCCGCGCTCGACCGATTTGCCCAGCGGCGCGAGATAGGCGAACCGCTTCGACAGCCGCGCCCAGGCGACATTGGCGCCGGCCTCGTTCGGAAAGGCGCCGAGTTGGATCAGCGCGCCAGACCCGGGACGCGGCGCAGGGTTCGTCCCCGCAGCCGGCACATTCGGCCCGACGAGAGTGGGGCCCGGGATCGCGAGCTTGGCGTTCTTGGTGCCCGGAACAGTACTGCCCGGAACGGTCGCCCGCGTCCCTTCCACCGGCGACTCGGGAAGCGCGCCGACATTGATGCTCGCATTGCTCGCCGCGCCCTGGCTCGTCGCGAACACGGTATCGCCCTCGCCCTCGGCCTTCATGCCGCCGGGCTCGTCGGGCTTGACCTTGTAATCACCTGCGGGCGCCTTGATCAGCTCGCCATTGCCGTTGATCGGATTCTGCGTCCGCTGGTACCAGAACCAGCCGAGCGCCGCAGTGCCGATCACCGCCAATGCCAGCACCGCGAGCAGCATGAAGCGCGCGACCGAATGGTCCTGCGGATAGTCTTCCTCGGCCGTCTCCAGCCAGGGAAGGCGATCCTGCTCGTCATAGCCCTGGCCCGAACGCAGGCTCATCAATGCATCTCCTGGACCGCCTCGACACCCATGAGGCCCAATCCGTTACGGATAATCTGTCCGACGCCGCGCGCCAAGAAAAGCCGCGCACAGGTCAGGCCCGGCTGATCGGGGAGCAGGAAGCGACGCTCGGGACGGTCGTTACCGACGTTCCACAGAGCATGTAGAGCCGCCGCCAAGTCATAGAGATAGAACGCAATTCTATGTGGCTCTCGCGCCAGCGCAGCGCCTTCGACGACGCGCGGAAACTGCGCCGCGAGCTTCACCAGCGCCAGCTCTTCCGTATCAAGCAGGGACAGATCGGCGCTCGGGCACGAAATGCCTGCCTCCGCGGCCTTGCGGTGGAGCGAGGCGATCCGGGCATGGGCATAGTTCACATAGAAGACCGGATTGTCCTTCGACGCCTCGACCACCTTGGCGAAATCGAAGTCCATCTGCGCATCGGCTTTCCGCGTCAGCATGGTGAAGCGGACCACGTCCTTGCCGACTTCGTTCACCACGTCAGCAAGCGTCACGAAGTTGCCGGAACGCTTGGACATCTTCACCGGTTCGCCGGCGCGCAGCAGGCGGACCATTTGCACCAGCTTCACATCGAACCGCGTCTTGCCGCCGGTCAGCGCCTGCACCGCGGCGACGATCCTTTTGACCGTGCCGGCATGGTCGGCGCCCCAGATGTCGATCAGCTGGTCGGCCGCCTGCGCCTTCTGGAAATGGTATGCCAGGTCGGCGCCGAAATAAGTCCATTGCCCGTTCGACTTCTTGATCGGGCGATCCTGGTCATCCCCGAATTGCGTCGCGCGGAACAGCGGCAGCTCGACCGGCTCCCAATCCTCAGGCGTCTCGCCCTTGGGCGCCTCGAGCACGCCGTCATAGACGAGATCGCGTTCACGCAGCCATGCCTCGGCCGCCTCGGGCTTGCCCGCTGCCTGCAGCTCCGCCTCGGACGAGAACAGGTCGTGATGGATGCCGAGCAAGGCGAGATCGGCCCTGATCATCACCAGCATCGACGCGACGGCTTCCTTGCGGAACAGCGCGAGCCATTCCGCCTCGGGCTTGCCGACATAGGCGTCGCCATATTCGGCGGCGAGCTTCTCGCCCACCGGCTTCAGATACTCGCCCGGATAAAGACCTTCGGGGATCTCGATCGTCTCGCCCAGCGCCTCACGATACCGCAGGTGCGCCGAACGCGCGAGCACATCGACCTGCCCGCCCGCATCGTTGACATAATATTCGCGCACGACCTTGTGCCCGGCGAATTCGAGCAGGCTGGCGAGCGCGTCGCCCACCACCGCACCGCGGCAATGCCCCATGTGCATCGGCCCGGTCGGGTTGGCCGAGACATATTCGACATTGACCGTCGCGCCCGCGCCGATCGTCGAGCGGCCATAGTCGCCCTCGGCGTTCAATATCTCGGTCAATTCACCGCGCCAGGTATCGTCGGTCAGGGTCAGGTTGATGAAGCCCGGGCCGGCGACCGACACGGCCGAGACCTCGTCGAGCTTCCCAAGCTCGGCGGCGATCTTCTCCGCCAGAGCGCGCGGATTGGTTCCCGCCGCCTTGGCGAGCACCATCGCCGCATTGGTCGCGAGATCGCCGTGCGTGGCGTCCCGCGGCGGCTCGACCGTGACCGCGCGTCGCTCCAGGCCGGCGGGCAGGTCGCCCGCGGCGACGAGCGCGTCGAGGGCGGCATCAAGGTGCGCGGCGAAACGGACGTAGAGTGTCATTGTGTTCCCGGTTCAATTGGATCGGCGGGCCTTAGCCCATTAGAGAAGCCATCGGGAGGGGGAATTCATGCGAACGTTCAACCAGCTGCTGCGTGGCGCCGGCATCCACCCCGCAGAGGTGAGTTTGCTGCGCCATCAAACCGAGCGCGGTGGGCGGACACCCAACTGGCTATGGGAGAACGACCGCGAGGGTTTCTACCGCTATCAGTCCACCCAGCTGGACCGACCCGTCTTTCGCAATTCTCGTTACTGGGCGAGTTTCGTGTCACCGTCGAAGCACCAGACGCTGTTCGTCGGGCTCTTCGAATGTGCCGTGCGGCCAGACGTTGTGATCGACTGGGATGACCCCCTGGGCGGCGGTCCAGTGGGTGACGGGAAAGACAAGCCCTATCTCTATTATCAGTGCACACCGATACCCCAGCTTTCGGAGTGGATCGGAAGGCTGAAAATCGAATGGGGCAATGCCCAACGCCAATGGA
Organism: Sphingomonas sp. UNC305MFCol5.2; assembly: GCF_000712135.1. GTDB lineage: Bacteria > Pseudomonadota > Alphaproteobacteria > Sphingomonadales > Sphingomonadaceae > Sphingomonas. The sequence continues at coordinate 1,101,544 of NZ_JOOE01000001.1, forward strand.
CGCAATATGCGGCCAATGACGACAAGAGCATCGCCGGCGGTGTTCAACGCCGCGCCCCAGCATCTGCCCCGAACGCAAATTCAGCGCTCGCCAAGACGCTGTCGCTTCTGGGCTTCGAGACGAGACATCGAACCCAAAAGCTCACGATGCTGGAGCACGCCGCCGGCATGATAGCCTATCTCAAGAACGACACCACGCGCTATCCGATGGTCATCCACCCCTGGTACGACGCGATAGCGGATAGACTGCACAGCCTGCCTGGCGTCGCTCGTGATCCGGATCGTGTCTTCTACATCAACAGCAACATGAGCGCGTTCCCGGTCTATCAGGACCCATCACGAGCCACTTCCAGCCGCTACGGCATCGCCCTGGAAGCGAAAGATGCAGCGTCACTCGGTCGGCTCATATTACTGTTGGAAAGATATCGTACGATCTCGACCCCCTCCGGCGACGTAATTGTGGGAGCCGGCGACAATGGAACCACGGAGCGGGCGAGCTATCGTCTCGCGCGGATAGGCCAAGGCAAGTTTCGCCTGGACTTGAATCAAGCATGGAACTGGCGCTGCGCGCTGACCGGCATCGAGCTCCAGGAATTGCTTCGTGCATCCCACATCAAATCATGGGGTGACTCCGACGACGGCGAACGCCTCGATCCTTTCAATGGCCTCTTGCTCGCAGCCCATGTCGACGCACTGTTCGACAGACATCTGATCAGCTTCTCGGACGAGGGACGATTGCTGCTGTCAGCCCGGTTGAGCGAAACCTTGCTGCGGCGTCTCGCGATCGATCCGGTCAACGCCCGCATATCGGGGCTCGACGCGCGCCACCGAGTCTATCTGGCGCACCACCGCGCCCGCATGCAGCTTCTGTAACGGCCTATGCCCGCACCAGATCCTTCATCATTCCCGCGCTCTTCATGTCGGGAAACAGCTTCTGCGCCGTCCGCGTCGGCGCCAGATCGAAATGGGAAGCGACCGCACTGCTGAGCAGCGTGTCGAGCCCGGTGGTAGGCCGCAGATCGCGGCCCTCGTACAACGCGGCATCGCCCAGTCCGGGCCAGTCGGCGACCACCCGCCCGCCATTGACCGCACCGCCCAACAGCATCGCCAGCGAGCCGGTGCCGTGATCGGTGCCTTGCGTGCCGTTGACCTTCACCGTGCGCCCGAACTCGGTGGCCACCACCACTATCGTGTCCGCCCAGAGCGGCCCGAGCCCCTCGCGGATCGCGCCGACCATCGCGTCGAGCCCCTTGAGCTGGCCGGTGAGCCGGCCGCGCTGCTGGGCATGCGTGTCCCAGCCGCCGGTCTCGATCATCGCGATCCGCGCGCCACCCTCGGCGGTGAGCAATTTGGCGGCGAGCGACCCCGTCGCGGCGGCGTTGCGGCCATTGTCCGAAGCGAGATCGCTGGTGAGCATCCGCGTGGCGGTCGCCTGCTCCCAGATCGCATGGAGCTGCGGATCGTCGCGGTACATGGTCGAAACGCGGGCGAGGAGATCGTCCGACGCGTCGGGCAGCGCCGAGGGGGCATAGCTCGCCACCTCGACGGTCCCGCGCAGCGCCATCGGGATCGTCGCGGCGAGCGCGATGGCGCGGTCATCGGCGGGGAGCAGCGACAGCAGCCGATTGAGCCAGCCGTCCTTGAGCGCATAGGCGCTGCTGCCGCCGGTCTCGAGCACGTTCTGCCCGTCGAAATGCGAGCGCTCGCGATAGGGCGAGGCGACCGCGTGAACGAACAGCGCCTGTTTCGCCTGCCAGAGACCGTAGACGTTGGTCATCGCGGGGTGGAGCGCGAACATCGAATCGAGTTTGGGTGCCGCGGCGAAGTCCTGCGCCAGCACACCACGCTGGCCGGCAAAGGCAGGGTCGCCGACCGGTGCGAGCGTTCCCAGGCCATCGGCGGCGCCGCGCTGGATGATGAACACGAAGCGGCGTTCGGTCGCCGCCCGGGCGAGCGCCATCCGCGCACCGAAGGCGGAGGTGAGGACCGCGGAGGCGCCGAGTGCGACGAAGCTGCGACGGTTGAGCATGAACCTATCTCCGCATGAATTCGGGGGCGACGAGCATCAGCGCGACACCCTGCCCCGGGCTTTCGGCCCGCGCGATCGATTGCGCAGTGCTCTCGCTCAGCGCGTCGGGAAAGAGTTCGGCTGCGCGCTGCCGTGCATCCACCGTGTCGCGCGTCCGCTGCGCCAGTCGCTCGGCCGCCTCGACGCGGCGCATGATGGCATCCGGCCCCGCCCAGCTTGCCGCGACGTCGTCCCACCCAGCCGGCGAGCCCGGTTTCCACACCGGTTGGCCCAGCTGGGTCATCAGCCCGTTCATCGCCATCGGCGGCAATTGCTGCGCGCCGAGACCCCTGAGCGCCGAGATCGTCCACTCCCAGGGCGACTTGAATTTGACCGGCTGCGCCACCCAGCATTCGGGCGCCTCGATCAATGCTCGATAGACGGTCGGCAAGTCGCCGCCGGAGCGCAGGAATGCAGTCTCCAGCTTGCCGACGAGCGCGGGCGGTGGTTCGTCCCCGGCAAAATGGCGCGCTAGCTTGGTGGCGATATGCCGAGCGGTGGCGGGATGCGTGGCAAGCATGTCGAGCACCGAAGCCGCCTGCGCCTCGCCTTGCTCCGCCCAGCTCTTGCCGAGGATTGTCCGCGTGCCCGGCTCGTGCAGCCGCGGGGCGAAGACGAAGCTGCCGGCCTGTCCTTCGCCACCCGCGTAAGCAGCCGCCCCGCCCCGCCCCAGCCCGGCGACCGTCCAGCCCGTCATCGCCCGCGCGAATTCAGTGACATCGGCCTGGCTGTAGCCGGTGCGCACGCCGAGCGTGTGCAGCTCCAGTATCTCGCGCGCGAGATTCTCGTTGAGCCCTGCCTTCTGCCCGCGCCGCCCGCCCGCCTGCGCGAACGGGCTGTTGGGCCCGATCGACTGCGCCTGGTCGAGATAGATCAGCATCGCCGGATGGCGTTCGACGGCGTTCAGCATGTCGCCGAACTTGCCGAGCACGTGCGGCCGCACAGCCTCGAACTCGAGACTGCCGGCAAGCCCGATCATCTCCAGCTTGTCCGCGGACACCGCGAAATGATTGCCCCAGAAATGCACCAGTCGCTCGACGAAGGGCGCCGGCGAATTGAGCGCGACGAGTGCCCGCGCCGAGACCGCGCCTGCATAATGATCGCGCGCCTGCAGGCGCGCGGCGCGACGCAATTGCGCGACCGGATCGTTCGCTTTCTCCTGTCGCTCCGGCATCGGCTGCATCGCGGATCCGCGCATCGCGGGCTCGGCTTCCATCTCGGGCTTAGCGACAGCGCCCTGCCGCATTCCGCGCCGTATCTCGCGCAAGTCGCGCATATAGTCGGAAATCTCGCCGACGATCCGGCCGCTCGGGGCAAGCGCGGCGATCGCCTGCGGCCGGGCTTCGTAGCGATCGAGCTGCCCCAGCACCCATCGCGCCGGATCGGCTCCCGGCGTGTCGCCAGGACGGCCGCCCAAGCCGAACCGATTGAGCGCGATGCTAGCCTTCGCCATGACCCACCTCTGGTTACGCAGGTTGGTTCATACGCACGACCTGTCGCAGAAGTTTGTCAGGCGATCGGTTCGTCGTGATTCTTGCACGGATTGCAATCATGCCCTCCGTCCTTTGCGATTGCCGATTTTGTTGCGACGCAGCATTTTGGTTTCGAGAACAGAACAAGACACACAGGGATGCCGGTCTGGCTCTTTCGAGCTTTTGAAGGAGATAGATCGTGACCAAGCTTCTTATCGCCACCGCCGCCGCCGTAATCGCCTTTGCGGCTCCCGCCACTGCCAAAGAGCGCGTGTTCACGCACGAAGGCGTGACCTACGCCTATACCGCGACGCCGAAGGGCGATACGCTCGTCCTCGAGGGCAAGGCCTCGCAGGGCGGCAAGTTCCGCCTCGTCGTCAAGGGCGATTGGGTGGACGGCTATGCCGGCGGCGCGCGCGTATCGTTCCGCGCACCGAAGCGCGAAGGCGCCGGCGCGGTCGTCGTCGCGCAGCGTTAAATCGAACCAGGGGCCTTCGCCAGTTGGCGGAGGCCCCGCTTTCAGCGCGTCAGAACCCTTCGGGAAGCGCGATAGGGCCCACGACTTCCTGGTAGCGCGCGATCGCGTAACGATCGGTCATCCCGGCGATGAAGTCCGCGATGTGCCGGCCCCGCCACGGTTCCTCAGCCGGCAGCGCCTCGCGCCATTCCGCCGGCATTTGCGCCGGATCGGCGGCATAGGCCGCGAAAAGTCCCGCCACCACGCCGTGCGCAGCCTCCGCCGCCGCCATCTGGTTGGGGTGGTGATAGAGATTGGCGTACATGAAGCGTTTGAGCCCGCGCTCGGCCTCGCGCATCGCCTCCGAGAAGGTCACGAGGCAGCGGCCCGCCGCGCGCACGTCCGCCGGCGTCTCGACTCCGCTTTCGGCCAGCCGCGCCTGCGTCGATGCGATCAGGTCGTTGACCATTTCGCCGATCTGGGACCGGATCAGCTCGCCGATCAGCCGCCGCGCCGGCACGCCCGGGAACTTCGCCTCGACGCGTCGCCAGCCCTCGGCGATCATCGGCACCTGCATGAGCTGGTCGAGGCTGAGCAGCCCGGCGCGCAGGCCGTCGTCTATGTCGTGATTGTCATAGGCGATGTCGTCGGCGAGCGCCGCGACCTGCGCCTCGAGCGACGGCCAGCGATCGAGCTCGAGCGGGAACTGTGCATCCGCCGCCGCAAGGGCCCATTCCGGCGCAGCGATCGGCCCGTTGTGCTTGGCGAGTCCCTCGAGTGTCTCCCAGGTCAGGTTGAGTCCGTTCCAGCTGGGATAGGGCCGATCCAGCTCGGTCAGCGTGCGCAGCGTATGGCCGTTATGATCGAACCCGCCCCGCCCCGCGAGCGCCGCTTCCAGCGCATCCTCGCCGGCATGGCCGAAGGGCGGATGGCCGATATCGTGCGCGAGGCACAGAGCCTCGGTCAGATCCTCGTTGAGCCCGAGCGCCCGCGCGACGGTCCGGCCGATCTGCGCCACTTCGAGGCTGTGGGTGAGCCGTACCCGAAAATGGTCGCCGTCGGGCGCCATGAAGACCTGGGTCTTGTGTCGCAGGCGCCGGAAGCTGATCGAATGGATGATCCGGTCGCGGTCGCGCTGAAAGGCGTCGCGCGGGCCGCGGACAGTCCCACTTTGTTCTTCATGGAGGCGGCCGCGGCTCAGATCCGGTGTGCTCGCCCAAGAGGAAGTCGCTCTCACGCGAGCGGCACTAGCGGGTCGGAGGGTATTTGTCGAAGGGTTCGACGCGTCCGGGCGCCGGTCCGATAGCTTGCCGTCTGGTGGACAACAGACACTGCAAACCAGCCGATTGAAAGCGGGCCTGTAAAGAGCTCTTGACACTCTTGCCGGACACCTGTAAAGAACTCTTTACAGGCAGGAGAGTCGTCTTGGAAAATCGCTTGAAGGCGATGCGCGAGGGTCGGGGATGGAGCCAGGGCGAGCTTGCCCGGCGGCTCGGCGTTTCGCGGCAGACGATCAACGCGGTCGAAACCGACAAATACGACCCCAGCCTGCCGCTGGCTCTGCGCATGGCAAAGCTGTTCGACGTGGCCGTGCCCGAGCTGTTCGTCGATCACTGGGAACCGGGAGAGGAATGATGACGGCGATGGCGAACGAAAAGTCCGCGCCCAGCTGGCGCAACTTCGCGGCGTGGAGCGCGGTGGGTGCGGTATTCTACCTCCTCGCCCTCTGGGGCGCCATGCGGTTCCTGCATCAGGACATCATGGACGCGGTCGTCCGGCCGAGCCGAGTCACTGCGCAGCTGGGGCTGGCGATGCTGTTCTCGATGGTGGTAGTCGGCTTCACCAGCCGCAAACGATCGCTCAATCTCGGAACGCTTCGCAATTTCCTGATCCAGAACGCAGTGGCCATCCTGGCTTTCCTGCTCGTCATCTGGGGCTTCACCGCGCTCGCCCGCACCGACGTGGGTGTCTCGGAGTGGATCGCCGCCGTGACGGGCGCGACGCTTGTCGTCGTCGCCGTCCTCGGCGGCCTCACTACCGCGAGCGTCCACACCGGCCTCCACCTCGTCGACGACGAAATGGCTGCCGAGGACCTGCGCGAACGCGGCCGGCTGATGCTTTGCAGCTTCACCTGGGTGGCGTGCTACGGCCTGTTGCTGATCGGGCTGGGCCTCGCTGGCGCCGGCGTCCTTTCCCCGGCAGCGGCCCTGGCCGGCGCGCTGGTCCTCATCGCCATCCTGACGCTGCTGACGATCGCGGCGTGGCGGCTGTCGGATGAGTTGGGGCGCACACTGTCGCACGAGACCGGCAACATGGCCTTCTACCTGATCCTGGTGCTCGGCGGCGGCTGGGCGATGCTGGCCCATCTCGGCTTCGTCGCTGCGCCCGCGCCGCTCGACTGGCTGACGATATTCACCGTGCTCCTGTTCGCTGCGAGTTTCATCGTGCTGGGGCGGAGGAAATTGCTCACGCACTGAACTTCGCAACTGGACCGACGGCAGTGCCCAGGAGGCAGCTCAGTCCGCGCCCAGTCTGGTCACCTTCTGCCCGGCTTCGCTGGTGAAGACGAAGCCCGACACGCCCGACTTGCCTAGCGTGTTGACGAAGGCCTGCGCCTCGGCGGCGGTCTTGAACGGGCCGGTCAGCACGCGATTGGTGGCCCGCAGCGGCGTCCACCAGCCGGCCTTGCCCTTCAGCGCGGGCGCCTTGGCGACCACGGCCTTCCACGCCTTGGACAGGCTCGCTTCGTTCGCGCCGCCGGCGACCTGGACCCAGACGCGCGCGGGTTCGGCCTTGGTCTTCGGTTCGGGCTTTTTCGCTTTGGGATCCGCCTTGGCGAGTTCCGCCTTTTTCGCGTCCTTGCCCTTGGCCGCTTCCGCCTTGGCCGGTTCCGGTCTGGGCTTCATGGCCGGCGGAGGTTTGACCGCCTCGGGTTTCGCCCTCGGGCGAGCCGCTTCCGGCGTGGCGGCAACACGCGCGGGCTCCGGCGGCAGATCGACCGGAGTCGCCGTCACGATCTGGAGCTCCTCGCCGGGAATGGTGATGCCGGCAACGATCGCGGCGAGTACCGAATCCTCCTGCCCCACGCGCGCCGGACCGGGTGGCGCCGGCTCGGGCCGCGCGGCCGTGGCGGCCGGTTGTGCAGCGGGGGCTGTTTCGGGGCCGCTCGCCACGGGACGCGCGCTATCGGGTAACGTCGCGGCGGGCTGCGCAATGACAGTGGCTGGCGCAGGTGCGGGCGTAGAAGGCGCCGGCGCCGGTTGCGCCGCCGTTTCAGGCTTGGCCCCACCAGTCGATGGCCCCTCGGGTCCTCCTTGAGCGGACGGCGTGATCGGGCTGTGCTCCGGCGTGCTTTCGCGACGCGCCACCTGGACGGGCGCCGCGGCCTCGCGGATCGGCGCATCGATCTCTTCCGCGCGCGGCGCGGGCAACGGCTGGACCATCGGCGTTTCCTGCCGGGATGCGGGAGGCGGTCCCGGGAGCGGCTCGGCGGCGGCGGTCTGCACCGGGGCGGCGGGAGCTGGCTGTATCGGCACGACGCGACGCGCAGGGGGTGCCACATCGCGTGCATCGCGCTCGCGTTCACGGCGCGAACGACGATCGGGTTGCGATGCGACCTGGGTCGCCGGCATTCGGGCCGCCTGTGCCTGCGCCGGCTGAAGTCCCCGCGTCGCGGGAACATAGCGTGGGAACGCAGGCGCCTGGCGCGCATCGGCTAGCCGTGCCGCGGTCGGGGAGAATTGGCCGAAATGTACGGCGAAGGCGCGGTCGGCCGGCGCGAGATTGGCAAGCCGGCGGAAGAAGGGCGCAAGCGACGCCCCCATATTCCCGGGCATCATGCTCGCCGCGATCCGCTCGGCGCCGGGGATATCGTCGTTCATCGCGAGGATGAAGGCGCGCGCGCGCCACGCCGCGCGATCGCTCTTGCGGAGCAGCGGGTCGAGCTGACGCATCGCCTCCTCGACATTGCCGGTAATGCCCAGCGACAAGGCGTAGCGGCGCACCGTCTCGTCATCGCGCTCGCTCTGCAGGGCGAGCTTGTAGTCCGCCTGCGCCAGCACCGGCTGGCCGAGCAGATCATAGGCAAAACCGCGATCGGCAGCATATTCACGTGCTGGAAGCCCCTTCGCCTCCGCGCCCTGGAACAGGCGCAGCGCCTCGCCCGGCCGCTCCATCCGGACGAGCGTCGAGCCGCGGCCGGAAAGGATGCCGGGATTGGTGGGGTCAATCGCCTCGGCCCGCGCGAAAAAGGCGAGCGCCGCTGCGGTATCACCCAGCCGTGCGCTCAGATTCCCCGCCTCCAGCAGCGCGCGTATGTCACGCGGATTCGCCGCGAGCACACGCATCTCCTGAGCGAGTTGGTCAGCCTCGGGATTGGCGGCGGGAACAAACCCGCTCTGGGCAAGCGCCGGCGCGGCAACCGAGCCCGCGGCGAGGGCCAGTGCCAGCGCGATACTGCGCAAGGGACGAATCTGCTTCATTCGGGATCAGCTAGAGGCGCGATTGGCTGAACCGCCAATGACGCGCCGCCAGTGGCTCGCCGAAGCGAGATCCGCCGGCGACGAACGCCTTACTGGTTGTTCTGGCTGCGCAGGAACCGCGGAATATCGAGCGGATCCTTGTCATCCTCTTCATTGGCCTTGGCGGCACCGCGCGAGGCCATGCGCTCGAACAACGTGCCACCAGCACGGCGTGCGGGCTTGGCTTCGGGCGCGGCTTCCTCGTCGCTTCCGCCGGTCAGCCAGCGGCGACGACTGGTCAGCTCGGGTGCGGGCGCTTCCTCCGCGACCGGCTCTTCGATCGGCACCGCGCTGCCCTCACCGAGCAGCAGCTCGTCGGAGTCTCCGGCTTCGTCATAGGCCGCGGCGGGCTCATCCTCAGCCTCGGCTTCGATCGCGTCGGGAGCCTCGAGAACGAGCGCCTCTTCCTCAGGCTCCTGCGCTTCGGCTTCGTAACCGGGCTCGGAGAAACCAGGTTCTGCGACCTCGGCGGCAGCGGGCTCCGCTGCGGCCGCGGCGGCATTGCGGCGCGGATTCGAGAAGGAGAAGACGCGTGGCTGCTCGACCGCCGGCGCAGCGCGCGCCTGGGCATCGGCATCGATACCGGTCGCGACGACCGATACGCGGATCTTGCCTTCGAGGTCCGGATTGAACGCCGAGCCCCAGATGATGTTGGCATCCTCGTCGACCAGCTCGCGGATGTGGTTAGCAGCCTCGTCGACTTCGAGCAGGCGCATATCCTCGCCGCCGGTGATCGAAACGATCACGCCCTTGGCGCCGTTCATCGAGACGCCGTCGAGCAGCGGATTGGCAATCGCCTTCTGCGCGGCGATCAGCGCGCGGTCGTCGCCCTCGGCCTCGCCGGTGCCCATCATCGCCTTGCCCATCTCCTGCATCACCGAACGGACGTCGGCGAAGTCGAGGTTGATGAGGCCCGGCATGACCATCAGGTCGGTGATGCCGCGAACGCCCTGCTGGAGGACCTCGTCGGCCATCTCGAACGCCTGCTTGAACGTCGTGTTGGCGTTGGCGATCAGGAACAGGTTCTGGTTGGGGATTACGATCAGCGTATCGACATATTTCTGGAGCTCTTCGATGCCCGATTCCGCCGATTGCGCGCGACGGCGGCCTTCGAAGGCGAAGGGCTTGGTGACGACGCCGACGGTCAGGATGCCCATGTCGCGCGCGGCCTTGGCGATCACCGGCGCGGCGCCGGTGCCGGTGCCGCCGCCCATGCCGGCGGCGATGAAGCACATATGCGCGCCCTCGAGCGCCTTCTGGACCTGGTCGATCGTCTCTTCGGCAGCAGCACGGCCGATTTCGGGACGCGAACCCGCGCCGAGACCCTGCGTGATCTTCGCGCCCAGCTGGATGCGATGCCCGGCCGACGACTGCTTCAACGCCTGCGCGTCGGTGTTCGCCACGAGGAACTCGACCCCCAGCACATCGGCCCGGATCATGTTCGCGATCGCGTTGCCGCCGGCGCCACCAACGCCGATCACCGTGATCTTGGGCGTCAGTTCGTCGACGTCAGCTGGAAGAAATTCGATGCTCATTCCATTATCTCCATGGCGCCGCCATCGCGCTGGGACGGCACCGTTGAACGCTTTGATGCACTATGGTTGCAACCGACTCTAGTGGAAACAGGGTCGCCGGTCGTATTTCTTTAATAATTCGACCGAAAGGCCGTCATCAGCCGCTGAAGAATCGCGCCGGGACTGGCCTTGGTGACGATCTGGTGTCCCGTGGGCTCGAGCGCGCGCAGATCGATCGGATCGGCCGCGGCGAAGCGCGCCAGGCCCGCGAGCGTCGCGAAAGCCGGACCGGCATGCGCCTCGGGCAGCGCGATCAGCCCCTTGGGACGACCGACGCGGACTGCATTGCCCAGCGATTGCTGCGCATAATCGGCAATGCCCTTCAGCTCGGCGCCGCCACCGGTGAGGACGATCTGGCGGCCGATCGGGTCCTGGAAGCCGAGCTTCCGCAACTCCTTCTGGATCTCGGCCATCAGTCGTTCGAGCCGCTGGCGGATCGTCGCGTTCAATTGCGCCTTGGTGATGCGCGGGCCTTCGACGCCTTCATCGGGAATCGCCGGCTGCACGTCGATCATCTCGTGATTGTCGCGCGGGCTCAGATTCGCCGAGCCGTGGAAGCATTTGGTGCGCTCGGCCCAGGTCCGGGCGGTACCGAAGGCCGAAGCAATGTCGTCGGTGATATCTGCCGAACCCATCGAGATCGAAGCGAGTCCCGCGAGCACGCCGCCCGCGAACACCGAGACGTTGGTCACACCTGCACCAATCTCCACCAGCGCAACGCCCAACTCGCGCTCCTCGTCGGTGAGGCAGGCGAGCCCGGTCGCGACCGGCGCGGCAATGATCGAGCGAACCTCGAGATGTGCCGAGCGGACGCAGAGATCGAGGTTGCGGACCGGTGAGCCTTCGGTCGACACGACGTGAATATCAATGCCGAGCCTATCGGCGTGCAGCCCGAGCGGGCGCTTGATCCCGGCGAGGCCGTCGATCGTGTAGCAGGTCGGCTGGGCATGGAGCACCATCTTGCCCTGCGGATCGATCGCGTCGCGGCCGGCCTTGAGCAATTCGTCGATATCGGTCTGCTCGACGCGGTGGCCGCCCAGATCGGCCTCGAGCTTGACCACGTCGGAGAGCAAACCGCCCGCCGAGAAGCTGACCCAGACGTCCTCGATATTGGTGCCGGCGATGCGCTCTGCTTGCTCCACCGCCTCCCGGATCGCGAGTTCGGTGGCGTGCATGTCGGCGACATAGCCGCGCTTGACGCCACGGCTCTCGCGCTGGCCGGTGCCGAGCACGACGAGCTGGCCGTCGTCCGTGCGTTGCGCGATCAGCGCAGAGACCTTGGACGATCCCACGTCGAGCGCGGTGATCAGTCCTTCTGGAACTGCCTTGGCCATCGTCTTACTCCCCTGTCTCGACGCTGGTGGTCGCGGCTTGCCCCGGCGGCCGCTGCATCACCATATTCCCCGGCACGCGCATGTCGAAGCGTATCGTGCCCTTTCGTAGCAGACCTTGCGCGGCATCCAACTCTGCGAATTTGCGTAAGGACTTGGCCGCCTCCTCCTCACCCTCGGGGAGCTGGAGCTTCTCGCCGCTGGCGAAGGTCAGGTCCCAGCGGCGGTTGCCGACCCAGGTCGCCGCCTTGACCAGGGGCTCGATTGACGGCGCCTCGTCGAGCAGCTTCTTGCGCGCGGGTTCCTGTGCATTGGCGCCCTCGCCGACCAGCAAAGGAAGATCGGGCATTGCGTCGGTCGAGACGGGCTCGAGCGGAACGCCGGTCGGGTCGACCAGCATCAACTGGCCGTGGCTCTGCCAGATCGCCGCGGGCTCGCGCTCGATGATGAAGATGCGCAGCGTGTTGGGCAACCGGCGCGAGACGCGCGCGTCCTTGACCCAGGGATATTTGAGCAGCCGTTCGCGGACTAAAGCGAGGTCGACCAAAGGCATGGCGCGCGAGTCCTGGTCGAGCGCCTGGGTATAGACGGTCATCTTGTCCATGCGCTTGATGCCGTCGATCTGGATCTCGTCGACCTTGAGCCCGGCATCGCCCACCACATTGGCGATCGCGACGCCGGCCATTGCCGGCACGCCGAACCACATCGCCACGCCCAGCGCTGCCGCACCGACAGTGCCGACGATGCCCCATGTCGCGATGCGGGTCAGCGTCGCCTGGCTGAACGGCAGCGCCGCAACCGCCTGATCGAGCAAGCCAGGGCGCTTCGGACGCCGCGAATTCGCCTTCCGCTTCTTTGGCGCCGCGCCGCGCCGCGTGGCGGTGCGTTGGGTGGACCTTCGGCTCAAAGCGCTTCGTCCACGATGCGCTGCACCAGCTCGGCATAGGAAATGCCGAGGTGCCGCGCCTGTTCGGGCACGAGGCTGAGTGGAGTCATGCCGGGCTGGGTATTCACTTCGAGCAGAAACAGCCCGTCGACGCCCTGATTGTCGTCCCAGCGGAAGTCCGAGCGCGAACACCCCTTGCAGCCGAGCAGCCGATGCGCGTCGAGCGCGATCCGCTTGCAGGCGTCGGCGACCTCCTCTGGGATGTCGGCCGGGAAGACATGCTCGGTCAACCCGTCGGTATATTTGGCGTCATAGTCGTAGAAGCCGCTCTTCGGCTTGAGCTCGGTGACGCCGAGCGCCTGATCGCCGAGCACGGCAGTGGTCAATTCACGCCCGCGGATGAAGGGCTCGGCGAGCAGTTCGTCGAATTCCTGCCACGGGCCCCGCGCCTCGGCGCTGATCGGGTTGCCATAATTGCCCTCGGCGGTGACGATCGCGACGCCCACCGACGACCCTTCGTTGACCGGCTTGAGCACATAAGGCCGCGGCAGCGGATCGCGCTCGTACAGCTCCTCGCTGCGCACCATCCGTCCGCCCGGCATCGGGATCCCATGCGGCACCAGCGCCTGCTTGGTGAGCTGCTTGTCGATCGCGATCACGGAGGTGACCAGGCCGGAATGGGTATATTTGAGGCCCATCAGATCGAGCGTGCCCTGCACCGTGCCGTCCTCGCCGGGGGTGCCGTGCAGCGCATTGAACACGATATCGGGCTTCAGTTCCGCCAGCTTCACCGCGACGTCGCGATCCATGTCGACGCGGCTGACACGATGACCGAGGCTCTTCAGCGCGTCCGCGATGCCGTTCCCCGACATCAGCGAGACCTCGCGCTCGGCGGACCACCCGCCCATGAGAACGGCGACGTGCAACTTGCTCACTTCTCAACCCCGATACGCTCTTTGACGGCGTCGTCGGCAACCATGCCGACACGCTGAATTTCCCATTCCAGCGCGATGCCGGACTGGGCCTTCACTTTCGCGCGGACCTCTTCGCCCAGCGCCTCAATGTCGGCGGATGCAGCATTGCCCAGATTGAGCAGGAAATTGCAGTGTTTTTCACTGACCTGCGCATCGCCCCGCCGCAACCCGCGGCAACCCGCCGCGTCGATCAGCGCCCAGGCCTTGTGCCCCTCGGGATTCTTGAAGGTCGAGCCACCGGTCTTCGAGCGTAGCGGCTGCGATTCCTCGCGCGCGGCGGCGATGCGGTCCATCTCGGCCTGGATAGCGGCCGGGTCGCCGGCTTCGCCGCGAAAAGTCGCACTGACGACGATCGCGCCCGCGGGCAATTCGCTGTGGCGATAGGTGTAACCGAGTTCGTCGAGCTGCAGCGTCCGGCGCTCTCCGCTGCGCAGGACGACCTCGCACGCGACCAGAATGTCCCTGGTCTCGCGGCCATAGGCGCCGCCGTTCATCCGCACGAACCCGCCGACCGTGCCGGGGATCGAGCGCAGGAACTCCACGCCGGCAATCCCCGCATCGCGCGCTTTGGAGGAAACGAGGATGCCCGACGCGCCTCCGCCACATCGCAATGCGGTCGGATCGATCTGCTCGACTGTGGCGAAGGCCTTGCCGAGCCGCACCACCACGCCGGGCACGCCGCCGTCGCGGACGATCATGTTGGAGCCGAGGCCAAGCCCCATCACCGGCACGGCGGGATCGAGCGCGAAGAGAAAATTGGCGAGATCGTCGGTATCGGCGGGCTCAAAGAGCCATTCGGCGGCGCCGCCGCTCTTGAACCACACCAAAGGCGCGAGCGGCGCACCGTGAGTCAGTTTTCCGCGGACAGGGGGCAAAGCGTAGCAGACGCTCACTTCCAGCCCCAGAGCTTCGACCATTGCTGCCATGCCGCGAGGTTCGCCTCGGCGGCCTTCTGCCCGGCTTGCTGGAGCGCGCTCATCTGCTTGCCGGCATCGAGCATCTTCTGCGCCGCGTCCATCTGCGCCTTTTGCGCGCGCAGGATCTCGCGCTGCATCTCGACTGCGGTCGAGAACCAGTCGCTCATGCCGCCGCCCCCTGCCGCGCCGCCTCGATCGCCGGGGCGAGGCCCGCGGCCCATTTGGTGATGTCGCCCGCACCGAGGCAGACGACCATGTCGCCCGGCACGGTCACTTCGGCGAGCGTGCGTGCCAGCGCCTCCGCATCGGCTACCGCCGCCGCCGAGCGATGCCCGCGCCGCCGGATTCCGTCGACCAGTGCGTCGGAATCGACGCCCTCGCGGGGTTCTTCGCCGGCTGCATAGACCGGAGTTACCAGCACCATGTCGGCGTCGTTAAAGGCCTGGGCGAAGTCGTCCATCAGATTGCCGAGCCGCGAATAGCGATGCGGCTGGACCACGGCGATCACCCTGCCCTCGGCGCTTTCGCGCGCAGCGGCGAGCACCGCGCGGATCTCGACCGGATGGTGGCCGTAATCGTCGATGATCGTGACGCCTTGCGTCTCGCCGACCTTGGTGAAGCGGCGCTTGACCCCGCCGAAGCGGGCAAAGCCCTTCTGGATCGTCACGTCGGGGATGCCCAGCTCGAGCGCCACGCCGATCGCGGCGAGCGCGTTCTGGACATTATGACGGCCGGGCATCGGCAGCTCGATATTCTCGATCGAGCGCACGGTGCCGTCGCGGTTGCGGATGATCGCCTCGAAACGGTTGCCGCCCGAATGCGGCGTCACATTCACGCCGCGCACATCGGCGCTGGCAGCGAAGCC
This sequence comes from Sphingomonas sp. UNC305MFCol5.2, assembly GCF_000712135.1. Classification (GTDB taxonomy): domain Bacteria; phylum Pseudomonadota; class Alphaproteobacteria; order Sphingomonadales; family Sphingomonadaceae; genus Sphingomonas. The sequence continues at coordinate 1,116,607 of NZ_JOOE01000001.1, forward strand.
GTAAGTGATGATCCGGCGATCACGCACGCGCGGGATGATCGCCTGCACCTCGGGATGGTCGAGACAGAGCAAGGCCGCGCCATAAAAGGGCACATTCTCGACGAACTCGACATAGGCGTCCTTGGCGCGATCGAACGAGCCGTAATGATCGAGATGCTCGGGATCGATGTTCGTGACCACCGCGATCGTCCCGTCGAGGCGCAGGAAGCTGCCGTCGCTCTCATCGGCTTCGACTACCATCCAGTCACTGTCGCCCAGCCGGGCGTTCGAGCCATATTGGTTGATGATGCCGCCGTTGATCACGGTGGGATCCACTCCGCCCGCGTCGAGCAGCGCCGCGACCATCGAGGTCGTCGTGGTCTTGCCGTGCGTCCCCGCCACCGCGACGGTGGACTTCAGCCGCATCAATTCGGCGAGCATCTCGGCCCGGCGCACCACCGGCACGCGGCGCGCATACGCAGCCTCGACCTCGGGATTGGTCCGCACGATCGCAGTGGAAACCACCACCACCGCCGCCTCGCCGATATTCTCGGCCTTGTGACCGATCGCTATCGGGATGCCGCGGTCGCGCAGGCCCTGCACGACATAGCCCTCGGCAACGTCCGAACCCTGCACCTTGTAGCCGAGATTGTGCATCACTTCGGCGATGCCCGACATGCCGATGCCGCCGATCCCGACGAAATGGATCGTGCCGATGTCGGTTGCGACACCCTTCATGCGTGAGCGAGCCTTCCCTGAATTGCCGCGCGGCGCACCTTGATCGGCGCGGTCGGGGCATGAATCGATTCGACGAGATCGGCAAGATCGCTCGCCGCGTGCGGACGTCCGACGCTCTTCGCGCGCGTCGCCGCGTTCTCGAGCCCTTGGGCGTCGAGCCCGAGCTTCTGGATCTGCTTGGCGAGCTCGGTCGCAGTGAAGGCGCGCTGCGAGATCGTGCGCGCCCCACCGGCATTGGTGATCTCACGCGCATTGGCGGTCTGGTGATCGTCGGTGGCGCTCGGTAGCGGCACGAGGATCGCCGGGCGACCCGCGGCGGTCAGCTCGGCAATCGTCGAGGCGCCCGCGCGGGCGATGACGATATGCGCCCAGGCCAGCGCCTCGGGCATGTCGGTGATGTAGGTCGAGACGTCGGCGGGAATGCCGTGCGCCTGATATTTGGCGCGTACCGCATCGATATCCTCGATCCGGGCCTGGTGCGTCACTTGGAGCCGGCGGCGGAAATGGACGGGAAGCAGCGCCAGTCCGTCGGGCACGACCTGGCTCAGCACCGTCGCGCCCTGGCTGCCGCCGGTGACGAGCACGCGGAAGATGCCTTCCTCGTCGAGGATCGGGTAAGGCCGGTCGCGGAGCGCCAGCACTGCTTCCCGCACGGGGTTGCCGATCAAATGCGTCTTGGGTGCCCAACGCGGCTTCATCCGTTCGACTTCATCATAGGATGTCGCAATTGCGCTCACCCGGCCCGCGACGAAACGATTGACTCGCCCCAGCACCGCGTTCTGCTCGTGGATCACCGTGGGCACGCCCGCACGGAAAGCGGCGAGCAAGGTCGGCAAAGCGGGATAGCCGCCAAAGCCGATCACTGCCGAAGGGCGCAGCTCCTTGAACAGCCGCAGCGCCATCGACCGTCCCGCCATGATACGCCCCGCCGCGCGGATATAGCCGAGCGGGCCACCGCCCAGCCGCCCAGCGGGCAGCACGTGCGTGTCGATTCCGTCGAACAATCCCGGAAAGCGCACACCGCGATCGTCGCTGACCAGCGAAACCTTGTGCCCCCGGCTCGCGAGCTCGGCCGCGAGCGCGGCGGCGGGCACCATGTGTCCACCTGTCCCGCCTGCTGCCAGAACATAGCTGCGCGAATTCGTCATCCCTTGCTCCACCGACCCGTATATGGCGAGCGCTTCAGATACGGGTTTCGACGCGTGAAGGCGAGCAGCAACCCGTATCCGATCGACAGCGCGATCATCGACGATCCGCCATAGCTGATGAACGGCAAGGTCATGCCCTTCGAAGGCGCGATGCCGGTGTTGACCGCCATGTTGATCATCGCCTGCACGCCGAACTGCGCGGCGAGGCCGGAAGCCGCGAGCAGGCGGAACGCGTCTTCCTCGTCGAGCATCTTCATGAACACGCGGATCACGATCGCAGCATAGAGCAACGCGATCACTGCGCAGGAGATCAGCCCGAATTCCTCACCGATCACCGAGAAGATGTAATCGGTATGCGCCTCGGGCAGCTTGAACTTGACCTGCCCGCTGCCGGGGCCGGCGCCGGTGAGCCCGCCCGCGCTCAGCGTCTGGTGCGCCATCTCGACCTGATAGCGGTCGGCGAGCGCCGCTTCCTTGGTGGGGAACAGGAAATTGTCGATACGGGTACGGGCGGTGCTGTAGAACAGATAGGCCGCGACCACCCCCGCTAGCGCGGTGCCGATCAGCCCGCCGATCGCCAAAGCCGAGATGCCCGAGATCGTCAGCAGGATCAGCCACACCGTCCCGAATATGATCGTCTGGCCGAAATCGGGCTGGAGCATCAGCAGCACTGCGATCACCGCGGTCAGTCCGCCGGTGATGAAGAGGACGGGCAGTTCGGGATCCTTGGCGCGAAACGAGAGCATCCACGCAGTGGCGACGATGAAGAACGGCTTGAGGAACTCCGAAGGCTGAAGGTCGGAGACGCCGAGATCGAGCCAGCGCCGCGCGCCATTGGCCTCGGAGCCGATAATCGGCACGAGCGCGAGCAGCAGCAGGAAGAATGCCGCGCCGATCAGCGCGAAGCGGCGCGCGATCGTGATCGGCAGCATCGATACGCCGATCAGCACCGGCACCGACAGGCAAACCCACATCAGCTGGCGCCAGAAATAATGCATCGCCGGCATGATGTGCGTCGCGTCCGAATAGCGGCGCGCCGTTGCGGGCGAAGCCGCGGCGACGGCGACCAGCCCGATGGCGATCAGCAGCATCGCGAGCAGCAGCAATACGCGATCGACTTCCCAGAACCACATGCCCGCACGCGAAGTGTTGGCACGGCCGAGCTGCTTGCTCACCCGACGCCGGACGTCGCCATTGGGCCTTTCGGTATCGGCGGTGTCGCTCACCCGAGCGCCTCCACTGCGTCGCGGAAGGCCTGCCCGCGCGCCTCGTAATCCTTGAACTGGTCGAACGAGGCGCAGGCGGGGGAAAGCAGCACGGTTTCGCCCGGCTTCGCCTGCCCGGCGGCGCTCTTCACTGCGGCTTCGAGCGTGCCCGAGCGTTCGACCGGCATCTCGCCTTCGAGGAGGCTGGCGAACAATTCGCCCGCCTCGCCGATCGTGTACGCCTTGACGACATGGCCGAAGCCGGGGCGGCACGCCTCGAGGCTGTCGGTCTTGGCGCGCCCGCCGAGGATCCAGTGGACGCACGGATAGGCCGAGAGCGCCGGGGTGGTGGAATCGGCGTTGGTCGCCTTGCTGTCGTTGACGAACAGCACGCCGTGCTTCGTCGCGACGCGCTCCATGCGGTGCGGCAGGCCGGGGAAGCTGCGTAGTCCCTGCTCGATCAGATCCTTAGCGATACCCAAAGTTTGGCAGGCCAGGATCGCAGCCGCCGCGTTCTGTGCATTATGCGGGCCCTGCAGCGCGGGCCAGTTCTCCTGGCCCTTGGCGTCCGCCCGTCGAGCGTATTCGGTATAGCTTATGGCGTTGCGGTACTCGAACTCGCCTTTCGCCGCCCCGCCCAGCATTGCCGCCACTGGATCGTCCACGCCGAAGATGCCGGTGTGCTCCCAAGACTGCATCGTAAACAGTCGCTCTTTCGAAGCAACATAACCCTCGAACCCGTCATAGCGATCGAGATGATCGGGCGTGAGGTTGAGCAACACCGCGACGTCGCAGTCGAGACTGAAGGTCAGGTCGATCTGGTAGCTCGACAGTTCGAGCACATAGACTCCGCCTTCGGGCAGCGGATCGCGACCAAGGATCGGCAAGCCGATATTGCCACCGGCGAGGCTCGGCAGTCCCGCGGTGCGGGCGATATGGTCGATCAGCGCAGTAGTGGTCGACTTGCCGTTGGTGCCGGTGACGCCGACCACCTTGTGCGATGGCAGCTCGGCACGCGCCTGCGCAAACAGCTCGATATCGCCGATGACGGGCACCCCGAACTTCGCCGCGTGCGCCGCGATCGGATGCTTGTTGAGCGGCACGCCCGGCGAGACGACGACACCGGCGAAACCGGTGAGATCGAGATCGAGCGGATCGGCGAGCACCAACTCCCTCTCCCCTTCAGGGGAGAGGGCCGGGGAGAGGGGCAAGTGGGGTGCGTTATCGATAGGCCCCTCTCCCCGACCCTCTCCCCGCAAGCGGAGAGAGGGAGAAAGAGCGTTGCGCGCCTCTTCCTTCGAATCCCACGCAACGACCCGCGCACCTGACGCCAGCAGCGCGTCGACCGTCGCCAGCCCCGACCGCGCAAGCCCGAGCACCGCATAGCGTTCGCCGCGCCAGGCCGTGCTCGTGATCACCGCAGCTTCAGCGTCGAGAGCCCCGCCAGCGCCAGCACGAACGCGATGATCCAGAAGCGGATCACCACCGTCGGCTCCGACCAGCCGAGCTGTTCGAAATGATGGTGGATCGGCGCCATCTTGAAGACGCGCTTGCCGGTGCGCTTGAAGAAGAACACCTGGATGATGACCGAAAGCGCCTCCACGACGAACAGCCCGCCGATGATGCCCAGCACCAGCTCGTGCTGCGCCGAAACCGCGATCGCGCCGAGCGCGCCGCCCAGCGCGAGGCTGCCGGTATCGCCCATGAACACCGCCGCCGGGGGCGCGTTGAACCACAGGAAGGCCAGCCCCGCGCCGACGATCGCGCCGCAGAAGATCGCGAGGTCGCCCGCGCCCGGCACGTGCGGGATGCCCAGATAGGTCGCGAACACCTTGTTTCCCGCAACATAGGCGATCAGCATGAACGCCATGCTGGCGATCACCACCGGCATCGTCGCGAGCCCGTCGAGGCCGTCGGTGAGGTTCACGGCATTGCCGAATGCGACGATCGTGAAGGCGGCGAAGGGGATGTAGAACCAGCCGAGATCGGGGTGGATCCAGCTGAAGAAGGGCACATAGAGCTCCGTCCCCGTCTGCGAGATGATCACCCAGCTGGCGATGCCCGCGATCACGAACTCGCCGAGCAACCGCACCCTGCCCGATACGCCCGCTGTGCTCGCCTTTCGAACCTTGTCGTAATCGTCGAGGAATCCGATCGCGCCGAACCCGAAGGTCACGAACATGCACGCCCAGACCAGGGGGTTTGAGAGGTTCATCCACAGAAACAGCGAAATCATCAGGCTGGTCAGGATCATCAGCCCACCCATCGTGGGCGTACCGCGCTTGGCGAGGTGGCTCTGCGGCCCGTCACTGCGGATCGGCTGCCCCTTGCCCTGGCGGACGCGCAGCCAGCCGATGAACTTCGGCCCGATGATCAGCCCGAGCAGCAAAGCGGTGGCGACCGCGGCACCGGTGCGGAACGAGAGATAGCGGATGAGATTGAGGATACCGGGGAAGCCCAGCTGTTCCGCGATCCAGTAGAGCATCAGGCCATCGCCCCTTCCGCCAATGCCGCCACGACCGTCGAGAGACGCACGCCGTTAGAGCCTTTTACGAGGACCGCATCGCCCGGCGCCAGCACGGCATTCAGCCGGTCGCGCGCGGTTGCGGCGTCGGGCACATGGACGAATTCCACTTTGCTCTCAAGCGCATTCGCGAGCGCGCCCATCGCCTCGCCGACGAGGATGGCGTAGCCGACGCCCGCGGCCGCGATCGGCTCGGCCAGCGCTGCATGGAACGCGTCCGAATGCTCGCCCAGCTCACGCATCTCGCCCAGCACTGCGATTTTCCGGCCTGGCTCGTTGGCGAGGACGGCCAATGTCGCGCGCATCGAGGCGGGATTGGCGTTGTAGCTCTCGTCGATCACCAGGGCCTCGCCGCCAGGCAATTCGGCCATGAACCGCGCGCCGCGTCCCGCCAGACCGCCCATCTCGGCGAGCGCGAGGCCCGCCATTTCGAGATCGCCGCCGGCGGCGTCGACCGCGGCGAGGATCGCCATTGCGTTCGAGACCCAATGTTCGCCCGGCTGCGAGATGGTGAAGCTCAGCTCACGCGCATCGAACCGCGCGGTGACGAAGGTCCCGCCGGTGCGCGTCCGCATCCGCTCGACTGCGCGGAAATCGGCGCCGTCGTTCAGCCCGAAGGTGACGATCCGGCCGGCGTGCGGCTTCGCAGCGGCGATGAGGCGGTCGCGATGCGGGCTGTCGTACGGAACGATCGCGGTCCCGCCGGGCTCCAGCCCCTCGAAAATCTCGCCTTTGGCGTCGGCGATCGCCGCTTCGCTCGCGAAGAAGCCCATATGCGCCGGCGCGATCGTGGTGACCAAGGCGACATGCGGGCGCACCAGCCGGGTGAGCCGGGCGAGCTCGCCGGCATGGTTCATTCCCATTTCGAACACGCCGAAACGCGCGTCGCGCGGCATCCGGGCAAGGCTCAACGGCACACCGGTATGGTTGTTGTAGCTCTTGACCGAACGGTGCGCACAACCCGGGTCGACCCGATCGAGCGCCGCGAACAGAGCTTCCTTGGTGCCGGTCTTCCCCACCGATCCGGTGACGCCGATCACCTTGCCCTGCATGCGCGCGCGTGACGCCACGCCCAGCGCATCGAGCGCCGCGGTGGTGTCGGCGACCAGTACATGCGGGTGCGGCGTCGGCTCGGAGACCACCGCACCGGCCGCGCCCTGCGCGAATGCCTGGTCGAGGAAGCGATGCCCGTCGGTCGTCTCGCCCTTCAAGGCGAGGAACAAGTCGCCGCGGCCGACTTCGCGGGAGTCGAAGGTCACGCCGTTGGCGTCGAAGGCTGACGAGGCCGTCCCGTCCGTAGCGGCGGTGATCTCGGCCGAGGTCCAGAGAGACGTCATGAGCCCCTCCGTTCGTTTCGAGCGCAGTCGAGAAACGAGGCCGAGAGGAAAGGCTTCTCGACTTCGCTCGAAGCGAACGGGGTCCCGGTCACGCTGCGCATTCCCGGGCAACGCTCACATCGTCGAAAGGAAGCACGCGATCGCCGACGATCTGGCCCTGTTCGTGGCCCTTGCCCGCGATCAGCACGATGTCCGCGGCTTCGGCCATCGCCACCGCCGCGGCAATCGCCTCGCGCCGCCCGCCGATCTCGGTCGCATCCGGAGCGCCCTTCAGCACCTCGGCGCGGATCGCCGCGGGATCCTCGCCGCGCGGATTGTCGTCGGTGACGATCACCACATCCGCGCCCGCCGCAGCCGCCTGCCCCATCGGCTCGCGCTTGCCCGTGTCGCGATCGCCGCCCGCGCCGAAGACGAGGATCAGCCGGCCGCTGGTGTGCGGCTTCAAGGCAGCGATCGCCGCTTCCAGCGCATCCGGCGTATGCGCATAATCGACATAGACCGGCGCGCCGCTGCGCGTGATCACTGCGCGCTCGAGCCGTCCGCGCACCGGCTGCAGCCGCGCCAGATTGGCGATCGTCGCGGCAACGTCGCCGCCCGTCGCGATCACCAGCCCCGCCGCGGTCAGCGCGTTCGCGGCCTGATAGGCGCCGATCAGCGGCAGCATCACCTTGTGCGTGGTGCCGCCCGCCTCGATCATCAGCCCCTGCCCCAGCAAGGTCGGATCGCGCTCGACGAGCTTGAGCGTCTCGCCATGCTCACCCACCGTAATCAGCTTGTTGCCGCGCATCCGGGCAAGCTCTTCCACGCGCATCGCATGCGGATCATCGGCCCAGACCACCGCGGCGCCGTCCATGTCGAGCACGTCGGCGAACAGCCGAAGCTTGGCGTGGAAATAGGCCGCCATGTCGCCATGATAATCGAGATGATCGCGGCTGAGATTGGTAAACGCCGCCGCGTGCACCGGCAGCCCCTCGGTGCGATATTGCGAGAGCCCGTGCGACGACGCCTCGAACGCGACATGCGTCACGCCCTCGCGCGCGAGCCCGGCGACATTGGCGAGGAAGGTGACGACATCGGGCGTGGTCAGGCCGGTCGATACGGTATCGTCGGAAGTGGTCACCCCCAGCGTGCCGATCGACGCCGCGTGATGCCCCGACATCCGCCACAATTGGCGTGTCATCTCGACGGTGGAGGTCTTGCCGTTGGTCCCCGTCACCGCCACCGCGGTTTCGGGGAACGGCGCGAAGAACCTCGCCGCCAGCCGGGCGAAGCGCTCGCGCGGATTGATGTCGGCGATGTGCAGCGCGCCTTCGACCCGTGCCTCGGGCCGTGCCACGACCGCAATCGCGCCGGCCTTCACGGCGGCGGGAATGAAATCCTCGCCATTGACCCGCGCGCCCTCGAACGCACCGAACACGGTTCCCGGAGCGACCTTGCGGTGATCGATCGCGAACCCGGTGACGACGGCGCTTTCCTCTCCGCCGGTCAGCGCGCCGAGTCTCATTCGGCGCCCAGCTTGGGATCGGGTCCCGTCCAGATCAGCGGGAGCAATTCGCGCTCGTCGATGTCACGCCCGGCATCGGGTTTGACGCCGAGCAACGTGCCGGTACGGCTGACGACGCGGGACACGACCGGAGCGGCCGTCCAGGCGGCGGTGGTGCGGTACACCCCGATAGCGGGGTTTGCCTTGGGCGAATCGAGCATGGCGACCATCACATAGCGCGGCGCGTCGATCGGGAAAGCCGCCGCGAAGGTCGAGACGTTGCGATGCTTGTCGTAACCGCCTCCCGAAGCGGCCTCGGCGGTGCCGGTCTTGCCCGCGATCCGGAAGCCCGGCGCCTCGCCCTTGCGGCCGGTGCCCTTGAGCACGATCAGCCGCAGCAGCTGGCGCATCCGCGCGCTGGTCGATTCCTGCAGCGCGCGTTCCCCGGCGGGAACCTTGTTCGGATCGACCTTGAGCAACGTCGTCGGGCGCAGGATGCCGCCGTTGACAAGAGTCGCATAGGCATTGGCGAGGTGGAGCGGCGTCACTGCGATGCCGTGGCCATAGGCCGTGGTCATCACGGTGATCCGGCCCCAGTAATTCGGCCAGAGCGGCTTCGCGCCCCCCACTTCGATGCCGGGGCGGCGATCGAAGCCCAGCCGGCGGAACATGTTCTGCAGCTTCTCCGGGCCAAGTTCGTCGGCGATCCGCGCAGTGGCGATGTTCGACGAATAGACCAGTGTCTCGGGGATGTTCAGCCAGCGAAACTGTTCGTCGCCCGGATCGTCGTGGATCATGAACCGGCCGACCTGCAGCGGCCGCGTGGCATCGAAGCGCCGCGCCATGTTGGTGATCGTGCCCGAATCGATCGCCGCCGCCACGGCGAGCGGCTTGAAGGTCGAGCCGAGCTCGTAGACGCTCTGGGTGACGTTGTTCGGCGGCGCCGCGCCTCCGAGCGCATTGGGGTTGAAGCTCGGCAGCGACGTCATCGCGAGCACTTCGCCGGTATGCACGTCGAGGATCACGCCTGCCGCGCCGCGCGCCTGCAAGTCGGTCATCGCCCGGCCGAGTTCGTTCTCGAGCGCCGCCTGCACGCGCGTGTCGATCGACAGCGCCACCGGTGCGCCGCGCTTCGCCGGATCGGTCAGCTGGCGGTCGAGCACTTTCTCCATTCCCGATACGCCAGCGCCCTTGGCGTCGAGGAAGCCGAGGATGTGCGCGGCCATGGTCGATTGCGGATAGAGCCGGTCGGGCTCGCGCTGGAATTCCATGCCCGGCTCGCCGAGCGCATTCACGGCGGTCACCAGCTCGGGCATCGCCCGGCGCTTCAGATAGGCGAAGCTGCCGCCCGAATTGAGCATCGCATAATAATGGCCGGCGCTCTGCTCGGGGATCAATTCGGCGAGCTTCTGCGCCAGCGCCGCCTTGTCGCCGATCACCTGATCGGGATGCACTGCGATCGACCAGGCGTCGATGCTGCGCGCAAGCGGCGCGCCGTTGCGATCGACGATGTCGCCGCGCGGCGGGATCAGGGAGGCGGCGATGTCGCGCGCAGTCGCCGGTTCGGCCCAGAGCGCGAGCAGCGCCAGCTTGCCGATGACGACCAGCATGCCGAAGCTGAACAGCAGCGAAAGCACCATCAGCCGCAACTGGGCGACGGCGACGAGCGCCTGACGGGCACCGCCCGTACGGCCCTGCCGGGCCGGCGGGGCGACGACGACGATCAACGGAGCGCCAATTTCTCGCGCTTCGCCAGCTTCTGCAGGTCGTCGATCGTCGATGCGCTCAATACGCCACGATCCACCGAGGCGATCGCCCGGCGGTCTGCCTTCTTCATCAGCTTGCGAAGCTCCCCGTCCTGCTGGGCCACGCTCTTCGCGGCCACGGCATCCTGCGGAGCCTCCTGCACCGGATTGGTCACCTGCGCCACTGCCACCGCCGCCGCCTGCACGGCGGGTGCGCCAGCCGGCACTACCAATGCGGCGACCTGAACATCGGCCGGCTGCTGGTCGAGGCTCGCCAACGCGCTCTCGCTCGCCAGATATTGCTGGGCAACCGGCGCGGCCAGCGCCAGTACTTCGCCGTTCCAGCGCTCGAGCTGGGCCAGGTTGGCGCGCGTATTGAACTCGGTCTCGAGCCCGCGGATGTCGCGCTGCGCCTGGACGATCGCCAGCCTGGTCGCGTTGAGCTTCGCCTGCTCGGCGGCGCCATGCGAATTGACGAGGTAGCATGCCGGCGCCACGACAACGCCGCACAGGAACCATCCCAGCCCCTTGAAGCCCTGCACTGCCATCAGTTCACTCCCTCACTGCCCCAGGGCGCCGCGGCCGTGCGACGCGCTACTCGGAGCGTCGCGGACCGGGCGCGCGGGTTACGCGCCACTTCCGCCTCGCCGGCCCGAATGGCCTTGGCGGGCATTTCGAAACTCGGCGCGGCCTTGGGGCCTGCCATCGGACGATGCCGCGAACCGGCGGGCTCGCTGCCGCTACGCTCGCGCAGGAACCGCTTCACCATGCGGTCCTCGAGCGAGTGGAAGGTGACCACCGCCAGCCTGCCTCCGGGCTTGAGCACGCGCTCGGCCGCAGCAAGCCCTTCCGCGAGCTCGTCGAGCTCGCGGTTCAAGTGGATGCGGATCGCCTGAAAGGTCCGGGTGGCCGGGTCCTTCTTGTCGTAGTCTTTATGGTTTAACGATTTTCTTACCACGTTCGCCAGTTCGGAAGTCCGCTTAAGGGGTCGTGCGGAGACTATCGCGCGGGCGACTCGGCGAGATCTTGGCTCCTCGCCGAAGGTAAATAAAACGTTAGCGATTTCTTCTTCATCGGCATTGTTGAGCCATTCCTCGGCAGTCGTCCCCGACTGGCTCATCCGCATGTCGAGCGGGCCGTCGCTCTGGAAGCTGAAGCCGCGATCGGCCTGGTCGAGCTGCATCGACGAGACGCCGATATCCATCGTCACGCCGTCGACCGGCACGAGCCCCCGGCGCGTCAACTCGCCTTCCATCTGGCTGAACGGCGCCTCGATCAGGATCAGCCGCCCGCCGGCCTTCGTGACAAGGGTTTGGCCGCCCTCGATCGCCTGGGGGTCGCGATCGAAGGCGGCCACCTCGGCACCCCGCTCGAGGATGGCGTTGGTGTAGCCGCCCGCGCCGAACGTCGCGTCGACATGGCGTTCGCCGGGCACGATGGCGAGTCCGTCGACCACTTCGTCTAGCAGCACGGGGATGTGGGGCGCGCTCACAGCTTCACGCCCTTGGATTGGCAGAGATACTCGCAGATCTCGCGCAGGCCGGGATCGGCATTCTCGTCGGCGAGCAGCACTTCGGGCGCCCAGACGTCGAACGTCTCGCCGCTGCCGTTGAAGAACGCCCATTTGCCGATCTTCGCCTTCATCCGGAAGAAAGGCGGGATCACGAAGCGGCCCGAGTCATCGAAGGGTGCCTTCTCGACCTGACCGAAGGCACGGCGTTTTGCGCGCGTGTCGACTTCGGAACCACGCTCCTCGGCAAGCGCCTCCTTGCGATCGAGCCGGTCGTATTTCTCCTTCGACCAGCTCAGATCATGCGCGGAGAGGCACGGGTCCTCCGGATGGAGGCCCACGACGATCTGGCGGATGTCGGAATTGCGCTCGGCGGCGGCGCGCAGGTCTGCGGGAATGGCGACGCGACCTTTCAGGTCCACCGCCTGGAGCGCAAATCCTTCGAAGAGCTCCCTGTCCGCCACGCCCAAACCCCTTTTGGGCACGCCTTCCCCGTCTCCGGAATCGCGGTTTCCCGGCTGGTCCTCCGGCGCATCATCTCACGGTGAAAAGGGACGTGCCCCCTTAGCCGTCCTGTTTGATCACAAATGGCGCCGGGACACAACGGGTAAAGTGGGGATTTAGCGGGAATTAGCCCCACTTTGTCCCCAGAAAATGCAATATTCCATATATGAACTTGATATGTTCTATCCTTGTTTCGCAAGCACGCTGAAGCGAGCGACATGCCGGCCGCACCGACCAATTTCTTGGATTTGTGGTGAAATTTCCGAAGCTTGAGCGAAAACCCGCCCTAATCAGGCGCCACGCGCCTCAAAAACCGGCGACTCGTGAAGACCCGAAAATGCGTTTCCCCACCCGCCGCGCCATCAACCGTGCTCCTGCGAAAGCGGAAGCTCAGGGCGGCAAGCCATGCATCAGGTAACTCGGGTTCCAGCGTTCGCAGGAACACCATGGAGGGGATCAGTGCTGGGGGGTTCCGCCCTCGGCTTCGGCCGGTTGATCGGTGGAGGATGCGCTCGGCGCGACGCCCAGCTCGGCGAGCGGCTCGTCCTTTTCCTTCTCACCCTCGAGGTTGACGGGTTCGACGATCATGTTGGCGACCACTGCCGAGTTGGGGGCTCCGACGGCCGATACCGGATCGTCACGATTGGCGGAGGAAAAGATCGCACTCGCCAGTCCGATGAGAACCAGCACCATCGCCAGCCCGGTCATACCGACCCGGACACGTTGCATCGCCTGCTCTGAGTCTCGCGATCCCGACTTCATAAGCTGTGGCATAAATGTAACGCATCGTCACGCCCGTGTCGAGGCGGACGGTCAGGCGGCGCCGAGCCACTCCGGCACGGGCAATCCCTTCGACCGCAGCCATTCGCCATTGTACAGCGTCGAGAGGTAACGAAAGCCGGTGTCGCAGAGAATCGTCGCGATGCGCTTGCCCGGGCCCAACTGCTTCGCCAGCCGCACCGCACCGGCGACGTTGATCCCCGAGGAGAGCCCGAGACACAGCCCCTCTTCCTTGAGTAGCCGCTCGACCCATTCAAGCCCCTCCTCGTCGGAGATGCGGAATTGGGCGTCGACAGGCGCGCCCTCCAGATTGCCGGTGATCCGCCCCTGCCCGATCCCCTCGGCGACCGAGGAGCCTTCGGACTTGAGCTCCCCACAGGCATAATAGTCATAGAGCGCCGCGCCATAGGGGTCGCTGAGCGCGATGCAGACCGCCTCGTCCTTGGCCTTGAGCCCCAGCCCGACGCCGGCGAGCGTCCCACCGGTGCCGACCGAGCAGGTGAAGCCGTGGATCCGGCCTTCCATCTGGCGCCAGATCTCCTCGGCGGTGCCGACGATGTGGGCGCGGCGATTGGCGATATTGTCGAACTGGTTGGCCCAGATCGCGTTGGGCGTCTCTTCGGCGATCCGACGCGAAGTGTGCACGAAATGGCCGGGGTTCGAATAAGGCGCCGCCGGCACCAGCACCAATTCGGCGCCCAGCGCGCGCAGCGTGTCCATCTTCTCGCGGCTCTGCGTCTCGGGCATGACGATGATCGTCTTGTAGCCCTTGGCATTGGCCACCAGCGCGAGACCGATCCCGGTATTGCCCGCCGTCCCCTCGACGATCGTCCCGCCCGGCGCGATCGCTTCGCGCTCCTCGGCGTCCTGGACGATGAACAGGGCCGCCCGGTCCTTCACCGACGCGCCCGGATTGGCGAATTCGCATTTGCCGAAGATGTCGCAGCCGGTCGCCTCGCTCGGCCCCTTCAGCCGCACCAGCGGAGTATTGCCGATCAGGCCCAGCGTATCGGATGTCACATGCATGAAGCTAGATAGGGGCGTCGAGGCCCGTACCGCAAGCAAGTGAAACTATGCGGATACGCCGGCCTGCTTGAGGTGCGGCTCCAGCCGCCCGCTCAACCACAGGAAGAACATGCGATAGTCCGAGAAGAGCGACCAGAGCGGATAGGTGAACGTCGCCGGCCGGTTCTTCTCGACGCCGAAATGCGCGCCCCAGGCGAAGCCATAGCCTGCCAGCGGCACCAGCGCCCACCACCAGCCGCCATATGCCAGCGCAACCGCGAGAAACACGAAGGTCAGCGCGGTCCCGATATAATGCAGCCGCCGCGTCTCCGGCTTCGCATGCTCGCGCAGATAATAAGGCCAGAAATCGCCATAACGGGTGATCGTGCGCGCCATGGGGGGAGATTACCCTACTTTGTCGGTCCTGCAAGCCGTGGTAGAAAGGACGGTGACGGAGGTAGAACGATGGGCGTGCAGTTGAACATCAAGGACGCCGAAACCGTTCGCCTCGCGCGGCAGCTGGCCGACGCTACAGGTCAGCCCGTCACGCAAGTGATCCGCCTGGCGCTCGAGCGCGAATTGCAGCGGCGCGAGGAAGAGTTCGCCGAGTTCCTGGGGAAAGTGAAGGAAATCAGTCGCGAGTTCGTCGCGTCCATACCGCCCGAGATGCGCGGCAAATCCTCGAAGGAATGGATGGACGACATGTATGACGAGGATGGCTTGCCCAAGTGATCGTCGATACGTCGGCAATCCTGGCGATCGCACTCGAAGAGCCCGAACGGGATGCGATGCTACGCAGGATATTCGAAGCGCGCGAGCGCCGCATCTCCGCGGGCACCTGGATGGAATTGGCGACTGTCGTCGCCCGACGACATCCTGAAAAGGCGCATCTGATAGAGGCTCTCCTCCGAAGCATCAGGCTCACGATCGCGGATGTCACGCCCGAGCAAGCCCGGCTCGGGCGGGATGGCTATCGAATTTATGGTCGCGGGACAGGCCACCTCGCTTATCTCAACTTCGGCGATTGCTTCGCCTACGCCCTTGCCAAAGCGACGGACGAGCCGTTGCTCTTCAAGGGGAACGATTTCGTGCACACGGACGTCACTCCCGCGCTGTGAGCGAACGCAAGCACAGCTTCCCGCCTGTCGTGGACGCCCATGTCCGCCTGCTCGTCCTCGGCTCGCTTCCCGGCGAGCGCTCGCTGGCCGAGCGGCGTTATTATGCGCACCCGCAGAACCAGTTCTGGCGGCTGATCTCGCCTGCTGCCGGAATCGATCTGCCTCCCCTTCCCTACGAAGCGCGCCTCGAAGCCCTGCTCGCCGCGCATATCGGCCTGTGGGACGTCGTCGCCAGCGCCACCCGCCCCGGCAGCACCGACGCGGCGATGCGCGACATCGAAGGACACGATGTCGCCGGGCTCACAGCAACCTTGCCCGATCTGCGCGCCATCGCGTTCAACGGCGGCACCGCCCTGCGCCACGGCCTGAAGCAGCTCGGTGCCGCGGCGGCGCGCTACGAGATCGTCGCGCTCCCTTCGAGCAGCCCGCTCCACACCGTCGGAGTCGATGCAAAGTTGCCGGCATGGCATGCACTGTCGGCATGGCTCACGGAGGCGAACTGAGGTCCGCCCCCGCGCCCCCCGGCATCGTGACACAAGCCGACACGGGACTGTCATCGCACTGCAGCAACGCCGCCACCGACCGGTCATCACCCACCCCTAAGCCCCGCTCGCCGCACTCAGCGGTCCTGTCGGGGAACAATCAAAATGAAGGTCGCATATCCTGTTCGTGCCGGGCTGTTCGCGCTGCTCGTCAGCTGTAGCACCGCCGCGCTCGCGCAAACCAGCACCGAAAGCGCCGCGCCCGAAGCCGAGGCGCAGGACGGCGAAATCGTCGTCACCGGCCGCGCCGGCGCGGGCGAGCGGACGCGGGTCGAGACCAGCTACGCGCTCACGTCGATCGACAATGACGCGCTGCGCTCGCGCGCCGCATCGAGCGTGACCGAGACGCTCAAGTCGGTCCCCGGTTTCTGGGTCGAGGCTTCGGGCGGCGAAGGCAGCGGCAATGTTCGCGCGCGCGGCATCCCGGTCGACGGTTTCGGCTCGATCAACCTGCTCGAGGACGGGCTGCCGGTGCAGCATGACCCCTCGCTCGGCTATCTCAACGCCGACCAAGCGTTCCGTATGGATGAATCGATCGAGCGCGTCGAAGTCGTCCGCGGCGGCCCCTCGTCGATCTTCTATCCCAACGCTCCCGGCGGCGTGGTCAACTTCATCACCCGCAAGCCCGGCGATTCGATCTCGGGCGTCGCACGCGTCCTCTATGGCCCGACCGCCGAGCTCTACCGTTTCGATGGCTGGGTCGGTGCGCCGATCGGCGGCGGCTGGGGCCTGAGCGTCGGCGGCTTCTACCGCAACGAGCAGGGCGTGCGCGATCCAGGCTTCACCGGCAACAAGGGCGGCCAGATCCGCGCGGACCTGCATGGCGATTTCGGCAACGGCAGCACCACCTTCAGCTACAAGCATCTCGACGACCACGCGATCTTCTACACCGGCATCCCGCTGACCAAGGACAGCAAGGGCGACATCGTCGGCCTGCCCGGCTTCGATCCGCATTACGGCACCACTGCGAGCCGCGCGGTAGAGCGGATGACGCTCAAGAGCGCCACCGGCCCGGTCGATTTCCGCGAATCCGACGGCACCAGCATCCGGCTCGATCAGCTCAGCTGGCTGAGCGACTGGGAGTTCGGCGATGGCTGGAAGATCTCGAACAATCTGCGCTACCGGGATTCGCGCACGGTGCGCAACGGCGTCTATCCAGCGTCGGTGAGCACCGCGACGGCGCTCCTCGACACCTATCGCAGCCAGGTGCTCGCCGCCTATCCGGGCGCGACCAGCATCCAGCTGCGCTATGTGGATGGCGGCACGCCCTTCGACGTGACCGGCCAGAACGGCAATGGCGACGTGTTCATCAACGCCGCGCGCCCGGTGACGGTCGAGGAAAGCGAATTGCTCGACGATCTGCGCCTCGCCCGCAGCTTCGCGATGGGCGGCACCACGCACGATTTCGCGATCGGCGCCTATTACGCCTACATCAAGGAGACCTTCACGCGCTATTCCGCCTCGACGCTCCAGGACGTGTCGGGCAATTCACGCCTGCTCGATCTGGTCGCGCTCAACGCCGCGGGCCAGATCGTCGGCGCGCTCACCGACAAGGGCGTCGCGCGCTACGGCTCCGAATTCGCCAACGGCTATGGCTCGTCGAACACGATCGCACTCTACGCTTCGGACGAATGGCAGCTCACGCCGGCGCTGCGCATCGACGGCGGCGTGCGCTGGGAGAAGGTGAGCACGCGCGGCGCGCAGGAAGGCAACCGCACCGTCAACCTCGGCGATCCGACCACGCTCGCCGATAACACGGTGCTCACCGGCAACGGCGTGTTCACGCCTTATAATCGCGACTTCGACCGGGTGGGCTGGACGCTCGGCGCCAATTGGCAGTTCACCCGCGGCGCCGGGCTGTTCGCACGCTACACCTCGGCCTTCCGCCTGCCGAGCGTCGGCAGCTTCATCACCAACGCCACCGCGCAGCCGGTGACCCAGGGGATAAAGATGTGGGAAGCGGGGCTCAAATACGCTTCGCCTCTGGTCAGCCTCTACGCCACTGCGTTCCTGACCGACTTCGACTCTTATTCGATCGGCAACACCCAGTTCAATCCGGCGACCAACGGCTACACTCAGCAGACCGTGTACACCGATACCCGCGCCTACGGCGTCGAGTTCGAGGGCACGCTGCGCCCGGTCGCCTGGTTCGATTTCACGCTCAACGGAACCTGGCAGAACCCCACCTTCCGCAACCTGAAATATAACGAGCTGTCGGGCACCACGCTGATCCCGCGCGATTATAGCGGCAACCAGCTCCTCCGCGTTCCCCGCCTCGCACTGCGTGCCACTCCGGCGGTCACGCTGTTCGACAATCGCTTCCGCGCACAGGTGGACGTCGAGCATTATACCAAGCGCTATGCCGATGCGGCCAACACCTCGCAGCTGCCCGCTTACACCGTGATCAACGCCAGCGTCCGTCTGGGTGTGACCGACCAGATCAGCCTCTGGGCCTATGGCGACAACCTCACCAACACGATCGGCCTGACCGAGGGCAATCCGCGCGCGGGCGAACTGACCAGCGGCCAGGCCAACGACCTGCTGTTCATCGGCCGTCCGATCGTGGGCCGCAATGTCCGCTTCGCGGTGGACTTCAAGTTCTGATGCGCTTCCTCGCGCCTGCGCTGCTCGCCCTTCTCGTTCCCGGCGCGGCGGCGGCGCAGGACGCGGTCTTCACCGGCGAGATCACCGGTGCCGACCATCAGCACTACAAGCCGGTTCCGTTCGATGTCCCCGCGGGCGTCGAACGGATCACCGTCACTCTGACCTACGACAAAGCCAACAAGACCGTCGTCGACATGGGCGTGTGGGACCCGGAGCGCTTCCGCGGCTGGAGCGGCGGCACGCGCGACCGCTTCACCCTCGCCCCCAGCGACGCCACGCCCGGCTACCTCACCGGCGCGCTGCCCGCGGGCCGCTGGCAGCTGATGCTCGGCGTCCCCAATGCGCGCGCAAACAGCCGCGCCGCTTATCGCGTGACGGTGGATTTCGACCGTGCCGGCGGCACCCATGCGAGCGAGCGGATCGCCGACGCGCCGCTCAATCCCGCGTCCGGCTGGTATCGCGGCGACTTTCACATGCACGACGCCAACAGCGACGGCAGCTGCTCCAGCCAGAGCGGCAAGCGTGTCCCCTGCCCGCTGTTCCGCACCGTCGAGGCCGCGGCCAAGGCCGGGCTCGATTTCGCCGCGGTCACCGATCACAACACGACGGCGCATTTCGGCGGGCTGCGCGAACTCCAGCCCTATTTCGACCGGACATTGCTGATCCCCGGGACCGAGATCACCACCTTCGGCGGCCACGCCAACATCTTTGGCGAGCGCCGCTTCGTCGATTTCCGCGTCGGCGCCGCCGTTCCCGACATCGCCGCTTTGACTCGCGACGTCGCCGCAGCGGGCGCGATCCTGTCGATCAACCACCCCGCGCTGCCTTCGGGCGAAGCCTGCATGGGCTGCGGCTGGATCTGGCCGAACACCGACTGGAACCGCGTCACTGCGATCGAGGCGATCAACAGCACGATCACGACCGGCCCGCTCGCCGGCATCGGCTTCTGGTATGCCCGGCTCAACGAAGGCCATCGCCTGACCGGCATCGCCGGGAGCGACAATCACGATCCAGACGCACCCGAAGGCAAGGCCCCGATCGGCCGCCCGACCACGGTGGTCCATGCGCCCGAACTGTCGCTCGCGGGCATCCTCGCGGGGATCCGGGCAGGCAATGTCTTCATCGACGTCGCCGGCACGCGCAACCGTCTCCTCGAAGTGACTGCGGCGGCGGGCAAGTCGAAGGCGGTGATGGGCGGGACGATCGCCGGCGATGCCGGGCTGCGCATCCACGCCCATGCCGTCGGCGTCGGCGGGGCCAGCGCCGAGCTTGTCGTCAACGGCGCGGTGGCGGCGCAATCGCCGGTCGCCGGCGACGACGCGCATGTCGAATTCCCGCTCGCGCCGCGAAGCTGCGGCTGGGCAGCGGTCAACGTGCGCGACGGCGAGGGGCGTCCGCTGCTGGTCGGAAACCCGATCTATCTGACCTGCCGGCGATCATAGGGCGGAAACAACTATCTCCCCTCCCTGCTCGCAGGGAGGGGCTGGGGGTGGGTGCGCGCGTCTGCGCGCCTAAAAAGAATCTCCAACCGGCAGCAAATTGGCACGGGCCGGGGCATCGAGCCCCAGCCCGTGCTACCCACCCCTAACCCCTCCCTTACAGGGAGGAGGAAGAATCCCGGCCTATCGCGCTTTCGACGACGGCGTCGGCGCAGGCGTGGGAGACGCCCTACGCGCCGCCCAGTCATAGGCGCCCGGTCCTGCGCACCCCCTCAGCGTCCGGTCGCCGATCCGCACCTCGGCGGTCAGCGGCAGCGTTTCCTTGCCTGCCTGACACGCCTTGGCGGTTAGCGTGATCGTCACCGGCTCGCCCTTCGGCGTCTGCGTCTCAAAACGCGCGGTGTCGCCCGCCAGCTTCGGCGAGATCGGATAGAAATCCGTGGGGCTCGCCTTGGGCGCATCCGCGAAAGCGATCGTCCCCGGCGCGATGTAGATCGCCCAATAGGGCGCGCTTCCGGTCGCGCGGATCGGCTTGTCGAGATCGACTCCGCCCAGCATCGGGCCCGGCGTGGGCGTCGGAGTAGGCACCGCGCTGTTGTTCGCCACGTCCTCGCCGCCGCCGCATGCCGCGAGCGTCAGCGCCAGTCCCATCGTCAGCAACAGCCGCATGCGTTTCTCCATCGCTCCTGTCCTGCGAAGCCGGCGCGCGCGGGTCAAGTCGGTTTCCTACAAGACGATGTTCTGCTATTGTTCCCAGATATGAGTCGCGCTGTCCCCGCTTCGGCCTTGGGCGCCGTTCCGCGCAGCGCAATAATCGATCCCGCAGTTGAAACTTTTGTTCACGATTCGCGGGAAAAGTGCGAAGTTAAGCTCGGCATTTCCAACATCCTGGCCTTCCCGCCCCGCCCGCTGCGCTGGTTGTTCCTCGATCTGAACAGCTATTTCGCGAGCGTCGAGCAGCAGCTAGATCCGGCGCTCCGCGGCAAGCCGGTGATCGTCGCGCCCGTCGATGCCGACACCACCGTCGCGATCGCCGCCTCGGTCGAGGCCAAGCGCTACGGCATCTCCACAGGCACCCCGGTGTGGGAAGCGAAGCGCAAGTGCCGCGACATCTTGATCGCCCCGGCGCGGCACGAGAAATATGTCGAGTTCCACGACGCGATCATCGCCGAGATCTGGAAGCACATTCCCGTCACCCATGTGTGCAGCATCGATGAAGTGGCATGCCGCCTGCTCGACAACGAGAATTCGCCCGAAGCCGCGGTCGCGCTGGCGAAGCGGATCAAGGCTGGCATCCGCGCGCAGGTCGGCGAATGCCTCACCAGCTCGGTCGGCATCGCGCCCAACCGGCTGCTCGCCAAACTGGCTTCCGACTTGCAGAAACCCGACGGGCTGGTGGTGTTTACTGCCGACCAGCTCCCGCATCGGCTCTACGATCTCAAGCTGCGCGAGATCGCCGGGATCGGCGCCAAGATGGAGCGCCGGCTCGCGCAGGACGGCATCCTCGACATCCGCCAGCTCTGCGAGCGGCGCCCGCGCGACGCCGGCACTGCCTGGGGCGGTACCAATGGCGATCGGCTCTGGTATCTGCTCCACGGCGTCGAGCTGCCCGAGAAGCCGACGCAGAGCCGGACGATCGGCCACAGCCACGTCCTTTCGCCCAGCAAGCGCGGGCTCGAGCCGACCCGCCTGACTGCGCGCCGCCTCGCGCTCAAGGCCGCGAGCCGGTTGCGCCGCAAGGGCTATCGCAGCCGCCTGCTCGTGCTCCACGGCAAGTTCGAGGACGACAAGTCCAACTGGCGCGCCGCGATCAAGCTGCCGAGCACGCAGGACAGTTTCGTCATCCTCTCGGCGCTGGATACGCTCTTCCCTCGCCTCGCCGAGGCCGGGCGCGCGCGTGCCGGTGGTTTTCGCCTCCGCATGGTCGGCGTCACGCTCTGCGAGATCGAGACGGTCGAGGGCGAGCAGGGCTCGCTGTTCGCCGCGCTCGATCCCGACGATCCGCTGGCGCGCGAGACGCGCACGCTCTCGCTCAGCCGCGCGATGGACCGGATCAACGAGAAGTTCGGCCGCCATGCCGTCAGCGTCGGCCCGCTGAACGGCGGGCGCATCGACGCAGTGGGGACGAAGATCGCCTTCGGGAGAATCCCGGATCTGGACGAATTTCACGAATAGAGTTCACATGGGGGAAACAATCGGCGTGTTACGTTGCGGCGCAGCACAATAATGTGACCTTGTATCACGAATCGCTTGACGATTCTTGCCACCTGTCCGAAAGCAATTCCCGCTATGAAGAACCCCTCCCTTATTGCCGCCGCCGCTTTTGCGCTTCTGTCACTTGCCGCATGCGGCAGCCAGGCTCCCGAGGAAGTGAGCAGCACCGCGCCCGATCCCATGGCGTCGCAGCTCGCCAATGCCGCGCCGATCGAGCTTCCGCCTGCGATCGCCGAGAGCGTTACGCTGCGCTGCGGCGACAACAGCCTCGTCTATGTCGACTTCTTCCAGGGCAACAAGCAGGTCCAGCTGAAGACCGAGAAGGGTGGCCCCGCCACCATGCTCAAGGCGCCCGAAGCCGGCCAGCCCTTCGAGGCCGCAGGCGGCTACAAGCTCACCGGCACCTCGAAGAACGTCAGCGTCACGCTTCCCGGCAAGCCCGCCAAGACCTGTCACGCCTGAAACGCGACCGATTAGTCATTTCCAAGGGCCGGCGGGGCTTCCCCGCCGGCCCTTTTTCATGCCAGCGTGCGCGCGGCGCCGGGAGGGACTCGCTTGGCTACGATCGCAGTGTACAGCCTGAAGGGCGGCGTCGGTAAGACCACGCTGACGGTCAACCTCGCCTGGGCCGCCGCGCGCTCGGCGCGGCGGACCTTGCTGTGGGACCTCGATCCCCAGGCGGCGTCGACTTTCCTGCTCGAAGGCCAGGCGAGTGGCCGCAACGAGGCGCAGGCGATCTTCACCCGCGATGTCGGCCCCGCCAAGCTCGCCCGGCATACCGGGATCGATCGGCTCGACCTGATCGCCGCCGACACGTCACTGCGCTCGCTCGATCGGACCTTCCACGAACTCGACAAGAAGAAGCGCCTCGCCAAATTGCTCGGCGCGCTGGCCGAATCCTATGATCGCGTGCTGCTCGATTGTCCGCCTGGGCTTACCGAAACCAGCGAGCAAGTGATGCGCGCCGCCGACCTGATCGTCGTCCCCGTCATCCCCTCGCCGCTCTCGATGCGCGCGCTGGCCGAAGTCGAGAACCATCTCGGACGGCGCGGCAAGGTGCCGCTGATGCCCGTCCATTCGATGGTCGACCGGCGCCGCAAGCTGCACGGCGAGGCGCTCGCCGCGCATCCGGACTGGCCGGTAATCCCGATGGCGAGCGTCGTCGAAACCATGACCGTGCACCGCCGGCCGCTCGGCGCCTTCGCACCGCGCAGCCCGGCCACGCAGGCATTCGCATCGCTTTGGCAAGCGATCGAACGCCGGCTGGCCTCCGCGCGTTGAGGCGGAGATGACTCGCGCGCTCCCGCCCCAGCCGGATCTCGATCCCGATCTCGTGCTGCGCGCTTATGCAATGGGCGTATTCCCGATGGCGGATCACCGGATGGCGTCGAGCGTCTATTGGGTGGAGCCCAAGCTGCGCGGCATCCTCCCGCTCGACGGTTTCCATCTGTCGCGCTCGCTCCGCAAGACGATCCTCGCCGAGCGATTCCGCGTCACCGCCGACACGGCATTCGAACGCATCATCCAGCTCTGCGCCGAATCCGCGACCGACCGGCCCGATACCTGGATCAACGGCCCGATCGAGCGCGTCTTCATGGAGCTCCATCGCCGCGGCTTCGCGCATTCGATCGAGTGCTGGGACGGCGATCGGCTCGCCGGGGGGCTCTACGGCCTCGCGCTCGGCAAGGCGTTCTTCGGCGAATCGATGGTCACCCGGGTACGCGATGCCTCCAAGGTTGCGTTCGCGCATCTCGTCGCGCGGTTGAAGGCGGGCGGCTTCACCTTGCTCGATTGCCAGTTCCAGACCGGGCATCTCGCCACGCTCGGCGCGGTCGAAGTGCCCCGCGACGATTACGTGGTGTTGCTGGGCGCAGCGCTCGGCGATTCGACGGCGGGGCTCTCGGTGGGCGCACCTTCGGTCGACGGCGATTTCTCCGCGCTGGAACGGTTGCCGGAGCCGCCGCCAGCCGAAGGTGCGGGCACCGTGTCGGGTCCGCTGTCGCGGAAGGTCATCGCGCAGCTCTTGGGCCACACGTCGTAGATCGGGTGCTGGACGACGTTGAGCGCCGGCCGCTCCTTGTAGAGCCAGCCTGAGAAGACTCGCCGCCAGCTCTTGTCGAGCTGCTGCACATCGACCTGCACGAAGGCACCGGTGAGCTGATCGGCTTCCCAGGGCGCGGTCTTGTCGCAAGCGCGCAGCCGGACGATGACGTCGCCGATCCGCGCCGCCTGACCGGGTTTGAGCTTGAATTCGCGCGCGACGCCGTTGCGCTTGTTGAGCAGGCCGAGCACCGCCTCGCGCTCGTTCATCGGCGTGGCGGCGGCGTTCAGCGCGCTGGTATCGGGGCCGACCGCCACGACTTCCGCGCCGCCCGTGGCATTGCCCGGTCCGGTGGTGATGATCAGATCGTCGGCGCTGTTATTGCCCGCTCCCTCGCCGCCCTTGCACGCGCCAAGTCCGAGCAGCAGCAGCGCTGCCGCCGCAGTTGCGGCGCCTTGCCTCATGCGTCGGGGGTCCAGGCCTCGTAATCGCCGGTGGAGCGCGCCCGCCGGCCACCCGCCTCGAGCGCGCCGGGCGGCCTATAGGCCAGGCGCGTGCCGGTCTGGTTGGGCTCCGGGGCTTTTTCCCACACGCGCGGCGCCGGCAGCGCCTGATCGGGCGCAGCGTCGATCTGGTGGTGAAGCCAGCTGAACCATTCGGGCGGAACGCGGCTGGCATCGTTCGAGCCGCTATAGATCACCCAGCGACGCGTCACGCCATTGGGATCCTTGCCGCCCGCCCAATAGACGTTCCCCAGCGCATCCTCGCCTACCTTCGTCTTGCCGCGAAGGCCGAACCACGTGCCGAGGGTGGCGCCGTTCCACCAAGTGAAGGGATTCCGATTCAGGCTCATGCGCGCCGATTAGCTCCGGTGGCGGACGGAGGCAATCGAATCCGCGATGCCGTTCACTGCTCTCGGGTGGCCCAGCTTACCTTGTCGCCGGCGGAAATTCCCAGTTCGGCCGATTTGCCGCCGTTGATCTCGAGGACCGCGCTCACCGGCTCGCCCGATTTCAGCGGTTTCTCCGAATAGGGAACGGCGTTCGCGGCGATCGCCGCGATCGTTCCGTCGGGCCGGATGAACAGGATGTCGAGCGGGCTCGGCGTGTTCTTCATCCAGAAGCTCGCCTCGCGCGGGCCGCCGCCCTCTGCGGGATAGGGCGCGAAGAGCATGCCGCCATCCGCGGGCAGATTGGTGCGGAACATCAACCCCCGCTCCTGCTCGGCAGCGGTGCGGGCGACCTCGACATTGAACTGCCGAGGCCCGCTTTTGGTGCGGATCGTCACTGCGACCTTGGCCGCCGCGCTCTGCTGCGGATCGGCGTTCGCGCCCGCATCGACCATGCATGCTGTGGATACGAGCAATGCCGCGGCGGCGAACGCCACCCTCACTCCACGCCTGCGAATCATTGTCTCAGCCGGTCCTTTCGACCGCCACAGCGAGCGGCCCTTTGTCACCTTCGACGATGCGTGCGCTCAGGGACTGGCCGGGTTCGACTTCCTCGATCCCAGCGCGACGCAACGTCTCCATATGGACGAATATATCGGCCGAGTCCGCGTCGCGCACCAGAAATCCATAGCCCTTGAGGCGATTGAACCATTTGACGGTCACTGCCTCGAACGGCCCCGCATCGTCGATCAGCTTGACCCGATCGATGCGTTCGCATTGTCGCTTGGGCGCCTCGACCGCTTCGCTCAGGTCGATCGAGCGAATCTCCTTCGCCTGTAGCCCGCGCTGGCGTTTCACGGCGACGCATTCGACTCGCGCCCCTTCGGGCAGGCTCCGCCTGCCATGCTCCTGCAGCACGGTGAAATGAATCAGAATGTCGCCCACTGTGGCATCATCGGCAACGAGAAACCCAAACCCCCGGGTTACGTCGAACCATTTGACGACGCCGCAATAAACCTTGTCTTCCAACGCCGTTTCCGCCCCGAAACCCTCTTCCCCTGGCGGCGCGACATTTTCGTCGCGAGGCGCAAGCTGTTGTTCAGCACGCATTATCTTGGCCCCCCAAGCGACTGCATTTAACACAGCATTTTCCAAATGTGGAATTGCTTTGTTAGAGTCCGTCTTCAGGTTTAATTAGAAGCGGTCCCACGAAGGGACGATTAGCCCCTCCACGTCTTCGCCGGGCGCCATCCTGACGATCTTCCGCGAGAGGTCCAGCGCGTGTCCCGCGCGCAGCATGGCGGCCAAATGCTTCTCCTGCTGCGGCCGGTCCGCGGCTTCGCGCGCAAAGGGTCCGATCCGCTTGCGCCGGGCAAAGGCGATCGCGCTCGCTGGCGCATCCGCCTCCACGGCGGGCGCCACTGCCTCGGCGTCCTCGTTCTCGATGCCGGCGTGGCGCAGCGCCTGGGTTACGCGCCGGGCGCCCAAACCCCTGCGCCCCATCGCGCTCGCTTTGGATTCGGCGAAGAGCCGATCGTTGACATAACCGAGATCGGCCATGCGTTGGGCCAGCCCGGCAAGGTCCGGAGCCGCTTCCCCACCCCAGCCCCGCTCGCGGATCTTTCGCCTCAGATAATCGGCCAGTCGCCCCCGTGTGGTGGCGTAGCGCTCGACATAGCGCAGCGCGAAACGCTCCAGATCGGCGGCGTTCAGGGGAGCGAGCGGGCGCCTCGGACGGGTCATGCGCCATGATTGTGCCACAGTAGCAACCGATTTTGAACGCCAGTGCGTAGCAGAGCCGTCCGCTGGTATGCGTTGTGGGGGCACAACGGCTCTGTCAGCTCACAGGGGCACGAGACAAAGAATGGTATTGGACGAAACGGGATCGCACCAGGGTATCATGGAGACGGGAAAACCCGTTCCTACCCCCACCGACGATAGTCACCCCCGCCGCCTCGCGGACTTCGCCACGCTCGGCGAGGCGCTGGATTATGCGGCGGAGGGCGTTCGCGGGCTGAACTTCCACGACGCTCGCGGCAATCTGACGCGGCCTTATCCCTTCTCGGAATTGCGCCACGACGCGCTGGCCCAGGCGCATCGCCTGATCGCCGCAGGGGTGAAGCCCGAGGACCGGATCGCGCTGATCGCCGAGACCGGCACCGAATTCGCCTCGTTGTTCTTCGGCGTGATCTATGCCGGCGCCTGGCCGGTGCCGCTGCCGCTGCCGACCAGCTTCGGCGGCGCGCAATCCTATATCGATCAGCTTCGCGTCCAGCTCGAAAGCTGCGACCCGTCGATGCTCATCTTCCCGCCCGAGATCGGCGCGATGTGCGCGGAAGCGGCGCGGATCACTGGCGTACAGGGCGTGGACTGGTCTGAATTCGGCAAGCGCGCGGCTCCCGAGGTCGCGCTGCCCCAGGCTGACACCAATGATATCGCATATCTGCAATATTCGAGCGGCTCGACTCGGTTTCCGCACGGCGTCGCGATCACGCACCATGCGCTGCTCAACAATCTCTCGGCGCATAGCCACGGCATGCAGCTCCAGGACCATGACCGCTGCGTCTCGTGGCTGCCCTGGTATCACGACATGGGGCTGGTCGGCTGCTTCCTCTCGGTCGTCGCCAACCAAGTCTCGACCGATTATCTCAAGACCGAGGATTTCGCTCGGCGGCCGCTGGCGTGGCTCGATCTGATCAGCCGCAATCAGGGTACCACGCTCTCTTATTCGCCAACCTTCGGCTACGACATCTGCGCGCGCCGCATGTCTTCGCAGACCAAGGCGAGCGACCGCTTCGATCTGTCGCGCTGGCGCGTGGCGGGCAACGGCGCCGACATGATCCGCCCCGACGTGATGCAGTCGTTCGTCGACGCCTTCGCCGATGCCGGGTTCAAGGCCAGCGCCTTCCTCCCCAGCTACGGCCTCGCCGAGGCGACGCTGGCGGTGTCGATCATGCCTCCGGGCGAAGGCATCGTCGTCGAACTGGTCGAGGAAACCCAGCTCTCCGGCGGCGACGTCGCACGCGAGGATCGGCCGCAGCGCTTCCGTGCGATCGTCAATTGCGGCAAGCCGGTGAAGGACATGGAAGTCCAGATCCGCGAGGAAGACGGCACGCCGCTGCCCGAAAAGGCGATCGGCAAGGTCTGGTGCCGCGGCCCTTCGGTGATGGTCGGCTATTTCCGCGATCCCGAATCGACTGCCGCATGCATGGCCGATGGCTGGCTCGACACCGGCGACATGGGCTATATTTCAGAGGGTTACGTCTATATCGTCGGCCGGGCGAAGGACATGATCATCGTCAATGGCCGCAACCACTGGCCGCAGGATATCGAGTGGGCGGTCGAGCAATTGCCCGGCTTCAAGCAGGGCGACATCGCCGCCTTCGCCATCACCACGCCCGGCGGCGAAGAGACCCCCGCAGTGCTCGTGCAGTGCCGCACTTCGGACGAGAAAGAGCGCATTCGCCTGCGCGACGAGATTCGCGAGCGGGTGCGTTCGGTTACCGGCATGAACTGCGTGATCGAGCTCGTGCCGCCGCGCACGCTGCCGCGCACCAGTTCGGGCAAGCTCAGCCGCGCCAAGGCGCGCAACCTCTATCTCAACGGCGAGATCAAGCCTTACGATCTCGCGGCGTGAAAACGGGCTTGGGCGGATCGGCAATCCGGTCCGCCCCGCCACGCCCGGCTTTCAGCAAAGCCGGCTTGCGCACGTAAATTTCCTCCGTTTCGCCAGCAAATCTAACTTCTCGCTAACCCTCTCTGGGCTATTCCCGTCCGGTGACCAGCCAGACGATTTCTCAATTTGCCCGGCCGCGCATCGACGCGCGTGCGCTTCTTGGTCTCTACGATCCCGCTGATGCCATCGATTGGGGACCGATTCGGGCCGCACAGCTCCATGCCGGCAGCCAGCTCGCTTTGTTCATGCTCACCGCGAACCTCGTCGGTGCGTCGCTCGTCACGATGCTGCTCGCGCCGCGCATACCGTTGTGGCAGCTGGCGAGCTGGGGCGCGCTCGTCGCCGCTGTCGGCTGCGCGATCGTCTTCCGTCGTCTCTCGAAACGCCACCGATCGGCCGTCACCGCGTCGCTAAAGGACGTCCGGGACACCTTGCTGGACGGCATATCGCTCGGCGCGGTCTGGTCGATCCCGCCGCTCGCGTTCGGTCATGCCGCCGACGCCGGCATGGCGCTCGGCCTGTGGGTCATCATTTCGTTGCTGATGACCGCCTCCGCAGTCGCCATGGCGGCGCTGCCGCTCGCCACCATCGCCTTCGTCACCATCGTTGGCGCTTCGGTCACGACGATGCTCGCATTGGTCGCCGCGCCCGTGCTCGCGGCCGCGGCTTCCCTGTTCACCGTGCTGCTGGTGATCGCCACCTTCGGGCGCGGCCGCGCGCTGGTGGTCAACCGCGCCAACGAGCTGGCGCTCGCCGAGCGCGACGAGACCGTGAGCCTGTTGCTGCGCGAATTCGAGGATTCGGGCTCCGACTGGTTGTGGGAGATCGACGCGCAACGCCGCGTGGCCCGCGCCAATCCGCGTTTCGCCGTCTCGCTCGGCGCCGACCCCAAGACGATCAACGGCACGCCGTTCCTGCAGATCCTCGCCGGTCCCACCTGGGAAGCGGGCAATTTCGCGCCCGCGCTGCGCGATCTCGCCGAGAAGCTCAAGGGGCGTGAGGCGTTCCGCGATCTGCTGCTCCCGGTCTATGTCGCTCAGGAAGAGCGTTGGTGGGAGATGTCCGCCAGCCCGCGCTATGACGAGCGCGGCGCGTTCATCGGCTTCCGCGGCGTCGGCTCGGACGTCACCGAGGCGCGCAAATCCGCGGACAAGATCAATCACATGGCGCGCTACGACACGCTGACCGGGCTGCCAAACCGGCTGCTGATCAACGAGTCGCTGGCGCGCGCGATGGCCGATGCCGAAAAATGGGGATCGCGCTGCGCCTTCATGATGATCGATCTCGATCGCTTCAAGGCAGTCAACGACACGCTCGGCCACCCGGTCGGCGATCGCCTGCTCGGCCGGGTTTCCGAACGCCTCAAGCTGCTGATGACCGAGAACGAGATGATCGGCCGACTCGGCGGCGACGAGTTCGCCGTGGTCGTCCGTGACGCGACCGATACCCATCGCGTCGAGCAGCTCGCCCAGACGATCATCGATTCGCTCTCCCGCCCCTATGAGGTCGATCAGCATACGCTCTATATCGGTGCTTCGGTGGGTCTCGCGGTCGGCCCGCGCGACGGGCGCAGCGCCGAGATGCTGATCCGCTCGGCCGACCTCGCGCTCTATCGCTCCAAGGATGCCGGCGGCGGCGCGTTCCACGCCTACGAGCCCCAGCTCCACATGGCTGCCGAGGAACGCCGCGTGCTCGAGATCGCGCTGCGTAACGCCGTCGAACAAGGCGAGATGCATCTCAACTACCAGCCGGTAGTCAACGCCGAGAGTGGCCAGCTCACGGGCTTCGAAGCGCTGCTGCGCTGGACTCACCCCGAATTCGGCAACGTCTCGCCCGCGAAATTCGTGCCGCTTGCCGAGGAAGCCCGGCTGATCGCTCCCATCGGCGAATGGGTATTGCGCACCGCGTGCGACGAAGCGGCGCGTTGGGACTTCCCCGCCCGCATCGCGGTCAATGTCAGCCCCGAGCAGCTCCACAATCCCGCCTTTGTCGGCATCGTCGCGCAGGCGCTGGCCCAATCCGGCCTGCCCTCCGACCGGCTCGAACTCGAAGTCACCGAGAGCGTGTTCATGCGCGAAGGCACGGTGGCGATCGAAGTGCTCGAAAAGATCCTCGATCTGGGCGTGCGGCTGAGCCTCGACGATTTCGGGACCGGCTATTCGTCGCTGGGCTATCTCGCCCACACGCGCTTCAGCTCGATCAAGATCGATCGCAGCTTCGTGCAGGGCGCATCGAAAGGCACCAAGGAAGCGATCGCCATCATTCGCGCGGTGGTGGCGCTCGCCGACAGCCTCGGCATGGCCACGACCGCCGAGGGCGTCGAGACCGAGGAAGAGCACCTCATGGTCCAGCAACTGGGCTGCACGAAGGTCCAGGGCTATTATTTCGGGCGCCCCCTTCCGGTCCACGAGGCCCGTGCGCTGGCGATGCGCCCGATCGGCGACAGCGCTGCGGCGTGACAAGTCTTGCTAGCGCCGCAACGGCCCGCTAAGGGCTGCGGCCGCACAGGGGCGTAGCTCAGCTGGTTAGAGCGTCGGTCTCCAAAACCGAAGGCCCTCGGTTCGAATCCGAGCGCCCCTGCCATTTCGCCGATTTCGCCCTTCCCGCGAAGGCCCCGGCAGCTACGACAAGCTAGATGATCCCGAAACCGATCCACCGTTCGACATGGCGGCTGAAGCCGCGTTGCGCGCGGAATCAAGCGGAATCAATCCGCGAATTGCTGCGCCACGGCGTTCCTCAAATGGAGGCACAGCCGGATTGCGGCTTGCGTGATGAGACTTTACAACATATCAAATACGCTGCACTGCACCCTGAACTGAGACCGGTTCCGTTTGACTCGCATCCCTTCTCTCCACCGAGCCGATAAGGCTCTTGCCGCAGGTCGGCCGCAGGGGAATATGCGCCCGGCGAAGCAGTTCGCCGTGCTTTTCGCGTTGCTGCTCGCGCTTCTTTGGCAGAGCGTTCTCACCCAGGCGCATCAGCACCGATCGGTCGGGCTCGGCACCTCGCAGTCCGAGCGCAGCATTGCGAACAAGAGCGGGCGCAATGATTCCGCGCCCGATTCACCCGCAAATTGTCCGATTTGCCTCGAAACGGCGAATCTTGGTCCGGCGCTGTTGCCGACACCGGCTACTATCGCGCCGCCCGCCGCGCCCGCCTTCTTCATCGCCGCGTTCCGGCCGCGACAGTTTCAACGCTCGAGCCGGTCGCATGTCTGGCAGAGCCGGGCGCCACCCCACCAGCTTCAGGCCTGAGGATGCCCTGACGGGTGCGCGCATCGTCGCGCGTACCCGCATGCGGCACCTCCGAGAAAACTGACAAGGTTCCTGGAGTTGAACAAATGCGTCATCTGTTTCTGCTGAGCGCAGCGTCGCTAGCGCTTGCCCTTCCCGCCGCCGCGCGGTCCGCCGATCCCGACAATTCCCCCGCCTCGCCGGCTACGCCCGCCGATGCGGCACCCACCGATGCCGCGCCTGACGGGCAGGACAAGGGCGTGAGCAAGGGCGACGAGATCGTCGTCACCGGCATCCTGCCCACCAGCGAGCGCGACGTGCTCGCGGGCACCTCGGTGGTCTCGGGAGAGCAACTCACACGCGATCTACGGCCGAGCATCGGCGAGACGCTCGCCAGGCAACCCGGCGTTTCGGCGACTTCGTTCGGCCCCAGTGCGTCGCGTCCGATCCTGCGCGGATTCCAGGGCGAGCGCATCCGCGTGCTGACCGACGGGATCGGCTCGATCGACGTGTCGAACACTTCGGTCGATCACGCCGTGGTCATCGATCCGCTGCTCGCCGACCGTGTCGAGATCGTTCGCGGCCCGTCGGCATTGCTCTACGGGTCTTCGGCGATCGGCGGTGTGGTCAACGTGATCGACAGCCGCATTCCGCGCGCAGTCCCCGAGAACGGCTACCGCGTCAACGCGATCGGCAGCTACGGCTCGGCCGCGAACGAGCGCTCGGTCGGGGCCGCCGGCGATGTCGGGCTCGGCAAGATCGTGCTGCACGCCGATGGCTCGTATCTCAAGAGCGACGACCTCGACATCGGCGGCTATGTCCTGTCGCCGGCTGCGCGGGCCGCGGCGCTCGCGGCGGCTGCCGGGCCGACCACCCCCGACGATCCGGATTTCGCGGCGTCCGCGGCGCTCAAGGATACCCTCCCCAACACCGCCGCGCGAACCTGGACTGCGGGTGTCGGCGCGGCGCTGATCACCGACACCGGCAATCTCGGCATCTCGTACAGCCATTATGACAGCCTGTACGGCGTGCCCATCCGCTATGCGACCGAGTCCGGACAGGAGCAGGAAGCCCCGCGGCTGAGCGTCGTCCAGAACCGGGTGGACCTGCGAGGCGAAGTCGAAACCGGCGGCGGCTTCCTCGACAAGATCCGCGTCCGCGCGGGCTATGCCAATTATCGCCATTTCGAGCTCGAGGAAGACGGCGAGATCGGCACTGCCTTCTACAACAAGGGCATCGAAAGCCGCCTCGAACTGGTCCAGTCGAAGCGCGGCGGCTGGAGCGGCGCTTCGGGCGTGCAATATTTCCACCGCGACTTCGACGTGGTCGGCGACGAGGCTTTCCTCCCCAAGAACCGCACCAGCCAGCTGGGCGTGTTCACGCTGCAGCAGCTGGAGTTCGGCCCGCTCCGGGCCGAAGGCGGCCTGCGCTATGAGTCGACCGATCTCGCGGCCATGCCGCTCCTCGGCGACAGCCGCTTCTTCTCCGGCACGCGCCATTTCGATGCGATCTCCGGATCGGCCGGGCTTTCCTATGAGCTGGCGGACGGCGTGCGGATCGGGCTCAACGCCTCGCGCACCGAGCGCGCGCCGTCGGGCGAGGAGCTCTTCGCGCGTGGCGGCCACGCCGGCACCCAATCGTGGGAGGTCGGCAATGCGGACTTCAAGCTCGAAAAGTCCTGGGGCCTCGAGGGTACGCTCCACGTCCACCAGGATCGCTTCAGCCTCGATGCGTCGGCCTATTACAACTGGTTCTCCAACTACATCTCGGAAAACCAGGTCGATCCGGCGGTCTGCGAAGCGGCCGCGGCACCCAGCGGTCGCGAAGTCGATCTGCCCTGCTTCCAATATCAGCAGGCGGACGCCCGCTATTACGGCTTCGAGGCGGATGCGTCGTTCCGTCTTGCCCAATTGGGCAGCTACGCGATCAACGTGGACGCCCTGGGCGATTATGTGCACGCCTCGATCGTCGATGCGGGCCCGGTGCCGCGCATTCCGCCCGCCCGCGTAATGGGCGGCATCGAGGCGCAGTCCGATCGGATCACTGCACGCGCCGAGGCCGAGCATGTCTTCGAGCAGAACCGCATCGCGCCGTTCGAGACTCCCACGGCCGACTATACGCTCGTCAACGCCTCGATCGGGTTCAAGCCGTTCTCCGGCAACGACAAGATCTCGCTGTTGCTTAGCGCGAACAACATCTTCGACGTGGAGGCGCGGCGGCATTCGAGCTTCCTCAAGGATTTCGCCCCGCTCGCCGGGCGCGACCTGCGGGCGACGGTGCGCGTCGGCTTCTAGGCGAAGCTAAAGGGGGCGGCGGTACCGGTCCGCATTCGCGCTTCACGCGCGACGCGGCTGGCGCCGCCGTAATCCGCGGCGGCGCGACGACGGCGCCGCCACCCGGCACTCATGTTTGGAGAAGAGCATGCACCACGAACAGGTTGCGCGTGCTTCCGTCATCACCTGGCTCGATCGAACCGCGATCGGCGCTTCGTTCCTGTGCCTGATCCATTGCGCCGGGCTCCCCCTCCTCCTCGCGGCCTTGCCCGCATTGTCGCGCGTGGTCGCGATACCCGAGAGCTTCCATCTATGGATGCTGGCATTCGCGATTCCGACTTCGGCCATCGCGTTGGTGGCGGGCCTTCGTCATCATGGCCGGGGCGAAACGCTGGTGCTGGGCGGCACCGGGCTGGTGCTGATGCTGGCCGGCGCCCTGGCTTTCGCCGAGACGCCTGCCGAAACGGCGATGACGATCGGTGGAAGCCTGTGCCTCGCATGCGCACACATCGTAAACTTGCGCAGGCGCCATTGGCCGCATCGCCATGGCTAGGAAGCGGCGCGCAGCGGGCGAGCTGGACGAATCTCTCGTCGCGCTTCTCGAGCGTGCGGGGCGCCCACTGACTGGCCTGATGCTCACCGAGATGCTGCGGGAACAAGGCGAGATCGTCGCCGTCAGCCTCGTTTTCCGCGCTTTGCGCAAGCTCGTCGAATGCGGGACCTTACACAAGCTGCTCTTGAGCCGCGGATATGTGCCGACGCGTTCGCCAGCCGAAATATATCTCCATTG
Source organism: Sphingomonas sp. UNC305MFCol5.2 (assembly GCF_000712135.1). Lineage (GTDB taxonomy): Bacteria > Pseudomonadota > Alphaproteobacteria > Sphingomonadales > Sphingomonadaceae > Sphingomonas. The sequence continues at coordinate 1,151,384 of NZ_JOOE01000001.1, forward strand.
CACCGCCTGCGGCGAGATCGGACGGATCGCGAACGAAGAAACGTTCCTCAAGATCGAGGACGCCGCCGAACGCCGCAGATTTCGCGTGACGCGGCCGATCGTGGAAGTGGTGGGGCGATGCGCGCATTGCCTGGAGCGCGAGGCGGATGCCCGCTTTCGTCAATGATGCTGCCCGGTCAATCGGCGGCGATCGCAACCACGAAAAGCGCGCATGCAAGGAGAGAGGCGAGCGTGCGGACGTGGTTCCACAAGGCCCAGCTTCGCAGGTAAACGGACCAGGTCGCGCCGCCATCGTGGCCGCCCGCCGCCGCCAGCGCGTTGTTGAGCGGCACGTTGAAGACGAGAGTCACGAGGAACATCCCGATCACGTAGATCGCGCCGCCGGCCGCCATCGCCTGCCAGCCGGCCTCGCGACGGACCAGTCCGATCACGATTAGCGCCAGGCTGGCAAGCGTCGTTCCGAGAAAGACCGGCATGAAGAGCGATCGCACGATCTCGACATTGATTGCGTTCATCGCCTGCGCGCCACGCTCCGCGCCCAGACGGTCGAACGCCTGCAGGATGAAGGTCGAGAAGGCGAAATAGAGCCCGCCGATCAGCCCGCAGCCGATCGCGGAAAACCAGAGCAGGCCGCGCACCACGATCTCGACCATTTCACCCTCCCGAATGCAGGATACGATAGCGAACGCGATAGAGGTCCATTCCGCCTTCGCCGCGCTCCCCGGAGAAGGTCAGCCGGCTTCGGTCGGACCAGTCCAGCATCGGGCCGTAGGTGTCGTGATCATTGTTGACCGCCGCCGGAAGCCTGGTTCCGGCATCATAACCCCGTCCGGAGGGAACGGCAAAAAGCAGGTCGACGCGGTCTTTGCGGAAATCCATCGCCCGCGCGAAGACGATCGTCGCGCCGTCGCGCAGGAAGGTGGCGTCGAACTCGTTCGCCGCGGTGTTGAGCGCGCCGGCCAGCCGCCGGGCGACCGCGAAACCGTCACGAGACCGATGCGCAGTGAAGAGGTCGTGGCCGCCCGCCCCACCGCTCCGGTCGCTCGAGAACAGCAATGTGCTCCCGTCGGGCGAAAGCATCGGCGCAAACTCCTTGCCCGCGCTGTTCACTTCCGGCCCCAGATTGACCGGCGTTCCGAAGCCGTCGCCGATCACCGGCACCCGGTAGATATCGTCGGCCCCCGATCCTCCGGCGCGGTCCGAGCAGAAGTAGACGAACCGCCCGTCGGCCGAGAATGCGGGATCGAAGTCGCGCCCGGCACTGTTGAACGATACCGGCGTGGCGGGACGCCATCGGCCGCCGGATCGGCGCGAGACCCATATGTCATAGCCGCCCGGACCGCCGGGCCGGTCACGGCTGAACCACAAGGCGGTCCGGCCGTCGGGGCTGAGCGTCAGGCGGATTTCCGAATAGCGGGTCGAGGCGATTTCCGGAGCGAACGGCTCGGCTGCGCCGGTAATCGTCACGCGCGCCGGCTGCTCGCCCGCGGACGCCCCGCCGAGCAGGACGAGGCACGTCGCCGCCTTCAATGCATATCGAACGAGGATCATGCGATCATCCCTTCCGTCGGAAATCGCTGATCCAGTTGGTCTCCCATGTCGCGCCGCCGTCGCCGGACATGGCCTGCTCCCAGCGCGCGGTGGTCGGTGTGATCCCGGACCAGCGCACGCGCGTCTTCACCGGGCGGCCGTCCTGCACATCGTCTCCCTCGAAAATGCCGACGCCGTCGACGAAATGGCCCCGCACAGGCGTCGCAAACGCGGTCGGATCGCGCCCATCCAGCCACCAGCTCAACCATTCGCCGGTGGCTGGGTCAAAGGTGCGCAACCCAATCCCCCGATGCGCCCCGCCTGTGCGTGCGAAGTAATTGTCGCCGATATTGCCCTGGCCGCCAAGCACGGGCCAGTTCGTGAAGCTCCCTGCGAATACCTCCCAGTCGTCGCTCCCCGCGAGCCGCTGTTTGCGGCGGCGGTGCTGGACCGACCAGCTGCCATGAAGGAAATCGAAATCGCGCCGACGGTCCGCTACCGACGGCAGCGGCATCGCCACGGGCGCGGTGCGGGTGAAGAAATTCTCCCAGTTGATCTCCCAGCTCTTTCCGCCATCGGTCGACAGCGCCTGCTCCCAATGCGGGCGTGCGCTGTGGATATCGAGCCAGCGGAAGCGCGCAGTGACGGGCCTGCCCTTGAAGGTGTCGGGGCCGGTGAAGACGCCCTTGTCGCCCAGGAACCCGCCACGCACCGGCGGATCGATCACCGTGGGGTTCCGTCCGTCGACCCACCAGATCGCCCATTGTTCCCGCTTCGGATCATAAGCGCGCACGGTGAGGCCGCGATAGGAGCCGCTGGGGATGTCGATGATATTGTCGTCGATCGTCGCGAGCCCGTCGAGCGCCAGCCACAAGGCGCTCTTGCCGGTGAACTCCTGCCATTCGTTGCTGCCGGCCAGCCGATCCTTGAGGCGGCGGTGCCAGACATCCCAGTTTCCGACGAGCCAGTCCCAGTCGTGCGCAGGCACGGCGCCCAGCAGTGTCGAGGCCGACCCCGGGATCGCGAACGCTCCGCCTGCCGCCATTGCGCCGAGGATCAGATCCCTGCGTCTCCATCCACCGTGCAAATCTTCCGCCGGCATCGGCTCTCCTCCCGTATCGTCCGGCGCGCAGAAGACATCGCAATACGAATTCTGGCTATGCGAAGCTTGGGCCGGGAGGCTAAGTCACACTTATGCTCGACCAGCCGCTTCCTTCGCTTGCCGCAATTCGCGCCTTCGAAGCGGCGGCGCGGCTCGGGAGCTTCACCAAGGCGGGGCACGAGCTCGGCACATCCTCGGCGTCGGTGAGCTATCATGTGCGCCAGCTCGAGGCGCAGCTCGGCGTCACGCTGTTCCGGCGCCTTCCCCACCGCGTGGAGCTCACCGAGGGGGGTAGTTTGATCGCCACGGAGGCGGGCAAGGCGTTCGCTGCGCTCCGCGCCAGCTTCGCGCGCGCCGCCGAGATGGACGAAGAACGGCTGTCGCTGACGACATTGCCCACGTTCGGCACCAGCTGGCTCACGCCGCGGCTCGGTCTCTTCCGCGCGGCCCACCCCGACATCCTCGTCGATCTCGACGTTTCGGACGCGCCCGAGGACCTCACCGCCGGCCGTTTCGACATCGCCATCCGCAATGGCGACGGCCGCTGGCCGGGCCTGCGCACGATCGAACTCTTCCCGAGCATCTTCATGCCGCTCTGCGTTCCCGAATTGAAGGCCGCCGCCGCCGGGATCGATGATCCGCTGGCCCCGCTCACGGTGCCGTTGCTCGGCCGCCCGGACTGGTGGTCGCTCTGGTATAGGGCGCTGGGTCGGGAGGAGTGCCCGCCGCCGTCACGCTTCGGCACCAGCTTCTCCGCCGAACATCTCGACGTGGCGGCGGCGCTCGCCGGCCACGGCGTGGTCATCGCTTCGCCGATCCTGTTCCGCGGCGAAATCGATGCCGGGCGATTGATGCCGGCGCACGATCTGGTCGTGCCTGCGGGGCGATCCTTCTGGCTGACCTATCCGGTTTCGCGCCAGAACAGCCGCAAGATCGGCCTGTTTCGCGAATGGCTGTGCGGCGAGGCCGCCGCCGCCCGCGATGCAGCGAGACGGTTCTGCTGCGAGCCTTCGACCGCCGACCCGTAGACCGAGCCCGCTTCGCCATCGCTTCATCCGGATTGCGGCTTTCGCTGCGAGTGCGAATAGGGCAGGAACGCGCCGCACATATTCGCTGGAGTCCGCATGTTCCGCCCGATGTACGACTGGGTATTGCGCATGGCGCATCACCGCCACGCACTCCGCAGCCTGGCCGTGGTCTCTTTCGCCGAGAGCAGCTTCTTCCCGATCCCGCCCGACGTGATGGTCGTGCCGATGGTTCTCGCCCGGCGCGACCAGGCCTATCTGATCGCCACGGTCTGTACGGTCGCGTCGGTTATCGGCGGCATGTTCGGTTATGCCATCGGCTATTATCTGATGGAGAGCATCGGCCAATGGCTCGTCCAGCTCTATCACATGGAAAGCAAGATCGAGGCGCTGCGCCACGGCTACGACCAATATGGCGCTGCGATCATCCTGCTGAAGGGGCTCACGCCGATCCCGTTCAAGCTGGTCACCATCGCCAGCGGTCTCTTCCATTTCAATTTCCCGCTGTTCGTGGTCCTCGCAACCATTACGCGCGCCGCGCGCTTCTTCATCATCGCGGCATTGCTCAAGCGGTTCGGCGAACCTGTGCAAGCATTCATCGAAAAACGATTGAACCTGTTTGCATGGGGATTTCTGATCCTGCTTGCCGGCGGCTTTGCCGCAGTGGCGCTGATCTAGGCGGAGGATCCTGTGCATGTACAAGAAACTGGCTGTAATCGCCGCCGCATCGACGATGATCTTCGCATCGACCGCGGCACAGGCTGGATCGGCCTCGGCCCTGAGCCTGCGTAACGCCCCGGCCGTCGAGGCACGCGCCAGCACGCCCGCGACCAGGGAGAACAAGCTGCTACCGGGGGTCGGGCTCTACGCCGTGATCGGCATCGTCGCCATCGTCGCCCTGCTGGAAGCGACCAAAGTGATCAACATCTTCGGCGGCGACGACGATTCGCCCGACAGCCCGTAAGGCTCCGAAGGATCGCAAGACCAGTAGCGTCCCGGCTTCGTCCGGGGCGCCTTTCTTCGGACGGATTGCCCGCTTCCCGGCGGGTAAAACGGCGACGCCGCCCCCTCGCGAGCGCGCTTGCTTTTGCCCCCTCGCCTCGCTAGATACCCGTCCCAATCCGACAGCGTGATGGGAACATGCCGGTCCTTCCCCGAAGGAGCCGGCAGCGGACCCATGCCTCGCTGAAGGAGCCAATTTTTGACGAGGATGCCCAAGGTGGCAAAGACCAATCCCCTCGAATTCATGCGCCAGGTACGCGCCGAGACCGGCAAGGTCGTCTGGCCGTCGCGCAAGGAAACCGTGATGACCGGCGTGATGGTGCTGATCATGGCATCGTTGCTCGGCATCTTCTTCCTGGGCGTGGATTCGATCTTCGACGCGGTCGTCCGCGGCCTCCTCCGTCTCGCCCAGTAAGGAACACGGCAAACATGGCGCGCTGGTACATCATCCACGCCTATTCGGGCTTCGAAGGCAAGGTTCGCGATCAGATCATGGCCGACGCGACGCGTCTCGGCCTCGATCGTCTGGTCGAGGCCGTCGAGGTCCCGACCGAGACCGTCACCGAGGTTCGCCGGGGCAAGAAGATCCAGTCCGAGCGGAAGTTCTTCCCGGGCTATGTGCTCGCCAAGCTCGAGATGAACGACGACGTCTATCACCTCGTCAAGAACACGCCGAAGGTGACCGGCTTCCTCGGCAGCTCGGGCAAGCCCCAGCCGATCAGCGAGGCCGAGGCCGCGCGCATCCTCAACACCAAGGAAGAGGCCGCCTCCGCCGCGCCCAAGGCGCGGGTACATGTCGATTACGACATCGGCGACACGGTCAAGGTCACCTCGGGCAATTTCGCGACCTTCTCGGGCGTGGTCGAGGAGCTCGATTTCGACAAGAGCCGGGTCAAGGTCTCGATCTCGATCTTCGGTCGCGCCACGCCGTTGGAGCTGGGATTCGAGGACGTCGAACGCATCAAGTAACCGGGCTGATTTTCAGCTTTTGCAAGATACGAAAGGCCGGGGCGAGAGCTCCGGCCTTTTCCGTTGTCCGCACGCTCTCTCTTCTGTTGCGCATCGTCCCGCTTTGCGCTAGGGGCGCCGGCTTCCAAAGCTATAGCAATGGAAACCCTGCGGGAGGGCGCCTCGGCGTCCGTCTGAACCGCTAAACTTGATCGGGGTCCGCAAGGCCCCCTGAAAGAGAGTGACATGGCAAAGAAGATTACCGGCTATATCAAGCTGCAGGTGCCAGCGGGCGCCGCGAACCCCTCGCCGCCGATCGGCCCTGCTCTGGGTCAGCGCGGCGTGAACATCATGGAATTCTGCAAGGCGTTCAACGCCCAGACCGGCGACGCGGAAAAGGGCACCCCCCTTCCCACCGTGATCACCGTCTATGCGGACCGCTCGTTCTCGTTCGAGACCAAGACGCCGCCGGCGACGTACCTGATCAAGAAGGCGATCAACCTCAAGTCGGGCTCCAAGGAGCCGGGCAAGCAGGTCGCCGGCAAGATCAAGCGCTCGCAGCTGAGCGAGATCGCCCAGGTCAAGATGAAGGACCTGAACGCCAACGACATCGAGGCAGCGACCAAGATCATCGAAGGCTCTGCCCGCGCGATGGGCCTCGAAGTGGTGGAGGGCTGATACGATGGCAAAGCTGACCAAGAAGCAGAAGACCTGGACCGTCGACACGGAGAAGCTGCACGGCGTCGATGAAGCCATCGGCATCGTCAAGGCGAACGCGACCAGCAAGTTCGACGAGACCATCGAAGTCGCACTCAACCTCGGCGTCGATCCGCGTCACGCAGACCAGATGGTCCGCGGCGTCGTCACCCTGCCCAAGGGCACCGGCAAGACCGTCCGCGTCGGCGTGTTCGCCAAGGGCGCCAAGGCCGAGGAAGCGCTGGCCGCAGGTGCGGACGTGGTGGGTGCCGAGGACCTGATGGAAATCATCCAGGGCGGCAAGATCGACTTCGATCGCTGCATCGCCACGCCCGACATGATGGGCCTGGTCGGCCGTCTCGGCAAGGTGCTCGGCCCCAAGGGCCTGATGCCGAACCCGAAGCTCGGCACCGTCACCATGAACGTCGGCGAGGCCGTCAAGGCCGCCAAGGGCGGTCAGGTCGAGTATCGCGTCGAGAAGGCCGGCATCATCCACTCGGGCATCGGCAAGGCGTCGTTCCCCGCGGAAGACTTGCGCGCGAACTTCGACGCGCTGGTCGATGCGGTGATCAAGGCCAAGCCGGCCGGCGCCAAGGGCAAGTACCTCCGCAAGGTGGCGCTGAGCTCGTCGATGGGCCCGGGCGTCAAGGTCGACACGGCGGAAGTCGCCGCGGCCTGATCGTCGAAGCAAACGGATAATGGGAGGGCCGGAGGAAACTCCGGCCCTTTCTTTTTGCCCCCAGCGGCGCATAGTCTGTTGCTGGAACGGCAGGAGACTATGCAATGCGGCTCGGGATCGCGCTGGCGCTGCTGGCCCTGCCCCTTCCCGCGTTCGCCCAGATCGCGCCGCAGGACGACGCGATCGTCGTGCAGGGCAGGCTGGAGAAGCTCAGCCACTGGCGTGAGGCGGAAACCGATCATGTCGTCGTCACCAGCGACGGCAGCGAGGCCGAACTGTGCCGCATCGCGCACAATCTCGAGCGCCTGCACTTCCTGCTCTCGGTGCTCCTCGGACGAGTCGACCAGCCCGACGATACCCGGAAACTGCGCGTGACCTTGGTCGGAGATTCGCGCGAGTTCGATGCGATGGGCTTGCGCAATCTGCGCTTCACGCCCGGCCCCTGGCGCAGCGGCTTCGAAGTGCAGGGCTATTACGATCCGCGCGAGGATGGGCCGGTCCTCGCCGCCACCCGTTACGACACCCGTGTCCAGCTCGAACGCGGCACCAGCCTCGCCGGGCTGCTGCCCGACCTGATCCGCGCAACCAGCGGTGGCGCGCCCGATCCCACTGCCAACAACGCAGGGCTGAGCGCGCATCTCGCCGGTCCGATCGGCACCAGTGCCGGTTTCGCGAAAAAGGACGATCCCTTCGCAGTCGCAGTCAACGAGGTCTGGGTGCCGGTCGCGGCGGAGGGCCGGATCTATGCAGCCTTCGCGCGCAACTGGCTGCTGACTCATTTTCCCAACGCCTATCCGCGTTGGTATGTCGACGGCTTCGGCGAGCTGTTCGCGACGATCGAAGTCAAGGGCGACGGACAGATCTCCTATGGCCGGGCGCCCGAAGGCTATGCCCGCGTACTCAACAGCGTGCACGGCGCTCCCGTGAAAGAGGTCCTGACCGGCGATTATCCGGCGAAGAGCAGCGCCGACAGCCGGTGGACGCCGTTCCATGCCTGGGCGTTGGCGCACATGCTGTTCTTCGACGAGGCGCGGCGGCCACAGCTGCGCGCGTATCTCGCCGAAATTGCCGCCGGTAAGGCGCCTGCGCAGGCGGCCGCGGCGTTCGGCGACCTCGACCAGCTCCAGCGCGACCTCGCCGCATGGGACAACCGGAAGATGCCGTATGAGCGGATGACCTATCCCGCCGAACGCGTTGCCGAACCGATGGTGCGGCAGTTGACCGAGGGCGAAGCCGCCTTCGTCAAGGGACGGCTGGAGCTCGGCTCGCGCGTCGCCCTGCCCTCCGCGGCGCGCGACGCGTGGCTGAGAGACTTGCGCAAGGATACCGCGCGCTATCCCGCGAACCTTCAGGCTCAATTGCTGCTCGCCGAAGCCGAATGCCGCAGCGGCAATGCGCCCGAATGCCTGACCGCGTCCGACCGCGCACTCGCCACGGATCCGAACAATAGCGACGCTCGGGCATGGCGGGGCAGCGCCCTGCTCGCCCAGGCACTCGCCGCGCCCACCGCCGAGCGGGCCATGCGGCTCAAGGCGGCGCGCGCCGAGATCGCCCGCGCCAATCGCGCCGACCCCGACAATCCGCTGCCGCTCCTCGCTTATTATCGCAGCTTCGCCGAGGCGGGGGAAGCGCCGCCCGACCTGGCCATCGAAGGACTGATGAAGGCGGTCGACACCGTTCCCACGGCGCCGGGTCCGCGCCTGCTGCTCGGCGAAGCATTCGTCCGCCGCGGCAATTCCGCAGCCGCGCGTCGCGCGCTGCTACCCGTCGCCAACGGTGCTTATGAAACCCCCGAGCGCGTGCGGGCGCAAGCGCTGCTCGCGGGCGAAGTGACCGGCTAAATCCACTGATCCGCTGCCGCACTGGGGATTTTCATGGAAGAAGACCGTTGGCGCCTCCGGTGCAATACAATGGATTGATGGGTGTGGCGCCAACCATGTACGATGTCGGCGGCGGCGCATCCGCCTGCCGAGGTGCGCGCGCAGAACGGGACGAAGCGTGACGAGTTCCCAGTCCGACGAAACGGGGTCCGCACCCACCGAGCATGGGGATCAGCCGCGCGCGACGCGCAAGAACCTGATGCTGGCGGCCGCGATCGAGTCCGCCGGCACCAGGGCTCCGGTGCGCATCCGCAATCTCTCCGAAACCGGCGCGATGCTCGATGGCGCTGCGCTGCCGGCGCCCGGTGCCTCCCTCCTCCTGATACGCGCCGATATCCAGGTTTCGGCCAGCGTGGTCTGGTGCGCGGGCGGGCGCTGCGGGATTCGCTTCGACAATATCGCCGCTTCGGTCGACGAATGGGTCACTGGCAAGCGCGCAGCGGTGTTCGCCGGTCAGCAGGGCCAGGCGCGCGTGGACGCGATCCAGAGCGTCATCCGGTCGGGCGCGGCACTCCCATCCGAGGCGGCCGCTCCCGCCGGCGCCGCGATATCCGCCGCCGAACTGGAGCGGCGCATCGCCGAGGAGATCATCTATGTGCAGCGCCTGATCGACGCGCTGGGCGAAGAACTGATCGAGGATCCGGTGATGCTGCAGCGGCATTCGCGGGTGCTCCAGAATCTCGACCGCGCCAGCCAGGTGCTCGAGCATCTCGGCAAGGTGCTGGGGGAAGACGATCGCGTCGCCGCCGCGCAGGCGGTGGTGATGCAGGATCTGCGCGAACGCCTGTTGCGCAAGGCCATTTTCTGACCCGCGGCACCGGAGGCGTATTGGGCTCCATGGAAACCGACGAAATCACCGGCGGATGTGCCTGCGGGGCAGTGCGCTTTACGATGCGCGGCACGCCGATCCGCGCCGGACTCTGCCACTGCCTGACCTGCCGCAAGGCGCATGCCGCGGCGTTCAATCCCTTCGCGGTCTATCTGCGCGCGCAAATGGAAGTCGACGGGACTCTGCAGAGCTGGCGGACCGAAAACGGCTTCGAGCTGTTCTTCTGCCCCACATGCGGCTCCCGCGTCTTCGGCGGCTATCCCGGCGATCCCGAGGTGGAGATTTCCCTGGGCAGCCTCGACGAGATCGGCCGCATCACGCCGCAATATGAGAGCTGGGTGATCCGTCGCGAACCCTGGCTCGCCGCGCTCGACGTGCCGCAGAACCAGCGCGACCCGTCGGCTTAGCTATAGAATTGCGGCAGCCAGTTGCGCGTGACCGTCACTCGATCGCCCAATTTGGCGGCGCGGAACAGCAACGCCGCGAACTCGTCGGGCAGGCCGATGCAGCCATGCGTCGCGTAGCGGTTGTCGACCGTCTCGCCGCTGCCGTGGAGCGCAACGCCGCCCCAGGTCAGCCGCATCATGTACGGCATCGGCGCGTTGTAGAGGTTCGAGATGTGGTGAACCTTCTTCTGAAGGATCGGGAAGCTGCCCAGCGGCGTCGGCTTCTCGTCGGCGCCGTAGATCAGGATCGTGCGGCCGATCTCCACTCCCCCGCGATAGACATAGAGCGTGTCGCGGGCGACGTCGGCGACGATCTCGAGCTTGCCGCTCGGCGCGCGCTCGGGCTCCCAGAGATATTCGCCCTCTTCGAGCGGGCTGTCGGGCGTCAGGATCGCCAGCACGATCGGCCCCCCGGCGGGAGCGGCGAAGACGGCGGAAGGCATCGCCGTCAATGCGATGAGGAGCATGAGAGCGCCTCGGAGGAGCGAGGATCGAGTCGTCATGCGCAGCGATATTGCTGGCGAAACCGCACCTGACCAGCATGGTTTTTCGACTGTTCCGCAGGGGCACAGCTTGGCCTTTCGTTAAGCATGGCATGTGATCTCGAACCGCAAGCCCGTAGACAAGCGGATCGTCGCCGAGGTGCGCGGCAAGGCCGCGTGATCGACGACAAGCGTGGAATGGGTGGGTATCCGGGTTGACCCTTTCTTCGTCATCCCCGCGAAAGCGGGGACCCATCTCCCAAGCGTGCGGCCAAATGCACCGGCGCGTTCGTGGACAGTTCAGGAGATGGGCCCCCGCTTTCGCGGGGGTGACGAGTATGGACTGGTTGACTCAGCGCCACATTTCGTTATGTGCGCGCCTTCGCAGATGGGGCTTGCCTCGCCTGCGTTCCGTCCGAGACAGCGAGTGACCGGGATTTGCCGGTCTTGATTTCTCGCCAAGACGGGGACAGATTTTTCACCGACGGTCCGCTTGCGCGGAGCGTTCGGGTCACGCCAGGGGAAGCCCTTGGCCGCGACGATCGTGCCCCTCGGACAATTTGTAACCGAAGCCTCCGCAAGGATGCTTCATGAAGAGGAGACCGGCATGGATCGTTCCCAAAAGGCCGACGCCGTTGCCGAGCTGAACCGCACCTTCAACGAGGTCGGCGTGGTGGTTGTCACCCGCAATCTCGGGATGACCGTCAAGCAATCGACGGACCTCCGCAACAAGATGCGCGACGCCGGTGCGAGCTATAAGGTCTCGAAGAACAAGCTTGCCAAGATTGCTGCCGAGGGCACCGATTATTCGGTGATCGCGGACCTGCTCACGGGTCCGACGGCGCTCGCCACTTCCGCCGATCCCGTGGCTGCGGCCAAGATCATCGCGGAATTCGCCAAGACGAACGACAAGCTCGAGATCGTCGGCGGAGCAATGGGCGCGCAGCTGCTCGACGTGGAGGGTGTGAAGGCGCTCGCCACGCTGCCGTCGCTGGATGAACTGCGTGCGAAGATCGTGGGGCTCATCGTTGCTCCCGCGACCAAGCTCGCGACGATCACCCAGGCACCGGCTGCGCAGATCGCACGTGTTCTTTCCGCTTATGCGGAGAAGGAAGCCGCGTAAGCGGCCCCCTTCGAGACTATTCCCTAACCTATCTGATTTGATTGGAGTTTATCATGGCTGACCTTAACGCACTTGTTGACCAGCTCTCCGAGCTGACCGTTCTCGAAGCCGCCGAGCTCTCGAAGCTTCTCGAAGAGAAGTGGGGCGTTTCGGCTGCTGCTGCCGTTGCCGCCGCTCCGGCTGCCGGTGGCGCCGCCGGTGGCGCTGCCGCCGTCGAAGAGAAGACCGAGTTCGACGTGATCCTCACCGGCGACGGTGGCAAGAAGATCAACGTCATCAAGGAAGTCCGCGCCATCACCGGCCTCGGTCTGACCGAAGCCAAGACGCTGGTCGAGTCGGCTCCCAAGGCCGTCAAGGAAGGCGTCAACAAGGACGAGGCCGAGAAGATCAAGAAGCAGCTCGAAGAAGCCGGCGCGACCGTCGAGGTCAAGTAAGCTTCTTCTGCTTCACGGCAGAGAACGAAAGGGCGGCTCCGATGGGGCCGCCCTTTTTCGTTGGTCTGTATGCCGAACCTGTGCGCAGCGCCGCAGGATAGGCGGACGGTGGCCAGGAAAGCGGCTTACGACTTGATATCAGTCATTCAGCGCTCCTGCGGAGCCCAGGGTAGTTCGGTACTCCGCGATCCTGGGCTCCTGCCTTCGCAGGAGCACGATCCTTTTGGCAGCTCACCACCAATTACAGACGCCCCTGCTACTCAGCGCCGTCCGTCGAGATCCCGCCGCGCGAGGAGCATTGCGCCGACAATGCAGGCGGCGAACAGCCCGCCTTCGAGCGCGCCCGTCACAAGCTGGGCGATCGGCCCGAACCCCGCCTCGCCGAACAGTCCGCCGATCTGATCGAGGCGGAGGCGCGACGCGGGGAAGCGGCGCGCGAGCAAGTCGAGGCTGCCCGCCATCAGCCGCCCGCCGAGCAGAGGGATCAGCACGCCCGCGATAGCGCCGACCAGCGCCGCAACCGCGACGCCGCGGCGCAGCGAGCCCCCCGCCCAGCGCACGCCGAGCCAGCTTCCCAGCCCAACTGCGCCGCCGAGCACCGCGCCTTCCGCCGCGCCGGTGATGTCGCCCGGCGACTGGCCGAGCAGCAGGTTGAAAGCGTCGAGCCCGAGCAGCTTGACCATGCCGCCGACGACCAGCCCGCCGATCGCGCCCCCGGCCGCGCTCCAGTGCCCGCGGCGCGCGGGTGCGAAATCCGCCGCCGCGATGCCGAACGCCACTCCGGCTCCGCCCACCAATGCGACGAGAATGGTGAGGCAGGTCACGACCAGCAACACCGAGACTGCGCCCATGCCCGGCTGGAGCGGCTGCGAGGCTCCGGCGAACCCGTAGAAGATGCCGCCGATCAGTCCCGCCATCCCCGCCCCGACCATGCCTGCGCCACCGAGCAGCAGGAAACGCCGCCAAGGCTGGAGCCCCGACGGTTCCGGCGTCGCGGTTGCCGCGGGCGGCTCGATGTCCACGATCGGCGCGATGAAGCGATAACCGTGCTTGGGCACCGTCTCGATCAGCCGCGGATTGGCGGCGCTGTCGCCCAACTGTTTACGCAGCGTCTTGACGCATTGGGTGAGCGCTTCGTCGGTGACCGGCACACCGCGCCAGACTTCGTCGAGGAAGCGATCCTTCGACACCAGCCGGCCCTGCTCGCGCACCAGCAGGGCCAGCGCGTCGAGATAGCGGGCGTTGAGCTCCACCGGCACGCCCTCGCGCTTGAGCTGGCGATCGGCCATGTCCAGCTCGAAGCGGTCGAAGCGAAAATTCGTCATTGCCCGAAGCCTCCCGCATCGCCTCGATCAAGGCAATGGCAAATCAGGCCTCGGGAAGCAGGCGCGCGCAGGCGAGCATCTGCACCGCGAGGTCCGCAGGCGGGCACGCCGCTTCGCCGGCGATCCACATCCGCAGCATCGTCAGTTGCGCCGCCGCAGCCGACATCGCAATCATCGCCGGGGGTGCGGCGCCCGGAGTCGGCACCAGCCGGGCCTCGATCATCGCGGCCAGCCGGCGCTGGAGCTTCATCCCCGTCCCGCCGGCGAGGAGGATCCGCGCAAAACCCCTTCGCTCCCAGACATGCTCGAGCATCACGCGCACCTGAACCTTGCTCGCGCGGCCCAACGCCGCGCTGGCCAGCGGCTGCAGGATCGGTGCCACTGCCGCCAGCAGGACTTCGTCCTTGCCGCGGAAATGCTCGTAGAAGGTCGAGCGGCCGACGCCCGCCGCTGCGATCAGGTCGGCGGTGCGGATCGTGTCGTAGCGCTGGCGGAAGGCAAGCTCTACGAATGCAGCAACGACCGCGTCACGGGTGCGCCTCGTGCGCGGATCCTGGCGATTGTCCATCGTGAGACCCATAGCGCATCCGCCTGTGCGAATTCCGGACTTTTGCATGGTTCCGTCCGGCAGCGGTGCTTTCGCTCGGTTTCGCCCTCGCCCCCAGCCCGCCTCTGATGCACGGTGCGCACGAATTCACGGGAGCGAGCCAATGACCGACGAACATCGCGTGGTAGCGATCGTGCCGAGCAGCGATCTCGACGCGAGCGAAGCCTTTTACCAGCGGCTCGGCTTCGAGGTGACCAGCGACCACGGCCACTACCGCATTCTCGCCGACGGCCGCGGCTGGCATCTGCACCTCAACCAAATGGAGGGATGGCCGGAGAACGTCGAGGACAACCCGTTCGGCCTCTATCTCTATGTCGAGGATGTCGATGCAGTCGCCGATCGGGTGCGCGAGCTGATCATCGAGAAAGGCGCACCGCACCGAAAGCCGTGGGGCACCTATGAGTTCGCGGTCAGCGACCCGAGCGGAACGCTGGTTCGCATCGGCCGTGTGCTCGACTGACGAGAACCCTCAAGCCGCCACGGCCTGACGCGGGAGGTAGCGGGTGGCGGCCAGTTCGCGCGCCTGCTGGTTGCGATCGAGCCAGATCAGCCCGACCTTGCCGCCCTGCCCCGCGGTGCCGACCATGAAGTCGACGCCGAAGCGGCGGATGCTGATCCCGGCGCGCCATTTGAGCTCGATCATCACCATCGGCACGAACATCGGACGCCCTGCGACCTCGACGACGTGCACCAGCTCGCGCGGCAGCGCCAGCCGCACCGGCATCCGCCCGCCCGCGCCTGCGGCGAGATCGAACGGCGTCCCCGCCGGATCGACCATCGGATTGGCGTGGAAACCCGCTATGTTGCGGTCCTGATCGGGGCTGGCGGTCATCATCGCCAGGGTGACGCGGACATTCTCGGCCGCCGAGCCATGCGTGTTGCCGATCAGCAGCTCGCATTCGAGCATGATGTCGCGCTCGGTCACTTCGATGCGCGCAGGGCGGAGGACAATCTCGAAGGGCTCGCCCGAGGGCGCGGCGGCAGGCGGCGACGCGGCCTTGGGCGCTAGTCCCGGGGGCGGCGCGACGGGTCGCGCTGGTGGAGGCGGGGGCGGAGGCGAAGCGGCCGGAGCTTCATGGGCTTCGACCTGCTCCACGCCGCGGCGGCGGCGCAACGCCCAGACGCCGCCGAACACCAACGCAGTCGCGCCCGCCCCGATCAGCATCCATAGCCAGCCGGGCGTTCCAGCCGGCTGCGCCGCCGGAACAGTCTGGGGCGCGGGCATCGGCGCGGCCGTGGCAAGCGGACTCGGGACCGGGGCCGGTGTCTCGACGGCCGTCGGACTGGCGGAGGGTGTCGGCTGGGCGACAGGCGCCCGGGCGGCGCTCGGCCTCGACGCGGTGCGGGCCGGTGCACTTGCGCGCGGGGTATCCGTCGCGACAGGCGCCGGGGGCGGAACGATCGCCGGTGTCGGCGCGGGAGTCGGCGACGGCGTTCCCAAGGTGAAGCGCTCGGGCGTCACATTGGGCAAGTACATCAGGTTGGGCGGGCGGCTGGGCGCTGGCGTGGGCGTCGGAGCTGGCGTGGCGGTCTGCTGCGCATGCACGACGGGCGCGGCGATGCTCACAGCCAAAGCCGCCGCGGCGAGCCCGAACTGGCCGCCGATCCGATACCTCCCGCGATTCACCACAGCGTCTCTAGCCGTTCCAACGTGAATTTCAGCTGCACGCGGCGCATTCGTGCACCGCTTCGCCGCTTATGGCACGGTTACGCGCTGGAACGGAACATTGGCCAGCTCGGGCAGCGCTTTGAGCTGGGGCTCGACGGTCTTGAGATCGCCGACCACAACCAGAGTCATTTTCTCCAGCGGATAGCCCGCTTTGGCCGATGCCATCATCGCCGCGGGCTCGACCGCGAGCACCGATGGCACGTAGCGATCGGTCCAGTCGCCCGGCAGTCCGAGCATGTCGCGCGTCGCCAGCGTGTTGACCAAAGCGGACGAGGTCGAGTTCGAGATCGCGAACAGCCCCGCCATATAGGTGCGGATACCCTTCGATTCATCGATGGGCGCGGGTTCGGTCTGCATCCGCCGGATTTCCTTGAAAACCTCGGTCAGCGCCGCACCGGTGACGTTGGTGGTCACATCGGCGTCGAAGCTCCACAATGCGTCGCTGGGGCCGAACGCCACTCCCGAATTGGGCGAATAGGTATAGCCCTTGCTCTCGCGGATATTGGTCGTGATGCGCGAGCTGAACGCCCCGCCGAGCAGTTCGTTGGTCACGCGCTGCGGGATGTCCGCCTCGCTGCCCGCGAGCGAGGCATCGAAAGCAAGCCGGAGCGTGGTCTGCGGTGCATCGGGGCGGTCGATCAGGACCACGCGGGGACCCGGCTGGTGCGGCGCGGCCAGTTCGAGCGGCGCGGGGCCCGCGGCCCAGCCCCCGAACGTCTTCGTCACCGCCGCCTTGACCGCCGAAGCATCGAAGCGCCCGGCGATGTAGAGATGCGCGCGCTTCGCCCCGAACTGGCCGGCATGGAAGCGCTTCACATCGTCGATCGTATAAGCGGCGAGCTGCGTCTGGCTCGGAATGGTGCGGCCATAAGGATGGTTGGGGCCATAGATCGTCCGGGCGAGCGCGGCATCGGCGAGCGTGCCCGGCTGCGACAAGGCGACCGAGAGCTGGCGGGCGAGGTTCGCCTTGATCCGGGCGAGCTCGCCGGGCGGCAAAGTCGGTCGGATCGCGACGTCGCCGATCAGCGCGATCGCTTCGGGCGCATGCTCGGACAGCACGTTGATCGCGATTTGCGTGGTCTGGGTGCCGGCGCCGACACCGAGCTCGCCGCCCATGCCCGCCGCGGCAGTGGCGAGATCGGCCGAGGAGCGGCCCCCCGCCCCTTCCTTGAGCATCTCGGCGGTGAGATCGGCGAGCCAGGTCTGCTCGCCCTCGACGGCGTTGCCCGCGCGGATGCGGAGCGACACCACTGCCTTGGGGGCGATGCCATAGGGCACCAAAGTCACCTGCATGCCGTTGGCGAGCGTGAAGGTCTCGGTCGCGGGCAGCTTGAACGGCTTGGGCTCGCCCACCGGCGGGGGCGGCGGGAAATCCTGCGCCAGCGCAGGAGCAGCGACGGTGAGCGCCAGCAGGCTCGCGAGCAGAACGCGCTTCATCACTTGCCTCCCTTGGCGGCAGCGGCGCCGGGTTCGATGACGTAGATCGAGCGATTGGTGCTGCGCAGATATTCCTGCGCGGTCTTCTGGATCAGCGCGGGCGTCACCTTGGCGAAGCCCTCCTCGATGCGGTTCACTGCCTGCGGATCATTGTCGAACAGGGCATAGACCGCGAGTAGGTTGATCAGGCCGATCCGCCCGCCGCTGTCGATCGTGCCATAGAGATCCGAGCGCATTTTCGTGCGCGCGCGCTCCAATTCGGCAGCAGTCACCGGCTTGGTGCGGATGCCTTCGATGACTTCGTCCACGGCCTTGGTGATCTGCGCGCGGCTGTGCGTCGGATCGTGCGTGAAGCTGAAGCTCCACAGCATCGGCCCGCGATAATCGAACATGTCGCCGAGATCGGCATTGATCCCGCCGCCCACTTCGCCGGCGATCCCCTCTTCCTGCACCAGCTTGCGGTACAGCCGGCTGTCGTCGCCCTGAAGCAGGATCTGGTCGATCAGCCCCATCGCATACCATTCGGGCGTCCCCCGATCGGGGACATGATAGCCGGCGGCATAGCCCGGCTTGGGCGCGAGCGCGTCGACCCGGCTCCTGAACTTCTCCGCGGTCTGGCGCGGCTCGGAGATGTCGGGCTGGACCACCGCGGGCTTCTTGGCGATCGGGCCGAAATATTTCTCGATCATCGCGCGGGTGGCGGCATAGTCGATGTCCCCGGCGATCACGAGCACGGCGTTGCTGGGGCGATAGAATGCCTCGGAGAAGCTCTTGGCGTCGGGCACCGTCGCCGCTTCGATCTCCTTCAGATCGCCGTAGAAATTGTGGCTGTTATACCAGTTGGTGTTGGCCAGCATCGGCAGGTCGATCCACGGCCAGGTGCTGTAGGGCTGGTTGAGGACGTTGACCTTGACCTCGTTGCCCACCACGCCCTGCTGGTTGGCGAGTACGGTCTGGTCGATCGCCGGGTTCGCCATGCGATCGGCCTCGAGCCACAGCATCCGCTCGAGCGCGCTCGACGGCAGCACTTCATAGTAATTGGTGAAATCGAAGCGGGTCGAGCCGTTGTTGATCCCGCCCGAATTGGTGACGGTCTTGTCGAACACGCCCTTGGGCGCGTGCTTCGATCCCTGGAACATCAGATGCTCGAACAGATGCGCGAAGCCGGTGCGGTCCTTGGGTTCGACGCGGAAGCCGATGCCGTAATAGACCGCGATCGTCACCGTCGGCGCGATCTGGTCCTTGGCCAGCACGACCTTGAGACCATTGGGCAGCGTGAAATACTGCATGTCGACATGCAGCTTCGCCGCCTGCCCCGCCGGCTGGGCGGAGGCCGCCGCCGGAACCACGGCAGCCGCCAGAGCCAGCGCGATGCGCCACTTCTTCATTCGAATCTCCCCTCGGGTGAGTCGTACCGGTTTATCTCACCGCCACACCGCGTGGAAGCGGGTTGTCCGGCGGATGCCGGCTGGCATCGGGCAGAGATCATTTGGCGGATTTAGCCTTTAGCGCTTCGAGACGAATCAGCATTTCGCGCGCGGTTTCTCCATCGGTCTCGCCGGCGATCCTGTACCGGACCTTTTCCTTGTCGCGCTTGCGCTTCTCGGACTCGCTCAGTCCCGACGGATCGACCGACAGGAAGGCGGCCGGGCGGATGGTGGCGATGGCCGCGTCGATCATTCCCCGCGCCTCGAAATCGGAAGCGACTTGCGCGCGCATATCGTCATATTGGGGCATCAGCTCAAAGGCACGGTAGAGCGCGTTCTGTGCCGCCTCGGGAGGCAGGCGGCCCGCCTTCACATAGCTCATGTAAAAGCCCCGGAGGATGCGGGGGTCGTCGGGCGTCTTCTTCGCGGCCTCGGCATATAGCTTCCGCGCCGCGGTCCAGCGCTCGGCATCCTTGTCCCCAGTGGCAGCGAGCCGATCGATCAGAAGGTCCGCCTTTGCCGCAATCGCGCGACCATCGTCGGGCGCGACCTCCAGCCAATGATCGACGAACTCGGCGGCGCGATCGTTACGGCCGGCCAATCGTTGCGCCTCGGCCGCGAGCCGCAACGCATAGGGATCCGCCATATGACTCCGCGCGGCGTCGGCGACCTTGTCGGCAAAGGTGCCCACATCGCGCGCCGGTACGCCCGCGTACATCCGCATGTCGTAGGAAAGCATCGCCTCTTCGGCCGGGCTCGCCTTGCGCGTGGCGATCGCACCGGACTCCAGCTTCTTGAACGGCAACGCCAGCGCCTTGAGTCGCGATTTCGATGCATAGCCCCGCAGCTCTCGATCGAGTTGATCCAGATCCCCGAACGCCTCTCGCGCCGCCTGGTCGAAGGCGGTGCCCTTGTTCACCGCGTCCAGATATTTCCGCAACTGCCCCTGCCGCACCCCTGCATTGTTGAGATAATGAACGAGGAGCCAGCCCTCCGAATAGAGCAGGTAGACGTTCGTACTGACGTCGCGATAGCTTTTCGCGGTAAGCAATTGCCGGACGGAGAGCCATTCGTTGTTCTCGAACGCGGCATATCGGGAATCGAGGAGGTTTCCGACCACGACCGTGTCGTTCGACTCGATCTGGATCGATCCAAGATATTCGGCGAAGCCTTCTGAATACCAGACCGGGTACGCCGCTGGGAAATACTGGCGCATGAAATGATGGGTCAGTTCGTGGAAAAGGATCTGCTGTGCAGCCATGTCCGCCACATAGAACTCGCCGCGCGAACCCTTGCTTCCCTGGATCTTCGTCCGCGACATGATCGTGTACGGCCCGCGGAGCGTCGCCGCGTAGAAGCCGGCCACGCCTCCGCCGCCGAACGGCATGGCCGCCTGCACCGCGTCGACGTCCGAAACCAGGAACACCGTCACTCTTATCGGGCTTGAGGGAGCGCCGGCTCCGGACAAGTAGCGCAATGCGACATGGAATTTCTCGAGCTGGGCCGCAGCCTCGCGCACCGAAGCGTCGCTGCCCGCCGAATAGACAGTGAAATGCTCGGACGTCGCCACGTTCCATGCGGCGACCGCCGAGGACGGTGCAATCGTCAGCGCCAGCGCCAGCAAAAATTTGAACATGCCGCTGCTCCCCCTTGGGAAAAGCGTATCCGGCAAGGCGGTGCCGGGCAAGCCGGCGGTCCCGAGAGCCGGGACCGCCGGAACTCCAGACTGGGTTACTTCGCCTTCGCCGCCGACTGGTCGAGCGGCACCACCGGCAACAGCACCGAACTCGACTGCGCGCCGCCGTACATCAGCGTCACGGTCGCCTTCTGGTAATCCTCCTTCTTCGCGAAGAAGATGTTGGGGACGTATTTCTGCGGGTTGCGGTCATAGACGGGGAACAGGCTCGACTGGACCTGGACCATGATCCGATGGCCGGGCAAGAAGACATGGTTCACCGTCGGCAGGCGGAATTTGTATTCCTGCACCTTGTTCGCCGGGATCGGCTCGGGTTTCGCGAAGGAATTGCGGTAGCGGCCGCGGAAGATGTCCATCGCGATCGGCAGCTGGAAACCGCCCATTTCCTTCTTCGTGGCGTTCTCGTCCGGATAGACGTCGATCACCTTGACCACGAAATCGCCGTCGGTGCCCGTGGTCTTGGCGAAGAGGTCCGCCAGCGGCGCGCCCGAGACGCGGACGGGAGTGGTCAGCGGTTCGGTGACATAGGTCATCACGTCGGGCCGACCGTCGGCGAAGCGCTGGTCGGTGACGAGATAAGTCGACCAGCGACCGTCCTCGAAGTTGACCGGACGCGGCAGATGCGGAACCGGCTTGGCGGGATCCGAAACATAGCTGTCGGAGCCCTGCCCCGGTCTGTCGAAGCCCAGCCCCTCGGCCGGCTTCAAATAGATCGGGGTAAGCTTGGCGTCGCAGCCGGTCTCGCAGGCGAGCGGCCATTTGCTCAGATAATCCCAGCGGTTCTCGCCGGTATTGTAGAAGCTCGCCTTCGCCGGCGTGAACGCGGGCGCGCCGTCCTTCAGATAGGCATTGAAGAAAGGCAGCAGGATGTCGCGGCGCGCCTGGAGCGCAGTGTCGCCCTCGAAGTTGAGCACGCCCAGCGACGAGCCGTTATAATTGAACCCCGAATGGCGCCACGGCCCCATCAGCAGGAAGTTCTTGTCGGCCTGATTGGTCTTCTGGAGTTCCTCGAAGGCGTGGATCGCGCCATACATGTCCTCGTGATCCCAGATGCCCTGCTCCCAGAGCGTGGGCACGTTCGAGGGATTGGCGGCGAGCAGTTTGTCGAGCGCCTGGCCCTGCCAGAATTCGTCATAGGCGACATGGGTGGACATCTTGTTCCACGCCGGCAGCTGGTCGTAACCGAACTGCTTCGCCCAATCCCCCGCCGAGCCGACACGGCGGAAGGTGTCGTAATCATCCCAATCGGGGCGGTTGGGCGCCTTGCCGTCGCCCTTGTAGCCGGTCTGCGACCCGATCCAGCCGATATTGGCGAGCCGGAACGCTCCGTAATGGAACCAGTCGTCGCCCATCCAGCCGTCGATCATCGGGCTTTCGGGCGCAGTGACCTTGAGCGCGGGATGCGGATGGAGCAGCGCCATGACGACGGTGAAGCCCTCGTACGAGGAGCCGAGCATGCCGACCTTGCCGTTGCTCTCGGGGATGTTCTTGACCATCCAGTCGATCGAATCCCACGCGTCGGTGGTGTGATCGACCTTGGTGGGATTGAGCGGACCAACCGGCGGGCGGGTGATCACATAGTCGCCCTCGGAACGATATTTGCCGCGAATATCCTGGAAGACGCGGATATAGCCGTCGCGCACGAACACCTCGTCGCCCTGGGGCAACGCGTTGATCATCGTCGTGCTCGCGGTGCGCTTGACTCGATTGGCGGCGTCATAGGGGGTGCGGGTGAACAGGATCGGTGCGTTCTTCGCGCCTTTGGGGATGATGATGACGGTGTAGAGCTTCACGCCGTCGCGCATCGGGATCATCACTTCGCGCTTGATGAAGTCGCCGGGCTGCTCGGGCGGCTGGAACTTGGCGGGGATGTCGTTGAAGGGCTGGGCCTGCTGCGCCAGCGCCGGTGATGCGAGCACGGCGGTGCCGACGAGGAGTGCGACGAGCGACTTTTTCATTTGGTCCGTATCTCCCTGGGAAGTCAGACCGATACGTCCAAAGCCGCATCGAAAGAAAGAGCCTGCCCCCGCGCGCAGCAAGGGCAGGCTCCTGTTTCCCCGGTTTTTCTAGGCGTGTTCGGGCGCGCCCAGCAGCTCGGCCTCGACATCGTCGACCATGTGCGGCCGGGTGGCGCCGATCGGGCCCACGCCTTCCGAAACCGGCGACGGACGGCCGATCTTGAACATGGCCGAGGTGCGGCCCTCGCTGCCGTCGGGGAGCGTGTACCGCGCCTCGGCGACTACGACCGGATTGAACACGCGCCCCATCTCTCCCTTGGGCACGGCGAGGTGCGCGTCGATGCGCGTACCGTCACCCGGCGCGATCGTGACCGGCGGCACGGCGGTGTCGCCGCGATGTTCGGTCAGCAGGCTCTCCATCTCGCTCGATTCGGCATCGGCGAGCATGAAGGTCGAGCTGCGGACGTCGCGGGCGGGCACGTCGCCGGCATTGCCGACGGTCAACTCGACATCGACCAGAGCCTCTTCCTCGCTGGTGCCGGCGCGGACCGGGCGCAGCCCGAATTCGAGCCACGGGCGGTTCGAGACCGGCGCGGGGGCGTCGGTGACGCCGGCAAGGTCCTCGCGCTCGGGTTCGGCGAGTTCGGCCTCGGTGCGCGCCTCGACGATCTCGGTTTCCGGCTCGGCGGCGACCGCGGGCGCCGCGGCGGCGGCAGCGGTCGCGGCCATGAACGGACTCAGCTCGGGCTCGCGGCGCGGTGCGGTGATCGGAGCGGCGGCAACCGGCGCTTCGGTCTCATACACCGTCGTCTCCTCGACATATTCCGGCTCCTCGCGGCGGCGGCGCATCAGCAGCAGAGCGGCGGCGCCAGCGAGGACGAGCAGCAAGCCGCCGAGCAGCCACGGCCAGGCGAGGCCCGGGCCGTTGCTGGTCTCAGTCTGCGTGGTTTCGACGACCGGCGGCGGCGCGGCGGCCTCGGGCGCCGGAGTCACCGCGGTCGGAGCGGCCGGCTCGGCGACGGGCGCTGGCGCAGGCGCCTGAGTGACGGGCGCCGCCGGCGCGGCAGCGGGCGCAGGTGCCGGAGCAGCCTGACGCGTGGTCGTGGTCCGCGTCGTCGTTCGTGTCGCCGTCGCCTGGCGCGCGGGCGCAGGCCGGGCGGCGGCGCGGGTCTCGGCGCGGGGCGCGACTTCGGTACCGGGGACCGGCCCGGGGGGCGGCGCGGGCTGGACGATCGGCGTCGACGGCGCCATCTCGACGCGCGGCGCCGTCGCGGGTGCCGGAGCGGGCGCCGGCGTCACCAGGATCGGCGGCGGCGTCACGGTCTGGGTCGCGGGCGTTTCCTGCGCGAAGGCCGGGGTTGCGAGAAGCGCGGCACCGATAAACAGCGCGGCGCGGGGGCTGAGGGATGGTTTCTTCATCATAACGAAGGTTAAATGAATGGAACCCGGCCTCGGCACCGCGGCCTGCGCCGAAACGTGGCCGGCGAGCGGCGAATAACGACGTTAATTCAGCGTTCAGCCGCAAAATCGCCGCACTTTCCAAAGGCAAAAAGGTTCCGCTTCCGGTTTGACAGACGCGACCCCGTTCCCTATATCGCCTCCACACCACAGCACCGGGAAATGATGCGCCGTCGCGCAGTGCATCGTGCGAATTGGAGTTGTGGGGTTCATAGGACGCTGAAAGCTGCCGAAACCCGGAAGGGAGTCGCGCGGCCTTTTCGCGTCTTTTCGCACGTCCCGGCCCCGGGAAGGGGCAGCGATTTTACGGCTGACGAGGCACAAAACACCCATGGCTACCAAAGCAATCGAGGGCGGCACGATGAAGCGCCGCATCCGCAAGGTGTTCGGCGACATCCACGAAGTGGTGCAGATGCCGAACCTGATCGAGGTTCAGCGCGAATCCTACGAACAGTTCCTGCGGAGCGATCCCTCGATCGGCTACGTCTCGGGCCTCGAGAAGACCCTGCGCTCGGTATTCCCGATCCGCGACTTCGCCGGCACCGCCGAACTCGACTTCGTCAATTACGAGCTCGAGCACCCCAAGTTCGACGTCGAGGAATGCCGTCAGCGCGGCATCACGTACGCGGCGCCGATGCGCGTGACGCTGCGCCTGATCGTGTTCGAGGTGGATCCCGATACGGAAGCCCGCTCGGTCCTCGATATCAAGGAGCAGGACGTCTACATGGGCGACATGCCCCTGATGACGGGCAACGGCACCTTCTTCATCAACGGCACCGAGCGCGTCATCGTCTCGCAGATGCACCGTTCGCCGGGCGTTCTGTTCGATCATGACCGCGGCAAGACCCACGCCAGCGGCAAGTATCTCTTCGCCGCCCGCGTGATCCCGTATCGCGGCTCGTGGCTCGACTTCGAGTTCGACGCCAAGGACATCGTCAACGTCCGTATCGACCGCAAGCGCAAGCTGCCGGTCACGACGCTGCTGTACGCCCTCGGCCTGAACAGCGAGGACATCCTCAACCACTTCTACAACCGCGTGACCTATGTCCGCGGTCCGGGTGGCTGGCAGATCCCGTTCGCCGCCGAGAACTGGCGCGGCGCCAAGCCGATGTTCGACATCGTCGACGCCAAGTCGGGCGAAGTCGTGTTCGCCGCCGGGCAGAAGATCAGCCCGCGCGCCGCGAACAAGGCGGCCAAGGACGGCCTCGAGACTTTGCTGATCCCGACCGAGGAAATCTTCGGCCGCTATTCGGCCTATGACCTGATCAACGAGTCGACCGGCGAGATCTACATCGAGGCCGGCGACGAAGTGTCGGCCGAGAATCTCGAACTGCTCGACAAGGCGGGCATCGAGCGGCTCGAGCTGCTCGACATCGATCACATCTCGACGGGTCCGTGGATCCGCAACACGCTCAAGGTCGACAAGGCCGAGGAGCGCGAGCAGGCATTGAGCGACATCTACCGCGTCATGCGCCCCGGCGAGCCGCCGACGCTCGAGACCGCGGAATCGCTGTTCGCCGGCCTGTTCTTCGATCCGGAGCGCTACGACCTTTCGGCCGTCGGCCGCGTCAAGCTCAACATGCGCCTCGACCTCGATGCCGAGGACACCGTCACGACGCTCCGCACCGAGGACATCCTCGCGGTGGTCAAGACCCTGGTCGATCTCAAGGACGGCAAGGGCGAAGTCGACGACATCGACAATCTCGGCAATCGCCGCGTCCGTTCGGTGGGCGAGTTGCTCGAGAACCAGTATCGCGTCGGCCTGCTCCGCATGGAGCGCGCCGTTAAGGAGCGCATGAGCTCGGTCGACGTGTCGACCGTCATGCCGAACGACCTGATCAACGCGAAGCCGGCCGTCGCCGCGGTTCGCGAATTCTTCGGCTCGTCACAGCTCTCGCAGTTCATGGACCAGACCAACCCGCTCTCCGAAGTGACGCACAAGCGTCGCGTCTCGGCGCTCGGGCCGGGCGGTCTCACCCGTGAGCGCGCAGGCTTCGAAGTCCGCGACGTTCACCCGACCCATTATGGCCGCATCTGCCCGATCGAAACGCCGGAAGGCCCGAACATCGGTCTGATCAACTCGCTGGCGTCGTTCAGCCGCGTCAACAAGTACGGCTTCATCGAGACGCCCTATCGTCGCATCATCGACGGCAAGGTGACCAACGACGTCGTCTATCTGTCGGCGATGGAAGAGGCCAAGCACACGATCGCGCAGGCATCCGCCGAGCTCGACGGCGAAGGCCGCTTCACCGAGGAGCTGGTCTCGTCGCGTCAGGCAGGCGAGTTCCTGATGGCGCTGCCCGAGCAGATCACGCTGATGGACGTCAGCCCCAAGCAGCTCGTCTCGGTCGCCGCGTCGCTCATTCCGTTCCTGGAAAACGATGACGCCAACCGCGCGCTGATGGGCTCGAACATGCAGCGTCAGGCCGTGCCGCTGGTGAAGGCCGAAGCGCCTTTCGTCGGCACCGGCATGGAAGAGACCGTCGCGCGTGACTCGGGTGCCGCGATCGGCGCCAAGCGCTCGGGCATCGTCGACCAGGTCGACGCGACTCGTATCGTGATCCGCGCCTCGGGCGATGTCGAAGCCACCGCGAGCGGCGTCGACATCTACACGCTGATGAAGTTCCAGCGCTCGAACCAGTCGACCTGCATCAACCAGCGTCCGCTGGTGAAGGTGGGCGACGTGGTCAACGCCGGCGACATCATCGCCGACGGCCCGTCGACCGAGTTCGGCGAGCTCGCGCTCGGCCGCAACGCGCTCGTCGCGTTCATGCCGTGGAACGGCTACAACTACGAGGACTCGATCCTCATCAGCGAGCGGATCGTGAAGGACGACGTGTTCACGTCGATCCACATCGACGAGTTCGAAGTCATGGCCCGCGACACCAAGCTCGGGCCCGAGGACATCACGCGCGACATCCCGAACGTCGGCGAGGAAGCGCTGCGCAACCTCGACGAGGCGGGCATCGTGTACATCGGTGCGGAGGTTGAGCCGGGCGACATCCTCGTCGGCAAGATCACGCCGAAGGGCGAGAGCCCGATGACGCCGGAAGAGAAGCTCCTCCGCGCCATCTTCGGCGAAAAGGCCTCGGACGTGCGCGACACCTCGCTGCGCCTGCCCCCGGGCGTTGCCGGCACGATCGTCGACGTCCGCGTCTTCAATCGCCACGGCATCGACAAGGACGAGCGCGCGCTGGCGATCGAGCGCGAGGAGATCGAGCGCCTGAAGAAGGACTCGGACGACGAGCGCAACATCCTCAACCGCGCGACCTGGTCGCGCCTGAAGGAGATGCTCATCGGCCAGGTCGCGACCGCGGCGCCGAAGGGCCTCAAGAAGGGCTCGACCATCGACGCAGACCTGCTCGACAGCGTCGATCGTCACGAATGGTGGAAGTTCTCCGTCCAGGACGACGCGATGCAGTCGAACCTCGAAGCGGTGAAGGGCCAGTATGACGAGGCCGTGAAGCGCATCAAGGAGAAGTTCGAGGATCGCCGCGAGAAGCTCGAGCGCGGTGACGAGCTGCCGCCGGGCGTGCTCAAGATGGTCAAGGTGTTCGTCGCGGTGAAGCGCAAGCTGCAGCCGGGCGACAAGATGGCCGGCCGTCACGGCAACAAGGGCGTCATCTCGCGGATCCTTCCGCAGGAAGACATGCCGTTCCTCGAGGACGGTACCCCGGTCGATCTCGTGCTCAACCCGCTGGGCGTGCCTTCGCGCATGAACGTCGGTCAGATCTTCGAGACCCATCTCGGCTGGGCCGCGCGTCAGCTCGGCCAGCAGATCGGCGTCGCGCTCGAGGATTGGCGCCATGCCAATCCCGACGCAGTCGGCGGCGAGATGCCCGATGCGGTCAAGTCGCGCCTCAAGGAAGTCTATGGCGATCACTATGTCGCCGAGATCGAGGCACGCAGCGCCGATCAGATCGTCGAGCTGGCGACCAATTTGAAGCCGGGCGTGCCGATGGCGACTCCGGTGTTCGACGGCGCGCGTGAGGCCGACGTTTCCGACATGCTGAGCCTCGCCGGGCTCGACACGTCGGGCCAGTCGACCCTGCTCGACGGCCGCACCGGCGAGGCGTTCGACCGCAAGGTGACCGTGGGCATCATCTACATGCTCAAGCTCCACCACCTGGTCGACGACAAGATCCACGCGCGTTCGATCGGGCCCTACTCGCTCGTCACGCAGCAGCCGCTGGGCGGCAAGGCGCAGTTCGGCGGCCAGCGCTTCGGCGAAATGGAGGTCTGGGCACTGCAGGCGTACGGCGCAGCCTATACCCTGCAGGAGATGCTGACGGTGAAGTCCGACGACGTGGTCGGCCGCACCAAGGTCTACGAAGCGATCGTCAAGGGCGACGACACCTTCGAGGCCGGCATCCCCGAGAGCTTCAACGTGCTCGTCAAGGAAATGCGCTCGCTGGGCCTCAACGTCGAACTCAAGAACGACGAGCCGGGCTTCGACGCGGACGGCGTCCAGATCGCGGCGGAATGAAGGGAATGCAGGGTGTCAACTTCGGCTGACACCTTGTTCCCACTTTCCCTGAGAAATTGTCCTCCCATGAGGAAACAGAAATGAACGAACTGACCAACTTCGCAAACCCGGTGGCAAAGCCGGAAACCTTCGACCAGATTCAGATCGGCATCGCGTCCCCGGACCGCATCCGCTCCTGGTCGTTCGGCGAGATCAAGAAGCCCGAGACGATCAACTACCGCACGTTCAAGCCCGAGCGTGACGGCCTGTTCTGCGCGCGCATCTTCGGTCCGATCAAGGATTACGAGTGCCTGTGCGGCAAGTACAAGCGCATGAAGTACAAGGGCATCGTCTGCGAGAAGTGCGGCGTCGAGGTCACCGTCTCGAAGGTCCGCCGCGAGCGCATGGGCCATATCGAGCTCGCCGCCCCGGTCGCGCACATCTGGTTCCTGAAGTCGCTGCCGTCGCGCATCGGCCTGCTGCTCGACATGCAGCTCAAGCAGCTCGAGCGCGTGCTCTACTTCGAAGCCTATATCGTCATCGAGCCGGGCCTCACCCCGCTTGAGAAGTACCAGCTTCTCACCGAGGACGAACTGCTCGACGCGCAGGACGAATATGGCGAGGACGCCTTCTCGGCCGGCATCGGCGCCGAGGCCGTCAAGCAGATGCTGATGGACCTCGACCTCGAAGGCGAGCGCAAGGAGCTTCTCGACGAGCTCGCGGTCACCAAGTCCGAGCTCAAGCCCAAGAAGATCATCAAGCGCCTCAAGGTCGTCGAGAGCTTCATCGATTCGGGCAACCGCCCCGAGTGGATGATCCTCGACGTCGTTCCGGTCATCCCGCCCGAGTTGCGCCCGCTGGTGCCGCTGGACGGCGGCCGCTTCGCGACCTCGGATCTCAACGATCTGTATCGCCGCGTGATCAACCGCAATAACCGCCTCAAGCGGCTGATGGAGCTGCGCGCGCCGGACATCATCGTCCGCAACGAAAAGCGCATGCTACAGGAAGCCGTCGACGCGCTGTTCGACAATGGCCGCCGCGGCCGCACGATCACCGGCGCCAACAAGCGTCCGCTCAAGTCGCTGTCCGACATGCTCAAGGGCAAGCAGGGCCGCTTCCGTCAGAACCTTCTCGGCAAGCGCGTCGACTATTCGGGCCGCTCGGTCATCGTGACCGGGCCTGAGCTCAAATTGCACCAGTGCGGCCTGCCCAAGAAGATGGCGCTCGAGCTGTTCAAGCCGTTCATCTACGCCCGTCTGGACGCCAAGGGTCTCTCGATGACCCTGAAGCAGGCCAAGAAGTGGGTCGAGAAGGAGCGCAAGGAAGTCTGGGACATCCTGGACGAAGTGATCCGCGAGCACCCGGTTCTGCTGAACCGCGCGCCGACGCTTCACCGTCTGGGCATCCAGGCGTTCGAGCCGGTGCTGATCGAAGGCAAGGCGATCCAGCTCCACCCGTTGGTCTGCTCGGCGTTCAACGCCGACTTCGACGGTGACCAGATGGCCGTGCACGTCCCGCTGAGCCTCGAGGCCCAGCTGGAAGCGCGCGTCCTGATGATGTCGACCAACAACATCCTGTCGCCCGCGAACGGCAAGCCGATCATCGTGCCGTCGCAGGACATGGTGCTGGGTCTCTATTATCTGTCGATGCTCAAGGAAGGCGAGCCCGGCGAGGGCATGATCATCGGTGACATGTCGGAGGTCCACCAGGCGCTCAACGCCGGGGCGGTCACGCTGCACACCAAGATCATCAGCCGCGTGCCGCAGACCGACGAGGCCGGCAACCAGTACATGAAGCGCTTCGAGACGACACCGGGCCGCATGCTGCTCGGCGAGACGCTGCCGCAGTCGCACAAGGTGCCGTTCGAGACCGTCAACCGCCTCCTCACCAAGAAGGACGTGGGCGACGTGATCGACGAGGTCTATCGCCACACCGGCCAGAAGGAGACCGTGCTGTTCGCCGACGCGATCATGGCGCTCGGCTTCCGTCACGCGTTCAAGGCGGGCATTTCGTTCGGCAAGGACGACATGATCATCCCGGACGCGAAGGAAGGCCTGGTCGACGAGACCCGCGCGCTCGTGAAGGATTACGAGCAGCAATATCAGGACGGCCTGATCACGCAGCAGGAGAAGTACAACAAGGTGATCGACGCCTGGAGCCGCTGCGGCGATCAGGTGGCGAGCGCCATGATGGACGAGATCAAGGCAGTGAAGCGCGATCCGGCAACGGGCCGCGAGAAGGACATCAACTCGATCTACATGATGGCCCACTCGGGTGCCCGCGGTTCGCAGGCGCAGATCAAGCAGCTCGCCGGCATGCGCGGCCTGATGGCCAAGCCGTCGGGCGAGATCATCGAGACTCCGATCATCTCGAACTTCAAGGAAGGCCTGACCGTCCTCGAATATTTCAACTCGACCCACGGCGCCCGCAAGGGTCTCGCGGACACTGCGTTGAAGACCGCGAACTCGGGCTACCTCACGCGCCGCCTTGTCGACGTGTCGCAGGATTGCGTCGTCATGGAGGAGGATTGCGGCACCGAGCGCGCGCTCGAGATGCGCGCCATCGTCCAGGGCGGCTCGACCATCGCGTCGCTCGGCGAGCGCATCCTCGGCCGCACCACGGCTGAGGACGTGGTCGACGCCAAGACCAACGAAGTCATCATCCCGTCGGGCACTCTGCTCGACGAGGCGATGATCACGCAGATCGAAGCCATCGGCATCCAGGGGATGAAGATCCGCTCGCCGCTGGTCTGCGAAGCGCGCATCGGTGTCTGCGGCAAGTGCTACGGGCGCGATCTTGCCCGCGGTACCCCGGTGAACATCGGTGAAGCGGTCGGCGTCATTGCGGCGCAGTCGATCGGCGAGCCGGGCACCCAGCTGACGATGCGGACCTTCCACATCGGCGGCGCGGCGCAGCTCAACGAGCAGTCGAACCTCGAAGCGCCGGTCGACGGCACGATCGAGTATCGCGATCTGCGCATCATCGTCGATCAGCGTGGCCGCCGCGTGGTGCTCAGCCGTTCGGGCGAAATCGCGATCGTCGACATGGACGGCCGCGAGCTCGCGGTGCACCGCATCCCCTACGGCGCCTATGTGCTGATGGATGACGGCCACATCGTCTCTGCGGGCGACCGCATGGCGGAGTGGGATCCGTTCACCATGCCGGTGATCACCGAGAACCCCGGCACGGTGAAGTATGTCGACGTGATCGAAGGCAAGACGATGTCGGAGCAGGTCGACGAAGCGACGGGCATCGCCCAGCGCGTCATCACCGAGAACCGCGGCATCTCCGCCAAGAAGGAGGATCTGCGTCCGCGCCTCACCCTCACCGGCGAAAGCGCCGAGGAGGCCGGCCGTTACATGCTGGCGGCAGGCGCAGTGCTCTCGGTCGAGGACGGTGCACAGGTTCAGGGCGGCGACGTTCTGGCCCGTGTCAGCCGCGAGTCCGCCAAGACCCGCGACATCACCGGCGGTCTGCCGCGCGTCGCCGAGCTCTTCGAGGCGCGCAAGCCCAAAGAAAACGCGATCATCGCGAAGGTCTCGGGCCGCGTCGTGTTCGGCAAGGACTATAAGGCCAAGCGCAAGATCGGCATCCAGCCCGAGGACGGCGGCGAGGTCGTCGAGTATCTGGTTCCGAAGTCGAAGGTGATCGACGTCCAGGAAGGCGACTACGTCAAGCGTGGCGACAACCTGATCGGCGGCTCGCCCGATCCGCACGACATTCTCGAGGTGCTCGGCATCGAGCCGCTCGCGGAATATCTCGTGTCGGAAATCCAGGAAGTCTATCGACTCCAGGGCGTGAAGATCAACGACAAGCACATCGAGGTGATCGTTCGCCAGATGCTGCAGAAGGTCGAGATCACCGAGTCCGGCGACACCACCCTGTTGGTGGGCGAGCAGCTCGATCGCGACGAGATGGACGAGCAGAACGCCAAGCTCGAAAAGGGTCAGGCCCCCGCACAGGGCAAGCCGATCCTGCTCGGCATCACGAAGGCGTCGCTGCAGACTCGCAGCTTCATCTCGGCGGCGTCGTTCCAGGAGACCACCCGCGTCCTCACCGAAGCGGCGGTCCAGGGCAAGCAGGACACCCTGCTCGGCCTCAAGGAGAACGTGATCGTCGGTCGTCTCATCCCCGCCGGTACCGGCGCGGGCATGAACCGCCTGCGCGTGGCGGCCTCGTCGCGTGACGCGGCGCTTCGTGTGGCCCAGCGCCGCATGAACGAAGCGACGCTGATCGCGCCGAACAGCGCCGCGGAAGAGCATGCCGCCGAACTGGCCCGCTCGACCCGCGACGCCGGCGGCACCGGCGACGATGCGCTGGCGAGCGTGGTCCCCTCGGGCCACGGCACCGACGCGGACGCCGGGGAGTATCTGAACGAGAGCGAGTGATCGCTGAGGTTCAGCTGCTAAAGCACTGACAAGAAAAGCCGCCGTCCGGTCTCCCGGACGGCGGCTTTTTCTTTGGTCGACAATAAGGATCAGCTGGTTTTCGCAGCCTTTTCCTTCTCGTCCTTCTTGTCCCAGAGCTTCATTTTCTTCGCGCGGCCGCTGAAGGTCGTGCGGTCGGACGGTGACACCTGGGCACGCCCGGACATGATCCCCATGCCGATCGAGCAGCGGACGAAATAGGTTTCACCGTCTTCCAGCTCCATGTTGAGCCGGTCGGTCGCCTCGCCGGTGGTGTAATAGACATGTTTGCCGGGCTCGGCGGTGTGCACCCAATATTTGCCCGCGCCGAGCCGGGCGACCTCAACCTCATCGGCGCCCTCGCCTTCCCGGACGGTGCAGCCGAGCGCCATTCCCATCAGGCTGCCGGGGCGCCAGAACACGATCTGTGCCTTGCCCGTCGGCGCCTCGCCGATCGTACCGGATTTGGTGATGATCGCCGGAGCAGGTGCCGGGGGAGCGGGCGCAGCCGCTGGAATGGCCGCCGTTTCGACCGTAGGGGCTGCTTCCTGTGCGCTAGCCGGCATAGCGCATGCGATAGACGCCAGCAGCAGCGCCGATCCGACAAATATCCTCATTCCTACTCCCCTTCCGTTGAACCTCGTGATTGCGTCTCACCCGTCGGAGCCGCCTCGGGCGCCGTCGGGATTTCAATGTCGGTGGCGATGATCGCATTGGCGCGGGCCCCCGCCTCGATCGTCTTCTCGCCTCCGCGCATGAGAAATCCAGAAAACGGGATCACCATGCTGACCCCCAGTGCGCCGTCGCGCCGATCGGTACCGATGCCCAGCCCTCCCATGCGGAAGCGGCGCAGCGGGATCCGAACGCCCCGATGCTCGAGATAGCGAACCGTCACGATCAGCTCGCCCGCCTTCCCCGCGCCGCCGGCCTTGGCGGCATGAACGATCTGGCCTTCGCCGATGGTGCCGGCCGGAACGGCGATCGCCCCATTGATCAGGATCGGTGCAGTCAGACGGATCGGAAACATGTCGTCGATCTTGCTGGTCTTCGAGTTCAAAGCGCCGGCGAATTCGAATTCCACCGGCGTCAACGCTGGCAAGCGAACGACGCCGGCGACGGCAGCTTCGCCGACTTGCGGCGCCGACACCTGCGCGGCGGTACCGTCGACCGACACGGAAATCACGGCCGCGTACGCAGCCATTCTTGACAGATAGATCACGGAGCCCCCCGGCATTTAGCCAAAGCTAGGCCAACCTTTGTTCAGGCTGCAAGGAGTTTTCGGCACGACTCCTCACACCGCATGGTGCGATGGCACTTGCCGAAATCGCCGATGTCGTGGAGGCACCGCCGGTCGAGCACCACCGGCGCGTTCGAGGACAGTGTGTCGAGGTCACATCGCGACAGGATTGGGGTTCTGAGACATGCGTCCATCGGACCTTCGGCCCTAAAACACGCCCAGTTCCTCGCGGCCGCGCAGGTGCAGATAGCGTTGGTTGAAATCGCCCACTTCGCGCAGCCGTCGCCAATCGGGAAAGCCGATGTTGCGGCGGTTGCGCACGATCAGCCCTTCCGACTCCAGCACCTTGAGCACGCGATTGACGTGCACCGAGGTCAGGCCCGTGGCATCGGCGAGTTGTTCCTGCGTCATCGGCAGTTCGTAACCATGGTCCGGCCGCGCCGCGCCCTGCGCTTCCAGCCGCAGCGCGAACTCGCAGAGCAAATGCGCCAGCCGACTGCGTGAATCGCGGCGGCCGACATTGAGAACCCATTCGCGGAAGATCGACATCTCGATCAAAGTCGTCACCTGGATCGCCCTGCCGATATTGGGCCGCTCCAGCGCGATCTGCTGGAACGCAGTGATGGGAACCTCGGCGATCTTGGCGCGGGTGAGCATCTGGACGTTGTGGTCCGAGACGTCGAGGAACAGGTTCTGGAAGTCGAGCGCCTCGCCGGGAATGTGCAGTCCGATGATCTGGCGCGCGCCGTCGCCGGTGGTCTTCTGGCGGAAAGCGTAGCCCGAAATCAGCACGCCGCATATCCGCGGCTTGTCGCCCTCACGCACGGTATAGGTCGCCGGATCGAGCCATCGCAGCTTGTACGGAAGCGTCAGCAGCGCCTCGCGGTCTTCGCGCGTCAGCGAATGATTACGGTCGAGCCTCCGGGTCAGCGGACTGAACGGATGGTCGGCATCTGCCATTTCAACCTACTCCCGCTAACCTGGGCGGGAGCACAAAACCTCTCTCAGTCGCCAATGGCCGAGATATCGTATGGCGATTGCACCACAATACCATATGCCGCGCCGCATAACCAACAAATGTTGTTATTTATGGAACTAGCGTGGATTAATATACGTAATTGAAGCGGGTTGGGCTCGCCGAGCTTCAGGGACCGGGTTCGGCGGCTGAGAGATTTGCACGCTCGACCCTGCGGAGCGCGGTCATGCCGCTTTATTATTTCCATTTGCGTGACGGTACGGACGTCCTGCTCGACCCCGAAGGGCGCGAACTCGAAGGCCATGACGCGATCGTCGCCACGACGCTCGCGGAAGCCCGGGACATGCTCAGTGCCGAGGCCCGCACCGGCCGGCTCTGCCTCGACCAGGTGATCGATGTCGAGGATCAGTCCGGTATCGTCGTCCACCAGCTCGCCTTCGCCGATGCGCTGACGATCATCTGGCCGACGCCCCTGCCCCGCTAGCCAAGCGACCGCTCGCGCCCTATCTCCCACGCATGGCAACCGAACTCTACGACCTCACGATCCCCGTCCTCCTCCGCGGCTTCAAGGCGATGGCCGCATTCCTCGAAAAGGCCCGCGCATATGCCGACGAACACGGCATCGCGCATGACGAATTTCTGACCGCGCGGCTCTATGACGACATGGCGCCGCTGACCGGGCAGATCCAGCGCGCCAGCGACACGGCCAAGTTCGCCGTCTCGCGCCTCTCCGGGATCCAGCCGCCGGCGATGCCCGATACCGAGGCGAGCTTCGAAGAACTCCAGGCACGGATCGCGGCGACCGTCGCGTTCCTGAACTCGGTCCCCCGGGAGGCAATCGACGGGCGGGAGGATGCGGATGTCGAATTGAAGACCCCGTCGTTCAGCGTCCAATTCAAGGGCCGCGGTTATCTGCTCGGATTCGCGCTGCCCAATTTCTATTTCCACGTCACCACCGCCTACGGCATCCTCCGCCACATGGGCGTGCCGCTCGGCAAGATGGACTATATCGGCGGCATGGGTTGAGCCGGATCGCAGTCATCGGCGCCGGCGCGATCGGCGGCACGCTCGCCGCCTGGCTGGCGCAGACCCACGCGGTGACGGTCTGTGCCCGCAGCGGGCTCGGCGATCTGGAGATCGAAACGCCCAAGGGCATCCTGCGCGCCGCCCCGCGCATCCTCACCGATCCCGCCCGCGCCGAACCCGTCGACTGGGTGCTCTCGACCACCAAGACCTATGACTGCGCCGCCGCCGCGGCCTGGCTGCCCGGCCTGATGGCTCCGGACACGCGGCTCGCGGTGATCCAGAACGGCGTCGAGCAGCGCGAGCGCTTCCCGATGATCCCACCCGAACGCATCGTGCCGGTGATCATCGATCTCCCCGCCGAGCGCACCGCGCCCGGCCGCATCGTCCAGCGCCGCGAAGGCACCATCCTCGTTCCCGAAGGCGATGCGGGCGATGCATTCACCGCGTTGTTCGCCGAAACGGTGGTCGACGCCGCCACCACGCCCGATTTCACCACCGCCGCATGGCGCAAGCTCGCGATCAACTGCTCGGGGATCGTCAGCGCGATCACCCGCCGCGCGGCCGAGGTTGCGAACGACGAGGGTGTCGCGGAAGTGATGCGCGGGCTCGTCCGCGAATGCATCGCGGTCGGCCGCGCCGAGGGCGCGACCCTGCCCGACAAGCTCGCCGATCAGGTCGTCGAATGGACCCGGAAAGCGCACCCGGACTCAGTCAATTCGCTCCACGCCGATTTCGTCGCCGGCCGCCCGATGGAGCTCGACGCCCGCAACGGCGTGATCGTCCGGCTCGGGGAAAAGCACGGGATCCCGACGCCGTTGAACCGGGCGCTGGCGGCGTTGGTGGGGGCTTCCTCCCTCTGACTCCCCTCCCTGCAAGGGAGGGGAATTCACTAGATCTCCACGATCCTGTTCCCCAGCCGCTCGGCCTCGGCGCGGTCGTGGGTGACCATCAGGATCGGCAGCCCCAGTGCGTCGCGCAGCCGCTCGATCAGGCCCATGATCTCCTCGCGCCGCGCGCGGTCGAGTGACGACAAGGGCTCGTCGAGCAGCAGGAAACGCGGGTTCGAGAGCAGCGCACGCCCGATCGCCACGCGCCGCGCCTCGCCGCCCGAAAGCGTACGCGGCCAGCGGTCGAGCAGCGCCGCGAGCCCGAGCAGTGCGATCGTATCGTCGACATCGACTGCGCCCGCCCCCTGTCGCCAGCCATAGAGCAGGTTCGCCCGTACGCGCTTGTGCGGGAACAACCGCGGCTCCTGGAACACATAGCCCGCGCGCCGCTGCTCGGGGGGCAGATCGAAATCCGGTATCCAGGGATCGTCGCTCGCCTCGAACAGTGTCTCGCCCTCGACGCGAACATGCCCCCAGCCCGGCGTCAACAGCCCTGCCACCATGTTGAGCACGCTGGTCTTGCCCGCGCCCGAGGGGCCGAACAGCACGGTCAGCCCATCGCCGCCTTCGACGCGGCAGGTGATCGTGGCGTCGCCGAGTTGCAGCCCGACATCGATATCAAAGGACATGCAGCCCCCGCCCCGCGCGCCGCGCGATCAGTTCGGAGGCAACCAAGGCCGCCAGCGAGAGCAAAACCGAAATCCCCGCCAGCCGCAGCACCAAAGCCTCGCCGCCGGGAGTCTGCAACGCGGCATAGATCGCCAGCGGCAGCGTCTGGGTCTCGCCGGGGACGTTGGAGACGAAGGTGATCGTCGCGCCGAACTCGCCCAATGCGCGTGCGAAGCCGAGCACCACGCCGGCGATCACCCCGGGGAGGCTGAGCGGCACCGTCACCGTCGCGAACGTCCGCCAGCGTCCCGCGCCCAAGGTCCGCGCCGCCTGTTCGAGCCGCCGGTCGACGCCCTCGATCGACAGCCGGATCGCGCGCACCATCAGCGGCAGCGCCATCACGCCTGCCGCGACCGCCGCACCGGTCCAGCGGAAAAGCACGCTCACCCCGAACCAGCTTTCGAGCCACGCGCCGATCGGCCCGGCTGGAGCGAAGGCGAGCAGCAACAGCCAGCCGGTCACCACCGGCGGCACCACCAGCGGCAAGTGCACCAGCGCATCGACCAGCACGCGTCCCGGAAACCGCACCCGCGCGAGCAGCCAGGCCAGTGCGAACGCCAGCGGCAGGCTGACGAGTACCGCCACGCCGCCCACCTTGAGCGACAAAGCGACGATGCCCAATTCCTCGGGCGTCAGCATCTCACGCCGCCGTGAACCCGAAGCGCGCGAAGATCGCCTTGCCGGCGCCCGAGAGCAGGAAGCGGCGAAAGCCCTCGGCGTCCGCACTGGTCGAGGCTTTGAGCCGTGCCAGCGGATAAAGGATCGGCAGATGGCTGTTCATGGGGAGCATCCGAACCGCGCGCACCTGCCGAGAGGCGCGCGCGTCGGTGGCATAGACCACGCCCCATTCGGCCGCGCCGCGCTCGACCAGTGCCAGCGCCGCACGGACATTCTCGGCCCGCACCACGCGCGGCGCGATCCCGCCCCACAGCTTGAGCCGCGTCAGCGAAGCCTGTGCATAGCGCCCTGCCGGCACCGATCCGGGATCGGCCAATGCGACGCGTCCGCTCGCCAGCAGGCGCCCGAGCGGGACATTGGCGCTCGTCGGTCGTGCGCTCGCGGGCTGCACCACCACCAGCCGGTTGCCGACCAGATTGGCGCGCGTTCCCGGTACGATCAGCCCGCGCCGCTGGACATCGTCCATCCATGGCTCGTCCGCCGAGACGAACAGGTCCGCCGCCGCGCCGGCCGCGACTTGCCGCGCCAGCGCCGACGAGGCCGCGAATGACAGCACCGGCCGCGCATGCCCCAGCCGCGCCCAGGCGTCCGCCGCGGCGTTCATCGATTCCTGCAGGCTCGCCGCCGCGAGCACCAGCGGCCCGCGCTGCACGGCGAAAGCACGCGGGGCCACCGCGATCGTCACAACCATGCCGGTCAGGAATTCGCGCCGATCGATCAATTCCGTCTCCTCGATGCCGCCGCTATGAAGCAGGTCGCGGGTAGAGGGCAAGAATTCCGGCCTTCCTGCTGATCGCAACCGGCGCGGTAATAGATTCAATGTCCGTCCTCGGCACGTTAGCTGCCGTAGCTCGGCACTGTGAACGAAGGGCAGCTTCCAGGCATCCCGGCGAACGCCGCAGCCGCCAATGTTGTCGCCGTTCGATCCGCCATGCTAGGCCAAAGGCGTCTTGGGCGAGGAGGGGTTATGAGCAGGAAGGCGAGACTGATCCTGGTTATGGTGATCATCGAAGCGGGCTTGGCAGGCTTATGGTGGTATCTCGCCCGTTACGGCATGACCAATCCCGGTCGCGTCACACCGGATTTCCAGGCGGTCCTCGGCCAGACAATGGGAATGGCCATGGGAGGCCTGCTGGGGGTCGGGATCATGTTGTTTTTCATCGCGGCCCGCAACGATCGCAAGGCAGCGCAGAATAAGCCGCAAGGTTAGAGCCGTTCGCCAACGCACGGCAAAAACGACCGATCTCGGAGCGATGGCAGGCGTCCTTACCTAAGATCTGAACCGCCTCCCTCGGCCCCGCCCGTCAGCGCCGCGAAAGCCCGCGTTTCACGGCGCGCATGCCGCCGATCATCTGGCTGGCGATGAGGTCCGCGGCCTGGCCGAGCGGCAGCGATTGGCTGCCCAGCGTATTGTGAAGCAGCAGCGATCCCGAGCGCACGCCGGCGCGGCACACGCGCCACCAGAGCTGCGAGATCTCGCGATCGACGGCCGCGAAATCCTCGCCCGGATACGCGGCCGCAAACGCTGTGCGGAGCATGCCGATGCCCGCGAACAACCGATTGAGCGTCTCGGCATCGGGAACCGGCTCGCGCGCCATGACGTGGCGCACCAGCAGCCCGGCAATATCCGGGGCAGCATCGCCCAGCAACGCCGCGTGCCGCTCGCGCAGCAGCAATTCGGCGTGCGCGCGCATCGTGCAGTTGAACACGTTCGAAGCGCCGCCGGCATGGCAGCGATAGAGCATCAGCACCTCGTCGATCTGTGCCAGCCGCCCGAAGGGGCGCAGTCGTTGGTACAGGTCGAAATCCTCGACATAGCGCATCTCGGGCCGCTCGAACGGATCGAGCCGGCGCGCGGCATCGGCGTGGAACATCACCGAGGACCAGGCGATCGGGTTCTGCACGAGCATCAGCCAGTCGATCAGCACCGGAGTCAGCGGCCGCGGCCAGTTGCCGGGGAGGCGCCTGCCCTCGACGAGGAAATCAGTGGCGCAGCTCACCAGCGAGACGTCGGGGTGCGCGTCGAGGAACGTCACTTGCCGCGCGAACCGTTCGGGCAGGCTGATATCATCCTGATCGAGCCCCGCGACATAGCGTCCGCGCGCTTCGGCGAAGGCCCGGTTGCGCGCCACCACCGGCCCGCCATTGGCCTCCGAACGGATCACGCGCACGCGAGGATCGCCCAGCCGCTCCAGCACCGCGATGCTGTCGTCCTTCGAGCAATCGTCGACCGCGACCAATTCCCAATCGCCGAATGTCTGCGCCCGGAGACTGGCCAGCGTCTCGGGCAGCAGGGCCGCGCCGTTGTAAACCGCCATGATGACCGAGACGATGGGCGTCCCGTTCATGCGACCGCCTGCGCCTGGCTGTCTAGCAACTGGTCGACGATCATCTGGCCGATATCGTTCTGCCACAGCCACAGGCCGTTGGCCTTGCCGCTGAAGCTCGCCTCGCCGCCGAGCCGCCCGTCGGGCACATGCCCCGAAGCGAGGCCGATCCCGAACACGCCCGGCACCGGCCGTCCCTCGGCGTCGATCACCCGGCATTGCTGGTCGACCAGCCGGGGCCGCCCCGGCGCGTCGGCGGCGAGCGCGATCCGGTTGCCCTCCTGGTCGAACAAGGGCAAAGCGCGCGGGCGATAGCCGAGTGCGCCGATCACCACGTTCGCGCCTTCGATCTCCGCGCGCACCGCCGCATCGTCGATCTCGCCGATCCGCCTGAGCGCCATCCGCGGATCCGGCGCGCGCCCGCCGACGCCGAGCATCCGCAGCACCAGTTCGCGCGCCTCGAGCCGGAAGCCCGCCAGTCGGTAGACGAACCCGCTCACCGGGCAGATGTCCTGTGGCCCGAAATCGGTGAAACCGTCGGCATGCGCCTCTTCCGCCGAACGGTAAAAGGGCCGCAGTGGCCGGCGATGATAGAGTGCGAGCGCGCCCGCGCCGAGCGGCAGTGCCGGCGCCGCCTTGAGGATCAGCGC
This sequence comes from Sphingomonas sp. UNC305MFCol5.2, assembly GCF_000712135.1. Taxonomy (GTDB): domain Bacteria; phylum Pseudomonadota; class Alphaproteobacteria; order Sphingomonadales; family Sphingomonadaceae; genus Sphingomonas. The sequence goes on from NZ_JOOE01000001.1 coordinate 1,192,458, forward strand.
CGCCGCGGCGAGCGCGCTGGTCGATCCGCCGACGATGGCGATGCGCGGGGCCGGCGTTCCGGCGATCCGCGCGCGCAACGCGTCGAGCCCGCCGATCCGCAGGAATTCGTCGCCTGCCATCAGCCGCTCGCCGGCCAGCGCACCCAGCGCCACCCCGGCAACCTGTTCGGCCTCGACATGCGCGCGCGCCTGATAGCCGCCGGTCGCGATGACCAGTTTCTCGGCGCGCATCACCCGCACTTCGCCAGTGACGCGGTTGCGCACGCGCGCTGCCCAGACACCATCCGCAATGCGCCGTGCCTCCACTACGTCGCTGCGCGTCACCACCGTGCCGCCCTGCTCCGCGACGATCATGCCCAGCTGCGCGCCGGTCGCCTCGAGGAACGGCGTGGCCCGTGCCAGCGGCACACCCAGTTTGCCGGCATGCATCGCGACTTCCTGTCCCGACGAATGCGTCTCGAGCGCGGCGATGCCGTCATGCGCATTGTCCTTCACTGCGGTGAGGAAGGTCTCGGCGGTGCTGTCCGAAGTGATCGCATAGGTGCCGATCTCGCCGCGCCCGAGCACGGCGTCACGCTCGACCACCGCGAGTCCCGCATTGGCCAGCCGCACCAGCGCGTCGCTCTTGCTCGCCGCGGTGAGCAAGGCGGTGCCGGCGGGGCCGCCGCCGACGATCAGTGCCGCATGGACGTGTGCGCCGCGCCGCTCGGCACCCGGCAGGCTCTTGAGCCCCGATGCCGCGCACGCGTCGATCAGCGCGGCGCAGACCCGCTCGACATCGGCCTCGGTCATCCCGTCGGTCACCGGCAGCGACAGCACCCGCGCGCCGACATCGTCGCACACCGGCAGCGGCTCGCTGACGCCATGCGCGCGGAACCAGGGCTGCTCGCCCAGATGCGGACTGAAATAGCTGGCCGCGCCGATCCCCTGTTCGGCCAGCGTCTCGATGATCGCGCGGCGGTGCCCGGCAAAGGCGCGCGGCAGCAGCAGCGACTGAAATTGCAGCGCCGGCCGCGATCCGCGCAGTTCCTGGAACTCGAACCCCTTCTCGGCGGCGAACCCGCCCAGCGCCGCGCGATACACGGCGTCGAGCTTCATCCGGTGCGCCGCCACGCCCTCGATCTCGTCGAGCCTGGCGCGCGCCACCAGCCCGAGCACTTCGGGCAATTTGGCGTTGAACCCCGGCCCCTCGGCCGAGCGCCCGCCGGCAAAACCGAAATTGCTCATCCGCCGCAGCGCCTCGATCAGCGCGGCATCGCCCGAATGGACCAGCCCGCCCTCGGCCGTCGCGAACACCTTGGTCGCGTGCATCGAATAGACCATTGCGAAGGGCGCCCCCGCCCCGAACTGCCTGCCCTCGGCATCCAGCGCGCCCAGCGATGCGGCGGCGTCGATCACTACGCCGACACCGCGTTCGGCATAGCCGCGGTAGCGCGCCAGATCGATCCCCGCGCCGAAGGTGGCATAGGGCACCACCGCCGCGATGCGATCGCCATATTTCTCGAACGCCCGCGCCTCCGCCTCGGCGCTCGCCGCCCAATCCTCGGGGTCGACGTCGCACAGCAAAGGCGTCAGTCCCGCCCATTCCGCCGCATGCGCGGTCGCCGCGAAGGTGAAGGCGGGAATCAGCGCGAAATTGCCCTTGCCCGCGCGCGGACCCGCGGCGTGTCGAATCGCCAGCATCAGTCCCACAGTCGCATTGCTCACTGCGAGGCAGTCCCCCGCGCCGTCGAACAATCGCGCAGTCGCCGCGGCCTCGAACCCGCGCACCACCGGCCCGCCGTTCGAATAGATTCCGCGCGCCTCGATCTCCGCGAGCGCATCGGCCATCCCGCTCAATTTCGGCGGTCGCGGCGCGATCAGCGGCAGCCGATCCATAATCTTCCCCCAGCTCCAGTCCCGCCGGACGTGCCGGCACTTGTCGGGCGGAGCCTAGCCGCGTCGAACCTTCGATTTCGTAAAGCCGTCCGCATGGACGCCGCCGCGCACCCGGGCTAGCGCTGAACCATGATCCTCGGTCCCCCGGAACAGATCGATTCGGCCACCCGCGCTTTCTGCGCCACGATCTCGCCCGAGCCGCCGCTCTACGTCCGCGTCGAGCCGGTCCGCGGCGCCAAACCCGCTTACTGCTTCGACAATTCGGTCGCGCAGGCGCTGCGCCACGGCGGATCGGCGGTCTATGGCTGGGCGATCTGGCACTGGCCGGGCCGCTGGTTCGAAGCCGAGCATCACGCCGTCTGGCACACGCCCGACGGCGACCTGCTCGACGTCACGCCGCAGGCCGGCGATCCTTCTCGCATCCTGTTCCTGCCCGATCCCTCGGCGCCCTACGATCCCGCCACCTTTCGCCGCAACATCATGGCCCCCGACGGGGACAGCGCGGCGGTGCGCGAATATATCGCACTGGTCGCCGCCCGCGGCGACATCACCGATCGTTATTGGGAGCCGGGAATGGACGTCCTCCCCTTGTTCAGCCCTGAGGACCAACGCCGCCTCGACCCCATCGACGCGCGCATGGCGGAGCTCCGCGCCGCCTTCGCCTGAGCCGCGCTATTTCGCTGCCGTCCGCATCGCCCAGGCGGAGCCCGCGATCAGCAGCGCCGCGCAGCCCATCGTCCATTCGAGATGGCTCCCCGGCGCCGCCGCGATCCGCGGCACGTGCACCAGCAGCACGAAGCTCCCCGCCATCGCCGCGAGCAGGGTCGCCGCGAGCCGCAGCCGGATCCCGCTCAGGATCGCCAGCCCCGCCGCGAGATGCCCCGCGCCCGTGGCATAGGCCCAGAACAATCCGCCCGGGATCCAGCCCGGCACCATCGCCGCGGTGATATCGGCATAGACGAAGTGGCTGATCGCGAAGACGATCGCACACAGCCCGAACCCCGTTCGCGGCAGTATCCGCACCCAGCCCGGCACGCCACCGCCGCGCGCGGCCAGCGCCAGCTGCGCGCCGCCCGCACTCATCGCAGCGATCTCGCACAGCCCGAGCAGTTCGCCGACCAGACCGCCCGCCGGCGTCCGCAGCACGATCGGCAGGTGCAGCCCGATCGCCCATAGCCCGAACCACGCCCCCAGCAGGGCCGCGCCCCAGAAAGCCGTCCGCCGCATCACCGCCAGCGCGCCGCCCGCGATCAGCACCAGCGCGCTCGCGATCGCCAGCGGCACATTACCCGCCAGCGCCGGCGGCACCGGCTGCCATTGCAGTGCGAAGTCGGCGAAGGCGAGCCCCACCGCCCCCATTCCGATCGCCCCCGCGCCATAAGCCAGCGCATCGGTGTCGATCGCGTCGCGTGCGCGCATGTTCCCCTCCCCTGGTTTGGCGCCGACTCATAGCCGCGCGCCGGCACTCCGCCCGATCCCTGCGCGCGAGCGTCATGGATTTGCGGGCGAACGTTCGCCGCCTAACTCTTGGAACATGAATGGAACATTTTTCTTTCATTTATGAACCTTTTTGGTTATATTCCCGCAAATGAAGAACCGTGTCCCCGTCCCGCGCGACGAACGCGCGCCGCTCCCGGACTTTGTTCCGGTCCCCCGCACCTGCGCTCGCCACGATGGCTGGACGCCCCAGCGCCAGCGCGCTTTCATCGAAGCGCTCGCCGAGACCGGCTCGGTCTCCACCGCATGTCGCATGGTCAACATGACGACGGTCGGCGCCTATCTGCTGCGCCGCCACCCTCAGGCGCACGAGTTCCGTCGCGCATGGGAGGCGGCGCTCGACATGGGCGTCCAGCGCCTCAAGGACGAGGCTTTCGATCGCGCGATGAATGGCCAGCTCGTCCCCGTCTTCGTCGGCGGCAAGCTGCTCGGCTATCGGCGGGTGAAAAGCGACCGGCTGCTGATGTTCTGCCTGCGCCATTACGGGCAGGACGCGCAGGGCAAGCGCGTGACGATCAACTATTTCAGCAGCAAGGCGAGCGCCGGCGCCGACGCGGCGGCGCAGCCTCTGGTGGAAGGGCAACAGCCACAGGCGGCGCTCACCCATGCCCAGGCCTCCACCACCACGCTGCGGACCACCATGACCGCCCCGGCAGGCCCCGCCGCCGCCGAGCGATGCGATATCGCTGCGGCTACACTCGCCGCCTTCGACGGCGTCGCGCTCGATCCTCAGGCCGAGGCCGATATCCTGGCCGCGCTCGAAGCCTGCGCCGAACGCCAGCGCACCCTCCCGCTCGAGGACGATCCCGACGAATCCTATGTCAGTGCGGGCGAGGTCGAGAATCCCGCAGGATATGCCGGCGAGCTGGAGAGCGGGCTTGAAAGCGAAGATTTGTGGGTGCCGGAAGAACGCGGCGATTCGACCGACGGGCTAGAGAAATGAAACCTTGTAAGCAGCGGGCCCAAGCGACACGACTTCCTCCAACGGAGGAGGCCGCGCCGAGCAGAGGACTCACTATCGGCTCAACAGCAAAGCTCCCTGCGTTCCAGCGGGTTAACCTCGATTGTTCGGAACATGGCGGCGATCCGGGGATTGTGCCCCTGCCGCGATGAAGAATGCGGGGAGGGTTGTATCATGTGTTCCATACGCCGAATGGCGCGGCTGCTTGCGCAGCACGCTTCCGCCGATCCACGCCAAGGCGCGCCGGGGCACCCCCGCGCGGCGGAGCGTTCCGCACCGCTACCGGCACCGTCGGGCCAGCGGCGCTGAATGTGCGCTGACGACGCAGTTGCGGACGTTCATTCCCTCTCCCCTTTAGGGGAGAGGGTGGCAAGCGAAGCGAGCCGGGAGAGGGGCAAGAACCACGACTTTGCCGCACTTCCCCTCTCCCCTTTAGGGGAGAGGGAGAACTGGCGGCAATGACAGCTTTCCCACCCACATTCAGTGCGTAAGCCGGGCAGGCCTCACTCCTCGCCCATCCGCAGCGCCGCGATGAACGCCTCTTGCGGGATCTGGACGCTGCCGTACTCCCGCATGCGCTTCTTGCCCTCTTTCTGCTTCTCCAGCAGCTTGCGCTTGCGCGTGGCGTCGCCGCCATAGCATTTGGCGGTCACGTCCTTGCGCATCGCCGCGATCGTCTCGCGCGCGATCACCTTGCCGCCGATCGCCGCCTGGATCGGGATCTTGAACAGGTGGCGCGGGATCAGGTCCTTCAATCGCTCGCACATGCCGCGGCCGCGGCTCTCGGCGGTCGAGCGGTGGACGATCATCGAGAGCGCGTCGACGGGCTCGTTGTTGACGAGGATGCCCATCTTGACGAGGTCGCCCGGGCGATGGCCGATCTGCTCGTAATCGAAGCTCGCATAGCCGCGGCTGATGCTCTTGAGCCGGTCGTAGAAATCGAACACGACTTCGTTGAGCGGCAGCTCGTAGGTGAGCTGCGCGCGGCCGCCGACATAGGTCAGGTCCTTCTGGATGCCGCGGCGGTCCTGGCAGAGCTTGAGGATGGAGCCGAGATATTCGTCGGGGACGTAGATCACTGCCTTGATCCACGGCTCCTCGATTTCCTCGATCCGGTTGGGATCGGGCATGTCGGCGGGGTTGTGGAGCTCGATCGACCTGCCCTCGGCCTCGCCCGCGGCCTTGGTCAGGCGCATCTTGTAGACCACCGAGGGGGCAGTGGTGATCAGGTCGAGATCATATTCTCTGGAGAGCCGCTCCTGGATGATCTCGAGGTGGAGCAGGCCGAGAAAGCCGCAGCGGAAGCCGAAGCCGAGCGCGGCGCTGGTTTCCATCTCGAACGAGAACGAAGCATCGTTGAGGCGCAGCTTGGAGATGCTCTCGCGGAGCTTCTCGAAGTCGGCGGCGTCGACCGGGAACAGCCCGCAGAAGACGACCGGCTGGACTTCCTTGAAGCCGGGGAGCGCCTCCGGGGTCGGGCGCTTGGCGTCGGTGAGCGTGTCGCCGACGCGCGCCTGCGCGACTTCCTTGATCTGCGCGGTGATGAAGCCGATCTCGCCGGGGCCGAGGTCGGGGAGCTGCTCGATCTTGGGGCGGAAGGCGCCGACGCGGTCGATCAGATGCGTCGTGCCTGCGGCCATGAACTTGATCTGCTGGCCCTTCCGAATCGTGCCGTCGATCACCCGGACGAGGATGACGACGCCCAGATATGGATCGTACCAACTGTCGACGAGCATCGCCTTGAGCGGCGCGTCGGCATCGCCCGTGGGCGCCGGGATGCGCTCGACGATCGCGTCGAGGATCTCGTCGATGCCGATCCCCGATTTGGCGCTGGCGAGGACGGCGTTGCTCGCGTCGAGGCCGATGATCTCCTCGATCTCGTTGCGGACCTTCTCCGGCTCGGCGCTGGGCAGGTCGATCTTGTTGATCACCGGGATGATCTCGTGATCGTGCTCGATCGACTGATAGACATTGGCGAGCGTCTGCGCCTCGACCCCCTGCGCGGCATCGACGACGAGCAGCGCGCCCTCGCACGCGGCGAGGCTGCGGCTCACTTCGTATGCGAAGTCGACATGCCCGGGCGTGTCCATCAGGTTGAGGACGTACCCCTTCCAGTCGAGGCGCACGGTCTGCGCCTTGATCGTGATCCCCCGCTCCTTCTCGATGTCCATGTTATCAAGGACTTGGGAGGACATCTCGCGTTCGGAGAGCCCGCCGGTGCGCTGGATCAGCCGGTCGGCCAGGGTCGATTTGCCGTGATCGATATGCGCTATGATCGAAAAGTTGCGGATCTTGGAAAGTTCGGTCGCCATGATCGCGCGGCCCTAGCAGGGGCGACGCGCGATGCGAAGGGGGTGCGCGCCGACCTTAGGGCCGATACGCCGCGATCGCCGCGAGCGCAGCCTCGAACCGCGCCTCGCTTTGCCCGCCGATCAGCGCCCAGCGCACGCCACGGCGCTCGAGCTCGGCCTTGGACAGCTCGAAGAAACGGCGGCGGAGCGTCTCGGTGCCGAACATCCGCGTGCCGTCCTTGATCCACGGCAAGTCGATGTCGAACAGCAGATACAGGTCCGCAGTGTTGTCCCAGGCGTCGAACCACGGATCGCGCTTCGCGAACAACATGTCCGCCCACACCGCAGTCATCAGCGGATCGGTGTCGAGGATCAGCGGGTCCGCGCCCTGTGCCAGCAGCATGCGGGCGCCGGCATCGTGGTTCTGCGCGATCTCGATCAGGTCGCGCATCGTGAACATGATGCCGTTCGCCTCGGCATAGTCGCGACCATATTCGTCGAGCATCTCGCCGCCGAAATGCTCGGCCAATCGCCTGGCGATCGTCGTCTTTCCCACGCTTTCGGGGCCGTGAAGGCAGATGGTACGCGGGATCATGCTTTGGCTTTGTTCCACTGGATCAGGCCCCAGACCGACAGGGCGAGGAAAACGACATACAGCCCCGCGGTAGGCCAGAGCCCCTTGAGGGCGAACAGCGGCACCGCGGCCAGATCGACGAGGATCCACAGCACCCAGCTTTCCCATTTGCGGCGCGACTGGAGGATCTGCGCGGCGATGCTGAACATTGCGATGCTGCCGTCCCACCAGGGAAAGGCGGCATCGGTGTAGCGGTGCATCAGCGCGCCCCATGCGGCCGACGCGGCGACGCAGCCCGCGAACCAGACCAGCCGGGCGGCATTCCCCAGCTGCTCGATGCGCACTTCGCCGGTTCGGACACGCGAACGGGTCCAATTCCACCAGCCATAGAGGTTCACGGCGATGTAGAAGAGCTGGAGCAGCGCATCGCTGTAGAGCTTCTGATGGAAGAATATCCACGCGTAGAGCGACACCATCGCCAGCGCGAACGGGTAGTTCCACATGCTCCGCCGGACCACCAGCGTCACGTTGATCAGCCCGAACAGGGTGGCGGCGGCTTCGATCGGGCTCACCGGCGCATGCCTAGCAGCAACTTCGCGCAGGGGTCGAGTGGGTTGCCCTGCGGAATTGTCGCGCTAGGCTGTCCCAAAATGCGAGAGGGCAGTATGCGTCACATCGCGGTGATCGGCTCCGGGCCGGCCGGCTATTACACTGCCGAAGCTTGCCAGAAGGCGTTCGGGGAGAGTGTGCGGGTCGACATCATCGATCGCCTGCCGGTGCCCTTCGGGCTGATCCGCACCGGCGTCGCCCCTGATCACCAATCGATCAAGGGCGTATCGCGACGCTACGAAGCCGTCGCGCTCACCGACAATGTCCGCTTCGTCGGCAATGTCACCATCGGCCAGGACATATCGATCGACGAGCTGCGCGCACTCTACGACGCCGTGGTGCTAGCCACCGGCGCACCGCACGACCGCAAGCTCGACATCCCCGGTGCCGAGCTACCCGGCGTCGTGGGCTCAGCGGCGTTTGTCGGCTGGTATAACGGCCATCCCGATTATGCCGATCTCGCGCCGCCGCTCACCGGCCCCGCGGTGGTGATCGGCAACGGCAACGTCGCGCTAGACGTCGCGCGGATCCTCGCCAAGACCAGTGAGGAGTTCGTCGGCTCCGACATCGTCGGTCATGCGTTCACGGCGCTGCAGGGCGCCCATATCGACACCATCACGCTCCTCGGCCGCCGCGGCCCGCACCAGATCGCGATGACGCCCAAGGAACTCGGCGAGCTCGGCGAGCTCGAGCGCGCGCGGCCGATCGTCGATCCGGTCGACCTCCCTCCCCTCGACACCGATTCGCTGCTCGATCCCGGCCAGCGCAAATCGGTCATGCACCTGCGCAATTTCAGCGGCGCCAACGGCGCGGACAAGCCGATCCGCATCGTCTTCGATTTCTTCGCGATGCCCGTCGCGATCGAAGGCGACGGCAGGGCCGAGCGCGTCGTGGTCGAACGTACCGCGCTCGACGCCGAGGGCCGCGCCAACGGCACCGGCGAGCGCTATACGGTGCCCGCCAGCCTGGTGGTGAGCTGCATCGGCTATCGCACGCCGCCGATCGAAGGCGTGCCCTATGACGATCGCTCCGGCCGCTTCGCCAATGACGAGGGGCGTGTGCTGCCCGGACTCTACGCAGTCGGCTGGGCCCGTCGCGGGCCGACCGGAACGATCGGCACCAATCGTCCCGACGGCTTCGCCATCGCCGACAAGATCGCCGCCGATATCGGCGACGGTGCGGGAAAGCAGGGGCGCGTCGGCCTCGACGCATTGCTCGCCGGGCGCGGCGTCGAGGTCGTGACCTTCCGCGACTGGCAGAAGATCGAGGCAGCCGAAAATGCCGCGGCGCGCGAAGGATCCCCGCGCGAGAAATTCACCAGCATCGATGCATTGCTCGCCGCCAGAAATCCGTGATCTTGGACGCTTGCGCGACTCAAGCGCCATGGTTATAGGCGCCGCTCCAGCATCGGTTCGCCCATCGAAGGCGCTGAATCGATACTCCGTCGGGGAGTAGCTCAGCCTGGTAGAGCACTGTCTTCGGGAGGCAGGGGCCGGAGGTTCGAATCCTCTCTTCCCGACCAAATTTTCAGAATCGAATGATATCGCCGAGGAAATCCCGCGAGGCAAAGGCCGAACCGCGGTCTCCTGATCACTCGATCCGGATCCATATCCGCCGCAGCCGCATGTGAAGCGGGCGAGGGGTTGCCCCCTCGCCCGCCCGGACCATGCCCTGAGCTGACGCGCCTACTCGTAGCGCAGAGCATGGACCGGATTGGTGCGCGCGACGCGGAAGGCGTGCGCGCCGATCGTTCCGATGGCGATCAGCAGCGCCAGCAATCCCGCAAGGACGAACGGGGTGGGCGTCAGGCTGACGCGGATGTCGAACTGGTTGAGCCAGTCGCGCATCACCCACCAAGCCACCGGCCACGCGATCAGGTTCGCGATCAGCACCGGCCTGCTGAATTGCCACACCAGCAGCCGCACGATGTCCCGCGTGCGTGCGCCCAGCACCTTGCGGATGCCGATCTCCTTGGTGCGTCGCTCGGCGGTGAACGCGGCGAGCCCGAACAGCCCGAGGCAGCCGATCATCGCGGCGAGGATCGCGAACATCCCGAACAGCTGGGCGCGGGTCTCGTCGCGATTGTAGAGGTTGTGGACGATCTCGGTGACATATTGTGCGGTGAAGGGAAGCTCGGGGACGAGCCGCTTCCAGATCGCTTCGATCTGATCGCGGATGGGCTTCATATCGCCGCTGGCGCGCACCAGCAGGCGGTTATAGCCGCGCGTCTGATAGAAATAGACGATCGGCTGGAGGGGTTCGCGAACGGTGCGGTAGCGCACGTCGGCAACCACCCCGACGATTGTCGCTGGCACCCAATTGCCCGCCTCGGGCACAGTGAAGCCGACCTGCATCGGCTTACCGATCGCTTCCTGCGCGCTCTTGAAGCCGAGCCGCTTCGTGGCGGATTCGGAGAGAATGACGTTGGTGCCGCGCGCGACGAACGCTTTTTCCGCGGCAATGTCGACCGGGTACGGCGTCGTCGAATCGTCCATGGCATTGGCTTCGGAGAAGTTCCGCCCGGCGAGCAGCTTCATTCCCAGCGAGTCCATGACGCCGGGTTCGATTCCATAGACGCCGAGGTTGATCGTACTGGTCTGCCCGGGCAGCCGCGCATCGGTAATCGAATTGTTGCCCGGATTGACTCCGATCGACGTGCGGGCGACGGCCGTGACGCCGGGAATCTTTCGGATCTCCTCGCGCATCGTCGCCGCAACTGCTTCGGCTTGCGGCGCCGCGATGCCGTTGATCTGGATAAGGCCTTCGCGGCGATAGCCCGCATCCGTCGTCCGCGCGTAGATGGTCTGCGAATAGACCACGGCCGTGCAGATGATCAGCCCGATCGACACAGCGAATTGGCCGACCACCAGCAGGTTGCGCAGCCGTCCATTGCCCTCGGCATCGGCGGCTGACTTGTTGGCCTTGAGCACGCGCGCCGGCTGGAAGCGCGACAGATAGAGCGCCGGATAGACCCCGCCGGCGAGGCCGACGAGAATCGCAAGGACCACTATCGGGAGCAGGATGCCCTGGCTGCCGAGATAGCGGATCTGCATCTCCGCATCGAGGAAGCCGTTGAGCAGCGGCAAAGCCAGCTCGGCCAGCGCAAGCGCGACCAAAGTGGCGATGGCGGAGACCAGAATAGACTCGCCGATGAACTGGACGACGAGCTGTCGGCGAGTCGCGCCGAGTACCTTGCGCAGTGCCACTTCGCGCGCGCGCTGCGAGGCCCGCGCCGTCGCAAGATTGGTGAAGTTGATGCAGGCCATGCCGAGAATCATCAGCGCGACCACGGCGAAGGTGAGGATGGTCTGCTTGTCGCTGCCCGGTGTCGAGGCCCCGTTCTGCGCCTCGCCGAGGTGAATGTCGCGAATGTTGGTCAGGCGGTAATCCTGATACGTGCCGGGGTTCCTCAGCGGCCCCGTATCGCCGGGAGTGTCTGGAATATTGCGCTTCTCCCACGCCGGCATCTGCGACATGATCGTGTTCACGTCGGTGCCCGGCTTGAGCTTTACGTAAACCACGCCTCCCTGCGAGTTCCACGAGGTGAGGAAAGTGGGATTCTTGGCGAAATAGGTCTGCGGATTGAACCGGGCGACGACGTTTGGCCGCAAATGGCTATTGCGCGGAAAATCCTTGAAGATTCCGGTCACGCGATAATCCTCGCGAATCTCGTCCGTCATCACTGCGATCGTCCTGCCTATCGGATTGACGTTGCCGAAGCGCGCTTTGGCCTCGCTCTCGCTGAGCACCAGCGCGTGCGGATCGTCGAGCGCGTGGGTGCGATCGCCCGCGACGAACGGCGCCTGCAGGACGTCGAAGATGTTGCCGTCGGCGAAATAGGCGTTTTCGGGGCGCACCGCCCGGCCATTCTGGAGGAAGATCATTCCTTGGCTCGTGATGTAAACGCGCTGCTCGATCTGCGGGAAGTCCTTCTCGAGGGCGGTACCCGAAACGAAGCTCGTCACCTGGAGCTTCATCTCCTCGCCGCCCCGCTCGGTCGGCTTGTAGAAATCCTGGAGCTGGTAGGCATCCTTCGCGCCCGGAAGCCAGCTGTCATAGCTGAATTCGTAGCGCACGAAGGTGAGGATCAGCAGGCACGCGGCGATGCCCAGCGACAGGCCGAAGATGTTGATGAAGGCATAGACCTTGTTCTTGGCCAGGGCCCTCAGGCCTACGGTCACATAATTGCGCCACATGGTCTGGTTCCTACTCGTAGCGAAGCGCGTGGATGGGATTGGTGCGGGCGACCCGCAGCGATTGGCCCGCGACAGTGGCGATCGCGATGGCGAGCGCGAGCAACCCGGCGAGCGCGAACGGCGTGGGAGTCAGCGCGATGCGGATATCGAAGCCGTTGAGCCAGTCGCGCATCGCCCACCACGCCGCCGGCCAGGCGATCAGATTAGCGAGCACCACCGGCCGCGAGAATTGCCAGACCAGCAGGCGCACGATGTCGCGCACCTTGGCGCCGAGCACCTTGCGGATGCCGATCTCTTTGGTCCGCCGTTCCGTCGCGAACGAGGCAAGACTGTAGAGCCCGAGACAGGCGATCAGCACCGCCAGCGCCGAGAAGCCGGCGAACAACATGCCCCGTGCGCGATCGGCGGCGTAGAGCTCGTGCGCGATATCGTCGACGAAGCGCGCCTCGAACGGGATCTCGGGCTCGAACTTGCGCCAGATCTTGTTCAACGCCGCCATCACCTCGCCCGGACGCGCTGCGACGAAGCGGACCAGCACCACCTCGGTCGCGTCCGGATCGACGGAATAGAAAGCCGGCTCAATGGCCTCGCGCGCGCTGCGAAAGCGCATGTCCTCGACCACGCCGACGATCGTCGAGGGGACCAGAGGGCCACCGCGCATCGCCCGCACCGTTTGCCCGATAGCCGCCTGCGGGGTGCGGAAGCCGAGCTTACGCGCCGCGGCGCGGTTGATCACGATGTTGACGCCCCGCACGGCGCGCGCCTGATCATCGCCGGCCGGAACCCGATCGAGCGCGATGCGATCGTCGAACCGGCGACCGGCGAGCAGGTCGATGCCGGTCGTCTGAAGATATTCGGCATCGACGCCATAATAGCTAAGCGACTGATATTCCTCAGCGCCGGGGGGCTTCACCAGCCATACCGGCCGCATGTCGGAAGCGAGCGGGATCGAAATCCGCGTGGTACCGGTGACACCGGGAATTGCGGTCATCGCGGTATGGGCGGCGTCGTACTCGCTGCCCTTGGCGAAGCGCCACGCATTGACGATCTGGATCAGCCCGTCCCGGCGATAGCCGGGGTCGACCGTTTCGACATAGCGCGTCTGCGAGAAGATCACCCAAGTCGAGGCGATTAGGCCGATCGCGATCGCGAACTGGATTATCACCAGCCCAGTGCGGAAACGGCCATTGCCCGGCGTCTCGACCGAGGATTTGTTGGCGCGCAGTACGTCTGCGGGACGGAAGCGGCTGAGATAGAAGGCCGGGTAGAGCCCGCCGAGCAGGCCGGTCGCGAGGAACAGCCCCAGCGCGGGAAGCAGCATGCCCGCAGGCCCGAGATAGGCGATGCGGATGCCCGCGCCGATCGCCGCGCTAATCCACGGCGTCGCCAGCTCGACAATAGTCAGCGCGAACAGCATCGCAACGCCCGCCATCACGACGCTCTCGCCGAGGAATTGCACGATCAACTGGCCGCGCGAGGCGCCGAGCACCTTCCGCAGCGCCACTTCGCGGGCGCGCTGGGTTGCGCGCGCGGTCGACAGGTTGACGAAGTTCATCACCGCCATCGCCAGCGTGAGCAAGGCGACCACGGCGAAGGTGGCGAGCGCGCGCGGATCGCCGCCTGGGGTCAGCGCCGAGTCCTGTGTGGTGCCGAGATGGACATCGGCCAGCGGCACCAGCTTGAGATCGACGGCGTCCGACATACCGAGGATATTGCGCTTCTCCCAGCCCGGAAGGCCCGCGTTGATCGAAGCGGCGTCGGCGGCGCGGCGCAGCTTGACGTAATGCTGCTGGTTGAAATTGCTCCAACCGCGCTGCTCAAGGGGGATCGCGCCGAGGTCGCGGCGGAAAAGCAGGCTCAGGCGCAGGCTGGTATTGCGCGGCAGATCGCGCAGCACGCCGGTGACGCGATAATCGCGTTTGCCCGGTCCGGCACCGAGGCTCAGCTGCTTGCCCAGCGCGTCCGCGGTGCCGAAATGGCGGATCGCCTCGCTCTCGGTGAGCACGATGGAATTCGTGTCGGGAAGCGCGGTCGCCGCCCCGCCCTGCGCGAAGGGAAGGCCGAGCACGTCGAAAAAGTTGGCGTCGACCGTAGCCGCATCGATGAAGGCCGGCTGGCCGTCGCGCTCGGTGACGGTCTTGCCGGGCGCGAGCGAGGTCACCGCCTCGACCTGCGCGAAGCCGCCGGGCAGCTTCTCGTAGACGATGAACGGGCTCATCTGAACGTTCCGCGCCGGCTGGCCCGGCAAGTTGAACTTCGTCTGGACCTGATAGATGCGCCCGCTGTCGGGCAGCCAGGCGTCATAGCTGCTCTCGTAGCGCACATAATTGAGGATCAGCAGGCACGCCGCCAGCCCCAGCGCCAGCCCGCCGATATTGATCCCGGCATAGATGCGGTTGCGGGCCAGCAGCCGCAGCGCAGTCGTCAGATAGTTACGCCACATTCGGCATCCCCTTGCTGCTCCCCTCCCCCTCATTTGGGGGGAGGGAGAGGAGCGTGGCGCGAGGGTCGGCCACTGCTCCTCTCCCAGCCCTCTCCCCGGAAGCGGGGAGAGGGCGACCTCTTCACGCCGCCCGGCGGCGTTCCTGCAAAATGCGGCCGTCGAGCATCGAGACGATCCGCCCGGCATAATCGGCGTGCGCGGGCGAGTGTGTGACCATGACGATGGTCGATCCTTCGCCGTTCAAAGTCTGCAGCATCCGCATCACTTCCTCGCCGTGATGCGTATCGAGGTTGCCGGTCGGCTCGTCGGCGAGGATCAGCTTGGGGCTGGCGACGAGCGCGCGTGCCACAGCGACGCGCTGCTGCTGGCCACCCGAGAGCTGGCTAGGCCGATGCTTCGCGCGGTGCGCGATGCCGACCTTGTCCATCACTTCATCGACCCGGCGCTTGCGCTCCGAGGCCGAGACATTGTGATAGAGCAATGCCAGCTCTACATTGTCGCGCACCGACAGCTCGTCGACCAGGTTGAAGCTCTGGAAGATGAAGCCGATGCTCTCTTTCCGGACGTCGGCAAGCTTGCTCTCGGAGAGGCCGGCGACTTCCTTGCCGTTGAACACGTAGGAGCCGCTCGACGGGCTATCGAGCATCCCGATCATGTTGAGCAGAGTCGATTTGCCGCAACCCGAAGGCCCCATGATCGCGACGAACTCGCCCTCGGCGATGTCGAGATCGATCGCGTCGAGCGCGGTCGTCTGGACCGTGTCGGTTCGGTAGACCTTGGAGAGTTCGCGCATCGTCAGCATGAAAATCCCTTTCATTGGAATTATTTGGTCAGGTCCAGGCGCGTCTTGTCGGTGTAGCCGGTATAGGGTGAGGTCAGCACCTTCTCGCCGGCCTCGAGCCCCTCAAGCACTTCGATGAATTCGGCGTTGCGGCGGCCGAGGCGGACCTGGCGCTTCACTGCGCTGCCGCCGTCGGGCGTGACGACGAAGATCCAGTTGCCGCCGGTCTCGTTGTAGAATGCGCCATTGGGAACGAGCAGCGCGGGCGTGGGGTCGCCCAGCGTCAGCCGCGC
Organism: Sphingomonas sp. UNC305MFCol5.2; assembly: GCF_000712135.1. GTDB lineage: Bacteria > Pseudomonadota > Alphaproteobacteria > Sphingomonadales > Sphingomonadaceae > Sphingomonas. Next base: position 1,207,981 of record NZ_JOOE01000001.1, read on the forward strand.
CTGCATCGTCTGGCCGCGCTGGATATTGGCAGGTTCGGCCCCGACGAACTGCAGGTCGACCTGGAACTGGCCGTTCTGCACCTGCGGGTAGATTTTGGTGACCTTGGCGTCATAGCGCTTGCCGCCGAAATCGAGGCTCGCCTTCTGCTGGAGCTGGACGCGGCCGAGATAGAATTCGTCGACCCCGGCGATCAGCTTGTTGCGGCCGGGGCTGTCGATCTGTCCGACGCGCTCGCCGCGCTGGAGCGACTGGCCGACCTGCACCGAAAAGCCCGAGAGCTGGCCAGCGACCGGCGCGCGCAACTGGAGCGCATCGAGGTTCGCCCGGGCAATCGAAAGGCCCGATTGCATCGATTGCGCCGCGGCCTGCTGCTGCGAGAGCTGGCTGGTCTGCAGCCGGGCGTCGGTGGCCTGGCTGCGCTTCAACGCTGCAAGGGTGCGCTGACTGAGCTCGTAGTCGGCCTGGGTATCGGCGAACTGCTTGGCGGAGACGAAGCCCTTCGCGGCAAGCGGCTTCTCGCGCTCATATTGGCGGCGCGCCTTGTCATTGACCGTTTCGGCCGCGAGCACTGCGCGCTCGTTCGAGAGCCGGGTCTGGGCGAGCGCGAGTTCCTGGCTGCGCATATTGTTGATCTGCTGCTCGACTTCGGTCTGGCGCGCGAGAGTCGAGAGCTGGAGCTCGGCGTTCGAGAGCAACGCGATCGGCTGGCCTTGGGCGACGGTCGCGCCGTCCTCGACCAGCATCTTCTCGACACGCCCGCCCTCGACGGCATCGATATAGACGGTGAGCAGGGGCGTGACCCGGGCGCGGAGCGGAATGAAATCGTCGAATGTGCCCTTCGTCACCGTCGAGATGGTGACATGATCCGCCCCGACCGTCTGGCTGGAGCCCGAAGGCGCGAACCACCAGAACAGCAACGCCGCCACCAGCACCACCGCCCCGCCGATCGCGATCTTGACCCTCGTCGAGAGCTTCCGCGTCTCGACGACTTCGTCCATGCCGCTGCCGGTTACCGGACGGTCCCCCATATTCTTCTGCATCCGAACGACACCCATGGTCATGACTTAGCAACCCCCGTGCCAAGCCCGGTGCGGAGGCAGGTTGCGAGACTGATCACAGGATCGCGCCCGTACAAGCGTTCGAATTCGGACACTTCTGTCCGAAATCGAACGCCAGGCTGATCGACGCAAAGCCGAGCCGGAGCAGTGCGTGTCCGCTGTTCTCGCGCACCGCGACGTCGAGCATCGCCTGCGGTTTGCCTGCGAATGCCAGCGCCGCACAGACGAGCGCGGCCAGCAGCACGGCGTTTCTCGCCAGTTTTCCGCTCCGGTTGCCAAACACCTGCATGATCCCCGTTCCGTGATTCTGGCGGGACGCTCAGCAGGAGCCGTGCCAACCGCGCATTTCCGCGACTTTGCGACGAACGGCGACGGCGATCGGCCCTTGGCACGCAAATTGATTGTCCGGTACCGAACAGCCGCTGTACGGGAGTGGACGGCATGGGGAGCGGGCCCGAATTCGATTATTGCGTCGTGATCGACGACGACGACGACATCCTGATGGCGTCGCGGCTGTTGCTGCGCCGGCTGTTCGGTGATGTCGCCACCGTCCGCAGTCCCGACGAGGCGTTCCCGCTCATCCAGGCACGCACGCCCGACGTGGTACTGCTCGACGCCAATTTCGCGCGCGGCGCGACCGACGCGGCCGAGGGCCTCGCCTGGCTCGAGAAGCTGCTCGGCATGGATCCCGAGATGGTGGTGGTGATGATCACTGCGCATGCCGGGGTGCAGGTGGCGGTGGCGGCGATGAAGCGCGGCGCGACCGATTTCGTCTCCAAGCCCTGGTCCAACGACAAATTGCTCGCGACGGTGCGCACCGCGGCCTCGCTACGGCGATCGCGCAAGGCGGCAGTGGCCGGTGGAGCGGTGCCGGTCCCGGCTTCCTCGGTGGTCGCCGGCTCGGCGCTGCTCGGCCAGTCGCCCGCAATGGCGCGCGTGCATTCGCTGATCTCCCGTGCAGCACCGACCGATGCCAATGTCCTGGTGCTCGGCGAGAACGGTACCGGCAAGGAGCTGGTCGCACGCGAGCTCCATCGGCAGTCGCTGCGCGCGAACGACGTGATGCTGACGGTGGATCTCGGCGCGGTGTCCGAGGACCTGATCGATTCCGAATTGTTCGGCCATGTGAAGGGCGCCTTCACCGACGCGCGTGCCGACCGCGTCGGACGTATCCAGGCGGCGGATGGCGGGACCCTGTTCCTCGACGAGATCGGCAACCTGCCGTTGCGGCTCCAGCCCAAATTGCTGACCGTGCTGGAGCAGCGCCAGGTCACCCCGGTCGGCGCCAACAAGCCGGTCCCGGTCGACATCCGCGTGATCGCCGCGACCAATTTGCCGCCCGAGAAATTGCGCGACGAGAGCCATTTCCGGCAGGATCTGCTGTTCCGGCTGAACACCGTCGAGATCGATTTGCCGCCGCTCCGCGAACGGCTGGAGGACGTGCCCGAGCTGATCGAGCATTTTCTCGATCATTATGCAAAGCGCTATGGCCGCCCCCACCCTCAGCTGAGCGCTGCGGCGCGCACCGCTTTGCTCAGCCACGATTGGCCGGGCAACGTCCGCGCGCTCCGCCATGCGCTCGAACGCGCGGTGATCCTCGCGCGCGACGTGCCGCTGGAGCCCGAGGATTTCGCGCTGGTTTCGGGGGCGCCGCGGATCGCCCCCTCGGCGGTGGTGGCACCGCGGCCGGCGGACGATCTCAACCTAGAGCGCGTCGAGCGCCGGCTGGTCGAGGAAGCACTCAAGAAGCACGGCTACAACATCTCGCTCGCCGCGCACGAGCTGGGGCTGTCGCGCGCCGCACTCTATCGGCGAATGGAGAAGCATGGGCTTTGACCAGCGCTTCACGATCGGGCTGATCGCCTGGATCGGAGCGCTGGTGGCGGTGCTGCTGGCGTGCATCGCAGCGTTCGCGACCCCCGGGCTCGGCGCGGCGCGGATCGTCGCGATCGGAATCGCCGCGGCAACCTTCGCGGGGTTGTGGCGACACGTCACACGCACCAACCGGACGGTCGCGCGCTTCCTCGAGGCGCTCAAGTTCGGAGATACCGCGCTCCAGTTCGACGCGCAGGGCGGCGCGGGGTTCGGCGAACTAGGCGAATCGCTCAACGAGGCGCTGGGCCGCTTCCGTGCCGGACAGGACCGGGTCGCAGGCGAGTTGCGTTATCTCGATGCTCTGGTCGACGATATGCCGGTCGCGGTGCTGACGGTGAGCCCGGATGGTCATATCACCCTCGCCAACAAGGCGGCGCGACGGCTATTCACCGACGAGCACGGGACGCTGCCCGGAGATTTCGCAGTCTACGGCGCAACCTTCGCCCGGCGCCTTGCGAACAGTTCGCAAGGTGAAGAGCTATTGATTCTCAATATCGCGGGACGCCCGCAGCGGATGCTGGTGCGCGCGGCGACGCTCGAACGGCTGGGCCAGCGCACCCGCGCGATCAGCGTTCAGCCGATCCAGGGGACGCTCGACGCCGTCGAAATGGCGGCGCAGACCGATCTCGTCCGCGTGCTGACCCATGAGATCCTCAATTCGCTGACGCCGGTCACTTCGCTCGCCGCGACTGCGGCCGATCTGCTGGCTGACCCGGATCTCTCCTCCGATCCGCGCGTCAACGATGCGCGCGTGGCGGTCGAGACGCTCGCCCGGCGCGCGCAAGGGCTGAGCAACTTCATCGAAGCCTATCGCGCGGTGGCACAGACTCCCGAGATCAAGCGCCAGACCTTCACGGCGCGCCCCTGGGCGGACGAGCTCGCCCGGATCTTCGCGGCAAAAGCGCCCGAGGTGCCGCTTTCGGTCGCCGTCGCTCCCGATCACCTCGCGCTCGACGCCGATCCCGATCTGCTGGCGCAGGTGGTGATCAACCTGATGCAGAACGCGGTGCAGGCGATGCACGCGACCGATCAGCCGCGACTGACGCTGCGCCTGTCGGGCCACGGGCAGGCGACGGTGATCGAAGTCGAGGACAATGGCCCGGGGGTACCCGAGAGCCTGCGGCAGGACGTGTTTCTGCCTTTCTTCACCACGCGCGCCGCGGGCACCGGCGTGGGCCTCAATCTCGCCCGCCAGATCGTCATCGCGCACGGCGGGGCGATCGAAGTCACTGACGCGCCGGACGGCGGCGCGCTGTTCCGGATCGTGCTTTAGCCCTTCGCCACCGGCAGAGGCGGTGCGCCCGGCGGCACCGCGGCATTGCGCCAGCGCTCGACGGGGACGACCTCGACCGCGCCGTCCGGCGCCCGTCGCCGCTGGATCAGGGTCGCCGCCTGCTGGCTCGTGCCTCCGATCGTCGCGCGGGTGCGCACCCAGAAGGTGTTCGAGCGGAAGGACGTGCCCCAAGGCAAGGACACATTCTGATCGGTCAGGTCCTTCCCGGTAAGGAAGCCCTGTCGATCGCGTATCGCGACGAGGCGTTCGGCGATCAGCGGATCGCGGAACAGCAAGGCCAGCATCTCCTGATTGGCGGCGTTGAGGTTGAGCGAGGTCGTCCCCGGCAGCGCAGTCACCAGTCTCTCCAGCCGGTCCGCCACCTTGGGCTCGATGCCAGTCAGCCGCAGCGGACGCAGATCGGTGATCGGCCCCCTCAGCCGCACATATTCGACTGCGGCGACGATCTGCTCGGGCTTCAGACCCACGTCGTTGCCGATCGCCTGGAACAGGACCGTCGATGCGACCTCACCCGTGCGCACCGAATTGATGTTGAAACGGCCCTCGGCATCGGCGATCGCGAGGTCGAAGCTGCCGCCCTCGATCGGGGCGCCGCTCTCCGATAGCTTGGCCCAAGGCTCGCCGACATGATCGACTTCGGGCGATTGCTCGGCATCGCGGCGCAGTGCCACCACCGCCGAGAGCTCGCCGCCACGCACGATCGCCAGCGCGCGGGCCGCCTCGCGCGTGCGCAGGCCACGATCGAGCGCCAGTTCCTCGCGGTTGATCATCAGCAGCACGAGCCCCGCCGCAATCGCGACGAACATCAGCACATTGACGAGGATCATCCCCTCTTCGTCGCGCCGCCGCGTCACTGTTTCTTCTCCTCGGGCCGTGCCGGCAGCGCGATCACGCGGCGCAGCGACCCCGGCGCGCCGCCCGGCCCGGCGACCTGCATCTCGAGCGCCACTGCGCGCGGCCAGCGGTCCTTGTCCGCTTCCTTCATGGGCCAGCGATCGACCCACGCCCCATCCCAGAAGCGCCAGCGCGCACTCGCCACCCCCGCCAGCACGAGCTGCGGCGCCGGCCCGACGATGCGCACCAGCGCGCCGCCCGTCACGCCGTAGCGCAGCGGCACCGCAGCGCCGCCCATTCCGGGCGCCGAGCGAGTGAAGGAGATAGTGGCGCCGCTCCCGGAAATCGGTCCGGTGGCGATCTGCTCGACATCGCTGGAGACGACGAACATCGTGCGCTGCAGATCGGCGAGCCGATCGAACCGCTTTTCGGTGCGCCCCTGGACATTGATGATGCCCTCGACCAGCGCGAGCCCGGCCACCGCGATCAGCGCGAACAGTCCGAGCGAGATCATCAGCTCGATCAGCGTGAAGCCGGATTCTTCGTGGGAAGGTCGGCACCGGCCCGCTCCTCCACCCGGCCTCCCAACGGCAGGATCATGTGGGGGAGCGGGCCGGTGCCGCATCCCGCAAGAGGTTTTCACGACCCCGAGCTCACCGCCACCGGTTCGTAGCCGTGCGGCCGGGCCACGAGGATCGCGAAATCGCGCGCGACCGATCCATCGGTGCGGAAGCGCACAGGACCGGTCACGCAGCGGAAGCCCTTGCTGTCGAGCAGCCCCGCGGCGTTCAGCGTATTGGCGTTGCGCAATGCATTGGCGATCCCCGCCGCGTCATAAGCGAGGGCCGTGATCGTCCCGGCCTCGCCGCCGTTGCGCGCGGCGAACTCGCTCGCAAAGGTGCCGAACGCCGCCGGGTCCGGGCTGGCGATCCACGCGCCGTTCAGCGCCTCCAGCGCTTCGGGCCGATTGTCGATGCCCTGCAGCGTGCCGAGCAGCTGGACACCGCTATCCTTGAGCCCGCGCGCGGCGGCGAGCACTGCCGGACCGCTGCCCGGGATCAGCACCGCGTCGGGCGCCTCGCCGGGAGCGGGAAGCGGTTGCCCCGCTTTCACTTCGAGCACGCGCAGCCGCAGACCGAGCTCGCCTTCGAGCTGGCCCGCCGCCAGCGATGCCGCGGCGCTCCACGGGCTGCCGTCGTCGATCACCGCGACATTCTTCACTCCGCGCGAGCGGGCGTAGCGCAGGATCGCGCTGGTCAACTGCCGCGCGGTGATCCCGAAGATGTACGTGCCCGGCGCGCGCAGCACCGCATCGTTGCTGAACGCGATGATCGGCACGCGGCCCGCAACGGTGCTGGTCACCGCCGGAACTTCCTCGGCCGATAGCGGCCCGAGGATCAGGGCGGGCTTGCTGCGCAGCGCCTGCCCCGCTGCGGCGGCCGCTCCCGCGGCAGTCCCGCCGGTGTCGAAGGTCAGGACATATTGGCTGTTTTCCGCGAGCAACGCCGCCTGCCGCATGCTAAGGCCCAGCCGCGCTCGCGGTCCCGTGAGCGGCACCAGCAGGGCGACAGGGCGCTTGTCCTTCTTCTCGGCTGTTGCGAGAGCATGCGAGGGAAGCACGACCGATGCCGCTGACGCGACCAGGCCTGATTGCAGCAACCTCAGCAGGGACCGCCGGTCCATTGCCGACTCCGGATAGGGGGGGTGTGGCACGCCGGCGTATTATCGTCTTCGCCGCGCTCGGCATAGGGGCCTATCTGCTCGCCTTGATCGTCACGCTTCCGGCCAGCGCAGTGCTCAAGAACCGGCCGTGGCGCACCGGCGTGGCGGGGACGGTGTGGAACGGCGAGGTCGGCGTCGCCGGTGGCGCGAAGTTCGAGTGGCAGATGGCGCCGCTTCGCTCGCTCACCAGCCTCGCTTATTCCGCGGACTGGAAGGCGACGGGCCCGAACACCGATCTCGGAGGACGTCTTCTGGCGCATCTCGGCGGGCGCACGGTGCTCGACAAGGTCAGCGGCTCGGCCGACGGCAGCTTGCTGCAGGCGCTACAACCCAACCTGCCGTTCACTTGCGACCTGACGATGCAGGTCGAGATGGAGCGCATCGCGATCGGCGGCGGGGCGCAGATGATCAGCGGAAACGCGACGAGCGATCCCGGAAGCTGCCGCCCGAAAAACGCCGGCGCGGCCTCGGCGGTCCCCGCGCTGATTCTCACCGCCGAGCATATCGGCAATCGATCGCTGATCCGCATCGCCCCGATGGCGCAGCGTCGCAGGACATTGGTGACGTTCGAGCTTTCCGAGAGCGGCGCCGTCGATCTGTCGGTCACGCCCGATGGGGCGACGATGATGCCGTTTCTCGGAGTACCGGCGGGCGCGCGGATCCAGGGGCAGATGTAGGCCGCAGGTTCGCACCGTGGCGTGAGTGTCTGTTAAGCAGTATCGACATTCGGGCGCTGGAGAAGGCGGTCGGCCATCTCCGCAACCGTCACCCCGGCCGAAGTGCCGGGGTCCACCGAGAGGCAAGTGCCAGACAAGAGGCTCGAGCGCTGCCGGTGAGGCTTAGTGGACCCCGGCACTAGCCTGTCCTGAGCGCCTGCCTTGCAGGCAGTCGAAGGGGCCGGGGTGACGCCAGGATTTTGGGAACCGCTCCAAAAATTCTGAAAGTCGATTCCGCCTAGATGAACTCGACGAATGGTCGCGTTTCCGCGGCGCCGGGCTCGAGTTGCTGGATGAGAGGAAACACCACGCGCTCCTCCCATTTGATCCGTTCGATCGACAGCGCGAGCTGATCCCTGACCGCCGTGCGGTAACCGGCCCAATCGGCCCGAATCGCAACAGGGTTCCATCGGCCCGTATGCGACGCCAGCGTGAGCTGCAGGTCCATCAGGCCCGCTTTGTAGCGCTTGCCGATTCCCTGCGCGATCACATCGTCGCGCATGCCCAACGTCCGCTCGACGAATTTGGCTTCGCGAACCAGATGCGCGTCGGAACTCGCCGCCAGTTCGACGCGGACCTTGGTCAGATCCTCGATCGAAGGAGGGTTGTCAGGATCGATGATCCTGATGAGCCGATTGGCGAGCGCGACGATCTCGCGATGCTCTGTATGGAATTGCGTGATCATGGGAATTCTCCGGTCAGGCCGGCCTAACCTGTCGGCTATCCCTCTGATATTCCGCTATTAGACGGAGAGCCGCATTAACCATTTGTGAGGACCGGAGCGGTGCCGATCCTGCCCTCTTCGGGCTGTCGGCGAGAGCACGGATTCAGGGGGAATCGGATGCGCCATTGCCTTCCTGTCGGAGCAGAAATCGTGCATTCTGTTCGCGCGGATGAACGTCGGAGGACCAAGGCATGATAGCGGGAATCGTTCGCGGCTCTCTCTTTTCTGCGGCGCTTGTCGCCGCAGGGTCCGCGGCCGCTCAGGACCAGCCCGCCGCCCCCGAGACGCAACAGATCGTCGTCACTGGCAAACGGAGCATAGACCGCGAAATTCGCGATTTCGTCGGCGCATTGGCGGAAACGCCGGTGCAACGCCAGTTGAGCCGCTTCGAGCAATCGGTCTGCCCCACCGCCATTGGGCTCGCGCCCGCCCAGCGTGGCGCCCTGATCCAGCGAATGCGGCGCGTGGCCGAGGCCGCCGGCATCCGCGTCGGCGAGGCGAAATGCAGCGGGAATGTCGTCGTGGTGGTGACGCCGGACAAGCGCGTCTTTCTAAAGGCGCTTCGCGAGAAGAAGCCCGAATATTTCGGCGACATGTCGCCCAGCGAAATCCGCAAGCTGCTGGCGCAACCCGGGCCGGCCGTGGCTTGGCAATTGCGCGGACAGCCGCTCAGCGCGCGCGGCACCCCGATCGATGTCGACCCGGCGACCGGTCTTCTCCTGAACAGGACGACCGAACCGGCGTCGCGCCTGACCCCCTCGGCACGGCCGCAATTCGACGCCGCCGTCGTGATAGTCGAGACCAGGGCGGTGACCGGGCTAACGACGACCGAGGTGGCGGACTATGCCGCCATGCGCGCCTATGCCGGCATGGACCCGTCGCGACTTGGGGATTCCGCGGCGCCCACCATCTTGCGAGTACTCGAGGCGCCGATGGGCAGCGCGGTGCCGCCCAGTCTCACGGATTGGGATCTTGGCTATCTGCGCGGGCTCTACCAGAGTCCCCTGAATGCCTATTCCGGTGCCCAGCGCGCCGCGATCCGCCGCGAAGTCGCGCGACAAGTCCAGGGGGCGGACGCGAAATAAGCCCCCTTTGGACGCATTCCTGATCGGCCGCTCGTCCCGGCTAGAGCGTCACGAGATTATTGAGGTTGATGATCGGCAGCAGGATCGCGAGCACCATCAGCAGCACGAGCCCGCCCATCACCAGCAGAACCAGCGGCTCGACCAGCGAAACGAGGGTCGAAACCAGTGCATCCAGCTCGCGCTCGAGCTCGTGCGCGGCGCGGCCCAGCGCCGGGGCGAGTCGTCCGCTCGATTCGCCGCTAGCGACGATCGCCACCAGCATCGTCGGGAACACGCCCGCCTCCTGCATCGCCGCGCGCAAGGATATGCCCTCACGCACCCGTTGGGCGACGCCAAGCGCCTTTTCCTGCACCCAGCGATTGGGCGTCACTGCCGCCGCCGCGTGGAGCGCCTCGACCAGAGGCACCGCGCTTCCCACCAGGGTCGCCAGACTCCCGGCGAAGCGTGCCGCGTTGATCTGGCGGCTGAAGCGGCGGAACGGCCGGCGTTCGGTGAACATCCGGTGCAGCCGCAGCCGATTGGCGGCCACGCGCATCCAGCGCGCCGCGAACAGTCCCCCCACCGCCAGGGCGAGCAGCAGATACAGCCCGAAATTCTGCAGGAACCAGCTGATCGCGATCAGCATCCGCGTGAGCAGCGGCAGATCGGCACCGCGCGAGACGAAAACGCGGACGATGTCCGGCACGACATAGATCATCAGCAACACCATCATGCCGAACGACACGGCGGCGAGCAGCGCGGGGTAGAGCAAGGCGAGCTGGAGCTTCTGCCCGTTCGCTTGACGGTTCTCGACGAACTCGGCGAGGTGGTTGAGCACGTCGGGCAGCCGGCCCGAAGCTTCGCCCGCCGCAACCGAGGCGCGGTAGAATTCGGGGAATGCCCTGGGATGCTGCGCGAGCGCCGCGGCAAAGCTGCGTCCGTCGAGGATCGCGCCACGCACATCGAGGAGCAGTGAACTGACCTGCGTCTGCTCGGATTGGGTGGCGACGAGGCGCAGCGCCTCCTCGATGGCGATGTCCGATCCGGCGAGTGTGGCGATCTGGCGCGTGACGGTGGCGAGCGCCTTGGACGAGATGCCCGAGCGGCGCAGCCGGGGCAGCTCGATGCTGCCGAACGACCTGCCCCGCTCCGCGGCGGCCTCCACCGACAACGGCAGCAAAGCCTGCTCGCGCAGCAGCGCGCGGGCCGCGGCGGGGCTGGACGCTTCGATGATCCCCTTGCGGCTGGTGCCGGTGCGGTCCGCCGCACGCCAGGCGTAAGCGGGCATCAGATCCTCTCCGTGCCGGGGGGAGTCACGCTTCCTCCCTTACCACGCGCGCGACTTCCTCGACTGTGGTCACGCCGCTTCGCACCTTGGCGATGCCGTCGTCGAGCAGGCTCGGATTGTCCTTCCGGGCACGGGCCTCGAGATCGGCCTCCGAGGCGCCGTCATGGATCATCTTCTGGAGCTGATCGTCGACCGCCACGACTTCGTACAGCCCGGCGCGGCCGCGATAGCCTTCCTGATGACATTCCGCACAGCCCTCTGCGCGCCACAATGTCTCGCCCGGCCGGATCGCACCGCCGAGCAGGATCGAATCGGCATCGCGCGCGATGTCCTCGCGGCGGCAGCTCGGGCAGAGCTTGCGCACCAGCCGTTGCGCCGCCAACCCCACCAGCATCGGCGCGAGCAGATAGCGTTCGACGCCCATGTCGATCAATCGCGTCACCGATCCGATCGCGCTGTTGGTGTGCAGCGTCGAAAGCACGAAATGCCCGGTCATCGACGATCGCACCGCGACCTGCGCGGTCTCCTGATCGCGGATTTCGCCGACCATGATAACATCCGGATCCTGCCGCAGGATCGCACGTAGCCCGCGCGCGAAGGTCAGGTCGGTGCGCGGATTGACCTGGGTCTGGCCGATGCCCGGCAGTTCGTACTCGATCGGGTCCTCGACCGTCATGATGTTGCGCTTGCGGTCGTTCAACCGGTTGAGCGCAGCATAGAGCGTCGTGGTCTTGCCCGATCCGGTCGGACCGGTGACGAGCAGCATGCCGTGCGGGCGTTCGAGCAGGCGATTGAACACATCGCGGTCGCGCGCGCTCATGCCGAGCACTTCCATGTCGAGCCGCAGCGAACCCTTCTCCAGAAGACGCATGACCACGCGCTCGCCATGCTGAGTCGGGATCGTCGAGACGCGCGCGTCGACGTCATGCCCACCGATGCGCAGCGTCACGCGCCCGTCCTGCGGCACCCGCCGCTCGGCAATGTCGAGCTTGGCCATCACCTTGATGCGGCTGACCAGCAACGGTGCCAGCGCGCGCGGCGGCTCGATCATGTCGCGCAGGACGCCGTCGACGCGGAAACGAACCACGAGCCGCTTCTCCTGCGTCTCGATATGGACGTCGGAGGCGCCTTCCTTGACCGCTTCGAGCAGCAGCGCGTTGATCAGGCGGATCACCGGTGCGTCGTCACGCGTGTCGAGCAAATCGTCGACCGAGGCGGCGCTGTCGGCGAGCGCGGCCAAATCCATGTCGCCCAGATCGAAGTCGGCGGCCGCGCCCGCCCCGCCGCTATAGGTCGCGCCCAGCGCCGCGTCGAAAGCCTCGTCGCTCACCGCGACATAGCTTGCGCCGGGCGCGACGCGCTGGACCTCCAGCAGCGCATCGAGGCCGGCGCCGGCACGATGGACGCACTCCACGCCTGCCGGCCCGGATCGAAGCAGCACGCCGTTCTTGCGCGCAAAGCTGTAAGGCAAGGTCGCCGGGAGGTCGTCGAGGACCCGTGTCGCGTTCATGCGCCGAAATCCACGCTCGCCGAGACGCGGCCCGTGGTCGGGCGGCGCTGCATCGAAAGGCGCTTCACCCGAAGATCGCTCGACCCGGCAAGATCGGCGAGCCACGCCACCAGCGTGTCATAGCTCGCATCGGCGATCACTACGCGGACTCCGCCGGGGATGACTTCCGGAGCAGCCGTCAGTCCGAAACTGGCCGCCGAGCTGCTGACGATTTGTGCCGGTGCGCCCTGCCGCCGCGCCGGGCGTGCCGCCGTCAGGGTGCCCGCAGCCCGGATGCGGGCACTGAGCGTCTCATAGGTGCGAATGTCCGCAAGCGAATCGGCGCGTGCCGCCTGGAGCGGCTTGACCACGCCATAGACCAGCACCGCGAACGCCAGCAGGCCGCCAAGCACCGAAACCAGCACGCGCTCGCGCCGGCTGAGGCCGCTCCACCAATTGTCGAAGCGGATCAGGGCGGAGTCGAGCGCAGGCAGGCGGGCGATCACGAATCTCATAGTTTGTTCGCCGTAATGCGGATGCTGCCGTCGGGCGAGCGGGTTACGCTTCCCGGCACGCGCGAGGCGCGAAGCGCTGCGTCGATACGGCCGACAAGTCCGGGTTCGGTTCCGTCTAGGTCGAGGGTCAGGGCATTGGCCTGATAATTGATCGCGCGAACGTTGATCGCGCCGGAGAGCGGGCCCAATGCGCCCGATACGCGGGTGAGCAGCGGCAGGAACGTGTCGGGCGGTGCGCCGCTGCCGGCCGGCAACAGATCGGCGACGCTCGAGGCGAGATCGCCGCCGAGATTCGCCCCCGGCGCCGCGATGGCGGCGAGCGCACGCGTATCGGCTTCGCGACGATCGGCGATCGTCCGCAGCATCACGGTGTCGGCGGTGGCGATCACGATGTGCGCCGCCGCACCCAGCGCCACGATCCAGCCGAGGCGGCGCCAGATATCGGGCAGCGCGGCGCGACGGCGGGCATAAAGACCCTGCCGCAGATCGAGCGCGGGGGCGAGCAGTCGCTCGGAAAGTGCTTCGGGCGCGAGCGTCGATCCATCCGCCATCATCTCCGCCGGAAGCGGCGCGCCATAGGACGAGGCGGCCGGGCGCCCCGCGGCCTGCCACGCCGGCTGCAGCATCGCCGGGGGAATCGCAAAGCCTGTCCCGTCGCCGGCGCGGACCATGGCGCGCTCGGCGGCTAGATCGACTGCCCATTCACCTTCCGCCGGGCGCGGCAGCCCGAGCGCGTCGGGCACCATCGCTGCCTGACCCAGCCCCGCTTCCTCGGCGGTAGCCATCCAGCCCGCCATCACTTCGTGCCGCACCACCCCTACCAGATAGCGCTTCGGCGCGATCTCCGCGCCCAGCGCGAGATGGACGCTCTCGATCGGCTCGGCGATCTGGTCCTCGATCGCGAACGGCAACGCTTCGAGACATTTGGCGCGATTCGCCAGCGGCAGATCGACTGCGAGCAGCCGCACCTGCTCGGTCGGCACGAGGATGGTTGCAGGGCCTCCCCGCTCGGCTATGATCAGCCGACCGCCCGCCAGCGTCCAGACACCCGCGGCGAGCGGTTCCGACGCGTCGGGCGCTCCCAAGGCACGCGCGGAGGCTGTCACATTTGCTTCATGGGAAGGACGCATGGGGCGGGGATGCGCATAGTTTTGAAACAGTTTAGTGACATCGCACTGCTTAGGCAGAACAGCAAGCGCCGCACAATCCCGAAGGACGCTCCCCGCGCGAAGGGCGAGCAGGGTTTCACGCTCCTCGAAATGATGATCGTGCTGGTGATCATCGCCGTGATCGCCGGCCTGATCACCGTCAACGTGATGGGGCGGCCTGACGAGGCCAAGGCGACGACCACCAGATCCAACATCACCAGCATCAACGCCGCGCTGAAGATGTATCGCCTCGACAATGGCAATTATCCAACCTCGGAGCAGGGGCTGAAGGCTTTGGTCGAGAAGCCGACCACGGCGCCGGTCCCGGGCAGCTGGGCGCAAGGCGGTTACTTGTCTGCGCCGCCGCTCGACGCGTGGCAGAAGCCCTATGAATATCAGTCCGACGGCATGAGCTTCACGATCCGTTCGCTCGGGCGCGACGGCAAGCCGGGCGGTGAAGGCGTCGACGCCGATATCGACGGCAAGGGCTGACGAACGTGCGGGGGGAGCAGCGGGCCGATATCGATCGTACCGACGCGGGCTTCACCCTGCTCGAAATGATGATCGTGCTCGTCATCATCGGCGTGATGGCAGGCGCCGTGACGCTCGGCATCGGCAGCGTCACGCGCGCGCCGAGCGTCGAGACCGAGGCGCGCCGCCTTGCCACGCGGCTGCAGGCGGCCGCGGATGATGCGATGCTCGGCGACCGGATCATGGCGTTCACGGTCGAGAAGCATGGCTATGGCTTCGCGACGATCGGCGCCAACGGCCGGATGGTCGCGCGTACCGATGATGCGTTCGGTTTCCACCGTTTGCCCGGAGGCATGGTGATGACGCTCAGCGTGCGCCCGCCGGTGATCCTCGGGATCGACGGCGCGGGACGACCGCTTTCGGCCACGGTGGAAAGCGGATCGCAGCGGTGGCTGGTCACGTATGACGGCCTGACCGCGCACGCGGCACCGGCGCCGAAAGCGTGAGCCTGCCGCATCGCCTTTATACTGTGCTCCTGCGAAAGCAGGAGCACAGAGCGGCAAGCAACACGCCTGAAACTCTGGGCTCCTGCTTTCGCAGGAGCACTGGATGCGAGGATGGCTTTTCCCTCATCGAGGCACTGGTTGCGCTCGCGGTGCTCGCAATCGCCACTGTCGGACTGATGCGCACCGTCGAATCGCACATCGATTCCACCCGCGGTGTCGAGCGGCGCACTACGGCCATGTGGGTGGCGGAGAACCGGCTTGCCGAGCTCGAGGCGAAGGCGCCCACCGCCAACGCCGATCAGGTCGAGATGCTCGGTCAGATATGGCGCGTCGCGGTCGCTCGCAGCAGCACCGACGATCCCGAAATCCAGCGCGTACGGATCGACATATTCCCGGCGCAGGGCAGCGTCCCCCTTGCATCGCTCGATGGCTTCGTGGACGGACGGAGGGGATGAGCCCCGCTTTTTCCCTCACGCCGCGCCAGGCACGCACTGCGCTCGACATTTTCACCGGGCTCGTCGTGATCTCGGTCGGGTTCGCGCTCGCCGGCCTGACCTGGCGGCTGGCGGGGCACGCCGGCACCGGCGCGATCACCGTGCCGTCGGGCCGCAGCGGGCCGGCCGTGGCGCCGGACATTGCGCCCGCGGTCGCGCTCGCGCCGTTCGGCAAGGCCGCTGCGGCCGATGCTTCGCAGGCAACCGCCCTGCCGCTCGAGCTCAAGGGCGTGATCGCAGCAATTCCTGCCGAGCTCTCCACTGCCTTCATCGCAGCTGACGGAAAGCCGGCAGTGCCTTTTCATGTCGGCGAAGTGGTGAGTGGCGCGACCATCCAGTCGATCCTGCGCGATCGCGTGATCCTCGCGATCGGCGGACGCACCGAATTCCTCGCCTTCCCCGACCCGACCTTGTCGCCTGAGCAGCGCCAGGCCGCGCAGAACCAGGCCGCGCAGAACCAGGCAGCGCAGAACCAGGCAGCGCAGACGACGCCCCAGCCGGGCGCGCCGGCAATCTCACCCGGCGGCGGCGCACCCCCGCCCCCCGCCGCTCCTCCCGCCGCGGCCACTGCCGGTTTGCTCCAGCGCTTCGATGCGACGCCGGTCAGCGGCGGCTTTCGCATCGGCGACAATGGCCCGCCCGGAATGGTTGCGGGCGACGTGATCCAGTCGGTCAATGGCACTTCGCTCGGCGACCCCAATGCCGCCAACGCCGCATTCGCCTCCGCTCAGGCAAGCGGCACCGCCCAGATCCAGATCCTCCGCGACGGAAAGCGCCTCACGCTAACCGTGCCGCTCCGATAAAGAGACACAAGTGCACAAGATTCGCTCCACCCTCGCCGCCCTCGCGCTCGCCGGCATCGCGCTCGACAGCGTCGCCGTCGCGCAGACTGCCGCCGAGCAGGCCGAGCCCGGCGACATCGTGATCAACATGCGCGGAGTCGAGATCGCCGACGTCGCCGATCAGATCTCGCGCATCACCGGCCGCACGCTGATCCTCGATCCCGCGGTCAAGGGTGTCGTCACCGTGACTTCGGCGACGCCGCTCTCGCCCTCGGGGGTGTGGGAGTTGTTCCAGTCGGTACTGCGCGCCAACGGCTTTTCGGCGGTGCGTTCGGGCCGGGCTTGGCGCATCGTCCCCGCGGCCAATGCCGTGCGCGACGGCGGCGTCCCCAGCCGTGCGGCCGGCGGGCAGGAACTGGTGACGCGGATGGTCCGGCTCGCCAACGTCCCTTCCGCCGATGTCGCGCGCGTCGTCCGGCCGCTCGTCGCGACCTTCGGCAGCGTCGAGCCGCTGACCAGCCCGAACGCCATCGTCATCACCGACTATGCCGACAATGTCCGCCGCGTCGAGGCGATTGCCCGCCAGCTCGACGGCGGCAGTGGCGCGACTTTTGCGACGATAACGCTGCGCAACGGCAATGCCGCGGACGTCGCGCAGTCGCTCCAGACCGTGCTCGGCGACCAGCAGGGTGGCACCGGCGCGCGGGTCGCCGCCGACCAGCGCAGCAACACCGTGATCATCCGCGGCACGCCCGCCGCCGTCGCAGAGGCGCGCCGGATCGCGGCTTCGCTCGACCAGCCGGGCGGCGCCACGCCGATCACGCGCATGTTCCGCCTGAACTATGCCGATGCCGAGACCGTGACCGAAGTGTTGCGCGGCGTGCTCGGCCAGGGCGAGAGTGCCGACAATCCGGTGGCGCGCAGCCTTTCGGGGTCGAACAGCAATCCCTTCGCGCGGCTGAGCGGCTCGCCCAACATCTCCGCGCTTTCCAACAGCGCGGCGTCGACGGGCGGCGGGCTCGGCAATGCGATGCAGGCGGCCAACGCAGCGACGCAGCCGGTGATGGAGAACAAGCCGGCGGAGACGCCGCGGGGCTTCTCCACCCCTGACTTGACCGTGCAGCCCGCGCCCGAGCTCAATGCGGTGGTGGTGCGCGGCACGCCGACCGCGATCGCATCGATCGAACAGCTGATCACCGATCTCGACGTGCGGCGCCCGCAGGTGCTGATCGAAGCGGCGATCGCCGAGATCACCGGCGACGACGCCGAGGCTTTAGGCATCCAGCTCGGCACCACCGGCGCGGCGCTCCAGCCGACGGGCGTCGGCACGTCGTTCGACCAGGCGGGCACCTCGCTCGGCACGATCCTCAAGGCGCTCAACGTTCCCGCGGGCGCGCTGATCAGCAACGGGCTGACCGGCAATATCCGCATCGGCGACGATTTCTCGATCTTGGTGCAGGCGCTGGGTACCTCGACGCGCGCGAACCTGCTCTCGACGCCGCAGATCACCGTGCTCGACAATGTCGCCGGCGAATTCGTCTCGGGCCAGAACGTGCCCTTCGTCACCGGATCGGTGCTGACCGATTCGACTTCGGTGAACCCCTATACGACGATCGAGCGCAAGGACGTCGGTATCACGCTGCGCGTGCTGCCGCGGATCAACGCGGGCGACACGATCCGGCTGCAGGTCAACCAGGAGGCGTCGTCCATCGCCGAGGCGCAGACCCAGGCGGCGTCGGATCTCGTCACCAATCGCCGCGCGATCAACACCACGGTGCTCGCCGATAATGGCCAGACGATCGTGCTGGGCGGGCTGATCACCGACGACCGGCAGGATTCGCGCCAGCAGGTGCCGATCCTCGGCGACATCCCGATCGTCGGCGAGCTGTTCAAGAGCCGCCGCGAGGTCCATCAGAAGCGCACCTTGTTCATCTTCCTCAAGCCGACGATCCTGCGCGATCCCGCCGATGCGGCGGCGGCGGCGAAGGACAAATACGCGCGGCTGCGCTCGGACGAGATCGCCAATACGCGGCGCTCCAGCCTGTTGCTTGCCCCGCCGACGCCACGGCTGACGGTCGAGATCGACGGGATCTACTAGCCCGCGGGCAAGGGCACGCGGACGCGCTGCGCGCCGCGCGTGAAGAAGGCGGCGTCGATCGCGAGGCTGGCGAGCTGCCAGCCGTCGACGCTCTCCCCAACCTGCAGTGCGCGCGTTGTGCCGTCGGTGGTCCGCACCAGCGCTACTGCATCCGCACCGAGGCGCCCGACGATGCCGACCAACGCCGGCGCATCGCCCGGCAGCGCCGCGTCCTCGGCCTGTGCCGGCGCGCCGAACAGCGGACGTTCGAACGCCGCGGCGAGCGGTGGTATCGAATTCTCCACCATCGGGATCGTCGGCTGAAGCGTTTTGGGCGACGGGGATGGTCCAATCCCGCCCGTCAGCAACAGCAGCGGCATCAACACCGCGAACCCGCCGGAGAGCCCAAGGGCAATCCTGTCGTAGCGCGCGCTCATCGCGCTGCAACCGCTTCGGCGGTGAGCCGCACGCCCCCCGCAACCGGCTCGAGCTTCCAGCTGCGGAAGCGCATCAGGGGCCGCTCGCGCTCGCATGCGTCGGCAAAGGCGAGGAGCGCCTTTTCCGCCCCCGACGCTCGCAGCCGCAGCGCCACCAGTCCTTCTGGCGCGTTCGCCGCACTGGTTTCCTCGACCAGAACGCCGCCTGCCTTCGCCAGCCGCTGGACGCGCGCCATCATCGCCGCCCGCCCCGCCGCGGCGTCCATGGCGCCGAGCGCATTGTCCTTTGCAAGGATCGGGGCCTGATGCTCGGGCAGCGCCGCCGCCTGCGCCATCTGGGCACGCTGCGCCCGCGCCGCGGCCAGATCGTCCAGCGCGGCGCCCGTCAGCGGCGAGAGTATGAGCAGGCCGATCAGACCTGCGCCCACGCCGAGCAGAAGCGGTGACGGCCTCATTCCGCCGTACCTTCAAGCAGCACGATCATCGCAGCATCGGCCTGTCGCTGGCCGGTGTTGCGCAACCGGGCGAGCGTCGGCACGCGCCGCAGCGCGGTGCGCAGCCTGTCGGGGTCCGCGGTGGCGATCTCGAGCGCAAGGCGGCCCTGCATGTTGCGTTCGGCGCGGACCAGCGTCGCGTCTGCGGGGAGCGCACGGGCGAGCGTTTCGATCGTTGCGCCCAAGGTCCGCCGCCTGAGCAACGCATTCATTTGTGTCCGTGCCTCGGCCGCCGCCGCGGCGGCGGCGATACGCGGCGCGACTTCGGCCTCGATTCGGCTCGCAGTGGCGCGCTGCTGGTCGGCGAGCACCTGCGCGCCACCGATCGTCAGCAGCGGCCCGGCGAGGATCAGCACCGCAACGGCCATCGCCACCCTGCCACCCGGCCAGGTGGCGGGCCCGACTCCTCCCGGCATGCTACGAGCGGCGGTCAGCAGGCGCTGGGCAAGGCTCGGCTGCGCTGGAGGCGTGGTTTCCGGATCGGGTTTGCCGACGTGCATCGTGTCGCCGATTAGCCGTTGGCGGCGCTCAGGGCAAAGCGTCACAATCGCGTCCACGAAGAGTCATCAGACAGCCACGCCGCTTCCATCACACCGTAAAGCCACCCTTCCAAAGGCAGGAAGAACCGGGTCGCGCCTGACCCGGGTGCCTGGGGGTTTTCCATGAACGATCTGACGCCCGCGTCCTTCGGTTATACCGATGGCAATACCGACACCAATCGCACCGACACCGTGACTCTGAACGAGCTCGCGGCGCAGCGGCTCTCGCGTCGCCAGACGCTGCGCGGCGGATCGGCCATCATCGCCGCGACGCTCGGCGGTTCCGTGCTTTCCGCTTGCGACTCCGGAGACGTGGACGGCGTTCCTGCGCCGACGGTGAGCGCGGGCGCCTCCACGACCACCACCGCCGGACGCGTCGTCACCCTGACCGGCACGAGCGACGCGAGCGCAGTCTCCTGGACCCAGACCGGCGGTCCGGCGGTGACGCTGAACGGCGCTGGCGGCGCAACTGCCACCTTCCTCGCCCCCAGCGTCGCGAGCGCGACGGTGCTGACCTTCCAGTTCGCCGCGGCGAACGG
Source organism: Sphingomonas sp. UNC305MFCol5.2 (assembly GCF_000712135.1). GTDB lineage: Bacteria > Pseudomonadota > Alphaproteobacteria > Sphingomonadales > Sphingomonadaceae > Sphingomonas. Next base: position 1,228,048 of record NZ_JOOE01000001.1, read on the forward strand.
CAACACCGCGGCGACCGCGACCACCACGGTTACCGTCAACCCCGCGCAGCTCGGCTTCACGGCCGTCGCCAAGAACAAGCTCGACGTCGTCACGGTGCCCACGGGCTACAAGGTGCAGGTGATCAACCGCACCGGCGATCCGATCGCCGCGGGCGTGCCCGCCTATAAGAACGACGGCACCGACACCAATTTCGCCCAGCGCATCGGCGATCATGGCGACGCACTCTACTGGTATGGCCTCGCCGCCACCGGCACCGCGCGCGACGAGACCAGCTCGACCCGCGGGCTGCTCGTCCAGAACCACGAGAATATCAACCAGCAATATCTCCACCCCGCCGGCGCGACGAGCCCGGGCGGCGTTCGCCCCGAGGCCGAGGCGCTCAAGGAGATCGAGAATCACGGCGTCAGCGTCACCGAAGCCGTCGAGGGCGCCAATCGCGCGTGGAGCGTGGTCCAGAACAGCAGCTTCAATCGCCGCATCACGCCGAACACGCCGATGGCCTTCAGCGGCCCGGCGCGCGGTTCGGATCTGCTCAAGACGCCCTTCTCCACCGCCGGCACCGACGGCCGCGGCACGGTCAACAATTGCGCCAACGGCACCACGCCCTGGGGCACGGCGCTGACCTGCGAAGAGAATTGGGCGGGCTATTTCCGCCGCAGCGGCGACAATGCGGCGCGCACCGCCAAGGAACTGACCGCGCTCAGCCGCTATGGCGTAACCAGCAGCACCGGCAGCTTCGGCTGGTCGACGGTGACTCCGGCCGACGCCACCAACACCATGTTCCGCCGCTGGGACGCGCGCGCGACTGTCGGTGGCACCGCGACCACCGACTATCGAAACGAGCCCAATCAGATGGGCTGGGTGGTCGAGATCGATCCCTATTCGCCCACTTCGGTCCCGAAGAAGCGCACCGCGCTCGGCCGCCTCGGCCATGAGGGTTGCTGGCCCGGCGCGTTCGTCGCTGGTCGCAAGCCGGCATGGTACATGGGCGACGATTCACGCCGTGAGTATCTCTACAAGTTCGTCTCGGCCACCGCATGGGTGGCGGCCGACGCGACTGCGGCCAACCGCCTCGCGACCGGCGACAAATATATGGACAGCGGCACGCTCTACGTCGCCAGGTTCAACGCCGACGGCACCGGCGTCTGGCTGCCTCTGGTGTTCGGCCAGAACGGCATCACTTCGACCGCTGCTGTCTACCCCTTCGCGGACCAGGCCGATGTTCTCGTCAACGCCCGCCTCGCCGCCGATGTGGTCGGTGCGACGCCGATGGATCGTCCCGAGTGGACCGCGGTCAACCCGGTGACCGGCGACGTCTATCTGACGCTCACCAACAACAACGCCACGCTGCGTCCGCTGAACGGCACCGACGCCGCCAATCCGCGCCACTATAACGACCCCTTCGGCGCCGCGGCGAGCGCCCAATACGGCAATCCCAACGGGCACATCATCCGCCTCAAGGAAACCGGCAACAGCACCGAGGCGCTGACCTTCAACTGGGACATCTATCTGTTCGGCGCCGGCGCCGATCTCGATCCCGCCAACATCAACATCTCGGGGCTGACCGCCGATCAGGATTTCTCCAGCCCCGACGGCCTCTATTTCAGCCGCTCGACCAACGCCGCAGGGCAGGTCAAGCCGTTGCTGTGGATCGAGACCGACGACGGAGCCTATACCGACGTGACCAACTGCATGCTGCTTGCGGCGGTGCCGGGTACTGTCGGCGACGGCGGCGCCCGGACGATCACCAACACGGGGACCGGCGGTGCGACCGCGACGCAGGCTACCCGTGTCGGCGCAGCGCCGAGCGCGGCGACGCTCAAGCGCTTCCTCGTCGGCCCGGTGGAATGCGAGATCACCGGCATCGACACCACGCCCGACGGTCGTACCCTGTTCGTCGGCATCCAGCATCCGGGCGAAGGCGGCACGCCGGCGGCCCCGACCAGCCACTGGCCCGACAGCCAGGCGACCGGCACCGCCGGCGCCACCGTGCGCCCGCGTTCGGCAGTGGTGGTGATCACCAAGGATGACGGCGGCGTGGTCGCCCTCTGACCCGTTTCCACCCGACTTGGGGGAGGTTCCGCAAGGAGCCTCCCTTCTTCTTTGCGTTCGTTGCTGTCGGTGTTCCCGACGAAGGCGGGACCGCCCAGTATCGGCGGACATGAGGCTTAGTCCTACGATCGAGGATGTCTCGCAACCGCGCCCCGGCCTTCGCCGGGATCGCCCCAACCCAACTGCACTCGCTACCGATCCGTCCTGCTGACGATGTTGGCGGTGCCGTCGGGCGTGATGCTGATCATGTGCGCGGTCTTGTCGGAACAATTCGCGCGCCACAGCGGCTTGCCGTCCTGATCGGGCAGCCGTGTGGACGAGGTCACCGACTGGCACTCGATGCCCGCATCGAGCAATGCCCGGATGAAGACCACGTTGCGCTGGCGATCGGACATGCCGAGTACCGCGGCGAGCGCGTTGCCCGGCGCGGCCTCGTTGCCGACCGCATTGGCTTCGACATCGGAATTGTCGGCCTTGACCGTGTTCGCCGGCTCCGAGGCCGGCCCGCATCCCGCGAGGGTCAGCGCCGCGAGCGCCGGCAGGGCAATGCGCTTGATCATCTGCACTCTCCCGTTCGCCGGCTGCCTTGGCGCCAGCCGGTCAAAGCTCTCCGGTGCAGCGCCAATGCCGCACCCGTCGTGAAGGTTCCGAGGGCGAACCCCGATCAGTGCTGATACGCCTTGGGCATCGGACCTTCCTTCGGATCCCAATAGCGTTCGCGCAGCCGGGTCTGGCGGCTGGTCATCGGCTGCTCTACGCCGTCGATGAACACCGAGACGGCGCTGGTGCCGATTTCGAGCGGATCGCCGTCCCAGATCACCACGTCGCCGCGCCGGCCGGGCTTCAACGAGCCGAATTCGTCGCCGAGCCCGAGCGCTTCCGCGGGCCGCGAGGTGATCGTCGCAAATGCCTCGCCCCAGTCGAGCCCGCTCGCCCCAGGGATGCGGCCGAGCGCGACGAGATTGCCCGCATACTGCTTTTCCCAGCGCGCCTGGCGCGCTTCGTCCTGGTTGATCGTGCCGATCCCGACGAGCACCCCCGCCGCCTTCATACGGCCGATGTTGGACTGCGTCGCCGCGAGTTGCTCGAAGCTTTCGGGCAGATCGGCCAGCGCGGAAGCGATCACCGGGACACCCGCCACGGCGATCTCGCGCGCGACGGTCCAGCCTTCGCTGGCGCCGACCAGCACCAGCCTAAGCGTCGGCATCTCGCGCTTCAGCCCGAGCATCGTCTGGATGTCGGAGGCACGCTCGACATGGACGAGCAGCGGCACCCGCCCCTGCACCACCGGCGTCAACGCCTCGGCGTCGGCGCGCGTGAGCAGCGCATCCTTGCCGCGATCGTTGAAGCTCGCAGGGTTGCGGACATAGTCGCGTACTTCGAACAGCGCGTTCTTGAGCATCGCATAGGCGGCGGGGCGGCTGCCTCCCGCGGCGCGCGCGCCGGCTTCGCCATATTCCATGAACTGGAAGGCGCGCGGTTTGGCGACCGGGCCCATATCGGCGCCGAGATCGATGACCGCCCCCTGCCCCGCGAAGATCGAGCCCTTGCTGTTATCGGGCGCCACCACCGCGCGAGTCACGCCCTCGAGCCGGTTGATCGCAAGCGGGCTGCTCTTCGGGTTGACCGCAGGGGTCACGTCGAGCGCCGCGTTGAACGGGGAGGTTCCTCCCGACGTATCGTTGGTGCCGTCAACCGCATCGATCTCGACGATGCCCATTCGCGTGAATCCGGCGAAGATCCCCGGTGTTACCCAGCGGCCTCCCGCATCGACGACGCGCGCGCCGGCGGGGGCGGCCACGCCGGCGCCAGCCGCCACGACGCGACCATCGCGGATGACCACGGTGCCGCCCTCGGCCGGCCCCGAGCCGTCGCCGATCACGATCTTGGCATTGGTGATCGCCACGGTCTGCGCGGCGGCGGGGGCGGCGAGTGCGAGCGTGGCACTCGCGCAAAGAAGCAGCTTGCTGATCACTTCACATCCCCCTCGCCCGGCTGGCCCAGCTCGAAATCGGAAACCGGCCGCAACTTCGGATTATTCGCGTCATAGAGCAAAGCGCCGTCGACCCAGACCATCTGCGGGCGGGTATAGACGCTGAACGGATTCCCGTTCCACAGCACGACATCGGCCATCTTGCCGGGCTTGAGACTGCCGGTCTTGTCGGCAATGCCCAGCGCCTTGGCCGGATTGATCGCAAGCCAGCGCCAAGCGGCCTGCTCGGTGATCGGGAAGCCCGCCTTGATGCCCGAAGCGCGTGCCTTGGCCACTTCCTGGTTCAGCCGCTGGATGCCGTTGCCGTCGTCCGAATGGATCATCGCGCAGGCGCCTTCCTTTTCGAGGATGGCGAGGTTCTCGGGGACCGCGTCATAGGCTTCCATCTTGAAGCCGTACCAGTCGGCCCAGACCGCGGCACACGTGTCGTTGGCCTTGAGCAGATCGGCGATCTTGTAGGCCTCGACCGCGTGGTGGAACGCAGTCACATGGTATCCGAACTCCTTCGCCATATCGAGGACGACGGCCATCTCGTCGGCGCGGTAGCAATGGTTCTGGACGAGGATCTCACCCTCGAGCACGCCGCGCAGCGTATCCATCGCCAGATCGCGGGTCGGGGCATCGCCACCCTTGTCCTCATATTTGTCCCAGCGGCGCTTATATTCGACCGCCTTGGCCCAGGTCGCGCGATCGACTGCGATGTTTCCCATCCGGGTCGAAGGCGCGCGTCCCTTGCCGCCATAGACGCGCTTCGGGTTCTCACCGCACGCCATCTTGAGGCCATAAGGCGCACCGGGGAACTTCATTCCCTGCATCGTGCGGGCATAGACATTCTTCACCGTCACCGATCGGCCGCCGAACAGGTTGGCAGAGCCGGGGAGGATCTGCAGCGTCGTCACGCCGCCATTGGCGAGCGCCCTGCCGAAGCCGGGGTCCTGCGGCCACACGCTGTGCTCGGCCCAGACCTCCGGAGTCACCGGCGAAGTCATCTCATTGCCGTCAGAATTCGCCTCGACGCCCGGCGAAGGATAATCGCCGAGATGGCTGTGGATATCGATGACGCCGGGGGTCAGATATTTGCCGCGGCCGTCGATCACGGTAACGCCCTGCCCGGCCGCCAGATTTTGCCCGACCTCGACGATCTTGCCGTCGCGGAAGAGGATGGAGCCGTTCTCGATCCGCCCCCCTTCGCCGTCGAGGATCGTGACGTTGGTCACCAGCGTCGGCGCGCCCGGATAGGCGCGATAGGTCGAGGGAAACGGATCGTGCGAATAGCCCCTGCCCTTGCCCGGCCCGGAGGAAGCAGGCTCCGCGGAACTGCTCTGCGCCCTGCCGCCGCTTTCTGCGCAGCCAGCCAGCGCCAGGATGGCACCGAGGATCAAGACCGGTCGAAACAAGCGCGACTCCTTCCCTGTTCGTTGCGCTCGCGGCGCCGCGCTTTGATCGTGGCAAACGCCAGTTTTGGCAAGCGCACCCTGACTATTGGAATCTCACGCAAAATCGTATGCTAACAAGAATGCCCACATCGGATGTTCGGAGCTTTCCACAGAGAATTGATCGGTGTTAAGGCAGAGGCACTTCGCTTTACCCTGTACAGGGGCAGGTATTTTGCGAGTAAGTAACCGTCCCGGTGCGCCGGCCGAAAGGCTGCCACCTCCGGCAAGAAATGTCGCGGCAGTCCTTGTTGCGCTCGCGGCTCTGTGCAGCCTGATCGCCCTCTCCGGATGGATGTTCGATCTTCCCGCACTTCGCGGGTTCGGCTTCGACGATTTCCCGATCTGGCCGCTCACCGCGATCGGCTATTTCTGCCTCGCATGTGGCTTTCTCGCTTCCCTGTTCGACCGCGATCGTCTCGCCTCGGTGCTCTGGCTCGTGCCGTTGCTGATCGCGCTGGCTTCGATCCTGCAGAACGCGCTGGCCACCGATTTCGGCACGGACCGGCTGTTGTTCTGGAATCTGGTGTCCGCCTATGAAGCCCCGCATCCCGGCAGGCCTGGCCCCAGTCCCACCACGATCTTCGTCCTCCTCGCCACGGCCGGTTATGGTGCGGGGGTGCGCAAATGGCTATCGGGCGAAGCCAGCGGCCTGATCGCCGCGATCACGTTCGCGCTGACCGCGGCCACGGCCATGCTGATCCTGTTCTCGAGCCCTACCAATACAACGGCGCAGATCTTCTCCGTCTCGCTGCCCGCGGCAGTCGCGACTCTGTTGCTGGCGATCGCCTTCCTCATCCTGCACAGCAGATTGCTGTGGGTCCGGTCTCTGACGATGCGCAGCGGCGACTGGCGCGTCATCCGCGTCCTGGTGCCCGTCGCCGTAATCGTGCCGGTGGTACCGTCGATCCTGGAATTGCTGATTTCGCGCCACGGCCTGCTGCCGCCGCTGATGTCAGAGGCGCTGGTCGTGATCTGCAACATCCTGATCGTGGCGTTCGTCGCTTATTGGGCCGTCATCCGGGTCGCGCGCGGGCAAGCGGCGATGGTGGAGCTGAGCCAGGCGCTCGATCACACGACAGTCGTCCTGACAACGCCGGAGGGGCGCATCACGCACTGGTCGGCCGGATGCGAACAGCTCTACGGCTGGGCGTCGGGCGAGGCGCTCGGGCAGAACAAATATCTTCTGCTGCATTCGCGGTGTCGCCTCGATTCCGCGACGCGGGGCAATCGCCTCGAAGACGGGCACGAACTCCTGGAGATTTGCCGCGACGGGCGCGAGGTTTCGGTGCTCGAGCGCCTGCATCAGGTCGCGAGCCCGGGCGCCCCCCCAGTCGTGCTGCTCAAGGTCACCGACATCACCCAACGCGTCGCCGCGATCGAAGCGCTGAAGGTCAGCGAGGAGCGGCTCGCACTGGCAATGTCCGCGCACGAACTGGGCGTGTTCGAGTGGGATGTCCCGAGCGGCAAGGTGGAATGGTCGCCTGGTACCGAACAACGCCTCGGCCTCATTCCGGGCGTGTTGTCCAACTTCGAAAGCTGGCGCATGCAGGTGGAGCCGGAGGACGTCCAGCAAATCCTCGACACACTCGCGCGCACGGTCCGCGATCGGGCCGACAAGTTCAGCTTTCGATACCGTTTCCTCAAGCCGCTGGGCGGCATCCGCGCCGTGGAAGGCTCCGCGCGGGCCTTCTATGACGCGGAGGGAAATCTGGTGCGCGCGGTCGGCGTCATTCTCGACGTCACCGAGCGCGAAGAACGCGAGGCGGCCCTCCGCCGGCGCGAGGCGCAGCTCCGCTCGGTGCTCGAGACGGTCCCGGACGCGATGGTGGTGCTCGACCAACACGCCACGATCATGCAGTTCAGCGCCGCCGCGGAGGAGCTCTGGGGATATCGCGCCGCGGATGTGCTCGGCCGATCGGCGCAGATGCTGGTCCCGGTCGACCGGCGTACGGCGCACATGGCGACACTGAAGCGCTATGTGAAAACCGGCGAAGGGATCGTCAACGAAGTGATGAAGGGCACAGCGGAATCGGCGGACGGCCGCCGCTTCCCGATCGAATTGCGAACTGGCGTCGCCCGCAGCGACGGCCAGACGCTCTTGACCGTGTTCGTACGCAATCTTTCGAAACAGCTCGCCACCGAGGAGCGCTTGAGCGAACTAAGCGCCGAGATCGCGCATGTCTCACGCCAAAGCGCGATGAGCGAGCTCGCGGCGGACCTCGCGCATGAACTCAACCAGCCGCTGAGCGCAACGTCCAACTTCCTCGCCGCCGCGCGCATGTTGATCGAGAAGGGGGAGAGCGGCGAGCGCGTCGTCGAGCTGCTCCGGATGGGCTCCGAACAAACCCAGCGCGCAGGGGAGATCATTCGACGAATGCGAGCATTCATGGCTCGCGGCGAAGTCGAGATGCGCACCGAGTCGGTTGAGCGCACGGTTCACGACGCCGTCGATCTGGTATTGGTCGGAACGGGGCAGTTCCACATCCGGGTAAGCTACGAACTTGATTCAGAAGCACCATTTATCTTTGCAGACCGCATTCAGGTACAGCAAGTCCTCGTCAACCTTCTCCGCAATTCCATGGAAGCGCTGCGGACTTCTGGCCTGCAGGATCGACACATCACGATTTCTTCCCATAAGCCCAATAACCAGATGGTTGAAATTGTCGTAAGCGATTCCGGGCCTGGAATTCCTCCTCATGTGTTGGAGCAACTATTCTCACGCTTTACCTCCACGAAAGGTAACGGAGGTGGAATGGGTATTGGACTTTCGATCAGCAAGCGTATCATTGAGGCACATGGCGGGACACTGAGCGCGGAGAACCGGCCTGAGGGAGGAGCGAGCTTCCGCTTCACTCTACCCGCCATAGAGGAGGGTGTGGAATAGATGAGCAGAACGATCTACATCGTGGACGACGATGACGCTGTCCGCGCCTCGCTTCACAGCCTGCTGTCGATACGCCAGGATCTGATCGTCCGAGGGTTTCGATCGGGCGATGCCTTTCTCCAGGACGTGAACGAACTCGACCCCGGCGTGTTGTTGCTCGATTTTCACATGCCCGGCGCCACCGGCCTCGACGTGCTGACCGCGCTCGACGGCAGCCCGCGATTCGTGCCGATCGTTCTCACCGGCCAGGGAAATGTGGGCCTCGCGGTCCAGGCGATGAAGGCCGGCGCGCTCGACTTCATCGAAAAACCCTATGAGGCCGAGACGCTGCTCCAGCTGATCGACAATGCCTTTGCCCGGCTCGAGGAGGATAATGAAGCGGCGAACCGCGTCGGCGCCGCCGAGGCGAAGATCGCCAAGCTCTCACCGCGCGAGACCGATGTTCTCAAAGGACTGATCGAAGGCCGATCGAACAAGATCATCGCCTATGAGCTCGACATCAGCCCGCGCACGGTGGAAATCTATCGCGCCAATCTGATGGAGAAGCTCGAAGTGCGCAGCCTTTCGGAAGCGCTGCGCATCGCGTTCGCGGCAGGGCTGTTTCCGAAGAACTGAGCCCCGTTCAGAAACTGGCGGCCAGGTCCATATAGACGTAGCGCGTGTCGCCGGTGTCGGGGGCATTGGTCGCATTCTCGAGGAAGCGGCCCTTCGCCAGATATGCGCCACCGACCTCGAGGCGCAGCCGCTCCGGAACCAGCCAGCGACGCGCGCGCGCTTCGAACTGGGTTCCGGCATAGCGTCCTGAAGCGCCGTTGCGATCGCGCACGCCGGTGGAGGCGAAGCTGTCGGTCGCCCGCGCCAGCCACAGTCCGCGCAGCGAAGTCATGAAATCGAGCCGCTTCGAAGGCTTGGCTTCGAGCCGGAGCCCTGGCGAGAGCAGGTTCGCGCGACCCACCGGGCCATAGAGCGCGACCGGGCCGAAGTCCGAACGGCGCGCACCGAACAGCGTATCGAATCGACCCCATGTGCCGGCGTCGCGCCCGTCGCCCGAGGCATAGTCGAACATCGCCGAGACGCGAGGTGTCCAGCCCCGCGCCGCGGTCCACCCGGCCTCGACATGCGCGAAGCCGGCGCGGACATCGAGGTTACGCACATCGCTGACGGCGGTGGTCGCGCGTGCGGTGCCCCATTGATACGCGGCCTCGCCTTCGAAATCGAACTGGCCCTTTGCTGGCGCGCGGCGCAGGCGCACGCCGGCCGTGACGAGATGGCGGTTGCGCGTCAGCCGCATCACGCGGTCATCTTCGGCGAGACGATAGCCATAGGCCTCCACGCCGACATTGCGGAAGGCCTTGGCCAGCGTCGCGCTGGCACCAAAAAAGGTCAGGTTTCCGCCCGCGCGATCGAGCTCGATCGCATTGTCTTCGATTCCGGCCACGTCATCGGGAAGCGCCGAGAAGGGCTTCGCCCAGAATGCGACGATCCGGTCCTTGCCCTTGCTGCGCCACTCGACGAGGCCGCCGAGATAGGACTGAACCGCGTTGGGGAAGTCGGTGCGGCCGACCAGGCGGCTCGAACCAATATCGAGCGACCAGCGTCCGGCCGTGATCGTCGCCGTCGCGCCCCTGGCGAAGGCGTCGGAGGCGCGATACGCGACATAGGCCTGGATCGGCTCGAGCGCGTTGACTTCGCTGGTCCGCACCGACGAACCGTCGCGCTGGCCATAGCCGCGCGCGTCCACGATCTCGCCTCCGATCGCGACGGCTCCGAGTTCGGCCTTCGCTGCAACCGTAGTGCGGAACGAGACGAACACGTCGTCTGCTGCAACATTGGGACGGAACTGGCCGCCGATCGCCTCGACCCGCGCCCGCGTGGTGGCGTCGATGCTGAACTGGACGCCACCATCCTTCTCGCCGGCGATTTGCCCGAATGCCGGCAATGCCGCCACCGCACAAAAACCCGTGAGCGCGCCGCGCAACAGGGGCGAGAGGAAAGTCGAGGTCACGGCAGGCTCCGGGAATGAAAGGGCTGATCCTCTTTATAGGCGCAGCGGCGGGCCGGGGTGGCGCGGCAACGAACTGGCCCGTGCCGGACTGCGGGAAACAGGGCTCGCGCCGAGGTGATCTGCCCCGCGTATCCGGGAAAATCCCTAGGCGCCAATCCGCCCGGCCGAGGACCTCCGGCCCCGGCCCGCTTCTATAAGATACTGAATCCCTGTCGCGAGCAGCGAGCGCTGCGCGCTTCCGAACAGAAAAGGCTATCCTATGGTGGACCTCCTCGCCCGCATCAAAATTCCCGTGAAGATCCTCGGGCTGCTGCTGATGCTCGGCCTGATCACGCTGGGCGTGTCCTTTTATGGCTCGCGCGCGCTCACGAAAACCGACGCCGATTATGCGGTACTGGTCGACGTCAAGCTTCCGATCACCACCAAGCTTGCCCGCGCGAACCGCCTCGGTTCGCAGATGCTCTATGCCAGCTATCGCGTGATGGCATATCCGGGTGGGTCCGCGGCAAGCCGCGCCGCCGTGGAAGAAGAGCGCGCGTCGTATGAAGGCGCCGTCAAGCTGTTCGACGAGGTCAAGCAGCTGGATCCCGGCCTCGCCGGCGAGATCACGACGATCCGCGGAACCTTCGACGAAATCCACAAGGGCGCAGTCGAGGCGATCCGCCATGGCAGCCGCGACGAAAATGATGCCGCGCGCGCGATCCTTGCGGATCTCGACACCAAGGCAGTGACGATGGCGGCAGAGCTCATCAAGGCGAACGACCAGCGCATCGCCGACGCGAAGGCCCTTTCGAACGATCTTTCGGCGAGCGCGAGCAGCACTTCGACCACCATGCTCGTCGTCAGCCTGATCGCGATCGCAGTCGCGATCGGCATCGGCCTGCTCGTCTCGCGGCTGGGCATCACGGCGCCCATCACGAATCTTCAGGCACGGATGAAGACACTCGCCGAGGGCAACAACGCCGCCGACGTGCCGGGCACCGACCGCGGCGACGAGATCGGCGCGATGGCCAAGGCGGTGCTGGTGTTCCGCGAGCAGGCGATCGAGAAGGAAAAGGCCGATGCGGCCAAGAAGATCGCCGATGCCGAGCAGCAGCGCGTGGTTTCGACGCTCGAAGTGAACCTGAGCAAGCTGGCGCAGGGCGACCTGACCAGCGAGATCAACGACGCCTTCTCGCCGGCCTATGAATCAGTGAAGGTCAACTTCAACGCCGCGGTCACCGAGCTGCGCAACCTGATCGGCACCGTGATGGAAAGCGCCGCGACGATCCGTACCGGCTCGGGCGAGATCGCCCAGGCATCCGAGGATCTCGCGCGCCGCACCGAAGCCAATGCCGCGAGCCTCGAAGAGACTTCGGCGGCGGTCACCCAGATGGACGGCCGTCTCAAGGCGACCGCCGCGTCCGCCGACCGCACGGTAGAACGCGCCGACGGCGCCATCGCCACCGTCACCGGCGGCCGCGAGATCGCCGACGAGGCAGTCCACGCGATGACCCGCGTGGCGGATTCGGCCAAGGGCATCGACAGCGTGATCGAGGGCCTCGACAAGATCGCGTTCCAGACGCGGGTTCTCGCGATGAACGCCGCGGTCGAGGCCGGCCGCGCGGGTGAAGCAGGCCGCGGCTTCGCGGTCGTCGCCGACCTCGTCAGTGCGCTCGCGATGCGCGCCGAAGAGGAGGCCGGGCGTGCCCGCGACCAGCTGACCGCTACCCAGACCGACATCGTCGCGGCGGTGGAGATGGTCCAGAAGGTCGATCATGCACTGGCCGACATCTCGGGCGACGTGGGCGAGGTTCATTCGCTGCTCGGCCAGATCGCGACCGACAACCAGGCCCAGTCGACCGCCATCGCCCAGATCAGCGTCGCGATCGGGACGATGGACCAGTCGACCCAGCAGAATGCCGCGATGGTCGAGGAGACGTCCGCAGCCGCGCGTAACCTGTCGGGCGAGGTCGCCGCGCTCAGCGAGCAGGCGTCGAAGTTCAACGTCGGCACCGACACCTATGTCGCCACCGTGCGCGCGTCGGCGCCGGCCAGGCCCGCGCGGCCAGCGGCGAAGTCGAACGGCTATGTCTCGCCGGTCAAGGCGCTCCCGGTTGCGGCGATGGCCAACGGCAACGGCGGCTCGGACGATTGGGCTTCGTTCTAGGGGCTATCGCGTGGAAGAAAACGGGGCGTTGCGGCATCGGCCGCGGCGCCCCTTTTCGTTTCCCGATCCTCCCCCGCCAAGGGGAGGTGGCGCCGAAGGCGTCGGAGGGGGAGGAAGCACGCCGGGACGTTGACGCTTCCTCCCCCTCCGTCATGCTTCGCATGAGTGCGAGAATGGATTGCCACATCGCCGCTCCGCCAAACAAAAAGGGCGCCGCGGTCAGCCGCGACGCCCTTTCAGGATCCATGAGGAAGTGGCTCAGGCTGCGAGGCGCTGGCCGCGCAAGCCTTCCATGATCGTGCGGTTGAGCGAGATCAGCTCGCCGATCGGCTCACGCCCGGCGACCACGTCGCTGGTGAAACGCTCGACCCACAGGCCGAGGGAAATGATCTGCGCGCGGAGTTCGCGCGGCAGGCCATTGCCCGTCGCACCGCAATCGGTGGCGAAGGCCGACCACATCTCGCGGTTGCGGTGGAGCGACTGCATCAGCATCGCGCCCTTCAATCCGGCGGTTTCGGCGTCCATCATCTCGCCGGTGATTTCGCTCATCAGCCGGAATTCGGCCGAGCGCGGCGTTTCCGCCCGGCTCCGGGCGGTCTGGTAGGCAGTGAGAGTCATGCGAGCTCCTTTGCAGACCCTTCATTCTAGGAAGATTTTGCGGAGCTGGCCTGCGCGCTTCCTATAAGAATCACGCGTCCGCCGAAGCGGGGCGCATTTTCCTTGGAAACCGCATTGGCCGACCCAATTTCCCGCACGCATTTGCTTGCGCCGCCCTGCGCCCCATGGCCGCGACGGCAGGACCGGCAGACAACCTGAGCAAAAACGGGCCACGTCGCAACGCGGCCCGCCAAATCCGTCCTATAATTCTGGAAACACCAAAGAAAGAATAGCGGCACCGTCATGCTGAACGGCGTAGGTTTCCTCATCATCCTGGGCTGCGTCTTCGGCAGCTTCGTGATCTCGGGCGGCAAGTTCGAGATCATCGCGCACGCGTTGCCGCATGAAATGATGGCCATCGCCGGCGCGGCGATCGGCGCCTTCATCGTCTCCAACTCGATGGCGACGGTGAAGAAGGCCGGTGGCGGCGTCATGCGCGCCTTCAAGGGCGGCCGCTGGAAAGCGCAGGACTATAAGGACCTGCTGACGCTGATGTTCGGCGTGCTGTCGACCTTCAAGAAAGGCGGCGCCACCGCGATCGAGCCGCATCTCGACAAGCCCGAGGAAAGTTCGATCTTCAGCCCCTATCCGCGGCTGCTCAAGGACCATCACCTCATCGAATTCATCTGCGACTACCTGCGCATGATGACGGTCAGCTTCGAGGATCCGCATCAGATCGAGGCGGCGATGGAAGCCGATATCGAGAGGCATCACCACGAGGAAGCGGGCCCGCAGCACGCACTCCAGATCATGGCCGACGGCCTGCCCGCGCTCGGCATCGTCGCCGCGGTGCTCGGCGTCATCAAGACGATGGGATCGATCGATCAACCGACCGAGATCCTAGGCGCCATGATCGGCGGCGCGCTGGTCGGCACCTTCCTCGGCGTGCTCCTCGCTTATTGCGTCGTCGGCCCGCTCGCCGCGAAGCTGATGGAGACGATCGAGGAGGACGCCAAGCCGTTCTTCATCGTGAAGACCGCAGTGGTCGCCTATGCCCAGAACCAGCCGGTTCAGGTCGCGATCGAGATCGCGCGCCGCATGACGCCGTCGGCCTTCGCGCCGACCTTCCAGCAACTCGAAACTGCTCTCGACGAGGCGAAAAATGGACTCAACCCTGCAACTGCCTGAGGCGGATGACCGCGCGCTGCGCCTGCCCGCGCACGGCACCACCGTCACTGCGGAAGACCTGCGCGTCCGCTTCGTCCTCGCCGCCGATCTCGACGACACGATCGAAGTCGACGCGTCGCAGGTCGAGAGCGTCGGCCAGGCCGTGCTCCAGCTCCTCGTCGCCGCGCGCAACGAGGCGGCGGCGAACGGCCAGGGTTTCCGCATCGCCAATCCCAGCCAAGCCTTTGTCAATCGCGTGAACAGCTGCCGTCTGGCCGCCGCGATCGGACTCGAAACCGGAGACGTCCAGTGAGCAAGTTGATCCTTACCGTCGATGATTCGGCGAGCATGCGCATGCTGCTCAAGACGTCGCTGACCGCGCAGGGCTATCGCATCGAAAGCGCCAATGACGGCCAGCACGGGCTCGAGCGCATGGATGAGGTCAAGCCCGACCTGCTGATCACCGACATCAACATGCCGAAGATGGACGGGTTCGAACTGATCGAGGCGGTCCGGGCCCGACATGAGTTCCGCGGCACGCCGATCCTCGTCCTCTCGACCGAATTCTCGGACGAGAAGAAGGCCCGCGCCCGCTCGGCCGGCGCGACCGGCTGGATCACCAAGCCCTTCGAAGCCACCAAGCTGGGGGCGGCGATCCGCCGCGTCTGCCCGTGAGCGACGAGCTCGACGAAATCCAGGCAATCTTCTTCGAAGAATGCACTGAGGGTCTCACGACCGCCGAGCAGGGCCTTTCGGCCATGCAGGCCGGCGACGTCTCTGCCGAGACGATCGCCGGCGTGTTCCGTGCGGTCCACTCGATCAAGGGCGGCGCCGGCGCGTTCGGCCACGCCGACCTGACGGCGTTCGCACACAAGTTCGAGAATGTGCTCGACGAGGTTCGCGCGGGCAAGATCGCGCCCACCCCCGGCGTCGTGAAAGTGATGCTGAGCTCGTTCGACGTGCTCTCGGATCACGTCGAGACCGCCAAGGGCCTCGCGCCGCGTCCCAACGACGCCGCAGCGCTCGCCGCGCTCGAGAAGGTGCTCGCCGACAAGGGCGCAGCGGACGAAAGCGGTGCGGCGCCTGCCCCCGCTCCCGCCCCCGTGATCGAAGCGGCACCCGCGCCGGCCGTGGCCGAGGACGAATTCGGCTTCACGCCGGTCGCCTTCTCGCTCGACGATTTCGACGCGCCCGCCGCGCCGGCGGCCGATGCCGCGAGCTGGACGATCCGCTTCAAGCCGTCGCGCGCCGCGCTCGCCAATGCCAGCGAGCCGATGCTGCTCATCCGCGAGCTCGAGACGCTCGGCGCGACGATCGAGTCGGTCGACGTGTCCGACGTGCCGCCGCTGCGCGACCTCGATCCCGAGGACGCCTATTTCACCTGGGTGCTCAGCATGCCGGGCGACGTGCCGCGGAACGACATCGACGATTGCTTCGATTTCGTCGCACCGGATTCGCTGATCGAAATTACGCGCAACGAAGTCGAGGCCCCCGCCCCGGCGTTCATCCCCGTGCCCGTCATCGAAGCCACGGCTCCCGAAGCAGCGCTGGAGGATCTGATCCCGTTCGTGCCGGTGATGGCCACGATCGAGGATCTCACCGCGCAGGTCCAGCAGGTGGTGGCGGATCTCGCCGCCACGCCGATGACACCGACTCCCGCTCCGGCCCCGGTCGAGAGCGCGGCGCCGAAGCCGGCGAGCGAAGCCTCGCAGACGATCCGCGTCGATCTCGCCAAGCTCGATCTGCTGCTCAACCTCGTCGGCGAGCTGGTGATCCGCAATTCGATCCTCGCCGACCGGCTGTCGCCCGCCGACCGCCAGCGCGTCGAGCTGCCCGAGCTGGCGCGCCTCACGCGCCAGATCCAGGACAATGTCATGTCGCTGCGCGCGCAGCCGATCAAGCAGGCCTTCAGCCGGGTGCCGCGCATGCTGCGCGACCTCTCGGCCGAGACCGGCAAGCAGATCGAGCTCGAGACCGTCGGCGAGACCACCGAAGTCGACAAGGGCGTGATCGAGAAGATCGGCGATCCGCTGACTCACATGATCCGCAACGCCGCGGACCATGGCCTCGAAAGCACCGAAGAGCGCCTCGCCGCCGGCAAGTCGCCGGTCGGGACGATCAAGCTGTCGGCCGAGCAGAAGGGTGCGCGCATCTTCGTTCGCGTCCAGGACAATGGCCGCGGCATCAACCGCGAGCGGGTCAAGGCCAAGGCGATCGAAAAGGGCATCATCTCGCCCGACGCGGTCCTGTCGAACGAAGAGATCGATCAGCTGATCTGCGCGCCGGGCTTCTCGACTGCCGAGACGATCTCGAACATCTCGGGCCGCGGCGTCGGCATGGACGTGGTCCGCTCGAACGTCGAGGCGCTCGGCGGCCGCGTCGAGATTCATTCGGTTCCCGGCGAAGGCACGACCTTCACGATGATCCTGCCGCTGACGCTCGCGATCCTCGACGGCATGATCGTCCGGCTCGCCAGCCAGCGCTTCGTCCTTCCGCTCGCGCATGTGCTCGAGACCGTCCAGCCCGAGCCGGGCCAGGTCAAGCGCACGTCGCCCGACACCGAAGTGATCGACATGCGCGGCGAATATGTCCCGGTGAAGCGGGCGACCGAGATCTTCGGGCTCAACGACGATCGTCTCGTCGAGGACTCGCTGGTCGTCATCGTCGAGAGCGAGCACGGCAAGGTCGGCCTCGTCGTCGATACCATCGACGACCGCCGCGAAGTGGTGATCAAGAGCCTCGACC
Organism: Sphingomonas sp. UNC305MFCol5.2; assembly: GCF_000712135.1. GTDB lineage: Bacteria > Pseudomonadota > Alphaproteobacteria > Sphingomonadales > Sphingomonadaceae > Sphingomonas. The sequence goes on from NZ_JOOE01000001.1 coordinate 1,245,077, forward strand.
AGAACCTCCACCCGATCCGCGGGCTGGGCGGCGCCACCATCCTCGGTGACGGCTCGATCGCGCTCATCCTCGATATCGAGGCACTCGTCGCTTCCACTTCCCGCTACACCCCCAAAGGACTGGCCGCATGACCACCACCACTGAAACCGCGAGCGACTGCAAGATCGTCACCTTCACGCTCGGCAAGCAGACCTTCGGGATCGACATGGGTGCGCTCATCGAGATCCGCGAATGGGACGAGCCGACGCCGCTGCCCAACGTTCCGACCTTCATCAAGGGCGTGACCAATCTGCGCGGCAACGTCATCCCCGTGGTCGGCCTCGCCGAGCGGCTGGGCTGGGAGCCGAGCGCAATCCACGCGCGCTCGTGCGTGCTGGTTGTCAGCATCGCCGGCAAGCAGGCGGGCTTCCTCGTCGACGAAGTCAACGACATCGTGGCGATCAATCGCAGCGAGATCCAGCCGGCCCCCGAGGTCGAGACGATCGAAGCCAGCGTGATCGACGGGCTGGTGCGCATCACCACCCGCGCAAAGGACGGCACGCGGGACGAGAACGGCACGATGGTGCTGCTGCTCGATCTCGAGGCGCTGAGCCTGACCAGGCATCTGGATCTCGCGGCGTGAGCCCGGCCGGGGGCGCCGCGGCGCTCGCCGGCGGCAGCGCGATGGCGGCGGCGAATGCGGAACTGTCGCCCCGCGACTTCGCCGCGATCGCCGCGATCATGCACAGCGATGCGCGCATCGAACTGAGCGCGGCCAAGACCACTCTGGTCCAGTCCCGCCTCGCGCGGCGGCTGCGCGAATATGGCCTCGGCCGCTTCTCGGAATATGTCGCCTTGGTCCAGTCCGATGCGCAGGAGCGCCATGCGATGGTGGTGGCGCTGACCACCAATCACACGCATTTCTTCCGCGAGCCGCATCACTTCGATCATTTCCGCGAGCACGTCCTGCCGGTGCTCAAGCGCAAGCAGGGCCCGATCCGAATCTGGTCGGCGGGCTGCTCGTCGGGCGAGGAGGTCTATACGATCGCGATGTGCCTGCTCGGTCCGGACCGCACGTCCGCGACCTGGCTGCGCAGTGCCGACGTCCGCCTGCTCGCCACCGACATCGCGCCGCACGTGGTCGAGTCCGTCGCGCGCGGCTTCTATGCGGAGAATGTCGCGGCCGGCGTTCCCGAGCCCTATCGCAGCACCTGGATGCGGCCAGCGCCGGGGGGCTTCGTGATGGCCGAGGAAGCGCGCCAGCTGGTCACCGCACGGGTTCTGAACCTGTTCGAGAAATGGCCGCTAAAAGCCCGGTATGACGTAATCTTCTGCCGCAACGTGATGATCTACTTCGGCGATCCCGCGAAGGAGGAGCTGGAGGGGCGTTTCGTCGACCAGCTCGCGCCTGGCGGTCACCTCTATATCGGCCATTCCGAACGTCTGATCGGGCCCGCGGCCAGCAGGATGAAATCGTGCGGCCATACCATTTACGCCAGGCCGGAGATCCGGGGATGAGACCCGTACGTACCCTTATCGTCGACGACAGTGCGTCGATGCGGGCGACGCTGAAGCGCATGCTTTCGGCCGATCCCGAGATCGAAGTCGTGGGCATGGCGCCCGAGCCTTTCGCGGCGCGCGACATGATCAAGACACTCAACCCCGACGTGCTGACGCTCGACGTCGAAATGCCGGGGATGGACGGCCTGTCGTTCCTCGAGCGGATCATGCGCCTGCGGCCGATGCCGGTGGTGATGTGCTCGACGCTCACCGCGCGCGGCGCCGAAGTCACGATCGAGGCGCTGCGCCTCGGCGCGATCGACTATGTCACCAAGCCGAGCGGCACGCCGGAGGACATCGAGCGCGACGCGACGTTGCTCTGCGAGAAGGTCAAGACCGCCGCCCGTTCGGCGGCGCGTGCCGGGCCGGCCCGCCTGCCCCAGCAGCCCAGCATCGCCGGCGGCGCCGCGGGCAAGCTGATCGCGATCGGATCGTCGACCGGCGGCGTCGAGGCACTGTTCTCGCTGTTGCCTGCCTTGCCCGCGGATTGTCCGCCGGTGCTGATCGTCCAGCACATGCCGGCCAGCTTCACCCGCAGCTTCGCGCAGCGGCTCGACGCCGAATGTAGCGTCCGCGTCGTCGAAGCGACCGAAGGTGCAACGATCCAGCCGGGAACCGTCTATATTGCACCTGGGGGCGAGACGCACATGGAGCTGTCCGGCGGCGTTGCCGGGCGCATCAGGCTGCGTCCCGGAGACCTGGTCGCCGGCCATCGCCCCTCGGTCGACGTGCTGTTCCGCTCGGTGGCGCCGCTCGGCGCCGCGGCGGTCGGGGCGATCCTGACCGGGATGGGTCAGGACGGCGCGGAAGGCCTGCTGGCGATGCGCCGTGCGGGCGCCCGTACGCTCGGCCAGAGCCGCGAGACCTGCGTCGTCTGGGGCATGCCCCGCGCCGCGCAGGAACTCGGCGCGGTCGAGAAGGAAGTTGGTTTGTCTGGCATGCCTGAGGCGATCCTCAAGGCATGCCGCGAGAAGGTTGGGAGCGTCTGATGCCTGCTGCTGCAGCAATCAAGGTTATGGTCGTGGACGATCAGACCAGCATGCGCGCGATGATCCGTCGCGCCTTGCAGGATCTGGGTTTCAAGGACGTGCGCGACAAAGCGAGTGCGCCCGAGGCGCTGTCGGCGATCAAGAGCGATCGCGTCCACCTCGTCATCTCGGATTTCAACATGCCCGAGATGGACGGTCTCCAGTTCCTGGAAGCCGTGCGCACCGATCCCGTCATCGGCAAGACCGTGTTCATCATGCTGACCGGCTCCGCCGACAAGGAGATCGTGCAGAAGGCGGCCGCGCTCGGCGTCAACAACTACGTCGTCAAGCCCTTCGCTCCCGCGGCGCTCAAGGAGAAGATCGAACGCGTCTTCGGCGAGCTCACCTGATGCGTCGGGTCTCGATCGTGCAAGGTGAGAATGCCATCGTGGTCGAGCCCGACGTCGTCGTGTCGACGCTGCTGGGAAGCTGTGTCGCCGCGTGCCTCTACGATCCGGTCGCCAAGGTCGGCGGGATGAACCACTTCCTGCTGGGCGAACCGAGCTCCGACCACCGCGTCTCGGCCGGGGACATGCAGCGTTACGGCGTCCACGCGATGGAATTGCTGATCAACGGCATGATGGCGAAGGGTGCGATGCGCAATCGTCTGCGGGCACATCTTTATGGTGGCGCCAACATCGTCTCGGGCCTCGGGTCGATCGGATCCTCGAACGCGGCGTTCGCGCATCGCTTCATGAAGACCGAAGGCATCGAGGTCGCGCATAGCGACCTCGGCGGGTCCTCGGCACGCAAGATCGAGTTCCTCCCGCATGAGGGCCGCAGCCGCTGCACCAAAGTCGCGGATCGCGTCCCCGAACGTCCCCTCAACCCCTTGCCCCTGCCGGTCGCCGGCGGCGATCTGGAGCTGTTCTGATGTCGTGTATGTCCGCGCCCGCCCAGCCCTCGTCAATGCAGCCGCTCCAGGCGTACGACCCCTATTCGGGCGCGCTCCATCTGGTGATCGCCGGCGAGCTGCGCGAGATGCGCGACATGCTCGAGCGGCTTGCCGAAGTGCTCGTCGCCGACGAGCACTTCGGCGCCTCCTATCTCGAACAGCTCCAGTCGTTCGACTATCTGGTCCAGCATGCCGACGAATGCGTGAACCTGCTCGAACGCATCGCCGGCGGCGAGGATTCGCTGACCGCGATCGGCCATGTCCGCCTGGGCGTGGTGCAGGATCGCCTCCGAACCGCGCTGCGGGGCTGCTGACATGGCCAGCATTCCCAACGAACGGCCGATCGTCATCAAGCGGGTCAAGAAGGTCGCCGGCAAGCATCACGGCGGCGCCTGGAAGGTCGCCTATGCCGATTTCGTGACCGCGATGATGGCGTTCTTCATGCTGCTGTGGCTGATCTCGAATCCCGACAAGGAGCGGCTGAAGGGTCTCGCCCAATATTTCACGCCGACCGTGGGCGAAGCCTCGCCGACGACACCGCTTCAAGGTACGTCGGAGGGCGCGGGCGGGCGTTCGCGCAAGAACTCGACCGACAGCAGCAAGGCGCAGGGCACGCCCACCAGCGACGCCGCCGTCGCGGGCGCCGCGAGCGGCGGCACGGCGAATGTCCCCGATGCCTCGATGCGCGTGCTCGCCTCCGAGCTGCAGGTCGCGCTGGATCCCGCATCGCCGGACCCCCAGGCGAAACGCAACGTCAAGATCGACCCGAGCCGCGACGGCCTGCGCATCACGCTGATGGATACCGACCAGCAATCGATGTTCCGCGCCAACACCGCCCAGCTCAACCCCTATGCCCGCGGGATGCTGACAAAGGTTGCGGCCAAGCTCGCCACCTCCGGCGCGCAGATCGCGATCGAGGGCCATACCGACGGCACCGGCGGCCAGAGCGACGCCAATTGGCGCCTGTCGGGCGAGCGCGCGCTTGCCGCCCGCTCGGCGCTGATCGCCTCCGGCATGACCACGGACCGTTTCGCCGAGATCGTCGCGATGGGCGCCACCCGGCCGGTCTATCCGGACCAGCCCGATCGCGCCGAGAACCGCCGCATCACGATCGTGCTCAAGGCCGAAGCCTCGGCGCTCCCCAGCGATTCCAGCTTCAAGTTCTGAGGCAGAGACAATGAAGAAGATCCTGTTTCTGCTCTTTATACTCCTCGCCGGCCTCGGCCTGGGCGGGGGTGCCGCATACGCCACCGTGATGCTGCTCGGCCCCAAGGCTCCGGCGGCCGCGAGCGCGCATGACGACGTCGAGCCGAGCTTCGTCGATGCCGGCAAGATCCTCGCGCCGCTCGTCTTCGCCGACGGTCGCCTTTCGGGATATGTCCAGTTTCAGGTTCAGCTCGAAGTGCCCGCCGACCAGGCCGAATTCGTGACCGCGCGGCTGCCGCTATTGCTCCATGCGATCAATATGCGCACCTATCGCACCCCGATGGCCGCGGGTCCGGACGGACTGATCCCCGATCTCGAGACCTTTCGGAAAGTCGTCATGGCCGCCGCCCCCGAAGCGTTCGGCGCCGGCGTTCTGCGGAAAGTCGCCGTTACCCAGGCGAACCCGGCATGACCCGGAGCGCAACTTTACTGAGATTACAGCGCCCCCTTTTTCGTGCCTATGCTGTGGGACGAGGGAGTCGCTTCGACCACGGAGGACAGCCATGCACTTGACGAAGGCCCAGTCCGCGGAAGCGGGCCTCGCGCGCGATCGCGCACCGCGCACCGTAACGACGCTGCTGGTCGGCAAGCTCCGGTGCAGCGGCATGATCGAGCATCTCTGCCGCGTCCGCAACGTCTCGGTGACGGGCATGATGATCGAGACGCACTACACGCTCGGCTACGGCAATTGGGTGACGGTCGAATTGCGCAGCGGCGACCAGCTGCGGGGCAGCGTCGTCTGGAGCAGCGAAGGCCGCGCCGGCGTCGAATTCGCCGAGCCCATCGACGTCGATCACATCCTTGCCCAGGCCAAGGCCGGGCTCGAACGTTTCTGTGGCCCGGCGCCCCGCGCGCCGCGCTTCGACGTGACGTGCGCCGCGCGGATCACTTGTTTCGGCCGCCCTATCGACGTCACGCTCGAGAACATCTCGCAGAGCGGCGCCCGGATCGCGATGCCCAGGCCGCCGCGCGAGGATATCGAGATCATCCTCTCGGTCCCCGGCCTCCCCTCGCGCCGCTGTACGACGCGCTGGTCGAGCGAGGACAAGGCCGGCCTGATCTTCCTCGAACCGATCTCGTACAACGACCTCGCCCCCTGGCTCGAGCATTGCAACCTGGATAGCTGATCCATAGCGGATCAAAAGCCCTCTCCCGCCTGCGGGAGAGGGTTGGGTGAGGGTGTGTCAGGCGTTACGGAATACAGGTGCCGCGAATTCGCTCCACCAATCCACACGCAAAGCGCCTTCGACGTGAGGCGACGGATGTTGAGCGCAAGCTCTGGTCGATGGTGCGCAATCGCCAGCTCGCCGGCTACAAGTTTCGCTTCCAAGCCACCATCGGGCCCTATGTGGTCGACTTTCTTTGCGCGGAGAAACGGCTGATCGTCGAACTCGATGGCGGACAGCACGGTCCCGAGGCAGATAGACGTCGCTCCAGCTTTCTTGAGGATCGAAGCTATGTCCTCCTGCGCTTCTGGAACAACGATGTGGTCGAGAATCTCGATGGCGTGCTGCAAGCGATAAGCGATCAACTGGCCGCAATGCCCGACCTACACCTCTCACCCTCACCCAACCCTCTCCCGCAAGCGGGAGAGGGCTAAACAAAGGGCCCCGGTCGCCCTCGCTACGTCGCGAAACTCTTCACCAGCGATCCCGCCACCAGGGCCCAGCCGTCGACCAGCACGAAGAAGATGATCTTCATCGGCAACGATATCGTCGGCGGCGGCAGCATCATCATGCCCATCGCCATCAGCACCGCCGAGACCGCAAGGTCGATCACGAGGAACGGCAGCAGCAGCAGGAACCCGATCTCGAACGCGCGGCGCAGCTCGGAGATCATGAACGCGGGCGCCAAAGTCGTCAGCGGCGTGTCGGCGCGAGTAGCGATCGGCTTGTTCGCCAGATCGGCGAACAGCTTCAGATCGCTGTCGCGCACCTGGCCGAGCATGAACTTGCGGAACGGCTCGGCGGTCTTCTCGAACGCGACCTGCTCGGTGATCTTGCCCTTGGTATAGGGATCGACGCCTTCGTTCCACGCCTTCTCGAAGGTCGGCGCCATCACGAAGAAGGACAGGAACAGCGCGAGGCTGATGATCACCGGGTTGGGCGGCACGCCCGGCGCGCCGATGCCGGTGCGCAGCAGCGACAGCGCCACCACCATGCGGGTAAAGCTGGTGACCGTCATCAGCAGCCCCGGCGCGAGGCTGAGCACGGTCAGCATCAATACGAGCTGGATCGCCTTGGCCGAGAGCTGGCCCTCGCCCGCCCCGCCTCCCCCGAGATTGATGGTCGTGCCGCCGGCCGCCTGCGCGTGCGCCGCCACCGGCAGCAGCACGAGCGCGGCGACGGCCGCGATCAGGAATTTACGCATTGAGCGCCTCGCGCACCGCGGCGCGGTTCCAGCGCTTGGTGTCGCGCGGACGGCGGGTGCGCTTGCGGGGCGCGGAAGCGGGCAATTCGACGATCGTCGCGTCGACGGACGACGGATCGGTCGGCTCGTCGTCGCTGTCCTCGACCTCGTCGTCATTGGCGCCGCGCACCGCGGCGATCTTCGCGCGCGAGAGATCGACGAGCTTGCCGAAGCTCCCGGCGAAGGCAGCGAGATCGGCCTGGAAATCGGCGGCGGGCATCGCCTGCTCAGGCGCCTTCGCGGCCACGGGTTCGGGCGCGACGATGCCGGTCTCGAGCGTCACATGGCCCTCGGGGCCGATCAGGATGAGGTGTTCGCAACCATCGCGGCGGATCAATGCCACCGAGCGCTTGGCATCGACCGCCAGCCGCTCGACCAATTCGACGCGCTTGCGTGCCGAGCCCGAGACACGGCCCGGCAGCTTGATGTCGTACCGGCGGACTACCCAGAGCGCCCCGGCGAGCATGCCGAGCACGACGCCGAGCGCACCCACGGTGCGGATCATCGACAGAATATCCATCAGTGGCGCTGCTTCTTCACGAGCTCTGAGATTTCGAGCGACATCTGGTCGCCGTCGACGAGGATGCGGCCCTTGGCCACCAGCTCGCCGTTGACATAGACCAGGCTCGGATCGTCCTGGCCGCAATCGAGCGGGATCATCGCCCCGCGGCTCATCTTGAGCATCTGCCGGATCGGCACCTCGGCCGAGCCGAGCACGATCGACAGGTCGATCATAATATCGTCGAGTACGGACATGCGCGCCCCTTTCTGAGTGACTTATAGGAAGCTTTGTCCGGCCCCCGGCGCGCGACCCGGCAAATTTTGCCTAGGCGGATCAACATTCACGTGTCGCCCTCCTTTCCCTCTCCCCTTGATAGGGGAGAGGGTTACCGCAGCTTGGCGCTGTAGCGCCTAGCGGAGGTTGGGTGAGGGGTAGGTCGGCGCGCAACGCCGGGTGCCCGCTTTGCGGCCACACCCCCTCACCCAGCTCCGACTGAGACCGCGCTGAAGGAGCGCGGCCCAAGTCTACGCAACCCTCTCCCCCAAAGGGGAGAGGGAAGAGAAGGGCCGGCGTTTATTTCCGCCTCTCGAACCCTCGCCCGGCAAGAATTGCCTACAATGAGGGAAATGGCCGCTCGGCCGCTCTGGAGCTCGACTCACATGGACTTGAAAGCATCGCTCGGCGTCTCGGAATCGGGGCTTCGCGCCCAGTCGCTCCGGATGCGCGTGATCGCGGAAAACCTGGCCAACCAGGATTCGGTGGCGCAGACCCCGGGCGGCGATCCCTATCGCCGCCGCGTCGCGAGCTTCAAGGCCGAGGTCGATCGCGCCACCGGCGCCACCGGCGTCAAGGTCAACGGAATCGAGACCGACAAGTCCGACTTCACCCGCGTCTACCAGCCCGGCCACCCGGCGGCGGACAAGGAAGGCTATGTGCTCAAGCCCAACGTCAACGGCCTCGTCGAGAGCGCCGACATGAAGGCCGCGCAGCGCAGCTACGAAGCCAATCTCAATGCCATCGAGGCCGCCAAGAGCCTGACGATGCGCACCATCGATCTTCTCAAGTAAGGGAAAAATCTCATGTCAATCGGAGCACTTGATGCGGCCTCTGCCTATGGCAAGGTCGCAGGGATCGGCAGCGCCCTCGGCAAGCCCTCGGTCGGCAAGACCGACGGCGCGGGCGGCTTCGGCTCGATGGTCGAGGATCTCGTCACCGGCACCGCGCAGCAGATGCGGGTCGCCGAACACGCCTCGGCAATGCAAGTCGCCGGCAAGGGCGATCTGATCGACGTCGTAACCGCGATCGGTGCCGCCGAGACCGCGCTCGACACGATGGTCGCCGTCCGCGACCGCGTGGTCAGCGCCTATACCGACATCATGCGGATGCAGATCTGAAGCATGTCGCCGAGCGAGGTCATCCAGCTTGCCGAGGCGGCGTTGCTGCTCGTGCTCACCGTGGTGGGCCCGCTGCTGCTGACGTCGCTGATCGTCGGCACCGTCATCGGCCTGCTCCAGGCGCTGACGCAGATTCAGGAGACCACGCTCACCTTCGTACCCAAATTGCTCGCGATGGGTCTCGTCTTCCTGCTGATGCTGCCCACCATGGGACAGGCGCTGTCCGGCTTCATGGCCAAGATCAGCGATCTGATCATCACCGGATGATCCTGCCCGCCGACCTCGAATTCCAGGTCTCCGCCTTCTTCATCGTGTTCGCGCGCGTCGGCGCGGTGCTGATGCTGTTGCCGGTGTTCGGCGAGGATTCGATCCCCGGCCGCATCCGGCTGATGATCGCCTTCGCCATGTCGGCCGCACTCTACGGCGCGCTCGGCGAGCCCGCGCGGGTCGCGCTGCAGGGCGGCGCGGTGCTTCCCGCGGTGATCGTCACCGAGCTGATGACCGGGCTCGCAATGGGCATGATCGTCAAGATCCTGTTCTTCGCGATCTCGATCGCCGGTTCGATCGTCAGCATGCAGGTTGGCCTGTCCTCGGCGGTGATCTTCGATCCCGCGCAATCGGGCCAGGCGCCGATGCTCTCCAAGTTCGTCGGCATCGCCGCTGCGCTCGTGTGCATGGGGATGCAGGTCCATCACCTCTGGCTCGGGGCGATCATCCATTCCTATCAGAGCTTCCCGATCGGCGGCCTGCCTCCGATGCAGGATTTCGCCCAGCTCGCCATCGCCGCGGTCGGCCGCTCGATGACGCTCGGCATCAGCCTCGCCGCGCCGCTGATCGTCTATGGCATCGTTTTCAACGTCGCGCTCGGCCTGTCCGCGCGCATCGCGCCGGCGATCCAGGTCTTCTTCATCGCCCAGCCGCTCAACCTGCTGCTCGGGCTCAGCCTGTTCGCCGCCACCGTCGGCACCATGCTCACCGTCTTCGCCACTTCGATGGGTGACGCGATGCAGGGAGGCTGGTGATGTCGGGCGATACGGATCAGGAAGACAAAACTGAATCCCCCACAGACAAGAAACTAGACGACGCCCGCCAACGCGGCGAGGTGCCGATGGCGCCCGAGATGAAGCACGCCGCGATGTTCGTCGCGGCGCTCGTCGTGATGGGTGGGCTCGGCACGTATACCATGCAGATGATGGGATCGCTGTTCGTGCGGCTATGGGGCAGCGCCGACGATTTCCGGATGGAGCCAGCCGGCGCGCAGGACTTCGCGACCGGCATTTTCGGGGCGATCTTCACTACCCTCACCCCGATCCTCGCCGCCCTGTTCGGCTTCGCCTTGCTCGGCGGTTTCCTGCAGGGTCGCCCGATGCTCTCGGCGAGCCGGATCAAGCCCAAATGGTCGAAGCTCAATCCGGTGACCGGATTCATGCGGACCTTCAGCAAGCAATCTCTGGTCGAGTTCTTCAAGACGCTCGCCAAGCTCTGCCTCGTCATCGGTATCGGCGCGTGGATCGCGTGGCCGCATGCCGCGACGATCGACCGGCTCGTCGGCGCCGACATGGTCGCGATGGGCATGGCCACGCACGACATCATCTGGGCGATGCTGGTGCCGATCGCGATGCTGGTCGGCGCGCTCGCACTGTTCGACTTCGCCTGGCAGCGCTTCGCCTTCTTCAAAAAGATGCGGATGACCAAGCAGGAGATCAAGGACGAGTACAAGCAGTCCGAGGGCGACCCGAAGATCAAGGGCAAGATCCGCCAGCTCCAGATGCAGCGCGCCAAGGGGCGGATGATGCAAAACGTCCCCAAAGCCAGCGTGATCATCACCAACCCGACACACTATGCCGTCGCGCTCCAATATGATCACGGCGCGATGAACGCGCCGGTGGTGGTCGCCAAGGGCGTCGACAATGTCGCGCTCAAGATCCGCGAGATCGCCGGCGAGCACAATATCCCGCTGGTCGAGAACCGCCCCCTCGCCCGCGCGCTCTATGCCTCGGCCGAGATCGATTATCCGATCCCCGTCGAGCATTACGCCGCCGTCGCCGAAGTGATCAGCTACGTGCTCAAAATCGCCAAGGCGAAGCGCTAGGCCTTGCAGCCTATCGTCACCCCGGACTTGTTCCGGGGTCCACCAGGCATCCACCGGTATGATAGAGGCTTTTGCCATCGCCTGCCGCGCAGTGGACCCCGGAACAAGTCCGGGGTGACGGCGGGAGCGCTTGCGCCGCCCCACTGACACATCGAAAACCCACCCTCTGCTGCACCGCGTCATTTATTTTGGCGTTCGTGCTGAGCGGTTTTAATCGTTACCGCCACTGAGCGTCCCGGCCTACCCTGCGTGCAAATCTCCACCGCAGGAAGGATTCGAGCCATGGACGCACCGACGACCGGCAGCCCGCTCAGCGACCCCAGCAAGGAGCCCGCCGCGCTCCGCAGATTGCTCGGCCGCACCAATCGCGACTGGTGGCCCGAGGCGCTGAGCCTCGAGATCCTGACCCAGGGCGGCGTCTCGCCCGATCCGCATGATCCGGACTTCAACTATCGCGAGGCGTTCGCGAAGATCGATTACCAGGCGCTCAAGCAGGACCTGACGGCACTGATGACCGATAGCCAGCCCTGGTGGCCGGCCGATTACGGGCATTACGGCCCGTTCTTCATCCGCATGGCCTGGCACTCGGCCGGCACCTACCGCACCGGCGATGGCCGCGGCGGCTCGTCCTCAGGGTCGCAGCGTTTCGCGCCGCTCAATTCGTGGCCGGACAATGGCAATCTCGACAAGGCGCGCCGCCTGCTGTGGCCGATCAAGAAGAAATACGGCGCCGCAATCAGTTGGGCCGACCTGTTCATCCTGACCGGCAATGTCGCGATCGAATCGATGGGCGGGCCGACCTTCGGCTTCTCCGGCGGCCGCGAGGACATTTTCGAGCCCGAACGCGACATCTATTGGGGCACCGAGGAGCAATGGGTCGGCCACCCCGACAACAAGACCCGTATCGACGACGAGGCGGGAATGGCGCTCGAGGAGCCGCTCGCCGCGATCCAAATGGGCCTGATCTACGTCAATCCCGAGGGCCCCGGCGGCAAACCCGACACCAAGGGCTCGGCGCGTGATCTTCGCCGGACCTTCGCCAACATGGCAATGAACGACGAGGAGACCGCGGCGCTCACCGCCGGCGGCCACACCTTCGGCAAGGCGCACGGTGCGGGCGACGCGTCCAAGGTCGGGCGCGAACCCGAGGGTGCAGACATCGCGCAGATGGGCCTCGGCTGGGCCTCGACGCACGAGAGCGGCATGGGCGACCACACGATCACCTCGGGCATCGAAGGGCCGTGGACGCCGACGCCGACCAAATGGGACATGAGCTATTTCGACATGCTGCTCGACCACGAATACGAGCTGGTGAAGAGCCCCGCCGGCGCCAAGCAATGGCAACCAGTCGGCAATCCCACAGAGACCCTCGCCCCCGCTGCGCACACGCCGGGCAAGAAGGTCCCGACCATGATGACCACCGCCGACAAGGCGTTCAAGGACGATGGCGACTATCGCGCGATCCTCGAGAAATTCCGCGCCGACCCCGCCTATTTCGCCGATGCCTTCGCCCGCGCCTGGTTCAAGCTCACTCACCGCGACATGGGTCCGAAGACGCGCTATCTCGGCCCGGAGGCGCCGCAGGAGGATTTGATCTGGCAGGATCCGATCCCCGCCGGCACGAAGCTGAGCGACGCGGACGTCGCCACGCTCAAGGGCAAGATCGCCGCATCGGGCCTCACCGTCCAGCAACTGGTCAAGACCGCCTGGGCCTCAGCCTCCACCTTCCGCAACTCGGACAAGCGCGGCGGTGCCAATGGCGCGCGCATTCGTCTGGCGCCGCAAAAGGATTGGGGAGCCAATGAGCCGGCCGAGCTAGCGAAGGTCCTCGCCGTCTATGAGGATATCAAGGCAGGGTTCGGCAGTGTCAGCATCGCCGACCTGATCGTGCTCGGCGGCAATCTCGGCATCGAACAGGCCGCGAAAGCGGCGGGCCACGACGTCACCGTGCCCTTCACCTCCGGCCGCGGCGACGCCACCCAGGAATGGACCGACGTCGACAGTTTCGCGCCGCTGGAGCCGCGGGCGGACGGCTTCCGCAACTATCTCTCGGTCAAATTCAATGTGCCGACCGAGGAATTGCTGATCGATCGCGCGCAACTGCTCAATCTCTCGGCGCCGGAGATGACCGTGCTGGTCGGCGGACTTCGCGTGCTGGGCGCCAACCATGCCAAGGCGGGCAAGCACGGCCAGTTCACCGATCGGCTGGGCCAGCTCACCAACGACTTCTTCGTCAACATCCTCGACATGGGCACTGCCTGGAAGCAGATCTCCGAGGCGAGCGACGAGGAGTTCGTCGGCACCGATCGTGCCTCGGGTGCGCATAAATGGACCGCATCGCGCACCGATCTGGTGTTCGGCTCCAACTCGCAGCTCCGCGCGATCGCCGAAGTCTATGCCTCGGACGATGCGGGCGGGAAGTTCGTAAAGGACTTCGTCGGGGCGTGGACCAAAATAATGGACGCCGACCGCTTCGATCTGGCGCGCTGATACCTGAACTCCCCTCCCTGCCTGCAGGGAGGGGATAAGGTAGAATCAGGCCTGGATGTCGAGCTTGGCGAGCTCGACGCGGACGCGCAGCTCGATATCCGACAGGATCCCAGCGAGCACCGGATCGTCCGAAGCTTCGAAATTCTCCGACCATTCGACGATCTCGCGGAGCCGCTCGACGCTGGGCGTTCCGGTCGCCAGTTCCTTGTGGAGCCTGTCGAGCGCATCGACGCCGCGTTCGGCGTCGATCGCCTGCTTGCGCCGGCGCTCGATCGCCGGATCGGCCGCGGCGAGCGTCACCAACATCGCCACCGTGGGGATCGGATGCGCGGTCCCGGCCCCCTGCATCGGCATCGGCCGCGCGGCGATCTCCTCCCCGGCCATCGGAAAGCCGGGCGCGGCCTTCGGCAGCGCGGCCAACAGGCTACGCGCCATCAGCGGCGTCAGGTTGTCGATGCGCACGAAATCAGGTCCTCTCGGCCCGCATTGGCCACCTTTCCTCTATAAGAGAGTTACCGCGGTTTTTCCACTTTCCCCGAGGGTTTATGCACCGGTTCGCCGCTCCGCTCCTGCTCATGCTCCTGGCACTGATCGCTAGTCCGGGCGCTCTGGCGCAGACGCGGATCAAGGACATCGTCGATGTCGAGAATGTCCGCGAGAACCAGCTCGTCGGCTACGGTCTCGTCGTCGGTCTCGCCGGCACCGGCGATCGCATGCGCAACGCGCCCTTCACCGAGGAATCGATGCAGGCGATGCTCGAGCGCATGGGCGTCAACATCCGCGGCACCAATATGCGCACCCAGAACGTCGCGGCGGTCTCGATCACTGCGACCATGCCCCCCTTCTCGCGCGCCGGTTCACGCATCGACGTCCAGGTCGCCGCGCTCGGCGATGCGTCGAGCCTGCAGGGCGGCACGCTGATCGCCTCGTCACTCCGCGCGCTCGACGGCGAGATCTATGCCGTCGCGCAGGGCAATGTCGCCGTCTCCGGCTTCAAGGGCCAGGGCGCGGCCGCGAGCGTCAGCCGCGGCGTCACCACTTCGGCGCGGATCGCCGGCGGCGCGATCGTCGAGCGCGAGGTCCCCTATTCGCTCCAGTCCGCGACCAGCCTCAAGCTCGCGCTCAAGAACCCCGATTTCGCCACCGCCGACCGTATCGCCGGCGCGATCAACGGCCGCTTCCCTGGCAGCGCTACCGTGCTCGATCCGGGCACGGTGCAGGTCCAGCCTGCCACCAATTTCGTCGGCAACGTCATCGATCTCGTCACGCGCATCGGCGACCTTGAGATCAGGGTAGATCAGCCGGCGCGCGTCGTGATCAACGAAGCCTCGGGCACCGTCGTCATGAACAACGACGTGCGCATCACCCCGGTTGCGATCGCCCAGGGCGGCCTGACCATCACTGTCTCCGAGCGTCCGCAGGTCTCGCAGCCCGAGCCGTTCTCGCAGGGCCAGACCACGGTCGTCCCGCGCACCCAGGTGCAGGTCGACGACGGCAATGGCGCGCATCTCGCGGTGGTCAGCGGCGCATCGCTTCAGTCTCTGGTCAGCGGATTGAACACGCTCGGCGTGTCGCCCCGTGACCTGATCACCATCCTGCAGGCCGTGAAAAGCGCCGGCGCGCTCCAGGCCGAGATCGAGGTCCAGTGATGAACGAACTCAACGCGCTTTCGGCGACCTCCGCCGCCACGCCGATGCGGAAGGTCGATCCGAAGAACGCCGAGACGGCGAAGAGCTTCGAGGCCGTCTTCCTCGGCCAGATGACCCAGATGATGCTCGAAAGCGTCGACAAGGGTGAATTCAACGGCGGTGCCGGCGAGGACATGTTCCGCGGCGTGCTCGCCGAGAAGCTCGGCACCGAAATCGCGAACCGCGGCGGCGTCGGCCTCGCGCCCGTCGTGCTCGATCAGATCCTCAAGCTCCAGCAGGGACGATAATGACCGCTCAGCTCATCGACGCGATGGTATCGCTCACAGCCCTTATGGAAGAGGAGAGCGAGCAGCTCGCGCGCAAGGCGTATCTGCCCGCACTGGGCGAGATCGCCGCGGCCAAGCTCCGCCTCACCGGCCGCATCGAGGCCGATGTCGCCCGCCTCAAGCGCGAACGACCCGACAATTGGGCCGAAGCGATCGAGCCTGAGCTGCGCGCCGGACTGTCCGAAGCCAGCCGCAACCTGCGTGACGCTTCGGCCGTCAACCAGCAGATCCTGTCGCGCCAGATCGAGCTTTCGGTCGAGATGATGGGCGCGATCGCCGCCGAGGCACAGCGGCTCACCGGCACCCGTAGCACCACTTATGGCGCGTGCGGCGGACTGGGTGGCATGGACGCGCCGGCGCCGATCTCGATCAACGCCAAGCTGTAAAGGGGTAGATTGCCGACCCTGAAACAGGTCGGGACGCAGTCATCCCAATCCACACAAGAACAATATCGCGCCGCTATAGAAAAGTGGCGCGGGAAGTGTATGCTGCCACCTACAACTAGCCGGTTGGGGAGATCGGCGATGAACATCCTGCACTTACCATGGTGTTTATTCGGAGCGCATCAACGGGACCGGCGCAAGGCTTGGTACGACGGTCCGGTTGTGCGCAGCCATTGCACCGGCTGTGGCAAGCCGATGGTCAAGGACGGCCATGGTTGGCATCTCGATTCAGCCGAAGCGCAGACCACGAGCGAATAGCTTCGCGAACAAGGCGAAGGATGTCCCGCGCGCCTCGTTAAATGGCCCCTTCGCTCCCTCGCTCGCGCCAATCTTGCCACAGCGGAATTATCTGACTAAAGTCAGATAATGCTCGACCCCATTGCCCGTTTCCGCCGCTTCGCGCGTGCGGTCACCTCCGAAATCGGTGCCCTCGACAGCTCTTTTTTAGGCCGCGGCCGGCCGCTTGGTGCGGCGCGGGTGCTGAACGCGATCGGCCAGGGGCGATCAGACGTGGCGGAAATTCGTGCTTTCCTGCGCCTCGACAGCGGCCTGATGAGCCGACTCTTGCGAGGGCTGGAGGAGGAAGGGCTGATCGTCACCATGCCGTCCCCCGACGATGCGCGGCGTCGAACGGTGTCGCTCACAGCTGTCGGCACGCGCGAGTTCCGCGCATATGAGAGCCTTTCCAACGAACGCGCCGGAGCCCTGCTCGACAAGCACGGGCATCGCGAAACCCTGCTCTATGCGCTCGATCTGATCGCGTCCGCTCTGGCGAGCGATCAGATCGTGTTTCGTGTCGAGGATCCTCGCGCGGAGGTGTCGATTTACTGTCTCGGGCAATATTATGAGGAACTGGCGGGAAGCTTCGAGGGCGGGTTCGACGTGACGCTCTCCCGCAATCCAGACCCCGGGCAGATGGTGCCGCCGCGGGGCGCGTTCCTCGTTGCGATGTCCGATGACCTGCCGGTCGGATGCGTGGGGCTCAAGGGAAATGGAAAAGGCGAGGCGGAGATCAAGCGCCTCTGGGTCTCCCCTGCAGCGCGCGGCCTTGGCCTAGCCTATCGCCTCATGGACGAAGTCGAGACGACGGCAAGCAAGCTCTCGATCACGACGCTTCGCCTCGACACGAACCGCGCGCTCGCGGGCGCGCTGCATCTCTATCGGCGGCTGGGGTGGACCGAGATCGAGCGGTTCAACGACGATCCCTATGCCGACTTCTTTTTCGAGAAGGTGCTTGCCTAGAGCCTGATGACTTTACCTTTTCCCCGTTCGTTTCGAGCGTAGTCGAGAAACAGGTCTTGAGCGCGAACCAGGTTTCTCGACTTCGCTCGAAACGAACGGAAGGGTGCGTTTTCAGCTTTCCGATCAGCCGCGGCCGCCCAATGCGGTCTTCAGCATCGACATCTGCTTGCGGTACAGGCCGGTCATCGCCTGGAAGTCGGCCTGGACCTCGCCCATCTTGAGCAATTGGTCTTCCAGCGTCACGTTGTTGCCGTCGGGCTTGGTCTCGGTGATGTCCTTGTCGAGGACGATCCCGCTTCCTGCCGGCTGGATCGCGCCGAGGCTCTTCATGCGATCGGTCAACTGCACGCGCGGGGCCGCGATCATGCCGCTGCCGCCGACCAAGGCGGCGAAATTGGGCTCGGAGACGTCGCGGGCCTTGTAGCCTGGCGTCTCGCTGTTCGCGATGTTGGTCGCGACGACGCGCTGCCGCTCGGACAGGTTCTGCATCCGCTCGCGAATGCCGGCGAGGATCGGGGGCGTGTTCATGACGATCAGAATCCCAGGGTTGAGGAGGCGCCCGCATTGAGCCGGTTGAGCGCCGCCTGATAATTTGCGAGCTGCGCACTCTCGCGCGCGGTGGATTGGGTGCCGGTCGCGGTGTTCTTGACGCCGTCGACCATCTGCGCCTTGCCGTCGTCCCAATAAAGCGAGCGATAGGCGGTCTGCGTCATCGAGATCGCTTCCTCGATCTTCTTCATCGCCACCTTGGCGTCGTCGAGCGTGGACAGGCTCAGCGCCTCGCTCAGATCCATGCCGAAATTGCCGCCGGGACGGACCTTGGGCGCGCTGCTCGACAGCGTCGCTTGCGTCGCGATCCGCTGCGGCTCGATGCCGAGCTTGGCGAGCGCATCGGTGTCGGTGCTGCCGGGAATGAGTTCGAGCTCATGGCCCGGCTTCATCCTGATGCTCAATTTCTGGACCCCGTCGACGATGGTAGCGGTGACGGTGGCCTTGGAGGCGCCGAGCATGCCCTGCATGCGCGTCGCGATCGTCTTCAGCGTGTCGCCGGCTTCGATCGTCACTTTGCGTACCGCACCGCCATCGGCCTTGATCGAGAAGAAGTCGCCGGGGCGGAGCGTAGTCTGCGTGGTCACCTTATCGGAAACCGCCGCGTTGATCGTACCGCGGCCGAAACCCAGCGCGGAGATCGCATTGGCACCCCCGGCATCGCCCGCGATGCGGACGGGCTCGGTGCGCAACAGCGCCTGGCCGAACTGGGTGGTGTTCTCGATCGCGCCGGTCGCGGCGCCGATCCGCGCGACGAAGCCGTCGGTCGGTCCCTGCCGCGTCGCGGCCAGGTCGCCGGTGGTGCGGCCGCCGGCATAGAGTTCGCCACCGAGGAACGCGACGCTGTCGACCTGATCGTCGGCCGCCGAGCCGAGATAGGTCACGCTCGCGCCCGACAGACCGGAATCGATCCGTGCAACGAAGCCGTCGCGGGCGGCGCTCTTCGCGTTGACCTGGCTGCCGCTCAGCGCCGCGCTGGTCGCGCCGCCCACCGCGATCGTGCCGTCCGCGCCCACGGCGATCGCGCGAACGTCCGCAATGCCCAGATTGATGCTGCCGAGATCGGTGGCGAGTGCGCTGCCGTCGAGCTTGCGCACCGAGGCGTTGCCGCCCTGGCTCATCACCGCGAGCAGATTGCCGTCGCCGTCAATCGCCAGCGCGTTGATCTGATCGACGCCGCCGCTATCGATCGTGCGCCGCTCGGCGAGCTTGCCGGCGGCATTGATCCGCGCGACGAAGGCATCGCCATTGCCGGTGGCGGTGCGGCCGCCGACATAGACCGAGCCATCGGCGCCGACCGCCACTGCCTTGGCCACGTCGACGCCACCCGAACGCACCACGGTCGAGAATTTCTCGTCGCCATTGGCGGCATATTTGGCGACGACCATGTCGCCGTCCGCGTTGGCGCCGTTGAAGCTGCCGGTCACCGAGCCCGCGACGACGATGCTGCCGTCGGCGCCGATCGACACCGCGGCGCCGGTCGAGCTGCCGCCGGCGCCGAGGCTGCGCTGCCACACGACATTGCCCGCCCCGTCCATCTTGGTGAGGAACAGGTTGTTGTCGCCGTCCGAACGATTGGCGCCGAGATCGCCCGCGGTGGTGCCGACGATATAGCTATAGCCCTGGGCGTCGGTGGCGACCGCCGCGGCGTCGGTGCTGGCGTAGGCGTTGCTCGTCTTGGTCGTCGTCGTCTTCACCTTCCCATCCGCGTCGGTGGACGTGGTGGTGATCGTCGTCGTCTTGCCGGCCAAGGTGTTCTGCGCGGTCTTCTCGGCGTCGAGCGCCTGGATCGTTCCCATCGCCACGCGCGTGTTGGCGCCCGCGGGATCGTTGAGGCGGAACACCTGCGTCGCCGTCGGCGCGTCGAGCGCGGTCCGGCCGGTCGCGACGACCAGCGAGTCCTTCGCGCCGACTTGCTCGAGCGACACTTTCTCCACCCCGTCCGGGGTATCGAGCTTCATGCCCCATTTGCCGTCGGCATAGCTTGCCTTGAAGCGCGCGCCCCAGCGCGAGACCACATTGCCGCTGGCGTCGGTCAGCGGCGTGCCGTCGGCCTTGAGCGCGGGCGTCGCGCTGATCGCGCTGTTGAGCTGCGACACAACCGATTCCAGCGTCGGCGGCTGGGTGCCCGCGGACAGGTCCACGGTGACGGTCTCGCTGACCGTCCCGCGGCTGATCTTGACGCTGAACTGCTCCTGCCCGGTCAGACCCGGGACGGCATCCGTCAGCCGGGTCACCAGGCCCTTGCCCTTGGTCTCATAGGCATTGGTGGCGGCGAGCTTGCTCGATTGCGCGGACGAGCTAGCCGCGCCGAAGGCAAGGTTGACCTTGTCCGAGGGCGCGGTAGCCAGATAGCCTTGGAGGTCCGTGAGCCCCTTGGCGAAGGCCTTCTCATATTGCGCGCGCTGGGCGCTGGTCGCCGTCTTCACCGTGGCCGCCTCGGCGAGGACGCGCAGCTTTTCCAGCGCCTTGTAGGCCGTGAAGCTCGTCTTGATGTCGTCGGGCAGGAGCGCCGTGCTGCTGCTCATCTTGTCGACGACCGTCTTCGAGGCAAGGATCGCCACGAGCTGGCTCGACGCCGATTTGGTGCTGGTCGCTTCCTTCCATGGCGGCGTGGTCTCGGCGAGCGTGAACTGCGCTTTCGCGACGCGAACCGCCTTGCTGTCGAAGGGGATCGCAGCGAAGGCCGTCGAGAAGACCGAGGAGTCTCCCGTCAGCAGGCTCAACCCCGTCAGACTACCGGAAAAATTAACCGTCATGGAAAACCGACCCTTCCCCCACACTCCTATAATAGGATGAGTGAACGCTTCCTTGCGTGCACATGTGATTTTTCTGCGAGGGGTCCAGAATGAGCCTGATGGCGCCGATTGCCGAGCCGGTCGAGCTGAAGAAGTACAGCGGTCCGCAGCGCGCGGCTGCGCTGATGCTGGCGCTGGGCAAGCAGCATGGCGCGCCGATCTGGGAGCAGCTGACCACCGACGAGATCAAGGAGCTCTCCTCGACGATCGCCGGCCTCGGCCGTATCCCGTCGCAGGTCGTCGAGCATCTGCTCATCCAGTTCACCGGCGAAGTCGCTTCGATGGCGTCGCTCCACGGCAGCTACGAGACCACCGAGCGCCTGCTCGGCGGGATCCTGCCGGGCGAGAAGGTCAAGGAGATCATGGAAGACATTCGCGGCCCCTCCGGCCGCACGATGTGGGACAAGCTCTCCAACGTCAGCGAGACCGTGCTCGCCGGCGCGCTCAAGCATGAATATCCGCAGACCGTCGCGGTGATCCTGTCGAAGCTGCGCCCCGATCACGCCGCGCGCGTCATCGCCGAGCTGCCGCGCGATTTCTCGGTCGACGTGGTGATGCGCATGCTGCGTATGGAAACCGTCCAGAAGGACGTGATCAATCAGGTCGAACAGACTCTGAAGAGCGAGTTCATGACCAACCTCTCGCGCTCGCAGAAGCGCGATCCGCACGAGGCGATGGCCGAGTTGTTCAACTCGCTCGATCGCTCGACCGAAGAGGCGATGCTGACCGCGCTCGACAATCGCGCCCCTGACAGCGCCGAGCGCATCCGCGCGCTCATGTTCACGTTCGAGGATCTGTCGAACCTGTTGCCGGCGGCGATCTCGATCATCGTCCGCAACGCCGACAAGCGCGAGATGGCGATGGCGCTCAAGGGCGCTCCCGACAAGCTCAAGCAGATGTTCTTCGGCGCGATGACCGAGCGCGCGGCAAAGCTGATGCGCGAGGACATGGCGGCGATGGGCCCGGTCCGCGCGCGCGATTGCGAGGAAGCGCAATCTTCGCTCGTCCGCCTCGCCAAGAGCCTCGCCGATCGCGGCGAGATCCTGCTCGTCGATCCCAAGTCCGACGACGCGATGATCATCTGAGATGGGCATGGGCTTCCAGAACGTCGAGCGCTTCGCCTTCGACCGCATCTTCTCCACGCCGGCGAGCGAGAGCGCGACTGTCGCCAGCGGCGACATGCCGCTCGAGATTTCGGCGTTGCGCGCCGAGCTCGCCTTGCTCCGCTCGGACGTGGAGGCGCAGCTCGCGCTCGCCCGCGCGCAGGGTTTCGAGGCCGGTCTGGCCCAGGCGCGCGCCGAGCGCGACGTCGCGCTGCTGAGCGCAGTCGATGCGCTCCATGCGGGAATCGAATCTCTGGACGAGCGCTTCGAGGATGTCTCGCGCCGCGTCACCGGCGAGGCCGCCGAGATCGCCCTCGCCGCCGCCGACATGATTGCCGGTCGCGCGATCCATGCCGCCCCTGTCGAGACGATCGACGCCGCCATCGGCCGCGCACTCAGCCAGGTCGCCCGCGGCACCGAGCTCGAGATCCGCGTTCATCCCGATCTGATCGAAGCGATCGAGGCGCGCATCGCCGATCGCCAGTCCAAGGATCGGCGGAAACTCAACCTCACTGTCGTCGGCGACGTCACCATCACGGTGGGCGACGCGATGATCGGCTGGGAACAAGGCGGCCTCGTCCTCGACGCCATCGCCCGCCGCCAGGCAGTGCTCGACGAGCTCGAGACGCTGCTGCCGAGCCCCGCCGGCGCGAACTAGATCCGTCCTCGCCTCCTGCGCTCCCCTCCCGCTTGCGGGAGGGGCCGGGGGAGGGACTGACGTGCGTGAGTCGCGCGATCCTCCCCGTCGCACCCTCCCCTAACCCCTCCCGCAAGCGGGAGGGGAATTGCGTTTCGCAAGCCTTCCATGCGCGTCCGCGCTGATCACTAGGCAAAAAATTCCCACCCGGCACAAACTGCCGCCCGCCACCCTCCTATAAAACAAGGGAGAGGGGCGCTCCTGCCCCTGGCCACATCACGGGGCGGCTTTGGAAGCGATCAAGAATCTCGTCGGGCAGCTTGGCCCGAAGCGGCTGATGCTGATGGGCGGCGTGGCGTTCGCGCTGCTCGCCGCGCTCGCCTTCGTCGCGACGCGCGGCTCGGATCCGCAGATGGGCTATCTCTATACCGATCTCGATCCGTCCGCCGCCGCGACGATCACCGAGAAGCTCAAGGCGCAGAATGTCGAGTATCAGCTCTCGGCCGACGGCACTTCGGTGATGGCGCCGCAGGACAAGCTCGCCGAGCTGCGCATGAGCCTCGCCGGCGAGAAACTGGGCGGCAAGATCGGCTATGAAGTGCTCGACGAGGAGCAGCCCTTCGGCGTCTCCGCCAGCCGAGCCAAGATGAACGAGACGCGCGCCGTCGAAGGCGAGCTCTCCAAGTCGATCCAGACCATTCAGAATGTCAGCGCCGCGCGCGTCCATATCGTCATGCCCGAGCGCGCGATGTTCGCCGCCGAGAGCCGCAAGGCGACCGCCGCGGTGACCGTCAAGACCAAGGGACGTCTCTCTTCCGAGCAGATCGCCTCGATCCGCTATCTCGTCTCCTCCTCGGTTCCCGAGCTCTCGCCCGAAGCCGTCTCCGTCGTCGACCAGACCGGTGCCTTGCTCGCCCGCGCCGGCGAAGCCGGTTCGGCCGGCGGCGCCGATGCCGACGAACGCCAGCAGGCCGTAGAGGCCAAGCTCCGCGAGGAAGTCGAGGCCCTGCTCGAGCCGATCGTCGGCCAGGGCAAGGTCCGCGCCGAGGTTTCCGCCCAGATCGACCGCGACCAGACCCGTGAGGAATCGAACCTGTTCGATCCCGACAAGCAGGTCATCTCGCGCCAGGTCAGCGTCGAGAATGGCGAGCAGAACAGCGAACAGGATGCCGGCGCGCAAACCGCCAGCGTCGGCAACCAACTCCCCGAGGCTCAGGGCCAGGCGCCAAGCGCCGGTACGGGCAACGGCCGCCAGTCGCGCAGCAACCAGACTTCCGAAGACACGACCTACGACAACAGCTCGACCAAGACCGTCACGCTGCGCGGCCCGGGCAAGGTCACGCGCCTCACCGTCGCAGTGATGGTCGATGGCGGCGAGAAAGGCCTGCCCCAGCCGCAGATGCAGCGTCTCCAGCGCCTCGTCGAGAACGCCGTCGGCATGGATGCCGAGCGTGGCGACAGCGTCGTGGTCGAGAGCATGCGCTTCGCCAATGACGACAGCCTCGCCGACAAGGAATCGGGCTTCTTCTCGAGCCTGCCGATGGACCGGATCTGGGGCCTGCTGCAGATCATCGTGATCGGCGTGGTCGGCCTCCTCGCGCTCAGGATGCTCAAGCCGAAGCTCATGTCGCAGGCATCGATCCCCGCACTCGAGGCACCCGAAGGCGAGACTGCGCTCTCCGCCCAGTCTCCCGAGATGCTCGCACTCGCCGAACGCGCCGCCGATGGCGACGACGACGCGATGCGGCAGCTCGAGACCATGAACAACGGCGACCAGCCGCTGCTCGATCAGGAAATCGCGCTCGCCCAGGTCGACGGCCGCATCAAGCTCTCCGCCCTCAAGCGCATTGGCGATGCGATCCACGCGAGCCCGCCCGAAGCGGCCTCGGTGATCCGCCAATGGATGAACTCGTAAGGATTTGACGATGGATACCGAACCCCACGACATCATCCCCGCTGATTCCAGCGAAGCCAGCGGCCCCGTGTTCGAAGATTTCGATCCGCTGCCCGCTGGAGACAACGCGCCCGTAGGTGCCGAAGGCCTCGAGGCCGTCCACGACGTACCGGTCAAGGTGCAGGCCGTTCTCGGCCGGGCGCGCATGCCCGTCGGAGAGTTGCTCCACCTCACTTCGGGCACCGTGGTCGAACTCGACCGCCGCGTCGGCGAGCCGGTCGACATCTTCGTCAACGATCGTCTGATCGCGCGCGGCGAAGTCGTGCTGATCGACAATGCGCTCGGCGTCACGCTCACCGAAATCGTTCGTCAGGACCGTTGATGCCCGGATCCATCCGCATGATATTGGTCGGCGCGCCCGGTGGCGAGTTCCGCCGCGCGGCCGAGCTGGCTCGTGACGCAGGCGCCGCCGTGGCGATGGCCGATACGCCCGTCCAGGCGCTCGATCTGCTCCGCGAAGGCGGCGGCGACATGGTGATGATCGATGTCGAGACCGACATTGCCGGCTTCATGGCCAGCTTGCGCGCCGAGCGTTTCACGCTCCCCGTGCTCGCCTGCGGCATCCAGGCTTCGGCCGAGCGCGCGGTTGCGGCAATCCGCGCCGGCGCGCGCGATTACGTTCCCCTGCCGCCGCAGCGCGAGCTGATCGCCGCCGCAATCGCTTCGGTGATCGAGCGTAAGGCACCGGTCCGCATCGGCGACCACCCCGCTCTCGCCCGCGCCGTGGCGCTCGCTACCGCGGTGGCCCAAACCGGCGCTCCCGTGCTCGTCACCGGCGAGAAGGGCTGCGGCAAGGAAGTCATGGCCCGCGCGATCCACGAAAGCTCGGGCCGTACCAATCCGCTCTACACCGTCGAATGCGCCGGCGTTGCTGCCGACGTGCTCGAATCCGAACTGTTCGGCCACGAGGCCGACGCCTTTCCGGGCGCCATCGCGCGCCGCATCGGCCGGCTCGAAAAGGCGGGTCACGGCACGATCTTCCTCCGCGAAGTCGGCCGCCTCGCCCCCGCCACTCAGGCGCGGCTGTTCACGGCGATGCAGGAACAGCGCTTCCGCCGGATCGGCGGTGACGAGGTGGTTCCGTTCCATGCGCGGCTGATCGCCTCGACCAGCATGGATCTCGAGGCGGCGGTGCAGGCCGGCAGCTTCCGCGCCGATCTGCTGGTTCGCCTCGGCCTCGTCCGGGTCGAGGTTCCGCCGCTTCGCGAGCGTGGCGGCGACGTCGCCCAGCTCGCCCAGCATTTCGCCACGCGTCTCGCCGAAGCCGACGGCATGCCTTCGCGCTCCTTCAGCGACGCGGCCCTTGTGCTGCTCTCCCGCTATGGGTGGCCGGGCAATGTCCGCGAGCTCGAAGATTGCATCCATCGCGCCGTTCTGCTCGCGCAGGGCCCGGCCATCGAGCCGGACGATCTTGTCCGTTCGGACGGCACGCGCCTGCTCGATCTCGAGCTCGCCGAGCCCGGCGATCTGCAGATCGAGAGTCTGGTCGGCCGCACCGTCGAGGAAGTCGAACGCGAGCTGATCCTCCAGACGCTGACGCGCTGCCATGGCAACCGTACCTCGGCCTCGGGCATCCTCGGCATTTCGGTCCGGACGATGCGCAACAAATTGCGCACGTTCATCGAGGCCGGCATCGCCGTCGCCCCGGCGCCGTGATCGGGTGCGCCGCTCTTCTCCCTCTCACGCTTGCGGGAGAGGGCTGGGGTGAGGGTCACTCCCTCCCCTTCAGCGAAGCAGCACGCCGAACCGGCCTCACCCTCACCCAACCCTCTCCCGCAAGCGGGAGAGGGCTAATCGACGAGCAGTCCTGATGCCCCCCGCCATCGCCAACATCCTCAACCGCATCGGCCTGAGCCGCGATCTCGCGCTCGCCGGCTCGGTCATCGCGATCATCGCGATGCTGATCCTGCCGATGCCGGGCTGGCTGCTCGATCTCGGCCTCGCGCTGTCGATCACCATCGCAGTGATGATCTTGATGACGGCGCTCTTCATCGAGAAGCCGCTGGAATTGAGCGCCTTCCCGACGATCCTGCTGATCGCGACGATGTTCCGGCTGGGCCTCAATCTCGCCTCGACTCGCCTCATCCTCACCCACGGCCATGAGGGCCATGGCGCCGCCGGCGGCGTGATCGGGGCGTTCGGCGAGTTCCTGATGGGTGGCGAGGTCATCATCGGCCTCACCATCTTCATGATCCTGATCGTCATCAACTTCGTCGTGATCACCAAGGGCGCGGGCCGCATCGCCGAAGTCGCGGCCCGCTTCAGCCTCGACGCGATGCCCGGCAAGCAGATGGCGATCGACGCCGATCTCTCAGCCGGCATGATCAGCGAGGAGCAGGCCCGCGAGCGCCGCGCCGAGATCGAGGCCGAGAGCGGCTTCTACGGCTCGATGGACGGTGCCTCGAAGTTCGTGAAGGGCGACGCGATCGCCGCCCTGCTCATCACTGCGGTCAACATCCTCGTCGGCCTCACCGTCGGCGTCGTCTCGCACGGCGTGCCGATCGGCGAGGCATTCCATACCTATACCGTGCTCACTGTGGGCGAGGGGCTGGTCAGCCAGATCCCGGCGCTGATCATCTCGATCGCGGCGGGCCTGCTCGTCTCGAAGGGCGGCATCAAGGGCAAGACCGGCGCGACGCTGGGTGACCAGCTCGGCCGCTATCCCAAGGCGTTCGGCATGGTCGCGTTCCTGATGGCCGCGCTGGCGCTGATGCCCGGCCTGCCCTTCCTGCCCTTCGCCTGTTTCGCCGCCGCCGCCGGCTATGCCGCCTGGAAGATGAGCAAGAACGCCCAGGCCAAGGTCGCTCTCGAACTCGCCGCCGCTGCGCAGGAACAGGCCCGCGAGGCCATCGTCGAACAGCCCATCTCGCAGACGCTCGCGCTCGACGCAGTGCGCATCGAGATCGGCTATGCCTTGCTGCCGATGATCAACGACGAGCAGCGCGAGCCGCGCCTCGACGATCAGGTTCGCGCGCTCCGCCGCCAGATGGCGACCGATTTCGGCTTCGTCCTCCCCTCGGTCCGCATCATCGACAATATGGGCCTCAAGCCCAACGAATATGTCATCACGATCAAGGAGACCGAGGCCGCGCGCGGCGAGATCCGTCTCGAGAAGCTGCTGCTGATCAATCCGGGCGGCGGCCCGGTGGGCATGCCCGGCGAAGCGACCAAGGAGCCGGTGTTCGGCCTCCCCGCTTTGTGGATCGATCGCGAGCTGCGCGACGAAGCCGGCTTCCGCGGGCTGACCGTGGTCGATTGCGGCACGATCATCACCACGCATCTGACCGAACTGGTCAAGGACAACATCGCCGATCTGCTCTCCTACACCGAGACGCAGAAGTTGCTGACCGACGTCCACAAGGACGCCGAGAAGCTCGTCGCCGACATCGTCCCCTCCAAGGTCTCGATCTCGAGCGTCCAGCGCATCCTGCAGAACCTGCTATCGGAAGGCATTTCGATCCGCGACATCCCGACGATCCTCGAAGGCGTGGCCGAGGCCGCACCGCTGACCGCCAATCTGACCCAGATGACCGAGCATGTCCGCGGCCGTCTCGCCCGCCAGATCAGCGCGTCGCAGGTTCGCGGCGAAGCGATCCCGGTGGTGACGCTCTCGTCCGAATGGGACCAGGCGTTCGCCGAATCGATTCTCGGCCAGGGCGATGATCGCCAGCTCGCAATGGCGCCCTCCGCGCTTCAGAAGTTCATCCAGTCGGTCCGCGAAACCTATGATCGGCTGGCGCAGGACGGCGAGATCCCGTGCCTGCTCACCAGCCCGGCGATCCGTCCGTTCGTCCGCTCGATCATCGAGCGCGTCCGCCCTGCCACGGTGGTGCTGTCGCAGAACGAGATCCATGCGCGGGCACGCATTCGGGCGCTCGGCACGATCGGTTGAAACCGTTCGCGCAACAATCATCCTATAATGAAAAGCGGCCCCTTGCGGGTCGAGCAAGAGGCGACCGGATGCAGATCAACCCCTTCGGCTTTCCGCTTGGCGCGGGGATGCCCGCGCCGGCGATGAATGGCGCCGGCCTCGGCTTTGCCGATGCGCTCGGCCTTGCCACCGAAGGCGGCGTTGCCCCGCAGCTGACCGGCCTGGTCGCCTCGGCCCCGCCACCGAAGAATTTCGACCCGAAACTGGCGCGGCTGCTCGCCCAGGCGCAACTCGACGCACAGGCCCAGCCGCTTCCAGCGGCCGCCGCGCTGCCCGGACTTCAGCAGCCGACCTCCCTGTCCGAATTGATGGCCACCGCGGCCAAATTGCCCGGCGCGGAGCAGGTACCGGTAGCCGCCCCAGTCGAGGCCGAAGCGGATCCGAGCGCAGCCGTGCCCGAAATCCCCGCTCCCGCCGCGGATCCGGCAGTTCTCACCCCGGCGATACCGTTGCAGAACCAGGCCGCGCTGCAGCCTGATGAGGCTCTGCCGGATGCGCCGGCATTCGCCCCGCCCGCGGAGACCACACCGGCAAAACCGCAAAAGGGAGCACGCGGCCGTGCCGTGACGGCCGATGCGGATCCCGCCCCGTCCGACGCCGCGAAATCCGTAGTCCCGGCCGCGATGCTCGCCGTCAACGCCGTGCCGCAGCCAGTCGCTCCGCCCCAATCCGCGCCGCGCGAACCGTCCGCGAACGCACAGGGTGGCGCCGCTGTATCCAAGCCCGGCAAGGTCGCCGCGCAAGCCGCGCTTGCTCCCGACACGACGCAAGCTGCACCCGCAACCGGTACCGTCGATTTCGCCCGCGCAATCGCAGCGAAAGGTGACTCCACCGGTTCGGAAGCAAAGGGGGACGGCCAGCCCCAGCCCGAAATCACACTCGCAGCCACTCCGAAAACCGACGCCGCCGCGCCGATCCTGCCGCAGCACGCACAGGCCACGACCTCTACCAGCGCAGCCCCCGTCGCCGCCCATACAGCGGAACCGGTGATCGAAGCCCGCCCCGGCCATCTCGGCCATTCGCTGGGCGTCGAGATCGCGCGGAAAGTCGAGCTCGGCGAGGATACGCTGCGCATCCGCCTCAATCCGATCGAGCTCGGCCGCATCGAAGTCACCCTCGCCTTCGACGACAAGGGCAGCCTGCAGGCGACCGTCCGCACCGAGAGCGCGCAGGCGATGGACCTGCTCCGCCAGGACGCGCCCGATCTCGCCCGCACGCTCGATCAGGCCGGCGTCCGCACCGACGCGCAGAGCTTCCGCTTCGAAAATCGCGGCGGCGACAGTGGCGGCCAGCAGGCCCAGCAGCAGCACAACCAGAATCGCGGCCAGTTCGCGTCGTCCGACGACGATGCGGCCGTCGCCGAACCCATCTACCGCCCGATCCGCAGCGACGGGCAGGTCGATCTTCTCGCCTGAGGAACGCGCATGACCACCGTCAATTCCGCCACGAGCAACACGCCCACGACCGACACCACCGGCGGGTCCAAGCTCAATGCCGATTTCACCATGTTCCTCAAGCTGCTGACCACGCAGATGCAGAATCAGGATCCGCTCGATCCGATGGACACGGCGCAATATACCCAGCAGCTGGTCCAATATTCGCAGGTCGAGCAGTCGATGGCGCAGACCACGACGCTCAAGTCGATCCTGTCGAGCCTCGGCACGCAGAATCTGACGCAAGCCTCGGCGATGATCGGCCATATGGTCGAGACCAATTCGGGCACTGCGGGCCTCAGCGCCGAAAAGCCGGCGCAGTGGCTGTGGTCCGCGCCGCGCGAAGTCGGCACGATGACCGCGACGATCACCGATGCGAAGGGCAAGGTCGTCGACACGCGTACCGTCGAAGGCGGCGCCGCCGCGGGCAACATGTCGTGGGACGGCACCACCAGCGCCGGCAAGAAGCTCGGCGCCGGCGATTACACCTTGGCCCTCACCGGCAAGGACGCCTCGGGCAACGACGTCAAGATCGTCGCGCATTCGGTCGGAATCGTGACCGATGTCGCGCTCGAGAACGGCACCATCCAAGTCACCGTCAATGGCCACAAGAGCGACACCGCCAATCTGGTCCGCATCGGCACCTGATCCCACCCATAGGCATTGGATACCGGGCGCCGGAGCGGGAATTTCCGCTCCGGCGCCTTCTTTCCGCCTATGGCCTGATGATTTTGCCTGTCCCCGATTCCGGCTCGGGTCATCTGGAAGATGAATTCCGTACGATCACCTAGCGGGCATTCCCCCGGGGCATTCGGCACATCCGCGCGCG
Organism: Sphingomonas sp. UNC305MFCol5.2; assembly: GCF_000712135.1. Classification (GTDB taxonomy): domain Bacteria; phylum Pseudomonadota; class Alphaproteobacteria; order Sphingomonadales; family Sphingomonadaceae; genus Sphingomonas. Next base: position 1,275,526 of record NZ_JOOE01000001.1, read on the forward strand.
CGTCCCGTCTATAATGAAAGCAGAGAGACGAGCGGGCCGTTCTGATCCCCTCTGCGGTGTGCTCGTCTCTTCTCCCCTTTTCGAGGATCGCAATCCCCCGTGATCCAAAACGACAAAAGCCAGGCTGGTGGAAACCAGCCTGGCTTTCGTGCTCGAGCCCCCGCTCGAAAAGATTGGATCGACGGCGCGTGTCTCAGCCGTTGGCAGCGGGCATCAGCACGAGTGGACGGGCATCGACCGGTAGCTGGATCAATTCGCCGGGCACCGTCACGGCGGCAGGCGCGGTGCGGATGCTGAAATCGTCGAGCGCGCAGCCGGCGATCGCGGCCGGCGCGGTGAGCATCGCGATGCAATCGGCGATCGAGGGATCTTCGCGCGGGCCGAGCGTGTCGAGCACGTCCGAAAGCGTCATGCCAGGGGCCTGCAGCGCCTTTTCGGCCGCCGCGCTCCACAATGCCCGCACATCCTCCACGTTCAGCGTCAGCGTCACCGTGAAGCTCTGGCCGGTGTCCGCAGCATCATGGCTGAAGTCGCGAAGATTCATGCGAATTTCCCTTTTCTCTTCTTTTTTGCCCGAGCGATTATCCGCCCAATGCCTCAGCGGCGCCCGCCACCACACTCCGGGATGCCCCGATACGTAAAGTTACCGGTACCAATGACACCAGCATGACTTTTAGTGAACGCGCGCCTCGGCGCGACGCGCGAGTTCGCGCGCATGTGCCGCAACGAGACACAATTCGGCGTAGAGACGGTCCCAGAAGGGCGCCGGTATCTCGAGCTTGCTCTCGCCTTCCTGGCTAAGCTCCAGCGCGGCGCGGGGTTCCAGTCCCAGTTCGAAGCGCGTGCCGAAAGTACCGTCGACATGCTCGTCGGGAAGGCCGTGCGGCACGGCGAGGCGTGCCGACATGATATAGCCCGCCAGAATGTCGGTTCCGTAGCCGTCGAGCAGGATCCGCGGCCGATCCTTCATGTCGGGGCGTTCGAGCACGACGAGCGCGCCCGAAGGATGCTCCTCCACGCTCACGCGCAGCTTGCCGCCAAATGCGTCGGTAATTTCTCGGATGCGTGGGAACAAGCGACTATCTCCTTGCCATCATTATAGATGGCCGGCCATTCGGGCGGCGAAGATGCGCGGATTTCGTTGCGCCCCGGACGAATGGCGCGCACGCGAAAAAAGAGGCCGGGACGTCGCCGTCCCGGCCTCTCTCTGTCGTCAGGTAGCTTCCAGGGAAAAAAGCTAGCCTTAACGGAACAGCGACGTGATGCTCTGCGGCGCCTGGTTGGCGATCGACAGAGCCTGCACACCGAGCTGCTGCTTGACCTGGAGGGCCTGCAGCTTCGCCGATTCCTTGGCGAGGTCGGCGTCGACGAGGTTGCCGATGCCACCCTCGATCGAATCCGACAGCTTGCTCACGAAGCCGATCTGACCATCGATCTGGCGCGAAGCCGAACCGAGGGTGCTGAGCTTCTGCGAAACCGCCTTGAAACCAGTCTCAAGGGTGCCCTTGAGCGTGGTCGCCGCAGCGGCGTCGGCCAGAACGATGTCAACCGACGCATCGCCGCCGACGGCGGTGTCGAAGGTTGCCTCGAGGTCGACGTTCGCGACATCGAGGGTCGTCGTGCCCGACGAAGACATCAGCGCCGAAACCTTGCCGGTTGCGGTAGCGTCGGTCTTCAGCAGGTTCGAACCATTGAACTCCGAAGAGCCGATGATCGAATTGACCTGCTTGCGAAGCGCATTCAGATCGGCAGTGATCGCGGTGCGGCTGTCTGCATCGAGACCGCCGTCCGTTGCTTCCGTGACCTTCGACTTCATCTGGTTCATGAGGTCGGAGACCTGCTCGGCGCCGGCAACCGCCACGTCAACCGTGCTCTTCGCGCGGCTGAGCGACGAATTGACCGCCTTCAGACCACCCACGTCGCCGCGAAGCTTCTGGGCAATCGTATAGCGAGCCGAGTCGTCCTTGGTCGAGTTCACGTCCAGGCCGGTGTTGATGCGGCTCTGGGTCGTGGCCAGACCCTTGTTCGTCTCGTTGAGGCTCTGGAGAGCCGCCATCGCGCCGATGTTGGTGTTGACAGAGAAACCCATGTTAAATTCCTTCTCGGACTGAGAGCCGCTTCTGCGACCCGGGTCGGAAGCGCCGACCCTCGACCTGGCGCATGCGCGCCCTGCAAATTCATCATGGGAAGATTTATAGGAGGACCAAAATTATCCCGCGAATTTAGATGGTTAGCGAAAGGTTAAAGCCTGCTTTGCTGCGCTAAGTCATTGCGCCGACAACGAGAAAGGCCGGAGCCGACGCGGAAGGACTTCCACATCGGCTCCGGCCTCACCCAGGTTCCGGAAAGCGGTTTCTGCCGGGTTTAGAACGGGAACAAGGCGTCGTAGATCTGCTGGCCCCAGCGCGCCTGCTGCGCGTCGGTGAGCTGGCCCTTGCCGCCATAGATCACGCGCGCCTCGGCGATCTGCGAGTGCTGGATCGAATTGTCGCGGGCGATGTCCTCGGGGCGGATGATGCCGGTGACGATCAGCTCGCGCATCTCGAAATTGACGCGCACCTCCTGCTTGCCGCGGATCATCAGATTGCCGTTGGGCAGCACCTGGGTGACGATCGCCGCCATCGTCATGTTGATCGTCTCGGAGCGGTTGGTCGTGCCGCCGCCGGCATATTTGGAGCCCGAATTGGTCTCCAGCGCCGCCGCGGCATTGTTGCCGAGCAGCTTGGCGACCGGCGCGATGCCAAGCAGGCCGCCCAGGCCGCCATTCTCGGATCCGCCGCGCGTCCGCGAAGTGTTGTTGCCGATATCGGCCTTGTCCTGAATGTTGATCTTGATCGTCAGGATGTCGCCGAGCTTGGCTGCGCGCTGATCGCGGAAGAACGCGCCGGCGCCGGTGCGAAACAGCGATGCGGTCGGCGCCGCGGGCTGCTGCGCCGCCATTTGGGTCGGACGGCCGGTACCGGTGCGGTCCGACGGCATCGCCAGCGATGCCTCCATCTCGGGCGCCGCCACCGGATCGATCCCGGAAAGCTTGGGCGCCTTGCCGACCTGCTGGAGGCGGCCGACCGCGCCGCACCCCGACACTGTGGCGCCGAGCGCCACGAGAAGAATGACCTTACGCATGTTGATTTCCTCTATCGATTACGGTGCGGCGATCCGGACGGTGCCGGAGCCTTCGATCGTTCCATCGAGCGTGCGATTGGTGGTGTTGGTCACCACCCGCACCATTTCGCCCTGCCCGCCGCCGTTCAGCGCGCGGCCCGAGGCCGTGATCACCAAGGCACCGCTGACGATGCGGATCGTCACCGGTTCGCCGCGCCGCACGAGCTGCGGCTTCATCAGGTCCGAGCGCCGCACGATGTTGCCGGCGGTCAGGTTGCGCGCGGCTTCCATGCCCGATGCATCGTCGGCCGAAAGCGCCCCTCGGGCAGCTGCCGGCGCGCGCGCCTCGCTCTCGAAGTCGCTGCGGTCGAGCCGCGTGCCCTTCTCGATCGGATGGGCGAGAACGGCGACCTGCACGTCCTCGACCGGGTCGGTGCCGAGCAGCGCCAAGGCGAGCAGCATAGCCATCAGCGCAGCTGGCTGGTAGTCGCCAGCATCTCGTCGGCAGTCTTCACCACGCGGCTGTTCATCTCATAGGCGCGCTGCGCACTGATCAGCGCCGTGATTTCGGCGACCGCATTGACGTTCGAGCTCTCGATAAAGCCCTGGCTCAGCGTGCCGAGGCCGGGTTCGCCCGGGGCTGCCACGGTCGGTTGGCCCGAAGCCGAAGTCTCGAGGAACAGGTTTTCACCCTTCGCCTCCAGCCCCGCATCGTTCATGAACGTGGCGAGCTCGAGCTGACCTACGGTCTGCGGCTGCGGATCGCCCGCCACGATCACCTGGACTTCGCCGGTCTTGGAGATCGTCACGTCGACCGCGGCCTGCGGGATGGTGATGCCGGGCTGTACCGGATAGCCGTCCTGCGTCACCAGTTCGCCCTGATCCGACACGCCGAACGAGCCGTCGCGGGTATAGGCGGTGTCGCCCGAAGGAAGCGTGATCTGGAAATAGCCGCGCCCGGTGATCGCCACGTCATAGCGGTTCTCGGTCGCCTGCAGCGCGCCCTGCTGCTGGATGCGATAGACGCCGCCGGTCTTCACGCCCGCACCGATCTGGATGCCCGAGGGCGATCTGGTCTCGGGGCCGGTCGCGCTGCCGGGGCGCTCGATCTGCTCGTAGAGCAGGTCCTGGAACTCCGCGCGCTGGCGCTTGAAGCCCGTGGTGTTCATGTTGGCGATGTTGTTCGAGATGACGTCGACATTGGTCTGCTGCGCGAGCATGCCGGTCGAAGCGATGGAGAGCGAACGCATTATGGTGCCTTTCTAAAAGGGGTGTCAGCCGACGCGGCCGAGCCGGTCGATCGCCTTCTTGCGAAGGTCGGACATGCTTTCGTTGAGGTTCGTGGCGGTCTGGTAGGCGCGCAGGATCTCGACCATATCGGTGGTCTCGACGATCGCGTTGACGTTCGATCCCTCGACGCCGCCCGATTTGAGTTTGGTCTCGGCGGCGGTGAGCTCGCGCCCCTTGTTGCCGTTGAACATGCCGTCGCCGCGCGGATCCATGTTGGCCTCGTCGAACGCAGTCACGGTGATCCGGCCGAGCGGCCCGTCGGGTCCCATCACGCTACCGTCGGGGGCGATGCTCAGGCGTCCGGCAGTCTCGGGCGGAACCGTGATCGGCTTGCCGCCTTCGCCGAGGATCTTCTGCCCGCCCGCAGTCGCCAGTTCGCCGCTCTCGAGCACCTTGATATAGCCCGCGCGCGTATAGGCAGTGCCGCCGCCCGGCGCCTCGACGCTCAGATAGCCCGGACCGTCGATGAAGACGTCGAGCGGATTGTCGGTCAGCTGGAAGCCGCCCGAAGCGGCATCGTGCACGGCGCCGTAATCGAGCACGTACGACGTCTTCTTCGCGTCGGGCGTGACCGTCGTCTCGCCCTGCTCGACATATTCGCGGAACACCGGCTTTTCGCGCTTGAAGCCCACCGTGTTCATGTTGGCGAGATTGTTCGCCGCCACGTCGAGCCGGCGCCGCAGCGCCTGTTCCTGGCTCAGCAATACATAAGACGAGATGTCCACCGGACGGTCCCTTCAGAAATTTGTCGCTAGGCAGAAATTGCCGGGTGACCATCCTATAATAGAGGCAAATCAGCCGGTGTGGTTGCCGGAGCACTGATTTCGAAAGGTGCCAGGGAAATGTCGTCACCCGAGATCGTCGAGGAAGGTGCGGAGGCCGCGAAGCCTGCGGCGCCGAAGTCGAAGAAGAAGCTCATCATCATCGGCGCGGCCGCGGGCGTGCTGCTGCTCGGCGGCGGCGGTGGTGCGGCAATGATGCTGTCCGGCGGTTCGGCCAAGGCCGAGATCGCGGCCGAGGGCGGCCATGGAGAAGTCTCGAACGCCGCCGAAGGCGAGAGCGGCCATGGCGGCGAGGGCGCCGGCGAAGCCTTTGTCGACGTGCCGGCGATGGTGGTGAACCTGCGTTCGCCCGACGGCGCCTCGCGCTTCCTCAAGCTCCATTTCATGATCGTGCCGGGCGCCAAGGGCACTTCGGACGGCATCAAGGAGAAGCTCCCGCTGATCCTCGACGCGTATCAGCCCTTCCTGCGCGAACTGCGTCCGGAGGATCTCGCCGGCTCGGCCGCGGTCTTCCGCATCAAGGAAGAGATGCTGGTCCGTGCCACCGACGTGGCCGGCCCGGGCGTGGTCAAGGACATCCTCATTCAGGACCTGGTCCAGCAATGATCGATCTCGACGATTTCGACCTTCCCGAACCGCCCGTCGCAGCGCTGGGCGGCGACGGCGACGTTCGCTTCGACCAGTCCGACATCGACGCGCTGTTCGGCGATCTCGGCGGTCCCGTCGCGAAGAAGAAGGGTCTCCGCGCGGTCATCGAATCCGCAGTCATCAGCCACGAGCGTCTGCCGATGCTCGAAGTGGTCTGCGATCGCATGGTCCGCTCGTTCGCCAGCTCGATGCGCAGCCTCACTTCGGACGCGATCGACGTCAGCCTCGAGAACGTCACGTCGATCCGCTTCGGCGAGTTCATGAACCGCGTGATGCTCCCGGCGATGGTCGGCGTGTTCAAGGTCGAGGAATGGGAGAGCTTCGGCCTCGTCACGGTCGAATCCAGCCTGATCTATGCCGTGGTCGACGCGCTGCTCGGCGGACGCGGCGGCGGTGCGCCGACGCTGATCGACGGCCGCGCCTTCACCACGATCGAGACCGGCCTCGTCTCGCGTATGCTCGAATTCGCGCTCAAGGATTTCGCCACGGCGTTCGAGCCGATCGAGCCGATCAACATCAATCTCGAGCGTATCGAGAGCAATCCGCGCTTCGCCGCGATCGCCGGCACGTCGAACATCTGCGCGATCGCCACCTTCCGCGTCGACATGCTCGGCCGCGGTGGCGAGTTCACGATGGTGTTCCCCTATGCGACGCTCGAACCGGTCCGCCACAAACTCCTCCAGCGCTTCATGGGCGAGAAGAGCGGCCGCGACAGCATCTGGGAAGCGCACATGGCTTCCGAGATCCGCAAGACCAATGTCAGCGTCAATGTCGTGCTCGGCGAGAAGGCCATGCCGATCGCCGAATTGAAGGCGCTCGAGGTCGGCCAGACCATTGCGCTGCACAAGAGCCCCGACGACGCGCTCGATATCGCCTGCGGCGGCGTCACTCTCGCCCAGGCCCAGATCGGCCAGCGCCGCGGCAAGGTCGCCGTGCGCCTCGTCAACGACGTCTCCTCCCATGGAAAGATGAATTCATGAGCCTCGCCATTCTCGCCAATGCGCTGACGATGATCCTGTGCATGGCCGTCCTCGTGCAGAGCGTCCGGATGATGCGGAGCCTGCGCACCGTGAAGGACGGCGCGCTCACCGAAGTCGTCACTGCGCTCGAAAAGGCCACTGCCGGCGCCCGCTCGGTGCTTTCCGAGATGAAGTCGACGCTGGGCACCGATTGCGCGCAGCATGCCCGCCTCGTCGAACAGGCGCGTGACCTTCGCGACGAGCTTTCGGACATGATCGGCATCGCCGATGCCGCATGCGAGCGCGTCGTGAATGCGGTCGGCCTGGCCAATGCGGTGCGTTCGGCCGATGCGGCCGATGACGAAGACGCCGAAACCAAGCCCGAAGCCGAGCTCGCCTGATGGCCCGCCCGTCCCTCTTGCTGATGACCGCGGTCGCCTCGGCGCTCGCGGTGGTCGCCAACGCCTCGACGATCGCGTCGACCGCGACCCAGAGCAACGCACCCAAGACCCGGCTCGGCAACTCGATCGAGCAGGACCTGGCCCAGCGCGACGCCGATGCCGCGCGTCGCAAGCGCGGGCTGGACCTGCGCGAACAGGCGACCAAGGCGGCGCAGGCGCGTCTCCAGGCCGATCTCGAAGCGCGCCAGAAGGAAACCGAAGTCGCGGCCACGCCGGGCGCCACAGCCAACGGTGTCGCCGAACCCGCAGAGGCGCAGTTCGACGAGCTCGCCCGCATCTATCAGGCGATGAAGCCCAGGGCCGCCGCGGTGGTCTTCGAGCAGCTCGACATGGAGGTGCAGATGAAGGTCGCGCAGCGCATGCGCGAACGCTCGACCGCATTGGTCATGGCCGCGATGACGCCCAAGGGCGCCGCCGCGCTCAGCATGGCACTGGCCCGCAAATCGGCCCGCATGGCGGCGGCGGCCCCGCCCCCGCAGGGCGGACAGCGCGCGCGGAAGTAACCGTCATCCTATGAGAACGGAGCGGCCGGGGAGCGATCCCCGGCCTTTTCGCGTCTGGCAACGATGCGGAAGCGAATGCTCGCTACCGCCCCGTTGCGGACACTGCGCAAAGCGATATCATACAACTATGGCCGAGGCTTGGTTTCGAAAGTGGATGGTGTTCGGGTACGTCCCGATCCGCTGGCAAGGATGGGCTACTCTCACGGTAGCCGCAATCATCGCTCTTCCAAGCGGCATGCTCTCTTTCACAATGGCGGACAACTACCCGGTCGCAAGTTGGATTTGCGCAGCGCTTTTCGTCGGCGCTGTAGTCGTTCAGCACTCGATTGTGCTTTGGAAGCTGGAGCGCACGTACGGCAGCTAACCACCGCTTTTCGGAGAGACAGCTATCGCCGATCGCTGCTTTTCCGCCGCTTGATGACGGACGGCTCCTCGCGAAAGCGAAGAATATAGCCCTTCAGCCTCTCCCTCCGGGAGCGCAGCTTTTCTGACACACAAGTCTGCGATGGGGCCCGGACACGCAAGATCCAGGGGCAAGTCACATGATCCGCAAGACCATGCGATCCGGTTTGACCGCGCTTGTCCTGTTGTTGTCGTGCCTGTCGGTGGCCGCTGCTCCGGACCGGTTCGATGGTGCGATCGAACACGCACGCCTCGTGGGCGCCGTCCAACTCGAGGGCGAAATGTTCCATGTCCAGGGTCTCGAACTCGATGGCCGGCGGATCTGGGTGACCTCGGTCGATCAGAAGAACCGCAAGGGCTATATCCACGAGTTCGATCGGCGCACCGGCAAGCTCCTGCGGCGCCTGGAGCTGACGGACGGGGCGAAATATCATCCCGGCGGGATATCGATTTCCGGCGGTTCGATCTGGGTCCCGGTTGCGGAACTGAAGCCGAAGAGCAGCTCGGTGCTTGTCGAAATCGACGCGGACAGCCTGCAGGTACGCCGGAAAATTCACGTCGCGGACCACCTCGGATGTGTGGCGGCGTCGGGCCGCAATCTCGTGGCGGGCAATTGGGACAGCCAGTTGCTCTATATATTCGATCTGGCCGACACTGCCCGCGTGCGGGTCGTGCCGAACCCCTCCCCCACCCACTATCAGGACATGAAGTTCGTCGACGGGCAGCTTGTGGGGGGCGGATCCCTGACCTTGTGGAGCGGTGCCGTCGACTGGATCGACTGGCCCTCGATGAAGCTCAAGCGGACCTTGCGGGCCGGGGCGATCGGGCCCGTCAGGCCCTTGGGCCGCGGCGGGCCCTATACCGGCGAGGGAATGGCGATCGAGGGCCGCGAATTGTACGTCGTCCCGGAAGACGGCCCCAGCCGCCTGTTTCATTTCAGGCTCGATGATCGGGGCGAAGGCCGGCCGGCATGAACCCGCTGGCAATGTAGGATTTGTTCTGCTTCCGTTCGAAGCATGCCCGGACAGAAATATCTCTACCCACTGTCGTCACGCGAAGTTGACAGCCTGCGCCTCGCGCGAAGGGATCCGTCAACTTCGTCAACCGACAAATCGCCGGAAATGCCGGAAATCGGCGCAAATCCGCCATTCCTCAACCCAACCGGAAGGTTGGATTTCAGTCATGCCGTCATGTTTGCCAACCGAAGGGTTGGCTATCCCGAGAGGCGGTCAGCTCCGGCTGGCGGCGATCTCGACGATCAGCGCGCGCGAGACGCCGGGTTCGACGGCCCTGAGCGCGGCGTTCAGATCATGATCGAGGCGCCCCGCATCGACTGCGCGCATCCCCGAAGCGTTGAGCCGGGCGAATTCGAGCGCGGCGGCGACGGTCGCCTCGCGCAATTTGGGCATCCCGGCGACCGCCCGGGACAGCGCCTCGACACTGGACGCCTCGATGACGAGTTTTAGGCGCATGTTGCCGGCGATGCGATCGGCCTCGATGATCGGCACGACCACTTCCTCCATCGGCAGGAGGTTGACCCCGCCGGCGACGGTGCCGACGCTATTGCCGGACGCCTGGGCCCCGCCGCCCGGAAAGGGCACCAGCGCCGTCGTCAGCGCAAGCGCGGCCACGGATCTACGCACGTCAAAACTCCTCGGTCGGACGGCCGGGTGCGCGCCCACGCCTCTATAATAGAATGAAATGAGCAAGAAGGTGTCACAGTGAGCCACGATCAACGCCCGGGAAGGATGCGCGTCGTCCAGGATCCGGCCGGAGTCCAACGCCGCCGCGGCGATGCGACGACGATCGAGGCCGATCCTGATTCCTTCGAAGTCGTCGGGGGTGCCGGCGTCGCGGCGAGTGCCGCGAATGCCGCGATCGACGCCACGGTCGTTCGGAAAGATGGACTTCCGCTGCTTCCGGCCGGGCTGTTCCTGCTCGCCTGCCTGGCCGGCGGCGTGCTCGTCGGCGTCGTCCGACCGCTCGGGCTCGGCTGATGCGCACTGCGCTCATCGCCTTGCTCGCCGGCGCCACCACCGTCACCCCGCACGCGGCCGGTACCGATGCCGCGACCGCCGCGGCGTCACGCCCGGGAACCGGCGCCGCGACCTGGATATTGCCGCCCTTCGCCGCCGAGCTCGCGCAGGCGCCGATGATCACCGGCGCTTCGGGCTGGCACGGCGAGACCGGCGAAGCCGGCTGGGCATCGCTCGCCGCCTCGCGCCCCGAAAACCGCCAGATGCGCCGCTGGACCTATGCGCTCGGCCTGATCGGTGAAGGCCGCGGCGCCGAGGCGCTCGGCGTGCTCGACGTGATGCAGGCGGGCGACCGCGATCTCGGTCTCGTCGCGCCCTATCTCCTCGCCCGCGGGGTCGCATTGACCTTGGTCGAGCGTGACGAGGAGGCGATTTCCGCACTCTCCGCCGAAGAGCTCGCGGGCAATCCCGAGGCCTGTGCCTGGCGGCTGCGCGCCTTCGCGCATGCCGGCGCCGCCGAGGATGCGATCCGCCAGGTCAATTGCGCGCTGCCCGCGATCAACGGCCGCAGCCCCGAAGCGCGCGCGCCCTTCGTACTCGCCGCCGCCGGCGCCGCGATCAATGCCGGCCAGCCCAGGCCTGCGCTCGCTTGGCTCAAGCTGTTCGGCGATCGGAATCCCGATGCCAATGTCCTGCGCGGCCGCGCCCTCGTCGCTACCGGGGATCCGCAGGGCGGTCGTCTCCGCCTCGAACGCGCCGCACGCAACGGCGACGCCGCGATCCGCGCCCAGGCGAAGCTCGGCATGATCGAGGCGGGGCTCGCCACGCACAGCCTCGCCCCCGCCACCGCGATGAATCAGCTCGAGGCGCTGCGCTTCGGCTGGCGCGGCGGCGCCGTCGAGCAGCGCGCGCTCGAGATCGAGCTCCGTCTCGCCACCGAGGCGCACGACCTGCGCGGCCAGCTCCGCTCCGGTGCCGCGCTGATCCGCTATTTCAGGCTCGGCAAGAAAGCCGCGCCGATGCTCGCCGAGCTTCAGGCGGCACTGGGTGCGGCGCTCGCGCCGGACAGCAGCGTGTCGCTGGCCGAGGCCGCCGGCCTCTATTGGGATTTCCGCGAGCTCGCCCCCGCGGGCGGCGAGGGCGATGCGCTCGTTCTTCGCCTCGCCGGCCGCCTGCAGGACGCTGGCCTCTATGCCCGTGCCGCGGAGTTGCTCCAATATCAGCTCACCCAGCGTGCGCAGGACGTGGCGCAGGGTCCGCTCTCGGTGAAGGTCGCAACGCTCCACATCCTCGCCGGTCGGCCCGACCGCGCCCTCGATGCGATCCGCACCACCGAGCAGGCCAGCTATTCGGACGCGATGCGGTACGATCGCAAGCGTGTCGAGGCCGTCGCGCTCCACCGTCTCGGCAAGATCGACGCGGCGATGGCCGCGCTCGATGGCCTGCCCGACGCACGCGCGATCCGCGCCGAAATACGCTGGCAGGCAAAGGACTGGAACAGCTTCGTCGGCGAGAACGCCCTTCCCGCTCCCAAGGGCCTGAGCGAGCCCGCCCAGGCCGCAGTGCTCCGTCAGGCCGTCGCGCTGGCAATGCTCGGCCGCGAGGACCAGCTCGAGGCACTCCGCGCGCGCTATGCCGCGGCGTTCAAGACCCTGTCCGCCGGCCAGGCGTTTGACGTGCTGACCCGGAAAGTCGGCAGCATCGATCCCGCCGCGATCGGCGCGGCGATGACCGCGATCCCGCAGGCGAGCCCCGCCGGTACCATCGGCGACCTGCTCGACGCGACGTCGTGAAGCAGGTCGGACAAGAAAAGGGCCAGCTGCGCGAGCAGCTGGCCCTTTTCTTTTGCCGGAACCGCGCCGGCTCAGCGGATATAGCTGACCAGGCTGAGGTCGGAGAGCTGCGAGAATACCGAATAGCTCGCCTGCAACATCGTCTTCTGCTGCGCGAGGTCCATCGCCACCTGGCCCAGATCCGCGTCCTCGTTGGTCTCGATCACGCCCTGGAGCAGCAGCGAGCGCTCATCGCCGCGCGTGGCGAGCGTCTCGACCTGGTTCTGCTTGCGGCCATTGTCCGCGTTGACCACCCGCAGGCTGTCGATCCCGGTGCCGAGCTCGTTCACCGCCTGCTTGAGTGCGGCGAGCTGCGCGGTGGTCGGCTTGGCGCCGATCGTCCCCGCCTGGGCGAGCGTCTGGAATGCCGTATACAGATCCTTGCCCACTGCGCTGGCGGTGATGCCATAGGTCACGTCGACTCCGTCGGCGACGCGCGCGCTGGAGCGGACACCATCGTCCTTGAAGGCATCGGCCGCGCTGGTCGTTGCCACATCGGCAAGCGTGTCGGGCGTGAACGGCTTGCCCTCGGTCTGCGATCCGGCGAACAGCGGCGCGCCGCCCTCGCTACCGTTCAGCGAGGTGCGATACTGGCTGAACGCGGTCTCGATCGCCTCCTGCAGGCCGGCGGCGTCGCCGGTGCCGATCGCGTTGAGGATGTCGGTCTTGAGATCGCCTACGGCCTTCTCCATGCTTTCGAGGTGCCCCTGATAGATCGACAGCGTCGTGCCGACGCGCTTCGACACCGTCGATTGGGCATCCTGGCGCGCGAGCAGGCTGTGCGCCGAGAGATTGCGCACGGTCTCGGTGCCGAGATCGGCGAAGTCCGCCGCCTTCTTGCCGGTCGAGAGGCGTTGCTGGGTGGTCGCCAGCGCTTCCTGCGAACGCTGGATCGCGCTCGACATGGTGCGCTGGAGCGGGATGGTGGCTACGCGAGTCATAAGGGGCTCCGATCAGACCATGTTGAGCAGGGTGTCGTACATCTCCGACGCAGTGGAGATCACGCGGGCGGCGGCGGAATAGCTGTTCTGCAATATCACCATCTGCGCCAGCTCCTCGTCGATGTTGACGCCAGAGAAGCTGTCGCGGCGGTTGACGGCGTCGTCGCGCCGCGCGGCCGCGTCGAGCAGATTGTCGTTGGCCTGGCTCGCCTCGAGGCCGGCGCGGCCGAGCAAGAGGCTCGAGAAGCGCTCGATCGTGGTCTTGCCGTCCTTGCCGAGGTCGAGCGTGCTGGCGAGCTTGTCCACGAACGCCGTCGCGCCGCGGGTGTCGCCAGCGCCGAGCGCCTTGGCGCCGACCACCGCATTTTCCTGAAAGCGCGCAAGCGGCAGCTTGCCCGGGCTGGCGAGCACTTCGGGACGCACCTGCGCATTTTCGAGGCCGCTGGACGCGCCGGTCAGGCCGAGCATCGCGGTAAAGCCGCGCCCGGTGCCGAAGCGATCGGTCGAATCCGAGGGGATCGAGAGCGTCGCCCCCGACAGCGCGCCGGTGGGCTCGAAGCGCATACGCCCGCGATCGTCGAGGCTGAAGTCGCCAAAATCACCCAGCGGGCTCGCATTGAGCTCGCTCACAAGATCGCCGACGGGCCCGCCGGTAGCCGGGCTCAGCGTATAGCTGGTCAGCGCGCGGCCGGTGGCGTCACGAAGCACGATCTGGGCAGTCTCGCCCGTGGCGAAGCCATGCGCGTCGCCCGCCGCGAGCCCCGAAGGCACCAGCGAACTCGAATCGCTGCGAACCATGTCGTTGAGCCCGAAATATTGCGATACGCCGACACCGGCGCGTGCGCTCGGATTGGCTTCGTTCTGCGCGACGACGACGCCGTTGCCGGCACCGTTCGCCTTGATGCTCAATTTGCCGTCGGTGAAGCTGGCAGTGGCGCCGCCGCCGAGGCCGGCGTTGATCGCAGTGACCATGTCGTCGATCGTCGCGTTGGCGGGCATCGCGCTAAAGTCGATGCTGGTCTTGGCGACCAGAGTGCCGTCGGCCTTGGTCACTGCGAAGGTCGCGGCGCCGGTGAAGCCCAGCCGGTCGCTGCCGACCAGGCCGGTCTGGCGGCCGTCGAGGCTCGCGGGCGGCGGCACGGTGCTGCCGGCGTTGGAAACCGCGTTGAGCGCCTCGGAAAGCCCCGAGAAGAGCACACCCATCTGTTCGGAAAAGGCCGGAAGCGCGCGATCACGCAGATCGAGGAGTCCGCCGAGCTTGCCGCCGACCGCCGCGGAATCGAGCTTCTCGCCCGTCGCCGCGCCCATCGCGCCACTATCCTCGGCGAAGCGGATCTCGATGTTGGGATAAGTGGGCTGCGAAGCGCTGGCTCCGCCATTGGCATAGGAAAGCTGGCGCAGCTTTTTGTCGAGCAGCACCGCCCCGTTCGCGGTCTCGATCGTGACCCGGCCGTCAGGCTGATCACGCACATTGACCGAGATCAGGCCGCTGAGCTCCTCGATGGCGCTCATCCGCTGGTCGGCGGCACCGCCGATATTCTTGCCGAGCCCGGTCGCCGACGCGACCGTGCCGTTGAGCTCGTGGATGCGCTTGAGCAGGCTGTTGATTTTGTCGACCGAATAGCCGACTTCGGATTCCACGTCGCCGCGCAATCCATCCACATCGGTCTGGAGCTGCTGCATCGAATCGATCGCGTCCTGCACGTCGGACGTGAAGACCGCGACGGTCTGGGCCGAAGATTGCGAGCCCGTCATTGCCACCGCCGAAGCAGTGACTGCGTCGAGCCGCGCCGGCAGGCCCGAAGGCGCGCCCGGCTGGCCGAGCAGCGACTGGAGCCGATCGAGATAGCCCGCAGCGACGTCCGCCCGACCATAATCGCCCGCGCGGCGATAGACATTGGCTTCGAGGAAGCGGTCGGCGACGCGGCTGGGCTCGCCCACCGTGACGCCGCTGACCTGACCCGAGACCACGCCGGTGGTGAGGTTGACGCGCTCGCGCGCGTAACCCGACACGCCGACATTGGCGATGTTGTTCGAAACCGAGCGGAGTCCGGCCTGGGCTGCTGCCAGGCCGGAAACCGCGGATCCGAGGATGTGATTGAGCGACATCGCCTGTTGTTCTCGGATATTGGAGGATTAACGCTTCAGGTCGCTCACTTCGCGCAGCATGTCGTCGACCGTGGTGATGATCTTCGACGACGCGCTATATGCCCGCTGGAAACGGATCATGTTGGTGAACTCGCCCGCCAGATCGACGGTCGAGGCTTCCAGCGAGTTGGAAGCGATCGCGCCTGCCCCGAGCTCGCCCGGTGCATTGAGCGTCATGCCGCCCGAGGCGCGGCTGATCGTATAGGCGTTACCCGACACGCGCGTGAGGCCGTCCGGATTCTGGAAAGTCGCGATCGGCAGCTGGAACACCGAGCGGGTCGAACCGTCCGAGAAGATCGCGTTGACGATGCCCTTCTTGTCGATCTCGACCGAGGAGAGATTGCCGAGCATGCCGCCGTCGACGTTGGACGAGATCAGCGAGCTCTCGCCGCCGGACTGGGTGATCCCGTCGATGCCGTCGTCGCTGCCGATCGCGAGCGTGATCGGAACCGAACCGGCATTGTTGGTCCAGGTGACGTTGAGCGGGTTGAACAGTGCCGCGGTCGAACCCGTGCGATCGAGGCTGCCGTCGCCGTTGAACTTGATCGTGCCGCTGGCGAGCACGCCGCCCGGTGCGGTCACATCGCTGGCCGGGTTCGAATAGACTTCGCTCTGCCAAGTGTTCGGGCCGGTCTTGATGAAGCCCATCGTCACGCGGTGCGTGCCGCCCTGCGCGTCCGACACGTCGAACGAGCGGGAGAATTGCGGCGTGACGGTGCCCGAGGCCATGTCACCGGCGGTATAGGCGCCGGCATAGTTCGCGGTGGTCGACTGCAGGTTCATGCGCGCCTGGATGCGCGTGGTCGGCGAAGCGGTGCCGACCAGGTCGCTCACGCGCACCGGCTCGAGCGCCTCAACGCTGCCGGTGTTGGTGTAGTCGCCCGTGGCGTCGAGGCGCCAGCCATAGAGATAGAGGCCGGCCGGGTTGCGGAGATAGCCTTCCTCGTCGGGGCGGAACGCGCCGGCCCGGGTATAGGCGATATCGCTGCTCGCATCCGAGGTGGCGCGGGTCACGAAGAAGCCGCCGCCGTCGATCGCAAGATCGGTGCTGCTGCCCGAAGCCTGGAGCAGGCCCTGCTTGGAAACCATCGATACCGGCGCCGCGGCGACGCCGCCCGCCGAATAGTTGCTCTTGGCGCGGCCGTCGGTGACCATGGTGCGGAACTGGGCTTCGACGCCCTTGTAACCGACGGTGTTGATGTTGGTGATGTTGTCGGCGACGGTCGCCATTGCGCTCGCTTGAGCGCTGAGGCCGGACACGCCGGCATAGAGAGCGGAATAGAGGCTCAATGTATCACTCCTGACGACGCCCACGGATCGATCGCGCAGGCCACAGGTGCTTTGTAGGAAGGAATTCTCGGGGGTCGGCTTCCGGGCGGGAGAAATTGCACCACCGACACGAAAGACCATCCCTGTCCGATTGCGCGGTTCCTTCTCCCCCTCCCGTCGAAAAGGGAGAAGGAACCGCCCTATTCACCACAGTGGATCAGCCCAGCCGGATCGACAGCTCGACCTCGTCGCTGAATGGCATCGACATATAGCCGTTGGCGATGTTGCCGACGCGCTCCAGATATTCGGGGCAATGATCGGCATTGTCGGCGATCAATATGGTGCCGGGCCGCAGGCGGTCTTCCAATCGGTCGAGGATGTCCGAATAGAGTGCCTTGGCGCCGTCGAGGAGGACGAGGTCGATCGTCTCGGGAAGATCGGTTGCCAACGTTTCCAGCGCATCGCCTTCACGGAATTCGACAAGGTCCGCCAGTCCGGCCCGGGTGAGGTTGTCCCTCGCGCGAAGCAGCTTGGCCGGTTCGAATTCGCTGGTGATCAGCCGGCCGCCGCCATTGTCGCGCAATGCCGCGGCAAGATGTAGCGTCGATAGACCGAAGGACGTGCCGAATTCAACGATCGACGTCGCGCGGATCGCCCGCGAGAGCATGTAGAGCAGGCCTCCCACTTCGCGCGAAACCGGCAGCGCGAAATCGGCGAGCGCGGCATAGAAGTCGCGATACTCGGTCTTGCTGCGCATCAGCCGGCGATGATCTTCGCCGGTTATGCCCGCAAAAGCCGGGCTGGCTGCGGGCGGGTTGGCGTCTGCCTCGGCGAACAGGCGCGCGAGCAGGGGCGCCACGGGGGCACTCGAAAGCGTGGTCATGCAGATTTCTCCAGTGGCGAGCGAGAAGATGCTTGCCGGCCGTCAAAATACGACTAGTTCGTCAGCTTTCGCTATTCGCATTGCCAGGAGGCTTTGATGACCACATCGAGCGGCACGCGTATCGCCTCGCGGAAAACCCCGAAGCAGGCCCGCTCGAACCAGCTGGTCGAGGCCGTGCTCGACGCCGCTGTTCAGGTTCTGATGCGGGAAGGCGCACAGCGTTTCACCACTGCGCGAGTCGCCGAGCGCGCCGGCGTTAGCGTGGGTTCGCTTTACCAATATTTTCCCAACAAGGCGGCGATCCTGTTCCGCCTGCAGAGCGACGAGTGGCAGCGCACCGGTACCTTGCTGCGGAACATTCTGGAGGATCGGGCCACGCCACCCCTCGCCCGGGTACGCCGTCTCGTTCACGCCTTTATCCGGTCCGAATGCGAGGAAGCGGCGATCCGCATCGCGCTGAGCGATGCGGCGCCGCTGTATCGCGACGCGCCCGAGGCGATCGAAGCCAAAGCGGAAAATGCGCAGATCTTCCGGACATTCTTGCGCGAGGCGCTACCCGGCGTACCCGATGCCCCGCGAGAGCTCGCCGGGGAGCTGGTCAAGACGACGCTCAGCGAAGTCGGCAGCCGTTTCTCGGAGATTCCGCGCACCGACGCGGAGATCGCAGACTGGTCCAAGGCATTGGCCGACATGCTCTGCGCGTATCTCGAGAGGCTGGCCGCCCCGGCGGCGTCCTGAGGACGTGTCGCCGCCGACTGGGCAAAATTTGCCGGGTCGCACCGCTTACCCGGCGCATCCGTCCTATAAGAAGAACAAACGCACTCGAAAGGTTTGTTCCATGCTCCGCATCACGCTTCGCGACGGCGAGAAGGCGATCGTCAACGGCGCCGTGCTCCGCGCGGTCGGCCGCACCCAGATCGCAGTCGAGAACC
Source organism: Sphingomonas sp. UNC305MFCol5.2 (assembly GCF_000712135.1). Lineage (GTDB taxonomy): Bacteria > Pseudomonadota > Alphaproteobacteria > Sphingomonadales > Sphingomonadaceae > Sphingomonas. The sequence continues at coordinate 1,293,654 of NZ_JOOE01000001.1, forward strand.
AGGTGTCGATCCTGCGCGGCCGCGAAGTCATGCAGCCCGAAGAAGCCACCACGCCAGCGCGCCAGCTCTATTTCGCGGCGATGCTCGCTTATATCGATCCGGCCAACCGCGCCCAGCACCAGGACACTGTCGTCGCCCTGATCGGCGGCCTCGTCGCCACGCTGCCTTCTCCCGAGGCGCGCGCCGCCTGTCTCTCCTTCGCGCACGACATGGCGACCGGCGATTATTACAAGGCCCTCACCGCCGCGCGCGAACTGATCGGCTTCGAGGCCGTCGCCACCGAAGCCCAGGCCGCGTAAGGACCGCGACCGGTGCAAACTCTGGCCAGCGCAGCCCGCGCGATCCGCAATATGGTCCCCGATCGCCGCTTCGGCAGCGTCGTCGCGGTCCGTGGCGCGCTGATCGAAGTGGAAGGGCTCGCTGGCGTCGCGCAGATCGGCAGCCGCGTCGAGATCCAGGGCGCGAACGGCAAGGTCGAAGCCGAAGTCACTGCGCTCGACCGCAACGTCGCGCTCTGTCTTCCCTTCGTCGATCCGCAGGGCGTAGGCCTCGGCTCACGCGCCGAGCTCGCCGCCGGCCAATTCAGCATCCGTCCCTCATCCGCATGGCTCGGCCGCATGATCGACGGCCTCGGCCGCCCGGTCGACGGCCTCGGTGCGCTTCCAAACGGCGCCGATCCCCAGCCGATCAAATCCGCACCTCCCGCCGCCGCTAATCGCGCGCGCGTAGGCCACCGGATCGAGACCGGCGTGCGCACGCTCGACCTGTTCGCGCCACTCTGCGTCGGCCAGCGGCTCGGCCTGTTCGCCGGCTCGGGCGTCGGCAAGTCCGTCCTTCTCTCGATGCTCGCGCGCTGGACGCAGTGCGACGTCGCAGTGATCGGGCTGATCGGCGAGCGCGGTCGCGAGGTTCAGGAATTCATCGAAGACGATCTGGGGCCCGAAGGCATGGCCCGCTCGGTCGTCGTCGTCGCCACTTCGGACGAGCCCGCCCTCATGCGCCGCCAAGCCGCATGGACCACGCTCGCCGTGGCCGAGCACTTCCGCGATCAAGGCCTCAACGTGCTGTGCCTGATGGATTCGGTCACGCGGTTCGCGATGGCGCAGCGCGAGATCGGCCTCGCCTCGGGCGAGCCGCCCGCGACCAAGGGCTATACTCCCACGGTTTTCGCCGAGCTCCCTCGCCTGCTCGAGCGCGCCGGCCCCGGCGAACCCGGCAAGGGCATGATCACCGGGCTGTTCACTGTCCTCGTCGACGGCGACGACCATAACGAGCCTGTCGCAGACGCCGTCCGCGGTATCCTAGACGGCCATATCGTGATGCGCCGGGCGATCGCCGAGCGCGGCCGCTATCCCGCGATCGACGTGCTCAAGTCGGTGTCACGCACCCTGCCGCATTGTATGAACGACGAACAGAATGCGACGCGCCTCGCCGCCCGGAAATTGCTGTCGACCTATGCCGACATGGAAGAAATGGTCCGGCTCGGCGCGTACAAGGCCGGATCGTCCGAAGAAGTCGACCGTGCAGTGGCGCTCGCGCCGCTGATCGAGGCGCTCATCAACCAGGGCAAGCACGACCGGGGCAATTCCGACGGCGATTTCGCCGTGCTCGCCGAGATCGTCGGCGCCGACGCCGCTGCCGCCGAACCCCTCGGAGTCGCCGCATGACTCCGTTCGACACTGCGCTCCGCGTCCAGCGCCGCGAAGTCGATGCCGTCAAGGTGTCGATCAGCGTCGAAGTCGAGCGCATCACCACGCTCGAGACCCAGACGCGCACGCACGATGCGCGGATGCTTCAGGAGCGCGCGCTTGCGAATTCGCTCCCGATCGCCAGCGACGCCTGGACTGCACGGATGAAGGCCGAGCGCGCCCTGCTCGACGAGGCCGCCTATCTCGCCCAGGCCCGGCTCGAACGCCTGCGCGCGCAGGCCGTCGAGGCCTATGGCACGATGCGCGCGATCGAAGGCGCCGCGGAGCGCTATGAGGACGATGCCGAGCGCACGGTCGCGCTCGCCGAGCAGGCCGCCAGCGACGATATCTCCGCCGCGCGCTTCCTGCGCGCCCGCGCCATCACCAGGCGACGCTCCGCATGATCGCGCGCGCCGAACTCGCCAATCTCACCCCCGCCAAGCGCGCACAGGTGATCTATGCCGAAGCGCAGTCGCAGCTCTCGTCACGTTTGTGGCGCGCCGCACTCGGCGACGGCGACAGCAAGGACAATCGCGACACCTCGCCCTTCTCGCCCAACAACATGAAGATGGATTCGCTGCTGGGCCTGCTTGGCGGCCGCGAAGATGTGGCCGGCGCGCAGGGGCAGTGCGCCTGCCATTGCGCGTGCAGTTGCCACCAGCAGGCCGCCGGCAGCGCGAACGACGCGAAGGCCGCTCCGCGCATCGGCACTACCGGCGCGGGCACGATCGATCCCGATGAACCGCGCAGCTACGCTCCCGTAAACCCCGCGTCGGGCTCCGCCGGCGCCAGCACGAGCGGCGATCTCAAGCTCGGGGCCAATGCGCGCTATGCCGCCACCTTCGCCCATGCCGAGGCGCGGACCGGCATTCCGGCGTCGGCGCTCGCCGCGATCGTCGACGCCGAGGCCGCCAAGACCAGCGACGGCAGCTGGAACACCCATTCGCGCAACCCGCGCTCGAGCGCCGCGGGCCTCGGTCAGTTCCTCAGCGGCACGTGGCAGGAACTGGCGCAGACCGAAGGCACCTGGCTCAACAAATATGCCGCCGAACGCGGCTGGCTCGACGGTCGCGGCCGCCTGCAGACCGGCAATCGCGCCGAGTTGCTCGCGCTCCGCTACGATCCGCAGGCGTCGATCCTCGGCGTCGCCGATCTCGCCAAATGCAACCTCGACCGGCTCGAAAAGGGCGGCGTCCGCGTCCGCACCGATGCCGAGACGCTCGCCAAGGCCGCCTATCTCGGCCACCATCTCGGCCTCGGCGATGCCAGGAGGTTCCTGAGCGGCGGCATCGATTCCGCGCGCGCGCGGATGTTGCTCTCGGCCCAGATCGGCGCCTCGGCCGCCGAGCAGCGCATCGCCAGTACGGGCGACGCCACGCAGGCGCACCGCCAGTGGCTGCTGGGGTTCATCGACCGCAGAATTCGCCCCGAAGCCTTCGCTTCGTAAAAACCATCCTATAAATATTTGACAGACTGGCCGCCCCGGCGCGTGGTGGTAAATTAGCCGTAAACCACTGCGAGGCGCGGATTTCCGAGGTTTTTTTTCGAGCCTCCGGAAGACCTCAACTGCGTATTTATACATATAGGACTGGTTTCCATCCGTTAAAGGATTGTCGCCATTTCTGTCCCTGTCGAAAGGCGGCCTCACGGCGGCTCACGAAACAGGGGATTGCAAATGTCGAAAATCACGATCGCGCTCGAAGCCGCCGTCGCCACCGTCATCGAAAACACGCCCGCCGACGGCAACCGCACCAGCCGTCAGCGCGTTTATGTCGATCGTGCCTTCGCCCAGATCCTCAAGCTGATCGCCCCGCGCATCCGTCACTTCATCCGCCAGTACGGCCTGGTCGCCCATTGGGACGATGCCGAGCAGTGCTGCGCCATCGCCGTGCACCGCGCGATCGAGGCCTATGACCCCGCCAAGGCGCAGTTCACCACCTTCGTGAACTGGCAGATCCGCGGCGAGCTCCAGAGCCTGCGCTTCCGCCTGATGACCGACCAGCGCCCTTCGGCGAAGAAGGTCGAGGCGACCACGGTTTCGCTCAACGCACTCGCCACCGGCGCCGATGGCGAGGAAATGTCGCCCGAGACGCTGATCGAGGACGAGGACGCCCTCGCCCGCACCGAAGCCGCCGCTTCGGACTATCTGTCTGAAGGTGCGATCGCTTCGCTGGTCGACGCCTATGTCGATCATCTGCGGAAAGTCGGCATCGAAGCGCTCCGCCGCCGTCCCCGCCCGAAGCGGGAAGAGGCTGCGCTGCGCCGCGAAGGTCCGCGCTTCCGTACCGCCACCCACGGTATCGATCCCGCCGAACTCGAGAAGCTCGAAGCCAAGCTGGCCCGCGATCGCGAGATCGTCGAGCGTCGCGTGTTCCAGGCCTCGACTCTCGACGATCTGTCGCTCGAGACCGGCGTCACCAAGGAGCGCGTCCGTCAGATCACCAAGCGCGCCGCCAAGACGATCGCCGAGATCGCTTCCGCCGATCCACGCTTCGCAGTGATGGCCGAATATGGCCGCGCGGCGCCGACCCGGCGTCGCCAGCCTGCACAGGCCGCCGCGACGCTGCTTCCCGATGCGCAGCAGCCGCACAACCGCCTCTCCAGCGTTCGCGCCATCCAGCCGGCCGAGCTCGGCGTCGCCCTCGCCGCTCCGGCCGAGAGCCTGGAGCGCGTCGAAGCGATCGCCCTCGCGCTCGCTGCGATCCCGGCGAACGCACTGCTGCACTAATTGCATCTGGCAACCCACGCATCCGCAATCTTCCTATAATGCAGGTAGAAACAGGAGGGGCCCGATGTACGGCGAGATCGAAACCAGCGAAGGCGTCCAGGGCTGGGCGATGATGCCCCGTCCCAATCGCCGCCTGACCGCGCTTGCCCGCGAAGTGGCGCGCCGCGCGCTGCCGCTGCTTCCTGAAGGCGCCGGCCTGTTCATGGGCCTCGAGATCGACGCCGCCGGCGCGCTTCGGCTGATTTGGTGGCGGTCGGAGGATTTCGGCGTGGTCGCCCAGATCAATGCCACGCCCGAGGCCTTCTGTCCCGAGGATACCGAGGAAGGCGCGCTGCAGGAAGCCGCCGCCGAACTGCTCGAATATCTCGCCGGTCGCTGGCCCGCCCCGCCCTCCGGCTATGGCGTGATCACCGACGGCGTCGGCGTCGCATTCGCCCCCGATCATCCGGCTCCCTCGGCCTCGGGCTGGCTGCTTCGCCAGGCGACCGCGGAAGCGCCGCTGCTGGCGATCGTCGCGCTCGATCCCATGGGCCCCTGCACGCTTCTGGCACGGCGCCCGGAGCGCTCGCTCCATTAAAGCGATACATATATGCAAGTATAAGGACGCACATTCTATTCGGGATGAGGTGTTAACCTTGCATTATCCTAAATACGCTTCAGAGTGCGCCCCAAAGTAAAAACGTCCCGTGGGGGGATCACATGACGGCGGTTAAAGGCAACGGAAAGCAGAGCGGAGGCGTCGATACGTCGGTCCGTGAAGTGCCCGTGGACCTTTATCGCTGCTTCGTCTTCCCCAATCGCATCCGCGAGCAGCGCCGTGCCGCCGGTCATGCAAAGCTGCTTCGCCTCGCAACCCGGATTCCCGAAATACCGTATATTCGTCTGTCGAAGATTGAGCGCGGCGAAGTCGTGCCGCGTGCCGACGAACTCCGTCGCATCGCCACGGCGCTTCAGATCGGGCCCGCCGATCTGCTGCTCGATGTCGATGCCCCGGATTACGACATCGCCACTTGGGCGCAGCCCTTCATCGACGGCCCGCCGGCCGATCTGGAAGAAGAACGTTTCGCCGTCCTGCTCGGCGCGGGGCTGCGCGCGCGGCGCGCCGGCGATCCCGCGCTCACCATCGCGGCGATCGAGCGCGATTACGGCCTGCCCCCGGTCAATCTGTCGCGCATCGAGAATGCGCAGAAGACCTTCGATCGCTGGAATCCCGCCACACGCAATGTATTGTTCCGGCTCTTCGACGTGGCCGACGAAACCGAATTGCGCGCGCACATCGCCGCGTTGCACGCGGCCGGTACGCTCGACGGTCCGATCGGCGCCATCCCCAACGCCGCTGTCCGGCACGAACGGAGCCGGGCGCGGATCGCCGACATCGCCGCCGCGCTCGAGGCACCGGACGCAGTCCCGGTGCCCAGCGTCGCGCCGGCCTCGATCGCGGGCGGCACCATGTCGGTCCGCCTCATCCCGGTCTTCGGTGCGCCGCTGCCGCATGGCCTCGTCGCCGATGTCACCACTCCCGAAAAGGCCGAGGCGCCACACGCCGCCGGCCCGAACGCCTTCGGCCTCAAGGTCTGTCGCGCCACCCTGGGAAGCGGGCTTCCCGGCCAGGCGGTGGTGATCGTCGATCCCGATCGCCTCCCCTCTCCCGGCGGCCTCGCCGCGCTGCGCGAAGATGGCGGCTGGCGATTGCTGTCTGTCGGGTCGGACCGCGATGGACGGATGATGGGCTATAGCAGCAACCCCGAGATGGAGATCGTGCTCGACGATTGCCCGCCCGATCGGCTCGCCGCCCTGGTCGGCGCGATCTTCCCTTAAGCGCGCCCCGCCCGTGACATCGCGCGCCGCCATGCTAAGGCGTGGCGCATGGGCAAAGCTGCTTCGTTCTACGCGGTCGAGGGGGTCGACGGCTGCGGCAAATCCGGAATGGTCGGCCATATCGTCGCGCATCTGAACGACGGCGGATATCCCGCGATCGCAACGCGCGAGCCCGGCGGCACGCCGCAGGGCGAAAAGCTCCGGTCCCTCCTCCTCTCCGGGACCGACGACGCCTGGGACCAGCAATCCGAACTGCTGCTGATGACGGCCGCGCGGGTCGAGCATGTCCGGCGGGTCGTCCTCCCCACGCTCGAACGCGGTATCTCGATAGTGTCGGACCGCTATGTGGGATCGACCATCGCCTATCAGGGCGCCGGCCGAGGCATGTCGGAGGACTATATCCGCTTCCTCCACAAGGAAGCCGTCGGCGATGTCTGGCCCGATCTCGTCATCGTCCTCGATCTCGACCCGGCGATCGGTCTCGCGCGGAGCAAGAAGCGCCTCAGCGCCGACGCGATCGACGAGGGACGCTTCGAGACGCTGGATCTCGATTTCCACCACCGCATCCGCCGATCCTATCTCGATCAAGCCACGCGCGATCCGGATCGCCACGTCGTGATCGACGCGCTCGGCACGCCCGAGGAGGTTCGCGCGCGCGTGATCGAGGCGATCACGCTCTGGCGGACGCGCCAGGCGCGCTAACGTGCATCGACATTCGGCGCACGGGAATGCGGGTGGGCATCTCCGCAACCCTCACCCTGGCGGGGTGATCGTGGAAGTTTGAGGAGCGCTCTGCGGCCGAGGCCGCGCCGCCCCTGCTTGCATGATCGAGGGATCCATCATCAACGACAATATGCGATTTATCCGATTTTCTGCCTTCCACCGGGCTCAGCCCGACTTGACAGCGCCGCCTCGGCCACTCAATGGTAGCGCTATCAAAATCCAAATATTCTAAGGCGAGGGATGTTGGAAGCGTCTACGGTTGAATTGCTGCCCGCCGATCATGCGCAGGCTATCCTGATCGGACGCGTCCTGCTCGATGCAGGCCCGACGCCCGTGCTGATTCGCGACGGCGCCGTCCACGACGTCTCCGGCACTGCCGCGACCGTCGCCGACCTGCTCGAACGCGACGATCTGGCCACCGTCACCGGCCCGCGACTCTGCGGCGTCGAGGCGATCGGCACCGCAAGCGGCCCGCGCCTGCTCGCTCCGGTCGACCTTCAATGCATCAAGGCGTGCGGCGTCACTTTCGCGCTCTCGGCGATCGAGCGCGTGATCGAGGAGCGCGCGCGCGGCGATGCCGACAAGGCCTCGGAAATCCGCGGCGATCTCGAGGCGAAGGTGGGTTCGGGCATCCGCTCGGTGGTCCCCGGCAGCGCCGAGGCCGCCAGCCTCAAGGCGGCGTTGATCGATGCCGGCATGTGGTCGCAATATCTCGAAGTGGCGATCGGCCCCGATGCCGAGGTGTTCACCAAGGCCCCCGTGCTCTCGGCAGTCGGCTGGGGTGACGATATCGGCATCCGCTCGGACAGCGACTGGAACAATCCCGAGCCCGAGGTCGTCCTGATCGTCGACAGCAAGGGCACGCCCCGCGGCGCGACGCTCGGCAACGACGTCAATCTGCGCGACTTCGAAGGGCGCAGCGCCCTGCTTCTCGGCAAGGCCAAGGACAATAACGCCTCGACCGCGCTCGGCCCCTTCATCCGCATCTTCGACGATCATTTCACGATGGACGATGTCCGCTCGGCGGTGGTCGATCTTCAGATCACCGGTCCCGAGGGCTATACGCTCAGCGGCACCAACAAGATGAGCGAGATCAGCCGCGATCCGACCGACCTCGTCCGCCAGGCGCTCAGCGAGCACCAATATCCGGATGGCTTCGCCTTGTTCCTCGGCACCTTGTTCGCGCCGGTGCAGGACCGCGACCATCCCGGTCGCGGCTTCACCCACAAGGAAGGCGACGTGGTCCGCATCGCCACGCCGAAGCTCGGCGCGCTCGTCAATCGCGTCACTACGTCGAAGGCCGCCGCGCCCTGGGAATTCGGTATCCGCGATCTGATGCGCAATCTCGCTGCGCGCGGCCTGCTCGCGTGAAAATCGCTTTCATTAGCGAATTTGTCTCTTATCCTTACTACACGCATCCGCACGCGCCCCGTGCGCTCACAGGAACCCGCACCGTCCATGTCCGAAGCTGATCCCAAGCCCATGCCGCTCGCGCGCGATCAACGGGCCCTCTATCCCAGCCTCAAGGGCAAGCGCGTGCTGATAACCGGCGGCGGCTCGGGCATCGGCGCGGGCATGGTCGAGGGCTTTGTGCGCCAGGGCGCGCAAGTCACCTTCTTCGACATCGCCGAGCAAGATTCGGTCACGCTGGTCGAGAGCCTCGCGGGTGCCGACGTCGCCCCCGTCTTCAAGCGTTGCGACCTGACCGACATCGCCGCCGTCCAGTCCATGATCGCCGCGTTGATCGACGAGCATGGCGCATTCGACATCCTCATCAACAACGCCGCCAACGACGATCGCCACACGATCGAGCAGGTCACCCCCGAATATTGGGACAACCGCATCGCGGTGAATCTCCGCCACCTCTTCTTCGTCGCCCAGTCGGTGATCCCGGGCATGAAGGCCAAGGGCGGCGGCGTGATCGTCAATCTCGGCTCGATCTCATGGCATCTCGCGCTCGAGCAGCTCACGCTCTACCAGACCTGCAAGGCCGGCATCGAAGGTCTCACCCGCAGCTTCGCCCGCGAGCTCGGGCCCGACAATATCCGCTCGGTCTGCATCGTCCCGGGCAACGTCAAGACGGTGCGCCAGATGCAATGGTACACCCCTGAGGGCGAGGCCGAGATCGTCGCCGCGCAGTGCCTCAAGGGCCGTCTCGTTCCCGACGATATCGCCGCGATGGCGTTGTTCCTTGCTTCGGACGACGCTCGGCTGGTAACGGGCCACGAATATTTCGTGGACGCAGGGTGGCGATAAGATGAGCAAAGTGGCGATTTCCGAGCCGGTCAGCATCTGGCAGCTCGGGGCGCCGCTCGGCGAGGGCCCGGTCTGGGTCGAGCGCGACCAGGCACTCTGGTTCGTCGACATCAAAGGCCACAAGATTCACCGCTACGATCCGGCGAACGGCGCCACCCGCAGCTGGGACGCGCCCGGTCAGGTCGGCTTCATCCTGCCGGTGGAGAGCGGCGGCTTCGTCGCCGGCCTCCAGACGGGCCTCAGCAAGTTCGACGAGCGGGACGGCAGCTTCACGCATATCTGCGCGCCCGAGCCGGAGACGCCGACCAATCGCCTCAACGACGCCACCGTCGATCCGCAGGGCCGCTTGTGGTTCGGCAGCATGGACGATGGCGAGTCCGACATCACCGGCGCGATCTACCGCCTGGGCAGCGACGGCAGCTGCGTGGCGGTCAGTCCGCACGTCGCGATCACCAACGGGCCCGCGCTCTCGCCCGATGGCAAGACGCTCTACCATGTCGATACGCTCGGCGGGGTGATCTACGCCTGCGACGTCGACGATTCCGGCATGTTGGCGAACCGCCGCGAATTCGCCCGTATCCCCAATTCGGAAGGCTTCCCCGACGGCCCGACAGTCGACAGCGAAGGCTGTATATGGGTCGGCCTCTATATGGGCTGGGGCGTCCGACGCTATTCGCCTGCCGGCGAGTTGCTCGAGACCGTCAGGTTCCCGGTCGGCGCGATCACCAAGATCGCGTTCGGCGGTCCCGATCTCAAGACCGTCTTCGCCACCACCGCCAACAAGCACATCGCTCCCGGCGATCTGGCGAAGGAACCGCATGCCGGCGACTTGTTCCGCTTCGAGGTCACTGTCCCCGGCCAGCGCGGCACGCTGATCCGCGAAGGCGTTTGACACCGCTTATTGCGCAAGATTCGCAATAAAACTGCGAATGATTTGCGATAACGCGATGTTCAGGTCGCGGTCCGGTCCGGTTCCATCGTCGATTCCAGCTTCTTGAGCAGGGTGGAAAGCACCCATTGCTCCTTGTCGGCAAGCCCCGCCAGCAGCTGTGCCTGGAGCGCCATCTCCTCGCGAAATGCCTGCTCGACCAGCCCCTTGCCTTTCGCCGAAAGTTCCACAAAAACGCTTCTTTTATCGTCACTTGCGGCGGGACGATGAATCAGACGCGCCGCCTCGAGCTTGTTGAGCCGCGAGGTCAGGCCGCCGGAGGAAATCGCAAGCGCGCGATACAGCTCGGTCGGCCGGAGCCGATGCGGCGGCGGCGCGGCACGCAGCGCCGCCAGCACGTCATACCCGCCGCCGTCGATGCCGTGCTTCGCGAGCAACGGCTCGACCGCGAGCCGCGCCCGCCGGGTCACGCGGCGCGCCCGCCCGAGCACCGAGAGCCCGCGCGTGTCGACATCGGGCATAGCCGCCGACCACAAGGTGATCAGTTCTTCGACGGTATCCGTTTTGATCATGTTATCTCGCCGTCAAGACACTTGTCTCGATACCGAGAAATTCGGCACCAAGATACATACCTCGAAGATAAGATATTTACCTTGAAGTCAAGAAGCTTATCTTCAAGTCGAGCCGGCTTCGCGCGGCTCAGGCGGAAGGCGCTGGGAAGCGCGCGCGCTATGTTTGACTATAAGGCGTTTCTTTCCAGCTATTTGCAAGCCTTTTATGCACGAAAAACGTCACGCGCTCAGCATCGTAAATCTGCCTTCGGCCGCGTTGACCGACATGCTTGTCACGGTCAGGATGCCCAGGCCGGCGGCAAGCGCGGCATCCATGCGGCGGTCGACCGGACTTCCGGGCGCACCGCGTGCTGCTTCACGCAAATTGGCACCTGGATGCTTGCGTCCGGGGCGCTTTCGCATAGGCAAGGCGCATGGACTTCGACGATCAGCTCCGCCGCTATTTCGGCACCGCCGACCCTGCCACGCTCAACCCTGACGCACTTGCCGAAGGCACCGAGCGCATCCGCGTCGATCTCGGCCTCGAGCGCGATCGCAACCGCCGCTTCGCGCTCTGGGCGCTGCTCCACATCCTCGGCAGCGCGCCCGATCTCGACGTGGCGTTCAAGGACGAGGCCGATCGCGAAGCGGCGCGCAACTTCATGGATTTGATGGCCGGCGATGGGGGCTGATCAGCACGGGCCCAGGTAGAGAACTTATACAAGCTGTTGATAAATTTCAGTCATCCCGGCCTTGAGCCGGGATCCCGCTTGTTCTGCCCAGCCTGAAGGCAGCGGCACCCCGGCTCAAGGCCGGGGTAACGAAGAAGATATGAGTCCTCAACCTGGCGCTTGGCGTCGGGATGCGCCTCAATCGGGCTCGAGCACCGTCACGTTCATGTCGCATCGCAGGCGAAATCCCAGGCTCTCGTACAATGCGATCGCGCCGCGGTTATCGGCATAGGCGTGGAGGAACGGCGTCTCGCCCCGCGCGAGGATGCGCTCCGCGACCACTCGCATCAGCCCGCCGGCATAGCCCCGGCCGCGCCAGCCGGGGTGCGTGCAGACCCCGCTGACTTCGGTGAACCCGTCGGGCTTCATCCGCTCGCCCGCCATCGCCACCAGCCGCCCCTCGTGCCGGATGCCGATAAAGTCGCCCAGCCGGTGGGTTTGCGCGAAGAAGGGCCCGGGCTCGGTCAACGTCGCCAGCGCGAGCATCTCGGCCGCGTCGGCATCGCCGAGCTCGAGGAAATCCATGTCGGCAGCGCCGGACAGCGTTTCCGCCGCCATCTGCACGCCCATCCGATGCTTGCCGACCCGCGTTCCCGGAACCGGCGGCAGCGGATCCTTCTGCAGCACGATCGCCGGACCGGTCGCGCCGATCAGCGCCCCGAGCGCAGCCAGCGAGGGCGGCGCGTGGTCTCCGGTTGCGGCGAAGATCGCATAGTCGCCATCATAACGGAGCGCGCGTCCCTCACCCTGTGCCAGCGCCTGCTGTCGGGTTCGCAATGCGGTCCATGCCGGCCGGTCGAGCGGATGCGTCATGGCATCCTGTCTAGCCGTTTCCGGCGCACGGGCACATTCCGGATCCTGCTTCCAATGTAGGATTTCGCGTGCAAGGCTCGTCGCCGCTCTTTGAATCCGTCGAGAAGAATCCGACTGCCGCCGACGCAACAATCTTGCGCCGCCCGGAAACGAAATTTCACGATTCGCGAGAAAAGTGCGAAGTTAAGCGCTCCAAATCCAACAAAGCACCCGCGACTCAGTGGTTGTGCCGCGGCACCTTCTCGCTGGTCCGACGATATTTGAGCGCGAAGTCCAGCACCCCGCCCTCGCCCAATTGCCCTACCTTTTCGCGGTACAATTCCTCCCATGGCGTGTTGCTCTCGGGGATCGGCGGAGCCGGCTCGGTTTTCCGGCGCGCAATCTCCTCCGGCTCGACCAGCGCGTCGGCGGTGCCCGCATTGAGATCGACGCGGATGATGTCCCCGGTCCGCAGCCACGAGAGCCCGCCCCCCGCGGCGCTCTCGGGTGATGCATTGAGGATCGACGGGCTGTCCGACGTCCCCGATTGCCGCCCGTCGCCGAGCGTCGGCAGGCTCATGATGCCCTGCTGGATGATATGATCGGGCGGCTGCATGTTGACCACTTCGGCCGACCCCGGCCAGCCGAGCACGCCCGCGCCGCGGATCACCAGGATGCAATTCGCGTCGATGTTCAGCGCGGGATCGTTGATCCGGTGGTGATAGTCATCCGATCCGTCGAACACGATCGCCCGCCCCTCGAACACGCCTTCCGCGCCCGGCCGCGAGAGATAGCGCGCCCGGAAATCGTCCGAGATCACGCTGGTCTTCATGATCGCCATGTCGAACAGATTGCCGGTGAGCACGAGGAAGCCGGCCTTTTCCATCAACGGCGCATTCCAGGGCAGGATCACGTCGCGATCCTTCGTAGGCGCGCCCGCGACATTCTCGGCCAGCGTCCTGCCGGTGCAGGTCATGACGTCGCCGTCGAGTGCGCCGGCGGCCAGCATCTCGGATATCACCGCGGGGATCCCCCCGGCGCGGTGGAAGCGCTCGGAGAGATATTTGCCCGCCGGTTGCATGTTGACGATCAATGGCAGGTCATAGCCGGAGCGCCAGTCGTCCGGCGTGATCTCGATCCCCGCGTGCCGCGCCATCGCGACGAGGTGCGGCTGGGCGTTGGTCGATCCGCCGATCGCGGTCAGCAGCTTGATCGCATTGAGGAAGCTCGCTTTGCTCAGGATCTTCGAAGGACGCAGATCCTCATAGGCCATCTCGACGATGCGCCGCCCTGTCTCGTACGCAATCTGCCCGCGCTCGCGATAGGGCGCCGGGATCATCGCGCAGCCGGGCAGGCTCATCCCCAGCCCCTCGGCGATCGAGTTCATCGTCGATGCGGTGCCCATCGTGTTGCAATGGCCCGAGGACGGCGCGCTCTCCATCGCGCGCTGGAGGAATTCCTCCTCGTCGATCTCGCCCGCCGCCATCTTGCGCCGGCTGCGCCAGATCACCGTTCCCGATCCGACCAGCTCGCCTTCGTGCCACCCGTCGAGCATCGGCCCGCCCGACAGCACGATCGCCGGAATGTCGACCGTCGAGGCCGCCATCAGCGAGCTCGGCGTGGTCTTGTCGCAACCGGTGGTGAGGATCACGGCGTCGATCGGATAGCCGTTGAGGATCTCGACCAGCCCCAGATAAGCGAGGTTGCGATCCAGCGCCGCGGTCGGCCGCCGACAATTCTCGAAGATCGGATGGAGCGGGAATTCCATCGGCACGCCGCCCGCCGCCAGAATGCCTTCGCGCGCGCGCTTCACCGTCTCCAGATGGATGCGGTTGCACGGCGCGATGTCGCTGCCCGATTGCGCGATGCCGATGATCGGCTTGCCCGACCGCAGCTCGTCCGGGGTGATGCCATAGTTCATGAAGCGCTCGAGATAGAGCGCCGCCATGTCGCTGCGGCCAGGCGCGGCGAACCATTCGCGCGAGCGGAACGGGCGGGCAGGCGTACGGGTCATATCGTCCTCTTGTCGTGCAGAGGGGCGCGAGCCTCGCGGCCCACGCCCCCCCAATTTGTTGGCGCGGGAAGGCGATCAGCCTTCCATCGCCTCCAGTTCCTTGCCCTTGGTCTCCTGAATGAAACGCTGGACGAGGAAGAAGCTGATCACTGCGCAGATTCCGTAGAACGAATAGCTGGCCGCGAGGCCAATGCCAGCCAGCATGATCGGGAACGCCTGCGCGATAAGATAATTGGCGAACCACTGCGCGAAACCGCACACTGCCAACGCAGAACCGCGGATCTGGTTCGGGAACATCTCGCCGAGCATCACCCACATCACCGGGCCCCAGCTGACGTTGAAGAAGATCACATAGAGGTTGGCGGCGATCACCGCGACCGTGCCGACCTGCGCCGACATGACCAGCTTGCCGTCGACCAGCGCGCCTTCGCGAAAGGCGAAGACCATCACGAACAGCGTGATCGCCATGCCTGCCGAGCCGATCAGCAGCAGCGGCTTGCGCCCGATCCTGTCGATCACTGCGATCGTGACGAAGCAGGCCGCTATCGAGACGAAGCCCGAGACGATGTTGATCAGCAGCGAATCATTCTCGCTGAAGCCTGCAGCCTGCCACAGCGTCGAGCCGTAATAGAAGATCACGTTGATGCCGACGAGCTGCTGGAACACTGCGAGCAGCAGGCCCGCCCAGACGATCGCGCGGATGCCGAGGAAGCCGCGGCCACCTGCCGGCGTCAGAACGTCCTTGAGCTGCGGACGATGGTCGGTGGAGAAGCTCGCCTGAATCTCGGCGAGCTTGAGCGCCCCCTCCGTCGTGCCGAACAGCGAAGTCAGGACGGCGAGCGCTTCGGGATTGCGGCCCTTGGAGACGAGATAGCGCGGGCTCTCCGGGATGAAGAACAAGGCGATCAGAAACACTGCGGCCGGCAGCGCCTGCATCAGGTACATCCAGCGCCAAGCCTCGATCCCGCCCCAGAAGAGGTTGGTCGACGCGCCCGCCGCAGCGGCGAGGTAGTAGTTGACCACGAAGGCGGCGGTGAGGCCGGAGATGATCATGATCTGCTGCACCGTCGTCATCCGGCCGCGGATGTTCGCGGGGGCGACTTCGGAGATATAGGCGGGCGACAGCACCGAAGCGGCGCCGACCGCCATGCCGCCCAGGATTCGAGCGATGACGAAGATGTTGTGGTCGTGCGACAGGCCCTGGATCAGTGCGCCGACGAGGAAGAGAAGCGCGGCGAGCCGCATCACATTGCGGCGGCCCATCCGGTCCGCGAGGGTGCCGGCGAAGAACGCGCCGATGAAACAGCCGATCAGCAGCGATCCGACGGTGAAGCCAAGCCCGGCATCGTCGAGCGCGAACGCCGCCTTGAGGCCTGGCTGGGTGCCGTTCACGGCGCCGCTATCATATCCGAAAAGTAATCCGCCGATCGTCGCGACTGCGACGATGGCGCTGATCAGGCCGATATTGGCCCTCTCCGCGGTCTGGTTCATCCCCACTTCCTCTCCTGGTCACCCGTGCGCGACCCGGCACGGCGTGTTAGCGGTAACGGTGGCCCGGACGCTCAGGAATTGCAAGCGCCTCTAGCGCAGGCCTGGATTGGATGTAGTGGCGCCGCCACGGCGGCCGGAAACGCTGGCGCGGCCCGAAGGCGTGGTTTGCGCGCCCTTGGGCGGCGCGGAGGACTCCCGCACGATCAGCTCGTGATCGAGCACCTGCTCCTCCAGCCTGTCGGTTTCGGCCGAGCGATGCGCGCGGATCCGGGCGAGCAGCAAAGTTAGCGCTTCCTCGGCCATGGTGGAGATCGGCTGACGCACGGTGGTGAGTTCGGGCCAGACGGTGGTGGCGAGCGAGGTATCGTCGAACCCGACGACGCTCAGATCCTGCGGCACGTGCAGCCCACGGCGATGCGCCACGCCCACCGCGGCCGCGGCCATGTCGTCGTTGCTCGCGAAGATCGCGGTTGGCGGCTCGGGCCGGTCGAGCAGGCGCTCGGCCGCGACGATCCCCGAGCGGAACGTGAAATAGCCCTGCTCCACCGCCGCCGACTTGATGTCGATCCCCGCTTCCTCGAGCGCGGCGGCAAAGCCTCGATAGCGCTCGGCGCTGGAGGTCTGGTTGGGGTTGCCGCGGATGAAGCCGATCTTCCGGTGCCCGAGATCGAGCAGATGCCGGGTCATCGCCGCGGCGCCTTCGAAATCGTCGATGCGGACGTTTAGGCTGCGCGCCGGCGGCAGGCCCATCGCGACCGACACCCACGGAATGCCGGCAGCCTCCAGCTCGGCGCGCACCGGCGCGGCCTCGGAGAGCGGCGGTGGCAGGATCACCCCCTCGACGCTGGTCGAAGCGAAGCTGCGGGTTGCTTCCGCCTGCTCGTCCGGCCTCTCGCTCTCGCACGCCTCAAGGACCAGGTGGCAGCCGGCGCGGCGCGCTGCGGCGAGCGCGCCGATGAGGAATTGCGACAGATAAGCGGCGGACGGATTCGAATAGAGCAGCCCGATCTGCGTCGCGTCGCCCGCGGCGAGGCTGCGCGCGGCACTGTTCGGCGAATAATTGAGCTGCGCGATCGCCGCGAGCACCGCGGCGCGCGTCGTCTCGCGCACATTGGTGCCCCCGTTGACCACGCGCGACACCGTCATCGCGGACACGCCGGCGGCGCGTGCGACGTCCTGCACCGTGACTGACCCGCGGCTTCTTCGGCTAGGTTTGCTCATCCCCGTCCTTTGTGCCGAGGCATAAGGTGCGGTTTCGCGGAATGCAATCGGCATGGAACCGGTTGCGCCGCGGTTGACCCCGCCTGGACTCGGAGATAGCTGATAGCGCTACCAAAAATCCACAAGACGGCGCAGCGGCGCCGCGACCGGGAGAGCCTGATGATCGTTACCCGCCTGCCGGGCAAGTCCGCCCGCCGGTTTCCCCTCGCCGCGATCGCCATGCTGGCCGCAACTGCGCTGACTCCGGCGCCCGCATCCGTCGCGCACGCCCAGAACGCACGCGCCGACAAGCCGCTGTACAAGGATGCGTCGCAGCCGATCGACGCGCGGGTCGAGGACCTGCTCAAGCGGATGACGCTGGAGGAGAAGGTCCAGCAAATGGTCGCGATCTGGCTCCAGAAGGACAAGATCCAGACGCCCGATGGCGAATTCGACGCGCAGAAGGCGAGCAAGAACTTCCCCAACGGCCTCGGCCAGATCTCGCGCCCTTATGACCGCCGCGCGATCACCCAGGGCCCGGCGGCGGGTGCCGCTGCCGGCACCGTCAACCGCAGCGCCGAGGATACCGCGCGCTACATCAACGCCGCGCAGAAATGGGCAGTCGAGAAGACCCGTCTCGGCATCCCGCTGATCATGCACGAAGAGGCGCTGCACGGCTATGTCGCCCCCGGCGCGACCAGCTTCCCGCAGGCGATCGCGCTCGCCAGCACGTGGAACCCGAAGCTGCAAGAGCAGGTCTTCTCGGTGGCGGCGCGCGAGATGCGCGCCCGCGGCGCCAATCTCGCGCTCGCGCCCGTGGTCGACGTCGCGCGCGATCCGCGTTGGGGCCGGATCGAGGAGACCTATGGCGAGGACCCCTATCTGGTCGGCGAGATGGGCCTCGCCGCCATCCGCGGCTTCCAGGGCACCACGCTGCCGCTCGCCAAGGACAAGGTCTATGTGACGCTCAAGCACATGACCGGGCACGGCCAGCCCGAGAGCGGCACGAATATCGGCCCCGCCACCGTCTCCGAACGCACGTTGCGCGAAGTCTTCTTCCCGCCCTTCGAGCGCGCCGTCACCGAGCTGCCGGTGATGTCGGTGATGCCCTCGTACAACGAGATCGACGGCATCCCGAGCCATGCCAATCGCTGGCTGCTCCACGACGTGCTCCGCCAGGAATGGGGCTTCAGGGGCGTCGTGCTGAGCGACTATTTCGCGATCCGCGAGCTGATGACGCGCCACAAGCTGTACGACAATCTCGGCGATGCCGCGGTCCGCGCGCTCGACGCGACCGTCGACTTCGAGACCCCCGACGGGGAGGCCTATGCGCTGCTGCCCCAGCTCGTCCGCGATGGCAAAGTGAGCGAGGCGCAAATCGACGAGTCCGTCCGCCGCATCCTCAGGCTCAAGTTCAACGCCGGGCTGTTCGAAAACCCCTATGTCGACGCCAAGGCGGCCGCGGCGAAGACCGAGACGCCCGATGCGATCGCCCTGGCCCGCGAGGCGGCGCGCGAAGCGATCGTGCTGCTCAAGAACGACAAGGGCCTGCTGCCGCTCGACTCGAGCAGGATCAAACGGATGGCCGTGATCGGCACCCATGCCAGCGACACGCCGATCGGCGGCTATAGCGACGTTCCGCGCCACGTCGTCAGCGTGCTCGAGGGACTGAAGGCCGAAGGCAAGGGCAAGTTCGAAGTCGATTTCGCCGAGGGCGTGAAACTCACCAAGAGCCGCGCCTGGGCCGCGGACGCCGTCGAGCTGGTCGACGACGCCACCAACGACCGGCTCCGCGCCGAGGCGATCGAGACCGCGAAGAATGCCGACGTCGTTTTCCTCGTGCTCGGCGACAACGAGCAGCTCAGCCGCGAGGCGTGGGCCGACAACCATCTCGGCGACCGCAACAGCCTCGAGCTGATCGGGCCGCAGAACCAGCTGGCGAAGGAGATCTTCGCACTCGGCAAGCCGGTGGTGGTGTTGCTGCTCAACGGCCGGCCGCTGTCGGTGAAGTATCTGGCGGAGAATGCCCCGGCGCTGATCGAGGGCTGGTATCTGGGACAGGAGACCGGCAACGCCGTCGCCGACGTGGTATTCGGGCGTGCCAATCCGGGCGGCAAGCTGCCCGTGACGATCGCGCGCGACGTCGGCCAGCTGCCGATGTTCTACAACCACAAGCCGAGCGCGCGGCGCGGCTATCTCTTCGCCGAGACCAGCCCGCTCTATCCGTTCGGCTACGGGCTTTCCTACACGACGTTCGACATCGCCGCGCCGGTGCTCGCGACGCCGACGATCGGGCGGTACAACAACGTCAAGGTCAGCGTGGATGTGACCAACACGGGTGCGCGGGCCGGCGACGAAGTCGTCCAGCTCTATGTCCGCGACGATCTGGCTAGCGTCACCCGGCCGGTGAAGGAGCTGAAGCGCTTCGAGCGCGTCAGCCTGAAGCCCGGCGAGAAGAAGACCGTCACTTTCGAGCTCACGCCGCGCGACCTGTCGCTATGGAATGTCGACATGAAGCGCGTCGTCGAGCCGGGGACGTTCACGATCTCGTCCGGCCCGGACTCGGTGAAGCTCAAGAGCGCCACGCTGACGGTCAAGTGATGGAACTCCCCTCCCTGCAAGGGAGGGGAATAAAGTCAGCTATCCAGCCACGCCGCGACCCAGAACAGGGGCGCGTTCCAGTTGATCGCGACTTCGTTCATCGAGAAAGCCTGGATATCGTCGACCCAGCAGCGCTGGGGCGCGCATTTGCCGCGCATCGCCCGGGCAACCTCGTCGCTCATCGCCGTCGAGTTCGGCCCGCCCGAAAGCACGCCCGGCGGCGGGCCGGGCAGCTTCGGATCGAGCGAATGTGCCCAGAAGCGGTGGTGCGGGTTCATCAGCGGTCGCACGCCATAGCCGCTGACATAGGACTGGCCGAGCGGGTTGCGGCCGAGGACATAATCCATCGTCGCGACCACGCCGGCGCGGTACTTCGCCTCGCCGGTGAAGTCATGCGCCAGCCCGAGCAACATCGCCCGATTTAGCAGGCTCGAGTTCGATCCCCAGGGATAGCCGCTCGCGACATAGGGAATGCCATAGCCATTGCCCTTCCCGTCGGCGAGGAAGCGGTCCGCCGCGGGGACGATCCCACCGCGAAGCCGGTCGATCTCGCTTTTGGGGAGCGCATTGCGCGTCGTCGCCAGCGTGATCGTCCCTAACGTTGCAGTGCTCGGCCAGCCGAATTCTTTTACATCGGCACGGAAATGCCGCGAGCCTGTCACTGCATCGCGATATTCCGCTCCGCCGGTGGTGGCGAACAATTCCGCCGCCGCCCAGTAGAATTCATCCGAGACGTCGCCATCGCCATAGCCGCCGCTGCCGGTGAAGCTGCTGGTGGCATAGACCTGCGGATTGCGTTTCGCCGCCTTCCACGCGCGCTCGGCTGCGGCACGGCAGCGCGCGGCGAAGGCATCGTCCACCCCGCGCCATAGCCGCGCGCACTGCGCCGCGGTGGCGGCAAGATTGAGCGTCGCCGCGGTGGTCGGCGGATAGAGCAGCCGTTCCTCGGGATCGTCCTGCGGCGGCATGGGCAATTTGGTCCAGTTGCGGTCGGCGACCTTCTGGTGCGCCATTCCCCCGGCGTCGATCTCGGCGAAATCGGCAGGCTCGGTCTCCCAGGCCGGCCTGCCCGCTTTGGCTGGCTTGGGCGCGCCGGCGGGAACGCGCGTCCGCACGCCGTCGGCAATCTGCATCCGGAGCAGAAACTCCATCTCGAAACGCGCTTCGTCAAGCAAATCGCTGACATGGTTTCCGGCTTCGGGGATCTTCAGGCTGCCATCCCCGAATGCGGCGGGCCGTCGCTCATAGGCATTGAGCAGGGTCCACAAGGAGATACCGCCATTGACCACGTATTTGCCGTGATCGCCGGCGTCGTACCAGCCGCCGGTGACGTCGAGCGCATAGCCGCATCCCGGCCATTCGATCCCGCGCTCGTCGCGTCCCGCGAAGCATTTGGCGACTTCCTTCGGATGCCCCGCCGGCCGCGCCCATGCTGCACCGACCAGCCGCGCCTCGATCGGCACGCCCGCGCGCTGGTGATAGAAAAATGCGGCCGCGTCTCGGGCGAGCGGCGCATACATGCCTTCCCGGATCGCGAAGGCATTGCTCGGCGAACCTTCGACGACCAGGCGATAGCCTTCGCCCGGCGTGCGGAAATCGCTGAAGTCGATCCGCTGGACTGCCCCGCCCGATGCCGCATCCTGCCCGAAAGGCTGCGCCTTGCCCTGCCGGACGGCGCGACCGGCGGCGTCGTACAGCGTCCAGGCCAGCGGCGCCGATCCTCCGCCGACGATCGCGATCTTGGCATCGCCGGGCTCGAAGCCGATCTGGTTGAGATGGACCGGCAACGGCGGCGGGGGAGTGGCACCGGCCAGCAAAAGTGTGGCAGCCGCCGTCAGGATCGGTCGCATCATATCTCCTATTTCGCACGTCCGGCGAACAGCCCGAAGGTGGAGCCGACGAAGCCGCCCGCGGTTTTGGTCGTCAGCGCATCGGTGGTGAGTTGCGTCAAAGGGCGCCAAGCCAGCATCGGCGCATCGGGATTGCCGAGCAGCCGCGCATAGGAAAAGGCATAGGCATTGCCGCGGACCTCGATGCGCAAAGCCAGCGGCTGCCCTTCGGCGATGCCGAAAGTGTCGGCATCGACCCCGGCGATCGTCTTGCCTTGGGCGGACGCCGTCGGCCCCTCGCGCTGATCGACGACGACGGCCAGCTTGCCATCCACGCGCTTCAGCCCGACGAAGATCCAGTAATCATCGTTCTGGAACACCGCGAGCCCGGCGCGGTCGCCGTCCTTTGCCGGGGTGAAACGGACCACGGTTTCGGCGGTGGCGTTCTGGTGCTGCTGGCGGCGCGTGAGGAACGAGGGGTTGGCATTGTCGCCGAGCCCCACATCACGCGCCTGCAGCTTGAGCGCGCCGCCTTCGAGACGGAACCAGTCGGTGCGCGGGTTGCGCAGCATCATCCAGTAAGGCGGCAGCTTCGTCCCGTCGAACTCGTCGCGCACGGCGAACGCGCCGTTGATCGGCACCGGCGGCGCGGGCTGCACCGGCAGCGCGGGCCGCGTAGCCATCCAGGGGACCACCTGCCCGGGATCGGTGATGCGCGGCCAGCCATTCTCCCAGCGCACCGGCATCAGGAAAGTCTCGCGCCCAGTCGAATAGAAGTCCCCCTTGTATGGGCGGACAGCGAGAAAGGTTGCCCACCATTTGCCGTCGGGCGTGGTGACCAGCTGGGCATGTCCCGCGGACGTGATCGGATTCTCGCGGTCGCCTGGAAGACCGCGCTGGGTAAGGATCGGATTGGCAGGATTGGGTTCGTACGGCCCGGTGACGCTTTTCGAGCGCAGGATGACCTGGCTGTGGCCCTCGGCGGTGCCGCCCTCGGCGCAGCTCAGATAATAATAGCCGTCCTTCCTGAAGATATGCGGCCCCTCGATCCAGATCGGCTTCTTCGAGAAATCGACGCCGCCGTTGACGAGCAATTTTCGAGGGCCGATCGTCTTCAGCGCCTTTAGGTCGAACTGCTGGATCCAGATCGCGCGGTGGCCCTGATATTGCGGCTCGCCTTCGGGCGGACCGTTATTGAGGATCCAGGTCTTGCCGTCATCGTCGAAGAACAGCGACGGATCGATCCCGCCTTCCAGATCGGGCAGCCACACCGGGTCGGACCACGGCCCAGCCGGGTTCTTCGCGGTGATCACGAAATTGCCGCCGCAATCGACGCAGGTGTTGAGGATATAGAAGGTCCCCGCCTTCGCCTGGATCGTCGGCGCGAACACGCCGCGCGAGAGGCCGAGCTGCTTGAAGTCGAGCTGGCCAGGGCGATCGATCGCATTGCCGATCTGGGCCCAGCTGACGAGATCGCGGCTGCGGAACACCGGAATGCCGGGGAAATAGCTGAAGGTGGAAGTGACCAGGTAGAAATCCTTGCCGACGCGCGTGACGCTCGGATCGGGATAGAAGCCCTGCAGGATGGGATTGCGATATTGATCGGGCGTCGGCTGGTTGGCGCGGTCCACGGCATCGCCGCCGCGATATTCGAACCAGTCGAAGCTGGCGACGGGCTGGGCGGCGGCGGGCGTCGCGAGCGACAGCAGCGCGTAGAGTGCCAGACGTTTCATGCGGCGCAATTCTCCCGGATATAGTCACGATGCTTCGGCATGTAGTCGGCCGAATTGGCGATCGCCTCGCGGATATGCGCGAGGCGTGAACGGGTTTCGTCGAGGCTCATCACTTCGGCGACCGGATCGAAGCTCCGCGCGCCCATCAGCTGGCCGTGCATCACTGCGAACCAGCTGGTGTCGTTGAACAATTCCTCATTCTCGCGGAAGGCGCGGCCGTGGCTTCGGAAGACGCGCATTTTCTCGGCCAGCCGCTCGGGAATCTCCATGTTCCGGCAATAGTCCCAGAAGGGCGAATCGTCGCGCTCGGTGGCGTGGTAATGGAGGATGATGAAGTCGCGGATTTCCTCGTAATCGGTCGTCATGATGCGGTTGTAGCGATCCACGTCGGCCTGGTTGAAATGCTTGTCCGGGAACATCGTCAGGAAGCGCGAGATTCCGCTCTGGATCAGCCAGATCGCAGTCGATTCCAGCGGTTCGATGAAGCCGCCCGCCAGCCCCATCGCCACGCAGTTCTTGATCCAGAGCTTGTTGCGATGGCCGGTTCGGAACGGGACGGTACGCGGGTCCGCCAGCAGTTTGCCGTCGAGATTGGCGAGCAGAATCCCGGTCGCCTCGTCGTCGGACATGTATTGCGAGCAGAAGACATGGCCGTTGCCGGTGCGGTGCTGGAGCGGGATACGCCATTGCCAGCCGGCCTTGTGCGCAGTCGAGCGGGTATAGGGCGTCCACTCCTCGACGCTCTCGCACGGTACCGCGATCGCGCGGTCACAAGGCAGCCAGTGCGACCAGTCGGTGAAGCCGGCCTTCAGCGCCTGCTCGATGATCAGGCCGCGAAAGCCCGAGCAATCGACGAACAGGTCGCCTTCCACTTCGGTGCCGTCTTCCATCACCACCGACTGGACGAACCCGTCCTCGCCGCGGAGCTTGACGTCGACGATCCTGCCTTCGCGGCGGATCACCCCGCGCTCTTCGGAATAGCCACGCAGGAAACGGGCGTAGAGTCCGGCGTCGAAGTGGAAGGCGTAGGCGATGTCGGAGAGCGGGGAGCGGCCGGCATCGATCGCGCGCATGAACTTGCCCTGCTGCCCGGCTTTGGCCTGGAGCGACCATTCGTCCAAGTCGGGCGCCTCGCCAAGCTGATGCAGTCGCAGGAAATAGGCGTGGAACGACACGCCCTGCATGTCGACGCCATATTTGCCGAAGGGGTGGAAATAGGTGTGGCCCTGCCGTCCCCAATTCACGAACTGGATGCCCAGCTTGAAGCTGCCCTGGGTGGCGCGCATGAATGCGTTCTCGTCGACGCCGAGCATGCGATTGAACGTCGCCATCTGCGGGATCGTCGCCTCGCCGACGCCGACGATGCCGATCTCGTCGGATTCGATCAGCGTGACGCCGGCATATTCGGGCCCGAGGATACGCGCGAAGGTGGCGGCCGCCATCCAGCCGGCGGTGCCCCCGCCGACGATGACGATCTTGCGGATGCGGTTGTCGGTCATGCGGTTCCTCTGGAGGGGCAGTGCCGCGCGAGCCAGTCGGCGTGCGCGGGCATCGCCTCGGCCGTGCGGCGGAAAGTGACGCGGATGCGATCCAGCATCTGGCGCAATTGCCCGGGATCGAGCGCGTCGGCGAGCGGGTCCCAACCCTGCGGCGTGATCCCCTGCCCCAGCATAACGGCGATCCAGCTCGTCTCGCCGAACAATTCGTCCTCGCGCCGGAAGACCCGGCCACGATTGCGGAACAGCTCGATGCGGCGCGTGAGGCTCTCGGGCACCGCCATCTCGCGGGCGTGATGCCATAGCGGCTCGTCGCGCCCGTTCGCCTTGTAATGGAGGATCACGAAGTCGCGCACCTGTTCGTATTGGGTGCGCGTGAAATCGTTATAGGTGTCGCGCTCGGCATCGCCCCAGCCGGCATCCGGGAAGAACGCCAGCAGACGCGAAATGCCCGCCTGGATCAAATGGATGCTGGTCGATTCCAATGGTTCGAGGAAGCCGCCCGACAGGCCGATCGCGACGCAATTGCGGTTCCACGCCAGTTTTCGCCGGCCGGTGGTGAAGCGGAGCGGCCGCGGATCGGCGAGCGGCTCGCCTTCCAGATTGGCGAGCAAAGTCGCCGCCGCCTCGTCGTCGGACACATGCGCGCTCGAATAGACATAGCCGTTGCCGGTCCGGTGCTGGAGCGGGATCCGCCATTGCCAGCCCGAGGCCCGCGCGGTGGCGCGGGTATAGGGCGCCAGCGGCCCGGCATTGGCGGTGGGCACCGCAAGCGCGCGGTCGCACGGCAGCCAGTGGGTCCAGTCCTCATAGCCGGTATGGAGCGCTTCCTCGATCAGCAGCCCGCGAAAGCCCGAGCAATCGATGAACAGATCGGCCGCGAGCCTGGTGCCGTCCTCCAGCGTTACGGCGTCGATGAAGCCGTCCTCGCCGCGCAGGGACACGTCGATGATCTTGCCCTCGCGGCGGACGACGCCGCGGTGCCCGGCATAGTCGCGCAGGTAGCGGGCGTAGAGCGATGCATCGAAATGATAGGCCTGGACCAGCCGGGACAGCGGCGAGCCGGGGTCGCGCGCGGGCGCGTCGTAGCGATCGAGCTGGCAGGCGACGGCGCACAGGCTATAGTCGTCGAGCGCGCTCGCCTGGCCCATTGCGTGGAGCCGTTGCCAGATCTGGTGGAACTTCACCCCGTCGATATCGAAGCCATATTCGCCGAACGGGTGCAGGTATCGGTGTCCGGACGCATTCCAGTCGACGAACTCGATGCCGAGCTTCATCGAACCCTGCGTCTTCGCCAGGAAATCCCTTTCGTCGATGCCGAGCATCGCATTGAAGGTCTGGATCGGCGGGATCGTCGCCTCCCCCACTCCCACCGTCCCTATCGCGTCCGATTCGACGAGCGTGATCGTCACTCCCGCCCGGCCCAGGCGCGCCAGCGCCGCAGCCGTCATCCAGCCCGCAGTGCCGCCGCCGACGATGACGACGCTCCGGATCGTTGGCCGGGTCACGCTGGAACGCGAATTGTGAACGCGGACAAATTTCCCTCCCCTTGCGCGATGTTAGCGCTCCCACTTTCCAAAACCGCCGCGGCGGACGCGGGGAGCTCCTTCGTTGCATCGCAGCAAAACCATTGCAAAATCAGCACATACGTACAGCGTTGTCACTATCTCTCTTGATCTTTGCCGCGAATTACTTCTACCCATGCAACATAATAGCAATAATTCGCACCGGCTAATGGTAGCGTTAACACTGGAGGGGGACGCTTGATGCGCAAGCAGCACGCTATTCATGCATCTGAAAATGCGGCAAAACTGAAGTCGGGGATGCTCCGCGCGGGCGTATCCGCTGCGGCACTGTGCCTATTCGGGGCCGGCACGGCCTGGGCACAGACCGACGGTGCGTCGGCGCAGACTACCCCTGCCGCGCAGGACGAAACTGCGGCACAGGATGCACCGGCCGGGGACGAGATCATTGTCCAGGGCTATCGCCAGTCGCTGCAGAGCGCGCAGCAGATCAAGCGCAACTCCGACGTCATCGTCGATTCGGTCACTGCCGAGGATATCGGCGCGCTTCCCGACCGTTCGGTCACCGAGACGCTGCAGCGCATCCCGGGCGTCGCGATCAACCGCTTCGCCGCCGGCGTCGATCCCGACCACTTCTCGGTCGAAGGCTCGGGAGTCGTCGTCCGCGGCCTCACTTATGTCCGCTCCGAGTTCAATGGCCGCGAGGCGTTCAGCGCCAATAACGGTCGCTCACTGAGCTTCGCCGACGTGCCCTCCGAGCTGCTTGGCGGCGTCGACGTGTTCAAATCACCTACGGCGGACCGCATCGAAGGCGGTATCGCCGGCGTGGTCAATCTGCGCACGCGCACGCCCTTCGACTCCAAGGGCCTGGCCCTCGCCGCCTCGGCCGAGATGAACTATGGCGACTTCCAGAAGGATCCGAGCGCCAACCTCAATGTCCTCGTCAGCAATCGCTGGCAGACCGGGATCGGCGAGATCGGCTTCCTCGCCAGTGCTTCCTATTCGAACCTGAAGAGCCGGGCCGACCGCCTGCAGATTTCGAGCTTCCGAATCCGCAATCTCTATTCGGACGGCGACGTCGTCCAGAATCCCGGCGCGACCCAAGTCGGTCGCGTACTCTTCCCACGGGGCGCCGTGCTCGGCAGCCAGGAGTTCGACCGCACCCGCTACGGCTATTCGGCCGCGGCGCAGTGGCGCAGCAACGACGGCTCGATGGAGGCCATATTCCAGTTCCTCCGGTCCGACGCGCGTCAGGCGTGGAGTGAGCATACGGTCGAGATCGCGACCGACAACGTTACCAACAACGGCGACTCTCGTCGCGTGCCCGGCACCACGCTGGCGTTCGACGACGACGGCCTGTTCGCCAGCGGCACGATCACCGGTCCGACCGGCTGGCGCGATGACCAGTTCAGCGGTGCTGCCCGCACGCCCATGATGGGCCTGCAGAGCAACAACATCGCGCGCTACCACACAGAGAGGCTCGTCACGGACGATTACGGCTTCAATTTCAAGTGGAGCGTCAGCGATCGGCTGGGCGTGTCGCTCGACTATCAGCACGTCGATTCGAGCACCTATATCCAGGACCATACGCTGTGGAACTCGACCTATCAGAACGCGTCGATCCAACTGCGCGGCAGCAACTATCCGATCGTCCAGTTCCTGCCGCCGCAGGTCTGCAACGGGCCGGCGGCCAATTCGCAGAACGCGCCGGACAACGATCACGACAACGGCTTTGATTGTGCGGGGTTCGGAAGTCGGGCAGCGGAAAGCACTCTTCCGGGACAGCGTTGGGCGCCGACCTATTTTGGCGCCGGCCATACCAGCTTCACCGATCCCTATAACAGCTTC
The DNA here is from genome assembly GCF_000712135.1 of Sphingomonas sp. UNC305MFCol5.2. Lineage (GTDB taxonomy): Bacteria > Pseudomonadota > Alphaproteobacteria > Sphingomonadales > Sphingomonadaceae > Sphingomonas. The sequence goes on from NZ_JOOE01000001.1 coordinate 1,321,565, forward strand.
CCGCGCGCCGCGATGGACCATATCGAGGACAGCGACGGCAATTCGGACGCGGCGCGGCTCGATCTGGAATATTCCTTCCCCGAGGGCGGCTTCCTCAAGTCGATCAAGGCGGGTGTTCGCTATGCCGATCGCGATCAGACCGCGCGCTTCTCGACCTACAATTGGGGCGTGATAACCGAGCAATGGGGTAGCGGCGGACCGGTGTGGCTCGACGAGCCAGTTGACGGCGTCCCTGGTGGAACGGGCGGCACGCCGATCGGTGTCGGCGCCAACGTGCCTTATTATTTCGATAATTTCTTCCAGGGCCAGGCACCCAACCCCCTCGCGGGCCAGGGACGGCTATTCTATGGCTCGAACATCATCAAGAACTACGCCCAATATGCCGCCTATGCCACCGCGGTTAACCGCGAATGGCGCGCGCCGACCACGGCGTGTGGAGACGGCGTGGTCCGCAACGACGGCTGGAATCCGCTCGCCCAGCGCTGCGGCGTAGTGGCCGGCACGCCGTTCCTTCCCGGCGAGATCAATCCGATCCGGGAGACGAACAAGGCCGCCTATGCCATGGCGCGTTTCGACAGCGAATTCGGCAACGGGCTGCGCCTGAGTGGCAACGTGGGCGTCCGCTACACCAAGACGGACCGTACCGCGGGCGGCTTCATGGCCTTCCCGCAGCCGGGGAGTCCCTTCCCGAGCGAGACCGACTGTGCGAACGTCCCCGTCGGCCAGAACCCGCCGGCATTCTGCACCTTCCCCGTCGCGACGCGGAATGCGGCCCGCGGCTTCCTCAATGGGGCGCTCACTCCCAGCAACGTGAAGACCAGCTACGAATATTGGCTGCCGAGCGCGAACGTGAAGTTCGAAGTGGGCGGCGGCCTTCAGTTCCGCGCGGCCTATTTCAAGGGCGTCGCGCCGCCCGCCACCGGCCTGACGCGCAACTACTTCAACGTGAACCTCGCGCCCGTCCAGAATGTGGACGCGAACGGCAACGCGATCCCGAACAGCTTTACGATGCAAGGGTCGTTCGAAGCGGGCAATCCGTATCTGAAGCCCGTTACCGCCGACAATTTCGATCTGACCGCGGAATGGTATTTCTCCAGCGTCGGCCAGCTTACCGTGTCGGCTTTCTACAAGGAACTGCACGGCGTGCTGACCAACAGCACCGCCATCTTCGAATTCACCAATAACGGTGCGACCTTCCCTGCAGTCGTGAGCACGCCGATCAATTCTCCTGACACGGGCAAGATCAAGGGCGTCGAAGTCGCTTACCAGCAGACGTTCGACTTCCTGCCGGGCGTGCTCAAGGGCCTCGGTCTACAGGCCAACTACACTTACATCGACTCGAGCGGCGTGCCCCAGAGCACGCTTTCGGAGACCGATCCGAACGTCGGCGCAGGCCGCGTGACCACGGTGGACCTCGCCAGCCTGCCGCTGCAGGGACTTTCGAAGCACAACTTCAATATCACGCCCTTCTTCGACGTCGGGCCGCTCTCGCTCCGTGCCACCTATTCATGGCGGTCGGACTTCCTGCTGACCATCCGCGACGTGATCGTGCCCAACGATCCGATCATCAACAAGGCGACTGGACAGCTCGACGCATCGATCTTCTATTCTCTGTCCGACAATGTGAAAATCGGCCTTCAGGGGTCCAACCTGCTCAACGAAGTGGTGAAGACCAAGGCGGTAGTCACCGGGCTCGACGGCGAGAATGTCGAAGTGCCGCGCGGCTGGTACATGAACGATCGCCGGATCTCGGGCATCATGCGCTTCAGCTTCTGATTTCACGACAACACCCTGCCCTGGCGTCGCGAGCATCCCTCGCGGCGCCATTTTTTTGTGCCACTCTTGTGCTCCGGTGGAGGCCGGAGCACGAGACGGAAAAATGCGCTAGGAAACGCCGATGATTGGCCCTTCCCCCATCGGTGAGATCCCCGACGCTGCCGCATTCCGCGATGTAATCAGCAGCTATGCGCCGGTGGTGATCCGCGGACTGGTGCGCGATTGGCCAATAGTCCGCGCGGGGAATGAGTCGACCGAGGCAGTGGCGGCACATCTGCTCGGCTTCGATCGCGGGGCGGCGGCGGAGGCATTCATAGGTTCATCCGAGATCGGGGGGCGCTTCTTTTATTCCCCCGACATGAAGGGCTTCAACTTCGAACGGCGGCGCGGCGCCTTCGCCGAATTGCTGCGCTATCTGCAAAGCGTGGTCGGCAAGGACGGCGCGCCCGCGGTCTATGCCGGGGCGCTGGAGACCGCGGAGATGCTCCCCGGCTTCGCCGAGGCCAATCCCCTGCCCCTGCTCGCAGGCCTCGACGCACCGCCGCGGATATGGCTGGGCAATCGCTCGATCATCTCCACCCATTTCGACGTCTCGGACAATGTCGCTTGCGTGGCCGCGGGGAAGCGGCGCTTCACGCTGTTTCCGCCCGATCAGATCCACAATCTCTATGTCGGGCCGCTCGACCGCACCGTGGCGGGGCAGCCGACGAGCATGGTCGAATTGAACGCCCCCGATTTCGAGCGCTTCCCGCGCTTCCGCGAGGCGCTGGCGGCGGCGCGGACCGCCGAGATCGAGCCCGGCGACGCGATCTACATTCCCGCGCTCTGGTGGCACCAGGTCGAGGCGCTGGCACCGTTCAATTGCCTCGTCAATTACTGGTGGAACGATTCACCCGACGCGGCCGCCCGGTTCGACGCGATGGTGCATGCGGCGATGGCGATCGGGCATCTACCGGCCGAGCGCCGCGCCGCCTGGGGGGCGATGTTCGACACCTTCGTGTTCCGCCATCATGGCGATCCCGTTGCGCATCTCGCCCCCGAGCATCGCAGCGTGCTGGGCGAACCCACGCCGCAGCTTCGCCAATATATCAAGGCCTATCTCGCCCGCGGCCTGCAGCGGCCTTGAATTGTGGACTATTTCCCATTCCCCGGCGCGTACGGCGTCTTGATCGCCTTGTAATATTCCAGATCGTGCGCCGGAGCGGCGTGGCCTGCGGGGAGCGGGCGCTTCGAGACCGATTGGAAATAAGCGATCGAGGCGTCGCGCCACCACTGCGCCTCCCCCCGCTGGATCGCGAGGAAATCGCGGACCTCGGCCCAGCGGCGGGGGTCGATCTTGCCCTTCAGGCCGTCCCAATCGGCCTGCATCGCCTGCACCGCGGCGACGCCGCGATCGTAGCGGATGATCAGTTCGTCCCAGACAGCCCGGCCGGAGGCTGTCCGGTAGGTCCAGGGGACGTGGTGGAACCAGAGCAGGAATTTCTCCGGCACGCGTTTGAGGTCGCCGAACTGCGCAGCCACCTGCGGGGCATATTGGCCGACGGCGTTGGTGCCCGTGGCGGTGCGGTCGAAACCGATGCCCCGCGCGTCGGCCTTGTGATAATAGACCGGGTTCCATTCGGGGCGAGCGAGATCCGAAATCCACGGGCCAGGGCCATAATGGTGGCCGGTCGCCATCAGATGGCCGAGACCCAGCGGCGTCATGTAGTCGACCACCGCCTCGCGTGAGCCCATCATCATCTGCACGATCGGGCCGGTGACGGCGGGGTCGTTGCCCCAGGTCAGCGTCGCCCAGTCGCGCGCGATCGGCTCGGCGCGGGCGTCGGGATCCCAGGCGAGACGGCCGAAGGCGTACCAGTTCGCCTGATCGAATTGCGAGCCCGACCAGTTGATGTCGCTGCCGATATTGGCGACCCCGGCCATGCCGGTCGCGGCGCCTGGCTCGACCGGCGTGGCGAGCAGTTTCGCCACAGTTGAGCCCTTGGCTGGCCGGAAGGTATCGGCCTGCAGCGCCTCCTCCCACATCGTGCCGAGATAGGCGAGGTGCGTCGCGAAACCGAGATATTCCTTGGTGATCTGGAATTCCATCATCAGCGGGGTGCGCGGCATCGACCCGAACAGCGGATGAAAAGGCTCGCGCGGCTGGAAATCGATCGCGCCGTTCTTGACCTGGACGAGGACGTTGTCGCGGAACTTGCCGTCCAGCGGCTGGAACTCGGCATAGGCCTGCTTGTGGCGGTCGTCGGGATTCTCGGCGGCGTAGACGAAGGCGCGCCACATCAGCACGCCGCCGTGCGGGGCCAGCGCGTCGGCGAACATGTTGGCCCCCTCGGCATGGCTGCGCTTGTAGTCGGCAGGGCCGGGCTGGCCCTCCGAATTGGCCTTGACGAGGAAGCCGCCGAAATCGGGAATGACGCGGTAAATCTCGTCGACCTTGGCCTTCCACCAGGCAGCGACCTGCGGGTCGAGCGGATCGGCGGTCCTGAGCCCGCCCAGTTCGATCGGCGCCGAGAAGCGGGCGGTCAGATAAACCTTGATGCCATAGGGCCGGAATGTGTCCGCGAGCGCCTTGACCTTCTCCAGCCATTCGGGCCGGAGCACGTCGGCATTGGCGTTCACGTTGGTGAGGACGGTCCCGTTGATCCCGATCGAGGCATTGGCGCGGGCATAATCGGTGTAGCGCGGGTCCTTGTAGCCCGGCAGCTTCTGCCAGTCCCAGATCGACTGGCCCGCATAGCCCCGCTCGACATAGCGATCGAGATTGTCCCAGTGATTGAGCACGCGAACCTTGAGCTTCGGCGCATCCGAAATGTCGAGATTGTCGAGCGGCTGGCGTGTCTGCATCAGCTTGAGGAAGCGGAACACGCCGTAGAGCACGCCCACGTCCTGATTGGCGGCGATCACGGTGACGCGCTTGCCGTCAATCGTCGCGCTGCGGATGAGATAGCCCTCGGGACCAAGCTGGGCGAGCGGGAGACCGAGCGGCGCGATCAGCGGCGATTTTCCGGTACCGAGGACGACGGCGCCGTCGCCCATCACCGTTTCGCGCCAGACAAGGTCATAGCCGAGCATGCCCTCGAATCCGCGGCGCAGCTCGTTGGCCGCCGCGATGATCGTCGGCCGGCTCGCAGCCGTGAAGTGCGTCACCTGCCTTGCGTATCGATCCTTCCATTGCTGCTCGAGCGGTTGATAGCGCAACCACAGGTCGTAGCCGGTCTCGGCGCGGACCGCCGACGGCAGCGCCACGCTCAGCAAGAGCAATAGAAAAGCAAGGAAACGTCGCATTTTCATCCTCTCACCGGTCCGGTCTGACGCCGCGCGTTGACTTGTCCGTAGCAGCTCACTCATGGTAGCGCTACCAGCGGGCACATACGGCGCGCATCATAGGAGAGTGAGATGGGTGCGCAACGCGCCGAGATCCTTTCCGCGCGCGTGACCGTCCCTGCCCGAACGCAACTTCGCGACGTCTTCTCCAGACGTTTCGCCGCGGCGGCGGTACGGCCGGCTGAACGCTCCAGCTTTCGTTCAGAAAAGCAATGCCAGGCCGGCGAAGCGCGACTAAGGATACGCAAAGGAGGCAATGGCCGCAGTGGCTTCGACAGGGAGTGTTCCGTTCGAAATCCTGCTCGGGCAGGAGGGGCTCGACGCATCGGCCCTGCATGCGTTCGCCGACCGACTGGCGGCAGCCCATGCGCGCGCGACGGTGGGCGATGGCGCCGCGTCGCTGGCGCGGTTCGAGCGGCTCGCAAGATCGGACACGCAGCGCCGCGAACTCACCCGCCAGCTCCCGCTGCTTCGTCGCCGGAGCGCGGCCAGGCGCGTGCGGCAACTGCACGGCCCGGTTCCTGAGGATATCCTGTTCGATCTTGCCGGCCATTTGCTCGAGCTGGTGCGCCGCGGCCTCGCTACGGAGGCTAATATCCTCGCCAATCGTTATCTCGATGTGGAGCCGCAGGGCGCTACCGGCTGGGCCACGCTGCCGCTTTTGCTGTCGTTGCGCGTCATGGAAGCGGGTGATGCGGCACTGGCGGAAGCCGTTCTCGCACCCTTCCCGCCACGCATTGTCGCGATCGGCGGGCTTTCGGGTACGGGCAAGTCCACTCTTTCCCGGCTGCTCGGCGCGCGATTGGGCAGAACGCCGGGCGCACGCGTCCTGCGATCCGATGTGTTCCGCAAACGTCTGGCGGGGCTGGCGCCCGAGATGCGGCTCCCGCCAGCGCATTATACGCGGCATAGCGACGAGGCGACTTATGAGGCGTTGTTCGAATCCGCCGACGATCACATCGCCTGCGGGAATTCGGTGATCCTCGACGCCGTGTTCATGAGCCGCAGCGAGCGCGACGTGGCCGAGGCGATCGCGCTGCGCCGGCGGGTGCCGTTTACCGGCATCTGGCTGGAGGCGCCCGAACGCGATCGCATCGCCCGGGTGAGCGCGCGCAGCAGAGACGCCTCGGATGCGACCGCCGACGTGGTGCGCGAGCAATCGCGGCGTTCGGTGGGTGAGCTTGCAGGCTGGCACCGGATGCGCGTCAACCGGCCTCTCGACCTGATCATCCCCGCCGCGCGTGCAGTGCTGGACCGGCGCTGACGCATGGCGGCGATCGTAACGCTGACGCTCAATCCGGCACTCGACGTTTTCACCGGTACCGAGAGCGTGCGGCCGACGCACAAGCTGCGCTGCACGGCGCCGCGTTTCGAGCCGGGCGGCGGCGGAATCAACGTGGCCCGCGTGGTGCACGCGCTGGGCGGCGAAGTGACGGCGGTGTTCCCCTGCGGTGGATCGCCGGGGGCAATGTTCGAGAAGCTGCTCCGCGAAGCCGGCGTGCCGATCGCGCCGGTGCCGATCGCCGGGACGACGCGCGAGAGCTTCACTGTCGACGAGGAAAAAAGCGGCGAGCAATATCGCTTCGTGCTGCCGGGGCCGTCGCTGAGCGGCGACGAACTGGAACGGATCCTCGATGCCGTGGGCGGGATCGACGGCCCGTCTGCTTATGTGATCGCGAGCGGCAGCCTGCCGCCCGATTGCGATCCCGCGATCTTCCGCCGGCTATGCGCCTTGTGTGGCAAGATCGGCGCCAGGCTGGTGATCGACACTTCGGGGGATGCGCTGGCCGCGGTGGAGGGCAGCTGCGCCTTTTTGATCAAGCCCAGCCTGCGCGAAGTGCAGGAGCTGGTCGGGCGCGAACTGGCCGACGAGGCCATGGAGTGCGAGGCCGCGCGCGAGCTGCTCGAGCGCGGCTTCGCCGACGTGATCGTGGTCTCGCTCGGCGAGCGCGGCGCGTTGCTGGTCGCCGAGAATACCGAATTGCGCATGCCCGCGATCGAAGTGCCGACCGGAAGCGCCGTAGGCGCGGGCGATTCGATGGTCGCGGGCATCACTTTCGCCCTCGCCTCGGGCAAGTCGCTCGAGGAGGCTTTACGCTATGGCGTGGCGGCGGGCGCTGCGGCGCTGATCACGCCGGGTTCGGAGCTCGCACGGCGAGAAGATGTCGAGCGGCTCTACTCGGCCGCCTTGGCCAAGGGCTCGACGCAGAACAGGTCGTGAAGCGATTCGAGCATGCGCTTCGCCTCTGCGCTCGCCAGCGAATAGAAGATCATCTGGCCGGCGCGGCGCGCGTTGACCATGCCCTCGCGACGAAGCAGAGCGAGCTGCTGCGAGACGGCAGTATCGCGCGCGCCGGTGAGCCTTGCGAGCTCGCCGACGGACTTCTCGCCGTCCCACAAATGGCACAACAGCAACAGGCGACTCCGACCCGACAGCGCCTTGAGAAACAGGGACGCGCGGTCAATCTCAGCAATCATTTGGTCTTTCACGGCGCGCACCGCTAAGCCCGGAAGATGTTTGTTGCAACCGCTATCGATCGGATTCGGAACGGATTTCGACAACAAACGTCGTTGCATTAACTGCAATCGGAAACTCTGTTTTGTTTTGAAGCCTCACCTGAAGCATCACCTGGCCGACTTCGACCGGGCCGATCCGGGCCTGAGACGGAAATTATAATGCCCCTCCCCGCAGCCGATCTGTTCGGCCCTCCTTTTCCCGGTTTCGCTTACGCGGAAGACCTCGTCACGCCGGACGAGGAAGCGCGGCTGATCGCCGCGGTGGATGCCGCGGGATTGAGCCCGTTCCGGTTCCAGGGCTGGCTGGGCAAAAGGCTGACGGCCAGCTTCGGCTGGCGCTACGATTTCGACGACGGAGCTTTCACCATGGGCACGCCGCTGCCCGAATGGCTGCTACCGTTGCGCGAGAAGGCGGCGGGCTTTGCCGGGGTCCGTGCCGAAGCGTTCGCGCATGCATTGGTGATCCGCTACGATCCGGGTGCGGGGATCGGCTGGCACAAGGACCGGCCGGTGTTCGAGCATGTCGTCGGCGTGTCGCTGGGCAATCCGGCGGTGATGCGGTTCCGGCGGCGGCGGCCGGGCGGATTCGACCGCTTCGCCGCGCCGGTCAGCCCGCGCTCGGTCTACCACCTCTCTGGCGAGGCAAGGCACGATTGGGAGCACAGCATCGCGCCGATGGAGGTGCCGCGCTGGTCGATCACTTTCCGGAGCCTGTCCGAAAAGGGCCGTGCGCTCAGTTCTGCGTCCTGACCGTCATCGCTGCCGCGCCGCCCGCCAGCACGCCCGTCGCGAGGACGAGCAGCCACGGCGCATAGCCCGCCTGATCGGGGCTGAGCGCCAGCGCGAGCAAGGGGGCGACCATCGCCGGCAGTGTGTTGGTGAGGTTGAGGATGCCGAGATCGCGGCCGCGGTGCCCCGGCGACGGCAGCAATTGCATCGCCAGCGCGGACTGTATCGCGAGGAATACCGACATGCCCGCGATCGCGATGCCGAAGCCCAGCGTCGCTGCCGGCCAGTTCGACGCCGCGGCCATGATCGCCAATCCCGCCGCCATCGTCACCGACGATAAGGCGAGGAAAGGTTTCCGGCGCATCGTCCGGTCCGAGAGGCGGCCCGCGGCGATCGTGAGCAACAATGCCACGATAGTGACGCCGGCGAAGATCGCCGCGACGCCCTCGCTCGCCGCCTCGGCCCTGCTTCTGTCGGGGATCTTCTCGCCCAGCACGGCGAGGAAGTAGAACAGGCCATAAGTGGAGAGCCCGTTGCCGGCGATCTGGACGAGGACGCGCGCGATCCAGATGCGCGCGAAATCGGCACGGCGGCGGACGCGAAGCGCGGGTGGTTGTTCGGGAAGCGGATCGCGACGCTCGCTAATGAATAGCAATAGCGGCAAAACGAGTATCGCGATGACTGCGCAGAGCAAAGCGTAACGCATGCCTTCCGGGCCGAGGCCGCGGAGAGTCACGCCGACTGCGACGAGCGAGGAAAAGGGGTGCGCGGCGCCCATCAGTCCGGCGACCAGGCCTTTTTGCGCGTCGGGGATCTCGTCGGCCATGATCGCTCCGACGGGGGCGAACATCATGTTGATAGCGATTTGCAGCAAAGTCACTGCGGCCAGCATCGATGGGCCGTCGCTGCTCCAGTGGAACAGGGCATAAGCGAGGATCAGCAGGCCGAGCCCGGCGAGGATCCACGGGCGGCGCGTGCGGCGGCGGCGATAGGTGCGGTCGCTGAGGGCGCCGAAGACGAGATTGGCGACGCTCGCCACCGCCGCTCCGCCCAGGGCCGCGGCGCTCAGCAGCGCGACGCGATGCTCGGGATCGGCGATCGCAGTCACCTTGAGCGGAAGCAGCACGGAAACGAACGGAATGAAGCTGACGTACAGCCCTGCATAAGCAAGCGCATAGAGGACAATGAAACCGCGGACGGGGGACGATGAGGGCATGGAAGTGTCAACTTCGGCGTGCACTTGTTCCCCGTTTACGCGGCAGCCTCGCGCCCCATCCATCAAGCGGTCAGCTCGAACGTGATCCGCTGACGTTCAGGATCGGCCGCCGTCAACGTCACGGTGATCACGTCGCCGGGCTCTGCACCGGGCATTGCGAGCCGCGCAACCACGGGAAGATCGCGCAGCTGGATCCGCGCGCCGCGATCGTCTGCGTCGGTGACCACAGCGGCGAATGCCTGCCCTTCTTTGCCCTGCAGCATCACTGCCTCGGCGAGGTCGATCACTGCGCGATCGATCTGTCCGCCGATCGCGTCGGCGCGCGCCATCACCGCGGGGAGCTTCTCGAACGCCTCGGTCACCACCGCCGGCACCGGCTGCCCGTTGGCGACGGCGAGCGTGGCGCGAATGACATAGCGATCGGCGAGGCGGCGGAGCGGCGCGGTGGCATGGGCGTAGGTCGCGGCAACAGCCGCGTGCCAGGGGACGATTCCGTGCTGGAAGGGCTGGTAGGAAGCGCCCTGCCCCGCGCGGCGGACAGCGAGCATGAAGGCCGCCTGTTTGGGATCGGCCCCGTCGAGCGTCGCCTCGAACTGGGCGAGCGGCGCCATCGGCGGCCAGTCGAGCCCGAAGGCGATCGCGGTCTGGCGGAGGCGCGCAATGGCCGCGTCGTCGGGCGCGGCCATCACGCGGAACAGGCCGGTCTGGTGGGCCGAGAGCACATCCGCGATCGCCATGTTCGCCGCGAGCGACAGCGCCGCGTTGCGCTCCTCCGACACGAGGCGCGGGCGGAACACCAGTTCGAAGTTGCCGTCCTTGCGCGCGGCGACTTCCTGCTCGGGTGGATCGACGCGGGCGGCGCCCCGGCCGGCCTCGGCTTGCTGGAGACGCGAAGTGAGTTCGGCGAAACCGGGCGGCAGATCTGCGTCACGGACGCTGTCATAAGCGAGCTTGGCATTGCTGCGGATGATGGCGCGCTCGGCGCCGTCGAGATGGACCGCGCCGTCGGGCGCGACACGGACAGTGAAGATCACTGCGGGCCGGGGACCGTCGGGCAGCAGGCTCGCGGCGCCTTCGCTCAGGGCCGACGGATAGAGACCCGCTTTGCCGTCCGGAAGATAGAGCGTAGTACCGCGGCGCCAGGCTTCCGTATCGAGGGCATCGCCATCGGTGACGAACCAGGCGACATCGGCGATCGCATAATGGAGCAGCAGATCGCCGCCGCTGGGCTCGATCGCGAAGGCCTGATCGAGATCGGTGGCGCTTGCCGGATCGAGCGTGACGAAATGCCGGCCGGTGCGGTCGGCATGCTCGGTCGGGGTACGGCGGGCAGCGGCTTCGGCGGCGGCGAGCACCGCGGACGGGAAGCTCTCCGGGACCTGAAAGCGTGTGCGGATCGCGGCGAGGCCGCGGGACAGGCTGTTGGCCGGATCGGCGATGGTCTTCATGCCCTTGGGGTACACGCGCGAGCCCGCTTTGGGAAAGCCCGCGGCGCTTGATCGCCATGCGCGATCGCGGCAGACGGACGTGCGGCAGACGGAGAAAGATTTTGAAGCCTCTCCCCACGAAGGCGCGCCTCGTCTTGTTCGCCTTCGGGGACTTCGCGTTCAATCTCTATTGGCAGAGCATCATGCTCTTCCTCTTGTTCTATTATACCGACGCGCTGGGGCTGGCGATGACGACCGCCGCGGCGATCTATACCGCGGCGTCGATCTGGGACGGAATCGCGAGCTTCGTCGCCGGCGAAATCACCGATCGACGGCCGCCGAAGCGCGGCTATGGGCGCGTGCTGATCATGGGGAGCGTGCCGCTCGGGCTCGCCTGCATCCTTACCTATGCGCCGCTGGGGACCGGCGCGGCCGGGCTGACGCTGGTGGTGATCGGGCATCTGCTGTTCCGCACGGCTTATGCCGCGCTTAACGTGCCCTATCTGGCGATGGGCGCGCGGATCAGCGTCGACAGCCACGACCGGGCGTTCGTCGCGGGCGCGCGGATGCTGTTCGGAACGCTTGCCTGGGTGGTGGTGGCGCGCGGAACGGTGCCGATCGGGGCATGGCTCGGCGGCGGCGCAGTGGCGGCACAGGGGTATTTGTGGGCGGCGGTGCTGTTCGCGGTGTTGGGGACGACGATCCTGATGCTCGTGGGAGCGACCTACCGCGAGGATGCGGTGCCCGCTGCCCCTGCCCCGCCATCGGTGCGGGCCAGCGTGGCGAGCCTGATCGCCAACCGGGCGTTCGTGACGCTCAACCTGGCGATGATGGCGATGATCGTCGCGGTGACCGTACTCAACAAATCGGTGCTCTATTATTTCAAATACTTTCTCGGCAGCAACGATGCCGGGCAGAGCGCGCTGGCCTGGATGGGCGTGGTGAGCGCAGTGGCAGTGCCGGTGTGGATGCTGCTTCAGCGGGTGCTGGGGACGCGGGCCTTGTGGTTCGTCGCGGCGCTCGCGTGCATGGTGGGGCTGACGCTGTTCGCCGCCGTGCATATCGACCGTCCTGTGGCGATGCAGCTGTTCCTCGTCGGCATGCAGGCGCTGATCGTCGGGCTGCATTTCGCCTTCTGGGCAATGCTGCCCAACACGATCGAATATGGCGAGCAGGCGACCGGGCTGCGGGTCGAAGGCGCGGTGTTCGGGGCAGCGGCGTTGCTCCAGCGCGTGGCGATCGGGCTCGCGACGACGATCCTCGGGTTCGGCTTCGACAGCGCAGGCTATGTCGCAAACGTGCAGCAAAGCGCGGCGACACTGGCGGCGATGCGGTGGACGATCGCATTGGTGCCGCTGACGGCGCTCGCGGTTTCGTGCGGGCTGATGTTGCTGAACCCGCTGGGCAAGGGCGCACATGCGCGGATCGTGAAGGGGTTGGAGCGGTGAAAATCCTCCGAGCAGTGGGAGAGGATTTCAGCCCTTCACCAACTCGAACGTGCCGTGAACGCCTTCCGCCTCGGCGGAGGGGGCGATCCAGACGTCGAACGTGCCGGGCTCGACCGTCGGCTTGTTGTCGCGGCCGTAGAAAAGCAGCAGCGAACGGCTGAGCTTGAAGGTCACCGTCTCCGACGCGCCGGGGGCAAGCTTCACTTTGCGGAACGCCTTCAACTCGCGGACCGGACGAGTGATACTCGCGGCACGGTCGTGGATGTAGAGCTGGACCACCTCTTCCGCAGCGCGGGTGCCGCGGTTGGTGATCGTGGCGGTGACGGTAAGGTCGCCGGCCCATGCCAAAGTCGGCGCGACCTGGAGGCCCGAATATTCGATCTTACCGTAGGTCAGGCCGTGGCCGAACGGATACAGCGCCTTGTTCGGGATCCCGCGGTAATGCGCCTTGTACGGCTCGAGCTTGTCGTCCGACGGGTTGGGCCGGCCGGTAGGCTTGTGCGCGTAATAATAAGGCTGCTGGCCGGGCGAGCGCGGAAAGCTGCTCGGCAGGCGGCCCGAGGGGCCGTAGTCGCCGAACAGCACATCGGCAGTGGCGTTGCCGCTCTCGGTGCCGAGGAACCAGGTGACGAGGATCGCGGGCGCGCTGGCGACAGCGCCCTGCAGTGCCAATGCGCGGCCGTTTTTGAGGACCACGACTACCGGCTTGCCGACCGCAGCGACAGCCTCGGCGAGTGCCTGTTGCGGCGCGGGGACGACGATCTCGGGACGCGACTGCGCCTCGCCCGACATGTTCTCGCTTTCGCCGATCGCGAGCAGGACCACGTCGGCCGCGCGCGCGGCGGCTATTGCGGCATCGATCCCGCCGGGGAGCGCCTCCTCGACGCCCGAGCCTGCAGTGACGGTGACGCTGTTCCTGTCGGCGACCGCAGCCCGTACGCCCTCCGCGAGATCGACGGCATAATCGTTGCTGCCATAGACCACCCAGGGCCCGTTGAGGTCGTGCTTGCCCGAGGCGAACGGGCCGATGATCGCGATCTTCTTGCCCGATTTGGGCAGCGGCAGCAGATCGCCTTCGTTCTTGAGCATCACGATCGACTTGCGCCCCGCTTCCCGCGACAACGCGATCGCCGGCTTCGTGCGCGAGCGCGCCTTTTCGCGCTTGAGATCGATGCGGCGGAAGGGATCGTCGAACAGCCCGAGCGCGGCCTTGATCGCGAGGACTTTCCGCACCGAATCGTCGAGCCGCGCCTGCGGCACCTCGCCCGCCTCGACCAGCTCGGGCAAGTGCTTGCGATAGAAGCCACTGGTCATGCTCATGTCGACCCCGGCGAGGAACGCCAGCTTCGCGGCCTCGCGCGAGTCCTTCGCGAAGCCGTGGTCGATCATCTCCATGTCGCCGGTGTAATCGGAAACGACGAAGCCCTCGAAACCCCATTCGCCGCGCAGGATATCGCGCATCAGCCATTCGTTGCCCGTGGAGGGAACGCCCGAAATCTCGTTGAACGAGGCCATGAACGACATCACCCCGGCATTCACCGCCGCGCGGAACGGCGGGAAGTAGATCTCGCGCAGCGTGCGCTCGGAGACGTCGACGGTGTTGTAGTCGAGCCCCGCCTCGGCAGCGCCATAGGCCGCGAAATGCTTGGCGCAGGCCATCATCGAATCGATCGCCTTGAGATCGGGCCGCTGGAAGCCGCGGACGCGCGCCTCGGCCATCAGGACGCCGAGATGGACGTCCTCGCCGGCGCCCTCCATCGTGCGGCCCCAGCGCTGGTCTCGCGCGATGTCGACCATCGGTGCGAAGGTCCAGTCGATGCCCGAGGCGGCGCCTTCGTACGAGGCCATGCGCGCGGTGCGCTCGGCGAGATCCGGCTCGAAGCTGGCCGCCTCGCCCACCGGCACCGGGAAGATCGTGCGATGGCCGTGGATCACGTCGGCGGCGAAGAGCAACGGGATCTTGAGCCGCGATTCCTTCATCGCGACGGTCTGCATCCGGCGCGCCATCTCGGCGCCGTTGCCGTTGAACACGCCGGTGAGCTGCATCTCGCGCACTTCCTCGAGCTGCTGCTCGAAGCCCGGGCCGCTGGTGGGCGGATTGAGCTGCGTCGCGACGCCCCCGCCCCAGGCGCTGGGCATCAGCGTGAGCTGGCCGGCCTTTTCGGCGAGCGTCATCTTCGCCATCAGGCCATCGACGAAGGCGGGCACCGGCAATTGCGCCGCCGCCTCGAGCAGCGCGCGTGCCGGGCTGGAGACCCAAGCCGCAACCGCGCCTGCACCCAGCAGCGCCGCGCGTCGCGAAATCTTGGTGTCGAACATTTCAATTCCTCTCCCTGAAGGGGGCGCCCCAACCGGCGCGGCAAATCAGCGGGCTCCGCGCACGCAACTTTTGTGCTTGTTGCGGCCGACCGTAACCGGTTACATAACCTTTGACAGGCGAGGATTGCAATCGCCCTTCGGGTCTGAAACGTAGGAAACATGCGTGAGAACGGGAACAGGAGCAAAATGGGCGAGGCCACCATCCGCGATGTCGCACGCCGCGCCGAGGTTTCGGTCGCATCGGTGTCGCGCGCGCTCAACGGCCTCAACAATGTCCGCGGCGAGACGCGCGAGCGGATCCTGGCCGCCGCCACGGAGTTGGGCTATGTGCCGCATGCCGGCGCGCGCAGCCTGAGCCTGGCGCGGGCGCAGGCGATCGGCGTGGTGCTCCCCGACCTGCACGGCGAATTCTTCTCCGAATGCGTGCGCGGAATGGACCGCGAGGCGAGCCGGCGGGGCTATCTGCTGCTGCTTTCCAACATGCATGACGACAGCGAGCAGGCCGCAGTGGCGCTGCGGGCGATGCGCGGGCGAGTCGACGGGTTGCTGGTGATGGCGCCGCACATTCCGCCCGAGTCACTGGAGCGCGCGCTGCCGGCGGCCTTGCCCGTGGTGCTGATCAATGCGCCGGACGAAATTGTCTCGCGGCCGTCATTGCGGCTCGACAATCGTGCCGGAGCGGAGGCGATGGTGCGGCACCTGTTGGCGAACGGCTATCGCCACATCGTCCACATCGCGGGCCCCGAAGGCAATGTCGACGCGCGGGAGCGGCTGCAGGGCTTTCGCGATGCGCTTGCCGCGCTGGCACCCGACATGCCGGTGCGGATCATCGCGGGCGACTTCAACGAGGAAACCGGCGAAGCGGCGGCGCGGCAGATCGTGGCGAGTGGCGAACCGTGCGACGCGGTGTTCGCCGCCAACGACATGATGGCGATCGGCTGCCTCCATACGCTGCGCCAGGCGGGCAAGAATGTGCCAGAGGATATCGCAGTGGCGGGCTTCGACGACGTGCCGCTGGCGCGCTATCTCGCGCTCACCACGATGCAGGTGCGCATCGCCGAGATCGGCGCGCGCGCGGTCTCGCGGCTGATCGACATGCTCGAGGGCAAGGGCCCGGGCGCACCGATCGAACTGCACGAGCCCGAACTGATCGCGCGCGCAACCACTGCCGCCCGTGCCCCCGTGCATGGTTGAGCGGCCGCCCCTTTTTGCACGGACGACGCGGGAGGCGGCACGCCTTTCGCGTGCGCATCGTGTAACCGGTTCCACAACACCCCTCCTGGGAGGCGGCGCCGCGTGCGTCGCCTCCCGTCTTTTTGGGGCATAAGGACGAACATGATCGACAGACGCGCGCTACTGACCCGTTCCTCGCTGCTCGCGGCGGCGGGCGCCCTACCCGCCTGCACACCCATGGCCAGGCCCGGCGGCGCGCCGGCCGGCAATAGCCTCCCGGCATTTTACGAGGATATCGAGGAGCGCACCTTTCGCTGGTTCTGGGATACGGTGAACCGCAAGAACGGGCTGGTGCCCGATCGCTGGCCGACCCCCAGCTTCTGCTCGATCGCGTCGGTCGGCTTCGGGTTGACCGCCTATCCGATCGGCGTCGAGCGCGGCTGGTGCACCCGCGCCGAGGCGCGCGATCTGACCCTCACCACGCTGAGGTTCTTCTGGAACGCGCCGCAGGGACCCGAGCCGACCGGCAAGGCCGGGTACAAGGGTTTCTTCTATCATTTCATCGACATGGAGACCGGCGCGCGGTTCCGCGATGTCGAGCTCTCCAGCGTCGATACCACGCTTCTGCTGATGGGCGTGCTGTTCGCGGGGCGCTATTACGATCGCGACCACCCCGCCGAGGCGGAGATCCGCAAGCTGGCCCAGGCGATCTACGCCCGCGCCGACTGGAACTTCTTCCGCTCGGACGGGCGCAAGCCGGTCTCGATGGGCTGGCATCCCGAGCGCGGGCTGATCCCGGCAAGCTGGGTCGGGTATAACGAGGGCATGTTCGTCTATGTGCTGGGGCTCGGCGCGCCCGAGCATCCGCTGCCGGCGGACAGCTGGGAGGCCTGGACCGCGAACTACGCGCGTTGCTGGCGCGGCGAAGGCGCGACTCGCCACCTCGCCTTCGCGCCTTTGTTCGGTCACCAGTACAGCCATATCTGGATCGACTTCCGCGGTATCCGGGATCGGGTGATGCGCGAGGAGGGGCTCGATTATTTCGAGAACAGCCGCCGCGCGACCTATGCCAACCGCGCCTATTGCACCGCCAATCCGAAGCGCTGGGACGGCTGGTCCAGCGATGTCTGGGGACTCACTGCCTGCGACGGACCGGGCGATTACCAACGGGAGTTCAAGGGCGAGAGCCGGCAGTTCTTCGGCTATGCCGCGCGGGGGCCGCTGGGCCAGCCCGACGAGCGCGACGACGGCACGCTGGCGCCGACCGCGGCTCTGGGCAGCCTACCCTTCGCGCCCGAAATCGTCATCCCCTGCACCAAAGCGCTGCGCCGCGATCATGGCGATCGGCTCTACGGCAAATACGGGTTCCTCGACTCGTTCAACCCGAGTTTCCGGTTCACCGATGTGCGTCAGGACACCGGCAGCTTCGATCCCGTGCACGGATGGTATGCCAAGGACCATCTGGGCATCGACCAGGGACCGATCCTGCTCCAGGCCGCCAATTACCGCGACGACTTCGTCTGGCGGCACATGCGCGAGGAACCGGCGATCCGCCGCGGGCTCACACTGGCCGGGTTCAAGGGCGGCTGGCTGGGCGGCTGAGCCGGTCAGCCTGCAAACCCGGCAATGCGCCAGCATGCTGCCGTGAAACGCACCTCCTTTTGGTGGAGATAGCGATCGAAAGCGGCGCGCACCGCCTCGATGAGGCGGTCGCGCACCGGCGGTTCGACCTGGCCGATCACCCTGCCGAGCGGTCCGAGCCTCGTGAAATAGCGCTCCAGTTCGGCTTCCGGCATCGCGCAGGGGATATCGAGCGGGCGTAGCGCGATGCCGCTCCATCCGCCTTGTTCGAGGATAAGCCGGACGCGCTCCGGATCGGCGAAGCCGAACTGGCCGGGCGCGTCGGGCTTGCGCGTCGGGAGGCAAGGCAGCAACGGCGCCGCGGCACGCTCGGCGGCGGTCATGAAAGGATTGTCCTCTGCGCTTCGCCACGCGATCAGGTCGAGCGCCGCGCCGCGCCGTGCACTGCGGCGTAGATTGGCGAAGGCCGCAATCGGACCGCCGAAGAACATCACGCCGAAACGCGACACGATCCGGTCGAAGCGGTCTTGCTCGAAGCGGTGCGTTTCCGCGTCGGCGAGAAGGAAATCGGCCGTCGCGCCCTCCCAGCCGGCGCGGGCGCGGGCGGCCTCGATCATCGGGGCGGAGATGTCGACCCCGGTGCAGCGTGACGCAGGTCCCAGCGACCGCGCGATCGCGACGGTCGTGCTGCCGGTGCCGCAGCCGATATCGAGCACTTCGCGCGCGGCCTGCGCAGTGGCGCCTTCGACGAGCAATCGCTCGAACGGCGCGAACAACCGGTCGAGCAGATCCTGTCCGTCGACCCATGCATGGCCGGCGGTGCCGTTCCACAATGCTGCCTGATCCTCCGGTGCCTCTGCCTGCATTTTCCTGCCTCCTGCTTGCGATTCGCGGTTCGAAGCTGCATTGTGCCACTTCAAGTCGACTTGAGGTCAAGGGCGTGCGTGACCTGGATATATCGGAAGTGGCGCGGCGCTCGGGCGTGCGCGCCTCTGCGCTGCGACATTATGAGGAAAAGGGGCTGATCGCCTCGATCGGCAGGCGCGGCCTGCGGCGGCTATATGATGCTGAAGTGCTCGAACGGCTGGCGCTGATCGCGCTGGGCCGCACCGCCGGCTTCTCGCTCGACGAGATCGCCGGCATGTTCGGGCCGGGCGGGCCGCAGATCGATCGGCAGATGCTCGCCGCCAAAGCCGACGAGCTCGATGCCACGATCCGCAAGCTCGGCGCGATCCGCGAGGGACTGCGCCACGCCGCCGCCTGCCCGGCCCCCAGCCACATGGAATGCCCGACCTTCCAGCGCATCCTGCGCGGGGCAGTTCGCGGCCGCGCCGGATCCTCGCGGTTCGGCAAGGCCTAAGTCGATACGGCCTAGCCCGGCTGAGCGAAGAGGCTTGCCGAGGGCAGCACCTCCGCGGCGCCCGAATGGCGCGTCACCGCATAGGTGAAGCCGGGCAGCAGCGCATAGGCGCCGACGCTGCCGTCATGGCCGAGCGCGAGGAAGCCGACCTGCAATCCCTTGATCGCCGCGCCGCGCAGCCGGGCGATGTGCTTGACCGCCTCCTCGCACGCCGCCTGGGGCGAGAGACCGGCGCGCATCGAGGCGACGACGCGGGCGGTGCCGGCGATGCGGGTGACTTCTTCGCCGACGCCGGTCGAAGCGGCCGCACCGACGCCTTTCTCCAGAAACAGGCCGGCGCCGGCCTGCGGCGAATCGCCGACGCGACCGCGCATCTTGAAGGCCATTCCGGAAGTGGTGCAGGCCGCCGCCAGATGCCCGTCGAGCCCGCGGGCGAGGATCCCGATCGTGTCGTGATTGAGACTCGAGCCGGGCGGCCCCGGCAGCTGGTTCTCGATATTGGCGACGGGCTGGTAGTGCGCAGTCTTCAGCCACTCGCGCCACGCCTGTTCGGCCTCGGGCGTCAACAATTTGGTCCGCTTCATGCCCTGATCGAGCGCGAAGCGGGTGGCGCCTTCGCCGACGAGCAAGGTGTGCGGAGTCTTCTCCATCACCAGCCGCGCGACCGAGATCGCGTGGACCACGTCCTCGAGCGCGGCGACCGCCCCCACGCGGCCGTCCTCGTCCATGATGATCGCGTCGAGCGTCACATGACCGTCGCGGTCGGGATAGCCGCCATAGCCCACCGAATGATTGGTCGGATCGGCCTCTGGTACCTTGGCCCCGGCCTCCACGGCGTCGAGTACGGTGCCGCCGGCCTTCAGGCGCGCGAGGGCCGCTTCGTTCGCAGCCTTGCCGAAATCCCAGGTGGAGACGATCGCGACGGGATCGGCGGCAACGCTCGCCCTGGCCGCGCTCGCGGCCAGCGTAGCCGCTGCGCCAAGGCCGAGCGCGCCGCGCCGTGAGATCGCTTCGTTCATGCTGTCTCCTGTTTCGAGAGCGCCGCACGCAATTGCGCGACGATCGTCCTGTCTGTCTGGCGGCGCGGGCCGGTGGCGAAGCCGAGCCGCAGCACGGCCGCATCGAGCTCGGCGCCGGGGGCGCTCGCGGATCCGTGCACTTCGCGCACGCCGGTCTCCGCGACGAGGCGCGCGACATTGTCGGGATTGATCCCTGCCCCGGCGATGATCGACAACCGCTCTCCGGCCTCGACCACCATCGCGGCGAGGGTCTTCATGCCTTCGACCGCAGAGGGCGCGCCGCCCGAGCTGAGGATCTTGTCATAGCCGAGCGCAGCGACCTCGCCCACCGCCGCGACCGGATCGGGAACGAGGTCGATCGCGCGGTGCAGCACGATAGTGGCGTCCCGCGCGGCATCGCGGAAGCGCGCCAGCGTATCGAGGTCGAGCCCGCCATCGGGCCGCAGTGCGCCGACCACCACGCCGGCGACTCCACGCGCGACCGCGAGGCGGATCTCCTCGACCATCAACGCCGCCTCGCCTTCGGCCAGCACGAAGCTTCCCGCGCGGGGGCGAATCATCATGTGCGTCGGGCACTCGGTCTGCAGCGCCTGCTCCAGCAGAGCGGCCGAGGGCGTGAGGCCGCCCAGCTCGAGCGCGGAGCATAATTCGATCCGGTCCGCGCCGCCCGCAACGGCTGCCCGAAGTCCAGTGGAATCGTCGACGCAGATTTCGAGGAGGGCCGGCACCGGCCGCTTGTAGGTAATTCGGCCGCAGGATTGAAGGGGGGCGTCAGGGCAGCGCGGAAGCGTCCAGCGGCAGCGCGAGCTGGATCGCCTCGAGCGAGCGATCCCGGACCTTTTTCGGCAAGGCGATCAGGCCGTGCTTCGCCAGCGGACCGCCCGGCACCCACATCGTCGCGTAGAGGTTCAGGAAATCCTCCAGCCCCGGCACGGCCTTCAGATGCCGTTTCTTGATGTAGAGATAGAGCGTGCGCACGCCCGGATATTTGGCGCTGGCGATGGCATCGTAGGCGGGTACCACGCCGTCGATCGGAATACCGTGCAATCGGCCGATATTCTCTTCGAGGTACGAATAGCCGAGTACGCCGACCGCATTGGGGTTCTGCGCCAGCGCCTCGACGATCTGCGTGTCGTCCTCTCCCTTTTCGATAAAGGCGCCGTCGGTCCGGATGCGGCGGCAGGCATTGTCGAACAGCGCGGGATCGGTCGCGGCTTTCAAGTCCTTCGCCTGGGGCATCGCCTCGAGGCACCCAGGCTCGAGAATCAATTCGACGAACGCGTCGCGCGTACCGCTGGTCGCGGGCGGGCCCATCACGAGGATCGGAATGGAGGGAAGGCCGGGATTGACGTCCTTCCACGTCTTCGCGGCGGTGGGCTTGTCCATCGGGTTCGCCGCGAGAGCGAGATAGATGTCCTTGCGGCTTAGCCGGAGCTTGGGCCCCGCATTGGATTCGACCAGCGCGATGCCGTCGAGTCCGATCGGAATCTCCAGGAGATCTCCGACACCATTGGCCTGACACTTGTCGAACTCGGTGCGGCGCATCCTTCGCGAGGCATTGGCGATGTCGGGATAATCATATCCGGCACCTTCGCAGAACCGCCGGATGCCGGCGGTGGTGCCGGTCGATTCGATCGTGGGTTCCAGGCGGCCCTTCCCGGCCCTGACAAAGGCGTTCGCGACAGCCTTGGTGAACGGATAGACCGTCGACGATCCGGTTGCCCGGATCTGGCGAGAAGAACCGACGTCGCACGAAGCGAGCGCGAGCGTCGCACATGCCAGAGCAGCAAGTCGGCCAAACATCGCCGTTCCTCCCCTTCAGCCAATTGTTTTGGGGGCGCAGAGCACAGGCGTCCGTCCGGGCGCCATTGTCCGGCCGGCGGGTTACTTCCGTATGACAGCCGCGCCCTTTACCGGCTTCCACGCGACATGCGCGTTGCGCTGGTCGGCGTCACGCCTCGCGGTTACGCCGGCCGGAACCGCGGGAGGCTTGCCGGCGGCCGAGCCGAACACACGGATGTCAATTCACAGAAGGGATGACGGGGCGCACAGGGAAGGCGCCCCGCCAAGGGATCCCTCAGAAACGGTAGCCCAGACGGAACTGGACGCGCCGCGGCAGGGTGATCGTGTTGGCACCTATATTGCCGGGGACGAGCGGATCGGTGGCCGAGAAGTAGGTATCGAAATCCTTGAAATTCTTGTTGTTGAATGCATTCAGGAGATCGACCGCGGCCTCGAGATTGTCGCCGCCCAGGATCTTGAAGTTCTTCGACAGCGTCAGGTTCACTTCGCAGAAGGCGAACAGTCCCTCGATGCAGTTCTTCTCGGGATAGGAGGCGGTCAGCAGCGAAGCGCCGCTGTCCGAACCGCGCGTGCCGTCGGTCACCTGATAGGCGGCACCGCTGCCCAGCTGGGTGATCGTGGCGAACTTGAAGCCGAGCGGCAAATCGACGATGCCCGAGATCACGAGCCGGTGGCGCTCGTCGCCGGCGCGCGGACGCCAGCCATAGCCATCGGGCGTGAGGGCATCGAGGCTGAACAGGTCGCCGCCATTCTGCTCGGATTTGCTGAGGGTATAGGCGATGTTCAGGCCCCAGCCCGAGGACCGGGTATAGTTCTTGTCGAGCGTGAAATAGAGCGCCTTGTAGCGCGTATCGAGCCCATCATAGCCGATCAGCACGTTGGCATAGCCGAACGGCACCACCGTCGAGGTGTTGCAGCAGCCGCCGAGCCCGTTGTTCTGGCGCGTGGCGAACAGATGCGTGTAGCCGTTTCGGCCGCGCTGGTACGAACCAGTGAGCGACGCTTCGAACGGGCCGATGCGCTGACGGACGCCGAGGCTGAACTGGTCGTTGACCGGCGGCTTGGCGTCGTTCTTGACGGCGAACAGTTCGGGCAGGCCGGTGGTCGCGGTGGCGCGCAATTGGATCAGGCCCTCGCGAGTCAGATAAGCAGGGTTCCACGCCACCGTGGGAAGGCCCGAACGCGGCGAGCCGTCGGCCGAGAAGCGGAACACGCCGACCGGATTCACCCGGCGCGATAGTTCGTCGACGGTGTTGTTGAAGTTGTTACGATCATAATAGCGGCCGGCACCGCCGAAGATCACCGTACTGCGATCGCCCTTGAGATCGTACGAGAAGCCGAAGCGCGGCGCGAACGCGCCGGTGAACGGCTTACGATCTGTCCCGTCGGTGATGTAGTTCTCGGGATTGAAATAGAAGGTGCTCGGCAACGAGCGCAGCGCCGCGGCCGCGCTGGCGGGCGTCACATATTCGTTGGCGAAGCCGTTGGTCTCGTAATCCCAGCGCAGGCCGAGATTGAGCTCGAGCCGGTCGGTGATGCTCCAGTCGTCCTGGAGATAGACGCCGACCTGCGTATTCGAGTCCTGGATCAGCGAATTGCCGAGCCCCAGACGCGCTTCGGCAGGGAAGGAGAAATTGAGGTTGTTCCCCGGCTCGCGGCGATAGGTGTAGCGCGGCTGGAGATAGGCTCGGTTGTCGAACTCGATGTCGGTCACTTCCACGCGGACACCGGCCTTGAACACGTGGCCGTCGATGCCGGTATAAGTGACGTCATCGCGGATCGTATAACCCTGCTGGACTTCGCGGCGAGTCGAGTCCTTGCCGCCGATGATGATCACGTCCGCATATTCGAACGAGGGCAGATCGGGGTTCAACGAGGTCGGGTTGAAGACGTAGTTCAGATAATTGGCGCTGAACTCGTTGGTGAAGTCGGTGCCCGCCATCGTGTATTTGAACAGGTAGGTCTCGACCGTGTTGAGCTTGTTCTCGGCGCCCTCGTACGAGACGGTGTTGCCGAAGCCCTGGATGTCGCTTTCCTCGCGCCGGCTGTACGACAGATCGAAGGTCTGCCGGTCATCGGGAGTGAAGGTCAGCTTGCCGAAATAGAAATCGCCGCGGAACGGGCTGACAAAGGCGCCGGTATAGTCGCTGAGCCTCTTGCCCGAAAATTGCTCGAACTCGGCGACCGCGGCGGGCGTGGCGTTGGGATTGCCGACATTGAACGCGCGATCCTGATCGTTGCCTTCATAGGCGCCGAAGAAGAACAATTTGTCCTTGATGATCGGGCCGCCGAGCGAGATGCCATATTGCTTGCGCTCGAAAGCGGGCTCGGGGCGGTTGTTGCGCTTGTCGAGATACGCCTTCTCGCTCAGGCCCTTGTCGGTATATTGGCCGAATATCTCGCCGTGGAACTCGTTGGTACCCGACTTGGTCACCGCTGTGACGATCGCGGCGCCGGCCTGTTCGTACTCGGCCTTGTAGTTCTGCGTCAGCACGCGGAATTCCTGCACGGCGAGCTGGCCGAACGGATTGCCGCGGCTGTTCTGCTGGCCGGCAACGCCGCCCTCGCGCAGCTTGTTTTTCAGGCTGACACCGTCGATGAAGACGTTGACTTGGCTTGCCGTCGATGCGCCCGAAGTGAAACTCTTGTCGGTCTCGCTGTCGTTGTAGCGCACGCCCGGGGCGAGCGCGACGAAGGACAGGAAGTTGCGGTCGGTCTGCGGCAGCGTGCGGATCTGCTCCTGGCTGACGTTGGTCGCGACCTCGCTGGTGCGGGTCTCGGTCAGCCGCGAGCCGGTGACGACTATCTCGTTTCCGGTATCGTTGACGCCGCCCGCGACTTCCGCTCCTACCGCCAGGTCCAGCGACGCCGCCTGGCCGACGCCGAGCGTGACGGTCTGGCTGGCGGTCTGCTCACCCGCGGTTGCAGTGACTTCGTACGAGCCGGGCCGGAGCCCGCTCAGTGTATAGCGGCCATCGGCGGCGCTTGTGGCGCGATAGGTCTGGTTGGTCCCGGTATTGCGCGCGGTAACCTGCGCCCCTGCGGCCGCGCTGCCGTCGCCTGCGCGAACCTGTCCGCGGATCGAGCCCGTGGTGACCTGCGCCGCAGCCGGCGCGGGCAGCACCGCCGCGCCCCCCGCCAGCATCGTCGCAGCTGCCAAATGCGCCCTGAACATCCTGCCCTTGATCATCATTTTTTCCTTCTCGCAATTCTAATATTCTTCAGGCCGTTACAGCCGGTTGGGGTTGGTCCGCAGCGAAACGCGTCGCGGCTCGCGATGCGCGAACATCGATATCTGGGAGATATTCGGATCGACGGGGCAGGCTGATCGCGGCGGCGCCCGGTCCGCCGAAATTTTCTCGCGCGCCCCCTCGCGAGGTCCGACGCCGGGTCGCCCGATTGCCGCCGGGTTCATGCTTTCGCTCTCTCCCTACCCGGTTTGTAACCGGTTACATATCTTGTGGAACGAACAGATCGTCCGACAGCGATGTCAAGGAGCTTTGCTACGCTGTCAATCCCATCGCGGCATTAAGAACCTTCTCATAAGCAAGTGACCGTAACAGCGTGGCCGAACGGCAACAGTTCTGCTCCCTTATGGAACTGATGCAGGCCATGACCCGGCTTCCTGGAACGGCAACATGCATCCGCCGCGCATGCCTCCGTATCGGACGAGCATTTCGGATGCGTCGTCTGTTGCCAGCGCGCCCGGTCCCGATAGGCTCAGGAACAAGTCGCACCGAGTCCAGCCGTGCCCGAGCAGGCGCGGCGGCGTCATCCGTTCCGCGTGACACCTCGAGGGGGAAGATCTTGGCCCATGGTCATGATCAACGATGTTCTGTTGTCCGTCCGCAACCGGATCGAATCCGCGCTGCAGGCGACGCAGGCGCGCGACGAGGAATGGATCCGGCTGACCAATCTGACCGGGTTGGACGGCGCGGTGCAGCCCGACATCGCCGGACGGATCGTGATGTCGCTCGCGGCGCTCCAGCACGATACCAGCCTCGGCTCGTTCCCGCCGGTCCGCGCGAGCGGGGGCGACAGCTATGCGATCTCCAGCGCGCCGCAATTCATCGATGCCTATGTCCTGTTCACGTCGTGCTTCGTCGAGGCGAGCTATGTGGCGGGGCTCGCGATCCTCTCGCGCGTGATCGAATATCTCCAGGAATATCCGGTATTCGATGCCGCGAGTTCCCCCGACATCGGCAGCCGGATGGGCAATCTGGCGATCGAATTGGTCAGCCTCGATCTGGGGCAGGTCAGCCATCTCGCCACTTATACCGGGCTGAAGGGGCAGCCCTTCGTACTCTATCGCCTGCGCCGCCTGCCCTTTGCCGGCGCGGCGATCACGTCGGTGGCGCCGGCGGTGCGCGAGGTGCCCCCGCCCCTGCTCCAGCCGAGGGACTGAGCCGGGGATGACGACGATCTTCGATTCCTTCCTCGATCAGGCGCTGCGCAGCCTGCGGCTCACCGCGCTGCAGCCGCCTCCCCCGCAGACGCCGCTGCCGCCGCGCGCCGCGCTCGCCGGGCGCTATGATCGTTGCATCTCGATCGACATCCGGCATCAATTCTACAATCGCAGCGCAGGGGTCTGCACCGATATCGCCGTCGAGCCGACACGGCGCACGCTCGAGCGGCTGGCATTGTACGGCTATGTCGTGCGGCGCCGCGCCGACGGCATCGACCTGTTCTGGGATACCGCGGTCAAGGCGCAGGCGAACGAGATCTTCGCCAAGCTGCAGCGGCGTTTCGGGCAAGTGCCGCAGGATGTCTGGGCGCGGCTCTACGAACCGCCTCTGCTATTCATGCTGCACGTCGACAATCCGCGCTTCGCAGTGTTCACCGACATGCCGACCGACCACCGGATCGGCGATCCGCCCTTGCGCCTGTCGAGCCGCGCCAACGTGCCCGGCGAGATGGGCACGGCGGCGCTGACGATCGACTGGAGCACCCGGCTCGCCCGGCCGAGCATCGTCGACACGCGCGGCATGGAAGGCGTCGGCACCAGCGTGCCCCCGCCCAAAAAGGACGAGGAGAAAGAGGAGGACGAAAAGGAACCTCCCCCCGACCCCACCAAACAGGGCCCGGCCGCGCAGGAGCGCATGCAGGTCGAGCATCGATCGCAGGCGCTGGCGCTGCTCGACCTGCACTTCACCCGCGCCGATCCCGAGCCGTTCGAGGGCTGGGACGGCATGCCGGTCGACCGGGCGCCGAAGAAACCGCGATCGGGCAAGCCCGATTTCTTTCGCCCAGTGACCTACACGATCCAGTTCGCCGCGCGGCAGACGCGGTGGCGTTATTTCGTCGCGGCGCGCAGCGGCACGCTCGACGGTGCCAGCCTCAGCGTCGTCACGCCCGACGGCAGCGATGCCGGCTTCCGCCTCGACGAGACACCCCATCTCCTCCCCGACGGGCGACCCGCCGCGTGCCTGACCGGCGATGCTCCGCGCGCGATCCTCGCCAGCCCCGAGGCGCAGCTCGCTTTGGCCGGGAAGCCGCTGGGCGGACGCAGCTATCCCCGCATCCTGGTCGACCGGCTTCCCGGTCCCGCGACCGACAGCGTCATCCCGGCCATGCCGCCGCGCGGCGGCCAGCCGCCGCCGGCCTGGTCCGACATCTACGTGTTCGTCTGAAAGCCTCCAGAAGGGAGATACGCGATGGCCAGCCAATACAAGACACCGGGCGTCTACATCCAGGAACCCGACAGCTTCCCGCCCTCGATCGTCGGCGTGGATACCGCGGTCCCCTGCTTCATCGGCTATACCGAACGGGCGACCGATACCGACAAGCGCGTGCTGACGCTGATTCCCAAGCGCATCGAATCCATGGCCGAGTTCGTCCAGCTGTACGGGCGCGGCTATTCGCAGAAATATTATCTCGCGGCAGCCGATGCCGAGGCCCCGGCGAACGACGACGCGGCGACGACTTCCCCCGACATGAACTGGGGCAATGTCTCGCTCGACGGCAACACGTCCTATGCGCTGATGCAGGTCGGCAAGACGGTGTTCAATCTCTACAACAGCATGCGGCTGTTCTACGCGAATGGCGGCGGTCCCTGCTATGTGATCTCGTGCGGGGCGTTCGAGACCAACGGCAATCCCACACCGATCTCCGCCGACGATTTCGAGGAAGCGCTGGGCGTGTGCGAAAGCTTTGTCGGGCCGACCATGGTCGCGATCCCCGACGCGATCCAGCTCGCCGACAAGAACCAGTTCGCCAATGTGACCGCCCGCATGCTGCGCAGCTGTGCCAAGACCGGCGATCGCATGGCTCTACTCGACATATGGGGCGCGAACACGCTCCAGCCGCGTGAGGACTGGAAGCCGGCGATCACCGATTTCCGCAGCGGCGTGGCCTCGCAGGTACCGCCCGAGATGTGGCGTTTCGGCGTGGCCTATTTCCCGCCGCTGGTGACGTCGGTTGTGTCGCCGAGCGAGATCGACATCTCGAACTTCGCGACCGACGACACCAACAAGGCCACCCTACAGGCCGCGTTGCTCGGCGTGCTGAGCGCGGCCTATCCGGCCCCGCCCCCGCCCCCGGCACCTGCGCCGAGCCCCGCCCCGACTCCGGCGCCGACCCCCACGCCCACGCCGACTCCCCCGGCGCTCGCCGCGCTGAACGCCAAGGGCCAGACGATCTATACCAGCTATGTCGACAAGATCGGTACTTCGCTGGCGGTGCTGCCCAAGCCCGCCGACGCCAATTCGGTCGCGGCGGGGATCACGCACAAGCAGCTCACTTCGGCGCTGACCGCTACCGTGCCCGGTTTCCAGAACCTGCTCGCCGCGGTGGCAGCGACACAGGGCGTCCTGCCGACCAGCGGTGCGATCGCCGGCGTCTGGGCGACCAACGACGCTTCGCGCGGCGTGTGGAACGCGCCCGCCAATGTCGGCATCGCGACGATGGTGATGCCCAAGCTGCCGATCGCCGGCGACGACCAGGACGATCTCAACGTCCCCACCCAGGGCCTCGCGGTCAACGCGATCCGCACCTTCCAGGGCCGCGGCAGCCTGATCTGGGGCGCACGCACGCTCGACAGCCTGTCGAACGACTGGCGCTACATCCAGGTGCGGCGGACGATGATCTATGTCGAGCAATCGGTGAAGCAGGCATTGGACGCGATGGTCTTCCGCCCCAACACGGCGCAGACCTGGGTCACGGTGGTCTCGATGATCGAGAGCTTCCTCCACGGCCTCTGGGCCTCGGGTGGGCTGATGGGGAACAGCCCGGCGCAGGCGTACAATGTCGTCGCCGGGCTCGGCAGCACGATGACGCCCGACGACGTGCTCAACGGCGTGATGCGCGTGCAGGTGACGCTGCAGATGGTCCACCCGGCCGAGTTCATCGAACTCACCTTCAAGCAGCAGATGCTCGGCGGCGCCTGAGGCCCGCTTTCCCTATCCCTCTTCTGACAGGAGCAGATCATGGCTGACGGCAGTGCACAGGACGAAGTCTGGCCGCTTCCCAAATTCTATTTCAACATCGATCTCGGCGACGGCAAGACGCAGGGTTTCTCCGAGATCAGCGGGCTCGAGAGCGAGACCAAGGCGATCGAATATCGCCATGGCGACAGCGCGGTGTTCGCGCCGATCAAGATGCCGGGCCTCAGGAGCGTCGGCAACGTCACGCTCAAGAAGGGCGTGTTCACCAAGGATTCGATCTTTTGGACGTGGTTCAACGAGACCCAACTCAACATCATCAAGCGCCGGACGGTGATCATCAACCTTCTCAACGAGAAGGCGTCACCGATGATGACATGGACGTTGACCAACGCCTTCCCGGTCAAGATGCAGGCGACCGATCTCAAGTCCGACGCCAGCGAAGTGGCGATCGAGACGCTCGAGATCGCCTATGAGACGCTGGCGGTGAAGGCTGCCTGATGCCGCCGGCCGGCGCCCCTGCCGCCAAGGCTGCCGTCGACCCTCGCGAGCGTCCGCTGCGCACCGACGGCATCTATGTGCCGCCGCCGGTATTCGCTTTCCGCGTCGATATCGACGGCGCGGAAAGCGACACCAGCTTTCAGGAGGTATCGGGGCTCGAGGTGCAGTTCGAGACCGAAGATGTTGTCGAAGGCGGGCAGAACCGCTTCGTCCACAAGCTTCCGGTACGGACCAAATACTCCAATTTGCTGCTCAAGCGCGGTGTGGTGACGCAAGGATCGGCGTTCGGCGGCTGGGTGTCGCGCGCACTCTCGGCGGGGCTGGTGCGGCAGGGTGGCGGCGCGAAGACGATCGGCATCAAGCTGATCAACGAGAAGAAGCAGCCGCTGATCGCGTGGAACGTGTTCGGCGCCTATCCGCTGCGCTGGGAACACACCCCGCTCAATGCGATGGGCAACGACGTGCTGATCGAGACCGTTGAGCTCAGCTACCAGTTCTTCCAGCGCCAGAATTTCCCGCAGGCCGCCTGATGCCGCTGGAAATCCGCCAGATCGCGATCCAGATGCGCGTCGCCGAGGATCCAGGCGAGCAGGACGAACCGAACCGCTCGCGCTCGGTGCTCGACCTAGTCGATTGCGACTGCGACGAGACCGACGAAGAGGAGAAGGAATCGGCCCTGGTCGAGCGCTGCGTCGAGGCGGTGCTCGCCGAACTCGCACGCCGCGCGGAGTGGTGAGATGGCCGGCAAGGGCGGGCTCGACAAGCTGACCATCACCGGCTTCGCCGATCCGGGCTTCAACAGCCCGGCCAAGACTCGCCCCAATCCGATCAAGGCGATGATCAACCCCGATCAATATTCGCAGGCGATGGGAGTCTGCTACACGAAGCAGCAAGGCGCCGGCGGCACCGGCAAGAAAGTGGTGTTCAATCGCGACAAGGGCGAAGCGCTGGAGCTTGCCCTCGTATTCGACGGCACCGGCACCGTGCCCGGCGCGCCGACCAAATCGGTCGACGACCAGCTCGCCGACCTCAAGCGGCTGATCTACGAGATCAACGGCGAGATCCATTCGCCCAATTACGTCCAGCTCGCCTGGGGCAGCCTGTTGTTCAAGGGTCGGCTCAAGACGATGGGGATCGATTATACGCTGTTCGCCCCCGACGGCACCGCGCTGCGCGCCAAGGTCAAAGCCACCTTTCTCGGCTATCACGACAATACCGACGGGCGCGCCGCACAGAAACTGAGCTCGCCCGACATGACGCATGTCGTCACCGTACTCGCAGGTGACACGCTGCCCCTGCTCTGCCACCGCATCTATGGCGACAGCCGCTATTATCTCGCTGTCGCCGACCATAATCGGCTCGACGATTTCCGCACGCTGGAGCCAGGCCAGGCCTTGCTCTTCCCGCCGATCGCGCAGGCCGGGCGATGAACGCGCTCTCGCCCGGTTCGAAGACCGGCCTTCCGGTCAAGCTGGCGCTCACTGCCGACGATACGGTGATCGATACCGATCAGATCGCTTCGGTCGAGATCTGGTGGCAGGCCAATCGCGTGCCCCGCGCGCGGATCGTTATCTATGACGGCCAGCCCGACAGCGAGAGCTTCCCGTTCAGCGATGCCGAGACCTTCGTGCCGGGGACCCGGATCGTGCTTTCGGCGGGCTACGGCGCCAAGCTCGCGGTGATCCACCAGGGCATTGTGGTGCGCCACGGGCTGCGCATCGTCCCCGGCGCTTCGGCCCAGCTCGTCGTGGACACCAGCGATCCGCTGCTCAAGATGACGCTCGCGCGGCATAGCGCGGTTACCGAGAAAGCGACCGACGCGGCGCTGATCTCGGCTCTGGTATCGGCCAATGGCGGCAGCGTCGGCAGCAACGCCGCAGGCACCACGCAAGTCGAGGCGATGGTGCAGGCGCATGCATCGGACTGGGACCTGATGCTGCTCCGCGCCGAAGCGAGCGGCTGCGTGGTGGTGGTCGAGGACAATGAAGTCGCCGTGATCACGCCCACCGCTCCGACCAGCCCGGTTCTCACGCTCGAATATGGTGAGTCGATCCTTAGCTTCGACGCGCAGATCGACGCCGTGCCCCGGCTCGGCGACGGTGTCGTGAACAGCCGGGCGTGGAGCTATGCGGACCAGGCCGTTACCGAGGCGACGCCCGCCGGCAGCACCGACGTCACGCTTCCCGGCAACCTCGAGGCCGCGGCGCTCGCCGACGTTCTGGGCATCCCCGCTTTTGTCCAGCAGACCGCCGCGGCGCGATCGGAGGACGAACTCGGAAAATGGTCGGCCGCGGCGCTGATGCGCGCCAAGCTTTCGCAATTCACCGGCACCGTGAAGTTCCAGGGCAGTGCGCTGGCGCGACCGGGCAAGCAGGTCACGCTCGCCGGGCTGGGCGAGCGCTTCAACGGCGACGCGTTCATCAGCGGGGTCCACCATTTGATCCGCGGCGGCGACTGGCACACCACCGCCGATCTCGGCATGCCCGCCGAACGCTTCGCCAGCCGCAACACCAGGATCGCCGATCCGCCCGCGGCCGGATTGGCGCCGCCGCTCAAGGGGCTGCATGTCGGGCAAGTGAAGGCCGTCGCGGAGGACCCGAACGGCGACTTTCGCGTGCAGGTGACGCTGCCGCTCATCGATGCGGAGAATGCGATCTGGGCGCGACTGGCCCAGCCTTATGCTTCGAGCGGGTTCGGCTGGTCCTTCTTCCCCGAAGTCGGCGACGAAGTCGTGCTCGGCTTCATGAACGAGGACCCGGCCAGCGCCGTGATCCTTGCCAGCGTTTATTCGAACCAGCGCGCACCGACCCATTCCCCCGACAAGTCCAATGACATCAAGGCTTTGGTCACCCGATCGAAGATGGAGGTGAACTTCAACGACAAGGACGTGATCCTCAAGATCAGCACTCCGGGAGGACGCTATGTCGAGCTGGACGACAAGACGGGCACGGTCACGGTCACCGATCCGAACGCCAACAAGCTTGTGATGAAAAGCGATACGGTCGACCTGATCAGCGCCGCCAAGATGACGATCAAATCGGCCACCGACATGACGATCGATTGCGGTGCCAACCTCACCGTCAAGGCTGTCGCCAAATGCGACATGAGCGCGGTGCAGATCAACGCCACCGCATCCGGCCAGCTCGCACTGGCGAGCAACGGCATGGGCTCGCTCAAGGCCGCCGCGATCCTCGAAGTCAACGGCGCGCTGGTGAAGATCAATTGATGCCCCCCGCCGCGCGCCTCACCGACATGCATGTCTGCCCGATGGTCACTCCCGGACTTCCGCCGATCCCGCATGTCGGCGGCCCGATCAGCGGACCCGGCGCCCCGACCGTGCTGATCGGCAGCCTCCCCGCCGCTCGCGTCGGCGACATGGCGGTGTGCGTCGGCCCGCCCGACAGCATCGTGAAGGGCTCCGCGACCGTGCTGATCGCCGGCATGCCCGCCGCCCGGATCGGCGACAATTGCGCGCATGGCGGCAGCATCGTGCTCGGCCTGCCGACCGTGCTGATCGGGGGCTAGGCGATGGCCCCTCGCCCCGTCTCCTTCCTGGGCCGCGGCTGGAGTTTTCCGCCGCGCGTGTCGACCGTGACGCTCGGCACGGAGATGGAGGAAGGCGATTCCGATATCCGCCAGAGCCTGTTCGTGTTGCTCTCCACGCCGCAGGGGGAGCGCGTGATGGTCCCCACTTATGGCTGCGATCTTCAGCGCTTCGTCTTCGCCGACCTGACGGCCAGCCTGCTCAGCGAGATGCGCGAGATGGTGAACACCGCGATACTCCGCTGGGAGCCGCGCATCGACTTGATCGAAGTGACGGCAGCACTCGACGACGACGATCCCGCGCTGGTACTGATCGGGATCGACTATCGCGTACGCGTGACCAACACGCGCAACAATCTGGTCTTCCCGTTCTACAAGAACGAAGGCACGCTGGTGGAGGGGCCGTGACATCCCCATCCCCGCTGATCACGCGCTGGGCGACACAGGCGGGCCGCGAGCCAAGCGCCTTCGCGCCCGAACTTGCGCGGCTCGATCCGCGCGGGCTGCCCGAATTGCTCGCCGATATCGCCCGGCTGGCGGCGGATATCCCGTTCCACAAGGATGCCGGCGCAGTGGAGGGCGACTGGCGCAAGATACTGCTCGCCGACCCGAGTTTCGCGCTGGCTCTACTCGTCACCGCCGATATCGACACGCGCGCCGAGCCGCTGACGGCGCTGCTCGAACAGGCCCGCGGCGCGACCAGTCCATCCGGGAACGAACGGCGGCTGACCGAGCTTGTCGAGGCGTTGTTGCGCTTCGCCGACGATCTCGACGACTGGCTGGGCCCGGCCGACGGCTCGAGGCAGGGGCAATCGATCCGGCGCCTCGCCGAAGAGGTCATCGAGAATGTCCTCGGCCCGCAGCTCCAGCTCCTGTTCGACGAGGTGGTGGCGGTCGAGGAGGCCGAGCCGAGCGGGCGGCTCCGCCAGGACCACCGCCATTGGGACGCGCCGCAGCGGCCATGGCGCCGCGCGATGATCGAAGGCGAAGTGCGTGGTGTCGCCGAAGCGGTCGAACGCGCCTGGGCGAGCCGGATGCTCGAAGCACTGGCCGATGCCGTGGAGAAGTTCGTCGAGGAAATGCGTGAACTCGGCGCCCGTGCCGCTTCCGCGTTCGAGGCGAGTTTGCGCTCGGGCGATCACAATCCGCACCCGGCGCTGGTGATCGCCTTCGCGCACTTGTTCGGGCATGCCTGCGACTTGTTGAACCAGGTGCCGCAGCAACTGATCGATTTCTACCAGCAGACGCTGCTCCGCGCCGCGCCCGCGCCGGGCCAGCCCGATCGCATGCTGGTGGCGGTGGTGCCGAAGCCCGGGACGCGGCCGACTTTGGCCAAGGGCACCCTGCTTCCTGCCGGCAAGGATGCCGATGGGCGCGGCATCGCCTTCGCGACCGACGCATCTTTGGCCGTGACCGGCGCGGTGCTGCGTGAGGCGCGGCTGTGGCGACCCGGGAGCGGCGACACCACGCTGCATCCCCTGACGCCGGGCCCGGAGGGGCAGCTCGGCGACGCGGCAATGGGCGTGGCGGCACCGCTTCCGGGAGAGCCGTTCGAGGCCAAAGCGATCTTCTCGACTCCGCTGCTCGACCTGGCCGGCGGCACGCGGCGCGTGGCGCTCGAACTCGATCTCGGCGCCACAGTCGATGTGGCAGGTGCGGAACTGCGGCTCTGCGTCTCGACGGCGCAGGGATGGCTGTCCGTGCCTTCGCCCGACTGTTCGTTCGACGCCGGCACATTGGCCGTGAGCTTCACGCTGCGTCCCGATTTTCCGCCCCTGGCGCCGTGCCCGTCGGAGGCCGTCGACAGGGTTGCTCAGCCCGCATTGCGTCTCACGCTCGCCGCCGGAGCGCTGGCGGACGCGCACATCGCCGACGCCCGGCTGAACATCGCGGTGAAGGACCTGCCCGGACTTCAAATACGGACGCCCGCGGGGCCAGCTAGCGCATCGGCCGCAGCCCCGTTCGGTGCGCCGCCTTGGCCCGGAGGCTGGCTGCGCGTCGACCACCCCGTGCTGGCAGGGCCGCCGCTCGATCGGCTGGTGCTGCGCTTCGACTGGGCCGGGCTCCCGCCGGGCGATGGCGGGTTTGCCGATCATTATCGCGGTTACGTCGTCGACGGACAGGGGCGGATGTTCGACTCTCCTCCCTTCGACAATGCCGCCTTTTCGGTGACGCTCGCGGCGCCGGTGCATGGCTGGGACGTCGCGCAGCGTCTTCCGCTGTTCGCGCCCGCGAGCATCGACGTCAGGCCGCCGGTGCCGGCGGTGCCGCCGCCCAACGTCTTCACTGCCGAATTCGAGCCGGCGCCACCGCTGATGCCCGAGCAGGGTCCGCTCGCGCCCGTC
Source organism: Sphingomonas sp. UNC305MFCol5.2 (assembly GCF_000712135.1). Lineage (GTDB taxonomy): Bacteria > Pseudomonadota > Alphaproteobacteria > Sphingomonadales > Sphingomonadaceae > Sphingomonas. Next base: position 1,357,025 of record NZ_JOOE01000001.1, read on the forward strand.
TCGTGGTTCGCCGTCACCGCCAGCGACAGCGGCGAACCGCTTCCCGATCATATTTGCGTGACCCTCGCCGGGCCGGCACAGGGTTTCGGCCATTCGCTCCACGCGGCGAACGTCCAATATGCCACCGAGGCGATGGCGCGGGGCGATGCGCCCCTCCCTGCCCGCCCTGGTCTTCTTCGGCGGATGCTCCGCGCGATCCTCACCCTGCCCGCGAAGCTCCTCAAGAAGATCGAGGGCATCGAGACCGAACCCGAGGCCGCGCCCGAGCCAGTAGTCGTCCTGCTGCCCAACCCGCCCTTCCAGCCGCTGCTCTCGGGTATCGGCCTCGATTATGCGCGCATGGTCGAGACCGGCGCGCTGACTCTGCACCATGCGGCGACGCTCGACAGTCCCATCCCCGTGCCGATCGTCGGGGCACCCCTCTTCCCCGCCGGCCCCGGGGAAGTGACGCTTGACCTGTATTTCGAGGGCGCGCGAACAAGCGAGGTGCTGGCGATGCTCGTTCAACTGGCGGCGAGCGACGCCGAGGATACCAGCCCCGGCTACAGCTATCGGACCGCAGGCAATTGGAAGCCGCTCCCGTCCGCCGCGCTGCTGGCCGATGAGACGAGCAACCTCACCACCACCGGCATTCTGCGGATCGCGGTGCCGGCGGACGCGGCGCAGCCCTTCGTGCTACGGCTGACCTTCGCCACCGCGACGGCGCCCCCTGCGATCACCGCGATACTGCCCGACGCGGTCTCGGCCACCCGGCTCATCCAGGACACCGGACAAGCGATGCCGCCGGTACCCGCTGGTACCGTCACCAGGCTGCCCGGCATGGCTCATGTGGTGCAGCCGCTCGACACCAGCGGCGGCCAGCCGCGCGAGGCGCCCGCGACGCTCCGCGCCCGCACGGCCGAACGCGTCCGGCATCGTGGCCGCGCGCTCTCGGCCTGGGACATCGAGCGGCTGGTGCTTTCCGAATTCCCCGGCATCGAGCTGGTGCGGGTATTCCCCGAAGGCGACCCCGCCCGGCAAATGACGGCCGCCAATGTGACGATAGTCGCCATGCCCGTAGGAAGCGGTGCGGTCAAAATACCCCCGCAATTGCGGGAAGCCGTCGCCGATCGGCTCGCGCAAATCTCCAGTCCCTTCGCACGGATCGCAGTGATCGATCCGATCCATGTTCCCATCCATGTCACCGCCCGCCTGATTCTGGCCGATGCCGACTTCGCCGCGATCGAGGCGGAACTGGCGGCCTTTCTCTCGCCCGGCGTCGACCCCGGTCTCGATCTTGTGGACCACGCCGGCATCGATCGCCTCCGGGCCCGGATCGCCGAATTCCTGCTGCGCCTGCCGCAAGTGTGCGCGATCGATCGTCTCACGGTGGTGCAGGGCGACGCGCCACCCGGCTGGCACGTGCCAATCCCCGGCACGATCGAGGTCGTCGGCATAGCCGCGACGGCATCGGCATCATGGTAGCGCCCGCGGTCATCGCCCGTGATCCGGTGGTGCCGCCCGCCCAGGATTTCGATGCGCTCAAAAGCGAGGCGATCGGCCTGCTGCAGCAATTATGCGCACATTGGACCGATTATAACGCGCACGATCCCGGTGTGACCTTGGTCGAGTTGCTCAGCTATGCGCTGACCGATCTCGGCTATCGCGCGACGCTGCCGATCGCGGATCTGCTCGCCGGTGCGAAGCTGGAGGCGCGGGGCGGAGTCTATCCCCCCTGGCGCGCGCTTCCCTCGCCGCCCGTCACGATTCCCGATTTCCGGCGCCTGCTCCTCGACCGTGTCGAGGGGCTCGCCAATGTCTGGTTGACCCCGCAACGCGACGATGCCGATGCCGACGGCCTCTACGGCATCCGTCTCCACGCCAGGCTGCCGCTCCCCGGCGTGCATCCGGAATCCTACCCGCGCTACCGCGACCTGATCGCCCGGGCACAGCGCGTCTTCTCGCGGAACCGGCCACTGTGCGAGGATATCGGTTCGATCCGCGTACTTCGGCCGATCCGGACGGTCGTGCGTGCGGATGTTGCGCTCGATCACGATGTGCGCCCCGAGACGGCAATGGCCGAGGCGCTGTTCCGGCTTGCGCTAACACTCGCGCCCGAGCCGCGGCGTACCGGGCTCGGCGCCGGGGCCGCTCCCTCGGCTCTCGACGGACCGCTGCTGAACAAGGGCCTGATCGCGGCGGGCGAACTGACCGACAAGCCGGCGAACATCGATCCCGAGACGCTCGCCGAGATCCTGCGCGACGTGCCCGGCGTGTTGCGGGTCTCGGATCTCGGCCTTTGGATCGAGGGCCACGAACTGTGCGAAGGCGCGTATCGGATCGACGCCGACAGCTATTGCAGCCTCGACGCCGGGATCGAACACGAGACGCTGCCGCTCGCGTTCAACGTCGGCGGGCGCAGCTGCGCGATCGATCGCGGCGAAGTGCTGCGGCGATTGCTGCGGCGCTGGGACGCCCACCGCGCGGACCACCCGATCAAGGCCGCCTGGCGGGAGGCCTTCATACTGCCCGAGGGACGCGCCCGCGCGCTCGACCAGTTTGCGCCGCTGGGGCCGCAACTGCCCCGCGTCTACGGCCTTGCCGGCACCGGCAAGCCCGAGACTCCGGCGGCGGCGCAGCTTCAGGGATTCCTCGCCATCTTCGAAACAGTGATGCGCGGCATGTGCATCCGGCTGGATGAAGTCGCGGCGCTGCTCGGCGGCAAGATTCCCGCGGACCTCTCCGCGCGCCATCGCGAGGACCTGCTGGACTTGTTGCTCGCGCTCTACGGCATTCCCGCCGATGGCATTCCGATACCGCCGCATCTCGCCGGTTGCCGCACGGCGGCAGCGGTCCATCGCGTCACGATCAAGCAAGCCCTGCTCGACCAGCGCGCAACGCTTGCGAAGCGCCGGGGCCGCGGTTTCGATCCCGATGCGCGCAGCCGGACCCGCGGTGTCGCCGGCGCAGCACTTCAGGCCAATCTCCTTCTCGGAAGCGGCCGCGGCCGCCACGGGCGCGTCTGCCTGGTCGAGCATATGATGCTTCGCCCGCGCACCCGGGCGCGCCGCGAGCTCGAAGGAGGCCGCTTCAATTACGCCATGGCGGTCAGTGCGGGGATCGCGATGCGCGACGAGGAGCGTCACGACCCTCGCTATCGCGCGGAGATTGCAGCGGCGATCCGCGAGGCGCTGCCCGCGCATGTCGCGCTTCACGTCCACTTCCTCGATCTCGCGCGGTGGCGACGGCTGCATGATCTCAATCGCCTATGGCATGCCGCGCTGGCGCTCGGCGAGCGGCACGCCGCCGATCAACTCGCCGCCGAACTGCGCGATGTGCTCGAACGCTGGTCGCATCGCGAACGCGGACGCGAATGACGGGCAACGGCGCCGTGATCGAGGCCGAGATCGGCTGGTTCCGCGAAGTGTTGAACCTGCGGCTCGATCTGCATGCCCGCGAGGCCGATGGCGATGTGCTCGCGCGCGTGCCGGCCCCCGATCCGGGCGCTCTGTCCGTACCCTATGCCGAAGGGGTACGCGAAGCCGGTCTCACGCCTGCCGAGCGGCTCGTGCTGATGCTCGCGCTGCTGCCGCATCTCCGCCCGCAGGCGCTCGACGTGTTCCTGATCCAGAACGACGCGAGCAAGCGCCGCTTCACCGAATTCGGCGGAGCCGAGGGCGGCACGCATGGGGGCTTTCGCCCGACACGCGAAACCGCTCTGTTCTTGCTGGGGGGCGAGAATATGGACCGGCGGCTCGCCGCATTGCAGCTGTTCGCACCCCAGGCGCCGCTCCAGGCGCGGCGGATCCTCGAGGCTGCAGAGGAACCGGGCGAAACCGGCCCCTGGGCGCCGCTGACCGTCAGCCAGCGCTGGATCGCCCGGCTGACCACGGGCACCACCGCCGCTCCGCGCTTCGCCCCGCTATTTCCGGCGCAATTGCTCGAAACGCCCTATGTGCTGAAGGAGGTCGTCGTCGGGCAGGTCGTGCGCGAGGAACTCGACGACCTGCTGACCTGGGTCCGCAACGAGAAGCTGCTGATGGAGGGTTGGGGGCTACGGAAGCATCTCAAGCCTGGATATCGCGCGCTGTTCCACGGTCCTCCCGGCACCGGCAAGACGATGGCCGCCGCAGCATTGGGCAAGGAATTGGGGCTGCCGGTCTATCGCGTCGATCTCTCGCGCGTGGTCAGCAAATGGGTGGGCGAGACCGAGAAGAACCTCGGCGCGCTGTTCGATCAGGCGGCGGACGGCGACATGCTGCTCTTCTTCGACGAGGCCGACGCGCTGTTCGGCAAGCGCGGCGACACGCAGAGCGCGAACGATCGTCACGCCAACCAGCAGATCGCCTATCTGCTCCAGCGCATCGAGGATTGCCCCGGCGTCGTGATTCTGGCGAGCAACCTCAAGGCGAATATCGACGCCGCCTTTGCCCGGCGCTTTCAGGCGATGGTCTATTTCCCCATGCCCGACGCTGCCGCGCGGCTGACGCTTTGGCAGATGGTGTTCGCCGAGCCGCGCCGAAAGCTCGCCGCGGGCGTATCGCTGGAGGGGCTCGCACGGCGCTACGAGCTGAGCGGCGGCGAGATGATCAACATTCTGCGCCGGCTGAGCGTGCACGCGCTGATCGACGACACCGGCTATGTTCCCGAGACGCGGATAGCCGAAGCGATCGCGCGCGAGCTCGCCAGCAGCGGGCGCGTAGCTGGCTAAAGATGCGGCGCGTGCGGCTCGATCATCTGGTCGAAGAGCAAGTGCTGACTATCGATGTCGCGCGCGGCCTGGCGCAGCCCGCGCTGCTGAATCGCATCGGGGATATCAACCGGCATCGCTTCGTCCCGGTGATCGCGCAGGTTCTCGACGAATTCGATACGCCCGGCGAGCGCGTCCGCATCGCCGCGGTGCATATCGCGCTGGGCCGCTTCGCACCGGACGATCTCCACCGCGCCGAAGCAAGCCTGCGCGAAAAGCTGCGCGCGGCATTGGCGGTCGCGCTGCGGGAAGGGGCGGACGGCACAATGCTCCGGGAACGCGAGGGCCGTGCCCTCGTCACTGCCTTCGAACATTATCTCCTCCACGGCGCCTGGCCGATCGCAAGCGCGATCGCGCTGGAGACGTCGCCGGCCGACCTGCTCGCGCAACTGATCGCCGAGGATCCGCTGGCGCTCGTCGCGATGCTGCGGCGGCGGGGCGCGCGCGACGCGCTGCTCAGGCGGCTGGTCCGGCAGATGCCCGAAACGCTGCTCGCCGCTTTGCTGCACCGGCTGGAGCCGGTGCACGCGGCCTATGTCCTCGCCTATCTGGGTGAGGTTCGCGAGCGTCACGCAGCGGATCGGTTGATCCCGGCGAGCCCCACGCAACTCGCCGAAATGCTCTGGACGATCGTGCTGCGCGACGCGCTGCAGGAGACCGGACTACAGGCCAATCGCAAGGCGTTCCTGCTACGCCTGCTCCGGCAATTGGCGCGGAGCGGAGGTACGACTCTCTCAGCGCTGATCGCCCAGTTGCGCCGGGGACTGCCGCGGATGCTGGCACGAAGGCGGGCGCCGGGATCGCTGGTGGCGGTGCTGGGCGAGTTGATCGCCGACGAGCCGGGCCTGCTGGCGGGTGCATTCGGCATTTCGGAACTGGCGGCATTGCTCGGCAGGCGCGCGCTCTCCGCACGCGAGCGGCGCGAGGCGGCGCGGCTGGCCGAGATCGCGGATCCGCGGCAACTGCGCTGGCTGCTTCGACGGCTCGCCGGCGAGGATCCGGCGGGGCTCGCTTCGGCGATCGAGGGGGTGCTGCCGCTCGATTATGCGCTCGCCGCGATCTGGAGCATCGAGAGGGGCGGCCTGCCCATGGCCATCGAGGCACTGGCGGAAAGCCGTGCAGAGCGCGCCGCGCTGCTCGCGCTCGCCGCCCGATCGGCCGGTCGGTCCGAAATCGCGGCCCGTCTGGCGACGACCTTGATCGCACGGATGCGCAACGCGGCAGCCGGCAGTATCCGTCTTCCCGCTGTGGAGAAGCTGGCGGCGCAGCGCCGCCACCGATCGGGAGCGATGGCGCGATTGCTGGCGGCATTGGCGGAAGCGGCGAAGGATCCGTCTCCGTCCGACCTTGCCCGCGTCCGCAAAATGCTGGCGGCCGCGATGGCGACGGATTCGCTGGCGGCGCGGCAAATGCTGCGTAACTTCGCTGCGTCGGACCCGCAGCGATTGTGCCTGCTGCTCGGCGAGCCCGACGCACCGGAAGTGGTGATCGGCCAATTGCTCGCGCCGCATCTGCATGCCGCTCTCGCCGCCCTGGCACGTGCGGCGCATTGCTCGCCGGCGGAATGGCGGGTGCTGCTCCCCATTGCAGCCGGAGCAGCCGACGGCGACTTGCCCGAGACCCTGCTCGCGGCGGCATTGACTGCGCTGGCCCGAGCCCGACGAATACCCCCGACCATGCTCCGCACCCGGCTGTCGGCGGAAGCACTCGGCATGGGAGTTTCCGAAAGGGAGGCACTGGCGCCGCTGTGGGTGACGTCCGACCGTTCCACGCGCCGGCTCGCTTCACACCATGCGGCGCTCGAGCAATTCGCCTTCTTCTGGTCCGGCAGGAACGGCATGGCGCCCGGCGAATCCGCCGCGATACTGGCCCGGCTGCTGCCGCACCTTTCAGGCCTGACGCCCGGCATGCTGCGCGCACGCTTGTCCGATGGAAATCCGCATCGCGACAACGCGACGCTGCTTCGCCGGCTCCGTCTGCTGCCCGGATCCGCATTGTTGCGGCTGGCACTGCTTCTCTCCGCGACCAAGGCCGAATTGCGCGGAATGCTTCCGGAGACGCTGCCTTTCACCGTGGCGACGCTCCTCGACGAGGGAAGTCTCCCCTCTCTCGTGAACGACGAAAACAGGCCGGCGCAGGGCAACCCCGCCACGGCACAGCTTTCGCGGCGCGAATTGCCGCGGTTATTGACGACACTCGCGCCCCGCGGCACGCAGGCGGCCGCATGGGTTCGACGGCGCCTCGCGGGCGCGCTGGATGTCGAAGCGGAGGCTCGGGCGCTGGTGTCGATACTGACACAGGAAGCGGCGATCGGCAGGGATCCGGATCGAAGCCAACGGCGTCGCACGCCCGATACTGGCCTGCGGCTGGCGGCGCTGATCCGCGCTCGTCCCTTCGCGGCGCTGCGGCTGGTTGCGGAAACCAAGGACGCGCCCTTGCATCTGGCATCGCTGCTGGCCGATGCGCAAACCCTGCCCTTGCTGTTTGCGTCGATGGCGCCTGCCGAACGCGCCCGCTCCGAAGCGCTCGCGCGACTGCTGACCGGTTGGGCGGGTCGGCGAGCTGTGGCGCCGACAAAGCTGGCCAAGGCGCTGGCACTGGCCGCTGCGGCGCAGGATTGGAGGCGCGACGGCGGGCGCGGTTTCGCGGCGGAATGGTTGCGGCAATTGTTCGCCCTGGCGAGCCTCGCCGAGCAAGCGGCGCTGCGCCACGTACTCGATCGCATTCCGGCGGAAGAGTGGATCGACGCGCCAAAAGCGGCGAAACCGACCGAAAAGCCTCGCCGGGATATCGCTGGCAAGGTGCGTGCGCTGCTGATGCTTCGGCCCAATGCCTCGCTGAGCGCGCTCCGGCGCGCACTCGAGGATCCGCGCCGTCGGTCACGATCGGCGCGCGAGCTCGGCGAGGCCGAACTGGTCCAGCTGCTCCTGCTGCTCGCGCCGACGGCCGGGGCCGGCCTGCTGCACGCCGCCGAGCGTCTCGCCGCGGCTCGGCGGGCGGGAGGCGCGCCTCTCGCACGCGCCGCGCAATGGGAAGCGATCCTTGCCGCCAGCAGCGACAGGCATCCGATTCCGCACCTGACCCGGCTGTTGCTCGACGGCGCGGAGGGCGTTCCTCCCCCGCCCATCGCGACGCGCGCGCGGATCGAGGCATTGCTTTCGGCGAGCCTCGAAGGCATGCGCGATGCGCCGCTCAGGATCGCCCTCGACTTGCGCGAGCGCCACCGCCAGGATCGCGCCGCAGAGGCGCGGCCGGAGAATTCGGAGGACGCGCCCGTGACGATCCACATCGCCAATGCCGGGCTGGTCCTCGCCTCGGTCTTCCTGCCCCATCTCTTTCAGTCGCTCGATTATGTCGCGCCGGCGGAGGACGGCGGATGGCGCTGGCGCAACGGCGAATGCCAGGGACGCGCCGTTCATCTGCTGCAATGGCTCGTCGACACACGCACCGACGCGCCCGAGCCCCTGCTCGCGCTCAACAAGATATTGTGCGGCATGCCGGTCACCGAACCCGTCCCGGCAGAAATACTGCTTGAGGAACGCGAGCTTCAGATGGGCGGCACGCTGCTCACAACGATCCTCGCGAGTTGGCCCCCGCTCGCCGAGAGCGGAGTCGAAGCGCTGCGCCAGACCTTCTTCCAGCGCGAAGGGCGGTTGGCCAAGAGCGAGCAGGGCTGGAGCCTCGATGTAGAGACTCTGGTGCTCGACGTCCTGCTCGACCAGCTTCCCTGGGGATTTTCGACGATCCTCCATCCCTGGATGCCCGCTCCGCTGACCGTCCGGTGGCGATAGTCGGCTGCAAATCGCGCATTTTTCCTTGTCCGCGAGGCGATTTCTTGACAATAGTCTGACTAATACGGGCACACGCCCAAGGGGCTCACATCACCAAAATGACGCATGATTCCAGCATGACACCGCGCAAACTTCGTTCCCGCGCATGGTTCGACGATCCCTCGAACGCCGACATGACGGCGCTCTATCTCGAGCGCTACATGAACTTCGGGATCAGCCTCGACGAGCTCCAGTCGGGCAGGCCGATCATCGGCATCGCCCAGACCGGCAGCGACCTCTCGCCCTGCAATCGTCACCATCTCGTTCTCGCCGAGCGCATCCGCGAAGGCATTCGCGACGCGGGCGGTATCGCGATCGAATTCCCCGTCCATCCGATCCAGGAGACCGGCAAGCGCCCGACCGCGGGGCTCGACCGCAACCTTGCCTATCTGGGGCTGGTCGAGACGCTCTACGGCTATCCGATCGACGGCGTGGTGCTGACCACCGGTTGCGACAAGACCACGCCCGCCTGCCTGATGGCGGCGGCAACGGTGAACATCCCGGCGATCTCGCTGTCGGTGGGGCCGATGCTCAATGGCTGGCACAAGGGACAGCGCACCGGATCGGGGACGATCGTGTGGAAGGCGCGCGAGCTGCTCGCCGCGGGCGAGATCGATTATCAGGGCTTCATCAAGCTGGTCGCGACCTCGGCGCCGTCGACCGGCTTCTGCAACACCATGGGCACCGCCTCGACGATGAACTCGCTGGCGGAGGCGCTCGGCATGTCGCTGCCCGGCTCGGCCGCGATCCCCGCCCCGTACCGCGACCGGCAGGAATCGGCGTACCGCACCGGCCTCCAGATCGTCGAGATGGTCGCGGCCGACCGCAAGCCTTCGGACGTGCTGACGCGCGAAGCGTTCCTCAATGCGATCCGGGTCAATTCGGCGATCGGCGGATCGACCAACGCGCCGATCCACTTGAACGCGATCGCCCGCCATATCGGCGTCGAGCTCAGCCTCGACGACTGGCAGGAACATGGCCGCGACGTGCCTTTGCTGGTGAACCTGCAGCCGGCGGGCGAATATCTGGGCGAGGATTATTACCGCGCCGGCGGCGTGCCCGCAGTGGTCGCCGAGCTGATACGTCAGGGGCTGATCATCGAGGAGGCACTGACCGTCAACGGCCGCACCATCGGCGACAATTGCCGCGACGCGGTGATCGAGGACGAGGCAGTGATCCGGCGCTTCGATGCGCCGCTCAAGGAGGCTGCCGGCTTCTCGGTGTTGCGCGGTAATCTGTTCGACAGCGCGATCATGAAACTCTCGGTGATCTCGCCCGAATTCCGCGAACGCTATCTCTCCGATCCCGTCGATCCCGACGCCTTCGAAGGCCCGGTCGTAGTGTTCGACGGTCCCGAGGATTACCACGCCCGCATCGACGACCCCGCGCTCGGGATCGACGAGCGCACCCTGCTGATCATGCGCGGCGCGGGACCGATCGGCTATCCGGGCGCCGCCGAAGTGGTCAACATGCGCCCGCCCGTCCAGCTCATCCAGAAGGGCATCCATGCCCTCCCCTGCATCGGCGACGGCCGCCAGTCGGGGACGAGCGGCAGCCCCTCGATCCTCAACGCCTCACCCGAGGCGGCGGCGGGCGGCGGGCTCGCCTTGCTGCAGACCGGTGACCGGGTGCGGATCGATCTTCGCAAGGGCACGGCGAATATGCTGGTGTCCGACACCGAGCTAGCGCAGCGCCGCGCAGCACTGGAGGCCGCCGGCGGGTTCAAGTTCCCCGCGAGCCAGACGCCCTGGCAGGAGATCCAGCGCGCGATCAACGGCCAGGCGGAGACCGGCGCGGTGCTCGAGCCGGCGGTGAAGTATCAACGGCTGGCGCAGACCTTCGGAGTGCCGCGGCACAACCACTGAGGCGTAGCCCCACACACGTCACCCCGGCCGAAGTGCCGGGGTCCACTGTGCGGCTGGCGACAACCATGCGCCTCCAGCCCTTCCGGCGCGGAACGGTGCATCCCGGCACAAGGCCGGCGATGATGACGATCAAGTGAGGCGATACAGCCCCGAACCGTGCGGCGGCAGCGTAGCGGCGAAGCGTGTGGTCGCCTTGCCCAGATCCTTGCGCTCCCACAGATCGCGCACTCGAACGGTCGTGATGCCAAGCCAGCGGAAGTCGACGCCGATCTCCTGTTTCTTGTCTGTCATATTGAACAGAGCGAGGTAGCGATCGGCACCATTCGCGTGTCGCGCCGTCCACACGCGCATCCCGTCCGCGACGAAATGCGGCTGGTTGTCCGTGCTGGCCTGATTGACCGCGATCACTTCCGGATTGGTGAGAAGCGCCAATGTCGGTGCGTCCAGGTGACGCAGGTCACCGCCCATGATCAAAGGCGAGCGCGCGATCGACCACAAGGTCATGAGGGTGCGCTGCTCGGCCGGGGTGAACTTGGTGTCCCGCTTGCCGAGCGCAAGGCGGCCGAGCGGGAGCATGTCGGCGTCGGGCCAGCCGCCGGATCGACGGTGCGGGTTCCAATTTTCGAGCCGCGTGAACTGCGCCTCGAGCAGGGGCCATTCGTCCCAGAAATCGTCGCTGATCCGCCACATCTGCGCATAGCGACGAACGTGGTCGGCGCGCGGCACGGGAGTCTCGCCCGGCGAAAGGCTGAGGATGATGGGACGGCGGGTCGCGACGATCGCCTTGTGCGCCGCTTCTATCTCCGGTGCGTGGGCGTCGTACGGGCGGCTCATATCGTCCATCTTGACGAAGTCGACACCCCAGGAGGCGTAGAGGGCGAAGACACTGTCGTAATAGGCCTGGGCGCCGGGTTTGCGCATGTCGACGCCGTACATGTCCGGGTTCCACGGGCAGATGCTGCTCGTGTCGGCGATATCCTGCGCCCGGTAGCGCGTGCCGAAGATCGGCAGGTTCTGCTTCACCGCCAGCCGGGGGATGCCGCGCATCAGATGGATGCCGAACTTGAGGCCGAGCCTGTGCACCTCCGCCGCGAGCGGCGCGAAGCCCTTGCCACCGGCGCTCGAGGGGAAGCGGTTGGGCGCGGGTAGTAGCCGGCCATAGCCGTCCATCACCGGTTCGGGATTGGAGTTATAAGTGTAGCTGCTGGCCTCCGGCTCGTACCACTGAATGTCGACGGTGAAGATGTCGTATCCGAAGGGCAGCAGCTTCTCGGCCATGATCCGCGCGGTCTCGAGCGCCTGTTCCTCGTTGATCGTCGTCGCGAAGCTGTTCCAGCTGTTCCACCCCATCGGCGGCGTCGGAGCGAGCGCGCGGACGTTGCGCTGCCCCTGCCCCTGCGCCTGCGCGGCGACCGGCGCCGCGGCGAGCAGACCCAACGCATGACGACGATTCAGATGGATCATTGTGCCTCCAATATGCGAGTTTCATAGACGAGGGCGTCGGAGCCCCTGGTTTCGAAGCGCACCGTCACCTTGTTCTTGCCGCGCGTGAGTGCTTCGGGAATCGGATAGTCGACGCTGACGAAGCGTTTCACCGGCTGGGCGGCGCGGCGCTCGTTGGCGATGCGCGTGCCTTCGACCGAGATGTCGAAATTCTTGTTCACTTCCTCGCCCCAATAAAGCGCGCTGAGCAGCATCGGACCGGGACGCACCGCGAGAGTGAATTCCATGTAATTGCCCATGCCCCAGGGAATCTGGCGCCCACTGCGGCCGCCCCACGAGAACAGGTCGCTGTGGTTCGAGCGATAGTCGTGGTCGCGTTCGGGCTGCATTTCGCCGAGCTGGATCACGTCGACGGTGCGAGCCTCGAGCGCCGCCCGCGCCGCAGCCTCGGTGCGGAAAGCAGCCTCCTCATCCTTCCACTGCGCTTCGGTGAAGCGCGGGAAATAGACTGCGGTGCGGCGATCATATTGCCGAAAGAAGGGCACCATGGTCAGCGCTTCGGGCCGCGCGTCGGCGAGGCGGAAGCGGTGTCCCGCGGCGGCGACGGGGACCAGAGCCGCGGCGGCGTCCTCGGTGACCAGCGCAGGCGGCTGACCCTCGAAAGCCTCGGTGGCAGGTCCCAGATCGGCGGCAAGGACGAGCGGGCCGCTCATATAAGCGAGCATGCGCGGATCGTCGGGTGTCGGTTCGGCGCGGACGCGCATCGGCAAAGTGAGTTCGATCCTGTCCCCCGCCTGCCAGCGGCGGTCGAGCCGGGCATAGCCGGTGGCACGATCGATCGGCTGGGGCTTGCCGTTGAGTGCAAGCGCCGGTGCATCGCACCATCCCGGCAGGCGAAGCGCGATCGTCGTCGCACTGCGCGGTGCCCTGGTCACACGGAGCGTTACTTGCTCGCTGAACGGATAAGCGGTCTCGAGCTCTACCCCGAGCCCCCGCTCCTTCCACTCAGCCGTGGACGGGATGAACAAATTGACGAACAGCGCGGCATCGTCGTGCCAGTAGATGCTCTCGCCATGCTTGGCGTGCGTCTCCATCCCGGAGCCCACGCAACACCAGAAGCTGTCCTCGGGGGTGGAGTAGGTCCGCCGCGCGCCGGCGCTGAGCGGCATGAAATAGACGAACATCCCTGTTTCTGGATGCTGATGTGCGAGCAAATGGTTGAGGTGGACCCGCTCGTAATAGTCGAACAGCGAAGCATCGGGCTGCCAGCCATAGAGGTGCCGCGTCAGCTTCAGCATATTGTAGCTGTTGCATGCCTCGCAGGTACGCTCGGTGATCCGGGTCGAGATCAGATCCGGCGGCCCGAAATGCTCGCGTTCGCTATTGCCGCCGATGATGTAGCTGTGATGCCCGGCGACGGTCCGGTGGAAGAAGCGCGCGGCGTCGGCATGGCGTTGCTCGCCGGTAAGCTCGTAGAGCCGGGCGAGGCCGATAAGCTTGGGGATCTGGGTATTGGCGTGGAGGCCGGGAAGGTCGTCCTTGCCCGCCGCGAGCGGAGCGAGAACCTTCTGATGGTAGATGCGCTGCGATATCCGCCGCCAACGGGGATCGCCGGTCAGCGCATAGGTCTCTGCATAGCTGTCGTTGAGGCCACCATGCTCGGCGGCGAGCAATTTCTGTATCTGCGCGTCGTCGAGCCCCTCGAGGATCGTGCCGAGATAGCCGGCCATCGCCAGCATCACCGGCATCGCCTCGGCCACATCGCCGAAGCGCACCGTATCGATCAGTCCCGCATGGACCTTGTGCCAGGTGTAAAGCGGCACCCAGCCGCCGTTGATGTCGAAGCCGCTGCTGTGGATGTCGCCCTTGCGGATCTCCTCGAAGACGATCTTGCCGTCGACTGTCTTGCCGTCGCGGTCGACAGTGGTGCCGCCGACATAGCCGTCGCCCTGCGCGGCCTGGATACGTGCCATCTCGGCGACGATGTGGCGCAGGCGATCGCGGATCACCGCGTCGCCGGTCTGGGCGTAAAGCAGTGAAAGCGCCGACAGATAATGGCCGAGCGAATGCCCGGCGATTCCGCGCGCTTCCCAGCCGCCATAGGTCTCGCCTTTGGTCGGCAGCCCGGCGCCGGCGTAGAAATTGTGGAGCAGCCGCTCGGGGACAAGCGACAGCAAATAGCGGCGGTTGGTCTCGACTGCGTCGAGGAAAACCGAAGGCTTGAGCCGCACCGCCGGCAGCGGCAGCGGCCTCACCTTGATCGGCTTTTCCTCGACCGTGATGCGGGCGAAGGCCGGTCCGGCGAGCGCAAGCACGCTCGCCGAACCGAGAAACAACCGCCGCGTCAGCATCACTCGACGGCGACCACGACAATCGACTTGGCCGGCAGGTCGAAGGTCAGCTTGCCGCCCGAGCTGCGCGCCGAATAGACCGCAGGCTGGATCGTGTTCGGCTGGTCGAACGTGTTGTGCGTATCGATCGCCGGCCCGGTGAGGATGCGCCCACGGGCATTGCCGCTGAGGTTAGTCGTCACTCGCGCCGCCTTGTTGGGATCGGTGTTGGTCAGCGAGAGATAGAGCTTGCCGTCGGTGCCGCGCGCGGCCGAAACGTCGACCATCGGCAACTTGAACCCGGCCTTCTCATAAGTCGGCCCCTTCACGTCCGCCGCATACGGCGTGGCGCCCTGGAACGGCACGTACATATCGAAGACGTGGTAGGTCGGGGTCAGGATCATCCGGCCCTTGTCGGTCAGGATCATCGCCTGGAGCACGTTGATCATCTGCGCGATGTTGGCCATCTTCACGCGATCGGTATGCCGGTGGAAGATGTTGAGCGTCAGCGCCGCCACTTCCGCGTCGCGCAGGCTGCTCTGCTGGTAGAGGAAACCCGGGGTCGAGCCCGATTCCTGATCGTACCAGGTGCCCCATTCGTCGACGTACAATGCGACCTTCTTCTCGGGGTCATGCTTGTCCATCATGGCTTCGTGCTTGGTGATCAGTTCGTCCATGAAGGTCGCGCGGCTGAGCGTGGAGGCCCATTCATCCTCGGAGAAGCCCGTGGCAGCGCCCTTCTTGTCCCAGTTGCCCGTCGGCAGCGTGTAGTAATGGACGCTGAGCGCGTTCATCTTGTTGCCGGCTTCGCGCATCATCACGTCGGTGAAATTATAGTCGCTGCCATTGGAGCCGCTCGCGACCTTGATGAGCTTCTTGCCCGCGGGAGGATTGACGAATTCCTGATAGCGGCGGTGGAGGTCCGCCGAATATTCCGCGCGCATGCTGCCGCCGCAGCCCCAGGTTTCGTTGCCCACGCCGAAATATTTGACCGCCCACGGCTTTTCGCGGCCGTTCTTCTTGCGCTCCTCGGCGAGGCTGCCCTTCTCGGCGGTCATGTACTCCATCCACTGGCTCATGTCGCGCGGGCTCATCGAACCCATGTTGCCTGCGACATAGGCGTCGGTGCCGAGCATCTCGGAATAGTTCATGAATTCGTGCGTGCCGAAGGCATTGTCCTCGGTCACCCCGCCCCAGTGGCGGTTGATGCGCACGGGCCGCTTCGCACTCGGCCCAATGCCGTCGCGCCAGTCATATTCGTCGGCGAAACAGCCGCCGGGCCAGCGGACCACGGGCACCTTGATGTGCTTGAGTGCGGCGAGAACGTCGTTGCGATAGCCGTTGGTGTTGGGGATCTTAGAATCGGTTCCGACCCAAATGCCCTCGTAGATGCCGCGCCCGAGATGCTCGGCGAACTGGCCATAGACTGCGGGCTCGATCTTCGCGCCGGGCTTGCCCGTGTCCACGGTCACGGTGACGCTCGCCGGTGCCTGCGCCAATGCGGGCATCGCCATCAGCGTCGCCGCGATCGGCAGCAGGCCGTACTTCAAAAGCTTCATCTCACTCTCCCTCTTGTTCCCGCGCGACGCCGGGATTTTGTCTAGTTAAAGCTGATTATGTCCGCCGGATTCAAAGCGGAACAACGCTCGCCTCGCCACCGAGAACAGTCTGCAGCGGATTGCGCAGCGGCAATGTGAACGGCGCTGCTGACACTTCGAAGACATCGCCTTCCTCGGTCCTCACGCCATCGGCGAAGGACAAGGTCGCGGTGCCGAAGAAATGGACGTGAACGTCGCCGGGGCGACGGAAAAGTCCATATTTGAAATGATGGTGCTCGAGATTGGCGATCGCGTGCGACATGTTCGCCTCGCCCGAGAGGAAGGGCTTTTCCCACAAGGTCTCGCCATTGCGGACGATCTTGCTGGTGCCCCGAACATCGGCAGGAAGCTCACCGACGAGCAACTCGGCCCCGAGCGATGCATGGCGCAGCTTGGAATGGGCGAGCCAGAGATAATTGCCGCGCTCGGTAATGTGGTCGGAGAACTCGTTGCCGAGCGCGAAGCCGAGGCGGCGCGGACGCCCCTCATCGTCGATCACGTAGATGCCGGCGATCTCGGGCTCCTCGCTCCCGTCGAGCGCGAAATCGGGCGAAGGCAGCGGCTGGCCCGGACCGATCAGCGACGACCCGTCCCCCTTGTAGAACCATTCAGGCTGGACGCCGGGCTTGCCGTCGGTGGGCTTGCCGCCCTCGAGCCCCATGTTGAACATGCGCATCGAATCGGTGAGCGTGCCGCCCGCCGCGGCCTTGTGCATCTGGTCGCGACCCTCGGCCGAGCCGAGATGCGTAAGGCCAGTGCCGGTGACGTAGCAATGCGCGGGGTCGGGATGGTCGATCGGCGCGAGCAGGCGGCCCTCGGCTTCGGCGGCCGTGAGATCGATCGCCTCCCCTGCCCGCGCGCGTGCCGCATCTGCGAGCGAAACCCCGTCGCGGATTGCCGCCAGCGCCAGCTCATACGTCGTGGCGACGCCGTTCAGCCGCACTGCAGCCTCGTCTTCGAGGAACGCGGCGACGCCCCGTCCACCGGCCGAGTCGCGAAACTGCACGAGCCTGAACGCCATAACCTCTGGATCCTCTTCCGATTCGGGTAATAGTCAGACTTATATGCGGCGAACGGCGGATCAGTCCAGTCGATCTGTGCGCCGTGCCAGTAGCAGATTGCGCCAAAGGCAGGGGAAAAGCTACGATTCTGCGCGGCTTGGTCGAAACCGGGCCAGCCTGCAATAAAGCGCTTGCGAGAATCCGCGGTGCTCGTATTTTTGTCTGACTAATCAAACCGTGCTTGTCAGAATGGGCCCGCCCATCGGAGTGCGAAGAGGGGGAGAGGAAAGAGAACGTGGCTCTAGAACGCAGCATTCCCTGTTCGACGACTCTCGCCGCGTCGGTCTCGTTCGACTGACACGGGAGGCAGAGGCATTATCCGCATCTCTTGCCTTCGCTTTCTGCTCCCGGCGCTCCTTGCCGGGATAGCGGGAGAGCAGGCTTCGGCACAGGCGAACCCGCCTGCGCCGGCGCGGTTCAATGCGCGCATTGCCGGCGACATCGCACCGCTGCACGATCCCGCGATCATCCGCGAGGGCGGCAGCTTCTATCTGTTCACGACCAGCCAGCAGCGCGACGGCAAGGGCCTGATCCATATCCGCACGTCGAAAGACCTCACAAATTGGGCACGCGCTCCTTCCGTATTCACGGAAATGCCGGGCTGGGTGAAGGACACAGTCCCCGACGCGCGCGGGATCTGGGCGCCGGACGTGAGCTTTTCGCACGGCGAGTATCGCGTCTATTATTCGGTCTCGACCTTCGGGAAGAACCGCTCGGCGATCGGACTGGTGACCTCTCCTTCGCTCGAGAAGCCGGTGTGGACCGACAAGGGTCTCGTGTTTCGGTCCAACCCGAGCGACGATTTCAATGCGATCGATCCGAACCTGTTCGAAGACGCGGAGGGACGCCAATGGCTGGCGTTCGGCAGCTTCTGGTCGGGGCTCAAGATGATCCGGCTCGATCCCGGGACCGGGCTGCGCACGACACAGGACGCCCGGGTCTACGCGCTCGCCCGGCGCGGAGGGCCCGGCGCGATCGAAGCGCCGTTCGTGATCCACCGCCGCGATTTCTACTATCTGTTCGCATCGTTCGATTTCTGCTGCCGGGGCGCGGCCAGCACCTATTACACCGTGGTCGGGCGTTCGAAGAACTCGACAGGTCCGTATCGCGACCGTGAGGGAAAGAAGATGATGGACGGCGGCGGTCTGCTCGTCCTTCACGCCGACCTCGACCGGGGCAAGCGCTTCGTCGGCCCGGGACACGTCGCGATCCTGCGCGAGCCGAAGCAGGATTACATCGTCTACCACGCTTATGATACGCAAGCGCGCGGCGTGCCGACGCTCCGCATCCAGCCGCTCGGCTGGACGGACGACGGCTGGCCGGTCGCACTCTGAGAAAAGCCAACCCCAGGAGAAGAGCAAGCCCATGCCAGCCGTTCCCATTCAACCCCAGGCCGGCGCCCCGTCGGTCGCAGGCGTACCCTATCGCGCCGCACTCTCGATGCTGGCCACGCTCTTCTTCATGTGGGGCTTCATCAGCGTCATCAACGGCACGCTGCTGCCGCACCTGCGCAGCGTGTTCGAACTCAGTTATTTCGAGACCGGACTGATCGAATCCGTCTGGTTCATCGGCTATCTCCTCGCGTCGATTCCCGCGGCGAAGCTGATCGAGCGGATCGGCTATCAGCGCGCGCTGACCGTCGGCCTGTCAGTCATGACCCTCGGGTCGCTCGGCATGATCCTCGCCGCATATCTCGTCTCTTACGAAGTGACCGTCGCGTCGCTATTCGTGGTCTCGTGCGGCATCGCGCTGCTGCAGGTCGCGGCGAACCCCTATGTCGCGGTGATCGGCCCGCCCGAGAGCGCCGAGCGGCGCCTCACCCTCGTGCAGGCGTTCAACACCACCGGCGACGTGCTGGCGATCCTGTTCGGCAAGTATCTGATCCTCGCACGCACCACCGCCGGCACGACCGCGCACGGCACGGTGCTCACCCCCGAGCAGCGCCTCGCCGACGCGCAGGCGACCCAGCTGCCCTATCTCATCGTCGCGATCGTGCTGGCGGCGCTCGCTGTCATGATCGCTCGCGCCAAGCTTCCCGCACTGGGATCGGCGACCTCCCGCGTTTCGGCCGAGGCGCGCCGCGGGCTCTCCTTGTTCAACCACCGCAACCTGATCCTCGGCTGCGTCGGCATTGCGCTGTGCGTGCTCGCCGAGATCGGCGTGGGCAGCTATTTCATCAACTTCGCCTCGCAGCCGGACGTCGCCAATTTGACGCAGGAGCACGCCGCGACCTACCTCACGCTCTTCTGGGGCGGGATGATGGTCGGCCGGTTCGCCGGCGCGGCGCTGATGCAGAGGATCGCGCCCGAGCGAGTGCTGGCGATTTTCGCGCTGATCGCGATCGCGGGCTCGCTGACTGCGGTTTTCGCGACCGGACCGGTCGCGATGTACGGCCTGATCGTGGTCGGGCTCGGCCTCTCGATCATGTTCCCCGCCATCTTCGCACTGGCGATTCGCGGACTGGGACCGCTGACCGAGGAAGGATCGGGCCTGCTGATCATGTCGATCGCGGGCGGCGCGCTCGCCGCGTTCCAGGGCAAGATCGGTGACGCGTACGGGCTGCACTGGGGCTTCCTGGTGACTACGGCCTGTGCGCTCTACGTCCTGTTCTACGCGCTGTGGGGCTGCAAGGTGACCAACCCGGTCGCCGACGAGCCGGCCACCGCCGTCGAATAAATCCGGCTCCCCGCGCTAGAGGGAAGTGCGGGAAATGGAGAAGGCCGGGCATCTAGCCCGGCCTTTTTCTTACCCCCAATCCGCAAAGCGCAGGGAACTAGCCCGCCGCGACCTCGCGGCGCAGGCTCTTGGCCTGGCGGAGCTTGGGCCCCTTGCTGCGCGTCGTGTCGAGGAACGCCATGTCGACGAGGTGCGCCATCGCAGCGTGCGCGCCTTCGGGATCCCCTGCCGCGATCGCATCGAACACACGCTGGTGATCGGGCACGGGATCGCGGCGCAGCGGGCTGTTGCGCTGCTTGAAGATCGTCGTCCACGCCACCGCGGCACTGACGCTGGTAGTGAGCGAGGTGATGAAGGGATTGGCCGAGGCCTCCAGCAGCGCCGCGTGGAAGTCCTGGTCGGCGATCCGGCCTTCCTCCACCGCCAGCGTGTGCTTCTCCATCGCCTCGAGCGCCGCAGCCATGCGCGTCAGCTGGGCATCGGTGCGGCGTTCGGCCGCCAGCGCAGCGGCCTCGGGCTCGAAGATCTTCCGCAACTCGAACAGGCTGTAGAGCAATTCGTCGTCGGGCTCGAACTCGAAGATCCACGACAGCACGTCGGGATCGAGCAAATGCCATTTCTCGCGATCGCTGACGCGCGTGCCGGTGCGCGGGCGGCTTTCGACCAGTCCCTTGGCGGCGAGAATACGTAGCGCCTCGCGGTACGCGGTGCGCGAGACGTGGAGCCGGTCGCTTGCCGCGACTTCGTTGTTGAGGATCTCGCCGGGCTTGTAACGTCCCGAGACGATCAGGATGCCGAGATCGCGTGCGATCGTGCCGTGCAGGCGCAGCGACTTGCGCCGGGCCCGGACGTTGAGCGGCTTGGCGGTCTTGACCTTTGCAACCATGGCTCGATCCTAGCGCTCCGAAGGGGCGGGGTACAACCTGTCGATCATTCGGGCCGGGTGATGAATACATTCCACGAGAGCTGTTTCAGGACAGCTTTCCGCATGCGTCCCCCGAAAGCGGCGCGGGGATGCCCGCGAACGCCGCTTCGGCACGAACATTGGCGCTGTTGATCCCCTTGAGATCGCCATGGTGCAGCTGAACGCCCGGCAAGCATCCTCCCCTTGTCAATTGTCTGATGAATGAGAGGAAAGCGCCGGCCTGTCAACGCCGTGGCGCGGACATCTTCGTTGACCCTTCCCGCATCTCCACTAGGCTGCGCAAAACTTCGGGAGGAATGGCGATGACGATCGTGGCAGTGCTGGCGGCAAGCGCAAGCTGGATGGCGTTCGGAGCGCAGGCCCAGACGTCGCCCGCCCCCGCCCCCGCCGCCGCTCCGGCGGCACCTCAGGCTGCGGGCCCCGCATGGCAGCTGGTATGCAGCCCGGCGCCGGCGGCGAGCCCCACTCCCGCCCCGGCTCCAGCCGCCAATCAGCCGTGCAGCCTCGTCCAGAATCTGCTGGCCGGCGAACAGAAGCAAAGGCTGCTGACGGTGATCCTGCAGCGCACCCCGCAGGCCGGACACAATATGACGATCGCGCTTCCGCACGGCGTTTTGTTCCCGCGCGGCGTCAGCGTTCAGGTCGACGAAGCGGCGGAGAAGCCGCTGGTGGTGCAGACCAGCGACCAGAACGGCGCTTACACCGGGACACCCATCGATGCGGCGACGCTGGCGGCGATGCGCGACGGCAAGACGCTCAAGATCGGATTCACCGCCGGCAATGGCCAGCGGATCATCGTGCCGGTGACCCTCAGGGACTTTCCGGCTGGGCTCACGGCGCTCGACAAGAGCCCATTGCCGCCGGCCCCCGCGCCTGCACGGCCTGCGGCACCCCCGCCCGCGCCGCGCTGATCTCCAGGCCTTTCAGCTGCTGAACGCAGGAAGCGCGGCCTCTCGGCTGCGCTTCCCTGTCCCTCCGGCACGCGGCCGGCGCCAAAATGTGCTCAGGGCACCGGGTTGGTCGGCGTCAATGCCGTCCCCGCCGATGGCGCCACCGCAGTACCGGTCAGGCTCACGTTGATGTTCGCCGTGGTGGCGGTCGGGGTGTTGCCCTTGGCGTTCCAGGTCGCGATCGCGTCGTCGTCGAGGCCGGCGCCGCCTTCGACGAAGCCCGTCAAGAACAGCCGGTTGGTGTTCGAAAGGTCGGACACGCGCAGCCGCAACTGGGTGGTCGGCCCTCCGGCCAGGATATCGTTATTGCGGATGTCGGCATAGACCTGGTTGGATTCGCCGGCTGTGGACGAGCCCGACGTGATGCCGATGTCCGCGACCTGCGCGGCAGTGGACTGGATGTTGTTGTTGTCGAGCGTGATATCGAGCCGCGCCGTGTTGAAGCGCGCCTGCGCCTCTACCGCGTAGTTGGCCGTACTGCCGGCAGCCAGGGTGACATTGTTGTTGCGGGCCTCGACAATCATGTTCGAGGTTTCCTGCGCGATGAAGCGGAGGCCTGCGCCGATGACGTTGGCCGTGATCGTATTGCCGTTGGCGCGGCCCATCACGTTCGAATCGAGGAACGACGTGATGTTGATCCCGTGCCCTTCACGCGACTGGATCGTGTTGCCGTTGACGTTGAAGTTCACCGTCGCGGTATCGTTGCCGTTGATGTCGATGCCCGCGCCCAAACCGGCCTGGCTGTCGATCACATTGTTGACGATGTCTACATTCACGATCGAATCGTCCTCGCCGACTATCTGGATGCCCTGAGTCAACAGACGCAGGAAATCGCTGTCGATGACGTCGATGTTTGTCGTCGGCGTGCCGGCGGCAACGCTGAAGCTCCGGAACTGCAGGCCACCTTCGCCGATGGCGCTGCTCTGAGTATCGCGGAAGATCACGTTGTTCAGGGTCAGGTTGAGGTTCACGTCGGTATTGACGATGTCGAGGCTGTTGGTTTCCGACAGCGCGATCTCGGTGTTGGTGAGCGACGACGTGCCCGAGAGGTTGGTGAACTCGATGCCGCTCTCGTGCGCGCCGTTGCCTGCGCCCGTGATCAGGCTGTTGTTGAGCTGGAAGTTGCTGACGTTGATGCCGACGATGCCGTTGTCGGCGATGGTGCCGGTGATGTTGATGTTCTCGAACACCGCGGTGGCGACACCGTTCATGAAGATCGCGGCATTGGCGCCGGTGTGATCGAAGTCATCGCCTGCGGCGCCATTGGTGGTGCTGGCGCTGGTCAGATTCAGATTGCTGATGTTGACCAGAGCGGTGTTGAGCAATTCGATCCCGCGCTGGGTGATGTTCTGGATCGTACCGCCCGATCCATCAGTGGTGCCGGTGCCGGTGATCGTGAGCCCGCCTGCGCCGCCGGTAGTATTGAGCACGATGCCTCGCGTGCCGCCGTTCGCCGCGATCGACAGGAAGTTGAGCCCGCCCGCCCCGATGTTGGTGTTGACGAGGTTCAGCGCGATCCCGCCAACCGACGTGATCGTGTTGTTGGCGCCGGTGATTGTCAGCGAGCCCGCGCCTGCCGTGGTCGAGGTGCCGGTGATCCCGCGCCCGCTGGTGGTGTCGATATCGAGATTGCCGCCGGTGAACGACACCGCGGCGCCGGTTCCGGCGGTGTTGTCGAACTGGATCGCGTTGGTGGTGCCGGTGCTGAGCGTCTTGGTGGCGCCCGAGAAGGCGATGGTGCCGCCGGTGTTGTTGTTGAGGAGGATGCCGTTGGCGGCGCCACCGGTCGCGGAGATGTTTCCGGAGAAGGCCACGGCACCGCCGGTATGGCTGCTGACCTCGACGACATTGCCGGCGCTGGTCTTGGTGATCGATGCGGCGACGGTGACGTTGCCGCTGCCGCCAGTGACATTGACTCCGTCGCCGCCGACCCCGGCGCCGATCGTGCCGCCGTTGATCGCGATCGCGCCGGTCGCGCCCGCCGCGCCGACGACCGAGACGCCGTGGGCCGTGGTGTTGTTGATCGTGACGCTGGTGAAGGTCACGGTCCCGTTGCCCGCCCCGTTGATCTCGATGCCGTCGCCGGAGACCGTGCCGGTGCCGATCGTGGTCGCGCCGAAGCTGACATTGGCGGCCGAGCCGTTGCCGATGAAGATGCCGTCATTGCCGCCGCTGGTCGCGGCGACGCTGGTGGTGCCGCCGCTGAACCCGCCGCCGCCGACGCTGTCGAGATTGTTGAGGTTGATCGCGATGCCGGCGACCGTGCCGGTGTTCTGCAGCGACGCGAAGTTGATGCCGCCGGCGCCGGCGCTCACTCCAGTGAGATTGATGACCTGGCCGGTCGTGGTCTGGATGGTGTTCCCGGTACCGGTGACGGTCACCGTCCCGCCGCCGGTCGCGCTGAAGCCCGCGCCGCTGGTGGTGACGATATCGAGGCCGTTGCCGCCGACCAAGGGTGCGAAGTTGACCGTCGCGCCAGCATTGTTGCTCAGCGTCACGGCATTGTTCGCGCCCGTGTTGAGGCTGATCGTCTGGCCAGTGAAGCTGACGGTGCCTCCGGTGTTGTTGGCGATGCTGATGCCGAGGCTCGTATCGGTGAGATTGCCCGATAGCGTCGCGGTGCCGCCGGTGCGGTTGGTCGCTTCGAACGAGCGCGACGCAGCGCCGCTCGTAGTGATCGTACCGCCATAGGTGAAGTTGAGCGCGTCGCCGGCGAGCGAGACGCCGCGGGTGGTGGCGGTGATCGCGCCTCCGCCGATATTGACCGTGCCGGTGATCGTGCCGGCACCGGTGCGCTGGACGAACACGCCGTTGGCGCCGCTGGTGTTGCTCGCCGAGGCGAAGGACAGATCGACCGCCGTCGCCGTGCCGCCGGTATCGGTGATGCTGAGCAAGGTGCCGCTGGTCGTGGTGATCGAATTGCCGCTGCCCTGGACGTTCACCGTGCCGCCGCCGGTGACGATCATCGCGGTGTTGGTAGTGCCGGTGATGTCGAGCCCGGTGCCGCCGGCGTTGAAGGTGATCGTCGCGCCCTGATTGCCCGACAGGCTGATTGCGGTGCCGGTGCTGGCGATCGCCATCTGGCCATTGAAGTTGATCGCGCCGCCATTGCTGTTGACCACCGAGATCACGTTGCTGGCATTGGCGATGCTGCTGCTGATCGCGCCGTTGAAGGTCGCGGTGCCGGCATCATGCCCGTCGATCTCGACAGCGACACCGTCATTGTCGGTGATCGTGCCGTCGAAGGTCAGGTTGGCGCCGCTGAGCAGCACGAACGCGTTGCCTGCCCCGTTGTGCGTCAGTGTCGTTCCCGAGCCGAAGGCGAAGGTGCCGGTCGCGCCGTTATAGATGTCGATCCCGGCATTGCCGCCGTTGAGCGTCGTAGTGCCGGTGAAATTGTAGGTGCCGTCGGCATTGCTGAACTGCATGCCGTTGCCGCTGGTAGCGTTGATCAGTCCGGCGAAGGCGAAGGTGCCGATGGTGTGATTGCCGGTGAAGTTCAGCGTCAGCCCGCCCGCCGCCTGGACGATCGAGCTTGCCGCGTCGAAATTGAAGCTGGCAGTGCCGCCGCTCACGACCAGTGCCGAGGTCGCCGCGCCGCCGATGTCGACATTGGTCGCGTTGATCGTGCCCGCGCCATTGGTGAACGACAGGCCGGTCGCCGCGCCGCTGATGTTGACGTTGGTCAGTGCGGTGGTGCCCGTGGCGTTGTCGAGCGTGATCGAGGTGCCGGTCGCCCCGATCGCGGCAACGTTGCTGATCGTGCTGCCGGCGGCGTTGAGCAATATGTCGTTGGTGTTGCCGGTGAAGGTGACGTTGTCGATCACGGTGTTGGTCGACGGCGTGATCTCCACGCCATAGCCGCCCACCGCGGCGAAATTCCGGATCGTCATGAAATTGACGACCGTTCCGGTGGCGCCGCCATTGTCGATGATCCCGCGCAGCGCGCCGCCGGGTGCTCCGTCGAGGATGAAGCCCGAGATCCGATTGCCGCTGGCGCCCAGCGTGATCACGTTGGTGCCCGCCGCCGAGGTCAGCGTCGCCGCACCATTGCCGGTGGGATCGGCGATGTTGATCGTGTTGCTCGAAAGCAGGATCGTCGAGGGTACGGTCAACGTGAGCGCGAGCGGTCCTTGGCCGAAGCCGCGGACCTGAGTGTCGGCAAGCAGTGCGAGCGTATCGTTGCCGTTCGATCCAGCGGCGCTGATCGCGATGCCGTTGTTGACGAGCACGATCACGTCGGTGGTGGCGAGCGCGAGTTCGGCTGCCGCCAGCGTCATCGGATTGGCGCCGTCCGCGCCCGATCCGTTGCCGCCGCCGGTCGCACCGTCTGAATCGACGAACCAGGTGCGGCCGACCCCGAAGCCGAGGCCAGGGCTCGCGCCGAAGGTCACGTCGGTGAAATTGTAGCTCCCTAGCGTGGGTGCGGACGCTGCGTTGATCCCGGTCCCCGCCGAGATAGTCGAACTGCCGTCCGTCGCGGATTCGCCGTCGCCATAGGTGAAGGCCACGTTGGTCGCGGCATCGAGCCAGACGCCGGTGTTGACACCGGAGATCGACGACGATGCTCCGCCCACCGCGGCGTCGCCGAGCCGGACGACCTGCCCGCCCGTCGTGCCGCGCAAATCGACCGCGATGCTGGTGCCCGCCGCCGCCGAATTGGTCACGTCGAAATCGCCCGCGGTGATCGCCGCCGACAGCGTGGCGCCGTTCAGGTCGAATGCGATGGCAGTCGTGTTGTTGAGGCCGATATCGAGATCGGTGATCGACAGCGCCGCGCTAAGCGCGGTGTTGATGTCGATCCCGCGGCTGGTGATTCCCTGAAGATTGACGGTGCCGAGATTGATCGCGCCGCCGCCCGTGGCGGTCACGCCGGTGAGCACCACCGCCGAGGCCGCGCCGTTCGCGCTCACGCTGCCAAAGTTGATGCCGGGCGCACCGATCGTAATGCCGTTCAGCGCCAGCGTCGTGCCGGTGGCGCTGGTCAGCGAATTGCCCGAACCAGCGATGCTGAGCGTGCCGCCCGAAGCAGTGAGGGCCGCGCCGCCGGTGGTCACCACATCCACGCCGGTGCCGCCGCCCCCGAAGATGATCGTGGCACCGGCATTGTTGGTGAGCGACAGGCCGGCGCCGACCGTGTTGTTGATCGTGACCGCGCCGTTGAAGGTCGCGTCGAGCGCGTCGATCTGGCCGGTGTTGTTCTCGACCGCGATGCCCGCGATCGTGGCGTTGGTGACGTTGACTGCGCCGGTGACGGTGAAGAAGCCCTCGACCTGATCCAGCTGGATGCCATAAGCGCCGTTGGTCGCGGTGACGCTCGACAGCGTCATGCTCACGGTCAGCGGGTCGAGATTGACCGCGGTGCCGCTGGTGGTGTCGACCGAGCCGTCCAGCGTGGTCAGCAGGAAGCTGTTCGCCTTCGAATTGGCGACGAGCAGGCCGGTGCCGCCAGTGTTGGCGATATCGAGATCGGTGAAGGTCAGCGCGCCCGACACATTGGTCAGGCTGAGGCCGTCGCCCTGCGCGCGCGCGCCGGTGGTGCCGATGGTCAGCGCGCCGGCATTGACTGCCTGGATGCCGCCGGTCGCGAGATCGCTGTCGAAGGTCACGGTGTTGAACACCAGACCCGCAGTCTCGCCGCCGGCGGTATTGATCGACAGGTTCGACATACCGGTGACCGTCAGCGTGCCGCCGGTGCCGTTGAGGTTGAGCAGCGCGCCCGCCTGGTTGCCGGCATTGGCGAGCGTCAGGTTTTGGAGATTGACCGTCCGCACCAGTGCGCCCGAGCGGATGTCCACCGCCGCGCCGCCGCCCGAGATCGTGCTGTTGCGGATCGTCGCGATGCCCGCGGTGCCGTTGGCATAGATGCCCGCACCGGTGCCGGTGTTCGAGACCGCGACGCCGTCGATCACGCTGGTGCCGGCGAGCTGCACTGTGCCGGTGGCATCGGTGGAGGTGAGCAACGGAGCCCCCGAGCCGCTGTTGGGGTTGGTGATCGTGCCGGTGGTGACGTTGAACACGAACACGTTCGCCGGCGCGCCGCCACCGACATTGAAGGTGTCGGTGTCGCGGAAGCTGAGCAAAGATTGGTTGTTCGCCAGCGTCAGCGTGCCCGAGATCGTGTCGAAGCTGCCGGCCCCTGCCTGCGTGTCGAGCAGGACGATGAAGCTTGCGGTCGACGCGTCCGCGGCGGCGAGGCTGCCCGGATCCGACCTGCTGCCCACGCCGGTGGCGCCGGCACGGACGAAGAAGGCGCTGACCTCGAGCGGGCTGGTGTCGCCCACCAGCGTCGCGTCGCGGAAGTCGTAGGTCCCCGCGGCGCCGTTGAGCCCTGCGATGACGATCGGCGTGGTGGCGTTGATCGTCGAAGCGGCGAGGTCAGCATCCACGTTCGAGCCATCGCCGTAGCGGAAACCACCGGTGCGCGACGCATTGGTGAGGTCGACGCCGATGCCGACCCCGGTGATCGTGCTGCTCTCGTTGACAGTGAAATTGCCGAGCCCGGTATTGCCGGTGAGATCGATGCCGCGCGTTCCGGTGGCCGAGGCGCCGCTGATGTCGAGCGTCTCGAAATAGACGTTGGATCCTCCGGTCAGGCGCGCATCGACACCGCGCGCGCCGGTCTGCAGTGCAGTAATGTCGATATTACCGAAGCTGAGCAGAACCGTGTTACCGGCCCCGAGCAGGATACCCGCCGTGGTCGCGCCGTCGATCGTGCCGTCGCCCACGGTCAATGTGCTCGTGAGACCGCTCGCCGCGATGCCCGTTGCGCTCGAACTGATGTCGATGGCGCCGATCGTGGTGGCGCCACTGTTCGAAGTCAGCTGGATGCCCGCGCCCGCAGCCCCCGATACGGTCACGTTGCCAAGGTTCACCGTGGCGCTCGAATTGTGGAGCGCGACTCCCGAACCGGAAGCGCCCGCAACGGTGATGCTGCCGAAGCTGAGCGTGCCGAGGCCGGCCACCGAGCCGAGGTCGACACCGGCACCCGAAGCGGTCGACGCAACGGTACCGAAGCTCAGATTGCCGCCGCCGACGAGGATGTCGGCGATCGTGAGCAGCGAACCCGAACCGCTGTGCGACACATTGAGTCCCGAACCGGTCACGGTCAGGCTGCCGGCGCCCGCGCCGCTGAATTCCACTGCGGCGTTGCCGCCGGACGCCGAGAGGCTGAGATTGGTGAGCGTGGCCGTCGCAGCCGCTCCGCCGTCGAGAAGCCGGAGCGCCGTGCCGGTACCCGAGAGCGTGGCATTGGAAAGCGTGACGGTGGCGAGTCCGCTGCCATATACGCCGGCAAAGCCGCTCGCACTCTGGATCACCACGCCGTCGATCAGGCTGTTGTTGGCCAGCGTTACTGTGTTGGCGGCACCGGTGGTGGTGAGGATCGGTGCGCCCGATCCGGCATAAGGATTGGTGACCTGTCCGGTCACGACGCCGGTGAGGATCACGTTGGCTGGCGCGCCGCCGGGCAGCGTGATCGTATCGCCATTGAGGAAGCTGCGCAGCGCCTGGTTGGCGTCGAGTTGAAGCGTGTCGTTGCCGTTGGAGCCGAGCGCATCGAGCACGTCCTGCCCGCCCGTCGGGTCATTCAGCAGGATGATGATGTCGGCCGCGGCCGCTTCGGCGCCGGCAAGGCTGCCCGGATCGCCGAGCGTACCGCTGCCGCTCGCGCCGGCGAGCACGTAGTAGACCGTCGCAGTGGTCGCGAGGCCGCTGGTGTCACCGACGAGATTCACGTCGGCGAAATTGTAGGTCCCCGTTCCGCCGTTCAGGCCGGTGATGACGAGCGGCGTGGTGGCCGTGATCGTCGACGCCACGTCGATCGCGCTCTCGCCGTCGCCATATTGGAAGAGGCCGGGGCGCGACGCGTTGGTCAGATCGACGCCTATGCCGACGCCGGTGATCGTGCTGCTGTTGGTGACGACGATGTCGCCGGTGCCGGTGTTGCCGGTAAGGTCGATGCCCTTGCTGCCGACCGTAGAAGCACCGGTGATGTCGAGCGTGTTGAAGGTAACGTTGCCGGTCGCGCCGATGAGGTTGACGGCGGTTTGGTTGGCGCCGAGGCCGGTAATGTCGACATCGCTGAAGGTGAAGGCGCCATCCGAATCGTTGATGATCGCGATCCGCGCACCACCGGAAAGCCCCACCGCTCCGAACAGATAGGTTCCGTCGGCATCGTCGAAACTAATGCCGAAACCATTGGTGACATTGAGGGTGGCCGCAGTCAGGTTGATCGTGCTCTGGTCGGACGCCGCGCGGACGACTTCGGGGGTCGCAGGTGCATTGGACGTGAGAGTGCCCGAATAAGTGATGTTGGCCTGCGAACCAATGACGGTCAGGCCACCCAGCATCGAGTTGACGTTGGTGCCGGCGCCGAAGCTGAAGGTGCCAGCCGAGCCGGCCTCGATCGTGATGCCTCCGGAGCTGCCGCCCAACGACATGGCGCCTGCAAAATCATAGGTCCCGTCGGCATTGTTGAGGCGGACCCCTGTGCCATTGGTCGCGCTGATCGTGCCCGCCTGGAAGGTGATCGTGCCGCCCGCGTGGTTGACGACCTGGATCGCGAGCTGGCCCGCCGTCGCATAGGTCAGGTTGCCGGAATAGGTGATGTCCGCAGTCGAATTCTGGACATTCAATCCAGTGCCGGTCGGGCTGGTAATCGAGGTGCCCGCACCGAAGGTGAAGTCCCCGCCCGAACCGTTGACGATGTCGATTCCGGCATCGCCGCCGTTGAGCGTCACCGATCCCAGGAATGTGTAGCTGCCATCGGCATTGTCGAACCGCAGCCCGTTGCCGCCGGTCGCGCCTAGCGTGCCGGTGAATACGGCGTTGTCGATGTCGCCGTTGCTCACCGAGACCAATGTCCCGGCGGTGATGCCGGTGATCCCGCCCGCATAGTTAAACGCGCCGGCACCGGTATTGGCGAGCTCGACGCCGGCGACCGTAGTGCCGACGATCGACGAGGCGCTGCCGAAGCTGAAGATCCCGCTCGTCGTGCCGAGGAGCGAGACGCCCGTATCGGCCCCTGCCGCGACGCTGAGCTGGGTGACGTCGAGTGCTCGGCCGCCAGTTCCGACGCCGGTCACATTGTTGGCCCACACGCCGGAATCGGTGCCGGAATAGGTGATATCGGCGAGCTGGATGTCGGCCGAAAGGTCGGACAGGTTGAGCGCCGATCCCGCCGCTGCCACCAGACCGGTATCCACGGTCCCGCCGGTGATGGTCAGCGTGAAGCCCCCGGCCCCGCCCTCAGCGAAAATGCCGTCGCCATTGGTGTTGAAGACGGTCGTGGTGAGACTGAGCAAGCCGCCGGCGCCGTCGAGCACCAGTCCCGAGGCGCCCACTCGGCTCGATGCGCTGCCGATATCGAGCGTGCCGACCACCGCCTGGGCACCGGCCGTCACCAGATCGGCATCGAACACCACGTCCTCGCTGTAGAGGCCGCTGCCCATGTTGCCGCCGCGAATGGTGATGTCGTTCAGCGCGGTGACGGACAGCTGCCCGCCGCCGCTGCCGATCAGCGAAAGTACATGGCCGGTGCTGCTTGAAAGATCGAGATTGCTGAGCGCGATGTCCGCGGCGGCGCCACTGTCGATGATCTGGATCGCGTTGACCCCGCCAAAGATCACGCTGTTGCGGATCGTGACACCGGTGACGCCGGCGCCGAACACACCCTTCCAGTCGAGATTGCCGATGACGACGCCGTCGATCAGCGACCCCGAAGCCAGGTTGACCGTGGTCGCGCCGGCCTGGGTGGTGGTGAGCAAGGGCGCGCCTGATCCCGCATAGGGATTGGTGACCGAGCCGCCAGAGATCCCGAACAGCAGCAGATTGGCCGGTGCGCCGCCGCCGACGGCGAGCGTGTCGCCGTTGAGGAAGCTCAGCAGGCTCTGATTGGCCGCAAGGTCCAGTCCGCCGCCGGCGGACGCACCGTCGATCAGGTCCTGCCCGGCGATCTGGGTATCGAGCAGGACGATGACATCCGCGCCCGAGGCCTCGGCCGCCGCAAGGCTGCCCGGATCGCTGCGCGTGCCCGCGCCCGTCGCGCCCGCCTGCACCCAGAAGACCGTCTTGTTGGTAGTAAGCCCGCTGGTGTCGCCGGTCAGCACGACATCGGCGAAGTCATAGGTGCCCACGCCGCCGTTGAGGCCCGCGATCTCGATCGGCACGGTGGCGCTGATCGTCGAGGCCGCACCGTCGGCATCGGTGTTCGATCCGTCGCCGAACCGGAAATTGCCGGTGATCGCGGCGTTGGTGAGGTCGACGCCGATCCCTACGCCGGTGATCGTGCTGCTCTCGTTGATGATGATATTCGCCGCGGAGGTCGAGCCGGTGAGGTCGATGCCCTTGCTGCCCACGGCCGAAACGCCGGTGATATCGAGCGTCTGGAACGTCACATTGCCCAGCGCGCCGGTAAGATCGGCCCCGGTCTGGTTGGCGCCGATTCCGGTGATGTCGACATTGCCGAAGTTGATCGTGCCCGCCGAGTCGGTGATGATCGCTATGCCGGTTCCGCCCGAAAGCTGCACATCGCCCAATATGCTCGTGCCGTCGGCATCCTCGAAGAGCAGCCCCGTGCCTGCGCTCGCGCTGACCGTCGCCTGCGAGAAATCGAGCACGCCGCCGGTCTGGCCGGCCACAACGAAATTGTCGGTGTTGAGGCTCTGGCTGAGGCTGCCGAGATAGGTGACGTCGGCGTCCGAATTCTGCAGCACGAAGTTCGCGACCGCGCCGTCCGTGACGCTGGTGCCCGCGCCGAAGAAGAATGTGCCGGAGGAGCCATTCGCGACGTTGATCCCGGCATCGCCGCCGTGGAGCGTGGTGGTGCCGGTGAACGAATAGGTGCCGTCGGCGTCGAAAAACTGGAAACCGTCGCCGCCCGTCACGTCGATCGTGCCGTCGTGGAAGCTCGCGGTGCCGGTGTGCGAGAAGGTGGCGATGGTAGCCGCCGCCCCGATGCCCGTGGTAATGTCGCCGGCGTAATCGAGATTGACCGCACCGGTGAGGAGCGTCGCGACAAAGACGTTGTCGGTGATCGAGCCATGGTCGATCACATAATCGCCGCTGCCGCCGAGGATCAGTCCGCCGTCGGTGAGATTCAGCGTGCCGACATGGAGCACCGGTCGCGTCGGATCGGCGGCGGAGGTGTTGGCCGTGGCGATGCCGCCGTCGACGGCGGTGATGCTGGCGAAGTCGAGCGTCACCGCCGCGTTGACCGCAATCAGCGCACCGCCGCCGAACGTGTCGATCGAGCCCGTGCGGACCCTTGCGGTCAGCGCGAGATTGCTGCTCAGCACGACGCCGACATCGTTGGCGTTGAACACGGTGAGACTTGTCAGGTCGAGGCTGCCGTCGCTCGCATCGACGACGAAGCCGCCGCCGTTCACGCGCGCGCCCGCGGTGCCGATGCTCAGCGAACCGGTCACCGTCTGCACTCCGGCGGTGGCGAGATCGGCATCGAACAGCACGCCCTCGGCATAGAAGCCGTCCGTCTCGCCATTGCCGCCCTGGACGATGATGTTGTTCAGCGAGGTCACCGCCAGCACGCCGCCGCCGGTGCCATCCAGATTCACTACGGTTCCGCCGCTGGACGACAGCGTCAGGTTGCTCAGCGCGACGGTCGCGTTCAGGCCGCCGTCGTCGAGCGCGATCGCGCCCGCCGGACCGGAAATAGTGCTGTTGCGCAGCGTGATGTTGGCGACGCCGCTGCCCGAGACGCCGATGCCGCCGACGCCGCTGCCGATGAGCAGCCCGTCGAGAAGGTTGTTCCCCCCCAGCGTCACCGTGCTCGCGCCGGCGGTGGTGGTGGTCAGGATCGGTGCGCCCGATCCTGCAAAGGGATTGCTGATCTGGCCCTGCGGGATGCCGAACAGCAGCACGTTGGATGGTGCGCCACCTGGCAAGGTCAGCGTGTTGCCCGCCAGGAAGCTCAGCAAGGTGCGCCCGGCCGCAAGGTCGAACGAACCGCCCGCACCGGCCGCGTCGAGAATGTCCTGCCCGCCCGTGGGGTCGTTGAGCAGGATGACGGTGTTCGCCGCCGATGCCTCGGCCCCGGCCAGGCTGCCCGGATCGGCGATCGTGCCGACGCCGCTGGCGCCCGCCTTGACGAAATAAAGCGTAGCGGAGGTCGTCAACGTACTGGTGTCGCCAGTGAGCGCGACGTCGAGGAAATTGTAGCTGCCCGTCCCGGCATTGATGCCCGTGATGACGATCGGCGTGACGGCATTGATCGTCGAAGCCGCGCCATCGGCGTCGGTGTTCGAGCCGTCGCCATAGCGGAAGCTGCCGGTGATCGCGGCGTTGGTCAGGTCGACGCCGATGCCGACGCCGGTGATGCTGCTGCTCTCGGTGGTGGTGAAGCTGGTTCCGAACGTCGCACCGGTCAGATCGATGCCGCGCGTGCCCGTGGTCGAGCTGCCCGTGATGTCGAGCGTGTTGAAGCTGATCGTGCCGGAGGCGGCACGCGCATCGACTCCGCGCCGGCCGGCGCCGAAGCCCGTGATGTTCACATCGCCGAACGCAATCGATCCGGCACTGCCCGCGCCGAACACGATGCCGGAGGTGCCCGCGCCGGAAATGTTGGTGATCCCGGTGAAGGTGACGCTTCCGTCGATATTGGCGAGCGTGATGCCGCTGCCGGAGGTGCCATTGACGTTCAGGCTACCGATCGACACCGCGGCGCCGGTGGCGACGCCATCGATCGAAACGCCGGTGGGAACGCCCGTTATCACGCCGCCGCCGATGGTGACGGTGCCCAGGCTGTTCTGGACGATGTCGAGGCCGGTGCCGGCGACGCCGCCCACCAGGAGCGACCCGATCGTGACTGCGCCATTGTCCGTCAGCGCGACGCCATCGCCGCCGCCGCCGCTCGCGGTGATCGCACCGATGGTGATCGCGCCGCTGTTGTTGGCAAGCTGGACTGAATCGCCCGCGCTGCCATTCACGCCGATCGACTGGATGACGACGGCGCTGCTGCTGTCGCTGATCGAGACGCCCGCGCCCGCCGCAGTGCCGCCCACTACAATGCTGCCGACCACCACGTTGCCGCCGGTGACGTTCTGGAGCGTCACCGCGCCGGTCGCTGAAATGTCGCTGGCGATCGTGCCGAAGCCGAGCCCGCCCGACGTCACCTGGGTGAGCGACAGCGCCGCGCTGGTCCCCGTCGCGGCAATGTCCACGTCGGCGCCCGAAACCGTCAGCGTGCCCGCGCCAGCGCCGCTGAGCGCAAGCGTCGTGCCCGTCGCCGAAGCGAGATCGAGATGGAGCAGCTGCACCGAGCTGGTCGCACCGCCGTCGCTGATCGCGATCGCGCCGGTCGCGCCCGAGATGTTCGAATTGAGGATCCGGGCGTTGCTGACGCCGCTGCCCTCGACGCCGACGTCGCCGCCGGCATTGCGAATGACGAGTCCGTCGATCGTGCTGTTACTGGCGAGGTTGACCGTTGCCGACCCGGCGGCGCTGGTCGTCAATATCGCGGCGCCCGAGCCCGCATAGACATTGGTGATCCCGGCGGGGCCGATGCCCGAGACCGTCAGATTCGCCGGCAGGCTCGCGCCGCTGACCGCGAAGAAATCACCGTTCAGGAAGCTGACCAGCGACTGGCCGGCGGCGAGGTCGAACGACCCGCCCGCGCTCGCCGCGTCGAACACGTCCTGCCCGCCCGCCGGATCGTTGAGCAGCACGATATATTGCGCGGTGGAGGCGTCGGCGCCGGCAAGGCTGCCTGGATCGCTGCGCGTGCCCGCGCCGGTCGCGCCGACCTTGGCGTAATAGGCAGTGAAGCCCGCGCCGGTGAGGTTCGAAGTGTCGCCCACCAGTCTGACGTCGGCGAAATTATAGCTTCCGTTGGAAGCGTTCATCAGCGCGATGACCAGCGGCGTGGTGGCGGAGATCGTGCTGCCCAGCACCGTCGCATCGCCGTCGCCATAGCGGAACTGACCGGTCATGTTGGCCTGGGTCAGATCGACGCCGATGTTCACGCCCTGGATGATGCTGCCGTTGAGGACGATCACGTTGCCGGCGTTGGTCGATCCGGTGACGTCGATGCCCTTGCCCCCGCCGGTCCCGGTGATGTCGAGCGTGTTGAACAGCACGTTGCCGTGCGCGCCGGTCACGTCGAGGCCGGTGAAATTGCCCAGCCCGGTGATGTCGACATTGCCGAACGTGACGCCGCCCGGCACGTTGCCGATGACGATGCCCCGCGCGCCCGGATTGGCGATCGTCACCAGTCCGGCGAAGTTGATCGAGCCGGCAAGGTTGTCGAGCGTGATCGCGTCACCCACGGTGCCGGTGAGCGTGATCGCGCCGAACGTGATCGGCGAACCGGCCAGCGTGTCCTGGACCCGGATGCCGCCGCTGCCGCTGATCGGTCCGGTGAAGCTGATCGTGCCGCCGGTGCTGAAGATCGCCACGATCGGCGCGGTGCCCGCCGCATCGGTGATCGACGCGCCGAACACCAGATTGGCGGTGCCGCCGCTCCCGGCGACGCCCTGCGTGCCGATCCGGACCGAGCTGCCGCCGCTGTTGGTGATCGCGCCGCCGTTGACGCGCACCAGACCGGTCGAGTTGAGGATGACTAGCCCGTCGCCGCCGCTGTTCGAGATCGTGAGCGTGCCGATGGTGAGCGCGTTGCCGCCGGTCCCGCCGCCCTGGACGGTGTTGAGGATCACGCCCGGGCCGGTCGCCCCGACCGAGCTGATGCTGGCGAAATTGAGGTCGATCACCAGCGGATCGAGGTCCGCCGCCGTACCGCCGACGGTGTCGATCGTGCCGTCCAGCGTCGCCAGGGTGAAGCTGTTGACCTTGGAATTGACGACGCGAAGGCCCGTGGCGCCGCTGTTGGCGATATCGAGATCGCTGAAGCTCAGACTGCCGGTGACGTCGGTGAGGAAGACGCCCTGCCCGTTCACGCGCGCGGCGGTGGTGCCGACTTCCATCCGGCCCGCATTGACCGTCTGGATTCCCGCCGTGGTGGTATTGGCGTCGAAGGTCGCCGAGCGGACGCTGAGGCCCCCGGTCTCGCCGGTGCCGCCGCGGATCGTGATCCCCGAAAGTCCCGTCACCGTGACCGTGCCCGGGCCCGATCCGTCGATGTCGAGCACGTTGCCGCCGGTCGCCGAGAGCGTCAGCCCCGAAAGCGCGACCGCAAGGTTGGCGCCGCCATCGTTGATGTCGACCGCGCCCGCGCCGCCCGAGATCGTCGAGTTGGCGAGGCTGACGCTGCTGCCGCCATTGACGAGCACGCCCGCGCCCGCGCCGCCGCGCACGGTCAGCCCGGTGAGCGCCACCGCACCCAACGTGTTGGTCAGCGAAATGCCCGCGCCGCCGGTATTCTCGACGATCACCCGATCGAGCGCGAAGCCGCCGACGCCGTTCGCGGCGATGCCCACGCCGGCACCGCGCACGGTGACGTCGCGCACCACCGATCCCTGGCCGAGCGTCACCGCGGCGCTCGCGGCATTGCTGCCGACGATCACGCCGTTGGTGCCGCCCAGCGCGAACTGAGTGGTGCTGCCGTTGAGCAGGCGCACATCGACTGCGCCCGCGCCGCCGAGCAGATATTGATTGGTGGCCAGCGTCACGCCGGCCGTGGTGATGTTGCCGCCGCTGCCGAGCGCCACTACGACGCCATTGGCGCCCGCGCGAGTCACGGCATCGTTGATCGTCGTCGGCGTGGCCAGCGTTCCCGCCGCGCCCGCGACGCCCGTCCCGCTCGCATAATAGAAGCCGCCGAACTCGTTGCCCGTGCGCGCATCGACAGCGAAGCGGCTGGTCGTCAGGTCCCGGTAGCGGCTGCCCGAACGCGCGACGTAATCGCGGCGTACGCGATCGCCCATCTGCCGGTCGAGACCGGTCGGCGCGGCGCCGCGGTCGCCCGAACGGCCGCCGAACGGAACCGAAAGCCGCACCGTCGCGCGCGCATCGGTGCCGAAGCGGTTGTCGTGCTCGACCGTCCCGCCGAAGGTGAAGCGCGCGCCGCTGTCGCGGTCCTCGATATCCATCTCGAGCCCGCCGCGGATGCCGCGGTAATTCTGGTCGGCGTCCTTGTCCCAATAGTCGAAGCCGCCCACCGAGCCGCGGATGCTCGCATTGCCGCCCACCGGCAGGCGCACGCCCGCCTCGCCATTGAACCCCTGGAGCGGAACCGCCTCGAGCCGGAACCCGCTATGTCGCTCGATCAGCCGGTTGTTCTCGAGCACCAGGGCGGCCGAGCCCGAGGCCGCGGGATCGATATAGCCGATCGTCCGGGTCTTGCTGAGCGGCAACCGGTAGTTGACGCGGGCGTCGAACACCGAAGTGAAGCCCTCGAGCCCCATCGACACCGCCGCCTGATCGCGCGAGCCGATGTCCGAACGGTAGAAGTCGGCACCGGCATTGACGCCGATCGCGGCATCCTCGCCGACGCGGAAGCGCGCGCCGACGGTGGCGGAGCCGTTACGGTCGAAACGCTGGTCGTAACCGATGCGGCCGTCGACATAGACGAGGCTCGAATCGTTCTGCGCGATCGGCGCGAACAGCGAAGTCGAGACGCCGATGTCCTTGCCGACTTGGGCATCGACCTCCGCGCGCGGTTTCCAGGTCGGGGCGTCGCTGGTTTGTCCCCAGGCGGGCGACGCCGCCGCGAGGATAGCTCCGGTCAGGCACGTCGAAAATAGCCGTGCCTTGCTGGATTTACGCATCGATGTTCCCCCGTCCACCCGCTGCGATCAGTAGCGGGCGCTCCCATTAAACGTGCGCGTTCGCACGTCCGTCTGGAGCGGACGTTGTCGAACCCCCGGCGACACCTGCGTCGCGAATTAGCACAGGGAAAAACCTGCAACAAGCAAGAGGTGTCAGCGATGACTGCGAGGCGGGGAAGAATCGGCTATTGTCGGTCCCTTTCCGGTACATATTATTGGGGAACACTTGCGAATCTGAAGTAAAATATAGGATATCGCTTGTAATCGGACTGGCACGCTTACTCCTATATAAATGTCTCAGTCGCCCGACCGCCCCTGCATATTGCCGCCAAAACAATAGCTTGGATGATTGGTCGACATTGTTACCATGGGGCTGGTCAGGGGAGCAGCACCGTCGATCCGGTCGTTTTGCCCGCCTCCAGCGCCGCATGCGCGGCGGCGACGTCCGCCAGTGCGAAACGCTGGCCGATCACGGCGCGCACCGCTCCGCTTTCCAGCATCGCGAACAGCCGCCCCGCGCCCGCCGCGCGTTCCTCGGGAGTCTTATAATAGTCGAACGATGTCGGCCTGCTGACGAACAGCGAGCCATGGCTGGCGAGCGCCCCCAGGCGCACCCCCTCGACCGGGCCGCTGGCATTGCCATAGCTGACGATCAGGCCGCGCCGCCGCGTCGCCAACAGCGACGCTTCCCAAGTCGCCTTGCCGACGCCGTCGAACACCACGGCAACGCCCGCGCCGCCGGTGATCTCGCGCACCCGGGCGCCGATATCGTCGGAGCGCGACAGCAAGACATGATCCGCCCCCGCGGCGCGCGCCACCGCGACCTTGGCCTCGGTCCCGACCGTCCCGATCACCTCCGCCCCGACCGCCTTGAGCCATTGGACGAGGATCTGGCCCACTCCGCCCGCCGCGGCGTGGACGAGCACCGGCCAGCCCGGCTGCACCCGGGCGCAGCGCTCGACGAGGAACTCGGCGGTGCACCCCTTGAGCAACATCGCTGCCGCAGTCTCGTCATCGATCGTGTCGGGCAGCTTGAACAAGGACGATGCCGGCAGGTTGCGCTCGGTCGCATAAGCGCCGATCGGCGGTCCGAAGGTCGCCACGCGATCGCCCGGCGCGAATCCGGTGACGCCCTCGCCCAGCGCCTCGACCACGCCGGCCGCTTCCTGGCCGAGCCCGCTCGGCAGCGGCACCGGATACAGCCCCGAGCGGAAATAGATGTCGATGAAATTGAGGCCCACCGCGGTGTTGCGCATCCGCACTTCGCCCGGCCCCGGCGGCGGCAGGTCGACATCCGCCCAGCCGATCACCTCGGGTCCGCCCGTCATTTCGATTCTCGCAACCCGTGCCATGCTCGCCTCCGCTCAGTGCATCGGCCACATAGGGTCGCGCCCTACTCGCCGCCAGCATCGGCAAAGGCGGATGCGTTCGGCTGGCCGTCAGCCGAGGCGCACGTTCAACCGGCGGGCGCCAGCACCGCGAAGTCGGCGCTTACGCCCCCGCCGGTGCTGATGCGGGCGGTGGACGGCACCGCCGTCACTGCATCGCTGCGCAGGAAAAAGAAGCGTGAACTCTCGCCCGGTTTGATCGCGTTGCCGAAAGTGAAGCCGTACAGCCAGGATTTGAAGTCGAACGCGAACCCGCCCTGAACCTTGGTCGGCGCGACGCTGCCCAGCCCGTCCTTGCGCCAGTTGGCGTCATAGACCGCTTTCGGGAAGCCGGAAATATAGAGCGCGGTCACCTGCGCCTTGGATGCAGCGGCGTTGTTGATCTTCCAGTAGAAGCTGAGCTTGCCATCGGCGCCGCGCACGGTCCTGACCTGCACCGTTCCACTGGCCGGCATGGTTGCGCTCACTACCGAAAAAGGCACGAGCGTGTCGTTGACGACGGTTCCCGCCAGCCCCGGCTCGGCGGCGGCGCTGGTGCCGGGGAGCGCAATCTCGAAAGGCGTGACGCTGGTAGGCACGGCAAGCACAGGCGCCGCGATCGAGAGTCCCGCGAGCAAAAACATTCCACGCATGATCGGTCTCCCCCGGCCCGACCTGTACGCCGAATCATACTCCGGCGCCATTGCGGGTCAGTGCACCGGCCAGGCCCACAGGATCAGCGGCGTGCCCACTGCCAGCACCAGCAGCGACAGCGGCGCGCCGAGCCGGGCATAGTCGCCGAACTTGTACCCGCCCGGCCCCATCACCAGCGTGTTGCACTGGTGACCGATCGGGGTGAGGAAATCGCACCCCGCGCCTATCGCGGTCGCCATCAGGAACGCCTCGGGCCGATAGCCGAGCCCGGTCGCGAAGGTCGCGGCGATCGGCGCCATCACCAGCACCGTCGCGGCGTTGTTGAGGAACGGCGTCACCGCCATCGCCGCGGCGAGGATCAGCGCCACGGCCCCCCAGGGTGGCAAGGTCGCCGCGAAATGGCTCAGCCAGTCGCCGATCAGGTCGGTCGTGCCGGTGGTGCGCAGCGTGTCGCTCACCGGGATCAGCGCGCCGAGCATGACCAGGATCGGCCATTCGATATGGTCGTACGCTTCGCGCACCGGCAGCGCGCCGCTGATCACCGTCAGCCCCGCCGCCGCGAAGAACGCCACTGCCACCGGCACATAGCCCGTCGCCGTCGCGAGCATCGCCACTGCCAGGATCGCCAGCGGCAACAGCCCCTTGCGCGCGCTGCCCAGCCGCAGCGTCCGCTCCGCGAGCGGCAGGCAACCCAGTTCGCCCAGCCGCTCGAACAGCAAATCGAGCGGCCCTTGCAGCACGATCACATCGCCTGCTCGCAGCTCGATCTCGCCGAGCCGCGTTGCCAGCCTCTCGTCCTGCCGCGACACCGCGATCAGGTTGACGCCGAAACGCTCGTGCAGCCCCAGCCGGCCGGCGGTGCGCCCGATCAGGGGACTGTCCGTGCCGATCACTGCCTCGAGCACCCCCACACTACCCGATCCCTCGGGCTTGTCGCGATGCTGCCCCTCCAGCTCCAGCCCATCGGCGGCGATCACCCGCTCGAGGCTATCGGGCGCGCCGGCGAGGATGAGAACATCCTCGGGCTTGAGCGTGGTGTCCGGAAAGGGCGAACTGCGTATCCCCGAGCGCAGGATCGCCGTGACGTGCACTTCATTTTCGTGGCGTTCGCGAAACGCCGACACGGTCTCGTCGATTGCGGGCGAGCCGGCGGGAATCTCCGCCTCGGTCACATAATCCTGGATGTCCATCGCCTCGCCGAGCGTTGGCGCCGCCCGGCGCCCGCGCGGCAGCAGCCGATAGGCGAAGCGCAGGAAGACCAGCCCGACCACGGTGAGCCCGAGTCCTACCGGCGCATAGTCGAACATCCTGAAGGGCTCGCCGGTCATTTCCTCGCGCACCCGGCTGACGATGATGTTGGGCGAGGTGCCGATCAGCGTGATCAGCCCGCCGAGCAAGGACGCGAACGACATCGGCATCAGGAACACCGCGGGGCTCGTGTTCGAGCGCTTGGCCATCTGGAACGCAACCGGCATCATCATCGCCAGTGCCCCGATATTCTTGACCAGCGCCGAGGCGAATCCGACGCTTGCGCAGAGCAGCAGCAATTGCGAACGGATCCGCCGCACGCGCCGCTGGAGCAGCAGCATCGCGCTCTCGATCGCCCCCGATCGCTGCACCGCGCCCGACAGCACCAGCGCCGATCCGACGATGATGACGATGTCGTCGGAGAAGCCGCTAAAGGCGTGTTTGGGTTTGACGATCCCCAGCGCGAGCGCCGCCAAAAGCGCCATGATCGCGACCAGGTCGTAGCGGAATCGGCCCCAGATGAAGAGCAGCATCATGCCGACGAGAACCGAAACCGACAGAATTTGGGGAAGCGTCATTCGGTGGCCGGGCGTCCTTGAGGGACAACCTCAACCCCCGAGCCGCGTATCGGCTCCCTAGTGGACGGTCCCCACTGCGCGCGGAATCGACATCAGCAGCACGAGGCGCTCGATCTGGCGCCAGCGGCAGAAATGGATGTGGTTGCCGAGATCGCGGCTGCGGTCGGCGCGCGCGGCGGCTTCGGAGCCCGCGTCCTCACCGAACGCGCGGATCAGGTCGGTGGCGTCGGCGACTTCGCGCGCGTCCCCGAGATAGGGCAGATATTCCATGGACACTCCGGCTGCGCGCTTCCGCGGACTCGATGCGCCTCCCTTACTCCACCGATTCTAAAGCTTTCGCGGCTCAGCAAGGTGAAGCGCCGCTAACCATTTCCGCGGCAGTGGCGCCGCGCGAGCGGACCGGCTAAGGCGCGGCCATGGCAAATCCTCCCTCCCGCACGCCGATGGCCGGCGGCTTCCTGCTCGCGGTCAGCCTGCTCGCCGGCACCATCATCGGCGCCGGCCAGGGCGAGGCTTCGATGGGCTTCGTCGCGGGACTCGGCGTCGGGCTGGTCCTGCTGCTCGTCGTCTGGCTGATCGATTGGATGCGGACGCGCTAGACCGCCACGCCCCATCGCGGGCGGCCGGCTTCAGGCCTCCCGCCATTCCCCCGGCGCCATACCGTCCAGCGTCCAGTCGCCGACACTCCAGCGCACCAGCCGCAGGGTCGGATGGCCGATCGCGGCGGTCATCCTGCGCACCTGCCGGTTCCGCCCCTCGCGGATCGTCAGCCTGATCCAGCAATCGGGCACGGTCTTGCGGAATCGCACCGGCGGGTCGCGGGGCCAGAGCGCAGGCGCCGCGATGCGCTCGGCCTCGGCGGGGCGAGTCATGCCGTCCTTCAAGCGGACGCCCTGCCGCAGCGACGCGAGACCGGCTTCGGTCACATCGCCTTCGACCTGCACGAGATAGGATTTGGGCAGCTTGAATTTGGGATCGGCGATCCGCGCCTGCAGCCGCCCGTCGTCGGTGAGCAGGAGCAGGCCCTCGCTGTCGCGGTCGAGCCGTCCTGCCGGATAGACGCCGGGTACCTTGATGAAATCCGCCAGGGTCGGCCGGCCCGAACCTTCATCGGTGAACTGGCACAGCACATCATAGGGTTTGTTGAACAGGATCAGCGTCATCGGCCGTGCAGCCTTGCGAGTGCGATCCCCGCGAGGTTCTGGGCGCGTTTGATATAGCGCACGCGCGGCGGCCGCCCAGCCGATACCAGCGCGCGGAATCGTTCGAGATGGGCAAGCGCGGCGCCGCGACACTTCACTGCGCCATTGGCCTTGGCGACGACGTCCGCAGCGTCGCCGAGCAGGACGAAATCCGGCACGGCGAGCGATTGGGCGATCGTCAGCGCATGGATCAGCGCCAGCCACTCGGCATCCGCGCTGGTACCCTCGCCCAGGTCGCGCAGGACCGTCGTCCGTCCGCCGGCAACGACCGCGACTTCCATTGCGCCCGGATTGGGACGGCATCCCCCGTCGAAGAATATCTTCATGTCCGTCGGCTGTAGCGCGCGGCGATCACTCGCGCCAATCACCTCGACACCTAGACCAACGCCCTCCCCAGCCACGCCA
Source organism: Sphingomonas sp. UNC305MFCol5.2 (assembly GCF_000712135.1). Classification (GTDB taxonomy): domain Bacteria; phylum Pseudomonadota; class Alphaproteobacteria; order Sphingomonadales; family Sphingomonadaceae; genus Sphingomonas. The sequence continues at coordinate 1,400,565 of NZ_JOOE01000001.1, forward strand.
CCCGCCCGACAATCTCCACGTCGCTTCCCGGGCAAATCCGCACGGGCCAGGCCGGATTGTCGCTGACCACCTCGATCCCGCCCACCGCGGTGCGCAGCCGCTTGACCATCAGTACCCCGTCGAGGCGGATCACGAAGATTCCACCCTTGCCGCGCACTTCGCGATGGTCGCGGTCGACCAGTATCTCGTCGCCGTCGGACAGAGTCGGCTCCATCGAATCGCCCTCGACCCGGATCATGGACGCCGCGGCGGCGCGCACGCCCAATTGCCGCAGCAGGGCCTGCGACAGCGCACCCGGGCGCCGCGCCGCTTCGTCCTCGGCCAGCCGTCCCGGACCCGCCGAAGCGCCGATGTCGAGCCGCGCGATCTCCGTCAGTCCCTCCGCCTCGCGCCCGCCCAGCCGCGTCTCGGGCACGCCGAAGAAGCGCGCGAGCAGGGCCCGGTCGCGCTCGGCCAGCTCGCGCGGACTGCCACGGCGGACATATTGCTGCAGATAGGCGGCGTTGCGCCCGATCACGCGCGACAGCTCGGCAAAGCTGACGCCCTGCTCCGCCATCAGCGCCTCCAGCGCCGCGCGTTGCGCACCCGGTTCCATACTCGTTTTCATAGCCGTAGGAATTTTCCTAGACAAGTAGGATTTGAAGAACAAAACATGATCATAGTTCAGCGACTCGCGTAGGAGAAGGGCCCGATGTCGGTGCATCGTGAAATCGAGAAATTCCTTCGGCGGACCGACATGCCCGCCACCAAGTTCGGCCGGCTGGCGATCGGCGATCCTGGGCTGGTGCGCGATCTGCGCAACGGCCGCGAACTGCGTCCGCGCACGGAAGCGCGAGTCGAGGCGTTCCTCGCCATGCAGGGAGCGGGGCGATGAGCCGCGGTCCCGACGCAGCGACTTCGCTCGAGCGGGCGCTGCTCGCAGCCGCCGATGCCGCAGGTTGCCCGGCGATCCTCGTCACGAGCGACTGGACGCGCTGGGCGAGCGCGACCTTCACCGGCGCACGGCACAGCCTCACGCTCACCGCGCAGCCAAGCCCGAGGCTGGACCAGTGGCTGGTCGGCCTGAGCGAAGCCGAGTTCGCACTGCGCAACTATCTGGTGGCGGACCTGGTGGTCACGCGCATGTGCCGCGACGGGGATCTGGTGACGGTCGTGATCGAGGCGCTGACCGTGGAGGAACGTTAAGCGGTAGCAACTTCCAGATTCCCCTCCCTTTTAGGGAGGGGTTAGGGGTGGGTAAGGAAAGCCGGGCTCGATGCCCGGCCTTTCCTTCTTTTCCAAACAGCTCGATGGGCTCGCTACGCTCGCACCCACCCCCGCCCCTCCCTTGCAGGGAGGGGAGTTGCGCGGCCGAATGTCGATCTGCTTAGGCGCGGCGGGCCATGTTGCGTAGCGTGACCAGCGCGTCTTCGAGCCCGCGTTCCCTTGCGCGGCGCTCGACGCGCGGCGAGGGTGCGGCCGCGGTGGCGATGTTCTTGCGGACCACCCCGCGCTCGAGCCGTTCGAGCAGCGCGTGCACCGAAGCCTCGGTTTCCGGCCGGGTGATCGCATCCTCGCGCGACACCAGGGAGATCGGCCGAGGCTCGGGGCGGACCGGAGTCGGCAATTCGAACACTTCGAAGCGCTCGGTCTCGTCGAACACCGGCGGCGTGGGACCGCGGCTGAGCGGCGGCAGCGCGACCGGCGCGGCCAGCGGCACTTCGGGCATCGCCTCGGGATCGAAGGCCGCGAGCGGCTGATCGAGGTCGATCGGCAGCGGCTGCTCGATCGGCGCGATCGCGAGCGGTTCCGCGACTTCGACCGTTATTTCTTCGATCTCTTCGATCTCTTCGACTTTCACGATGTCGGCCGGCGTGCGGAACGCGTCGAACGGCCGTCCCAGGTCGCGGGTCGCGAGCAACGGCGGCCGCGGCGGCGCATCCGGATGCGCGTCGGCGCGGCGAAGCACGGGCGTCGGCACCGTATCGGGATCGATCTCTTCGCCGTCGCCGATCGCCACGGTGCGCGAACCGAGCAGAACGAACAGAGCGAACCAGCTGGACAATGCAACGGCCCCGCCCGCGCCGAGCGCCATGATGAAGCGCGCGGTGAATCCGAGCGGCGGCTCGGTGGCGGCGATGACGGCGGGCAACCCGCTATCCATCACCAGCGCCTCGAGCACGGGCATCGGCACCACAAGGGTACCGAGCGCCACGGCACCGCCGAGCAGGCCGGCGATCACGGGGGCGATCGGCAGATTCATGCGTTCACCGTTGATGCGTGCGACCGCGAGTCCTTCATGGGATTCGACTCTGCAAGATTTTGGTAAACAGATTGATACCGGGCGACATTGACAGCCCAGTTACGCTCCTCCTCGACGAACGCCCGCCCCCGCGCACGCCGCGCGTCCCACTGATCGCGATCGGCGAAAAGCCGTGACAAGGCAGTCGCGATCGCCGCCGGATCGTCGGGTTTGAACAATGTGCCGGTATCGCCGTCGCGGATCAGTTCGCGGTGCCCGCCCACGTCCGACGCGGCCACCAGCCGCCGCTGCGCCATCGCCTCCAGCGGCTTGAGCGGCGTCACCAGCTCGGTCAGCCGCATGGCCTTTCGAGGATAAACCAGGATATCGACCAGGCTGTAGTAACGCTCGACTTCCTGGTGCGGCACGCGCCCGACGAAGCGGATGCGCTCGGCCACCGGCGAAGTCTCGGCCTGCGCGCGCAGCGCCGCCTCCATCGGCCCGCCGCCGACCAGCACGAGATGCATAGACGGCCGCACCGCCACCAAAGCCGGCATCGCGTCGATCAGCACGTCGAGCCCTTCATAATCGTAAAAGCTGCCGATGAATCCGATCGTCTCGGCCCCGGCCACGCCCAGCTGTTCCGCCAGCGCTTTGTCATAGAGCAGCGGCTCGCCGAACAAATTGAGGTCGACGCCATTGGGCGAGACGAGGATCTTGCCCGGATCGATCCCGCGCGCGACGAGGTCGCCCTTCAATCCCTCGCAGATCACCGCCACTGCATCGGCCTTGCGCACCGCCCGCGTCTCGAGCGCGCGGGTGGCGCGATATTTCAGGCTGCCCTCGCGTCCGGTGCCGTTGCCGACCGCGGCATCCTCCCAGAAGGCGCGGATCTCGTAGACCAAAGGCAGGCCGAGCCGATCGGCGACGCGCTGCGCCGCCATCGCATCCAGCACCGGCGAATGGGCATGGAGCACGTTCGGCCGCCACGCGCGCGCCACCGCCTCGATCCGCCGCGCGAACGCCGCGACTTCGCGCAGCTCGCCGATCACCGGCGGCCCCGGATCGACTTGCGGAGTGCGATGGAAACGAATCCCGTCGATCGTCTCTTCGTCGGCGTCGAACTTGCCGTGCCGCGGCCCGGTCACCGCCGCCACGTCCCACCCGCGCGCGATCTGCGCTTTCAGGATCGCCCGGGTGCGGAAGGTATAGCCGCTCTGGAGTGGCAGGCCGTGATCGAGGACATGAAGAATCCGCATGCGCCCGCTCTGCCACGAGAGCACTTAACGGCGCGTCAACCGGGTCTCCCCCGACGAGGTGCCGGAGCCAAAAGCGAACCGGCAGCTTCCGCCCCACTTGCGGTCATTGTCTGTCGCTCAGGCATTGCGGCTAGGCGGAAGCCCTTAAGCCGACCGTCCGCTTGCCCCTTCTGACGCGGCCGGTCTGCAAACCAGCCATTCCGGACATTGCCGTTTGCGGCCGTGTGTGCACGCCATGAGGTCAGCGCAGCGACAGTTCGATCCGCATCGCTTTCCCAGGCCGTCGCCGCGAAAATCGATCTTGCTTCAGCGCTTGGCTTATCGGATTCAGGCAGAGCCTTGTTCTGGAGGCCGTATTTGGACAGACAAGCATGATCACGACGCAGCCGCCGAGCCCCGCTTGATACGGGAGATACACGGACGCGCTCGGCCGAAAGCGCCGCAAGACGTTTCGCAAACGCAAAAGCATGGATCGCCCCGGAGGCGTTCCGTCGAGAGAGCAAGGACAGGATTATGGCGATCATCAACGGCACCGACGGAGACGACGACCTGGTCGGAACCAATGCCGCGGACGTAATTAACGGCCTGGGCGGCGACGACAAGCTGACGGCGGGCGCAGGCGACACGCTCAACGGTGGGGACGGCGACGACAGGCTGATCGGAGCTTACGGCGCCATATTGAATGGTGGGGCCGGCATCGACACCGCCGACTATACCGGCAAGGTCGGCATGATGACGATCGACCTGGCAGCCGGCACCGGAAGTTTTAATGCTGCCCAGGGCACCCAGTTCATCGACGTCGAGAACGTCATCGGCGGCGAATCGGGTGATCGGATCTTCGGCAATTCGGCGGCCAATCACCTCTTCGGGAATGGCGGCGACGATGCGCTGTGGGGCGGGGACGGCGCCGACATCCTCGACGGCGGGGCAGGCGTGGACACGCTCGATTTCGCCGGCGACAGCGGCGGCGTGGGCGTCGACCTCCGCCTCGGCATCGGCACCGCCGGGAGTGCGGCAGGCGATAGCTATGTCAGCATCGAGAACATCGTCGGCAGCGCCTACGACGACCGACTGACTGCCGGGGCCGGTGTCAACCGGCTTGAGGGCGGCGGCGGCAACGATTGGCTTGACGGGGGCGACGGCGCCGATGTGCTGATCGGCGGTCCGTCTATCGGCTTCCCCGTCCCCTCGGGCGGGCGGGACACCGCGGATTACTCGCAGTCGACTGGCGAGGTGTGGGTCGAACTGTCGGTCAACAACGGGAACGGCGCCGGACATTGGAACTGGGCCGAGGGAGATGTGCTGAGCTCGATCGAGAATGTCGTCGGCAGCGCCTTCGACGATTGGATATACGGGACCGGCTCGAGCACGGGCGACTGGCTTTATGGCGGTGATGGCAACGACCACCTGTTCGGCACCGGTGGCAACAGTGACGAACTCTACGGGGGCAAAGGAAACGACACGCTCGTCAGCACGGCGTCGAGCGTCGGCACCGCATTCCATGGCGGCGCGGGTGCCGACCGGTTGGAAGGCGCGGGCCTCTCCGACATGGCGGACTACGCCGACAGTTCCGCCGCGGTGTGGGTGCATTTGGGCACCGGCCAGGGCTTCTGGAACGATGCGGAAGGCGACACCCTCATCACTATTGAAAACCTACGCGGTTCGCTCGGCAACGACCTGCTCTACGGCAGCGACGGCGACAACGTGATCTACGGCAACGACGGCAACGATGACATCGGCGGTGGCGGCGGCTCCGACACGCTCATCGGTGGGCTGGGCGCGGACGGGATCGACGGGGGCGCCGGCACCGATTTGATCGACTTTTCGGGCAACTTCGGCGCCGTGGCCGTCTCACTCAGGGCTGGCGTAGGAAACTGGAACTACGCCGAGGGCGACAGGTACGCCAACGTCGAGAACGTGATCGGCACCTCGTACAACGACTATCTCGAAGGCGACGCCGGTGCGAACACGCTCACCGGCGGCGGCGGCGAGGACCTGTTCACGTTCGTCAGCGGCTTCGGCAAGGACACGATCACCGACTTCGTCGGCAACGGCGCGGCCTCGGGCGACCGGATCTCCTTCGGGGCCGGGATCTTCACCGGCTTCGACGACATGAAGGCGCACTCGACCCAGGTCAGGCTCGATCCGACCCATACCAACGTCGTGATCCAGTTCGACGCCGCGAACACGGTGACGCTCATCGGGGCGACGCTCGACTCGCTGCATTCGTCAGACTTCGTGTTTTACTGACAGGAGCACAAGTAGATCCTGGCTGTTCCGATGAGGAGCATGGTAACGGCGCGCCATTTCGCACAGCAGGTGCGCGATGCGCGAGCGCGCACGGGAAGATCTCCAATGCGCTGCTGCTCTCGGTCGGGCAGGATCGACCGGCTATTGAGGCGCGCAAGGAAGGGTTCGAGATTAGAGTGCGCGGGGTTGCGCGCGTGGGGCATGCTGGATCATGAGGGCGGCCCGACTTGCAAGCGGGGGCACCTGTGTCTCTCTGCCGCCGATGCCTGCTGGCAAATTGTAGGCGATGAAGTTGCAATCGACAGAAGTTAATACAGTTCCCAATGTGCGCGAGTTTGAACGACTGCATCCCACCCGATAGCAGACATATTCAGCCTCTACGTCAACAGCGCCTGCGCACCGCGCATCATCGAACGCGCGCCACTGGGAATGTAGGATTTCGTGTGCCATCCTCCACGCCGCGCTCTTTGATATCGTCGAGACCAGCCCACGCATCGCGCAACGATGTTACGCAATCGCGCAACGAAAGTTCACGATTCGCGGGAAAAGTGTGAAGTTAAGCCCGCCAAATCCTACAATCCGAGTCGTCGGCGGAAAGCCACGCACGTCACCAAACCCGCACCCTAGTTTACGCCGCGTCAACCCAACCGCACTACACCCCGCCCGGAAGGAGCGCGCGGGCGGACATGATCGACAATCTATCGCTCGGGCTCTCGCATGGGCTGATGCTGCTTGCGGCCTTCCTGCTGCTGCGCCGCCCCGACCTCGATCACGAGCCGGGCCCGGGCGATCCACCCGCCAGCCCGAAGAAAAGCCGCTGGGGCAAGCCCGGTGCGTGATCTCGCCTTCATCGCATTCCTCGCGGCATTGCTGGCGACGGGCTTTCGCCGCCCGTTCCTGTTCGTGCTCGCTTACGCCTATATCGACATCGTCTCGCCGCAGCGGCTGACCTATCTGCTGCTCAATTCGGTCCCGATCTCGATGCTCGCGGTCGCGCTCGCCGTGGCCGGCTGGCTGGCGTTCGACGACAAGAAGGATGTCCGCGTCGCCCCGCGCCAATTCCTGATCGTGCTGCTGCTCGGCTATTGCCTCTACACCACGCTCCACGCCGATTTCCCGATCGAGGCGAAGGACAAATGGGAATGGGTGTGGAAGGCGCTCGCCTTCGCCGCCTTCCTTCCGCTCACGCTACGGACCCGGCTGCGCATCGAATCGCTGTTGCTGTTCATGGTGCTCTCCGCCGCCTCGATCATCATCGTCGGCGGGATCAAGACGCTCGGCTCGGGCGGCGGCTATGGCGAATTGAACCTGATGGTGACCAACAATTCGGGCCTCTACGAAGGCTCGACCATCTCCACGGTGGCGATCGCGATCATTCCGCTGATCGTCTGGTTCACCCGCCACGGCACGATCTTCGCACCCGACTGGCGGGTAAAGGCCTTCAGTTACGCCCTCATCTTCGCCTGCCTGCTGATCCCGATCGGCACCTCGACGCGCACCGGTCTGCTCTGCATCGGCCTGCTCGCCTTGCTGATGATCCGCGATACCAGGCGCAAGTTCGTCTATCTCGCGGCACTCGGCGGCCTCGGCCTCGCCGCCGTGCCCTTCCTCCCCTCCGCCTTCACCGAGCGGATGGAGACGATCAAGACCTACCAGGCCGATGCCTCGGCCTCGACTCGGATCGCGGTGTGGAAGTGGACGATGGACTATGTGAAGACGCGCCCGCTGGGCGGCGGCTTCGAGGCCTATCGTCAGAACCAGATCCGCTACGAGAAGGTCGCGATTCAGGAGGATGGCGGCCAGGCCAAGGTCGATCGCAGCCTCGAGGTCGACAAGGCGCGCGCCTATCACAGCGCCTATTTCGAGATGCTCGGCGAGCAGGGTTATCCCGGCCTCGCCATCTGGCTGCTGATCAATGTGGCCGGCCTGTTCCGCATGGAAGTGCTCCGCCGCCGCTATCGCAAGCCCGAGCCCGGACAGGAATGGATCGCGCCGCTGGCCAGCGCCCTGCAGAGCGCGCACATCATCTACCTGCTCGGCGCGGTGTTCATCGCGATCGCGTTCCAGCCCTTCGTCTACATGCTGATCGGCGCGCAGATCGGCCTCGACACCTATTGCGGCCGCAAGCGCGCCGAGAGCGCGTGGCGCCCGCTGCGCAAGGCCCGGGCCGCGATCGCGTGAAGACCGAGCTTCGGGCGTTGACTTCGATCCGCGGGATCGCCGCGTGGTTCGTCGTGCTCTTCCACATCCGCCTGTCGATCGCCGGGCTGCCCGCGCCCGCCGCGGCAGTGCTCGCCAAGGGCTATCTGGCGGTCGACTTCTTCTTCCTGCTGTCTGGATTCGTCATCTGGATGAGCTGGTCGGAAAGGCTGCGCGCCGGCGGGCCCGCGGCGGTTCCCGAATTCCTCAAGCGCCGGATCGCCCGCATCTGGCCGCTCCATCTGTTCATGCTCGGCTTCGGCGCGCTGCTGGCGCTCGCGCTGGCGGCGACTGGGCGCGAGGCGCCGCACTTCCCGTTCGCGGAGTTGCCGCTCCACGTCGCGCTCCTCCAGAACTGGGGCTTCACTTCCGCGCTCGCTTGGAACGACCCCGCCTGGTCGATCTCGTGCGAGCTCGGCGCCTATCTGCTGTTCCCGCTGCTTGTCCTCGCGATCGATTGGCGCCGCGTGCCCGCTCCGGCAATCCTCGCCGCCATCGTCGCTTTGCTCGTGCTGCTGCACAGCGTCTTCGCGCTGCGGGGAGCCACGGCATTGGGGCAGGAAATCCCCCGTCTCGGGCTGATCCGCTGCGTGCTGGAGTTCGCCTGCGGCACGGCGATCGGGGCACTATGGCTGCGCTGGCGCGAGCAATGGCGTCGGCCCGCCCTCGCCTGCGCGGCCATGGCGCTGGTCCTGCTCGGGAGCTGGCTCGCCAGGCTGCTACCCGAAACCCTCGCCGTCCCCGCAGCCTTCGCCGCCCTGCTCCTCGCGCTCGCCCTCACCGCCGGCAAGCCTGGCAACCCACTCGAAGGCCGCGCGCTCCATTATCTCGGTGACATCAGCTACGCGACCTATCTCGGCCATTTCCTGCTCTGGTTCGCCTTCAAGCTCGTGCTCGTCAGCGACGCGCACGCGGTCGGCGCGCCGCTGATCGCGCTTTATCTCGTACTGGTGCTCGCCAGCTCCGCGGCGCTCTACCATTGGGTGGAGCGGCCCGCGCAACGCCGGGTGAACGGCCTGTCGTACAGGCGATCGCGGCAAGCGCAGCCCGCAGGGAGCGGATCCCCGCACGGCTGAACGCGGAGGTGTTCGCTGCCACCTCGTAATTCGCGCAGGTTCCGGAACGAAGCGATGCTCCGCGCATTCAACGGGTCAAGCGAGGAGGCCCGATGACGCTCGACGCCATCGTCTATGTCGATGATCGGGAACCCGGAATCACACGGCGCAAGGTGCGCCACGGCTGGGGCTATTGGGACCCGGACGGCAAGCGGATCACCGATCGCGACGAGATCGACCGGTTGAACCGGATCGGCCTGCCCCCCGCTTATTCCGACGCATGGTTCTGCCCCGATCCCAACGGCCACATCCAGGCGGTCGGCTGGGACGATCGGGGCCGCAAGCAATATCGCTACCACACCGGCTTCCGCGAGGCGCAGGAGGCGGCGAAATACGATCGCTGCGCCGGCTTCGGCCATAGTCTCCCCAAGCTGCGCGAGCGCGTCGAGTCCGATCTGAAACTACGCGGGCTGTGCAAGGAGAAGGCAGTCGCCGCGGTCGTCCGCCTCCTCGATCTGGGCACGATCCGCGTCGGCAACGAGGCATATGCGCAGGAGAATAAGAGCTTCGGCGCCACTACGCTCCGGAAGCGCCACGTCAAGGTGAAGGGCCAGACGCTCAAGCTCCAGTTCCGCGCCAAGTCGGGCAAGCTGCGCGTAATGACGATCACCGATCGCACGCTCTCCGCTTTCGTAAAACGGTGTCAGGACCTGCCCGGGCAAAACCTGTTCCGCTGGCTCGATGAGGCAGGCGAGACGCACCCGGTCACTTCGACCGACGTCAATGCCTATATCCGCGAGGCGATGGCGGACGATTTCACTGCCAAGCATTTCCGCACCTGGGGGGCGAGCGTCATCGCATTCGCGGCGCTCGCCACAGCCGACGACTATGTCGGAATCAAATCGATGCTCGAACCGGTGACCGAGGCGCTGGGCAACACGCCCTCGATCGCGCGCAAATCCTATGTCCATCCCCGGTTGATCGAGCTGGCAAAGGACAGGGACGCGCAGGCCGAATTTCGCGAACGCTTGCACCTGCCGCGCGCCACCCGCTACCTCAACCGTTACGAACGCGGTCTGATTGCCTTCCTCGAGGATGACATCGCCGCTCCCCGAGCCAAGGCAGCCTGAGTAGCGCATGACCACCAACAAAGCCCCGATCCTACCCGACGTCGACCTCCAGACCCAGACCGAAGTGCTGGTTCGCGATTCATCGATCTGGGTCCAGTCGCATTGGCTCAACATCCTGATCGCAGCCGCCATCGCCACTGCCATCGTCGTCGCGCTCTATGCGGCGCGCGGCTGGGGCGTGCGGCTGTGCAGGCGCGGCGAAGGCGTGGCGAATTGGTATTCGATCTTCGGGCGCGCCGTCGCGAAGACCGGAACCTTCTTCATCGTCATGATCGCTCTGCGGCTGGTGTCGAAATATGCCGGTGCGCCGCCGATGGTCGAAGCCACCATCCAGTTCCTCTTCACCATAGCCGCGGTGTTCCAGGCCGCGATCTGGGTACGGGAGGTCATCTTCGGGCTGATCGAGCACCGCACTTATGGCAACGATGCCGGAACCGGCCTCGCCAGTGCGCTCGGCATCATTCGTCTGCTCGTCACGATCGTGCTGTTCGCGATCGCGCTGGTGATGGTGCTCAGCAATCTGGGCGTGAACGTCACCGGCCTCGTCGCTGGCCTCGGCATCGGCGGCATCGCCATCGGCCTCGCCGCGCAGGGCATTTTCGGGGACCTCATCGCGGCATTGTCGATCATCTTCGATCGGCCCTTCCGCCTGGGCGACAACATCAAGTTCGGCGCCAGCGAAGGCGTGGTCGAGCAGATCGGGCTCAAGTCGACCCGGCTGCGCGGCGCCGCGGGGGAACTGCGCATCGTCTCGAACCGCAAGCTGCTCGACAACGAGATCCTCAACACCAGCGATCGCATCCGCAATCGCTTCAAGTTCATCTTCAACCTCGGCTACGATACCCCGCCCGAAGTGGTGGATGCGCTCCCCGAGCTGCTCCGCGACGCCGTCGAGAGCTCGGGCTACAAGATCAACCATGGCGGGATCACCGGCTTCAGCGCCACCGGGCTCGATTACGATGTCGAGTTCGAATCGCAGGGAATCGATTTCCCGCCCGAAGCCCGCGACAAGGTCGCCGCGGCGATCCTCGCGCGCTTTCGCGATCACAAGATCACCTTCGCCTATCCGACCCAGCTCAATCTGATTGCACCCGAACGCCCGTTTCCGCCGTTGCAAGGCAAGGAGGAATGACGATGCTCGCAGACAGGAACAGCTCCGCCATCGTGCCGTGCCGCGACGTCGCGGCCGCCAAACGCTTCTACACCGGGACATTGGGCCTGCCGCTCGCCGAGGATCATGGCGCGGTGTTCGCGGTCCGCACCGGCGGCACCAGGCTCAATGTCTACAAGAGCGACTATGCCGGCACCAACAAGGCCAACGCCGTGGTCTGGGACGCCGGCAGCGAAGTCGAGGCGATCGCCGCCGATCTGCGCGCAAAGGGCGTCACACTCGACGAATATCCCGAAGGTTTCGACGAAGTCCGCCAGGGCGTCCACGTGAAGGGCGATTTCCGCGCAATCTGGTTCACGGATCCCGACGGCAACATCCTCCACGTCAACGGCGTCGCCTGAGACCCGCTCCAACGGTTCCCCCCGTCACCCCGGCCAAAGTGCCGGGGTCCACTCAGCCTCACTGGCAGCGCTCGAACCTCTTATCTGGCCCTCGCCTCCCGGTGGACCCCGGCACTTCGGCCGGGGTGACGGTTGCGGATTGGGCCAACCGCATTCCCCACCGAAGGTCGACCCGCCCTAGATCGTGCCTTCGTCCTTGCGCCCGAAGAACTTCCGGAAAAAGCCCAGCGCAGCCGCGCCGAACGCGGCGAGGCCGATCAGGATCACCTTGCCGAACTTGAGGATGATCGCCAGCAGCCCGACCTTCTTGGCCACGCCCAGCGCAACGCCGCCCGCAACCAGCCCGGCCAGCCCGTATTCGGCCGCCTTGTCGGTCGAAGCATCGAAGTCGGTATAGGCCGCACCGGGCTCGAAGCTTACCGATTTGCCGAAGCTCTGCGCCGCGGTGCGGACATCGCCCAGATCCTTCATCGAGGCGAGCATGTTGAGGCTCAGCACCCCGGTCCGTCCGAGCATTCGCACGTCATAGTTGAGCCCGTTGACCGGATCGCCTTCGAGCGCGAGTTCGCGGGCCCAGATCAGCGCGTGGTTGCCGGCATCATAAGCCGGCGGCTGCGCCCATCCGACAAGGTGCATCGCCGGATAGCCGGCCTGCTTGCGCTCGGCATTCTGCGATTCGGCGCCTTCCTGCATGCCCTTGAGCACCGTGCCGTAATCCTGGCTCTGCGCGTCGGTGTCGGCGACGTGCCCGGTGTCCTCATAAGTGATCACCGCCCCCCAGACATTGTTGAAGATCGTCGTGTCCTTCGCCAGCACCATGCCCAGCACGCCCTCGGCGGTCTCGGGCGGATTGTGCCAGCCCTCGACGAGCACGCGCTTCGCGTCCGCCGCCGGCAGGAAATAATAGCGGTCGCCCAGATGCATCACTGCCTTGGCTTCGGGGATTCGCACGTCGCCGGTCTGCGGGTGCAGGCTCTTCTCCAGCGAGGCCATCGCGGGCGGAAGCGCCCGGCCTTCCGCCTTGGGCGGATCCTTCGCCCCTGCCGGCACCGCCATGCACAACATCACCGCCAGCGCCGCCGCGCTGCTCCCCCAGTTTCGCATGCCCATTCCCCCTATCGGCCGCGAAGCCGGCCACCCGGAATTGGAACTTCAGATGCCCCTCTCGTCAAGCGAAAGCCGTGTCGCCTCGCCGGCCCCGAAGCTCGCCGGGGACGCACGAGCGACCACTTTAGAACATCGGGTTCGGTAATACGGCGCAAATCGACGCCGATTGCGCGAGGTATGGACGCTACGTCAGGCGTAGTTTTCAAATTTCCGGTCGGTTGAGGCTTGCGATAAACCCATCGGGTTCACTAGATGGGGCTGCGCAATGCGGGATTTGCGCGGGAGAGCAGTCTCGGTGGATACGATCAGCGTCCAGCAGATGGCCGAAAGCATCGGCACCGAACGCGTGTCCGACTGGGTCGAGGTCACGCAGGCGATGATCGACCAGTTCGCCGAGGCTACCGGCGATCACCAGTTCATCCATGTGAACCCCGAAATGGCGGCGAAGACGCCGTTCGGCGGCACGATCGCGCATGGCTTTCTGTCGCTCTCGCTGATGCCGATGCTCGCCGCGAAAACCGGCGCGCCGAAGATCCAGGGCGTGAAGATGGGCGTCAATTACGGCGGCAACAAAGTCCGCTTCCTCACGCCCGTCCGTTCCGGCAAGCGCGTCCGCGGCCGCTTTAAGCTGCTCAAATTCACTGAGCGCAAGCCCGGTGTCTGGGAACAGGTTCAGGAATATATTCTCGAGATCGAAGGCGAGGAAAAGCCCGCGCTGATCGCCGAATGGATCGCGCTGGTTTACGTGTGACGCAGAATCTCCCCTCCCTGCAAGGGAGGGGTCGGGGGTGGGTGCGAGCCGAAGGCGAGCCTCCCTCCGCTGAAGAAGAGGCCGACGCTGCCGCGTCGGCACCCACCCCCAGCCCCTCCCTTGCAGGGAGGGGAGCAGAAGAGAGAAGAACCCATGTCCCGCTCCGCAGTCATCGTCTCCACCGCCCGCACGCCGATCGGCCGCGCCTATCGCGGCGCGTTCAACGCGCTTCCCGCCCCGACGCTCGGCGCGCATTCGATTCGCGCCGCGGTCGAGCGCGCCGGGATCGATCCCGCCGAGGTGCAGGACGTGGTGTTCGGCGCCGCGCTCCAGCAGGGCAGCCAGGCCGCCAACATCGCCCGCACGGCGCTGCTCCGCGCGGGCCTCCCGGTAAGCGTCGCCGGCATGTCGGTCGATCGGCAATGCGCCTCGGGGCTGATGGCGATCGCCACCGCCGCCAAGGAGATCATGGTCGACAATATGGACATCGCGATCGGCGGCGGCGTCGAATCCATCTCGCTCGTCCAGACCCCCGCGATGCGCGTCGAACCCGATCGCGAGCTGCTCGCGATGCACGGCGACATCTACATGCCGATGCTCCAGACCGCCGAAGTCGTCGCCGCGCGCTACGGCATCGGCCGCGATCGCTGCGACGAATACGCCCTCCAGTCGCAGCAGCGCACCGCCGCCGCGCAGGCCGCGGGCAAGTTCGACGACGAGATCGTTCCCGTCACCGCGACGATGAACGTGACCAACAAGGAGACCAAGGAGGTCACCCAGAAGGAAGTCACGCTTTCGAAGGACGAAGGCAACCGCGCCGACACCACGCTCGAAGGCCTCAAGAGCCTCAACCCCGTTCTCCCCAACGGCACCGTCACTGCCGGCAACGCCAGCCAGCTCTCGGACGGCAGCTCGGCCAGCGTGCTGATGGAGGAATCGCTCGCCTCGAAGCGCGGCCTGACCCCGCTGGGCCGCTATGTCGGCATGGCCGTCGCGGGCACCAAGCCCGACGAGATGGGCATCGGCCCGGTCTATGCGATCCCCAAGCTGCTCGAGCGCTTCAACCTCAAGATGGACGATATCGGCCTGTGGGAGCTCAACGAGGCTTTCGCGGTCCAGGTGCTCTATTGCCAGGACAAGCTCGGCATCCCGGGCGAATTGCTCAACGTCAACGGCGGCGCGATTTCGATCGGCCATCCTTACGGCATGTCGGGCGCGCGCATGACCGGCCATGCGCTGATCGAAGGCAAGCGCCGCGGTGCGAAGTACGTCGTGGTGACGATGTGCATCGGCGGCGGCATGGGCGCGGCGGGGCTGTTCGAGGTCCTGTGACTCGCGCCTGCCCGGGCATCGCGGCAGTGCATTGCCGCGATGTCCGGGACGCCAAGCCGATGTAACAAGTTCCGCTTGCTTCAAGAGCGACTGACGCCATAATCTCCTGACAACGCTGCCATTCAATATCTTGTTGTTTCAGCAATAAGTGTTAGCGATACCAGTGTCGAACCCTGCAAAAAGGGGCACTTACAGGAGGGGCCCGCACGTGGCTGGAGACTTGGCGCTGGTGGCCGATATCGGCCGCCAATCGGTTCGATTTGGCCTGACCGGCGGAGACGCGGGTCTGATGCCGCGCGATGTGCGCAAGTACATGACCGTCGAGCATCCCACCTTCACCAGCGCATTGGTCGCCTATCTGGGCGGCGTCGGGCTGCAGGAAGCGCGCCTGCCGAGCGTGCTCGCAGTGGCGGGCGCAGTGCGCGGCGACCTGATCAACCTGACGGGCAGCCGCTGGTACATCTCGCTCTCGGGCGTCGAGGCGGTCCTCCGCGTCCGCCCGCGCGCGCTCAACGAATGCGCCGCCAATGCGCTCGCGTTGACCATGCTCCCGATCTCCGCCTTCACACCGCTGCAGGGGCCGGCCCCCAAGCTGGTCGAGCCGGGCGGTAATTATGTCGTGATCGGCACCGGCACCGGGCTCGGCGTCGCGGCGCTGATCACCGCGCATGGCCGGCTTTCGCCGGTCCAGACCGAAGCTGGCCATATGTCGTTTGCCCCGGTCACCGCCGACGAACGCAAATTCGCCGATTATTGTACGTCGAAGGGCATCATCTTCGACATCGAGACGTTGCTCAGCGCCCCCGGCCTGCTGCTCGCTTATGAGGCGCTTTCCGGCGGCACCAAGATCGGAAAGCCCGAGGAGGTGACGCGCAACATCGGGCGCGATCCGGTGAGCACCGCGGTCGTCCGGATGTTCGTCGAGCATCTCGGGAGCTTCGCGGGGGATCTCGCGCTGGCTTATGGCGCGTGGGACGGCGTGTTCCTCACCGGCGCGATCGCCCGGGCGCTCCATCCGCAATTGATGGACCCCGGCTTCCGCCGCCGCATGGAAGGCAAGGCCACGTTCCGGCGCCAGCTCTCCGAAGTGCCCGTCTCGCTGGTCAACCGCACCGACCTCGAGCTGCTCGGCGCCGCCGCCGCTCTGGGGAACGCCTGAACCGCCGCGTCGTTAACTCTCCCGAACGCAATCCGGGAGCGCAGCATGGCCGACGTCGCCGAACTCAAAAAGGATCTCTGGAAGAAGCTGGACGACAGCCCGTTCGTGATGATCGGGCTGGCGGACGGCGGGCACAGCATCCCGCTCACCGCCCAGCTCGACAAGGATCAAGTCGACACGTTGTTCTTCTTCGTCGGCAAGGACAATCGCCTCGCCAAGGGCGGCCCGGCGATGGCGCAATTCGTGTCGAAGGGGCACGATTATTTCGCCTGCCTCGCCGGCACCGCGCGGATCGACAATGATTTCGCGATGATCGACAAGCTCTGGAGCCGCTATGTCGAGGCGTGGTTCCCCGGTGGCAAGGATGACCCCAACCTCGCCTTGCTCCGCTTCGACATCGACAGCGCCGAATTGTGGGAGACGGACATGTCGGTCTCCGGCGCGCTCAAGATGCTGTTCGGCGGCAAGATCAAGGGCAGCGAGGAAGGCAGTCACGCGGTGGTCGACACCACTGCCGAAAGTTGATCCCCCACACCGTCACCCCCGCGAAAGCGGGGGCCCATCTCGTGCAGAAGCGGCAAGCTGCAACAGCTGTCGTATCTGCGGCGCGTCCGGGAGATGGGTCCCCGGTTTCGCGGGGATGACGATTGTGGATTGACCAGCGTCCCTTTTCCGCGCGATTCCATCACCATGGGCCCGTCGCTTGCGCACCGCATCCGCACCGAAGCGCACGCCGTCTGGCTCGCCGCGCGCGATCCGCGGACGCCTTTCTACGCCAAGCTGTTCGGTCTGCTGATCGCCGCTTATGCGCTGTCGCCGATCGATCTGATTCCCGATTTCATCCCCGTGCTCGGCCTGCTCGACGACGTGATCCTGATCCCGATCGGCGTTTGGCTGTTCGAGAAGATGATCCCGCGCGACCAGTTCGCCGAACACCGTGCCCAGGCCGAGATCGCGACGCGACGCCCGGTTAGCTGGGGCGGCGTGCTGATCGTGCTGATGATCTGGGGTCTGGTCGCGATCCTCGCCTGGAGCGCGCTGGTCACTGCCTATGATTGAGTCCGGTCTGGTTCCAGCACGCTTCAACCTGTCATGCTTCGACTTTACGAACGGCGTTCCAGAGGGGTGAGAACGATGAATCCTGATCTTCGGAACCGGTTGGCCGGGCTTCTGTTCTCTGCGGTCGGTGTGGCATTGGGCTGGTGGGGCATCTGGTTGCCGCTGCAAGCGGCCCGCGCGCAAATGCCCGAAGTGCGCTACCATCTCGAGATATTCGCCCTCGTGCCGCTCACGCTCGTCTTTGGCCTGTTTCTGTTCATCGCCGGCGACAAATTGCCCTATCGCGATGCCGCACGGCAGACGCTCACGCCCATTGGCTGGGTGCTTTTCGCCATAATCGCGATCTGCGCCGCCGGATCGTTCTTCTGGCTGAAGAGCACCTTCGCCGAGCTCGGCTACCAAAACGGCTAGGTTTAGGCCCTATCGACATTCAACCGTGAACTCCCCTCCCTGCAAGGGAGGGGCCGGGGGTGGGTGCGAGCGTAGCGAGCCCATCGAGCTGCTCGGGAAAGAAGGAAGGGCCGGGCATCGAGCCCGGCCCTTCCTTACCCACCCCTAACCCCTCCCTTGCAGGGAGGGGGACAGGTGAAGTCGACGCCCCGACGGCGCTCAGTCGTTCGCGGCGATCCACTGCTCGAGCACCGGCGCGATCTTCGTCCGCCACTTCGAGCCGTTGAAGATGCCGTAGTGGCCGACTTCGGGCGCCATGTGGTACTTCTTCATCTTCGCCGGCAGCTTGTCGGCAATCGTCAGCGCCGCCTTGGTCTGCCCCAGCCCCGAAATATCGTCGCGCTCGCCTTCGATCGCGAGGATCGCGACATCGGTGATCGCCGACGGATCGACCTTCCGCCCGCGATGCAGCATCTCGCCCTTGGGCAGCGCGTGGCTCTGGAACACCACGTCGATCGTCTGGAGGTAGAATTCGGCGGTCATGTCGCAGACCGAGCGATATTCCTCGTAGAACTTCATCGTCGAATCGGCGCCTTCGCCGTCGCCCTGGACGAGATGTTTGAACATCTCCCAATGGCTGACCATGTGGCTGCCGAGGTTCATCGTCATGAACCCCGCAAGCTGCAGGAAGCCGGGATAGACCCGCCGCCCCGCGCCGGCATAGGTCGCCGGGATCGTCGCGATCACGTTCTGCTCGAACCAGGTGTGCGGCCGCTCGGTGGCGAGCGTGTTGACCGCGGTCGGCGCCTCGCGCGTGTCGATCGGGCCACCCATCATGGTGAGCGTCTTCGGGCGGTTCGGATGCTTGTCCGCGCTCATCAGCGCCGCGGCGGCAAAGGCCGGGACCGAGGGCTGGCACACTGCCAGCATATGCGGCCGCGGATCGCCTTGGGCTCCGATATGCGCGAGGAAGGCGATCAGATAGTCGACATAGTCATCGAGGTCGAAGCGCCCCTCGGCCAGCGGCACCAATTTCGCGTCGCGCCAGTCGGTGATGTAGACGTCGGCCGTGGGGAGCATCCGCTCGACCGTGCCGCGCAGCAACGTGGCGTAATGGCCGGACATCGGCGCCACGATCAGCAGCTTTGGTCCGCCTTCCACGCCCTTGCGGACGAAGCGCTTCAATTGCCCGAACGGCATCCGCAGCACGATTTCCTCGTGCACTTCGATCTGCTTGCCATCGATGGTGGTGAAATCGAGCCCGAAATCCGGCTTCCCGCGCGGTGCGGATGCGTGTGCGAACACTTCGAGCGCCGAGGCGAGCACCGGCCCACCGCCGAAATAGGCAAAAGGATTGGCCGGATTGTTGAGCAGCCCCGCGGAGAAATTGGCCCATGCGCTGGCGCCGGCGAGGAGCGAGCGTTGAATCTCGTAAGCGTCGTAGAGCATTCAATTCCTTCCACCGTCCCCCGTTCGGAAACGGCGCGACTTATCTTACTAATAGGCTCCGCCCTGTTGCGGCGCAACGCCGTCGTACCAAATCTCCCAAATATGGGATGAGTTGCCATCTCCCTCTCCCCTTGTGGGAGCGGGAGCAAGAGACAGTTCCCCTCCCCTGCCAATCGCGCTACGTCGCGGCGCATGGCCGAACCCGTACCTGCGCCCGCTCCCCAATCCCGGCGCAAGCTCAGCAACCTGCTCGTTGTCTGGAGCTTCACGCGCCGCTATCCGCTCCAGCTCGCGGTGGCGACGCTGGCGCTGATCACCTCGTCGGTCGCGACTCTGTGGATCCCGCGCACCTTCAAGCAGATCGTCGACAACGGCTTCGCCAAGGGCGCAGATACGAGCACCATCGGCGTCTATTTCCAGGGCCTGCTGCTCGTGGTCCTCACGCTCGCGATCGCCACCGCGGTGCGTTTCTTCTTCGTGTCGTGGGTCGGCGAGCGCACCGTCGCCGACATGCGGATGGCGGTTCATCGCAACCTGCTGCGCCTGCCTCCCAAATGGTTCGAGGAAAACCGCCCGTCGGAGATCGCTTCGCGCCTCACTTCGGACACCGCGATCGTCGAAATGGTCGTCGGCAACACCGTCTCGACGGCGCTACGCAACCTGCTC
Source organism: Sphingomonas sp. UNC305MFCol5.2 (assembly GCF_000712135.1). GTDB lineage: Bacteria > Pseudomonadota > Alphaproteobacteria > Sphingomonadales > Sphingomonadaceae > Sphingomonas. Next base: position 1,420,104 of record NZ_JOOE01000001.1, read on the forward strand.
ACCGGCATCGGCGGCATCATCTACCTGTTCACGCTCGCCCCCAAGATCGCCGCCTTTCTGATCGTCGGCATCCCGCTGATCGTGTTGCCGATCGTCTGGCTCGGCGGCCGGGTCCGCGCTCTTTCCCGCTCGAGCCAGGACCGCGTCGCCGATATCGGCTCGATCGCCTCCGAAACGCTGGGCGCGATGCGCATCGTCCAGGCCTTCGGACAGGAAAAGCGCGAGGCCGAGCGCTTCGAAGGCGCCGTCGGACGCAGCTTCGCCGCCGCCAAGCGCCGCTTCGCGCTCCGCGCGGTGATGACCGCGATGGTGATCGGCCTGCTCTTCACAGCGATCACGCTGATCATGTGGGACGCGGTGTACGGCGTCGCCGAGGGCCGCATATCGGGCGGATCGATCACGGCCTTCGTGATCACCGCGGGCCTCGTCACCGGCTCGTTCGGTGCATTGACCGAAGTCTATGGCGAGCTGCTCCGCGGCTCGGGCGCCGCCAGCCGCCTCGCCGAATTGCTGCGCGAGCAGCCCGACATCGCCGCCCCGGCCCAGCCCGTGCCGCTTCCGCAGCCGCCGCAGGGCGCGGTCGCCTTCGAGCACGTCACTTTCCGCTATCCGACGCGCCCCGAAGTCGCGGTCCTGACCGACTACGCGCTCGACATCCGCCCCGGCGAGACGGTCGCGGTCGTCGGTCCGTCGGGCGCGGGCAAGTCGACGCTGTTCCAGTTGCTCCAGCGTTTCTACGATCCCGAGAGCGGCGCGGTTCGCGTCGACGGCGTCGATATCCGCCAGGCCGATCCGGCCGAGGTTCGCGCCCGCATGGCGATGGTGCCGCAGGAAACGGTGATCTTCGCCGCCTCGGCACGCGACAACCTGCGCTATGGCGCATGGGACGCCAGCGACGAGGCGGTCTGGGCGGCCGCCGAAGCCGCCAACGCCGGTGATTTCCTGCGTGAGCTGCCGCAAGGCCTCGATACCTTCCTCGGCGAAGGCGGTGCGCGCCTCTCGGGCGGGCAGCGCCAGCGTATCGCGATCGCCCGCGCCTTGCTTCGCGACGCCCCGATCCTGTTGCTCGACGAGGCCACTTCGGCGCTCGACGCCGAGAGCGAGCGCCTCGTCCAGGACGCGCTCGAGCGGCTGATGGAGAACCGCACCACGCTGGTCATCGCACACCGGCTCGCCACCGTGCGCGCCGCCGACCGGATCATCGTGATGGACGAAGGCCGCATCGTCGAGACCGGCACCCATGCCGAACTCGTCGGCGCGAGCGGCCTCTATGCGCGGCTGGCGGCGCTGCAGTTCAACGACGCGGCATGACTGGTCACCGCCATCGCTAGAGATTGATCCACTGCGTTGAAGCACTTGTGTTCCCCGGCGAAGGCCGGGGAACACAAGTGCTTCAAACGAGCTGAATCCGACCTTGGCACTCAGATGCGCGGTCGTGACGAATGGCACCACCCCTATTTCTTCGGTTTAGAAAAATGGGTACGGCGCTTTCAAAGAGGAGAGAGAAATGGCCGATCGCGAGTTCGAGATCATCGTCTATGGCGCCACCGGCTTCACCGGCCGCCTCGTCGCCGAATATCTCGCAGCGAACTACCGCCAGGTGAAATGGGCGATGGCAGGCCGCTCGCTGACCAAGCTGCAGGAGGTCCGCGACGAGATCGGCGCCCCCGCGGATACGCCCCTGCTCACTGCCAATGCCGACGATCCCGCCGCCCTGAAGGCGATGACGGCGCGCGCGCAGGTCGTGATCACGACGGTCGGCCCCTATCAGCTCTATGGCGAACCGCTCCTCGCGGCGTGCGTCGAGACCGGCACCGCTTATGTCGATCTGTGCGGCGAACCCAATTTCATGCACGATATGATCGGTAAGTATCAGGACGCCGCAAAGGCCAGCGGCGCGCGGATCGTCTTCTCGTGCGGCTTCGATTCGATCCCCTTCGATCTCGGCGTATGGACCGTCGAGCAGGCCGTGATCGCGAAGTTCGGCAAGCCCGCGCCGCGCGTGAAGGGCCGCGTCCGCGCGATGAAGGGCACCTTCTCGGGCGGCACTTTCGCCAGCGGCAAGGCGACTGCGATGGCCGCCGCCAAGGATCCCGCGGTGTTCAAGGCGCTGATCGATCCCTTCGCGCTCACGCCCGGTTTCGAGGGGCCGAGCCAGCCCAAGGGCGTGCTCCCCGAATATGACGAGGCCGTCGGCGGCTGGGTCGCGCCGTTCATGATGGCGGTGATCAACACCAAGAACGTCCACCGCACCAACTTCCTCGCCGGCCATCCTTATGGCGAGGACTTCCAATATGACGAGATGATGGTCGCCCCCGGCATCGGCGACATCGGCAAGGCCGCGGCCGAGGCAATCGCCAAGATGAACCCGATGAACTCGGAAAAGGGCCCCGCCCCCGGCGAAGGCCCGGGCAAGGAAGAGCGCGAAACCGGCTATTACGACATCGCCTTCATCGCCGAGATGCCCTCGGGCGAGCGCCTCACCGCCAGCGTGAAGGGCGATCGCGATCCCGGCTACGGATCGACGAGCAAGATGATCGCCGAAAGCGCCTTGTGCCTGATCCGGGACGTCCAGGGCGAAGGCGGCATCTGGACCCCCGGCGCACTGATGGCCGAGCCGCTCAGGAAGCGGCTCGAGGCGAAGGCGGGGCTGACTTTCGCGATCGAATGACCGCGCTTGCAATGTAAGATTTCGAGTGCTGGGATCGGGCGGTCGGCTTGTTGCCGCCGCTCTTTCAATCTGGTGGAGAATTGGATTGCGCGAGAATTGCGCGCAAGAATGTTACAAAATGAATCGCGTTTCCGCCAACTGAGTCAAGTTAAGGCCCGTCAAACTCGCTTTGATGCGTACTTCATGCCTCTTTCAGGCCGTGACCGAATCACTCCAGCAGGAGGCAGGGTTATGCGCTCACCTTTCGCTGCGTCAGCCCCGATAGCCGAGCAGGATCAGCCCTGCCGCGACGACGCTGAGCACGATCACCAGCGGCTCGAGAACGCGCCGTCGGGCGTCGTCATCGGCCCTGTAGGCCGCGCGATCGAGCCAATAGCTGCCGGGCGTGGCTTCGTGCACCACGCCTTTGTCGAGCATCCGCTGGAACTGGCCGTGCTCTACCCCCGCTGCCGGTACGAACGGGACCGCGTCTTCGGGGCTGATCGCGTGCTGCGCCAGGAAGTACGCAACGATGCGCTTGCGCGCCTGCGCAATGGCTACCGAGAGGGCCGGCAGAATAGTGTTGGCCGCGCTCATGCTGCTCCTCCACCCGTTGTCGAGACAGGCTGGCAGGTTCGCGGCTGACACTCAACAGCCTACCGCTTGCGCCCCTGATGCCGGATGTTCGCCGGGCGGCCGCGATGCTTGATCACGCGCTTGGGGGCCCTGCCCCGCTCCTCGCGCCCGCCATTGCTCGACGCCGAACCCTTGCCGTCGGGCAGTTCGAAGCGCAGCGCGCCCGAGATCGGGTTCGCCTCGGCCAGCCGCAGCTGCAGCCGCTGGCCCAGCGCGAAGCTGGTGCCGGTATCGTCGCCGATCAGGCGCTGGCTCGCCTCGTCGTAGCGGAAATATTCGGTGCCGAGGTCGCGGACCGGCACGATCCCGTCGCCGCCGATGCCCTCGATCGTCGCGAAGAAGCCGAAATTCTGCACCCCGGTGATCCGCGCCTCCAGCACCTCGCCGACATGCGCCGAGAGATAGGCGGCGACATAGCGGTCCACCGTCTCGCGCTCGGCCTCCATCGCGCGGCGCTCGAGCGTCGAGATGCTCTCGCCGATCCGCTCCATCGACGCGGCTTCCTCGGGCGTGAGCCCGCCCGGCCCGAGCTTGTAGGCATCGACCAGCGAGCGATGGACGATCAGGTCGGCATAACGCCGGATCGGCGACGTGAAGTGCGCATAGCTTCCCAGCGAAAGCCCGAAATGCCCCGCATTCTGCGGGCCGTAATAGGCCTGGGTCTGGCTGCGCAGCACCTGCTGCATCACTTCGTCGCGGAAATCCGCCTCGCCCACCTGCTCGAGGATACGGTTGAACGTGGCAGGCTTGATCACCTGGCCCAGCGCGAATTCCATGTCGAAGGTCTTGAGATATTCCTTGAGCGCGACGAGCTTCTCGCGCGCCGGCGGCTCGTGGATGCGGTACATCACCGGCGCCTTCTTCGCCTCGAGCGCCTTGGCCGCGGCGACATTGGCCGCGATCATATATTCCTCGATCAGCTTGTGCGCGTCGAGCCGCTCGCGCGGCGCGACCGAAAGGATCCGGCCCATCTCGTCGAGCACGATCCGCCGCTCGGGCAGATCCAGGTCGAGCGGCTCGCGCTTCTCGCGCGCCTTGTACAGCGCCCGCCAGCAAGCCCAGAGCGGACGCAACGCAGTCTCGGTCAGCGGGTGCTCGATCGTGCCGTCGATCGCCGCCTGCGCGTCCTCATAGGCGATGTTCGCGGCGATGCTCACCACTGCGCGGGTGAAGCGCCAGCTCTTGAGCTCGCCATGCTTGCCCACCTGGAGGTGACACGCCAGCGCCGCGCGGTCTTCGCCTTCCTTGAGCGAACACACTTCGGCCGAGAGGATCTCGGGCAACATCGGCACGACGCGATCGGGGAAATAGACCGAATTGCCGCGCTTTCTCGCCTCGCGGTCGAGCTCGGAGCCCGGCCGGACATAGAAGCTGACGTCGGCGATCGCGACCACGGCCTTCCAGCCGCCCTCGTTCTTCGGATCGTCGTCGGGCGTCGCCCATACCGCGTCGTCATGGTCGCGCGCATCGGCCGGATCGATCGCGACGATCGGCAAGTCGCGCAGATCCTCGCGCTCGCCGAGCGGCTGCTTCGAGACGCGCTCGGCCTCCGCCAGCAACTCGTCGGAGAAGACATTGGGGATGCCGTGGCGGTGGATCGCGATCAGCGAGAAGCTGCGCGGCGCGAAAGGATCGCCCAGCCGTTCGGTGACGTGCGCGAAGATGCGCGGCGGCTTGCCCGCCTTGTTGGCGAGCACGAGGTCGCCGGGCTCGGCGCCGTTGCGCTCGGAGATCGGATAGCTGTGGCGATCCTTCTTCTCGACGCCCTGGAGGTAGAGCCGTCCGCCCTCCTCGTGGACGACGCCGAGCACTTGCTCCTCGCTGCGCGCGAGCTTCTTCATCGGATGCGCGATCCAGCCGTTGCCGGCCTCTTCGGTCCGCGCGAGGATCCGGTCGCCCGGTCCCAGCGCGCCGCGCTTGCCGCGCTCGCGCACCCGGAGCCGCGGCACGGGAACGCCCTCGGCCTCCCAGCGCTCGGGCACTGCCCAGACCGTGTCGCCATCGGCGTCGGTGATCCGCAGCACGGTCACCTTGGGGACCCCGCCCATCTTGTGGAAGGCGCGGCCGGGGGCGCTGTCGATCAGTCCCTCGTCCGCCATGTCCTTGAGCAAGGATTTGAGCGCGATCTTGTCCTGCGCGTGCAGCCCGAACGCCTTGGCAATCTCGCGCTTGCCAGCAGGGGTCTGCGATGTGGAAATGAAATCGAGGATCTGCTCCCTTGTGGGCAGACCCGTTCGTTTGTTCTGTTTTGTCATTGGCCCTGAAGATAGGGACTCGCGGCGACTTGTCCAACCGGGTAACTGGTAATGTGCCCTACGACCTCCTCATCGTTGGCGGCGGGATCAACGGCTGCGCGATCGCCCGCGAGGCATCTCTCGCCGGCCTGTCGATCTTGCTCGTCGAGAAGGACGACCTTGCCGGCCACACGAGTTCTGCCTCGACCAAGCTGATCCATGGCGGGCTGCGCTATCTCGAGAACTGGCAGTTCCGGCTGGTGCGCGAGGGACTCCACGAGCGCGAGCGCCTACTCGAAGCCGCGCCGCATTTGATCCGGCCGATGACCTTCGTCCTGCCGCATGCCCATGCGGTCCGCCCCTGGTGGATGGTCCGCGCCGGGCTCTACCTCTACGATCTACTGGCCGGCCAATCCTCCCTGCCCCGTTCCAGGAGCCTTCACCGGGCCGACACTGCCTTCACCGATCCGCTCGCCGGCGATCATAGCGGCTTCGTCTATTCGGACGCCTGGGTCGACGATGCCCGCCTCACCCTCGCCAATGCCCGCGACGCCGCCGCGCACGGCACCGAGATCGCCACCCGGACCGAACTGATCTCGGCAAGCCGCGACGGAGGCGTTTGGAAGGCCCGGCTCTCCGATGACCGCACCGTCGAAGCGCGCGCCCTCGTCAACGCCGCCGGCCCATGGGTGCGAACGCTCCTCGATAGCCTTGCCGTCGAGACTCGTTCGCAGGTCCGGCTGGTCAAGGGCAGCCACATCGTCGTCCCCCGCCTGTTCGAGGGCGATCATGCCTATATCCTCCAGCAGCCCGATCGCCGCATCGTCTTCGCAATTCCCTATGAAGGCGGCTTCACCGAGATCGGCACCACCGACATGCCGGTCGAGCGCCCCGAAGACGCGGTCTGCTCTACCGAGGAAGTCCAGTATCTCTGCGACGCCGTGAACCGCTATTTCACACGCCAGACATCCCCCGCCGATATGGTCTGGAACTGGTCCGGCGTCCGCCCGCTCCACGATGACGGAGCGGCAAAGGCGCAAGCCGTCACGCGCGATTATGTCCTCGAGCTCGACGACAGCGGTGCGCCCCTGCTCTCGGTCTTCGGCGGCAAGATCACCACCGCCCGCGCACTCGCCGAGGAGGCAATGGAGAAGATCGGGCCCTTGCTCGGCATCGAACCGCGCTGCCGAACACGCGCCCGCGTCTTCCCCGGCGGCGGGATCGCCGGATTTGATCTCCATTTGGCCCATGTCCGCGCACGCTGGCCGTTCCTCGGCGAGGATCGCGCGCGGCGCATGGCGCACGCTTATGGAAGCCAGCTCGGCGAGATGCTCCACGACGTTCACGACGAAGCCGGCATGGGCGCCCCCCTCGGTGCCGGCCTCACCGAAGTGGAGGCGCGCTGGATGCACGACTGCGAATGGGCACGCACGCCCGAAGACGTTCTGTACCGCCGCTCCAAGCTCGGCCTCCACATGACCGCCGGCGAACGCGACGCCTTCGCCAAATGGTGGACCGAAATATTCGCTTAATCATTTGTTGATAACTCCACCCCTAGCACTCTGCCGGGGCAGGAGGGTTATGGCGACGCGGCTATCGCAATTCCGGACAGTGGGACCTGCGCTGGTCGAACAGCGTAGCGAGCCGCGGCATCGCATCACCGTCACCCGCGCCACCGTACGCAAGCAGGGCAACCCATCGATCGACGCGATATTGCGCGATCTCTCCGTCTATGGCTGCCGTCTCGCCTGCACCAGCGAACACCCCGAAGGCGAACGCGTCTGGCTGCGCCTTCAGGATAGCGTGCCAGTCCCCGCCACCGTGATCTGGAACGACGGTAATCATATCGGCTGCCGCTTCGACGCGCCGATCGATCGCAGCCTGATGCGCTCGCTCACCCTCGTGATCTGCTGAGTCCGGCTCAGCTATAGGCGATCAGTCGCCCCAACGTCCCGACACCCAGCCACATTAGCAACGACACCAGCGCGCTCGTCCGCCCGATCATCGGCGGTACCGCGCCACCCGCCTCCACGCGCCGCTGCCACACCAGCCTGAACACCACGGCATTGGCGAGCGCCAGCGCGATCAGCATCAGCTTGCGGTGAAAAGTCACCGAGCGCGCCAGCGCCATACCGTCCGAAGCGAACAGGACGGTTCCACTCAGCACCAGCAACGCCAGTCCGCCCAGCGCCACCGGCGTCAGCGCGCGGGACAGCGCCGCGGCGGGCACGTCGCGCCACAATCCCGCAAGCCGCAGATCGACCACACCGATCCCGCCGACGAGCATCACCAGCCCCAGCAAATGTACGCTGTTCACGAACGGATAGGCCCAGGCGCCGCCGCGCGCCCATGGCCCCACGCCCACTGCGTCGAGCCACTGGGCGAAGGCGAGCAGCGTCGCTTCCACCCCTCAGCGCAACTCGATCGTCTTGCCGCCCGCCTGGATGCGCTCGATCCGCATCTCGGCCGTCCCGTCCTTGCGGGCATAGCCGGTCAGCGTCACCGTCTGCCCCTTGTCGATCATCGCCGAAGTAAGCCCGCGCGCTTCCATCCGGGCGACAGGCGCAAGCACCACGTGCCACTGCTTGCCCAGCCAGCGCATCGTCGCGCTGCCGTGCGGATTGGTCCAGGCGACGCCTTGCAGCTTGCCGGTGACGGTGATCGGCTTGGTCTCGTCATACGAGCTCCAGCCATGATGCGCGAATGCAGCGGCCGGGACGGATACCGCCAGCGCCGCGGCGAACAAGGTGATGCGAGACATCGCTTCCTCCAATCGCCCCCGCCGCGGAAGCTAACGCAAAGCGCGCCTTCATGCACTCCCGTCCCAGTCGCCGAGCACGTTCGCGCGGGTGAATTTCGCCGCATCGGCGGCGCTCAGCATCCGCCGCGTCGGCGAGGCCGGGCCGGCGCCGGGGCCGCGGCTGCGATATTCGAACAGCCGCGCTTCCTGCGGGGTGAGCCTGCGCTGCTCGCCGTCCGGCCCCTTATACCCCATCCAGGTCCAGCCTTCGCGGCGGATATGCGTATCCATCCAGCAGTTCAGGAACACCGACTGGCCGGTCAGGGCCATGTTGCCGCCGGCGCGCCACGGCCGCCCCAGCCACACCGAACGCGGCGGCACGCCGCGCTCATGCGTCAGCCGACATTGCGAGAGCACCAGCCCGAAAGGCTGATCCAGCGGCGTGCTCGGCGCGGTGAGGAAGCCGAACTCGGTCACTCCCGGCACATAGCGCGTAACGATCTCGCAGCCTTCGAACCACGCCGCCGCGCCGCCGAAGATGAAGTCGACACCGCCCACGATCCGGCAATCGGCGATCCGCGAGCGCCCCTGCACGTAAAGCGTGTCCTGATAGCCTTCGAGCCAGCAGTGCTCGACCAGCGTCCGGTCCGCCTCGCGCCCGATCACCAGCGCGACCGCCTGCGCGCCATTGCCGGCATTGTCGCGTTTGGCGCCGATATAGTCGAAGCTGTTGCGGATGGTCAGGTTGCGCAAGGTCGTCCCCGGCGCAGAGACGGTCAACGTGCCGGTGCGCCCTGTGCCCCAGTTGTTGCCGTCGGGGTGCTTGAGCCCGGCAAAGGCGCCGAAGCTCAGTACCGTCCCCTGCCCGCTGCCGACGATCGTGACGTTCGGCACGCTGATCGTCAGCTTCTCGACCAGCACGCCTTCGCGCACGAGGATCCGGAACGGCCGCCCACCCGCGGCAGCGGCCCGCTCCAGCGCCTTGCCGAGCGTGCCGGTGCGCGGATCGACGGTAGCGTCCCAGCTTTCCTGCGCTTGCGCCGCCACGGGCAGCGTCAGCGCGCCAACAAGCACCGTCCGTCGATCGACCATGTCATTCCCCGCTACCAGCGATAGTTGAAGCTCACGCTGATCCTCTTGCCCTTGCCCGATCCGGCCGGGACCTCGTGCCGCAGCCAGCTTTCCCACAACAGCACGGTCCCCGGCTCGGGCACGACCTCGACGAAGCTGCGCAGCGCCTCGGCCACGTCGGGCCGCCGCGGCGGCGCCGCCATCATCATCGGCAGCCGCGGATCCTCGAGCCGCAGCCCCCGCGCGCCCGCCGGCAACGCGACATAGACCGTGCCCGAGATCACGCTGTGCGGATGCACGTGCCCGCTATGCCCGCCCCCGCCGTTCAGGACGTTTACCCACAGGCTGTCGAGCTTGAGCTTCTTGCCGCCCAGCTCGAACCCGCAGACGTCGGCAAACTTCGCGACATGCCTGTCGAGCAGGCGCTTGAGATCGGCGAAGACCGGGTCGCGGATCGGCAGGTCGTTCAGCGAGGCATAAGAGGTATAGCCTTGATAGCCATGCTCCTTCGCCCAGCCGCGCCCTGCCTTGTCATCCTCGGCGAGCTGGAGGCACGAGGTTTCGAGCTCCCCGATCAGCGCATCGTCGCCCAATGCCTCCTGGTAGAGTTGGGAGGCGAAGAGGGACCGGACCGCCACGGGTTCAATAGGCCCGCGCGACCAGGATCCGCTCGACCGCGGGCGCGCCGGTGAAGATGCACGCGCCTTCCGCCGCCGCAGCGTCGCCCGGCACATTGCGGAAGGTGAGCTTCAGCGCCTTCAGCCGCTCGACCACCTTGTCGAGCTCGGCGCCGCTCGGCTTCGACCAATTGACTTCGACCCAGCCGGGCTTCGCGCCCTCGAACGCCTTTTCCAGCGCGGCAAAGTCGCTCACGTCGCGGCGGATGTTGCTATCCATCCGCTCACGCGCCTGGGCGTGCAGCGCCTGCTGGATGCTCTCCAGCATCTGCGTCGCCTCGTCGACCAGCTGCCCGCGCGCGACCACAAAGCTGTCGAGCTTGCCGTCCTCGCGATAGAGCCGGTCGCGGCGGATTACCGAGACATTGCCGCCGGCGACGTCGCGCCCGCCAACCTCGATCACGATCGGCGCGCCCTTCTTCACCCAGCCCCAGCGCTTGGCGGCGGCCTTGGCAGGGCGCAGATCGAGCAACGCACGCACCGGCTCGCCGAACACGCTGAACACCGCCATTTCCTGCTGCAGCGTCTTGCAATAATCGACGATCTCGGCGTCTTCGGGCTGATCCCGCAGCATCGGCACGATCACGATCTGCCAAGGCGCGATCCGCGGCGGGACGCGCAGCCCGTCATCATCGCCATGCACCATGATCACGCCGCCGATCATGCGGGTCGACACGCCCCAGCTCGTGGTCTGCGCCAGTTCCTGCTGCCCTTCGGCATTCTGGAACTTGATATTCTGCGCGCTCGAGAAGGTGGTGCCTAGGAAATGGCTGGTGCCTGCCTGAAGCGCCTTGCCATCCTGCATCATCGCTTCGATGCTGTAGGTCGATACCGCGCCCGGGAAGCGTTCATTCTCGGGTTTCTCACCCGCGACCACCGGCATCGCGAGGCAATCCTCGGCGAACGACCGGTACACTTCGAGCATCTTGAGCGTTTCCTCGCGCGCCTCGGCTTCGCTCGCGTGCGCGGTATGCCCTTCCTGCCAGAGGAATTCCGAGGTCCGCAGGAACATCCGCGTGCGCATCTCCCAGCGCACCACATTGGCCCATTGGTTGATCAGCACCGGCAGATCGCGCCACGACTGGACCCAACGGGAGAAGGCTGCGCCGATCACTGTCTCCGAAGTCGGCCGCACGACTAGCGGCTCCTCCAATTTGGCCTCGGGGTCGGGAACCAGCTTCCCATCCTTCTGGACGAGCCGGTGGTGCGTGACGACGGCCATCTCCTTGGCGAAGCCGTCGACATGCTCGGCTTCCTTCTCGAAATAGGAGAGCGGAATGAAGAGCGGAAAATAGCAATTCTCGTGCCCGGTCGCCTTGATGCGATCGTCGAGCAGGCGCTGGATGCGCTCCCAGATACCGTATCCCCACGGCCGGATGACCATGCATCCGCGCACCCCGCTCTCCTCGGCCAGATCGGCTTCCGAGATGACGGCTTGGTACCAGGCGGCGAAATCGGCTTCGCGAGTGACGTTGAGAGCATGCTTGATCATGGCTGCGGATTAGCGGCCCACGATGCCGGGTCAATGGTGCGGTGAGAGTCAGCGCCCTTGATGTGCCGGCTAGCGTGGCAGCTGGGCGCTTCCGGGCAAAGGTACCCTGATCTCTCCGCGAACCATATGCGGTCGGAAAAAACGCAATCTGCCATCCGTGGGACAGAGATCATGAACCATCCACCCCAAGTCCTTGTCCTGAAGATCGCCTCGGCAAACCGGCGGAACCAGCGAAGATTCGCCTTCGATCAACGTCAGTTTGGCGGGATATTCCGGCAGCCCCAGATAAGGCTCGCGGAAGTATCGGCCATGGCGAAGAGCGCGCCCGAACATCTTCGTATGCTGCGCCGGGTTTCCCGTCGCGGACATCATTTTAAAACGAGCATCGATCACATAGGCCGGTTCGAGAAGCACGATCCGCTGTGCGTCTCCCCGTTGAAACTGGGGGGCAAGGTTCAAGTCGCTGACGGGTTCCAGCGATCGCACACCATCATCTGAGACATATCCAAAGCGGATCGGCGCGACCACGCGGATGACGTCTATCTGCCATCGTATCTCCCGACGCCAATAGACGGCCTCGAAGATTCGTCGGGCGGCAATAGGCGTTATCACGTCGTAGCTCACTCGATCGCTCGCGAACTCTGGCCTAGGAAAACAGGCCATCTGCCCAGACACATGCAACCGAAAAGGCAAGCGCGTTCCTAACTCGTTTCCTCTTTGTCTTCGTGTTGTTCCTAGCACGCCCTTCGTTCGATCCACGCTGAACTTTCTCCGTTCTGGAGTCAGTTGTCCAAAGAGCAACCCATCGGATGGCTTAAGATATGCTCGCTGCCCGCTCGTGCGGGTCTCTGATCGAAGGAAGCGTTTCATGTCCCGAGAATCCGATGTCCGCTGCACGGTCCGCGTGGGTAGGCTGGTGTTGGCGTTGACGGTCCCGTCGCGTCTCGTCGAAACTGTTGTCGCAACCCCGCGGTCATGCGGCACTCGAGCCAGGCATGGTTGCAGTTGCCCGCACGGATAAGTGAAGCGCAGGGTTGTGCGGCGCAGTACTGCCCCCTAACCGAACTCCGTGGCGCACGCGAGAACCGACAGTATCTTCAAGGGCCTTGCGCTGCGTCTTTTCGCAATCCTGTGCCTGTCGACCATGTCGGCGCTGATCAAGCTCGCCGAGACGCGCGGTGCGACTCTCGTCGAGACGATGTTCCACCGCCAGCTCTGGGCGGTTCCGATGGTCACGGCGTGGATCGTGATGGGCCCCGGGCTCGGCTCGATTCGCACGAAACGTTTCGGCGCGCACGTCACCCGCACCGCGATCGGGCTCACCGGCATGGTCTTCACCTTCGGGGCAGTGCTGCTGCTGCCGCTCGCCGAGGCGACCACGCTCCAGTTCACCGTCCCCATCTTCGCCACCCTGCTCGGGGCGCTGGTGCTGCGCGAAAAGACCGGCTGGCATCGCTGGGGCGCAGTGGTGATCGGTTTCGTCGGCGTGCTCGTCGTCGCCCAGCCGGGCAGCGGCCAATTCCCGTTGTTCGGCGCTTTTGTCGGACTGATGGCGGCCTTGTTCGTCGCGATCGTCGCGATCACGCTGCGCCAGATCGGCAGGACCGAAAGTGCCGGCACCACGGTCTTCTGGTTCTCCGTCCTGTCGCTACCCCCCCTCGGCCTGGCGTATCTCTTCCAGCTCCAGGCGCACGACTGGCTGACCTGGGCGAATCTGATCGCGATCGGCCTCATCGGCGGCGTCGCCCAGCTGGCGCTGACTGCGTCGGTCCGCTTCGCACCGGTTTCGACCGTCATCCCGATGGACTATTCGAGCCTGATCTGGGGGACCTTCTACGGCTGGCTGATCTTCAGCGCCTGGCCGACGCCGTGGACGTGGCTCGGCGCGCCGATCATCATCGCCAGCGGGCTCTACATCGTCTGGCGCGAGCGCGTGCTCCATGTCCGCAACACCGAGGGCGCGAGCGACGCGGCCGCCTCATGATTCGCGGCGGAAAACAAGACTGAGATTGTTCGCCGGCATCGTCACGATCCGGTCGAGCAGCAACCCGCGTGCCGCCGCCGCAGCCGAGACCTCCTCGACGTGGCGCAGCCCCCAGGCCGGGTTGCGGGTGTTGAGCGAAACATCGAACGCCTCGTTCGATTCGGCGGTCGGCACGCCGCGCTGGCGATACGGCCCGTAAAGGATCAGCGGCGCGCCCGGCGCGAGCAACTGCCCCGCCCCTGCCATCAGCCCGAGAGTCGCTTTCCAGGGGCTGATATGTACCATGTTTACGCAGAGGATCGCATCGGCCGCCGCCACCGGCCAATCCGCCTCTGCCGCATCCAGTGCGATCGGCGGCAGCACATTGGCCATCCCCGCGCACCATTCGGCGATCGACGCCAGCGCGTCATCATCGGGATCGCTCGGCTGCCACGTCAGATCGGGGAAGCGTTCGGCGAAGAAGGCGGCATGCTCGCCGCTTCCGCTCGCCACTTCGAGCACCAGCCCGCGATCGGGCAATTCCTCGCCCAGCACCGCCGCGATCGGCTCGCGGTTGCGCTCGGTCGCGGGCGCGTGACGCCGCGCGCTCATGCCCCACGCGCCGCGGCGAGCAGCTTGCGCGCGCGCAGCCACATCTCGAGCCGTTGCGTCGCCAAAAGCCCCAATGCGAGGGCGACCAGCACGTCGGTCAGCGTCATCACGTCGAGCGCCATTCCGGGCGCAATCTCACGCGCACCGGTTCGGACCAGAATCAGCACGAGGATCAGCAGCATCGCCGCGGGAGATGCGCGCTGCGACATTTCATGCGTTTCGGGATCGACGCTGATCCGCATCATCCGGCCGCGCTGCCAGCCCAGCGCCACACCCACCGCGAGCGCGATCAGGCACCAGAGCCAGGCAAGTCCCACTGGCGGGTGCGCCCAATAGGCGACCGCCGCCACCACGATATAGATCGCGGGCACGATCCACAGCCGCTCGATCTTGAGCGGCCGCTCGCGGCCTATCCGCCGCAACCGGAAAGCCATGACGATGGCCAGAATGACGACAGGGATCGCGAGGCGGAGCCAGTCGGACTGCGGATTCGCGGCGTTCATGGCGCCATGTTGTGGCGAGCGCGCCGCGCTTGGCAAGCGCCCCATTGCGAGCGCCGCCGGACCAGAAAGGGACGCCGTGCTCCGGCCGAGGCCGGAGTGTTGGATGCAAGCGCAGCAGGTTCGGCCAAGGCTCCGGCCTTCGCCGGAGCGCTGCAACCGGGGAAGGCGCTCTGCCCGAAGGTCGTTTACTTGCCGCCCTTGCGCGCCGGATAGCGGCTGTCGCTGCCGCGCGGAGGAAGCGTTAGTGCAGCGGCCATCTTGGCCTTGGCCGCCTCGGCCGCAGCGGCCTTCTCGGCCAGCTTGGCGGCAGCCCGCTCTTCGGCCGCACGTATTTCGGCGAGGCGCGCCGCCTCGGCATCCGCCTTGGCCTGTTCGATCGCAGCCTTCTGCGCGTCGATCGCGGCCTGCTTCGCTGCGCGCTCCGCTTCCACCGCGGCTTCACGGGCAAGGCGTGCCGCCTTGCGCTCGGCCAGCTCGGCCTCGCTCAGCTTGGGAGCGGCCTTGAGCTTCTCGAGCAGCGCCTTCTTGGCGTCGGCCGAGCGGCCGGCGCGGTCACGGAAAGTATCGTTATACGTCATTCGGTATTCAAACTCCTGCGCGGCTATTCCGCCGCCTCCGCCCGTTGGGGCTCCTTATATACCAGCACCGGCCTGCGCGCGGCGAGCGTCTCGTCGAGTCGCCGGCGCGGTGCGAAATGCGGCGCGGTCTTGATCGCGAGATCGCCGCCCTTAGCCCGTTCGGCCACAGAACGGAAGGCACCGATGAATTGATCGAGCGTAGCCTTGCTTTCAGTCTCGGTCGGCTCGACCAGCATCGCCCCGTGGACGACCAGCGGGAAATAGACCGTCATCGGGTGGAAACCCTCGTCGATCAGCCCCTTGGCCACGTCGATCGTCGAGAATCCTTCGGGCAGTCCCTTATCGCTGAAGATCGCCTCATGCATACACGGACCCGATTTGGCGAAGGGCGCGTCGAGCACATCCTCCATCGATCGCAGGATGTAATTGGCATTGAGCACCGAATCCTCGGCAACCTGCCGCAGCCCGTCCGCGCCGTGACTGAGGATATAGGTCAGCGCCCGAGTGAACATCCCCATCTGGCCGTGGAACGCGACCATCCGGCCGAAGCTCGACGCGTGATGCTCGCCCGCAGTCTCTTCCTCGACCAGAACGAAATGATCGCCCTGCTTCTCGACGAAGGGCAAAGGCGCGTAGGGCGTCAGCGCTTCGGAGAACACCACCGGCCCCGAGCCCGGCCCGCCGCCGCCATGCGGAGTCGAGAAGGTCTTGTGGAGGTTGATGTGCATCGCATCGATGCCGAGGTCGCCCGGACGCACCCGGCCGACGATCGCGTTGAAGTTCGCACCGTCGCAATAGACGAAGCCGCCCGCCGCGTGCACCGCGTCGGAGATCGCCTTCATGTCGGGCTCGAACAACCCGCAGGTGTTGGGGTTGGTGATCATCACGCCGGCCACGTCCGGCCCCAGCCGCGCCTTGAGCGCTTCGAGGTTGACGCGGCCGGCCTCGGTCGCGGGAATGTCCTCGACCGAGAAGCCGGCGAACGCCGCGGTGGCGGGATTTGTGCCGTGCGCACTCTCGGGCACCAGCAGCACTTTCCGGGCCTGCTCACCCTTGGCGTCGAGTGCCGCGCGAATCGCCAGCACGCCGCAAAGCTCGCCATGGGCGCCGGCCTTGGGGCTCATCGCCACCGAATGCATGCCGGTCAGCGTCACCAGCCAATGCGCGAGCTGATGGATCACTTCGAACGCGCCCTGGCAGGCATCGACCGGCGTCAACGGGTGCAGATCGGCAAAGCCGGGCAGCCGTGCCATCCGCTCGTTCAATCGCGGATTGTGCTTCATCGTGCACGAGCCGAGCGGGAACAGCCCCAGGTCGATCGCATAATTCTGCCGGCTGAGGCGGGTGTAATGGCGCACCGCCTCGGGCTCGGACAGGCCGGGAAGGCCGATCGCCTTCGAGCGCTCCAGTCCGCCCAGCCGCGACTTGCCCGAGGGCGCCTCGGCGAAATCGACACCGGTGGTCTCGGTCGAGCCGATCTCGAAGATCAAAGGCTCTTCCAGCATCAGCGCGCGGTTGCCGGTGAAGGTCTGGCCGCCGCTCTCGCCGGCCTGCGGGGTCGTGGGGCGCCAGCCGCTCTGGTTGATCGTCATGCCAGCGCCTCCTCGAGCGCGGAGGCAAGCGTCTCGACGTCCTCCTCGGTGGTGGTTTCGGTGACCGCGACGACGAGCCCGTTCTGCAGTTCGGCGGCGTCGGGATAGAGCCGGCCGAGCGACACGCCGGCCAGGATGCCCTTGTCCGCCAGCGCGCGGACCACGGGACGCGCTTCCTTCGAAAGCTTCAGCGTGAACTCGTTGAAGAAGCGGTCGGTGACCAGTTCGACGCCATCGACTTCGGCCAGCCGATCGGCGGCGGCGCTGGCGGCGACATGGTTGATCTCGGCCAAACGGCGTAGCCCGGCCTCACCCAGCAAGGTCATATGTGCCGACATCGCCAGCGCGCAGAGCACCGAGCTGGTGCAGATGTTCGAGGTCGCCTTCTCGCGGCGGATATGCTGCTCGCGGGTGCTGAGCGTCAGCACGAAGCCGCGCTTGCCTTCCGCATCGACGGTCTCGCCGCAAAGCCGCCCCGGCATCTGGCGGACCAGCTTCTCCGAGCAGGCGAACAGCCCGACATAGGGCCCGCCGAACTGCAGCCCGACGCCGATCGACTGGCCCTCGCCGACGACGATGTCGGCACCCATCTCGCCCGGCGAACGAATCGCCCCCAGCGCCACCGGTTCGGTCACCACCGCGACGAGCAGCGCTTTCTTCGCATGGCACGCTTCGGCGAGCGCGCTCATGTCCTCGATCCGGCCGAGAATGTCGGGGTATTGGACCACGACGCAGCTGGTGCCGTCGTCGATCGCATTGATCAGGTCGAGCGTGTCGGGCTCGGGCGACAGCGTCGGCAGCGAAGTCACGAGCTGATCGCCGGTGAACTTCGCCATCGTCTTCGCGACCGAGACGTAGTGCGGGTGCAGTCCGCCCGAAAGGATCGCCTTGCCGCGCTTCGTCACCCGCCGCGCCATCGTGATCGCTTCCCAGCACGCCGTCGAGCCGTCGTACATCGACGCGTTCGCCACGTCGCAGCCGAGCAGCCGCGCGACCTGGGTCTGGAATTCGAACATCACCTGCAGCGTGCCCTGCGCGATCTCGGGCTGGTAGGGCGTGTATGCCGTGAGAAACTCGCCGCGCTGGATCAGGTGATCGACCGATGCCGGCACGTGATGGCGATATGCCCCTGCCCCGAGGAAGAAGGGAACGTCGCCCGCGGCGAGATTCTTCTTCGCCAGAGCCGACATGTGGCGCTCGACCGCGAGTTCGCTGGCGTGGAGCGGCAGGCCGTGGATCGGTCCATCGAGCCGGCCCGCGGCGGGCACGTCAACGAACAGATCGTCGACCGACTTGGCACCGATCGTGGCGAGCATCGCCTCACGGTCGGTCTGGGTAAGGGGCAGATAGCGCATTCAATATCTCCCCCCTCCCTTCCAAGGGAGGGGTTGGGGGTGGGTGAGCGCCCCAGGCGTATCGCTCGCGGAGGGCACCCGCCCCCCGGCCCCCTCCCTTGGAAGGGAGGGGGAGCTGGGACTTAAAGCTTGCTCACGAAATCCTGGTAGGCGGCCTCGTCCATCAGGCTGTCGAGCTCGCCCGCATCGGCCAGCGTCAGCTTGAAGAACCAGCCTTCGCCTTCGGGATCTTCGTTCACCAGCGCGGGATTGTCGGCGAGCGCGGCATTGCCTTCGATCACCGTGCCGGCGACCGGCGCGTAAACGTCCGACGCTGCCTTGACGCTTTCGACCACCGCGGCGTCGTCGCCCTTGCTGACCGTCTTGCCCTCTTCGGGGGTCTCGACGAACACGATGTCGCCCAGCTGGCCCTGCGCGTAATCGGTGATGCCGACCGTGGCGACATCGCCATCGACCTGGATCCACTCATGATCTTCAGTGAAATAACGCATGAGTCAGCTTCCCTTCCTGACGTAACGATGGGGGACGAAGGGCATCTGGACGACCTCCGCGTGGTGGACTTTGCCGCGCTGGGCAAGCGTGATGCGTGTGCCGGGCACGGCGAGCGCAGTCGGCACATAGGCCATGGCGATCGGCTTCTGGACGCTCGGCGCGAACCCGCCCGAAGTCACCTTGCCGACTTCGCTACCCTCGGCATCGACCACTGCAGCCCCTTCGCGCACCGGCTGGCGGCCCTCGACGATCAGCCCGACCCGTTTGACGATCGGCCCCTGCTCGCGCTCGAGCATGATGCGCGCATGGCCCGGGAAGCCGCCCTCCTCGCGCCGGCGCTTCTTGAGGGCGAAACCGAGAGCGGCGGAAACCGGCGTGGTCTCGGTATCGAGATCGTGACCGTAGAGCGGCAGATCGGCCTCGAGCCGCAGCGAATCGCGCGCGCCCAGTCCGATCGGCTTGACTTCGGGCTGCGCGGTCAGCGCATCGGCGAAAGCCTCCACACCCCTTCCCGGCAGCGAAATTTCGAAGCCGTCCTCACCCGTATAGCCAGAGCGGCTGATCCAGAGCGGCACGTGCTCCCCGGCGTCCGAGCGCCAATCGAAACCCGCTCCTGTCATGAAGACCAAGCTAGACACGCCCGGCACCAGGCGCCCCAGCGCTTCGGCGGCTTTCGGACCCTGCAAAGCGAGCAAGGCATGCTCATCAAGATGATTGATGGTGATCTCGTCAGGCAGATGCTCGCGCAGATGGGCGATGTCGTCATACTTCACGGCACCATTGACCACCATGTACAACCCCTGTGCCCAGCGGGTGACCATCAGATCGTCGAGAATGCCGCCATTCTCCGCCAGCAGCAGCGAATAGGACTGTGCATTCTCTTTCAGGCCCTTGATATCCGCCGGGATCAGCGCCTCCAGAGCATCGTCCAGGCCAGGCCCATCAAGCACGAGCTGGCCCATGTGACTGACGTCGAACAGCCCGGCATGCTCGCGCGTCCAAAGGTGCTCGGCCATGATGCCTTCATACTGGACGGGCATTTCGTAGCCGGCGAACGGGACCATCCGCCCGCCCCGCGCACGGTGCCAGCTATCGAGCGGCAACTGCAGGAGCTCCAGCGCTTCTTCGCCGTCTTCGATGGGATCGTGGCTCATTCCGGATACTCCGCGCGAGGCTGAACGAGGTACTGAACCACGCACATGCGCGGCAGAGTCCCTCGCCCCCTCTGTCACGGAACCTGAGAGCTTTCGCGCCACTCTCTTGAGAGAGCATCCGCTTACCCCTTCGGTGGCCGCCTCTTCGGCGACGCTTTCCAGAGTGTCACAGCGCGCGCGGTCCCTGGTGCCTGAGAGATTCCGGGGCGGTTGCTCCTTCGGCGGGCGGCCCTCAAAGGGCCGCCACTCTCCCGCGCGTGCCTATGCCGGTTGCCCGCCATCGACGCGTGCAGCCTTGGCCGGGGGGGTGATTCGAGTCAATCGCGAAACGCTCGCCTTCCCTTCTCTGACTCCCTTCCCTGCAAGGTAGAGGAAACAGGTCAGCGCGTGACGTTGTACTTCAGCTGATCCTCGGTGAGCTGGAAGCCGACCAGCGCCTCGAAAGTGGAGGAGAGCACCGCCGAGCGGATCGCCGGATCGGCGAGCGGGTCCATCGCCGCGGCCTGATCGCCCGCTTTGCGTTTCTCCGTCAGCCGCTTCCGCACCTCCTCGGGCAGCGTCGCCGCCGCACGGTCGATGCTGGCAGTAGCCTGTCCGGTGGTTTGCGCGCGGATCTGCCCCTCGGCGAAACGCACCGTCACCTGGCCGATCCGCTTGGCGGTAACCGACGTCCCACCGCGCACCACAGTGATGAAATAGGGCAAAGTCACGTCGCGCGCCGGGCCCGGCTGGTTGCGCCGCGCAAGCACGTCGAAGGTCAAATTGGCCTGGATCTGCGGGCCAGCCTCGTCGCAAGTCGACTGGAGGTTGGTGAGCACCGCGACCACGTCGATCGCGCTCGCCTCGCGGCTGGTCGCCGGGTTGAACAAGGTGACGTCACCGGTGCCGGCGGGCACACCGACATGCGGGCAGGCCGAGCGCACCGCGGAGATGCCGCCCTCGGTAATCTCGCCGGTGCGAGAGCAGCCGCCGGCGGCCAGCAGGATCATAATGGGAACGGCGAGCTTGGCGAGCGACACGGGCGGTACACCTTTCAGACGGAACAACGGGCCGCGCGCAAGCGAGGCCCGGAAACGCCGGCACCATAGGAACCGCCTTTCGCCCGCGCAAGCAATCGCGTAGAGCCCGCTTCGCCATGGACGCGACCCGGAAACCGCCGCTCGATCTGCTCATCGCCGCCCCGCGCGGCTTCTGCGCGGGCGTCGACCGCGCGATCCGCATCGTCGAGCTGGCGATCGAGAAATACGGTGCGCCGGTCTATGTGCGCCACGAGATCGTCCACAACAAATACGTCGTCGACAGCCTCAAGGCGAAGGGCGCGATCTTCGTCGAGGAACTCGATCAGGTGCCCGACGGCGTGCCGGTGGTATTCTCCGCGCACGGCGTGCCCAAGGCGGTTCCCGCCAAGGCGGCCGAGCGCGGCCTCTCTTATCTCGACGCCACCTGCCCGCTGGTTTCCAAAGTCCATCGCCAGGCCGAGCGGCTGGTCGCGGCGGGACGGCACATATTGTTCATCGGCCATGCCGGGCATCCGGAGGTGATCGGCACCTTCGGCCAGGTGCCTGCGGGCACGATGACCCTGGTCGAGACCGTTGCGGATGCCGAAGCGGTCGTCGTCGGCGATCCCGAGAACCTCGCCTTCCTGACCCAGACGACGCTCTCGGTTGACGACACGGCGGCAGTGCTCGCGGTGTTGAAACGGCGTTTCCCCGCGATCCTCGCGCCCGGCGCCGATGACATCTGCTACGCGACTTCGAACCGTCAGAGCGCGGTCAAGGCGCTCGCCGAACAGGTCGATATGGTGCTGGTGATCGGATCGCCCCAATCGTCCAATTCGATGCGGCTCGTCGAAGTGGCAGTGCGCAACGGCACCCGCTCGACGCTGATCCAGCGCGCCGACGATATCGACTTCGCCTGGTTCGAGGGCGTGCGCAAGGTCGGGATCACCGCCGGCGCTTCAGCGCCGGAATTGCTGGTGCGCGAAGTCGTCGAACAGATCGCAACGCGATTCGACGTGACCGAGCGCGAAGTCGAAACCGTCGCAGAGAACATCGCCTTCAAGCTGCCCCGCGGCCTCGAAGCCGCCTGATGGCCGTCTATACGCAAGTCTCCGCCGAGGCACTGGCGGATTTTCTCGCGCGCTTCGACATGGGCGAACTCGTTTCGGCCAAGGGCATCGCCGAAGGCGTCGAGAATTCGAACTATCTGGTCGACACGACCAAAAGCCGGTTCATCCTGACGCTGTACGAGAAGCGTGTCTCGGCCGACGACCTGCCCTTCTTCCTCGCCTTGCTCGATCATCTCGCCGATCGCGGCCTGCCGGTCCCGCCGGCCGTGCCCGACCGCACGGGCCGCACGATCCACGAGATCGAGGGCCGCCCGGCCTGCCTGATCCAGTTCCTGTCCGGCGTTTCGGTCTCGCACCCCACGCCGAAACAGGCCCGCGCCGCCGGTGCCGCCATGGGCCGGATGCACGAGGCGCTGCGCGACTTCACGCTCGAGCGCCCCAATTCGCTCGGCCCTGACGATTGGCGCCCGCTGTTCGAGCGGTGCGGTCGCGATATGGATGCGATCCGGCCCGGCCTTTACGATCATGTGGACAAGGCTCTGGACAGATTGTTGGCAAGCTGGCCGCGCGACCTGCCGCGCGCCGCGATCCACGCCGATCTGTTTCCCGACAATGTGCTGATGCTCGGCGATCGCATCACCGGCCTGATCGATTTCTATTTCGCCTGCACCGAAGTGCGGGCGTACGACCTCGCCGTAATGCACGGCGCCTGGGCGTTCGACGCCGCCGGGGCGCAATATGACGCCGGGGTCGGCCAGGCATTGGTCGAAGGCTACGCTGCAAATTTCGAACTGCTGCCTGATGAGCGCGTCGCGCTGCCCGTGCTCGCCGAAGGCGCGGCGATCCGCTTCTTCCTGACCCGCATGTGGGACTGGCTCAATACGCCTGCCGATGCGTTGGTCACGCGCAAGGATCCGCTCGCTTATCTGCGCCGGCTCGATTTCTATGCCGAACACGGAGCGGCGATCTTCGCGTGACCGAGCTTCAGCACGTCGAGATCGCCACCGATGGCGCGTGCAAGGGCAATCCGGGGCGCGGCGGCTGGGGCGTGGTGCTGCGGATGGGCGGCGTCGAGAAGGAAATGTCGGGCGGCGAGCCCCATACCACCAACAACCGCATGGAGCTGATGGCGGCGATCCAGGGGCTCAAGGCGCTCAAACGCCCATGCCGCGTCACGCTCTCGACCGACAGTCGCTACGTGATGGACGGCCTCACGAAATGGATCCACGGCTGGCTCAAGAACGGCTGGCGGACCTCGGACAAAAAGCCGGTCAAGAATGCCGACTTGTGGCAGGAACTGCTCGCGGCGTCGAAGCCGCATCGTGTCGAATGGGTGTGGGTAAAGGGCCATGCCGGCCATCCCGACAACGAGCGCGCCGACAAACTCGCCAGCGACGCCGCTTTGTCTCAGCATTGACTGAAAACCGGGCGGCGGAACGCGGCCATGTCGTCAACAGCGATTGGGTGCCGTCATTGCAACTGGCAGATGTCGACGACGTCCATGTCATTGTAGTCGAGATTCTCGCCCGCCATGGCCCAGATGAAGGCGTAGTTGCTTGTTCCCGCGCCCATATGGACGGACCAGGGCGGCGAAATGACGGCTTCTTCATTCCCCATTACGATGTGCCGGAGGGCGTCGGGGTGGCCCATATAGTGGAAGATGCGGCTGTCGTCGTCGAGGTCGAAATAGAGGTATATCTCCGATCGCCTCTCATGGACGTGGGGCGGCATCGTGTTCCAGACGCTGCCCGGCTCGAGGCGCGTGAGGCCCATGCAAAGTGATGCGCTCTGACAGGTGTGCGGCAAAAGCAACTGATAGATGGTTCTCGCATTCGAGGCCTCGAGGCTGCCGCGCTGTAGGGGCTGGACATCGGCCGCAGTGATCTTGCGGAGCGGAAGGGCCGCGTGCGCCGGCACCGACAGCAAGTAAAAGCGGGCGCCATCCCCCGAGAAGGTGACCTCACGCGAACCCATTGGGACGTACAGCGCCTCGTATTTCGCAAGCTGCATGGACTCGCCGTCTATGCAGACGATGCCGTCACCGCGGCCGATGTTCACGATCCCGAGTTCGCGACGTTCCAGAAACGGGTGCCCGGCGGCGCTCTCGGGTTCGGTATGATCCGGGAGCCGGAGCATATCCCCGCCGGGAACGGCGCCCCCGATCACGAATCGTTCGCCGTGCGAATAGGTCAGCACGATCTCGCCTTGTCGAAAGAGATCGGTGACGAGGTGACGGTCGCGCAGGACCTCATTCGAGGCACCCACCATCATGTCCGGATGGGCCGCGTGATAAATCTTCTTGAACAATGTCGCTTCCCCGGCCGTCACAGGCCGCGCTTGTCGAGAGCGGCCACTTGCGTGGCGGCGAGGAGGAAGCCTCCGACTCCGTAATATTGGGTATCGGCGGGCTCGACCTTCTCGGGACGGTCGCTCACCTGCTGCACGTAGCCGAGCCGCCCATCCGGCTGGATCGCGCGTTGAAGCGCTGCCCAACCCCGGCGCGCTGCGGGCTCATATTCGGCGCGCGGCAGCAGCCCGGTGTTGATCCCCCATGCGAGGCCGTAGGTGTAGAACGCAGTGCCGCTCGTCTCGGGCGGCGAGCCTTCAGGCGCGAGCAGCGACGGCGCCCAATAGCCGTCCGGTTTCTGCAGCGCCTTGAGCCGCGCGGCCATCTGGAGGAACAGCCCCTCCATCCGATGCCGGTCGGCTGTGCCCCTGTCGAGCAATGGGATGGCGCGCGCCATGCCCGCGAACACCCAGCCATTGCCGCGGCTCCAGAACTCCTTGCGGCCCTTCGCGTCGCGCCGCTCGAAGAAGCGGCTGTCGCGATAATAAAGGCGCTCGGCCGGATCGTAGAGGAAATCCGTGGTCGCCCAGAATTCGCGCATCGCGAAATCACGGTAGCGCGCATCGCCGGTCTGGAGCGACATATCGAGAAAGGCCGGCGGCGCCATGAATAGAGCATCGCACCAGCACCAGCGCTTCAGGCATTCGGCCGCACCATAGCCCTCGGGCGGGATGTAGAAAGCGAGCGAAGTGATCGCGGGCTCGTTCATCACGCGATCGAAGGCGCGCCGCGCCGGCGCCCGCGCCGTTTCGCCCGCGCCGTTGCGGGCGGCCCAGAGATAGGCTTGGGTGATGGCGTGATCGTCGGCGAAATAGGGCTTTTCGCCCGGCAACCACCGATTGGCGGCACCCATGTCGAGAATCGCCTGGCGAACGCGCGGCGGCGCGCCCGCGTCGGCGAGCGCGGTCATGCCCACCCAGAATACCGCCTGCTCCCATGCGCGCGGGTTCCGCGTCTCGCCCGTAGCACGCGACACGGTGCCACCGTGCATCTGGCCGAGCTGCCAGTCGGCGAGCCGCACCGCAGCCGCGAGCGGCGACGCCGCCGGCCTTACCGCCACCGGACCTTGCGCCAGACTCGCCGAGGGGATCGCGGCCGACAGGGCCAGCGCCAGTGCGAGATGCTTCATGTGCCGCCTCCAGATCGCGCGAATGCAGATCGGTTCTTCTAAAAATGAGGACGCCTGCCGATTCAAGCGCCCCCAGGGGGAGATGTCAGAACCTGCCGCGAATGCCGAAGGAGATCGTCGTTCCATTGAAGAACGAATTGTCGCGGCGGCTCAGACCGTTGCCGTCGGGCTGGGTCGGGTTCTCGTAATAGAAGAAGACGTTCTCGTTGGTGATGTTCAGCGCGTCGATCCGGAGCTCGAAGAGATCGTTGATCTTGTAGCTGACCGTGCCATCGAGGAACCCCTGCGGCGCCAGATACGGCACCTGGTCGTTGCCCGTGTTGGTCGAGTTCTGGCCCGTCTTGGCGCGGTAGTTATAGGAACCGCGGATCGAGAACGGACCCTTTTCGTAGAAGGCGGTGACGCTGTAGGTATAGTCCGGCACGCCCTGCATCGAGATGCGGTCTCCGTTCCGCAGCACGAAATCATCGCCCTCCTGATCGATGATCGTGAAGCTGCTGGTGATGCCCAGCCCGTCGAAGGGCTTGGGCAGGAACGTGAAGTTCTGCTGATAGGCCAGCTCCAGGCCCTTCAGCTTCAGCTCGTTCTGGTTCACCGTGATCGTACGGTCGAACAGGAAGTTCGGATCGATCGTGCTGCCGCCGAGCTGAGGCGGACAGGCCCCGGCGCCCAGCGAGGCGCAGTTGAACAGGTTCGAAGGCAGGCCCAGGGTGCCGAACGGGACACGCTCAATTACCGGGAACGGGCGATCGACGATGTTCTTCTGGAACACGCCCCCACTCAGCAGGCCGCCGGGCGCGAAATACCATTCGAGCGCGGCGTCGAACGTCGTGGCGAGCTGGGGACGGAGGTCCGGATTGCCGACGGTGACCGCGGGATTGAAGATGTTCGGCACCCGGGTGCCGGCCGCGATGGTTGCCAGCGAACCGCGCGTGATCGTCTGGCCCGCCGATCCCCGCAGCACGAGCTTCGGCGTGATGTCGAAGGCAAGGCTCGCTGACGGAAGCAGGTTCTGGTAGCCGCCCTCGCGCGTTGCCGGGGTGAAACCGCCACCAGGGGCAGACTGATAGTTGTTGATGAGAGTCTTGGTGTCCGAATAACGGATGCCGAAGTTGCCGCGCAGCGCATGGCCTGCGATCGGGATCTTGAAGCTGGTCTCGAAAAAGGCCGATTTGACGACTTCCTCGGCAGTGAAGGCCTGGTTGAGAGCGGGAGTGGCCGCGCGGTTCGCGCTATTGGCGTCCAGCACATCCATGACGAATTCGCGTGAGAAGGTCGCGAATTGCGAGGGGTATCCCGAGTTTCCGCCGTTCGCCAATGCGCCGAACTGGACGAACGGATCCATGTTCGCGAACACGCCGGTGGGGTTCGTGGCGAAGGTGCCGCCCTGCGGAAGCGCCCGGGTCGCGGCGATGCTGCTGCCGTCCTGCCGCTGAACCCGCTTGGTGGTCGACACATAGCTGCCGCCCAACTTGAGCGACAGCATCTGGTCTTCGCTGTCGACGGGTTTCCAGTCGAGCACCGCCCGGGCGGTCTTCTCCTTGTCGAACTCGTCGTTGATCGCGAAGCCGAGGGACGGCGCCCGGTAATTCGCCGTGTTGGTGAAGTCGACGGGCGAGCTGATCGTCGGATAGGTGATGTTACCCGAGGGATCGAAGGTCGTCGTGATGCCGTAGATGTTCGAGACGATGCGGTTCTCGGAATAGACGGCCGTGCTCTCGCTGATGTTGCCCTGCGCAGAGAGCTTCATCGTGTCGGTGATGTCATAGGCCGCCCGGACGATGCCGTATTTAAATTTGGTGTGGGAGTCGCGGTAGAAGCTCTCCGTCAGGATGCTCGAATTCCCGAACGTGCCGTACAAATTGTTGTATTGGTCGATATGCACGTCGAGCGGGATCAGGCCCGAGTTGGTCCCCGTGCCGGGCGCCGAGGTGCTGCCCGCCACGGTACGCGAGTTGCGCACGGGAACGCCGAAGGTGAACTCGTCGGTCTGATCGGTCAGGTCGGCATAGATACCGTCGATGCTCGCCTCGAAACGGTCGCTCTTGTACTGGAGCGATCCGACGAAGCCGAGGCGTTCGCGCTCGTTGTTGGACGCGAAGACGCGGTAAAAGCGCGGCAGATAGGCATTTTCCACCTGCGAGCGGGTCAGGCCGCCCAGATTGGCGAGCGGACTGTCGAGATTGAGCTCGAAATTGAAAGGGCCGCTCGTGTTCGCGGGCACCGGGTTTGCCGGCGTCGCATAATAGGGACGACGGCCGAGCGCCGACGAATTGTAGCCGCTGGTGCCGCCCCCAGTCGACTGGAAGCCCGAACGCTCGTTCACGTTCTGCGCATAGGCCACGCCGAACAGCGCGCCGAAATTGCCCCAGGTATCGCTGAGCAGCAGCGAGCCGCGCGGCCGCCACTCCTTTGACTGCGTGTTGTAATTTGCCTGCGCCGTGTAGCGGATCACCCGGCCCGCGCTGTCGAACGGACGCGGGGTTTGCAGATCGACATTGCCGCCGATGCCGCCCTCCTCGAGATTGGCCTGTGGCGTCTTGTACACGTCGACCCGGCCGAACAGCTCGGACGGGAAGACGTCGTAATTGAAGTCGCGGCTCGAGCCGCCGACATTCATTGCCGAAGTCGTGCGGACGGGCGCGCCGTTGATCGTCGTGACGGTGAACTCGGAGCCGAGACCGCGAATGCTGATCCGCTGACCTTCGTTGGACGCACCGTCGCGCGACAGGATGACGCCCGGAATGCGCTGCAGCGAGTCGGCGACGTTCGCTTCGGGAAACTTGCCGATATCTTCGGCGACGATCGAATCGCGGAAGCCGATCGATTCGCGCTTGAGCTCGATCGCTTTGTTGAGACTGCCCCGGAACCCGGTGACGACGATCTCGTCGGCGGCGCCCTCTTCCTGCGCCGCCGCCGCGGGGGCGTCCTGCGGCGTCGCGGGGGCCGGATCCGCAGCCTGAGCAAAGGCTGGCGCGCCGGCGAGCATCACGATGAGAGCGCCAGCCGAGACGGCGCACGTAAGAACGTTCTTCCCCATTTTACCTCTCCCGCCACGTTCACGGTCAGCCGTGCGTGCTGGAAGTTATATGACAAGTTGTCGGAAGCGCGTCAATCAGCAGGCAATTACGCCGCCATCACACATGCGCGACAGATGACCATTCCCTAGGGAATCTGAGCATTTCGGCGACGAACCGGACGGATTCCGCGACTACGCGACCGCAAGAATGATATGATAACAACCCGAAGGCGCCGCCGCCGACACGTTCGCGATATGGCAAACACCGAATGCATCGGCCGCCCCGCTGACAGTCGCTCAGTCCGGCTGGATCGCGTCGCCGTGCAAAGGTCCCTTCATTCGCAGCGTCGCGCTCAACGTGGAGTGCCGGGTCAAGCTCTCGTGCATGTGCTGGCGCGCGGCCTCGCGGGCCCTGGCCGAATCCATTCTCACGATGGCGTCCACGA
Source organism: Sphingomonas sp. UNC305MFCol5.2 (assembly GCF_000712135.1). Taxonomy (GTDB): domain Bacteria; phylum Pseudomonadota; class Alphaproteobacteria; order Sphingomonadales; family Sphingomonadaceae; genus Sphingomonas. The sequence goes on from NZ_JOOE01000001.1 coordinate 1,448,862, forward strand.
TCGCTTCGTGCTCGGCCAAGACTTTGGCCGCATAGGATTGGTGGACTTCGTCGGGCTTGTCGCCCAGGTACAGGGTCCGCGAAGGCACCAGCCGCAGACCGAGGAACTCAACGAAGCGGACATAATATTCGTTCTGCGTTGCATGCGCGATAGCCAGGTGGAATGCGCTGTCCGCTTCTGCCGAGGCGCGCGGGTCGTCGCCCACTTCGATCATACGTTCCAGCGCTTCCCGGATCGCCCCGATATCGGCAGTTGTACGACGAGCGGCAGCAAGGCCCGCCATCTCCGTCTCGACCGCCAGGCGCATCTCGAGCAGCTTGATCACGTCCGCGAGCTCGTGGAGTTCGTCGCGCGTGATCTGGAACGCGCGATACTCCGCCGATTCCGCGACGAAGACCCCCGCTCCCTGGCGCGAAACCGTCAGGCCATGGGCGGAAAGCCGGGCCACGGCTTCCCTTACCACGGTGCGGCTCACATTCTCCGAAAGCGCGATCTCCTTTTGCGACGGTAGCCGCGAGCCGGCCTTCAACTCGCCCGAACGGATGCGAGTCTCGAGTTTTGCAAACAACTCGTCGGTCAGCGAGCCGGTCTTGCCACCCTCCCCAGTCGAGCCGCCAGCTATCTTGTGCGCGCCCTCAACTTGGCTTGTCATACTAATCTCCGGAAGCTACGCGTCCGTATCATCAATGAAGATGCTAGTCGATCCGGCTTCAGACCGGCGGGGAAGAGGATTTTATGCGATCAATCCGCGCACTTACGGCACTCTTCCTCGCGGGAATCCCTTTCGCGCTACCGGCCCAGGATCCCGCATCTCCCGTTCAACCCCAGGTGTCCCCCGATCGGCCCGATTGGGAGAATCCGGCAGTATACGCCACCAACAAGCAGCCTGCGCGCGCGACCGGCTTTCCGTTTGAGACTCGCGAGAAGGCGATGGCGGGTCACCGCACGAAATCCGAACGATTCCTGCCGTTGAACGGGCAGTGGAAATTCTCGTTTTCTCCGGATGCCGATCGGCTGCCGAAGGGCTTCGAACAGCCTTCCTTCGACGTTTCGGGATGGAAGGAGATCAAGGTCCCGGCGGACTGGCAGACCGAGGGATACGACCAGCCGCGCTACAACAACATCACTTACCCCTTCCCCGCTAATCGACCGCTCATCCCGCACGCCACCAACCCGGTCGGCTCCTACCGCCGCGATGTCGAAATGCCCGCCGACTGGAACGGTTCGGACGTCATCCTGCACATCGGCGCGGCCGGCTCGGCTTATTACGTCTGGGTCAATGGCGAGAAGGTCGGCTATTCCGAGGATTCGAAGCTTCCATCCGAGTTCGACGTGACTCGCTTCGTGCGCCCCGGCAGGAACACGGTGGCGATCCAGATCTTCCGCTGGTCGGACGGATCCTATCTCGAGGATCAGGACTTCTGGCGCGTCTCCGGGATCGAGCGCGAGGTCTTCCTGATGGCCGCTCCCAAAACCCGCGTCCGCGATTTCTTCGTTCATGCCGGGCTGGATGAGCAGTACCGAAACGGGAAGCTGGCAGTCGACGTGGCAGTGACGCCCGGCCGTGAGGCGACTACCGCAAAGGCTGTCCTTCTCGACGGCGACCGGCGCGTTGCCGAAATCTCGAAAGCCGTGCCCGCCGGCTCGGGCGAGCGGACGGTGACGCTCGCCGCATCGATCGCCGACGTGAAGCCGTGGACCGCAGAGACGCCGAACCTCTACATGCTGCTGGTCGAGTTGTACGATGCCAAGGGCCAGATCATCCAGTCGACCTACAGTCGCATCGGCTTTCGCACGGTGGAGATCAGGAACGGCCTGGTCAGCGTGAACGGGAGACCCATCACGATTCGCGGGGTCAACCGCCACGAGCACGATCCCGAGACCTTCCACGTGATCTCGTACGAATCCATGGAACGGGACATCCAGTTGATGAAGCGCGCGAATATCAATGCGCTGCGCACCTCGCACTATCCGAACGATCCACGCCTGTACGAGCTCGCCGACAAATACGGGCTCTATGTGATGGATGAGGCGAATATCGAGAGCCATGGCTACATGGACTGGGCGAACAAGCACCCCGAGGTGCGCGGGCGCTACCAGATCGGTTTCGATCCCGCATGGGAGGGCGCACATGTCAGCCGCGTGACCAACATGGTCGAGCGCGACAAGAACCACCCGTCCATCATCTTCTGGTCGCTGGGCAACGAGGCGGGGATCGGGCCGAACTTCAACAAGGCCGCCGCGGCGGTCAAGGCGCGCGATCCGGCGCGTCTCGTCAGCTATCTCGGCTGGGGCACCTGGGCCGGCGTGTCCGATCACCGGCCCAACGACTATGCCGACATCTACGCGCCGATGTACGACAGCGTCGAGAAGATGATCGACTATGCGGAAAACTGGGCATTCCGGCAGCCGATGATCCAGTGCGAATATGCGCATATGCAGGGCAATTCGGGCGGCAACCTCAAGGAATATTGGGACGCGATCTACGCGCATTCCGACAAGCTCCAGGGCGGGTTCGTCTGGGACTGGGTCGATCAATCGATGTATCGGTACACCGCCGATGGCCGCCGATATTGGGGCACGGGCGGCGAATACGGGCCCAACCCCGGCGGCGACATCGAATTCGGCGACGGGCTGAACCAGCCCGACCGCACGCCCAATCCGCACCTGTTCGAGATCCGGAAGGTTTATTCGCCGATTCAGTTCTCGAACTTCGACGCCACGGCCGGGACGCTGACGGTCACCAACCGCCATGACTTCGTCGACCTGTCGAACTACGATTTCGGTTTCGAGGTGCTGGAGGATGGTGTGTCCGTGGCGACGGGACAGCTTCCGGCGCTACATGTTCCGGCGCGCGGTCACGAGACGGTTGCGATCGCGCTGCCTGCCTTCACCCGCAGGCCCGGTGCCGAATATGTCCTGACGGTAAGCGCCCGCGCCAAGGCCGGAGCAATCCCCGCCGTGGACGCGGCGGCGGTAATCGGATGGGAACAGTTCGTGCTTGGGCGCGCCCCGGCGAGCACGCCACCGCTCTCGGGCAATGTCGCCCTCACGGACAGCCAGGGGCAAATCCGCCTCGCAGCCCGGGACGCCGAATTGGTCCTCGACCGCAAGACCGGCCTCATCGAGCGCTACGCGGTCAATGGACAACCCCTTCTCCATGGCGGCGCACCCAATTTCTATCGGGCGCTGACCGATAACGATATCGGCACGGGGCTCGAGAAATCACACGGAATCTGGAAGAACGCGTCGGCGGAGCGTGTCGTCCAGAGCATTGAAGCGCGCCGGCTCGGCAACAGCGCGGCCGAAGTGACGATCCGCTATTCGGTCGGCGGCGGTGCCGCGGCGTTCGTCTCCCGCTATCGCATGGCCGGCGACGGATCGGTCCGGGTCGAAGGCGATTTCACGCCGCTCAAGCCGGACCTGCCCGATCCGCTACGCGTGGGGCTGTTCTTCTCGATGCCTACGCGCATCGACACGGTTTCATGGTATGGCCGGGGCCCGCACGAAAGCTACCAGGACCGCAAGACCGGCGCGCCGCTGGGCCTCTGGCGGGGCAAGATCGCCGACCAGAATCACGATTACATGCGCCCCCAGGAGACCGGCAACAAAGTGGACGTCCGCTGGATGGAATTGCTCCAGCCGGGCGTTGGCGGATTGCGTGTCCGTGGCGATGCGCCGTTGTCGATGAACGCACTTGCGTTTCCCTATGACGATCTCACCCGTCGCCCTCCCGGCACGCGGCGGAGCACCGACATCGTGCCGCATGGCGAGGTTTCGCTGATGGTCGACGCGATTCAATCCGGCGTCGGCGGAGACAATGCCTGGGATGCCGGCGGACGGCCATTGCCCCAATACCGGGTCCCGCTGAAGCAGACGCGCTACAGCTTCACGCTGACGCCCTTCGCGGGCGACGGCACCACGCCCGATCGGGCCAAGCCCGCAACGGCCAAGGACCTGCAATGAACCGCCGGCTTTGCGCCGCGGCGGCTGCCGTGCTGCTCGCCGGTTCAAGTCTCGCCCAGGACATGCCGCCGGTCGTAAGCCCCCTGCCGCCCGCGCCGGATCAGTCACCCCGCGCAGCGGTGGCGCTCGCCGACTACCGGTACGACGATCTTCTCTGGGAAAATGATCGCACCGCGCATCGCATCTACGGCCACGCGCTGGAGGCGGCAGAGCCGCCCTCGGGGTCAGGAATCGACAGCTGGGGCAAGAACGTGGCCTGGCCGTTCATGGACCGGCAGCTGCGCACCGGCGACCAGCACGCCTATCACGGCGAGGGTCTCGACTTCTACAATGTCGGGACCGGACGCGGCGCCGGCGGCCTGGGCATCTGGCTCGACAACAAGCTGTGGACCTCGCGCAACTATCGCAGCTACCGGATCCTGAAGAACGGGCCCGACACAGCCGATTTCGAAGTCGATTATGCTCCCTGGCCCGTCGATGTGGCGCGGAGAGTGTGGGAGAAACGGCGGTTCACCCTTCCGCTCGGCACGCATTTTACGCGGATGGTATCGACGATCCGGTCGGACAAGCCGAGGCCGCTACTCGTGGGGATCGGCATCGGCAAGCGCACCACCGGCGACGGCGGCGAGTTGACCGTCGATCGCACGCGCGGCCTGCTCTCCTGGTGGGGCCCCGGGGATCCGCATCACGGGCGCATGGCGATCGCGCTGCGGGTCGATCCGGCGATGATCGCCGAGATACGGCAGGACGCAGACAATCATCTCGTGCTGCTCAAAGTCACACCGGGCAAACCGTTCGTCTATTATTCCGGCTCGGCCTGGAGCCTGGGCGAGGGCGGCTTCCACAGCCGTGAAGCGTGGGACCGCTACGCCGCCGCGGAGCGGCTCGATTTCCGGTTGCCGCGCTGACCGCGCCTCCAGCAAGGATACACGCCCAATGGAACGCCGCCGCTTCCTCGCCTCTGCCTTGGTCACCGGAACCCTTGCCGCGACGGCTCCGGGCGTCGCCGCCGCACAGCGCAAGCCCGCGGCGGGCGACCGGAGCTACATGCTCGAAATCCTCGCCCGCATGGCGGAACCGGTATTGGGCCCGATGTCCGAAGGTCGACTACACGCGGCGTTCGAGCCGGAGCTCAGCCCGACCTGGGATGGGCGTAATCCCAAGGTGGCATATCTCGAATGTTTCGGGCGGCTGATATCCGGAATCGCACCCTGGCTTGCCCTTCCCGACGATGAGACGCCCGAGGGGCATCTGCGCGCGAAACTGCGCCGGCAGGCACTCGCCAGCTACGCGCACTCGGTCGATCCGGCGAGCCCCGACTATCTGCTATGGAAAGCCGAGGGCCAGCCACTCGTCGATTCGGCCTATTTCACCAATGCCTTTCTGCGCGCGCCGAAGCAGCTCTGGGATCCGCTCGACGCTGCCACCAAGCAACGGGTGGTGCGGGAGATCCAGGGCCTGCGCCGCGTGCCGCCTCCCTATACCAACTGGCTGCTGTTCGCGGCGATGAACGAGGCGTTCCTGCTCTCGATCGGCGAGCAGTGGGACCCGATCCGGATCGACCTCGCGGTTCGCAAGATCAACGAATGGTATGTGGGCGACGGCTGGTATGCGGATGGGCCGCGCTTCCACTTCGATCACTATAACTCGTATGTAATCCAACCCATGCTCGTCGAGATCCTAGAGGTGCTCGTCGCGACCGGGGCCAGGTTCAACAAACTCAACGCGCCGGAGCTGCTCGAGCAGGCGTATAAACGGATGCAGCGGTTCGGCGAGCATCTCGAGCGGCTGATCGGGCCGGACGGCAGCTATGCGCCGATCGGGCGGTCGCTCACCTATCGCACGGCGGTCTTTCAGCCGCTGGGACTGCTCGCCTGGCGCAAGAGGCTCCCCAAATCGTTGCCCGAAGGCCAGGTCCGTTCGGCGACTCTCGCCGCGCAACGCGCGATCTTCCGCAATCCTTCGAACTTCGACGGAAAGGGCTATCTCACGATCGGCTTCGCCGGACATCAGCCGACGCTCGGCGACATCTATTCGAACGCCGGCAGCATGTACATCGCGGCAGAGAGCCTCATTGCGCTGGGTCTATCCGCTAAGGACGGCTATTGGACCGCGCCCGGCCTGCCATGGACCACCAGGAAAGCCTTCAGCGGCGAGGCGTTCCCCAAGGACTACTACGTCGATTACTAGATCCCACGGCATGCGATTCTGTCCCAAAGAAACGGGCTGCGATCGACGACCGCAGCCCGCTTAGTACCCGAGGCCGCAGAGACCAGCTCCGCATACCTCGGGGGGACAATCGAATCAGTTGCCGAAGCGGAACCGCACCGCCGCGCTGAAATTCCGGCCATTGTAGAAGTGCTGGCGCTCGATCCCCGTCGTCATGCCGGGCTCGCCAACGAAGCGATCCGCCGCGGCATTGGTGAGATTTTCGGCGTTCAGCGATAGCGTCAGCTCCGGCAGGAGCTTGAAGCTTACCGAAGCGTCGAGGAGCCCGAACGGACGAATATAGCGTCCGTCGATCGGGTTTGCCGCCGCGCCGAACAGGATCGATTCCGATCGATAGGTGTAGGCCAGGCGCGCAGTGACCAAATCGTCTTCGTAGAAGCCCGAGGCCGTCCAGTTATACTTGGAAGTGAAAGGCTGCGGCGTATCGACGAGCACCCCATTCAGGATCAGCGGGTTTTTGGTGTCCACATAAGTGAACGACCCCGACACGCCGAAACTGCGCAGGAACTTGGGAACGAAATCATAATCGAAGAATGTCTGGCCGGATATCTCGAAACCCTTGGCCCATCCGCTCTGCGCATTCACGGTCTGCGTGATGTAATATTGTCCGCCGGTACAGTTATTGGCGGCGGTCCCGGCATAGGCCGGATACGTCGTCACCGTTTCGCACTGCGAAATGCCGCTGAAGAAGCCCTTCACGTCCTTGTAGAACAGGGCAAGCGCGACATAATTGACCGGCGAGAAATAGTGCTCGATCGAGATATCGTAATTATCCGCCTTTTGCGGCCCGAGATCGGGGTTGCCCTTGCTGCCGGTGCCCGTGGCGGTGTTTACCAGAATCGTGGGGTTCAGGGCGTCGGTGCCCGCGCGGGTGATTCCCTTGCCGTAACCAAGGCGCAGGATCGTGTCCGGCGTTATGCGCCACGAAAGGTTCGCACTCGGCAGCACATCCCAGCGTGAGGTATTCGTCTCATTGGGTATGATGACGATGGGCGACGTCGGAGTCGCCTGCGAATTGACCATGGCGCGCGCGAAGCCTTCCGCGCGGACGGCGCGGACGCCGATATTGCCCTGGATCCGATCGTCGAGGAACGCGAAGTCCGCCGCGCCATAGACCGCGTAGGTCCGCTCGCGGATATAGCGGCGATTCAGCAGGTTCTCCGCGAGATTATCCTCGGGCAGGATGCCCGCATTGGGGAAGCGCGCGCGGACATTGTCACCCAGCAGCGCGTCGGGCGAGAATGTCAGATAGCCGCCGCGATAGCCCATCTCGCCGTTCATGAAGTTGGTTGGCGAGGTTTCGAACATGTCGGCGTAGCTGAGGATCGGGATGGCGTTCGACTGATTCGCCGCGAGCGCCGCGCCGTCGGTGGTCAGGTTACGGCTGAACGAATAGTTGCGATACCGGCTCTCGAGCACCGAATAGCGGGCACCGGCCTTCAGGGCCTTGATGAAGGAGTCGCGGGGCCGGTAGCGCAGATCCAGCGCGGCCGCGCCGGAATTGTCGTCCCAGGCCTGGTTGGTGCCGTTGGCATAGTTGTTGAAGACCCAATTGGCGGGATTGGCGAGATCCGGCCCCGAAATGGTGAATTGGGCCGGCTTCGTCGTGAGATCGCGCGTGACATCCCAGCCGAGGCCCGCGCGCCCGGCGGCCGTGACCGAGCGATTGTCGGTCGAGCGGTCAGCCTTGACGTACGAATAATCGAAATGAATGTCGAACTCGTCGCTCACCTGCCACTTCGCGCCGCCGGCGAGCAGATAGGAAATGTAGTTGCTCCGCTCGTCGCCGCCGATCGAGGCAGCCGTTGACCCGAGGAAGGTGCCCGAGGCCAGGCGCGTTCCCGACAGCAGCTCGTTGGTGCCGCCGTTGCTGTTCCGATTCGCCAGCTCCTCGTCGATCGTGAACGGAATTGTCGTCAGACCCTGGACATAACGCGAGTTGGCGATGTTCAGGAACCGGTAGTTCTGATGGTATTGGTAATAAGTGTAGTTGCCGTCGAGGTAGAATTCGAGGCGAGGCGTCGGCTTGTACTGGAAGGATCCGGCCAGCCCTTTGCGGGTGCGCAGATAGTCTTCCTGGAAGACATTGTGTCCCTCTGTCACGGTCGAGACGAGATTGGCGCGATCGGCGGCCGAGAGCGCCAGGGGATTGGCGACGTCCGCGAGATAGACGACGTCCGACCTGCCCGCATAGGCGGAGTTGAGGTTGAGGCCGGTGCCCACATTGGCGGCGTATTCGGCGCTGTCGCCGCGGATCGGCCGGCGGATCGAAGTGCCGCCACCCGCCGGATTGTTGTCGCCACGATTGAAGCTGCGAGACCAGGAACCGGCGAGAAGCAGGCCCATCTCGCCGTCGCCGACGTTCCACCTGGTCGAGCCGAGCAGGAACAGCTCGGGCTGCACCTTCTTGCCGAGCTCATTGTACCGGCCGCCAACCGAGCCCGACACGACCGTGCCCGTGAAATCGAGCGGCCGGCGCGTGCGGATGTTGATGAGGCCACCGATGCCGCCCTCGATATGTTCGGCGGAGGGATTCTTGTACACGTCGATGCCGGCGACGAGGCCGGGGCTCGCGCCTTCGACGTTGAATTCGCGCCCGCCCGCCGTGATGAAGGCGCGCCCGTCGACTTGCGACGAAGTCTGACCCGACAGGCCCCGGATCGTGAGGCCGCTTCCCTGCCCGACCGGCGAGGCCGACTCGCCGCCGAACCGGTAGGCTTGCACGCCCGGGACACGCGAGAGCGTCGCCGCCACATTGTTGTCGGGCAGCTTGCCGATGTCCTCGGCGCTGATCGTATCCAGTATCTCGTTGGTGTTCTTCTTGCGCTGGGCCGACGACTGGAGGCTCTCGCGGATGCCGGTGACGACGATCGCGTCGGTTTCCGCTGCGGTTTGCTGGCTCGACGTCGTTTCCGCAGGCTGTGGAACATCCTGCGCCCAGGCAGGCACGGCAGCCGAAGTGCACAGAAGCGCGGCGGCCAATTTAGAAAGCGTTCTCATGATCCTCTCCTAATCTCCCTGTTCAGCTGACCGGTCGGGAGAGGAGGGTCGTTGCCTCCGCAGAATCCGCTCTCCCCACTCGCCTGGCTGGCCGTTGGGCTGCCGGTCTGTTATCGGTAGCAGAAGTTCTGATATCGATAACAGAATATGTCAACAGGGTTCTTTGCGAATTGACCGGTGCACCGCGTTTTTGAGTCGACGGGGAGGTTGGGCCTGCCTGAGCCCGGCCAGGAACCGCTACCGGACAACGAGATCGTCCACGAAGGGCCCTATGTCGATGTCGGAGCGCTTGATTCGCTTGCCGCCGACAGTGACGTTGTCGATCCTGATCCCGCGAACGCGGCGGTCCGCCGAATGGCCGGCAATGACGGGACGATTAATGTCCCCGCCTTTGAAGTGGACGTTGCGGATGATGATGTTTTCGATCCCGCGCCCCGGGGCGTTGCTGTACTTTGCGTTGAATACCGCCCGGAAGTTGAACAGCATTCCTTCCTGGATGTCATCGATCCGGATGTCCTCGAAGCGGACGTCGCGCACCAGATTGTTGTCGCCGTCGGTGATCGCCATCGCGCCCTGATAGTCGCGGTCGTCCTCGTCATGGCCGAGGATGTCGATATTGCGGAACTCGATATCCTCGAGCGTTTCCGCTGCGTGCGGAGTGCCGTGCAGGCCGATGTTGATCGGATGGGCGACGTCGGCCCAGAGAGTCGAATTGGCGATCCGGTAATTGCGCGCGTCACCCTTATACTCCCAGCGGCCGCCGTAGATCGCGATCGTGTCGTCCGAATTGCGCATGAACACGCCGTCGACGCGCACGTCGGAGCAGCTCATGAAATCCAGTCCGTCGCTCCAGCTCGACGCGCTGAGCGATTTGAGGTTCCGGATGGTGACGCCCACCGACTGGCCGCAGAACACCGAATAATGGTTCGGATTGAGCACGATCGGCCCGTCCACCGTGACATTGCGCGAATTGGCGATGGTGATGCCCTCTTGCGGGCGATCGATGATGCCGTGCCCGACGATGCGGACATTCTCCGCGTCGCGGATTTCGATATTGCCTTGCACGAGCGCGCCGCCGGCAAGCACGACGATGGTGTTGGAAGGGATGCGGAAGCTCTTCTGCCCTTCGGGGAGCGGATGGGTACCGGGACCGAAATAGACGACGCCAGGCCCGGGCGAAGGCAGCGCCTGCTCCGGCGCATTGGCGAAGAGATGCAGATTGTGCAGCCGGTCGCCGTCGAACTCGACCGAGATATTCGCGGGCTTCTCAAGACGAAAATAGGCGGTGTTGCCCACCAGCTTCGCGCGCACGCCGGCCGAGTCTGGGCGGACCTCGACTCGGTGCACGTCGCCGTTGTTCTTCTTGACCGCGACCTCCACCGGACCAGCGATGTCGAAGAACACCATCGAAGCGTCCTGCGGCCGATCGAGATCGACCTTCGCATTATATTCGTACAGGTCGCGCCATTCACCGCCGGGGCGGCGCACACGGACGGTGAAATCGTCGTTGAGGTACGACCAGAAGGCCTTGCCCGCGGGCGGTTCGTGGATGCGCAGTCCGACGTCGGCCGTCTGCGCCGCCGCGGGAATGGACGCCAGCGAAAGCGGGGCACAGAGAAGCGCCGCGAAGGTGTGGGCAATGGTCATCGCGTGATCCTGAACCAGTCGAAGTCGGCGAACCCGACCGATGTCGCGACGCTGGCGGGCGTTCCGTCCTGCGCCTGGGCGAAGAGGCCGATCTGCGCGCCGACCCACCGGCCGGGCCGGGTTTCGAACTCCGCGCCGAGCGGCACGAACGCCTTGCCGTCGAGGCTGTAGCTGAACCGCACGCGCGCATGCGTTTCGCGCAGCATCGACGGCCAATAGGGAGCGAAGCCGGGCGGATCGACCTGCACCGTCACCGGTTCCGCATGCAACCTTAGCCATATCGGCGCTCCGCCAGCGACGGTCGGTCCGAAGCTGCGCTGCTCGGCCTTGGCGGGCTCGACACCGTCGCGCCAGCCCTGGACGAGCCGAACCGCGTCGCCGCTGCGCTCCAGACCGACCCACGCGTAATGCTGCCCCAGGACCGCCAGGCCCGCACGCTCTCCCGCGCAGAGCGGCCGGAACCGGACCAGCGTCGTCGCGGTGAACGCCGGACCCGGCAGCTTCTGGGACAGCAGATTGCCGGCTTCATAGAGATTGGCCGAGCCGCTGATCGACTTCAGGCGCAGATTGCCGTCCGCCGGCGACAGCCAGTCCTCGCCCGGGTTGCTGTTCCACTGCCAGGCGAGTGACAGCGGCCCGTCGAACGCGTCGTCAGCCACCGGCGCGCTTCGCGGCTGCGGGCTTACATTCGGCTTCCGGTGTTGAAGCACGGGTTCGCCCCGTCCGTCCCGGTCGGGATCGGCGCCGATGACCGGCCATCCCCCACGCCAGCGCATCGGCTGGAGATGGACGACGCGGCCATAACTGTCGCGGTCCTGGAAATGCAGGAACCAGTCTTCGCCCGACGGCGTCGTGACCCACGCGCCCTGGTGTGGCCCGTTGATCGCAGTCGCTCCCTGATCGAGGACATTGCGCCCCTCATACGGCCCCTGGATGCGGCGGCTGCGGAACACGCCCTGCCATCCCCCCTTCACGCTGCCGCTGGGAGCGAACACATAATACCAGCCGTCGCGCTTATAGAGCTTCGGCCCTTCGGTGGTCTGCCAGGGGCGGAGGCCGAGACTCGTCTTGACGGGCGGCAGCGCGGCGCCGTCGATGATCGTGCGCCCCTCTCCCACCGCCCTCGTGCCGCCCGCGTCGAGCCGCTTCAGGACGATCAGATTGGACTTGCCCGCACGGCTGCCCGCGAAGGCGTGGACAAGCCAGCCGGTGCCGTCATCGTCCCAGAAGGGAGCGGGGTCGATCGCTCCCCGGGTCGCGTCGACGAGCTCAGGCGCGGACCAGGGGCCGCGAGGATCGGTGGCGGTCACCACGAAGATCCCGAAATCCGGGTCCGGATAATAGATCAGGAAGCGGCCGTCGTGGTGGCGGATCGCCGGCGCCCAGACCCCGCCGCCCCGCCGCGGCGTGCGGAAATGCGCTATGGGCGGGACCGCCGGCAGGGCATGACCGATCAGCGTCCAGTTCACCAGGTCGCGCGAATGCAGGATCGGCAGGCCGGGGGCGTTGGCGAACGAAGACGCGGTCAGATAGAAATCCTCGCCGACGCGCACGACGTCTGGATCGGAATAGTCGCCGGCGAGGACGGGGTTGGCATAGGTACCGTCGCCGCGATCGGGGAACCAGCGCCCGTCGGCGGTCTGCGCATGCGCAGGGCTCAGCGTCGCGAGAAGCGTGGCGGACAGGGAAACACACCACAGCCGCCTGCTCTGCGTTCCGGGCCGGCCAGCCGCCATTTTCCAACTCTCCCTACTTTGCGTCTTGTCGTGGCAAGCACATCTGTTATCGATATCAGAATGCCGCGCGAGGCATGCGGACGCAAGAGATAATCGATATTCATAGCCGCCGGAATGACGGGCGGGAGAGGAAGCGGGAATGCTGATCGACCGGAGGGAGCTGATTGCAGGCGCGATCGCCGTTGCGGCGACGGGGGACGGCGCGCCGGCAGCGGCAAATCCGGTGGAATCACTGGAGATCCGCTCCCCGAACGGAAGGATCCGCGTCGCGCTCATCCTGCCGCGCCTGGGGGAGCCCTTCCCCTGCTGGTCAGCCAGTCTGGACGGCATGCCGGTCCTGGAAACATCGCGGCTGGCCCTGATCCTCCATGACGGAAAATCGCTCGGGCCCGGCGCGCGATACCTGCATCACCGCATGCGGGCGGAGGTAGAGCACTGGCGGCCGCCTTTCGGGATCGCCGAAATCTACGACGGCATGCGGAACGAGCTGGAAGTGGCGTTCGAAGATCCGGGCCGGGGCATGCAATTCGCCATCCGCCTCGCCGCGCATGATCATGGCGTCGCGGTGCGTTACGTCCTCCTCGGGGCGCAGCGCGTTCGCCTGGGTGGAGAAGCCACCCATTTGCGTTTCCCGAACGGTTCCCGGGTATGGAGCAGCCGCGACGAGGGCGAATATGCCGTGTCGGCGCCAGAGGCGATTGCTCCCGTGCCGCATCCCGATCTCACCGCGAGCACGGATCAGGGCCCGCTGGCCGATCTGCCACTCTATGTCGCGACGCCCGATGGCGTTGCCGTCAGCGTGTGCGAGGCGGACCGGCTCCATTATCCGCGAACCATGTTCCGCGGTGCCGGGACGGACACGGTCGTCACGCATCTCATGCGCTTCCCGGGGCGCGCGACCGGCTATTCCGGCCCCGGCGAGACGCACGCCGCGCCGGTCTTTGCCGTGGACGCGTCGTTCAAGACACCGTGGCGCGTGCTGCTGGTGTCGCGCAGCCCCGTGAAGCTGCTCGAGCAGGCGGGCCTCATCCAGTCGCTCGCAACGCCCAACCGGCTCGGGGATGTTTCCTGGGTGCGCCCGGGCCGCGCGTTCCGCATCCGCAAGCCCTACACCACCGAGCGCGCGCTCGCCTGCGTCGAGTTCGCGGCGAAACGCCGGCTCGAGTTCGTCGAGTTCGACGCGCACTGGTATGGCGACGGCACCGACCCGAGCGACGCCACGGTGCCGATAGCGGGGCTCGACATGGCGCGGATCATCGCTGCGGCGAAAGCCAGCGGGATCGGGATGATCCTCTACGTCGACCGGGTGCCCGCAATGCGGCAGCTCGATGCGATCGTCCGCACCTATCGCGACTGGGGCGTGGCGGGCATCAAGTTCGGGTTCGTCTGGGAAGGTCGCCAGGAAGACGTGGATTTCATCTACGATCTGGTCGAGCGTTGCGGACGTCACCGGCTGATGGTGAACCTCCATGACAATCTGAGACCGGCGGGTCTCGAGCGCACGCTGCCCAACTATATCGCGCTCGAAGGGGTGCGTGGCAACGAGCAGTTCCCGACCGCCCGGCACAACGTCACCCTGCCCTTCACGCGCGCGCTCGCGGGTCCGATCGACTATACGATCTGCTACGCCCACGAGCGGAACCAGACGACCAACGCGCACCAACTCGCGATGGCGGTCGTCTATTACAACCCGCTCACCTTCCTCTATTGGTATGACGAGCCGGACAAATATGCGTCGGACGCCGCCTGGCCCGAACTGCGCTGGTTCGACGAATGCCCGACGAGCTGGGACGAGACCGTCGCGCTTGGGGGCGCGATCGGCGAGCATGTCGCCGTCGCGCGGCGGCATGGCAAGCGCTGGTTCTTCGGAGCCATGACCAACGAAGCGGCACGGACCATCGAGCTGCCGCTCGATTTCCTCGGACGGGGCCGATGGCGTGCTACGATGTTCTCGGACGGCGCGCGGGCGGCGCAGCCGCGGGAGACGCCGGTCGCGATCTCCAGCCGCGATGTCCGCCCCTCGGACCGGCTGAAGCTCGACCTCGCGGCGAGCGGCGGTCAGGCGATCCTCTTCGAACCGCTTTAAGACGTATCGACGTTCAGCCTTCTTGATTCTCCCCGCCAGGGGAGGTGGCGCGCACAGCGCGACTGAGAGGACGGAAGCTAAATGTCGATTGGTCCTGGCGCCCTGGCCGTGGGACCGGGCGCGCTTGGCGATGAGCGGGAAACGGCGGGTCGCGTCGATGCCGCTATATCGCCGATGCCGTACCCGGCGCTCAGCGGTGGGTTTCGGGCGCGGGTCCGGTGGAGTTGCGTTCCACCAGCGTCAACATCTCCCGCACATGGCTGGCTTTCGCCTCGCCCCCGCTGCGAGCCTGTCGCACCTGCTCGGCGAGCATCGCCACGGCGGTGGCGGCCATGTCGGCAATCGGCTGCCTGATCGTCGTCAACTCGGGCCAGACGGTCGAGGCGACGGGCGCATCGTCGAAACCCGCGATGCTCAGGTCCCGCGGCACCGACAGGCCCATTCCCTGGGCCACGGCGGATACGGCGGCAGCCATGTCGTCATTGCTCGCAAAGATCGCAGTCGGACGGGGCGAGATACCCAGCAACTGCTGGGCCGCGTCGAGACCGGACTTGTAGGTGAAAAGGCCCGGAGCGATCCACTCGGGCGTGATGCGGATTCCCGCTCCCGCGAGCGCTGCCCGAAAGCCCTGTTCCCGTCTCTGGGACGGCGAATGGTGAGGGTCGCCCTGAATGAAGCCTATCGCCCGATGGCCGGCGGCGATCAGATGGCGGGTCATGTCGAACGCGCCTTTATAGTCATCGACGACGATCGCGGAGATGTTTTCGCGGGGGATCGCGGTGGCGAAGGATAAGGGAAGCACGCCGGCAGCGGCTACTCTCGCGAGCATCTCAGCGGAGTCGCACAGCGGCGGTGGAAGGATGATCCCGCCAATGCCGGCTTCGATCAATCGTTCGAGCCCCTCCAGCGCTTCCTCCTCGGTGACGCCCGGCTCGATTATGAACTGGCATCCGCTGGAGCCACTCTGACGAAATGCGCCCATCAGGAAGGCGCCCAGATTCGATGAGCTCGGATTGGTGTAGAGCGCGCCGATGCGGACGTCGCTCTTCAGACTGCGCGCGGTCAGGTTCGGCGAATAGCTCAACGCCTCGATCGATGCGTTGACCTTTCGCTGCATCTCTTTGCTGACGTACTTGCCGCCATTCATCACGCGAGAGACAGTCATCGACGAAACGCCGGCATGGCGAGCGACGTCGTGGATAGTGACGGTGCTCCGCTTCGAGCCGCTCCCGTTATCCGGCTCGTCCCTTTTCGCCATTGGTCAGCACCAAGCCTTCTGCTATTGTCGGAACGTGCCATATCGCACGATTATCTGATATCGATAACAGAAACTGCTCCGAGGTCAATCGCTTCGCGCTTGCCCTGGGCCGCGGCTGGCGGCATATATGATATCGATAACAGAAAGAGAGGAAGCCGCGAAATGAG
Organism: Sphingomonas sp. UNC305MFCol5.2; assembly: GCF_000712135.1. Lineage (GTDB taxonomy): Bacteria > Pseudomonadota > Alphaproteobacteria > Sphingomonadales > Sphingomonadaceae > Sphingomonas. Next base: position 1,464,951 of record NZ_JOOE01000001.1, read on the forward strand.
TGACACGAGGCGCAATTACGCGGTGCTGAGCGCATTCCTGTTCTGCTTCTTCTTCGCGCAGGCGATGACCATGTCCCTGCTGTCCATCTGGCTGACGCGCGGGCTCGGGCTGAACGGTGTAGAGGCGGGAACGGTTTTCTCGGCGAATTTCATTGGGGCGATGTGCGCGCAACCCCTCTATGGCTATCTCTCGGATCGCATGGGCCTTCGCAGGGTTGTGCCTGCCGCCATCGCCTTTCTGGTCGTGCTCTCGGGCCTGTTCTTCAGTTTCGTGTACGCGCCACTCTTGCGGTGGAACCTCGTGGCCGGCGCGGCGATCGGCGGGATCTACCTCGGCGTCACCTTCATCGCGGGGAGCTATGCGCTCGAAAGCTATGTCGATCGCGTGGGCCGCAAATACGGGTTCGAATATAGCCGGGTGCGCCTGTGGGGTTCGCTCGGTTTCGCGAGCGCGGCCATGTTCTCCGGCCGGCTGTATAATGTGGATCCGGGCATCAACTTCCTCCTGGCCAGCGCCGCCGGCCTGATATTGCTGCCGATCCTGGCAGCTGCGCGCGTGGAGGCGGGCTCCGGCGAACAATTGCTCGCGGATCGTCTGACGCCGCGGGGTTCAGCGGCTCTCTTCACGCAACCGAAGTTCTGGAGCTTCATGGTGCTCGTCCTCGGGGTGACCAACCTGTATTTGGTCTATGATCAGCAGTTTCCTTTCTACTTCTCGTCGCTGTTCCCGACCCCGGAGGAGGGGAACGCGATGTTCGGCTACCTCAATTCCGCGCAGATATTCGTCGAGGCCGGCGGCATGTTCCTCGCGCCCTTCCTGGTTCGGCGCATCGGTGCCACCAGAGGGCTGATGCTCGCCACGGCGATCATGATCCTGCGCATCGCAGCGTCGGGACTGGCAATCGGCCCGGCCACTATTTCAGCATGCAAGATGATGCACGCGATCGAATTGCCGATCCTCGCCGTCTCGCTCTTCCGATACATCGCCCATCACTTCGAATCGCGGCACGCTGCGACGGTGTACATGGTGGGCGTCAGCTTCGGGCATTCCCTCGGGCTCGCGATCCTGTCGCCGCTGGCGGGGGTCGGTTATGACCTGCTCGGGTTCCAGAACACCTATTTCCTCATTGCGGCGCTGGCGCTGGTCTTCTGGATCGCATCCTGGTTCGCTTTGTCACCGACGCCACGGGAGACCGGCCTGGCGGCGCCGTCCATTGAGCCTCCAATAGTAGCACCTCTCGATCCGCCAGGTGGCGCCGACGTGCACCCGTTGGGATCGGTCGGCCGATGAACGAGATCGCAGACGAGCCGCTCGCGATGCTGGAGCTGCGCCACCCCGCGCCCGCCGAACTGGACGCGCTGATCGCGGACGCGCTGGCCCGGCTCGACCGGACGATGCCGCAGTTCAAGGATCATTTCCCCGCGCCTTCCAGCGAGAGTGGTACCTATGCGCCGATCGACAATGTCGAATGGACGAACGGCTTCTGGACCGGGATGCTCTGGCTGGCCTGGCAGATGACCGGCCGCGCCGCCTATCGCGCGGCCGCCGACGAGAATGTTGCTTCGTTCCTCGATCGGGTGAAACGGCGGATCAATGTCGATCATCACGACCTCGGCTTCCTCTATACCCTGTCGGCCTGCGCCGCCCATCAGCTCACCGGAAGCGAGGGCGGGCGTGCCGCAGGGCTGGAGGCGGCGAAGCTGTTGCTCGGGCGATTCGACGGTGTCGCGAACGTCATCCAGGCGTGGGGCGACATGCGCGATCCGGCCCAGCGCGGCCGCATGATCATCGACTGCAACCTCAACCTGCCGCTGCTCTTCTGGGCAGGCAGGGAGACCGGCGATCCGAGCTTCAGAGATGCGGCCACCCGACACCTCCGCCAGGCCGCGCGTTACCTGGTGCGGCCGGACGCATCGACCTTCCACACCTTCTACATCGACACCGCCTCCGGCCAGCCGCGCTTCGGAAGCACGCATCAGGGGTTTTCGGACGACAGCTGCTGGGCCCGCGGCCAGGCCTGGGGCATCTACGGCTTCGCACTGGGCGGATTGCACACCGGCGACGGAACCTATGTCGAACTCGCCGCGCGGCTTGCGAACTATTTCCTGAACCGCCTTCCCGCGGATGGGATCTGCTGCTGGGACCTCGTCTTCACCGACGACACCAAGACATCCCGTGACAGCTCCGCGGCCGCCATCGCAGCGTGCGGACTGCTCGAACTGGTGAAGGCGCTGCCGATTTCGGACGTACGTCGTGACACATATGCCGCCTGGGCGTGGCGGATCGTCCAATCCCTTGGCCAGGGATATCTGGCGCCGATCGAAGGATCGAACGCGCTGCTGCAGCACGCGGTATATCACATGCCGAATGGCGCCGGAGTCGACGAGGCATGCATCTGGGGCGACTATTTCTACCTCGAGGCGCTGATGCGTCTGAGAAGCGTGTGGATGCCCTATTGGAGCTAGGTTGAAGACTCATATCTTTCTTCGTCACCGGGATGACTGAAATTTATCAACGACTTGTATAGGTTCTCAACCTAGCGGCGATTCCGCGCCCGGTTCCCATGCCGGCAGTCCAGCGGGCCGGACAATCGCTATTCCGCGATTTCCCGAGGCCAAAGGCGCGCCGTTGCCGGCTTCAACTACCTTGGAACCTTGGGTATCTCAGTCCGGCCTGGTGAAGAACCGCTCGATCACGTTCTGCGCCACCCGCGCGGGGCGCAGCGTCTCGGCATCGAGGCAGCACCAGCTCGATTTGACCTCAGCGAGCACTTCCGACCCGCGCTTGATCACCGTCTCGTAGAATGCGCGCGCGCCCTGGACCTTTTCCAGCAGCACCGTCGCGACGACATCGTCGTCGAGAAAGGCCGGGCGGCGATACGTGATCTCATGCTTCAGCGCGACCCAGAGATGCCGGGCGACCGCTTCCGGCGGCGCGAGGCCCTGCCAGTGACTGATCACCGCCTCCTGCACCCATTTCAGATAGCTGGCATTGTTGACATGACCCATGAAGTCGATGTCCTCGCGGGAGACATCGATCGGAAATTGATATGGGCGCGCAGTACCTTGCATGGCCCGGAAAGTACCATCAGACGCGATCGGCAGCGAGCGAAATTCACCGGAAACCCGCAGAAATCCTCAGCTTCCGATCAACTGCCCGTTTCCGTAACGGCAATCACGCTGCGTGTCGCGCGTCATCCCTCTTCGACAGGCGCGTCGGGGCCGTTCTTGAGGATCGACTCGATCGCATTCTTCGCTGAGGCTTTGGACGTATAACCCTCGGTCCAGAAGATCGTCTCGGCATTGTATTTGAACTTGGCGACGTACTCGCCCGCCTTGTTCTGCTCGATCACGAATTTATGCGCCATGGGGTCACTCCGACCTTTCGTTGCGGAGCCGCAACCATGGATCAAAACCGCCCTGGCGCGTATCGCCCTGCGTCCAGATGAGCGACTTCTGCGCCCAGCGGTTTGCCGAGCAGCAGCGCCGCGGCCAGCTTCGCCGCGGCGGGCGCCGTCTGGATGCCGAAGCCGCCCTGCCCGGCGCACCAGAAAAAGCCCTCGACGGCCGGATCGAAGCCGTACACCGGGAGCCGATCGGGCGCGAAGCTCCTGAGGCCCGCCCATTTGTGCTCGAGCGCCGCGACGCGCCAGTCGACGACGTGCTCGAACCGATCGATCGCGATCGCCACGTCGAGTTCCTCCGGCGCGGCGTCGCACGGATCGGTGGCGATCTCGTCGTGCGGACTGAGCCATAGCCTCCCGCCCGCCTCGGGCTTGAAGTAGAAGCTGCCGCCAATATGCGCGACATGCGGGCAATGCTTGGGCGGCGCGGGATCGGTACGGAGCTGGAGCATCGTGCGGCGATAAGGCTGGATGCCGAGAGGACGGGCACCGGCGATCACCGCCACTGCGTCCGCCCAGGCGCCGGCGGCGTCGACGAGGACGTCCGCCTCGAATCGGCCCGCGCGCGTATCGAGCAGCCAGCAGCCATTCTCGCGGCGCGCGCTCTCGACCGCGGCCGACACGATGATCTCGCCCCCCGCGCGACGGACGGCGGCGAGGTACGCTCCATGCAGCGCCCCGACGTCAATATACTCGCAGCTCGGCTCGTACACACCGAACGTCCATTCGGAACGCAGGCCCGGCAGCGTATCGCGCGGGTCGACTGCGCGGAGTTCGACGCCTGAGCCTTCGAATTCGGCGAGGAAGGCGTCGATCGCCGCGCGCTCATCGATGCGGCCGATATGCAGCGAGCCCAAGGGTTCGAGAAATCCGCCCCCTGCCAGCAATGGGCCCGAGGCAGTAGTAAGCGGCTGGATGTCCGGACCGCCATAGGTCTCGGACCAGAATGCGGCCGAACGTCCGGTGGCGTGATAGCCGGGCCGATCCTCGGCTTCGAGCAACAGCACGCGGGCATGCTGCGCGACCTCGGCGGCGAGACTCGCGCCAGCGATCCCCGCGCCGACGATGGCAATGTCGTAGCGGCTCACCGCGGGGCCGCCCTCGCGGCGAGAAAGGCGTCGATCTCATCGATCGCACGATCGCGCACCGCATCGGTTTCGCGCAGTATCTCGTGCGCGCTCTCCTTGCCGAACGTGACCAGGCGAATGTCGGGCAGGCGCGGCGCCAGCGCGATCGCGGCCTTGCCGTCGATCAGCCCGTCTTTCTCCGCGACGAGCATGAGCGTCGGCACGCGCATCGCTTCGATCCGCGGATCGGCGGCGAGTTCGCGTATCGAGCGGAAGCCCTCGATCACCCACCGCCAGCTCGGCGGACCGGTGAGGATCTCCGGATGCTCGGTCTGCCACCAGATCTCGTCGGCATAGCGATCGGGGTCGTGCGTGAGCAGCGAGGCGCGGGTCTCGGTGGTGTAGGGCTTCTCGTTCCCCTTCCAGGCGGGCCGCGCAGTATCGCCGAGACCGCCCAGAAAGCGCGCGGCGCGTTCGGCGAACGGGCCGAAGATGCCGGGCTTGAAGCCGAGCATCGGCGCTACGAGCACCGCGGCGTCGGGCCGGATCACGTCTTCCACCAGCGCGCGCAGCACCAGATGGCCGCCCATCGAATGCCCCATCGCCACCTGCGGACCAGGGTTGGCCGGCGCCCACCCCGCCCAGAAATCCCGAAGGTCGCGGACATAATCGGAATAATCCTCGATATGGCCGCAGTTCTTCGCCGGCGTCAGGCGGCCCGAACCGCCCTGCCCCCGCCAGTCGAACGAAGTGACATGCCACCCCTCCGCGTGCCAGTGCGCGAAGGTCTCTAGATATTTCTCGAAAATATCCCCGCGGCCGCCCTGGAACAGGATCGATCCGCGCGGTGTCGGCCTCTCCGCCCGCCAGTCAAACACCCGGTGTTCCCACCCGTCCGGCGCGGCCCAATGATCGATGCGGGCGCCGGCAGGAAGGGCGCGGCGGTCCTTAAGGGAAGTTGCCATGTAGGCTGGTTACGTTTTGATAAGCCATGTCGTCTAGGCCCTAGGCGGGATGGGGGACGTGTTTCTAACCTTGCTGCTGAGCGCGCTCGGCCTGCTTCTGGTCTCGGCTGGGATCGAGGACGCGCGTTCGCGCAACATCGCCAACTGGAAAAACGCCGCGATCGCGCTGCTCGCGCCCGCTTGGTGGTGGGCCAACGGGCTGGTGCCGTGGCCGGACGCCGCCATTCAGCTCGGCGTCGCCAGTATCGTCTTCGTCTTCTTCATCGGCGCCTTCGCCCTGGGACAGATGGGCGGCGGCGACGTCAAGATGCTCGGCGCGCTGGCGCTTTGGCTGCCCGTGCAGCCGCTGGTCTACATGCTGGTGCTGATGTCACTGGTCGGCGGCGCGTTGACGATCGTCATGGTCGCGGACCGCTGGGCCCGGCTGCGCGGGGGCCTCCGCGCACTGCCGTGGCGGACGATCGTTCCGATCGCCTCGGCGATCGCGACATTCGCAGCGCTCGCCTGGTGGAGCCGGTTCAGCCTCGCGCAGGTGCTGGTCGCGCAGCCCATCGTCACGGCAATCGTCGCAATGGCGCTCGTCGCCGGGCTGGGCGTGCTGCTGCTCGTCGGGGCCCGCGCGGCACGCAAACGCGGCATCGTCCCGGAGACCCCATACGGAGTGGCGATCGCCATTTCGGCACTGCTCGTTCTTCGCGAACCGATTTTTAACCAGTTCACGTAATGCTTAACGCCGGAGCAACTCAACCGGCCATGCAATTGAAAAGGCTTGAAGCGAAATGGATGCACGCAAGCTCATTCTGCTCGTAGGCGCACTCGTGGTCGCAGCGATCACGGCGTTCATGGCACGCAACATCCTGGTCGGCGCGCCTGCGCCGAGCGCGAACGCCGTTCCGGCGGCCGTGCAGCCGCAGAACACCACCGAAGTGATGGTCGCCACGCGCGCGCTTCCAGTGGGCACCATCCTCGACGCCACGTCGGTGAAGTTCGTCGCCTGGCCGAAAGAGCTGATCGAAGGCGCCTATTACATCAAGGGTGAGGCCGAGCCCGCCAAATTGCAGGGCACGGTCGTTCGCTTCGCCATTCCCGCGGGCCAGCCGATCACGCAGGGTGCGTTGGTGAAGCCCGGCGATCGCGGCTTCCTCGCCGCGGCGCTCGGGCCGGGCATGCGCGCCGTCACGGTTCCGGTGTCCGCCCAGAGCGCCGTTGCCGGCTTCATATTCCCTGGCGATCGCGTCGACCTCGTGCTGACTCAGACGGTTGCCGGCGGTGGTGATGGCCCGCCGCTCAAGGCTTCGGAGACGATCCTGCGCAACCTGCGCGTGCTCGCCACCGATCAGAAGACCGACAAGCAGTCGGACGACAAGGGCAACACCGTCGTCACCACCTATTCGAACGTCACCGTCGAGGCGACGCCCAAGATCGCCGAGAAGATCGCCGTCGCGCAGACCGTGGGGCAGCTCTCGCTGTCGCTCCGCTCGATCGCCGACAACCAGAGCGATCTCGAGCAGGCGATCGCCAATGGCGACGTGGACGTGCCGGCTGACGGTGATCCCAAGAAGGAAAAGGAAATGCTGGCGCGTGTCGCGGCTCGTCCGATGGAAGGTGCAGGCGGCTTCGCCACCGGCGCCGACGTATCGCGCTTCCAGCGCAGCACGGTGCCCGGCAAGCCCAGCGAGGAGCGCAGCGCGCAGCCGGTACCCGGCAGCTATCCGGGGGGCGTGGCGGTCAGGAAGGGCCCGGTGGTCAATGTGGCCCGGGGCAACAGCGTGACCGAGATTGAGGTCGGGGGTAAGAACTAGATGCGCAGCAACACACTCCTGAACCGGGCGCTCGGCGCCACGGTGACGGCGGCCCTGGCGATGAGCCTGCCCGCCCAAGTGATGGCCCAGTCGCGTCAGCAGGCGCGGGTAGGGAATCTTCCGGTCGGCGCACAGCGCCCGACCAGCGAGGTCCTGCTCTCGATCGGCGAGGGCGAACTCGTAACGCTTCCCGCCAACGTCGCCAACGTATGGACCTCCAATCCGGCCGTTGCCGACGTCTACGTCGCGAATCCGCGGCAGATCCATCTGTTCGGCAAGGAATTCGGCGAGGCGACGATCTTCGCGACCACCGCCAGCGGTGCCGTGGTCTATTCGACCAACGTTCGGGTGAGCCAGAACATCACGTCGATCGATCGGATGATGCGGGTAGCTATGCCCGACGCGGACATCAAGGTGACCACCGTCGGGCAGATCGCGGTGCTCACCGGCACGGTCGCGTCTCCAGACGACAGCGAGCAGGCCCAGCGCCTGGTGACTTCGCTGCTCAACCCCGGCGTCAACGTCTCTGATCCGGCAACGCCGCTCAAGATCGGCGTAATCAACCGCCTCAAGACAGCGACTCCGCTGCAGGTGAACCTTCAGGTGCGCTTCGCCGAAGTGAACCGCAGCTTCGCCAAGAATGTCGGCGTCAATATCACGACCCGCGACCAGACGGGCGGCTTCACCTTTGGCGTGGCCAGCGGGCGCAACCCCGGTTCCTTCACGCCCGGCCAGCTGGCCAATTTCCCGATCGCACGCATTCCGACCGCGAACGGCGGCATCATCGAAGGGCCCTATGATCCTTCGACCGGCCAGTTCCTCAATCCACGCGCCACGGACGTGACCAACATCGCCAAGGGCAACGATTTCTCGACCCTGGGGCTGGCGGGCAAGCTGTTCGGCATGGATGTGCTGTCCGCGATCGACATGGGCGAGACGATGGGCCAGGTGACCGTGCTGGCCACGCCGAATCTGACGGCACTTTCGGGCGAGACCGCGACCTTCCTGGCCGGCGGCGAAATCCCGATCCCGATCTCCCAGGCGCTCGGCGCGGTTTCGATCGAATTCAAGCAATATGGCGTCAGTCTGGCCTTCACGCCGACCGTGCTGGCAGATGGCCGTATTTCGCTTCGTGTCCGTCCGGAGGTCTCGCAGCTTTCGTCATCCGGCGCCGTTCAGTTCAACGGCACGGTCATCCCTGCGCTCAGCACGCGCCGCAGCGAGACCACGGTCGAACTGGGTTCGGGCGAGAGCATGGTGATCGGCGGCCTGCTGCAGAACACCCACAACAATTCGATCAGCAAGATTCCCGGGCTTGGCGATGTCCCGATCCTGGGAACATTGTTCCGCTCGAACGGCTTCCAGCGCAACGAGACCGAGCTGATGATCGTCATCACGCCGTATCTGGTGAAGCCGGTCAATGCGAACCAGATCGTGCTGCCGACCGACGGCTATCGCGCACCGGACGATTTCCAGCGGATCTTCGGCGGCCAGCTGAGCGCCGGCACCACCGGCGGGGATCGGCCGAAGCCGACCATGGCACCCAGCAGTGCGACGCCCGCAGTCGGGGCGTTCGCGCCGGGGCCAGCGATGCCGGCACCCGCCAATCCGGTCACCCAGCCTCCCAAGGCTGCGCCCGCCCCGTCCAAGCCGAAAAAGGGTGGCTCCGCTACCCCCGGCTTCGGCTTCTGATGTCCTGAGGAGATCGCAATGTTGTCGCGCTTCACTCCCCTCCTCCTGGCTCCGGTCGCGCTGCTCAGCGCGTGCGGGACCTATAATGGCGGTGTCGACTCGGTGTACCAGCCGGTGGTCGAACGAAACGATTACGTCTTCGACGTCCGGACCGCGGGCAACGGGCTCGCGTCGGGCGAAAGCCAGCGTCTCGCAGGCTGGCTCCAGTCGATGGGGCTTCGCTACGGCGATCGCGTGGCGATCGACGATGGCGGAAACGGCACCGGCGCCCATGACGAGATCGCGGCGCAGGCGAACCAATATGGCCTGATGCTGTCGGACCAGGCGCCGGTCACCGTGGGGCAGATCGCTCCGGGCACGGTACGCGTCGTAGTTACGCGGATGACCGCCAGCGTTCCCAACTGCCCCGATTTCTCGCGTGTCTACCAGCCTGACTACTCGGCGAGCACGAGCTCCAATTACGGCTGCGCGACCAACAGCAATCTTGCCGCGATGGTCGCCGATCCCAGCGATCTGGTCCGTGGCGCCGCGGGTTCGCCGGTCAGCGATCAGATGACCGGTAACAAGGCAATCAACGCGTTTCGCGGCGCGAAGCCTTCGGGCAGCGGCGGCACCGTGAAGACCGACGGAGGCACCAAGTGAACGCGCCCTTCAATCCCTCGCGCACCGGCCATCGCGAGCCGTTCGTCGCTTTCGTCTGTGACGAGGCGACGGCCGAGGCGCTGCGCCCCATCGCCGTCGAGCTCGGCTGGTCGCCCGAAAAGGTCAACAAAGGCGGGCTGCGCAACGCAGTCCAGACTCTGTCGGTGTCGGCGAGCCCCAACGTGCTGTTCGTCGATCTCTCCGAATCGGGCGATCCGCTCAATGACATCAACGCGCTCGCCGAAGTGTGCGAGCCCGGCACGATCGTGATCGCTTCCGGGCAGGTCAACGACGTGCGCCTGTATCGTGACCTCGTCGCGAGCGGGATCCACGATTATCTGCTCAAGCCGCTCAACCCCGACGCGCTGCGCGACACCTTTTCCCAGGCGCAAGCCGCGCTCAACGCGCCCAAGCTGGCCGAACAGGGCAGCGACGTGCCGCATTGCGCCGTGGCGGTGATCGGCACGCGCGGCGGCTGCGGCGCGTCGACGATCGCGACTTCGCTTGCGTGGCTCCTGAGCGATAAGCACAGGCGCACGACCGCATTGCTGGACCTCGACGTGCATTTCGGCACCGGGGCGCTCGCGCTCGATCTCGAGCCCGGCCGCGGCCTGACCGATGCGATCGAAAATCCGAGCCGCATCGACGGTCTGTTCATCGAACGCGCGATGGTGAAAGCCTCGGATCGGCTCGCCGTGCTCTCGGCCGAGGCGCCGATCAACGCCCCGGTTCTGACCGACGGCGCTGCATTCTATCAGCTGCAGGAAGAGATGCGCGGGGCGTTCGAATGCACCGTGGTCGATCTGCCGCGCAACATGCTGGTCAATCACCCGCACCTGATCACCGACGTTCAGGTCGCGGTGCTGGTCACCGAGCTGACGCTCGCCGCCGCGCGCGACGCTATCCGCATCCTCAGCTGGTTCAAGTCGAACGCGCCGCAGACCCAGGTCATCGTCGTCGCCAACAAGGTTCAGCCGCAGGCAGTGCTCGAGATCAGCCGCAAGGACTTCGAAGGCTCGATCGAGCGCAAGATCGACGTGCTGATCCCGTTCGAGCAGAAGTTCGCGGCTCAGGCCGCCAAGCTCGGCAAGCCGCTCGCCGAAGCCGGCAAGGCGGCCAAGTCGCTGGCGCCACTGACGGACCTCGCGACGCGGATCACCGTCATCACCGATTCGGGCGAGCGCGACGATAATACGGCGCCCGCCAAGGGATCGAAGGGCAGCTCGCTGTTCGACAAGATCAAGGTCAAGATGCCGTCAAAGGCAAAGAAGTAACCAATCCGCGCCTAAGCTGCGCGGGTTAACGGGTTCGGAGGCACGTCGGCGTGGAATTGCTGCCGGTTTTGATGCTCGGTGGGGGTGCCTTCCTGGTGCTTACGCTGATGGTGCTCGCTTTTTCCGGGCCGAACGCCGCGCGCGCAAGTGCACGGCGCCTGACCGGCTTGCGCGAGCGTCACGCCGGCGGCGCCGGCGCGGTGGCGATGGAAGCGCAGATCCGGCGCGTCACCGCCAAGAGCGCATCGGGGATGGACCTCGCCGCCTCGCGCTTCATGCCCAATCCAGCCTTGCTCCAGAAGCGGCTCAACATGACCGGCAAGAACTGGACGCTGAGCCAGTACGGCATGATCACATTGGGACTGATCATGGTGCCCGGCGCACTACTCTATCTCAACGGCGTGCCGATCTGGCTGGCGCTGTTCCTTTCGCTGTTCCTTGGGGTCGGCCTGCCGCACAAGGTAGTCAGCTTCTTCATCAAGCGCCGCATTACCAAATTCACCTCGAAGTTCCCCGACGCGATCGAACTGCTCGTGCGCGGCCTGCGTTCGGGCCTTCCGATCACCGAAACCATGGGGGTCGTCGGTCAGGAGGTCGCAGGACCGGTCGGAGAGGAATTTCGCTCGGTAACCGACAAGATGAAGATCGGCCGCACGCTCGACGCCGCGCTGCAGGAGACTGCGGACAGGCTCGGCACGCCCGAATTCCAGTTCTTCACCATCACCATCGCTATCCAGCGCGAGACCGGCGGCAACCTCGCCGAGACTCTCTCCAATCTGGCCGAGGTGCTGCGCAAGCGCGCGCAGATGAAGCTCAAGATCAAGGCGATGTCGTCGGAATCCAAGGCTTCGGCGCTGATCGTCGGCTCGCTGCCGTTCATCGTGTTCACCTTGGTGTGGTTCATCAACAACAACTACATGGCCAACTTCTTCAAGGATGAGCGCCTGATGGTCGCCGGTGGCGGCGGGCTGATCTGGATGTCGCTCGGCGCCTTCATCATGGCCAAGATGGTCAATTTCGAGATCTGATGATGACAACGCCCACCGGCCCCACCTTGCTCGGCGTCGACGTCCTCTGGGTCGCGACCTTTCTCAGCGCTATTGCCGCCTCCGCCGTCGTGTTCGCGATCTACACCGCGACCACGGTGCGCGATCCGATGGCGAAGCGCGTCAAGGCGCTCAACGACCGGCGCGAGCAGCTGAAGGCAGGCATCACCGCCTCGACTTCCAAGCGCCGCGCCAAGCTGGTCCAAAAGAACGAGACGACCGACCGGATCCGCTCACTGCTGTCTTCGATGAAGGTGCTGCAGGAGAGCCAGATCCAGGTCGCGCAGACCAAGCTGCTCCAGGCCGGTATCCGCCGCAAGGAATGGGCGGTCGCGGTGATCTTCGGCCGGCTGGTCCTGCCGATCGTGATCGGCGGACCGATCCTGTACATGGTCTATGGCACCGACATGTTCCTCGACTGGAGCCCGTTCAAAAAATACGGCCTCGTCGCGGTGAGCTTCATCCTGAGCTACAAGGCGCCGGACATCTATCTCAAGAACAAGATCACCAAGCGCAGCCACGCGATCCGCAAGGGACTTCCCGACGCGCTCGACCTGCTGGTGATCTGCGCCGAGGCGGGTCTCACCGTCGACGCCGCTTTCGCCCGCGTCGCCCGCGAGCTGGGCAAGGCCTATCCCGAACTCGGCGAGGAATTCTCGCTGACCGCGATCGAGCTGGGCTTCCTGACCGACCGACGTCAGGCGTTCGAGAATCTCGCCAACCGCATCGATCTCGACGCGGTCCGCGGCGTCGTCACGACAATGATCCAGACCGAGAAATACGGCACCCCGCTCGCTTCGGCGCTGCGCGTTCTCTCTGCCGAATTCCGCAACGAGCGGATGATGCGCGCCGAGGAAAAGGCCGCGCGCCTGCCTGCGATCATGACGGTGCCGCTGATCCTGTTCATCCTGCCGGTGCTGTTCATCGTGATTCTCGGGCCCGCGGCCTGCTCGATCAACGATGCGCTGATGCACTAATTCCTTCGCCGATCGTTACGGTGGCATCGGCGGCGCGGGCGGACTAGCCTGCCCGCCGTCACAGGGAGGATCGAGCGATGCAGGGATTGCCTTTCGATACCGTCACGCAGTTCGTCGCTTTGGGCATCACGCTGGTGGCGGGCTTCTTCTTCGGCCTTGCCGCGCGCTCGGGCCGCAGCAAATGGCGCGAACGCTATCAGGACGAAGAGCTGCGCCATCGCACCTATCGCGACGAAACCGGCGCCGAACTGCGCGAAGCACAGCGGCGGCTGCGCGAGCTCGAGGCGGAGAATGCCCGGCTGCGTGCCGCCACGACGTCGGTGGTCGCGCCTCCACGGGCGGTCGATCCTTACTGATACTCTGTGCTCCGGCCCAGGTCGGAGCGTTGGCGGCCAATCGTGTCGCTTGCCGCTAGAGCTCCGGCCTTCGTCGGAGCACAACAACCTAGCTCGCCTTCAGCGCTGCCTGTGCCGCCGCCAGCCGCGCGATCGGCACGCGATAGGGCGAGGCCGAGACGTAATCGAGCCTGGTCGCCTCGCAAAAGGCGATCGAGGCGGGATCGCCGCCATGCTCTCCGCAGATGCCGAGCTTGATGCCCGATCGCGTCGCCCTGCCCCGCTCGGCCGCAAGCGCGATCAGCTCGCCCACACCCTCGACATCGAGGCTGACGAACGGATCGCGGGCATAGATCCCCTTCTCGACATAGGTCGTCAGGAAGCGGGCGGCGTCGTCGCGGCTCACGCCCAACGTTGTCTGGGTCAAGTCGTTGGTCCCGAAGCTGAAGAACTCGCCGACCTCGGCGATCTCGCCTGCACGGAGCGCCGCGCGCGGCAGCTCGATCATCGTGCCGACGAGATATTCGATCCGGCGGCCTTTTTCGGCGAACACGGCTTCGGCCGCCTTGTCGACAACGATCTTCATCAGCTCGAGCTCGCGTCGCGTGGCGACCAAGGGAATCATCACTTCGGGGATGGGCGCGGCACCCGATTTCTCCGCGACGAGCACTGCCGCCTCGAAGATCGCGCGGGCCTGCATCTCGTAGATCTCGGGATAGGTCACCCCGAGACGGCAACCGCGGTGGCCGAGCATCGGATTGAACTCATGGAGTTCCGCCGCCCGGCGGCGCAGCGTCTCGACATCGATGTCGGCAGCCTTTGCCACCTCTTCAAACTCGGCCTCTTCGTGCGGCAGGAATTCGTGGAGCGGCGGATCGAGCAGGCGGATCGTGCAGGGCAGCCCGGCCATCACTTCGAAGATCTCGACGAAATCGCTGCGCTGCTCGGGGAGCAGTTTGTCGAGCGCCGCCCGACGCCCCTTCTCGTCGGAGGCCAGAATCATCTGGCGCACCGCGGTGATCCGCGCGCCGTCGAAGAACATATGCTCGGTGCGGCACAGCCCGATGCCCTCGGCACCGAACTCGCGCGCGGTGCGGCAATCGAGCGGAGTCTCGGCATTGGCGCGGACCTTGAGCCGGCGCCTGGCATCGGCCCACTCCATCAGCGTGCCGAAATCACCCGACAACTCGGGCTGGACGGTCGGCACCGCGCCGAACATCACTTCGCCGGTGGCGCCGTCGATCGTGATCGTATCGCCTTCGCGCACTTCGCGCCCGCCGACGCGGAACAGCTTCTCCTTCGCAACGATCGCCAGCGTCCCCGCGCCCGAGACGCAGGGGCGCCCCATGCCGCGCGCGACCACCGCGGCGTGGCTGGTCATCCCGCCCCGCGCGGTCAGGATGCCCTTGGCGGCGTGCATGCCGTGAATGTCCTCGGGGCTCGTCTCGACGCGGACCAGGATCACCGCATCGCCCGCGGCGGCGCGCTTCTCGGCGGTGTCGCTGTCGAACACCGCATAGCCCGATGCAGCCCCGGGGCTAGCGGGGAGCCCCTTGGTCAGCACGTCGCGTGTCGCATTGGGATCGAGCGTCGGGTGGAGCAACTGATCGAGCGCCATCGGATCGACGCGCAGGATCGCTTCCTCCTGCGTGATCAGCCCTTCGTTCGCCATGTCGACTGCGATCTTGAGCGCGGCCTTGGCGGTGCGCTTGCCGCTGCGGGTCTGGAGCATCCAGAGCTTGCCGCGCTCGACGGTGAACTCGATGTCCTGCATGTCGCGGTAGTGCGTCTCGAGCGTCTCGAACACTGCGGCGAGCTGGGCGTATACCTCGGGCATCGCCTCTTCCATCGACAGCGGCTTGGCCCCGGCAGCCTCGCGCGCGGCCCTGGTCAGATATTGCGGCGTGCGGATGCCCGCGACGACGTCCTCGCCCTGCGCATTGATCAGGAACTCGCCATAATAAGCGTTGTCGCCCTTGGCCGGGTCGCGGGTGAAGGCGACGCCGGTGGCCGAGGTCTCGCCCATGTTGCCGAACACCATCGCCTGGACATTGACCGCAGTGCCCCAGTCGCCCGGGATGTCGTTGAGACGGCGATAGACCTTGGCGCGCTCGGACTGCCACGATCCGAACACCGCGCCGATCGCGCCCCAGAGCTGATCGTGCACGTCCTGCGGGAAAGGCTTGCCCCACAATTCCTGAACGATCGCCTTATATTCGGCGACGAGCTTCTGCCAGTGGCCCGCGCTCAGCTCGGTATCGAGGCTGAAGCCGTTATCCTCCTTGGCGATCTCCAGCGCTTCCTCGAAGCGGTCGTGATCGAGCCCGAGGACGACGTCCGAATACATCTGGATGAAGCGGCGATAGCTGTCCCATGCGAAGCGATCGTCGCCCGAGGTGGCGGCGAGGCCCTGGACGGTCGCATCGTTGAGCCCGAGGTTGAGCACGGTGTCCATCATGCCGGGCATCGACACGCGGGCGCCGGAACGGACGGAGACGAGCAACGGATCGACGGGGTCACCGAACTTCTTGCCCGTCACGCTCTCGATATGGGCGACGCCGGTCGAAACTTCGGCCTTGAGGCTGTCCGGGAAGCTTTCCCCTTCGTCGTAATAGAGGGCGCAGACCGGGGTGCTGATCGTGAAGCCGGGAGGGACCGGCAGGCCGATCGACGCCATGCCGTCGAGATTGGCGCCCTTGCCCCCGAGCAAGTTCTTGTCGCCGTTGCCGCCGTCCGAAACCCCGCCGCCGAAGCGGTACACGTACTGCGTCATCCCTGATCCTTATGCTGGAGGCGCCGCCCCGGGACGGGAGGCGCCTACCGCGACTGCGAACAAGGCGGAAGTGCTGATTGCGTTGTCAGGTTCCCGATGTGCGGCGGACGGCCAAAGGTTAGAAAAGGTTAGGCGAAATCGTCTGTTTCGGGCGCGCAATAAGTCAGATAAATCAGCCTTCGATCTTCGAAAAATCGGCAACTTGGTGCACTGCAGCACGCATCCGTGCGAGCAGGCCGAGGCGGGAGATGCGCTTGTCGGGATCGGAGTCGTTGACGGTTACCGCGGCAAGGAACCGGCCGACCGGTCTGTGAAGTGTTCCGCCGCGCGTGACTATTTGCGCTCGAGCACCGCGCGACCGAGCGCGCCGAGGAGCAGCAGATCGGGTACGTTCCCGGCCAGCCGGACTCGAACCGCTTTCCTGAGCTGCTTGCGCGCCTGCTCGACCGACTCCACTCGCGCCCAGGGGACGAAGATCATCGGATGGAAGGGACGGAACGGCAGCGCGGGCCGCAACCAGAACCCGGTTTGCGAAAACCAGCCATCGACGCTCGAGCCATAATTGGGCGACATCAGCTTTCCACCGATGCTCAGACTACCGAAGCGAACGCGCCGGGCAGATAGTGGCGCATCCGAGGTGGCGGGATAGGCGCCCGCGACCGTGCGCCACCCCTGCAATGCGATGATCCAGACTATCGCGATCCAGAAGACCGGGAAGGCGAGAAGGAATAGCGGGACGAAGATCGCCGGATCAATCGCCCCCTGCCCTTCCACCGGTATCAGCCTTCGATCTTCGAAAAATCGGCAACTTGGTGCACTGCAGCACGCATCCGCGCGAGCAGGCCGAGGCGGGAGATGCGCTTGTCGGGATCGGAGTCGTTGACCGTGACGTCGTCGAAGAACCGATCGATCGGCCCCCGCAGCGTAGCGAGCGCGGCCATTGCGGCTTCGAAATCCTCGGCCGCGATCGCCGCTTCGGCGCGCGGCTCGGCGGCGTCGAGCGCCTCCTTGAGCGCGGATTCGGCAGGCTCGGCTTCGTAGATGTTGCCGCCCACGTCCGTATCGGTGCCGTCGAAGCCTTCCTTCTTGAGGATGTTCGCGGCGCGCTTGTACCCGGCGAGGAGGTTTTTGCCGTCCTCGGTAGTGACGAACGCCTGCAGCGCGTGGACGCGGGCGAGCAAGCGGACGAGATCATCCTCGCCGCCGAGCGCGAATACTGCGTCGATCAGGTCGTGCCGGACGCCGGCCTCGCGTTGCTGGACCTTGAGGCGGTCAGCGGCAAAAATAGGAATCTCAACCGCCGCGCCCTCATTCCACAGATCGAACTTGCGGGAAAACTCATGGACAAGCTCCGTCGGAGCGAACTCCAAATAATCATCTATGAGCTTAACTCTCAATAGTTCCAAAGCCTTGGGCCGATAAAGATCTTCGCCAAGATCCACCAGTGCGCCATTATGAGCAGATCGAACGGCACCCTCAATCCATCCGAGGTGCAAAATCCGAAAGGCGCGTCGAAGGCGCAAACGCAGGTTATTACGGATTAGAAGTTGAGCGACTCCCAGTACCGCTCGACGCAGAGCGAAGGGATCCTTGGATCCGGTCGGCTTTTCATCGATCGCAAAGAAGGCCGCAATTGTATCCAGCTTGTCCGCCAGGCTCACCGCTACCGTCACCGGCGCGGTCGGAACTTCGTCCCCCTGCCCGACCGGCTTGTAGTGATCGCGGATCGCCTCTGCGACCTCCGCCGGCTCGCCCTGCGCGGCGGCGTAATAGCCGCCCATCAGGCCCTGAAGCTCGGGGAACTCGCCGACCATGCCGGTGACGAGATCGGCCTTGGCAAGGCGCGCGGCGCGTTCGGCAAGGGCGGCCAACCTCTCCCTCTCCCCTTCAGGGGAGAGGGTCGGGGAGAGGGGCGCATCCGCAGACGAAACGCTCGAAGGAGAGTCCCCCTCTCCCCGGCCCTCTCCCCGCGAGCGGGGAGAGGGAGCAGAAGTGACAATGCCCCGTTCGACCAGCCACCGCGCGAGCTTCGCCACGCGCTCGACCTTGTCGGCGACCGTGCCCAGCTTCTCGTGGAAGACGATCTTCTCGAGCTTCTTCGCCTGCTCCGCGAGCGGGACCTTCAAGTCCGTCTCGTAGAAGAAGCGCGCGTCGCTCAGCCGCGCCGCCAGCACCTTCTGGTTACCCTCGACGATCTTCTCGCCGCCGTCGCTCGCATCGATGTTCGCGGTGCAGACAAAGGCGTTGGCGAGCTTGCCGTCGGCATCGCGGCAGACGAAATATTTCTGGTTCACCCGCGCGGTGAGCTGGATCACTTCGGGCGGGACCGAGAGGAAGTCCGCGTCGAAGCGGCCGAGCAAGGGTACCGGCCATTCGGTCAGCCCCGCATTCTCGAACAGCAAGCCCTCGTCCTCGACCAGCGTGAGCCCTGCTTTCTGCGCGGCCATCTTGGCGCCCAGCGCGATGATCGCGCGGCGCTCGGCGCCGTCGACCACGACGTGGCAGGCGCGCAGCTTCTCGACATAGTCGCCGGCGCTGCCGATCGTGATCGCTCCGGGATGATGGAAGCGATGGCCGACCGTGGCGACGCCGCTCTTGATGCCCGCGACCTCGACCGGCACGAGCTTGTCGCCCAGCAAGGCGATGATGCCCTGCAGCGGGCGTACCCAGCGCAGGCTCTCGGTCGATTGCGACGCCGCGCCCCAGCGCATCGACTTGGGCCAGGGGAAGGCGTGGATGACATGGGTGATCGCGCTGGCGAGCACCGATCCGGCGACCACGCCCGGGCGCTCGACCACCGCGAACAGCACCTGCCCGCCCTTGCCGTCGTCGCGCGCGACCAATTGCTCGCGGGTAAGCCCGGTCGAACGGAGGAAGCCCTCGATCGCCGGGGCGGGCGCATCGGCGCGGGGGCCCTTGCGCTCCTCCGTCATCGCCGCGGTTTCCGGGGCGACACCGCGGACGATCAATGCGAGGCGGCGCGGCGTGGCGAAGCTCTCGATCGCCTCGAACGGCAGGCTAAGCGCCTTGAGCCGCGCCTCGAACAGCGCCGCCAGATCGGCACGCGCCTTTTCCTGCATCCGCGCGGGGATTTCCTCGCAACGCAGCTCGAGAAGGAAGTCTTCGGTCATGATGGTTCACGCAAAGGCGCAAAGGCGCGAAGAAGGGAAGAAAGTTGGTTCGCGCAGAGGCGCAGAGACGCGGAGACAGGTTTTCCGGCGGCGTCAGCCGCCCCTCCGACCCCAAGCAGCTTGGCGGGCAGCGGGAGTTGCAGGCCGCTAGCGCGGCGGGCGCAACTCTCTGCGCCTTCGCGCCTCTGCGCGAACCTCTTCTTCACGCCGCCCACCCGTTCTTCGTCATCCACGCTTCGCACGAGCCCTTCGCCAGGTCGCGGACGCGGCCGATATAGGCCTGGCGCTCAGCGACCGAGATCACGCCGCGGGCGTTGAGCAGGTTGAACACGTGGCTCGCCTCGATCGCCTGCTCATAAGCCGGGATCGGCAAATCGTTGTTCAGGCAGTTCTCGCATTCG
This sequence comes from Sphingomonas sp. UNC305MFCol5.2, assembly GCF_000712135.1. Classification (GTDB taxonomy): domain Bacteria; phylum Pseudomonadota; class Alphaproteobacteria; order Sphingomonadales; family Sphingomonadaceae; genus Sphingomonas. The sequence goes on from NZ_JOOE01000001.1 coordinate 1,484,460, forward strand.
GCGACGGCCTTGCGGAACAGATCGAACAGCGCATCGGTGTCGGCGATCTCGAAGTTCCATTTCGACATCTGCTTCTCGTTCTCGAGAAACACGTCGCCATAGCTCACGCCCGCATCGTTGAAGGCGAGATCGTACACGCTGTCCTTGTTCTGGATGTACATCGCCAGCCGCTCGAGCCCGTAGGTCAGCTCGCCCGCGACCGGCTTGCAGTCGAACCCGCCCATCTGCTGGAAATAAGTGAATTGGGTGACTTCCATCCCGTCGCACCAGACTTCCCAGCCCAGGCCCCAGGCGCCGAGCGTGGGGCTCTCCCAATCGTCCTCGACGAAGCGGATGTCGTGGCGGGTGAAGTCGATCCCGATCGCGGCGAGGCTGCCGAGATAGAGTTCCTGCAGGTCGGGCGGGCTCGGCTTCAGGATCACCTGGTATTGGTAATAATGCTGGAGCCGGTTCGGATTCTCGCCATAGCGGCCGTCGGTCGGGCGGCGACAGGGCTGGACGAAGGCGGCGTTCCACGGATCGGGGCCGAGCGCCTTGAGCGTCGTCGCCGGATGGAAAGTGCCGGCGCCCATGCGCATGTCATAGGGCTGGAGGATCACGCAGCCCCGCTCGCTCCAGTAATCATGGAGCTTCAGGATCATGCGCTGGAAGCTTAGGGGCTCGGACATATGCGGCGTGCTTTGGCGCGCGACGCCCACGTTGACAAGGATGCAGTGATCGCCTCCTGTCGCGCGATGTTGCGGAAATTGCTGATCGGAGCGGCGCTGCTGGCGCTGGGCGCGTGCGAGGCCAGGAAGCCGGAGAAGCCGGCGAACCATGCCGATCCCGCTTTGTGGGTGGTCAGGGACGCCGACACCACCATCTATCTTTTCGGCACCGTCCACATGCTCAAGCCCGGCCTCAGCTGGTTCGACGAAGGCGTGAAGTCCGCGTTCGACCGAAGCAACGAACTGGTGCTCGAGCTGGTGATGCCGGGGCAGAGCGAGATGCAGGCGCTGGTGAGCGAGCTGGGCATGTCGCCCACGGGCCCCTCCCTGCCCGATCAGCTTCCGCCCGCCGAGGCGGCCAAGTTCCGCGCCGCCTTGCCCGAGATGGGGCTGGCGTCCGATGCGCTCGATCGCGCCGAGCCGTGGCTGGCCGCGACGATGCTCTCGGCGGCGCCGCTGCGCCAATTGGGCTATGACGAGAAGGACGGCGCCGAAGCGGTGCTGACCGCGGCGGCGAAATCGGCGGGCAAGCCCGTCGTCGGACTGGAGACCGCGCGCGAGCAGCTCGGCTATTTCGATCGCCTGCCGCTGGCGGCACAGCGCGCACTGCTGATCGACACGATCGACGACCTGCCCAAGGCGGGCAAGACGATCGACCGGATGGTGGCGCTGTGGAGCGCCGGCGACGCCGACGGGCTGGCGCGGATGATGAACGAGGATCTCAGTGGCTCGCCCGAGCTGGTCGATGCCTTGCTCGCCAAACGCAATGCCAGATGGGCCGGCTGGCTGGCCGAGCGGATGAAGCAGCCGGGCACCGTGTTCGTCGCCGTGGGCGCGGGGCATCTGGCCGGACCGGCCGGGGTGCAGGCCGAACTGGCGAAGCGCGGGATCAAGGCGGAGCGAGTCAACTACTAGGTTGAGAACCTAAGTAAGCCATTGATAGATCTCAGTCATCCCGGCCTTGAGCCGGGATCCCGCTTCTTCTGCCCAGCTTGAAGGCAGCGGGACCCCGGCTCAAGGCCGGGGTGACGAAGAAAGATATGAACCCTCATCCAGGCGCGTCGACGACTCGCTTACTCCTGACCGTCACCCCCGTTTTCGCGGGGTGCCGAATAGCGCTTGACTCCCGCGTTCATTTAACTGATAGGTTATTTAACTAGGAGGTTACATGAGCCCGACACCCGACGCATTGAGCGCGACATTCGCGGCCCTGGCCGATCCGACCCGGCGCGCGATCCTTGCGCGGCTGGCCCGCGGCGAGACTTCGGTGGGCGAGCTCGCCCGCCCCTTCGCGATGAGCGGGCCGGCGGTGACCAAGCATCTGAAGGTACTCGAGCGCGCCGGGCTGATCTCGCGCGGCCGCACGGCGCAGCAGCGCCCGGCGAAGCTCGAGCCCGAAGCGCTCAAGGCGGCGAGCCAATGGCTCGATGCCTATCGGCGCTTCTGGGAGGAAAAGTTCGACGATCTCGATTTGTATCTGAAACAACTGCAGGAAGAAGGAGAGAAGAAATGACTGTGACCGAACCCGGTGTGGGCACCGAAATGACGATCACCCGCACCTTCGCCGCGCCGCGCGAACTGGTGTTCGACTGCCTGACCAAAGCCGAGCATCTCGCCCGCTGGTGGGGCCCGCGCGAATTCGATGCGCCGGTCTGCGAAACCGACGTGCGGCCGGGCGGCAAGATCCGCATCGACATGCGCGGCCCGGAACCGTACGGCACCAACCCCGTCTACGGCGAGTTCCTCGAAGTCGACCGCCCGAACCGCATGCGTTTCGTGCTGCGGGCCTTCCAGGAAGAGGACGGCAGCTGGGGAATCGAGCATGAGGATACCTTCGTGTTCGAAGACGCGCCGGACGGCGGGACGTTGATGCACATGACCACCCTCGTCACGCAGGTGAGCGAGCGGATGATCCCGGCGCTGAAGGGTATGAAGGAAGGCTGGAGCCAGAGCCTCGACAAGCTCGACGAGCTGCTGCCCGAACTGGTCTAGGGCAGACAGCGGGCGAACGACTCATCGATTCCCCTCCCTGCGAGGGAGGGGAGTTCAGAAGTTGCACTCCGGCCGGTTCTCGGCTAGAGGCGCGCGCTTGCTGCGACAGGGTCATCCCTGGAGGCCTGTCCGGCATGGGAACTGAAACACTTTAGCGCATTGGAACGACACATGAGCGAGACGCTTACGCTGTCGGCCGAGACGCGCGACCGGGCTGGCAAGGGAGCCTCCCGGGCGCTTCGTCGTGAAGGCCGCGTCCCCGCCGTTATCTACGGCAACAAGGCAGACCCCGTTGGCATCCACGTCAGCGAACGCGAGCTGATGAAGCTGCTGATGACCGGCCACTTCATGAACTCGGTCGTGATGGTCAATGGCGAGCGCACTTTGCCCAAGGACGTCGCCTTCGACGTCGTGACCGATCGTCCGATCCACGTCGACTTCCTGCGCATTTCCGAGCATGCCAGCGTGCACGTCAACGTGCCGATCGTGTTCACCGACGAGGAAGAGGCCCCCGGCATCAAGCGCGGCGGCGTGCTCAACGTCGTTCGCCACGAGCTGGAACTGGTGTGCGACGCGGCCGAGATCCCCGACCAGATCGAGATCTCGCTGAAGGGCGTCGAAGTCGGCGATACGATCCACATCTCGGCGGTGACCCTGCCCAAGGGCGCGGCTTCGGCGATCACCGACCGCGACTTCACCATCGCGACCGTGGTGGCGCCGTCGGCGCTCAAGTCGAGCGAAGGCGACACCGAGACCGAGTCCGCGGAAGAGGCTCCGGCCGAGGGTGAAGGCGAGTAATCGCTTTCCCCAACTTTCCTGGATGAAAAAATCGCCTCCGCATCCTAGGTGCGGAGGCGATTTTCTTTTGAGGTTCAACGCATGCAGCTCTGGGTCGGCCTGGGCAATCCGGGCCCGCAATATGCGATGCACCGGCACAATGTCGGCTTCATGGCCGTGGACGCCATCGCCGAGGTGCACGATTTCACGACGCCGAAGAAGCAGTTTCAGGGCTGGACGCAGGAAGGGCGGATCGGCACCGACAAGCTGATCCTGCTCAAGCCCGGCACCTTCATGAACGAGAGCGGCCGGGCGGTGCGCGCGGCGATGGACTTCTACAAACTGACACCAGGCGAGGTCACCGTCTTCCACGACGAGCTCGATCTCGTGCCGTTCAAGGTGAAGGTGAAGATGGGCGGCGGCACGGCGGGGCATAACGGCCTGCGCTCGACCGATGCGCATATCGGCCCGGATTTCCGCCGCGTGCGGATCGGCATCGGCCATCCCGGGCACAAGGATCGGGTGACCGGCTATGTGCTGGGTAACTACGCCAAGGCGGAGATCGATCCGCTCACCGACATGCTCGGCGCGATCGCGGCCGAGGCGATCTGGCTCGCAGACGGCAACGACGCTCGGTTCATGAGCGAAGTCGCATTGCGGCTGCAGGGCTGAGCCCAAAGAGAAAGGGGCCCCGGTTTCCCGGAGCCCCTTCTTTGTTTCGTATCTTTAGCCTTACTTCTTGCCGACGACCACGCCGACGAGGTTCTGGTTGGCGCCGCCGATGGTGCCCGTGGCCGCGAAGGTGATGCCGATCTCCTTGGCCTGCGAGCCGAAGAGGCCGCCGGCGATCGTGCCCGAGAGCGGGTTGCCAGCGGTGAAGCTGCCGGTGAACTGGTTCTGCCCGGCCGGAATCGCGCCCCGCGCAGTGAAGTTGGCATAGGCAACCGGGGCGCCGCCTGCCGCGGGGATCGTGGTCAGGTTGAGCGTCAGATCGACGAGACCGGTCGAGAAATTGACCGAGGTCGTGACGGTGCCCGAGACGCGCAGCACGCTGGTCGTCGCGCCGGACACGCTCACCAGACGGCCGACGACGGTCGAGGTATAAGCCTGCGTACCCGTGGTCGGCATGTCCCGGAGGACGGTCTGGTAGCCGAACACCGTGTTGGTGATCCGCTTCGCGCCCGTGGTCGAATCGCCGCGCCACCAATTGGCGTAGCTGACATTGGTCAGCGCCAGATTGGTGTTGCTCGTCACCTTGTCGGGAATCGTGTTGTTGAGGAACTCGAGCTGCGAGAATTTACCCGCGGTCGCGGTGTCGTCGGTGCGGAACACGAACTCGGGAACCGTCGTCGCCGGCTGGACGGTAACGTTGGCGTTGGCGAAGCGCGATTCCTCGTTGTTCTCGTTGATCACATAGGTGGCGGTGGCGATCGCGTTGCTGGTGGCGAGGCGGACGCGCGTCGTCATCTGCTCGGTGCTCGCGACGCCCAGCGTCACGGCGCCGGCCGGATCGCCGGTATAGCTGGTCGCCGCGTTGATCGTGCTGAACTCCGCGGCGGCGGCCAGCGGGAACGCAGTATAGGTCGGCGACGCAGTCGGCGTCGGCGTCGGCGTCGGCGTTGGCGAGGGTGTGGGCGTGGGATCGTCGCTGCCGCCGCAGCTTGCAAGCGCCAGCGTCGCCGCGGCGGCGCTCATGATCATGTGACGGCGAATCATTCCCTGCTCCTTGAATACTCGAACCTGCCGAAAAGGCTTGGCGCCCCTGTACCCCAGATGAACGGGGCCGCGTCAAGCAGCGATACATTGCCAGGACGTAGCCGATCCCGCCTTCCCGCATCTCTCCGCCGGCGTCGTGGCGTTTCGCCGGCACACTGGAAACCGCGGCGCTTTGCGCCTATCGAGCCGGCAACTTGCCGGAGACATCCGGCCCTTCAACACAGGATCGAACTTCTCATGGGTTTTCGCTGCGGCATTGTCGGGCTTCCGAACGTCGGCAAGTCCACGCTCTTCAATGCGCTGACCGAGACCGCCGCGGCGCAGGCGGCGAATTATCCCTTCTGCACGATCGAGCCCAATGTCGGGAACGTCGCGGTGCCCGATCCGCGGCTGAACAAGCTCGCCGAGATAGCCGGCTCGGCCAAGATCATCGAGACGCAGCTCGGCTTCGTCGACATCGCCGGGCTGGTGCGCGGCGCGAGCAAAGGCGAAGGCCTCGGCAACCAGTTCCTCGGCAACATCCGCGAAGTCGACGCGATCGTCCATGTGCTGCGCTGCTTCGAGAATGACGACATCCAGCATGTCGACAACAAGGTCGATCCGATCGCCGATGCCGAGACGGTCGAGACCGAGCTCATGCTCGCCGACCTCGAGAGCCTCGAGAAACGCGTCCCCAACTATATCAAAAAGGGCCAGCAGGGCGACAAGGAGGCGAAGATCGCCGCCTCGGTGCTCGGCCAGGCGCTCGAATTGCTGCGGGAGGGCAAGCCCGCGCGGCTGACCGAGCCGAAGGACGCCGAAGAGGCCAGGGTGTTCGCCCAGGCGCAATTGCTGACCGGCAAGCCCGTCCTCTATGTCTGCAACGTCAACGAGGAGGACGCGGCCAACGGCAACGACCTCTCCGCCAAGGTGTTCGAGAAGGCCAAGGCCGAGGGCGCCGAGGCAGTCGTCGTCTCCGCAGCGATCGAGGCCGAGATCGCGACGATGCCGCCCGAAGACCGCGGCGAGTTCCTCGCCGAGCTCGGGCTGGAGGAGACCGGCCTCGCCCGCGTGATCACCGCGGGCTACAAGTTGCTTCACCTCCTCACCTTCTTCACCGTCGGCCCCAAGGAAGCACGCGCCTGGACCGTCGAGGTCGGTGCCAAGGCGCCGCAGGCGGCGGGTGAGATCCACACCGATTTCGAGCGCGGCTTCATTCGCGCCGAGACGATCGCCTATGACGATTATGTCCAGTTCAAGGGCGAGTCCGGCGCGCGCGACCACGGCAAGCTGCGTTCCGAAGGCAAGGAATATGTCGTCCAGGACGGCGACGTGATGCTGTTCCGCTTCAACGTGTAGGTTGAGGACTCATATTGTTTTTCGTCACCCCGGCCTTGAGCCGGGGTCCCGCTGCCTTCAGGCCAGGCGGAAAAAGCGGGATCCCGGCTCAAGGCCGGGATGACCGAAATTGATCAATGCCGGATCTTGTGCAGGCCGAACGCCAGCACGCCGCCGACCAATAGCCCGAACAGGCCCGAGGCTATCGCCCTGACGAGCCATGCCGCGATGCCGCCAAGGCTTCCCGCGGCATGCGTCACCGCCTCGGCCGCGTGGTGGATCGTGCCGGCGGGCTCGGGGACGCCGAGCACCTCCAGCCCGTGGACGAGGATCCCGCCGCCGACCCAGATCATCGCGGCGGTCCCGACGATCGACACGAATTCCATCAGCGCCGGCATCGCCTTGACCAGTCCGCGGCCGATGGCGCGCGTCGCCGCGCTGCGGCGTTCGGCGAGGTGCAGGCCGATATCGTCCATCTTCACGATCAGCCCGACCACGCCATAGACCCCGATGGTGATGCCGATGCCGACGATCGCGAGGACCACGGCCTGGGTGAGGATCGGCGATTCCGCCACGTCGGCGAGCGCGATCGCCATGATCTCCGCCGACAGGATCAGATCGGTGCGGATCGCGCCCTTGACCTTCGATTGCTCGAGCTCGGCGGCATCCATCGGCGCGGCCTCGACTTCCGCATGCGATTCCCCGCTCAACGCCTCGAGCACCTTCTCGGCGCCTTCGAAGCACAGGAACGCACCGCCCAGCATCAGCAGCGGCGTGATAGCCCTGGGCGCGAAAGCGCTCAGGAGGAGCGCGGTGGGCAACAGGAGCAGCAGCTTGTTGCGCAGCGATCCGACCGCGATCTTCGCGATGATCGGCAGCTCGCGCTCGGGCGACAGGCCGACGACATAGCGCGGCGTCACCGCGGTATCGTCGACCACCACGCCGATCGCCTTCCCTCCGGCCTTGCCGGCGGCCGCGCCGACATCGTCGAGCGACGCAGCGGCGAGCTTGGTGATGCCGGCAATGTCGTCCAGCAGCGCTACAAGTCCGGAAGGCATGGAGTTTCCCTGTCAGGCGAAGATCGACCGGCCTCCTCCAGCAATTCGCGCACCTGCTCAAGCCGCATTTTGATCGCGCCGCGAAAGGGGGAGCGGGATGACTTGTGCTTGAACCGCTTACTTCCCCGTTCGTTTCGAGCGCAGTCGAGAAACGGAGCCAACCGCGATGTGATGTTTCTCGACTGCGCTCGAAACGAACGGAGCAGAGTGAAGTCATTAGACTCCAGAGGCGGTGGCGCTACGAGGCCAGCCCGCCTTGGCAGACGCCGTCATAGCTGCCCGCCGCACCGCGGATGCGAATAGCCCCGGTAGCGCGATCGAGACGGACCCTGGGGTTGTTCATCAGGTCGATCGCCGCCGCCGCGGTGAGCGTCCGTGCGCTGAGCTTCAACTTGCCGAGGTTGAACCAGCCGTCGCCACCGGCCGGCAGCATGGCCTGGGGCAAGCGGATCCGGCCCTGCTCTCCCGCGATCCGGACCTCGACGCGATCGCGAAAGGCTTCGCGGCGCCTGTCGTGCATCGTCGGCCACGCATTGTTGCCGCTGTTCTCGGCACCATAGACCGTCGCGATATCGGCCTTGTTCGCCGCACCGCCGCCGACACAGATGAGTTCGAGCGGCGTCGCCGTCTGGGCGAGCAGCAGGGCAAAGAACATGATCGTGTCCTCGAAATATGTGTCGAGGATTCCTCTATGGGGAGCGTGTTGCTCCCGCTTCGCGCGAACGTAAGGAAACATTGCTGAGCAGGTCATGCTGCAGTGCAAGACTTGTTCCCGCACGCATACGACCCTAGGTCCCCAAGTGATGCTTCCTCAGTCCGTTGCCCCGCCCTCGATCATCCTGGTCGAAGACGATCCGCCGCTTCGCACGCTCACTGCGCGCGCGCTCCAGGAACATGGCTATCGCGTGCGTCCGGTGGCGACCGCGCCCGAAATGTGGGCGGCGTTCGACGCCTCGCCAGTGGATCTCGTCATCCTCGACATCATGCTGCCCGGCACCAGCGGCATCGATCTGTGCCGCATGCTCCGCGAGCGCAGCCGCGTGCCGATCATCTTCATTTCGGCCAAGGCCAGCGAGACCGATCGCGTGATCGGGCTGGAGCTCGGCGCGGACGACTATCTCGCCAAGCCGTTCGGCACGCGCGAGCTGATCGCCCGCGTCCGTGCCGTGCTCCGCCGCGGCAACGGTTCCGAACCCTCGCCGTCGCACCAGGCGCAGGGACGGCTGCAATTCGACGGCTGGACCGTCAGCCTGCCGCGCCGCGAGCTCAAATCGCCGGGCGGCGCGATCGTCGAACTGACCGGCGCCGAGTTCGACCTGCTGGTCAGCCTCTGCGACAATGCCGGCCGCGTCATCGCGCGCGAGCGGCTGATCGAGCTCTCGCGCATGCGGCTGGGAGACAGCTCGGATCGCAGCGTCGACGTGCTGATCAGCCGTCTGCGCCGCAAGCTGTCCGATGCGCACGGCAAGGCGCCGATCGTCACGGTCCGCGGCGTCGGCTATATGCTGAACGTAGCGGTGACGCGCGATTGACGCGCGCGCTGCGCCCTTCGCTGGGGCTGATCGGCCGGGTCTTCGCGATCCTGCTGCTCGCCATCCTGATCGAATTCGGCGCCAGCACCTTTTATTATGAGCGCGCGAGCCAGCTTTCGGTGCGCGACGACGAGGCGCGCAGGCTCGCCGAGCATCTGGTGATCGCCCGGAAACTGCTGGCGGAGGAGCCCGCCGAAGGGCGCGCCGCGCTGGCCGCGGACCTTACGACCAGCCGCTACGAAGTCCGCTGGGGCACGACGCTGCCGGCCCGGCTGCGGATCGCACCGAACCTCGATCGCATCCACAAGCAGGTGGTCGAGTGGGAGCCGAGCCTCGCCGGTGCCAATCCGCACCTGCGGCTGGTGGGCAACGGCCGCAAGGCAGTGATCGAGGGCAGCATCATGCTGCCCGACGGGAGCAAGATGCAGTTCGCCACGCGCGAGCCGGTGCACGAGCTCAGCTTCTCGTTCGATCGCATCCTGCTCGGGCTCGCGCCGGCAGTGCTGATCATCCTGATCGGCGGGATGCTCGTGCGCAGGACCTTGCTGCCGATGCGCCAGCTCGCCCAGGCCGCCGAGCGCGTCGGCAGCGACGAGCCCGAGGCGCTGGCCGAGGCCGGCCCGCGCGAGCTGCGTCGCGTCATCCGCGCGTTCAATCGCATGCAGGCGCGCATCCACCGGCTGATCGAGGACCGTACCCAGGCGCTCGCCGCGGTCGGCCACGACATGCGCACCCCCCTCGCGCGCCTGCGGCTGCGCGCCGACGGCGTCGAGGACGTCGAGACGCACAAGGCGATCCAGTCCGACATATCGGAGATGGAAGCGATGATCGGATCGCTGCTCGCCTATCTTAGCGGCGAGGACGAGGCGGAGCCGCGCGTCCGGGTCGATCTCGCCGCGCTCTGCCAGACCGTGGCCGACGATGCGCGCGATCGCGGCGGCGACGTGCGCTACAACGGCCCCGACCATCTCGAGCGCGCCGTCCGGCAGGGCGCGCTCAAGCGGGCTTTGGTCAACCTCGTCGAAAACGGCGTCCATCATGCCGAGCATGTCTCGATCGTCCTGCGGAGCACCGAAACCGAGATCGTGCTGCGCGTCCAGGATGACGGTCCCGGCATTCCCGCCGAATCGATCGAGACCGTGATGCAGCCCTTCGTCCGCCTCGATCAGGCGCGGACGCGCGATACGTTGGGCCTCGGGCTCGGGCTTTCGATCGTCACCCGCGCAGTCGAGGCCGAAGGCGGCACCTTCATTTTGCGCAATCGCAGCAGCGGCGGCTTGAGCGCAGAAATCCGCCTGCCGCTCACCTGAAACGGCCGGCCGTCGGGCAACAATTCCTTACACGCAAGCTGCGCTGCAGCAAAACACGGCCCCTACTTCCCCTCCTGACGCTCGCCCTGGTGCGAGCTGGCAAGGAGTACGGAATCGTGAACGAATTGATGGGACGCGTGCTGAGCTTCGCAAAGCAGGTCTTTCCGAACCAGAGCGACCTCTACTCCCGACTGGCGTCCGACGGGCAGAGCCCCAAGGCGCTGATGATCTCGTGCGCGGATTCGCGCGTGGTGCCCGAGCAGATCATGCAGGCGGGGCCCGGCGACCTGTTCGTGTGCCGCAACGCGGGCAATATCGTGCCGCCCTTCGCGACGCAGAATGGCGGCGTCTCCTCCACGGTCGAATATGCAGTCGAGGCGCTGGGCGTGCACGACATCATCGTCTGCGGCCATTCGGACTGCGGCGCGATGAAGGCGCTGATGAACCCCGAGATGCTCGAGAACATGCCCAATGTCGCGGCGTGGCTGCGCCATAGCCAGGCGGCCAAGAGCGTCGTGGAGCGCGGCTATCCCGGCGTGGAGAATGGCGAGCGCGTACGTGCCGCCAGCCTCGAGAACATCAATGTGCAGATCGCGCATCTGCGCACGCACCCCTCGGTCGCCGCGGCGATCGCGCGTGGTGATGTCGCGCTGCACGGCTGGTTCTTCGATATCGCGCATGGCCAGGTGCTGGCGCTCGACGGCGTGAGCAACCAGTTCGTGCCGATCCGCGAGGATGCGCCGCTACCGGTGGCGCTGCCCGCCTCGCCGCGCGTGGCCGCCGAGCGGCTGGAGGCGGCGGAATGAACACCGCCACCGCCCCTCTCGACGCCGCCCCGCCCGAGGCAAAGGCCCGCTGGAACGTCCGGGATCTCACCGCCTCGATCGTCGTCTTCCTCGTCGCGATGCCGCTCTGCATGGGCATCGCCGTCGCATCGGGCGTGTCGCCCGAAAAGGGCCTGATCACCGGCATCATCGGCGGCCTCGTCGTCGGCGCGCTCGCCGGATCGCCGCTGCAGGTCAGCGGCCCCGCCGCCGGTCTCGCCGTCATCGTGTTCGAGCTCGTCCGCGACCAGGGCCTCTCGGCGCTCGGCCCGATCCTGATGCTCGCCGGACTGATCCAGGTCGTCGCCGGGATATTCCGCCTCGGCGGCTGGTTCCGCGCGATCTCGCCTGCCGTCGTCCACGGCATGCTCGCCGGCATCGGCGTGCTGATCGTGATCGGCCAGTTCCACGTATTGTTCGATTCGAAGCCGCTCCCCAGCGGTCTCGAGAATCTCGCGGCGATGCCCGGCCGCCTGCTCGGCCTGTCGCCCAACATGGCGGCGGCGGAAATCGCACTCGCGCTCGCGTTGGTGACGATCGGCGTCATGCTCGGCTGGGAGAAATGGCGGCCGACAGCACTCAAGCTCGTCCCCGGCGCGCTGATGGGCGTGATGGCGAGCACGTTGCTCGCCTTCGCGCTCGGCCTCGACGTCACCCGCGTGGTCGTGCCGGAGAATATCGCCGCGGCGATCGCATTGCCCGATGCGGGCGCTTTCTCCATCCTTCTCAACCCTTCCGTGATCGGCGCAGCCTTCGCCATCGCCTTCATCGCCAGCGCCGAGACCCTGCTCTCGGCGGCGGCGGTCGACCGGATGCACGACGGCGTCCGCACCAACTACAACAAGGAGCTTCGCGCGCAGGGCGTGGGCAACCTGCTGTGCGGTGCCGCCGGCGCGCTGCCGATGACCGGCGTGATCGTCCGCAGCTCGGCCAACGTCCAGGCCGGCGCCACGACGCGGCTCTCGACGATGCTCCACGGCGTGTGGATCCTCGGTTTCGTCGCGTTGCTCCCCTGGCTGCTGCGCGAGATCCCGATGGCCGCGCTCGGCGCAGTGCTGGTCGTCACCGGCGCGCGGCTGGTGAATTTCAGCCATGCCAAGCATCTGCTGCGCGATTATGGCGTGCTGCCGGCGATGATCTGGGCAGTAACGCTCACGCTGGTGGTGGTCGAGGACCTGCTGACCGGCGTGTTGGTCGGCATCGCATTGTCGATGGTCGAGCTGCTGCCGCACTTCCGGCGCCTGCGCCTGCGGGTGGAGCAGAGCGAGGAAGCGGAGGGCCACACGCTGGCGCTGGACGGCGCGGCGACGTTCCTCGCGCTGCCCAAGCTCTCCGAACGGCTCGACGGCCTGCCGCGCCAGGCGCCGGTCCGGATCGATTTCTCGCGCTGTTCGGCGATCGATCACACGTGCTCGGAGTTGCTCAAGGACTGGCTCCAGCGGCGCCGGGCCAGCGGCGGCAAGGTGGAAGTGTTCGGCGGCAGCGGCAAAATGGCCGAGTTCGCCTGATCGCGACTACGGGCGGGCAGCTTCAGGGAAGAAGCTGCCCGCTCAAGCCCGGCACGGCGACCGCGAAGTATGCGCAACCAGATGGGCCCGCCTCCCCCACATGCGTATGGTCGAATTTGCGAGCGGCAGATCTAGCTCGCGAAAATCTTGCGCCCCCGCTCGACATGCATGCGATGCGACCCCGCGAGATTGGTGCTCCGCGCCTTGATCGTCTGCAGGAACAGCCACTCGCCGGTGACGCGCCCGGGCGTGACTTCGATCATCATATAGCCGCGCCGGCTGGTGTCCGCCCATTTCAGTTCGGGATTGGCAGCAATGAATCCGCGGGCGACGATTGCTGGATCGGCCGCCATGCTGCCCTCCATGCCCTGCGAGGTGACGGCGTGGCCGGCGAACTCGACGCCAGCCGGCCGGCCATCCTCGACCAAGCCATAAGCCCAGGCATTGTGGCTGTCGCCCGAGAGCATCACCAGGTTGGCGTCGGCCGCTTGCGCCGCCTTGAGCAGCCGCGAACGCGCCGCGGGATAGCCGTCCCAGCGGTCCATCCACATCGGCAGACCGAGCTTCGCTGCGCGTGCATTGTCCCGGAAGCTCGCGACGCTCTTCTCGGTGGCATCGGAACGAAGCCAGCTCACTGCTTCCTGCGGCATCACCGTCCGTCCGAGGATGGTCCCCATCCCAACCAGCTGCCATGCGCCGCTGCGCGCATTGGCCTTGAGCGCATGTGCCAGCCAGCTTTCCTGCGTCGATCCCAGCATCGTCGCCGAAGGATCCTGCCACGCGCCGTCGCGGAATGCCTTGAGCGCGGCGCCGGGATCGGCCGCCTTGAACGTCGCGCCGATATCGGCCGGCCGGGTGCGCGCGAGCAGGCGGGATTCGGTCCGGTAGAGCGTCGCGAGCGTGCCGATCGGATAGGCCTTCCACGGCTCGTCCGAGACCGGCATCCACTCGCGATAGACTTGCATCGCCGCAGCGCGACGCAGGTTCCAGTCGCCCTCCTTCGCCGGCTGGTGGTTCTGCGCACCGCCCTCCCAGCTGTCGTTGCTGGATTCGTGATCGTCCCACAATGCCACCATCGGCGCCATCTGGTGCAGCCGCTGGAGATCGGGGTCTGCGCGATAACAGGCGTAGCGCATGCGGTAATCGGTGATGGCGAGGATCTCGTGCCCCGGCGCGAGCGTACGTCCATCCAGCACCCGCACGTCGGTCGCTGCCGGCGTGCCATATTCGTAGATATAGTCGCCGACATGCAGCCAGAGGTCGAGGTCCGATCGCGCGGCGGCGTGGCCATAGGCATTGAACCAGCCGTAAGGCAGGTTCGAGCAGGAGAAGACGCCGAGCCGGAAGCGGCCGGCATCGCCCGCCGGCAGCGTTTTGGTGCGCCCGACCGGCGACTTGCTGCCGTCGGGCGCGACGAAGCGGTACCAATAGACGGTTCCCGGCTTCAGCCCGTCGACGGTGATCTTCGCGGTCCAGTCGCGCCACGGGCCGGTCTGCACGCTGCCGCCCGATACCGGCCTGGCGAAATCCGCGTCGAGCGCCACTTCGGCGTCGAGCCGGATCGCATTGTCACCCGTTGCGGGCACGTAGCGCGTCCACAACAGCATCGAATCCGGGCCGGGTTCGCCGCTCGCCACATTGTGCGTGAACCCCTTCGCGCCGAGGATCTGCTGGGCGAGACCACGCCCCGCCGGCAGCACGAGCGCGCCCAGCCCGAGACCTGCGCCAACGATGAGGCTGCGGCGATCGATATCGAGTGCCATCAGAAGGTGCCCTTGATGCCGAGGTTCCACATCGATCCGTAGATCGTATATTGCTGCACCCGGCCGGGGACGTTCGAATAGATAACGTCGGGCGCGTTGAAGATGTTACGCCCCGCCAGCATCACTTCGAAATTCTTGTCGATCTTGTAGCTGGCGCTGAGGTTCCACAGCTCGCGCTGGGCATGATAGAGGATACCGTTATTGGCGGTGGTCGGCGTGTTGCTCAGCGCGCTGGTGCGATACTTGTCCTGCCAGTTTCCGGTGAGCTGGACGTCGAAGCCGCTATGGCTGTAGCGGAAGCCCCAGTTCGCCGCCTTTTTGGGCATGTTCACGCGCTCGCCGTCGGGATCGATCATGGTCAGCGATGCCCGCATGCCGAAGCCCTTGAGCGCGCCCGGCAGGAAGCTGAACTGCTGGTCGTATTCGAAGATCACGCCTTCGTTGGTACTGATCCCCGGCGCGTTTTGCGCGCTGCGGAAGATGTAGCCTGGATAATCGCCTGCGCTGTAGCCGACATCCGCGGGATCGACGGTGATGCCGGTGACCTGCATGTCCTTGATGTCGAGCCGGTAATAGGAGATTCCGACCACGCCCGAGGGCTCGAGGAAATATTGCAGCCCGCCGAAATATTTGGTCGAATGCTCGGGCTTGAGCAGCGTGTTGGGCACGCTGACGATCTGGGTGTCGTCGTTGACCGATACGACGCCGCCGAGATTGCCGTAATCCGGGCGCAGGATCGACTGGCTATAGGCAAACTGGCCGACGAGATTGTCGGTGAAATCATATTTGATGCCGCCGCTCAGGAACCAGTCGTCATATTCGCCGTGGCGCGTCGAATAGGTGCCGTTGTTGTACTGGTAGAGCAGGCCCTCGACCGTGCTGACCGAAAGCCCGGCCGCGGTGACATCCTTCACCGGGCGGACGTTGGCGACCCTGGCGCCGGTCTTCGTCTTCTCATAGCGCAGGCCCAGGTCGAACCGCGCCCGGCCGGCGCGCGCCTGCACCTCGAAATAGCCGGCGAAGATGTCCTCCTTCACGCGCTTGTTATTGTCGAGATCGCGCTTCAAATTGCCCACCGTGTCGGGCACGAAATATTCCGGGTGCGCCTTGAAGATGTCGTAGGTCGCGTAGTTGCTGTCGGCGCGCCAGTTCTGCGCGTTCATGTTGCCCGCGTCGAAGCCGTGGATCTGGAACTGGTAGTTCTGCGTCCAGGGGATCACTGCCTCGGGTGCGCGCTGGGTCAGATCGTTTGTCGGACCGACATATTGGAATTGGTTGAACGAGCCTTCGTTGGTGCGCCAGTCGTTGGTGCGCAGTCCGCCGCCGCCGAGCAGCAGGAACGGCACGCCGGCGACGTCGAACTTCTTCTTCAGGTCGAGATTGCCGCCGTACATCTCGTTCACGGCGTTGGATTCGGACGTGCGGATATTGTTGCCGATATCGTCGTCGCGATTGAAGCTCCTCGGGTCGCCCCAGGGCCGGCCGGCGGTCTGGGTCAGCGTCCATTCGTTGGAGTCGGTCGAGGGACGGTCGAGCGTGAAGCCGATCCGGGTCAGCCAGCTGTCGGTGCGCTGGAAGAAGCCCTTCGAATTGTCGCGGAAATTGAACTCCGAGCTCGAGTAGCTGCCACGCAGCACCGCCTCGAAGCTGTCGTCCTTATATTCGAGCTTGGGCGCGACGAGCCACGCCGGCGTGCCGGCATAACGGTGCGAATATTGCGTGTGCAGCCGGGTGTTGGTCCCGTTCGGATTGACCACGATGTGCGTCGGGGTCGAATCCGCAGTGGCGCGCGACGTCGTCGTCGTGCCGAAGATCAGGAAGGTGTACTGGTTGAAATATTCGACGTCGTAGAACGAGTAGTTGCTGCGCAGCGACAGCGTGAGCTTGTCGCTCGCTTTGTAATCCACGCTCAGATTGGCGGCGCGGCGGCTGGTGAACTTCGGGCCCGGGCGCCACATCACCTGATAGGGGATCACCCGGCCATTCGCGAGATACGACCAGTCGGTCTGGATGCGGTCCTGCTGGACGTAATTGGCGTTGTAGCTTGCATTGAACGCCACGCCGAGCGTGCCGTCGAGAAAGACATCCGCATACCCGATCTGCGCCGAAGGATAGATACGCGCGTGCTTCTTGTCGTCGGGGAAGTAAGCCGAGGAGAAGCCCGAATCCGAAGTCCCCACGCCGCCCAGCTGGAAGCGCAACAGCCGGCCCTTGCGCTGAAATGCATATTTGCTGCGCAGGTTGATGTTTCCGCCGGGGGAGTCGGCGTCCATGCCGGCGGTGAGCGTGTTGTTGAGCTCGATCGAGTCGATACCGGTGATCGACATCTGCTCGAACGAGTTCTGGCGGCCGTTATTGTTGTTCGACGTGGCGGTCGCCATGCGGGCGCCGTCGGTGGTGAAGGTCGAATATTTCGGATCGAGCCCGCCGATGCGCACCGCGGTGGCGTCGACCTCGGTATAGTCGAGCGAGATGCCCGGCATGTTCTTCATGAACTCGCCGACATCGCCCATGGTGAGCGCGCCGAAATTGTCGGCGGCGACGACGTTCTTGGCGTTCGGCGCGGCGCGCCGCTCCATGATCGCGCTGGCCTGGCCCGAACGGATCGCCGTGACCACCAGCTCGTTGGCGTCGGCGAGCTCGGCGGTGTCCGACAGCGCCTGCAACTGGACATCGAGCGTCGCGACTTCTCCGGCGACGACATTGGCGACGGTCCGCGTCTCCTGCAGGCCGGTATAGCGCACCACGACGGTCGTTTCGCCCGTCGGCACGCCCGTCAGCCGAAAGTCGCCATCGTCATCGGAAAGCGTGCCGATCGTCGTGCCCTCGATGCGGACCTCGGCGTTGCGGACATATTCACCGGTCGCGGTGTTGAAGACGCGGCCGCGCACGCTGCCGGTGCCGACGCCCTGCACCTGCCCAGCGCCCGTCGACGCGCCCGAGGATCGCAGCGTGATGATCTGGCCATCGTCGCTGTCGATCCGCAGCGGCGTGCCGGCGATCAGGCGGCGAAGCGCGGTGCGCACGTCCATCCGGCCTTTCACCGCTGGCGTCGAAATCCCCTGCAGGTCGCGCGCCGGCGCGACGATCTGCACCTGCGCCTGGCGCGCGAGTTCGGGAATGGCGCGAACCGCCGGCTGCGCCGGAATGTCGAAGATGCGCTCCTGTGCAGCGGCCGGCGCGGCGATCACGAGCGCGACGACGGCGGTCCCGCAGCAGAGAACGGAATGACGAAAGTGCATTTGGCTGACCCCCGATATGGTCGCGTTGGTCGCGACATTCGGGAATTGAGAGCCGTCAGCCGATTGGTTCCGCTATCGGTTCAGAAAAAATTTACTGCGCCGCAGCAGTCCTGGTGAGGATGACGTCGTCGCCCCGCTGATCGACCTTCGCATCGAATACGCGCGCGATCGCACGGCTGAACCCGACGGGATCGTTGGAGGCGAACAGACCGGTCACCGGCTCGCGCGCAAGCTCGGGATCGCGGATCTGAATGCGGATGTCGCTGTAGCGTGCGAAGGTGTCCGCAGCCTGCTTCAGCGTTTCGCCCTCGAAGGCCAGTTTGCCCTCGCGCCACGAAAGCTCACGGGTGACGATCTCCGGCGCGATCGGCTGCGGCTGCCCGGCCGCGGACAGAAGCAGCCGCGTATTGGCGCCGAGCGCCACGTCGACCCGGCTCGGCGTCGCGAGATCGACCCGGCCGCGATCGACCAGCACGTCGACTGGGCTTCCGCCGAGCTTGCGGACGCGGAACCCCGCCTGCGTCGTTCGCAGCCGGCGTCCGTCGACTTCGACGGTGAACGGACGCGGATCGCGCGCCACCGAAAAATAGGCCTCGCCCTCGAGCAACGTGACGCGGCGTACTTCCGCATCGTCCTGGACCCGGATGCTGCTCGCCGTGTTCAGCAGCACGGTCGAGCCGTCCTTGAGCGGCACCAGGCGAATCTCGCCCCGCCCGGTGCTGATCACCGCCCCTGCCGTAGGGATGTTGAGGCCCAGCGCCAGCAAAGTGGACGCTGCCACTGCCCCGCCCGCCCATATCAGCGTCTTGCGGCGCGAGATTCCCGAAGGCGACGACTGCTTCGGCTCTTCGAACGCGGCCGGATCGAAATCCGGTCCGAGCGCCTGGGCGGACTCGCTCCGCAGCGACAACGCCTGCGCACGCAGAAGGGCGCCCTTGCTGCGGGGATCGCCCTGCAGCCAGGCCTGGAATGCTTCGTCTTGTTCCGGGGTCAGCGGCCCACGATCCAGTCGCGCCGTCCATTCGGACGCCGCCTGATCAATGTCTCGACTGGTTTCTCGCTCGGCCATCTAACGCGGCAATCTCCGGGTCCATTTGCCTAGAGGTTTGGGACGGTGTCTTTCCGCCACGCCCGAACCAATCAATCAAGAATCGGATGCCTCGTGAAATATGCGTTTCGACCGTATTCTCCGATATGCCCATCTGCGCTGCGATCTCGCGCTGTGGCAAGCCTTCGACGCGCCGGAGGATGAAAGCCTCACGGGTCTTGAGCGGCATCGCCGCGATCGCGCGGGCGAGCTGACGCAATTCGTCCCGATCGATCGCATGCTGTTCGGGCGAGGCGGCATCATCGGCAGGATCGAACCGTTCGAGATCGTCGACCGCATGGATCGGAACGATCCGCGTGCGGCGGACGTGGCGCGTGATCACCGAGCGCGCGACCTGGAACAGATAGGCGCGCGGATAATATATGGTAGCGACCGTCTCGAGTTCGGCCAGGATCGAATAGGATTCCTGGATGATGTCGTCGGCGTCGAGACCCGGCAACGCGCGCCGCGCGAGCCAGCCGCGGAGCGCAGGCTCGTGCGGCAGGATATTGCGCAGCAGCCAGCGTGCTCTTTCCCTGTCGGTGCCGTTCATCCCTGACCCGCTGACCGGACATTCGTCCCGCTGCGGCGCAGCCCGGTCAGGACGACAGGACGGCACCGCTTGATTCGAGAATTTGCCTAGACGGCGATTGTGACACTCTGGCTTCGGACGCACTGCGTCGGGGGGCCTGCCGCCTGAATTGACCGAGAAATAGAACAGCCCATGCCCACGGGCTGCGAGCCGATACCGGCTTTCTGGTTTCGTCCGCGAGTTCCCGTGGCCGCACGAGCGGGAACCTTGTGGCTCGTTGCAGCTTGGGTGCGCATCAGCAGGAGATCATGATGCCACCCCGCTCCTACGCCATAATCGAAGCACCCTCGACACTTGGCCTGACCGGCGGCGGCGTGGAGGCGCTGCCGGAGCGCCTCCTGGAACTGGGGCTCGCGGATCGGATCGGCGCGCGGCGGGCCGGGCGCCTGGCCGTGCCGCCGAAGGATCAGACGCGGGATCACGAGACGCTGACGCTGAATGCCCCTGCGCTTGCGCAATGGTCGCCCAAACTCGCAGACGCGGTCGAGGCGGTGCTCGCTTCCGGGGACTTTCCCATCATCCTCGGCGGCGATTGCACGATCCTCCTCGGCACGATGCTGGCCTGGCGTCGGCGCGGACGCTTCGGCCTGTTGTTCATCGACGGCAACGCGGACTTCTTCCAGCCCGAGGCCGAGCCAAATGGCGAAGGCGCTTCGATGGATCTCGCATTTGTGACCGGATCCGGGCCGACGCTGATCACGGATCTCGAAGGCCGCCGGCCGATCGTCCGGCCCGAAGATGCCGTCGCGTTCGGCTTTCGCGATCAGGAAGACCAGGCGAAGTTCGGCAGTCAGTCCTTGCCGCGCGAGATGCGGGCATATGATCTCGACACCTTACGCCGCCTCGGTGTGGAGAATGCCGCCGGCAGCGCCGTTGCTCATCTGACTCGCCCTGGGCTCGACGGCTTCTTCATCCACCTCGATGTTGATGTGCTCGATGATGCCGTCATGCCCGCTGTCGATTTCCGCTTGCCGGACGGGCTTTCGCCGAGCGAGCTGATTTCCGTTCTCAGAGTGGCACTGAACAGCGGCAATGCGGTCGGCCTTGAAGTGACCATCTACAATCCGCGTCTCGATACCGACAGCGCTGCCGGCCGCATTCTCGTAGACATACTCTCTGCCGCGCTCGCCGAGCATTCACCGTAGCTCGGCGCGTCACCGGCTGCCGCGTTTGGATTGGACCTCATCGAGTCATTCGGGCGCATCATCGCTCGCGGACGTTCTGCTCCGTCGCTGGTTGATCGGGATTACGGAGGCAGAGACCTTCACCATTCGAACAGTCCGCGCGAGCGCCTCCTGTGTGAACGGCTTCGCAAGCACGTGGATGCCCTTGATTGCATCACGGTCGAGATCGGCAAAACCGGTGACGAGCAGCAGGGGCAGCTCCGGATAGTCCTTCCGGATCTCCTCGGCCAGCTCGAGACCCGTCATCTGGGGCATGAGCTGATCCGCAACGACCAGATCGATGCCACCACGGTGCACCTCCGCAAGCGCTCCGCTGCCGGAGCTTGCCATCATGACAGCGACGCCCAGATCCTCGAGCATTGCGGCCGTATTGGCCAGCACGAGCGGATCGTCGTCGACCACCAGGATGGTCATTGGCGGCAATTTCGTTGGCGCTTCATCGGGGTGGGCAGGCTCGGGCTTTCGCCGCACCGGGCGCTCCGCGAACGGCAAATAGAGTTCGGCGGTCGTGCCCTGGCCGACGACGCTGCGAAGCGCAAGCCACCCGCCCGATTGCGCGGCAAGGCCTTGCACCATCGACAGCCCCAGCCCGGTGCCCTGGCCGACATCCTTGGTCGTGAAGAACGGATCCGTCGCCCGCGTCAACGTTTCTTCGTCCATGCCAGCGCCGGTATCCGCGAAGGTGAGCCGGACATAGCGCCCGGCAGGCAAATCGTCGATCTCGCCATCTGCGAGAAGCGTTTCGGACGCCGAGATATCCACGTAACCGCCGTCCGGCATGGCATCACGCGCATTCACCGCGAGGTTCAAGAGCGCCATCTCCAGCTGGTGCGCATCGACCCGGGCGAGCGGAAGCCCGAGTGAAAAATGCGTCTCGACTTGCACCCGCGGACCGAGCGAGCGCTGCAGCAGGTTCGTCATGCCGTGGACCAGTTCCGGGATGTCGACCGGTTGCGGGCGCAGATCCTGCCGTCGCGCGAATGCCAGCAATCGTTGCGTGAGCGAAGCGCCGCGCTCCGCGCCCTGATAGGCGCTCTCCAGCAGCCGCAAGGCCTTGGGGTCCTCTGGCAGGCGCTTGCGGAGCAACTCGAGGTTGCCGAGGATGACGGCAAGCAGATTGTTGAAATCGTGCGCGATGCCACCGGTGAGCTGGCCCATCGTCTCGAGCTTCTGGGCCTGGCGCAACGCTTCCTCTGCGCGCCGGCGCCCGGTCATGTCGGTCAAACCGCCGACGACGTGAAGGAGCTCATCCGCGGAATCGCGCTCTACCTTCGCTGCGGATACCAGGTCGAGAAAGGCCCCATCCCTGGTGACCGCGCGATATTCGCGTGGTCCGAGCGAGCCCTGGCGCAACAGCTCGGGCCAGTCCTGCAGGAACTGGCGCGCCGACGCCTCCGTCAGGAAATTGACGAATGGGCGGCCGATAACTTCCTCGCGGGTATAGCCCATGAGGTCGAGCCAGGCGTCGCTGACATGCTCGATCAGTCCGAAGCGATCGAGCGCATGGAGCGGCAGCGGCGTCCCCTTATAGAGTGACCGGAAGCGCTCCTCGCTCTGTCGAAGCGCATTCGCTTCACGCTGTACGAGCAGGGCGAAACGGCGATCGAACATCGCCGCGATCAGCGACAGGAACAGGATCAGGAATGCGGCCGCCGACACACCGATCGCCAGCATCGACTGGCTCGCGCCCGAAGCGCCGCGCGCCATGTCGAAACCCGGCGCAATGGTGAATATTGCCGCGCGCATCCCCGAAAAGTGCATCCCGGCGATCGCCGCGCCCATCACGGCTGCCGCGCCGAAACGGACGAAATGATGGCTCTCGCGCGAAGCGAGCCAGAGCGCCGCCGTGGCCGCCCCGACCGCTATCAGCACGGAAATTGCCAACCACAGCCGATCATAGCTGAGCGCGGCCGGCATCTGCATCGCCGCCATGCCGATATAGTGCATGGCGACGATCCCGAGGCCCATGAATATCCCGGCGACGAGCAGAGGTCCCGCAGCGCCGCGCGAGCGGCCCATCACCGCGAAGCCGGCGCCGGTGACGACGATCGCGACGAGCAGCGACACGATCGTCAGCTCGACATCATAGCCCACAGCCATTCCCGGCATGCTGAAAGCCAGCATCGCGACGAAGTGCATCGCCCAAATGCCGCCGCCCATCGCGATTGCCGCAGTCACCAGCCAGACACGGCGCAGCCAACCTTCCGAAGCGCGGATACGGCCGGCCAGATCCAGTGCAGTATACGAAGCCGCGACGGCGATCGAGATCGAGATCGAGACGAGCACTGAATCATGCGAGCCGGTCATGATCATTCGGATTATGCCTCGAGCGGCGGATATGGCGCTACGCTAGTCGCAAATCCGCAACCCGCAATCCTTTCCTGCTCGATAAGCACTCGCGGGAGGATTCCGACGTCGGTTCGCAGTCCTCAATTCCGGCGTGGTCCACGCGTGGCGCTGCCCGTAATGTTGGTGCCGATCCTGCGGTCGGTCTTGATATAGTGCACCCCTGCCACGCCATCGAGCACTTGAGGTCCGGAGCGGCGGAACGCACAGATCGCGTTCATGGGGGAGCATCTCGACTCCTACCCACTTCGCCAGATCTTCCCTTCCTTTGGGGGACGCCGCCGAAAAGGGTCGTCCGACGCCTGATTCTAGGAACTCGCGAGACCCAAATGATCCAGCACTTGCGCAAGATGTGCCAGCGCCTCTTCGCTCGGCCCCGGATAGTCGCCCGGCGTCGGCTGGTCCCCGATGAAACCCATGTCGGCTTTGCCTTCGGGAAGGCTATAAAAGCCGAGCACGAACAAGTGCCGCAGCGTGTCCATGAAGGCGACAGGCTTCGCCATCCTGACGACGGGCGCCGCCACGACGAGCGCATCGAGCAGTCCATCGCGCTGGGACGGCGCGATCGCGTCGAACGTGGCCCCGTGCAGGGCGCGGCTCTGCGCATCGAGCCAGATCAGACCGCCGATCAGCAGCGCCCTGTCCGCACGCTGGATCGGATAGGGTGCGCTGATCCACTCGTCGACGAACGCCCCCACCCCCAGCGTTCCGGCACCAGGCGAGCGTTCGTCGGCGGGTAGGATCAGATCGCCCAACAGATCAACCGTCGCGCGCTGCTTATTGCTCAGCGTCAGTGGCCAAGGCACCTTGGGCGTCATCAGATCCGGATCGCGGCCATAGCCCCTGGCCGGGGGCGGGGGCAGCACCTCGGGCCAGTCGACGACGTCAAATGGCGCGGTGGTATTCTGCCCCGCCGCCATCGCGGGCGGCGACCAGCGGGCAAGCGGCAGTGCCGCCGCCGCCATCATCCACTGCAGCGTTTCGCGGCGCGACGGAGTCATGCGAAGGCTCCCGATTTGAAGCGGGCTGCCAGCTGCTCGGAGGCGCGTAGCGCCAATGCGAGGATGGTGAGTGTCGGGTTCTTGTGCGCGCCCGAGGCGAAGATCGCACCGTCCATCAGCACCAGATTGTCGACGTCCCAGGTCTGGCCATAGCTGTCGACCACCGACGACCGCGCGTCCGCGCCCATCCGCGCGGTGCCCAGCTCGTGGATGATCTCACCACCGGCGGTGATGAGCTTTTCGGGTGGCAACTCGGGATCGAGAATGGTCCCGTTCATCCGCTTGAAGACTGCATGCGCGGTCCGGCGTCCGTGCGCGACCTGGTTGATCTCGTGCTGCGACCAGCGGAACGCAAACCGCAGTACCGGAATGCCGAACCGATCCTTCACGCCTGGGTCGATCTCGCAATACGTGTCCTTGTTGGGGATCATTTCGCCGCGCAGCACCATCGCGATCGACGCGCCCGATGCGCTGCGCACTGCCTGTTTGAGCCCCTTCCCCCACACCCGCGGCAGCGCGGCGGCGGGCGGGATGCCGAACCGGCCGCCCAGTTCGAAATGATAGCCGCGCGGGAAATCCAGCTCCCCGCGTTTCTGCTGCTGGTACAGCCAGAACGGGATGTACATGTGCTGGCCGCCGATGCCGTCCTCGTTGTAGCGTGGCCGATCGGCGAGCTCGGGAATATGCGCGCGAAACGACGCACCGGTCGAATCGGTGAGATTGCGCCCGAGCTGCCCGGAGTAATTGGCCAGCCCGCCGGGGCGCTCGCTGCCGCCCGAATTGAGCAGCAGCCGCGTCGTCTCGCAGGTGCCCGCCGCCAAGACGACAACGCGCGACTTGACCTGATGGCGCGCGCCCGTCTTGCGATCGACATATTCGACGCCGGCGGCGCGGTTCGCCGATGCCATCACCACGCGCGCGACCATTGCGTCGGTCACGACCGTCAACCGTCCGGTAGCCTTCGCCATCGGCAGGAACGACGTGGTCGTCTGGAACATCGCGCCGATCGGGCAGCCCCGCGTGCACGGCGTCGCGTTGAAGCAGGCGGCGCGCGGCGCGACATCATCGGGCATATCGCGCGTGAGTACCGCGGTATGCGCCGGCCGCACGGGTATGCCGAGGCTTTCGCAGGCGGCCTTGAGCAGCATTTCGGGGATGCGTGGCTTGGGCGGCGGCATCAGGCAGCCCGGCGGCGAATCGGGATGATTCTCCAGCTCGATCCGCCCGCCATTGACTCCGATCATCCGCTCGACCCGGTCGTAGAACGGCGCGATGTCGTCATAGCCGATCGGCCAGTCCACACCCAATCCGTCCCGCGAGAAGGGCTTGAAATCATACGGGCCCCACCGCGGCACATGCCGGCCCCAATGGTTGGTCCGCCCGCCCAGCATCCGAGAGCGATACCAACGGAAGTCGGTGCCTTCGCGCATTGTGTAAGGTTCGCCGTCGACCTGCCATCCGCCGCCGACGGTCGCATCGAAATAGCCGAATGGCTTGTCGGGCGTAGCGGCGCCGCGCAGCGGGGCGTCGCTCTCCGGCGCGGTCATGTTGACTTCGGCCTGCGGGTCGTAGTCGCGGCCGGCCTCCAGCAGCAGGCAACGCAACCCCGCCTTGGTCAGGCTATAGGCCGCCATGCCTCCAGCGGCGCCCGAGCCCACGATGACGACGTCGGCAACGCCCTCCGCCGCGTCGATCGCGCCGGACGTCACTGGCCAACCGTGGCGGACGGGCCGAGCCGGCGGAGCTTGATATTCCGGAACGCGACCGGATGGCCATGGTCCTGGAGCCCGATCACGCCATTCGGGAAGGTGCCGAACAACGGCATCGTCGCGAACTTCGACGCCGCCACTCGCTTCCGCCACGCATCATCGCCGAAGGTCACGTCCGCAGTGAGCTTACCGTTCAGCCATTGCCGCACACGTCCCGGCTCGACGCGCAGCCGGGCGTGGTTCCAGCTTCCGGCAGGATGCGCCGCACCCGCCGGCGGCACCGTGATGTCGTAGAGCGCCCCGGCCCGATGGGACGGGATCTTGCCGTCAGAATGCCCCGCATCGTCGAGGATCTGCATCTCGAGCCCGGTTTCGTAGATGTGCGTGGTCTGCGGCGCGTTTCGCGCGAGATAGAGGACTCCGCTGTTGCCGCCGCGCTCGACCTTCCAATCGAGCGTCAGTTCGAACGCGCCGTAGCTCTCGGCGGTGACGAGATCGGCACCCCTCATCCGTCCGCTGTTCGCGGTCAGCATCAGGGTGCCGTCACGCACTTCCCACGAAGACGAAGGCGCGCGCCCGTCGAACGATCGCCAGCCGCTCAGGTCGCGGCCGTTGAACAGCAGCTGCCAGCCCTCGGCACGCTCCCTAGCGCTGAGCACGTTAGGCGCCGCGGCTTGCGAACCGGCCAGCGCCGGAACCGCAGCGACCGCCAACAGGCAAAGTCCCAGACCGGACAAGATACGCATCAGGTTCCTCCCTTGGCTCGTCCGCTTTCCAGGCGAACGATCGCATACACTGCGGCTGCGACGCCAGGTTCCACCAGATTTGCGTTCCAGTGAAGCGGAAATCGCCGCGCCGCGGATCGTGCTTAGGCAGCAACGTGTTGCGTGGCTGTGACCGGAAGCGGAATATCAGCACCCGGATTGCACGGCGCCACGGCTCCTGTCCCCGCGCAGTGATCGAGCGACTGCGTCGAGCGACCAACTGCCACCGCCCCGGAACATCAGCGGCAGCAGGATCGCCGCCCAGCTGAGGTGCGTCGGCCAGGCGTCGGGATAGACGAAGATCTCGATCGTCAACGTCATCAGGAAGAGCGCCAGTGCCGAGAAGCGCGTGCACAGGCCGAGTACCAGCAGGATCGAGAAGGCATGTTCGGACCAGGTCGCGGCAATTGCGGCGATCTCGGGCGGGATCAGCGGCAGCGTATATTCGGTGCGGAACAGCTCATAGGTGCCGTCGGTCACGTGGAGAATCCCGTCGACCTTGGTGCGGCCCGACAGGAAGAACACCGCCGCGATGCCGAAACGGGCGACGAGCAGCAGGAACGCGTCCGGCACCAGCGCAGACGCGCGACGGACGAAGCGCTCGGGGAGCGCGATCAACGAAATCATCGGGTTTCTCCGCAAATGCGGGGCCGGAACGCGGCTCAGGCGCCCCGGCCCGAAGAGGGTCACGCCTTCGGAGTCAGCGAGCCGCTGCCCTTGGGCGTCTTGATCGCGATGCAGGTGCCTGCCTTGACGAGCTTCCAGGCGTTGCCCTGATAATTCACCTTGGACGTGCCGGCGCAGCTCGTGCCGGCACCCGCCTTGCAGTCGTTCTTGCCGGCGAGTGCGACGCCGTAGCATTTTTCCATGGCGGGCTTGTTCTGCGCCGCGGCGGCGGCGGGAGCGAGCGCCGCGGCGGCGGCGGCAACCGCCAGCGTGGCGGCGAGGGAGGCGTGAGTCGAACGCATGGGTCTTTCCTTCGATAGGGGTGCCTCCGGTGCGCGGCCCGGGTTTGGGGGTGCCGGGCCGCGCGGTGACCGGGGAGGAGGCGAAAGCCCGGATCACGCCGCTAGTTCGGCGCGGGCCGGGGCGCGGTTACGGGGGCGAGCAAAAAAATTGCCGCAAAGCCGTGTAACCTTCGTGCCGGCTACGCCGAACTCTTCCTCGAGGAGCACGAATGCAGGCGAATGAGGACGCGTTGCGCGGATTGATGATCGATGGACTCGACGGCGACGCCGCAGCCCATGCCGCGTTGCTGCGCCTGCTCGTGCCGTTGCTGCGCGGCTTCTATCGGCGCCGCGCCAGCGGCTCCGACGACGATATCGAGGATCTGGTGCAGGAAACGCTGATCGCGGTGCACACGCGCCGCGTAACCTATGACCGCGATCGTGCCTTCACGGCATGGCTGTTCGCGATCGCCCGCTACAAGATGGTCGACCATTTCCGCCGGGGCCGCCGGCTGTGCCCGATCGACGGGCTGGAGGACATGCTGATCGCCGAAGACTTCGAAAGCGCCTCGACCGCGCGACTCGACATGGAAGGCCTGCTCGCAGATCTGCCCGCCAAGCAGGCGCGGATGATCCGCGCCACCAGGCTCGATGGATTGAGCGTGGCCGAAGCGGCACAGGCCGGCGGGATCGGCGAATCCGATGTGAAGGTCTCGGTGCATCGTGGGCTCAAGGCGCTGGTGGCGCGGATCCAGGGGGAAAGGCGATGAACACCGACGACCTCATCTCCCGCCTCTCGCAGGACGTGCCGCCAGTCCGCAGGAACGCAGTCGGCTGGCGGATCGCCATCGGCATCCTGCTCGGCGCATTGGTCTCGGGCGGCTATGTCCTGCTGTCGATGGGCATCCGCCCGGATCTGGGTGAGGCGATGCACGGCTTCGCCTTCTGGATGAAGTGGGGATACACCCTCTCGCTGTCGGTGGCGGCGCTCGTCGTGACCGCGCAGCTCGCCCGGCCCGACACCAGGCGGCTGCGCTGGCTGTGGGTCATCGCGATCCCGGTCGCTTTGCTCGCCGGCGTCGGCGCGCTCGAGCTGATCCGCACCCCCTCGGGCGAATGGCTGGCGATGTGGTTGGGGCATAGCTGGAGGACCTGTCCGTGGCGCGTGCTCACGCTCGCCATGCCGATCTTCGTGGGGCTGCTCTGGTCGTTCCGCCGGCTCGCGCCGACGCGCCTGCGCGCAGCGGGCGCGGCGGCGGGCCTTGCGGCAGGCGCTTTCGCCGCGACGGTCTATTGCCTCCACTGTCCCGAAGTCTCGGCAATCTTCGTGCTGACCTGGTATTCGCTGGGCATCCTGCTCGCCGCCTCGGTCGGCGCGCTGCTCGGACCGCGCCTGCTGCGCTGGTAATTTCGGGAGGGCTGTAACCGCCCGCCGCGGCACAGCGAACTGGGGAGGCCAACCCTGGCAGAACTTTCTGGAGAACTCCCAATGACCATCATCCGCACCGGCGTCAGCATCGCCGCTTCCGCCGCCGTCATCGCAATCACCGCCGCCGCACCGACCGCCGCCTTTGCCAAGGCCGGCGTCGGTGCCGCCAAGACCGTCCATTGCTATGGCGTCAACACCTGCAAGGGCACGTCGGACTGCAAGACCGCGTCGAATGACTGCAAGGGCCAGAACGACTGCAAGGGCCAGGGCTTCAAGGCGATGACCGCAAAAGCGTGCAAGGCCGCCGGCGGCAGCCTGACCGAACCGAAGTGACCGCATGCCGGCCCGGCGCGATCGTCGCCGGGCCGGACACCCTGGAGAGGTTGATCCGATGATCGCTCCCTTCGCCGGCTTCGGGCTCGGCCTGCGCAAGCCGCATTATGCGGATTTCCTCGAACACCGTATCGCGGTCGATTTCGTCGAGGTGATCTCCGAGAATTTCATGGTCGATGGCGGCCGGCCGCGCCGCATCCTGCGCGAGGTCCGCGCGCGCTATCCGGTCGCGCTACACGGTGTGTCGATGTCACTCGGGTCGGCCGACGGGCTCGACGGGGCATATCTCGCACGATTGAGGGCACTGGTTGACGAGATCGAACCGCTGTTCGTCTCCGATCATCTGAGCTGGACCCGGAGCGAAGGTTTCAGCGCACACGACCTCCTCCCTTTGCCCTATACCGGCGAGGCGCTCGACTTGGTCTGCGCCAATATCGGCCGCGCGCAGGATGCGCTGGGCCGCGCGATCCTGGTCGAGAATCCCTCCACCTATATCGACTTCACGCCCGCCGCGATGACCGAATGGGAATTTCTCGACGCGATATGCGCGCGTACCGGCTGCGGGCTGCTGCTCGACGTCAACAACGTGTTCGTGAGCGCGACCAATCACGGTTTCGATCCGCTGGCCTATCTCGACCGCCTACCGCACCGTCGCGTGCGCCAGATCCATCTCGCCGGACACAGTCAGGGCGCCGAGTTGCTGATCGACACGCATGACCAGCCAGTCCCCGCCTCGGTCTGGGACCTCTATGCGCACGTCCTGCCGCGGCTCGGCCCGGTGGCGACCATGATCGAGCGTGACGACGCGATTCCGCCGCTGTACGCGCTCCTCTCGGAGCTGGACATTGCCCGGCAGATTGCGCGCGACGGCGCCCGGGCGGCGGCATGCGCCTGATCGACCTCCAGCGCGACATGCGTGCATGGCTGATGCGCGAGGACGCATCGGCCGCCATACGAATCGGAGAGAATGCCGCGCCCGGGCTACGCGTCTATCAGAATAATTTCCGCTCCCAGCTCGCGGCATGCATCGAGGACGGCTTCGCGCGCACCCGCGACTGGATCGGCGGCGAGGCGTTCCACCAGGCGGTGATCGCGCATGTCGAGCGTGTGCCGCCGAGCAGCTGGACGCTCGACGCCTATTCGCGCGATTTTCCGGCGACGCTTGCGATGCTCTATGCTGACGACCCCGAGATCCCCGAGTTGGCGTGGATCGAACTCGCGCTCGCCGAGGCCTTTGTCGGCCCCGATGCCACCGCGCTCACCGCATTCGACCTGGGCGAAGTGGATTGGGACCGCGCGACCTTGCGCCTCGCGCCGACGCTCGACTTCGGCGAGCTCACTACCAATGCGCCCGCGATCTGGTCCGCGTTG
This sequence comes from Sphingomonas sp. UNC305MFCol5.2, assembly GCF_000712135.1. Classification (GTDB taxonomy): domain Bacteria; phylum Pseudomonadota; class Alphaproteobacteria; order Sphingomonadales; family Sphingomonadaceae; genus Sphingomonas. Next base: position 1,514,969 of record NZ_JOOE01000001.1, read on the forward strand.
GCCGAGGGCGAAGCGCCGCCTGCCGTGGCCTATTTGCCGGAACCCGGCGCGATCCTCGTCTGGCGCGAGGGCGATGCCCCACGCTTCCGCGCGATCGATCAACTCGAACACCATGCCCTGCTTCGAGTGCGCGGCGGTATGCCCTTTGCCGGTCTGTGCGCCACCATGGTCGAAACGTTCGGAGAAGAAGCCGGCATCACACGCGCAGGCCAGTTGCTCGGCCAATGGCTGGCCGATGGGCTGGTGGTCGCCCTCTTCACTGAGGAGCAAGCAAGATGATCCTCGCGAACCCGCCCTCCCCAAAGGTCCTGGCGCCAAGCACCGTGGTCGCGTCCGTGAACCCTGAGAGCTGTCCGATGCACCGACGGATCGCCCCGGGGAACGACGATGTCGGGCACCTCCGACCATCCCCTGGCGCAGGGCGAAACAAAATGAAGATCAAGCCGCGACCCTGGCTAGAGAGCTTCGGTTCGAAGTCCCCATTGCCTCTGCATCAGGCGGAATCTGCCAGCGGGTCGACGGGGTTCAGCCTCATGGCCGTGACCAGGGAAGCCATGCTCGCCTCGACGGCTTCACCGCGATATGGCTTCGCGAGCACCGGCAGAACGGTGCGAAGCTCCGGTTCAAGATCCTCGACCTGGAAACTCCCTGATGCGAGCAGAACTGCCAGTCCGGGACGGTGGCCGAGTACCCAACGGGCCAGATCGACGCCGTCATAGCGGCCGGGCATCTGAACGTCCGAGAAAACGCAGTCGATCGAGCGATCGACGTCCTCGAGAAGCAGCAGCGCCTCGTCCGCATTGGCAGCTTCAACTACCATGTACCCCCGGTCGGCCAGATACCCGGCAATCTGCCGTCGAATGCGCGCGTCATCATCGACCACGAGAACCCTCAGAGGCGCATCGGCGCCTCGGGGACACGGAAGAGGGGTGAAGGCCATACAAGCCGGAAGCTACGCATGTTCAGAAACATGGCCAGTAAAGAGTTGTAAATGAAAGCCATCGGAGTCTGCAAATCCGTCCGAAAGAAACGATCTTAAAATCGGGGAGCTCGCTCGCTCCATCGCCGGTTCCTGCGCCAGATGCGATGTAGATTGGGGACGACTTAGCTCCCTGAGATCATACTGTCCTGCATCTCGCACGCGGTACTCATGCGTCCTGGATTTTACCCGGAATGACCTTCGTTACTACGGAAGGAGTGCCGGAATGCTATCCCACGGCCCAGTAGCGAGAGTGTCGGCCAGACCCCGATCGGCGGTCCAAACTACCTGCGATCCCTGCGACAATCCGTCCTGATCCGCCGACGGGAGGAGCCGCGCGGGATGGCCGTGACGTAGCGGAATCTCAGATGCTTGTTACAACTGTTTACAAGGCTGCGATTGTCGCTCCTGCCCCCCGTTGCTAGCAGCGGAGCATGTCGATGATTGCTCATCCAGGTGTATCCGCGTTTGCAGACCTGGCAGGCGTAGCCGGGAGCAATGGTTACTGCGGTTGCCGCCGTGCCCAGGCGGCAACACTCGTGGCTGAGCCCTATTGAGATCACGCAAGGGCCCTGCATGCGTATCGCGGTAGTCGATGATGATGAGAGCGTAATCCAATTCGCTTCGGCAGCATTGGTCGCGGCGGGCCATTCGAGCACCGGCTTTCGCAACGGCGCCGCCCTTCTTGCCGCGCTGCGCAGGCAAACCTTCGACCTGATCCTGCTCGACTGGAATCTGCCCGACAGCTCGGGGATGGAGCTGCTGCGCTCGATCCGCGATGCCGTATCCCGGGCAACCGCCATCATCATGCTAACGAGCCGGTCCGACAAGGATGACATCGCCGCTGCACTGCATGCGGGCGCGGATGACTATGTCGTCAAGCCGGAAACCGGAACTGTGATCGTCGCACGCGTCCAGGCAGTGCTGCGCCGTGCAATGCCCACCGCCGCACAAGACCGGGTTCTGCAGTTCGGTTCGTACGCTTTCGATCGTCTGACGGAACGGGTTATCGTAGGGGTCGAGGAAGTCGCGCTGAGCGCGAAGGAGTTCCAGCTCGCGCTCACATTGTTCGAGAACATGCACCGCGCATTGTCGAGAAGCTATCTGCTGGAGACGATCTGGCAGAGTGCCGCCGATCTCTCGACGCGGACGCTCGACATGCACGTTTCGCGTATTCGCACCAAGCTCAAGCTGACCCCCGAGAACGGCTACCGCATCGTCGCGATTTCTGGTTATGGCTATCGCATGGAGCGTTTCGGGGCAGAGGAGTAGGCATGTTTCTAGCGGGCGCGCTGTGGGCCGCCGCCGTCACCCCCGCACCGGCCCCTCCCCCCGACACCGTCATTTATGTCGTGCGCCGGGGCGATACGCTTGACAGGCTTAGTCAAAGCTTTCTCGTGCCGGAACGGCGATGGCGGGCCCTGCTCAAGCTGGCGGGAATCCGAAATCCGCGGCGCCTGCCTGTCGGCCGGCCTCTGACCATCCCGCGTGACTGGTTGCGCTACAAGGTCGAGCCCGCACGCCTTGCAAGCTACCGCGGCACCGTGAGTCTATCCATGGCGGGCCGCCCGGTGCCGTTGGCCGCGGGTTCGGTAATCGGCGAGAATACCGATGTCGCGACTGCTGCGAACAGCTTCGTCACGCTGATCCTCGCGGACCGCTCGCAAGTGGTGATCCCATCGCAGAGCCGCGTGCGAATCCGGGAGCTCCGCCGCATCCTGCTCACCGGTGCGATCGATTATCGCATCGAAGTGCAGAAAGGTCGCCTCGAGACGAAGGTAACTCCGGTGGACCCGCCCTCGGGCCGATACCGCATACGTACCCCGATCAGCATGACCGCGGTGCGAGGCACCGAGTTCCGGGTTTCATTCGAAGCCGAACGGGATGTCGCCGCAACGGAGGTGCTGACGGGACGGGTCGGGTTCTCCGGCCCCGACGGCTCCGGCGCGCTGGAACTGGACCGCAGCTTCGGCGCAACGCTCGATTCTGCCAGCCCCCCTCGAATCGAGAAGCTTCTTGCTGCCCCGGATCTGGACGAACCACCGCCGGTGCAGACGCGCTACGCGGTAGAGTTCCGCGCCCGCAAGCTCGACGGGGCGATCCGCTACCGCGCGGTGATCGCGACCGACGCCGGGTTCATCGACAACGTCGCCGAGCAGTTTTCCGACGACGGGGTCTTCGCTCTCAACGACATCCCGAACGGCAACCTCTTCGTCCGGGTATCGGCAGTGGCGCCCAGCGGGCTGGAAGGACTGGCGCAAGCCTATAGTTTCCGGCGTCGCCTCGCCTCGATTCATGGATCCGTCGAAACCGGCGAGGATGGATACCGCTTCCGCTGGTCGGGCGCCGGCGGGGGGGTAAGGCGATATCGCTTCCAACTCATGCGCGACACGCCGCAAGGCAGCTTGATGGTCGATGAAGTTGCGCTCGCGCGCGATGCGCTCACGCTGCGGCGGCTCCCCGGCGGCGTTTATTACTGGCGCGTAGGCCTGATCCAGATCGAGGACGGCGAGGCCACCGAATCGTGGACGGATCCCGAGAAGCTGACGATCACCGATCCGACACGATCTCGAAAGCGTTGAAGTTGTTCCCGCGCTTGCTGATGGAATGGTGCGCGGTTGCGGTGCTCGTGCTGGCGTTGACCTTGGGGCTCACCCTCACCGGTGCCACTTCGAAGGCGGACGACGCGATCTACGATCTCGTGGTTGAATTGCGGGCGCCAGCGGCTTCCGACCGGATCCTCCTGGTCACGATCGACGATGCGAGTCTGGCCGCGCTCGGACAATGGCCATGGGCCCGCACCATGCACGCGCAGGCGATCGGGATTCTCGCCGCCGATCGACCGGCAGCGATCGCCTATGACGTGCTTTTCACGGAACCCGGGCGTTCTTCGGGAGAAGATGCGGCGCTGGCCAAGGCCCTGGGACAGGCGAAGGTCGCATTGCCGATCCTCTTCGACGCGCCGGGCGCGGACGGACGGGCTTTCGAGACAGTGGCGCCGATTGCGCCGGTCGCAAAGGCTGCCGCAGCGCTCGGGCAGGTCGCGCTTCCCCACGAAGAGGATGGCACGGCCCGCACCGCACTGCTCGAGGTGGACGACGGCTCGCGCACTTGGCTGCACCTCGTCGAGCAGACATACAGGCTGGCAATGGGCCATGCTTCGCCGGCCTGGCAGCGCGCGCACGCCAGGGGCGAGATGTCGGTGCTCGTGCCCTATCGTGCTGCCGGCGCGTTCCGAACCGTGTCGTTCGGCGACCTCGTCGCCGGGCGCCTCCCGCCCGACTTCGTTCGTGACAGGATCGTTCTCATCGGCGCGACCGCCGGAGGCCTGGGCGACCGCCACGACGTCGCGGGCGCGGGAACGCTCGCCGGACTCGAGGTGCAGGCCAACCTCCTGAACGCGATGCTCGCCGACCGCTTCGTGCGTGAGGTGTCGCTGCCGATCCGGCTGGCCGCAGGCACGATGCCGGGCATCATCCTCTTGCTGATGTTCTGGCGTCTCAGGCCCTCGGGCGCCCTGCTCGCCTCGCTGGCGATGTTCGGTCTGGTCGCCGCACTGCCGGTCCTGCTCATCGCCACGACGGGCCTGTGGATACCCCCTGCAGCAGCGCTGCTCGGGATAGCATTCGTATACCCGTTATGGGGCTGGCGACGGCTGCACGCGATCGACAAGACGATTTCGCAGGAACTGTCCCGTCTGTCGATGGATCTTGGCGGCACGCTGGCGCCGGCCGAAAGCCGGCTCGACCATGCCGGGCGGAACGCCCTCGCCCTCAGCGACTCGATCACGGCCTTGCGCGATCTGAAGCGCCTGGTCGCCGACACCGTCGACGGCGTAGCCGACCCCCTGGTCGTCACGACCATGGAAGGAGACGTGTTGGTCGCCAACGGCCGCGCCGAAGCGCTCCTGGCCCGGGACGCCCAAGCGCGCGCGGCTCTCTACAGCACCCCTGCGGCAAACGATCTCATATCGGCGGACGGCAGGCATTTCTCGCATCGGCGGACACCGCTCACGGATGCAACCGGCGAACAGCGCGGATGGATCCACCTCCTGGCGGAGATCACCAACATTCGCGCTGTCGAGCGTGACCGCGCACAGGCCCTGGAATTTCTCAGCCACGATATGCGCTCGCCCCAAGCGGCCATCATCACCTTGCTGGACGCGACCACGAAATCCGGGAGTGGCGGGTTTACCGCCGCAACCGCAGACAAGATCGCCTACCACGCTCGCCGAACGTTGGGCCTGGCCGAGAATTTCGTACAACTGGCGCGGCTGCGCGAGACCGGCTTTGCTCCGGAAGAGACCGACCTGCACGATTGTCTGGCCGAGGCGAGCGACGCGCTCTGGCCGCTTGCGTCGAAAAAGGACGTGCGGATCGTCGTGCCTCCCAGCGAGCCTTTCTGCGTCGGCGGCGAGCGCCATGCCCTCACCCGGGCATTTCTCAACTTGCTGGACAACGCAGTGCGGTTCAGCCCGCCGGGTGCGGAAATTCGCTGCGGCATCGATGTGGTCGCGACCGGCGACGCCTTCGAGTTCGAGGCGTGGATCGAAGACCGGGGTCCGGGCATCTCGGAGGAACGTCTCGCGGATCTGACCGGTCGCTTCGGTCCGATGGGGAGGTCCGCCCCGGGAATGAGCGTCGGTCTCGGCCTCGCTTATGTGAGGACCGTAGCAGACCGCCATGGCGGCAGGCTGGAGTACGCCGCCGTGTCACCGCACGGTTCGCGCTTCACTCTCGCACTGCCCGCCTTCGCATCGACCCTCACCCGATGACCGCGGCCCTCGCCAGCCGAGGCAGGATCTTTTCCCGAGTCGAGCCGCAGTGCCGGACTACCGCCGCGTTTCGGAACAGCACGTCGCCGCTCGCCCGATCGACCATTCCGACCGTGAGCACGTAGCGCCGCGGCCGGCACAGCACGATCGGGTTCGGCAGCGCGCCGCTGCTGGTCGATCCGCGGCTCTCGTCGTGCTGGACCTCGACCTGTGGCGGAGCACTGGCCAGGCCAACCTCGAGGCGATAGCGGCCGTTCGGGGTCTCGCGATATCCCTTGGCGGCAAGCGCGTCACGGACCAGCGAAACGGCGCCCGCGGCCTCGCCGTTTCCCGGAGCCGAGGCGAGAGCATAGGTTGGATCGGTGAGGCCCGCGCCCGCGGGCGGCAGCGACCCTTCTCGGCTCAGCGGCGATACGCAGGCGCCAACCAGCACCAGCATCGCTCCTGCGATCACTCGATCGGTACGCATGCCTCTCTCCCTTGCCTTCGAAGGGCATAGACGAAACCGTCGCCGAGCCTCAACTCGGCGGCGGCGATACCCGATTCTCGCTCGCCCCGGGGACGGGATATGGGTTAGAACTTCCCGATCAGGTTCACGAAGGAACCCGATCGTCGTAGCTGAGATCGGAAAGATCGCCGGAATAGTCGGTGAAGTTGTAGCCGACGCCGAGCTTCACATTGTCGCCCATGTGCCGGTAAACCCGGCCAGCGTCCCGGACGCGAATCGCCTGCCTCGCGGCTGGAGAGCTCGCGGGCTTCGGCGAGTAGATCCCATTTCCCGATCACGCGATAGTCGGTGCGTACCGCCCAGAACGTCGCGTGGCTGTCGAACCACGGGCATTGGCGTCGCGCGACGTGCGAAGCTCGCCGACGCGATACGCCACCTTCCCGCCCAGCGCGGGGCAATCAAATTCCTGATTTTACACTATTTTACAAAAAATGACGGACCCGGAACGAGACCTCGCGCATTGTCGCATCGCGGCTGCTCGAAGCGCCGTTGTAACATGTTGTCACGGCGCTTGCGGGACGACGGCCCCGCTGCCAGACGCCCCACGCCGCCATAATGAGGAACTCGAATTGCCCAGGATCTTCCGCGTGCAATTGCTGCCGCCATCCATCTCCAATCACCCTCGTTGATGCCGGCATGAGTTCAATTCGGCGCGCCGCCAGACTCTTGGCGTATCTGGCGCGGGAGAGAATTGGAGAGGGGCACGAAGCCGAGCCGGAAGGCCCCCGCCCTGCGGCGAATGAAACGCCCCCGTCGACGTCGCCGACTGGGAAGCGCTCCAAAGCCAAGGCGGACACCCGGCGCTGAACCGGTGGGCAAGTGCGGCGACGAGCACGACGTTTGAGCCTGCAGGCTTCGCCTGACGACCTTCGCCGATAGCGCTGCGCGGTTGCCCCCGAACCTGGCGCCCTCCCGGCGCTGGAAATCCTGGTGACGAATTGCGTGAAAAATGCCGTCAAATCCGGTCCACCCGGTCGATGACACCAACTCCACATCCTTCTCCTTCAGCGCCTTAGGAACCGAATCGGAGGGGAGGGATGGCTGGGGAGGCAGGATTCGAAGCAATCCTGCGCACCGCGTCAACTCATTGAACTAACGACACTTTATCCATTTCTGGATCAAAGGCGCACCATATTGCCGTTACACACGCAACCGACTCGGGAAGCGGCCGAATCATCGCGCCTGGCAACGGTTCGCGTCAGCCGCTGGTCGATGCCACTCAAGAAGAGCTTCGGGATACAGGTTGCCGGCGGGCTCGACGATTGTCGTGGTCAGCGGGCTCTCACCGGAGCCAGCCTCGGAGAGCACGTTGGGCATGAGCCACGAAACCAGACACTGCTCAGTGCAGGTACATCGCCAACGAGGCTGTGGCTGGGGTATTGAATTGCTCGAGAGATCCTTGTCTGACAGATTTTGCGCGAAGGCAATCGGCAGCGAATTGAACCCGAAAGCCGATGCTCCGCACTAACAGGCCATGCGACATGGACGAGGCGCGTTGGACGAACGGCTCTCAACAAAGGGTGGGACAAAAATGGCGGCGCGCGGCGACGAGGAGGAACTTCGCCTCATCGCGAGGGTGGCCGAGCGCGATCTAGAGGCGTTCGAGCACCTCTATCGCATCTATCATCGACGGCTGTCGCGGTTCCTGTTCAATCTCCTTCGCCGGCCGTCGACGATCGAGGAAGTGTTGAACGACACGATGATGGTGGTCTGGGAAGGCGCTGGGAGCTTCAATGGCGCGAGCAAGCTTTCGACCTGGATCTTCACTATTGCCTATCGCAAAGCCGCGAAGGCGCTGCGCCGGCGGGACGAGCCGGTCGAGGACGACCGCAGCGAAGAGCTCGTGTCGCCGGATGCCGGCCCCGACGAGGAACTCGCGCAGGAACGTCGACAGGCGCTGCTCGCCGAAGCCGTGGCGACCCTGTCGCCGGACCACCGGGCAGTCGTGGATCTCACTTATTATCACGAAATGGGATATCGCGATATTGCCGGGATCATGGATTGCCCGGTGGATACGGTGAAGACCCGGATGTTTCATGCGCGGCGCCATCTTCGGCGCAAGCTGGGCGGCGGCCTGGCGGACTGGATATAGGATCGATCGCCGTGAACAATGTCATCAAACTCCATGGCGATCCGCACGAGCAGACGCAGACGCTGCTTCCCTGGTACGTCAACGAGACGCTCGATGCCGCCGAGGCGGCGATGGTCGAGGCGCATCTCGTCGAGTGTGCGGATTGCCGGGCCGAACTGCAATTCGAGCGAGGACTGGGGCGCCGGATCGGAGGGCTTTCGATGGATGTCGAGCAAGGCTGGGCGGCAATGCGCGAGCAACTGGGAACGGCTACGGAGGAAACACCGGCGCCCACGCCCATAGCCGCGACCGCGCGCGTGATTCCGTTCTTGCGCCGGCGCATTAACATTGGTTGGGCGATCGCGGGCCAAGCCGCCGCCGCGGCGCTCCTGCTCGTCGCGTTCGGTTCGCTCCGACAGGCGCCGGGCCCTGCGGAGTATCACGCTTTGGGTTCGGCCGGCACCGCGCAAGCGGGAAATATGGTCGTCCTCTTCCGCCCCGAAACCGCCGAGCGCGACATCCGCACACTGCTGGACGGTGCGCAGGCGCGCGTGGTGGAGGGGCCGCTAACGACGGGTGCCTGGATATTGCGTGTCGACGGCGTACGGCGGGACGCGACGGTCGCGAAACTCCGAGCGTCGCCGCGCATCGCGCTCGCCGAGCCGCTGGACGGCGACGGGGCACGGTGAAGCGCCTCCTCACCCTGCTCGGAGGCGTTTTCGCGCTATGTGCTTCGGCGGTTCTGCCGGCACCGGCCGACGCACATCCGCAGAACGCGACGATTCAGCAGCAGCAGCAGACGAGCCGGGAGATCCTCGTCATGCTGCGGCTCCCGCCGTCCCATTTCCGTCCGAACGCAAATTATTCCGGCGCCTATGGCGACAAGGCCTCGGCAAGCGCGCGTCGCCGGGTCGCGGTGGCGATCGCGCGCCGCAACGGCCTGACGATCGAAGACAATTGGCCGATGCCGCTGCTGGGCGTCGACTGTTTCGTGATGCGCGTACCGGAGGGCGGCACCGTCGATGACACGTTGGCGCGCCTCACCGGCGACCGACAGGTGCTCTGGGCCCAGCCGATGCAGCTCTACCACGCGCAAGGCGGCGCACAGCTCGAGAACGATCCACTTTATGCCGTTCAGCCCGCCGCGGGCGCCTGGCGGCTCGCGGACCTTCACCGTGTCGCGACCGGCCGCGGGGTTACCGTCGCGGTAATCGACAGCAAGGTCGAGGCCAGCCATCCAGATCTGATCGGCCAGTTCTCGGCCAACCGCGATTTCGTCGTCGACCACCCGACCAACGCCGAGCAGCATGGCACGGGCGTCGCCGGAGTGATCGGGGCGAAATCCGGCAACGCGCTGGGCATTGCCGGGGTGGCGCCCGGCGCACGGATGCTAGCGCTCCGCGCCTGCTGGCAGATGCGGCCGGCGGCCGCCACTCCAACGGTCTGTGATACGCTGAGCCTCGCCAAGGCGCTGCATTTCGCGATCGACAGCGATGCCAAGGTGATCAATCTCAGCCTGAGTGGCCCGTTTGACCCGCTGTTGGCGCGCCTGGTCTCGATCGCGCTGTCACGCCACGTCTCCGTCGTGGCGGCCTATGATCCGAGCCTGCCCAAAGGTGGATTTCCCGCCTCGGAGACCGGCGTGATAGCGGTCGCGGATCAGGCTTTGCCGTCGCGGCCCGCCGCGGTGTACGGTGCACCGGGCCGCGACGTGCCGACAACACAACCCGGGGGCAAATGGTATTTCGTAAATGGCAGTTCCTACGCGGCGGCCCATGTGAGCGGGCTGCTCGCTTTGGCCCGCCAGGAACGGGGAGTGGCCGCTTTTCGCATCGCGACGACGCCCGGCGCGCAAGGGAATATTGATGCCTGTGCGACCGTTTTGCCGATCTCGACAAATTGCGACTGCCGTTGCGCGCTGGAACGCGCCGTTGCCGGGGCGAGGCACCGCTAGAAGATTTCTCCGCGTTCTTCATCATGCCGGCCTGCCGATCGCGATTTTCGGCATGTGCCAGGTCGCGCCGGCGGGCGCGCAGATCATCGGCAGCGCCAGCGTGGAAAGCGATCTTCGGTTCCGCGGCTATTCGGTGAGCAGCGGCGATCCCGCAGCCACCATCGATCTGGGCTACGACCATGAATCGGGGCTCTACGTGAACGGCTCGGCGACCGTCGGCTTCGACCAGTCGGATCCGGCGCTGCTCGCCTATCAGCTCAACGCCGGCTATGCGGCACGGATAACCCCAAGCGTCTCGATCGATGCCGGCGTGGTCCGAAGCTGGTATACGCGCCACTCCGGCACGGGCGACACGCACTATACCGAAGCCTATCTCGGCGTGACGGCGCACGGCATCGCGTCGCGCGTCTATTACTCGCCCGATTATCTCCGCCCGGGCGTCCACACGCTCTACGCAGAGGTCGAAAGCACATTGCGCCTGGCGCCCAAATGGCGATTGACCGGGCATGCCGGCCTTCTGACTCACCTCAGTGATCCGCCCCGCTACACGCCGCGCGAGCATTACGACTGGCGTGTGACGCTCGGCCGAGACCTTGGCAGATTGGACCTGCGCGCCAACCTCTCGGGCTCCGGCCCTGGGCGCGATTATTATTCCGGCCGGCGCCACAGCGCCACGGCGCTGACTTTTGGAGCCTCGTTTCCCTTCTGATCGCCAGCTTTTGAACCTCGCAGCGCGCGGGCGGCACTTACGGGATGTCGGCGCGATCGAGCGTCGGTCTCGGCCGCGAGCTCCCCCGGTGTTCGTTCGTCCGCTCCGACCGCGCCGACTCCTTCGAAGGGAGTCGACCGAATATGCAGGATACAGGGAAAGCCCATCCACTTCGCCGCGGCCCGCTGCGGATTTCGGGCGCCGCGGCGCTGCTGACTTTCGCCCTGGCCACCACAGCGACAGCCCCGGCGACTGCACGATCGCCGGCGCCTCAGAAATATACGGTGGTGATGGCGAACATGAGCTTCGGCAAGCTGCCCGGCGGGGTGAAGGTCGGTGATACGATTGTCTGGGTCAATCGCGACTCCGTGCCGCACACCGCAACCGCCCGCAACAAAAGCTTCGACGTCCGGGTCCAGCAAGGCCAGAGCGTCAGCATGGTCGTGAAGAAGGCGGGAAGCATCGCCTTCTACTGCATCTACCATCCCGCAATGCGCGGCACCCTGGCCGTCGCCGCCCAATGAGGCGGCGTCCGCGGCCGCGCTCACCCCCTGAGCGCGGCCGCGTCAGCGCTTGACGATCATCCCCTGGCTCCAGGGAAGCGCGATCAAGGTTTCTGTCTTTTCGGCGAAGAATTCCTCGAACGTCACGCGTACGGCCGGGTCGGCATAGTCGTCACCGAGCAGGATGCCGCCGGGCACCAGGCGCGGATGGAAGAATTCCAGCGCCGCGCGCGTGCCTTCGGGCAGGTCGAGGTCGAGATGGACGAAGGAGAAGCGCAGCCCCTCCAGCCCCGCCGCGGAGTGCGGGAATATGCCGGGATGAAGGGAGACGCCCGCAAAGGGGGACAGAAGGTTCTCGACGGCGGCGAGCGTGCCATGGACGCCGCCGAAATGCGCGCCGAGCGCGGTCCCGGAGGCGTCGCGCCCCTGCAACGTCTCGAACACGTCGAACAAGTGAAGCGGTGTCGCGCCCTTGGCAGCGGCGATCAGGCGAGCGCTGCCGCCCATCAGCACGCCCGCCTCGGCCATCGCGCCGTCCAGCACGGAAGCGGCCCGCGCGCAGGCGACGAGATGCAGCGCCGCCGTGTCGGCCATCAGCAGGGCGGTCCGGCTCCGGGTCTCGTGCACGAGCGCGAGGTCGTCGCGGGCCTGCGCGGGCAGCCGCGCCAGCACCGCGCCCCGCCGCGCGAGGAGCCGTCGGGCGAGCGCGCCTTTCCGCGAATGGTAGCGCAGCGCCGGAGGAACCGGGGCGGATTTCACAGCCGGACGCGCAGCGATGCCTGCACCACCGTCTGCGATTCGGTCGGCGGCAGGTCGAAATAGACTCGCCGTGTGCCCCGTGTGCTGCGCACATGGAGCAGTTCTATAAAGCCGGTCAGCCTCGGATTGAACGTCCAGCGACCCGCCGCAGTGAGCGCCCAGCCTTGCTGGCTCTCGTCGTCATGCGACATCTCGCTGCCATGCTCGCTGGTATCGAAGGCTTCGATCCGGCCCGAGATCTCACCCTCCCCGATTTCCTTCGCGAGCAGCGCATAAGCGGAGCGATACCGCGTATCGACCCATACGACGCCGTTGGTCTTGAAGCCCATCTGCGTGGTGCCTTCCATCGCCTGGGCGAGGAGCCGCAACCCCGGCGCAAGCTCGGCGGTGAGCCCCAGGTTCACGAAGCGCGTGCGCCATCCCCATTGGCCCGTGGGCTTGAAAGCTTCCGGATTGCCGCGATTGTCATAGTAGAAGGCATTGAGCGTCACCGGAACGGGCGGCCGCCATTCGAGACGGCCATAGAAGCCGACGCGGTTGTCGAGCTCGATCAGCGAACGCGTCCGGTCTTCCTGGAGATGGACGATGAAATCGTTGAGCGGCGGCAGCTCGAAATGGCCGAAGGCAGTGGCCTTGATGTCGTGCAGCGCCCAGCCGCGGAACGAGAGCAAGGTCCCTGAGGTATCGTTGAGCCCGAACAGGCCGGCCGTTGCCGATATGTCGCTCTTGCCGACCGTCGCCATCATCGAGACCTCGGCGCCGACGACCTTCACTTCCTCGCCGACCCAGGAATTGATCGCCGAGGGCGTGATCGTGTGCACCGTGCTCCATGCACCACCGGTGGCATGCTCGAGCGATATCTCCGGCCAATAGAGTCCTGCCTTGGCCGAGAAACTGACATTGCCCGAACGTTCGGGGAGGAAGGTCAGGAACGCCTCCATTAGATCGACTTCGTTCTCCTGATCGCGCTGCCACGCGACCGAGACGTTGCCCGCGAGCGAGCCGGTGAAACGCGGCGTCCAGATCAGGTCGGCCTCGATCGGCAGCGGATCGACGCGAAAATCGCCGTCGTCGGTGCCGGAAAAGCGCGTGATGCTCAGGCCGCCGTCCGAGAAACGACGATGGCCGTCAGCCGCGACCAGCCGCGCATCGAGCAGGATCGAGAGTGTGCGTCCCGAGAGAATGTCGGTGGATGGCGGCGGTGGCGTTTCGGCAGGCGCCTCCTCCTGCGCGGGATTCTCCCGGGCAGGATCGGCAACCGTGGCCGCATCACGCGTGGGCCCCGCTTCGGTCTGCGCCCAGGCGTTGCCGGTGCCCGCCAGCAGCAGCGCCGCGAGGAGGGAGGTCTTGGTAACAAGCGTCATTGGAATGCCCCATAGTTGAGAGAGATTCGGTTCCGCGTGGCGGAATGGCCGGGCTCCCATCGCCCGCCGCTGCGCTGGTCCAGCGATTGATGTTGCCACGCCGACGGATGCGGCCGGCTGCGCCGAGCGCGCCAAGCGCCGGCACGAGATCGAGCCGCGCGACGCGGGGGATGCCGCCTGCCATCACCAGCACGACGTCCTCGGCACGTGCCTCGAGCAGCGGCTTGGTCAGCACGACGACATCGGCCGGGGCGCCGGGATCGAGCGAAGGCGTCGGCAGGCCGAGACGCCGCGCGGCCGTGGCGCCGACCGCATCCGCGAGCCGCGCGTTGGACAGGAAGCCGAGGCTGCGGGCGCATTGGAGCTCGTCGAGGAGGTCGCCATCGCCAGTGAGCAAGGAATCGCTCCCCAGCAGCACGTCGAGGCCGTCTTCGAGCAGTTCGCGCGATGCTGTGCGACCGAGCAGGAACAGGTTCGACGTCGGGCACCAGACCAAAGCCGCACCCGATGCACGGAACCGCGACATCGCCTCGCCCTCGATCCCAACGCCGTGGACGGCGATCAGCCGGGGCGAGAGCAGGCCCATGCCATCGAGCCGCTCGACTTCGCCTGTCGCGACCGCGCTGACACCCTCCGCGACATGCAGGCAAATGCGCGGCGCAGCGGCCGGAAAGGCGAGTTCCGTTGCCATGCCGAGCGAATCTTCGCCGGCGATACGCGCGACACGCACTGGGAAGTCGCGGTCGAAATCCGGTTCCCAGCGGTCGTGATGGACGACCGTGGTGACGCCGGCGAACAGGTTCTTCCACGCGCCGGCAAGCAGCGCCTCGCGGCGCGAGAGGGCGTGGCGTTCGGCTATCAGCGCGCCGTGGCGAAGCTGGATGTCGCGCGCCCAGGTATAGGCGTCTGGATAAGGCGGTTCGCCGAGCCGGCCGTAATGGTTACGATGGAGATGGTCGTGGGCGTTGATCAGGCCGGGACGGATATGACCTTGGGCGAAGTCGAGCCGGATATCGAAATCGCCCGAAGCCGCGACGAGCGTTCCGCCTTCGATCGCCACGTCGCGATCGGGCGTGCGGATCAGGATCCGCATCGATCTTCCTTCACGAACGATAGCGCGAGCACCACCGGGAGCCCGCGATCCGCTTCGTATTGCGCGATCCGTCCGGCGCGCTCGTAGAAAGGCCGGACGGACGGGCCGACCTCCGCCGCACGAACCGCAGCCAGCCGCAGCCCCGCGGCGCGCGCGGCCTCGCGATGTATCGCCAGTTCGTGGACGTGGTGCTCGACTTCATGGACCTGATCGCCGTGGCGAAAGGTCCGACGATGACCCGCCGCGTGCGCCGCCGGATGGAAATCGGTGACGATCACCTGCCCGCCCCGCGCGGTGACGCGGCCCAGCTCGGCATAGGCCCGCGCGCATTCGGAGAGGTGCCCGATCACCAGGCGGCACCAAACCAGGTCGAAGCCGGCATCGGGAAGCGGCAGCGCGCGCACGTCGCCGACCAGTAGACGGATCGCCGGGTCGAGATCGCCCTGCCCAGCCGCGATCATCTCCGGGCTCAAATCGACTCCGGTCGCCATGGCCGCACCGCAGTCGCGCAGGCGCCGCCCGGTTCCGCATCCGGCATCGAGCAGGCGCAGGCCGGCGAGTGGCGGTGTCATCTCGGCGACCAGCGAGGCCTCGAGCTGCGAAACCGCATTCTCGGCGTTGTAGGTCGGCGCCCATAGCCGATAGCCTTCGCGGACCGGCAACGCGCTCATGCCGCGACGTCCAATTCGTCGACGCCCTGACGCAGATGGCCATAGGCCTGACGGTCGTCGCGCGCGCGCTGGGCCAGTTTGCGGACGCTGCGCAGCAGCACCGGGTTGCGATAATCCTCGCGCGCCCAGCTGCGCAGCGCGAGGACGCGGCCGACCAATTTGCCCCAGGCGCGCGTCCTGCCGTCGTGCACGGAGGGGAAGCGGCTCTTGAGCACCAGCTCGAAATTCTCGACCCGCGCCTTGATCCGCCGATCCATCCACGGAAGGTGCGGATCCTCGTGCGTCATCCAGTTGACCCAGTCGGGCTGGATCCACTCCTCGAGATCGGTGGGCGTGCCGGTGAGCGGATCGACTCCACCATAGGTCGCGGCGCGCTGCGGGGTCGGCGTGTAGAAATAGGTGATCAGCTCCATCTCCGGATTGATCGCCTTCAGGCGCCGGATGAAACGGAGCGTGTTGTCGGTCTCGCGCTCGGGTTCGTCCGGATCGCCGAAAACGAACGAGAATTCGGGGATGATCCGGTGCTCGCGCGTCTTGGCCGCCACGGCCAGGATCTGGTCGGTCGTGGTGCCCTTCGACATCTTGGCGAGCACTTCGTCCGATCCGGATTCGGCGCCGCAGAACACCATCTTCATCCCGGCACGGCGGAGCAGATCCCAGGTGTCGTCGGAAAAGCGCGAGAGCGTGTCGACCCGGGCTTCGCACCACCAGCGTATCCCCAGCGGCAGGAACGCCTCGCCGATGGCACGCGCGTGCTTCTCGTTGAGGAAGAAGTTGTTGTCGTAGAAATGGACCGAATCCATCCCGTGCTCGCGCACGAGAAAGGCGAGGTTCGCCGCCACGCGATCGGCCGCCTGCACCTTCTCCTTGCGCCCGAACACCGAGATGACGCCGCAGAAGCTGCACCCGAAAGGACAGCCGATCGACGCCTGGTAGACGCCCGAGCGGCGGCCGATGATGGTCGGGTGGAGATAGGTGCCGACCTGGATCTTGTGGAATGGCGGATCGCGCAGCTCGTCTGGCCCAACCCATTTGCGCTCGGGCCCGATCCAGTGCGATCCGTCGGCCTGGCGGAAGGCGAGGCCCATCACGCTTGTCGGATGGCGCCGGCCCTCCATCGCGTCCAGCAGCTCGAGGAAGGTCTGCTCGCCCTGCCCGCGGACGACCCAGTCGACATAGGATGCGTTGAGCACCGGCGCGGGATAGAGGCTGCCGAAATAGCCGCCCCAGATGATCGGGATGTCCGGATACCGCGCCTTGAGCGCCTTCGATAGCGGCACCGCGCTGACGAGCTGCGGCCCCGGCATCACCGTAAGCGCGATCGCACGCACCGGGTCGGGCGTCACGGCCCGCGCATCGATCATCGCACTCGCGCTGGCGAACAGGTCCATGCCGGGCAGATTGCCGTCCAGTATCTCCCAGTCGGTGCCTTCGGGCAGCGCAGCGCCGATCGCCATGAGGCTCAGCGGGAAACGGCGGTTCTTGGGCCGGGTGGCGCGGGGATTGATCAGCAGGATCATGGGATCTGCACGGTCCAGATGTCGAAGCGGGAAGGCATGCGGGCGCCACGCAGGCGCGCAGCGAGCGGGCGCAATTCGTACCAGATCGGATAGATGACGCGCCGCCGCCGCCAGGCGAGGGCCAAAGGCGCCGAAGCCTCGCGCAGCCGCGCGGCGGTCAGATACTCGATGTGCGGCAGCGCGAGCAGGCTCTGCGCGCGGTCGCCGAAGCGCTCGGCGGCATGAGCATGCTTTTCGGCGACCATCGCCGCGCCCTGCGCGTCCTTCGCGTAGAAGGGCGAATCGAGGATGACGAGCACCCCGCCCCGCCGCGTCGCCCGCGCGGCCTCCGCCAGCGTCGTGCCCAAATCGGTCGCATAGTGCAGCGCGGCGTTGAAGACCGTGAGATCGGCAAAGCGATCGACTACCGGCAGCGCGTCGAACGATGCGACGAGACAGTCGAACGGCACCCGCGCGCGAAAGGCTCGAGCCGCGCCGAGACCATCCACACGGTCGTCGCGAATATCGACGGCAGTGCATTCATGCCCGCGAAGCGCGAGCCGATAGGAGAGCCAGCCGTTTCCGGCGCCGAGATCGAGGACGCGCAACGGCCGCCCCGCCTCTCGCGCCAACGGATCGGCCACCTGCTCGAGAAAAGCTTCGAAGGTGCGTGCACGCACCCTCCATTGCCGCGCCAGCGGCCCGGTCCGGAGCCAGGGAAGGCGAAGCAGCTCCGCCTCCGCGAGTCCGCGCCCTTCGGTGGCACGGTGCGCAGCATAGTCGGCACGGAAGCGGTCGAGCGTGTCGGAAAGCGGCGCGCTCATGCCGCCTCCCCGTCATGGCGGCGCTCGAAACGGTAGAGGATGTGATCGCCGAACAGCGCGAGCCTGTGCGCAGCGATCCGGTCGGCCGCCTCGAGCCCGGCGAGGAGCCAGGGATGGCGGGAAATCCAGGGTTCGGCCGCGCTCGGCGGGACGAAGAGCCCGATCGCGGTACGCCCCATATAACGAAACCCCGGCGCCATCGCCGCGACGATCGCCGCCTTGCGGTGATAGCGCACGCTGAAGCTTTGCCCGCCAAGCCTGGCCGGCACGTCGCCCTTGCTGGCCCGGCGCAGCATGTTGCCGAAGCGTCCGCGTGCCGCCTCGGCGATCATCTCGCCCGGGCAGCAGCAGCCGAAGACCACCAAGGCGACGTGCCCCCCGGATCGCACGAGCCGCGCCAGGCTCCGGCCCATCGGCGCGAGGTCCGACACGCAGTTGAGCGCGGCGAAGTTGGAGAAGGCGCCGTCGAAGCGCTCGCCGCGCCAGGCAAGGCGATCGAGCTGCTCAATCGCGACGACTTCCGCCGCGCCGGGGCCCAATTTGCGCGCCGCTTCCGCCACCATCGCGGGCGAGGCGTCGGTGAGCAGCACCTCTCGCCCGCGTGCCTCCAGCCAAGCGGCGTCGACCCCGGTCCCGCCACCCATCTCCAGCAGGCGCGACCCTTCGGGGAACAGCTCGACGAGCACGCGGCGAACCGCGCGCCGCTGCGCCTCGACGCTCTGCCAGTCGCCGAAGCGCGCATCGAAATTATCGGCGATCGCGTCGAAGGCCGCACCGGCGGGCAGCAGTTCCGCCGCGGAGTTCACGCGCGAAGCTCCATGCTCACCGGGCTAGACGAGCGATGGGCGTCGGCGCGCCGGGCAAGGTCGTGCCAGCGCAATTCGTCGACCATCCCGGCATCGGCGTCGGCATGCAGCGCGTCGCGCACCATTCGGTAGAAGGCGGTGTCGAACGTCCCCTGAAAGAGCATCGCTAGCTCGTCGGTGTCACGCCAGTTGCGGCGCGCGCCGAGCTCCGCAACCACGCGATCATGGAACACCGTGCCGGGCAGCGGATAGGAAACCGATACGCCGATCTCATCCGGCCGCTCGTCGCGGAGCAGGTCGCGGGTGAGGAGGATGTCGTCCCAGTCCTCGGGCGGATAGCCGAGTTGGAGGAACCAGCCGGAGCGGATCCCGTGCCGACGCAGGGTCCGCGTGGCGACACGCACCGATTCGACGCGCGTGCCCTTGTCCATCGCGTCGAGGATCCGCTGCGAACCCGATTCGACTCCGAGCCACACTTCTTCCGCCCCAGCCGCCGCCAGCGCCGCAGCGACCGGCGCGGTGATCAGGTTGGTGCGCGATTGCATCATGAAGGGGATGCGCGCGTCGCGCCGCAGCACTTCTTCGGCGAATTCGGCGATCCACTCCCCGGTCATCCCGAAGATGTCGTCGGCGAACCAGATATGATCGGGCGCGACCTCGCGTTTCAGCCGCGCCATTTCCTCTGCGACCGAAGAGGCCGATCGCTGGGTATAGCGCCGTCCGAAAGTAGGTTTGGCGCACCAATTGCACGAATAGGGGCAGCCGCGCGACGCCGCCATGTTCCAGGAGAAACGGTGGTGCGCATGCGTCCACGCCTCGCGATAGGCGTGCACATCGACCAGGTCCCAGGCGGGAAAGGGAAGCGCGTCCAGCGCCTGTTCCTGCCGGCGCGGCGGCGTGTGGCGCAGCTCTCCGGCCTCGAGCAGGATCAGCCCTGGGACGGTCTCAAGCGGCGCGCCGCGCTGGAACGCGTCGACGATCTCGGCCGCGCCAAGTTCACCTTCGCCCGTCATCACCGCATCGGCGCCCGCCTCTAGATACAGGCGCGGGTTGTCCGAGGCGTCCGGCCCGTTGACAGCGACCCGCGTGCCGGCGCCCCGCGCCGCGGCGACCATGTGCAGCGCATCGGCGCGCCGATCCTCGGTGCACATCTTGGTCAGGTAATTGAAATTGTCCTCGATCAGCAGAACGATCTCCGGATCGAGCGCACCTAGCCGGGGTCCGAAGCCGTCGCCGCCCGGCTCAAAGGTCGAATCGAACAGCGCGACCGAATGGCCGCGTTCGCGAAGGATCGCCGCGGCGAGCAGAGTGGCGAGCGGCGCATAGGGTTTTGATCGTTCGAATTGCTTGCGGTCGCGCCGCAGACAGAAGGAATGAGCGACCAGAATCACATTGCCACCCCGTTTTTACACACCGGTTTGAGGTTAGTGGCGGCGCAACCGGTCGAGGTTCAAAGCGGTTTTCGAAGGAAGCGGCGAAGCCGCTTTGAACCTTCGCGCGCGTCGCACCCACTCAAGAAGTGGAGCAAGCGGGGCGCAAGCTATGAGCGCGGAAATTGGGACGGAAACAGCAAGGGGCAAGCTGCCGACAGGCGACTGTGCCTTCGCCTATTTCTCGCCGCTCGGCGTGACGCTCCGCGTCAAGGCCAGCCACCCGCGATTGATCGAAGCAGTCGCAGCGGCATGTCGCGGCTGGGAGGCCCCGGTCGACGCGCATGGGCCGGTGCTGGACCTGTGGCTGAAAGTGGGTCCGGTTCCAGTCTACGGCGGCGGACCGGTGGTGGAGACCGACGGGCTCGGGCTTTCGATCCGCGGGAACATCGATGCGCGCGCCGATGCCGGGCGCGGCCAGGCCTGGTGTCGCGTCGCCGATCCGGATGCGTTCAACGATCCGGAACTGCGCGAACAAGTGCTCGATTGCCTGATCCTGTGGTTGCTCACGCGCAATGGACGCACGCCGATCCATGCCTCTGCCTTCGTCGCGGGGTCGACGGCGATCCTGCTCGCCGGGCGCAGCGGTTCGGGAAAGAGCTGCCTCGCGCTGGCCGCGCACATGGCGGGCTTTCCGCTGCTTTCCGACGACACCGTCTATGTCGAGACCCAGCGCAAGTTCCGCGTCTGGGGCATCCCCCGCCCGGTGCATCTGTTCCCCGAAGACGCACACCAGCAAGAGGACGCGCCGATCCGTCTCCGCAACGGCAAGCGCAAGCGCGCCATTGCCGTGCCGGCGCCCCCGCACCCCGTCACAGCGGACGCCGCAGCCCTGTGCGTGCTCCATCGCGGAGAGCGCGTATCGCTGGAGCCGCTGGATCCCGCGGCGGCACGCGCGGCGCTCGGTCCGCTCGAGCCGGGGTTCGATCTGCTCGCGGCGGACATCGCCGCCGGCCTGCGCCGGATCACGTTGCACGGGGCATGGCGCCTGACGCTCGGCGAGGAGCCGAAAGAGGCGATAGCGCTGCTCGCGGCGAACCTGCCCCGGCTGATCGAGCATGCCGCCTCGTGACGCTGCGCATCGCCCAGGTGAACTGCGTCCTCGACCCCCAGCGGCGCGAGCCGGAAGCGCTGCTGGCGGCCTGGCAGACCTTGCCGGCGATCGCCGAAGCCACGGCAAGCGCGGGTGTCGATGTCGTGGTTGTACAGGCGAGCCATACCGAGGCCAGGTTTACGCGGCGCGGCGTGCGCTACCATTTCATTCCCGTCGCGGCCGGGCGTGCGCTTGCGCCCTGGCGTTTGCGACGCGCAGTGCAGGAGGTGACACCCGACATCGTCCATCTCAACGGTCTCGATTTCCCGTTGCATGCCCGATTACTGTCTACCCTCGTGCCGCCGTTGCTGGTGCAGGACCACGCCAGCAACGCCGCCCGACCACGGCTCGCGCGGTTGCGCCAATGGGGGCACGCGCGTGCCGCGGCCGCGCTGTTCACCGCCGAGGCGCAGGCCGAGCCATTCATCGCCGCACGCCAATTGCCGGCACAAGCGCCGATCTTTGCCGTGCCGGAAAGCTCCAGCGACTTCGAACCGGGCGATCGGGCCGAGGCGCGGGCGCGAACCGGGGTGCACGGCGATCCGGCGATCCTCTGGATCGGACGGCTGGACGCAAACAAGGATCCCCTGACCGCAATCGAAGCCTTCCGCCTGGCGAGCGAGCGCCTGCCGGGGGCGGAGCTCTGGTGCGTCCACGGCTCGGATGCGCTGCTTCCCGCGCTCGAACGGCGCCTCGCGAGCGATCCTGCGCTGGCCAGCCATGTACATTTGCTCGGACGCGTGCCGCATATGCAGGTCGAGCAGCTCTGCCGGGCATGCGATCTCCTTCTCGCCACCAGCCACCGCGAGGGATCGGGCTATGCGCTGATCGAGGCGCTGGCTTGCGGCCTGCCGTCGGTCGTCAGCGACATCGCGCCGTTTCGCGCGCTGGTCGGCGATCTGGCCGATAGCCGTTTCGCGGCACCCGGCGATGCGTCAGCCTTCGCCGAAGCGCTGGTATCGCTGGCGCCCCGGCCGGGCGAGCAGGGCCGCGCCGCAGTTCGCCGGCACTTCGACACGCATCTCGCCCTCCCAGTCGTTGGTCGCCGACTCGTCGACATCTACGAAGCCGTCGTCGCGCGGAGAGCGCAATGAGGATTGCGCTGATCACGCCGGGCGGGGTCGATCGCACGGGCAGCCACCGAGTCATTCCGTGCATGCTCTGGCTGATCGAGCGACTGACCCGCACCGGGCACGACGTGCAGGTCATCGCGCTGCAACAGGAACCGCGCCCCGACCGATGGCGGCTCCTCGATGCCGACGTCCACAATATCGGGTCGCGGCCGCGGTCGCTGCGCGGCGTCGCCAAGCTCCTGGCGCTGCATCGCGCGAAGCCGTTCGATATCGTCCACGCCTTCTGGGCGGGCATCTCCGGGCTGGTGGGCGGCGGCGGACGGGCGCTGGCGGATATTCCGATGGTGCTGACACTGCCGGGCGGCGACGTCGTGCGCCTGCCCGAAATCCATTATGGGGGCCATCTGACCCTCAAGTCGCGCGCCATCACCGCGCTGTCGCTTCGGGCTGCGACTTTCGTCACCGTGCCGAGCGAGACCATGCGCGACTATGCCCGCTCGGTCGGTGTCGACGCACTCCGCGTGCCCCTGGGGGTCGCGCTCGATCGCTGGCCCGCCGCTCCGCCCCGGCGCCGCGATCCCACCCAACCCCTCCGGCTCCTGCAGATCGCCAGTCTCAATCGCGTCAAGGATCAGTCGACCCTGCTCGCAGCCGCTGCGCAGTTACGCGAGGCATGCCTGCCCTTCACCCTCGACATCGTCGGCGAGGACACGCTCGGCGGAGAGATCCATGCGGCGGTATCCGCATTGGAACTGGAAGATCGCGTACGGCTACCGGGATTCCAGCCCCAGGCAAGATTGCGGGACTGGGTCGACCAGGCGGACCTGATGGTCGTCAGCTCTCTCAGCGAGGGCGCGCCGATCGCGATGCTGGAAGCCGCAATCACCGGAGTGCCTACGGTGGGAACCGCGGTTGGCCACGTTGCGGAATATGCTCCCGAGGCGGCGATCGCGGTGCCGAGCCGCGACGCGGGTGCGCTGGCCGCCGCGATTCTCCGGCTTGCCGGTGATGAAGAGTTTCGCCTGCGACTGGCCAACGCAGCGCAGGCGCGTGCGCTGGTGGAGGATGCGGACTTCACTGCCTCAGCGTTCCTCGATCTTTATGCGCGCGCCATCCACGCAAGGAAAGCGGCATGAAATCCTCGGGCCTCACGTTGGCGAATCTCGCTCGCGATTTCGCCGCGTTCGGCGGAACCCGTCTGCTCGTCGCAATCGGGTTGATGGCGACGGGGACCTTGGCAGAGGGCATCGGGATCCTGCTACTGGCTCCGGCGATCTTCGGTATGTTCACGCCGGCCGGTGGGGTGGCCAGTCCCTTGCCGATGCTTCCGCGCGGAACTTCCCTACCTTCGATATTGGCCCTGTTCGCACTGCTCGTCGCGCTTCGCGCCATCATTGTGCTGGCGCGGGAACGGCTGACCAGCCGGCTTCAGGTCGGTTTCGTCGAGGCGGCGCGACTGCGCCTCGCCGACCGACTGACGCGGGCAGCATGGGCCCAGATCGCGGAACTGTCGCATGCCCGTATCGTCCAGGCATTGAGCGTAGAGATCCATCAGGTCGGTATCGCCGCGAATTCGCTGATGGCCGCAATAACCGCCACCGTGATCGCGATAGGGATGGCGTTGATGGCGCTGGCGGTGGCGCCCCTCGCCGCGCTGATAGCCTTCACGATCATCGGTCTCACCTATCTCCCGATGCGACGGATGCTCGGCCGAATACGACGCCTCGGCGAGAGCATCACATATCGCCATTTCGGCATGACCGAGAATGCGATCGATTTTCTCGCCAGCCTGAAGATGGTCGCCGCCGAGCGAACCGGCCAGGCCTGGCTCGAGCAGCAGCGCCTTCTGTCCGACGCCGCGATCGCGGATCGCGTCGCCTTCGCTTCGGTTCACGCGCGGGCCAGGGAGATGAGCGTCAGTCTGACGGCGATCGCCGCGATCGCGCTCGTCGGTACGGGCGTGGCAATCGGCTTTCCCGCGACGAGCCTTCTCGTGGTGCTGCTGATGTTGAGCCGGATGAGCGGGCCCTTGAGCGAGGTGCAGCGCGGGCTTCAGCAATTGGTACATAGCCTGCCCTCTTATGAGCGGCTGCGAGCGCTCGAGGAGATGTTGCCCCCCGCCCCAGCACGCGCCGCATCTGCCGCAACGCCATTCGAAACCGCAGGCCTGTCGTTCGAAAACGTTTCCGCCTCCCGAGGTGAACGCGATATCTTGCGCGACTTTTCGATCCATATTCCGCCCGGCGCCATGGTCGGAATCGCGGGCCCCTCGGGCGTCGGCAAAACCTCGCTTCTCGACCTGATGGCGGGGACTCTTGTTCCCGATGCGGGCCAGATACGACACGGCGATACGGACCCGACGCGCTTCGCTAACGACCTCGCTTATGTCGGCCAGGATCCTGTCCTCAGCGGCCGGACACTCCGCGAGAGCCTGTCCTGGTCCAGCGATGCCAGCACGCCCGACATGGTGGAGGCCTTGCACCTCGTCGGCGTCGCCGCGCTGCTCCAGCGCGTGGGGGGCATCGATGCACCGCTCGGCGAGCGCGGCGCGATGATCTCAGGGGGGGAACGTCAGCGCGTCGGCCTGGCTCGCGCGCTGTTACGGCGGCCTCGGCTCCTGCTGCTCGACGAAGCGCTCAACGCGCTCGATGCCGATAGCGAGAGGGGCATTCTGACGATGCTCGCCGGCCTGAACCCGCGCCCGACGATCGTCATCGTCGCGCACCGACCGGAGGCGTTCGCCTTGTGTGGGCGACTGATCCGTCTGTCGCAGCAGCATCCTCCCCGGATCGAGGAACGGGATCACGCTACCCATCAGACATATGAGGTTCACGCATGAATGTTCCCTCTTCCCTGCCGGTCATCGATATCGACCGGCGTTTCAATGAAGCGGTGCGCACGGGCGGCCCGAGCGTGCCAATCATCGGGGATGCAATCCGCCTCTCCCCCGATGACGAGCAAGGAGCAAGAACCGGTGACTGCGCTCGCGCTCTCGACATTTGACATCTCGCCCGAGGAGTTTCGGCGCCGGGTCGACTGGGCGCGATCGCAAGGATGTCCGCGATGGCTGTGGCCCGATATTTCGACTGAGCGGTGCCGCCGGGCTCGCGAAGTGTTGACGCGCGTTGCGGGCGAGGTTCTGACCCACGAGAAGTCGGACATTGTGCTGAATGATGGAGATACAGTCGCGATGAGCCTCGCGGCGTACACCGCTGGCATCGGACCATTGCTCGGTTGGTGGATCGGCGAGGGTCGAGTCCAGGCATCCGCTGAAATCGCAGGCGTCTTTGATCTGCACTTGCGGCACAATCGTCTGCGGATGGAACGGATGCGAAGCCGGGCGATCGAAGTGCTTCATGCCTTCGATCGACGCGGAATTGGCGCCACGGTCCTCAAGGGCATGCACACCGCTTTCGCCTATTTTCCTGATCCGTCGACCCGACCGTCGAGCGACATTGACCTGTTGGTTGGGGCCGGCGACGCCGATGCTGCCAACATGCTCCTCCAGGAGGGGGGATTTATCCGCACATATAAGTCAAACCGGGAGACGAGCTGGGCCGCTCCCGGCGGGAGAATGGAGCCATCGTCGCTGTTGCTGACTCACGCAGATGATCTGTGGACCGTGGATCTACACCATTCGCTCGACTATCAGCCTAGACCCACGGTCTCCGCTGCCCGCCTGGATCTCGTAGACCAGCCTTCGAGAAGATCGGCGTGGCCGGCCGGCCCTATGGGCTTTGCGCTCCGTCAGCCGCTCCTTCTGCTTCACGTCGCAACTCATGCCAGCTGTCCGCTGGATAGCCTGACCCCGTTGCGTATGATCGAGATGGCAATGATCATTCGGCGCGACGTTGTGTCCGGCGCGCTGCAATGGGATGCGTTCGTCGATCAGGCGCAGCGCGCGGGGGCGCTGGGCATAGTATTTCCGGCACTTTTTTTTACCGATAGGCTCGCCCCGAATACAATACCGAAGAACGTTCTTGAAGTTAGCGCCGCAGCGTCACCCAAATCCGTTCGCAATTATCTACTCGAATTCACGCCCGCCACAATACAGGCGATTCATCGTATTTCACTTAGAGAACGATTGGTGTGGTCACAAGGATGGCACGCCGTCGCCCGCCAGATAGGACATGATTTCTTTCCTGCGATTACCTCGGCCCATATATGGAAGCACTATTACGAGAGAGGAATGAAGGCTATCGGATGGCGTTCCGATTTTGGATTACCGAATGACGATCATGACAGATAGCGATATGGATTAACAAAACTCGTCGTAGTGAAGTTTAAGCCGTTCGTAAGTATATGCGCATGCCGACTTCGGAAAGGAGAAGAAGTTTTGCTCAATTATCGGTCCAGCGCAGTTGGACGATGCCCGCAGCCGCGACCCGACCCGTCACGCTGACTTTTATCCATCGCGACGATCCCTGGTCGATCGATCTGCACGAAGGCGTCACCCGAAAGCTCGCCGGCGGCTCGCATATGGTCGACATCGACATGCTCATTCCAACCGTTTCCCTCCAAAAATGGCGCATTTCCGGTGCCGGCGGCATCTTTTCCCCACCGCTACTCCTGGCACACCTCTGGTGCATGCGAGCTGTTCTTTCGCGAGCCTGACTCTTCAGCGGCAATATGAAATCGGTTTGGTAATTCGTAAGCACCGTGGCCGCGAGAGAGCTTCGACTGGTCGGCCTTCACAGTCCTTTGCGACCGCGCTGGCCTGTGGCCTTTTCTCTACCCCGCGCTGTGCTGCGCGGAGTGACTGTCGCCGAATCTCGTTCCCGCTTCGATCATGCGGCGATCGCGCGGCGCGGCGGCGCCCAAGGTGCAGAAGCTGGTGGAATCGCATTCCACAGCTTCCGTCCACAGAGTAGCCCGCTGGTCATGGGCCGAACGATATATGTGGGCCGACGGGATGCTGCCTCGTCTTTGCCAGTTAGTCGACGAGCTCGGAATGCGGGTCATCTGAGCGCAAGAGAGTTTTTGCAGGCGTGGCGAATGCGGATCTACCGTCAATTGCGCCGCGCCGCCCAAAACCAGAGGTCTGTTCAAACGAAACGCGCTGTAGCGTGCCGGTGTCTTGAAACATCAAGAAGCATTCCTCGATGGCCGACCACTCGACGACCTGTACGTTGGTACCGTTGACGCCCCTGGACATACAGCTGGAAGTTCAGCGTCACATCATAACCCAGGTTGGAATCGAGCCGGCCGTTGGCCGACCGGTTTCGCGGACGCGCCTAGTCCGAACGGCAGGCACGACAATAATCCGAATGCCAACTGCACGAAACCCGGCCGCCAGGCCGGACTTCTCGTAGAACACGCTACCGTTCGTCGATTGGGGCGAAAGGCGGTTATAGCCGTAATCATAACCCGACAGCGCAGTGTCGCGATTGGCCTGCCGTCGACATAGATGGAGCTGCCTCACGCTGACTCGCCGTCAACGCGGTGAAGGATGAAGGTCGGCACCGGAAGATGCCGACCGTCGCAAAAGCTCAGAACTTCAATCCGAAGGTTGCGCCGAAATAGCGACTTGAGTCCTTGTTGTAGGTTCCGACCAGATCGTAGGGGTTCGCAGTGGTCGCCAGCAGCGAATTATGCGCGATGCTCGTCAGATAATTTTCGTCGAACAGATTCTTGACGAACAGGGTGAGGCTGTAGCGATCGTCGATGGTCTTGAGGCCGATGCTGGCATCGACCAGCACATATGCCGGCTGCCATAGCAGCGGATCCTGTTCCACCGCGAACTGCTGCTCGCTCGTATAATTGATCGAGAACTGCCCGAACGCCCCGAGGCTGGAGCTGATATCCGTTTCGTAGCGCGGGGAGACGCTGACGCGCCACTCGGGACTCGCCGCCAGAGGCTTCCCACGAAGGTTCTGCTGCGGGGTAGCGCCGACAGCCGGACGGTAGCAGACGTTGATCGGAGCGCCCGTCATTACCGGCGCAGCGGCCTGGAGCTGCAGGGGGCAATTCAGGCCGTCGATATCGATTGTCGAGTGCGCATAGGTCACTGCCGTGTTGACCGTGAAGCCTTCCGTCGGGCGCAACGTCGCTTCGATCTCGAAACCCTTGGTCTGCGATTTCCCCGCGTTGGTCGAGACGAACTGCACGACCCCGGTCACCGGATCCGAGCGGTTCGCCTGAACCTGCAGGTTGGTGTAGTCGGCGAGGAAGGCAGCGGCCGAAACGGTGAACGATCCGTCGGACGTACGGCCTTTGAAGCCCAGCTCATAGGCGTTCACATGCTCGGGCTCGAGCGCCTTCTGGTTGGCGAGATCGGCGGAGATCTCCATCTCGTAGCCGAGGCCCTTATAGCCGCGGGTATAGGTGCCGTAGAGCTGGGCGTTGCGACTGAATTCATACTGGAGACCCGCTTTGCCGGTCACCGCGATGTCATCGGCACGGAATTCACCGCTGACGGGCGGATTGGCGGGGAAGATCACGTCGCCCGTCACGATCGGGGCGACGCGGTAGCCGCGGTTGAAGCCCTTCTCATACTGGACGCGCAGGCCGCCGATAGCCTTCAGCCCACCGACGATGTTGTAGTCGAACTGGCCGAACGCGGCGATGCTGTCCTGCGAAAGATGGATCTCGCTGGCGGAAGACTGATAGACGATATTCGCAGCGGCGCAGGGCATGCCGATCGTGCCCGCGGTGCAACGCGCGCGGCGACGATCGAACGGCCGCTCGATATAGCTGTGCATGTAGAAAATGCCGGCGACATAGTTGAAGTCGCTGCTGCCGTTGTTCGCGATCCGCAATTCCTGGCTGAGGCCTTGGATATTCGCGACGCCATGGTTCTGGTTCCACCAGGCATAGGCAGCCCCCGCGCCCACGAATAACGGAGCCGGTGCATTGATGCGGTCGATCGGTTGATTGACGTCGAGATGGTACTTCTGGAACGCAGTGATCGAAGTGACCGTCGCCGAACCCAGATCCCAGTCGGCCTGTAGCGAGTAGGTCTGCTGGTTGGTGTTGGCGTAGGTATCGGCGTCCTCGTTGACCGTCCGGTTTTCGCGCGAGGCCCGGATCGGGCCGACCAGCTTCTGGAGCACAGGATTGACGATGCTCATCATCGTCGAGCCGCAGCAATCGGCGTCGGTCTTTCGATACTCGGCGCTCAGCAGCAAGTTCAGCCGCTCGGTCGCGTCCCATTCGAGCTTGCCGCGCACCCCCCAGCCGCGCGAGCCGTTGACCCAGCGATTGGTGCCGATGTTACGGGTGACGCCGCGCACGTCATTATAATAACCCGTGACGCGCGCGCGCAGCGTGCTGGACAGCGGACCGGAAACGGTGCCGCGCGCCCGGTATTCGTCATGCTCGGCAATGGTGAAATCGCCACGCGCCGTGAAGTCGCTCGTCGGCCGCGCGGTGGTCACGCTGATCACGCCCGCCGAAGCATTCTTGCCGAACAACGTTCCCTGCGGGCCGCGCAGCACTTCGACGCGTTCGATATCGGCGAGGTCGGAGAAACCCTGCGCCTGGCGCACGGCGACGACGCCGTCGACTACCGTAGAGACCGAGGATTCGGTTCCCTGCCCGAAGAGCGACGTGCCGATACCGCGAATGCGGAAGCTGGTGTTCGTCGGGTTGGCGCCCTGCTGGAAGCTGAGCGACGGAACTGCCTGGACGAGCGAGCTCGTGTCGACGATCTGACGATCAGCGAGCGCCTCCGCAGTGACGGCGGTGACCGCCAGCGGCACGTCGAGCAGGCGCTCTGCCCGCTTCTGCGCAGTCACGATGATCTCGCCGGTGTCCACGACGTCGGTCGCCGGGGCCTGCGTCTCCGATACGGGCCCGGCATCCTGCGCGTGCGCCGCCGCCGTCAATGAAAAGGATAGCGCAAGCGCGGAGACAAGGGTGTGGAACTGGATTGCACGGTTCATGGAAACCTCCCCGAATTGATTGCTTTCACGCGGCTCTGCTGGCCTGGACGGAAGGCGAATCGTCACCTGCCGACCATTTGATTTAACGCTAAACTGACGAGTGCCAGGAATGCTGTCAAGCGACAATCACAAGGGTCGACAGCGCGGGACTTTCGGCATGCGCTGTTTTGCCGACGTGCTTCGACCGTCCCGGCGGCAGGCGGGGGCATGAGAGGCAGAGACGCGAACGGCGAAGGCCGGACGCGCGCCGGTCAGGCTCGAATGACGCAGCGGAAGCCGATATGCGTGGTGGACGAATCCACAGCTTGGGGATGACGGGCCGCCGGCCTGTAGCGCTGGCAGTAATTCTCGGCACACAGATGCGACCCGCCCTTCAACACCTTGCGCGGGACGCGCACCTGGGGGGTGCAGGGGTCGTAGCTATCGCGCTCGCGCCCACCCCGCGGATTTGGGATGGCACAACATGCGCCCGGCTTCTTCTTCGCCACTTTGCGATCGCCGGCGCCGGGCACGGAGAACCAGTCCGACGTCCATTCCCAGACGTTGCCGATCATATCGTGCAAGCCGAAACCATTGGGCGGATAGTGCCGAACCGGCGAGGTCCCCTCGAACCCATCGAGCAGCGTGTTCGCAAAGGGGAAAAGGCCTTGCCAGTAATTGGCCAGCATCGCGCCGCCGGGCGCGAGTTCGTCCCCCCATGCATATTCCGTGTCGGTACCGCCGCGCGCGGCGAACTCCCATTCCGCCTCGGTCGGAAGCGCCTTGCCCGCCCAGCGCGCATAGGCCTCCGCGTCCGAATACGCGACATGGACCACCGGATGATCCTCCAGCCCTTCGATCGAACTGTCCGGACCCATAGGATGGCGCCATTCGGCACCGACGCGAAAGGCCCACCACCGGGAGAAATCATCCATATCGACCGGCCCGGCAGTCTTCTGGAAGACCAGCGAGCCCGCGAGCGCGAACGCCGGGTCCAGCCCCGGATAATCGGCAGGGTCCGGCGCAATCTCGGCGAAGGTGACGTGTCCCGTAGCCTCGACGAAGCGCGCGAACTGCGCGTTCGTCACGGGTGTCTCATCGAGCCAGAACGGGTCGACCCGGACCATGCGAACCGGCGCCTCCTCGGGATAGAAACGCTCCGAACCCATGCGAAAGCGGCCGCCCTCGACGCGCCGCATGCCAACGAGCCTGGTATCGTCTGGAGTGGCGGAATTCACAGCATGGTTCATTGCGGTCTCTTGGCGGTCACTGCAACCAAAAGTCAGTTGCTCGCCGGCGTCGCGGGGCCGGCACGATCCGGGCTGTCGTCGAAACGTTCGCGCGAACGGAAGCGCTCCGGCATTTCGGCAAGCGCCGGCGTGCTGTACTTGCGCGCCTCGCGCCACCAGAGCCGCTTCAGCTCCTCGAGCTTGGCGGGATGGAGCTCGGCGAGGTCCGTCGCCTCGGAGAAGTCGGCTTCGGTGTCGAACAACTGCCAGCGATCGCCGGCGAAGTCAGTCCCCGGCGCATGAATCGCCACGCCCCGCCACTTGCCCTGCGTGATCGCGCGATTGCCGCGGAGCTCGAAATACTGGACCGTGCGCGCAGCCGGCGCCGTGGCGGAGCGTAGGGTCGGTAGGATCGACTTGCCGGCCACGGGAATCTCCGCGACTCCGTTCAACTTGCGCGGAAAGCGGGCACCGCCGACCTCCGCCAGCGTGGGAGCGATATCGACCGTGTCGACATATTGGCGACGGATCGCGCCCCCGTCGCGAATGACGCGCGGCCAGGTCACGATTAGCGGCGTGCGCACGCCGCCGAGATAGGGCCAGACCTTGTACCGGCGGAACGGCGTGACGCTGGCCATCGCCCAGGGGCGCGGATATTCCGCCTGGGTCTTGCCCGTGCCGAGTTCGTCGAGGCGCGCCAGCATCTGCTCGGGCGTCAGCGTGTTGGGGCGGTACAGTTTCTCGAAAAAGCCCTTCTGCCCCGCCTCCGACGCAGCGCCATTGTCGGACAACAGCACGAACAGCGTGTTGTCATATTGCCCGGTCGCCTTGAGGTGCGCGACCAACCGGCCGATCTGCTCGTCGGTATGGGTCAGGAACCCGGCATAAGTCGCCATGAACCGGGCGAACACAGCCTTCTCGGCTGCGCTGAGATCCTCCCATAGCCGGTCGGACGGGCTGCGCGGCGCCAGCGCGGTATTCGCGGGAACGATGCCGATGCGCTTCATGCGCGCAAGCCGCTCGCCGCGCAGCGCTTCCCAGCCCTTCTCGTAAACGCCGCGATAGGCATCGATATAGCTTTTCGGCACCTGGATCGGAGAGTGGCCCGCGCCATAAGCGAGATAGATGAATCTGGGCGCGGCATCGCCGCCCGACGGCTGCATCGCGGCGATTGCCCGGTCGGTGATGTCGACCGAGAAATGATATCCCGGGCTGGTCGGCGTGGGAATCGTCCGGTTCCCCTCGATCAGCGCGGGCCGGTATTGATCGGTCCAGCCGAGGAAGAAGCCATAGAAGCTTCCGAAGCCCCTTTGCAGCGGCCACGAAGCGTTGCGCCCGGGCGATCCGTCCTCGTCCTCCGGAGCCAGATGCCATTTGCCGAACCCGTATGTCCGGTATCCCGAACGCTGCAGCACCTGGGCGATGGTCTGGGCATTCCGGGGCAGCTCGCCCCGGTCACGCGTCAGATCGGAGGGATCGACCTTCGCCGCCGGAAGGTCGGCCATCCGCACCGTCTGTGGATTGCGCCCGGTGAGCAGCGCGGCACGCGTCGGGGTGCAAACCGCCTTGCTGTCGAAACGGTTGTAGCGCACCCCGTCGCGGGCAAGCTGGTCGATCGCCGGCGTGCGGATCTCGGATCCGAAGGCGCCTAGGTCCGAGAAGCCGACATCGTCGAGCACGATCACCACGATGTTCGGGCGAGAGTCCCGCTTGGGTCCGGCATGGGCCGCGCCGGTCAGCGCCATCGCGCCGAGCCCGGCCAGCGCCAGGCATGCGCTGCGCCGGCTCAGCGCCCGGCCCGCATCTTGGGGAGCATTCGCGATCATCCGTCGGTCTCCAATCAATTCTTCGTAGGCGCAGCGCTGCCAGGCGTGCCGAGACGCTTGCGCAGTCGATCCAGCTCGAAGATCGCCGTGGCGGGCGTGTAGGTGCCGGTGAGCACTGCCTCGAGATACCGCCCGGCGAGGCGCGCATAATCGTCATCGCCCCGGGCCGCGCGGCGCACGGAATCGAGTACGGCACGCGACGCTTCGCCGACAAAGGTGAGCGCGTTGATCGCCGAAAGCTGGATCTGCCACGACGGCGCCGCGTCTAGGATGCCGGCAAGAGCATGGACTCCTTCGGCCTCGCCGAGCCGGGCCACGGCTTCCGCGGCGACGATCCGGACATTGGGGGCGTCGTCGCGGCGCATGATCGATCGCAACGCTGTCAGCTCGCTTCGCGCGGCTTCGCCTAGGACCAGCATACCGGTCGCCGCCCAGTAGCGAAGAACCGGGACCGGACTCGCCAAATGCTCGCGCAGCATCGTCAGCCGGCCGGGATCCCGGCTTGCAGCCGCGCCCGCCAGCCGCATCACCGATTTCAGCGGATAGACGGCAGGATTGCGGCTTTCGACATAGCCCTCCCCCGCCATGCCTTCGGGCAGGAAGCCATTGTCGTGGATCGCGACCATGTGTGCATCGAGCGCATCCCGCATCGACTTGAGCATGCGCACCGCGGCCGGATCGCCCGCCCGGTTGGCGATCTGGTGCGGATCGCCGCGCAGATCGTAAAGCTCCTCGAACGGCTTGGGTTCGAAGAAGCGGCGCTGCACGGCATCGAGCGTGCCGGCACGATACGCCGTCTCCCAGTCCTGATAACCCTGCGCCTGCCATTCATAGGCCTGGTGTTGCCCCCAGGGGCGGTGCGGCATGTAGTTGCGGATATAGCGCCAGCGGCCGTCGGTGACGGTGCGCGAGAAATCGATGCGCTCGTCCATGCGGTTGCGCATGCCGAACGCCCAGCGCTGCGGCGCGCCGACGCGCTTGCCCAGCAACGGGCGGCCAGGCATCTGCGGCGGCTGCGCGGCGCCGGCGATCGAAAGCAATGTGGGGGCGAGATCGATGAACGTGACCGGGCTGTCGATCACCTTGCCGGGGCCCACGGGCATCAAGTGGCGCCATTTGGGCGGGACATAGATGACCAGCTCGCACCGCAGCCCTTCGTCGTAGCAATAGCGCTTCGAGCGCGGCAGGACGCCGCCATTGTCGGAATAATGGAAAACGATGGTGTCGTCAGCGAGGCCGTCGGCCTCGAGCTCGGCGAGCCGGGCGGCGAGTTGCCCGTCCATCTTCTCCATCAAGTTGTGATAGCTCGCGAAATCCCGGCGGATGCCGGTTGTGTCCGGCAGGAACGGCGGAAGCACGATCATCTCCGGCGTCACGCGCCCGGGCGTCGGCGTGAACAATTGCGATTCATGCGTGGTCTCGTAGTTGAACACCGCCATGAACGGCTTGCCCGCCGGCCGCTTGCGCCAATGACCCTCAGCGCCCTGCACGTCCCAGATCTTCGCTGGATCGACGTCGCAATTGTAATCGGTCTTGCTGGCATTGGTGCAGAAATAGCCCGCCGCGCGCATCAACTCGGGATAGGTACGGAATTCGGGCGGTAGCTTTGCGTTGGCCCGCATCTGGTTCGCGGGCGCGCAGCTTTCGGGATAGATGCCCGTCAGGATAGCGAAGCGCGAGGGCGCGCAGACGGGAGCGTTCGAATAGACGTTGCGATAGAGCACGCCCTTGCGCGCCAGCGCGTCGATCGTCGGCGTATGCGCCAGCCGGTCGCCATAGGCGCCGGCGAACGGATTGTTGTCCTCGCTGACCAGCCACAGGATGTTCGGCCGTCCCGCGGTGGCCGCCGACGCGGTGCGCGCGGCGACGGTCGCTGCGGCGGCGAGGCCGATCATCCCGCGGCGATTGATCCGGCCACTCATTGCTCGTCCAGCTTCTCTTGCCCGAGCCGCGCCACCGGCGCGAACGGGCGCCCCTCCGCTTTGGCTTTCTGCTTGGCCGGGCTGTCGGGCAGGATGTCGTCGAGCCGATCGGCACGATTGGGCTCGACCAGCCATTCGTCGGGGAATTGCGCGGCGCCGGGTCCGGTGCGGCTGCGGCGGACGCTGCCGATCGCCCGGCGCTCCCCATAGGGAATCGCATGCCGCCCCTCGCGATCGGCGAGCTGCGCGAACAGGGCCTTGCGCAGATCGATCTTGGCCTGAAGGTACGCGGGGTCGTTGATCAGGTTATTGCGCTCGTCGGGATCGCGCGCGAGGTCGTATAGTTCGTCGGTGTCGTAGATGCCGTAATATTGGATATATTTCATGTCGCCGCGCTGGATCGCGAAGGTCCCCGGCGTCATCGGAAAGCTCCACTCCCAATAATATTCATAGACGAAGTCCTGCGGCGCCCAGTCCTTCGCCGCGATGCGGCCGGTGATCAGCGGCAACGCACTCTTGCCTTCGAAATTGGCGGGACGCTCGACCCCGGCGAGGTCGAGGAAGGTCGGGGCATAATCGAGATTGCGGATTCGCCCGGGGTTGGTCGCCCCCGCCGCCACGCTGCCGGGCTGCCACACGAGCAGCGGCACGCGGACCGAGCCCTGATAGGCGTTGCGCTTGTCGATCAGCCCGTGATCGCCGATCAGGAAGCCATTGTCGGAGGTGAAGACGACCATCGTATCGCGGTCGAGCTTGTGCTGGCGCAGATAGTCGAAGATCCGCCCCAGACTGTCGTCCACCGCCGACAAGGTCGAATAATAATAGCGCAGATACTCCGTCATCTTCATGTCGGAGTTGTAGAAGAAATCGATGCCGTGCCAGGTATTGCGCTGGTTGTAGACCCACATCGGCTTGCCGCGCCGGTTCTCCGGCGTGTCGGCGGCGGTGTCGGGGATCTTGAACGTCACCTTGTCATACTGGCCGCGATGCCGCGGTGCGGGCAGCGGATCGGAATGCACCGCCTTGTGGCTGAGATAGAGGAAGAAGGGCTTCGACTTGTCGCGCTCCTTGTCCAGCCAGTTCATCGCATAGTCGGTCAGCTCGTCGGTGATATAGCCCCGCTGCGGAACCTCGCGCCCGTCGACGTTCAGCATGTTGCGCTTGCCGGCGGCCGCGGCCGATGCCGGAATGCCGGTCGTCGGATAATAGGCACCCTGCCCGCGAAAGCTCACCCATTTGTCGAAGCCCGGCCGGGGATCGTCATTGTCGCTCCCCATATGCCATTTGCCGATGAACGACGTCTGGTAACCGGCCTTTTGCAGCAGCGCCGGGAAATAGGTCAGCCCGGCCTCGGACGAATTGTTGTTGTCGACGATGCGGTGGTTACGCGCCGTCTCGCCGGTCAGGATCGTGGCGCGGCTCGGCGAGC
Organism: Sphingomonas sp. UNC305MFCol5.2; assembly: GCF_000712135.1. GTDB lineage: Bacteria > Pseudomonadota > Alphaproteobacteria > Sphingomonadales > Sphingomonadaceae > Sphingomonas. The sequence goes on from NZ_JOOE01000001.1 coordinate 1,551,347, forward strand.
AGAGCGAGGAAGTGACTACGGCATTCGGAAAATAGCTCCCTTCGCGCGCCATGCGATCGATATTGGGCGTGCGGAGCTGCGGTTGGAGGAAACCCATGCCGTCGTAGCGCAAATCATCGACGATCACGAAGATGACGTTCTTTGGCTTGGCGGCGGCGGACGTCGCGGCCCTTGCCGGAGCGGGCCTGGACGTCTCTTGCGCCAGCAGCGGCGCGGCGGCACCCGCCAGGCCGATGGCAGCGCATAACAGACTGGCGCGAAAACGGGACATCACAATTCTCCAACTCACCTGATCGTTCGAGCCGGGCCCGTGCCGGTCAGGAATCCTCTCCAATGGCACTCGAGGCGGGGCCGCACCCCGCCTCGATCGCGGGAAGTTTGGGATCGCGCGAGGGCCGGCCGACGCACATCGGGAAGCGTTCCTTGCTGAACGGGACGTTCGGCGTCTCGTGCAGGATCTTCTCGAAGGCCGTGCGGCGCTCGCGATCCGCCGCCGTCATCCGTTCGGGGGAAATCTCGGTCTCCACGCCGCTCGCCGGATCGAGCGCGACGAAGCGTCCGTCGCCATAGAGCTTGCGCGTCGCATCGAACACGAAGCGCGCAGGGCGCGCCAGCCAGCGCGGGTCATAATGCATGAAGATCGAGTCGCGGACGCCCGACGCTTTGCCCGCGATCACCGCCGCCTGGCTCACGCCGTCGACGGCGCCCGGTTTCAGCTTCGCGCCCGCGAACTCCGCGAAGGTCGGGACGAAATCGAGAAAGTCGAACAGAGCGGGGGTAATGCTGCCCGCCGCAACCCGGCCCGGCGCGCGCACGATCATCGGCACATGCGTGCCCGTGAGGGTGGGCAGTCCCTTTCCGCCCCGCACCTCGGTGCCGTTGCGCGTGCTGGTGATCTTGCGATTGGTGCCGTTGTCGGCGGTGAAGACGACGATCGTATTCTCGTCCAGCCCCAGCGCCTCGAGCCTGGCGAGCAATGCGCCGACCTGCGTGTCCATATAGGTCATCATGCCGGCGAAGCGGTCCTTCTCGCTTTTGCTCGACATCGAATCCGGCGTCGGGACGAACGGATCATGGACCAGGACCATCGGATAATAGAGGAAGAACGGACGGTCCCTGTGCCGCTCGATGAAGTCGAGCGCGAACGCCTGATCGCGATCGGGGCCGAAGCCCTCCTCGTCGATCCGGGTCTTGCCATTGACCACGCGGGTCGGCCCCCAATAGCGCGAGCCTTTCGCATCGAGCGCTTTGAGCTGCCACAGCGCGCTTTCCTCGAATCCGGCCTGCTCGGGCGTGATACCCTTTCGCCCGTCGAACCCGTTGCCGGAAAGCTGCCATTTGCCGACGATCCCGGTCGCGTAGCCGGCGTCCCTGAGGACATTGCCGAACGTGACCTGGCCGGGCGCCAGATAAGCGAACGCCTCATAATTCCGGTGATTCTCGACCCCGGTCATCAGGCGGGTGCGCGAGGGCGAGCACAAGGGCATGGCGTGCGCATTGTCGAAGCGCAGCCCCTGCTTCGCCATGCGATCGAGATTGGGAGTGAAATATTCGCCGCCATAGGCATTGACGGTCTCGACGCCCATGTCGTCGGCGAGAATGAGGATGATATTGGGACGCGGATCGGTGCGGGCCGGAGCCGCAACTACCCGCGGCGCTGCCGCGCGGTCGCGCTGCTGCGCAAATGCCAGGGGCATGGTGAACGCACCCGCGATCGCCGCGGCCGAGCACAATGTTGCTCGGATCCTGAATGTCCGCCGCCGAGTGCTCATGGATCGAGTTCCTCGCATCGTGTCAAACCGGCCAGTCCGTCGCCGCCGGGCGCACCGGGTGCCTTGGCCGGCTGGGCTGGAAAATAGGTGCAGTCATGGATCGCATCGTAGCGAACCGGCTTGGGCCGCGCTTCGACGGGGCCAGCAGGAAGCATTCTGCGCAGCGAGGCGATGGTGACCGCCTGGCGCGGGTCATCGGCGAGATTGCGGAGCTCGCGGGGATCGCTGGCGTGATCGTAGAGCTCGCGCCCCTGCTTGCCGCCTTCCCATTCGGTATAGCGCCAGCGTTCGGTGCGAACGCTGCGCCCGCCGCGCACCTGCGACAGCGCCGGCTTGGTCCAGCCCCGATCCGCGGGGCGCGCGAGCAGCGGCGCAAGGCTCTTGCCCTCGTTGCGGGCATAGCCGGGGAGCCCCGCAAGATCGAGCAATGTCGGGTAGATATCGAGCAGCTCCACCGTGCGCGGCGAGCGCTTGCCCGCCGACTTGCGAGCACCCGGCACGCGAATGACCAGCGGCACCCGCGCCGACGGCTCCCACAAGATGTTCTTCATCCACTGGCCGTGCTCGCCGAGCATGAAGCCATGATCGCTGGTGAAAATGACGATGGTGTCGTCGGCGAGACCGAGTTGCTCCAGCGCGTCGAGCACACGCCCGACCTGGGCATCCATATAGCTCGTCGCCGCATAATAAGCGCGGATCATCTGCCGCTGCTGATCGGGCGTCATCGCGAAATTGTCCGGCGCCCACGCCTTGCTCGCCGGCAGCACGCGCGCCAGCATCTCGGGCGTCTGCTGCTCGATCGCGATCTTGTCGAGCGGGTATAGGTCGAAATATTTCTTCGGCGCCACTTCGGGCACGTGCGGGCGATAGAAGCCGACCCCGATGAAAAAGGGCTTGTCGCGGTTCGCCTCGAGCATTTCGATCGCCGCGGTGGCGACCTTGCCGTCGGTCTGCTCGCCGTCCTCGCCCTCGTCGGCGAGATATGCCATCGCCGAGCCGTAGGGGATGCCAGGAGTGAGATCGACCAGCCGGCCGTTCTCGGCGTCGCGATCGCGCCCGCGCGGATCGACGACCTTGTCCCAGGATCGGGTGTCGTCAGGACCGGCCTCACCGATGCCGGCGGGCACACCCTGGTGAAAGATCTTGCCCACGCGCCCGGAGAAATAGCCGTTGGACTTGAAGTATTGTGGCAGCGTCAGGATGTCGGGGAGCGCCGCGCGGAACGGCGTGTTGAGGTCGGCGACGCGCGTGGTGTTCGGCCGCGTTCCGGTCAGCATCGAGGCACGGCTCGGCGCGCACCACGGAAATTGCGAATAGGCGCGATCGAAGCTGACGCCCTGCCTGGCCAGCCGGTCGATATTGGGGGTGCGCACGGGCGCGCCATAGCTTCCCAGCCGCGGGGCCAGGTCGTCGGCCATGATCAGGAGGATGTTCGGCCTTCGCTCGGCGCGCGTCGATGCACGCGCCTGCGGCGGCGTCGCACCACCGCCGTCGCGCGCGTCCGCGGCGCTGAACGGCGCCATCGCGAGGCCGATCATCGCCGAAAGCGCCGTCGTCCGGAACAAACTTCGAATTCGGGGCACCAGCTTCTCCTTCCGCGCTTCGCTGCATGCAATCACTCTGCGTCCTCCTGTCTCTCCGGTGCAGCGTCGGCGAAGGCTGGAAGCGAGAGACATGCGGCTTCGATCGCGAGCAGCCGCGGCCACCGCAGATCCACGCCGAAGCGCCGCGCGTTGACCAGTTGCGGCACGAGGCAGATGTCGGCGAGGGTTACCGCGTCGCCGAAGCAGTATCGGCCCGCCGTGTCGGCGATCAGCACGTCGCATGCCGCCAGGCCCTCCTCGATCGCGGTTCGAGCCCAGCCGTCGATCCGGTCCTCGCCAATTCCGAGCGTGCACAGCCGGTTGAGTATCTTCAGATTCTGGACCGGATGTACGTCGCACGCGATCAGCTGTGCGAACGCTCTTATATGTGCCCGCGTGATGGAATCGGTGGGCAGCAGCGCAGGCTCCGGGTGGATTTCGTCGAGATACTCGCAGATCGCGAGCGACTGGGTCAGTACCCTTCCGTCGTCCAGCTCGAGCGCCGGCACCAGCCCCTGCGGGTTGAGCGCGAGGTACGCAGGCGCGCGTTGCTCGCCCTTGCGCAGGTGATGGGACAGCTGGTCGTAGCGAAGCCCCTTCAGGTTCAGCGCGATCCGCACCCGATAGGATGCAGTGGAACGGAAATAACCGTGGAGCCGCATCGCCTTCATTCCGCCGCGGGTGGACCGACGAGAATCTCGCACGGGGTGAGGCCGTCGATCGTGACGACGATCCTGTCCCCCTCCGCCACCGCGCCTACGCCCGCGGGAGTGCCGGTATAGATGAGATCCCCCGCCTCCAGCCGGTAGAAGCGCGACACATAGGCGATGACCTCATCGACCGGCCAGATCAGCTCGGCGAGATCGGCCTCCTGCTTCGTCGACCCGTTCACCGTGAGGCGGATCGCGCCACGTGTCAGCGGGCCGGTTTCGGTGATCGGATGGATGAGGCCGAGCGGCGAGGATTGCTCGACATTCTTTCCGGTATCCCACGGACGCCCTTTCTCCCGCGCATCGAGCTGGAGGTCGCGGCGTGTCATGTCGAGGCCGGCGGCAAAGCCATAGACATGGCGCTCCGCCTCCCTCGCCGGGATGTTGCGCCCGCCCTTGCCGATCGCGACGACCAGCTCGGCTTCATAATGGAAGTTGGCGGTCTCGGGCGGATAGGCGATCGTGGCACCGCCGAGCACGACCGTCTCGGCCCATTTGGTGAAGAAGAAGGGCGGCTCGCGATCCGGATCGCGGCCCATTTCGCGCGCGTGCGCAGCATAGTTGCGGCCGATGCAGAACAGCCGGCGTACCGGGAAGCGGTTGTCATCGCTGGTTGCGGCATAGACCGGCGGCTGCGGCTGAAACAGGTCGCTCACACGCGTTCCTCCCTGAACAGATTGAGCTTCTGCTGCGCCGCCTTGTCCGAATAGCCGAACAGGACCAGCCGCGTGTCCGCACGCAGCCTCAAGGCGTGCCACGAGGGCACCACGAAGATGTCGCGCGCCGAGAGCGCGAGCGCCCGGTCGCCGATCATCGCCTCCCCGCTACCCTCGACGACGACGAATACGGTGCCGTCGGTGGAGCGGCGCGGCTTCGTCGCGAAGCCGGCCGGGAGCAGCCGGACATGCGCCGCGACGGTCGGCATCACCGGCCCGCCATCAGCCGGATTCACGAACTCCAGCGCATGGCCGAGCCAGGGATCGATGGCTGCCTGCGCCGCCATCTGGTCGAGCGAGGCGCGCCAATCCGCGTAGGGATAATGGAACAGCGGCTGGTGCGCCGGGCGTCGATCGGCCGCGCTGCCCGGGAACGGGCGGAGATTTCGCCCATATTGCGCGAGCGTACTGCCGGGCGCCGCGGTTTCGGGATGCACGTCGACGTCGAGCCGCTCCGCAAAGCCCGCGTCGAAATGACGCACCGTCGGGATGTCGAGCCCGTCGAGCCAGATCATCGGTTCGGCGGTCGGATTGCCGTGATCGTGCCACTGCCCGCCCGGGGTGAGCACGAGATCGAAGGGATGCATCACTGCCTTTTCGCCGTCGACCGTGGTATAGGCCCCCTCGCCTTCCATCACGAAGCGCAACGCACATTGCGTGTGCCGATGGCACGGGGCGACCTCACCCGGCAGGATCAGCTGGAGCCCGGCATAGAGGCTGGGCGTGATCGAGGATTGGCCCGCCAGACCGGGATTCTCGAGGATCAGCACCCGCCGCTCCGCCTGGGCGGCGCTGATCAGATCGCCCGCGCGCATGAGAAAGTCGCGCGCCGTGGCATAGGACCAGGCGTTCGGGAGCGCGGGCGAGCTTGGCTGAGGCGGCACCAGCGCGGCGAGCGCTTCCCACAGCGGCGTCAGCCCCTCCGGCGCCATCGCCCGATAGAGCCCGGCAAGCTGTGCCTGCTGGTCATTGGGCAAAACCTTATCCATCACAGCGTCCGTCTCATGCGCTCGCGCGTCACCATTTCGCCTGCTCCAGTCCGCAAAAGGGATCGACCGGGCTGACCCCGGCGAACGGCTCACGGCCGAGCAAACGGGGGACCAATGCGCGTTGCACGCTCTCGAGCCCGCAATAGGCATTGATGTAGGTGGCCATGTCGGGAGCATCGAACAGGTAATAAGGTTGTCCGAGCGAGATCATCAGCGTCGGGATCTCATGCCCGAAGCGATGCATCGCCTTGCGTGATCCGCCGTGCAGCTTCCCCCAGTCGAGGAAGATGCTGCCGAGGCTGGGCGTCGCCTCCTGCCCCGCGAGATAGAGGATCAGATCCGCATCCGCCCGGGTCGGGCGGTGGTCTGAATCGAAATCCCGGACCTCGAATCCTTCGGCGCGCAGCGCGTCCTTGAGCGCATCGAGGTTGCGCGGCTGCGCCCCCACGAAGAAGCTCCAGCCCGCGTCTTCGATCACCACCACGCGACGATGGCGAACCGGATCGAGCGGCAACAGCTGCTGCGCGTCCTTCACCAGCGTGATGCCCTGCCCCGCGGCGCGTTCGGCAACGATGCGGTTCGCGGGAACGCTCAGGCGCTCCCGGACGTCGTCGAGCGTGGGCAGCCGTTCCTCCGCGGTCATCCGGTGAAGCCCGAGTCTGGCCTTGAACGAGAGAATGCGCTCGACCGCCGCTTCGAGCCGCGCCTCGGACAGGCGGCTTTCGCGCAATCCCTTCGTCATCAGCGCCACGTCCGACGCCGGCGACCGGCTGAACAGGAACATGTCGCAGCCATTCTCGATAACGGCGGGGACCCTTTCTTCCCGGTCGGCCCAGCTCGTCAGCCCGGCCATCCCGGTAGCGTCGGAGACGATCAGCCCCCTGAAACCGAGACGCTCGCGCAGCAGCGTCTCGTTGAGCAGCCGCGAAACGGATGCCGGGCGGAACGCTTCGCGACCGGCATCCGGCAGGATCGACCTGACGAAGGCGGGCAAGGCGATGTGCGCGGACATGACGGTCATCACTCCGTCGGCGATCACGCGGCGATAGAGTTCGCCGAACCCGGCCTCCCAGGCCTCCATGTCCAGCGGGTTGACCGTGGTCACGAGATGTTGGTCGCGATCGTCATAGCCGTCACCGGGCCAATGCTTGGCCGTCGCTGCGATCCCGTGCGCCTGCAGGGCCCGAATATAGGCCTGCGCCTGCCCGGCGATCCGCTCGACATCGGAACCGTAGGAGCGCGTGCCGACCACCGGATTGCGCCAGGCAGCATTGATGTCGATCACCGGAGTGAACGACCAATTATAACCCAGGGCAGCGCTTTCCTCGGCCACGACACGTGCCAGCTCGCCGGTAAGCGCCAGATCGTCGCAGGCCGCGATGCCCAGTTGGTTCGGTATCGCCGTCGAAAAGCGATACGAGATCGTCCCTCCTTCGATATCGCCGCTGATCACGACGGGCGTCGTGGCGCTATCGATCGCAGCGCGTGTCGACGCCCACGCCTTGTCGAGATCATGCCCCGGAAAGCGGTGGATCCCGCCCGGCTTGAGTGCCGCCAGTTCGGCAATCTCCTCCAGCGTGTCCTGCTCGGCCGCGAAAATGAAGAGCTGACCGATTTTTTCCTCGGCGCTGAGCGTAGCGAGCTGGCGATCGACCCATGCCCGGTCCTCGACGCTGAGCGCAAGCGGGTCGGTCATGAGGTCTGGGGCTTCGAGGGTCACATTTGCTCCTGGACGGTCTGCGCGTCGGAATAGCCGCGGATGCCGATCAGCAGCGCGAGCACGGAAAGAGGCGAGGCTATGGCGCAGGTCACGGCCAATGCCTCGGGCAGGCGCTGCGGGTCTCCGAACCAGAAATCGGTTATCAGCGCGACTGCGGTGGGCCCTAGAGCGGCACCGATGATGTTGATCGTCAACAGGTACATTGCCGACAACAATGCACGCATCCGGTTCGGCGTGAGTTCCTGCAACGCAGCAAGCCCGCCGCCGAAATTGAAGCCCGCGAAGAAGTTCATGACTCCGATCAGCACAAGCGCGGCCCCGGCGCTGGGCATCAGGGGAAAGCCGATCGTCACGGGGATCAGGACGCAAAAGCCGATGAGCGCGGTGTGCAGGTTCGCGCGCTCATGCCCCCGGCCGCGCAGCCAGCTCGCGAAGAAGCCGCCCGCCAGCGCGCCGCTGGTGCCGCAGAAGAAGACGATCAGGCCATAGGAAGCGCCGATCTCGGCGGTGGTCCAGCCGAATTTCCGTTCGAGAAAGGCCGGAATCCACGCGCCGGTCCCGTTGCCGACGAAGATCATCAGCGCAAAGCCCAGCGCGATGCCGAAATAGGCGCGCTTGCGTCCGCCGATATGCGACAGGAACTGCGGGATCGGGACCTTGGGCGCCTCGCCCGCCGTCCCCTGCCGCGCCGGTTCGCGCACCGTCAATATCAGGGCCGACAGCAGCAGCCCCGGAATCCCCAGCGCCAGAAACACGATGTGCCAGCCCTTGACGGCGCCGAGCAGTGGCAACACCACCTCTTCGCCGGGCGGGACGACCGTGGAGATGAGGCCGCCGATCAGCAGCGCGCAGGCGCCGCCCAGATAGATGCCCATCTGGTAGACGCCCATCGCGGCGGGCAACCGGTTCTTGGGGAAATAGTCCGCGAGCAGCGAATAGGCCGAAGGGCTGAGACCGCCCTCGCCCGCCCCTACGCCGACCCGCGCCGCGAACAGCAGCGGAAAGGAGCGGGCGAAGCCGCATAATGCCGTCATCGCGCTCCAGACGAATACCGAAAGGGCGACGATGTTGCGGCGGCTCGACCGGTCGGCGAGCCGCGCCACGGGGATACCCACGGCGACGTAGAAGAGGGTGAAGCTCAGCCCGTAAAGCAGGCTCATTGCGGTGTCGGAGATCTGAAGGTCGTTCTTGATCGGCTGTACGAGCAGCGCCAGCGCCTGCCGGTCGACGAACGCCAGCGTGTTCGCGAGCATCAGTATGATCGCCGCGTACCAGGCACTCGCCGGTGAGGGCCAGGTCGGCGAATCGGACTTGCCGGGGATCGTCGCCATCACCACTCTCCCCCATTCGGCCGTGGCGCGTCGGAGGTCCGGTGAATGCGGGCACCGGAATGGCGTATGTCCATACCTTCCATGATCGGACCTCCCCATTGCGCCATTATTGTTTAGCGCTAAATCTTGCCTTTGTCGGTAACTCTGCGAAAAGGACGAGCATGTCAACCCAGGGGCTAGATCATTGATTTCGGTCGGGCACGAAGCGATGTTGCCTGTGAGGCATCGTCCATGAGCCAGCGTTCACGTCGATCAAGTTCGGCCGTCACGATCAGCGACGTCGCCGCCCGCGCCGGCGTGTCGGCGATGACGGTGTCGAACGTGCTTATAGGCCGCAAAAAGGTGCTGGAGAGCACGCGCGAAGCCGTCCACAAGGCAGTCGAGGAGCTCGGCTACACGCCGAACGCGGCCGCCCGCGCTCTTGCCAGCGCGTCGCAGCTCAGGATCGGCCTCATTTATCGCAATCCGCAAAGCGCGTTCTTGAGCGCCGTTCTCGTCGGGGCGCTCAACGCGTCGGCGCAGCTCGGTGCCCAGCTGCTGATCCGAAGCTGCGACGATGAGACGGAGGAAGCCACGGCCGCCGCATTGAACGGGCTGGTGCGCAGCGGCGCCAATGCATTGCTTCTGCCCCCGCCCTTTTGCGAGATCGTGGATCGTTCGCCCGGACTGTTCGTAACCGATGTGCCGATGATGGCTTTGTCGCCCGGACGCGAACTGGCGAACATGCCGGGCGTGCGCGTCGACGATTACGATGCGGCGCGGGCGATGACCGCGCGGCTGATCGACCTGGGCCATGTGCGGATCGGGCTGATCGAGGGGCCGGAGCAGCATTATGCGAGTGCGACGCGCCTGGCGGGCTACCGGGCGGCATTGGCCGCCGCGGGCATCGAGGAAGACGGCGCCCTCATTGCCAAGGGGGACTTCACCTATGAATCGGGCCTGGTGGCGGCGCGCGAGCTCCTCGACCTGTCTCGGTCCCCGACGGCAATTTTTGGCGCCAATGACGACATGGCCGCTGCGGTCGTCTCCGAGGCCCATCGTCGCGGTATCCTGATTCCCGACCAGCTTTCCGTCGTCGGCTTCGACGATACGCCGATCGCCGTAAAGATCTGGCCTCCTCTGACCACGGTTCGGCAGCCGATCGTGGAGATATCGGAACTTGCGACACAACGCCTGGTCGAGGAGCTTCGACCGCCGCGAAGCGACCGACACCTGGGGAGTACCGTCTATATCCCGTTCTCGATCATCGAGCGCGAGTCCACGAGCCCTGTGACCGCAAGCCCGGTGTGAGCGCCGTGCCAATGCCCAGACATAGGGCGCCGGGCAGCGGCGGTTTCGCGATCATTCCGGCTGGATTCGAACCTGCGAATGCCGGTACCAAAATTTGGCTCCTCGCCATCGGCAACGCCTCAACGCACCGCAAACCTCTGAAATTTACGGGAAATTTTCCATAGCATTTTTGCGAATCGCTCTCAAGCCCAAATCATGTGAAGAATGGTGTGAAGATTGCCAGTTGTGAACCGCGGCATTTCCGCTGCGGCGCGGCGGCCGCATGGCGACGCCAGATGGTAATCCATCACGTTTCGCCTCCCGGATATTGGGGGCTCCACCACCAGATCGACGATAACCGGGTTCAAGACGGTATGGGCATCCACCTTCTTTCCGCCCTCGGTTCCGTTCGGCTTCCGCGGTCCTTTACCACAATTTACATTGCCTCCGCTTTCGATGGTTTAAGCGCGACCAGGAGGCCAAGGCAGTAACGAGAAGACCGACGTGATTCCGACGGACCTGAGCACCGCACTGATCTGGGTCATGGGAGGTGGGGCCACCGTCGCTGCTTGTGCGGCAACCGTCATTTACCGGCGGCGAAACTACTGGCGGAAACGCAGGCTTAGGGGCGATCCGGAGGCAAAGCTCCGGGAGTACCAGCGCGGAAAGCTTTGAGTGGCGGACTGAGAGAACTTCAGTCCGGAATCCCCATTGCCTCTGCTTCAGGCGGAATTTGTCAGCCGGTCGACGTGGTTCAGCCTCATGGCCGTGACCAAGGACGCCATGCACGCCTCGACGGCTTCACCGCGATATGGCTTCGCGAGCACCGGCAGAATGGTGCGAAGCTCCGGTTCAAGATCCTCGACCTGGAAACTCCCTGATGCGAGCAGAACTGCCAATCCGGGACGGTGGCTGAGTACCCAGCGGGCCAGATCGACACCATCATAACGGCCGGGCATCTGAACGTCCGAGAAAACACAGTCGATCGAGCGATCAATGTCCTCGAGAAGCAGCAGCGCCTCGTCCGCACTGGCAGCTTCAACCACCATGTACCCCCGTTCGGTCAGATGGCCGGCAATCTGCAGTCGAATGCGCGCGTCATCATCGACCACCAGAACCCTCAGAGGCGCATCGGCGCCTCGGGGACACGGAAGAAAGGCGAAGTCCGTACAAGCCGGAAGCTGCGCATCTGCGGAAACATGGCCAGTAAAGAGTTGTAAATGGAAGCCACCGGGCGTCTGCAAATCCACTTGAAAGAAGCGTCCGCAAACCGGGGACGACGCTCGTTACATCGCCAATTCCTGCGCCAGATGCGATACAGATTAGAGAGATTTAGACCGTAGACTCATTAAAGCGACCTGTCCGCGAACGCCCCAAAGCCGGTCATGGGGGATGCGCTCGCCCCGCCCCATAAGCGGACATCACATACCGCTACGATCTTCGACCAAAGTTGGGCCGGAAGCCGCCTGTCCTCTTTCGGCTTGAGAACGGCAATAGCTGCCGATCGTTGATCGCCGGTAGGGAAGGACCGCTAAGCCCCAAATGGACATTCAGCGCAGCGACATCCTTGGACGCTGGCGCTGGCTGGGCTTCGGTTCGGGTCTCCGGCACTGCGCCGCCTTGTCACCGTTCCAAGCGCATTACTGCGCGGTCGTGCCGCAGACGGATCGACGCCGCTAGAATCGTCGCGCCGAAGAATGCGACCGCTGCCAACCAATAATATTTGATCGGGGCAAGTGTTCGATCATCATCATCATCTCCGTGAGTGAGTAGCGCTCGCAAGCGGAAGCGAGATTCAACGCCCACAAATGGGGCCGCCGCTGCCGCTACGAGCGGCCCGACCCGGAAGGCAGCTTCGCCGCTTTCAACTCCCAGAAGTAGACGCTTACAGGACTCGAACCTGTGACCCCTGCATTACGAAGGCTGTTCAGGGCTGCGGGCAGGAGCATTGGTTCTCCGCCGATTTTGACTGAAACTTGGGCCTCCAACGACGGCGACCCAAACTCTACCCAAACTCAGCCGGGGCGTTTGGATCCGGTTTTCCTGGTCAAAGTGCGCTGGCTGGATTGTTCGGCGATATTCGACCTACGGTGGGCCTACGTCGCATCTGATGCCATGTGATCCTGATTCCGCAATCCTTAAACTTCTCGAAAGTGGATTTCGTATTTTGCGGCATTGATTAACTCTTACCGAGCATCTTCGACGATTTGTTATACGGTATAAGTTTAAGAATTACGTAAGTAAGGCAAATCAACACGCCCATTGAAATAATCGCAATCCTCACCGTCGCGCTATCAATATGAAATGACAAAAGGATCATCGTTAATGCAGTTGCCAACGCAATCCAAAGAAAACGATTTTTGATTTTATTGTATAACTCTATTGCTTTATTTGCAGGCGAGCCAACCTTTTCAGCCTGGCCTTCAATCTGATACCTAAGGAGTTTATCGAACCACTGGTCCTCCAGTAAGCAAAACACCCACACAAAAAATATGACGATAGCTTGATTCAGTTGAATAGACATATTGTGCCCTCTGTGGCGGCACCTGCCGCTCTCCCTAATCCAGTGTCGACAGCTTCACGGCCCGCTGCAGTATCGAGCATCGACCTCCTAAACTGTCCGAGAGCGTTACGGGCCTGTCCTCCTCTAAGACTTCTTGCCGCTCTCGAAGCCAGTGCGCCTCCTGGGATAAGTTTAGTGCCGAGGCCCGCAAGTTGAGCTGCTCCTGGAGCGTAGTTTCCGTTAAAGTAGGCATCGTATGCGTTGATCCCGCCTATGCCTATTTCCAAGCCGATCTGTAAACCTTTGACGAGTCCCCCGATCGGAGCGCCAACGCCTGTCGCTGTGGCTGCAATGGAAAGGCCATCTGCGCCCACACTCAGCCAATCCAAACCGTCGCGCACGATATTGAGGGCGCTATCCGGGGAGTCGCCACACGGCGTCTCTTGCGGCGACACGGCTGCCCGCACCACGATAGCGCTATTAATTCCTCCACTTCCGCCGACACCTCCTCCAAGGCTGCCAGAGCCGCCGCCAACGTTTCCGCCTCCCGTTCCATACCACCAAGGAACCCCCTCTTCGTCCTTGGGATGCCCCCCATCGCCGCCGCAGGTCGTCGTCGTCGTATCGGGATCCCAATAGCAATTCGGCCAGCCAGGAAGAGGCTCGGGATCAAGTCCCGCTGGGTCCCGATAGTTTACGGGGTCAGAGTTCACATAGTTATAAACGTTCAAACCTGCGCCGTACCCGATCGGATCGGTCTGCATGAAGCGGCCCAGCGTCGGTGAGTAGATGCGGGCCTTGTAGTAGTACATGCCGAGCTCGGGCAGCCATGCCTGGCCGGTGTATTGGAAGCGGCCGATGTTGGTCGATGCGGGAATGCCATATTCGTCGTAGCGGTTGACCGCGATCGCGTTGCCCGAGCCGTCACTCACCGCCACTACCGAGCCGCGCTCATCGGCGTGCAGCCAGCGGCGGTCGCTCGTGCCCGAGCCTTCGTACCATACCACCGGCTCGTCGGTACCGGGACCGGGCACATAGCGGCGGTTGATCACGAAGGCGGTACCGTATTCGGAGATCATTTGGCTTCCGGACCAGCTGAACCGGGTGTCAGCGCCAGCGGTGTTGAAGCGAAGAAGTTGGCCGGCTGCCGGTTCATAGGCCATGGTGA
>NZ_JOOE01000002.1 GCF_000712135.1 Sphingomonas sp. UNC305MFCol5.2
AGGCCCGATGTCGCGCCATTCTCGCGGATCGCCGTCATGTCGCCGGCGACGTTGTAGTCATAATCGACATAGAACCCGTCGTTCCACGTCAACCGCGTCCGGCGTCCTGCGAGATCATAGGCGTGATTGGTGGCGAAGCTGTAATATTGCTCCGTCGTCGTCCGGCCAAGCGCGTCGTAGGCGAACGTATTGACGGCCCAGCCATCGCCGGTTGCGGTCTTTAGTCGTCCCAGCAGGTCATAGGTGTAGCTGACGTTCCAGTCGTGCGGGACGCTCCACGTCACAGACTGGTCGTGCGTTGGAGTGGTCTTGCCCGACACCCGGTTAAGGTTGTCATAGCCGTAGGTGATGCTCTGCCCGTCGCGCAGCCGCTGGCTGGTGACATTGCTGGCGGCGTCATAGCCTAGCTGCTCATAATCCGTGGTCGAGCTCGCACCCGCCGCAACCGTGGTCACCGGATAGCGTGTGATCGAGAGCCGATCGAGGCCGTCATATTCGTAGCTGGTCTTGTTGCCCTCGGCGTCGGTCACGCTCGCGAGCTTGCCGTTGTTGGTATAGCTACTGGTGACTTCATCCGACTGATCGGCGGTACCATAGGCGGTCTGCACCTTGGCGATCCGTCCCGCAGCGTCATAGCTGTTGCGGGTTATCCGGTCCGGTCCGGCAGTACCCGTGGTTGCGAGCGTACACGCGCCCGGGAGCGATCCCCAGGTCGCACTGTTCATCCGCAGCGCTGTGCACTCGAGCCGGCCGACCGTGTCGTAGCTGTACTGGGTCACCTGCCAGGTGCCTCCCGCGGCGGTCACCACGTCCTTGGTCTTGAAGCCATTGGCATCGTAGGTCGATGTGGCCTGTTGCGCCGAGGCGAAGGCCGCCCAGTCACCGTCGCTCGTGCCGTCGACATTGCCTGCCTCCATGATCGTGGGCTGGCCATCGGCATTGTAGGTCGTCTTGACTGCCCGGCGCTTGAGCGCGCCCGCCCCGTCGGGGTCCGGCGAGATCATGCCCAGTCGCTGGCGGTCGGCATCATAGCGGTAGGTGACAGTGTCCGCCGTTCCGGAGAGCGGACCGTCGACCGTGAGGAGGTTGCCTGCCGCGTCGTAGGTGCGCCCCACGGTGGCGCTCAGGCTGTTGTCACCGGCCGCGGTCGTGGCACTCGTCGTGTTCGCGTTTGCGTCATAGGCGAGCGTTGTCTTCACTTCGTCCGCGGTGCCGACACAGCCTGGCGCAACACCCGTCTGGCACTGCGACACACCGGTCAGCTGTGAGACCCCGGCCCCGTTGATGGTGTAGCTGTATCGTGTCTGTGGGCGATTGGCGCCGCTGGTAGCGGCGGGCAGCGTCACGCTGGTCAGCAGGCCGGTGGTGGGATCATAGCTGTAATTGACGACGTTGCCGCGGGCATCCGTCGTCGTGTCCGGGCTGTTGCAGGAAGGCGTCGTGCAGCTGGCAGGGTAGCTCGCGCTGGTGACGATGTCCGCGAGTCCTGAACCCGCCTTGGCCTTGAGCCTCGTCTCGGTTACGTTGCCGCGGCCGTCATACTCATAGTGGACCTTATTGCCCTCGGGGAAGGTGATTTCGCTCGGGCGCCCCACCGTGTCGTAAGTATAGGAAGTCGTGCGGCTCAGCGGATCGGTGACGGATACGGGTCGATAGATCGACATATTCGCCACGACCGTGGTCTGCTGGGACTGCGCATTGGTGACTACGGTGGTTGCCGTGTTGCCGGAGACGGTGCGATTATAGCTTGTCGTAAGGCCGTCCCGCGTGACTGAATTCACGGATACCCCTGTGTACGACACAAGGGTTGTGTCGGCAGTTGCGCTCGGCCGCCGAACCCCGGTGATGAGTTGTCCGCTTCCGTTGATACGCCACGTTTTCCCGCCCGGCGTCGTGATCGTGTACACGTTCGTGGATGGGTTTGCGTAGGTGACTGTCCGCGATCCGCTTCCACTAACGAGAGTGTTGGAGAGTGACGCGCTGGTTCGACGATACCATGCTGCGCTGGGCGCCTGGTGAAGCAGCACCGTGTCCGTCGCATATGTCCAGTTGATCGAGTATCCCGCACTGTTCGAGATGTTTGTAAGTCGCCAGAAATAGTTGCAATCGAGCGATCCGTCCGGATTGAAGATCGTCGAACATTGCGAGCGAACATCCCAGTTGAGGTTGGCGGTCATGCCGCTCCTGCCGGCAACGCTGATTGCCAGAAGGGTGCAATTGGCGTTGTTGAACATGTCGCACAGATTGGAAGCGCCACCTTGTGGCTCTGCAGGGTTGCCGAACAGGATCCTGACGCCGTCGAGGCTTTTATAGGTCAGGGAATTGTCGGGATTCACCGTCAGCGTGGCACCGGTCCCCCGCGTCGACGACGCGCTCGCGCTGGTGAAATTATCGGATTGCAGGCCCAGACTCACCGCATACTGAATGGTTGACCCCGACAATGTCTGGGTCACCGACATTGCGGACCAGTTATCGCGCTGCCCGTCCGTGGCGATGAGGGCGAGTTCGGCAGCGCCTGAGCCTATAGACGCGATCGGAAGCCGCAAGTTGAACGAGCCATCGATGAGATCGACGCCATTAGTGTCCAGGAGAGGGTGCGGGGAGCCGCTCTGCGCCAAAGCAGGGGCGGCCGCGCCAGCGGCAAGAACCGTGGAAAGGAGCAAGGCAACGCGGCGCGAGCGGCGAAAGGTCATCACTGTAGTCCCCCGGTTTCAACGTGATCGGTGCAGCTTGGCAGCTTCGCGGGCGCTCAGGGCGGCGGGGGATTGGTTGAGCCGGTGACCTTGAGGTTGCGGCGGTTGTTCGCCTTGTCGTGCGTGTACTCATATTTGACGCCGTTGTTCACGGCACCTGCGCGCTCGACCTTCACCAGACGCCCCTTGGCATCATAGGTGTAGGTGACAGTTTCGGAAGCGCTTGCCTGCGATGCTGCGAATGCGCACGAAGCCAGAATAAAACCGCTACATAGGACTCGCATATCGACCCCCCCAACTATTGCCGGTAGACGAATTTGTCAGCTTGAGCGCCCCGACGCGCGGCATTTAATTCCGCTTTGTGAAGACTAACGCCATCCTGGCACCCGGCGCAATTGTTTTATGCTTGGTTACTGCAGTATTAGCGCCGATAGTTCGCTTGATCCGCCGCGATCTCCGGCGCACGATGCATTCGTGCTCATCTCAGCGATCTCTATAACAGCTTGGGAACTCGCCGCCGCCGCCGTGGATTACGCCCCTTCGCCGACCAATCCCTCCGGATCAGGTTCGATTGTGACAGCGGTTCGATGGCTGGAAGAAACCCTGCTCGGCACCATCGCTACGACTGTTGCTGTCATATCCGTCGCCAGCATAGGATTTATGGCACTGAGCGGACGCGTCGATCTTCGCCGTGCCGCGACCATCGTTCTGGGATGCTTCATTCTCTTCGGGGCCTCGAGCATCGTCGCCGGGCTGGAAAGCGCCGTGCGCGACCAAGGCTCGTCCGGTTTTGCGTCCCCCCTAGCGCAATCAGCCGACATATCGCCGTTGCCGACGCTCCCGCAACGTCCAGCAGGCTACGACCCTTATGCTGGTGCCGCCGTACCGCAATGACGGGGCCAGCCAGTCGCGTAACCGATCACGCTCGCTGGCTCGAATTCTTGCTTCCGGGTCGACACAGCCTTTCGATCCTGCGTGAACCGGAAGGTCCGCTTTCGGGCATCCGCGTTGATGCGCTGAACGGCCGGAATGAGGGCGCGTAGCGGACCGGCAGGTCTGCGGAAGCAGACTGGCGGTTCCTGGGCCGTTTGCGGACTAGCGGCTTTTAGGAGGGGGAGCGGCGATAGCTGCCATCCGGATGATCGTAAATAGAATTGTGCGAGCAGGAGTAGTGGAGGCGATTGCCGTCGGCATGTAAACGCAGTCAGCCTGCGTGAATGATGGCGAAGGCCTTTTCAGATCGCCAGCGTTTCACCATCCTCGGGGATGAGTAGGCGCTGTTCGTATCCATCCCGTTTCGAGAAGGCACGAAGGTCGGCTCGGCTGAGGATGCAGTGGTTGACGGCTTCCATGTGGCTGGCGATCAGCATGGCGTTCGGCGCGGCACGATGCACGGCGAGGACGTCAGCAGGACCCATGATGATCGGATCGAGTCCGATCACCGTCGCCATCCCGGCGTTCAGTACGATCACGTCCGGGGAGTAGCGGGCAATGGCGCGCTCGACCTCAATGTTCCAGATCGTGTCGCCGGCGACATAAAGAGTCTTGTGAGCTGGATGACTCATGACGAAACCGCTGACGGGGCCGAGAATCTGCGGCAGCGCCCTCAGCGTTGCGTCGGTGCCATGCTGCCCGCCAGTACGGTTCAGACGCACTCCCTGAAACTCGGTGTTTTCGGTCAGCAACCGCACGTCTGAGAAGCCGGCCGATCGGAGCTGGGCGGCGTCCTCGGCATTCTGGGCGAAGATCGGCAGCGACTTGTTCAGTTTGGCCTTCGCCGCCTCGTCCCAATGGTCGGGATGCAGGTGCGTCACGATGACGGCATCCACGTCGACGATCGAGGCGAGTGGCATGGGAAGCGGCACCAGCGGGTTGCGCCGCTGGCTGTTCGCCGTTCCCTCGAAGCCGGGATAGGCGTCCTTGTCCGCCAGCAACGGGTCGACGAGGAAACGGACCCCACCATAGTCGATGCGCAGGGTCGCGTTACGCACCTGGGTCAGGCTCGCGCTTCGCGTGGAACGCTCGGTGACGGCACTGGCCGACACGTTCGCGGCGAGTAGCGCCGAGACCAGCAGCGCACCACCGCCGGTGATGATTGCCTGGCGGCGTGTCAATGCGTTCGGCGCGTGTGAAATATCGACCATCTAATATCTTCCCTCAACCGGCGTTTCCGGGCGGTCGGCGCACGCGCCGCCGCCCGGGACGTTGCGCCTAGTTGGCGTCGGCGGCCGCAGTCTCGATGAAGGCCGCGACTTCCTGAGGGTGCGATAGCATCACCGCGTGACTGCTCTTTATCTCCACGATTTTGGCTTTCGCGCGGCTCGCCATGAAATGCTGGAGACTGGGGGGAATCATGTGGTCCTCCAGCGTCAGCATGTGGTGCACAGGCTTGCTCTTCCACGCTGCCTTGGTGAGCTTGAACTGAACTGCTCCCAAGCCCCAGGGTACCTGCGAAGCGTTCATGAACCGTGTCGTGGAGGCGGGTACGTCGGCTGCGAAAGACGTTGGAAACTTGGCGGGATCCACGAGCAGGAATCCATCCGCCGGCGGCAGGAGGGGTGCGGCTTCCTCACCCGGGTGGGGCCTCGTCGCGAGGTCGTAGACGGACTCGCCCACGTCGGGTTCATAAGCCGCGATGTAAACGAGCGACTTCACCTTCGGATCGTCGCCAGCCAGGGTGATGACCGCGCCGCCATAGCTGTGGCCGACCAGCAGGACCGGCTTGGTCGCCTTGGCGATCACCTGACGCGTCGCCTCGGCATCGCCCTCGAGCGTGACGGTCGGGTTCTGGACGACCAATACCTCGTAGCCGTCCTTGGTCAGGATGTCGTAGACCGACTTCCAGCCCGAGGCATCGACAAAGGCGCCGTGCACCAGGACGATCGAGACGGGTTTGTCGGGCGCGCGGGTCTGGGCGGCGGCGGAAGCGGTGGTAGCCATAGCGAGAAGCACTCCTGCAATAAGATGTTTCATTGACGTCACTCCAGGTTGAACGGGTCACTCGTGGTCAGGCGTGGCCGAGCTTGCGATCCAGGGCGGCGATGAGGGCTTCGGCAATCGGATGATCCGAGCGCGGGTTCTGGCCGGTGATCAGCTCGCGATCTTCGACGACATAGGGCTCGAAGTCCGGCCCGGTATCGATGGTGGCGCCCGCCAGGCCGAGCGCAAACGGCATGTCGAAATATAGCTTGGCGTGCAGGATTGTGTCCTCGATCACCTTCTCTTCGGCCTTCTCGAAGACGGTCATCCGATAGCCGGCATATTGCCAGCCCTTGGCCCAATCCTCTGCCTTATCGGGATCGCCCGCGATCAGCGCAGCGCGGAACTCGCGCGCATAGGGCATGGCCGCTGTCGAAGAGATCGGACCGTGACACAGCATCGCGGTCGGCTTGTGATGCTCGTGGACGTGGCGCAGGATTTCGCCGACCTCCTGGTCCTGCATCAGGTCAACGATCGGTGCCTGGCCGCCGGGGATGAAGACCCCGTCATAGCTGTCCAGCCCCTCGTCGAGGATCGAGCGCAGAGAACGCGCCCTCATCGAGGGGTCAGTGGCGTAGAAGGCCTTGGCATGCTCATAGGCGGGCACATCGCCGCCGAAATGCGCCGGCGCGTCCGAGGCCTTGTCGATCGTCGGCGGCGCGCCATTCGGAGTGGCGAGCACGACCTCGTAGCCGGCGTCGATCAGCGCCATCACCGGCACAACCGTTTCGTTGAGATACTGCCCGGTAGCGCCCCAATATCCGCCCCTGGTCTCGATGCGAGTCGCGTTCGAACCAATGACGAGGACCTTTCCTTTGCTCATGACGTCCTCCGTTGCGGTGATCAGCCGAAGCAGCCGCCGCACATCTGATACGCTCGCGTCTCGGGTCTCGGTCGTGAATTGCGGTTAGTTTGGGTTAAGCGAAAACCTGGCCCCAGAACCGGCCGGCTGACGCTCGAGCCTGACCGAGTTTTACCGCGTTTAACCCCGCCGATGCAGAGTGCTGGTCTAGGGACGCAGTCTGCCGAGAAGGTGCTTCGCAAGGAGGGCCGGCCATAGCGGGAGAACTGAGATGACCAGCAACGTGAAGACCGTGGGCATCTTGACGGCCCATCCGGGCAGGGAAGCCGACCTGCGCAGCTTGGTCGAAGGATTGATCGGCCCCAGCCGGTCGGAACCGGGCAATCTGCGCTACGACCTCTGGACCGATCCATCCCAGCCCGCCGTCTTTGTGCTCGACGAACTCTATGTCGACGCGGATGCGGCCGCGGCGCATCGGGCTTCTCCGCATTTTCAGCATTATCGCGCGAATGTCGGCGCGCTGGCCGACCGCCGGGCCTTGAACCTCCGGGCGGTCGTGGTCGCCTGAGGCGGGATGGACGGAGATTCGGAGACGATGGGCAGGAAGATTAATCGAGAGGACTGAACGATGCCTACGATCACTACTCCAGACAGCGTGAACATCTTCTACAAGGACTGGGGATCGGGTCAGCCGATCGTTTTCAGCCACGGCTGGCCGCTGACGGCGGACGATTGGGACGCCCAGATGACCTTCTTCCTTCAGCACGGGTACCGGGTGATCGCCCACGACCGGCGCGGCCATGGCCGATCCGACCAGCCCAGCACCGGCAACGACATGGACCACTGGGTTGCCGACCTCGCGGTCCTGACCGAGCATCTCGGCCTGCGCGACGCGATCCATATCGGGCATTCGACGGGCGGCGGTGAGGTGGCGCGCTATGTCGCTCGCCACCAAGAACGCGTCGCGAAAGCGGTGCTGGTCGCTTCCCTGACGCCGAACATGCACCGGAGCGACGATAACCCGGCCGGTCAACCGCCGGAGTGGTTTGACGCGATCCGGGCAGGCGTGCTGGGCAATCGCGCCGAGTTCTTCCGTTTCGTCCCCGAGAATCCCTTCTACGGATACAACCTTGACGGGGCGAAGCCTTCGGAGGCGATCATCGCGAACTGGTGGCGCCAGGGCATGGCCGGCGGCGCGCTCGCTCACTACGCGACGGTCGACTCCTGGCTCGAAGATTACACCGACGACCTCAAGAAGATAACCGTGCCGGTGCTGGTGATGCATGGCGAGGCCGATCAAGTCGTCCCGTTCGCAAGTTCCGTTCCGCGTGCGGTCGACCTGCTCAAGAACGGGTCGCTGAAGACGTATCCGGGCTATCCCCATGGCATGCTGACCACACATGCGGATGTCCTCAATCCCGATCTGCTCTCATTCATCAGGTCTTGACGACGTCTCTCATCCATCATCGCCTATGGTCGAGATTTGGTGATTTAGAGCGAGGAGGGTTCGCGTTTCGGCGTCGTGACGAAGGAACGAACAAGAAGCTCAAATCGTCCTCGAAAATTCATCACCCAAGATCCCGATCGAGGCGGCGGCTTTGGCAGAATTGCTCGGCCTTGACAGAGGTCCACTCCGCCGTCCTCACACCGCCCTTGGCTGGCTGACGCCAGCCGAATATGCTGCATCCGCCGGGATTAATCCCGGCGGATGCAGGCCGGAAACTCGCATCATTCCCGGATGAGAAACCGGGGGGACCCTCAGCTCCAGCGTGACACCGCGTCCGCTTTGGATGAAATATGGGGCATGTGGTCCGCTGGGAAATACCTTCTGCTGGGGATGCTTGCCCCCGCCCTCGCGAGCCTGGGCGATGCGTACGCAGCGGATGCGCAGCGCAACCTCCAACAACTGCGGCATACCGTCTGGACTTCGAGGGACGGAGCTCCGCCGGAGGTCTGGGCTCTCGCCCAGTCGGACGACGGTTACCTCTGGCTAGGCACGGGAGGCGGACTCTACCGGTTCGACGGAGCGAGTTTCGAGAAGTTTCGACCAGCCAAAGGCGAGAGCCTTCCCTCGCTCAACGTCAATTCCCTGCTTGCCACTCGCTCCGGTGACCTTTGGATCGGCTTTGCATCAGGTGCCTTGGCGAGACTCCGCGCCGGCCACCTGACGACGTTCGACTTAGGCCTCCCGCCGGTGCCCGTGTTGGAGCTATCTGAGGACACCGCAGGCGGGATCTGGGCGGCCCTAGGCGAGAATGACAGAGGGGGAGTCGCGCGTTTTCGTCGGGGCGGATGGGAAATTTTCGGCCGTTCTCGCGGCGTAGCCCCGGGCGCGGCAACCAGCGTCCTCGGGGCGGCGGACGGATCGGTCTGGATAGCGGCCGGTGGCGAACTCGAGGTGTTGCGTCCGGGCGCCAATCGCTTTTCGCGCATCGCCGCCTCGGCCTCGGACAGGCCAAAGCTCAAGCAGTCGCCGGATGGAGCGATATGGCTCACCACCGGTGCCCGCCCTGGTCTTCAGCGCATCGCAGCATCACCTGCCCAAGCCACGCCGACGTGGGTGGTGCCGCCGATGACGGCCAATCCGCGAGCGGAGAGCATTCTGTTCGATCGGCGCGGCAGTCTTTGGGGAACCTATGGGAGTGGCGGCGTCTTTCGTCTCCGCGGCGTCGGCTTGGGAGGTGGTGCGCTCGTCGCCGGGAGAGAGATGTTCGGCGTGGAGCGCGGCCTCACCTCCAATCTCGCCAACCCCATCCTGGAGGATCGTGAAGGCAATGTTTGGGTAGGGACGAACCTCGGCCTCGATCAGTTTCGCGAGACGAGCGCGGTGGTGGCCACCGGGCTGCCCACGGATTCGCGGAATGGTTTCCGGATCGCGCCGGGCCCTGCGGGCTCGATGTATGTGACATCAAACGACGCTCTCTTTAGAGCGAGCCCAGAGTATGTCGCCCGGAAGCTGGTCCGACTTCCGCGGCGGCCATTGATACTGCACACCGATGCGCTGTCACGAACCTGGATCGGCACGGACCGAACGCTCGGCATTCTGTCCGGCATCTCAGTTCAGGACGTGCCGCTGCCGTGGGCGAGGAGCAGACCATTTGCTCTGATCGAGGAAACCCCGGGTCGAATCTGCGTCTCGTCCGTGGAGGGGGCTTTTTGCCGGGAGGGGCGTGGATGGACGTCCGAACCACGCCTGGCGACCCCAGGTATTCTGCCCATGCAGATGCTCCGCGACGCGGTTGGGCGCGTCTGGATCGCGGAAGGCAGCCGCATCGAGATGGTCGATGGGAATGCACGTCGGATATTCTCCGCGCGCAACGATCTTGCGTTGGGGACGGTCGTCGTCATCGCCGTCCGGGGACGGCATGTGTATGCGGGGGGCGACTTCGGATTGGCAAGGTTCGACGGCCAGCGGTTCGTCACACTCAGATCGGACGTGCACCCGGTTTTGAGCCGGACGGCGGGAATCGTCGAAACGTCCCAAGGCGACCTGTGGCTCAACACCGTGGCCGGCGTGGTCAAGATCGAGAGCGCCGACCTGGACGATGCGTTCGCGCATACCCGTCGCCCGGTGAAGGCACGGGTGTTCGATCGCGACGACGGGATGCCCGGCGTGGCGCAGCAGGACTCCTGGTCGCAAACGGCGATGGAGGCCTCTGACGGGCGCCTCTGGTTCGTGACGAGGCTCGGCATCGCCTGGATCGACCCCAAGCGGCTTTCCTTCAACTCGCTCCCACCGCCAGTGATCATCAAGTCCTTGGTTTCCGGTGGCCGGATCTATGCAACCGCTACGCCCATTCAGCTGCCAAAAGGCTCGTCCAATCTCCAGATCGAGTATACCGCGCCGAGTCTTTCCGTACCCTCGCGCGTGCGATTCCGTTACCAGTTGGAAGGCGTGGACGACGGTTGGGTTGACCCGGGCACTCGCCGCGAAGCCTTCTACACGGGCCTTAAGCCGGGCAGCTACAAGTTCCGCCTTATAGCGGCGAACGACGACGGCGTATGGAACCGACGAGGCGCGACACTGGAGTTCGAAATCCCGCCGACTTTCTTCCAGAGCTGGCCATTCTACTTCCTTTGCGCAGCGCTGGCGTTGGCGCTGCTGTGGCTCGGCTATTCGCTGCGGCTACGCGCCGTCGCCGAGCGCATCCGGGCGGGGATGAACGAGCGGCTGGACGAGCGCGATCGCATCGCGCGCGAGCTGCACGATACTCTGTTGCAGAGCGTGCAGGGGCTGATCATGCGCTTCAGCAACATCGCGCAGGACATAACTGCGATTCAGCCGGCACACCGCGAGATGCTAGACGCGCTCGACGGCGCAGAGGCCGTCGTGGTGGACGGGCGCGACCGCATTCATGAGTTGCGCCGATGGAGCGGAGCACGGAGCCTGTCCGATGTCGTCACCCGCACCGCCGAGCGGCTTCTGCTTCCCGACAAGATCGAGATTCGAGTAGGCGTCGAGGGGATGCAACGGGAGATTTACCCCGCAATTGCCGATGAACTGCTGCGTATCACGGACGAGGCATTGTTCAACGTCTCCCGTCACGCGCACGCGCACAAAGTCTCAATCACCGTTGCTTATGGCGCGGAAGCACTCGTCTTGCGCATCATCGACGACGGAATCGGTATCGCGCCGGAGATCGTTGCCCGGGGCGGCGTCGCGGGTCATTTTGGGCTCGTCGGCATGCGCGAGCGGGCAGAGAAGATTGGCGGCCAACTGGCCATCACCACTGCCCCGGCCGGCGGGACGCAAGTGGAAATGAAGATCGCGGCCGAGATCGCTTATGCCGACAGACCTCGACGTAGATGGCTGACCTGGTGGCGTCGGTTGGCGGTGAAGCGCAACGGTGCATGACATAGTATGCCGCGAGACGGCATGCGGTTGTTCATCTCCGTGAAGCGGGGTTAATTCAGGTAGCATGACGATCTTGGGCGGGTGCTGGCTGTCGACGCGCGTGAGGCGAAGGGGCTAAGTCCGGGGCTAGTCGAAGTGGCGGTCGGGGGCCAGCATTGCCCATGCCGACAAATCGCGCCCAATCTGGCTGGCTTGGCGGCGTTGGTTCGCGAGGGAACGCAGCGATGGATGACTCAGTAACCGCCAATCCCATCCGCGTGATGATCGTGGACGATCACCCGATGTTGCGCGACGGGGTCGTCGGGTCGATCAAGCGGCAGCCCGATATGGTCGTGGTCGCGGAGGCTGGCGACGGCGCCGCTGCGATCGCCGCGATCGAGGCGGCCAACCCCGACGTGGTGCTGATGGACCTCCAGATGCCCGGCATCGACGGGGTCGAGGCGATCCAGACGATCTGCAGAAAACATCCGCAGGTTCGTATTCTGGTGCTCACAACTTATGTCGGCGACGCGAAAGCGTTGCGGGCCCTCAAGGCGGGGGCCAACGGCTATTTGCTCAAAAGCGCGATGCGAACCGATCTGATCGACGCGATCCGCGCCGTGCACGGCGGCGGATGCCATATCCCTCCGGAGGTCGCGACGCAGATAGCAGTGCATGCGGTTGGCGAAGCCCTGACCGAGCGAGAAATCGCGATTCTGTCGCTGGTGGCAGCCGGCAATCCGAACAAGCAGATCGCCTGGAGGCTGGGCATCTCGGAGGACACGGTGAAGGCGCATCTCAAGCGCATCTTCGCCAAGCTCGGTGTCGCGGACCGAACGCACGCGGTGACGGTTGCCGCCAAGCGAGGGATCATTGAACTTTAGCCATTCCGTCAGCGGGTTGATCGACCGAAAGCGTTTTCCACCTGGTCGCCGACCTCGTGCGCCAGGGATGTGTTGTCACTCATATGGGTACTCCGGCTTCCCCGGTTTGGGGCCATGGACCGATGTTGGAGCCGAAGCTTATTCTGCCGCTGTCGGATGGGGCGGCACTGTCGAACGCACTCCAGTGATGGGCCGGATGCCGACTGGTCAGGCTATGCGCCAAGCCTGGAGGAGTGTCGAAATGCCGACTGCTGCCGCTTCCGAAGCTCTTCCGGGGACGACTCGTTCACCAGAGCACGCATCCAGTTTTGACCAAGCAGTACCGGCTCAACGCTGCTTTGCGTTCGGCCCGTTCCTCCTGAGGCCGGAACAACAGTTACTGCTAAAGCGGGAAGCGCCGGTCAGAATCGGGGGGCGCGCACTCGACATCCTCACGGCTCTGGTCGAGAAACCGGGCGAACTGGTGGACAAGCGCACGCTGATCTCGCGGGTCTGGCCGAACATCTACGTCGAAGAGACCAATCTCAAGGTGAACGTGGCTGGCCTGCGGCGAGCCCTGGAGGACGATCCCTGCGTGCCGCGGTTTATCGCGACCGTCGTCGGTCGAGGCTATCGCTTCATCGCGCCGGTCCGTGCGACTGCATCGCCGGCACCAGCTTCAGATCGCCACCCCTCAGGAGAGGTGCCTAGCCTCGTCGAGTTAATCGAAACCATCAATGCCGTTCGGCGACATCTCGCGCAGATCTCGTCACCCGGAAGATGAAAGAGGCGGCATTCGGAGCGAGAGGAGCAAGGGTTCGTGCGGCTTCCGGAACTCACCCAAGAGGCGTCACGGTCAGGCGCTTCGAGATACTCGACCCCAAAAGCACCTGAACCAAACCGCCCACTACCTTCCATGGGAGATTGACGTCATGATCCGCATGTTTTTCCGTATTTGCCGCGGCCCTTGCGGCCGCCCTGTCCACTGTCGCATCGGCGCAGACGGAGAAGCCGGTGTCCATCGTGCTGGTCCATGGCGCGTTCGTCGATGGTGCCGGCTGGAAGGCGGTCTATGATCACCTTACCAGCGATGGCTATGACGTGCTCGTCGTCCAGCAACCCACCCGCACCCTCGATGACGACGTATCGACGACACGGCGCGCCATCGCCGCCGCCCGGCATCCGGTGATCCTCGTCGGGCATTCCTATGGCGGGGCGGTGATCACCGAAGCCGGGGACGATCCCAAGGTCCGCAGCCTGGTCTATCTGGCTGCCTACGCCCCGGACGTCGGCGAGTCGGTCCTCGACCTCGCGGAAAAACCCCATCCGGGCGAGGCACGCGCTCCACTGCTGCCGCCGGCGGACGGCTATCTGACCGTCGATCCGGCGAAATTCCCGACGGCTTTTGCCGCTGATGTCGACCCGTCGACTACGCGCTTCATGGCGGCCGCCCAGATGCCCTGGGGGTTGAAGGCGCCGCAGACCAAGCTGACCACGGCCGCGTGGAAGGGCAAACCGACGTCCTTCCTGCTCATGACGCAGGATCACATGATCCCCCCGAGCCTCCAGCACATGATGTCGAAGCGGACGGGCGGCAAGGTGGTGGAGATCAGCAGCAGCCATGCCGTGATGCTGTCTCATCCGCAGGAGGTTGCCGCCTTCATCGAGACTGCCGCGAGGGCGTCGAAGTAGCGAGGCACGGAGCGTCGCGGACGCTCCGTGCCTCGCAGCAGAAAGGAGCGAAACGATGTCCCTCAAGCAGATCCTTCCGGGCCGGCTCGGTTTCGGCGCCGCGCCGCTCGGTAATATGTTCCGCGACATTCCCGAAGCGGAAGCGCTCGCAACCGTCGATGCCGCCTGGAACGACGGCATCCGCTATTTCGACAACGCGCCGTTCTACGGAGCGGGCCTGGCCGAGATCCGCATGGGCGATGCGCTCGCGGCACGCCCGCGCGACGCCTATGTCATCAGCACCAAGGTCGGCCGGATCATCCTCGACGAAGTCGAGGATGTCAGCGCGCGTGACCTCGGCGAAAAGGGCGACGTGTTCAAATATGGTCGCCCCAACCGGATCGTGAACGACTATTCGGAGAGCGCCACGCTACACTCGATCGAGGACAGCCTGAAGCGTCTCAAGACCGATCGCATCGAGATCGCCTGGGTCCATGACGTGGCCCAGGACTTCTATGGCGACGAATGGCTGTCGGTATTCGAGAGCGCCAGGCGGGGCGCGTTCAAGGCGCTCGACCGGCTTCGCGACGAAGGGGTGATCAAGGCGTGGGGCCTCGGCGTCAACCGCGTCGAACCGATCGAGCTGCTGCTCGACCTCGACGGTCCGCGCCCCGACGGCTCGCTGCTCGCGGGTCGCTATACGCTGCTCGACCACGACCGCGCACTACAGCGGCTGATGCCCAAAGCCGCGGAGCGCGGGCTGGGTATCGTCGTCGGCGGTCCCTACAGCTCCGGGGCGCTCGTCGGCGGGCCGAACTTCGAGTATGCGCCCGCCACCCCTGCGATCCTCGACAAGGTCACGCGGATCAAGGCGGTCGCCAATCGCTACGGCGTCAGCATGAAGGCTGCGGGCCTGCAATTCTCGCTGGCGCATCCGGCGGTCGCGGCGGTGATCCCGGGCGCCAGCCGACCCGGGCGCATCGCCGAGGACAGCGCCGCGCTGAACGAGGTCGTGCCTGCGGATTTCTGGACCGATCTGCGCCGTGCGGGATTGATCAACCGCGACGCACCCACGCCCGGGATCGCATGAGGAAGAATGACATGAGCAGCACCAGTCCCTGGACGCGCCGGACGGCGATCAAGGCCGGGGCCGCGTTGTTGGCCGGCGTAGCGGGAGGAGGGATGTCGCTGCCCGCGATCCCGGAGACCGACGGCTATTGCCCGGTTCCGGGCGGCAAGGTCTATTGGCGCAGGTTCGGTTCCGGAAAGCGCACCCCGCTGCTGATCCTCCACGGCGGGCCGGGCGCGGCGCACAATTACATGCTGTCCCTGAAGGCCCTAGCCGATGATCGGCCGGTGATCTTCTACGACCAGCTGGGTTGCGGAAAGGCGGAGTCTCCGACCGACGAAACGCTCTACACGATCCAGCGCTCGGTGGACGAACTGGATGCCGTGCGCCGCGCACTCCGGCTCCCGGAAATCATCCTCGTCGGACACAGCTGGGGCACGTTCCTCGCGATCGAATATATGTGTCAGGGACGCGGCGTCGGCGTGGAGAAACTCGTGCTCAGCGGAGCGAGCGCTAGCACGGCGCAGGTCATCGCCGGCCAGCAGCGACTGATCGACTCCCTGCCCAACGGCTTTGCCGCAAAGCTCCACGGGCTGGAGAAGGCCGGCCGGATGGACAGCCCGGAATATGCGGCGCTCACCCAGCAATTCTACGACAATTTCGTCCTGCGGGTGCCGCCGACGCCCGACGCGCAGGCTTCGTTCGAGGCATTGGCCAAGTCGATCGCCTATCGCGTCATGAACGGGCCGAACGAGTTTTACATCACCGGGATCATCAAGGATTGGGACCGGCACAGGGACCTCAATGTCATCACCCAGCCCGTCCTCCTCACGACGGGCGAGTTCGATGAAATCACCATGGATTGCCACACGACGATCCGGGCGGGCGTGTCCGGGCTGTGCAGGCTCGAGGTCATGGCCCGCTGCTCGCACCTGACGATGGTCGAGAAACCGGACGAGTATAATGCGCTGGTGCGAGGGTTCGCAAACGCGGCGTGAGGCCCCGCATCGCGACGATAAAGGCAGCCGAAAACCAACCACGGCTTCCTTCAACTCGATCAGCCCTTTCGGCTATGTCCAACCGGTATATGCCCCGCATTGTCGAATGGCGGCTTTTGGGAATGGAGTAGCGACTGCCGAACGGCGACAATGGGGCGCATTGCCGTCATTCGCGTCGACCAAGCGGAAATGATCGAGCAGCTTCCAGACAACCATCGACACCAACGCGGGTGCGACCGCGAATCCGATCACCTTCGACGTTCCTTGTTCAGGATAAGAGACCGGCTCAAGCGTCAGCGCACACCGCTGGCCTGTACCGCCGCGTAGCAGCCGAAGAGGTATAAACAGGACCGGCGCTTCCCTGCATCGGACATCGGTTCAGATACTGGGTTCCGTCGGCATGCAGGAATGGCGTGTACGCGCCGCCCAAGCGTTTCAATGAGATATTTGGCCGGAGGTCCTTGCGCGCAAACGGGCGGAATAGACTCACCGCCCCATTCGGCATAAACCCTTCACGCCGCTTCGGTCTCGTAAGCCGGAGGCGGTGCACTGTCATGTGCTGAGCACGGGTCCGCTCTGTCGGGCGGCTCCCGGAATAAAATACCTCTCGTAGGAAATACGGGAGGCGTGCTGCCCCGTGCTCGCACGTTACGAACCACCCGGCGCCAGCCGGGTGAGCACGGGGGTATCTATATGGCTTCGAAAGTGGTGCGCGATCACACTCGTTTGCGCACCTGGCCCACGATGGGCTTTCTGCTGGGCCTACTGCTCAGCTTTCCGCCGACCAGATTCGACATCAATACGATGGACATCCTGATCGTCGCTTGTGCCACCGGTCTGGTCTATGCGGTCGTTACGTTCCCGGCCGCCCTCATCGCCAATCGGTTTCGTGGACCATCGAAAACTGGGTTCCCACGCGTCGAAGTGGAAACCGGTCGTGCATGGCTACTGTGGGGGTGCGTGGCGCTCTCGTTGGCGTTGAAGCTGCTCGGGATGTTCGGGTTGCTATCGGTGGCCATCACCGCCGCGACGAACGAGCAGCTCGGCAAGCTCCTTTAGAAATCGCCGCTTTTTGATCCGACAGTTATGTCAATATCGTGATTTGCTGCCCACTGGAGGCGGCGCGATCTTCACCTGGGGCGCACGCTGAATATCCGGTTCTGGGCCGTAAGCCGCCAGACCGATCCCTCCCTGGGCTTGGCGAAATTTGCGATGTTCACGCATAGAGCCGAATCGCACGGCGCGGCGTGACCCAGTAATTTCGCCAAGCCGATTTTTGGGGAACAAAAGTCAGACATTTTACAGGATTTTACAAATAACGCATGAGAAATGCGGTGTAACGTTCCTGAAACACACAAATAATCCTTCTCGGCACTTTCATCTGTCAAAATAGGATGGCATGATGCGTCCGCCGGGGGCACATGCCGGCGTGTTTCGGGGAGCACCCTAGTGGGCCCAGATCTTGCGTACGGCGTCGGCGTCCCGCTCGAGCGCCCACCGTTTTTGCGCCGCGACGCGGCATCAAAGCGTCTTTCCGATTTCCGGGCCGAGCCGTCCGAGAAGTTCCGGCCGGAGTCCGCGCGTATCGCGCCGAGGCGCCGATCGCCGGCAGGGCATCACCTTATTGCACGCTGATCCGCCGGCCGCGCCGGCCCGCGAAGGTGTGTCGATCATGCAATGACGAATTACGAAGGAGACAATGATCCTGGCAGATTGAGAACGGACGACCGCCGCGAGCCTCTGGATTGAGGGACATGATCGGAAGCAGCGGCGCTTTTCCCTAAAATCGCGAACCCTTTTCGGAGCACTCTCGCAAATGACGGGAGGCTAGAAAATGCGATGAATCAAATTATGGTCAAGTCAACTCGGTTGATTTTGGCTATCGTGCCAGTTTTATTCCATGAGATCTCAAGTTAACTACAAAAAATATGGGAATAGTCCGATAAATATCGACTCATTAACCATTTGTTAACTTCCTTCTTCTAGCCAAATCCGGTCGATGTCACTTCATTTGCAGGTTATTCATGCACTTGACGGTGGCTTTAAAGGGAGATCGGCGGGTGATTCAAAAAGGGAAAAATGCGGCTCCCGGGAGCCGAGCAGTGGCGAGGCGCCCGAAGCGTCGCCTGACCGCGGTCGCGGCGATGATCGGAGTCGCTTTCGCCGGCGGCGCGGGCGTTTCCGCGCTGGCGCAGCAGGCAGCGGCGCCAGCGGCCGCCAATCTCTTCCAGGAGCAGGCTACCAAGCTGGGCGCGAAGACCTGTACCGGGCTCTACTCGGCGCTGGGCGGCCTGGTCGCCCAGGGCTCGACGCACGCGGTGCGAACCCAGACCAACAAGGAATCGCCCGACACCCATCTCGTGCGAGGCACGGTGGGGATGACCTATAATCTGCCCGAGCTCAAAGGGCAGGCAGCTGGCGTGGTCCTTGCCGCGCCGCGGGGCAAGGGCTGCGAAGGCCAGTTCGTGCGCGTGGCGCCGTTCCAGAGGACTTGCCAGCAAATGGTGGGCCTCTTGCCCAAGGGCAGCGCGACGAAGGCCAATCTGTCCGGAGTGCCGCTCTACGAGCTGGGCGGCGGCCAAGGGCAGGCACTGATGATCGCGAGCGGCCAGAGTTGCGTCGTCGTGACCATCACCGACGGCACGCAAGGCGCGTAAGCGAACACCGATCGGGCGCCGCCGTGTCGCACGGTGGCTGCCGCTTTCGACCAAGCAATCGGGATCACGGGCGTGTGCCGCACGCAGCGGACAATTGCGCCCACTTCGCCGCCCGAGCCGCATCAGGGCCGGGCCAGTCAACAGGGAGTATATCATGATCGAGGCCGAGACCGCATCGAACGCACACAGCCGCCACTCCAATTTCGGGGGCAACTGGATCAACGGGCCGCACGGAGCAGGCTGGACGCAGCGGCGCCGGCTGATGGCCGTGCTGCGCCGCGCGCACCGCGTGCTGGGCGTCGACCGCAAGGAACTGGGCGTTGGATCGCTGGGCTTCGGCGGCGGCGCCCGATCGGCATTGCTGTCGTCCGCGAGCCCGGCGGGCATGATCGGCGGCCTCGCCGCGATCGTCGCGCTGGGGCTGCCCTCGGCGGCGCAAGCCCAGACCGCCGTCGGAAACGGCACCGCGTCGGGTGCGCAGAGCATAGCGATCGGAACCACCGCGACCACCGCTACCGCGAGCGGACCCCGCAGTATCGCCATCGGTAACCAGCCGACGGCGGCCGGCGTGGATTCCATTGCGCAAGGCACGCTCGCCAGTGCCGGCGCCCAGAACGCCGTCGCCATCGGCTTCCAGGCGGCCGCGACTCAGATCAACACCGTCTATCTCGGCTCGCGCACTGCTGCGGGAACGGGAGCGCTTGCACCCGGGGCCATCGCCATCGGCACCGATGTGACGGCGTCCCTGAACGACGCCGTCGCGATTGGGCGTCAGTCCGTTTCATCGGGTCAATATACGGTGGCTCTCGGCCTGTTCGCGAATGCCTCCGGCCCTGGGGGCGCGGTGGCGGTGGGGCAAGGCGCCATCTCGAACAACGTCAATACGGTCGCGCTCGGCGTCCAGGCCAATGCCACCGCAGCGGGCGCCAGCGCCTTGGGCACTTTCTCGCTTGCCTCGGGAGGGAACTCTACTGCGGTCGGCGTCGGCGCCACGGCCAGCGGTGCCTATGCCTGGGCCGGCGGTCATGGGTCCGTCGCCGGTGGTGTCAACAGCACGGCAATCGGGCGCTTGGCCAACGCCGCCGGCGCCGATTCTGCCTCCGCCGGTTTCAATTCCAGCGCGGCGGGAATCAGCGCATCGGCGTTCGGCACCGTCGCCAATGCCTCGGGAGACTATTCGCTGGCTTTGGGCAACCAATCCGTATCGAGCGGGTTCGGCTCGGTCGCGGCGGGTTCTGGAGCCCAAGGCACGGCATTGGGGACCGTCGCGATCGGCAACAACACCCTTGCGACCGTCGCCCGCGCAACGGCGCTGGGTGTCAGCGCGTCCGCGGGCGGGCAGAGTGCGCTGGCTGTGGGCGATACCGCGAATGCGAGCGCTAATGCCAGCACCGCCATTGGCAACACGGCAGTTGCCAGCGGCGTAAACGCCTCCTCGTTCGGATCTGGCGCGAATGCGACAGGCGACAATTCCCTCGCTGCCGGCGTCAGCGCCAATGCCAGCGGAATCGCCAGTACCGCACTCGGCATCGGCGCCAAGGCCACGGCGCTATCCGCGGTCGCGGTTGGAAACAATGCGATTGCGAACGCCGCCGACTCGGTCGCCATCGGCACCAACACGACCGCCACCGGCGGCAAGGCAGTGGCGATCGGCGCCGGCAACGTCGCCAATGGCGACGGCGCGGTCGCGATCGGCGATCCCAGCACCGCGACCGGCGACGGCGCGGTGGCGCAGGGCAAGGACAATACTGCCACCGGCAACGGCTCGGTCGCGATGGGCAACACCAACATGGTCGGCGGCGGTGGCCAGGCGATCAGCACGCCGGGCATCGCAGCGCAGGGTGCGGTGGGCATCGGCTACCAGAACACGGTGGTCGGCCAGGGCAGCGTGGCGATCGGCAATACCAGCAGCGCGCTGGCGGCGGGCGCGGTCGCGTTCGGCGACACCGCGGTGGCGAACAATGCGCGCGACGTGGCGCTGGGTTCGGGATCGGTCACCGCGGTGGCGGTGCCGACCGCCAGCGCGACCATCAACGGCACCAATTACGCCTTCGCCGGCACTACGCCCACCAGCACGGTGAGCGTCGGCGCGTTGGGCACCGAGCGGACGATCACCAACGTCGCCGCCGGCCGGATCAGCGGCGGCTCGA
The DNA here is from genome assembly GCF_000712135.1 of Sphingomonas sp. UNC305MFCol5.2. Lineage (GTDB taxonomy): Bacteria > Pseudomonadota > Alphaproteobacteria > Sphingomonadales > Sphingomonadaceae > Sphingomonas. The sequence continues at coordinate 20,717 of NZ_JOOE01000002.1, forward strand.
CCGACGCGGTCAACGGCTCGCAGCTCTTCGCGACCAACCAGTCGATCGACTCGCTGGCGAACACGGTCAACGCGACCGCCATCCACTATCTCAGCGTCAACGACGGCGGCGTCACCGGCGGCAATTACACCAATAACGGCGCGACCGGGGCGAATTCGATCGCCCTGGGTGTGAATGCGGCTTCGCAGACGGTGGATAGTGTCGCCATCGGCAATGGCGCCTTCAATCAACCTCCGGGAGCCGGCGTCGTCGCCAACCAGATTGCGATCGGTTCCGCGGCGCACACCTTCAGCGGCAATGCTATCGCCATCGGCTCCCAATCCTCCGCGCTCAACGTGAACGCGATCGCGCTCGGCGCGTCGGCGACCGGAAGCACCGCCTATGCTATCGCCATCGGCTCCGGGCCGGCGGCGGGCGCGAGCGCAACTGGGATCGGGTCCATTGCCATCGGCGGTGGCGGCGGAACCGTGCCCACCGGTGCTCCAGCCTCGGCAACCGGAGCGCGCGCGATCGCCATCGGTCAGAACACGGTTGCGGGGTTCACGAATTCGGTCGCCATGGGCAACAGGTCCACGGTCGGCAGCGCGTCTTCGGTCGCGCTGGGCGATACCGCCACCACGGGCGCGACCGGCGCGAACGTCGCCATCGGCAATCTGAGCACCGCCAATTCCGGTACCGCAGCCGGCGGCGCGGTGGCGATCGGGCGCTCCAACACCGCATTCGGCGATGGTGCGGTATCGATCGGCGATCCAAGCTACGCCAGCGGCACCGGCGCCTTCACCGGCGGCGCGAACAACATCGCCAACAGCGATGGAACCGCAACGGCCACGGCCGCAAACCAGGCCACTGGCGCGGTCGCGATCGGCAACAACAACCGGGCGATCGGCCAAGGCAGCGTCGCGCTCGGCAACGGCTCGACCGCCGGCGCGGCGGGCCTCGCCGGGAATGTCGCACTCGGCAACGGCGCGACAGCCACGGCAAGCGCAGGCGATGTCGCGCTCGGCTCGGGCTCGAGCACGCTTGCGGCAGTAGGCACGGCCAGCGCGCTGATCGGCGGCAATACCTATAACTTCGCCGGCACCACGCCGCTCAGCACTGTCAGCGTCGGCGCTGTCGGTGCCGAGCGGACCATCACCAATGTCGCGGCGGGCCGGCTCAGCGGCAGCTCGACCGACGCGGTCAACGGCTCGCAGCTCTTCGCGACCAACCAACAAGTGACGCAAAACACCACCGACATCACCAATCTCGATGGCCGGGTGACGACGGTCGAAGGCGCCATCACCAACATCACCACCGGTGGCGGCATCAAATATTTCCGCGCCAATTCGGTGCTGGCGGACAGCCAGGCGCTGGGGACCGACTCGGTCGCCATCGGCCCCAATGCAGTGGCCAACAATGCCGGCGACATCGCGCTCGGCAATGGCTCGACCACCACAGCGGCGGTGGGCACGGCGAGTGCGCTGATCGGCGGCAATACCTATAATTTCGCCGGGACCACGCCGCTCAGCACGCTCAGCATCGGCGCCGTCGGTGCCGAGCGCACGATCACCAATGTCGCCGCGGGCCGGCTCGACGGAAGTTCGACCGACGCAGTCAACGGATCGCAGCTCTTCGCGACCAACAGCCAGGTGACGATCAACACCAATGACATCGCCGCTCTCGATGGCCGGGTGACGACGGTCGAAGGCGATGTCGTCAATCTCGACGGCCGGGTGACCACGGTCGAGGGCAGCCTCACCAATCTCGGCAACGCGCTCACCAATATCACCGGAGATACCTCGACTGCCTATACCGACGCGAACGGCATCGGCATTCGCTACGCCCGCACCAACGAGACGGGCCTCGCGCAGACCGACGCCTTCGCGCAAGGGGTGGGCTCGACCGCGCTCGGCTATCAGGCAACCGCCGTCGCCGGGAATGCAGTCGCGCTGGGCCGCGGGGCCCAGGCCAGCATCGACGGCTCACTGGCGCTGGGCAGCGGTTCGCTCGCCGATCGTGCGATCGCGCCGATCAGCGGCACGATCCCGACCGGTATCGGCTTCGTTCCGTACAACACGACCGACGCGACGCTGCTCGGCGCCGTTTCGGTAGGCAACGCGACGACGAACCAATATCGCCAGATCACCAACGTCGCCGACGGCACGAATGCGCAGGACGCCGTAACGCTGCGCCAGCTCCAGGGCGCGATCGGGTCGGTCTCGGTGACTCCGGTGCTCTACTTCCATGCCAATTCGGCGGCGGTGGACTCGCTCGCGGCGGGCGCGGAATCGATCGCGGTCGGCCCGACCACCGTGGTCAACGGCGACAACGGCATCGGCATGGGCAACGGTGCGATCGTCGATCAGACCGCGCCGGGCGGCACTGCGATCGGGCAGAACGCGCATGTCTCGCAGGCCGACGGCATCGCCTTCGGCACCAATTCGATCGCCAACGGCATCCAGTCGATCGCGATCGGCCCCGGCGCCAACGCCAGCTTCTCGGGCAGCGTCGCGCTCGGTGCCGGGGCGACGACGGCGGTCGGCTCGCGGACCGGCTATACCGGCTATGGCCTCGCCGCACCGCAGAACTCGGCGGGCGAGGTTTCGGTAGGCAGCGCGGGCGCCGAGCGGCAGCTCACCAATGTCGCGGCGGGCTCGGCGCCGACCGATGCCGTGAACGTCAGCCAGCTCAACCAGGTGGCGCAGAATACCGCCACTGCGCTGGGCGGCGGGGCATCCTACAATTCGACCACCGGCGCCTATACCGCACCGAGCTACACGGTGGGCGGGAACACCTACAACAATGTCGGCGACGCGCTCGGCGCGCAGACCACGGCGGTCACCAATCTCGAAAACCGAGTGACCACCGTCGAGGGCAACGTCACCAATCTCGGCGACAGCGTGGCGGCCGGGCTGGGCGGCGGATCGACCTATAATCCGACGACCGGCACCGTGACGACGAACCTCAACGTCGGCGGGAACAACTACAGCAACGTCAACGACGCGTTGCAGGCGCTGAACTCGACGGCGAGCGCCGGCTGGAACATCCAGGCCAATGGCGGTCCCTCGACCAACGTTCCGTCGAACGGCACGCTCAACGTTACCGCCGGCTCCAACACCGTCGTGACGCTGACCGGCAATAGGCTGGAAGTCGCGATGGCGGACAATCCGACGTTCAACGGCGTGGTCAATGCCAATGGCGGTCTCGCCGTCGGCGCCAACACCAGCGTCAACATGGGCGGCAATGTCGTCCAGAATGTCGGAGCGGGCGCAGTGAACGCGACTTCGACCGACGCGGTCAACGGGTCGCAGCTCTACCCGGTTCAGCAGCAGGCCAGCAATTCGGTGCAATATGATCCGGGCCGCAATTCGGTGACGTTCAACCCGGGCGGCCAGGCGGCGGTGCTGCACAATGTCGCGGCCGGCGTCGCACCGACCGACGCCGTCAATCTCCAGCAGCTCAACGACGGCCTCGCCAATACGCTGCAATCGGCCAACGCCTATACCGACTCGCGGCTGGCCGGCGTCGAGTTCGATCTGTCGCAGGTCCGAAGGGACGCCAATGCCGGTACCGCGGGCGCGCTGGCCGCGGCGGGACTTCCCCAGGCGTTCGAGCCGGGGCGCGGAATGCTGGCGTTCGGCGCCGGCACTTATCAGGGGCAGTCCGCCTTCGCTCTCGGGCTCTCGCGCGTGATGGATGACGGGAAGACCGTCATCAAGGCCGGCGCGACCTATGACACGCAGCGGCGCGTCGGCGCCAATGCCGGCGTCGGCTTCCAGTTCTGACCCCCCTCTCCCATCTCATCTTCCAAGGAGGACACAATGAAAACCGAGTTCCTCGCGCTCACGATCCTTTCGGGCCTCATCAGTCCGGCCACGGCCATGGCTCAAAAAGCCTCGCCGCCGCCCACGACCTATGTGGCGTCGGTCGATCCCTCGGCCTTTCACAAGGCACCGCTCGAGCACAAGAAACTGGGCGTGACGGTGAGCCCCGCCTCGGTGCGGCTGATCACCCCCGGCGTCGACAAGTTCAGCATCTATCCGTTGCTCGGCCCGCCGCATTTCGGCGAAGGCATCACGCGGCGGTGGAATTATGTCCTGTTCTTCCCCGTCGCGCCTGGAAGCGTGGAGCGGGTGCGCTGCCGGATGCAGATCCGCTTCGAGCGGCAGCGCGGGCGCTATAGCGTCACCGTCTCCGAAGTGATCTGGCAGGAGCAATCCTGCGCGGATCGGGTTGCGGCCGCGAGCTGATTGAGGGAGAGGTGGCGCTATGCGATTGATCGGCGTGTTCGCCACCTCCCTACTCGTGCTTGTCGGCGTTCCCGCTGCCGCACAGACATTCGGACCGCCGGTTCCGGGGATGTGCCTGTTGTCGCGGACAGGTGCCATCGGCGCTTCGCGCGCGGGCCAGTCGATGCAGGTGCAACTGAAGCAGATGCAGGCATCGCTGAACGGCGAACTGGCGCAGCGGCGGGCCTCCATCGATCGGGATCGCCGGGCGCTCGAAGCGCGGCAAAGCGCCATCGCGCCCATCGAGTTTCAGCGGCAGCTGGGCGTCCTCAACCAGCAGGCGCAGAGCCTGGAGCAGCAGCAGAATGCGCGTTTCATCGCCGCGCAGACCCGCGGTCAGCAGCAGATCGATCGCGCGCTCAACGACGCGCTCAGCCGCGTCATCACGCGCAACGCATGCGGCGTCGTGATGGAACGCGACCACGCTTACGGGTGGAACAACGCGATGGACATCACGTCGGCGGCTGCCCGCGAGATGGACGGCATCCTGCAGAACGTCGTTCTCCAATGAGGGGCTTCCACGCGCGGCTGCTTCCGGGCGCCGCACAAGTGGCCGGAATGTCTGAATTTAGGGGGCGGGTTCAACGGGTCATCAGCTCAAACATATCACGAGCGGTACTGCTTTAGCGAAGCGACGAGCTAATCCAAAAGCAGCGCGCGACCGATGGGGCAGCGAGCCTCTATTCGCATCCGGTTTTGTTGAGCGGCAGCTACCGGATCACCTGGGATGATCACAGTGGCGTATCGGCGGTGTTCGCGGCCGTCGCAACGCGCAATCTGCAGAATGCGGGTCGTGTACAGCCAGTATAAATCAAAGCAGTCAGTGTCCAGCCAGTTGAGTATTGGCCGGAAGGGGAAGATTCCTCCACTCCGGCTGATTTATTCCTGAATCTGACTAAGTATTTTTCCGAGGGCACAATCCCGTTGCGCGAGATCCAATAATGCTTAATCAAGTTCATGGGATATTGTGAGTTATCAATCTGTCACCATGAGCCACGGCGCAAATGCCGAGGATCTAGCGCTTTTCGTCGAGAGCGCCACCGACAGGGCTGTGATTCTTACTGACGTTGACGGCTGTGTCACAGCGTGGCTGCCGGGTGCGGAGAATTTGTTCGGCTGGAAAGCGATGGAGATGATCGGGAAGCCGATCGACTGCCTCTATTCTAGAAACGACGTCGCCGCACGCCAGCCGGCCACGGAACGCAAGAATGCTGCAAATACCGGCCCGACGCGATCCGAAGGCTGGCGCGTCCGAAGGGATGGTTCCGAATTCGCTGCGGAAGCGACGACTATCGCCCTACGCAACCCTGACAAGAGCGTGAGAGGTTTCGGACTCAGCATTGGCGACATCACCGCGCGCAAGGCCGCGGAACAAGCGCTGGCGCATAGTGAGCTGCACGTCCGGTCCATCCTGGCGACCGTTCCCAGCGCAATGGTGGTGATCGACGAGCGGGGCAATATACTGTCCTTCAGCGCCGCTGCCGAAAAGTTGTTCGGCTGGTCCGAGGCCGATGTGATCGGGCGCAACGTCAAGATGCTGATGCCGAATCCCGATCATGATCGGCATGACCAATATCTCGCTCGATACTGCTCGACCGGCGAGCGTCGGATCATCGGAATCGGGCGGATCATCGTCGCCGAGCGCCGCGACGGAACGCAGTTCCCGATGGAACTTTCGGTCGGCGAAGCGAGCAGCGGGGGGCGCCGAATCTTCACCGGCTTCATCCGCGACCTGACCGAAGAACAGCGCGCCGAGTTCAAGCTCAAGGAATTGCAGTCCGAGCTGATCCATGTCGCCAGGGTGAGCGCAATGGGGACGATGGCGTCGACGCTGGCGCACGAGCTCAACCAGCCGCTGACTGCGATTGCCAACTATACCCGCGCTGCGCGCGATCTGCTGGATCGTGCAGGTGATCCACCGCTCGACCTGCTCGGTGAGGCAGTGACCGAGGCGGCTAGGGAAGCGCTTCGTGCAGGGCATATCGTTCGCCGGCTCCGCGATTTCGTTGCACGGGGCGAGGTCGAACAGCGCGTCGAGAACCTTCCCGCGCTGATCGATGAGGCCTCGCGGCTGGGGTTGATGGGCGCGCGCGAGCGCAGCGTCAGGGTTACCTTCGACATCGATCCGACGATCCAGAAGGTGGTGGTCGACCGGGTCCAGATCCAGCAGGTAATCCTCAATCTGTTGCGCAACGCCGTCGAGGCGATCGGAGAAAACGAACTGCGCGAGATCGCGGTAAGTACTGCGCGCGACTCCCACGGCATGGTCCGCGTCGTCGTCTCGGATACCGGCAGCGGAATCGACCCTGCGCTGGCGCCGCAGCTGTTCGAGGCGTTCGCCAGCACCAAGGAACAGGGGATGGGACTGGGTCTCTCCATCTGCCGGACGATCGTCGAGGCGCATGGCGGACGAATCTGGGCAGAGCCCAGGATCGGCGGCGGCACCGTGTTTCAGTTCACGATCATGACCGCCGATGAGGGAGAGATCGATGAGTGACGACCAACTCATCCATATCGTCGATGACGAGGACTCGGTCCGCAAATCCGCGAGCTTTCTGTTGCGAACCTCGGGGTTCGAAACGCGCCTCTATTCGTCGGGAACGGCCTTTCTGCGCGAGGCCGAGCACGCTCCGCAGGGATGCATCCTGCTCGATATCCGCATGCCCGAGATGGATGGACTGGAGGTGCAACGCGAGCTCAACGCACGCGGCGTGATGATGCCGGTGATCGTGCTGACCGGCCATGGCGACATCGGAACCGCGGTACAGGCAATGAAGGCTGGCGCGGTGGACTTTCTCGAAAAGCCGTTCGAGAAAGAACAACTGCTCGACGCGATCGCCACGGCTTTCGCCCGGATGGGGAATGACGACCACAGCGGCGCGGCGCGGCACGACGCAAGGGCGCGCATCGACGCGCTCAGCCCGCGGGAGCAGGATGTGCTGCGCGGCCTGGTGCGCGGACATCCCAACAAGACGATCGCCTACGATCTGGGCATCTCGCCGCGCACGATCGAGGTGCACCGCGCGAATTTGATGGGCAAGTTGAAGGCGCGCAGCCTTTCCGAGGCGCTCAAAATCGCGTTCGCGGCGGGCCTCGCCGGCTGACGATCTAAGGGCAAACCCGTAGCGGCCGCCTTGGGGCCATCACGTAACGACCCGCGCGCCGAGCAGTGGCAAAATGAGGATGTCGATCCTCCAGCCAGAAGTCGCCTGAATGCCCCCCGAAATTGCGCCGCTCGGTCTTCGCGTCCTACTGGTGGAGGACGACGAGGGAGTACGGCGCTCGTTACAATTATTGCTCGAGTGGAGTGGCTTCGAGGTACGTGCGCATGCGCTGGCGGCTTCGGTGATGGCGCTAAAGCGCGAGATGCTGGCCGGCGTCCACCTGCTCGTGTCCGATTACTTCCTGGAGGACGGCGATGGGATCGCGCTGCTCCAAAGCTTACGGGCGGCGGGCTGGCAGGGCCGGGCGGTGCTCATCACCGCCGAGCCCACACCGATGCTCATCGACCGCGCGCGGGCAGCGGGATTTCACGCCATACTGGAAAAGCCGCTCGCCAAGCACGAATTGATCAAGGCACTGACTGAATAGTGGCATACAGCTGTCGGTTGAGCGGCTCGTAAGCCAGGCAGAAACTCACTCGCAAGTGCCGCAAGCAGGTTGCGTCGCAACTGGACGGGAGGTCTCAGCTTTATCGGCGGCAAATGGCAGGACGCGCGCGCCCTCTCGCCTGGCTACGCCTTCGAAATTGAGATGTTATGCACCGTCGCGAAAGATGATTAGAGAGCAGCTATTGCTAAGAATATTTGTGCATGAATACAATCAAGTGCTTAATTATACTGCATTATAACCAACGCTTGATCAGCGGGTCCATGACTTAGCTGGAGATCGTACACCCTGCTCATTGTAGCAGCCCCCCTCGACTGATGGACGATCTTTTCAACCCGTTGCGGCGCGGCAAGAGAAGCTTTCAGCCTTGTGCGGATCGCCGCCCGTATAATGCGCATAGGCCGGCCAGGGGCACATCGGTCGCGTAGCGTGCTTCGTCCGTGCTAAACGGATGACCGCTTTCGGGCTTCCACCGACGCGGGCTGCGGCCGGACTTCCGCCCCTTAATTGCCCTCGGGGTACCGCGATTCGTGCGGAATCTCGCATGATCGGTCCGCCTCGCCGCCGCTGCATCCGGTCTGCAGCCCAGATTTTCCGGTCCGAAACAATTCCCCCGACACCGCTAGTTCTTGCTTCGGGATCTTTCTAAGAGTCGCGGTCAAGGCAATATGCGGAGGGGTTAGCATGGATGCCATACAAAAAGTAAGACGCGGTGAAGCTTCAATTCACTTTCAGTATAATAAACTCCCACACAGTCCAAGAAAAATGCATGGGATTTATTTCCTACCCCTCCTTGGAATACGGATAGGGAGATATTTTCGGTGAATGGCCTTCTGAGTCTCCACCGGAAGGGCTCGGATCGGACGATCATTTGCACCGAAGGGGCGATACCGGCGAATTCAGCAACCTCCAGGGCGGGCGCAGTGCCCGGCCTCTTTCTACGCGACCGCACCAATCCCGTGCGGCGTATCGAAGTCGCATACCAAGAATAATCCGGTCGGATTGTCGCGCGCCCCGCGAGAAGCGCCGATCTCACCCGCCCAGGGTGGGTCGATGACGGAAATGGGCACGGCGGGGCCAAGATCGCGCCGTAGAAAAAGAATGCCCAGGAGAGCAGTTTGTGCCCGTCGACATTTATACCGGAGCCAACGGAGAATTCGGCGCAGGCATGGGCCGCTTTGTCGGCACGCCGACAAAGCGCATCATCCATGACCGATGGATCGGCCCCGGCACGGCGCTCGACCTCGAGGGCAAGCCGGATGTCACGATCGTCCATACTGACCCATGCCGTACGCTCAAAGCGCCCCGCCACGGCAGACGAGATGATTGAAGCGCGCCCGACGATGTTCAGATTGCTCGCCTGTATTCTTTCTCTGGTCCTCCTTTGGGCGCCCGGACCGGCCCTTGCCCAAATGGTCGGCGCGTCGCGGGAAACGGCGGCGCTCATCGCCGGCTGGCGGTTCGCGCAGGGCGAACATCCCGGGGCCGTCGCGCCTTCGTTCGACGATAGCGGCTGGTCGCGCGTCACCCTGCCCCATACTTTCAACGCCGCCGAGACCGGCGACGGCTCCTATTATCGGGGCCCGGCCTGGTATCGGCGCGCCTTCGAGATCGCCGGGCTCCGCACCGGGCGGAGGCTGTTCGTCCAGTTCGACGGCGCGGCGCTGGTCGCCGACGTCTATCTGAACGGCAAGCCGGTGTGCCGTCACGAGGGCGGCCATGCGGCGTTCCGCTGTGACCTTACCGGCGGGTTGGCGCTGGGCCGCAACCTGCTGGCGGTGCGCGTGGACAACAGCTCCAACCCGACGGTTTCGCCGCTGGGAGGCGACTTCACGGTGTTCGGCGGGCTCTATCGCCCCGTATCGCTGATCGAGACGGACGAGGTGCATTTCGACCTGCTCGATCATGGTGGGCCGGGATTCTACGCCCGCGCCCACGATATCACCGCCGATGCCGCCGCGGTTTCGGCCGTTGCCAAGCTGGCCAATGACGGGTCGCGCGCGCGCGGCGTGCCCGTGGTCGCACGCATCCTGGATGCGGAGGGGCGCGAAGTGGCGCGCACATCCGTCAGTGTCCGGCTGCCGGGGCGTTCCATTCGTGACGTGGCGCTCGACATGCGCCTTCCCTCCCCGCGCCGGTGGGACGGGGTGCGCGATCCCTATCTCTACCAAATCGTCGTCCGCATCGGCGACAGCGGCGACGAGGTTTCGGTGCCGCTCGGCGTGCGTACCGTGAGAATCGATCCACGGCAGGGATTCCTGCTCAACGGCAAGCCGTATCCGCTGCGCGGCGTGAACCTGATGCACAGCGCCCGGCCGGGAAAAGGCACCGGGGTGACCGATGCCGAGGTCGGGGAGGATTTCGCGATCATCCGCGACATGGGCTCCACCGCCGTCCGGCTGACCCATTTCCAACATCCCCAGGCCGCCTATCAGGAAGCCGATCGGCTGGGCCTGGCGCTCTCGACGGAGATCGGGATCAACGGCGTGGTCGCGGAAGGCCCCGCCTTCCTCGCCAACGCCACGCAGCAGATGCGCGAACTCATCGCCCAGAACTACAACCACCCCTCGGTGGTGATCTGGGGCCTCGGCAACGAGGTCTATTCGACCGAGCCGGTGGTGGAACATGTGCTGCGCGCGCTGCAACAGGTTGCGAAGGCGGCCGATCCGGACCGGCCCACCACCTACGCCCATTGCTGCCAGCAGGACGATCATCCCAAGGCGCTGATCTCCGACGTCATCGGCTTCAACCGCTATTTCGGCTGGTATCCCGACCAGAAGGGAACGATCGGCGAATGGGCGGAGGGATTCCATACCAGGCACCCCGATCGCGCCTTCGCGGTGAGCGAATATGGCGCAGGCGCGAGCATCCTGCATCAGGAGGATCCGCCACGCACCGTCGTACCGGCGAGCGGCTGGCATCCCGAGCAATATCAGGCGCTCTACCATGAACGAAACTGGCTGGAACTGAAGGACAAGCCCTATCTGTGGGGCACCTTCATCTGGGTGGGATTCGATCTTGCCTCAGCCGGGCGGAACGAAGGCGACCGACGCGGGATCAACGACAAAGGCCTCGTCACCTATGATCGCAAGGTGCGCAAGGACGCCTGGTACTGGTATCGCGCATGGTGGTCGGATCAGCCGACGCTCTACATCACCAGCCGCCGCTTCACCGAGCGGAGCGATCGCGACGCAACGGTGAAGATCTACACCAGCGCGCCCGCCGCGACATTGTTCCTGAACGGCGTGGAGATCGGCACGCGCCCCGCCGTGGATCGCATCGTCCGCTGGCCCGTAACGCTGCGGAGGGGCGCCAATGCGATCGAGGTCCGCGCGACGGCAAAGGGCGAGGCGCTGAGCGATCGGGTGACATGGCAATACGAGCCTCCACCGGACATGCTGCACGCGACTTCTCCCACTGAAGCCGCTGGAGCAGCTGCCCAGGGAAATCCCCTTCAACCGTAGCGACCGTCGCATTCGCAGCGTGATCTCCATCCGGCCGCGCTTCTTTCCAAAACCGATCCCTGCAGGTTGTGAGATGAGCATGACGAAACACTATGAGGTGCTTGACGGCCTGCGCGGCACGGCTGCGGTAGCGGTGGTCGTTTTCCACCTATGCGAGTATATTTTCCCCGATTCCGCCAGCAATCCATTGCGCCACGCCTATCTGGCGGTCGATTTCTTCTTCCTGCTTTCGGGTTTCGTCATCGCGCACGCCTATGACCGGCGCTGGCCTGCGATGTCGATCGCCGGCTTCTTCCGGATCCGCCTGACCCGCCTGCATCCGCTGGTGCTGCTGGGACTGTTGCTCGGGCTGATCGACTATGTCTTCGATCCCTTTGCCGGAAACAGCCAGAATGCGGGTTTCTGGCTGATCGCGGTCAACGCGGTGCTGGGCGCCCTGCTCCTACCCGCACCCGATCTCCCCAACCGCTTCGACGCCACCCATTCGCTCAACAGCCCGTCATGGTCGCTGCTGCAGGAATATGCCGTCAACATCGCTTATGCCCTGTTCGTGCGGCGCCTGGGCGTACGCGCGCTTGCGGGCCTGGTCGTACTCAGCGCGGTGGTGCTGGGCTTGTCGGCGGTCGGTCACGGGAAATTGCTGGACGGATGGTCATGGGAAACGTTCTGGCTGGCGCCGGTGCGTGTCTGCTATCCCTTCTTCGCCGGGATGCTGCTCTATCGCATCGGCGGGATCGTCCGGATGCGGGGCGGCTACCCGATCCTGTCGGCCGTGCTGCTGGCGATCTTCATGCTGCCCAACAGCAGCTATACCGGCCTGATGGATGCGGCGATCGTGATCCTGGCCTTCCCGCTGGTGGTCGCGGCCGGCGCCGGCAGCGCGGTGACCGGACGGCTGGCCGTGCTGTGCCGCTTCTTCGGCACCATCTCCTATCCGATCTATATCCTCCATTATCCCTTCGTGGACATCTACGCCCATTGGCTGTGGCAGGGGAATCATGACTCCGTGACCTTGTGGCTGGTTTCCACAGCACTGGTACTGGGCCTTGTCGTCTTCGCCTGGGCGGCGGAGCGCTATGTCGATCGGCCAGTCAGGGCATGGCTCGCGCGCACCGGACGGAAGGAGGTCGCGGGCGACCCGCCAGCGCCCCTCCCCCCGGCTGACCTGCCGGCCCTGCCCGCTCTGCAGTGAGCAGGGCTCGAGCCCGCGTCTGCTGACCAAATTCTTGTTTCCGCAACGGAGATTCGCATGCACCGACTGACCCACTGGCTATTGCCGCTGGCCGCCATCCTCACGCCCGCTGCAACGGCGGCTGCCCAGGACAGCGCGCCGCCGCGCCTCGAAAGCCGCAACGGCCAACATGCCCTGATCGTCGACGGCAAGCCCTTCCTGATGCTCGGCGCGCAGGTCAACAACAGCGCCAACTATCCCGACATGCTGCCGGAAGTCTGGCCCGCGATCGAGAAAATGCACGCCAATACCGTCGAGGTGCCGATCGGCTGGCAACAGATCGAGCCGGAGGAAGGCAAATTCGACTTCTCGTTCCTCGACGCGCTGCTGCCGCAGGCGCGCGAGCGCAACCTGCGCCTCGTGCTGCTGTGGTTCGGCACGTGGAAAAACACGGCGCCAAGCTACGCGCCCGACTGGGTCAAGCTCGACCAGAAGCGCTTCCCGCACATGATCAATGCGAAAGGCGAGGTGCATTACGCGCTCTCGCCGCATTACCGCTCGACGCTGGAGGCTGACAAGCGCGCCTTCGTCAGGCTGATGGAATATCTGAAGAAGCACGATCCCCAACACACCGTGATCATGATTCAGCCGCAGAACGAGCCGGGCAGCTATGGCAGCGTGCGCGATTTCTCGCCCGTCGCGCAGAAGCTGTTCGATGGCCAGGTTCCCGCACCGCTGCTGAAGCAGATGAAAAAGAAGCCGGGCAGCTGGCGCGAGGTGTTCGGGTCCGACGCGGACGAATTTTTCCACGCCTGGTCGATCGCCAGTTACACCAATGAGATCGCCGCGGCGGGCAAGGCGGTAATGCCGCTGCCCATGTATATGAACGCCGCGCTCGCCGCCGCTTTCGGGCGGCAGCCGGCCTCGACCTATTCCAGCGGCGGTCCGGTGCATCACGTGATCGACGTCTACAAGGCGGCCGCGCCGGCGATCGACATCGTCGCGCCCGACATCTACGCGCGCGACCATGCCGCCTATATGGCCTATCTCGGCTATTACGACCGGCCGGACAATGCGCTGTTCGTACCGGAAACCGGGAACGACAAGGACTTTGCCCGCTACTTCTTCCCGGCCGTGGGCATGGGGGCGATCGGCTTCGCCCCGTTCGGCATGGACTATACCGGCTATTACAATTTCCCGCTGGGGGCCAAGGACCTGGACGACGCGACGATGGAGATGTTCGCGCGCAACTACCGCCTCTTCGCACCCATGCAGCGCGAATGGGCGGAATGGGCCGCGCAAGGCAAGACATGGGGTGTGGCCGAACCCACCGATCCCAAGGCGCAGCACGCCCAGCACATCGACATGGGCAAGTACAACATGACCGTCACCTTCGGTCAGTGGCAGTTCGGCACCGATAAGCCGACCGGCAATCCGGAACCTTCGGGTGGCGTGGCGGTGGCGCAGCTGGGCGAGAACGAGTTCCTCGTCACCGGTTTCCGCTCTCGCGTCTATTTCGGCCTCAGCAAGCCGGCTCCCCTGGAATCGATGATGCTGCTGCGGGTGGAGGAAGGCCATTTCGACCATGGCAAATGGATATTCCGCCGCCTGTGGAACGGTGATTCAGTCGACTATGGCCTGAACTTCACCGACCGCGAACAGGTCCTTCGGGTGAAGCTCGTGACCTACAAGGGCACACCGCCTATCCCGGTCGGGAATCCCAACTGATCGTTCGAACGCGCATGCGGAACGGCCATTCCAAACGTTCCGGCAGGCATTCAGCGGTTCGCGGTTCGCCTTTGCCTGCTGGAAAATCCGAGGAAGCGGGCCGTTCGCTGGTCCTCGGCGGCGAACAGGTCGGATGGTGGTCCTACCGCTGGCGTGCGCCCGTAACGGCGGTCAGCATCGAGAAGTGATGCCGGCCCCGGCATATGCGCGCCCGGCGGGTTGTTCACGCTTGCAAAACTCATGTGTTGATTTATCAATATTGAATAATCAACATTGTGGGAGGGCGCGAAATGAGGGAACGTCGGGCGGGCGCGATCGGATCGCTGCGCTATTTGGCTCTACTCGGATCAACAGCGCTGGCGGCGCTGTTCCCCTTCCCTATCGCAGCCTCGGCCCAGACGGCGCCGTCGGCGGATCAGAGCGCCGCGCAGTCGACCTCGAATCCTCCGCCTGAAGACGCCGCCGTCTCAACGGATGCGCGGGACGAAATCACCGTCACCGGCACGCGGCTCGGCGTCAGCGGCTTTACTGCGCCGACACCGGTAACGGTGCTGGGTGCGGAGCTGATCGCGAAGACGGCCTCGCCAACCGTCGGCGAGGCGCTGGCGCAGCTGCCTTCGTTTCGCGCGACGACGACGCCGGCGACTCAGCAGATCTTCCCCGCCAATGCGGGCGCGCGCATCGCCGATCTGCGGGGGCTCGGGGCCGCGCGCACGCTGGTGCTGGTCGACAGCCGTCGCTTCACGCCCAGCACATCCAGCGGCACGGTCGACCTCAACCTGATTCCCACGTTGCTCGTGCAGCGCGCCGAAGTGGTGACCGGCGGGGCCTCGGCCGCCTATGGCTCGGATGCGGTTTCGGGCGTCATCAATATCCTGCTCGACACGACGCTGAGCGGAATCAAGACGACGGCGGGATATGGCATCTCCGATCGCGGCGACGGCCAGCAATATTTCGCGCAATTCGCCGCCGGCACAAGCTTCAATGACGGACGCGGCCATGCGGTGTTCGGCGCCGAATACAACAAGGACGAAGGGGTCGGCGGTTGCTATACGCGCACCTTCTGTAGCAACGAAGTCGGCGATCTCACCGGCACGCCCGGTGCCGGCGGCCGTCCCGCGCACAATATTTCCTATAACGTCCACACCTCTTCGCTCACGCCGGGCGGCCTGATCACGGCAACGATCAATGCGGCGGGCGTGCGGACGCCGGCCAAAGGCGGCCCGCTGAGCGGAATCCAGTTCACCGGCAATGCGCAGCCGGCCAGTTTCACTTATGGCAATTTCCCCTCCGCGTTGTTTCAGGAGGGCGGCAGCGGGGCAGGACTGAACACCTTCTTCGGCGATCCGGCGCTTTCCATCCCCGTCGAGCGCTACAATGCGCTCGGCCACTTCGAATATGAATTCTCGCCGGCGTTCACCTGGTTCGCCGAGGCAAGCTATGGCCATGTCGCCGGCTATGTGACGGGTCCGGAGATCCGCGACATCGGCTTCCCTGCGCCCGGTGCCGTCATCTCGATCGAGAATCCCTTCCTCCCCGCGTCGATCAAGCAGACGATGACCGCCAACGGCATCGTCGCGCTGACCCTGGGCAAGCTGGGAACCGAGTTCGGCACGATCGACAGCACCTCGGTTCGCGATACGATGCGGATGGTCACGGGCGGCAGCGGCGATCTTGGCGGAAGCTGGAAATGGGACGCGTATCTGCAGTACGGCGTCACCGATTATAAGCAGCGTTCCATCAACAATCGCATCACCGCGCGCTACGCCAAGGCGATCGACGCGGTCGCTGGCCCGGGCGGCACGCCCGTTTGCCGCGTCAACGCCGACGCCAATCCCAACAACAACGATCCCGCCTGCGTCGCGCTCAATATTCTGGGCAACGGTCATTATTCGCAGGCGGCCAAGGACTATGCGTTCGGCACGACCGTCCAGAATTCGGTGTTCACGCAGACCGCGGGTGCGTTCAACGTCCGCGGCGAACCCTTCGCCACCTGGGCCGGCCCGGTGGGGCTGGCAGCGGGCGTCGAGGCACGGCGCAACGGTCTTCGGATCGCGGTGGATCCAATATCGGCGACGAACGGCTTCTACGTCTTCAATCAGACTCCTTCCAAAGGCCAGGTCGGCGTGATCGAAGGCTATGCCGAACTGGCGATTCCCCTGCTCAGGGACAGCGTGCTGGGCTCGAGCCTGGAAATCAACGGCGCCGTCCGCCAGGCACGCTACACCAACACCAGCGCGGGAACGAAAAGCCGGTTCGACGCGACGACGTGGAAGCTGGGCGCCACGTATCGCCCCGTCGACTGGCTGATGCTGCGTGCCACGCAATCGCGCGATATCCGCGCGCCCAACACGTCCGAACTGTTCACCACGCCGGTCGGCGGACAGGCGGCATTGGTCGACACCAAAACCTCGACCCAGGTGTTCGCGCAGACCTTCACCGGCGGCAACATCAACCTGAAACCGGAACGTGCGCAAACCTTCACCGCCGGAGCGACGTTGCAGCCAGAGGGCGCCCTGCGCGGTTTCCGCTTCTCCGCCGACTATTACAATATCCGGATCGACAGCGCGATCGCGACGCTAGGCGCGCAAGTGATCGTCGACACCTGCAACGCCCGCAACGACCCGGCGATCTGCGCGCTCGTCACGCGCGATTCGAACGGATTGCTCCAGAAGGTCGCGGTGCTGTTCCTCAACCTGAACCGGCAGCAGGTTCGCGGGCTCGATTTCGAGGCAGGCTACAGCCATTCGCTGGGCGCGGGCCGCTCCCTGGACCTGCGGATCCTCGCCACGCACGCGATCGACTACACCAACAGCGCGCTCCCGGGAGTCAATCGGGCGGGCGACGACGGACCCGCCGGCGTTCCTTCCTGGATCATCGACGGCGACGTTTCGGTCGATTGGGGTCCGGTGGGCGTGCACGCCGAGGGACGCTATATCTCCGCGGGCAAATATGACGCCACGCTCATCGGCCCGCAGGACCCGGGGTACAGTGTACTGCTGCCCAACAGCATCAACACGAACCGGGTGCCGTCGCGCTTCATGACCAATCTGGGCATCACCTTCGATCTCATCGACCGGGGATCGCGCAAGGTCGAGCTGTTCGGGAATGTCTACAACCTGTTCGACGTGCTCGCGCCGCCGCTTTGGAACGGCAACAACAACGGCGTCTATTACGACAATATCGGACGCCGCTATCGCATGGGCGTCCGCGCCAGCTTCTGAACGAACGACAAATGGAGCGAGGCCGGCGCATCCGAACGCGATAGGGGTGCGCCTCAGGATCGAGCGGGATTGGGAGAGCATCGATGACGGACGGGGAGATTCTGCGATCCACGGCCTCGCGCCGCCGGTTCCTGGGCGGATTCGCGGCGACTGCGGCCACGACCCTGCCAGGCACGCGTGCGTTTGCGAGCGCGACTCCCGTCGTGGCGACCCGCGACGGCAAGGTCCGGGGCACGATCGACCGCGGCATTCAGGTGTTTCGCGGGATACCCTATGGCGCGCCGACAGGTGGGGCCAAGCGGTTCCGCGCACCTGAGCCTCCAACACCCTGGCGCGGCGTGCGCGACGCCAGCGGGTTCGGATCCTCGTGCCCGCAATTGACCCCGGGTGATCCCAGGGATCCTCCCCGGTCGGAGGATTGCCTGGTCCTCAATGTCTGGACGCCAGGGGCCGATCCGAATGCGCGGCGCCCGGTGATGGTCTGGGTGCATGGCGGCGGCTTCGCGGTCGGTTCGGGTTCGGACCGCGTGAACGACGGCGTTCGATTGTGCGCGCGCCAGGATGTCGTCCTCGTCACGCTCAACCACCGGCTGAATGCGTTCGGCTACCTGTACTTCGGCGATCTCGTCCCCGCCGGCGCGGTCGCGGACAATCCCGGCCAGCTCGATCTTGCCGCAGCCTTGCGATGGATACGCGCCAATATCGCGGCGTTCGGCGGAGATCCGGAAACCGTGATGGTGTTCGGCCATTCGGGCGGCGGCTCCAAGGTCGCCTCGCTGCTGGCGATGCCCTCCGCGACGGGGCTGTTCCATCGGGCCGCGCTGCAAAGCGGCTTCGGCACCTATGGGATCTCGCCCGAGGACGGAATGCGTATCACCGCCGCGCTGTTCGAGGCGCTCGGCATCGCGCGAGGCGATATCGAGACACTCCGTACCGTTCCCGCGGACCGGTTGCTCGCGGGCCTGCAGCAAGTCACGCAGGGCAATCCCATGCTCGGCCCGGGCATCGTCGCCGACGGGACGGTGATCCCGCATATCCCGTTCGCGCCGGATGCGCCGCCGATTTCGCGCGGCATTCCCATGCTTGTCGGACATACCGCAGCCGAGACCACCGTGCTGTTTCCTCCCAAAGAGGCTTTCACGCTCGATTGGGATGGGCTCGAGACGGCGCTGCAGGGAAAGGTGCGCGAACCGCAACCGCTGATCCAGGGCTTTCGCCGCTTGCGGCCCGGCGCGACCCCCAGCGAACTCTATTTCGCCATCACCACCGAGGCCGGCATGGGCCGCAACGCGCGCATCGTGCAGGAAAAGCGTGGCGCGTCCGGCGGGGCGCCCTGCTATGGCTATCTGGTCGACTGGCGGTCTCCCGCGAGGAACGGCGCGCTGGGTGCGCATCACGGCGTCGAACTGCCCATGGTGTTCGATACCGTTGCGTCTTCTCCCGATCTGGCGTCCCGCGCCGCCGAGGCACAGGCACTGGCGGACGAAATGAGCGCGCGATGGGCGCGGTTCGCGCGAACCGGCGATCCCAATGTCGCGGGCCTGCCCGAATGGCCGGCCTATTCCGCGCCGCGGCGCGCGACGATGATCTTCGATTCGCCCTGTTCGCTCGGCGCGGATCCGTTGGGCGCAGAACAGGCGCTCATCGCCGCTTACGGAGTGCGCTGATGCGGCACTGGAAATGGATGATCCTGTGTGTGGCAGGCCTCTTCAGCGCGGCGATCGCCGATGCCCAGCCCGCGCCGCCGCCCGCTTCGCCTGCGCGCCTGGCCGTGCTTCCCGAAAGGGCCGTGATCGCTCCGGCGATGGTCTGCGCCGATCTGATGCGCCAGCCCGCCCGCAACGCGGCGGGTATCGCGTTCCGCTTGCGCTCGGCCGAGGACGAGCCGGCAACCGGGACGCGCGCTGCCTTCTGCCTGGTCAAGGGCTATGTCGCACCACAGACCGAGTTCGAGCTTCGCCTGCCATTGACCGGCTATACCGGCCGCTTCCTGCAGGGCGGGTGCGGCGGGATGTGCGGCGTGATACCCACGTCGATCACCCCCCGGTGCAGCAACGCGCACGCCTTTGGCGGCGCGTTTGCAGTGGCGTTCAACAATGGCGGGCACCATTCCGCCGGGATCGGCGACGCCACATGGGCGATCGGAGACCCGGAGCTGCGCGCCCAATTCGCGGAGAAGGCGACACATGCGGTCGCGGTGGCGTCCAAGGCGTTGGTGGCCGGCTTCTACGGCAAGCCGCCCGAGAAAAGCTATTTCGCCGGTTGCTCGGGCGGCGGGCGCGAGGCGCTGATGGAGGCGCAACGTTATCCGGGCGATTTCGACGGGATCGTCGCCGGATCCTCGGTGGCGATGCCCGCGGCGATGCAATTGTTCCTGTGGGAGGCGCAGAAGGGCCTCGATCCGCAAGGCCGGGAAATTTTCACCGACGCGGCGGTACACCTGTTGCACAAGGCGGTGATCGAGAGCTGTGACGCGCGCGACGGCATCACCGACGACCAGATCGACGACCCACGCTCGTGCAGCTTCGACCCGGCGTCGCTGGGCTGCCCCCCGAAGGAGCACGCGCCTGGGGCGTGCCTGTCGCCCGCGCAAGTCGCGGCGGCGCGGGCTTATTACCGGGGTCCGACGGACGCAGAGGGGAATGCGCTGTTTCCCGGTGGGGCGCCATATGGCGGCGAACTCGGCTGGGTGGGGCGCGGCGCGCCGACCCAGACCGGCAAGTTCGCCGCCGAGGCGTTCCTCAATTATCTGCTGCTGCCGGGTGAACTCCCCGCCGATTTCAGCTGGCGCGACTGGCGCTTCACGCGCGCGAGCCTGGCGCGGCTGCTTGCCGCCGGCACCCCCTATGATTCGACCGACCCCGACATGCGCGCGTTTCGCGACGCCGGCGGCAAGCTGCTGCTGTGGCAGGGTGCGGCCGACAACGCGGCAGGCATCTTCGGCATGCTCGATTATTATCAGGCGGTACGCGAGCAGATGGGCGGACTGGCCGCGACGCGCGATTTCGCGCGGATATTCCTCGTTCCCGGCGGCTATCACTGCGCCGGCGGCTATGTCCCCTACGACCAGGATTTCCTCGGCGCGATGGTCAATTGGGTCGAGCTCGGAAAAGCGCCCGACGCGATCGAGGCGAGCGCGACGCTTGTCGACGGTACCGTCCGGCGGCGGCCGCTTTATGCCTATCCCACCCGGACCCGCTATCTGGGCGGTGACGTGAACGCTGCCGCTTCCTTCGCGCCGCTGCCGGTGAAGAACGCGCCGGAGGACGGGTTCGACTGGCCGGGTTCGCACGCGGTGTCGAGACAGCGCCGCAATCTCGCGCCGCACGACTGAAGGCGAGTCAGCTCGCCGCGGCGGGCCGGAACTCGCGACGAAACGTCGCGGCGCGGATGCGCGTATAGTGATCGCCTTCGAAATCATAGAAAACGAAGCTGTTGAGATAATAGCGGTCGGCCCGCGCCATCGGCCGCACCGCGAAATCGGGCGCATCCTCGATCGCGAGGAATTCCGATTCGATCTCCGCGGCCAGTGTCTCCCCGTCCGCGAAGCATTGGACGATCTCGATCGTGCGCCGGGTTTGCTGCTTCGCCTTGCCGTAGAAATCGAGGATCGCCTCGCGCCCGGTCAGTTCGGTGCCGTTGCCGATCACGAGCCGGACATCGGGAGCATAGAATCCGCGAAGGGCACCCCAATCGCCAGCGTTGAACGCTTGCAGATAGGCACGGAACCGAACTTCAGCCCTCATCCCGCATTCTCCGGCGCCGATACGAAACGGGCGGTGCGGATACGAGTGAACCGGCCGTAGGCGACGTCGTACATGGCGAAGCTCACCCGTTGCCGGGTGTCGCCTGCGCGCATCGCCCCGGTCGGCATGTCAGGCCAGTCGCGCAGCGCGATCAGCGTGGTGCGCAGTTCCGCGGCAATCCGGCTCCCGTCCGGCGCGCCGACGAAGCCGAGCAGGTCGACCCGTTCGTCCAGATAGCCGCGAACCTTGCGATAGAAATTGAGCACGGAATCACGCCCGATCAGTTGCGCCGCCTGGCCGTGGAAGACGACGTCATCGGCATAATAGCTGCCGAAGGCGGCGAAGTCGGCGCGGTTGAAAGCCGCGAGATAGTCCTCGAACCACAAGCGGAGATCAGCCGTGGTGGCGTTCACCCCCGCTCCTCTCCGACGACATAGAAATCTTCGCGCAATGTTCGCGAGGCGATGAGGAAGCAGATCGACGCGATGAAGAACACGCAAACCGCCGCCATCAACGCGGACCTGATGCCATAGGTGGCGGCAACCGCGCACGGATCGGCGAGGCTGGCGGCGGCCAGCGCGGCCTTTCCGCCATGGCATTGCGCCAGATACTCGCCGCCGGTGAACACCGATTCGGCGAAACGATCGCTCATCCAGCCGACCGCGGTAGGGCCGAGCCCCGAGCCGAAGATGGTGTAGAGGATCGCGAAGAGCGCTGCTCCGGTCGCGCGCATCCGCGGCTCGAGCATATTCTGGATCATGGCCAGCGTCGGGCCGTAGAAAAGCAGCAGCGTCCCCCCCGAGATGCACAGCATCACCGAGCCCCAGACGATCGAGTGGGTGTTGAACGCGATCCAATACAGCAACGGCGCGACTGCCAGCCCGATCGCCGGTCCCCATGCCGGCCAGCGCCGGTCCCCCCGCCTGGATAGCCAATCGGTGCCGAACGAGCCGATGAGCAGTCCGGCGGCAAGCGAGATTGCCGAAATGGTACCGTACAGCGCACCCGCCTGTTGCACGGGGAGCTGGTAGATCCGCCCCAGATATACCGCGAGGAATTGCGAAATAGCCGTCATTCCGAACCCGGCGAGCGCACCGCCGAGGATGACGAAGAACAATCCGCGCTTGCTTATGACGACGCGCAGGAAGGCGCCGAAATTCGGCGGCGGCGCGGGGTCACGCGGCGCATTGTCCGCCAACCCGCGGCGCGGCTCGCGCAGTACCAGCAGCACCAGCAGACCGACGAGCACGCCCGGAATGCCGAGCGCGAAGAACGCCATGCGCCATCCCCATTGCGCCGCGACCCAGCCGCCGGCCGTCGCGCCGAGGAAGATGCCCACCGGCGTACCGAGCAGGATCAGCGACATCGCCGATGCCCGCCGCTCGCGCGGAAAATGATCGCTGACGAGCGACGAGGTGACTGGTTGCGACCCGGCCTCGCCGACGCCGACGCCGACGCGGCAGAGCAGGAGCTGGACAAAGCTGCCGATCAGCCCGCAGGCCGCGGTCATGATCGACCAGAAGATGATCGCGATCGAGATGATCTTCACACGCGAATAGCGCTCGGCGAGCCTGCCGATCGGCAGGCCGAGAAGCGCGTAGAGGAAAGCAAAGGCGACGCCCTGCAGGATGCCGAGCTGGAAATCGCTGAGGCCGAGATCGCGCTTGATCGGCTGGGCGAGCACCGCAAGCACCGAACGGTCGGCGAAATTGAAGACCGCGACCGAAAACGACATGCCGATGAAGAGTCGCCGGTAGCCGGCTGACAGGAGGCGCTCGTCGTCACCGTTCAAGGGCTTGATCCTCTCCATGTCTCGGCCCTGCCGCGCGCTCCCCAGTGGCGGCAGGGCCGATGATCGCTGGTCGCCATTGTCATTGACGCCAAGCTTGCAATGCCTCTTTCTTGGCGTAAAGATGGTGATTAATCAATATCTCTTTTGACAGATTGGCTGTGGGATATTGTATGTAAGGCATATGATATCAGCAAAGGGAGAGGGACAGGGTGGCGTACCCCGATCTGTATCTGCACATCGATGGCGAGCGAGTGAATCGCGGCAACCGCCGCACCTTCCCCGTCCTGAATCCCGCGAACGGCGAGGTGCTCGGCGAACTGCCGCTGGCCGATGCCGCCGATCTCGATCGTGCGCTCGACGCCGCGGCACGGGGATTCCGTGTCTGGCGCGATTCGACGCCGCAACAGCGTGCCGCCGTCCTGAACGGCGCGTCGCGGCTGCTGCACGATCGCATCGACACGCTCGCCCACGTGATGACGCTGGAAGAAGGCAAGACACTAAGCGAAGCGCGAACCGAAGTGATGATGGTCGCCGGGCTCTTCGCTTTCTATGCGGGCGAGTGCCAGCGCCTCTATGGCCGAGCGCTCGTGCGCCCGACCGGGCAGCGATCGACCGTGACGCATGAACCCGTGGGGCCGGTCGCGGCGTTCGCGCCATGGAATTTCCCCGCGGGCAATCCCGGCCGGAAGCTGGGCGCGCCGATCGCGGCGGGCTGTTCGGTGATCCTGAAGGCCGCCGAGGAGACGCCCGCTTCCGCGCTTGCGGTGCTTCAATGCCTGCTCGATGCCGGGCTCCCGCCCGGCGTGGCGCAGGCGGTGTTCGGCATGCCCGACGAGGTCTCACGTCACCTGCTCGGCTCGCCGGTCATCCGCAAGCTGAGCTTCACCGGATCGACCGCGGTGGGCAAGCACCTCGTCAAACTTGCCGCCGAGGATATGAAGCGCACGACGATGGAATTGGGCGGCCATGGGCCCGTGCTGGTGTTCGGGGATGCGGATGTTGATCGCGCGCTGGATACGATGGCGACTGCGAAGTGGCGCAATGCGGGGCAGGTCTGCGTTTCGCCCACTCGCTACATCGTCCAGCAGGACGTGTTCGCGCGCTTCCGCCGGGGATTCATCGAGCGCGCGCAGGCATTGCGCGTCGGCGACGGTCTCGATCCGCAATCGCAGATGGGTCCGATGGCGAATGCGCGCCGGCCCGAAGCCATGGAACGGATGGTCGCCGATGCAATGGCGCGGGGCGCGACGCTCGACACGGGCGGCGCGCGGATCGGGAACCGGGGTTTCTTCTTCGCGCCGACCGTGCTGAGCGAAGTCCCGCTCGCGGCGCAGGTGATGAACGAAGAACCGTTCGGCCCCGTCGCGATCATCAATCCCTATCCCGACGAGGAAGCGATGGTCGCCGAAGCGAACCGGTTGCCCTACGGCCTCGCCGCCTATGTCTGGACCGGCGACCCGCAGCGGCAGAAGCGCGTCGCGCGCGAAATCGAGGCCGGGATGGTCGGCGTCAACACCTCGATGATCGGCGGGGCGGATTCGCCCTTCGGCGGCGTCAAATGGTCCGGGCACGGCAGCGAGGACGGCCCCGAGGGACTGCAGGCTTGTCTGATAACCAAGGCGGTGCACGAAGCATGACTCACGCACTCGAAACCGGCGGCGGCCGCGGTTATCTGCGCATTGCGACCGAGGAGGCCTTTGCGACTCGCGAGCAGATCGATGGCCTGCTGCGGCTGATCCGCGAGGGCCGGGCCGACAAGGGCGTGACCTCGCTCTGGAGCTTCTACGGCCAGTCGCCTTCGGAACGCGCCGTGACGATCCTCGAACGGCTGCTCGATCTCGGGGATCGCCGGATCGCCGACATGGACGCGACGGGGATCGACGTTGCCGTGCTCGCGCTCACCTCGCCCGGCGGCCAGCCGTTCGAGGCGGAGGAGGCAAAGGGAATCGTCCACCGCGCCAACGATCAGCTCTCCGCGGCGGTCGAGCGGCATCCCGCACGCTATGTGGGGCTGACCAGCATCGCGCCGCAGGATCCCGAATGGTCCGCCCGGGAAATCCGGCGCGGCGCGGCGGAGCTGGGCTTCAAGGGCGTGATGGTCAACAGCCACACCCAGGGCCGTTATCTCGACGAGCCTTTCTTCGATCCGATTTTCCGCGCGCTCGCGGAGGTCGGCCAGCCGCTTTACATCCATCCGCAATCGCCTCCCGACGCGATGATCGACCCGCTGCTCGAGGCGGGGCTGGACGGGGCGATCTTCGGCTTCGGGGTGGAAACGGGAATGCATCTGCTGCGGCTGATGACCATGGGGATATTCGATCGCTACCCCGATCTGCAGATCATCGTCGGGCACGGCGGCGAAGCGCTGCCTTATTGGCTGTACCGGCTCGATTTCATGCACCAGGCCGGCGTCCGCTCGGGTCGCTACGAACGGTTGAAGCCGCTGAAGAAGGGGCTGATCGATTGCATGCGCGAGAATGTCGTCGCGACCACCAGCGGCCTGCCCTGGGAGCCGGCGATCAAGCTGTGCATCGATGTGATGGGCGAGGATCGCGTGATGTACGCGATGGACTATCCCTATCAATATGTGGCGGACGAAGTGCGCATCCACGACAAGCTCGATTTGCCGCGGGCCACGCTTCGCAAGCTGATGCAGACCAACGCAGAGCGCGTGTTCGGCCTCACCGCGCGCTGAGCGTGAGCGCCGCTATGCCGCCTGCGCGGGAAGCCAGTTGCCGTGAAGCCCGAAGCGCATCCGCACCGGGATGCGCGCGCTGGCGATCGGCCCCTTGGCGATTTCGGTCGCGTCGAACAGCAACAGGTCGCTGGCGCGCTCCTCCAGCCGGTTGCAGATCTGGACGATCCAGCCATCGCCCTCGGGTGCGTCGGCACTGCGCGGGATGAAGCACGGCTCCTGAAGGCTGGAGACAGGGCCGCACCACCAGCTCTGCTCGGTGCCGGTCTCGTGGTCGACCATTCCCAGCGTGTTCATCACGGCGCCCCCCGCGCTGCCGCCCTTCAACTCGACCGGCTTGGTCGGGTCGATCACCAATAGCCATCCATAGCGATAAGGCAGGCCCTGATAGCGATCGTCGATTCGCGGAAACTCGCCGGCCATGTTCGTCAGCCGCCGCTGGCTTTCGAATTGGTCGGTATTGGACGCCATGTTCACTGTCCAGCGCGTCAGGAAGCTCGCCGATTCGGCCGGATTGAACGGCGCGCCATGGACGTCGGGGAAGAAGGGAAACATGTTGTTCTTCGCCACCGGCGTGTCGAAATGGATCCGGTCGCCCTCCTGATAAGCGTTCATCACATGGCTGGCGAAGCAATTGTCGGTGGTGAACCAGCGAATGTCCTCTGCCGTCGTGCCCTCGCGACGAGGAAGTACGCCGAGATGCACGGGCAGAGTCGTGTCGAACCCGAAATGCGGCTTGCCTTGTGCCAGCCTTTCCCAGCTGCCGGTGATCGGCACGACATGGAACAGCGCATAATCGCGCGTGATCGCGAAATCGTGCATCATGCAATAATAGGGATTTTCGAACCAGATCTCGCGCTTCAGCGTGCCGTCGGGGGCAACTTCATAATAGGTCATGTCGCGCGTGCAGATGCCTTTCGAGGCATAGCCGAAGCCGATCATATCGCCGGTCGCGGGGTCGATCTTGGGGTGCGCGGTGAAGGTCTCTCCCGTCATCCGCCCGCCGAAATCGGTATAGCCGATCGTCTCCAGCGTCTCGGGCTCCATCACCAGCGCCGGGCTGTCTTCCTTGAGCGCATAGAGCCTGCCGCCATGCAGGAACACATTTGTGTTCGCCGTGCCGCGGATCGTGCCCTTTGCCGCCGGATCGTCGGTCAGCGGATTGCGATAGGCGCCGAACAGCGATCGGCCCGCGGCATGTTCGAGCTTCCACTTGTCGGTCCGCGCCCAGCGCTGGCGGAAGTGCACGCGGCCGTTGTCGAAGCTGAACATCGCGACCATGCCGTCGCCGTTGAACGGGATGTCGTTGCCGAGCAGCGGCGGGAACTGCGGGTCGGGCTGTACGCGATAAAAGGCGCCGCGGATCTCGGGCGGGATGGTGCCTTCGATCGCGAGATCGAAGGCGTCGCCCTCGACGCGCGACGGCGTGTTGAATCCGGTGAAGGCAGGCGTGTCCGGGAAACTGCTCATGCGATCCTCTCTCCAACCTCCGCTGTCGTGCGGATGCACGATCGGAATTCTGTTCGGATAGTCTAGCATGAATTGATAAATCAACTAAACATGCATTGCATGAGCACTGTCCGCGACATCACCATCGCGCTTCTGCGCACCCTGGGCATGACGAGGGTCTTCGGCAATCCGGGGTCGACCGAACTGCCGCTGTTCCGCGATTTCCCCGCCGATTTCGAATATGTGCTGGGCCTTCAGGAAGCCACGGTGCTGGCGATGGCCGATGGTCATGCGCAGGCGACGCGCAACGCGGCTTTGGTCAACCTGCACAGCTCGGCGGGGGTCGGGCACGCGCTGGGCAATCTCTTCACTGCCTACAAGAACCAGGCCCCGCTGGTGGTCACTGCGGGGCAGCAGGCGCGCTCGATCCTGCCGTTCGAACCGTTCCTTCATGCCGAGCGCCCGACCGAATTCCCCCGCCCTTTCGTCAAATGGGCGTGCGAGCCGGCGCGCGCGGCCGACGTGCCGCGGGCGATCGCGCGCGCTTATCATATCGCCATGACGCCGCCGTTCGGCCCCTGTTTCGTATCGGTGCCCGTCGACGACTGGGACCAGCCCGGTGAGCCCGTGGAGGCGCGGACGCTGGCGATGAGCAATCCGGGCGACCGCGCCGCGCTGGACCAACTCGCGGCGCAGCTTCGTTCCGCGAAGAACCCCGCGCTGGTGCTCGGCGCCGGCGTGGCGCGCGATCAGGGATGGGAGGCGGCGATCGTGCTTGCCGAGGCGCAGCGCGCCTGCGTCTATGCCGCGCCCTTCGCCGCCCGCAATGTCTTTCCCGAGAGGCATCCCCTGTTCCGCGGGTTCCTCAAAGCCAGCCGGAGCGACGTCGTCGCGCGGCTCGCCCGCCACGACTTGGTGGTCATCGCGGGCGGACCGCTGAACTTGTATCATACCGAGGCGCCGGGACCGCACCTTCCCGCGGACACCGCTTCCTGGATCATCGACGACAATCCCGCCGTGCTGAGCTGGGCGCCGTCGGGCAACGCGATCCTCGCCAACTCCAGGATGGCGCTGGCGTATCTCGCCGCCGCCGGGGTCGGTGTCCAGCGGCCGATACCCGATACGCCGGCAAGTCCGGCGCCGCCGCCCGAGGGCATGAGCGACCGCCTGGTCATGACGCGGATCGCAGCGTTGCGCCCCACGGGAGCGATCGTCGTCGAAGAGGCGCCGTCGAGCCGAGGCGCGATGCAGGAATTGCTGCCGATGCTCACGCCCGACAGTTTCTACACGACCGCCAGCGGCGGGCTCGGCTATGCCTTGCCCGCCGCCGTCGGCATCGCGCTGGCGCGCCGCGGCGAGCGCGTGATCGCGTTGCTGGGCGACGGATCGGCAATGTATTCGATCCAGGCCCTGTTCAGCGCCGCCCGTGCCGCGGTGCCGCTGAGCGTGCTCGTCATCGCCAACCGGCGCTATGAGGCGCTCGAGCAGTTCGGGCGCCATTTCGGGCTGAGCCGGGTGGAAGGCACCGACCTTTCGGGAATCGACTTCTGCGCGATCGCCAGCGGACACGGCGTGGCGTCCCGCCGCGTGGAGACGCTGGAGGAGCTCGATGCCGCCCTCGCCTGGTCGTTCGGCGAAACCGCGCCGACGCTGGTGGAAATAATGGTCCCCTGACGGCGGAGATCGGAGCGGATGGAGGATCTTTCGGTAGCGGTGGTCGGTGCGGGCGCGATGGGCTGCCTGTTCGCCGCGCGGATGGCCGAGGCCGGCGCCAGGGTTACCGTGATCGACGTCGATGCGCGGCGGCTCGATGCGATCCGTAGCCGGGGGATCGTGCTGACCGACGATGCCGGTACGCGGGCCGTTTCCGTCCATGCTGCGCGGGCGGACGATTTTTCGGAGCCCGTCGATCTTCTGCTGCTCTTTACCAAGGGAATGCACAGCGCGGCGGCGATCGCCTCGATGGCGCATCTGCGGCATCGGGTTTCCGTCGCGCTGACGCTGCAGAACGGCGTGGGCAATGCCGAATTGCTTGCCAGCGCCTTCGGTGCCGATCGCGTGCTGATGGGGACCGCGCTGATTCCCGCCGATCTCACCGGCCCCTGTTCGGTCGAGACGCACGGCTTCGCCAGCCTGCAGCTCGGCGCATTCGGCAATGCCGGGGCGGAGACGGTGGACCGGGTGGGCGACTTGCTCGAACGCTCGGGATTCGCTGTCCATCGCCACCGGGCGATCGCCGTCGCTTTATGGGAGAAGGTGGCGTTCAACGCTGCGCTGAATGCCACCGGGATGATCTGCGAAGTGCCGAACGCCGGCCTCGACAATCTCGCCGGCCGCCGCATCGCGACGGCCGTGGTGGACGAGACAGTCGCCGTTGCGGCATCGAAAGGGCTGACAGTCGATCGCGAAGGCATCCTCGCGCATATCGATGCGGCACTGCGCGAACACGGCGCCCACAAGGCGTCGATGCTTCAGGATCGCGAGGCGGGAAGACCCGGCGAGATCGAGACGATCAACGGGGCGATCGCCGCCGAAGGAAGAAAGGCGGGCGTCGCGACCCCGGTGTGCGACACGCTCACCGATCTTGTCCGGATCATCGAAACGGCCAGCCCGATCGGGCGCGATACGGGTTAGGGATCGAACAAATGCGGCGCGCTTTCGATCAGGCGGCGAGTCACCTTTTCCAAGGCCGTGTTGAGCTCGACGCGCTCGCCATCGCTCAGATCGGTCAACCATTGTTCGTAGAATTTGCCGCGTTCGCCGCGGATCGCGGCATGGACGGCCTTCCCCTCCGCGGTCAGCGAAACAAGGCTGCTCTTGCGGTTCCGCGGATTGGCCTCACGCTGCACGAAACCGCGCTGCTCCAGCGAACCGAGCGCGCGGCTCACTTCGGCGCGGTCCGAATAGGCGACGCTCGCCACCTCCGCTGCGCTGCACTTTCCGATCATTTCGACATGCGTGAGCACGCGCCATTCGGCGAGCGAAAGCTGTGCCGTATCCCGGACGTGCTGCGCCGTAACCCGATCGATCATCTTGCTGAGCAACAGGAGTCGATAGGGGATGTGCGAAGGGCCGAATTCGAATGGAGATCTGTCCGTCATAGCCTCTATGGACGTGTTGGTCCGCATATTGGTCTCTGCATCGCGATTCTCTAGCTGCCAGAATCGATATTGTCTTGCTGTTCAATGCGTCTGTATTGCGCAGCAGTGTTGACAAATCAACTAATCCGGCCTTTATCCGCCCCTATGAGCGGACAGCATCCTTTCACGCCCGGGCTCGAATATGCCTTCACGATCTCGATCGTTCTGTCGAAACCCTATTGGGTCAAGCCAGGCGCGCGCGGGGATATCCGCGCAGCGATCTACGCCGCGGAAGGTGTGGTGGAGGGGCCACGGCTCAATGGCCGCGTGGTGCCGATGTCGGGGGGCGATTTCCCCTTGTCGCGCCCCAATGGCGTGATCGACTTCGACGCGCGCTACCTGCTCGAGGCCGACGACGGTGCGATCATCTATCTCGAGAATCGTGGGTTTCGGTGGGCGCGTAGTCCGGAGATTGCCGAGAAGATGCGGCGCAACGAGGCGGTCGCGTTCGACGATTATTACATGCGGGTCACGCCGCGCTTCGATGCGCCCGCCGGACCGCACGAATGGATGTCGCAGCACGTCTTCGTGGGCGTGGCGGAAAAGGTCCCGAACGCCAACCGGATCCATTATTTCGTCGTGCTTTAGGGAGGCGATGTGCGTTTTCGGCCGTTGATGCGCCCGGGGAGCGATCCGTTCAGCCACCCCACCAAGCCGCCGCTGCCGCCGGCCGACCATGCGCGCTGGACCGCGCGCGGGCTGACGATCGAACGCAACTGCCGCATCCCGCTGCGCGACGGCGTGGAGATATTCTGCGATCTCTATCGCCCCGAGCAGGCGAATTCGAACCTGCCCTTGCTGCTTGCCTGGGGCCCCTATGGCAAGCACGCGCGCACCAATCGTGTCTTCTGGCCGCGCTCGGGCGTCGATCCCGAATGGCTGTCGGACCTGACCGCGTTCGAGGCGCCCGATCCGGTCTGGTGGGGTGCGCAGGGCTATGCGGTGGCGGTGGTCGATCCGCGCGGTGCCTGGCTGTCGGGCGGCGACTTCCACCATAACGGCATCCAGGAGGCCGAGGATTGCGCCGACGCGATCGAATGGCTGGGGCGGCTGCCCTGGTCGAACGGCCGCGTGGGGATGACGGGCGTGTCCTATCTCGCGGGCATCCAGTATCTGGTCGCGCCGCTGCGCCCCGGCCCCCTCGCCGCGCTCAATCCATGGGAGGGCTTTTCGGACTGGTATCGCGAATTCGCCTATCATGGCGGCATCCTCGAAACGAATTTCCTGCCGCGCGCCTGCGACAATATCCAATGGTCGCTCAACCGCACCGAGGATAGCTGGGCGAACATCACCGGCCACCCGCTGATCGACGACTATTGGCGTTCGAAGGAACTCGATCTGGAGGCGATCCGTCAGCCCGCTTATGTCGTCGCGAGCTGGTCCGATCAGGGATTGCACCTGCGCGGAACGATCGAGGCGTGGCGCCGGATGGGCTCGGCCGAGAAATGGCTCGAGATCCACGGCCAGAAGAAATGGGCGCATTATTATATGCCCCGCAGCCGGGAGCGGCAGCGCGCATTCTTCGATCACTACCTGCGTGATCGGCCCACTTCCCTCGCGGCCTGGCCGAAGGTGCGGATCGAAGTGCGCGAGCGGCATGGCGTGGCCGAGGAGCGCGCCGAAGCGGAATGGCCGCTAGCGCGCACCCGGTATCGCAGGCTGGCGCTCGACGCCGCCAGCGGGACGATGGGCGGCGAAGTGCAAACCGAAGGCGCGGTGCGCTATCCCGCGCGCGAGGGCAGCGTGTCGTTCGACCATCGCTTTGCCGAAGCCACCGAGATCACCGGCCATGCCGGCCTGAAACTCTGGGTCGAAGCGGAGGGCAGCGACGATCTCGACCTGTTCGTCGCGTTGCAGAAGATCGATGCGGCGGGCGCGCCCGTCGGCTTCACTTTCTATGCCTTTTACGAGAATGGCCCGGTGGCGCTCGGCTGGCTGCGGGCCAGCCACCGGGCGCTCGATCCCGAACGTTCGCGCCCCGAGAAGCCGGTGCATCTGCACACCCGGGAGGATCGGCTCGCACCAGGTGAATGCGTGCCGGTCGAGATCGAGATCTGGCCGTTCTCGGTTCGCTTCGCCGCCGGCGAGACGCTGCGGCTGATCGTTTCCGGATCGGATATCTATCGCAAGGAAGAAGGCGCGATGCTGCCGTTTCCGCTGCACGAGCAGACCCGGAACGCGGGCACCCATGTCATCCGCACCGGCGGCGCGTATGATTCCGCGATCCTGCTGCCCTTCGTCCCGCCACAGGAATCCACCGAATGACCAATGCGGACTGCACGCTGGAGCATGTCTTCGACATCGAAGTGCTGTTCGGCGCGGATCGTCACATCTTCGGTCCACTGCCGGGCGGCGGCAATCAGGGGTACACGCCGGCCATAGGCGGCACGATCAGCGGACCGCGCCTTTCGGGCCGCGTGATTCCCAATAGCGGCGCCGATTATGCGCTGGTCCGCGACGACGGCACGATCGAGCTGAGCGCCCATTACATGCTGGAGGCCGACGACGGCACGAGCATCTATATCCAAAATCGCGGCTATCTCGTCCGCGCCCCGGCCGGCAGTCCCCAGCCCTCCTATTTCCGGCTCACGCCTTATTTCCGGGTTCCCGCAGGACCGCACGACTGGCTTTCGCGCACGGTGATCGTGGGGGGAGGCGAGCGACGGACGGACCCCGACCGTTCGCTGTTTCGCTACTACGCACTGACCTGAGCGTGCGGACGGAGCGAAACCGGGACACCTCCTCCTCGCCTGCCCAGAGCTATTTAGAGGCACGCACGCGGCCTTGCGTTATTGTCCCGCGAATGAGCTCCATCGGATCCAGGGTACCGCGCGGTGCGGCCGACAGGCTTGCCCATCTCCTCAAGCTGGTGGCGGCGGGCCCTCCCCAGTTCACGCTCGGCGAGTTGGCGGCCTCCGCCGGCCTGCCCGCAAGTTCGGTGCATCGCTTGCTCCAGGCACTGGTCCGCTCGGGTCTCGTCGAACGCGGCTACGGTCAGAGCTACAGGCCCGGGCGCGAATTGCACCGGCTGGCATCGCAACTGGTCGCCGGATTCGATCTGGTGCGCTGCGCACGACCGCTGCTCGAGGAGCTTGTCGCGCACTGGCACGAGACTGCGGTCCTCTGTACCTACAGCCCGGCGATGCGCGTCGGGATCATCGCGGACGTCGTGATGACGCCGCATCCCCTTCGCTTTGCCGTCGAGCGCGGCGGCGAGATCCAGCTCCCCTGGGGGTCGCTGGGCCGCGCGATCCTCGCCTTCCTGCCGCAAGGCGATTCGGAAGCGGTCATACGAGAGGCGACGGTAGGGCCGTTGAGCGGCCGGCCGCGCTCATCGCGCAAGGATCTCGAGGCGGAGCTGCACCGCATCCGTGAAAGCGGCTATGCCCGCTATTTCGATCCGCGCTACGATATCGCCGGAATTGCGGGCCCGGTTTTCGGCACCTTCGGCGAGATCGTCGGATGTCTGGGGGTGACGATGCCCTCGAAGCGATATCAACTGCATCTCGAAGACGATCTGGCGGCCGCGGTGCGCCGGTCCGCAGCTGCGCTGAGCGAAAGGGCCGCGATCTCACATAGTTGATCGCCTGCGTTCCGAGCGTTCCGTCCCCGCCGCGGATCGGCATTTTTCCGTATTTCGGAATTGATCTTCCGATACCCGGAAACGCCTTGACAGTTGATTACTCAACATATCCAATCCCGGTTCTCGCGATGCTGCAAAGGCACGCGACCAGCCCTTGGGGGGGATGCAATATGAGAATTCGACCAAATTCGCTGCACGCGACGGCTTCGATACTCGCACTCGCTATAGCCGTCTCCGTCGCCGCGCCGGCGGCGGCGCAGGACACTGGCGGCCAGCAGGATCAGGAAGCCCAGTCCAACGACCAGGCCAACGACGAGATCGTCGTCACTGCGCAGTTTCGCGAGCAGAAGCTGCAGGATGCACCGTTGGCGATCACCGCGCTATCGGGAGAAATGCTCGAGGCGCGCGGCCAGACGAGCATCGCTGACGTGGGCAACCAGGCTCCGAACGTCACGCTGCGCCAGGCGCCCGCCACCTATGGTCCTGCAGTGGTCGCGTACATTCGCGGCGTCGGTCAGCGCGATACCAGCTTTGCGCTCGAACCGGGCGTGGGCCTGTATATCGACGATGTCTATCTACCGACGATGCACGGCTCGCTGCTCGACCTGATCGATCTCGATCGCGTCGAGATCCTGCGCGGCCCGCAAGGAACGCTCGCCGGACAGAATTCGATCGGCGGCGCGATCAAGCTCTATTCGAAGAAACCCGACGGCAATGGCGGCGGCTATTTCCAGGCGACCTATGGCAGCTACAACCGCGTCGAGCTGCGCGGCGCGGCCAATTTCACGATCCTGCCGAACCAGTTGTTCGCGCGCGTTTCAGGCACAGCGGTCCACAAGGACGGCTATGTCACGCGCTACGACTATGCCTGTACGCACCCGGGAACCCCGATCCCTTCTTCGGTCACCAACAACAAGGGCTGCAAGCTCGGCACCGAGGGCGGCAAGGATTATGTCGCGGGTCGCCTGGCGCTGCGCTACCAACCCAGCGACAACGTCACGCTCGATATCGTCGGCGACATGACGCAGGACGAGAGCGAATCCGGTCCGACGACCTTGCTCTATGTCGGCCAGAACGCCAATCCCGGCGTGACGAACACCGGCTCCGCCACTACCGGCCCGTCGGCGGCTGCCTATACGATGAAGGGCGTGCGCTACGGCACTTCCACCGGATCGCAGTTCATCAGCTATTCGCCTTATGGCAATTACGCACAGGATAGCTTCAGCAACAGCCCCTATGTCAGTTACGAGAATTATCTGGAGCTCGCGCCGCGCGACGGATCGGGGCCCTGGGCCGCACCGATCAAGTCAGCGATCGATTCCTGGGGCGTTTCGGCCAATCTGACCGTCGATCTTTCGCCGGATTTCAGCTTCACCTCGATCACGGCCTATCGCAAGTTCAACGGCGTCTACGCCTCCGCGGATGGATCGCCCTTCTCGCCGACGCTGCAGGCGAACCGGATCTGGAATCGGCAGTTCAGCCAGGAGCTCCGGCTCAATGGCCGGGTAGGCCCGTCGTTCAATTTCACGGTGGGGGGATATTATCTCCACAAGCGCAGCGAGAATATCTCGCGCGTCACGCTTCCGACGCTCAATTTCATCGAAGACAATGAGATCCCGGCGACGACCAAGGCCGTGTTCGCCAACGCCGATTGGGAAGTGCTCGCCGGGCTCCATCTCGTCGGCGGCATACGCTACACCGATCTCGAAAAGTCCTTCATCTATGGGCGCAAGGGCATTCCCGGCTCGAGCTCCGGAGGCGCCACGCCCCCGTCGATCGCATCGATCGACGGACTGGTCGGTACCTTTTCCGGCGATCGCGTCGATTGGCGCGGCGTGATCCAGTATCGCTGGTCGGATCAGCTGATGACCTATGCGCAGGTCTCGACCGGGTTCAAGAGCGGCGGCGTCAATCCACGCGTCTTCTTCCCCGCACAGGCGCTGCCGTTCGGGCCGGAAAAGCTGACGGCGTACGAGGCCGGGTTCAAGAGCGACTTCCTCGATCGCAAGGTGCGGCTGAACGTCAGCGGCTTCCTCAACAAATATGACGACATCCTGGTCACCGTGGCCAGCTGCCCCCTGCCCGGCGCGCCGGCCACGCCCTGCGCCCTGCCGCTCAACGCCGGCAAGGCCGACGTGAAGGGCGGCGAAGCCGAACTGACGCTTCGCCCGCTGAAAGGCGTCGCGATCGACGCCGCGCTCGCTTATCTCGACTTCAAATATACTGCGATCTCGGCAGCGGCGGCGACTTCGGGAATCGGCCTCGAGGACAAGGGGCAATATATCTCGCCCTGGCAGTGGAATATCGGCGCGCAATATGAACATGTCTTCGCGAGCGGGGCGACGCTGACGCCGCGGATCGACGTCAATCACCAGGACACGTTCAACCGCAACGCGAACAACGTGGATGCAGTGACCGGCGGTAAGGACATTTTCGGCCAGGTCGAAGGCCGCACTTTGGTCAATGCGCGGCTGGCCCTCCGCATGCCCGACGACGCCTGGGAATTCGCGCTCGAAGGGCGCAACCTGACCGACAAGCTCTATTATTCCGACGTCTTCGACAATCGCGGATCGACCAATTCGATCCAGGGATCGGTCGGCGAGCCGCGGACCTGGGCAGTGACCGTGAAGCGCCGTTTCAAATGAAGCTTTCCGGAGGCGGGATTCGTGCCGCCTCCGTCTTCTGAATTGCCGGCCATGATTTCGAAGGAGCCTATTGTGACCAGTCAGGTGATGTTCGATGCCGGCAAGGGCCCGGCGGGTTCACCGATCGTCGCCGGCCTGCCCATGCCGGAGTTTCGCAGGATCGGCGTCGAGCCGATCTCCGGGGCATGCGGGTGCGAGATCAGCGGCGTCGATCTGCGCGAGCCGCTCGACGATCAGGTCCTTGCCGAGATCATGAAGGCGTTCGAGCATTTCCTGGTGATCCTGTTTCGCGACCAGAAGCTGACGCCGGAGCAGCACAAGGCTTTTTCACGCCATTTCGGCGACATCACCGAACTGCCCCAGGCACCGACCTATGACGGGCATCGCGACATGCAGGAGGTGCGTCGCGAAGCGCACGAACCCGAGAATGTAGTGCCGTCGTTCGAGCATTTCCACACCGACAGTCCGTTTCTCCTCCGTCCGCCCAAGTGCATCGTGATGCGCGCGCTGGAAGTGCCGCAATGGGGCGGCGATACGGCGTTCTCGAACGCCTATCTCGTCTACGAACATATGTCCGATGGCCTGAAGGCGCTGCTCGACGGACTGCAGGTCGTCTATTCGGGCAAGGACATCTGGGCGAAGAACGAGAAACTCGCGCCCGAGAAGCGTCTGCGCCTGCGCGAGAGCCACGATTTCACCGAGGACCAGCTCGAGAGCATCCATCCCGCGGTGCGCGTACATCCCGAGACCGGCCGCAAGGCGCTGTTCGCCACGACGGCCTATTTCAAGCGCTTCGTCGGCTGGAGCGAAGAAGAAAGCCGTGCCCTGCTCGCCTATCTGCAGAGCCTCGCGCAGCATCTTCATTATCACTGCCGCGTGAAGTGGCGGAAGGATACGCTGATCGTGTGGGACAATCGTTTCACGCTTCACCGCGGGATCCATGATTTCAAATATGAGCGGCGCCACTTGATCCGCACCACCGTGGTGGGCGAACGGCCGCTCGGCCCCGCGGACATCGCGAAATCATGAAGGTCAGCGCGGCAATTGCCGAAATCCTGTCGCGGGAGGGTGTCGACGTCCTCTTCGGCTATCCGCGCAACGCCGTGCTGGAACAGGCGGCGGCGAAAGGCATCCGCACCATCATCGTCCGCCAGGAACGCACCGGGCTGCACATGGCCGATGCGCTGTCCCGCCTGACGCGCGGGCGGCGGATGGGCGTGTTCGCGATGCAGCACGGCCCCGGCACCGAGAATGCCTATGGCGGCGTCGCCCAGGCCTATTCGGAGAGCGTGCCGGTGCTGGTGTTGCCGCAAGGCTATGCGCGGCGGCTGGCGCACGTCCCCGACAATTACAACGCCAGCGTCTCGATGCGCGACATCACCAAGACCTGCGAGCCGATCCTGCGCGCCGAAGATGCGCCGGCGGTCCTGCGCCGCGCGTTCAGCGCGCTGCGCAACGGCCGGCTTCGCCCCGCGCTGGTGGAAATGCCGTGGGATGTGCTCGACGAAGAGATGCCCGGGCCGATCGACTATGCCCCCGTCGTCACGACGCGGTCCGCGCCCGATCCGGAAGCGATCGCCCGGGTCGCCGACCGCCTGGTCGCGGCGGAGCGGCTGGTGATCCATGCGGGGCAAGGGGTGCATTGGGCGGAAGCCTATGCCGAATTGCGCGGCCTGGCGGAGCTGCTTGCCGCCCCCGTCTCGACCAGCCTCGAGGGCAAGAGCGCGTTCGACGAGACGCATCCGCTCGCTTTGGGCTCGGGCGGCGCGGCGATTCCCGGCCAGCTTCGCCATTTCCTCGACCGCGCCGATCTGATCCTCGGCGTCGGCTGCAGCTTTTCCGAAACGGCGTTCGGCGTCTCAATGCCGGCGGGGGCGAAGATCGTCCACGCCACGCTCGACCCCGCGGACATCAACAAGAGCGTGCCGTGCATCGATGCGCTCGTCGGCGATGCGGGGCTGACTCTGGCGATGCTCATAGAGGCCTGCCGCGATCGGCTGCAGGCTCCCCGCGATCCGGGCGCCGTGACGCGCGAGATCGCCGAGGTCGAGGCCGAATGGCTCGCACAATGGCGGCCTCTGCTCGAAAGCGAGGAAACGCCGCTCAGCCCCTATCGCGTCCTTTGGGAACTGCAGCGTACCGTGGATGTCGCCAACACGATCATCACGCACGACGCCGGATCGCCGCGCGATCAGCTCACGCCCTATTGGAAATCGATTTCGCCGCTCAGCTATATCGGCTGGGGCAAGACCACCCAGCTCGGTTACGGGCTGGGACTGGCGATGGGAGCCAAGGTCGCCTGCCCCGACAAATTGTGCATCAATGTGTGGGGCGACGCCGCGATCGGCTTCACCGGCATGGACTTCGAGACCGCGGTTCGCGAGCGCTTGCCGATCCTGTCGATCCTGCTCAACAATTCGGCGATGGCGATCGAACTGCCGATCATGCCGGTGGCTACCGAGCGTTTCCGCGCGACGGACATCTCGGGCAATTATGCCGATTTCGCCCGTGCGCTGGGCGGATATGGCGAACGCGTCACCACGCCCGACCAGATCGTTCCCGCGATCCTGCGGGGAATCGCGGCGACCGAAGCCGGGCAGCCGGCGCTGCTCGAGTTCATCACCGCGCAGGAAACGCGCGCGTCGCGGCTATGAAGGGCTTGGACGCCAGCGAACGGGGGCATTGGCCCTGGTCGGCCACCTGGCCGCTGCTCGTCCTCACTTTGGTCTCGGTGTTCAACTATCTCGATCGATCGCTGCTCGGGCTCGCGCTTCCCGCGATCAAGCGCGAGCTCGGCTCGTCGGATACCGTGCTGGGGCTGGTCTCGGGGCTGGCGTTCATCCTCTTCTATTCGCTGCTCGGCATTCCGATCGCCTGGCTTGCCGATCGGACGAACCGGCGCAACATCATCGCCGCGGGCCTCACCTTCTGGAGCCTGATGACCGCGTGCACGGGCTTTATCGGCAGCATCTGGCAGCTCGCGGTGGTGCGGCTGCTGATGGGGGCCGGTGAAGCCTGCGGAATGGCCCCTTCCAATTCGATCATCGCCGATCGCTTCCCGCCCGACCGGCGACCGCTCGCACTGGCGCTTTTCGGCACCGCCGCGCCGCTTTCCTATATCCTGTTCTTCCCGCTCGCCGGCTGGATCGCGCAGCACCATGGCTGGCGCGCGATGTTCATCGCGATGGGCCTGCCCGGCGTGCTCCTCGCGCTGTTGCTGATCCTCACGGTTCGCGAACCCGAGCGGACGGCGCCCCCTCCGAAGCGTCTGCCACTGGCGCGCTCGCTGTTCGGCGATCTCGCCGCGCTCTTCTCGAACCGCTGCTTCGTCTGGATCTTCGCCGGCGTCACGCTGATGGGCGCGAACGTCTGGGCGGCGGGAGCATGGACGCCGACCTTCTTCGTGCGCGTCCACCATTTGAAGATCACCGAAGTCGCGAACATCATCGGGCCGACGCGCGGCATCATCGGTCTGGTCGGCATCCTGCTGGGCGGACTGCTGATCGACCGGCTTCCGCGGCATCGGGACTTCTGGCGGGTGGGGATTCCGGCGATCGCCTGCCTGCTGGCGGGCCCGGCGGAAGCGCTGTTCCTGCTCGGCAGCTCCTACCCGGTCTGGGTCGGCGGCTTCGCGCTCGCCAGCTTCTTCACGCTCATCCACCAGGCGCCGATCTTCGCGGCGGTGGTGAACGTCGTGGGCGAGCGGCGGCGCGCACTGGCGATCTCGGTCGTGCTGCTCGGCGCCAGCCTGATCGGCAATGCCGTGGGGCCGAGCGCGGTCGGCGTGCTCAACGATCTCCTCGCCGGCCAATTGGGCGACGACGCCATCCGCTATTCGATGCTGATCATCGCAGTCACCCCCCTGCTCGCGGCGCTGTGCTTCTGGCGGGCGGCGACGCTCTATGCCGCCGCGGCAAACGCCGGCCAGGAAACATGACGATCGACCCGGCCGGCTTGATCGACGATCGGCCGCAGGAAGGCATTTTCCGCGTCGATCGCGCGGTCTTCCGCGATCCCCGCATCTTCGATCTCGAAATGCGGCACATCTTCGAAGGCGGCTGGGTGTTCCTTGGCCTGGCGTCGCAGGCGCCCGCGGCGCATGATTTCTTCACGACCCATGCGGGGCGCGTCCCCATCCTGATCATGCGCGACGGCGAGGGCCGATTGGGCGCCTTCGTCAATTCCTGTCCGCACAAGGGCGCGCAGGTCGCCCAGACCCGCGCAGGCAATGCGCGCGTGCATGTCTGTCCCTATCACAGCTGGAGCTTCGACAGCGCAGGCAAGAGCCGGGGGATCAAGTGGCAACGCGCCGGCTGCTATTCCGAAGCCTTCGACCAGAGCGACCACGGCCTGACGCGACTGCCCCGCTTCGAGGAATATCGCGGATTCCTGTTCGGCAGCCTCGTCGCCGATGTGCCGACGCTCGCCGGGCATCTGGGCGAAGCCGCGCGCTTCCTCGATTTCGTCGTCGGCCAGCCCGAGGAAGGGATAGAGCTGGTACCGGGCGCGGTGACCTTCACCTATGACGCGAATTGGAAGATGCAGCTCGAAAACTGCTCCGACGCCTATCACTTCACGTCGGCGCACCCCTCGTACATCAAGATCATGGAGCGGCGGCAAAAAGGCGAAGGCGCCGTGGCGGTGCGATCGATCTGGGAGCAGTCGCAGGCGTGGAGCGAGGATGCCGAGGGGGTGCAGGGCGGCAGCTACTGCTTCGAACACGGCCATGTGCTCAACTGGGGGCGGATCGGCGTGGCGGATTCGCATCCGTTGCACGAAAGCGCGGGGCAGATCGCGGCGCGGCACGGCGAGGCGGGCCGCGACTGGGTGTTCAACATGCGCAACCTGACGATCTTCCCCAATCTCCAGATCGCCGAGAACGCATCGAGCCAGTTGCGCGTGATCCAGCCGCTTGCGCCCGGGCGCACCTTGATGCGCACCTGGTGTGTCGCGCCCATTGGCGAGAGCGGCGCCGCGCGGCGCCAGCGGATCCGGCAATATGAGGATTTCTTCAATCCCTCGGGCATGGCGACACCCGACGATACGGTCGCCTATGAGAGCTGCCAGCGCGGCCACGCCGGGCGGGTCGATCCCTGGCTGCAAGGCTATGCGCGCGGCATGACGGCGAGCCGCGAGGGCGGGAACATGCTGTCCGACGCGATCGGGGCCTCGCCGGTGCGAAGCGTGCTGGCGGATTCGCAATTGTGCGACGAGACGCTCTATCACAATTATTATCGCGAATGGGCGCGGCGCATGGCTCCCGCCGTCGGATCCGGACGCGCATGACGGCGACGCTATCCCGTGCCGATGCCGAAGACTTGCTCTACCGCGAGGCTGCGCTGCTCGACGAGGGCGAGTGGGACGCGTGGCTGGCGCTTTATACCGAAGATGCGATCTTCTGGATGCCGGCGTGGCGCGACGAGGAGACCCCCGCTTCCGATCCGGACCGCGAGCTTTCGCTGATCTATTATGACGGGCGCCGCGGCCTGGAGGATCGTGTGTTCCGCGCCCGGTCGGGTCAGTCGGTCGCATCGCGCCCGCGTCCGCGCTGCGTGCATTGCATCGGCAATGTCCGGCTGATCGAATGCGCGGACGGCACCGCCGAAATCGCGTCGACCTTCATCGTCTGCCAGCAGGACGTCCGTGCGGATCGCACGCATCATTTCTTCGGCCGCTATCGCCACGTCTTGCGCCACGAACAGGGCGCATGGCGGATCGCACGCAAGCATATCCTGTTGCTCAACGACACCATCCCGACCGTGGTCGATTTCTATTCGATCTGAAGCCGCCGGGAATATGTTGAGGACTCATATTATTTTCGTCACCCCGGCCTTGAGCCGGGGTCCCGCTGGCTTCAGGCCGGGCAGAAGAAGCGGGATCCCGGCTCAAGCCTGTCCTGAGCGCCTGCCTTGCAGGCAGTCGAAGGGGCCGGGATGACTCAAATTTATCAACAGCTTGTATAGGTTATCGGCCTAGGACTGGGCCACGAAATCAACGCTTATCCGTGGATGCGCGTCAGCAGCGCGATCAATTGCTTGATCTCGCGCTGGTTGAAGCGGCCTTTGAGCCAGGCTTCGTGCTCCAGGATCGCCTTGCGTGCCTCGACCAGTGCGGCATGGCCGGCCGGACGCAATGTCAGGGTCTGCCGCCGCTGATCGCCGGCCGACTTGCCGCGCACGAGAAAATCGCGTGCCTGCAGGCGATTGACGATCGCCATTACGGTCGCGCGGTCCATTTGCAGGCGCTGCGCAAGATCGGTCTGTGCGATCCCGGGGTGATCGTCGAGGAGCCAGAGCACCGAGACCTGTTTCTGCGTCAGGCCGAGATGTTCGAAAGTCTCCATGAAGTGGCGATAGACGGCGCCATGGGCCAGCCGGATGTGAAATCCGAGAATATCCCCGATCGCACCGATGCCGCCATCGTCCTCGATCGGCGGTTCGGCCTGTTTGGTCAACGCAATCCCCTGTCGTTCGCTCGATAACCCGATGTCCTGCGCGATCGCGATTGCACAGTCCAGAGCCGGACGTGTCGCGCCAGGCGATCAGCGGGCGAGCGAGACCCGGGCGCCGGCGAGGCCGCCGCGCAGCGCCCCGGGCTTCGAAACGCGGACTTCCGCTCGTTGCACCCGGGGATGAGCGATACACCGTTCGGCCAGCCGCATCGCATAGGTCTCGATCAGCGCGGTCCTTCTCAGTGCCAGGGCATGGGCGTCATCGGCGACGCGCTGATAGTCGATGG
This sequence comes from Sphingomonas sp. UNC305MFCol5.2, assembly GCF_000712135.1. Lineage (GTDB taxonomy): Bacteria > Pseudomonadota > Alphaproteobacteria > Sphingomonadales > Sphingomonadaceae > Sphingomonas. The sequence continues at coordinate 63,969 of NZ_JOOE01000002.1, forward strand.
TTTCCTGCAACGCGTCGTGCGCCGGCGCGTCGATGGCGAGGAGGATGTCCACCACCAGGGGCTGTGCGCGGCCATGCTCGTGCGCATAGACGCCGATGTCCGCGGCGACCTGCAGGCCGGAAATGGTGACATGGATCGTCATCCCGCGGTCGAAAAAGGGATCGTCAAGCGCCACGACGTTCCGCCGCGCGCACCGTATTGGAAAGTAAGCACGCAATCGTCATAGGCCCCACCCCACCCGGCACCGGCGTGATCGCCGCGGCATGGTCCATTCCTTCGCTGGCCACATCGCCGACAATTCGCGCCTTGCCGTCGATGCCGCGAACCCGGTTGATGCCGACATCGATCACCACTGCTCCCGGCTTGATCCAATCGGGGCGGACCAGTCCCGGGCTTCCGGCGGCGGCAACCAATATATCGGCCGTCCGCGCGATCTCGGGCAGCCCGCGCGTCAGGATATGCGTGATCGTCACGGTGCATTCGCGGTCGAGCAGCAACAGCGCCACCGGCTTGCCGACGATGTTCGACTTGCCGATCACCACGGCCTTCAGCCCGCGGAAGTCCTCGATCACGGTTTCCAGCAGCCGCATGCATCCCAAGGGCGTGCACGGGACCAGTCCGCCCGTCCCCGTGGACAGGCGCCCGACATTGACGGGATGGAAGCCGTCGACATCCTTTCCCGGGCAGATCGCGTCGAGAACCCGCGCCGGGTCGATTTGCGCCGGGAGTGGCAGCTGGACGAGGATGCCGTGGATCGCATCGTCCGCATTGCAGGCAGCGATCAGCGCGAGCAGCGTTTCCTGATCGGTATGGGCGGGCAGGCGGTGCTCGATCGAGCGGATCCCCGCCTCGCCCGCCCGCTGCAGCTTGCGCTCGACATAGATGCGGCTCGCCGGATCATCACCAACGAGAATCACTGCGAGTCCGGGCACGATCCCGTGCTGCAAGGAAAGCTGCGCAGCGCGCGCCGCGGTCTCGCGCGTCATGCGCGCGGCCAGCGCCGTGCCGTCGATCAAGACCGCCACAATCTCAGCTCGTGAAAACGACGGTCTTGCTGCCGTTCAGCAATACCCGGTCTTCCAGCTGGTAGCGCACTGCGCGTGCTAGGACGCGACGTTCGATGTCGCGACCCTTGCGCACAAGGTCCTCGGGCGTGTCGGCGTGCGATACCGCCTCGACATCCTGGACGATGATCGGGCCTTCATCGAGGTCGGCTGTGACATAATGCGCCGTCGCGCCGATCATCTTCACGCCGCGCGCATGCGCCTGGTGATAGGGCTTGGCGCCCTTGAAACCGGGCAGGAAGCTGTGGTGGATATTGATGCAGCGTCCCACGAGGAATGCGGAAAGGTCATCCGACAGGATCTGCATGTAGCGGGCGAGCACCACCAGTTCAGCGCCGGTCTCGTCCACCAGTGCCTTGATCTGCGCCTCCTGCTGCGGCTTGGTTTCCCCGGTGATCGGCAGGTGATGAAAGGGAATGTTGCCGATCAGCGAGACGTTGAGCGTTTCGCGCGGGTGATTGGAGACGATCCCGACGACATCCATCGGCAGTTCGCCGATACGGGTGCGGTACAAAAGATCGCCCAGGCAATGGTCCATGCGCGAGACGAGCAGCAAGACGCGCGTGCGCTGGTCGCGCGCGCGCAGCTTCCAGTCCATTTCGAAACGCGCGGCGGTCTCGGCGATGCGCTCCTGGATCGCCGCATAGGCATCCGCCGGACAATCGAAGAGGATCCGCATGAAGAAGCGCCCGGTTTCGACATCGTCGAATTGCTGCGCCTCGAGGATGTTGCCCCCTCCCTCGAAAAGCTGTCCCGAGATCGTCGCGACCAGGCCCGGCCGGTCGGTGCACGACAGCGTCAGGACATGCGCAATCCGAGTCATTCGATCTCTCCCATTCCCTGCGCGTTCGCGGCAATTTGTATGTATTGCATACTAATATCGCGGAGGATAGAAAGGGGCAAGCGCGGATAGGCGCAGCGGCTAACCCCATGGGGAAATCGAGAGAGGAATCGCTAGATGACGGCAACCAACCTGGAGCAGCTACTCAACGCGACCGGCAATCCGGTCGACATGCTGCGCAATTCGCAGATCGGCGCTTACGTCTATCCCGTCGTCGCTCCGGAATTCCATAATTGGCGTTCGGAGCAATGGGCCTGGCAGCACTCGGCCGTGCTGTTCGATCAGTCGCACCATATGGTCGATCTGTTCATCAGCGGCCCCGACGCGCTCAAGCTGATCAGCGATACCGCGATCAATTCGATGAAGGGCTTCGCCGTGAACAAGGCGAAGCAATATGTGCCAACGACGCCTTATGGTCATGTGATCGGCGACGGCATCCTGTTCTGGCTGGCCGAGCAGGAATTCGTCTATGTCGGCCGTGCGCCCGCCGCCAACTGGCTGATGTTCCACGCCGAGACCGGCGGCTACGACGTCCAGATCGTCAAGGACGACCGCAGCCCATCGCGCCCGATGGGCAAGCCGGTGAAGCGCATCAACTGGCGCTTCCAGATCCAGGGTCCGCGCGCCTGGGAGATCATCGAGAAGCTGCATGGCGGTCCGCTCGAGCAGCTCAAGTTCTTCAACATGAGCGAAATGAACATCGCCGGCCGCAAGGTTCGCACGCTGCGCCATGGCATGTCGGGTGCGCCGGGCCTCGAGATCTGGGGTCCCTATGAGGAGCAGGAGGAGATCCGCGCTGCGATCCTCGCGGCGGGCAAGGAATTCGGCATCGTGCCGTGCGGCAGCCGCGCCTATCCGTCGAATACGCTGGAGAGTGGCTGGATCCCCTCGCCGCTCCCCGCGATCTATACCGGCGACAAGCTCAAGGCGTATCGCGAATGGCTGGGCGCCGACAGCTATGAAGCCACCGGCGCGATCGGCGGCAGCTTCGTTTCCGGCAATGTCGAGGATTATTATCTGACGCCATACGAGCTGGGCTATGGCCCGTTCGTCAAGTTCGACCATGATTTCCATGGCCGCGAGGTATTGGAGGCGCTCGACAAGGACAGCCAGCGCCGCAAGGTGACGCTCGCATGGAACGGCGACGACATGGCCAAGATCTTCGCTTCGTTGTTCGACCCCGACGGCGACCAGTACAAGTTCTTCGATCTGCCGCTCGCGAACTATGCCTCGTCCAACTATGACAGGGTGACCGATGCCGATGGCGCAACGGTCGGGTTGTCGATGTTCACCGGCTACAGCTACAATGAAAAGACGGCGCTCAGCCTGGCGACGATCGATCCGGAAATTCCGGTTGGAACTGAACTGCGCGTGGTTTGGGGCGAGCCCGATGGCGGCACGCGCAAGACCACGGTCGAGCCGCACAAGCAGATCGAAGTCCGCGCGGTGGTGAGCCCCGTCCCCTATTCGCGTGTGGCGCGTGAGACCTATCATCAGGGCTGGCGCACCGCCAAGGCGGAGGCCTGACCGAAAAGGGGGGCATGCCGTCGCGGCGTGCTCCCCTTTTCAAACCTATCGGAAGTTGGCGATCCAGTCGGCGGTCTTCTCGAGCCCGCCGAACGGATAGAAATGGAGCCGGACCTCTCCATGGACTTCCGGAACCAGCCGTTCGGCCAGTTCCTCGATCAATGGGCCCGGTCCGGCGCTGCCGAGCAACTGCGTAAGCGACAGCCCGTATTTCGCCATGACCTTGGCCGATACGCCCACGCCGCAGCGCGCGGCAAAGCGCAGCAGCGCCTTGATGCTTGCCGGTCCGGCGACGCCGATGCGCACCGGCACGGCAGTTTGCGTGCGAAGCGCCGTCAACCAGTCCAGTACCGGCTCCGCGTCAAAGCCGAATTGGGTTGCGATCCAGGCGCTCTGGCCCGCCGCCTCGAGCGCTTCCAGCTTGTCGTACAATGCGCGCTCGAGCGCTGCCCCGGAGATGTCGGGGTGCCCCTCGGGATAGCCCGCGATGCCGACCTGCTCGATGCCGTGCCGGGCGAGGACGCCCGAACGGATCACCGACAGCGCATCGCGGAAAGGGCCCTCTGGCTCGGCGATGTCACCGGCGACGACAAAGACCCGGTCAACGGACGCTCTGTCGGTAAGCGCAGCCAGGAACGCGTCCAGTTCGCCGGCCGAATGCAGGCGCCGCGCAGAAATATGCGGAACCGGGATGAAGCCTGCATCGCGCACGCGGCACGCCGCCAATATGCGCGAATCGATATCCTCACCGGGCAGGAAGGTGATCGAGATCGGCGTGCGATCCGGAATTCGATCGCGCAGCAATTCGATCTTGTCGTGATCCTTCGCCGTGATTTCGATCGAAAGCTCGCGCAGCAAGTCCGGCGCGCAGGCCTCGCGCGTGGGCCGCATGGTCGCGCTGTTCTGCAAGCCCCATCTCCCATCTGATTCTGTACGTAACACATACATATTTTATGTAGAGAGAAACAGAGGAATCCAGGGCCTGCACCCTGTTATTTTGTATGCAAGGCATCCTTTTTCGTTGCGCTCGCGCCTGCGTCGGATAGAGTCGGTCAGAGGAGCGTCGCGCATGACGACGGTGGAACTGATTGCCCGCGCACTGTCCGCCAGCCGGACCGGCCGGACGGATGAATGGAGCACATGCTGCGCGGACGCGCTTCTCGTCCTCGCCGCATGCAGTATCTATGATGCTCTGCTGCCAAGCTCGGGCGCCGAAAATCGCCCAATTGTCGCGAATGACCCCTGATCGGCCCTAGTTGCGTCCGGCCGAGCTCGGCGGCGGGACTGATACACCCGCTTCCGTTTGGACGACGGGCTTCATCGTTCCATCTCGATTATATTGGAGATGCTCGACCGTGACGGCACGCCGCCCGATTGCGCCGTTGAGGTCGCCGATCGTCAGCCCGGCGTTGTGCAGGAAAAGATACCAGTTGCCCTTGAACTCGGCGATCCCCGGATGGATCGTGAAGCTGTACTTGCCCGATCCGGTCAGTTCCCCGCGATACGTCCACGGTCCCTTGGGCGAAGGTGCGGTGGCATAGGACACTTTCTCGTCGCGGTGCGTCGACCGGTCGAGCGAGGCATAAGTCAGGTAATAGAGCGCCCCGCGCTTGTGCAGCCAGGGCCCTTCCTCGAAATGTGGCGGCGTGATCTCGGTGATCGGGCCGTCGATCTCGATCATGTTGGGCTTGAGCTTCGCAATATAGCATTGGCGATTGCCCCAGGCGATCCAGGTCGTCCCGTCATCGTCGGTGAACACCGTGGGATCGATATCTTCCCAGCTGTGGGTTCCCTTGGGCGTCATCTCGTTGGTGATCAGCGCGGAGCCTTTGGCATCGACGAACGGGCCGGTGGGCGTATCGGATACCGCGACGGCGATCGCCTTGCCGGGGTGCGTGCCGTCATGCTCGACCGCCGCGTAGAACCAGAACTTGCCGTTCTTCTGGATGGCCTGCGATGCCCAGGCGTCCTTCTTGGCCCATTTGAAATCGGCGACCTTCAGGATCGGACCATGGTCGGTCCAGCTTTTCATGTCGGTAGTCGAATAGACGAGCCACTCGCGCATGTTGAACATCTCGTCACGCTGCGCTTCGTCATGCCCGACATAGAGATAGAGCCGATCTCCCACCACGAGCGGTGCCGGGTCGGCAGTGAATTTGTCGCGGATGAGCGGATTGGCGCCAGGCCTGGCTTGCGAAGCAGTCTGGCCGATCGCCGGGCTCAATGATGTTAGCGCTACCAGCGCTATCGCCGCGAATTTTGCCTGGCTGACACCCACTCCCACCACCGCTCTCCATATTGTTGTGCCGGCAGATTACCCTGACCAATCAATCGGTCAATCTGGTCATTCGACCAGGACCGATCCCTTATTCGGGCAGCCTTGTCGCGGCCTCGGGCCAGTAAAGCCGCATCGGGTTGTCGACCAGAAGCGCCTGCCGCAACTCGGCCGTCACTGCGATCCGCGGAATCACGTCCACGATTCCGCCATCATCCGGCAGAACCTTCTCCATGTTCGGATGCGGCCAATCGGTGCCCCAGAGCACCCGATCAGGATAGGCCTCGACGAGAGGACGTACCGCACGGACGAAATCGTCATAGGGCTCGCCGGCCGAGTCGAGGCGATCCGGACACGTTGTCTTGACCCAGATGTCCGGACGGCTGTCGACATAGGCGCGAAACGCGGTCATGTCGGCGCCTTCCGGGCCCTGCGCGACATCGGGCCGTCCCATATGGTCGATCACCACCGGGACCGGAATCGCGTCGAGAAAAGGTCGTAGCTCCTCGAGGAGATCAGCCTCGAAATACACTACGACGTGCCAGCCCAACCGTGCGATGCGGTGCGACAGGTCGAGAAACTTGTTCTTAGGCGCATCGTCGACGAGGCGTTTGAGGAAATTGAAACGCACGCCGCGAATGCCACCGGCGTGAAGCGAATCGAGTTCGGCGTCGGATATCGCGGGATCGACCACGGCGACGCCTCGCGCGCGTCCGTTCGATCTGGCGATCGCATCGAGAGTCGCCCGGTTGTCCGTCCCATGACAGCTCGCCTGGACGATGACGTTGCGCGCAAAACCGAGATGGTCGCGCAGCGCGAACAACATCTCGGGCCCGGCATCCTGAGGCAGATATTTGGCCTTTGGGCTGAACGGGAAGTCGGCCGCGGGGCCGAAGACGTGGCAATGCGCATCGACTGCACCGAGAGGCGGCACGTACCGCGGCCTGGAGGGCGTGAGAGTCCAGCTGCGGATGCGGCCCTCGGCGTCGGTGCTCATGCGAAGACCACTCCATCGAACAATTTGCGCGCAGTGCGCAGCATGCCGGCCTCTACCGGCCTCCCTTCCGCGTCCACCGTCACCACGCATTCGGTGACCCCTGTCGGATGTTCGACGCCAAGCGTCTTCACAGCGCCTTCCGGCACCGCGGCGAGCGCGGCGACGGGCGAGCCTTCGATCAGGCACGCGGTGGCGACACTGACGGCGCCGAGCACGCCGATCGAGGCATGGACGCGGTGCGGGATCAGCGAACGGACCGCGATCGCCCCGCCCTCGCGCGGGGCGGCGACCAGCATCATCTTCGGCACCGACTTCGCCGCGACATCGCCCAGGTTCATCAACGGGCCCGCTTTCAGTCGAATGGCTTCGACGCGCGCCTTCATCGCGTCGTTCGCATCGAGCGTATCGCGGTCTTCATAGCCCGTGATCCCGACCTCGGACGCAGTGATCACCACGCACGGCATGCCATTGTCGATCAGCGTGCAGGAGACGCCCTCGATCGTGTCGGCGCCGTTGCCGGTGGGAAGCAGCGCACCGCATGATGCGCCTGCGGTATCGCGAAAGGCCAGCGGGATCGACGCGGCAGTGCCCGGCACGCCGCTGATCGCCGCATCGCCGGCATAGGTGACTTTGCCGCCGGGCGTCTGCACCGTCGCCACCGCTATTTGCCCGGTATTCTCCATGAAAATGGCCACGCGGGTCTCGCCGCCGGCGGGCGCGATCAGCCCGCGCTCGATCGCGAAGGGGCCGACGCCCGCGAGCATGTTGCCGCAATTCTGGCTGTCGGTGACGATGGGCTGATCGACGAAGACCTGCAGAAACAGATAGTCGATGTCGACGCCCGCGCGCGCGGATTTGCCGATCACCGCGACCTTCGAGGTGAGCGGATCGGCACCGCCCATGCCGTCGATCTGCCGCGGGTCGGGCGAGCCCATCACCCGGAGCAGGAAGGCATCGCGTGCGGCCGGGTCCTGCGGCAGATCGTCGGCAAGGAAGAAGGCGCCCTTCGACGTACCGCCACGCATCCACATGCAGCGCACGCCATCACTCATAATGCAGGCCCATCGCCTCGAGCTTGGGACGCATGCCGTAGATGTCGAGCCCCAGTTCGCCGGCGGCGAGCCGCTTGCGCTTGCCCTCCTCGGCCGCCTCGCGCGCCTGCGCTTTCTCGAGCACCGCGGCGGCATCCGCACGCCGCACCACGCAGACGCCGTCGTCGTCGGCGACGATCACGTCACCCGCCTCGATCGCCGCACCCGCGCATACGATCGGCACGTTGACCGAACCGAGCGTCGCCTTGATCGTGCCCTGTGCCGACACGGCTTTCGACCAGACCGGAAAGCCCATCGCGGTGAGATCGCGCACGTCGCGCACGCCCGCGTCGATCACCAGCCCGCGACAGCCCCGCGCCATTGCCGAAGTGGCGAGCAGATCGCCGAAATAACCGTCGAAGCAGGGTGAAGTCGGTGCGAGGACGAGGATGTCGCCTTCGCGCAATTGCTCGATTGCGACATGGATCATCCAATTGTCGCCCGGCGGCGCCGAGATGGTGACTGCCGAGCCGGCGATCCGCGCGCCCGGATAGATCGGCCGCAGATAATGGCCGAGCAGGCCGACGCGCCCCTGCGCCTCATGCACCGTGGCGACGCCCGCATGGGCCAGCCCGGCAAGCGTCGCGGGATCGGCGCGCTCGATATTCTGGACGACCTTGGCCATGCCGCTCTCCCATTGTTCCACCACCAGCTAGAGAAGGCCCGGCGGCGGCGACAATTCGGATTGCAGGGTAGCGATAAGTTTTTGCTATTGGATGCGCATGAAGCTCGAGCCCTTCGACCTCAATCCGCGCCACCTGCGCGCGCTCTCGGCGATCATCGGCCGCGGCAGCATGAGCGCCGCGGCGGAAGCAGTCGGGCTCTCCCAACCAGCACTCACTCAGGGCATTGCCAAGATCGAGCAGCGCCTCGGCACGCCATTGTTCGAACGCCATGCGGGGGGCATGTCGCCGACCGCGGAGGGGCGGCTACTCGCAGATCGCAGCGATGCGGCGATCGGGCATATCGGCCAGGCGGTACGCGGCGGCGGGCGCGGCTTCGCCCGCCCGGAGCTGCTGATGACAGGCACGCAATTGCGTGCGTTCCTTGCGCTCGCCGATGCGGGCGGCTTCGCACGCGCTGCCGAGGCGACGGGCTTGTCACAGCCCGCGCTGCACCGCGCCGCGCGCGAGATCGAGCAGATTTGCGGCTATCCGCTGATCGAGCGCCGCGGCCGCGGCGTCGCGCTGACCGCCGCCGGCATACGGCTCGCGCGTGGGGTGCGGTTGGCCCGCGGCGAGCTGGCCGCCGCGATCGCGGAGATCGAGGGCAACGCGGTGGCGCAGGGCGGCAGCCTGACGATCGGCGCGATGCCGCTGTCGCGCGCGCTGATCCTGCCGCGCGCCATCGCACGCTTCACGCGAGAATATCCACGAATGCGCATCGACGTGGTCGAAGGATCGTGGCGCGAATTGATCGACCCGCTGCTCGACGGGGTGCTCGATCTGACGATCGGCGCGCTGCGCGAGCATTCGCCCCGCGGCGCCACGCAAGTGCCGCTGCTGGTCGACCAACTCGTCGTGATCGCACGCGCCGGCCATCCGCTTGCTCGCGAAGCTGCACCGACGCTCGCGCAGCTCGCAGACTATCCGTGGATCGTCGGTCAGGCGGGGACGCCGCTGCGCGGCCATTGGGAGGCGCTTTTTGCCGGACATTCGCTGCCGCCCGCGCCGATCGAGTGCGGATCGGTGATGGTGATCCGCGAAGTGCTGCGCGAGAGCGACTTCCTCACTTTGCTCTCGCCGGATCAAGTGGCGCTCGAAGCGGCAACGGGTGTGCTCACCACGATCGGCCCGCTCTTGCCGCAAAGCAGCCGCACGATCGGGATCACGCTGCGCGAAAGCTGGCGTCCGACAGCGGCGCAGGCGCGCTTCCTCGATTTGCTGCGTGCCGTGTCGGAAATTCCGGAAAATCAATAGCTATCCCGCAAAACCGATTGGCTGCGCGCGCTGCAGCGATCCAGTCGTAGGGAATGGAGAGAAAGATCGCTTTGATCGGTTTCGGCGAAGCGGCCCGCGCCTTCGCGACGGGTCATGCGCGCGACTTCGCTCTCTCAGCATATGATCTGAAGACCGGCCTTGAGATGAATGCCGCGCTCGCCGAAGCCGGTGTGGCTGGCGCTGGTCGACCCGAAGAGGCACTTGCCGGGGTCGTGGCTGCGCTGTCGCTGGTGACGGCGGATCAGGCGCTTGCCGCGGCGCGGGACTACGCTTCACATCTGCCCTCCGGCGCTTTGTGGCTCGATATGAACAGCGTCGCTCCCGAGACCAAAAGCGCAGCCGCGGCGGCGATCGAAGGCAACGGCGGCCGCTATGTCGACGTGGCGGTGATGGCCCCGGTGCATCCCGCAGGCCGCGGCGTGCCGCTGCTGGCGAGCGGGCCGCATGCCGGGGCGGCGGCGGCCCTTTTGCAGGCGATGGGGTTCACGCAGGTGCGTGTGATCGAAGGTAGCATCGGCGCGGCATCGGCCGTGAAGATGATCCGTTCTGTGGTCGTCAAGGGGATCGAGGCGCTCACCGCCGAATGCATGCTCGCCGCCGAGGCTGCGGGCGTGCGCGACGAAGTGCTCGCCTCGCTCGACGCCAGCGAGCGTGGCCGCTCCTGGGCCGAACGCGCCGACTATAATCTCGATCGCATGCTGGTTCACGGCACCCGCCGCGCCGCGGAGATGGAGGAAGCTGCCCGGACACTCGAGGCGCTCGGCATCGAGCCGGCGATGACTCGCGGCACTATCCGGCGCCAGCGCGAAATCGGCGCGATCGGCCAGACGGCTCCCGAGGGGCTCGACGCCAAGCTCGGCCTCATCCTCGATCGAAAGGCGAAGGCCGCGTGACGCTGATCATCGATTGCCATGGCCACTACACCACCGCGCCGGCCGCGCATAACGCGTGGCGCGAGGCGCAGAAGGCAGCGTTCAAGGCGGACGAAGCCGCCCCGCCCTACCCCACCATCTCCGACGACGAGATCCGAGAAACGCTCGAAGCGAACCAGATCCGCCTGATCCGCGAGCGCGGCGCGGATATGACGATCTTCTCCCCCCGCGCCTCGGCGATGGCGCCGCATGTCGGTGACGAGGCCGTCGCGAAAGCATGGGCACGCGCCAATAACGACCTCATCGCCCGCTGCGTCGCGCTCTACCCGGAGACCTTTGCCGGCGTGTGCATGCTGCCGCAGAACCCGAAGGCGGACCTGACCGGCTCGATCGAGGAACTGGAGCGCTGCGTGGGCGAACTCGGTTTCATCGGCTGCAACCTCAATCCCGATCCGGGCGGTGGGCACTTCACCGCGCCGCCACTCACCGACAAATTCTGGTATCCCTTCTACGAGAAGATGGTCGAGCTCGACGTGCCGGCGATGATCCACGTCTCGGGCAGCTGCAATCCCGGGCTCCACGCCACCGGCGCCTATTACATCGCCGCGGACACGATCGCCTTCATGCAGTTGATCGAGGGTAATCTGTTCGCCGATTTCCCGACGCTCCGCTTCATCATCCCGCACGGCGGCGGCGCGGTGCCTTATCATTGGGGGCGCTACCGCGGCCTCGCGGATATGCTCAGGCAGCCGAGCCTCGACGGGCATTTGATGAACAACGTCTTCTTCGACACCTGCGTCTATCACCAGCCGGGCATCGATCTGCTGGCCGAGGTGATCGACAGCAAGAACATCCTGTTCGGCAGCGAGATGGTGGGCGCGGTGCGCGGGATCGATCCGCAGACCGGCCATTATTTCGATGACACGAAGCGCTATGTCGACGCGCTGCCGATCGACGACGGCCAGCGCCACGCGATCTTCGAGGGCAATGCCCGCCGCGTCTTTCCCCGGCTCGACGCGAAGCTTCGGGCGCGGGGCCTGTGACAGAGGAGAATGCCCAGTGACGGCGCCCCGAGACATCCACCAATATCTCGCCGAGTTCGACGACATCCCCGGCACGCGCGTGTTCACGGCGGCGCGCGCGCGTCAGGGCTATCATCTCAACCAGTTCGCGATGAGCCTGATGAAGCCCGAGAATCGCGAGCGCTGGAAGGCCGACGAGCGCGCCTATCTGGAGGAGTGGAAGCTCACCGACGCGCAGAAGCAGGCCCTGCTCGACCGCGACTACAACCGCCTGCTCGATCTCGGCGGCAACATCTACTTCATGGCCAAGGTCTTCTCGACCGACGGCCAGAGCTTTCTCCAGGCGGTCTCGACGATGAGCGGGATGAGCCTCGAGGATTATCAGGCGATGATGCTCGCCGGCGGCCGTTCGCCGGAAGGCCTTCGCTCCCTCAAGGATAAAAACTGATGGCGCGGATCACCGCAGGCGTGGCGACGAGCCACATCCCGGCGCTCGGCGTCGCCACCGATCTGGGCAAGACCGAAGAGGCATATTGGAAGCCCGCCTTTGCGGGCTATGAATGGACCAGGGCCTGGGAGGCGGAGCAGAAGCCCGACGTCGTCATCCTCGTCTACAACGACCACGCCTCCGCTTTCGACATGAAGGTGATCCCGACCTTCGCGATCGGCTGTGCCGAGGAATTCCGCCCCGCCGACGAAGGCTGGGGACCCCGCCGGGTGCCGGTCGTGCCGGGGCATCCCGACCTCGCCTGGCATATCGCGCAGAGCCTGATCCTCGACGAATTCGACATGACGATCATCAACGAGATGGACGTCGATCATGGCCTGACCGTTCCGCTGAGCATGATGTTCGGCCAGCCCGAAAAGTGGCCGGCCAAGGTGATCCCGATCGCGGTCAACGTCGTCACCTACCCCCCGCCCTCGGGCAATCGCTGCTGGGCGCTGGGCGAGGCGATCGCGCGCGCGGTGGCGAGCTTCCCCGAAGACCTCAACGTGCAGGTCTGGGGCACCGGCGGGATGAGCCACCAGCTTCAGGGGCCCCGCGCCGGGCTGATCAACGCCGAATGGGACAATCGCTTCCTCGACCGGCTGGAAGGCGACACCGACGCGCTGCGCCATATTCCGCATATCGAATATCTGCGCGAGACGGGCTCCGAAGGCATCGAGATGGTGATGTGGCTGGTGATGCGCGGCGCGCTGGGGCGCGCCACCCGGACGCTTCATCGCCACTATCACGTGCCTGCAAGCAACACCGCGGTCGGCCACATCGTGCTCGAGCCTCTCCCCGAACAGGAATGAGAAAATGAAGATCGCACTAGCCGGCGCCGGCGCCTTTGGAGAAAAGCACCTCGACGGGCTGAAGAACATCGACGGGGTCGAAGTCGTCAGCCTCGTCGGTCGCCGATTGGACGCTACGCAAGCAATTGCGGACAAATATGGCATCGGCCACGTCACCACCGAGCTGGCCGACAGCCTCGCGCTCGACCTGGACGCGGTCATATTGTGCACACCCACCCAGATGCATGCCGAACAGGCGCTCCAATGCCTCGAGGCAGGCAAGCACGTCCAGATCGAGATCCCGCTCTGCGACAGCCTTGCCGACGGCGAAGCCGTGCTCAAAAAGCAGCAGGAGACAGGCCTCGTCGCGATGGTCGGCCACACCCGCCGCTTCAATCCGAGCCATCAATATCTCCACCGCAAGTTCGAGGGCGGCGAAGCCGCAGTCCAGCAGATGGACGTCCAGACCTATTTCTTCCGCCGCAAGAACATGAACGCGAAGGGCGAAGCACGCAGCTGGACCGATCACCTGCTATGGCATCACGCGGCGCATACGGTCGACCTGTTCGCATATCAGGCTGGCCCGATCATCCAGGCCAATGCGCTGCAGGGCCCGATCCACCCGGAGCTGGGCATCGCCATGGACATGTCGATCCAGCTCAAGGCCGAGAGCGGCGCGATCTGCACGCTTTCGCTCAGCTTCAACAATGACGGGCCGCTCGGCACCTTCTTCCGCTACATCTGCGACAACGGCACGTGGATCGCGCGCTACGACGATCTGGTGACGGGCAAGGAAGAGCCGGTCAACTTGTCCGGCGTCGCGGTCTCGAACAATGGCATCGAGCTCCAGGACCGCGAGTTCATCGGCGCCATCCGCGAAGGGCGCGAACCCAATAGCTCGGTGGCGCAGGTGCTGCCCTGCTACCGCGTGCTCGACGCACTCGAGAAGCAGCTCCGGGAGTGAAGACCCAGGTCGCGATCATCGGCAGCGGCCCCTCCGGCCTGCTGCTCGGTCATTTGCTGCGCGCGGCCGGCATCGACTGCGTGATCGTCGAGCGGCAATCCGCCGATTATGTGCTCGGCCGCATCCGTGCCGGCGTGCTCGAGACTGTGACGACCGATCTCATGGAGCGGCTCGGCATCGACGCCGGGCTCAAGGCGTGTGGCCTGCTCGAAGAGGGTTTCAACCTTGCGGACGGCGAACGGCTGATCCGCATCGAGATCACTCGGCTCACCGGCAAGCATGTCGTCGTCTATGGCCAGACTGAAGTCACGCGCGATCTGATGGACGCGGCGGCGGAACGCGGGCTGGAGGTCGTTTATGAGGCCAAAGACGTGGGGCTGCACGATCTCGAAAGCGATCTGCCCTCGCTCAGCTATGTGAAGAACGGCGTAGAGCACCGGATCCATGCTGACTTCATCGCCGGCTGCGACGGCTTCCACGGTCCTTCGCGCAGGGCGATCCCGGCGGCGCGCGTGCGCGAGTTCGAGCGCGAATATCCGTTCGGCTGGCTCGGAATTCTCGCCGATGTGCCACCATGCCATCCCGAGCTGATCTACGCCAACGGCGAACGCGGCTTCGCACTCGCGTCGATGCGATCGGCGACACGCAGCCGTTATTATATCCAGGTACCGCTGAGCGAGACGTTGGAGGATTGGCCCGAGGCACGGTTATGGGATGAACTCGCACAGCGCTTCGATCCGATCTCGAAGCACGGCGTCACGCGCGGACCGGCGCTGGAGATGTCGATCGCGCCGCTGCGCTCCTATGTATTCGAGACGATGCGCTATGGCCGGCTGTTCCTCGCCGGCGACGCGGCGCACATCGTGCCTCCGACGGGCGCGAAGGGGCTCAATCTCGCCGCCTCGGACGTCGCCTATCTCTCCGACGCGTTGATCGCGCATTACAGGAGCGGCGACGATTCGGCGCTTGCAGGGTATGAAACGAAAGCGCTCGCACGCATCTGGAAGGCCGAGCGGTTCAGCTGGTATCTGACCAAGCTGATGCATCGATTCCCTGAGGACGGGAGTTTCGAGCATCGCATGCAGAGGGCCGAGCTCGATTATGTCGCATCCTCCGAGGCGATGCAGCGGGCGATCGCCGAGAATTATGTGGGATTACCGCTTTGAAGATGCCGGAACGCGCGATCGGTCCGTTCAATGTTTCCGCCATTTCGCTCGGGTGCATGAACCTTAGCCATGCCTACGGCGTGCCCCCCGCGCCCGCCGAAGGCGAACGCCTGCTCAATCGCGCGCTGGACCTGGGCGTGACCATGCTCGACACCGCCGCGCTCTATGGCGGCGGCAATAACGAGCGGCTGATCGCTTCCGCAATCGGGCATCGTCGCGGCGAATTCACGCTCGCCAGCAAGTGCGTGCTCGGCATGCGCGACGGCAAGCGAGTCCTGGACGGCTCTCCGCAAGCGATCGCCGCCTCGATCGACGGGTCGCTCAAACGGCTCGGCACCGATCATATCGACCTGATGTATCTTCACCGCCCCGACAAGGACGTGCCGATCGAGGAGTCGGTCGGGGCGCTCGTCCGTGCGAAGCAGGCCGGCAAGATCGGCGCGATCGGGCTTTCGGAAATGTCCGCCGAGACGATCCGCCGCGCACACGCAGTGCACCCCGTCACCGCTGTGCAGACCGAATATTCGCTCACCGTGCGCAATCCCGAGATCGCCGTGCTCGATACCTGCGCCGAGCTCGGCATCGGCTTCGTCGCCTTCTCGCCCGTCGCACGCGGGCTGCTGGCTATGGGGGTGCGCGACGACGCCTATGCGAGCGGCGACATTCGCATCCACATGCCGCGCTTCACCGGCGCCAATCTCGCGCACAATCTGGGGCCCGTGCGCGTCCATGAGGCACTCGCGCGGGAGGCGGGAATCTCACCGGCGCAACTCGCGCTCGCGTGGCTGCTGGCCAGGGCGCCGCACATCGTGCCGATCCCCGGCACGACACGGATCGATCATCTCGAGGAAAACCTTGCCGCCGCCACGATCGCGCTTCCTGCCGACGTGCTGGTCCGCGCCGAAGCGATCTTCGCGCCCGGCGCGATCCACGGGGCACGCTATTCCCGGCCGATGCAAGCGCAAGTGAGCACCGAAGTCTTTCTCGATGAGGAACTCGACTGACCGTTCGGCATCCGCCCTGAATTACGAAGACGGCCGACACGCTGGCGCATTGACGCAGTCGATGAAACTTGCTTGCACCATTGCCATGTCGCGAGAGCAAGAGAACATAGGCGCGTTGGCGCCGTTGGTGGGCTATCATCTGCGCCGCGCATGGAGCGCCTTCTCCAGCGATTTCCTCGCCGAGATGGAGGGCACCGGGCTCCGCCAGGTGCCCTTCGCCGTGCTTTCGGTGGTGGCGGCAAATCCCGGCATCAATCAAGGCGCCGTCGGCCGGGTGCTCGGGATCAAGCGCGCCAACATGGTTTCGCTGATCAACGAGCTCGTCGACAAGGGGCTGGTCGATCGGGCAGTCGACGCCAGTGATCGCAGGGCCTTCTCGCTCAAGCCCACCGATGCAGGCACGGTTGCGCTGAAAGACGCCGTCCGGCGGATCGCCGCGCACGAACAGCGGATGCTGGCGGACCTCAGTCGGCAAGAACAGGCGACGCTTCTCGACCTGTTGGCCCGCATCGAGCGTCGGGCGCCCGAAATCGAAGAGGCCTGACGCGGCCCGATCAGTCGTTGAGGATCAACGCATCGAGCGCCACCACTCCTGTCCCCTGCGGATAGACGACGAGCGGATTGAGATCGATCTCGCGGATCGACGGCGTTCCGGCAAGAACGCGGCCCAAAGTCGCGATCACCTCCGCCATCGCTTCCACGTCGAGCGGAGGCGATCCGCGATAACCGTCGAGCAGCTGCCCCTGCTTCAGCCCCCGCAGCGCCGCGGCGATCGCCTCGGGCGGAACGTCGTGCGGGAGCAATCGTACGTCGCGCAGCAATTCGGCAGTCACGCCTCCGAATCCGACGAGCAGGATCGGGCCCCAGTCTGGATCGTTGCGTGCGCCGACGATCAGTTCGATCCCGCGTTCGCCCATCGCCTCGACTAGCACGCCGTCGAGGCGGATCGCCGCGTCATGGCTTCGGACATTGGCGTAGAGGCGCTGCCACGCAGCCTCCAGCGCGGCGGAATCGCCGATGTTGAGGATCACGCCCCCGGCATCGCTCTTGTGGCTCAGCGCAGCCGCCTGCGCCTTGAGCACCACGGGGTAGCCGATCCCGGCGGCAATCGCCTTCGCTTCCTCGATCGACTCTGCGAAGTCGCCGCGCGGAAAGGGAATCCCCGTCGGCGCGAGCAGCTGCTTGGCGCGATATTCGGGGATCACGCCGCGCGGCAGCTTGAGCGCGATCGGCGCCGCTGCACTCCGTGTCTCATCGAGTGCCGCGTGGCGCATAAGGTGGCGCAATGCTCGGAATGCGCGGTCCGGCGAAGGGAAATAGGGCACCCCGAGCGCGCGGAGCGCCGCGATATATTCAGCCGGGACCGCCGCGCCGTCGTCCAGCCCGGCAAAGACCACCGGCTTGCCGGGCTCGAGCGCCTTTACCGCATCGATGATCGGCAGGAATTTGCGCGCGCTGGTCGTCTCGTCGGTCTGGATGATCGCGAGCACCATTGCGGCATAAGCGGGGTCTTCCAGCAGGGGCTCCAGCGTGCGGCGATAAAGATCGGGATCGACGAGCGCCTGCGCGGTCAGGTCCATCGGATTGGACACGGGAATGAAGGACGGCAAGGCCGCGCGCATCGCGGCCGCCGTGGCACCCTCCACGGGCGGCAATTCCAGCCCGATGCGCTCCGCCAGATCGAGCGTAAGCGCCTTGAACGCGCCGGATTCGGTCAGCACGGCTGCGCCGCCGCGACCAAGCGGCGCGGCTCGGGCCACGATCTCGAGCACATCGCCCAGCGCTTCGAGGCTGTCGACCAGAACGACACCGGCGCGCTCCACCTTGGCGCGCATCAATTCCCAGTCGCCGGCCATCGCGCCGGTATGCGTGGCGGCGGACTCGCGCGCCGCGCTCGACGTGCCCGGGTGCAGCAAAACGATCGTCTTGCCCGCCGCACGCGCACGCCCGGCTACCGACAGGAAGCGTGCCGGATCGCGAAACTGCTCGACGATCATGCCGATCACGCGAGTAGCCCGATCGGCGATCAGATGCTCGACATAGTCCTCGACGCCGCTCGCGGCCTCGTTTCCCGTCGAAACCGAGAGCGTGATGCCGAGGTTCTTGGCCATCAGCGTGGTGCCCAGCACCACCGCCATCGCGCCGGACTGGCTGACGATGCCGACCGCCGGCCGGCCCGCGAGTTCGAGCACCGGCGCCTCGACGAAGGTCAAGGGAATGCCCGCGGCATAATTGACCATGCCGAGGCAATTCGGCCCTTCGATCACCATTCCGCTCCCGGCGGCGATCCGCGCGACTTCGGCCTGTGCGGCGAGTCCTGCCTCGCCGCCTTCGGCAAAGCCGGCGGAGAAGATGATCGCCGCGCCTACCTTGCGTTCGGCCAGCGCGCGTACCGCATCGAGCACCGCCGGCCCGGGAATGGCGAGCACCGCCGCATCCACGCCATCGGGCAGATCGTCGATCGACTTGAGGCAAGGGCGGCCGTCGATCTCATCCCGTTTCGGATTGATCAGATGGATGTTCCCGGCATAGCCGTGCCGCTCGAGGTTGCGCAGCACGCTGTTGCCGAGCGCGCCGGGCGTCGGCGAAGCGCCGACGATCGCAACTGATCGTGGCGCAAGCAAGCGAGACAGGTCAGCCATTGCCGGACTTTCCGAACGCGCCGCCGTCAGCCCTTCGCCCCGGAACCGACGCGATCCTTGTCATAGGCACCGAGGCCCGGCTTGTAGCTCTTCTCGTCGATGAACTGGCGGATGCCTTCCTTGCGGCCGGTATTGTCGTACGAATTGGCCGCCTCCTGCGCGCGGACCAGATAGTCCTCGGCATTGTCATAGGTCATTTCCGACACGCGACGGATCGCGTCCTTCGCGCCCTTCAACGCGACCGGGTTCTTCTGGAGGAGCACCTTCGCCACTTCGGTAACGCGCGCCTTGAGCTCGGCGAGCGGCAGGGCTTCGTTGACCAGCCCCCATTCGACGGCAGTCCTGCCATCGATATTCTCGCCCGTCATCGCGTGGTACATCGCCTTGCGGAACGGCATCAGCTCGACGGCGATCTTGGTTGCGCCGCCGCCCGGCAGGATGCCCCAGTTGATTTCGGACAGGCCGAATTGTGCATCCTCGGCGGCGAAGGCCAGATCGCATGCGAACAGCGGGCCATAGCCGCCGCCGAAGCACCAGCCATTGACCATCGCGATCGTCGGCTTCTGGTACCAGCGCAGCCGGCGCCACCAGCCATAGCTCTCGCGCTGGGCCTTGCGCGTCGCGCCCAGGCCCTTGGCTTCGGTCTCGCGGAAATATTCCTTGAGGTCCATGCCGGCGCTCCACGCCGGGCCCTCGCCCGACAACACCAGCACGCCGACATCGTCGCGGAATTCGAGCTGGTCGAGCACTTCGCCCATGTCGCGATTCAGGGTCGGGCTCATCGCATTGCGCTTGTCGGGACGATTGAAGCGCACCCAGGCGATGCCGCCCTCGACATCATAAGCGACGACGCCGTTGCTGCTCAGTTCGGTCATGGACGTTCCTATTCGACTTCCTCCGGACGGAGGCGTGATGCGTTGAAGGGGTGGATGACGTGCGCGATGTGGGCCCGCTCAGATCGGATAATGGCCGGGCTGGGTCTCGATGGTGATCCAGCGCAATTCGGTGAAGGCGTCGATGCCGGCCTTGCCGCCGAAGCGGCCATAGCCGGACGCGTTGACTCCGCCGAACGGCATCTGCGGCTCGTCGTGCACGGTGGGCCCGTTGACGTGGCAGATGCCCGATCGGATCTGGCGCGCCACGCGCAGCCCGCGTGCGGTGTCGCGCGTGAACACCGCCGCCGACAGGCCGTATTCGGTGTCGTTGGCGAGTGCGATCGCATGCGCCTCGTCGCGCGCGCGGGTGATCGCCACCACCGGACCGAAGCTCTCCTCGCGGAACAGCCGCATTTCGGGCGTGACGCGATCGATCACATGCGCCGGCATCAGCACACCGTCAGCTTCTCCGCCGACGAGCTGGTCCGCGCCCTGGGCAAGCGCGTCGTCGACAAGGCCGCGCACGCAATCGACCGTCTTGCGGTCGATCACGGCGCCGAGCGGCGTCTTGCCCTGGCGCGGGTCTCCCACGGCCATGGTCTTCGCCTTGGCAGCGAACTTTTCGGCGAACGCGTCGGCAACGGCGTCGACCACGATGATCCGCTCGGTCGACATGCAGATCTGGCCCTGGTTCATGAACGCACCGAACGCCGCCGCCTTCACGGCCTCGTCGAGATCCGCGTCGTCGAGCACGATCAGCGGCGCCTTGCCGCCCAGTTCGAGCAATACGGGCTTGAGATGCTCCGCCGCGCGCTTCGCGATGATGCGCCCCACCGCAGTCGAGCCGGTGAAGTTGATCCGGCGGACATGGCGATTGTCGATCAGCGCGCCGACGATCTCGCCGGCGTCTTCGGGTGCATTGGTGACGATGCTGACCGCGCCCTCGGGCAGGCCGGCTTCGGCAAATGCCTCGGCGATCAGGCTGTGCGTGCGCGGGCACTGCTCGCTGGCCTTGAGCACCACGGTGTTGCCGCAGGCGAGCGGCACGGCGACGGCGCGCACGCCGAGGATGATCGGGGCGTTCCACGGCGCGATGCCGAGCATCACGCCCACCGGCTCGCGCAGCGCCATCGCGATGCAGCCCGGCTTGTCCGACGGGATGACTTCGCCGCCGATCTGGGTGGTGAGCGCCGCGGCTTCGCGGACCATGCCCGCTGCGAGCATCAGGTTGAACCGCGCCCAGCCTTCGGTGGCGCCCACTTCGTGCATCATCGCCTCGACGAACTGGTCGGCCCGCGCCTCCAGCGCAGCCGCCGCCTTGCCGAGTGCAGCGCGACGCGCATTCGGGCCGAGCGTCGACCAAGTCGCAAAGGCGGCCGCGGCGGCGTCGACTGCGGCATCGGCGTCCGCGACGGTGAACGCCCTTGCGGTGGTCGCGACTTCGCCGGTGACGGGGTTGCGGCGAGTGAAAGTGGCAGCGCCGGTGCGCGGCGGTGCGATCGTAGCCATGAACGCCTCTCCTATTTGTTATATACTATAGCTTATTTCCCGCCGTGGCAAGCGCCGTCAGGGCGCTACCGGGACTGCAGGCCTTCGGCGCGCGGTCGTCAGGCCGAACAGCGCCAACGCTGCCACGATCGATCCGAGCCCCATCAGCAGCGCCACCGTCTGCAGCGAATGGCCTTGCGCGAAGAGCAGCCCCGCCAGCGCCGGGGCCAATGCCGATCCGCCGCGCCCCACTCCGATGACTACGCCGGTGGCGGTCGCCCGAACCGCGGTCGGGAAGCTCTGTGCGATCAACGCATAGAGCCCGACGACGCCAGCATTCGTTGCGAAGCCCGCCAATGCCGCAACCGCCGACAAACCGGCGAGGCTCCCCTGCCCCGCGCCGAACACTGTGACGAGTGCTGTCGAGGCGAGCATCGCGATGATCGTGAGGCGCAGGAGCGGCAGGCGCGCGGTGAGCAGGCCGAGCAGCAGCGAGCCCGTAGCTCCGCCGATGCTTGCCCAGACCAGCACGCCAGCGGCCGCCGACGGCGCGAAACCCATGTCGGTCACGATCTTGGGGATCCACTTCAGGATGAAGTAGAAGGTCATGATGTGCGCGAGATAGGCAAGCGTCAGCAGGATCGTCGGCCGCTGCAGCGCCGGCGCGAACAAGGCGACCAGCGGCACCCTGGCCGGTGACGTGTCTTCCACCGGCAATGCATCGACCGGCGCATGGCCCATCCGCCCGAGGATGCGATTGGTCCGCTCGAGCGCGCCGGAGGGGCGGCGATGCACCAGAAAGGCGATCGATTCCGGCGCGCACCAGAAGACGATCGGAATGAACAAAGTGCTGGCCGTGGCGCCGAACAGGAACACCGCCCGCCAGTCGAAATGGGCGAGCAGCACGGCCGAGACCAGCCCGCCGATGATCGTACCGAGCGGGTAGCCGGCCGCCATCAGCACCACCGCCAGCGCGCGGCGCCTGTCATTCGCTGCTTCCGCGACCGCGGCATTGGTCGCGGCGAGCATGCCGCCGATGCCGAGACCGGTCAGCACGCGCCAACCCGAAAGCACCATGATCGAACCTGCGCTGGCAGCCCCGAGCATCCCGATCGTCATCATGACGAGGCACAGGAGGATGGTGGCGCGCCGGCCGACGCGGTCGGCGATGCCACCCAGCAGGAGCGATCCCGCGGCCATCCCGATGAGCTCCATCGACAGCACGACCCCGAGCGCCGCGCGATCGATCCGCCATTCGGCAGCGATGCCGGGCGAAGCGAAGCTTATCGACAGCACGTCGAATCCATCGAGCGCGTTGAGACCGACCATCGTCGCCACGATTCCCCATTGGAACCGCGACATCGGCTCGCGCTGGATCACTGCCCGTGGATCGCTCGCCATCATCCTCTCCATCTTTGCCGCATGTTGTGCGGTCATTTGTTATGGAAGGCAACAATCGGTTGGCGGAATATCCCTCTGACGGCGCAGCATGTTCGGCCACTGCGCGATGCCGGGATTATCGCCTCGATTTCGCTGCCAATGTCCTTGTCATGCCTGACAGCAATTTTGTATGCAACTCCTACAATTCACCAGGAGAGATACGCGTGTCGAAGCCCCCCTTCCGTGCCGATCATGTTGGAAGTTTCTTGCGTCCGAAAGTCCTGCTCGAGGCGCGCGAGGCGTATCGGTCCGGCCGGATCGACGCCGACGCGCTGCGCATTGTCGAGGACGCCGCCATCCGTGACGTCGTGAAGTTCCAGGAGGATCTCGGGCTGCAGGGCATCACCGACGGCGAGTTCCGCAGGACCTATTTCCACACCGATTTCCTTCTGCAGCTCGACGGCGTCGAGGAGGCCGGCGGCAGCCAGGTCAAATTCCATCAGCATGGCGGCAAGGAGCTCGAATATGCGCCTCCGGTCATGAAGATCACCGGCAAGATCGCCCACGCCCGCGACATCCAGCGCCGCGATTTCGAGTTCCTCGCAAGCTGCACCACGCGCACTCCAAAGGTGACGATCCCCTCGCCGACGATGCTGCACTTCCGGGGCGGGCGCGATGCGATCGACGCAGCCGCTTATCCCGATCTCGAGGATTTCTATGCCGATCTCGCCGCTGCTTATCGCGCCGAGATCGCCAGCCTGGCCGAGGCCGGATGCCGCTACCTCCAGCTCGACGACACCAATCTCGCCTATCTCTGCGACGACACCCAGCGCGCCAATGCCCGCGTACGCGGCATGGATCCGGATGCCCTTCCGCGTCTCTATGCCGACATCATCAACCAGTCGATCCGCGACCGTCCGGACGACATGGTGGTGTGCGTCCATCTGTGCCGAGGCAATTTCCGGTCTTCCTGGGCGGCCGAAGGTGGTTATGAACCGGTAGCAGAAGTGCTTTTCAACGCACTGGATGTCGACGGCTATTTCCTGGAATATGACGATCCGCGATCGGGCGATTTCGCGCCGCTTCGCCACGTACCGACCGGCAAGACCGTCGTGCTCGGGCTCGTCACCACCAAGCTTGCCGAGCTCGAATCCGAGGACGACGTTCGCCGCCGGATCGACGAGGCCGCGCAATTCATGCCGCTCGATCAAATCGCGCTGTCGCCGCAATGCGGCTTCTCGTCGACGGTGCACGGCAACGACATCGCCGTCGAGCAGCAGGCGGCGAAGCTGCGGCTGGTGATCGATGTCGCGCGATCGGTCTGGGGCGATATCGCCTGACGGTGCGGAGATCCGCGGTGCTTCAGGGCATCGCGGGTTTCGCTAGTTCAGAAGCTTGCGGAGAGCTGCACGTACCAGGTCCGCGGCCGCGCGTAGATACGCTCCGCATAGCCGAGCGTCGCAAGCGAGGCATTTCCCTGGATCAGATAGCGCTCGTCGAACAAATTGGTGACCCCGCCGGTCAGCTCGTAGCGCTGCGAGAATTTCAGCGACAGCGACGCGTTGCCGACGAAATAGCCGTCTTCCTCGATCAGCGGGATGCTTCCCGTGATGAACGCGACCTTCGATTGATAGCTGCCGTCGAAACGGGGCGTCAGCACCGCATTGCCGCCGAGATCGAATTCCCATCCAATTCCGAAATTGGCCTGAAAATCGGGCGTCAGCGGCAGATCGTCGCCGGGCGCGACGGTCGCGGTCGCTCCGGGCACCGGCGTGATGCTCTGGATCTCGTCGTCCAGCTTGCTGGCACTGGCATTGACGATCAGGCCCCAGGGCGCGCGGTAATTCGCTTCCGCCTCGAGTCCCCGGATGCGCGCCTTGCCGGCGTTGAACAGCAGCGGCACCACGCCTTGCCGGAAAATCAGCTGGATATCGTCGTAATTGGCTTGAAATGCCGCGAGATTGAGCCGCAGCCGGCCGATATTGGTCTTCGCGCCGATCTCGTAGCTGGTGACGCTTTCCTCGTCGAAAGGCACCGGCAGATTGCCCGGCGGCGGGGCGTTATAGCGCGTGTTGAACCCGCCCGACTTGAAGCTGCGCGCATAGGAGGCATAGGTGCTGATCGCCTCGCTCCAGCGATACTGGACGCTGGCCGAGCCGGTGAGCGCGGAAAAGCTGCGCGTGAACGGACGGTTGTAGATGAACAAGGGCCCGCCTTGCGGGATCGCCAGCGTCGGCAGCGGGTCGGGATCGGGCAAGCTCGCTGGGAAGAGATTGAGGACGGTACCCCGGAAGGTCTTGCGATCGGTCGTGTAGCGCAGCCCGCCGGTCACCTCGAGCCCCTCGGCCGGTTTCAGGCTCACTTCGCCGAACGCAGCGACCGAGTCGGTCTTGAGCCGGGAGATCTGGAGATCGCGCGAGCCGCCGCGGCCCGCGAGGATCGAGGCGATCACCGGTGGCGATGGCGGGAATGCCAGCGGTACGGTCGCACGCTCGTCGGTGACTTCGTTGAAATAATATCCGCCGACAATCGCGCTCACGCTGCCCCAATCGAGCTGGAGCTGGACTTCCTGGCTGATCTGTTCGGATTGCGCGCCGACATCGGTGGTGATCAGCGTCAACGGCGTATTGTCGGCATCGCGGATGCCGCGCGAACTGGTGTTGCGATAGGCCGAGATGAGCTTCACCGCCGCGACGTCGGTCAGCCGGATGTTCGCCGTCGCGGCAAGCCCCCAGATTTCGGATCGGCTCATCACCGGCGCGGTGCCGCCGTTGACGAAGGGTCCGCGGATCTGGAGATCGTTCGCGCAGCGCGGATCGTTGATCATCGGCACGTTGGGCGGCCCGAAGCGCGGATTGCCGGGGGCGATCGGCGCGAAGGGAATCGTCGCGCCTGGGCATCCGGCGCCGACGCTCGCGATCGCCGCGACTGGGGCCTGCTCGTTGATGCCGGCGAACACGAAAGGCGCGCCATGCTCGTCACGCTTGCTGTAATCGCCGCGGACGAACAGGTCGAAGTCGGTCGACGGCTCCCATTTGATCGCGCCGTTGATCGAATAGCTGTTGTCGTTGCCCAGATCGAGGCCGTCATATTCGCGGATGACATAGCCGTCGCGCTTGCGAAACCCGCCCGACACACGCGCGGCCGCCGTGTCGCCCAGCGGGATGTTCAGCGCCGCGAAGCCTTCGACAAGGTCGTCGCTGCCGACGCGTACACGCGCACGACCGTTCCAGCTGCCCAGTTCGGGCTGACGCGTGCGTACCAGGATCGCGCCGCCGATGGTGTTGCGCCCGAACAAGGTTCCCTGCGGGCCGCGCAGAACCTCGACGCCGGCGATGTCGCCGAAATCGATCGCCCCGCCCACGGCGCGCCCGAGATAGACTTCGTCGAGATAGATGCCGACGCCGGGATCGACTGCCGCGGTCGGATCGACCTGGCCAACGCCGCGGATGAACACCACCGAGGACGCGCTGTTGCCCGACAGCTGGCCGGCCGGCTTGAATTGCAGGCTCGGCGTGATGCGTTCGAGATCCTGCGTCTGCACGATCTGCCGCTCCTCGAGCATTTCGGCGCTCAGCGCAGTGATGGCGACCGGCGTATCCTGCAGGCTCTCCTCGCGCCGCCGCGCAGTGACGACGATATCGTCGCCGGTGCTGCTGGCCTGACCATCTTCGGTACTGGCGACCTCTTGAGCGGCCGTGCCGGTTTGCGCCCATGCGGCAATCGGAAGGATTCCGCTCACCGGCGCCGCCAACGCCGCGATGCCACAAGCCAGGCGCGCGCGCGCCCGTCCGCCGAAACCAGCCATGCATCCATCCCCTTGGTCGGGATCTATCCGTCCCGTTGCAAGGTTCCCATCAGAATTAGTTCATGTCAATAACAGTTATGCCATGTACCTAATTCGACCTCGAAACGAGCTTGAGCATCAGGCGTGCCGGGCTCCTATCGCTCGGTGCTGACGCGCCGACGCGCCGGTGACAGCATTAGCTGTGGCTTTACTCTCGTCGCGGCTCAGGGCTGTATCTTCAGCATCACGGCCCCGTGGCCGGAAACCGTGGCGGAGTAGTGCCCCGCGACTGGCTTCAGGTCCTTGTGCCTCCAAAGGTCGCGGATGCTCGCCTTCAGCGTCATGGGGTAGCCAAGCGCCTCCCAGTCCACGGAAATCGTCTCTGGATGCTCGCCCCGGTTGAACAGCAACACCGCGCGTGCGCCGCCGGATAGCGGCTTCACCCAAACCTCACGGTTGCCGTCGCGGCTGACGCGCCGGCCCTGAACGCCGAGCACGTCTTGATTCACGGCGATGACGTCGCGATTGAGGAGGATTTCCCTGGTGGCTGCATCCATATTGGCGACGTCGTTACCGGCAATGAGCGGCGCTGCCATGATGGCCCAGAGCGAAAAGTGCGCGCGATATTGCGCGTCGGTCATCCCGCCATTGCCGACTTCCAGCATGTCGGGATCGTTCCAGTGACCTGGTCCGGCAAACGGCCAGAGCGGCTCGTTCATATCGAGGATGTTGAGCATCCCCCAGCTGTAGCCGTATTTTCCTTCCCATTTGTCGGTGATGTCCCCTGTGGTCCGCCACAGGTTACCGATCTTCTGCCCCCATAACCAAGGCTGGCTATTGCCCCATTCGCAAAGTGAGAACACGATATCGCGGCCGGTTGCGCGCAGCGCGTCGGCCATGAGCGCGTACGCCTCCTCCGCATTGCGCGTACCTGTGTTGCACCAATCATATTTAAGATAATCAACGCCCCAGCGAGCGTAGGTCAGCGCGTCCTGATATTCATGGCCCTGGCTGCCCGGCCGATCGCCGCAGGTCTTGCGTCCGGCATCGGAATAGATGCCGAACTTCAGCCCCCTTGAATGAATATAGTCCGCCAGCGCCTTGATCCCCGAAGGAAATTTGACAGAGTCGGCGGTTATGAATCCGTTCTCATCCCGCTGCCCGTGCCAGCAATCGTCGATCACGATATATCGATAACCGGCTTCCTTCATCCCATTGGAGGCCATCGCATTCGCCGTGCCGCGGATAATCTTCTCGTTCACATTGCACGCAAACTTGTTCCAGCTGTTCCATCCCATCGGCGGAGTCGGGGCGAGGCCGTTGGCAACGCGCTTCGGATTGTTCGATGACGCGAGCGTATTGGGATCCACCTCCTGCGCGAAGGCCGCAACGGCGGCATTGAGGAGAAGCGCCGCGGCCAGTGTGCCGAAGGCTGTTTTTCCGATCATGGGTGTTCCCTAAATAAACCCGGCCGCTAGCCGAACAGCTTTTGCTCGCGCGCGAAGTTGAGGAAGAGCGGCAACCACAGGCCGTCGGGGCTGCCCGGTCGGGGACTCACGCCGAAGCCGTGGCCGCCATGAGCAAACAGGTGCGTCTCGACGGTGATCCTGGCCGCGACCATGGCGTCACGCAGCCGCACCGTATTGGCCACGGGCACCGTGCCATCGTCTTCGGCATGCACAAGGAACGTCGGCGCCGCCGCCGCAGTGACATTGAGATCGGGCGACCACTCGCGGATCTGCGCTGCTGTCGGCTGTCCGCCGAACAGCGACGGCGCCACCCCACCATAAGCATAAGCGGGATCGGCGCTTTGCACTGGATAGATCGGCGCCGCCAGCAGAGGCCGGGCGCTGAGCTTGTCCGTAGCGTCGCTCGGTGTGGAGAACGGCGCCGAATGCCGCGTGGCGAGCGTCGCCGTCAGGAAGCCGCCGGCGCTGAAGCCCAGGACGCCCACTCGCGCCGGATCGAGTTGGAAGCGAGGAGCCTGGGCGCGGATGACGCGCATGGCGCGCTGTGCGTCGGCGGGACCGACGCTTGCCGGATCGCTCCACCCGTCCTGGGCCAGGCGGTAGATCAGCACGAAACAGGTGATGCCGGCGCGGTTCAGGATGTCCGCGATGTAATAGCCTTCGTGCTCGAAATAGTTCCAGGCGAAGCCGCCGCCCGGAATGATCAGCATGGCCGAGCCATTGGGCTGGGCGGCCGGGAAAGCGATCATACGCGGCCTCGAAATCCCCTTCGTGCGCCGGCTGCTATAGGCCGGGTCCGATGAAGACTGTTCGACAATCTCCGCCATGCCCGGATGCAGGGCGCCCGCCGGGGGATGCGGCCACAGCTCGATGGTCTCGCCCGGTCCCGTCGAACCAGGCCGCGCCCCCACCTTGGCCGCCGATCCCAAGCCAATCGCCGAGGCGCTCGCCAGGACCAAAGGAGATTTTACAAGATCGCGTCGTGAAAGGCTCACGGAAGGGTCTCCTTTTGCGTCCCGTCTGAAACGGGCTCCCGGCGATGTCCTCTCACTTCTTGCCGGCGCCCTCGAGCAAGGCGTCCAGGCCCTGCTGGTCCTTGACCGCATAGGTTTGGCGATTGATGAGGTCGCCCGTGTCCCAGAGGAACGGCATGATGCCGTTCGCCAGGGCCTTTTGGGTCACATATTTCATCCAATGCGCGCGCGACGCCAGATGCATGGTCATATCAAGCGGAGTGGAGCGTCTCGGCGCGCCATATTCGCCGAGCAACACCGGGATGCCCTTGCTCACGAACAGGCTGTTTGCCAGCGCCATGTGCTGATCGACCGTCTCCTCCTCGCCCCAGGTGGCGTTGCGGTCCGGCTCGATCGTCGAGTGATAGTCCTTGCCCCAATAATAGAACATTTTCCCCCAGCTCGCGTCCTCGGTGAGGATACAGAAATTGGGAGGGCTGTAGAAGTGCGGCTCGACCATCAGGCGGTTGGCCACCGTGTCGGTCGGCGTCTTCGTCCAGAGCGTTTTTGCCAGATCCGTGTTCGTGTTGGGCAATTGCAGCACCAGCGTGCGGTACGCGTTCCTGCCGCCGGTCGAGCGGACAGCGTCGATGAAAGTCTGGTGATAGGTGAACAGGACGTCCATCTGCGCCGCGGTGTCGCAACTCGGCTCGTTCGCACTGGCGAACATCAGGCGTTCGTCGAAATCGCGCAGATGCGTGGCGATCTGCTCCCAGAACGCCTTCTGCTTCGCGGCGACGGCATCCTTCTTGTCGACCGTGACATTCCTCTCGAGCCAGCCGCCGTCCCAATGGATATTGAGGAGGACGAGCATGTTCGCGTTGATGCAATATTGCACCACCTGCTTGACGCGATCGAGCCAGGTCGCGTCGATCTTCGCGGTCGTGGCGTTCGAATAGAAATCCCAGGAGCAAGGCAGCCGGATCGCATCGAAGCCGAGCGCCTTGTACTTGTCGACCAGGGCCTGGGTGATCATCGGGTTGCCCCAGATGGTCTCACCGCCGACCGCCTCTAGCGTGTTGCCGATATTGATACCGAGCCTTATGCGCGCGGCGATATCGACCGCAGTGCTGGTCATGCCCATCGGATCGGCCGGGGTCGGGCTGGTGTTGTAGCTTGGATACAGGCTGGCCGGACTCGGCGTAGGCGTCGGTGAGGGGGTGGGCGTCGGTGACGGAGTGGGCGTCGGGGAAGGCGGCGCCGACGCTGGTGTCGGATCGGCCGCACCTCCGGAACAGCCCGCGGCGACCAATGCAATCGTCGAAGCAAGAATTTGACGTCTCGCAACTTTCACGCGCGCTCTCCCTATCCCTCATCTTATTCTAAACGCCGCACATCCTCGGAGCACGGCGCCCTCGATCATAGGACAACGTTGTCTGTACCCGGCAAATTTCAGAGGCGCAACAGTTTTTTCGTATGTGAAAGTATATGTCGTTTTTGAAAAGATTTGCGAGCGTTAGTGAAGTGAATGCGAGGGGCGCCGCGCGCGGCGGTCAAACCGTCGCCTGAACCGAAATTCTCCGGGTCCCGTCGACTTCGGTTTCCCGCTGCGCTTCAGTGCGCGGCGCGCCTGATCTCCAATATCGTCACCGGGCTCCCGCGGGATTCTGTCGGGACGGCGAGCATCAATCCTCCGGCTTCGCGCCTCCATTCGACCCGGGCACCGGACAGATTCCGCACATCGAGGACGGCGCCGCTCAAAGGTATGCGCAGCTCTGCCGACGGCCAGCTCAGGACGTGAACGAAAATGCTGCGCCCCGACTGCGTGGTGCCATAGACTCCGTCCACCGGCTGCAAGGGCCCCGGTCGAGTTCCATAGATCGCCTTGCCGTACCGACGGAGCCAGGCCCCTACGCCCCGCAGCGTTTCCGCCTGTTTCGCGGGCACCACGCCGTCGGGATCCGGACTTACGTTGGCAAGAACGTTGCCGTTCCGCACGACTGCGTTGGCCAGCAACACGATGACTTCGTCCGCGCGCATCGTGTTGTCGTCGCGCGTATATCCCCAGGCGGACCGATTGATCGAAAAGGTCTTTTCCCAAGGCCGCGCGCGGATCGGCCCGGTGATCGGCGCCGCTCCCTCGGCCGTATCGAAATCGCCCTGCCAGCCGGATCGTGGGTTGATCACGATCTTCGGCTGATAGTGTCGGACCATGCGGTTGAGTTTGTCGGGCTCCCAGAACCACGCCGCGTCCGCGTCGGTTCCCTGGTGGGCCAGCCAGCCGCCATCCCACCAGAGGATGTCGATCTTCCCGTAGCCGCGCATCAATTCCTCGACCTGGCCATAGGTCTGCTGCTTCAGGAGCCGGGCATTATCCGGGAGCTCACGGGGGCGGAAATAGCCTGGAAAACGCCAGTCCAGGGGGGAATAATAGAGACCGACCCGCAGGCCATTGCGGCGAACGGCAGCGACGAAGGGAGCGATCAGATCGCGGTGGGCGGCCGAATGGACCGAGTCGTAGCGACGGTAGCTGGAGGGACTGTCGAAAAGCGAAAAACCGTCGTGGTGCCGGGCCGTCATCACCATGTAGCGGGCACCCCCTTCCCGCGCCAGCCTGGCCCAGGCATCCGGGTCATAATGCTGCGGATTGAACTGCGCCGCCAGCTTCGCATACTCCTCGGTCGGCACCTTGTCGTTGAACATGTGCCATTCGCCCTTCGCGGGAATGGCGTAGAGCCCCCAATGCACGAAGATCCCGAACTTGGCGTCGCGCCACCAGGCCATGTCCCGGTCGGGCAGCAGCAGGTCCGGAGCGAGCGTCGGATCGGCGTTCGCCTCCTTCGCCGCGGACCGTTGCTCGTCGGTCGTCTGGGCGCCGGCCACGCCGGGGAGCAGGAACGCGGCCGCGGCGCATAGCGCAAGGAGGCGCCGGATCAGGGCCATGCATTCTCGCGTCGCGCGGGCACCGGCGCAAAACATGATCGTCATCCACTTCATCAGGTTAGGGAAATCGTGAGCGGCCGTCCGTTATAGACAACCGACCTTGTAGCCGTCGCCGGCGCCGCGCCGGTTGCATTGCCGGCGCGCATCAAAGCGAGGTTCAATTGGCGACGCCGCACCATGCCGGGGAAGGAACCTCGGCGGCCCCCGATGCGCAAGGTCCCGGCCTTGTCATTCCAGGCCAGCTCGTAAGTGGCGCGCTGCCCCTTCTCGTAGGCATAGGTTTCGTTGTCGTCTTCGTAGATCGTGAAACGGGCATCCGCGCCGGGATAGATGCGGATCTCATAAGGCGCATCGGGGGCCTCGGTGGCGAATTGGACGATCGGGCCCATCGGCACGATCGATCCGGCCCGGACATAGAGCGGCAGCAGGTCGAGCGGCGCCTGACGCGATACGCGTTGACCGCCCTGGAAGCGTTCGTTGGTCCAGAAATCGAACCATTCCGAACCCGCAGGAAGGTAGGTTTCCATATTGAGGTCGATCGCCGGGTCCGTCGCCTTGAGTGCCGCGCGCTCTTTTGGCCGTCGCCACGCAAAGCGAAGACTGCGGTTGCCGGTGCCCTGGAAAAACTCGATCGTGATCGGCACTTGCTGCCCTTGGCGGAAGCGCTGGATCGTGGACCGGTACCGCTCTGCGCCATTCGCCCAGTCGTCGATGCGCTTTTGACCGTCGACGATCAGCCGGAAGCCATCGTCGCCGCTGAGCCCCAGTTCATATTCGCCATCCTCGGGCGCGATGAGGAAACCCTGCCACCGGACCGAGAAATTGTTGAGGCTGGCAAGGCCGCCCGGAATGTCGGCGAGCGGTGGATCCGGCCATGTGTGATCGATTTTCGCGTCGAGCACTTGCCCCTTTGCCGTCTCGAAGCCGGTCCCTTCATAATATTGGGCCGCCAGTCCTGCCTGGCCATCGGCGGTGCGCAGGAACTGGGACGGCACAGTTTGCGGCGGCGGCGGTTCGACATGGTACATTGCCCGCGTAACGGGATGGACGAGGAAGGCCGGCCCGAACATGAAGCTGTCGTCGATCGCGTCGGTCGCGCGATCGTCCGGGAAATCCATCATCAGCGGCCGCATCAAGGTGTAGCCGTCTGAGGTGACCTTCCAGCTCAGCCCATAGATATAGGGAAGCAGCCGGTAACGGAGGTGAACGCTGTTCAGCAGCGAAGCGTAGACCTGCGGGTCGAGGCTCTTGAAGATGTAGGGCTCGCGCTCGACGTCGGTGCCGTGGATCCGCATGATGGGGCTGAACGCGGAATATTGGAGCCAGCGCGCGAACAATTCGCGCCACGCGGGATTCTTCTCACCCCCCGGGAAAGCCGAAACGAAGAAGCCGCCCGTGTCGTGCGTCCAATAGGGATTGCCGGTGACGGTCACATTGACGCCGCCGGAAACCTGCTGCTGGAGGGTCTTCCAGCTCGCGAAAACATCGCCGCTCCAGGACGCTGCCGCCGTGCGTTGCGCTCCGGCCCAGGCAGAGCGGGTCAGGGTGAAGACGCGCTTGTCGCTCGTCGCGCGCTGCCCCTGATAGGTACCCAGCGTCGTCATCAGCGAATAGGGATTGAGATAGCGCGTGAAGTCGCCCAGCGCGTTCGCCCCGAGCGCTTTCGTATCGCGGATATTGTCGGCAGCGTTCCACATGGCACTGCTGACTTCGATCTCGGTGCCGTCCATCCACAGCGCATCGACACCCTTGTCGAGCAGCCCCGACTTGATGTGCTTGAAGTAGATGCGGCGCCCGAGCGGACTGTACGCGTCGTAGACGCGGGCCTTTTTTGAGATCCAGTGCAGCGGCTGGAAGCGCAGGCCATGCGCGTCCAGCTCGCGCGCAAGGGCGGTGTCGTTGCCGATCGACGGCCAGATGGAAACCATCAGCTTCATGTTGAGGCCGTGGACTTGCCGGATCATGCCGACCGGATCGGGATAACGGACCGGGTCCCAGGTCATCCCGCTCCAGCTGCCGTCCTTGTCGCTGCCCCAATATTGCCAGTCTTGTACGATGTAATCGAGCGGGAAGCGCTCCTCGCGGAAGGTTCGCGCGACCTCGAGCAAGCGCTCCTGTGTCTGGTAGCGCTCCTTGCTCATGAACAGGCCGAACGCCTGTTTCGGGTACATGGGCGCCTGGCCGGTGAGTGCACGATAGGCGCGGACGACATCGTCGGGCGTTTCGCCTGCCATGAAGTAATAATCGACGCCGCCGGGCGCACTCTCGGCCCACAAGGACGCGCCGTCGGGGCCGTCCCTGAACCGCATCTGCGAATAAGTGTCCCACAGGATGCCATACCGGCGGGACGACATCATCACGGGAATAATGATCCCGACATTGGTCTGTACGAGCAGCAGATCCTTACCGCGGCGGTTGCTGCTGTCGTCAGCGGTGAAACCGAAACCGTAGATCGCCTCTCCGGGATGAAGCGTCAGCGTGTTCTGCGCTTCATAGGTCGGCGCGGTCGAGATCAGGACTTTCTTGAGCGTCTGTGGAGCATGGGCTTGCTCGCTCGTGTAAAGCCGCCCCTGGCCATCGAAGAAGCGAAGCGCGCCGCTGGTCTTGTCGACCTCGATCCGCAGTTTCTGGCTGACGATCGCGAGCGTCGTGGGCGTCTCGCTGATCGAAAAGGGCACCGCCTGCGGCCGGCCGGTGACGACAAGGCCGGCAGCCGTCCAGTAATTCTCACCCAGCGTCGCATTCACGCGTACCGTGTCGGGTGCATAGAAGATTAGGTTCTTCGAAACGCCGTTGGCCCGAAACTGCACCCCTTCGCGCAGTTGCGTAAATGCGAAGTCGTTCTGCGGCAGTGCAACAGCTTGGAAATGGCCGTTCGCATCGAGACCGGTGGGAAGTGACGAAACAGGCTCCGCCACGCCCGCGAATACCGGGGCCGTGGCAAGAGCGGCAACGCCGCCAAGCAGCGTTCGCCGGCCGATCACCAGCGAGGGCGCCTTCCAGCACTCTGCTGTCCCTTCGATGTTCACGTCGTCTCTCCCTGTTCCACGGCGATCAGTATTTTGCGATCTACTCATCCGGAGGTCGTGGTAAGCGGGGCCTATTGGGGAGCCTTGCAGTGTCGGTCTATGAAATCCTGATGCGAAGTGACCGCCAGCGCCGAACGCATGATTTCTTCGCGGCGCAATTCCATACCCGTGCGAATCTGCTCCAGCGGATAGAGATCAGCCGATATGTTGTAGCGCGCTGGAACGGCACCGTTGCCCAACAGGATGGCGAGCCAACTCGGCTCCATATAGGATTCGGAATCGCCCAGCGCGATTTGCCCGCTCGCGTTCCAGACATCAAGCTTGTGCCGAAGGCTGTCGGGTATCTCCATTTCGCGGCACGCCGACCACAATGGCTCGGGACGACGCGACAGATAATAGTGCGCAATTATGAAGTCGCGGATGCGTTCGATTTCTTTCGTGGATAGCCGGTTATATTCGTCCCGCAGAACGGGATCGATGTTCTGTTGGGGGAAGTATTGCAGCAGCTTAAGAACCCCCATGACGATCAACTGTATTCCAGTTGATTCCAGGGGCTCGAGAAAGCTGGAGGCAAAACCGATCCCAACACAATTGCGGTTCCAGAACTGCTTGCGATGCCCGGACGTAAAGCGGAACAACCGCGGCTCGGCGAGCGGCTCCCCTTCGATACTGCCCAGCAAGGCGTCGCGCGCCGCGTCGTCGCTCCATAAATCGGAATTATAGACCATGCCATTGCCGGCGCGGTGTTGCAGCGGGATCGTCCAGCGCCAGCCCCCGGCGTGCGCGGTGGATCGCGTAAACGGCGTGGGCGCGCCAGCGCGTTTCGATGGCACCGCGATGGCGCTGTTGCAGAGCAACCAGTGCGACCAGTCGACAAAAGGCGTGTCCAACGCCTTTCCCAGCAACTCGGATGCAAAACCGGTGCAATCCAGGAAGAAGTCGCCGGGAACCCTATGGCCATTGGCAAGATGGATTGCGGTAATATTGCCTGACTCGCCATCCAGATCGCAGTGCGTCATCTTGCCTTCGACACGCTGCACGCCCAGTTCGGTTGCGACGTCACGCAGGTAGCGGGCGTATAATGCCGCGTCAAAATGATAGGCATGGTGATAGCGTGAATTCCGCGGGTCGCTCGGGGCGAAGTTGTTGTTTTTCGCCACGGCATAGGCAAACGAATAATCATCAATCGGATGATTATCGCCTGATTGTCGCATTCTCAGCCAATAATGGTGGGTCGACACCCCTTCAACCGGGTGACCATAGTCACTGAATGCGTGGAAATGCCGGTTTCCGGCAGTTCCCCAATCGCAGAATTCAATGCCCAGCTTGAACGTGCCCTGGGTGCTGCGAACAAAGTCGAATTCATCGATACCGAGCAAGGCGTTGCACTGCGCCAATATCGGAATCGTCGCCTCCCCGACGCCGATGATGCCGATTTCCTCTGATTCAACCAAAGTGACGCGCGCTTGTTGGCTATCAACCTTCTTGGCCAGCAGCGCAGCAGCTATCCATCCCGCCGCACCACCACCCAGAATGACAATATTCTGTTGAGGGCCGTCATTCATAAACATGCCTTCGATGGACAGACCCGTGCCGGGTCAACACGGCCGCAATGGTTTAACCAATATTCGAAAAGGGGAAGGGCACTTCTCGATGAAGCGCCCTCCCCCCGGTTCAGACCGTCAGAAACGCACCCGCATGGTGAGTTCGTAGCGCCGATCGCTGACGTTATGGTCGTACGGCTGGAACACGCCAGGCACGGGCTCCTGAAGGGTTTTCGAAACCGTATCGAGAATGTTGTTCGCATTGAACGAGACGGAAAGCTGTTCACTCAACTTGTAGTCGAAGCCCATATCCAGGTAACCGGCCGCCGCCATGTAGGCCGGAACCATGTTGTACACGGGACGGGAATGATCCGAGTCAAAGTTGGTCGGGCTGGTGTTGAGCGTGTAGGGATTGCCACCGCTCGTCGCGTACGACAGCGGATTGACATTGGTCGACAGCAACGCCTTGTCGCGCCAGTTGTACGCCAGGCGGAAATTGACCTTGCCACGGCTGTACAGCAACTGGACGTTGTAAGCCCATTTCGACAGTCCGGCGTAGGGGAGGTCAGGGTAGGTCTGCGGCACCGTGCCGTCCGGATTGAGCCCTCCGTTGGCCGTGGGCGGACTCAACACACTGTTGGCCTGCTGGGAAGGGTTGCTGCTGTCGATGTAGGTCAGGTTGGCTTCGATGCCCAACCCGCTGAGCACTCCCGGCAGGTGGTCGAAGAACTTGCGACCACCGATCTCAAATCCCTTGATATAGGCTCTCTCCGTCGCCGACTTGTTCTGCAGATAGAGCCACGGAAGATCCAGGGATGTCGGCGTCCCAACCGTGCTCTGCCCATTGTCGTACGCCATCGCCGGAACGGGAAGATTCTGGGCGATGAACGAATAGAACAGCGGGTGATCCTTGATCTGCTTGGCGAACAGATCGACGTAGAAGAAGCTGGACGACGACGGATAATATTCGAACGTCAGGTCTTCGCTGGTGATCATGGTCGGCTTCAGATTTGCGCCCCCGCCGTTGGAGACAAAACCCGTGAGAATCGAAGGTGCCAGCGAATTGGTAGGGTTGGGAAGTGTTCTGGCGCTGATAGAACCGCCCGCGCGAATGTCATTGAGATTGGGCGGAGCAGACGACAGCGATGCCGCGCCGCGAATCTTGAATTTGTCGGATACGTCGAACTTGATGTTGAACGAGGGAAGAACGCGCGTGTACTCATAGCTACGGGTCTGCATCGAATAAGCTCTGGTAAACCCATAGAGCGTCGGGAACACCGGCGACGAACCCGGCACACCCTGCTGCGCGTTGAAATATGCCGTAGAGTCCGCTTCGCTCAGCGCAAGGTTCGAGCTGTCGGGTGTTTGCAGCAGGCCGTTCGCCCGCAGGGAATCGTGGAATACGCGAACGCCGATATTGCCCGAGAACGCCGGAATGAATCCGATACCATCATGCGCGAACGTGGCCTGAACATAGGCAGCATGGTTGACGATGCGGCTTTCGGTCTTGTTCAGGCCCTGATCGATATTCGCCGTCCAATACTGATCCGCGGTACCGTTGGGGATCTGACCGTTATACGTCTTGAGCAAATGGTACCAGTCATAGCTCTGCATGAGCGATTGGCTGGGGACGAAAAGCTGTGCCGGAACAGCCGTCTTTCCGCCGAAGAAATTCGAGAAGCTGGAAACTTGATAATCCGACTGACGGACGTTTGGATTATTGAGATATTGAATGTTCCCCGGTCCATAAGTCGGGTCACCAAGATGGGGCCCCCAGGGATTCGACAGCCACGACTGACCCAGCGGCGCCCAATACGTCCCCACGAAATTGTCGTTTTCGGTGCGCTTGGCGGCACGGGCGCCAACAGTGATGTTGCGCAGGAATCCACCGTCGCTGACCCTGAACTCAACGTCGAGATGGCCGGCCAGCATCGTCCCTTTATTTTTGGGTTCATGATAGCCGAACTGGGCCAAGTACGCCTTGCCCTTATCGAGCATGCCGACGGTGGACAGGCCGGACACAACCGGCAGCGACCCCGTCAGGTCGACGTCCATCGAGCTGACCAGCGGGCTGGTCTGATTGAGGCCGACATACATGCTCTGCCCGGTCGCGCGGGAACTGACATATTGCACACCGCCACGCACCGCCACCCGGTCGCCAGGGGTCCAGACGAACTTCTGCGAAATATCCAGCGTGGAATTCTTGCTGTGCGATGTCGACGACCCGCCGCTGGGGTTCAGCGTGGCGGCGGGGCCGCATTGCGCCAGAACGGGAGCGTTCGCCGACCAGTCCCACTGAATCGACGACGCGGGAGCGCCATAGCTGGCACCGCAATCGATCTGGTACTGGGGGGGCAACCAGGAGGTGTGGGTGGTCGTGTTCCCAAACTCCACCGAATTGCCGGTGGATCCGACCGTGAGGCTTCCCCTGCGGAATGCGCCATTGGCATCATAGTCAACCGGCTTGCCGACTACGGGCATGACTGCAGCTGCCGCGGATGGGTTCGCCCCCACGGACCCGCTGTTCCCCTGGCTATCCTCGATATATTGGGAGAAGAACACGGTGTTGGTCAGCGTTAGGTTCGACGCCGGCGACCATTGAAGGGCCTGATAGGCGCCGTATCTGTCGCGCTTGCTTTGGTTAGTGCTCCAGTTGAACGAGCTGGGGACAAAGGCGAGACCATCGGCACGCGTGGAGGTCGGCGCGTACTGGGCGAACATGGCACCAACCTGCAGATTGCTGCTCTGCTGGTGCAGACGGCTGAAGGCGAAATCCCACAACACACCAATTTCGCCGATGCCGGTATCGAAGCGCGTGGAGAACAAGGCGGAGATGCGGGGCGAAGCCTTTTTCGCCTGGGTGCCATAGCTGCCACCCGCGGTAACGTTGAACTGCGTATCGCGGAAATCGAAGGGCAGATGCGTGCGAAGAT
The DNA here is from genome assembly GCF_000712135.1 of Sphingomonas sp. UNC305MFCol5.2. Classification (GTDB taxonomy): domain Bacteria; phylum Pseudomonadota; class Alphaproteobacteria; order Sphingomonadales; family Sphingomonadaceae; genus Sphingomonas. The sequence continues at coordinate 103,053 of NZ_JOOE01000002.1, forward strand.
CGATCGAGGACGTACCCCCTTCGATAATGTTGGGGCGCGCCGCCTTGTAAACATCGACCCCCGCCATCAACTCGGGCGTGACTTCGTTCCAGCTAATGGCGCTCGCGCCGTTGGCGCTGAACAGTTGCTGCCCGTTGAGCGTGCTCGAATTGAAGGGAAGGCCGCGCACGGTAACGCCCGTGCCTTCGATCTGGAACGCGGTATTGCCGCCGTTTGCCGAAACGAAACGCGAGATCGACACGCCCGGCACGCGCTGAAGAACTTCGGTGATCGAATTGTCGGGAAGCTTGCCTGCCTCGTCCGCGGTCACAGAGTCGACGATCGTGTCGGAGTTCTTCTTGATGGAAATCGCATCCGCCAGCGCCTTTCGGCGAGCCGTCACGACGATTTCGTCCAGTTCCGGACCTTCCGGCGATACCTCCTGATTGGCATCTTGCGCATATACGGGGTGCGCGACACCCGCTCCCGCCAAGGCGATCGCGCAACCGCTGACACTGACCAGAAATCTCTTCGCAAGCATATAAATCTCTCCCCATCGTTTTAATTCTCGGCGATAGGTCGTCCCAAAGGCTTCAGGCTCGACCCGGGGCACCTGACATCGTTGTCAGTCGCGGACGCCGAATTGCCGGCTTCACTGATGATTCATCGTGTTTCTGAGAGGCGGGGCCTCAGCATGCCCCTCTCCTCCTTCGCCCACCTATCTCGATGGGCCGATTTTACCCCCGACGCTTCGACCGACGGACAGATGCCGACGATACTCACATCCGATATTCGCTGAAGGACTTCGGTGGCGGAATCCGGGCAGCTTGCCCGCGCGCACCAACGTCCCGTTGGCGGCGATATAGCTGCTCGCGCATGCGAAATTCCGTCTGCAGCCTAGCGTCGTATTCCCGCTCATCCTCACCATTTCAGCAGCCTCCCCAGACTGATTCCTCGGAACCTCCGCAGGCGATTTGTAAGGCGCTAGCGCTTGTGCGCCCGGCGCGGCCTTTTTTCGTCCTGCAAAATGGCTTTTACCTGCAAAAATGTGAATTTCCTAGTGAGATTTATCGCTACCTTCAAAAGACTGCGATTCTCGCGCGAGCTGTGGCTCGGCGGACACATGTCATTGTTGATGGAGACTCAAGCCGGCGCCGACCACGCGCACCCCCCTCGCCGGAAAAAAATGCCCGTTACCAACGACATGATGCCCATCCAGGCGACGCCTTCGGCCGCGATTACGCGGGGGCCTAAATTCCTATAAGGCAAAAACTATTTTCATATGTGGTCGCCGGAGGGCCCGCCGGCTGAATGAAGACCAACGCAACAAATCCGCTTCAATTCAATCGTAACGCCCGAACCTCCCCAGCGCTCGGACGTCGACTTGGGCTATTTCCTCCGCCGACATTTGCGGGCCGGGTGCCGACTCTCGTCGACGCCCGGCCCGCATGTCGCGACATTCGGATCAGTCGGCCGACTGATCTTCCGCCATGTCCTTGATCTCCCCCTTCGACGCGGTGGAGACCAGCACGTCGCCGGAACCGCTGAAATTGCCGGCGGGGACAGTAGCAAGCCGTTTCCCGACTTCCATCCGCACCGCCTGAACGCGGCCCCGCGCGTCGGTCACGAGGTTCCGGACGGTGCCGATCGTCCGCCCCTTCAGATCGGTGACGTCCATGCCGGGCGCGACCGCGAAGCTGCCGAGCGCCTCGGCTGCGGAGGAGCCGCTCAGCGCGAGTGCGCCGTTGCCAGCCGTTCCGGCCGCCGAGCCGGCAGCCGCTCCGCCGCCGGCGGCCGAGCCCGTCGCGCTGCCGACGCTGCCTATTGCGTTCCGCGCACGATCGCGAGCGCCTCCCGCCAGCTCGCCAGCCGTGCCCGCCGCGCCGCGCACGGCGCTCGTGGTGCTTCCGGTCAAGCTCCGCGCGTCATCGGTGCCGATCAGGTCCGCGTTCGCACTGCCGCCGGCCGAGCCCGAGGCGGCGCCGCTGCCGGACGGGGCCAGCGCGCCAGCCGCGCCGTCGAGCGCGCTGCTCCCGTTCGCATCGCCGCCGCCGGCGGCAGTGACGCGGCCGCTGCGCCGATCCACGTTTGAACTGGCGCGGGCATTGCCGTCGGCATGCGTCGTCGAGCGGGTGGTGGCCGTCACCGGCTCGCGCACCCGATCGATCGTGCCCGAGGGCGCCGAGCCGAGGGTGCCGCCAAGGCCGCCGAGCGAGCCTCCGCCGCCGATCGTGCCGCCGAGGCCGCCGCTACCGCCGAGAAGCTGGGCGGACGCGGGTGCTGCGGAGAAAGCGAGGGCCGCGGCCGTCGCGAGAAAGAGCGTCTTCATCGGGCTTTCCTTTCGCATCAGGGCGCGCAGATCGCGCGCTCTCCCCGAGAACGGATGCCGGTGCCGGCTTAATCCCGCCGGCCGCTCATTTATTCGGCGTCCGGCAATCGCCGCAAACCAGGCCGCGACCGTAGAGCGAGTCGGCCCCGCTTTTGCCGAGATCGCGCGCCTCGCGATCGAGCGCGCGCAATCCACCGGCAATCGCCCCGCTGTCAGGCGCCGCGTAGAAGCGCGCGAGCCGCGCGGCGGCGAAGGGCACTGCGAACGAAGTACCCCGTACCGCCACGGTTCGCCCGGCGAGCCCCGAGGCCAGCATGTCCGCGCCGGGGGCTGCATAATCGAGATGACGCGCGCGGCCGGCTTCGATCAGCGCGCGGTTTCTCCCGTCCACACCTGTCACCGCGAGCGCTTCGGGATAGGAGGCAGGATAAGCGGGCGGCGCGGCCGGGCCGTCATTGCCGACTGCGGCGACGATCACCGTACCGCGCGCCCGCGCCGCCGCGACGACCCGCGCGAGCAGCGGATTGGCGGGTCCGACGAGGCTCACCGCGACCACCGGGATGCGTTGCTGCACCATCCAGCCGATCGCCCGCGCGATCGCAGTCGCGCTTCCACCCGCAGGATCGCGGCCATAGACGTCGGCGACAAGCAGCCGCGCTTGCGGTACCGCGCCGCGGATCGACGGTGCTCCCTGAATCAGCGAAGCGATCGCCGTCGCATGCGCATTCGGGCTGGGCCCGCCCGCCGCGAATGCCTGCTGCACCAGAGGGCCCGTGATCGCGCGCTGGTCCACGCCGCCATCGATAATGCCGATCGACAGCGCTCCGGTCGCCGCAAGAGGCGCCGCACCGCCCGGCCGCGCAGCCGGCATCACGCTGCCGCTCGCGAAGTGCAGCGGATCGGTGGAGACACCGCGCTCGCCGGCGATCGTGCGCATGCGCTTCAGCGCGTCGCGCAGCGACATGCCCGCCGGCACCCGGAAACGTGCATAGCCGATCTCCAGACCTTCGATTGTCTGGCGTTCGAGCAAGGCGAAGCCCGCGACGCCGGCACGGGCAAGCAGTGCCTCGTCGGGATCCTCGACCACGATCTCCCGCGCGCGCACCGGATTGCCGTCGCGATCCAGTTCGATCGCGTCGGGGTGTAATCGCGCGACGCCCTCCAGCCGATCAAGCCGATCGCGGGCGAGCCCCCGCGCGGCACGATCGATCTGCTGCACCAGCGGATCGCGCAGGACCGGAGCGCCGAGATCGCGCACAATGCCGCCGACAGGCCCGGGCAAGGACGGCACCGGCAAAAGTTGCGCATTCGCCCGAACCGGCGCGATGAGCAGCGCCGCGACGAGCAACCAGGGAGGTCGGTTCATCCTTTCGAGTCTAACGCGGGCAAAGATTTGTGTCATGCAGGGATGAAACGGGGGAGCCCGCTCGTTTCATCCGGCAATAGCGAGGAAATCCGCAGAAAGTGGCATTCGAGGACGAGATGGTGGCGCTCCTGCCGCGGTTGCGGCGGTTCGCGCATGCGCTCGCCCGATCGCCGGCCGATGCGGACGATTTGTGCCAGGCTGCGGTCGAGCGGGCGATCAACGCGCGCGCCTCGTGGCAGCCCGGAACGCGACTGGACAGCTGGATGTATCGCATCATGCGCAATCTATGGATCGACACTGCCCGCGCGGCGAACCGTCGCGGCGAGACCTTCGTCGCTGCCGAGCAAGGCGAAACCATCGGCGATAGCGGCGATAGCGCGATCGAGGCGAGCGTCGAGCTTGGCCAGGTGATGCGCGCTATGGCCACCTTGCCCGACGAGCAACGGGAAGCGATCGCGCTCGTCCTTGTCGAGGGCTTCGCGTACAAGGAAGCCGCCGAGATGCTCGAGATTCCGATGGGTACGTTGACCTCGCGCCTTGTGCGCGGACGCACGGCGCTGATGGCGCGGCTGGGGGAAGCGGCATGAATATCGATCCCGAAATGCTGATGGCCTATGTCGACGGCGAACTCGATCCGATCGCGGCGAAGCGAGTCGAGCGCGCCGCCGAGGCCGACGCCGCGCTTGCCGAGGAGATCGCACGGCATCGCCGGATGCGCGCGCGACTGCGTTCGGCGTTCGATCCGATCACATCTGCGCGGCCATCCGATGCGCTCATCGCGATGCTGCGCGCGTCAGGGAAGGTCACCGACATTGCAGAGGTTCGCGCGAAGCGTAGTCGGGCCTTGCCACGCTGGTTGCCCGCGGGTGGCGCGGCGGCGGCGGCGCTCGCGCTGGGGCTCGTGATCGGACGCGGGCTGCCGCAGCCCGAAGGTCCCTTCGCGATGCACGACGAAGCGCTGGTCGCGCGTGGCGAGACCGCAAAGGCGCTCGACACCCAGCTCGCCTCCTCGCAGGCGGCGGGCGCCCCCGTCCGGATCGTGGTGACGTTTCGCCGTACAAACGGCGAATATTGCCGCGCCTTCGAAACGGGCGAGCAGGCCGCGATCGCCTGCCGGCACGAGGGCGGCTGGCAGGTCCAGTCGCTCCGTGGAACGAGCGGGAGCGCCGCTACCGAATATCGTCAGGCCGGCTCGGCGAGTGCGGCGCTGATGGCGGAAGCGCAGGACATGATGGTAGGCGCGCCGTTCGACGCCGCGGGCGAACAATCCGCGATCGCCGCGCACTGGTCGCCGTCGCGGTGAAGCCGCGGGATTAAATCCGCAACGGCCCTCGTTCTCATACGCACGTATCGAGAATGGAGAATGCCATGCATGTGTTTCCGGTTGCCGTCGGCCTGTTGCTCCTCGCCCCTCCGGCGATGGCCCAGCAACGCGCCGAGCCCGTCTCCCGCCCAGGAAATGCCCGGGCGGAGCTGAGCGCCGGTGCCGAATACCAGACCGGGGACTATGGCACCGGGCAGCGGATAGAGAGCCGCTCGGCAATCGCCGGCGCGCGCGTGGTCAAGGGCCGCGTAATCCTGTCTGCCTCACTGCCCTACACCCAGGTCGATGCGCCCGGGAACGTGGTGACGGGCGGCGGCGGACTGTTCGGCCTCCCGATCATCGTCGATCCGACTCGCCCCGCGACGCGTATGCGTCGACGGGGCGTGGGCGACCTGCGGCTGGGCGCTGCATGGGTGGCGCCCCTCAAGGCGGTCGACCTCGCTGCTTATGGTCAGGTGAAGCTGCCGACGGCCAAAACCGGACTGGGCACCGGAAAGGCAGATTATTCGGTGGGCGCCGAGGTCTCGAAACCGCTGGGCGGAGTGACTCCATTCGCGAACGTCACCTACACGATGCCGGGGAGCCCGGACGGCTATCGCCTGCGCGATACCTTGGCAGGGCAAGCGGGGCTGAACGCGGCGCTTGGTTCGGGCGTCTCGGGGCAGATCGCCTATGGCTATGCGCAGAACCCGGGTGCGGCGATGTCCGACGAGCAACTGGTCTCGATGCGGCTCACCACGGGCATCTCGCCAAGGCTTTCGCTGTCGGTGCAAGGCGGCGCGGGCCTGTCGAAAAGCGCGCCCGATACCACGGCAGGCGTGCAGCTCGGCGTTCGCCTGTTCTGAAGGAAGTGCCCGCTGACCTGGAATGCCCTCAAGAAAAGGGAGACTGCTTTCGCTGTTGCAAATCAACTTTGGCCAGTAGAAACTGGTAGCGCTAACAGATCTGCGTTAAGGCGGGACGAAACAGAGGAGAGCTGCGGATGGAATCTTGGGACCAGAATGGAGATTCTGAGGGCATTACGCGGCGTTTTCTGCTGGGGAGTTCTGCAGTGGCGGCGGCCGGATTCGCGGCTCCCGCAGCATCGGCAATGCGCGCGGTACCGGAAGCGCACGCGCATCGTCTCTGGTACAGCCAGCCAGCCAAGGAATGGGTCGAGGCGTTACCGGTCGGGAATGGCCGCGCAGGCGCGATGGTGTTCGGCGGCGTGGCGCGTGAGCGATTGCAGCTGAACGAAGACACGCTCTGGGCCGGGGGGCCGTATGATCCGGTGAATCCCGCGGCGCGTGCGGCGCTGCCGGAGGTGCGCCGCCTGATCTTCGCCGGCCGCTACGCCGAGGCGCAGGCACTCGCCGACGCCAAATTGATGGCTCGGCCGCTGAAGCAAATGCCCTATCAGACCGTCGGCGATCTGTTCATCGAAATGTCCCGGCTCGAAGGAGCCGAGGTGCGCGACTACGAACGCGCGCTCGATCTCGACGCCGCCCTCGCCACTACGCGCTTCACGGCGGACGGCACGCGCTTTCGACGCGAGGTTCTGGCCTGCCCCATCCGGCAGATCATCGCGGTCCGGCTTTCGGCGGACCGGCCGGGCGCGATCAGCTGCGGCATCGGGTTCGCATCGCCGCTGCGGCATGCGCTCGCCATCGACGGCAATACGCTCGTGCTGTCGGGTCGGAACGGCGACAAGGAGGGTGTTGCCGGTGCGCTGCGCTTCGAAGCGCGGGTGTGCGTGATCGCGCGCGGCGGTTCGTTCGCGGCCCGCGACGGGAAGATCGTTCTGCATGGCGCGGACGAGGCGACGCTGCTCATCGCGATCGCGACGAGCTTTCGGCGCTTCGACGATGTCGACGCCGATCCCGCCGCGATCACGCGCGCCCGGCTGGATGCGGCGGCCGCGACTGGCTTCACTACGATCGCGACCGACACCGCGTCGGAACATCGCCGGCTCTACCGCAACGTGCAGCTCGATCTGGGCCGGACGCCCGCCGCCGACCTGCCGACGGATGTCCGCATCCGCACCAGCGAGCAGGCGCACGATCCCGCGCTGGCCGCTCTTTACTTCAACTATGGCCGCTATCTGCTGATCTGCGCCTCGCGGCCGAAGAGCCAGCCCGCCAATCTGCAGGGAATCTGGAACGACAGCCTCAATCCGCCCTGGGGCTCGAAATACACGATCAACATCAACACCGAGATGAACTATTGGCCCGCCGAGATTACCGGCCTCGCCGAGTGCACGGCGCCTTTGATCGAGATGATAAGCCAAATCGCCGAGACGGGCGCGCGGACGGCGCGCGAAATGTACGGCGCAGGCGGATGGGTGGCGCATCACAATACCGATCTGTGGCGCGCGACCGCGCCGATCGACGGCGCGCAATGGGGTCTCTGGCCCACCGGCGGCGCCTGGCTGTGTACCCATTTGTGGAATCGCTACGATTATGGCCGCGACGCGAAATGGCTCGCTACGGTCTATCCGTTGATGCGCGGCGCCGCCGAGTTTTTCGTCGATGTGCTCCAGCGTGACCCGTCGACGGGGTTTCTCGTCACCAATCCTTCCTTGTCCCCCGAAAACCACCACCCGCATGGATCCTCGCTATGCGCGGGTCCGGCGATGGACATGCAGATCCTGCGCGACTTGTTCGAACAAACCGCCGCCGCGGCCGGGGTGCTCGGCATCGACGCGCAATTCGCGGCGCAGCTCCGGACGACACGCACGCAACTCGCACCCGACAAGATCGGTGCGCTCGGGCAGCTGCAGGAATGGCAGGAAGACTGGGATGCGGCCGCTCCCGAGCGTCAGCACAGGCACGTCTCGCATCTTTACGGGCTTTATCCGTCGCACCAGATCAACCTTGAGGAGACCCCTGCCCTCGCGGCGGCCGCCCGACGCTCGCTGGATCTGCGCGGCGATGAATCCACCGGCTGGGCGACTGCGTGGCGAGCAAATCTCTGGGCCCGGCTCGGCGACGGCGAGCGCGCGCACCGGATCCTCCGCTTCCTGCTCGGGCCCGGGCGAACCTACCCCAACATGTTCGACGCGCACCCGCCCTTCCAGATCGACGGCAATTTCGGCGGTGCGGCCGCCATCGCCGAAATGCTGCTGCAAAGCCGGAACGACGAGATATTGCTCCTGCCGGCACTCCCGCGCGCCTGGCCCGATGGATCGGTGCGGGGATTGCGCGCGCGAGGTGCCTGCACCGTCGACCTCGAATGGCGCGCGCACCGGCTGACCCGTGCGACTTTGGTGAGCGCGACGGGCGGCGACTATCAGGTTCGTCTGGGTGCCCGCCGCGTCGCCGCGACGCTCAGGCCGGGACGTCCGCTGCATCTCTCCGGCGCGAGGTTGCGCGCAGCGGAGAGCATTGGATCCGGATGATCATTTGGGAAGCGTGGCTTCCTTCGTAATCGCGAAGCCGGCGCTCTCGCCTGCCACGCCGGTGCTCGGCTGGCCGGAGCCGACGCTGACGCGGTAGTCACCGGCCAGCACCTTGCGCACGCCCTCCATGGTAACCGCACTGAGATCGCGTGGCGAAAGATCGAAGCGAACCGTGCGCGCTTCCCCTGGCTTGAGCGCCACGCGCTGGAAGCCGCGCAGCGCGATCCTCGGCGCGCCCGGATCGTCGGGAAAGTCGAGATAGAGCTGCGACACTTCGTCGCCTGCGCGATCGCCTGCGTTGCGCACCTCGGTCGTCACGCGGAGCCCTTTGTGAGGGCCGCCGCCGACGGGCGTTACCGCGAGCGGTCCATAAGCGAACCGCGTGTAGCTGAGCCCGTAGCCGAAGGGGTAGACGGGCGTGCCGGTGAAGTAGCGATAGGTGCGTCCGGCCATCGAATAATCCCCGAACGGCGGCAGATCGTCGAGGCTCCGATAGAAGGTCAGCGGCAGGCGGCCCGATGGATTGGTGCGGCCCGAGAGAATGTTGCCGATCGCGAGCCCGCCAGCCTGCCCCGGATACCAGGCCTCGAGGATCGCCGCGACGTTGTTCTTTGCCCAGGAGAGATCGAGAGGGCTGCCATTCATTGCGACGAGGACGATCGGCTTGCCCGTTGCCTTCGCCTGGACGAGGAGCGCCTGCTGATCGGGCGGCAGGCCGAGCGAAGTTTTGTCACCACCCTCGAAGCCGGGAATCTTTACCGGCGATTCCTCGGCTTCGAGATCCGACGTCAGACCCACCACCGCGACAAGCACGTCCGCCTGCGCCGCAGCGGCTTGCAGGTCACGCTCGGGCGCAGTCGATATGCGTTTCCAGACGAGGCCCACCCCGGTCGTTCCGGTGTGCGCATCGCCGGTGACGACGATGGGGTAGCGGCGCCCCTTTTCGAGCCGCATCGTCTTCATCGTGGGAAGGCTGCCCCATGGCGCATCCTTGAGATCGACGAAGGGCTTCCCCTCGAAGCGCAGCGAGCCGCTCATGAAGCCGGACAGTCCGAGCCGATAGCTGCCGGTCTCGGGAGGGACGAGAAAGCCGGTCCATACGACCCGGTGATGGTCGGACACCTGAGCGAGATCGAGGCTGCGCCCGTTGACGCTCGCTTCGACGCGCGAGGCTACCGGCTCTGCGGCAAAGCGCGCATTGCCGACAAAGGCCTTGAACTCTCCCGGAGCGAAACGCGCCGGCGGCGTCCCCACGATGTTGTAATACTGTGCCAGCAGCCCTGCGCGACCGTCAGGCGCGCGCAGCGCGGTCGTGGGGATCGGGTCACCGTCGGTGTAGGTTTCGCCGAACGGCACATAGTCGACGTGGGCGCCGGGTAGCGTGCGGCGCAGGCCCTCGAGCACCGAGATTGGGGTTCCGGACAGCGGTGACGAGTAGTTCCCGCGCAAGACGCGGGTCGCATCCCCCAGCGGGCCGATCACTGCGATCCGAAGTCCGGGTCGCAGCGGCAGGATGCCGTCGTTCTTGAGGAGGACGAGGCTCTTTTCGGCCGCAGCAAGTGCAGTTGCACCATGTTCCGGCGCACCGACGGCTGCGACGTCGCCAGCGGGTTTGCGTATTCCGGGCAAGTCACCGACACGATAGCGCGCCGCGAACAGGCGTGTGAGGGCTCGATCGATATCGGCTTCGGTAATCAGACCGCGGGACAGCGCCTCGCGATAGCGCTCGCCGAGGCCGGCGGTGTCGGAGAGCGTCGCCCCATGGCATTCGCTGTCGACCCCGGCGCGCAACGCCGCTGCCACGGCCGTCGCGCTGTCCGGCGCATAATGATGGTTGTCGCTGATGTCCTTGACCGCATCGCAGTCGGAGACAACGTAGCCGGTGAAGCCCCAGGCACCCCTAAGATACTCGCCGAGCAGCATGTCGCTGGCACAGGCCGGCTGGCCGTCGATGCGGTTGTAGGCGCACATCACCGATCCTGCCCTGCCCTCGACGATGGCCGCGCGGAAAGCCGGCAGATAGGTGTCCTCGAGATCATGGCGCGACACGAAGACGTTCGCACTGTGGCGCGTCGATTCCGGCCCGCTATGCACGGCGAAATGCTTCGGCGTGGCGATCACTCGCGGCAGCGCGGCATCGGGGCCCTGCATGCCGGTCACATATGCAACCCCCATCCGCGCGGCGAGAAACGGGTCCTCGCCAAAGGTCTCCTGGCCCCTGCCCCAGCGCGGATCGCGGAAGATGTTGATGTTGGGCGACCACGTGTCGAGCCCGGTGCCGATCCTGCCCATCCGCCCGGTCTGCCGCGCCAGGGCGTGAAGGCCCTGCACTTCGGTGCTGATCGCGCCGGCGACTTGCTTGACGAGCGGAGCGTCGAAGGTGGCGGCGAGCCCTATCGGCTCGGGAAAATTGGTCGTCGGCAAGGATCCCAACGCGCCGTGGAGCGATTCCGTCCACCAATTATAGGCAGGCACGTCGAGCCGCGGGATCGCGGGGGCGGTGTTCAGCAGCTGGTCAACCTTCTCGTCGAGCGACAATTTGCCGACGAGCTCGGCTGCCAACCGATCCGCCCGCGCCTGGGCATTCGCCGTTTGGGTGTCTTGGGCAGCGACCGGCGGAATGCAGGACATCCCCGCCAGCAGGGACGCCGCGAGAATGGCCGAGGATCGCTTCATGGGATGCCTTTCCTGTGCGGGTACGGAAGACCGATCAGACCGGCTGGAAACCATGTTCATGGACCTTGCGGATCAGATCGCGATGCCGTGGCAGGCCGACCCGCAGCCGCTCGGTCTGCGCAGCGTTCTCCCGCGTCGCGCGTTCGGCGAGCCGCGCCTCGTCCGCGATCGCGCCCGGCTCGACTTCTGTGCGGAAGTCCATGCCGTAGAGCACATATTGATAGCTGGCCGGCGGGAAGACTTCCTCGATCCGGTCGAACTCGTCGTGGAACCAAGGGGGCTGGTATTTCCACAGGAGCATCAGTTCCTGGAGCCGATCGGGTATGCTCTCGGTGCGCACATTGTCGCGCCAGAAATCGCTGTCGGTCCGTTGGGTCAGGACGTAATGGAGCTTGAGGAAATCGATGATCCGGCCCCAGCGATAATGCGTCGTCGCATTGAAGCGCGAAGCGACGACATCCATGACCTCGCGGCACACCGGCATCTGTTCGGCGATGAGTTTCGCCGACAGCTCGATCAGCACGATCGCGGAGGATTCGAGCGGCTCGAGGAACCCAGCGGCAAGGCCCACGGCGACGCAATTGCCCTTCCAGAACGTCTCGCGATGGCCGGAGCGGATCCTGATCTTGCGAACGGAAAGGTCCTTTCCCGCGTCTCCCAGATACGCGCGCAGCTCGCGCTCGGCCTCATCGTCGGAAATGTGGTGGCTCGAGAAAACATGGCCGGTGCCCCGGCGGGTCGGCAGGCCGATATCCCATATCCAGCCGGCGGATTGAGCAGTGGAGGTAGTGTGCGAGGCGATCGGGCTGTCCTCTCGATCATACGGCACCTGGACCGCGAGCGCAGTGTCGCAGAACAGCACGTCGGAGCAGTCACGGAACGGCACGCCGAGCGCGTCGCCGAGGAGAAGCGCGCGGAAACCCGTGCAGTCGACGAAGAGATCGCCCTCGATCTCGCCCGTCTGTTCGGTCTCGACGCTCCTGATGTCGCCGCCTTCGGTCAGGTGAACGCGCCGGACATCCGCCAGGACATGCCGCACGCCGAGCTTCTCGCAGCAATGGCGCTGAAGGAAGGGCGCGAACTTTCCGGCGTCGAGATGGTAGGCGTAATTGGCGACGGCGTCATATTCGGGCGTGGCGATCGTCTTGGGCGCGAGCCCGGCGTCGCAGATACGACCTTGCGGCGAAACCGCATCGCAGAAGCTGCCCGGCATCGATCCAGCCAGCCAATGCGGCACGAGATTGAGCTGGTGAAAGCTCTGCGGCAGCATGAGCGGATGATAATAAGCGTCGTCAGGCGCGCCCGTCGTCCAGCGCGCGAAGCTGGCGCCCTGCTTGAACGCCGCGTCGCACTCGCGAAAGAAATCGGTTTCGGAGACACCGATCTTCGAGAGCGTCGTTCGCAGCGTCGGCCAGGTCCCCTCGCCCACGCCGATGATCGGAGTCGTGGGGGACTCAACAAGGGTGACCGTGAAGCCGGCGGCCATCCGGCCCCGGTGCTTCGCCGCGATGATCCCGGCGGTCAGCCATCCGGCGGTTCCGCCACCGACGACGACGATGTTCTTGATCGGACGCATGCGCGCAATCTTCAGCGACAAAGCCCGGGGGTGTCAAAGACACCCCCGGCCAAGGGGAAAAGGGTCAGAGCTTGATGCGGAGACCCGCGGTAAATCGCCGCCCATACCCGAAGACGTCGAGCAGCTGGTTGTTGTACCGGCCATGCGTGCTCATCGTCTCGTTGGTGATGTTCAGTGCCTCACCGAAGACATTGATGTTCTTGGTGATCTGGTAGCTGGCACTGAGATCGATCTGCGTGCTTGCATTGACGAAGGTCGGCTCTGCTCCGAACGCGCCGGTGTTCTGCACCTGGCCGAATTGCAGCAGATATTCGTCGCGCCAGTTGAGTGCCGCGCGGAACTCGAACCCGTATTTGTCGAAGAAGCCGACGAAGTTCGCCGAGTTCGCGAGGCCCGTCACGGCGAACCCGCTCTGGCTGATGTCATTGCGGTCATAGGGCTTGTTCGTCTCCACGAACGTGCCGTTGGCAATGAAACCGAAGCCCGAATCCCCGAAAGTGTGCTGCAGCGCCAGCTCGACACCCCGAACCGTCGCGTCCGGACCGTTTACGCGCTGGGAAACGCTAAACTGCGCCGCCTGTCCGGTCGATGGATCGGTGACTCCGTTGATCGTCTGGCGCTGCGTGCCCTGAACGATGAAGTTCGAGACGTTCTTCAGGAAGAAGTTCACCGACGCATAGGAATTGCGCTGATAATACCATTCCGCCGCGGCATCGAAATTGTCGGAGAGATACGGCTGCAACAGGGGGTTGCCGCCATCCGCGGTCAGCGCTCCCACGCGCTGGCCCGAGCCGATGTTGAGCACCGGCGTCAGCAGATTGAGCGTCGGCCGCGTCAACGTGCGCGAGGCATCGAAGCGCAACACCAGCTTGGGCGTGAGCTCGAGCTTCATGTCCACCGCGGGCAGCAGATAGCTGTAGCTGTTCCGCGTCGTCACTTGCTGCGACGGGCCGAAGTTGACCGTGAGCAATGTCGGGTCAGTCGTGCTCGGCGTGATCGAAGTCGGCAAACGGCCGACGCCGGTGGAGGCGAGCTTGGTCGATTCCTGACGCACGCCGGCGTTGAAGTGGAACGGCATGCCGGCGATTTCGGTCTTGTACTTCGCCGATAAGAAGAGCGACCAGGTTTTCTCATTGATGTTGCGATAGCTGCCGACATCGTTCGCGACATCGAACGTGCCGGTGAAGGCAGTGCCGCAACAACCGTAATTATAGCCCGGAATCGTCTTCGTTTGCGGGTTGCCGAGCCCGGTAAGGAAGTTTTGAAACGCGACCGCCGAGAAATCGAGCAGCGTGGGTGGAAGCGTGCCGCTGAACCCAGGGATGAAGTTCGCGGTGCTGACGGTACGGTCATAAAGGCTCGTCGGAATGGCGACGCCACCCGTCGTTCCCGATGCCGGCCCATAGCCTGAATAGGCCTGCCAGAAGTTGTTCGCGAAAGTGTTGGCACTGCGGAATTTGAACGTATCGTCGACATAGGATCCGCCGATCGACAGGGTCAGATCGTCCTGCGTCCATTTGGCGCGCAGACGGCCTTGCTTGATCGTGTCGGTATTCTTGTTCGCAATGTTGACGGTGACGTGCGACCCAATCGCCGACGTGTCCGCCCAGCGAGCCGGGTTTCCACTGACGCCGTAATTGTGCAGTGACGGAATTACTTCGTCGCTGTCGCCCGTGATCGCGATACCCAACGCAGGGCCGATCCCGAACCCGTATCCGACATCGGCGCCCTTGCCATTGACGCGTCCGTCGGGGTTCAGCCAGCTACGCGAGAGGCTGCCGTCCGCCTCGATTTCGAGGTTCTGGGTCGCGTCCCACTTCACGTTGAGCCCGGTCTGGTTGCTCCGCCGCCAGTTGCTGTCGGTGCCCGCCGTGAAGTCGGTCTGCGAGCCGGACTGCGTGAAATCCAGCGGCACGCCATTCTCGTCGAGCTTCACGTTGCGCAGCGAGCCCTGGTTGAACCAGATTCCGAAACCGAAAGTATCGGTGTTGATCCGCTGGTCGGAATAATTGTTGTCGACCGTCAGCAGCAGATCATCAGAGGGTTGCCATTGAACGGCGATGCGCCCGTCGATGCGCTCATCCTTCGCATAGGATTGCTGCGCACCATATTGCTGCTCGAAGAAGCCGACGATCGTCTGTTGCTGCGATGCCGGCGCGGTCGTGTTGGTCGTCGGGTTGCAGGTCGCAGCCGTACTGCCGGCGAGCTGGCATGGCGCATAGCGACCGCCTGGGAAACCATGGACGAACACATTGTTCGTGCGCGTGTCGTGCCGCGTGTAGATCACGCTGGCGAGGATCCCGAACCTGTCGTCCGCGAAGCTGTCGCTGATCAGCAGGCCGCCGGAAGGCACGATGCGCTTCGAATAATTCTGGATCGATCCCGAGGCAGATGCCGCAAGCCGAAACCCGGGACGGTCGAGCGGCTTGGGATAGGCGATGTCGATGGTCGCGCCGATCGAATTTGCCGCAACCGTCACGTCGGGGGTCTTGTACACGGTGAGCGCACCGATGAAGTCCGAACCGACGGTGCTGAAGTCGATCGAACGCCCGCCGGTCGCAGTGGCGAGGCGCCGCCCGTCCACAAGCGTCTCGTTGAAGTCGCCACCGAAGCCGCGGATCGTCACGCCGTTCGCCTCGCCGCGCACACCGTCGCGCTGGATCGAGACGCCGGGCAGGCGCTGCAGTGAGGCAGCGACATTGGAATCGGGGAACTTGCCGATATCCTCGGACGAAATGACGTCGACGACTCCCGAAGCCTCGCGTTTGGCGTCGAGATTGCGCTGGAGCGAGCCGCGGATACCGGTGACGACGATCTCGTCCTGTTCGGCTTCGGTAAGGCCCGTCGCTGGCGCCTCGAGTGTCTGGTCCTGAGCGCCGTTCGCCGGCGAGTCAGGGCCTGCCGTGTGGGGGGCGCCACGTTCCTCTCCGGGCATCGGAGTGGAAGACGCAAACGCGGGCAAACTCAATGTTAGCGCTACCAAACTTGAAGCACAAAAAAGCGCCAATTTGGCCGTCGAACTCGCGCCCGATGCATTTGTACGTGTAATTATGTCTTTCATGCCGATACCCCCTCCTTGTGGTATTGACGGGTGGCACGCCGGATCGCCGGCGCGGACTCGCGCATATGACGGTCAAAAGCCGCTTTTATCATC
Organism: Sphingomonas sp. UNC305MFCol5.2; assembly: GCF_000712135.1. GTDB lineage: Bacteria > Pseudomonadota > Alphaproteobacteria > Sphingomonadales > Sphingomonadaceae > Sphingomonas. The sequence continues at coordinate 118,833 of NZ_JOOE01000002.1, forward strand.
GAGATAGGTGTCAACGGGCGCCCGCGGACGAACCGCCGGCAGCTACAGCATCCTCCTCGATCCATCTTCTGCGAATCTGCGGACACATTAGCCAGCAACGTTAGCGCTATCAACAATAATTTGTAGGCGTATATAACTATCCCGCAGAGCGTTGACCTCGCGTCGCTTTCAGCATCGAATGGCGCGAATTTTTTGGACGCCCGCGTCAGGAGGGGGAATGCAGAGAGAGCTCGAATTGCTGGATACCGAGGCGCACCGCAGCCTTCGTATCGCGCGAGGCCAGGAGATCGCGCCCCATTTCGTGCAGGTGGTCGTCTCGGAATTCGCCTCGGCAGCGACTTGCTGTCCGATCCTGTTGACCAAAAATCCCGACACCGGCGCATTTTATGCCGGAGCAATGTACGGGTTCAAACCGGGCGAGAACCTGTTGCAGTATCCAGCCGGGGAAGCACGGCCTTATCATCCGCTCGACCTCGAGCGTCAGGGCTTCTTCATCTCCGCGGACAGCATCGCAATCGACCCGCACCATGCGCGGTTCGACGCGCCTGACGGCGAACCGCTCTTTACCGAAAGCGGTGCGCCGAGCGAACGGCTGCGGCGGATCCAGCAGGTGCTGCGTCAATTGAAAACGGGCGTGGAGGAGACCGACAGGTTCATCCAGACGCTGCTCTCGCACCGCGTTGTCGATCCCGTCGACATCAGCTTGCGTTTCGACGACGGCGAGGCGCTGGCGCTGCAGGGGCTTTATACGGTGAGTCTCGACAGTTTGCAGGAACTCGACGACGCCGCCGTGCTGGAACTGTTCCGGCGCGGATATCTGCAGCTGGCTTACTGCATGGCCGAATCGCTCAAGCAGATCCCCGCCCTCGCCTGGCGCCGCAATCGCCGCCTCGCGGCTGTCCCGGGATAGTTCGGGTGCGCGAGATTTCCGCCGAACCGGGGCTCGATCCCGAAAGTTTTCAACGGGAAGTTGCCGAAAACTGCGCACCCGTCATTCTGCGGGGGCTCGGACAAGATTGGCCCCTCGTCGCGGCGGCGCGAACCTCGCGCGATGCATTGTTCGCCTATCTTCAGCGCTTCGACTCAGGTCAGACCGCGCAAGCCTTTATCGGGCCGCCCGCGATCGCGGGGCGCTATCACTACGGAACCGGCCCCGACGGCTTCAATTTCGCGCGCGAAACGCTCTCGCTCTCGGAGACCCTGCGGCGCATTGCAGCCGCTGGCGACCGACCCGAACTGCCTTCGATCTATATGGGATCCTTGCCCACGGATGTTCACCTGCCGGGCTTTGGAGACGAGAATCGCGTAGCCTTCCTGCCCCCCGCGATCCGCCCACGCATCTGGATCGGCAACGCGTCGCGGGTCGCGTGCCACTATGACACCTATGACAATCTGGCGCTGGTTGCCGCGGGACGGCGACGCTTCACCCTGTACCCACCCGATGCGATAGGCGACCTCTATGTCGGGCCGATCGACCATAATATGGCCGGCCAGCCGGTCAGCCTTGCGGCCGACTTGACGGAGGCCGATCCGCATTTTCCGCGGTTCGAAGCGGCCCGCCCGCGGGCGCTGCATGCCGAGCTCGAAATCGGCGACGCACTCTACATCCCCAAGCTCTGGTGGCACCAGGTCGAGGCGACTGGGCCGGCGAACGTGCTGGTGAATTACTGGTGGGACGGGTTCAGCACCGGCCCCGATGCGCCCTATGCGACGATGATGCTCGCGATGATCGCCATCGCCGAGCGCCCGGCCGCCGAGCGTGCGGCCTGGCGTGCCTTTTTCGATCACTATGTCTTTCGTCCCGATGGCCATCCGCTCGCGCATCTGCCCGAGGAACGGCACGGCATATTGGGCCCGCTGCGCAACCATTACGGCCGGATTCGCGCGATGGTGATGCAGGTCCTGCGCGGCGGATGATCGACGCCGCGCAGGACCCGCGCGTCATTGTTTGACGGGATATTCGAAGATCGTCACCGATATCGGATCGACGGTGATCGTGCGTCCAAGCGCCGGCACCCGCTTCTCGCTGATCGTCACGCCTTCCGGTTTACCGACCTTATTCTCGGCGTCGATCGATCCGCCGGTGAGCACCCATCGGGTGCCCGCGCCGGCCGGTTTGAGACCCCGCGGCTCGAGCAGCAGCCGCTGCGGCTTGTAGGTAGCGTTCACCACCGCGATGCGCAGCCGCTTGCCGTCGGGGCTCAGCCCGGCGAGGACGTCGAGCGGCCAGGTCGCGCTTCCGGCATTCACCTGCGGATGCGCGAAGCCGACCCGATATTTGGGGTCCGGCTGGGGAACGTTACCTTCGACCGACAGCGGGATCGTGCCGGCGCCGAACCGTTCTCCGTATAATTTGAACACAGTGCCCGTAGTGTTGAGCGTCGCCGCGGTAGGCGTGATGTCCATCGTCGAGGCACCTGTAGTGAAGGCGCTCATCGTCAGGAAATCGGTGTGCCGCAACATCTCCTGCATCACCATCGCATAAGCGAGCGCGTTCTTGAGCGTCGGCTTGCCGAAATAGGCATATTCGTCGATCGACAGGAAGATCTTGCGATCCTTGATCGCGGGGAAACGCTGCTGATAGATCTTCCACTCCTCCGCCTTCATCCGCACGTGATTGGAGGGCGAGCGCGCATATTCGATCAGCTCTGCATCGGCGGGAGCCGTCGGGCGCTCTTCGGGGCGATCATACCAATGCTCGCTGATGCCGTCGAACGTGCCCATTGCCTTGGCGAAGAAGCCGCCGGTCCAGTCCTCCTCGGTTCCAAACTTGTGCTGGATGCTCTCGAGCGACGCATTCTCCTTGAAATCACGCGGATGGAGCTGGTCGGGCATCGCGCCGGAGGCGATGAGCACGATCGAAGGGTCGACCGCACGCATCCGCTCGGCGAACGCGCGATGCTTGATCATATAATATTCGAGGCTGGTCTTGCCGATCTGCCACCAGCCATAGGGCTCGTTGCCGATATTCCAGAGCCGGACGCCATAGGGTTCGGGATGGCCATTGGCCGCGCGCTTCGCACCCCAGTCGCTGGTCGCCGGGCCGTTGAGATACTCCACTTCTTCCGCGGCGGAATTGGCGTCGCCCAAACCGGCATCGACAGTGACATAGGGCTCGACGCCCAGAATCCGGGTGAGCCGCATCCATTCGTCCATGCCGATATCGTTCGGCTGCATGGCGCTCCAGGCATGATCGAACATCGGCGCGCGGCGATCGCGAGGGCCGAGTGCGCCGTGCCAATCCCAGTTGGAGAGGAAATTGCCGCCGGGCAGCCGCCAGAAGCCCGAGTTCAGCGATTTCGCGATGGCCGTCGTGTCCGCGCGCCAGCCATCGACATTATCGGAAGGCATCAGCGAGACCGCAGCCACCCGGAAGCGGCCAGTGCCGGTTCCCGTGATCTCGAGCCGCGCGTCGGCGGAGTCGGCGGCGGGCGTGAAAGCGAAGTCGACGCGTTGCCATGCAGGTCCGGCGCCGGGCAGCGTCACGACCTGTCGGTCGCCGTCGCCGACACCCCAGATCAGCGCGACCTGCACCTTGGCCGTCGTGTCGCCGGACAGCCATAGCGATCCCTCATAGCGCGTGTTCCGTGCAACCCCGATGCCTGACTGCGTCAGTCCGCGCGGCCTCTCCCCGACCGCCACGCTCGGGCTGTGTGGTCCGACGAACGGATCCCGGCTGTCCATCTTCACTACATCGTCGCCGCCGATCGGGCGCCACTTGCGATAGGTGACCCCGGGCCGACCCTCCGCGTTCAGCGGCGGCGGAATGTCCTGCGCCTCGGGCACGACCGGATAGTAGAATTTGCGGTCGTCGAGCATCTCCGCCCACAAGGTGCGTGCCACCAGCCCGCCGATGGGCTCGATGAACATGCCATAGGCATAACGCGTGACCGGCGCCGCACGCTTCGAGCCATGGATGGTGACGCGGATTTCCTGTGCGCCCAGCGGCGCACTCCCCGCGAGAATCAACACGAGCGTCGCCGCTCTCGCCGCCAGCCTCATCCATCCCTCCATTGTGTTATTTGCTATTACCGTTATTCGTAACGGTAGCGCTAACATTGCACCAGCCCCGTTTCGGCAATTTGTCCGAGTGCCGGGCTTGCAGCAGCACAGGGCGCGAAGGCTCGGGGATCGACAATGGACGGTCCGCAACAGGAGAGGACAAACGGATATGGCGAAGAGACGTGCTTATCTTCTGGGCATGGCGCTGGCGTGGATCGCGGCCGGCCCAGCCTCGGCGCAGGTGACGACTCGTGTCCCGGCGCCGGTGCCAGGCGCACCTTCGGCCACCGTCGAGCGCATCAAGGTCCACTCTCCCGCCATCGCGGGCAATCTGGAGGGCGAGGCCGCCGATCGCGACGTGCTGGTGGTGCTGCCTCCCGGCTACGCCAGCAACCCGAAAAAGCGTTATCCAGTGCTCTATGCCCTGCACGGCTACTCGATCGGTGCCGAACAATGGGTCAAGGAGATCCACGTCCCCCAAACGATCGAAGGCGCCTTCGCCAAGGGCGCGAAGGAAATGATCGTCGTGCTTCCCGACAGCAAGACGGCGCACAACGGCTCGATGTATTCGAGCTCGGCGACTACCGGCGATTTCGAGACATTCATATCGCACGATCTGGTGCAACATATCGACGCGCATTACCGCACGCTGGCCAGGCGTGAGAGCCGCGGACTGGCCGGCCATTCGATGGGTGGATATGGCACCGCACGCATCGGAATGCGGCATCCTGACATGTTCGGGGCGATCTACATGATGAGCCCCTGTTGTCTCTCGCCGCGCGACCCGGCCCAGTTCAATGCGGCGACCGGGGCTGCGCTTGCGAAGGTGCAGTCCTTGGAAGAAGCGAGCAAGCTCGGCTGGGGCGAGCGCGCCCAGCTCGCCACCGCAGCGGCATGGTCGCCCAATCCACAGAATCCACCTTTGTATCTGGACCTGCCGATGAAGGACGGCGTGGTGCGGCCTGAGGTCCTGGCAAAGTGGGCGGCTAACGCCCCGCTCGCGTTCGTCGACCAATATGTCGGCAATCTCCGCCGCTACCGCGCGATCGCCATAGATGTCGGCGATCGTGACGGGCTCAAGGATGATTCCCGAAAGTTGCACGAGGTGCTCGACCGCTACGGCATTGCCAACAGCTTCGAAATCTATCCCGGCGATCATACGAGCGATGTCGCCGCGCGCTTCCAGGAACAGGTGATCCCGTTCTTCAGCAAGCATCTGGCGTTTGCAGCGTCCCGGTGAAGCAGGCTTCGCCGGAGCGACCCTCCGCTCCGGCGCTCACATCGACGAGCGCGTATCCTCGAGCGCGAGGTCGACGAGGATCCGCATGGCCTCGCTCGCCGCTTCGGGATCGCCGGCCGCTATCGCTTCGAAGACGCGCGCATGGTCGGGTAGCGGGTCGCGGGGCAATGCGCGCGTGCGCTGCTTGAACTGAGTCGTCCAGTTCACTGCCGCGCCGATGCTCGCGGTCAGCGCAATCAATGCGTTGTTGTGCGTGGCCTGCAGCAGCGCGTCGTGGAAATCCCGATCGGCGGCCCGGCCCGCGTCGGTCGCGAGGGTATGACGGCGCATCCTGGCCAAGGCTTCCTTCATCGCCTTGATATCGGCCTTCTCGCGCCGTCCCGCCGCGATCCTGGCAGCCGCAGGCTCGACGATCGCGCGAAGTTCGAACAGGTCGCGGACGAATTCCAGATCGGGCTCGCCCGAGAACGCCCACGCCAGTACGACCGGATCGAGCACATTCCAGCGGCTGCGGGGCAACACACGCGTTCCGGCCTTGGTGCGGCTTTCGACCAGCCCTTTCGCCGCGAGCACCTGCACCGCTTCGCGATAGGCGCTGCGAGAAACGTCGAGTGCTTCGGAATTGGCGACTTCGCCGGTCAGGCGCTCGCCCGGTGCGATGCGTCCGGAAACGATCGCAGTGCCGAGATAATGCGCAACCGCGCCACGCAACCGCCGGCCGGTACCCTTCGCGGACGCGGCCAAGGGTGCGGCGGGAGATAGCAGGGGCGTCGGGGCGTCTTCACTATCCGATGCCATATGATGAATCTCCCCCTGATGCGCCGCGCTTTATCCGCAGCCCGACACTGCAGCGCAAGTTGCATCTGGCGCAATACTCCGAGTACATTGGCATGCCCGCCACGCGGAAACGGGCCACGATTTCGGCCTCAGTGTGCGGGCTTCAGCATGCCGTGCATCGCGATCCAGCGCACGAATGCGTCGAACCAGCCGGTGCTCGTGGTCTCCTTCGGATACATGCCAAACCCGTGCCCGCCCTGCTCGTACAGGTGAAATTCGGCGGGTCGCTTCGCCGCCCGCCAACTGTCGATCAGCCCGATCCCCCCGGTCGAGAAGAATGGATCGTCGGCAGCCAGCGCAGCGAACAAGGGCGGCGCGTCCTTTGGCACGGCGACCGGAGCAAGCGGCCCGTATATGTCGCCGATGAAGGCCGGCTTCGCGTCCTCGCCCGCGAGCGTGGTCGCGAGGGTCAGCATGGCGCCCGCGGAGAAACCCACCATCCCGATGCGGTCCGGATCCACGTGCCATTCGCCCGAGCGGCGGCGGATCAGGGCGAAGGCGGCGCGCGCATCGGCAATTTGGGGGGCCAGGCCTTTCAATGCCTGCTCGGGGTCCATGCGCGGCCGGGGCGCAGGCGCCGAGAACATTTCCCGCGTCGAACGCTGGAACGCCGCCATGTCCGCTGGTGTCTGATTGAGTCGATATTTCAGCACGAAGGCGGCCACACCCTTTGCGGCGAGCGCCCGTGCCACATCCCAGCCCTCATTCTCCATAGAGAGTGTCCGGAACCCTCCACCGGGAGCCACGATCACTGCGGCGCCGGATGCCCGGGCGGGATCCGGAAGAAAGGGTGTTAGGGTAGCGACGGTGACGTTCCGGGCGAAGACGCTGCCATATTGGCTGTGCCACGCCTCGCCCGCCGTCGCCCCAGGCAGCGGGCCGGTGTCCAGCACGATCGCATTCGGCTGCGTCGGGGTCGCGATCGGTGTCATCCTGTCGTTCTGCGCCCGGGCTGCCAAAGGAAGAGCGCAGGCCAGGGAGGCCGCGACCGCGAGAATGTGCACCGGCCGGCCGACGCGCAAGAGCCTAAGCTTCCTGTTGAGCTTCACGGTTGTTTCCTCCTCCTGGGAAAATGCGACGGCTGGCTCCCGATATATTCGGACCCTTTGTTTTGGCGGTGGCCGGCTGACTCCGGTGCAGCCGGTTCGCGATGATCGCTACCTGCGTGCGATTGCGAACATTCAGCCTGCGCATGACGGCGGTCATGTGCACCTTCACGGTCGCTTCGGCTATTCCCAGCTCGCGCGCGATCTCCTTGTTCGACAGTCCGGCATGGACGAGTCGAAATACCCGGTTCTGGGTCGGCGTGAGCTGCGGCAACTGACATGCACCTTCGTTGCGTTGCGGCCCCGGAAGAACGAGGTCTTCATGCAAATCCCTCACGGCTGCACCTCTCCTTCGCGGCTTTGACGCCGCTTCAGCTGCTAGCGCTCGGCAGCGCGTCAACGCCACCATGCTTATTCCGGTCTCGTAAAATGGACCGGCTACCCTCTGGGTAGCCGGTCAAGGTGCGCCTGAGAGGGGTGGAGACCATGCGGGACCTCCGTTCGGGCGCGATCAGAACTTGAACCGGACGCCGGCGCGGTAAACGCGGCCGATGATGTCGTACAATGCCGGGTTCGCGTTGAACGGCGACTTTGCCGGGTCATGGTCGAAGACATTGTCGACCTTGAAATAACCCGTGACCTGGTCGGAGAAATTATAGGTCCCGCCGACGTCGAGATAGAAGGCCCCGGGCATGAAGTTGCGGTCGATCGTGGGTGCGATCGCCGTCGATACCGGACAACTGCCGGGCGCGCAGACGACATATTGGTTGCCGTAATTGCCGTCGGTGAACCAGCGTTCCTGCACGGTAAGGCTGAGCCGATCGTTCGCGTAGCTCTGCACCGCCAGCACTTTCCAGTGCGGCGTCGCGCCCGTGTTCACGCCCGCGGTGTCGTTCGGTGCGGTGCCCGGCAGGCCTGTGTCGGTGATGAACTCGCGGATATGGGTGGCCAGCCCCCGCAGCGTGAAGTTGCCCGGCAAGCCCAGCGGCTGGCGCCATTGATAGCTCGCTTCGATATCGAATCCGCTGGTCTTGATCGAGGCGAGGTTGAACGACTGAACGTTGATGAAATTCGGGCCGTTCGGATTGTTGAGATTATACGCGCTGCACGTCTCGGGAAGGATGTTCCGGAAGCAAAGATCGACGATCTGGGCCGCGCCGAGACTGGAGATGACGTCCGTCACCTTGATCTTGTAATAGTCCACCGAGACACTGAAGCCCGGCAACCAGGAGGGGTTTGCGTAAACCGCGCCGATGGTGGTGTTCCGGCCGATTTCAGGCGTGAGGTTCGGATTGCCGACCACGCTCTGGATCGCCACCACGTTCACGTTCCGCACCGGATCGAGGAAGTTGGGCAGCGTGGTCGTAACGGGCGCCGCGAACAGTTCGGACAGGTTCGGCGCACGCACGTCACGCGACGTGACGCCGCGGATGCGCAGTCCGTCGAGCGGCGTGTCCCAGGTGCCGCCGACCTTCCACGCCCAGATGGTTCCGGAAGTGCTGTACTCGGTGACGCGTGCGGCCGGATTGATGTTCGCCCGTCCGAAGGTGTCGCTGTTGAACAGCGGCACGTTCAGCTCGAGGAACGCTTCCTTGACGCTATATTTTCCGTGGCCGTTCTTGTAATTGCCTGCATACCAGTTGTTGCCCGTGGTCGAGAGCAGCGGGTCGACGGGGTAGTCGGCGCTGTTCGGGCTGATCGGGGCGACGCCGGCACCATAGGGGTCCGCATGGACTTCGTAGAATTCCTTGCGATATTCGGCACCGAACGCGACCGACACCGGCCCCGCCCCCCAATCGAACAGCGAGCCCGAGAAGTTCAGGCTCGCGACGTCCTGCGTCATGCGCAACCGCTGGAACGGTCCGTTCTCGGGCATGATCCAGGCGCGTGCGGCGGCCGAGGGCTCGGCACCGCCGAGGATGTTGATCGGCTGACAGCCATTGGCCCGCGCAACCGGATCGGCACAGACGATTGCGCCATTGAGAACGATCGCGTTGATCGCCTGGTTGTAGCGCGGGTTGAGCATGATGTCCTCGACATCAACCGCCGTGTGATTGATCCCGCGTTCGTAATAGGCATCGTAGGTCCAATCGGAATCCAGAAGCTTGAACTTGCCCTTCAGGCCGCCGACGAACCGATATTGGCGGCGATCGGTGCGGACCTTGGTGTTTGGCAACAGCGCGTTCGCGGTGCCGAACGTGAAGCTGGTGATTCCCGCAGTCGCACACTGCGCCTGCACCGAAGCCGGGACAAACGGATTTGCGCACTGGATCGTCAGGCCCGTCCGGTTCTGGCCGTTGACCGGCTGGTTGTGGGTCTTCACCTGGCCGACATTGTAGGTGAAGTAGATCTCGTTATCCTCGGCGAAGTCATAGCCGATGCGGCCATAGCCCGTCAGGCGCTGGATGCCCGATTGCAGCGTGCGCCCGGTGTCGGTGTTCCCCGAAAGATCGCCGCCGACGCAGAAGCCGGGAAAGCAGCCGTTGACAGTGCCGGCCGCGTTGCGCGCAGGCGTACCGTTCGAGCCGTAATTGAACTGGAAAGGCCGGCCATTCTGATCGAACGCGATGCCTTGAAGCGGGCCCGCACTGATCAGGCCGTATTTGGTGAAATTATAGGGCTGCGCGAAGTCGCGCATCACATATTGCGGCGATCCGTCGTTGGTGACATTGCGGTTGATCATCGTGGTTTGCTTGAACCAGTCGCGATCGCCGGCGAGATCGAGGCCGAAATCGCCCGGCCCGACGCCGGCTTCCTTGGCGAACTCGCCGCTGGCTACGACGTGCAGGCGGTCTCCGAAGAAGCTGCGGCCAGCAGCGAGCTGGATAAGCCCCTGCCCGTCATCGCCATACGTGGTAATGCCGCCCTGGATGTTGCCCTTGATACCGGTAAAATGGGTATCGGTGATGAAGTTGACCACGCCCCCGACGGCGTCCGAGCCGTAGGATGCGGATGCGCCGCCGTTCACTACGTCCACGCGGCGGATGAGCAGCTGCGGGAAGAGGCTGACGTCGGTGACCCCGGTATAATAAGCGCCGACGACACGCTGGCCGTCGATCAGGGTGAGCGTGCGGATCGTGCCGAGACCGCGCAGCGAGAAGGAGCTGAGACCCTGCTGGCCGCTCGAGGTGCTGAACGTATTGGTCGTCGATCCGCTCGATCCCTGGAGCGACGGCAACTGCGTGATGGTCGCGAAGATGTTCGGCTGCGCGTTGCTCTGGATCTGCTCTTCGCCGATCATCGTCGTCGGCGTGGGCGCCGCGAAACCGGTGGCCTGAATTCGCGAACCGGTGACGATGATATCGGCTGCGGTTGCTTCGTCGACCTGGTCATCGGCGGGCTGCGGCGCGGTCGCAACCGGCGGACTCGTCGGAGCATCCTGCGCCATGGCCGGGCTGGCAACGAACGTGATCGCGGCGAGAACGCTGGCGGAAAGCATGGCCTGGCGCAACACCTCGCCCCGGCCGCCCGCTGCAACGAATCCGAACTTCCCCAAATCAGACATCTTCTCTCCTCCTCCTCTTCGGCCTCTTCGGACCGCCGCATTCGGCCTGCTCGTCGTAGCAGATACGTTAGCGTTACCATAGGAGTGGTAAATTCACTGGCGCAGAGAGTCAATGCTCCGACAAATTTCTTGGCCACGCTCGCATTTTTGGCTTGAATTATCGGCTTTTCCTGTTGTTTATCCCACATCCCGGGAACAATGGCGCTTCTTTTGGTCCCGCGCGCCGGTTTCGGGTGTTAGGTAACGTTACCGTTGGAGAGCGTATGGGGGAGAGACCGGACTACACGCGTGTGGACGCCCCTGCTCGTCGCCCTTCGCCAGCTGAGATGGACCAGAACCGGATTTCCAACCCCGTTCTGCGCGGCTTCAATCCGGATCCCTCGATCGTGCGCGTGGGCGAGGATTTCTTCCTCGCCACCTCGACGTTCGAGTGGTTTCCCGGAGTCCAGATCCACCACAGCAAGGACCTGACCCATTGGAGACTGGCTGCGCGACCGCTGCGCCGCCCAGCCCAGCTCGACATGCGCGGCGACCCCGATTCATGCGGGGTCTGGGCGCCCGACCTGACCTATGCCGATGGCCGCTTCTGGCTTGTCTACACCGACGTGAAGCGCTTCGGCCAATCGACGCTGGACGGTCCCACCGGCATGACGCTGCGCGATTTCCACAATTATCTTGTCACCTGCGATCGCATCGACGGTGACTGGTCGGACCCGATCCATCTCAACAGCAGTGGCTTCGATCCCGCATTATTCCATGACGATGACGGGCGCAGTTGGCTGCTGAACATGCTCTGGGATCACCGGCCCACGAAGCCGCGCTTCGCCGGCATCGTCGCGCAAGAGCTCGATCGTTCCACCGGTAAGCTTCTCGGAGAGCGGCGCGTGATCTTCGAGGGCACGCAACGCGGCTTCACCGAAGGCCCGCATCTCTACAAACGCGACGGGTGGTACCATCTGCTCGTCGCGGAGGGCGGCACCGGCTGGGAGCACGCAGTGGTGATGGCCCGCTCGCGTACTCTATGCGGCCCCTATGAGGCGCATCCCGACGGTGCGGTGTTGACTTCCTTCGGGAGACGCGACCTGCCGCTGACGCGGGCCGGGCACGGCGACCTTGTCGAACTCGCCGACGGAACGCCCTGGATCAGCTATCTGTGCGGGCGCCCTCTGCCGGGACGGGAACGCTGCGTCCTCGGTCGCGAAACGGCGCTGCAGCCCATGCAATGGGGCGACGACGGCTGGCTGAGAACGTCGCGCAGCGACGCGCTGCCTGATCCCGCCCCGCCCGCGCCCGACCTGCCCCCCGCGCCCCGGCCGCATACGCCCTGGAATGGACGCTTCGATCAACCGGATCTGCCGCAGGATCTGCAGTGGCTGCGGACACCATATCCGGAAGAGCTGTTCAGCCTCGCCGCCCGGCCCGGCTATCTCCGCCTGTACGGGCGCGAGAGCCTGGGCAGCCACTTCACCCAGGCACTGGTGGCGCGCCGCCAACAGCATTTCCGCTACACGGCCACCACCCGCCTGGAATTCGATCCGGCACATTTCCAGCAAGCAGCCGGACTGGTCTGCTACTATAACAGCACGAAATTCCACTATCTGTTCGTGACGCGCGATGGAGACGCACGGCAACTGCAGGTGATGTCCAGTTCGCCTGATGACGGCGGCACTTCGCTCACCACGATCGTGCCGGCGCTTGCGCGCGGGCCGATCGAACTGCGCGTCGACGTGGACCACGACGCGCTTCGCTTCGCCTGGCGCGAGGGTGACCAAGACTGGCGGTTCGCGCCTGAAGTGCTGGATGCGAGCATCCTTTCCGACGAGGCCTCGTTCCCCGGCCTGCCCAATTTCACGGGGGCATTCGTCGGCATGGCCTGTCAGGATCTGGCCGGCACCGCCGCTCCGGCGGATTTTGCGTTCTTTCGGTATGAAGGCCGCGACGAGGAATGACAGGTTATTCCGCGGCTTCCGGGCTGGTCACGCGATCTGGCGGCCGCACCTCGGCCGTGGACTGCCGCTTCACGATCGTATGTTCCAGCACGCGATCGGATCGACTCGCGGGCAAGCCGGGAGCGGCGATTTCGGCGGCGAGGAGGCGCAGCGCTTCCGACGCCAGGTCGCGAACCGGCTGATGCACCGTCGTCAGCGGCGGCCACAGCATCACAGCCGCAGGCGTATCGTCGAATCCCACCACGGTTAACTCTCGCGGCACGTCGAGCTGGCGCCGGTGCGCGACCGAAATAACCGCGGCGGCCATGTCGTCATTGCTGGCGAAGATCGCCGAAGGCATCTGGCTGGCATCGAGCAGTTTTTCGGCCGCGTCCAGCCCCGACGCGAAGCTGAAGTCCCCCTGCGCGACGGTGGTCCGGACATCGCCCGCCTCCCGAACAGCAGCATAGAAACCGGCGAGCCGTTCCGCGCTTGCCGCCTGATCCGGATTGCCGACGATGAAGCCCAGTCGTCGATGGCCCAAATCTATCAGGTGCCGCGTCATCTCATAGGCCGCGCGGCGATCGTCTATTCGAACGCAGATCGCGTTCTCGACGGCGTGTGCGCCGACCGCGGCCATCGGCAGTCCCGTCTCGCGAAGCAGATCCAGCATGGACGGCGATTCGCCCAATGGCGGCGTGACGATGAAGCCTGCCACCCCGGAAGCCGCGAGTTCCTTCAGCCGCGCCTTCGCAGGAGGCTTGCCGCCCTCGCCTTTCAGGAGAACGAGGCGAATTCCGCGCGCGGACGCCTCTTCGAACACGCCGATCAGGAAGTCGCTCATGAACGCCGCGCTAGGGTTGGAATAGATCACGCCGATCTTGGGTTCAGCCGAAGTCACGAGACTTCGAGCCGCCACGTTGGGAGTGTAGCCGAGTATTCGTATGACCTCTTCCACGGCAGCGCGTGTTTCGGCGCCAACCCCGCTTTGTCCGTTGATCACGCGCGACACGGTCATCGGCGATACGCCGGCCTTTGCCGCGACATCCTTGAGCGTGGCGCTTCGTGGACGCGCGTTTCGTGTCACTACGATCCCTTCATGCACTGAGTCTCCGTGAACTAGCCAATTTCACCCGGCGCGCAACGACGACATCAGACTTCCGGATTTCCCGAGCCCGGTGACCATGAATGAATGCGTTCATTGCAGGACGTGCGCGTGCATTCTGTCGCCTCGTCAATGGATGCGGCCTCGGCCGTCAGAAACGCGTGATCGCCTTCAGCACCGAATCCGCCGCGGCGATGAGTTCGGGAAAGCGCTCCGGCAGTTCACCGACATCCACGCTGTGGGTGTGCAGGATCCCGGTGGGGATCACGCCCGACCGGATCGCGGCGATCACCCGTTCGAAGTCCGCCGCAAGCGCGTTGCGACTTGCGATCAAAATGGCCTCCCGTTTGTGAAATTCGGGGTCTTCGAAGGCTAGCTCCCCTGGCGCCACGCCGACCAGCACTAGAGCCCCGCCATGCGCCACCAGTCCCAGGCTGCGTCGCATGGCCGGCAACGATCCGGTCGCATCCACGACAACGTCGAACATGTCGCCGCCGGTCTGCTCCGCCAGCACGGTCTCCAACGCGTCACCGGCGAAGACACCCTCGAATCCGAGGCGCTCCCGGGCGAAGGCGAGCCGCGCCTCCCTTTGGTCGGTGAGCATCACATCGAAGCCATCGAGCCGGCCGAATAGAGCCGTCGCGATGCCTATCGGGCCGGCGCCGACGACCAGCATCCTTCCGCAAGCATTCGTCGGGACGCGTGCCACGGCATGCGCGCCGATCGCGAGGAACTCCACCATCGCCGCCTGGTCCATCGTCAGGCCTTCGGCGTCGATGACCGCCGATTCCGGGACCACCAGCATATCGCTCAAGCCCCCGTCGGAATGCACGCCGAGCACGTTGATGTTCACGCATGCATTGGGCTTGCCCTTGCGGCACGCCACGCACCTGCCACAGGAGATATAGGGATTAATCGTCACCGGCCCGCCCGTCCGCAGCGTCGTGCCGGGGCCCACCGCAACGATCTCGCCGCTCAGTTCGTGCCCCATTACCCGCGGATATTGGAGAAACGGGTGGCGCCCCGCAAAGATATGATAATCCGTTCCGCACAGGCCGACCCGCGAAATGCGGACCAGGACTTCCCCTGGGCCTGCGATGGGCTCGCTTCTCGTCGTCAAGGCGAGACGAAACGGCTCCTGGCAAATGATCGTGCGCATAACGATAGGCTTCTCCCTGTCGCGACCTCGCACAACCGTTTGCGTATTTGCAAGTTAGATTTCATCGATATTTTCCGCGCGCCTGCAACGCTGATCGGTTGCATCCAGGATTGCGTCGTAGCCCAGGCGCGCCGCAAGCGTGGTCCGGAAGCCACTGCAGCGGAATGGCCTCAGTCTGACTGATATCCCAGTCGATCCGAAACGCGCGCCGCCGCCGTGCGCAGCAAGTCTCGCGCCGCCTCCAGATCGACTTTCTGCGACCCGTCGATCAGCTCGAGAAAGGGAATCGTCAGCGCCGCGACGACATTCCGATCGAAGCCGAAAACGGGGAAGCTGATATCGGTCACGCCATGGGTGACCGGGCTCTTGCGGCTGTCATGGCCCTTTCGCCGGATGATTGCGATACGATCGGCCAACCAGCCGCGATCGACTGAAATACCCAGCTCCTCCTCCGCGGCGCGCACGATCCGCTCCGTACGCTGAATACTCGAGAAGGCGAGAAGAACCTGCCCCGAGCAGCTCTTGATGATATCGATATGGGCGCCGACCTTCAGCGCGAATCCGCGCGTTCCGGGCTGCTCCTCTCTCGCGACCACCATGCCGCGGCCGCCATTGGGTACGACGACATGGCAGGATTGCCCCGCCTCCAGCGCAAGCACCTGCATTTCCGGCATGGCCGCGCGCACGAGTTCCTGCGACGGCGTACCGCGAAATGCGACGTCGAGAAGCTTGTAGGCGATGGTGTAGCGGTCCGACGCATCGGATTTACGCAGATAGCCGAGCCGCTCCATTACCACGACAATCCGGAACAATTCGCCCACCGAACGGCTCAAGTCGGTCGCCATCTCGCTTATCAGCGCGCCTTCCGGCCGGTTCGCCAGCAGCTCGATAACCTCGAACGCCTTTTCGATGGCCGGAGCGGCATAGGTCCCCTTGAGCCCTGCTTTTGCCATCGTCCCCTCCAATTCGACCATGCATATCGCCGCGGCTCGATCTCGTGGAGATATTGGAGCGAAGCCAGCCACGTCAACCGACCTTGCCGCCCCCTCTGCCGCTGCGCCTCGCCAGCGCGGAAGAGCATGCAGGCGTGGATGAGAATTGCTTGATATATGAAAACAGGTTTGCATATACCTCAGCTGGTGAGCGGCAAGACGCCGCCTGAGGTCACGCTCGATCGGCTTGACTCGGATCGAACAAGCGACGGGGAGGAAAATGGTCACTTTCAGCAAACGCGACGTTCTGGCGGCTCCCCTGATGGCGGCGCTTGGTCTGGGCGCGCAGGCGAAGAGCCAGAGTTCCGGGCTCCGCGAGAGACATCGCGACGTGCCGCCCGGGCGCTTCACGCCGACAGTCGAGTCGCTAAAGACCTACGGCACGCCGGACTGGTTCCGCGACGCGAAATTCGGGATCTGGGCGCATTGGGGACCGCAGGCGGTGCCGCGTCAGGGCGATTGGTATGCGCGCTTCATGTACGTACCCGGCCACCCGCATTACGATCATCACGTGAAGACGTACGGGCATCCGTCCGAATTCGGCTACAAGGATGTCATCCCGCTATGGAAGGCCGAGCGCTTCGACCCGGAAGCGCTGATGGACAAATATGCCGCGGCCGGCGCCAAATATTTTGTCTCCATGGCGGTGCACCACGACAATTTCGATCTGTGGAATTCCAAACACCATCGCTGGAACGCAGCCGCGCTTGGCCCGAAACGCGACATCGTCGGCGCATGGAAAGCCGCCGCAAAGCGCCGCGGCCTGCGCTTCGGCGTCTCCGAACATCTGGGCGCCAGCTATAGCTGGTGGCATCCGAGCCATCTCTACGATCAGTTCTGGCCGAAGCTGGGGATCAGCTATGACGGCGCCGATCCGCGCTATGCGGATCTTTATCACGACAATCGCGACGAGCCGTTCCTGAACACGCCAAAGAGCTGGTACACGACCAATCCCGCTTATCACCAACGGTGGTTCGAGCGGATTCGTGACCTCGTCGATTCCTATCAGCCGGACCTGCTCTATTCCGATGGCGGATTGCCGTTCGGCGAAGTCGGGCGCGCACTGGTCGCGCATCTCTACAACAGCAGCATCGTACGAACCGGAAAGCTGGAAGCCGTTTATAACTGCAAGGACACCGGTTCGGGCGAATTCCACAAGGAAGCTGTCGTCCAGGACGTCGAGCGCGGCGTCCTCAGCGGCATCAACCCGCTGCCCTGGCAGACCGACACGTCGAACGGCGACTGGTTCTACAGCGACAACTATACCTACAAGACGACTAGCGAGGTCGTCACGATGCTCGCCGATATCGTGAGCAAGAACGGCAATCTGCTGCTCAACGTCGTGCAATATCCCGACGGCAGCCTGCCGCCACAGTCCGAGCAGCTCCTGGCGGAGCTTGCCCCCTGGATGGCGATCAATGCCGAAGCGATCCACAGCACGCGGCCCTGGAAGATCTACGGCGAAGGACCGACAGAGACGAAGTCGGGCATGTTCGCCGAAAAGGCTGAATACACCGCGCAGGACATCCGCTTCACCACCAAGGCCGGCGCGCTCTACGCCATCGTCCTGGGCGAACCCTCGGGCGAGACGGCGATAACATCACTGGCGAGCGGCAATCCGCACGAGAGCCGCCGGGTGCGCCAGGTTCAGCTGCTCGGCCATCGCGGCAGGATCGGCTTCCGGCAGACCGATCGCGCACTCGTCGTAACGGTGCCCGGACATCTGCCGACGCGCCACGCCAGCGTCTTCAAAATCACTTTCGCCTGAGGCGCTGAATCGGACTCTAGCGCGACACCGTGTCGAAGCGCAGCCGCTGGAGCGGCAGGCCATCGACGGCGACCTCGATCGTCACCGGCCCCGCCTGCGTTCCGGCGCGGATCGCAGCGACGGCGCGGCCGTGGAACGAGGAGCGGCTTCCCGACTGGAAGCTGGACGCGTCGCGCGGATCGCCGTTGCCGATGCCGGCCAAGACCGCGGCGCCCGTGACGCGTACGGTCATGCGGCGGTCGTCCGCCTGCGCATAGACCGGCGTGCCATCGGCATCGACCAGCTCGACCGTCACATAGGCGATGTCCGTGCCGTTGGCAGTGAGGCGCTGGCGGTCGACGCTCAGCTTTGCGGCGGCAGGCACCCCAGCGGTCCGCAGTTCCCACCGCGCCGCCTCCCGTCCGTCGCGGTAGCCCACGGCAGTCAGCCGGCCCGGGGCATAGGGCACGTTGAACGCTGCGGCATATTCGGTGTCCAGGCCTGCCCGCTTGCGCCCGAGGCTTTTGCCGTTGAGGAGCAGCTCGACCTCGGGAAGCTCGGAATAGACCAGCACTTCGAGCGGCTTGCCCTCCTGCCCGCGCCACGTCCAGCTCGGGTGGACGTCGGGATGCGACCAATCGAGATGCGGCGGCGTGATCGGATACAGGAACCGGTCCGGCAGATCCTCGGTGCCCTTGGGCTGGCGGACAAAGGCGACGACGGGGTCGATGCCTGTCTTCCACAGGATCTGGCGATAATAAGCGGCAGGCCGCTTGCGCCCGGTCACGTCGATCTCGCCGGAATAAGCGAGGTGCCAGGGATAGGGCCCGAGCTTCTGCCAATCCTGGCTATAGCCCATCCAGCCGATGCCGCTTTCGCCGATATAGTCGACTGCGGTCCAGACGAAATCGCCGATCACCCACGGAAATTTCTCGACATATCGCCAATAGGAGAAAGCGTCCTTCGTCACCGATTCGGAGGTGTAGAGGATCCGATCCGGAAACTTCGCATGCTCCTTCTCGAAGTCGTGCGCGTGATAATTGTATCCGGCGACATCCAGGATATCGAACTGGTTCGAGCTTTTCGGCGGATCGGCATTGACCGCCTGTGTCACCGGCCGGGTGGAATCGAGGAGACGGACCCGCGCCGCAAGCCAGCGCCCGGACTCGACGCCCTCCGGCGTGCCATCCTCGGGGATTTCGTTGCCGATGCTCCAGAACAGCACGCTCGGGTGATTGCGTCCGCTGACGACCATGCTGTCGATGTCCTGCGCCCGGTCCGCCTTGAAGAAGCGCGCATAATCCTGGTCGCGCTTGCTCTTGTTCCAGGCATCAAAGGCTTCGTCGATGACCAGCATGCCCAGCGCGTCCGCCGCATCCAGCGTCGCCTGACTCGCGGGATTGTGCGAGCTGCGGATGGCGTTGTAGCCGGCCGCCTTCATCAGCGCGACTTTTCGCGCGTCGGCGTCGGGGAAACCGGCGGCCCCCAGCATGTAATTGTCGTGGTGGAAATTGCCGCCGCGCAGCTTCACCGGCTTTCCATTGACCCGCAGGCCGTTCGCGGCATCCACGATGATCGTGCGGATCCCGAAGCGGGTCCGCCGCTCGTCCGTCACCACGCCGCCGACCTGCAGCTGCTGCACCAGCGTGTAGAGATTGGGTGAGTCCGGCGACCACAGCGCGGGGCGCGGCACCGTGAGCGATTGGGCCCAGTCGGCGCTGCCCTTTCCGACGACGTTGCGGCGTTCGGTCGCTTCCGCCACCACGTCGCCGTTGGAGGCGACGACGCGCGAAACCAGCTCCACGGTCTCCGCCCTGCCCCCGCAGTTCGCGGCGGAGGCGCGGATCGCGAGAGTGCCCGACGCCTCGGTCGCGACCGGCGTGGTGACGAAGATGCTTTCCGGCCGGATATACAGGCAATCGAGAAGGTCGAGCGTGACCGGCCGGATGATGCCCGATCCGGCATACCAGCGCGACGAGGGATCGGCATGGTGGGCGCGCACGGCGATCACATTGTCGCCGGCCTTGAGCTTGCCGGTCAGATCGACCGTGAAGGCGGTGTAGCCGTAGTGATGCTCGGCGACCCGTTCGCCGTTCAGCCAGATGTCGGCGTCCATATAGACCGCCTCGAAGTTCAGCCGCACGACCTTGGCGGCTTCTTCCGCGGTAAGGTTCAGGTGGCGGCGGTACCAGCCGATGCCGCCGGGCAGATAGCCGGAGTCCTGGCCGGCAGTCGCCTTGGGATCGAACGGCGGGCTGCCGTCCGGCTTGTCCATGATCGACCAGTCGTGCGGAACGACCACTTTCCGCCAGCCGCTATCGTCGAAACGCGAGCGTTCGGCCCCCGTGCTCTCCCCGGCCTGAAACAGCCACCCCTGCGATAGACTGCGAGTCTCGGCCGATGCCGCGGTCGCCGAAAGCGACAGGACGGCGAGGAAAGCGCATACCAGCCGCAACAGCGCATATGGCCATGAAAGCGAAGCGCTGTTCCGTCCGCTCGAGGGATTCTGGCGCACAGGCGCGAAAGCCGAGCGTAACCTGCCGGTGGATGACAACCGAATGATCCCCTCTCTTCAGAGCGTGGAGCAAAGCCACGCTCCGCCCATCGCCCGGGCGTTCGCCGCCCGCGGCTTTCTATAGCGGCGCGATTCCAGTGCGCCGAAAATTGTTCCGGGAAGGTAATCTAGCCTGATGAGGCGGACAGGGCGGCGCCGGAGCGGAATCGGAGCTCGATGGCGCGAAGGTGCATGCCTCGCTGCCCCAATGGCTAAAATGCTGAGATCGCGATGGAGTGGGAAAGTTTTCGCAGGAGATTCGCCAGGCGATTGCGCTCCTCCGCGTCGAGCATGGAAAGCATTCGCATTTCAACCTCCATGTCCTTGCGGAACACTCTCTCCGCTTTGGCGCGCCCTTCCCGCGTCAGCTCCACGAGCAGGCTGCGGCCATCCTCCTGGGCGACCGGTCGAGACACCAGACCCGCTTGCGTCAAACGGCGAAGGCGATCGGTGAGCCCGCCGGAGGATATCATCAGCGATCGATGCAGCTCGGTGGGCCGCAACCGATAGGGCGCGCCGGATCGGAGCAAGGTTGCAAGGACATCGAACTCGCCGGTGTCCAGATTCTCTTCTTCGAAAATGCGTTCGATCACGGGTCGGGCGGACAAGGTGATCCACCGCATCCGGCCCAGGATCGCCATGCCCGTGGTGTCCACGTCGGGCAGTTCGCACGCCCATTGCGCCATGCGTGCGTCGATACGATCCGCCGCCTCATCAATATGCCTTGACATCGAGATAGTACCTAGATAATTAATTCGATATCGAGTTATATTCGTTTCGACATAGTTGGGGAAGAGCGATGCCGAAAATGCTTTTTGTGAACCTGCCGGTGACGGATCTGGCCGCAGCGACCCGCTTTTACGAGGCGATCGGCTTCGAGAAGAATGACCAGTTCAGCAATGAGCAGGCATCCTCGATGGTCTGGTCCGAAGCCATCATCTTCCAGCTCATGACGCGGGACTATTACCAGACCTTCACATCCAAACCGATTGCGGATGCCCGCGAAACCAGCGCCGCGCTCTTCGCGCTCTCGCGCGACAGCCGCGACGAAGTGGACGCCATGGTCGAGGCGGCCGCCAAGGTTGGAGGAACGGCAGACATTCGCGAAGCGCAGGACATGGGCTTCATGTACCTTCGCAGCTTCGCCGATCCTGACGGGAATGTCTTCGAACCTGCCTGGATGGATATGTCCGCAATGGCGGGCGCCTGAGCGCAGGCGTCGCCGTCAGGGTCGGCAAGCTCCTCGAGCCGACTCGAAAGGCAACCTTACGACTCCTGCTCCGGGAAGAGCGTGCGGCTCACTGCGTCGAGACTTGCGAGCCAACGGACGAGCGCTTCCCTGACCGGGCTTCGCGGGTATGCTCCGCGGCTGTTGTGGTCATGTTTGCGCACGCTTTAGATCTCCCAGAGTTCGAAACCATGCCGACGCTCGCCGGCACCAATCGAACATCACCATGAGCGCGCCTTAAGCTGTGGCCTTCGAGTCCGATTGGACAAATACGACATCTGCATGATGATGCATTATTAGCCCTATGCCCTTCGGCTATCGCGATCGGGCCGGATGGCGATCCGCTCGCCGCCTTCGGTCAGCGCAAGTGCGCGGCAAGAAAATCCACAAAGACGCGGACGCGGGCCGGAGTGCTGACTCCCCCGACGAATACCGCGTGGATCTGCTCCACGTCGCCAGGATTGAACTCCTCGAGAAGCGGTACGAGCCTGCCATCAGCGATTTCCGATTCTACGCTGAAGCGGCCGATCCGGGCGATGCCGACGCCCGCCTCCGCGAGCTGGCCCAACGTCTCGCCGTTGTTCGCCTCGATATTGCCGGCAACCGACAAGGCGAAATCCCGGCCATCTCTCCGGAACGGCCAGATCGGCTCCACGCGACGGAAATTGAAGTTGAGACAATTGAACTGGTGCAGGTCTTCGGGAACCTCCGGCCGTCCGTGCCGCGCCAGATATTCCGGCGACGCCACGATCACACGGCGTGTCTCGCCCAGCTTTCGGGCGGTGAGCGAACTGTCCGGCAGAGGACCGAAGCGGATTGCGACATCCGCCTGCCCGCCAGCGACGTCCACCAGTGCATCGTTGAGCGCGATGTCTATCAGGATATGCGGAAAGCGAGCGGCGAACTCCCCCAGCAGCGGCACGACGCAGAGGCGACCGTGAGAGAGCGCCGCGTTGATCCGCAGCCGCCCGCGCGGCGCACCCTGATCGGCGATCTGCTGTTCGACATCGTCAAGGTCGGTCAGGATGCGGCGTGCCGCCTGCAGATAGGCCTGGCCCTCGGCCGTGAGGGACAGCGCTCGGGTCGACCGTAACAAAAGTCTGACTCCCAGCCGCGCTTCGATCCGATCAACCGCCCGGCTGACAGCGGAAGGGCTCATGTCGAGGACGCGTCCGGCTGCCGAAAAACTGCCCTCTTCCACGACGGCGGAGAAAAGTGCCAGTGCCCGGGCCCGGTCCGATCCCCCACCCATCTTTGCATCCATCGCATAAATCCTTCGCGTCCGCAGCCGCTACTGCAGCAACGATCCGCCGTCCATCTATGCATCGACAACAGCATAGCGGTGGATCATGGAATATCGGCAACTCGGAAATTCGGGCCTGCGCGTCCCGGCACTCAGCTTCGGCACCGGCACCTTCGGCGGAAAGGGGCCGCTGTTCAGCGCCTGGGGCCAAAGCGACGCCGCCGAGGCGCGGCGACTGATCGACATCTGCATCGACGCCGGCGTGACGCTGTTCGATACCGCCGACGTCTATTCGGGCGGCGCGTCCGAGGAGATCCTGGGCGAGGCGGTTCGGGGACGCCGCGACGCCGTGCTGATTTCGACCAAGACCGGCTTGCCGACAGGCGACGGCCCGCAAGATTGGGGAGCGTCCCGTGCCCGGCTCGTACGGGCAGTGGAGCAAGCGCTGTCACGGCTCGGAACCGATTATATCGATCTGCTCCAGCTGCACGCCTTCGACGCGTCTACCCCGGCCGAGGAGCTGATGGGCACGCTCGACTTGCTGATCGCGGCGGGCAAGATCCGCTACGCCGGCGTATCCAACTATCCCGGCTGGCAGTTGATGAAGGCGCAGGGCCTGGCCGAGCGGCACGGCTGGCCTCGGCTGGTGGCGCACCAGGTCTATTATTCGCTGATCGGCCGCGCTTATGAATCCGAGCTGATGCCGCTCGGCGCCGACCAGGGCATCGGCGCGCTCGTCTGGAGCCCGCTGGGCTGGGGCCGTCTGACCGGCAGGATCGGCCGAGACCGCCCTGTCCCTGCGGGAAGCAGGCTCCACGAAACCGAGCAATTCGCCCCGCCCGTGGAGAGCGAGCTCCTGTATCGGGTCATAGACGCGCTCGAGGCGATCGCGACGGAGACCGGCAAGACCGTGCCCCAGGTCGCGATCAATTGGCTGTTGCGCCGCCCCACGGTCTCGTCGGTGATCATCGGCGCGCGCAACGAAGAGCAGCTCCGGCAGAATCTGGGTGCGACAGGCTGGTCGCTCACATCCGGGCAGGTCGCGGCACTCGATGCCGTGAGCACAGTGCTGCCGCCCTACCCCCACACCCCCTATCACCAGCAGGAGGGTTTCGCCCGCCTGAACCAGGCGATGGTCTGAGGAGGCGATGGTGAAGCTCAACCTCGGCATTATCGCCCTCGCCATCGGGGCATTCGGGATCGGCGTCACCGAGTTCGCGCCCATGGGGCTGCTGCCGGTGATCGCGAACGACCTCGGCGTCTCGATCCCCGCCGCCGGCCTGCTGATCAGTGCCTATGCATTCGGCGTGGTGATCGGCGCACCCGTCATGACGTTGACCACCGGGCGCGTTTCGCGACGGACATTGCTGATCGGGCTTGCCGGCGTGTTCACTGCCGGCAATCTCTTCGCGGCCGTGTCCGACAGCTACGGCATGTTGCTAGCCGCGCGCATCGTCACTTCGTTCAACCACGGGGCATTCTTCGGTGTGGGCTCGATAGTCGCCGCCGGCCTTGTTGCGCCCGAACGTCGCGCGAGCGCGGTTGCCGCCATGTTCATGGGCCTGACCATCGCCAATGTCGTCGGCGTGCCGCTCGCAACATGGGCGGGCGACCATCTTGGCTGGCGCGCTTCTTTCTGGGGCATCGCCGGCCTGGGCGTCGCGACGATGGCCGCGCTGCGGCTGACCTTGCCGCCGCTGCCGGCGCCGAGAGGCGAAAGCTCGCTCGCGGAGCTGCGCGTCCTCGGGCGCGGTGAGGTGCTGGGCGCGCTGGCGCTGACCGTGGTCGGTTCCGGTGCGATGTTCACTGTCTTCACCTACATCACGCCGATCCTGCGCGAAGTGACGCATGCCTCGCTGGCGTTCGTGACCGCGATGCTCGTCACCTTCGGTGTGGGGCTGACGGTGGGTAACTGGCTGGGCGGGAAGTTCGCGGACCGCTCGGTCGATCGCACGCTGATCGTCACGCTGGCCTCCCTGACCGCGATCCTGATCGCCTTCGCCCTGTTCATGCCGCACGCCGGAGCGTCGGCGGTGCTGATCTTCCTGTGGGGAGTCGCGAGCTTCGCACTCGTCCCGCCGCTGCAGATTCGCGTGATGACCGCGGCCGCCGATGCGCCGAACCTCGCCTCGGCCGTCAATATCGGCGCCTTCAATCTCGGCAACGCATTGGGTGCCGCATTGGGCGGAGGCGTGATCGCTGCCGGCCTGGGCTATCCGGCGGTAGCACTTGCCGGAGCTGCGACGTCGACGATCGGGCTGCTTGCTCTCCTGCTCACCACGCAGCGTGCACGGCCTGTCGCGCAAGAGCAACCCTGCAGCGCGTGAGGTCTGGTTTCGCGCCGGCAAAAGGGGCCTTTACGTGGCGTCAACGCTTTCGAAAGCATAATGCCGGCGATACGGGCGATACGAAGGAGCGCGTTCGAATGGATCGCCTGAGCAGCCTGCCGATCAGCCGTCACCTTACGGCGCGCAGCCAGACGCTCGTAAGCCGGCTGGAAGTCGGTCTGCCGGACCTGATGACTCTCTGGGTGGTTCTGGTCAGCTTCGCTGCGGGCTTGCGGCTGGCATATGCCGCGACGCCCATCGCGACGCCGGTCGATGCGATCAGGAATGCCCTGCCCTATCTTCTCGTGATCGTGGCGCCGGTCGTGACGATCTTTCTGGGTTTGCGCGCTTTCCCATCGGGTGCGTTCGTTGCCCAGCCGACTGGCCGACTTGCGCAGTTCGGCCGTTGGCGGCGTGTCGATGCCGTGACCGCGCGATCCATGCCCTTGTTCGGCGCCGGCGGGTTCATGGCCTCGTTGCTGGTCGGGATCCTCATCAACGTGCCCTTCCGTACGTTCGAGTTCCTCGCCGGGGTGCCGGCGCTGGGCGGAATGGCACCCGACTGGTTCCGCATGCTCTACGTGATGATGTTCGTCGATCTCGTGTTCCTGTCGGGCCTTTATGCCTTCGCGTTCGTCCTCGCCTTGCGTCATGTCCCGCTCTTCCCACGGTTCCTCGCCGGGGTATGGGTGATCGACGTCCTGATGCAGATCTGCATCGCGCGCGTGATGGCGCACGTTGCCAATCTGCCCGGTCCGGTCGGCGCGTCGCTGGCGGACATGCTCGAGGGCAATTTGAAGAAAGTTTTGATCAGCGTCGCGATCTGGCTGCCTTATCTGCTGCTGTCGCGCCGCGTGAACCTGACCTATCGCTGGCGTGTGCCTGCCTGACCAGCGTCCGCGCGGAGCTGGAGCAGCAATAGCGTGATCGCCACGGTGGCGGGAACAACGCTTGCCGCAGCCACACGCGGGAAATCGAACATCGATCCGAAGATCGCGATCGTCGAGGCAAGCTGGCAGGCGACGAAGACCTGCGCCGACCGGCGATCGCGCGCGATGACCGCGATCGCAAACGACATCAGATCGGCGAGCAGGAAATAGCGCTCGTGCATCTTCGGCAGAAGATACGGGACCATCATCGCCGACAGCAAAGCGATGCGCATCGTCATCATCGGATCGAGGCGCTTGCGCGCGAAGATCGCGACATAGCCGGCGCTCGCCAGCCCTGCCGCTGCATAACCCAGCGCGAATATCGCCATCGGTTCCCGCGCATGAAATGCCGCGACGATCGCCCAGGGGCCGGGGGCGGTTCCGATCGTGTTGAAATGTTCGCCCTGCCCTAGGTAGATCGTCGCCAGATCGGCGGCGGGCCAGCCGGCGAGCCACGCCGGAAGCATCGCCAATGCGTAGATCGCCAGCGGGATCGGCCACTCGACCAGACGCAGCCGTTGCTGCAACAGCATGACGAGCACGAACGGGGCCAGGAACATCGCCTGCAACTTGAACGCAAGACCGACGCCGAACCACACGAGCATCGCCCGGGGCCGCGCATCGGCCGCCGACGCCGTCGCCATGACACAGGCCGCGGCCCAATATCCGTCGCACTGGCCGTATATCGCGCCATTGGCCAATATGCTCGGCAACAACAGGACCAGCAACGTCGCTTCATTGGCGAAGGGCCGTTGGCCGATCAGCCGGCGCACCGCGAACGCGGCCGCAAGCACCGAGAGCAGCGCCAGCGACTTGACGATCGCCAGATGGTTGGCGATCACCAGCGACGCCGCGGACAACAGGTACAGATAGGGAGGCGTGTAGTTGCTGAAGGGCACCGCGAAGGCCTTGATCCGGCCTGCGGAGAGGATGTGATCGATCCACGGATACAGGAACGTGTGCAGGTCGGGCGCCACGATCGGCCAGCACAGGCCATAGACCAGGACCGTCGAGAGCCCGATCTGGAGCGCCGCGCGCGGATTGGTGCGCACCCAGTCGCGCATCCTGCCCGAACCCGGCGGCGGCGCGTTCATCGGCGCGGGGTGGTCAAGGGGCGATCGCGAACGTGGATCACCGCCCATTTGTCGGCATAGAATCGCCGCCATCCCGGCTCCTTGTCGAGCACGGCGACCAATGCGTTGTCGGGCGGCAGGATCGTCCAACCGAACTTCCAGCGGGAGTCGGCCTCGCGCCAACTCCGGATATCGCCTGTGGACGCCTTGAAATAACGTGCCGTGAAATCGTCGCCGTACATGTCCGACCGGCCATCGATGAACGGCGCCATACCATCGAAGACGAGCAGCCCGCCAAAGCTGTACTCGTTGAAGACCGGCTGTTGCCGCAGCTCGGCCGGGATATGCCGGAGCGCGGTAATCGGCACGCCGTAGCTGTCCTTTCGGTCGAATGGCGCGATCATTCGCCAGGCTGCGGTTCCGGCGAACAACAACAGCCCGACGACGAGGATGGGCGCAAGCTCGCGCCGCGCGCCCCAGACCTGGGGAAGTATCGCCGGGCGGGGCCGTTCCGCGCCATCGGCCCATGCCCGGCCTAGCGGCTCGGCAAGCAGGATCACGGCAAGCGTGACCAGCACCATCTGGTTGCGGATATGATCCAAGGTCAGATGCAACGCCACGAGCAGGATCAGCAGGCGCGTGACCGGGATGCGCGTCGGCCGGAAGAACAGGAAGAACAGGCCCGAGAGCAGCAGGACTTCGAGTGCCGACGCTCCGCCGAACCGCGCCGGCTGCCACTCGGCGATATAAGCGAGCAGGTTCAGGTCGTTGACGTAGAACGGGTATAACAGGCCACCGACACCGCCCGGGGTCAGCAACGCCGCGACCAGACACGCCGCGCCGAACAGGCCCCAGTCGCGTATCACTTTCATTCGGCTTGCGGCTGGCGCAGTGACGAGCGCCTCGAAGCCGAACGCACCGGCGAGCGCCAGCCCGAACACGAAACTGCCATGCGCATTGGCCCAGACCAGCATCAACAATGCGAGCGCGAGCGGTGGCGCGCGCTCCCGATCACGCGCACGAAGAAGCGCGACCAGCCATCCGGCGAGCATCGGCAGTGCGAGCAGATGCGGCCGCGCGAGCACGGACTGCGCAAGCCCGAGCGATAGATAAATAAGCATCAGCGCCGCCCCGCCGGGCCGCTGCCAGCGAAGCAAATGGAGCGCAATAATGGCATAGAGTGCCACCGCGGCGGCGCCGAACAACAGGATCAGGCCGTTCCAGCCGCCCCAACGCCAGGCCGCATACATCGTCACTTCGGACAGCCATTCGTGCGCCACCCAGGGCTGACCACGCGCCGTGAACGAAAAGGGATCGACCTGAGGGACCGCATCGTGCGCGACGATCCACGCACCGGTCGCGATGTGCCAGCCGGTATCCCCGTCGGCGAGTGCGGACGACAGGACGACGACAATGGCGAAGGCCGCAAAGCTTGCCGCAAGTACGAACGAGGTTCCGGAAAGGTCGGGACCGGTGACCCTTGGCCGTTCCATCCGGACCCCCCAAACTATCCCAAATGGAGCCCCCTCCATTCGCGACTCACCCTATCGCCCGATCCGTTCCCGGCAAAGCGCGAATCTGGTTAATCGTAGAAAGCGGGCAAGTAACGGGAAGTCCCTTAAGTAGAACAACATAGCTTGGGACCATCGCGGTCCAGAATGAGAATACCAAAAGTTATATCTATTATAACCAATGTCTCGGAGGGGGCATTTTTTCAGCGATTCCGGATGGTTAACGAAACGCATCCACAATGGATCGCGCTGCACTATGTGTTTGATTTTACACAATATTTTCTGCCATGGTTAACGAGAATATACGCTAAGTCACGGAAATTAAACATTAAATAAAGCGTTGTTGACTTGGTTGTCACTTGGGTTCCCTCTTCGAATGCAACCTAGGCGTATCGAGCGTTGCGGAGCTTTTGGATGCTCCACCACGGCTGGCGAAAGACCAGCGTAAATCGCTCCTGACGTCTTCGGGCTGAACGATGGGCCGGAGACTTTCTCCGGGTAGAGGGGAATGGGGAAAGACGATGACGACGATCAAGAACCTTCTGACCGATACAAGCGGCGCTTCGGCCGCCGAATATGCATTGATTCTGGCGATCGTAGGCACCGGCATAGCCGTTGCCGCCTTCACGCTCGGCGGCTCGATCAGCAACGCCATGAACAAGGCGTCGAACTGCATTAGCCGTACACCGAGCGCCACGGCCTGCTGATCCTGACGGGGGGCGCCGTTGCGGCGCCCCGCCGTTCCGGACCGGGCTGGGCCCGGCACAGGAAAGGAAATCGACATGACGACGATCAAGAATCTGCTGGCCGACACGAGTGGCGCGTCGGCCGCCGAATATGCGCTGATCCTGGCGATCGTGGGCACCGGCATAGCCGTTGCCGCCTTCACGCTCGGCGGATCGATCAGCAATGCCATGAACAAGGCGTCGAACTGCATCAACACATCGGGCGGCGCGGCCGCTCCGACCTGCTGATGCTCTGACGGGGATCGCGCTTCGGCGCGGCCCCATTCGATTGCTTATTATTGCATTCGACCAAGCGGGGGCGAAGGTCATGCGTGGACAAGGGCTTATCATTCTCGGCGTCGCGATCCTCGTGGGGCTCGCAGCGGTCTTCCTCGCGAACAGCTATCTGGGGCGTGTCGAGGAACGACAAGCGACGACGCCGCAAGGCATGGCCAAGGTCGCCGTAGCGCGCGTGCCGCTCGAATTCGGCACGGTGATCACGCCCGACAAGATCACGCTGATCGACTTGCCGATGGACACGTTGCCCGAGGGCACCTTCTCGTCGGTCTCCCAGCTTCTGCCGATGAACCGCAACCGCGTCGCGCTTCGGCCGATGGCGGTCAACGAGCCGATCCTGCGCTCCAAGATTTCCGGTGAAGGCGGGCGCGCGGCGATTTCCGCCGTGCTGAAGCCCGATATGCGCGCCGCCGCGGTCCGGGTCGGCGACGTCGCCGGCGTCGGCGGCTTCGTGCTGCCGGGAGACGTGGTCGATGTGCTCGTCACGCGAACGCCGCCCAATGCCAATGGCGGCGGGCAGATCACCGACATCCTGCTGCAGAAGATCCGGGTCATCGCGATAGATCAGGATGCCAGCGATTCAGCGGACAAGCCCATCATCGGCAAGACCGCGACGCTCGAAGTTTCGCAGGTCGATGCGCAGAAGCTCGCGCTCGCCCAGCAAGTCGGCCAGATCAGCCTGGTTCTCGCCAATCCTTCCGCAGTGCCGAGCCCGGCCGTAGAGACCGTGAGCGTCGAGGACTTGCGCGACGGCGCCTATGTCGGCGGCTATTCCGACAAGGCGCCGATCTACCAGCCGCCGATGGCCTATATGCCGGCCCCGCCGCCGCGCAGGGCGAAACCCGCCGCCGCGTCGCCATCGGCCGACACCTCGACCGTTCTCATCGTCCGCGGGACCAAGGACAGCAGCTATGAGGTTCGTCATTATGGCGCGCGCTAATGCAACTCCGCGCCGGCCGCTGGCACGCGCACTGGCGATCGCCGCCCTGCTGGCGGTGCCCACCGCGGCACAGGCCCAGGACGCGGTTTCGCTGCCGGGCGCCAATGTCCTCGCCGGCCAGCTCGACGTGCCGGTCAACAAGAGCCAGGTGCTGACAGCCGATCGGCCCTTCACCAAGGCGCTGATCGGCAATGCCGACATCGCCGACGTTCTGCCGCTGACCAATCGGTCGCTCTACATCCTCGGCAAGAAGATCGGCACGACCAGCCTGACCCTGTACGACCGCAACAACAATCTGATCTCGGTCGTCGACGTCGCGGTCGGGCCCGACGTGATAACGCTGCGGCGAACGCTGCACGATCTGATGCCCACCGAAACCATCGGCGCACAGATTTCCGGCGACTCGGTGGTGCTTACCGGAATCGTGTCGAGCGGCCCCGCCGTCGATCGCGCCAAGCAGATCGCGACTACCTATGCCAGCGAGAAGGTCGTCAATCTGCTGACGGTGGGTGCCTCGCAGCAGGTCATGCTCGAAGTGCGCTTCTCCGAAATGAACCGCACCGCCGCCAAGAATCTCGGCCTCAATACCGGGTTCACCAACGGCAACGGCCCGCACACCTTTCAGGGCGGTTTCGGCAACACGGCGCCGACCACGACCTTGCTGACCAACAAGAACGGCTCGCCGACGATCGATCTCGCCGGCGTGCTGAGCAGCTTCGGCATCGTCGCCAAGGGCATCACGCTCGGCAATCTCAACATCTTCACTGCGCTCGACGCGCTGGAGCGCAAGGGTGTCGTGACGACGCTTGCCGAACCGACTCTGGTGGCGATGTCGGGCGAGTCCGCGTCGTTCCTGGCGGGCGGCGAGTTTCCCGTGCCGGTCGCCCAGGGCGGCGGGGGAACCACGAACGGCAACACCAGCATCACGGTCGAGTTCAAGCCCTTCGGCGTGAGCCTGGCGTTCACGCCTACCGTCCTTGACGACGGCGTGATCAATCTGGTGGTCGCGCCGGAAGTCAGCTCGATCGACCCCTCGGCATCGATCAACGTCAACGGCCTGACGATCCCGGGGCTGCAGACGCGCCGCGCCAAGACCACGCTCGAGCTGCGCGACGGGCAATCGTTCGCGATCGCCGGGCTGTTGCGCAACGACTTCCAGAGCACCGTCCGGCAATTCCCGCTGCTCGGCTCGATTCCGATCATCGGCACGCTGTTCCGTTCGACTGGCTTCCAGAAGCAGGAGACCGAGCTGGTCATCATCGTGACTCCGCGGCTAGTTCGGCCGGTCCCCGCGGGTCAGATGAAGGTGCCGACCGATCGCGTGCGGCCGCCCAGCGAACTCGACCTGTTCCTGAACGGCAGGACGGACAGCGCGGTCGGGTCCAATCCGCTGGATCCGAAGGATGCGCCGAAGAACCCATATCCGGCCAATCCCGCCCCGGCGGCGCCAGAGGGCGGTTTCTCCGGGCCCAACGGCCATCAAGGGAGGTAACGGACATGCTCGGCATCAAGATCATCATCGTTCCGGCGGCACTGCTCCTGCTGGCCAGTTGCACGCCGATCGACGCCACCTTCGGCGACGCGGTCAAGACCGACTATGCGCTGCAGGTCATCAACCCTGAGCCCGGGCCGATCTCCGCCGAGACCGCGGTCATTGTAGGCGGCTCGGGCGATCTGGCGGGCGCGGCGTCCGAACGCTATCGCAAGGGCACGGTCCGGCAGCCGCAGCCGGTCCAGACGACCACCAAATCGACCGGTGGGGCGAGCCCGGGATCGGGGCCGAACTGACATGGGCCAGGCTGGACGGCATCTCTGGCGTTCGGAAGAAGGCTCTGTCGCGCCGTTGGTCGCCATTTCGCTGTTTGCGCTGATCGGTGCGGCGGGCATCGGCTTCGATTATGCCCGCATGGCGGGGATGGATAGCGAGTTGCAAGGCGTGGCCGACCAGGCCGCGCTGGCCGCCGCGACACAACTCGACGGCAAGACGAACGCGATCGCCCGCGCCACGAGAGCCGCCCGTCAGCTCATCGCCAACGAAACCCGCTTCGCCAATGACGGCAAGACGCCCGCAGTTTCCGGGACCGATCTGTCGCTGACTTTCTACGACGGATATGATCGCACGACTGATACCTATGGCACCGCCACGACGACCGACGCCGCGGCGAAGATCGTCAAAGTGACGACCGCCGGGCGCGAGTCATTTTTCGCGCTCACCCCCGTCGTCGCAGCGCTGCGTTCGGGCAGCATCACCGCATCGGCCACCGCCGGCCTCGGCCAATCGATCTGCAAGGTCCCGCCGGTGATGATCTGCAATCCGGGCGAGCCGGCGAACAATACCGACGAAAATCTCACCTTCACTCCGGTGGCCGGGCTCGGCCTTAGGCTGGTCACGGGCAATGCCGATGCGCCCGGCAATTTCGGCTGGCTGGATGCCGGGTTGGGCAATGGCGCGCCCGGCCTGTCCGCCTTGCTCGGCAACGACTCGTTGCGAGTCGATTGCCAGCCGGTCAGCGGCGTGACGACCAGCACGGGCATGAAGACGTCCGTCATGGATGCCTTCAACACTCGCTTCGACATCTACAACAACGGCAATATCGGGTGCAGCGGACCCTGTTCGCCCTCCACCAATGTCCGCAAGGACATGGTGTGCAAGACTTCGGGTACCGGCTGCGGCGGCAGCAAATACGATATTCCCGGCAACTTCTATCAGCCGCCCTATCCGCCCGTCGCGCTCGCCAGCGATGGTAGTCAGGACCCGCCGATCATGGGCTACCCGGTCGATATCTGTCACGCCGTCGCCAAGAAGGATGCGGCCACCTGCGGTGTCATCGGCAACGGTACCTGGGATCGCGCCGCCTTCTTCCGCGTGAACTACGGCAGCACTTTCGATTGGCAGACGGCGATGGCCAGTGCCGGCTATACCGCCGCGACGGTCACGCGCTACCAGGTCTATCAATGGGAACTCGCCAATCCCTCGGTCGTCGTCGACGGCGTGGCCAAGGGAATCAGTGTCGGCCAGGCGGTAGGCAACGACAAGGCGTTCGGGCAGCCCGCCAATGGCGTCGCGGGAATCAGCCCGGGTTCGGGAATCGACCGGCGGCGGCTGTCGGTCGCCGTCATCAACTGCAACGCCACCAATTTGCACGGCAAGACGACCAATGTGCCGGTAACGAAATGGCTCGACGTCTTCCTCGTCCAGCCGGTTGCTACGCGCGGCAACGGCACCAACGCGCAGACCGACATGTCCGACATCTATGTCGAGGAAATCGGCGAGACCGGTTCGGGCATCGGCGGGGCCTCCACCGCGCAGGTCATCCAGCGCGCCGTGCCATATTTGATCCGGTAGCGGCAGATGCGACAGCCGCGCCTTGCCCGACTGATCGCCTCCACCGCCGGCTCGGCCGCGGTGGAGATGGCGATGGTTGCGCCGATCTTCGTCGTGCTGATGTTCGGCGCGGTCGAACTGGGCAACTACTTCCTCAGCGAGCATGTCGTCGTGAAGGCAGTGCGGGACGGCGCCCGCTACGCATCGCGGCTGAACTTTTCCAACTATCCGTGCGCAACCGCGTCCACCGGCAATACGCCGGGCGGGACCGTCGTCACCGACGTCGGCAACGTAGCGCGCAACCAATTGGTATCGGGCGGCGCGCCGCGCCTGGTCGGCTGGACGGACGCAACGACGATAACCGTCAGCTATGATTGCGTGACCACCAGCAGCGGGGCCGATTATTCCGGCCTCTACAAGGGGATGACGCTGGCTCCCACGGTCAATGTCTCGGCCACGGTTCCTTATAATTCGCTGTTCAACAACCTCGGCTTCACCAGCACCAATTTGTCGCTGAGAGCACGGTCCCAGGCTGCGGTGATGGGCCTGTGAGCGCCCTGGCGAAACTGCTCGGCGATCGCCGCGGATCGACGGCAGCCGAATTCGGCATGGTCGCGCCGCTGTTGATCGCCTTCCTGATCGGCACGATCGATGTGGGCCGGTTCCTTTGGGAATGTAACCGGGCCGAAAAAGCGACCCAGATGGGTGCGCGTTTCGCAGTCGCGACGAACATGGTCCCGACCGGCCTGTCGACCTATAGTTTCGCAGTCAGTGGAAGCCTCGTTCAGGGCGACCCGATCCCGGCGAGCGCGTTCGGTGGCGCAACCTGCAGTTCGACCGGCGGGACTGTAACCTGCTCCTGCGATTCCGGTCAGGTCTGCCCGACGCTGACGCCCGTCGACACTGCCGCGTTCACGAACATCGTGAACCGGATGCAGCTATTCTATCCGGCAATCGCCGCAGACAACGTCACCGTGGCGTATAAATATTCCGGCCTTGGCTTTGCCGGAGATCCCAATGGAAGCGATGTCGCGCCGTTGGTCACGGTGAAGCTGCAAAATATCACATTCACCCCGATGCTGTTTCGTTTCTTCGGATCATCGAGCGTTACGCTGCCAAATTTCAACACGGCGCTCACGCTGGAGGACGGAATTGGTAACGTATCCGACTAGAGGTTAGTAAAGTGGAAGTAGATTTGTCCGAACTCGCGTCTACCGGCTGGACGATCAAGCGCAGCGACGCGATGGTCGAGCTGATATTGTCGCGCGAGGAAATCGTCGCGGCGGAATTCGGCGAGAGCGTGGTCGCCGGCATGGCGTTCGACACCAGCGAACTCGACGCCGAGGCGGATATCCCCGCCGAGATCGTCAAGCGCGCCCGCGTGGTCATCGTCGAGGTTCGTCCGGATCGGCCGGCATCGCTTCGCCGGTTGACGCGGCTGCACGCCGAAAACCGGGCGCTGGCGATCATCGCCGCCGTCCGCGATCCGTCGATCACGGCAATGCAGGCGCTGCTTCGTGCTGGAATAAACGATGTCGTCGCCTTGCCGCTGACGCGACGCGATCTGGAAGCCGCGCTCGAGCGCATCCATGGCGAACTCGAACGCAGCGCGAGCGAGGAAGCCGCCAGGGGCAAGACGATATCGATCATCAAGAGCGTCGGCGGCGTAGGCGCGACTGCATTGCTGAGCCAGGTCGCGGCGCTCTACGCAATGCGTGAGGCCGAGCGTGGACGATCGGTCTGCCTTTTGGACCTCGACCTGCAGGGCGGCAACGCGGCGACGCATCTGGGGGTCAATCCCGGTCTGACGGTCAGCGACCTGCTCGATGCCGGCAAGCGGCTCGACCCGGCCGTCCTGGCCTCGGTCGCGGCTCCCCACCCCTCGGGTCTCCGCCTGTTCGGCGCGCCGAACGAACTGATGCCGACCGATGCCGTCGGCACCGACCAGGTCTGCGACATCGTCCATCTCGCGATGACGCAATATGGCACGGTCTTCCTTGATTTGCCGAGCGACTGGACCAACTGGTCACTCTCGCTGGTCGCGCAATCCGACATCGTCTTTCTGGTCATCGAATTGTCGATCGCCAGCCTGCGCCAGGCGCAACGGCAGCTCTCGTTGCTGACCAAACTCGGAGTCAACCCCGATGCGGTTCAGGTCGTCGTCAACCGCGTCGAAAAGCAGATGTTCAAGCCGATCAACCTACGCGACGCGTCAGAGACTTTGGGCAAGCCGATCGGGCTGAGCGTGACCAGCGATTTCGCGCTGATGA
The DNA here is from genome assembly GCF_000712135.1 of Sphingomonas sp. UNC305MFCol5.2. GTDB lineage: Bacteria > Pseudomonadota > Alphaproteobacteria > Sphingomonadales > Sphingomonadaceae > Sphingomonas. The sequence goes on from NZ_JOOE01000002.1 coordinate 154,816, forward strand.
ACACGGCGCTCAATCGCGGCACCATGATCCGTGACATCAAGTCGAAGAGCGCGATCGGGCGGGATCTGAGCAAGATACTCGACGCCATCGACATGCTGCTCGAGCGCGGATGATGAGCGTCTGGCAAATCAGGCGGGCGGGCGAGCTCGGGGCGGCCAAACCTTCCGCGAACGTGCCCGCCGATCCGACGAGCGAGGGGGTGGACCGTAACACCGCCCTCAAGGTCGAACTCCACCAGCGTCTGCTCGACCTGATCAACCTATCCGCGCTCGACGGCATGACGCGTGAACAGGTCCAGGGCGAGATCGGCGAAATCGTCTACGAGCAATTGTCGTTGCAGAAGCATGCGCTCAACCTCGGCGAACGGCAGCGGCTGGTCAGCGACATTCTCGATGAACTGCTGGGCCTGGGGCCGATCGAGCCGCTGCTCAAGGACGAGTCGATCACCGACATCCTCGTCAACGGCCACGATTCGGTCTTCGTCGAGCGGCGTGGGCGGCTCGAAGCTTCGCCGGTCCGCTTCAAGGACGAGCGGCATCTGCTGCGCATCATCCAGAAGATCGTCTCCGCGGTGGGCCGCCGGGTCGACGAGGCATCGCCTTATGTCGATGCCCGGCTTGCCGACGGATCCCGCGTCAATGCGATCATTCCGCCGCTTGCCGTGGACGGATCACTCCTCTCGATCCGCAAGTTCGCGCGCACGCCGATCGACATGGCCCGCCTGACCAGCCTCGGCAGCATTCCTGCGTCGGTTGCCGAAGTGCTGAAGGCCGTGGTCGAGGCGCGGCGCAACATCCTGATCTCCGGAGGTACGGGTTCGGGCAAGACGACACTGCTCAACGCGATGTCGGCCTATATCGACGGCGGCGAACGCATCGTGACAATCGAGGATTCGGCCGAACTCCAGCTGCAGCAGGCGCACGTCGCGCGACTCGAAACCCGCCCGCCCAATATCGAGGGAAACGGCGAAGTCACACAGCGCGACCTGCTGAAGAACGCACTGCGCATGCGCCCTGACCGTATCATCATCGGCGAAGTCCGCGCCGGCGAGGCGTTCGACATGCTGCAGGCGATGAACACCGGCCATGACGGGTCGATGACCACGGTCCACGCCAACACGCCGCGCGACGCATTGTCCCGGCTCGAGCAGATGATCGGGATGAGCGGCATCGACATCGCGCCGCGCTCCGCGCGCGCGCAGATCGCCTCCGCGATCAATGTCGTCATCCAGGTCGGCCGTCTTGCCGACGGCAAGCGGCGGTTGCTCAGCCTGTCCGAACTCATCGGCATGGAAGGCGAAGTCGTCACCATGCAGGAGATTTTCCGTTTCCGGCAGACCGGCCGCGATGACGAGGGTGGCGTATTGGGCCGGTTCGAGGCGACCGGAATCAGACCGCATTTCATGCGCGAGCTCGAAGATCGCGGGATCAGCCTGTCGGCCGACATCTTCAACCCCAGCATGGTGCTCGACTGATGTCGATGACTTCGATCCGATTGATCGTCCTCGCGTTGATATTCGCCGCGGTGATCCTCGCGGTCGAGGGAATGGTGACCTGGATCCGCGCCAATCGCGGCGGCGTGCGCGCGATCAACGAACGCCTGCGTCTCATCGCGACGGGGCACGATCGTCCCGAAGTTCTCGCTCGCCTCAGGCGCGACGCCTGGGGCGGCGGCATCTACCTGCCGGGACCGCTCGCAAACACGGGGCGCAAGCTCGACAATCTGCTGCGCGGCGCGTCGTTCGGCATGTCGCCGGCGCGATTGCTGTTCCTCATGGTGCTGGCTGTCGGCTTTCTCTTCATCGCGACCGTCATCTTCGCGCTCGCCGCCGGCCTCACCATCAGTTTCGGCACCCTGTTGATGGCGGCCTGCTTTGCCGGTGCGACGGGGCTGGGCCTGCCGCTGATGTTCATCGCGCGCCGCGCCGATCGCCGCCGCAAGCGGATGGCCGAGCAATTCCCGGTGGCGCTCGACATCTTCGTCCGCGGATTGCGCGCGGGCCATCCGGTCGCCGCCGCGCTCGACTTGCTCACGCAGGAAATGAGCGATCCGATCGGCAGCGAGTTCGGCATCGTGACCGATGAAGTCGCCTATGGCGCGGATCTGCGCGACGCGCTGCACAGCATGGCCAATCGCTGCGATCTGGATGACCTCAGGATGTTCGTCGTCTCGCTGTCGGTGCAAAGCGAAACCGGTGGCAATCTCGCCGAAATCCTCGAAAACCTCTCCCGGGTGATCCGCGACCGTGCGAGCATGGTCCTGATGGTCCGCGCCCTGAGCTCGGAAGGCCGGATGACCGCGACCATCCTGACTGCATTGCCAGTGCTCGCGTTCGTGGCCTTGTTCCTGCTCAATCCGCCATTCTACCTGCAGGTCGCCAACGATCCGGCATTCTCGGTCGGGTTCGGGTGCCTGATCGTGCTCTATGCGGTCGGGTTCGTCATTATCCGCCGCCTCGTGAACCTGAAGGTCTAGGACGATGTGGGAAGCCGCTCTCAATCAATTTCCGCGCTTCGTCATCCTCGGCGGGTTGTTCGCAGTCGTCGTCCTGCTGGTGCTCGGCGTCTCGACCGTCGTCACGGGCCGCGCCGCGATCCGCCGCCGGCTGGCGGAGACCGCAACCGGCGCGCAGGGGCCAGGCGCAGCGGCTTCCTTGCGGGGAACCTCGGGGCCCGACGCCTGGGCGAGCCTCGTCGATGCGATCGAGAAGCGCGGCATCTCGTTGCTCGACACCAACAATGCCGGGCTGGTCGCCAAGCTTGCCGCTGCCGGGTTCACTTCGCCGCAGGCGCCGCGCGTCTTCACGCTCATTCGCGTCGGCTCGACCTTGTGCCTGCCGCTGCTGCTGGTCGCCGCGACGCTGATCAACGGCGCGCCGCCGTCACTGTTCAAGCTCTATTTCTTTGGATCGCTGCTTGCGGTGCTGGGCCTTTACATGCCCAATCTATGGGTGTCGGCGCGCGCCTCGCGCCGTCAGGACCAGATCACCCGTGGTTTTCCGGACGCGCTGGATCTGATGCTCGTCTGCGTCGAGGCCGGGCTTGGCATGGAGGCGGCCTTCGACCGGGTGGGTCGCGAAATGGCGACCACGCATCCGCTGGTCGCCGGCTTGCTGGCAAACACGGTTCTCGAACTCCGCGCCGGACGTGGCCGCGAGGATGCGCTGCGCCGGATGGGCGAACGGGCGGGAGTGGATCAGATCAAATCCTTTGCCACTCTGCTCATCCAGTCGAACAAGCTGGGATCGAGCATCGGCCAAACACTGCGAATCTATGCGACCGAAATGCGAGAACGACGCAAGATGCTCGCGCAGGAAAAGGCGCACCGGCTACCTGTCCTGCTTTCCATTCCATTGGTCGCCTGCATGCTACCGGTGATGATCGGCGTGCTCATGCTGCCCGCCGCGATCCGCGTCATTCGCCAGCTTCTGCCGATGATGTCGGGCTGATCGATGCGTCGGGGAATCATATCGCGCCTGGCGCTGTGCGGCATCCTGCTGGCCGTCAACGGCTGCATGGGTCCCAAAGGCGGACTTGCCTTGCCCGAAGGGACGCGATTCACTGGCAAGTCGGAGGTTTCGCTGGCAGCAGCGCAGCGCTTCGTCGCGAACGGCAACTACGGGCTCGGGATCGAAACCTATCGCCGTTATCTCTCCGCCAATCCGGAGGATGCCAAAGCGGTCGAGGGCCTCGCGATCGCCTATGATCGTCTGCAGCGCTTCGATCTCAGCGACCGCTATTTCCAGCAGGCGCTGGCGCTGGCGCCGCGCGATCCGGAAATCTACACGGCCTACGGTAAATCGCTGCGGTCGCAGGGGAAGAATTTCGACGCCGACCTGCTCGACGTCGACATGCGCGCGATGCTTGCGCAGGATGCGCCAAATGCCGGGATCGCCGCAATCGACGTACATCCGCCAGCGATATCGGCTCCCGTGGTTGCCGCGAGCCAGGCAATCGTCCCGGCAGCGCCGTCCGGCGCGGTAACGCGGAACGTCAGGCTCGAACGGTCGTCGGCGGCCGAAGTCAGGCTTGTCCTGCCTCCCGATACCGTTGCGACTTCCTATGGCGCCGTCCGGCGCGATCCCGTGGCCGCCGCGCCGCCGACTCCGCCCGCCTTGTTGCCGACGCGGATCGTCAACGCCGCCGGGCGGCAGGGAATAGCGCGACGCATTCAGATCTTTCTCGGCAGCCGCGGCTGGTCGCGGGTCGATACGGGCAACAGCGCCGTCCGGCTTGGTGAAAGCAGGATCGTGTTTCCAGTCGGCTCGGGCGATGCGGCGCGCCGCCTTGCACGCGCGCTTCCGTTCCGCACGCGGCTCTATCCTTCCTCGCGTGCCGGTCGGCTTCAGCTGTTCGTCGGCGGTAATGCCGTGAGCTTCGATGCCCGGCTGAAACGAAGATGATCGCCCTTTTGCGCGTGATCCTGCTCGGCGTCTTGGTGATTGCCGCTGCCGCCGAAGCCAGGCCGGCCGACGACATTCCGCTGATCGCGGCGGCGATTCGATCGGGCCGATTGGTGCAGGCCGAACTCATGCTTGCCCGGACGACACCGCCGCAAACCGGCGAAGCGACGACCGAGCTGGAGATATTGCGCGGCCAACTGGCACTTGCCCAGGGCCGCGATCAGGATGCGCGGCAGGGCTTCGGCGCGCTCGCATTGCGCATGCCCGGCGATTGTCGCGTGCTGCTGGGGCTCGGCATGGCCGAGTCCGATCTGGGCGACGCCGATCTTGCGATCGGGCATCTCGAAAGCGCGACTGGAACATGTGCCGCGGACTGGAAGGCCTGGTCCGCGCTCGGCTTCGCCTATGATGCCAAAGCGCGCTGGCGCGACAGCGATGCCGCTTACGCCCGCGCGATGGCGAGCGGAGGCGACCAGCCCGCATTACTCAACAATGTCGCCGCGTCGCTGATCAGGCAACGCCGCTTCGCCGAAGCAGAGCCCCTCCTGGCGCGCGCGCGTGCCAGGGCTCCCCATGACGTGCTCATCGCGAACAATCTCGATATCGCCGCCGGCTCGCTCGGCCGGATGCCGGTGCGCCGCTCGGGAGACAGCATGTCGCGCTGGGCCGAACGGCTCAACAATGCCGGGTACGCCGCCATGCTCGCCGGACGCGGCGACGATGCGCGCAAATGGCTGACGATGGCCGTCGCCGCCAGTCCCGTCTTTCAGGCCATTGCGGCTGCCAACCTCGCGCGACTGGACGCCCGGTGATGTCGGCCGGCAGCTTCGTGACGACCGCGCTCTGCCTGTTGCTGATGCTCGCGGCGGCGGTGGACATCTGGAAACTGAGGATACCCAACCTGTTCCCGATCGCGATCATCCTGTTGTTTCCGCTGTGGATCTATGATGTCGGCTGGACTCCCACCCTCTGGCAAAACGCAGTCATCCTGCTCGTGACCTTTTTCGGCGGCGCGCTGCTCTTTTCGCGGGGCTGGCTCGGCGGCGGTGACGTCAAGTTGCTCGCGGCGATCGCCTTGTGGTTCGATTTCAGGGGAGCTGCCGCGCTGTTCCTGTTCGTGGCGATCGGCGGGGCGCTGCTGAGCATCCTGTTCATCCTCCTGCGCCGGATCGTCCCCGCCCGCCTGACCAGCGAGGGCAATATTCCCAGCCTGAAGGCGCGAGGACCCATCCCCTATGGCGTGGCGATCGCCGGCGGCGCGCTGCTCGCCATCCTGAACGGCCAGATCAGCCCGCAGCCCGTACCCTGGTACCAGCAGCCGTCACGGATCGGCGCGACGACGGGTCAGAGCGATTCCGCGGCGAGCATCATGATCAGCTGGGCGCGCGACTGGATGCCCAGGATCGCATAGATCCGATGGAGGTGAAGCTTGACCGTTCCCTCGGTCAGGCCACAGCGATGGGCGATCTCGCGGTTGCGCAGCCCCTCGCCGACCAGCCGCACGATCTCCTCCTGCCGCCGCGTGAGATTATATTTCGGCAAGACCGGCAAGGTGTGTGCAGACAGGCTGCGCCGGAGCGCGCTCTCGAGGATCGTCGGGTCGATCCAGGTATCGCCGCGCTTCACTGCCTCGATGCAGGTCAGCAGATTTTCCGGATCGCTGTGCTTCAGGACGATCCCGTTCACGCCGAGCTGGACCGCCTCCATCGTCTCCACCGGCTTCAGGCCGACCGTCAGGAAGATGACCGGCAGACGGTTCCCGCCGGCGCGCATCGTCCGCAGCACATGCAGCCCGCCGCCTTCGGACATGCAGACGTCGATGATCAGCATGTCGATCGTACCCTGTTCGACGATCCGCAAAGCCGCGCTGGGCGTTCGGGCCGTCGATTCGACGTAATGATCGTTGGTCTCGAGGAACTGGTTCAGCCCCTCGAGAAAGATCGGATGGTCGTCAACGATCAGCAGTCGGGACATCGACCATTGCCTCCAGTGGAATTCGCATGGACAGCAGAACGCCGCGCTCCATGGGGTCGGCGTAAGCGCGACCGTTGAGCGCGTTCAATCGCCGGGCCAGCGATCGTGATTTCACTCCCTCGACACTCGACCCGCCAGTCTCCGATGCCAGAACCGTGGCGCCGTCACTCTTCAGCGTGATGAATAAGGCGTCGTCGCGCAGCGCGGCCACGACGTTCACGCTCGACGATTCGGCGTGCTGGACGGCATTGGACACCGCCTCGCGGACGAGAAACTCGACTTCGACCGCGACATCCGGAGACACCCAGAGCGAGGCCGGATCCGTGGTGAGCGTGCAGCTGATCGCCCATTGCCGCGACAGCAATTCCGCGCGCTGCGCCAGATGGCTGGCAAGGTCGATCTTTTCGCCGATCGGCAAATTGGCGTCGGTGACGAGCTCGCGCAGGCACGCCTGTTCGGCGGCGATGATCGATTGCAGCGATTCGAGCCGCCTGGTCCTCGCCGCGACGGGCAGATCCTTGTCCTTGATGAGCGACGCCACTTGCATGCGGAGCCCGCCAAGCGTTTGCAGCACGCTGTCGTGCATGTCGCGGCTCAGGTCGAGCCGGGCGTTGGCGAATGCCCGTTCGCGCCACGCCTCGAACATCAGATAGCGATCGAGCGTCGCACTCACCGCGCGCGAGGCAGCGACGACCTGGCTGAGCCTCAATTCCGAAATTCGGGGAAAATCCAGCAGATAGATATATCCGGTGAACGCTCCGGTCCGGATCGGCAAAGCGGCGACGATCCCGCTCGCCGCGGCCTCCGGGGCCGGCAAGAACCCCGCCGGGATCATACGCACGGTCGGCCCCAGCCGGAGTTTCGCATCGACCAGCGCGCTTCCGCTGTCCGGATCCCGGATGAACCCCTCGCCGCTTCTGTCGGGCGCGAGCATCCGCTCGAGCAAAGCGGGGTCGAGCTCGACGTTCGACAACTCGCCGTCGCTGAACCGGTAGCATTCCGGTATCCGATCCACCGCGCGCCGCCAGCAGATCAGCATCTCCGACACGCCGAACCGTTCGGACAGTTTCGTTGCCATGCCCGCGATGGGGAGCGTCCGCGCCTGAATGCTCGTGCCGAGCAATTCCTCGTTCCAGCGGTCACCCACCGCGGCGCCCGCCTGGCTGGCCCTGAACGCCAGGATGGCAGCGCCCACCAGGGTCACCAAGGTGAATTGCAGGCGCAAGGCCTCGTCGCTCGCCGCACCGACTCCCGGCAGGGCATCCGCGAGACGATTGTGAAAGAGGATGACGGCGGCAAACAGCAGATAGTCGAGCGCGACCAAGACGACCGGCGACCGGCTGAGCGAAACGCCCAGAGCGAAGATCACGAAGGGCAGATAGAGTCCGATCGCCTGCGGATAAGCGAGCAGCATCAGCAGGCAGATCAGCTGGTCGGCGCTCCACGCAATCGGGCGCAGACGCACATCGAGCTTCCAGGAAATGAACCGCCCGAACAGCGTGCCGGCCGCGATGAGCATATAGCCGGCAAGCGCGATCTGCTCCGGATTCGACCAGATGGCGTTCCCGGCGCCGAACCGGAACGGGAAATCCAGCGACACGATCGCCAGCAACAGCCGCGTCGCCCCCGCGACATCGCGCGCTGCGGCGGTCCCCAGGTCCCGCGTCCACAATCGGACGGTCGCGGCCCTCAGTCCGCTCAACCAGCCGAACCCCCGAGGCGCGCCAATTTCCACACAAAGGGTGTCGCATGGCCGGCGGAGGGGCACAAACCAGTAGTTTCCACAGGCCGACCATGCTGCTGCGACAAGGGTTCGGCACCACGCTCGATCGGGGCCTCTCGAGCCGCACGCGAAGATTATCAGCGGCTTAACCATGCCGGACGACCGCATCTTCACACGTCGGTGCGATACGTATTCCGTAATTTGAAGGAATGCGGACATGAAGAAGGTTGCTTTTGTCATTGCTGCGGCGATGACCTGCGTTGCCACGGGTGCGCAGGCCGTCGATCCGCATGTTGGTGTCGGTTCGGCTCAGTATTCGATCGGCATCAGCGGTTTCGTACCCGTGATCTGCCGCGCGACGGTCGACGCGACGGCCGTGCCGACCCAGCCGGGTCAGGTGTCGCTGGGTTCGCTCAACGAGTTCTGCAACAATCCCAACGGCTATGAAGTCTATGCCGATTATTCGCCGAACCTGGCGAAGGCGAGCCTGCTGGTCGACGGCAAGAAAGTGCCGCTGGGCAACGCAGGTTCGACCCGGGTCAGCAAGTCCAATCGTGCCGGCATCGTGGCGCGTTCGGTGAGTCTCGATCTCCCGACCGATGTCCAGTCGGGCTCCATTTCGTTCCGCGTCGTCGCACTATAACGCCGGACAATTCTGCTGCGACGGTACGGTCGACAGCAGCGGCGTCACGGTGACGGTGAGGATGTCGTTGTAGACCGAGGCGGGCGTCTTGCCCTGCCCGCCCTCGAGCAACGTCGCGCGGATCGGCAGGATGCCCGATGCCGCATCGGTTCCGGCACGCACGCAAGTCACCGTCGAAAAGGTGGGGCTTGCGGTCGAGCGCGTCTGCCCGAGGAACTGCGCCTGGTAATTGAGCGTCTGCAGGGGATTGCCGAGCGATCCGCCGGCGAAGGTCAGCTTGTAATTGTTCTGCGACGACATCTCGACCGAATAGGGACCCGAGCTGGCGACGCGGATATAGTTGGTGTTCGGAGTCGTATAGGTGGCCGGAGCCGACGTGACCTGGGCGGTCGTCACATTGCCGACTTCGCCGAAATCGAGCACCGAACCGACATAGCTCGCCTGCAGCCCGCTGAGCACGGTCACATTGACCACCAGCGCGTTCGACACGGTGCCGGTATCGGTGAACGGACCGCCGCCGCCCGTCCCGTTGCAGCTGTAGACGATGTCGAACGGCAGCGTCGTCCCTGCGTTCAGGTTGAGATTGGCCGGCAGCTGGATCTGCAGGTTGAGCGTGAAGACGTCCGACGCGGCGTTGTTGCCCGAGAACGCCCAGCGAAACACGCCCGTGGCCGGGCTGCCGCTGTTGATGTTGAGGATCGGCGGCGTCTGGTTGGTGCCGAAGAAGATGTTGCCACCCGTCGGACCGCCCATGCCGGACCCGGTCGCGCTCGTTGGGATCAGCACCGTCCCGTTCTGCGCGGCGGTTGTGCCCTTCACGTAGAATTCGATGTTCGCGGTCTTCTCGCCGCCAGCTCCGTTGACGCGCGACAGCTGGACGCCGGCGAGGTTGATCGTCGTGTTGTTGCCGCTGAACGGATCATAAGTGAGGTTGGCGGTGCCGCCGCTGACCGTGACCAGGCCGCATCGCCCGGCCGCCCATGCGCCGCTCGGCAGCGAGGCAGCGGCGACCGCTGCCACCAATATTGCGCGTCGAAACAGAGACCTGGCCATCATTACTGCCCTTTAATCGCTTTGATCGTGTCGATGCGGATCAGTCCGTCGGCACCGTCGGGAATGTTGATTTCGAAGACCGATTTCTTGTCGTCGAGCATCTCGATCCGCCACTTGCCCGGCGCGAGGCCGCCGATGCCGAACCGGCCTTCGCGGTTGGTGAAGACGGTGGTCGGCGGCCGCTCGGGATGCGCAAGCTCGGTCGCGGAGCCCGTGACCAACGATACCGGCTCGCCGTCGATGTCGAGCAACCTGCCGATCGCCGTGACCGAATAGGCCGAGCCCACGACGAGCTTGTAGCCGCTGCGGTAGGGCGGCAGCAGGCGGAATGACCCCGTGCCCAGATCGAGGCCCGGCTTCGCGTTGGGCGCGTTCACCGAGATCGAGCGTTCGGCGTACGAGCTCAGGCTGGGCTCGGTTGCGGCACGCAGCATGCCCGTATTCGCGGTATATCCGAACGGAGACGGCGACACGACGATGTTGGTGTCCCGGATCTTCTTGTACGGCTGGACGATCGCGAAACTGTCGTAGATCGGCCGGCCGATCGACACCGCGCCATCGGCAACCGCAATCGAAGTGCCGAAGCGGAACGAGGTGCGCTGGCTGGTCACGGCGCCGAAGGTGTTTTCGAACGTGCCGAAATGGCCAATCCCCAGTTCGGCGCGGTTGGTGTAGTAATTGCCGTTGAAATTGACCCCCGAACCATTGTCGCTGCGTTCGACATCGGCGGTGAAATTGTACGATCCGACGCCCGAACCATAGAGCGTCTGATACGACGCCCGGGTGCGGTTCGCGCGCGAGTCATAATCGACACGCCCGGTCGAATAGCGGCCAAATCGCACGACCAGCGACAACAGCCCGCCGAAGCGCGATCCGCTATTGTCCCTGTCCCAACGTGCATCGGCGGTCAGCGTCGCAGTCGACGAGATGCGATAGCCGGTGGTCAGGCGATAGCTCTGGAGATCGCGCTGAAGCCCGCGGCCTTTCGAGAAACGCCCGTCGACGCCGGCATAAAGCCGCTCGTCGAACGCATGCGAATAGCCGCCGCCGAGTTCGTAGCTGAACGCGTTGGTGGGCAGGAAGACGCCCACCGGCGAGAAGTTCCGGCTGCGCGATTCGACGAACAGGTTGAGCGAGTCCGCCTGGCCGCCCGAACGCTGGATCAGCCGCTGGAATGTCGCGGAGATCGCCCGTCCGGTGCCGAGGCCCTTGACCGTCGACAGCGAGACATTGCCGGCAAAGGTGCCGACCGGCGTCGCCACCACGGCTTCGACACCACCCATTTGCGAGTGCTCGTCGGCCTGGGCGTTCACGCCCAGTGTGAGGAAATCGCTGATGCCGCGGCGGTAGAAACCGGTGAAGGCCAGATTGTCGGTATAATGCGGCCCATGCGGCCCGAGCGGATTGAGCACACCGGCATAAAGGCCGAACTCGCTCAATCCCTTTGCCAGTTGCGACTGGTCGAGGAACAGGTTGAACCGCAACAGGTCGGTACGGCCGGTATCGTCGAGCACCGACAGCCGGATGTCGTTCGCGCCCTGCGTGAACGGGAAGTCGCGCAGGTCGTAGGTGCCCGGCGCGAGCTGGAGGCGGCGAACGATCTGGCCGTTGACCTGGACCTCGACGGTCGAGGGCCGGCTGAGCTGGAAGCTGCGGTCGCCGCGCGGGCGGATCAGCTGCTGCGGCTGGAGGACGCTGTACGAGCGGAAGATCGACAGGCCCGCGATGTCCGGGGCCGACTGGAAGCCGCGCGACACCGTCTGGAGGTCGCCCGCGGTCCAGCGCACCAGATTCTTCTCGTCGTCATAGACGAACCGCGAGCCGAGCCGCTGGAAGTCCACGCCATTGGCGCCCGGCTGCCAGATCCCCTCGCCCTCGGCGACCACGCCGCCGATCCGCATCGCACCATCGAGCGAAAAGATCGGAGAAGCGAAGCCCTTGTCGCCGCCCGCGTGGATATAGTCCTCGGAGCCGCGGATGTTGAGGTAGGCGCTCCACGCGGCGGGTGGCGCGAAATTGCCCACCCGCGTCCGGTCGAGCGGGCTGACCTGAAGCGATCGCGACGCCCGGCGCTCGGCTGCGATCTCGAGGTTGAGCTCCAGCGTCTGCGGATTGTAGCGGATCACGACTCCCGCACCCGCGAAATCGGCGGGGGTCAGCACGGCCTTGGTCGACAGGCTCGATTGCAGCGCAGTGAAGGCGGTCTGGTTCAGGACGTTCGAGAGAAGGTCGAGCAGACGCTGCGCCGGCAATTCCAGCTTGCTGTCGGCAGTCACCGTCAGCGGAATGTCGCCGAGATAGACACCCCCATCCTTGACCGGCACGGTCAGGACGATGTCCCGGCCGGTCGGGTTGAGATTGGTCTGTGGCGCGTTGGCCGGGGATATCGGAGCGTCCAGCGTGACGCGCCGTTCCTGCGCCTGTGGAACCACACCCTGTTGATCCGAAGCGCGCGCCGGCGTGCAGAACGCTGCGATGCTCGTCCCCGCAAGCATCAGGATCCACAGGCGGTGCGGGCGATGCTGGCCCTGCTCAGCTCTCTGGTGTGAAGCTGACATCTACGCTGCCCCCATCCACCGGCAACTCGATCGGCAGCGCCATGCGCCGCGTCTGGTTCGCACCGACGAGGCCGAAGCCGATCGTCTGTTGCGTTTCGGGCCCGGACAAGGTTCGCCGGAACACTTCCTTGCCGGCCGTATCTTTTTCGATGATCCGCAGGCGGCCGTTGGACAGATATCCGTAGGCCGTCGAGGCGTTGGTCAGCGTCACCACCGGGATCGGCTTGCCCTGTTCGTTGCGTCCGACCTCGGCGCTCTGCACCTTGATTGCCGGCTTCACGCCGTTGGGCGCGATGCTCACCAGCACCTGGAAATTGTAGAGGATCTGGATCGCCGACTGGCCGGCAGGCAGTTTCACGGGCAACTGCGCGACCGTGACGTAATAATGCTTGCTGGTCTTCAGATCGGGATCGCCGACATATTGCACGCGGAACGACTGGGTCTGGCCGGGCTGGATCATCGCCTGCGGCGGGAAGATCAGCAGATCGCCGGGATCCTTGCCGGTTTCCTTGATCCCGTTCTGGTCGAAATCGAGCGCCTGGACGCGCAATTCCACCGGCAGCGGCGTCGCGAAAGTGTTTTCGACGGTGATGAGCTGCGCCATCCCGCTACCCGACAAGGTCAGGTTGAGGATGACCGGCTGCACCGTCATCGCGACGGCGAGCTGTTGCGGAAAGATGAGCAGCCCCGTCAGCGCCGCCCCCGCCAGCAATGATCGAATACGCTTCACTTTGCCCCCTCCAATATACGCTAGTTTGCTGCTTGAAACTGCACCGTCACTGTATCGGCATACCGACCGGCAACGAGCGCCCCGCCCCCCGGCGGAACGACGATGTTCAGGTCCATATCGCCGGCGCCGCCATTGGCGCTGTTGATCACCAGCGTGCTGCTGGTGGTGGTCAATACGCTGCTCGTCTGCCCCGCCCAGGTCGCGTTGATCTGGAAGCCGAGCAGTTCGCCGAAGCCGGTCGGCGACTGTCGGTTGCGGGCATTGCCGCCATCGCGCAGCAGCCCGCCGTTAGCGCTGGTGATGGTCAGCCGGTGCGGCGCGTTGCAGATCACCGGCAGCGCAAGGTCGATCGCCGCCGCGCGCGGTTGCGCCGTCTGGGGATCGCCGAGCTGAACGATGCGGATCTCGCCGCTGGCTGCGCCGGTTGACGCGAAGGCTGCGTTCTGCGCGCTCGACACGACCGGCGCGTTGAGCACGCAGGCGGCAGGCGCCTGCCCGGCAATCTCGAGCCGGCCCTGGCCGATCGCGACTTCCTGTGCCTGTGCGCCGGTGCCGATCGCCAGGGCTGCCACGAAAAGGGATGGACGAAGCATCAGCGCGGCTCCACGAAAAGCCGGATGGTGTCCGAATAGTCACCAGCCAGGATGGGAGCGTTGTCGCGAACATTCGACGCTCCGGGTGCGATTGCCAGGCGCAGGTCGATTTGGCCGGCCGTCGCCTGATCGATGTTGAAGCGCTGGTCGGTCACGCGGCGCGCCTGCGCGTCCGCGTTGAGCAAGCCGTTGACGTCGCCCCATGTCACCGTCGCCCGATACGGCACCGCATAGGCGAAGCCGGGCGCGGGTGCCTGGGTGCGCTGCAAGGTCGGCCACAGGCCGTTGTTCTGCGATTCGAGGCGGAGGCGGTGCGGATAGTTGCACACCGCGTCGAAGCGAACATCGACCGAAGCCGCGCTGACCGCGAGAGTCGCCGGATCCACCATCCGATCGATCTGCAGCGTATTGCCGGAAAGACCGCGGAAATTGATCTGGTTGCCCGATTGCAGCCTGGGCTCGCCCACCGCGCAGACGGGAGGGGTGTTGCCGGTGACCGGCAATGTCTTGGCCGCCTCGGTCGTTTGCGCAGATGTTGGGGGTGCACAGGGAAGACCGCAGGCGACCAAGACCAATCCGAGGAGCGGCAAGCGGCTCATCTCAGGAGGCCACCGCAAGAGTGACGGTCACGTTGCCCTGATAGTTGGTGTCCGCGACGAGGCGCTGCGTTGCGCCGCCTACCGTCGCGAAACCGCCGATCGACACCGTGATGTCCCCCGAAAATGCCGTGAGTCGCGACTGCACCGCCGCGGGGTTCGTCGCCGCGCCCGTCGCGAAGCTCGCCGCGGTCGTCGTCCAGCCGGCTGCGGTCGCGGTATAGTTGACCGCGCGCGAGAAGCCCGTGGGCGGCGTGCTGGTGAAGGTCTGCGCCGCGAGCGGCGTCGCGTTGACCGTGATCGTGCTGCGCGAGCTGCAGAACGATCCCGCCAATATCTTGGGCGGCGCCGACAGATCGGTGCGCAGCAAGCCGGTATTGATGTCGATGAGCACGCCGAGATCGAAGGTCGAGCCGGTGCCCGACACGATCCCCCCGACGCACATTGACGGCACGTTGCCCGTGACGGTGAAGTTCTTGGTGTCGGTCGCGCTCTGCGCCGATGCCGTGCCTGCCCAGGACAAAGCGGCGAGCGCCGTCAGTCCGAGCAGTCGATGATGCATGCTCATCACAAGCCTCCGCCTGAAGTAGGTGCCGGGCCGAGCGTCACGATGACGAGGCCGCTATAGGAACCGGCGGTCAGCAATGCGTCCGACGGTGCGGTGAAATTGGACAGGTTGACGGTCAGATCGGCGATCCTCGGCGCCCCCTGCGTGGCCCCGACGCTCGAGGCGCTTGGCGTTCCGCCGCCCGCGGTGGCGCCCGTGGTCGCGGTCGCCGCGCCCGACGCCCAGTTGGTGACCGCCGCCGTGTAGTTCACCGCGCGGGCGAACCCCGCCGGCGCGGGCGTCGCGTCGGTGTTGACCAGAGCGGTCGCAGTCACCGTGATCGCGGAACCGGCGAAGTTGCAGAAGGAGCCGGCGAGCATGACGGTGCGCGGCGCGATCACGGCGATCCTGCCGACGCGCGTGCCCGACGTCGTCGCCAGCTGGCCGAGATCGACCGGTGCCGGCGTCGGCGTGCCCAGCATGCACAGCTGGGCGACGTTGCCCCCGACCGCGACGTCACCCGTCGCGGTATTCGTCGCCGCCTGGCCATGCGCGATGCCCGGAAGGGCGATCGCGGCGAGCAGTGGAAGGATCAAGCGCTTCACGGTCCTGGTTTCCTCAATCCGAGAGCGGCAGGCTGACGTTGGGAGTCAGCGTGACCAGGACCTGGCCCGAATAGCTGCCCGCAACGAGGATGCCGCCGGTCGGCGACGAAGAGCCCGCCAGGGTCACCACGACATTGCCGGTGAACAGGCCGACCGGAACGGCCGTGCCGGCACCAGCCGTCATGGAGGTGTCGGAGGCCGTCGCGCTGTTGGCGAGCGCGCTCGCCGAATAATTGACCACGCTGTCGAAGCCCGTGGGGGCCGCACCGACAAAGGTCGTGTCGACCAGCGGCTGCGCCTCGACGCTCATCGATGCGGCGGTGCCGTTGCACCAGCCGACCAATGTGCGGGTCTGGCCGTCGAGCTTGCTGGTATCCAGCTTGCCCGCGGTCGATCCCGATCCCTGCAGCGCCAGTTCGCCGGCATTGATGACGGCGGATGGCGTCGTGAACTGGCAGCGGTCGGCGACCGAACCGTTCACCGTGACAGTGCCCGTCGCCGACGCCGACTGCGCGGCGGCGGGCAAGGCGGCAGTCGCGGCGACTACCACGGCGACTGCAAGGATCGAGTTCTTCATGTCATTATGCTCCGATGAAGCCGATCACGCGCCCGGCGCGATGACGATCGAGATGTTGCCGGTGTACGAGCCCGCGACGAGCAGGTCGGTCGGATTGGCCGTGCCGAAGGTGTCGGCCGTGACGGTCACGTTCGCGCCGCCGGTGTTGGCCAGCGGGCCACCGGCCGGCGTCGCCGCGGTCGGCGCGTTGCGGCTGTCGTTGCTCACCGTGGTCGAACCGCTCGGCGAGAGCGCGACGGCGACATTGGCGTTATAGTCGATCCGGGCCGCGTAGCCGGTCGAAGCGGCGCCCGCAGTGGTCAGCTGGGTCGAGTCGACCGCGATGGTCGGATTCGACGTGTTGCAGACGACGCGGAAGGCGAGCGTGGCAGGGCCCGACGCGTTGAAGCGCGTGGCGAGGTCGGTCGCCATCGTGCCGTCCGCCTGGGCCAGTTCGCCGAGCGCCACCGTGCTGGTGAAGGTGCTGCCCGAACCGGGTATGACGGCGCACTTGTTCGCGACGCTGCCGGTGATGTTGACGGTGCCCGTCACCGTCTGGGCCGAAGCCGGCACGGCGATGGTGAGCATGGTGCCGGCGCCGAGCGCCGCGATCAGAAGCTTGTTCATTGTACTGCCTTTTCCCCATTCAGATTGAATCCGACGGTGAGCCCGGTCGACGACCTGCCCCCCTCCCCTTTGACATTCGACCGGCTGCCCGATGGCCGGGAGAGCCGCTTTGTGCACGGCGCCGTCATGACGCCGCACTCACCGTCACCGTTAAGGTGTCGGAATAGATGCCCCCGATCAGCGCGCTCGAGCCGTTGTAGGCGGGCGCGCTGACGCGGAGATACGTGCCGGGCTGATTGACCGACGTGGAATTGAGCAGAAGGCCTTGCGACATGCTCACCGGCCCGCGGAACGCGCATGGCGCCGCCGCGGCGGCCGCCAATGTCGCTACGGTGCAGGTTCCGGTCGCCGTGCTCGACGAGCCGACCAGGTTGAGCGACACGTCATAGGGCGCCAGCGCGGCATAGCCCGGCGTGACCGATCCGCCGGTCAGCAGCCCGCCGTTGGTCGAGACCACCGCAACGCGCGAGGGGCCGGTGCAATCGAGCTGAAAGCTGAAATCGTGGCTGAAACCGGTGACGTCGAAGTCGGGCTGATTGTAGCTGCCCGACGGCGCCGATCCCGTCGCGAACCCGCAATGCCCGCCGACCGACGCGGTCACCTGCACCGGCAGCTGGCGGTTGCCACCCACGACACCGGGCTGGCCGGCGGCATACACCGTCTGCGCGGCGGCGGCATGCGGCAGCATGGCGACACCGATCGCGAACAGACATATGCCTATTGAACACCGGCCAATCACAGTTCCCGCCCCTCCCAAGGCAAATGAACGATTGGCTAATGATCGATTCATCCTGCTGAAACGCAAGAAGATTTTTTAAACCTTTAATTAACCATTCGAACGGCCTAAAGAATAATAGTTATAGCCGTCCGATATATATGTATAACTTTGGTTATAACGAGTCAGAAAACCGGGGTTATTACTTGTGTAAGAACGAGACAAACATTTTACTACGTAGTATTAAGGTTTAACTAAACGGGAAATCTCGCCGGTTCTTACATGTTGCAGCCAAGAATTCGTCAGATCGACTGCCACAGTTCGGAACGGCTGGGGTCGGGAGGTGCGGGACCGACAAGATGAAAAGGGTTAAGATGCCGAACAGAAAAATGGCGCCAGCTTAGGATAAAATTACGATTCCTGGCATTTCTGTGTCACGGTCGCCGGGCTCGAGCCAGGCCGGCCAAACGACTCGGAGATCTCCACCCCGAGTCGCCCGAAACGGTGGAACAAGCCGGCGGCACCCAGCCAAACGGCGCGCCGGTCAGCCCAGCATCATCAGGCTCGCATTGCCCCCGGCGGCAGTGGTGTTGATCGAGACCGAAACCTCCTCGACCAGCAGGTCGAGACGATAGGCACCGGGCTCGCGCAAGGCCCCGGTCGAAGCGGCCTGAACGGTGACGATGGCGCCTTCCCGCTCCGCCAGCCCGGTCAGCAGCGCCGTGACTTCGGCACCGTCCCCCTCGGCAAGCGCGGCCGAAACCGCGCCCGCATCGCCGCGGATCCGCGCGCGCACGCTTGTCGGTAGGTCCGCCGGCAGCGCGGCAGCACCATCGACCACGACATGGTTGCCGGTGGCCAGGCTCGCGGCCAGCTGGTGGAACAATCCTTCGCGGCTCCTCGGCGCGAGCAGGATCGTGCCGCGCGGGTGCAGCGCATAGAGGTTGCGCTCGCCGACAGGTCCCGGAAGCTCGATTTCGCGCCCGAGCGGCGATGCCGCGCCGATCCCCCGCGCGAGCGCCGCTGAGCGCTGCTCGCCTTTGGCGTCGAGCCAATCGGCAAGATCGGCCAGGGCAGGATCGAGCATAGCATCCGCTTGCGGCGTCGGCGGCGGGAGGTCACGGGTCAGCCGCGGCAGATACAGCGGCCCGCCGGCCTTGGGGCCGGTGCCCGAAAGCCCGCGCCCGCCAAACGGCTGGACTCCCACGATCGCGCCGATGACGTTGCGGTTGATGTAGAGATTGCCCGCCGCGATCCGCGACGTCACTTCGGCGATCGTCTCGTCGAGCCGGGTATGCAGCCCGAAAGTGAGTCCATAGCCGGTGGCATTGATCGCATCGATCAGTGCGTCGAGATCTTCCCGGGCATAGCGGATCACATGGAGCACCGGGCCGAACACCTCGCGCTCCAGATCGGCGATGCCGGCGAGCTCGATGATCGTCGGAGCGACGAAGGTGCCGTGCGCGGTCTCGGGCGGCAGCGCCTGCTGCTCCACGCGGTGCCCGCGTGCGCGCATCGCCTCGATATGCTTCTCGATACCGGCCTTGGCCTCGGCGGTGATCACCGGACCGATATCGATCGCCAGCCGTTCGGTATTGCCGATGCGCAGCTCGGCGAGCGCCCCCTTGAGCATCGTCAGCGTTCGATCGGCGATTTCCTCCTGTAGGCACAGGATGCGCAACGCCGAGCAACGCTGCCCCGCGCTGTCGAAGGCCGAAGCGACGACATCGGCCACCACCTGCTCGGCGAGCGCCGATGAATCGACGATCATCGCATTCTGCCCGCCCGTCTCGGCGATCAATGGGATGGGCTTGCCGTCGGCCGACAGTCGTTCGGCGAGTTGCTTCTGGATCAGCCGGGCGACTTCGGTCGAACCGGTGAACATCACGCCCGCCGTTTCGGGAGCCCCGACCAACGCCGCACCGATCGCGCCATCGCCGGGCAGGAGCTGGAGCGCGTCAGCGGGTATTCCCGCCGCGTGCAGCAGCCGCACCGCTTCGGCGGCGATCAGCGGCGTCTCCTCGGCCGGCTTGGCGAGCACCGGATTGCCCGCGACCAGCGCCGCGGCGACCTGTCCGGTGAAGATCGCCAGCGGGAAGTTCCACGGGCTGATGCAGACCACCGGCCCCAGCGGCCGGGCGCCGGCGCCGAGCGCGCGCGCCTGCACGGCATAATAGCGCAGGAAATCCACTGCCTCGCGCACTTCGGCGACCGCATTCGCCGCCGATTTGCCGGCCTCGCGGATCGCCAGCCCCATCAGCAGCGGCATCCGCGCCTCCATCGCGTTGGCCGCACGCTCGAGCATCGCCGCGCGCTCGCCGACCGGCACCGAAGACCAGGCAGATGCCGCGGCCCGTGTCGCCGCCGCACGCGCCGCATCGGCGTCGGCTTCGATTACCCTGCCCACGATGTCGCGATGATCGGCCGGGTTGCGCACCGGGCGCTCGATCCCCTCCCCGGTTTCGGGAGCGGCGCGCCATTGCGTCGCAGCGCTCGCCTGCAGCTCGCGCGTCAGCGCCGCGAGCGCACTCTCGTTCGACAAGTCGATCCCGGTCGAATTGCGGCGGTCGGGATAGAGATCGCCGGGCAGTGCGATCGCTTCGTGCTTCGCCCCCGGCCGGACTGCATTGCGCACCGCGACGACCGGATCGGCGACAAGTTCGTCGATCGACACCGCCGGATCGGCGACGCGATTGACGAACGACGAATTGGCGCCGTTCTCGAGCAGGCGGCGGACCAGATAGGCCAGCAATTTCTCGTGCGTGCCCACCGGCGCATAGATGCGGCACGGACGTCCGAGCCCTTCGGCGCCCACCACCTGGCGATAGAGCGGCTCGCCCATTCCGTGAAGGCACTGGAATTCATAATCTCCCACCGCGAACCCGGGTCCCGCCATCTGGTAGATCGTCGCCAGCGTCAGCGCGTTGTGCGTCGCGAATTGCGGGAAGATCACGTCCTTCGCCGCGAGCAGTTTCCGCGCGCAGGCGATATAGGCCACGTCGGTGTGGAGCTTCTTGGTATAGACCGGGAAGTCGGCAAGCCCGTCGACCTGCGCGCGTTTGATCTCGGCGTCCCAGTAAGCGCCCTTGACCAGCCGCACCATTATCCGGCGGCCGGCGCGTCGGGCAAGGTCGGTGATCCAGTCGATCACGAACGGGCAACGCTTGCCATAGGCCTGCACCACGAAGCCGAGCCCGTTCCAGCCGGCGAGCGCCGGATCGAGCGCCAGTGATTCGAGCAGATCGAGCGAGAGTTCGAGCCGGTCGGCTTCCTCGGCATCGATATTGAACCCGATGTCATAGGACTTCGCCAGCGCCGCCAGCGCCTGCACGCGCGGCAGCAGCTCTCCCATCACTCGATCGGCCTGCGCGCGCGAGTAGCGCGGATGAAGCGCCGAGAGCTTGATCGAGATGCCGGGTCCTTCATAGATCCCGCGCCCGCCCGCCGCCTTGCCGATCGCATGGATGGCGCGGGCGTAGTCGTCGAAATAGTTCGCCGCATCGGCAGCGGTCGCCGCCGCCTCTCCGAGCATGTCGTAGCTGTAGCCGAAGCCCCGCGCCTCTTCCTTGCGCGCGCGCTTGAGCGCCTCCTCGATCGTCTCGCCGGTGATGAATTGCTCGCCCATCATCCGCATCGCCAGATCGACGCCGCGGCGGATGACCGGTTCGCCGGCACGCGCGATCAGCCGGGTGAGCGCGGCGCCCAACCCCTTGTCGTCGGCGCTGTCGACCAGCTTGCCGGTGACCACCAGACCCCAGGTCGCCGCATTGACGAACAGCGAGCGGCTGCCGCCGAGATGCGCGCGCCAGTCGCCATCGGCGATTTTGTCGCGGATCAGCGCGTCGCGCGTGGCGTCGTCGGGGATGCGCAGCAGCGCCTCGGCGAGGCACATCAACGCGACGCCCTCCTCGCTCGACAGCGTATATTCCTGCACCAGCGCCTCGACGCCGCTTTTGGTGCCTTCCCTGCGCAGCGCCGCGATCAACGCGCGCGCGGTGCTCTCGGCATCGGCGCGCACCGGTTCGGGCAGCGTCGCCACCTCGAGCAGCGGAGCGATGCACTCCGGCTCCGCGCGGCGATACGCCTGGGTGATCGCCACACGTAGCGGCGTCTGGGGAAGGCTCGGCGGCGCGAAGGCGGCAAAGACTGGGCGGTTCGGCATGCTGCGGATATAATATGCACCACGAAGACGATCTGTCTTAGTTTGCCTCTTTCTGATATCCTTGTGGCGAGCATTCCCGCCTTCAAAAGACGATTTGCATGAAAAATACCACCAAGCCGGTCGATCTGGACGATTATGACCGCAAGATCCTCGATATCCTGCGCGAGGAGGGGCGCATCACCGTCACCGAGTTGGCCCAGCGGATCGGCCTGTCGAAGACTCCCTGCCAGCAGCGGCTCAAGCGGCTGATCGACACCCGCGTGATTACCGGCTTCGCCGCGCTGATCGATCCCGCCAAGCTGGCGCTCGATCATGTCGCCTTCGCCGAAGTCAAGCTGTCCGATACGCGCGAAAAGGCGCTGGAGGAATTCAACGCGGCGGTCCGGCGCATTCCCGAGGTCGAGGAATGCCACATGATCGCGAGCAGCTTCGATTATCTGCTCAAGGTCCGCACCGCCGACATCCGCAAATATCGCATCGTGCTCGGCGAGCGCATATCCAGCCTGCCGCACGTCGCGAGCACTTCGACCTACATCTCGATGGAAACCATCCGCGACGCGGTCCGCGGCTAGGTGAAGAAAAATTCGCATCGCGCGAACACGCCCCGCCGCCATCCCCTATAATGGTAAACAATACGCTAATGCGAAGGTGGTCCGGTGATTAACGCGACTATTTTACGATCGGTGGGTCTCGGCCAGGGCCGGGATACTGTTTCCCGGGACAGCGAGCTCGTCCATTTCGAGCTGTGTCCGATGTGCGGCCAGGCGGTCGACCGACGCGATATCTACGCGGTCATGCACCACCTGCCGGTGGGTCACGAACCGTTGCCCGTCCACTAAGCCATGGCCGCGCCTAGCGGCCACCCCGCTGGCGGCACTGGTCCTTCACGGTCCGGGAGCAGGGCGGATAGTCGCGCGCTGCGGCCGGTGCGGGGACAGCGGTCGCGGGTGCGGGTGCCGCGGGTGCCGCGGCCGCCGGAGCCGCGGGCTCCGGATCGGACGCCAGGCTGGTCGTGCCCGAACCGGTGGTTCCCGTCTTGGGATCGGCCGGGGGCGTGTTCGGGTCGGGCGTGGTCGTCGCCGGCGACGGCGTTTCCGGAGCCGTCGTCGTCGCGGGCGGAGTCTGCTGCGGCATATCCTGGGCGACGGCGACGCCACCGGTTGCGGCGAGGATGGCCGCCAATGCGATGCGCTTCATCGGGCTTCTCCTGACACGGTTTCCGAACGCGGCGCGCGCGTCCGGATCGTCAACGCAGCAGGGCGCCTAATGCTCCCCATCCCTCCCGGTCAGGGCAGGAGATACGGCAGGGTCTTGACGGCGCGGCCGCCGAGGCGCTCATCGCCCTCTGCCCGCACCAGGAATCATCATGCCGGAAACCCGCGACAAGACTCCTTATCCCCCGGTCGGCCTGTTGCTGCGCGAATGGCGCGCCGCGCGGCGCATGAGCCAGCTCGACATGGCGCTCGAATGCGGCATGTCCGCCCGCCATCTCGGCTTCGTCGAGACGGGCAAGGCGCAGCCGTCGCGCGACGCGATCGGCCGCTTCGCCGATGCGCTTTCGCTGCCCTTGCGCGAGCGCAACGTATTGCTGCTCGCCGCCGGCTACGCGCCGCAATATGCCGAGCGCGAACTGGCGACGCCCGCGCTGGAGCGGATGCGTGACGCGGTCGACCTGATCCTGCGCCATCAGAATCCCTATCCGGCCTTCGTCCTGAACCGCCATTTCGACGTGCTGGGCGGGAATGACGGCGCAATGAACATCAACCGCTTCGTGATGCAGGGGCGGGAGAGCCGTCACGCCAATCTGCTGCGCCAGATCTTCGATCCCGAGGATTTCCGCCCGGTGATCCTCAACTGGCCCGCGGTCGCCTCGGGCTTCCTGCGGCGGCTGCACGATCATCTCGCGATCACGCCCGGCGATGACTACGGACACGCGCTGCTGAACGAACTGCTCGGCTATCCCGACGTGCCGCAGGAATGGCGTTTCCGCGGGATCGGCAGCGAGATCGAACCGGTGCTCACGCTCGATTTCCGCAGTCCGGCGGGGCCGCTGCGCTTCTTCGAGACGATCACGACCTTCGCCGCCCCGTTCGACGTGACGCTGGACGAGCTCCAGATCGACTGCGCCTTTCCGGCCGACGAACGGACCGCCTCGGTCTGCATCCGGCTCGCGGCCGGCGAGATGCTCTAGCCGCTTCCGCAGCCGCAATGCGCCAACGACCTTCCAGGTAATTTCGCGAACGCAACAGTCGCGATAGTCGATGTCCGAGCACCGGTAGTTGGAGGGACGGGAATGCATTTCGGCCGAAGAGACTTGCTGAAGGTCGGCGCGAGCGCCGCCGCCGTCATCACCTTGCCGGGCGCAGGGTTCGCGTCCGCGCAGGGCCGGCCGATCATCGACGTCCATATGCACGCCTATCCGGCGGCGACGCCGTTTCCCAATCCGATCGTCAATCCGATCAGCGGCGTGAAGAGCCCGATCCGCAACGGCGCCGACCATCTGTCGGCCTGCATCGCCGAGATGAAGCGGCACAATGTCGTGAAGGGCATCGTCAGCGGCGGCGACGGCGATCGGCTGCAGGCCGCCATCGACTGGCACGATCGGGACCCGGGCCGCTTCGTCGTGGGCGCGGGCATTCGCGGATCCGACGAAATCCCGTTGCCGCCCCTCGAATCGCTCCGGAAGGCCTTTGTCGAAGGAAAGCTGCAAGTGCTCGGCGAAGTCACTTCGCAATATGCGGGCCTGTCGCTGAGCGATCCGAAATATGATCCGTATCTGGCGATGGCGGAGGAACTCGACATACCGGTGGCGCTCCACACCGGCACGATGCCCGAAGGCACCACCTTCGATCCCTGCTGCCGGCCCGCCCGGGCGCGCTTCGGCAATCCGGAAAATGTCGAGGAGGCGCTGAATCGTCACCCGAAATTGCGGCTGAACCTGATGCATTGCGGCTGGCCGTATCTCGACGACACCATGGCCATGTTGATGCTCTATCCCAATGTGAACGTCGATACCGGAGCCACCGACTGGCTCCTGCCCCGCGCGCATTTCCACGATTATCTGCGCAAGCTGGTGGAAGCGGGTTTCGGAAAGCGCATCATGTTCGGCTCGGACCACATGTACTGGCCGGACGGGATCGGCCTCGCCATCGAGGGGATCGAGTCCGCTGCGTTCCTGACCGAGGAGCAGAAGCGCGACATTTTCTACAACAATGCCGTCCGCTTCTACAAACTGAAGGACGTGTGAGCAGCGCCTGGTTGAGAGCCCATCTAAACTCTTGATTCTTGGCTAACAGGCTGCCCTCTTTCGTCATCCCCGCGAAAGCGGGGACCCATCTCCCACAGTTTCCACAAGCGCACCGGTGCGTTTTGCCGCTCGCTCAGGAGATGGGTCCCCGCTTTCGCGGGGGATGACGCGCTTCATTTTTTGAATATGAAGCCTCGACCTGACACGATCGCCTCTTATTGCGACTGACTTGCAGTATATAATCGCCGCTGCTAGGCGCCCCGCAACACACCTGTCGGCATGCGGCCGAGCAGGCGGGGGAACACCATGTCGCGTCGCTCACATTTTTCGCTGCCCCTGTTTGCGCTGGTCGCAACCATGCCCTGCGCGGCGTTCGCGCAGGATGCGGCCCCCGATACGCCGGCCGATGGCGACGAAATCGTCGTCACCGCGGCGCGCACGATCCTCCCGCCCAATGCATTGCCGCTCACCATCGACGTGATCGACAAGAAGACGCTCGATCAGCAGATCGCGATCTCGGGCTCGGTCACCGATGCCGTGGCGAACCTCACTCCGTCCTTCTCCCCTACCCGCCAGAAGCTGTCGGGCGCAGGCGAGACGCTGCGCGGCCGCTCGCCGCTCTACGCGATCAACGGAATTCCCCAATCGACTCCCTTGCGCGACGGCAGCCGCGACGGCTTCACCATCGACGGCTTCTTCGTCGATCGAGTCGAGCTGATCTACGGTTCGAACGCGCTGCAGGGCATCGGCGGCACCGGCGGCATCGTCAATCAAGTGACGGTCGGCGCACCCGCGCAGGAGGGGTTTGGCGGCCGCGTCCTCCTCCAGGGTACCGCCGACAATGATTTCCGCGGCGACGGGCTCGGCGGCAAGGCGGCGGGTCTCGTCCAGTACAAGGCCGGTCGCTTCGATGCGACGGTGGGCGCGGCGTACGAGAAGCGCGGCGTGTTCTACGACGGCGACGGCCGCCGTGTCGGCCTCAACCTCACCCAGGGCGAGACGCAGGATTCGAACACGCTCTCGCTGTTCGCCCGGCTCGGCTATCAGGTCGGCGAAACCGGCCGGTTCGATCTGATCGCCAGCCGTTTCGAGCTCAAGGGCGACGGCGATTATATCGCGGTTCCCGGCAACCGCGCGACCGGCGTGACCACCAGCGCCGTGCGCGGCGATCCGCCGGGCATCCCCGCCAGGAGCCGCACCGAGAGCGTCGCGCTTTCCTATACCGACACTGCGCTCTGGGGCGGCAATCTCGTCAGCCAGATCTTCTTCAACCGGACGCACGACACGTTCGGCGGCGAAATCGCGCCGATCGCGACTTTCCAGGATCCGACGATCGCGCCGGCCGGCACCTTGTTCGACCAGTCCGAGAACCGCTCGCGCAAGCTGGGCGGCAAGCTCAGCTACGAGCGCGCCGTGCCCGGCTTCGAGGCGCTCACCACCACGCTCGGCTTCGATGCGCTGACCGACAGCACAGAGCAGCGGCTGATCGCCACCAATCGCGTCTGGGTGCCGCCCACCGATTTCCGCAGCCTCGCGCCCTTCGTCCAGGCCAATCTCGCCTTGTTCGACAAGAAGCTGCGCCTCGCCGGCGGCGTGCGCTACGAGAATGTGAAGATCACCGTCGACGATTACCACACGCTGGCGTCGACCACGTTCCGCAACAACAATCCCGCGACCTATGGCGGCGTATCGGTGGCGGGCGGTTCGCCGACCTTCTCCGACGCCCTGCTGAATGGCGGCGTGATCCTCGAGCCGATCCCGGGCATGCGCGCGTATGCGAGCTATGCCGAGGGCTTCACCGTCCCCGATATCGGCCGGATCACCCGCGCCGTGGGCACCGCCGGCGTCGATATCGACAATTTCCTCGATATCGCCCCGATCGTTTCGAACAACCGCGAGATCGGCCTCGAAGTGAAACGCGGGCCGCTCGACGGCTCGGTCACCTATTTCTGGTCGTCGAGCGACAAGGGCCAATTGCTCATCGCCAATCCGGGCGGGATCTTCGACGTCCAGCGCCTGCGCGTCGAAATCCAGGGGCTGGAGGTCAATCTCGGCGTCAGGCTGCCGATCGACGGGCTGCGCGTGAATGTCGGCTATGCCCATCTCGACGGCCGCTACGACAGCGACATCGTGCCCGACGGCAAGGTCGATACCGATCTCGACGGGACCAACATCTCGCCCGACCGGGTCAATCTCGCCGCCGATTATTCCAGCGGGCCGTTCAGCGCGCGGGTGCAGACGCAGTTCTTCCTGTCGCGCCGCTTCGACGGCGGAGCCCGCGCGATCGACGACGCCAATCCGGCGCACCCGCAGAAGCTCTTCATGAACGATTTCGGCGGCTACACGCTCACCGATGCGTATCTGCGCTATCAGACTGCTTTGGGCGGGCTGACGTTCAGCGTGTCGAACCTCTTCGACAAGCACTATATCGATTACAGCTCGGACACCCGCCTGCCGACCGACAATCTCAGCTACTTCGCCGGGCGCGGCCGCGCGTTCACGCTCGGCTGGGACTATCGGTTTTGAGCAGAGGGCACCGATGAAGCTGCTCGATCTGATCCACCGCTGGACGGGGGGAATCCTCGGCCTGGTGCTGGCGGTCATGGGCCTGACCGGCGCGATTCTCGTCCACAAGGAGAGCTGGCTGCTGCTGCCCCACGCCGGCGATGCGCGGATCGCCGATCCGGCGGTCATCGGCGCCGTGACCGAGAAGCTGCTCGCCGCCGAGCCCAGGGCCCAGTCGATCATCTACGCCAATGATCGCTTCGGGCTGCACCAGCTGCGCCTGCCCAAGGGCGCGGGCGCCTATGCCGATCAGGCCGGCAATGTGGTCACGCGCTGGCAGAGCCAGTGGGAACGGCCCGAGCTCTGGATCTTCGATCTCCATCACCATCTCTTCAGCGGCGACGTCGGCGAGACGATCATCGGCATCGCCGGGCTCGCGGCGATATTGTTCGTCGTCACGGGTTCGGTTCTGTGGTGGCGGACGCGGCGGACATTCAGTTTCAGGCTCTGGCCCAGAAGGCTGAGCCGGCCGGCGATCGTGATGCAGCACCGCGATTTCGGCATCGTCATGGCGCCATTGCTGCTGCTATCGGCGGTCACCGGCACGATGCTGATCTTCAAGCCGTTCGCGGCCATCGTGATCGCGCCCTTTGGCGCGCCCGGCGCGGCGCTCGCGGCGAATGCGCCGGCCAAGGTGAAAGGCGGTCCGCTCGCCGCGCACCTGGACTGGCGCGCGATCATCGCCGCGGCGCACGCCCGGTTCCCCGATGCGCAGATCCGCCTCCTCGCATTGCCCCGCAAGCCCGGCGATCCGATCGCGATCCGGATGAAGCGCGCCGCCGAATGGCTGCCCAACGGCCGCTCGACGCTCGCCTTCGACGCCGCCGACGGCCGTCTGCTCGCCGCGACCGACGCGCTGGCGCTGCCTGCGGGGACGCAGGTCTTCAACGGCGCCTATCCGCTCCACGCGGCCAGGATCGGCGGCCTCGCCTGGCGGCTGGTGACGACGGTCTCCGGCCTCGCGCTGATGCTGCTCGGCAGCCTGACCGTCTGGACCTTCTGGTTCAGACGGCCCCGGCCGAAACGTCCCCGCTGATCGGCTTCCTCAATCGAGCTTCTGCAGCTCGATATTGCGGAACTCGATCTGATGGCCCTCGCTCTGCAGCGCGATATAGCCCTGCTGCAGCGGCAGCTTGCCGCCCTGTGCCGCGATCAGCGGCTGCGCATCCTTGTCCTGGGGATCGAGCTCGACCGCGGAATAATGCAGCACGGCCTTGCCGTCGATGAAATGGGTGATCTCGCCATTGGGCAGCACCTCTACTTCTGCCCGCACCCAGCGGCCCACCGGCTCCAGTGGCGAGGTGGAGAGGATGCAGTGGCGCGGATCGCGCTTGCCTTCGAACACTACGGTGGTGCCGGGCGTGCACACATTCCCGGTTGGCTCCCGCGTCGGGCGCGGAACGCCGAGAATCTGGAACTCGAGGCTCACCGGAAAGTCCTGATCGCGCCGCATCGTCTCCGGCGCCTGCGCATGGAACATCAGCCCCGAATTGCTCGCCTGCCAGCTCTGGATGCCCGGCAGCGATTCGCCGAACAGCCGATACTCGAAGCGGACGCGATAGGCCTTGAGCGGCATCTTCCAGAAGAGGTGGCCGAACTCGCCCGCGAACTTGGTGTAATTGGCGTGCGAGACGCGGATCGCGCCGTCCTTCACGATGAACATGTGCAGCGGATCCTCGCCCGCGGCGCGGCCGGTGATCTTGGGCGTCCAGCCGGCAAGCGTCTTGCCGTCGAAGATGCGTTGCCACTTCGGCTCGGGCGCCGGATCGGGGGCGGAGGCGGCGCCGAGCAGCGCCAGCATGGGAAGAAGGAAGAGTTTCATAGGTCGAACGGCTCCCGTTGCAGGCTTGTCGGTTTGATCGATGGTTCGGTCGGCGATCATCGGATGCCGGCGCGACGTTCGTCGAGAAGGCGCGCGAGCGAAGTCCATTTCGCCGCGCCCTCGTTATTCGCGATCATCGCCTCGACGAAGGTCATCGTCCGCAGCCCGTCGGCGATGCCGGGAAACCAGTCCGCCGCGCCTGGCGGCGGCGGCGCGGCCGCTCCGTTGCGCACTGCCTGGGCGAAGCTGCGATAGAGGTTGGCGAACGCCTCGACATAGCCTTCGGGATGGCCCGCCGGTGTGCGCAGCCGCGCCGTCGTCAGCGGATCGAGCCCCGGTCCTGCCGCGCGGACGATCTCGGCGGGGCGGTCGAGCCAGCGCAGGGTCAGCGTGTTGGGCTCCATCTGCGACCAGTCGAGCCCGCCTTTCTCGCCGTGCACGCGCAGCCGCAGCCCGTTCTCGTCGCCCGCCGCGATCTGGCTGGCCTTGAGCACGCCGCGCGCGCCGCCTTCGAACCGCAGCAATGCCGCCACGTCGTCGTCGAGACGGCGTCCCGGCACGTGCGTGGTCAGCTCCGCATTGAGTTCCTCGACCGCGAGTCCCGAGACATGCTCAGCGAGTTGGAAAGCATGCGTGCCGATGTCCCCCAGACACCCCCCCAACCCCGCCCGTGCCGGATCGGTGCGCCATTCGGCCTGTTTCTGGCCGTCGCGGTCGATCGGCTGGCTCAGCCAGCCCTGCGAATATTCGACCTGCACCAGCCGAATCGCGCCCAGATCGCCGCGCGCGACGCGAACCCTTGCCTCTTCGACGAGCGGATAGCCGCTATACGTGAAGGCGAGCCCGTACAGTTTGCCGCTGCGCGCGACCGCCGCCTCGATCGCCAGTGCCTCGGCAAGGTCCAGTGCCATCGGCTTTTCCGACATCACGTGGAAACCCGCGTCGAGCGCGGCGATCGCCGCCGGGGCGTGGAGATGATTCGGCGTGACGATCGCCAGCACCTGCATCCGCTGGTCCGCGGGCAGTGCAGCCTCGCCGGCGAGCAGCGCGTCGAGCGTCGCGTAAGCCCGCGCGGAATCGAGGCCCAGCCCCGCGGCGCTGCGCTGGTTGCGTCCCGAATCGCTGCTGAACGCGCCGCAGACCAATTCATACTCGCCGTCCAGCGCCGCCGCCATGCGATGCACCGCGCCGATGAACGCGCCCTCGCCTCCCCCAACCATGCCGTAGCGTATCCGCGGCTGCGTGCCCGTCTCCATCGTCTCTCCTTGTTAGCGCTAACGACGGCGAACGGCCTGTCGATTTTATATCTGATAAATGGTTGCCACGCGTGCGAACAACCGGTTAGAGGATAGCCACCGATCGTTGCAAGACCGGAGAGGAAAATGAAATCTGTGATCGCACTGCTGCCCGTTGCAGCAACATTGTGCGCGTTGACACTGACAACGTTGCCGTCCGTGGCGGCCCCTCCCGTTCAGAACGCGGGCGAGCAGGCGTTCGCCGCCTGCCGGGCGTGCCATACGCTTCCGGCGGGCGGAAAAAGCCTTATGGGTCCCAACCTCCACGGCCTGTTCGGCCGCAAGGCGGGCTCCGTTCCGGGCTTCAACTACAGCCCGGCACTCAAGGCATCGAACATCGTCTGGAACGCGCAGACGCTCGACCAGTTTCTTGCCGCGCCGGCCCAGAAGGTGCCGGGCACGCGCATGCCGATGAAGGTCACCGATCCCGCCAAGCGGGCCGCGCTGATCGCCTATCTCAAGGCCGAAACCGCGAAGTGACGATCGAATCAGGGAGGGCGGTGGCATGAAGGGTCCGGCGGTTTTCCTCGCCCAGTTCATGGGCGATTCCGCGCCATTCGACACTCTGCCCTCGGCCGCGCGCTGGATGGCCGACGCGGGTTATGTCGGCGTCCAGATTCCGACATGGGACAGCCGTTGCATCGATCTCGCCAAGGCGGCCGAGAGCCAGGATTATTGCGACGAACTCGCCGGCACGTGCCGCGAGGCGGGAGTCGAGATCACCGAGCTTTCGACGCACCTGCAGGGCCAACTGGTCGCAGTGCATCCGGCCTATGACGTAGCGTTCGATGGGTTCGCACCCGAGGCCTTGCGCGGCAAGCCCGCCGAGCGCCAGGCCTGGGCAGTCGAGCAACTCCATCTCGCCGCCAAAGCGAGCCGGCGGCTGGGGCTGAACGCGCACGCGACCTTCTCGGGGGCGCTCGCCTGGCCCTATCTCTATCCGTGGCCGCAGCGCCCGGCTGGGCTGGTCGAGGAGGCATTCGGGGAACTGGCAAAGCGCTGGCGTCCGATCCTCGACGCCTTCGAGGAACAGGGCGTCGACGTCGCCTATGAGATCCACCCCGGCGAGGACCTGCACGACGGCGTGACCTTCGAGCGGTTCCTGGCGGGCGTGGACAACCACCGCCGTGCCAACATCCTCTATGATCCCAGCCATTACGTGCTGCAGGCGCTCGATTATCTGGCGTTCATCGACATCTATCACGAGCGGATCAAGATGTTCCACGTCAAGGACGCGGAGCTCAACCCGACCGGGCGCTCGGGCGTCTATGGCGGCTTCCAGGACTGGGTCGACCGCCCCGGCCGCTTCCGCTCACTCGGCGACGGCCAGGTCGATTTCGGCGGGATTTTCTCGAAGCTGACACAGTACGGATACGAAGGCTGGGCAGTGCTCGAATGGGAATGCTGCCTCAAGCATCCCGAAGACGGGGCGCGTGAGGGCGCGCCTTTCATCGAAGCGCACATGATCCGCCGCGCGGACAAGGCTTTCGACGATTTCGCGGGCGGCAACGATCCGGGGCTCAATCGCAAGTTGCTGGGGCTGACCTGACGACACGACGCGGGCAAGAACGATAAGGGAGGGGAGCCAAGAAATGGCCACGACATTGAACAAGGGACGGCTGTTCTGGCTGGGCGTGCTGGCCCTGTTCACCGCCGCGTCGAGCCTTGCGATCCGCGGCGCGATCGCCAGCGGGCTCAAGGCCGAATGGATCGATCCGATCGCTCCGCTGCAGGCCGGCGAACTGCTCGCCGCCGCATTGGGCGCGGCGTTCCTCAGCTTCGCGATCACGTTGTTCGTCGCCAGCGCGCTGCTCGATCAGATCGGCATGAAAAGGTGCCTGCTGGGCGCGGGCTTCTGCTTCATCTTCGGCCCGCTGCTGATCGTCACTGCGGGCCATCTCGCGACGGGCATGACGGTCTATACGATCGTCTGGCTCGGCATGCTGCTCAGCGGCATCGGCTGGGGGCTGACCGAGGCGGCGATCAATCCGCTGACCGCGCAGCTCTATCCCGAGGACACCACGCACCGGCTCAACGTGCTGCACGCCTGGTTCCCCGGCGGCATCATCGTCGGCGGGCTGGTCGGCTTCTTCCTCTCGGCGACCTTGCCGTGGCAGGGCATCATGGCGCTGGTGATGATCCCCGCCGTCGCGACCGTCGTGATCGCGGCGACCACCACTTTCCCACCGCCTTTGCGCAGCGAAACCGGCGTGAGCTTCGGCGAGATGGTGAGCGAAGTGTTCCGCCGCCCCAGTTTCTTCATCTGGTTCGGCGCGATGTTCCTCACCGCTGCGTCCGAACTGGCCCCCGGCCAGTGGATCGACGTCGCTCTGTCGAACCGCGTCGGCATGCGCGGCATCCTGCTGCTCGTCTATGTCAACGCGCTGATGTTCGTGTTCCGCCATTTCGCGGGCCGGCTGGCGAGCAAGATCTCGAATCCCGGATTGCTCTGGGTATCGAGCCTGCTCGCCGCGATCGGGCTGTTCATGCTGAGCCAGGCGCAGTCGCCGGTGGCGGCGGTCCTCGCCTCGACGGTGTGGGGGCTCGGCGTCTGCGTGATGTGGCCGACGATGCTCGCTTCGGTCGCCGAACGCTATCCGCGCGGCGGATCGTGGGCGATGGGGCTGGTCGGATCGGCGGGGGCGCTCTCCAGCTTCTTCGTGCTCCCGCTGCTGGGCGCGATGTTCGACAAGGCCAAGATCGAGTTCGCCGGCGGGCCCGAAGCGTTCGCGAAGCTGGCCGGCGCGGCGAAACTGGCGGTCGAGGATGCGGCGGCGTCGGTATCGTTCCAGCGGCTGGCGGTCCTGCCGGTCGTCCTGCTGGCGGTGTTCGGCTTCATCTGGCTGCGTGAGCGCGGCAAGTCGCGTGCCGTCCTCGCGGGCGAAGCGGCGTGAGGCTGACCCGGCGTTCCGTGCTGGCCGCGAGTGCCGCCACCGCGGGTGCGGCGACGATGAGTCGCGCCGCGCCCGGCCAGAACGCGGCGCGCTTCTCGCTCGGCTTCGCGCCGCACGAAGGCAGCTTCAAGAGCCGGGGCAGCCGGCTCGAGCAGATCGCCTTTGCCGCCGATCAGGGCTTCACTGCGTGGGAAGACAATGAGGCGGCAAGCCGGCCCGTCGCCGAGCAGACCGCGATGGCCCGCGCGCTTCAGCAGCGCGGCATGACGATGGGCGTCTTCGTCGCGAGCATGCCCAAATGGGGCGAATTCCGCCCGTTGCTCGGCGGCAACGACGATGCCGAGCGTCAGGCTTTCCTGGCCGACATTCGCGCCTCGATCGACGTCGCCAAGCGATTGAACGTCAAATGGATGACGGTCGTCACCGGCTTCCTCGATCGCAAGCTGCCGGTCGAGATCCAGACCGCCCGGATCATCGATACGATGCGCCGCGCCGCCGAGATCGTCGAGCCGCATGGCCTCGTCATGGTGATGGAGCCGCTGAACACGCTGGTGGATCATCCAAACGTATTCATGCAGACCATCCCGCAAGGCTTCGCGGTGTCGACGGGCGTCAACAGCCCGGCCGTGAAGGTGCTGGCGGATCTCTATCACGCGCAGATCCAGGCCGGGAATCTGATCAACACGCTGCAGAGCTGCTGGGACGAGATCGCCTATATCCAGTTCGGCGACAATCCCGGCCGCAAGGAGCCGAGCACCGGCGAGGTCAATTATCGCAACGTGGTCCGCTGGTTGCGCGCGAAGAAATATGCCGGCGTGATCGGCATGGAGCATGGAAATTCGATAGAGGGACGCGCTGGCGAAGAGCGGCTGATCGCCGCTTATCGCGAGATTGACGCGGCATGAGGGAGGAACGAGTGAAGCGTATCGCATGGGGCGCCGCGATTGCGGTAGCCGTGGCAGCGGGAAATCCCGCCGTCGCGCAGGAGAAGCCGGGCTTCAAGGACACGCCGATGCTGCCCGGCGGCAAGTGGCACGTTCATGATTCCGACCGGCCCTACCCCGATGTGGTCACGCCGGCTGCAGTGCCGGGGGGGGCGCCCTCGGACGCAGTAGTGCTGTTCGACGGCAAGACGCTCGACGCATGGCAGCCCCAGGCGACGCCGTGGATCCTCAAGGACGGCGTGGTGACTTCGCAGCCGCGCGCCGGCGGCGGCGGCGAGAATGCGCTGGTCAGCAAGCAGAGCTTCGGCGACGTCCAGCTCCATCTGGAGTTCCGCTCGCCAAACCCGCCGACCAAGACCTCGCAGGATCGCGGCAACAGTGGCATCTGGTTCATGCAGCGCTACGAGATCCAGATCCTCGACGGCTATCAGAACCCGACCTATGCCGACGGCACCGTCGGCGCGATCTATGGCTGGAAGCCGCCGCTGGTGAACGCGTCGCGCAAGCCCGGCGAATGGCAGAGCTACGATGTGGTCTTCGAGCGCCCGCATTTCGGTGCCGACGGCAAATTGCTGCGCCCGGCCTATATCACCGCGTTCCTGAACGGCGTGCTGGTGCAGAACCGCCAGCCTTGGCTGGGCGGCACGATCTGGCGCAAGCTCGGCACCTACCAAGCGCATGCCGACGCCGCGCCGATCCAGCTCCAGGACCATAATTCACCGGTTTCGTTCCGTAACATCTGGGTGCGCCCGCTGCCCGAAGCGGCGGCGAGCTACGACTTTGAGGGTACCGTGAAATGATTATCGATCGCAGAGACGCGCTGGCCGGAATTGTCGCGATGTTCGGTGCAAGCCTGTTCGCGCCGATCGCGCGCGCAGCGGGTGCGCAGATGACGCCGATCAGCGACGGGCCGCCCAGCGCGCCCGTGTTCACCGCACAGCAGCGCGCGCTGATGACCGCGCTCAGCGAGCGGGTGATGCCGACCACCGACACGCCCGGGGCGATCACCGCCGGGGTGCCCGCCTTTATCGAGAAATTGCTCGCCGACTGGGCGGCGCCCGGCGATCGCAAGCCGATCCTCGCCGGGCTCGACGCGATCGAGACGCGCAGCCAGGCCGATTACAAGGTCGCGGCCGACAAGGCGACACCCGCGCAGCAGGACGCACTGCTGACGCTGGCGATGGAAGACAAGATTCCCGGCGGCAAGGATTTCTTCGAGAAGTTCCGTCAGCTCGTCATCACCGGCTATTTCACCTCGGAAGTCGGCATCACCCAGGAGCGCGAATATCTGCCCGTGCCCGGGCGGTATGACGGCGCCTATCCCTATTCGAAGGTCAACAAGGTGTTTTCGTCATGATGATCAGCCGACGGCAATGGATGGCGGGCGGTGCCGCGCTCGCGACGACGCTGGCGGCCGCACCGCTGGTGGCGAAGGGCCTCAAGCCCAAGCCGGTCGGGCTTCAGCTCTACACCGTGCGCGAACTCTTCTCGAAGGACCCGATGGGCACGCTCGAGAAGGTGGCGAAGATCGGCTATCGCGAAGTCGAATATGGCGGTGGCGGCTATGACAAGATGGATCATGCCGCGCTCCGCAAGACGATGGACCGGCTGGGGCTCAAATCGCCCTCGCTGCACATCGGCTACGAGGCGCTGAGCGGCGATTTCGCCGGCTCGGTGAAGATGGCGAAAACGCTGGGCGCCGATACGGTGATCCTGCCGTACATGACCGCCGAGCAGCGCAATGCCGAGAGCTGGAAGGCCGCGGTCGCCAATTTCAACCGCTGGGCCGAACAGCTCAAAAAGGCCGGGCTCGACTTCGCCTATCACAATCACGATTTCGAGTTCACGACCAAACCCGATGGCCGCAGCCTGTACGACATGCTGCTCGCCGATGCCGACCCTGCCCTGGTCAAGCTCGAGCTCGACCTGTTCTGGGTAATCGCCGCCGGCGAGGACCCCAAGGCGATCATCAAGCGGAACCCAGGCCGCATCTATGCCTATCACGTCAAGGATCGCACCGCCGACGGCAAGATGACCAGCGTCGGCAAGGGCGTGATCGATTTCGCCGACATCTTCACGCTCAACGGCACGGCCGGCGTGAAGCATTTCTACGTCGAGAACGATCAATCGCCCGCGCCGTATCTTCCCGACATCCAGACCAGCTTCGCGACGCTCAGCCGTCTGCGCGCGTAACCCAGTATTCGAGGATCATTAGACATGGCCGACAAGTTCGATGCGATCGTCATCGGCTCCGGAGTGAGCGGTGGATGGGCGGCGAAGGAATTGACCGAAAAGGGCCTCAAGGTCCTGATGCTCGACCGTGGCGTCATGGTCGAGCATGGCGAGGATTATGATTATGACGGCAAGCCGGCATATGAGATCCCCGCCCGCGACATGATGCCCAAGGCGCTGCTCGACAGCGATTATTTCATCGCCAAATACGGCTATGTCTCGCCCGGTAGCCGGAAATATTACAACAACGACCGGCTCAATCCGTACGCCTATGACGAGGGCGAGAAATTCTACTGGATCCGCCCCGGCGCGGTCGGTGGCAAGTCGCTGATCTGGGGGCGCTGGAGCTTCCGCTGGTCGCCTGAGGATTTCGAAGCCAACAAGCGCGAAAATGTCGGGATCGACTGGCCGATCCGCTATGAAGACCTGGCGCCGTGGTACGACTATGTCGAGAAGTATATCGGCGTGTCGGGCTCGCGCGAGAATCTGCCGCAGCTGCCCGACAGCCAGTTCCAGCCGCCGATTCAGATGAACATCGCCGAGAAATGGGTGAAGGAGCGGCTCGAGGCGACTTCGCCCGGCCGCAAGCTGATCAACAGCCGCATGTCCAACATGACCGAGGACAAGGAGGCGCAGGGCCGCACCAAATGCCAGTTCCGCAACCAGTGCGGGCGCGGCTGCTCGTTCGGTGCCTATTTCTCGACCCAGGCGGTCACTCTCCCCGCCGCCCGTGCCACCGGGCGGCTGACGCTCCGCTCCGACGCGGTGGTCTCCAACCTCGAATATGATCCCAAGACCAAGAAGGTCACCGGCGTCCGCGTGGTCGATACGAAGACGAAGCAGGCCGAAATCATCCCCGCCCGCCTCGTGTTCCTCTGCGCCTCGGCGATGGCGTCGACCCAGATCCTGATGAACTCGCGGATCCCGGGCACCGGCAAGAGCCATTTCGACACCAGCGGCACGCTGGGCCGCTACGTGATGGACCATATCTTCCGTGTCGGCGTCTCGGGCGACATCCCCGGCATGACCGAATATATCGAATATGGCCGGCGCCCGAGCGGCGTCTATGTCCCGCGCTTCCGCAACGTCGGCGGCGAGGAAGGCGTGGGCTTCCGCCGCGGTTATGGCTATCAGGGCGGCGCGCGGCGCGATCCGGCCTATCCGCAGGGCTTCGGCGCGTCGATGAAGCAGGGCATGCGCCAATATGGCGGATGGAAGTTCGGCATGGGCGCGTTCGGCGAATGCCTGCCCTATGAAGACAATCGCGTCAGCCTTCACCCCGACAAGGTCGACCGGTTCGGCATTCCGTTGATGCGCTTCGACGTCACCTTCCGCGACAACGAGATCAAGATGATGGACGATGCGCGGACCGAGGGCGAGAAGATGCTCAAGGCGGCCGGCCTGCTCAACGTGACGAGCTATCACGGTGAGCACGTTCCCGGCGACGCCATCCACGAGATGGGCGGCGCCCGCATGGCGAACGATCCGCGGCAATCGGTGCTCAACAAATGGAGCCAGGCGCACGACGCGGCCAATCTGTTCGTCACCGACGGCGCGCAGATGGCGTCGATCTCGTGCGTGAACCCCTCGCTGACCTTCATGGCGTTCACCGCGCGCGCCGCGGACTATGCGGTCAAGCAGCTGAAGGCGGGCGCGATCTAGGCCGGAGTCGCCCCCGTCCTAGACGGGGGCGACTGCCGCGCGTTCAGGCTGCGGCGCGTATTCGGCGAGCTCGGCGATGAAGCGGCGCATCCACCACGTCACATCCTCGCGCTCGACGTTCCGCATCAACGGCAACCATCGCGCGATGCGCTCTTCGTTTGGCATCGCCAGCGCCGCAGCGATCGCATCGGCCACGTCTTCGGCGCTGTAGGGATTGACGAGCAACGCCTCTCGAAGCTGCTCCGCTGCCCCCGCGAAGCGCGAAAGGATCAGCACGCCCGGATCGTCGGGATCCTGCGCGGCGACATATTCCTTGGCGACGAGGTTCATCCCGTCGCGCAGCGGCGTCACCAGCCCGACGCGCGCAGCGCGGTACATCGCCGCCAGTTCGTCGCGCGGATATCCCTGATTGACGTAGCGGATGGGAACCCACTCCGCGCTCGCATAGGCGCCGTTGATGCGGCCCGACACCGCTTCGAGCGAGGCGCGGATCTCCTGATAGCTGTTGACCTCGACGCGTGACGGCGGGGCGATCTGGAGCAGGAATACCTGTTCGTGCTTCTCGGGATGCGCGGCGAGAAAGCGCTCGTAAGCGAGGAAGCGCTCCTGAAGGCCCTTCGAATAATCGAGCCTGTCGACTCCGATCAGCATCGCGCGCCCGTTGGCGCTTTCCAGCATCGCCTCGTGCGCGGCGCGCGCGGCGGGATCGTCGGCGGCGCGGCGGAAGCCGGCGGCGTCGATCCCGATCGGACAGGCGATCAGCTTCACCACGCGGCCGGCGACGTGGATGATGCCGTCCGATCCGACGAACATCCCGAGCTCGCTTTGGACATAATCGACGAATGCCTCGAGCGAGTCCGCGGTCTGGAAACCGATCACGTCATACGCGAACAGCGACTTGACCAAAGCCGCGTGGCTCGGAAGCGTCAGCAGCAGCCGGCGGGGCGGCCACGGGATGTGCAGGAAGAAGCCCATCCGGTTGCGGCATTCGCGCCGCCTGAGCGCCAGCCCCAGCGGAATCAGATGATAGTCGTGCACCCAGATCAGATCGTCCAGGTCGATCAGCGGCCGTAGCGTATCGGCGAACCGTGCATTCACCCGGGCATAGCCGCCCGCGAAGCTGCGCTCATATTCCGCCAGGTCGATGCGGTAATGGAAAAGCGGCCACAGCGTGCGGTTGGCATAGCCGTTATAATATTCGTCAGTATCCTGCGGCTCGAGGTCGATCGTCGCCGTCGTGACGCCTTCGTTGCGCTGATAGTCGATCGCGCCGGTGAAGCGCTCGACTTCCTCGCCCGACCAGCCGAACCAGATCCCGTCGCTTTCGCGCAGCGCCGCGGCCAGCGCCACCGCGAGCCCGCCCTGATTGACGTTGCCGCCATTTGGCGGCGAGACGCGGTTGGATATCACGATCAGCCGGCTCATCGGATCGAGCTCCACGGCCGACTCAGCAGCACCGCGCAGTTGATCATGCCGACCAGCGAATAGGTCTGCGGATAATTGCCCCAGAGCTCGCCGGTCAACGGATCGATATCCTCGGACAGCAAACCCGCCGCGGTCCGGCGCGAGAGCATTTCCTCGAACAATTCCCTCGCGTCCGCGATCCGGCCGGTCGCGTGCAACGCTTCGATCAGCCAGAAGGTGCAGACGTTGAACGCCGTCTCGGGCAGCCCGAAATCGTCCTCGGTCGCATAGCGCAGCATGTGGCTGCCGCGCCTGAGCCCCTCCTCGACCGCGAGCAGCGTCCCGCGGAAGCGCGGATCGTCGGGCGGCAGGAAACGAAGATCGAGCAGCTGGATCAGGCTGGCGTCGAGATCGTCGCCGCCGAAGGTCGCCGAGAGCCGCGAGGTGTCCTCGCGCCACGCGGATTGCTCGATGCGGACGCGGATGCGATCGGCGCGGTCCTGCCAGAAGGCGGCGCGTTCGGCGAGCCCGAGCTTCGCCGCGGCATTGGCCAGCCGATCACACGCCGCCCAGCACATCGCGACCGAATAGGTGTGGACGTTGCTCTTGGTACGCAGTTCCCACAATCCCGCATCGGGCTTGTCATGGACTTCCCAGGCACGGTCGCCGATCGCCTCCAGCGCCTCGAAATCGGAAATGCCGCCCATCCGGAACAGCCGCTGATCGAAGAAGCTCTGGGTGTTCGACAGCACGATCTGGCCATAGGCATCGTGCTGGATCTGCGCATAGGCCTGGTTGCCGACCCGCACCGGTCCCATGCCGCGATAGCCGCTGAGCCCGGGCGCCTCGCGCTCCTCGATATGCGCCTCGCCGCCGACGCCGTAGAGCGGCTGGATATGCCCGCCTCGGGCATTGTCGACGATGTTGCGCAGATATTCGAGATAGGTTTCCAGCACGTCGAGCGCGCCCAGCCGGTTGAGCGCCTGGACGGTGTAATACGCGTCGCGGATCCAGCAGTAGCGATAGTCCCAATTGCGCTGCGAACCGGCATGCTCGGGGATCGAGGTGGTGAGCGCGGCAACGATCGCCCCGGTCTCCTCGTGCTGGCACAACTTGAGCGTGATCGCACTGCGGATCACTGCCTCCTGCCATTCCAGCGGAGTCGCGAGCCCGCGCACCCATTCGCGCCATTCCTGCGCGGTGCGATCGAGCATCGTCTCGACTGCGACACGAATGTCATCGGCGAAGCTCTCGTCCGGCCCGAGGAAGAAATGGAGGGGGCGCTCGACGCGGAACAGCCGTTCGTGCTCGATCCAGCCAATCGGCGCGGTGGTGCTCAGCCGCAGGACGGTGTCGGCGAGCAGATAGCGGATATGGTTCGATCCGCGCGTCGTCGCCGCGTCGCTCGCACCCCAGTCGCGCGCCGGGCGCAGGCGGACGCGGATCCGCGGCGAGCCGATCACGGGACGGACGATGCGCGCGAACGCCACCGGCCGGTACGTGCGCCCGCTGCGCCGGAAGCGCGGGCAGAAATCAATCACTTCCACGGCATTGCCGTCGCGGTCGGTATGGCGCGTCACCAGGATCGGCGTGTTGTCCAGATAATGCTGCGCCGTGTCGACGCAGTCCTCGAGGTCGATTTCCCAGAAGCCGCGTGCGCCTTCCGCCGCGCGAGGCGCCGCGTCGAGCAACGACGAGAAAGCAGGATCGCCGTCGACGCGCGGCACGCAGCCCCAGACGAAGCGCCCGTTACGGTCGACCAGCGCGGAAACCTGGCAATTGCCGATCGGCCAGAGGTCCAGCGTCGCGGTCATGCTGACATTTGCTCCAGCCAGGCGCGCACCGCCGCCGGGCTCTCCAGCAGATAATGCGCGCCGGTCTCGCCGGGTTTGCCGACGAAGATGCCGGCGCCGCCCAGCTCGGTGACGGCCTCGAAGCCGTTCTCGTCGGTGCGATCGTCACCGATGAAGACGGGCATCGTCCCCTTCATCGGTGCGAGCCGCATCATGCGCCGCACCGCCACGCCCTTGTCGCCCCCGGCCACCCGCAGCTCGATCATCATCTTGCCCTCCTGCAATTCGAGTCCGAGATCGCGCGCGACGTGCCATGCCAGCTCGACCGCCTCCTTCTCCGCTTCGGGACACAGGCGGTAATGCAGCGCCACGCCGTAGCTCTTCTCCTCGACGAGTGCTCCGGCAAAGCGATCGGCGAACGCGCGCATGCGTTCAGCCGCCTGATCGAGCGTCGGCGGACGGTGCGGCTGGGCGGAAATGCCCTGCCAGCGATGCTCGCAGCCATGGCTCCCCGACAATGCAATTTCCTGCGCGACCGGTCCCAGTATCGCGTCGAGCTGTGCGATCGAGCGACCGCTGATCACTGCCACTCGTCCGCCGAGCCTGAGGTTCAGCCGGGCGAGGAGCGCGCGCAACTCCGCGTCGGCGACGACGTCGTCGGGCCGGTCCGCCAGATCGACCAATGTCCCGTCGAAATCGAGAAAGAGACTCGCATTAGCCAGCAACGACGCTGGAGGTGGCAATAGTGTCCTGGTCCGACCGATCGAGATGTTACGCCCCTTCCAAAGCACGAGGCGCAGCGCGAGTACCGCCCGCGCGCCCTTTCAGGGAACGGGCGGAAGGCGGTGGGGTTCCGCTTCTTCCGTCGCCAAGCAGGAGGCGGGCGCAGTGCGCCGTCGCGGGCTAAGGCCGGCGCGGCTTGTTTCCCGGTCCGGGTCCACGCTTGGGGCCCTGCCCGTCACGCGGCGGCCTGCGATCGCCCGATCCTCCGCGCGGGCGCTCTCCCGGCCCGCCTCTCGGGCGATGCGTCGGTGCGGAAGCCGCCGGCGGCGCGCGGCGCTGCTCGACGCCTTGCGCGACCGAATAACCTTCCTTGAGCAGCCGGGTGAATGCCGATCGGACGTTGGTCGCGATCGCGGCCTGCACTTCCTTGGGCAGATCGGCATAGGTCGTGTTCGGGTGGATGCTGTTCAACTCGCGCAGCAACGGGTTGGGAAGCCCGTTGGCGGCGTCCTTCAGCGCCACGATCGAATCGAGGACGGTGGAGAACAGGATCTCCTGCATCAGGTCGGTTGCCGATTTTGCCATAGCCGCGCCTCCACGCCCGTCCACGCGCCCGGTGTCAAGCGATGAGTTGGCCGCGCGCGGCTAAACGGTCTCCAGCTCGGTGAATTGCACGGCCATCACTTCGCGGACGGTCAGTTCATTACCGTCGCGGGTCACTTTTACCAGCCGCTGCGCGCCGGTCTCGCCCAAGGGCATCACCAGCCGTCCGCCCTCTGGCTTGAGTTGGCCCACCAACGCTTCGGGCAGCTCCTTCGCCGCTGCGCTGACGAGGATCGCATCGAACGGCGCCGCCTCCGCCCAGCCGCGCGATCCGTCACCGATCCGGATCGCGACATTCCGGTGCCCGAGTTCGACCAATCGGGCATCCGCGACGCCCGCGAACTCCTCGACGATCTCGACGCTCCACACCTGCGCCGCCAGCCGGGCGAGGATCGCGGTCTGATAGCCGAGCCCCGTCCCCACCTCGAGCACCGAGTCCCCTTCATCCAGATCGAGCAATTCGGTCATCAGCGCCGCCATGAACGGCTGCGAGATCGTCTTGTCGAAGCCGATCGGCAGCGGGCTGTTCTGATAAGCGAGGGCCGCGAATTGCGCCGGCACGAACAGATGACGCGGCACCGCGAGGAACGCCGCGCGGACGCGCGCACCCGGCGCCGGTCGCCCGATCTCCTCGCTGAGCAGGTCGAACTCGATGTCGATCACTTCGACCATGTGGCGTCGAAGGATCGCGAGATGCGCTTCGGTGAGCGGCTTCATGACGGTCTGCCTCGATGGATCCCGGACAGATGAACGCACGACCTAGTCGCTGGCAACACTCGAAAGCGTCAGCCGTGCAGGTTGAGCAGCGAATCCATCAGCTCGTCCTCGATGCCGCCGGGCGCGCCCGCAAGAACCAGCAACGGGGCGCCGGAGCCGCATCGGCCCCGGCGCCCTCCCCCTCAGCGCAAGCTGAAGCGAATGCCGACGCGGAACTGCCGGCCGAGCATGTCCGAATAAGTGGTGTTCGAGGCGTTGCCGGTCTCCGGAACCAACAGCGGCCAGCGGTTGAACAGGTTCGTCACGTTGAAGAACATCTCGGCGTCCGAAGTGCCGCTGACCGCAATCTTCTGGGTGAGATTGAGGTCCGCGTAGAACAGGCCCGACACATGATTGTTGTTGTAGGTGGGGAAGTTCGTGGTCGAGACGGGGCAGCTGGTGCTGCACTCGATGCCGTTCGCGACATATTTGCCTGCACTGATGCCCCGGCCGGTGAAGGTCGCCGAGAAGGTCGGCGTCTCATAGGCGACGCTGCCGCGGAAAATCCAGGTCGGCGTGCTGGCTTGGCCGCCATTGGCGCCCACGGTATTGACCGGCGCCGAACCCGCGATGCCGGTCACCGCGAGGTTCTCGATGTAGCGGGTCGCGACGCCGCGCAGCGTGAGAGTGTCGCCGCCGAACGGGATGCGATAGGCAGCGTCGAAGTCGATGCCGCGCACCAGCCTGCGGACATAGTTGAACGGCTGGGTTCGGATCAGCAGATAGGGTGCATTTGGCTGCGAGCGTGCCGGATCGGTGGTGATCGCATCGCAGAAGTCCTGATTCTTGTCGGCATAGCAACGGTTGACGGTCTCCTGCGCCGTGATCGAGTCGATCGCATCTTCGAGGTCAATGCGGAAATAATCGACCGATGCCGTGAAGCCCGGCAGGAAGCGCGGCGAGATCACGGCGCCGATGTTCCACGAATTGGCCTCTTCGGGACGCAGGTTCGGGTTACCCGTGGTCAGGCCC
The DNA here is from genome assembly GCF_000712135.1 of Sphingomonas sp. UNC305MFCol5.2. Taxonomy (GTDB): domain Bacteria; phylum Pseudomonadota; class Alphaproteobacteria; order Sphingomonadales; family Sphingomonadaceae; genus Sphingomonas. Next base: position 199,212 of record NZ_JOOE01000002.1, read on the forward strand.
GAATAGCTGTAGGTGCGCGGGCCGTTTGCGCCATCCTGCGTGAAGATCGGATTGGACACCGAATCGCTGTTCGCGGTGCCGGCCTGGTAGAGCTCGTTGAGGTTGGGCGCGCGGATGTCGCGCGAGCGCGTCACGCGGAAGCGGATATCCTCGATCGGCGCCCAGGTCGCACCCAGCTTCCAAGTGGTGACGTAACCCGAGTTCGAATAGTCGGTGGCGCGTATCGCCCCGTTGAACTCGAGGCCGAGGCCTAGCGGAACCACGGTTTCGAGATAGGCCTCCTTGACGCTGTATTCGCCGGTGAAGGGCAGATAGTTGCCGACCGACCAGGCGTTCGAGGTGGTGGGGCGGCCGTTCGAACCTATGGTGATGGTCGGCTGGAACTCGGTCGGTACGCTGCCGCGGATCTTCTCCTTGCGCGCCTCGCCGCCGAATGAGACACTGACATCGCCCGCCCAAGTGGCGAACGGCGTGACGGCCCAGTTTGTGCCGACGACATATTGCTCCAGCACCTGATCGCGATACGGATCGCCCAGCACGTAGTCGATTGCGGCCGCACTCGCGACGCCGACGCCGAGACGGTTGAGCGGCACACAGTTGGGATCGTCGTCGGTCGTGACGGCGTTGACGTTGATCAGGCACTGGATCGAGCCGACCGCATAGCCGCGCGCATTGCCGGCCGGCGCGAAGGCCGCCGCGGTCGCATTGTTCATCCGCGCCGTGTGCATGATGTTCCGCAGCTGCTCGCGCACGTCCGAACGGCCATATTGGGCATAGACGTCCCAATGGCCGGGATTGCCGAACGCATCGAACGTACCTTCGAGGCCGGCAACATAGCGCTGGACCTTGCGCTCGTTGTCGATCGCGCGGAACGGCAGGTCAGCGGCGGTGGTCGCCACGGTGACGCTGGTCACGCCGGCCAGGCGCGCAGCGCCGAGCGTTTGGAGCGCATAGGCGTTGCAGGTCACCGGCACCGGCACCGTGGTACAGCCGGTGGTGTTGTAGGTGATGCCGGTCGACAGGTTCGGGCCGGCGTTGAAGTATATCTTCTGGTGGTTGTACGATCCCTCGACAAAGGCTTCGACACCGTCAGCGACTTCGTAGCTCAGCCGGCCGAATATGCCCCAACGGTCGTCCTTCGGCATCAGGCCGATGCGACGGCCGGAGTCATTGACCTGCCACGATCCGCCCTGGACGACGCCCGGATGCGAGGTGCCGTTCACGCGGCTGAAGGTGGGGGACTGGAGCACGCCATAGTCGAAGACGTTCACCGAGCCGCTCTGGCCGAAATACAGGCCGCGCAGCGCATTCGGCGAGGTGCCGGCCGATGCGGTGATCAGGCCGCCAGGCGTAGAGTTCGACGCGCCGACCTGGCGCAGCGTCGTGATGTAGCGCGGCCGGTCGGTGCTGGTTGCCGTCCAGGTCGGATCCTCGACCCGCACATAGCCGGTATGGTTCCATCCGCGATCGACTGCGTTGATGTCGAAGATGCCGTCCTGGTGCGCAATCTCGGCGTTGACCAGGATATGACCGCGGCCGCCGGCGAATGACTTGCCGCCGCTGATGCTACCCGAATAGTTGAAGCCGTCGCCATAAGTGGTGACGCCGGACTCGGCGGTGACGCGCAGGCCCTCTAGCTTCTTGTTGAGCACGAAGTTGACCACGCCGCCGACTGCGTCCGAGCCATAGGCCGCCGAAGCACCGCCGGTCACCACTTCGACGCGATCGACCAGGCCCTGCGGGATCGTGTTGACGTCGACCCAGCCGTAGATGGTCGAGCCGACCGAGCGGCGGCCATCGAGCAAGACCAGCGTGCGACCCTCGCCGAGGTTGCGCAAGTTGAGCGCGTTGATGCCCGCCGAGCCGTTCGACAAATTGAGGCGCGAATTGCCAGGCTTGGTCGAGCCCGCGAGCTGCGGCAACTGATTGACGAAATCGGCGATGTTGTTGGTCGGCGAGGTGTTGTTGATATCGTCGCGCGTCAGCACGGTCAGCGGCGTAGGTGCCTGGAAGCCATCGCGGATGATGCGCGTGCCGGTGACGACCAGTTCGTCTTCTTCGGCTTCGGGCTGGGGTGGTGGCGTCTCCTGTACGGTCGCCGTGCCTGCACCGGCGGTCTGCGCAGCGGCGGGCAATGCCATCAGAGAAGCGAGGGCCAGCGCGGCCATGCTCGAGAAACTGGCAAGATCCGATTGCCGGCGTGGATTCGTCATTATCGACCCCCCTGTGGGATAAGTTATTGCGACCGATGGACCGGCCCGCGCGCATGCCCTCCGCGGCAACGCACCGCATGGTCCTGCAACCTCTATCGGGTCACATGCGATCATGCCGGACGAAGGTGCGCCGTGGCCGCGCAAAGCGTCAACCGGCCACGGGGTTCTTAGGCTTCACCGCACCATAGCCGCAGACTATGGGTCGCGGCCATAACCGGACCCTATGGGTGGGGAAGCCCTCGCCATGAGACGGCTCGGCGCGGGCGGCGCTAGCGTCGCGCCCGAATTGCCATAGCGGGAAGATTGCCGTGTTCGACCGTCGTTCCTTCTTGCTTGGTTCGTCCGCGACGCTCGCATTGACGCCAACGATATCGCTGGCTCGCATAGGATCGACCCAGGCGCGCGAGATCGTCGTGCGCGGGGCCAAGGCGCCGATCGAGATCGTCGACGACGTCTATGGCGTTCCGCACATCCGCGCGGCTTCGATCCCCGATGCTTTTTTCGGCCAGGGCTATGTCGTCGCGCGTGATCGGTTGTTCCAGCTCGATCTCTCGCACCGCCGCGAATTCGGCCGCCTCGCCGAAGCTTTTGGGCCGGGCTTCGCCAGACACGACGCGACCGCGCGCCTGTTCCATTATCGCGGCGATCTCGACGCCGAGCTGCGCGACGTGCCCGACGATGTGCTCGCCTGCGCGCGTGCCTATGTCGCGGGGATCAACGCGCGCATCGACGAAGTGATGGCCGATCGCGCGCTGCTGCCGCTCGAATACAGGATCCTCGACGTGGCTCCGCTCCGCTGGGAGCTGCGCGACCTGGTGCTCGCGCGTGGCGCCTCGATCGACAATGCCGATGACGAGGTTCGCCGCGCGCAGCTCGCCGCGCTCGGGCTGCTCGATCTCGACGCGATCATCGCGCCGCTGCGTCCGGCATGGACGATGACGGTTCCCGAGGGGCTGGATGTGGCGGCGGTTTCGGCGGCGGATCTGGGAATGCTCCAGCTCGGCAGCCTCCCCTTCAGCGCCGAGACGCCGGTCGCCGATCCGGCCGCGGGTCCCGCCGAGCGCGCCAATGCCGGCAGCAATGCCTGGACCGTCGCGCCCTCGCGCACCGCCACCGGGCGCCCGATACTCGCCAACGATCCGCATCTCGGCATCGGCGGTTTCGGCCCCCGCCATGTCGCACATCTGAGCGCACCCGGGCTCGACGTGATCGGCGGCGGCTCGCCCGGGCTGCCGGGGATCATGCAGGGCCATACCGATCGCTTCGCGTTCGGGCGCACCAATTTTCACATCGACCAGCTCGACCTGTTCGTCCTCGAGCTCGATCCCGAAAACCCCGAACGCTATCGCCACGACGGCGGCTGGAAGCGGTTCCGCCGGGTCGAAGTCGTGATCCCGGTGCGCGGCGGATCGCCGCGGAACGTGACGCTGCGCTATTCGGTCCAGGGGCCGGTGGTGTCGCACGATCCGGCGCGGCGGCGCGCGACCGCGGTCGCCTCGATCGGGATGCAGCCGGGCGCCTGTGGCGCGTTCGCGATGATCGCGATCAACCTCGCAAAGGACTGGGAGAGCCTGCGCAAATCGGCCTTCCGCCTCCATCCTTCGCCGACCAACCTCCATTATGCCGATGTGGACGGAAACACCGGCTGGCAGGTGATCGGCTATGCGCCGGTGCGCAAGAAGGGCGACGGGCTGCTCCCGGTTCCGGGCGACGGGCGCTACGACTGGACCGGCGTGCGCGATTTCAAGGCGCTGCCCAACGAATATAATCCCTCGAAAGGCTGGTTCGCGTCGGCCAACCAGAACAACCTGCCCGCCGATTGGCCACGCGACCGCATTCCCGCTTTCTCGTTCCGCGACCCCTATCGCTACGAGCGCATCGCCGAAATCCTCTCGCACCAGGACCGCCACAGCCTCGCCGACAGCGTCACGCTCCACCACGATACGCTGTCGACGCCCGCGAAGCAGTTGCTCGCGCTTCTGCCCGAACGCCCCTCGCCCGCCGCGCAGCCGGCGGTCGCGCTGCTGCGCCGATGGGATGCGCGGCTCGATGCCAATAGCGGTGCCGCGGCGCTCTTCGAGATATTGTGGCGCGATCTCGGCAAGCGGATGCTCGCCGCGATCGTGCCCGACCGGGCCAAGCATCTCGTCACGGAGATCGCCCCGTCGGTGCTGCTCGGCCTGCTCGCAAAACCGGATTCGCGGCTGGGCAGCGATCCGCAGGCGACGCGCGATGCGATGCTGGATGCCGCGCTCACCGCCGCCTGGGCTTCGGCGCGCGAATTGCTCGGCCCCGATCCGGCCGCGTGGCGTTGGGATACGCTCCATCAGGTCCGCATCCAGCATCCCTTGTCACGCATTCCGGCGATCGCCGCGGCTTTCCCCGCCATCGAGGGCAGAGGAACGGGCGGCGATTCGTACACGGTGATGGCGCGCTGGCTCGGCGGCGGCCCCGGCTGGCGCGTCGGCGGCGGCGCGAGCTATCTGCAGGTCATCGATGTCGGCGCATGGGACAATTCGCTGATGCTCAACCTGCCCGGCCAGTCGAACGATCCGCGCTCGCCGCATTATCGCGACCAATATGCGCCATGGATCGAAGGCAGGATGCGGCCGATGCTGTTCAGCCGCAATGCGGTCGACGGCCAGGCCGCCGGCCGCACTAGGCTGAAACCGGATAGGCGCTAGAGCGCACCGACATTCGAACTCCCCTCCCTCTTAGGGAGGGAGTGATCAGATCGAAATGCGCCCCGCGCATTTCTGAACCGCGTGGGACGCGGTTCATCTGATCACTGGGTGGGTTAGGAAAGCCGGCTCGATGCCCGGTCTTTCCTTCTTTCCCCACCCGCTCGATGGGCTCGCTACGCTCGCACCCACCCCCGGCCCCTCCCTTGCAGGGAGGGGAGCTCAGGCGCCGATCAGAGCTCGCGCTCGATCCACTGCTTGATCGCGCTCTTCGGCATCGCGCCGACCTGCGTCGCGGCCTGCTGGCCGTTCTTGAACAGGATCATCGTCGGGATGCCGCGCACGCCATATTTGGTGGGCGCATCGGGGTTCGCGTCGATGTCGAGCTTGACGATGTTGACCTTGTCGCCGAGCTCGCTCGCCAGTTCCTCGAGCGCCGGGGCGATTATCCGGCACGGCCCGCACCACTCGGCCCAGAAATCCACGAGCACAGGCTTGTCCGCCTGGAGGACATCGGCATCGAAGCTGGCGTCGGTGGTAGCCTGCGTGGCCATGAACGGTCTCCTGATAAAGTCTTGGGCGTATATCTATGTGTCCAGCCGCTCCGGCTCAAGCGCGCGGCGCCAAGCTTTGCTCCGTGGCGACCAAGTCCGCCTTGTGCGCGGCGAGCAGGTCATCGGGCAGCACATGCAGCGTCGGCCCCGCGGTATAGAGCAAGGCGGCTTCGATCCGGCGCCCCGGGAAGATCACCGCCAATGCCGCGCTATAGGCCGCCATCTGCCGAAGATGATAAGGCGGGATCTCCTCGACGCTGCCCGGCGCCCGCCTCCCGGTCTTGAAATCGACGACACGGACGCCGTCGGGGCCGACCACCAGCCGGTCGACCGTGCCCGACACGACCAGCCCCTCCACCACCGCCGCGATAGGCGCCTCGGCGAGCGCATCGGGCGCGAACAAGGCAGAAAAGCCCGGATCGCCGATCACTGCCAGCGCGGCGCCTGCAATCTCCGAGCGCGCCTCGGCATCCGCAACTCCACCCGGCCCGGCCAGCCAGCGCTCGGCCGCCGCTTCGCGCATGTCGGGCGCGAGGGCAGGCAATCGCTCGAACAACGCGTGGAGCAGGCGCCCGCGCTCGGCAGCGACGCGCATTGCGGGGCCGGGCGGCGGATCGGCGACGCTGTCGTCGCCCAGTGCCGACGGCGCGAGCGGCCGCGGCGGACGCGCTTCCTCGGGCGCCGGACGCGCGATCCATTCGGGCAGCGCCGGATCGGCAGCCGCAACCTCCACGGTGCGCGCAACCGCCGCGACAGGCGCAGGGGGCGCCAGACCGCGGAACTCCCGGACATCGCCTGCCGCCACTTCCAGCGCATCGAAAGCGCGCACGCAGGTGGCGTACCAGCTTGCGGCCGGCGGCTCGCCCTTCGCCTGCGGGCCGAGCGCGCCGGTGATCAACAGTCGCTCCTCGGCGCGCGTCGCCGCGACATAGAATAGTCGCCAATGCTCCTGAAGCTCGCGCGCATCGACCTGGCTCACCACCGCATCGAGCGCCCCGCCCCGCTCCGCCGCGCGCGGCCGGAAGATCGGGAACGGCGCATTTTCGTAATCCTCCGGCGCCCAGAGCAGGAAATCGCGCGGGCTCCGCGTCGGATCCACCGTCGCATCGGCGAGGATCACCAACGGCGCCTGCAGCCCCTTGGCGCCGTGCGCGGTCATCACCCGCACCGCGCCCGCCGGCTGCGCGGCATCGCGAACGATCTCGACATCGCCGCGATCGAACCAGTCGAGGAAGCGCTGGAGCGAGGGCGTCGCCACATTCTCGAAGTTGAGCGCGGCGTTGAGCAGTTCCTCGATCGGATCGCGCGCCTCTTCGCCCAGCCGCAGCAGCAATTTCCGACGCCCGTCGAGCGGCCCGGAGAGGATCTCTTCGAGGAAGCGATAGGGCGTGGTGAAATCGGCGCGATTGAGCAGCGCCTCCAGCGGTGCGATCCGGTCCTTGGCGGTGTCGCGCAAATGTCGCCACAGCGATGCGTGCCTCGGCCGCAGCGCAGCCTTCATGAGATCGTCCTGGCTCCACCCGATCAGCGGCGAGACCAAAAGCGACGCCAGCGACAGATCGTCCTCGGGCTGGAGCACGAAGCGCACCGCCGCCAGCAGGTCCTGCACCGCCAGCGGCGCATTGAGCCGCAACCGGTCGACTCCCGCCACCGGCACCCCCTCGGCATAGAGCCGCGCGACGATCAGCGAAGCGAGCTCGCCGCGGCGCTTGACGAGGATCATCACGTCCTCGGGGCGCAGCGCCCTGCCTTTGCTCTCCAGCATCAGCCCGTCGTCGAGCCAGCCCTTTATCGCCCGGGCGATCCGTTTGGCATGCTCGCGGGTCGCGTCGCGAACCCATTCCTCTTCCTCGGCTTCGGTTCCGCCCTCGATCGTCGGTGCCCAGAGCGTCACGGTGCCGGGGCCGGGCACTTCGCTGGCATGCAATTCGCCGTCGGTGCCCATGCCCGGCTCGGGCAACTCGCCGATCGCCGCGTCGACGAACTCGAGCACCGGTGCGGTCGAGCGGAAGCTGTGCGTCAGCGACAATTCCTCGACCGGGCGCGGTTCCACGTCGAACCCGGCATCGGGCTGGTAGTTCGAAAGCGCGCGGAACCGCTCGAACGCCGCGCGGAAATAGATCGGGTCGGTGCCCTGAAAGCCGAAGATCGCCTGCTTGTAGTCGCCGACGGTGAACAGCGTGCGTAGCGTTTCGGCGCGCGTGCCCTCGCCGACGAAGAACTCGTCGACGATCTTGCTGACGATCGCCCATTGCTGCGGGTTGGTGTCCTGCGCCTCGTCGATCAGGACATGCTCGGTCACCTGATCGAGCTTGTAGCGCACCCATTCGCCCATGCCCGGCTGGCCGAGCAGCTCGACGGTGCGGCGAATCAGATCGTTGAAGTCGACCGCGCCCACCCGTCGCTTGGCCCGCGCATAGGTGTCGGCATAGGCGCGCCCCGCCTCGAGTCCGCGCGCGAGCAGATCGGCGAACTCGGCCTGGACCTTCATTCCCAGCAATTCGGCGCATCGCCCGTGCAGCCGCATTGCGAGATCGGCATAGCCCGCATCCTGCGGCGCCTGCCCCTTGCCGAACGAGCGCGGCTCGCCCTTGGCAGTTGCCCAGACCGAATGGAGGTCCGCCAGCCGCAGCGCGCGCTTGCCCGGCGGCAGCGTCACCCACATCGCGATCTCTTCGGCGCGCGCGAGCCCCGATTTGGTGCCCCAGCTCGCGTTCATCGCAGCGATCTCGCGCAGCCCCGCGAGATCGAATGCGTCGTCGCCGCAGCTTCGCTCGATCTCGGCGCCGATATCGCCCGAAGGCAAACCCATCGCGCGGCGCAGGAACGGCTGGATGCCGCTCGGCAGCGCGTCCATGGCCTCGGCATTCGACGCGCACATTTTGAGGAACGCCTCGGCCTTGCCCTCGCCGAGCCTGAGGCTGAGCGCGCCGACCGCGTCGATCAGCCCGGTGCGCCCCTCGCGCCCGGCATCGATCAGCATCTCCGCCAATGCCTCGCGCACGAGCACCGCTTCCTCGCGCTGGTCGAGCGGCCGGAAGCCCGGGACCAGCCCCGCCTCGACCGGAAAGGCCGAAAGCAAAGACTGGCAGAAGCTGTGGATCGTCTGGATGCGGATCCCGCCGCCGGGCGCGTCGAGCACCTTGGCGAACAGGGTGCGTGCGCGGGCGCGGCCTTCGGGCGAGATGCTCTCCCCCAGCGCATCGAGATCGTCGACCAGCTCCTTGTCGCTGGCGCGCACCCAGCGCGCGAGCCGGCTGGTGATCCGCTCGGACATCTCGGCCGCGCCCGCCTTGGTGAAGGTCAGGCACAGGATCGCGCCGGGATCCACCCCGGCGAGCAATAGCCTCCAGACGCGCGCGGCGAGCACCTGCGTCTTGCCGGTCCCCGCCGAGGCGGAGAGCCAGACGTGCCGTGCCGGGTCGCTGGCCCGGCGCTGGTTGCCCTTGAGCGGGTGGAGGGGACGAACACTCACCGGACTCCCCTCCCTGAAAGGGAGGAGTCGGGGGTGGGTAGCGAGCGAAGCGAGCTTAGAGCGCGCGAGACGGCCGCCGTCTGCGCGGCGGCACCCACCCCCAGCCCCTCCTTTTCAGGGAGGGGAGCAAGAAGGAGGCGGATTTCAGTCACGCCCATACCATTCATCGCGCCGCATCAGCTGGTCATACTCGGCGTACGGCGCGTAATCCGGGTGCAGCTTCGCGGTGAACGGCTCGTCGCCGGTCAGCCACATCGCCGCCGCGCCCTCGAATTGCGCCACCGCGCGGTCGATGAACTCGTCAGCGGGCAGGTAATCGCGGCGCTTCGGATCGCACGGGCTCTCGACATAGCCGAAGGTCCCCCGGCTGTTCTTCGACAGCGACCAATATTCGAATTGCTTCGCCCGCCCCTCTATCCCCTCGAACCCGCCGCGCTCGGCGATCAGCCCGAGCAATCCGAGCTGCAGGCTGAACCCCTCGCGCACCGCGGCGAGACTCGGCGGCTTGCCGGTCTTGTAGTCGACGATCGCGAGGCTGCCGTCGCCCATCCGGTCGATCCGGTCGAAGGTGCCGCTGAGTTCGACACCCGCGAACGGGATCACCCCGCGCTTCTCGACTGCTATCACCTTTCGCGACGGATCGGCGGCGATCGCGCCCGCGATCCAGTCGATCGCTTCCATCAGCCGCGGCGCCCACAAAGCGCGCATCATCGGATGGGTTCGCTCGTCGGCCAGCATCGCCTCGGCGCGCGCACGCAACTTGTCGGGCGCGCAATCGTCTTCCTCGAACCAGCGTTCGAGCACCGCGTGCACTGCAGTCCCCCGCCACGCCGCGCTGGGATCGGCGTCGACCGGATCGAGCGGCATCAGCCGCAGCATCCGCCGCGCGTAGAAGGCGTAGGGATCGGCCTTGAGGCGATCGACTTCGGTCACCGACAAAGCCTTGGGCCGCAGTTCCACGGGAGGTTGCGGCGCCGGACGATCGGCGGGCAGATGCTTGCCCGGATCGTCGATCCCGCGCAGCCAGGCCGCGATCTCCCCTGCTCGCTCAAGCCCGCCCGACAGCGCCTCGAGCCGCAGCCAGAAGCGCGAGGCGATGGTCGGCGCGCTGGCATCGCGCCGCGCCCGCGTGAGCAACACTTGCGGCGCCCCCAGCGCCCCCGCCAGATCATGCGCCGAAAGCCCGATGCGGCGCTCCAGCCCCGGCAGTCCCAATTCCGCCCGGATCCGCGGCGCAAGCCACGGATCGGGTGCGGGCAACCCCGGCCATACGCCTTCGTTCAATCCGCCGAGGATCATCAGATCGGCGGTCTGCAGCCGCGCCTCGATCAGGCCGAGGATCGCCAGCCGCGGATGCCCGCCCTGCGGCGGCCGCACCGCGACTTCCTCCATCAGCGTGCGCAGCATCGGCGCGAGCGTCTCGGGTTCGGCACGCGGCGGGCCGTTCGCCGCCTCGCGCTCGGCGGCATCGAGCAGGCCGGCAGCCTCGCGTCCCTCGGCGCGTGCCCAGAGCGCGTCGCCGCCGAGCGCCTGCGCCGTCTCACGCAGCGCCGCGAGCAGCGCCGGCACCGGCTGCGGCCCGCCCGCGAACAGCGCCTCCAGCGGCGCGAGTAGCGCCCGAGCCTCCGGCCACCAGCGCTCCGCCGCTTGGCGCAAATGCCCGTCGCGCCCGTCCTGCTCGGCCAGATGCCGGTCGATCCCGGCGAGCCCCGGTGCGGGGCGCGGCCCGCGCATCGCCCGATCGAGCAGACGCACGCCCTCCAGCCATTCGGCGCGGCGTTCCGTCATCGTCAGCGGATGTTTGAGCAAGGTCAGCAACGGCAAGGGCGCGAAACCCTGTGCGGCGGCATCGGCGAGCGCGAGCAGCAACGTGCCCGGCGGCAGGATCGACAGCGGCTGGCCCGCCGAATCGTCGACCGCTATGCCCCAGCGCGCGCAATGCGCCGCGACCCGCCGGGCCAGCGCGCGATCGGGCGTGACCAGGGCCGCGGTCCGCCCCGGCGTCTCCAGCACTTCGCGCAGCGCCAGCGCGATGCCCTGCGCTTCCTCGGCGGGCGTGGCCACGTCGAGCACGCGGACACCGTCGAGGCGGCGCTCGGCGGCGGGGAGCGACGTCCAGCCGTGCGTCAGCTCGGGCGGCGCCATCGCCGATGCGATCGCCTTGCTGCGCGCGGGCGGAGCGTCATGCTCGCTGACCACGCGCCACGGGTCGAACTCGCTGCGATGCACGCCCATCCGGTCGAGCAGCAGCTTCAGGTGGAATTGCGGATGGCTCTCGAGGTTCCGCCGCCGCCGACCGGTGACCGGATCGGGCTTGTGTGGACCGAGCGCATCCCATTCGGCTTCGCTGATCCCGGTGGCGAGCCCGGGCAGCACCACCATCCCCTGCGGCAGCCCCGCGACGGTGCGCAGCAGCCGCGCAAAAGCCGGCGCGGACGCGGTGATACCCGCGGCGCAGACGAACCCCTCGGGCGGAGCGCTCCGCCACCGCTTCGCCATCTTGTCGATCAGCCGCCGGCGCCGCTCCGCAAGATCGATCCGCCCGAGCCGGTCGAGTTCCTTCGGCCAGCGGGTCAATACGATCTCGAACAAAGCCAGCGAGCGCTCCCAATGCGCCGACAGCTCCTGGCTGAGCTCGATCTCCTTGAGCGCGCGCGGGGCGACTTCCTCGATCAGCAGCTGGTCGAGCGTGGTGGCGAGATCGCCGGCCAGCCGCACCGCCTCGGCCGCATCGACCGGAGAGCCCGCCTCCTGGATCAGCCGCGCGAGGATCATCCGCCGTTGGAGCGGATCGACTGCGGGCGGAATCGGCTCCGCGTCGTCGGCAGTATCGAACACCGCCTCGTCGAGCTCGGGATCCCCCACCGCGACCAGCCGCGGCAGCAGCAACCCGCCTTCACTGGCGCGGACGAACGCATCCTGGATCGCCCGCTTGGCGCGGTTGTTGGGGAGCAGCACCAGCCCCCGCGCAAGCCGCATCGGATCGCTCCCGAAGCGCCGCACCAGCCCGATCGCCAGCGTATCGGCAAAGGCGCGATGCGGCGGGATCGTGTAGAGATGGAGGCGTTCGGGCAAACTCTTCTCACTCCCCTCCCTGCAAGGGAGGGGTCGGGGGTGGGTGGCGAGCGTAGCGAGCCTTGTCGATGCTGGGCAAGAGCGCCGCTCGTCGCGGCGCACCCACCCCTAGCCCCTCCCTTGCAGGGAGGGGAACAAGGGAATCACATCTCCGCCAGCACTGCCTCCGCCGCGCCGACCGCCACGGGCGTGCCGACATCGAACCACAGCCCCTGGTGCACCACGCCCCACAACCGTCCCGCCTCGAGCGCGCGGTTGAAGAACAGGTTCGTCGAGAACGGCCCCTCGGGCCAGTCGCGGATCAGCCGCGGCGAGAGGATCGAGACGCCGATGAACACGAACGGTGCCAGCCGGCCGGGCTTGCGCCGCTCGGTGATCCGCCCCATCGCGTCGAGCCGGAAATCGCCCTGTCCCCCATGGCAATTGGCGCGCGCGAGCGGGATCAGCAGCAGCAATGCGTCCATCCGATCGTCGTCCCACTGCGCCGCGAGCGCGCGGATCGCGTCGATTGGCCCATCGATCCACAGATTGTCGCTGTTGACGCATAGGAACGGCTTGTCGCCGATCATCTCGCGCGCCTGGACGATCCCGCCGCCGGTCTCCATCAGCTGCTTGCGTTCGTCGGAGATCAGGACCTCGATGTCCTTCACCCGCGCCTTGAGATGCGCCTCCATCTGGTCGGCGAGATAATGGACGTTGACGATCGCGCGCTTCACGCCCGCGGCGCGCAGGTGATCGATGCTGTGATCGATCAGTGCCTTGCCCGCCACTTCGACCAGAGGCTTGGGCCGCGTCGCGGTCAGCGGGCGCATCCTTTTGCCGAGCCCGGCCGCCATCACCATCGCGGTTTCGGGCACTGCCGCCTCGGGCTGCGGCCGCAGCGAATAGATCGCGGTCATTCGCCGACGATGGCGAGGGGGTCGCCGCGCAGCTCGACGGGAACATTGGCGTCGAACCAGTCGGCCACGGGCTTGAGCGCCGGATGCTTCAGGTCGCGCTCCAGATAGCCCCAGACGCGCGGGCACAGCCCCGGATAACGCGGCTTGCCGTCGCGCTTCCACAGCCGCGTGAAGATGCCGACGATCTTGGCGTTCCGCTGCGCGCCGAGCACGTGATAGGCCACGTCGAAAGCGTCGCCCGCGCCTGTGATCCTCTTGTAGCGGTCGAGCATCGCGGTCTCGAGCTCGGGCGCCACGTCGCGCCGCGCGTCCTGCAGCAGCGAGACGAGGTCATAGGCTGGATGCCCCGCCAACGCGTCCTGGAAATCGAGCAAGCCCAAACTCTCGCTGCCCTCGATCAGCATGATGTTCTCGGCATGGTAATCGCGCAGCACCGTGACGGGCGTGTGACCCGCGAGCAGCGGCGCGAGTACCGCATCCCACGCATCGACATAGCCCTGCATGTCGACTTCGAGACCCACCGCGGGGGTGTACCATTCGGGCAGCAGTCCCGCCTCGCGCTGATATTCGGCAAGGTCATAAGCGCGGATGTCCGCCGCCTCGTGCTGGCCCAACCGGATCAGCAGATCGACTGCTTCCTCGTAGAGCCGCAGCTCGCTCTCAGGTGCGGCGTCCACCGTCTCGCGCAGCCGCGCATCTCCGAAATCCTCGAGCAGGACGAGACCGTGTACGAGATTCTCCGCGAGGATCGACGGCGCCGCGAAGCCGCGTCCGGTCAGCCAGCGCGCGATCGATATGAACGGGCGCGGGTCCTCGTGCGGCGGCGGCGCGTCCATCAGGATCGCGCTGCGGTCGTGATGGACGACGCGGAAATAGCGCCGGAACGAAGCGTCGCCGGCGAGCGGCCGGATCTCGGCTCCCTCCCATCCGGCGGCAATCAGGAAGTCGGGCGCCGCGGCGGGCGGATTCATGTCAGGAGCCATCGATCCCTCCATGCCGCGGGTACCTTCGCTGTCAAGGCACGCGCGCCATCCGGCGTCAGTTCCAGGCTGAGCCACAGCGCGTCGTGCCAATAATCTTCGCCCAGCCGCTCGGGCCATTCGACGATCAGCAGCGAATCTTCGCGTGCCTCGTCGAGCCCCAATTCCTCGGCCTCCTCGGGCTCCTCGATTCGATAGAGATCGACGTGCAGCACCGGGAAGCGCACGTGCGGCGGGTCATAGGGTTGGACGATCGCGAAGCTCGGGCTCGGCGCTTCCTCTTCCAGTCCGAGTGCGGCGAGCAGCCCCCGCGCGATACTCGTCTTGCCCGCCCCGAGCGGCCCCGAGAGCGCGATCACGTCGCCCGGCCGAACGACGGCAGCGAGCCTTTCGCCAAGCGCCAGCGAATCTTCTGGGGAGGAAAGCCGCATCAAAATCCGACTTGCTTCATCGCGGCAGCTCCACCGTCACCAGCGTGCCTTCGCCAGGTTCGGAGATCAGTTCGATCCGTCCACCATGCGCCTCGACGAACTGCTTGGCGAGCGGCATGCCGAGCCCCAGCGCGCGCTCGCCGTTGCGCGAGAAACCATGTTGGGCGAAGCTGTCGAACGCCTTGGACACCGCTTCCGCGCTCATCCCCGGCCCATTGTCGGAGACGATCACCCGCGCGACTTTCTTGTTGCCGTCGAGATGCAGCAGCACGCGCCCATTCTCCGGGGTGCAGGCCACTGCATGCCGCAGCAGATGCTCGATCACTTGCCGCAGCCGGCGCAGGTCCCCGGTGACGGTGCCCGCCGTCCCCGCATCCTCGACCACCAGCTCGATCTTCTTGTTCTTTGCCAGCGGTGCGACCGCTTCGGCGGCGGCATTGGCCGCCAGTTCGAGATCGACCGGCATCTTCTCCAGCGGCGCGCCCTCGCTCTGCGTCAGATCGAGCACATCGTCGACCAGCGCACTCAGCCGATCGACCGAGACGAGGATCGCCTCGGTATATTCGACTGCACCCTTGGTGAGCTTCCCCGCAAAACCACCGTGCAGCATCTCGGTGAAGCCCTTGATCGACGTCAGCGGCGTGCGCAGCTCGTAGCTCATGTTCGCGACGAACGCGGTCTTGACGCGATCCGCCGCCACCAGCGCCTCGTTGCGATCGCGCAGCGCGCTTTCCGCGCGGTGATGATCGGTGGTGTCGAGCATCGTCACCAGCGCGTTGCCGTCGGGCAGCGGCACCGCGGTGACCTCGAAATGCCTCCCGTCGGCGAACGCCACGCTGCTGCCGCGCGTCTGCCGGTCCTTGGCGGCCATCCCGATCAGATCGCCCAGCACATCGGCGCGGCCCGGATTGGTGAGTTTGGGCCCCGCCGCCTTGACCAGCTGGCCGATCTGCGGATGCCCGTCGAGGAAGCTGTCCTCGAAACCCCAGACCTGGCGGAACTTCCGGTTCCACAATTGCAGCCGCCCCTTGCCGAACACCGCGACCGCTTCGGCCAGGCTTTCCAGCGTCGCGGTACGCACCTGTTGCATTTCGCCATGCTCGCGCTGCAGCTCGAATTGCTGGGTGCGATCCTCGAAGATGAGCAACAGCCCGCCCTCCGGCAAAGGCTGCGCGACCACGCGCAGATGCGCGCCCGCGACGCTCCACGTTTCTTCGACCGCCTCCGGCGCAGTGAACCATTCGCGGCGCTCGGCCTTCCACGCCGGATAGTCGCGCACTTCGGGAATGCGATTGGCCTCGCGCATCCGATCGAGCACCCGATCGAACTCGGGCCGATCGGCCAGCCATTCGGTCTTCATCGCGAACATGCGGCGGAAGGGCTGGTTGCAGAACGCCATGGCCCGATCGGGCGCGAATTGCGCCACGCCCGCGGACAGGCGATCGAGCATCGCCCGCTGCGCCTCGCCGAACCGTTTGAGCCCGCCGCGGAGTTGCTCGAATTCCTCGATGTCGATCGCAAAGCCGGCGACGCCGCCGGTGGGCAGCGGCACGTCGTGCAGCCGCAGCATCCGCCGCGCGCCGTCGATCGTCGCCGGCATCGCCGTGATCTGCGGCTCGCCGGTGTCGCGCGCGATCGCGGCGTTGGCGAGCGGCCCGCCCAGCCCGGCGCCCTCGACCAATTCGAGCCCACGCGCGACCACGTCCTCGCTGTCGCCACCCTCGACTGCGCGGACATAGGCCGAATTTACCATCAACAATCTGAGATCGGGCCCGCGATACCACATCGGCATCGGCGCCGCCTCGATCAGCGCGGTCAGCGCGTCGAAGGCCGTCCGAAGCCGAACGCCCTCGCGCTGGAGCCGGTTGATCTCGCTCTGGCTCTCGGTCGCGTCGAGGAACCACAGCACCACCCCGCCGGGCAGGTGCATCGAATCGCTGGCCCGCTCCCCGATCACCAGCAATGCGCGTTCGGATCCCTGCGCGCGAACCGACATGCTGAAGGACTGCCCGGCCTTTTGCGCGGCGAGGACATGCTCGGAAAGCACGGCGGCGTCGTCAGCCACCAGTCCGCCCTCGATCCCGGCAAGATCGGAGAGCTCGCGCGGCAGGAGGTCCAGTCCCAGCCAGTCGGCCAGCCGCCGCGGTACCTCGACCCGCCCGTCGGCACGCACCACCATTGCCTGCGCCGGCGATCCGGCGACCAGCGCGGCCAGCCGTGCATCCCGGTTGGCGGTTTCGCGTACATCCGCGCGGATCCTCAGGCCGGTGAAGAGCAGCCAGGTGCCACCGAACAGCAGCAGGGCGAGCACCGCCCCCGCCACTATCGCCGCCGACTGCGGAATCTCGATCAAGCCGCCTCTCCGCGGCTTCGCTGCAACATCATGGCCCAACCATTAGGCAAAGCGCCGCCGATCGGAAAGCGGCTTGCGCGCGTCGCTATGCGCGGGGCTCGTATATGGTCTTGCCGAGAAGCCGGTTGAGAAGCGGTCGCCGGGTTTGACGGGGCGGCGCGACCGAGGCGAATTCCGGAGTCGCGTTGTCGAGTGGCTCGATCGAGAGCTGCAGCATCAGCCGCCGGGTCTCGTCCTCCAGCGCCTCTTCCTCGGGCGCGCCCATAGCCAGCCGCAGGATCTCGGCGATCCGTTCGCGCGCGGGCTCGGCATCGAGATGCGCTTCGCTATCCCTCACAATTCAAGGGTCTAACGAAGCGAACCTCCCATCGGTCGCAACACCGGCCGGTTCGCCGGGACGATCCGACGCAAATGCCGGATCGGTCGACTGAAGCACCGCCGGTTGCAGCGGAAGCTCGGGCTGCCACTGCGAAATCCGCTGCTGCTTATAGGATTCGAACAAACCGGAGGCCCAAGCCCGCCACGCTGCCGCAATGCATCCCGGCGCCAGCCTCGCAATTGCGCCGGGCAAAAGCAAAGGGGCCCGGCGTTGCCGAGCCCCTCGCAATTCGCGTGTGTGCCGGCCGCCGCGCCTCAGGCGAGACGCAGCAGCCACGTCTGGCATCAGAAGAAATTGGCCTTGACGCCCACGAAGAAAGAGCGACCGACGGCGCTGATAGGATAGGCCACGGCACCGACATCCGGCTTGCTGTCGAACAGGTTGTTGATGCCGGCATAGATGTTGAAGCGCTCGTCCACGTCATAGCTGGCGAACAGCTCGTGATCCCACTTCTCCTTGTACCAGATGAACTCGGCGGGCAGGTAATCCGGGTTTGCCGCCTCCTGTTCGCGCGTAACGCGACGCGTTTTGCTCCACCAGTTGATACCGTAATTGATCGACAGCGGTCCCTTGGTCCAGCCGAGGTCGAACGTCGCGCTGTACTTGGGCGCCGGGTAAGTGGCCGAGTCGAGCTGGTTCTCGGGATCCGCTCCCAGGCTCGGCACGAAATTGAGCCGATGCAGGTAATTGCCCCTGAAGCGCAGGTTGAACGTACCAGCGTTGTTGAACGGCTCGAACCGGTAGTCCAGCGTCACGTCGAGACCCGCGGTTTTGAACGAAGCCACGTTCTGCGGGATCACCTGGTACGACGAGACGAACCCGGTCGTCGGGCTGCGCGTCAGCAACTGGCAATATACGTTGGTCGTGGTCGGCTGATCATAGCACAGGTCGACGATATCCTGTGCAGTGGAATACTGCACCGCCTGCGTCAGCCTGATATCGTACCAGTCCGCCGTGACCGACAGCCCCGGAACGAAGCTCGGCCGAAGGACGATGCCCGCGGTCCAGGTCTTGGCCGTCTCTTCGGTCAGATCGGGGTTGCCGCCGCTGAAGCCGGCAAGGCTGCTGTTCTGCGGCGAGAACGAACTGTTCGCGGGATCGAACGTCGCGGGGTTGATGCCCAGCGCCGTCAGTGCCGCGGTGCAGTTCGCTGCACGATACGTCGTGCCTTCCGTCAAACGATCGATACCGCACGGATCGGTGATGAACTCGAAGGTGCCGCTCTGCTGCGCATAGAGCTCGCTGATGTTCGGCGCGCGCACCGCCTGCGAGTAAGTGGCGCGGAACGTGATGTCACGCACCGGCGAGTAGCTGCCGTTGACGTTCCATGTCAGGGTGTTGCCGATCGACGAGTAATCCGAGTAGCGGATCGCGCCACCGAGCGACAGGTTCTGCGCGAACGCCATGTCGGAAAGGATCGGCAGGTTGATTTCGCCGAACACTTCCTTGACGTCGAACGAACCCGTGTCGACCGAAGCCTGGGAATCGTCGATCAGCCAACCTGCCTGCGACTCCGCCGAAGGAACGAAGCGGCTTTCCTCTTTGCGGTATTCCGCACCGATGGCGAAGCCCGGCGCGCCGCCCGGCAGGTTGAAGAACGTTCCGGTGTCGCCCGACAGCACTGCCGACGCGACGTGCTGGCGAATGCGCGCCCAGCTGGTGTGATCGACCGTCACGAAGTCGAGCGCCGCCTGCGACGGCGTGCCGTTGCCCAGGATGTTGAGCGGCACGCACTGGCCCGGCCGGAAGCTGACCGGCGCGCCGGTGTAGACGACCGGATTGCCAAGGCTTTCGCCGTTGATGGTGGTCTGCCCCGGCAGGTTGATGCGGCAAGTGACGCCGCCGGCGCCGTCCGACACCGAATCCAGTGCCGCATAATAGCGGTCCGCGATGCGATCGTTGCGATTGGTGCCGCGCTGGGTCGATTGACCGAACACATAGGACACATCGTATTTCAGGTTCGACCCCAGGTCGCCCTTGAAACCAACGACGGTGCGCCACAGTTCGCGTTCCATCTCGTACTGGCGAATGCCGAAGTCGAAATTGTCGCGACTGAACCACGCATCGCCGGTGATCGCGGCCGCACCGTAGCGCTGAGCCAGGAAGTAATTGTCGGCGAACAGCGTCGTGTAGAGGTCGTAGGACGGCTGCCCCTGGGTGACCGCCTTGGACCGCACATACTTGGCCTCGGCATAGACCTCGAACGCCGGGCTGAACTCGAACCGGCCGAAAGCCTGCGCGACGTGGCGGCGGCTGTACGGCGTGAAGTCGCCATAATAGCTTTCGCGCGGAGTGCTCGATCCGCCGATCGTGAACGCCGTGCCGGGAACATAGGTGCCCGGATCATAGACGCCGCCTTCGCCGGTGAAATCGGGCGCGAAGTCCTGGTCGAGGTCGACCGCGCCGCCAAGCGAGCTGTCGGCCCATAACAGACCGGTGAGCAGGACGCGGTCGGGAACGTTGGGATTATCGCCCGCGCTGCCAGGCGCGCCGTCGGCCGGATTGCGCTGGAAGGAGTAGCTCGGCCCGGTCCGGCCATAATTCAGGCGCTTGAGCTGGCTGAACCGATCCGTTTCCTGGAATTCGTAGGTCGCCGTGATATTGCCCCGGCCCCCGGCGAAGTTTTTGCCGGCGGTCACCGCGAAGAAGCGCGAGCCCGCATCGCCACGCTCCGAAATGTTGTTCTGCGCGCGCAGGCGCAGACCCTCGAAATCCTTCTTGAGGATGAAGTTGACCACGCCGGTCACGCCGTCCGCGCCATAGACCGCCGACGCGCCGCCGGTCAGAATTTCCACGCTTTGGACCAGATCGGTCGGAATGGTGTTGATGTCGACAGAGGCGATGCCGGGATAGCCCGCGACATGCCGGCGACCGTCGACCAGCACCAGCGTGCGGTTGGCGCCCAGGTTGCGCAGATCGAGCAAGTTCACGCCGACATTCTGCGCGCCGCCGGTGAGTGCCGATCCGGCGACGTCCACATTGCTCTGCGATCCCAGCAACGCGGGGTTGTCGATCAGAAACTCGGTGAGGTTGGTCTTGCCCGATTGTTCGATGGTTTGGGCCGTGACGATCTGCACCGGATTGGGCAGCGACAGTTCGGGGCGCGCGATGCGCGAACCGGTGACCACGATCTCGGTCTCGGGCGCCTGGTCCTGGGTGGCCGTAGTCGCGTCGGTCTGCGCCGGATCCGGCGTGTCCTGCGCGAATGCCGGCGTGGCGATCGTCATGGCCAGCAGCGACGAGGCCAGAGCGAGGCGCGCGCGGCTAGCCGGCCGACGCGAGCGAACAAGGAAAAACGCCATTACAACTCCCCTTTAAACAAGTGCCCGACTTTTCCGTACTATGTTTCTACAGTGTTTCCGTTCCCGCTGCGCCGCAACACCAAGTGACAGTTATTGCCACAGTGTATCATTGTTGCAACACACGAACAGCAGCCGAAACGAAAAGAGCCGCGCCTCCTGGTGGAGACGCGGCCCGTTTTCAGCCGATGCCGAAAAGGCTCAGTAGCGGTAGTGATCCGGCTTGAACGGCCCTTCCACCGGCACGCCGATATAGTCGGCCTGCTTCTGGCTGAGCTTCGAAAGCTTCACGCCCAGCTTCTCAAGGTGCAGCGCCGCGACCTTCTCGTCGAGATGCTTCGGGAGCACATAGACTTCGTTCTTGTAGTTCTCGCCTTTGGTCCACAGCTCGATCTGCGCGAGCGTCTGGTTGGTGAACGACGACGACATCACGAAGCTCGGGTGGCCGGTGGCGCAGCCGAGGTTCACGAGGCGGCCCTTGGCGAGGATGATGATCTGCTTGCCGTCGGGGAACTTCACCAGGTCGGTGCCCGGCTTCACTTCGTCCCACTCGTAGTTCGACAGCGCGGCGATCTGGATCTCGCTGTCGAAGTGGCCGATGTTGCAGACGATCGACATCGGCTTCATCGCACGCATGTGATCGGCGGTGATCACGTCGGCATTGCCGGTCGCGGTCACGAAAATGTCGGCGCGCCGCACGGCCTCTTCCATCGTCACGACCTCGAAGCCTTCCATCGCCGCCTGCAGCGCGCAGATCGGGTCGATCTCGGTGACGAGAACGCGCGCGCCGCCGTTGCGGAGCGACTGGGCCGAGCCCTTGCCGACGTCGCCGAAGCCGGCGACCACGGCGACCTTGCCGGCGAGCATCACGTCGGTGGCGCGGCGGATCGCGTCGACCAGCGATTCCTTGCAGCCATAGAGATTGTCGAACTTCGACTTGGTGACGCTGTCGTTGACGTTGATCGCAGGGAACGGCAGCTCGCCCTTCTTGGCGATCTCGTACAGGCGGTGGACGCCGGTGGTGGTCTCTTCCGAGACGCCCTTCAGGTTCTTGACCGTCTCGGTCAGGTAACCCGGATACTTGGCGATGAACGCCTTCAGCGCGCGCTGGAACTCGACTTCCTCGTCATTCTCCGGTTCGCCCAACGTCGCGCCGGCTTCGAGCTTGGCACCCCAGAGCGCGAACATCGTCGCGTCGCCGCCATCGTCGAGGATGATGTTGGCGGTCGTGCCGTCACCGTCGGCGCCCCAGTTGAAGATGTCGCCGACATAGTCCCAATATTCGGCGAGGCTCTCGCCCTTCACGGCGAACACGGGGATGCCCGCAGCGGCGATCGCGGCGGCGGCGTGGTCCTGCGTCGAGAAGATGTTGCAGGTCGCCCAGCGGACCTCGGCGCCGAGCGCGGTGAGCGTCTCGATCAGCACCGCGGTCTGGATCGTCATGTGCAGCGAACCGGTGATCCGCGCGCCCTTCAAGGGCTGCGACGGGCCGAATTCCTCGCGCAGGCTCATCAGGCCGGGCATCTCGGTCTCGGCGATTTCGATTTCCTTGCGGCCGAAAGCGGCGAGTTCGATGTCCTTGATGACGTAGTCGTTCTTGTCGAGCACGGTAGCCACGGGCTGATCTCCAGCAGGTATAAAGGGTCGGCGCGCCGGACCCGCCGGCCGCGATTGGCGCGCCCTACCGCGTCAGATGGGAATGCGCAAGTCGGATATAAAGATATCTTTATATGTACCCGCTCAGCCGACGAGCCCCGCCCCGGTCAGCTTCAGCCGGCGCAGGTCAAGGTTCATGTCCTTGCGGAAGCGCGCGGCCGCCGCGTCGGAGAGCCGGGCTACCGCGGCGGCGTCGCGCCGGCTCGCCGCATCCGAATAAGCCCAGCCCTGCGCCACGAAATTGAGCATGAACGTCTCGGCCAGCGCCTGCCGCTCGGCATCGCCCATCCTCGCAAAGGCCGGGCTCGTGCCGAGCGCCCGCACCACCTGCCCGCGCACCGCCTGCACTTGCGCGCGGCTGGCGAACGGTACCTTGTTGGCAATCTGCCAGTTCTGCACCCAATAGCTCGTCATCGCGTCGGCCACGTCGCCGCGCCGCAGCCCGTCCACCGCGACATGCTTTTCCCACAGCCCCAACAGATCGTTCTGCTGGACGGCCTTGCGCAAGCGATCGGCATTGCCCGGGTCCGCGCGCGCGACGAAGTCGGCAAACTGCGCGCGGACCTTGCTGGAGACCTCGGGAGAACTCCGATAACGCGTGCCGGCGGCGGCGTTCGAACGGGTCGGCGCGCGCGTCGGGCGCTCCCCGCCACCGCTCCGGACCGTCGCGCCGAGGACATTGTTCAATTGCCCGACCGACGCCATCGACGCGCCGAAATCCACATACTGGCTCCCGATCGCCGGGAAATCCTGCCCTGCCGCCGGCCCCGCGGCGAGAAGGGCGACGCACATGGCGGCAAGGCGGTAACGCATCCCCAACGCTCCGATCGGCTGACAACCGCTGAATGATTACGCGGGAAAGGTCCCGGCACCAGCCGCCGCCGTCCGCGCCTCGTCCCGCAAAAGCGGCGCCGCGCCGCATCCCGCGTTCAGCGCACCAGCCGGTAGCTCACGAACGCGATTTGCTTTCCGTCGGGCGACCAGCTCGGCACATTGATCGTGCCCTGCCCGCCGAACAGCCGCGTCAGCACCTGGGGCGGCGCGCTGCCGTCGGCGGGCATGATCTTGAGCGCCACGTCCTCGCGATTGGGGGGATGGTCGGTCACTGCCACGTCGAGTCCGAACGACACGAAGACGATCCACTTGCCGTCGGGCGAGACGTGCGGAAACCAGTCGCGCCGCTCGGGATCGCGCGTGAGCTGCACCGGATCGCTGCCGTCGGCATAAGCGCGCCAGATCGCCATCGCGCCGCTCCGGGTCGAGTTGAAGTACAGATATTTGCCGTCGGGCGAATATTCGGGTCCGTCGTCCACCCCCGGCCCGACGATCAGCGGCCGCGCCGATCCGCCAGCCAGATCCTTCGCCCAGATATCGTAGCCGTCGTCGTCGGTGCCGACCCGGACATAGGCCAATGTCTTCCCGTCCGGGCTCCAGCCATGCCAATAGGATCGCGCCTTCGGATCGCTCACCATTTCGCGCGGCGCCCCCGAACCCACGAGCGGCAGCACGAAGATGCGCGAGAGATTGTCGGGTTCGGACTGATCCGAGATTACCAATTGCGTCCCGTCGGGCGAGATGCCGTGATCGTTGTTGTTCCGGATATTGCGCCCCGTCGCGATCGCGACCGGCTCGCCGCCTTCAACCGGTATCCGCCAGATCCGCCCGTCGGCATTGTAGACCAGCGCCTTGCCGTCGCGGGTCCAGTTGGGCGCCTCGATCTTGCTTGGGAAATGACGGACGACGCGGCGGCTCTGCACCCCCACCACTTCGATCACCTCGAGCGTGCTCTCGACCTTCGCGGCGTATCCGGTGTCGGGCACATAGGCGAGGCTCGGCACCGCGATCTCGACATTGGAAAAGGTCGCGGTCTCGGTGACGCTGTTGTCGTGCGCCGATACCGCCAGTCCGACCAGAACCGGCGCCTGGAACGCGATCCGATAGCTCCCGCCGGCGTGCAGCAATTTGCCGTCTGCGCCCGCGACCGAGAAATAGACGAAATTCCCCTCGCGCTCGAGCCGGACACGCCGCGGATGCCAGACGGCGGAGACGATCTGCCGCGTCGGCCCCTCCTGCTCGGCGCGATATTGCAGCGAGACCATCCCGTCGCCGTGCACCATCACATCGGCATAAGGCGATCCGGGCGTCCGGTTCTGCCGGATCATCAGCCCGGCCTTGCGGTGCGGGTCCTTGCCCTTGCCTTCCCATGCGATGTCGGCGGCGATGTGGAAATCGCCCGAACGCTGCATCCAGGCGTAATGGAAAGCGTCCTTCTCGCCCCAGATGTTCGCGCCGCTCGCGGTTATCCGATAGCGGCCGGCATCGTGGCTGACGCTGCCCGGCGTGGCGGTATCGCCGATATCGGCGTGGTTCGCGAAGATGCCGACGGTCTGTGAGGTCGCCGGGTTCGCCCAAAGTGCCAGCGCGCACGCCGCAGCCGAAAGCCTGATCATCTGCCCCTCTCCTCTCACCCCTCAGTGCTCCTGCGCAGGCAGGAGCCAAGGATAGTTGAGTACGCCGCCGCCCTGGGCTCCTGCCTACGCAGGAGCACGGTGATCTGGTGGACATGTTAGCGTTAACCAAGCCGCAAGCGAAACCATTTCGCATCACCACTTCCCGCCCTATCCTGCGCCCCGTGCCGCCCGACATCGCCTCCATTCTCCGCGCCCTCGAAACGCATGCCGACCCCGCGTTTCGCGACACGATGGGTCCGCGCTACGGCATCGTCACGGCGGACCGCGTGCTGGGCGTGCCGATGGCGAAGATCCACGCCGTCGCCAAACCGCTCGGCCGCGACCCCGAGTTCGCCGAGGCGCTGTGGCAAACCGGCGTCTACGAGGCACGCATGCTCGCCTGCATGGTCGACGATCCCGCCACGGTGACGACCGAACGCATGGACCGCTGGCGCGCCGATTTCGACAATTGGGCAGTCACCGACACTTTGTGCTTCAAGCTGTGGGACCGCACCCCGCACGCCTTCGCGATGATCGATCGCTGGGCGACGCTCGAAGGCGAGTTCGGCCGACGTGCGGCGTTCGTCCTGCTCGCCAGTTGCGCGCTGCACCGCAAGGGCGCGGACGCCGATTATCTCGCCCGATTGCCCCTGATCCATGCCGCGGCGACCGACGAGCGCAATTTCGTCAAGAAGGGCGTCAATTGGGCACTGCGTGCGATCGGCGGCAGAAAGAGCCCCGCCCTGCGCACCGCCGCCCGCGATCTCGCCGCCACTCTCGCCGCCTCACCCGACAGAACCCGGCGCTGGATCGGCAAGGACGCACTGCGCGCATTCGCGAAGGCCGATGCCGGGGATTGATCGGTCTTTCCTACACCACGGGCATCTGTTATGTTCACTTTATGTTCCCGGCCCGCACTCGAGCATCGTCCGTCGCGCCACGGACAAGGGCACCCCGCGCTTGTTGGAAATTTACTTACGCCGACGCGCAACGGAATTTCACGATTCGCGGGAAAAGTGCGAAGTTAAGCGCCGCAAATCCTACAAAGCGGCGCTTGATCGACATCGCCGACGCACGCGACTCACGCCGTCCCGGTGCTGTTCGCCAGCAGCCGCGGATCGATGCCCGCGATCTCGAAGCCCTTCACCCAGCGCCGCCCGGCATCCACATCGTAGAGCAGCTTCGTGTCGCCGCTGGTGCTGAACCAGCCGTGGCGAGTCATCTCCTCGTCGAGTTGCCCCTCGCCCCAGCCGGCATAGCCGAGCGCCACCAGCCAGCGGCTCGGCCCCTTGCCCTCGGCGATCGCCTTGAGCACGTCGATCGTGCCGGAAAGCGCCCAGCGCCCGCCAACATCGATCGTGTCCTGCCCGTCCCAATCGGTCGAGTGGAGTACGAAGCCCCGCCGCGGCTCTACCGGCCCGCCGAAGTGCACCGGCGCGTCGGGAACCTCGCCGGGATCGATTTCGAACTGCTTGAGCAATTCATGGAGTCCCAGCCCCTCGATCGTCTCGCCAATGCCGATGCCGAGCGCGCCTTCATCGTCGTGCGCGCACATCGCGATCACCGCGCGTTCGAAGCGCGGATCGCCGATCCCCGGCATCGCGAGGAGGAACTGGCCGGTGAGATAGGGCGTCGAATCCATGCCTCGACAACTTATCGCTTCGGTTTCGGGTCCGTCACGCTTGAAAATGTCATCGACCGCGCCGATTGGAGCATTGACCTCAAAAAGGAGAGTGAAATGACCATCCAGGTTGGCGACCGCATCCCCAGCACCCAGCTCGTCAAGGTGACCGAAGCGGGGCCCGAGCAGATCGGCTCGGACGAATATTTCGCCGGCCGCAAGGTCGCGCTCTTCTCGGTGCCCGGCGCCTTCACGCCCACCTGCTCGGCCAAGCACCTTCCCGGCTTCGTCGAGAAGGCCGACGAGATCAAGGCGAAGGGTGTCGACGAGATCGCCTGCACCGCGGTCAACGACGCGTTCGTGATGGGCGCCTGGGCGAAGGCCAGCGGCGTCGACGGCAAGGTGACGATGCTCGCCGACGGCAACGGCACCTTCGCCAAGGCCGTGGACCTCGAGATGGACGGCAGCGGCTTCGGCCTCGGCACGCGCGGCAAGCGCTATTCGATGCTGGTCAATGACGGCGTCGTCGAGCAGCTCCATGTCGAGGCGCCCGGCGCGTTCGAAGTCAGTTCGGCCGATTATCTGCTCGGCCAGCTGTAACGCCGCACCCGTAACGGAACTGCCGTGCCGCTGCGGGAGTTGATCCAGGGTACTTCTGTGAAAGGGAAGCGTCATGGCCAACAGCAACAGCAATAGCACGAGCGGTTCCGCCGGCGAGAGCGCGAGCCAGAACCAGAGCCAGGGTTCCGAAAAGTCCTTCCTCGCTTCGGCGCAGGAAACCGTTGCCGGGGCAGTCGATGCGACGGTGCAGGCAGTGAAGGATCACCCGGTCGCCGCAGCCGCGGTAGCCGCGGGTGCCGCCGCGGCGGTGGGCGGCGCCGTCTATGCCGCCACGCAGCTGGGCGGCGAAAAGGAACCCGCGAAGAAATGATCCGATCGGCTCCCGCTCAGGGCGGGAGCCGACGATATGTCCGGCAGTCTTGCCAGAGTCATCTTCGCGCATTAGCGATCGAAGATGACTCAAGCATCAGACATCGTCGCCGAGCTGGACCGCCTCTATCGCGCCTCGGTCGAACGCCTCCAGGCTGCCCTCACGCGCTATCTCGAAGACGGCACGCCGCCGGCCCCGACGAGCCGCACCGACGGCTCCTTCGCCTATCCCGAGATCCGGCTCACCTATCGCGGCGGCAATGATCGCCCGGCCCCGCCACGATCGTTCGGCCGGCTGGTCGATCCCGGCGAATATCGCATCAGCGTCACCAAGCCGGCGATGTTCTCCGACTATCTGATCGAGCAGCTCACTTTCCTGATCGAGGATTACGACGTCGAGGTCGATGCGACGACCGGGCGTCAGGAGATCCCCTTCGCCTATGTGCTCGATCCCGGCCACGCGCTGAGCCTCGACGAAGTCTCGGCGACCGAGCTCGCCCGTCACTTCCCCGCGACCGATCTCGCGCATATCGGTGACGAGATCGCCGACGGCCTGTGGGTGTCACCCGACGGGATCCGCCCGCTGGCCTTGTTCGACGGGCTGCGCACCGATTTCAGCCTCGCTCGCCTGCGCCACTACACCGGCACGCCGACCGAGCATGTCCAGCAGTACATCCTGTTCACCAACTATCACCGCTATGTCGACGAGTTCGTCCGCTGGGCCTGCTCGCAGCTCGGCGAGGGCAGCCGCTTCACCGGCGTCTCCGGCGCGGGCGGGATCGTGGTGGAAAGCGCCGAGGAGGCCGATCGCCTGATCTCGGACAGCGCTTGGCGTCGCCACCAGATGCCGGCCTATCACCTGATGGCGCCGGGCCGGACCGGCATCACGCTGGTCAATATCGGCGTCGGCCCGTCCAACGCCAAGACGATCGCCGATCACCTCGCGGTGCTCCGTCCCGAGGCATGGCTGATGATCGGCCATTGCGGTGGTCTGCGCCCCAGCCAGCGCATCGGCGACTATGTCCTCGCCCACGCTTATCTGCGCGACGATCACATCATGGACGACGTGCTGCCCCCGGAAATCCCGATACCCGCGATCGCCGAGGTCCAATTGGCACTTGCTCGTGCCGCCGAAACCGTTTCGGGCCAGTCGGGCGACGAACTCAAGCAGCGCCTGCGCACCGGCACGATCGTCACCACCGACGATCGAAACTGGGAGCTCCGTTATTCGGCGACTGCCCTGCGCTTCTCGCTCAGCCGCGCAGTCGGTGTCGACATGGAATCGGCCACGCTCGCCGCGCAGGGCTATCGCTTCCGGGTGCCCTACGGCACCTTGCTCTGCGTATCGGACAAGCCCCTCCACGGCGAGCTCAAGCTCCCCGGCCAGGCCAACCGCTTCTACGAACGCGCGATCAACGAGCATCTTCGCATCGGTATCGAGACCGTCGAGGAGCTCCGCCGCGAGGGCGCCAAGCTCCACTCCCGGAAACTCCGCGCATTCAACGAACCGCCGTTCCGCTAGGGCAGATCGACATTCAGGATTTTGAAGCGATTTCTCCAGAATCCCGCCGTCACCCCGGCCTTGAGCCGGGGTCCACTCAGCCTCGCCGGCAGTGCTCAAGGCTCTTGCGCAGCCCTTGCCTCCCGGTGGAACCCGGCACTTCGGCCGGGGTGACGGTTGCGGGTAGGGCCAACCGCATTCCCCAGCGGTAAATGTCGATCCGTCCTAGGCGGAGGAATCACATCCTTCTTCGTCACCCCGGCCTCGAGCCGGGGTCCCGCTGCGTTCGCGCCGAGGATAATTTAAATTTATCAAAAGCTTGCTTAGGATATCGGCCTAGGCTTGCAATGTAGGATTTCAGGTGCTTGCATCGAGCGGCGGCCTCGCGGCCCGCCGCTCTTTGACTCGTCGATCCGAAGACAGGCGCGGAGCCACGCGCGCGATCACGAATATGCGTTTTCGCCTAACCTTTACTAACCTTCCGCACCTGCGAACGCGGCGGCGGCGAGTGGATAGGACGCTTCGGCAGAGCGTTGAACTCCGAAAGGAGCACGCGATGACCGACCCTGAGAACCAGCCGCCGCTCGAAACGCCGGAAACCCCGCACGCGCATCAGCCCGACGGCACCGACAGTTCTGCCGAATTCGCTGCGGGGATCGCGGACGAGAACACGATCCCCGACGAATTGCCCGAATGAGTCGTCTCAGCGGCTGAGCTGGAATTCCACCACTAAGCTGGCGTTGACGGTGACCTGGTCGGCGGCGCCATCCTTTTTCGGCGCCACGATCGTCACCAGTTCGCCGATCAGCGCGAGCGCGCCGGCGGTCGGGTCCTGCTTCTCGCTGACCCTGGTGATCGCGCTGCGCTTGAGCCCCAGCGTCGCGGCATAGGCGTCCGCCTCGCCCTGCGCCTTCTTGATCGCCGCGGCCTTGGCCGCCCGCGTCGGCGCGACATAGTCGGCGAGCAGCGGCAGCACGTCCTCGTCGAGCTTGCCGCCATTCGCCTCGATCGGCGCCTTGGCGCTCTCGATCGCGGCGCGCGTCGGCGCGTCGAAGTGCAGCGTCTCGGTGGCGGTGGCTTGCGGCGTCTCCTTGCTGTCCTCGTCGAGAGTCTCGAGGCTGAAGCTCGGTTTCGACTTCATGCCGGCGAAGGACGAGATCAGGCCCATCAGCGAGTTGGTCGTGCCGATCTCGCCCTGGCCCTCGCGAATATTGAGCGCTGCGAGTGCCTGCATCACCTTCGCACGATTGGCCGCGAGCGTCGCGCCTGCTGCTGTCTCGTCCTTGCCCTTGGCAGTGAGCGTCACCGACATGCGATAGCGTTGCGCAGGCACGCTAACCTGCCCGGTCGTGACGATCTCCACCGAAACGGGTCCCGCCGTCTGCGCCTCGGCCGCCAGCGGCGATGCCGCCAGCCCGAGCGCCATCATGTACTTGATCATCTTGTTTCCCCTTTTTGAAGCGCTCACCAGCCCTGCGGCTGGCCCTTGTTTTGCTGATCGAGCCACTTCTTGAGCGGCGCGAAATATTCCATCATCGGCTTGCCCGATATTTCACGGGTGCCGGTGAAGGCCTGCAGCGCGTCGGGCCAGGGCTTTGACGCCCCCATCTCGAGCATCCTGTTGAGCCGCGCGCCGACTTCCTTGTTCCCGTAGAACGAGCAGCGATGCAGCGGCCCCTTCCAGCCCGCCTGGTCGCACGCCGCCTTGAAGAACTGGAACTGGAGCAGTCGCGCGAGGAAGTAGCGCGTGTAGGGCACGCTGCCGGCGACGTGATATTTCGCCCCCGCGTCGAAGCGCGTCTCGTCGCGGGCGACAGGCGGCTTGAGCCCCTGATATTGCAGGCGCAGCCTGTCCCAACCGGCCTGATAGCCGTCGGGCTTGATCTCGCCCGAAAAGATCTGCCAGCGATATTTGTCGACCAGCAGCCCGAACGGCAGGAACGCGACCTTGTCCATCGCCTGGCGGAGCAGCAGTCCGGTATCCTTGTCGGCACCC
This sequence comes from Sphingomonas sp. UNC305MFCol5.2, assembly GCF_000712135.1. Classification (GTDB taxonomy): domain Bacteria; phylum Pseudomonadota; class Alphaproteobacteria; order Sphingomonadales; family Sphingomonadaceae; genus Sphingomonas. Next base: position 229,705 of record NZ_JOOE01000002.1, read on the forward strand.
GGCACTGCGCTCTTGTCGAGCAGGCCGATCTGCACGAGATATTCGGGCGTGATCGAAAGCGCGACGAAATCGCCGATCGCCTCGTGGAAGCCGTCATTCGCGCCGTTGCGATAGAGCTGGGGCAGCGCTTTGTACGCGCGCTGATAATAATTGTGGCCGAGCTCGTGATGGATCGTGACGAAATCGTCCGAATTGACCTTGATGCACATCTTGATGCGCAGATCGTCCTTCTCGTCCACATCCCAGGCCGAGGCATGGCACAGCACTTCGCGATCGGCGGGCTTGAGGAACAGCGAACGCTGCCAGAAGCTCTCGGGAAGCGGCGTGAAGCCGAGCGAGGAATAGAAGCCCTCGCCGGTCTGGACCATCTTCTTCCAGTCGTAACTCTTGGCCTTGAGCAGCTCGCCGACGTCATAGCCGACATCGCCGGCGCCCGCGGGCGCGACCACGTCGTAGATATTGCCCCATTCCTGCGCCCACATATTGCCGAGCAGATCGGCGCGGATCGGGCCGGTCTTCGACTGGACCGCGTCGCCATATTTCTCGTTGAGCTTGCGGCGGACATAGGTGTGAAGCGCCACGTAGAGCGGCTTGACGTCGGTCCAGAGCTTGTCGGTGAGCTTGGCGAACTCTTCCGGCGGCATGTCATAGGCAGAACGCCACATCGTGCCGGTGTCGGGGAAACCGAGCTCGGTAGCACCCTGATTGGCGATGCCGGTCATTTTGGCATAATCGCCGCGCATCGGCGCGCCGACATTGTCATTCCAGCTGACCCACATCTCCTTGAGCTCGTCCGGATTGCGGCTCTCGCCCATCGCCGCCTCGATGTCGCTGCCGTTGATCGGCTTGCCGTTCAGCGTGCCCTTGCCCTTGGCGTACATCGAACCGAGCTTCGTCGAGATGTCGGACAGCTGCTGCGCCGCGCCCGGCGTGGTAGGCGCGGGAAGCGTGATCGCGCTGCGCAACATCGTGAGCTGGCGCTTCTGCTCGGCGCTGAGCCCCGACGCGTTCTGATACTTGGCCGCTTCGAGGGCATAACGTACCGCCATCTCGGTGCCGCGCGCGCCATATTCGGCGGCGAGCGCGTCGGTGTCGTCGGTGATGTAGGTCGCGTTGACCCATGAGACGCGCGACGCGATGAGGTTGAACTCGGTATATTCCTTCTGGACGCGATCGATGAACGCCTGCGCGTCTGCAGCAGTTGGAGCGGGTGTCGCCGGCGCGGTCTGCGAGACCGCGGGAGCGGCCAGGAACGAGACGAGCGCGAGCATCGAGATGCCGGTACGGATCATGTGAGAGGCCCCTGAGGATCTTAGGATGGCGCGACAGTCGCGCGCCGCCCCGCGGTCGTCAAGCGGCGAGGAACTCCACGATCGCATCGCCCAGCTCGGACCGAGTCACCGCGCTCATGTGATTGCCCGGAATCTCGACGAAGCGCCCTTGCGGCAGCAGATCCGCCACCTGCTGCGCCGAACCGTTGTCGAAATCCTCGGCGCCGGTGACCACCAGGGTCGGAAGGTCGATCGCCGTGATTTCCTCCTTCGAGGTATCGACGAAGGTCTGGAGGATCAGCAGCAGCGCCTCCGGATCGCCCTTGGTGGTCTTGAGGAACGCCTCGGTCATCCATTCCGAGCTGCCGCGCTCAAAGGTGCCGAGATTGGTGAGCACCCGCCTGAAATAGGTGCCCCGCCCATGCGTGTCGGTCAGCCCGTCCAGTCCCATGCCGCACAGCACCGCCCGCCGCGGCTTCGCGCCGTGGACCAGCATCCGCAAAGTCGTGCGCCCGCCCAGCGAATAGCCGCCGAGATCATAGTCGCTCAGCCCGAGATGCTCGATCAGCGCGAAGCCGTCGCGCATCAATACGTCGGGCGGATAGGCGGCGGGATCGTGCGGCCGGTCACTGAAGCCATGTCCGCGCAGATCGGGCATGATTACCCGGAAGCCGCGCGCAGCGAGCTTCTCGGCATGGCCGTATTTGATCCAGTTGACATGCGCGGTGGAGAAATAGCCGTGGATCAGCACCACCGGCCGCCCCTCACCCATTTCGGTCCAGGCGAGCTCGACTCCGTCGAAGCTCTGGAAGCGGTGCGTCTCAGTCGGGAAGTTTGCCAACGGTTCTCATCCAGCGTTGCACGAGGCTCGGGTTCTGGTCGGTCCGTGAGGCGGGCAAGTGGCTGGTGTCAAGCCAGGCGCGGTGCCAGCTCTCGCAACCCGAATGCTCGGTGGGCGTGAACCCCCAGGGATCGTCGAAGCTGCCCACGGTGAGATCCATCCGGTCGTGATCATGCGCCTCATAAGTGAGCGGCGTTCCGCAGGCGGCGCAGAATCCCCGCCGCGCGATCGGTGACGAATCGTAGCGATCGGGCTCTGTCTCCCAATGCACGTCGCTCTTGAACAGGTTCTTGAACGCGATCGACACCCCGCCGGTCGCGCGCTGGCACATCCGGCAATGGCAGAGATATGCCTCGTCGTCGTGCACCGTCGCGCGATAGCGCACCCGGCCGCACTGGCATCCGCCGGTCATTTCACCCGCCATGAATTGTCCTCCGTGCAATTGCTGCGTCGCACAACGCAACCCAGTCCTCGATTGCAATTGATAAGCGTACTTACTATAACTGTGCTATGCCCGAGAATATTGGTTTTCTCATGAGCGACGTCTCGCGCCTGATGCGCCGCCGCTTCGACGAGCGCGCACGAAAGAGCGGCGCGACCGGACCGCAATGGCGGACGCTCAAGATCCTCGAACGGCATGAGGGACTAAACCAGGGACAGCTCGCCGAGTTGCTCGAAGTCGAACCGATCACCTGCTGCCGGATGATCGACCGGCTCGAAGAGGCGGGGCTGGTCGAGCGCCGCCGCGATCCCGCCGACCGCCGCGCATGGCGCATCTACCTGACCGAAAAGGCCCGCCCGGTGCTCGCCGAACTCCACGAGATCGCCGGCGCGATGATCGAAACGGCGCTTCGAGGGTTGGGTGCTGCTGAACGCGACGCGCTGATCGCCTCGCTCAACGTCATCCGATCCAACATGACCCAGACCGCCGAAACCAAACCCGAGACCAAAGAGGCCGCCAATGGCTGACGCCGATCCCAAGATCGAAAAGACGCCCGCAGAGGCGATCGTCATCGAACCCGCCGCAAAAGCGGAGCCAGCGCAGGAAACCGGCGAACCCAGCACGAAACGCAGCTGGCTGCGTCCGCTGCTGCTGTTCGGCGTGCCGGTGATCATCCTCGCAATCGTCGGTTTTTTCTGGCTGACCTCGGGTCGCTTCGCCTCGACCGACAACGCCTATGTCCAGCAGGACAAGGTCTCGGTCTCCGCCGAAGTTGCCGGGCGCATCGTCAAGGTCGCGGTCCGCGAGAATCAGCGCGTCAAGAAGGGGGATCTGCTCTTCGAGATCGATCCCGCTCCCTATCGCATCGCAGTGGCGCAGGCCGATGCGGCGATCGCCAACGCCCAGGTCGAGCTGCAGACGCTGCAGACCAGCTATGTCGGCACCGGCGCCGACATCCAGGCGGCGCGCGACACGATCCAGGCGGCGCAGGAAGACTATGCCCGCCAGTCCGAACTGATGAAGCGCGGTTTCACGACACGTGCGCGCCTCGAACAGTCGCAGCATTCGCTCGAGCAGGCACGCGCCACGCTCCAGCGCGCCAACGCCGACGCCGCCGAGGCGCGCTCGAAGCTCGCCACCGGCGCGGCGGTGCCCGGTGAGAACCCGGCGATCGCCGCCGCGCGCGTCCAGCGCGAGCAGGCATTGCTCAACCTCAGCCGCACGAAGGTCTACGCCCCTGCCGACGGGATCGTCAGCCAGGCCGATCGCCTGCAGGTGGGCCAGCAGATGATGACCGGCTTGCCCGCGGTCACCATCGTCACCAGCGATCTTTCGTGGGTCGAGGCGAATTTCAAGGAAACCGATCTCAACAAGATGCGCGTCGGCCAGTGCGCCGAAGTGCGCTTCGACGCTTATCCGGGGCTGAAGCTGAAGGGCCATGTCTGGTCGATCGGTGCGGGCACGGGCTCCGAATTCTCGGTGCTGCCGGCGCAGAACGCCAACGGCAATTGGGTGAAGGTCACCCAGCGCGTGCCGGTTCGCATCGCGATCGACGAGAAGAGCCCGCGCGCGCTGATCGCCGGCCTGTCGTCGGACGTCGAGGTCGATCTGCGGAACCAGTGCAAGTGACCAAACGTCGTCCCGGCTATCGCCGGGACGACGTGTAAAAGAGACGAAATCCATGGCCACTGCCCGCCCAACCCAGCCCGCCGCTGTCCCCGCGCCGCAGCCCGGCCTGGCTGCGCTCCCCGTCACCAATCGCGGGCTGCTGACCTTCGGCGTCATGCTGGCGACGATCATGCAGATCCTCGACACGACGATCGCCAACGTCGCCCTCCCCCATATGCAGACTTCGCTGGGCGCGACCGCCGACACCGTCACCTGGGTGCTGACCAGCTACATCGTCGCCTCGGCGATCGCGATCCCGATCACCGGCTGGCTTTCGGACCGGATCGGCTCGCGCAATCTGTTCCTGATCTCCACCATGGGTTTCATCATCGCCTCGGCCCTGTGCGGCACGGCGCAGAGCCTCGAGGAGATGGTGGCCTTCCGCCTGCTCCAGGGCGTGACCGCCGCCTTCATGAACCCGCTGAGCCAGACGGTGATGCTCGACATCAATCCGCCCGAGCGCCAGGCCAAGGCCATGTCGATCTGGGGCATGGGGATCATGGTCGGCCCGATCATGGGGCCGGTGATCGGCGGCTGGCTGACCGACAATTTCAACTGGCGCTGGGTGTTCTACGTCAACCTGCCGCTGGGCGTGATCTGCGTCGCGATCCTGTGGTGGCTGCTTCCCTCGCGGCCGGTGCGCAAGCGCCAGTTCGACATTTTCGGCTTCTCGATGCTCTCTCTCGGCATCGCCGGACTCCAGCTGATGCTCGACCGCGGCCAGACCGAGGACTGGTTCCAGTCAACCGAAGTCTGGGTCGAGATGCTCGTCGCGGTGATCGCGTTCTGGATGTTCACCGTGCACATGTTCACGGCGAAGCATCCGATGTTCGACCGCGATCTGTGGAAGAACCGCAACCTCGTCACTGCCGTGCTGTTCATGCTGGTGATCGGGGTGGTGATGATGGCGACGATGGCGCTGCTGCCGCCGATGCTTCAGACGCTCTACGGCCACTCGGTGTTCGACACCGGCGTGCTGCTGATGCCGCGCGGCTTCGGCGTGGTGCTCACGATGGCGATCTCGGCGCAGCTCGTGCAGCGCGGCGTAGACGCCCGGTGGCTGGTCGGTATCGGCTTCGTCATCGCAGCCTATTCGCTGTGGGAAATGACGCATTGGTCGCTCGAAATGGATTCGACGCCGGTGATCATCTCGGGGTTCGTCCAGGGGCTGGGCATGGGGATGATCTTCATGCCGCTGCAGGGCATGGCTTTCGCAACGCTGCCCCCGCAATACCGCACCGAGGGATCGAGCCTGATGAACCTGACGCGCAACATCGGCGCCTCGGTCGGCATCTCGCTGGTGACGACGATGCTCTCGCGCAGCATCCAGACCAGCCACGCCGCACTGGCGCCGCATATCTCGGCGCAGGCGCTCGACGGGCTGGATCCGAGCTTCCTCCAGGCGCTAGGCGGTGTCGGCGAGACGGCGTACGCAATGGCCAATGCCGAGATCAACCGCCAGGCGATGATGATCGGTTATCTCAATGATTTCTGGGGCATGGCGATCGTCACGGCGCTGTCGATCCCGCTGGTGATCTTCCTCCGCCGCCCCAAGGGCCCGGTCGAGAAGCCGGACCCAGCGGCGGCGGGGCACTAGAAAGTCTCCGTCACCCCGGCCTCGTGCCGGGTCCACTCATCCGCGCGCGAGAAGAAAGATGCTCCGGCGTCTCACTCGGTTGCGCGGTGGACTCCGGCACAAGGTTGGGGTGACGGTTTGATTCAGGCCGCCTTCTTCAGGTGCCGCCGGCCGAGCAGCTCGGCGATCTGCACGGCGTTGAGCGCCGCGCCCTTGCGCAGATTGTCGCTCACGCACCAGAGGCTCAACCCATTGTCGACGGTCGAATCCTCGCGGACGCGGCTGACATAGGTGGCATATTCGCCGACGCATTCGATCGGCGTGACGTATCCGCCGTCCTCATGCTTGTCGACGAGCATCACGCCAGGCGCCTCGCGGAGGATGCTCTTGGCCTTGGCCGCCGAGATCTCGTCCTCGAACTCGATGTTGATCGCTTCCGAATGGCCTACGAACACGGGGACGCGCACGCAGGTCGCGGTCACCTTGATCCTGGCATCGAGGATCTTCTTGGTTTCGACCACCATCTTCCACTCTTCCTTGGTCGAGCCGTCATCGAGGAAGCTGTCGATGTGCGGGATCACGTTGAACGCGATCTGCTTGGTGAACTTCTTCGGCTCGGCCTGGTCGCCCACGAAGATGTTGCGGCTCTGCTCGAACAGCTCGTCCATCCCCGCCTTGCCCGCGCCCGAGACCGACTGATAGGTCGCGACGACGACGCGCTTGATCTTCGCGGCATCGTGGAGCGGCTTCAATGCCACCACCATCTGCGCAGTCGAGCAATTCGGGTTCGCGATGATGTTGCGCTTTGTGTAGCCGTCGATCGCCTCGGGGTTCACTTCCGGCACGATCAGCGGCACGTCCGGGTCCATCCGGTAGAGCGAGGCATTGTCGATCACCGTGCAGCCGGCGGCGGCGAAGCGCGGGGCGTGCAGCTTCGAGCCTTCCGATCCGATCGCGAACAATGCCATGTCCCAGCCCTTGGGGTCGAAATGCTCGATGTTCTGGACCTTGTACTTCTTGCCGGTCTCGCCAAAATCGATCTCGTCGCCCTGGCTGCGCGCGGAGGCGAGCACGGCGAGCTCGTCGATCGGGAATTCCCGCTCGGCGAGGATGTTCAGCATTTCACGCCCGACATTGCCGGTGGCGCCTGCGACCACGACACGGTAGCCCATTTTCGTCCTTCCATCAGGATCGTCGCACTTGCGCCGACGAACGGTTCATTGGTGATAGATGTGGCGGAATGCCAGTGCATTCCAGTTGCTTCGACGCAAAGCTCAGCTTCGCGCGCGCCTGAAGATCAGGCGCGTTTGGTAATTCGCGTGGTAGTTCGCGGTTTTCGAAGCATGGGCGCCCGATATCAGAACGAAAGCTGCGTGGCGAGGCTCTCTTTTGAAAAAATACGAAAGCCTCGCCGTACCGCGTTCAGGGCTTGGTCGCTGTGTGGCGATCGAGGAAGTTGAGGATCGTCGTCCACAGATGCTCGCTGATTCCCGGCCCGCCGACGCGGTGGGTCTGACCCGGATAGAGCATCATCTCGAACGGCACCTTCTGCTTCTGCAGCGTCGCCGCCATCGCAGTAGTGTTGTCGAGCACGACATTATCGTCGGACATGCCGTGCAGGATCAGCAGCGGATCGCTGATCTTCGCCGCATTGCCGATCGCGTCCGATGCCGCATAGGCCTCGGGCACCTTGGTCGGATCGCCCATGTACCGCTCGGTGTAGAAGGTGTCGTAAAGGCCCCACTTCGTCACCGGCGCACCTGCCACTCCCGCGGCGAACACGCCCGGCGCGCCTTCGAGCATCTTGAGCGTCATATAGCCGCCGTACGACCAGCCATAAGTCACGATCTTGGCCGGGTCGACATAATCCAGCGTCTTCAGATAGTTCGCCCCGGCGACCTGATCCTCGACCTCGACCGAGCCCATTGCGTGGAAGATCGCGTCCTCGAACGCCTTGCCGCGATTGGCGCCCCCGCGATTGTCGATCTGGAACCAGATATAGCCGCGATCGACCAGATATTGCTGAAGCGCGCCGCCCCATGCCTTGCTGACCGACTGGTTATGCGGCCCGCCATAATGCTGGAAGAATACCGGGTAGCGCTTGCCCGGCTCAAGCACCGGGGTGATCATCTCCCAGTTAAGCTCGGTGCCATCGGGGCCCTTGATGGTCCCGAACTTCCGCTCGCGATGGCTGGCGAGATAGGGGTTATAGGGATGGTCCGCGCTGGTGACGGCGTTCTCCTGCACCCACGCGATCCGCTTGCCTGCGGCATCGGCGAGATAGACCTGCGACGGCTGATTGGTGTTCGAACGCGTGATGATCGCGCGCGTCGCCGCACCGTCCATCACTGCCTTGTTCCACCAGCCCGCCTCGGTCAGCCGCGCCACTGCACCCGGCTTTTTGATGTCGACCGAATAGAGGTGCCGCTCGAGCACGCCGTCCTTGTTGCCGAGGAAGAAGATGCGGCCACTGGTCTCGTCGATCCCGGCGAGCTCGGAAGCGACTTCCCAATCGCCCTTGGTCAGCTGGGTCCATTTGCCCGCCTTCCAGCGATAGAGATGGCCGTGGCCGTCGCGCTCGGACCACCAGATCAGGCTGCCGTCGTCAAGCGCGTGGAACGCATCGGACAGGTTGACCCAGCTCTTCGGCCCCGACTTCTCGCTGAACAGCAGCGTCGACTTGCCGGTCGCGGGATCGACCTTGAGCATGTCGAGCTCGGTCTGATCGCGGTTCATCCGCTGGACGTAGAGCGCGCTCGCATCGGGCGCCCAGTCGACCCGGGTGAGATAGATGTCGGTCTCCTTGCCGAGATCGACCTTGACCTTGTTCGTTCCCGCCGGGTCCATCACGTAGAGATCGACCAGCACGTTGGGCGTGCCCGCCTTGGGATAGCGCTGGTCGAAGGTGCTGGTGCCCGAAGCGCCGATCGCAGTGCGGGTGACCACGCCTACCGGCGCTTCATCGAAGCGCTCGACCGCGATGTAGCGGTCGCCCGGCGACCACCAATAGCCGGTGAAGCGGTTCATTTCCTCCTGCGCGACGAACTCTGCCTCGCCCCAATGGACCGTACCGGTGCCGTCCTGCGTGATCTTCGCCGGGGTACCACCCGCCAGCTTGCCGACCACGAGGTTCTGGTCGTTCACATAGCTGACATAGCCGCCCGCGGGACTGATCACCGGGTTGAGCTTCGAGCCCTTTTCCTGCGTCAACCGGGTGATCTTGCCGTCGAGCGTGGCGAGATAGAGTTCGCCGTCCAGCGGCACGAGGATCGCCTTGCCGTCGGGCGCCCAATCGTAGCCCAGGATGCCGGTCTTGCCCACGATCGTGCGATCGCGTTCGCGCTGCATCTTCTCGGCTTCGGAAAGCTCGGCGCCCGTCCCCACCTTCTTCGAATCGACCAGCATCCGCCACTCGCGCGAGGCGGTGTCCATCGCCCACAGGTCGTAGCGCTCCTTCTCGTCGGCGCGGTTGCGGAGCAGCGTCAGGTATTTGCCGTCCGCCGACAGCTTGGGCTGGAGCGGCGCGCTGCCGGCGAGATCGGGGCTGGCGAAGACGCGCTCGAGGGTGAGATCCTTGCCCCGCGCGGCCGCTTCACTGGTCATCAACGGTGCTCCCAGCGCGACAAAGGCCAATCCCAGCAACCATTCATGCATTCCCGACTCTCCGGAGTTCGCGCACCGCGAGCGCGGGCGAATGCGTCTTATTGCGGCGCCCGGCCTTTGGGTAAAGGCTTGCTAGTCCTGCAGATTGAGCGCGACCTTGCGAGAGACGAGGATGAAGCGCGGCCCTGCGCCGTTCTTCGCGGCGCGATCGTCGGGATTGTAGAGCGCGCATTTGCGGAGGCTCAGGCAGCCGCAGCCGATGCAGCCGTCGAGATCGTCGAGCGTACGCTGGAGCTGTGCCACGCGCGTTTCGATCACCTGGCGGAAGCCGCGGCTGATCCGCTTCCAGTCGGCGGCGCTCGGCGCGTGGCCCTCGGGCAGCTTGGCCAGTTCGGCGGCGATCTGCGGCAAAGTGAATCCCAGTTGCTGCGCGATCAGCGCGAACGAGACGCGGCGGATGTCGGCGCGCAGGAAGCGCCGCTGGTTGCCGCTCGTGCGGATCGGATGAACCAGCCCCTTGGCCTCGTAGAAGCGCACGGCCGACACAGTCAGCCCCGTCCGCGCCGCCAGCTCACCAATCGTCAAAAGCTCGTTTCCGCGCCCCACAACACTCTCCGATTTGCACTTGACCTCAACTTAGGTTGAGGTTGTAGCTGCTTGCGGCATGGCTTCCAAACAGGAAAGGGACCCCATGCCGCAGCCTTATATCGAACACGTCAACCTCACCGTCAGCGATCCCGAGCGCATGGCGGAACTGCTCAACCGCCTGTTCGACTGGCACGTCCGTTGGCAGGGCGCCGCGCGCGACAATGGCCGTGTCATCCATGTCGGCGACGAGCGCACCTATCTCGCGGTCTATACGCCGCCCGGTGGCCCGCAGGCCGATGATTTCGAAAAGGGCCGCCCGCTCAACCATGTCGGCATCCTCGTCGACGATCTCGATGATATCGAGCGCCGCGTAATCGACGCTGGGCTCGTCCCCTTCGCACACGCCGATTACGACCCCGGCCGCCGCTTCTACTTTCTCGATTACGACGGCACCGAGTTCGAGATCGTCAGCTACGCGTGACACATCCTCCCCCGCCAAGGGGAGGATGGTCGGTACCGAACGCGAAAAGGGCGCGGTGACCATCGCCACCGCGCCCTCTTCATTGCCCTGCTCGAAAGCTTATTCGGCTGCGGCGACCTCGTCGGTCGGGCGCACGTCGCGGCGCTCGGCGATACGTGCCGACTTGCCGGTGCGGCCGCGCAGATAATAGAGCTTGGCGCGACGGACGATGCCCTTGCGGACCACCTCGATCGAATCGATGTTCGGCGAATAAAGCGGGAAGACGCGCTCGACGCCCTCGCCGAACGAAATCTTGCGGACGGTGAAGCTCGAACCCATGCCGCGGTTGGCACGGGCGATGCACACGCCTTCATAGTTCTGCACGCGGGTGCGCTCGCCTTCGACGACCTTCACACCGACGCGAAGGGTGTCGCCCGGGCGGAATTCCGGAATCTTCTTGGTCTCGTTGAACTTGGCGATCTGCTCGGCTTCGAGCGTCTGGATGACGTTCATTTTCTTCGTCCTATTTACGTCGCCGCGCGCCAGAGGGAGGATGGACCCGAGCGCCCTCATGGCGCTCCCAAAGGTCCGGCCTCCTTAGCCGTGTATCGGTCTCGGCCTGTGCTCTTCGCCAGGCTTCGATCCTCGCATGATCCCCCGATCGCAGCACTTCGGGGATCGTGCGCCCTTCCCAGATAGCAGGTCGGGTATATTGTGGATATTCGAGCAGCCCCGTTTCGAAGCTCTCGTCCATGCCGCTGGAAGGCGCGCCCATTACTCCGGGAAGCAGCCGAATGCAAGCGTCGAGCAGCGTCAGCGCCGCCATCTCGCCGCCTGAGAGGATATAGTCGCCGATCGAGACCTGTTCGATGTCGCGGGCCTCGAACAGCCGCTCGTCTATCCCCTCGAAACGCCCGCACAGGATCGTCACGCCCTCGCCCTCCGCCAGCGCCCGCACGCGCTCCTGGGTGAGCGGCGCACCGCGCGGCGTCATCGCGAGCACCGGACGCCCGGGCGCAACGCTGTCCAACGCGCTCGCCAGCACATCGGCGCGCATCACCATCCCCGCCCCGCCGCCGGCCGGCGTATCGTCGACCGACCGGTGCCTGTCGGTCGCGAAGTCGCGGATCTGCACCGCCTCGAGGCTCCAGAGTCCCTCGCGCAGCGCCCGCCCGGCGAGCGACACGCCCAGCGGCCCGGGGAACATCTCGGGGTAGAGCGTGAGGATGGTGGCGGCGAACGGCATGCGATCCCATGGCCCGCACCGCTCCGACTTGGCAAGTGCTCAGGCCTGACCCTCGAAATGCGCCTTCATGATCGCCAGTCCCTGCGCCATCATCGGCGAGACCGTCGCAGCGAGCGCATCGGGCAGCAGATCGGCGGTCCAGTGCACGCGCGCGCCACCTTCCGCTTCCGCCACCGTCAGCACGCCATTGTGATGCTCGAACTGCATGACGGTCCAGACCAGGCGGCGGCGATCATCGTCGACCGATACGATCGCCTCGTCCACGACATGGCCGTTGGCGAAGGTGACGCGACGGACCGGCGCGCCCTCCCCCTCCAGCATCTCGGTGGCGGTGACGAAGCCGGGCACGAGCAGATCGTGCAGCCGATCGACCGCGCGGGCGGCCCGCCATATCGCTTCGGGCGCCGCAGCGATGAAGATATCGTGATGGATGGATGCCATGGAGCCTCTCCTTGTCGGCGTTCGCGCAAGATTAGCGTCGCCTAGGCCGTCCGCTGGCAGCATTCGGACGTAGTCACCGGCGCCCCCAAAGAGACTGCGCACCAAAGGCCGCAACCCAACTGAGAAAGAAACCGATCACGGCAGCCGCCGCGAGATATGTCGCCGCCATCATCGTCATTCCGCAGGCATCGACCCCGCAATCCTCCGGAGAGGACGTCGCCGCATTGACGAACAGGGCAATGCACAAGGCGATAGTGATGCCCGGCAAGATGGCCGCGCCGATCAGGCTGGCCCGCAATCGACTCCAAACCGGCCGGCGCCAGCGCACCGCGAAGCTTAGTCCGATCGCGGAGATCGAGCAGACTAACACCGCCGATAGAAGCGCTGACATGCGGCCAGTTCCCCAAGCAGAATTCCGGGACATCAGGATACCGACGATTCCGGGGAAAAGGAACTCATTGCATCGCGGGACGCTTAGGGCGCGATGGACGATTGCATCATCATCGGCGCAGGCCCCGCTGGCCTCACCGCCGCAATCTATCTCGCGCGCTTCCACCTCAGGATTCGACTGTTCGATTGCGGCACCAGCCGGGCGGCGCTGATCGCGTGCACGCACAATCATGCCGGCTATCCCGAGGGCATTTCGGGCAAGGATCTGCTCGCGCGCATGCTCGCTCAGGCGGAGAGATACGGCGCGGTCCGCGAACTCGCCGAAGTCACCGGACTGCGCGCCGCCGAGACCGGCTTCGTCGCGCGGGTCGGCGAGCGCGACTATCCGGCACGCGCGATCCTGCTCGCCACCGGCGTGGTCAATCACCGGCCGGAAATGAGCGAGACGCTCCACGCAGAGGCGCTGGCACGCGGGCTGCTCCGCTATTGCCCGATCTGCGACGGCTATGAAGTCACCGACAGACGCGTCGGGGTGATCGGCACCGGCGACAGAGGCACGAACGAGGCGATCTTCCTGCGCGGCTACACCGCCGACATGACGCTGATCGCGCCCGAGGCGGAGCACGATCTGCCGGACGAGCTCGCGGCCGAACTGGACGAAGCCGGCGTGAAGCGGATCGACGGCCCCTGCGGCAACTATGCGATCGAAGGCGATCGATTGGCCTTCGACACCGCGCAGGGGCGCCTCGCCTTCGACAGCGTCTATCCGGCTTTGGGCTCGCGTATCCGATCAGGCCTTGCGATCCAGGCGGGTGCGCGGGCAGCCGAGGACGGGTGTCTCGAAGTCGACGATCACCAGCGCACTTCGGTGCCCGGGCTGTTCGCTGCCGGCGACGTCACCAAGGGGCTCGACCAGATCAGCCACGCGATGGGCGAGGCCGGGGTCGCTGCTACGACGATCCGCAACATGCTCGCCGAGCAGCGCCCCCTGCGGCGTTGATCAGCCGCCGCAACCGCCGCAGCCACCACCGCCGCAGCCTCCGCCGCCGCAGCCGCTTCCACCGTCGCCGCCACCGCCCGAGCCGCCGTCACCGCTCGCCGCGCGCATCCGGTGAAAGTCGCCCCAGGCCGAGCCGGCCAGCACCGCAGTGCCGAACAGCGCCACTGCAAGGCCCGTCTCGCCTTCCGCCGGGGCGCGGCGGAGCCGTTCCGATCGCTCGCGCGCCTCCTCGATCACTTCCTTTCCGGCGCGCGTTCGTCGGTCGAGCACGGCGAAGCGGAGCAGCGCGAACACCACCGTGATCACCAGCAGCGCGATGAGGAAGCCGACCGGCTTCCCGCGCGCCTCGCCGATCTGGACCTTGGTCCAGCCGAAGGCGAACAGCAGGAGATAGGGCGTGGTCTGCCAGAAACGCAGCTGGAGCGCGGTCCAGCCGTCCATCAGCAGCCCGTCCGTCACCAGCCGCTCGCGGATCGGATCGGCATGGCGCCCGATCGCGCCCGCCACCGCCTCCCAACTGGCCGGCTGCGGCAATGCGAGCACGCTGCGTTCGGCGGCCGTGGCACCGCCGAGTTCGCCGGCGAGGAATTTCTTTTCGTCCATCACCAGCTGCCTGGTCGCGAGCAGCCGGGTCGTCACTGCCTCGGCGAACCGCGAGGTGCCGCCGGCGAGGAAGGCGAGATGATCGATATCGGGGTTGCGCGGCGCCCTGCCCTCGGGCCGGAGCCAGCGCGGAATGGCGATCCCCACGACGATAGTGAAGACCAGCAGCGCGCCGTAGAGCAATAGAAACGGCCCGCCGGTGAGATCGAAGGGTCCGAGTGGCATAAAGTCTAGCTCCTCAGCAAGAGAACCCCCAAAGCCAGTACCGTCAGCACTGCCGCAAGCAGCAGTACCGTCCGGATCGCCTTTCGGGGTACGATGATCGCGTCGCGCGGGTGCACGCGGCGCGCTTTGTGGTCCTCGTTCAGCCGCCGCGCCGCGTCGGGCCACAGATCCGCGGGCGGGGAGCCGAAGACGCGCTCGTAACTGCGCAGCGTCTCGGCATATTGCGTGAAATAGCGATGCTGCTCGTCCGCGCCGCCGGCGGTCGGGCCATGATGCAGCGGCCGCCCGAGCACGGGGCAGAAGCGCTCCCAATAGTCGCGGCTATAGGTGAGGTGCAGGTGCCACGCCTGATCGACCTGATCCGAAGGCGTCACCGGATGATCGACCGTGGCCGCGAGGAAGCAGAAGCGCTTATACTCCTCGATCACGCGCTCGGCCTCGGCGAGGCGCCAGCCATTTTCGCGCGCCAGCCGCTCGGCAAAGCTCAGCGCCGCCTCTTCCGGACCAATGGTGTAATGGGAGAGCGCGGACCAGATGGGGTGGTCCAGGGCTTCAGCGGTAAGACCAGGGGCCTTTCGCATTCGAATATCCATTATCATGATGGATATTCATCCGCAAGCATTCAAACCCTTCCGGTGGCGAGCGCCCGCGCCCAATCCTCGCGCCCCTCGCGCGCCGCCTTCGCCGCGGCGGAAGCGTGATCATAGGTCACCGCGTGGAACGCGATCCGCTCGCTCTCGACGATGGCATAGCGCGCTTTGGAGTCACCGTTTTCGACGATGTGAGGAAAGGGATGATCGTCGTCGAACGCCTGCAGTCCGACACTGCCCGGGTTCGCCACGCGCCGCCCGTCGCCGAGCAGCCGCTCGCCGGGAAGATGCGAATGGCCGCACAAAGTGAGCCGTTCGGGCCGAGCGCCCAGCCGCGCCACGACTTCGGCATCGGTGGCGGGACGAATCCCCTCGGGCTCGATCGTCTCGAGGAAAGTCTCGATGTCGTTTGCCGGCGTCCCATGGCACAGGAACAGGCTATCCAGCGCCAGCGTCGCCGGGAGTGCCGCCATCCAGCCCAGTTGCGTCTCAGACAGCAGCGGCCGAGTGAAAGCGTCGGTGGCGTTCAGCCGATCCGGGGCGAGCGTCAGGACCTGCCGCTCATGGTTGCCCGCAATCGTCGGCCAGTCGCGCGCCATGAGGAAATCGGCAGTTTCGGCCGGCCAGAGCGGCCCCGACAAGATATCGCCCAGATTGAGAAAACGCGCGCAGCCCCGCGCTTCCGCATCGGCAACGACCGCCTCCAGGGCGAGCAGATTTCCGTGGATGTCGGAGAGAACCGCGATGCGGCTCATTCGGCGAACCCGGCGTGGATCACCAGCCGCTCGGAATCCCATTCGGGAACCGCGTCGGGCTGCATCGGCACCATGAAGCGCTTGCCGTCGGGTCGCTCGATCTCCAGCACGTCGCCCGCGCCATAATTGTCGATCGCGACGACCATGCCCAGCGCATCCCCGGCATCGGAGACCGCGGGAAGCCCGAGCAGATCGACATGATAATATTCGCCATCCGCGAGCGGTGGCAGCGCCGAGCGGGGGACGGTCAGCTGGGTGCCGCGCAGCGCCTCGGCGGCGTTGCGGTCAGCCACTTCGGCGAAGCGCGCGATCGCGCCGTTCGAGCCGGTGCGCACGCTCTTGAGCGTCAGCGCGCCGCTGTTGAACACCTTGTAGCTGGCGAGATCGTCGGCGAAGACCTTCAGGCGGACCTCGCCGGCGATGCCGTGCGCGCCGATGATCACGGCGAGCGTGACGGGGCGGTCGGCACTCATGCCGCCCTCCCCGTCAGTGCGCCGCGGGCATCACCCCTCAGGGGAGCCCGGCTGCTCCGGCGGCGTATCGTCGCCGCCTTCCGCTGGCGCATCGGCGGACGCGCCTGCGGGGTTGGTCCGGGTGCTGCCGGGGTTCTCACGATCCTCGGTATCCGGACCGGTTTCGGGTTTGCTGGCCATCCTGCGCTCCACGGGGCATGGTTTGCCCGGACAAACGCACGATGGCCGGCAAGTGCCTCAGCCTTCCGACTTTTCTTCGGCGGCTTCGGCCGGAGCCTCGGCAGCGGCTTCCTCAACCGGGGCTTCCTCGGCGGTCGCTTCGGCAGCAGGCGCCTCTTCGGCGACCGGAGCGGCTTCCTCAGCGGCCGGAGCCTCCTCAGCAACGGCTTCCTCAACGGCCGGAGCAGCTTCCTCAGTCACGGCCTCGGCGGGAGCTTCTTCAGCAACCGGCTCGGGAGCGGGCGCTGCGGCTGCCTCGGCAGCGGCTTCCTCGGCCGCCTTGGCCTTCTCGGCACGCTCCTCGGCGCGCTCGACGGCCTTCTCGCCCGGCTTGCCCTTGTTCGGATTGTTCTTGGCGGCGCGCTCCTTGACGCCGATCGCGTCGAGGAAGCGGGCGACGCGGTCGGTCGGCTGCGCGCCGACGCTCAGCCAATGCTTGGCGCGGTCACCGTCGAGCTTGATGCGCTCGGGCGAATCCTTGGCGAGCAGCGGGTTGTAGGTGCCGATCTTCTCGATGAACTTGCCGTCGCGCGGGCTGCGCGCGTCGGCGATCACGATCCGGTAATAGGGGCGCTTCTTCGAACCGCCGCGCGAAAGACGCATAGAGAGAGCCATTATTATTCCTTCTTACAATCTTGAGTTAAATTACTTCTTTTTCAGGAAATTTTCAAAACCGGGCGGGAGATTGGCGCCGCCGGGAAGCCCCGGGAGACTGCCGCCCATCTTGCCCATCATCTCGCCCATTTCGGGCCCGCCGAGCGCGTTGCCGACACCGCCCATCCCGCCGCCGGGACCGCCCTTGCCGAGCATGCCCAGCATACCTTTCAGGCCGCCCATCTTCTTCAGCCGCTTCATCGCCGTCTGCATCTCCTGATGCATCTTCAGGAGTTTGTTGACGTCCTGGACGGTGGTGCCGCTGCCCTTGGCGACGCGGATCTTGCGCTTTGCGTTGAGCAGTTCGGGCTTGGCACGCTCCTTGAGCGTCATCGATCCGATCATTGCGTCCATGCGGAGCAGGATCTTCTCGTCGACCGCGCCCGATGCCATCGCCGCCTGCGCCTTCTTCATGCCGGGGATCATCCCGGCAAGCGCGCCCAGCCCGCCCATCCGGCGCATCTGCGCCAGCTGGCTGCGCAGGTCGTTCATGTCGAACTGGCCCTTGGCGAGCCGCCCCGCCATCCGCTCGGCGTCTTCCTGCTGGATCGACTCGGCGGCGCGCTCGACCAGCGACACCACGTCGCCCATGCCGAGGATACGGCCCGCGACCCGCTTGGGATGGAAGGGCTCGATCGCGTCGAGCTTCTCGCCCATGCCCGCGAACTTGATCGGCTTGCCGGTGACCGCGCGCATCGAAAGCGCCGCGCCGCCGCGGGCGTCGCCGTCCATGCGCGTGAGGATCACGCCGGTGAGCGGCACCTGCTCGGAGAAGCTCTTGGCGACGTTGACTGCGTCCTGGCCGGTGAGGCTGTCGACGACGAGCAGGATCTCGGCCGGGTTGGCGATGTCCGCCACCGCCTTCATCTCGTCCATCAGCGCCTGATCGACGTGGAGGCGGCCCGCGGTATCGAGCATCAGCACGTCGAAGCCCTGCAGCTTCGCCGAGCTCAGCGCCCGCTTCGCGATCTCTACCGGTGTCTGGCCCGCGACGATCGGCAGCGTCGCCACTTCGGTCTGCGTGCCGAGTACCGCGAGCTGTTCCTGTGCGGCCGGGCGATTGACGTCGAGCGACGCCATCATCACCTTCTTGCCCTGCGTCCTGCTCAGCAGCTTCGCCAGCTTGGCGGTCGTGGTGGTCTTGCCCGAGCCCTGAAGGCCGACGAGCATGATGACGGCCGGCGGAGTGACGCCGATCTCGAGCTCGGCGGTGTCGCTGCCGAGCATGTCGACCAGCGCGTCGTGGACGATCTTGACGACCTGCTGCCCCGGCGTGACCGAACGCAGCACGTTCTGGCCGACCGCCTGCTCGGTCACCTTCTCGACGAAGTCGCGCGCCACGGGAAGCGCGACATCGGCCTCCAGCAGCGCGATCCGCACTTCGCGCATCGCGGTGCGGACGTCGGCTTCGCCCAGCGCACCACGCCCGCGCAGACGCTCGAAGACGCCGCCTAGCCGATCGCTCAGACTGTCGAACATGGGACCAAGATCACTCCAAAATCACGACCGGCCCGCCAAACGCAAAACACGCCGGCGGACGAAACCTCGTCGGCCGGCGTCACCCCTTGGGGCGCACAATGTTCGCGTTCCACGGGAACGGTCGGAGGCGCACATAGCGGCGTATCCCGGATTGCGCAACCTTTTGGACCGCAGGCGCCGGTAAGGTTTCGGAAAGCTCCGTATTTAACTCGATATACACCCTCAACCGGCAAAACGCGCATTATCGTTTAGGGGGCGTGCATCGGCCATGTCGCGGGATTTCGAAGAAGACATGACGCAAGACAACGCTCCGCGCACGAGCGTGATTACGGGCGCGATCAGCGTAGCTGCGATCCTTCTATTCGTGGGCATCGGCAGCGCGGTGCTGTCCCAATCGCTGCAGCACTATCTCCAGGGCGCCGAACCGCCCGCCCAGCCGCTGGTAATTGCGCTGCTGCTGAACGTCGCACTGATCCTGTTCGGCTGGCGCCGCCATGCTGCGCTCAGCCACGAACTCCAGATCCGCGCAGCCGCCGAGGAACGTGCCCAGCAGCTCGCCAGCCGCGATCCGCTGACCGGCTTCCTCAACCGCCGCAGCCTCGCCGAAGAAGGCGCGGCGATGTTCGTTCGCGCGCAGCGCCGCCGCAAGGCGATGGCGCTGGCGATGCTCGACCTCGATCATTTCAAGACGATCAACGACATGCACGGCCATGCCGTGGGCGACGCATTGCTCCGCGCCGTCGCCGACGAGATCGCGCATCTCATGCCGCCGATCGCGCTCACGGCGCGGCTGGGCGGTGACGAATTCGCCTGCGGCTTCCTGTTCGATGCAGACGAGCCGGGCATGGTCGAACGCATCGCCGAAAAACTGATCAGCCGCATGGCGCAGCCTTTCGAGGCCGAGGGCCTGCGTCTCCACATCAGCTGTTCGCTCGGCATCGCCCGCTCGGACTTCGATTGCACCGGCATCGACGCGCTGATGCGCGCCGCCGACATCGCGATGTATCAGGCCAAGAAGGGCGGCCGGAACCGCTTCGCCTGGTTCGATCAGTCGATGGAGCGCGAGTTGCAGACCCGCAACGATCTCGAATCCGGCCTTCGCCTCGCGATCCCGCGGCAGGAAGTCGTTCCCTATTTCGAGCAGCAGATCGATCTCGCGACCGGCCGCCTCCACGGCTTCGAAGTGCTCGCGCGCTGGGAGCATCCGCAGCGCGGCACGATCAGCCCTGAATTGTTCATCCCGATCGCCGAGGAAACCGGCATGATCGGCGATCTGTCGCTTTCGATCATGCAGCAGGCATTCCTCGCCGCGCGCGATTGGGATCCCTCGCTCAACCTGTCGATCAATATCTCGCCGTGGCAGCTGCGTGACGCATGGCTGGCGCAAAAGATCATCAAGGTGCTCACCGAGACCGGCTTCCCCGCCAACCGGCTCGAGGTGGAGATCACCGAGAGCGCATTGTTCGACAATCTCGCGCTGGCGCAATCGATCGTCGGCAGCCTCAAGAATCAGGGGGTGCAGCTCGCGCTCGACGATTTCGGCACCGGCTATTCGTCGCTGGCACATCTGCGCGCATTGCCTTTCGACCGGATCAAGATCGACAAGAGCTTCATCATGTCGCTGAACGAGAGCGCCGATTCGGCCGCGATCGTCAATGCGATCATCAGCCTGGGCGAGAGCCTCAACCTGCCGATCACCGCCGAGGGGGTCGAGGATGCTGGGATCGAGGAGCGGCTGCGCGCGCTCGGCTGCACCAAGGCGCAGGGCTGGCACTACGGCAAGCCGCTGTCGATCGCGGGAGTCCGCCGCCTGCTCGCAGAGCGCCGATTGCTCCGCTATTCTCCCGCTGCGGAAGGCCCGACACCCGTCACCAGCCAGCGCCTGGCCGGCTAAGATATTCCTCTTCCTCGGGCGTCGACTCGCGCCCCAATGCCGCGTTGCGACTGGGAAACCGGCCGTAGCGGGCGATCACCTCGGCGTGCTGCTGCGCATATTCGAGCGCTTCCTCCTGCTCCAGCGCCGCGAAGCAACGGAGGCTCACCGACTGCAGCTCGCGGCTCTCGGCATGCTCGAACGGCAGATAGAGAAACTGGCGCTGCTCGGGCGTCATGTCGCGGTCCCAGCCGCGCTCGACGGCCAGGCCCGCGAGCTCTTGTGCCAACGGGTCGGCGGCGAAAGCCTCGGCCGTGCCGCGGTGAATGTTGCGACTGAACTGGTCGAGCAGGATCACCGCGGCGAGCAGTGTCCGCGGATCGTCGCGCCATCCGGACGCCTTGCTCTCGAGCACCGCCAGCCGGAGCGCCTCGAAGAGATCGCCGATCTCGCGGTCGATCTCCTCGGACTTCGCGAACCACTGCTCGGGCATCAGCCCGTCGAACCAGAAGCCGAGCACTTCCTCGGCCTTCGCGTGGACTTCCGACGCCGCCGACCCTAGATCGCTCGCCAATGCCGATCTCCTCTCCTCAGATCATCAACATGGGTTGCCGACTCAACCTTGCCGAGGGCGAGTCGATCCGTGCGCTGCTGGCGGGGCGTGACACGATCGTGGTGAACAGCTGCGCGGTCACCAACGAAGCCATCAAGCAAACGCGTCAAGCAATCCGCCGCGCCCGCCGCGAACGCCCCGAGGCCGAGCTTGTCGTCACGGGTTGCGCGGCGCAAATCGATCCCGCCAGCTTCGCCGCGATGCCTGAAGTGAACCGGGTGATCGGCAATGCCGATAAGCTCAGAGCGGAAGCTTGGGAAACTTATGACGAGGTTCTCGTCCAGGACATCATGGCCGTCCGCGAGACCGCGCCGCATCTTGCCGCGAGCTTCTCCACCCACGCCCGCGCGTTCGTCGAGGTCCAGAACGGCTGCGATCATCGCTGCACCTTCTGCGCGATTCCCTATGGCCGCGGCAATAGTCGCTCGGTGCCCGCAGGGGCAGTGATCGACCGGATCGCCGCACTCGCCGAAAACCATGCCGAGATCGTCCTCACCGGGGTCGATCTGACCAGCTACGGCCCCGACCTCCCCGGCGCGCCCAGCCTCGGCCAGCTCGTCGAGCGCATCCTCGCGCACGTACCGCGCCTCCAGCGCCTCCGCCTTTCCTCGCTCGACGGCGTCGAGATCGACGATCGCCTGTTCGCCCTGCTCACCCAGGAGCTGCGCCTTCAGCCGCATATCCACCTCTCGCTTCAGGCGGGCGACGACATGGTGCTCAAGCGCATGAAGCGCCGCCACAGCCGCGCCGAGAGCATCGCATTGGTCGAGCGCCTGAAGCAGGCACGCTCTGATATCGCGATCGGCGCCGATCTGATCGCCGGCTTCCCCACCGAAGACGAAGCGATGTTCGCCAACACCCTCGCGCTGATCGACGATTGTGACTTGGTCCACACCCATATCTTCCCTTACAGCCCCCGCGCCGGCACTCCCGCCGCGCGCATGCCGCAGGTCTCGCCCGCAATCGTGAAGGCCCGCGCCGCCCGCCTGCGCGAGGCGGCCACCGCCCGCCGTTCGCGCTGGCTGCAAAGCCTGATAGGCAGCGAACAACAAGTGCTGGTAGAGCGCCCAGGCGACCGCGGCCATGCCGGCAATTTCGCCGAAGTGCGTTTTCCCGCTCAGGAGATAGGTTCGATCGTGCAAGTGACGATTACCGGCGTTTCGAAATACGGGCTCACCGCCGTCCCCATGCGTCACCCCGGCCTCGTGCCGGGGTCCACCGCGCGGCGGGACGGCGGCTTCGAGCCTCTCGCTTCACCTTCGCCGCATAGTGGACCCCGGCACAAGGCCGGGGTGACGGATCTGGGGCTAACTGAAT
This sequence comes from Sphingomonas sp. UNC305MFCol5.2, assembly GCF_000712135.1. Classification (GTDB taxonomy): domain Bacteria; phylum Pseudomonadota; class Alphaproteobacteria; order Sphingomonadales; family Sphingomonadaceae; genus Sphingomonas. The sequence continues at coordinate 252,032 of NZ_JOOE01000002.1, forward strand.
GAGCACCAATCCCTCGTGGCACAACAAGCTGCTTGGCGGCTTCAAGAAAACCTCGGACAAGCTTCTCGGCAACCTCGCCGGCCTCTCCGGCGCGCGGCTCGACGACGCCACGCTCGACGATATCGAAGAGGCGCTGATCGCCTCGGATCTCGGCCCCGGTACCGCGGCCAAGGTCCGTGCGCGCCTCGCCGAGGGTCAATATGAGCGCAACATGGAGGAGCTCGGCATCCGTCTCGTCGTCGCCGAGGAGATCGAGAAGGCGCTCGCCCCGGTCGCGAAGCATCTCGAGATCGAGGCGTTCCCGCGCCCGCAGGTCATTCTCGTCATCGGCGTCAACGGCAGCGGCAAGACCACCACCATCGCCAAGCTCGCCAATCTGCTGATCGAACAGGATTACGGCGTCATGCTCGCCGCGGGCGACACCTTCCGCGCCGCCGCGATCGGCCAGCTCAAGACGTGGGCCGAGCGCATCGGCGTGCCGATCGTCACCGGCCCCGAAGGCGGCGACGCCGCGGGCATCGTCTTCGAGGCGGTCAAGCAGGCCACTGCCACCGGCATCGACGTCCTCATCGTCGATACCGCCGGGCGGCTCCAGAACAAGCGCGAGCTGATGGACGAGCTCGCCAAGATCCGCCGCGTCCTCGGCCGGCTCAATCCCGCTGCGCCGCACGACGTGGTTCTCGTCCTCGATGCCACCACCGGGCAGAACGCACTCGGCCAGATCGAAGTGTTCAAGGAAGTCGCCGGCGTCACCGGCCTCGTCATGACCAAGCTCGACGGCACTGCCCGAGGGGGTGTCCTGGTGGCCGCCGCCGAGAAATACGGCCTGCCGATCCACGCGATCGGTGTGGGCGAGAAGGTCGACGATCTGCGCCCGTTTGACGCCAACGAAGTTGCCAGGATCATTGCTGGCGTGGAAGAACTGACCAATGGCTGATTCCAGACCCGCTCCTTCACCGGGCCTTCGTATGCTGATCGATTTCGGTCCGCTCGCCGTGTTCTTCCTCGTCAATGCCTATGCGCCCGGCCTTCAGATTCAGCGCATCATCGCCGCGACCGCGGCCTTCATGGTCGCGATGGTCGCCGCGATGCTGCTGTCATGGTGGAAGGCGAAGCACATCTCGCCGATGCTGTGGATCACCGCCGCTCTGGTGCTGCCGTTCGGCGCGCTGACCATCTATTATCACGACCAGAGCTTCATCCAGATGAAACCGACGATCGTCTATACGATGTTCGCGGTGATCCTCGGCTATGGCCTGATCTCCGGCAAACCGCTGCTCCAGATGCTGCTCCAGACCGCCTATCCGGGCCTCTCGGCCAAGGGCTGGCGGCTGCTCACGATCAACTGGACCGGCTTCTTCATCGCGATGGCGGCGCTCAACGAAGTCATGCGCCATGTGCTGAGCTGGGACCAATGGGTCACCTTCAAGACCTGGGCGGTGATCCCGATGACCCTGGTCTTCGCGATGCTCAACATTCCCATGCTGCTCAAGCACGGCCTCCAGCTCGAGAAGCCCGAGGATACACCGCTACCGCCGGAGGGATAACGTCCATAGCCGTCGTCCCGGCGAAAGCCGGGATCGCAATCCGCTTGGCGCCGTCGCGCGAGATCCCGGCTTTCGCCGGGATGACGGTATGAAGAAGGGCGCCGGACTCGCGTCCGACGCCCCTTTTCATTTCTGCAGTCCTCTCAACCCTGATCCGCGCGGCCCACGCCGGCCCCATCCAGATTCTGCGCGACGAATTCCCAGTTGATCAGGTTCGCCGAGACGGCATCGAGATAGGCCGGGCGCGCATTGCGGTAATCGACGTAATAAGCGTGCTCCCACACGTCGATCGTCAGCAGCGGCAGCATGCCTTCATACACCACCGGGGTGTCGGCATCGTGCAGCGAGGTTACCTTGAGCTTGCCGCCGTCGAGCACCAGCCAGCCCCAGCCGCTCGCGAAATGGTTGGTCGATTCGGTCACCAACTGCTTCACCAGCGCTTCGGCGGAGCCGAAGCCGTCGTTGATCAGGTCCGCCAGCTTGCCGGTCGGCACCTGCTTCTCAGGCGAGAGGCACTGCCAGAAGAAGCTGTGGTTCCAGATCTGGGCCGAGTTGTTGAACAGGCCCTTGTCGCCGGTTTCCTTGGCCTTGGTGATGACCTCGGACAGCTTCAGGCCCTCGAGACCCTTCTCGGTCACGAAGCCGTTGGTCTTGTCGACATAGGCCTTGTGATGCTTGCCGTGATGGAATTCGAGCGTCTCCGCCGACATGTGCGGTGCGAGCGCATCCTTGGCATAGGGCAGCGCGGGAAGTTCGAAAGCCATGGGGATACTCCGTGTTCGGTTCACCCGCCCAACGATCCGCGGCGGGAAGCGGTCCCCTAGCCCCGAAAAACCCCTCCTGTCCCGCAAATTTCATTGCGTGTGACAAACGAAAATTCCGATCATAAGCTGGCATACGTGCGCCGCGGGCAATCGGCGCTGCAAACACAGGGGAGCAGCCACATGGACAAGTTTTTCGGCAATCTGCACGCGGTGCTCGCGGTCAGCCTCGTGCTGGCGGTCGGGCTGATGTTCGCACCCTATTTCAATCCGCCGCTGGGCCTGTGGAACGGAGTGTTCCAGTGGCTCCACGTCTTCTTCGGGATCACCTGGATCGGGCTCCTTTACTATTTCAACTTCGTCCAGATCCCGACCATGCCGAAGATCCCGGCCGAGCTGAAACCCGGCATATCGAAGTTCATCGCGCCCAAGGCCCTGTTCTTCTTCCGCTACGCGGCGTTGCTCACCGTGATCACCGGCCTGACCCTCGCCTGGCTCTACAACGAGCTCGAGGATGCACTGCTGCTGCGCGAGAATGCCCGGCTGATCGGCATCGGCATGTGGCTGGCGCTGGTGATGGCGGCGAATGTCTGGTTCATCATCTGGCCCAACCAGAAAAAGGCGCTCGGCCTGGTCGAGGCCGACGATGCCACCAAGGCAAAGGCAGCCAAGGCCGCGATGATCGCCTCGCGCCTCAACGTGTTGCTGTCGCTGCCGATGCTGCTGGCGATGACCAACTATCATTGAGGGCATCTCCCTCTCCCGCTTGCGGGAGAGGGTTGGGGTGAGGGCTCATACAAGTTGTTGTAAATTTCAGTCATCCCGGCCTCGAGCCGGGATCCCGCTTCTTCTGCCCGGTCTGAAGGCAGCGGGACCCCGGCTCAAGGCCGGGGTGACGAAAAATAATATGAGTCCTCAACCTGGTCTCGCCCGACTCACCCTCACCCAACCCTCTCCCGCAAGCGGGAGAGGGCACTATCCCCCTGCCCCCAGCAACTCGTGCCGCTTCAGGGCGTGCCGGAGCTGGTCATAGGTCAGTCCCAGCGCTTCGGCGGTCGAGCGCTGGTTGTAGCGATGCTCGGCCAGCGCCCGCGAGAGCACCTGGCGCTCGAAGGCGTTCACGCGCGATTTGAAGTCGGTTCCGCCGTCGAACGTCGCCACCGGCACGGCTTCGGCAACCGGCGCAGGTGCCGCCTCGATCGGCGCCGCAGCCGGCGCCTGAGCCGCGGTCCGCGGCCGGAACGGCGACTTGAACGGATCGATCTCGATCGAATCCACCGGTCCGTCGCGCTCCCAGCGATAGACTGCGCGCTCGACCACGTTGCGCAGTTCGCGGACATTGCCCGGCCAGTCATAGGTCAGCAACGCATCGAGCGCGTTCGGGCCCCAGCCGGGCCAGTCGACCAGCCCGATCTCCGACGCCATGCGCCGGCCGAAAAACTCGGCGAGCACTTCGATGTCGCCCCGCCGGGCCCGCAAGGGCGGCAGCGTCACCACTTCGAACGAGAGCCGGTCGAGCAAGTCGGCGCGGAAGGTGCCTTTGTCGACCTTGTCGGGCAAATGCTCGTTGGTCGCCGCGACGATGCGGACATCGACGTTGAGCGGCCGCGACGATCCGATCCGCGTCACTTCGCCATATTCCACTGCGCGCAGCAGCCGCTCCTGCGCCGCCATCGACAGCGTGCCGAGCTCGTCGAGAAACAGGGTGCCGCGGTGCGCCTCCTCGAAACGGCCCGCGCGCGCCTTGGTCGCGCCGGTGAACGCGCCGGATTCGTGTCCGAACAATTCGGCTTCGATCAGCGTCTCCGGGAGCGCCGCGCAGTTCATCACGATCAGCGGCTGATCCCAGCGCGGACTCAGCCGGTGAAGGCGTTCGGCGACCAGCTCCTTGCCCGTCCCGCGCTCGCCGATGACGAGCACCGGACGATCGAGCGCGGCCGCACGGCTGGCGCGCTCGAGTGCGTCGAGAAAGGCCCCGGATTGGCCGATTACCTGGGTTGCGCGCTCCATGCCAAACCTTTGGCGAATTTTCCCAATACTTGGCAAGTCCTAAGTTGGGGCTGAACGCCATATGAACGTCATAAACCGCGGATTTCTGCGGTTTTCGCCAATTGGCACGCCTCCTGCAGAGATGTCGGCAAGCTCAGCAACGAGCCACGAAAACACCAGGTTCAGGGAACAAGATCATGACTTACGAAGCAGCCAATGTCCGCAACGCCTTTGTCGCAGTCGCCATCGCCTTCCTCGCCAGCGCCGTCCTGATGGCCGGCGCGGTGGGTCCGGCGATCGCCTGAGGCACCACTTAGTCTCCCCGCTCGCCTGCCCTGGTGAGCGGAAACCCCGCCGGGAGGGTCTCCCCCTAGGTTTCTCCCGGCGGTCCCAATACGAAGGAGTGTTAGAATGGGTATTTTCTCACGGACCCGCGATATCATCGCCGCCAACGTCACCGACCTTCTCGACAAGGCTGAAGACCCGGCCAAGATGATCCGCATGATCATCCTCGAGATGGAAGAGACGCTGGTCGAGGTTCGTGCCTCCGCAGCCCGCACCATCGCCGACCAGAAGGAAATGCGCCGCCACATCGCCAAGCTCGAAAAGCTCCAGGAGAGCTGGACCGAGAAGGCCGAGCTGGCGCTCTCCAAGGGCCGTGAGGATCTCGCCAAGGCCGCTCTGGTCGAGAAGCAGAAAGCTTCCGACATGGTCGAGCAGCTCTCCACCGAGATCGGCGTGCTCGACGAGGCCCTCAAGGGTTCGGAAGAGGACATCACCAAGCTCCAGAACAAGCTGCGCGAGGCGCGGGTTCGCCAGAACTCGATCGTCGCCCGGCTGGAGAGCGCCAACAACCGGACGCGCCTGCGCGAGATCACCAACGGCTCGAAGATGCAGGATGCGTTCTCGCGCTTCGACGTCCTCGAACGCCGGGTCGACTTCGCCGAGGGCCGCGCCGATGCGGCAGGCCTGGGCGGCGTCCCCAAGACGCTCGAGGAGGAAATCGCCGAGTTGCGCTCGTCCGAGAAGGTCGATGCCGAGCTCGAAGCGCTGAAGGCTCGCCTGGCCAAGGGAGCGTAAGCGATGGAAGAGGTTTTCCTGCCCATCGTCATCGTCGGGATCCTGTTCGTCGGTCTTCCCTGGGTGATCATGCACTATATCACCCGGTGGAAGACGGCAGCCACGATCACCGGCGAGGACGAGAAGCTCCTCGACGAGCTCTACTACACCGCTCGCCAGCTCGAGGAGCGCCTGCTCACCGTCGAACGCATCATCGCCGCCGACAACCCCGATTTCCGCCCGGTCTCGGCCTCGCGCCAGGAACCGAGCCCCTTCGATATCTCGCGGAGGAACTGAGATGTCCGGTACACGCACCAAATTCTATCTCGACAAGCAGAATGGCAAGGTTTGCGGAGTCTGCTCGGGCCTCGCCGATTACACCGGCATCGAGGCGATCTGGCTCCGGGTGGGAATGGTCTTCCTCGCCTTCGCGACCAGCGGCACGTCGATCCTGTTCTACTTCCTGATCGCGTGGCTCGCGCCGAGCAAGCCGGCCGGCCTCTATCAGGGCCCCGAGGAAGAGAAGTTCTGGCAGGGCGTGCGCTCGAACCCGAGCCGCTCGACCGCCCAGGTCCGCTCGACCTTCCGCGACATCGATCGCCGGCTCGCCGACATCGAGATGTACTATACGAGCCGCAACACCCGGCTCGCCGACGAGATCGACAGCCTCCGCTGAGGCGGGGGCTGCAAAAAAGGGGACGAGACATGGATCCGACGCCATATTTCATCATGGGGATGCTGACCGGGACGGCGTTCACGCTGGCCATCCAGTTCTTCGCCAACCGCAAGGTCAAGCGGGCGCTGGCACAGATCGCCCGCACCGCCCCGGCAGTGGAAAACGAGGAAAATCGCCAGCAGCGCCGTGAGACGCTCGAGATGCATCGCCGCCTCGCCGTGCTGGAAAAGATCGTCACCGATCAGCCGCACCGGCTGCACGCAGAGATCGACAGCCTGCGCTGAGCGCGGCCGCCCACAGGGAGCAAGACGATGAGGGAATTGAGTTGGCTGGTACCGGTGCTGATCGTCACGGCGATCATGGCATCCAAGGCTTTCCAGACCTGGGTCCGCGCGAAGCACGGCTACCCGATGGAGGAGAACCGCCGAAGCCGCCGCGGCCAGCCTGCGAGCGATCTGGAGGCCGAGCGCAAGATCGCTCTGCTCTCCACCGAGAATGAGCGGCTGACCGGCCAGATCAGCCGGCTCGAAGAGCGGATCGCCGTCCTCGAGCGGATCGCCACCGATCCCGCCGAGCGCGTCGCCCGCGAAATCGACTCGCTGCGCTGAGGAAGGAACACGACATGAATGAGATGATCGTCATGAACAACCTTCCCTGGATCGTCGGCGGCGCGCTGTTGCTCGGAGCTTTCGGAATCGGGGGGTGGATCTTCACCACCTGGCTGCGGATCAAGAACGGCTACCCGCTCGAAAACAGCTGGGGCAAGGCGATCTACCCGCAGAAGAACGACGAGATGGTCGAACGCATCCGGCTGATCAGCCAGGAGAACGCCCAGCTCCGCGCCGAACTCGGCTCGGTCAAGGACCGGCTGGCCAACGTCGAACGGATCGTCACCGACAGCGCCCACAGCCTCGATCGCGAGATCGAGCAGCTGCGCGGCACCAAGAGCAACTAGGAGGACTTGAGATGAACCCGATCCTCATCCCCATTCTAGGCATCGCCTGCGGCATGGTCGCGATCGTGTTCGGCGTCGCCAACGACATGTTCAAGCGCTGGCTCAAGCACAAGGAAGCCATGGTGCAGGTCATCGCCGCCCAGACCGCCGAGCAGGCCGCCCAATATGCGGCCCATGTCGAGCGGCTCGAACAGAGGGTCCGGGTTCTAGAAAGGATCGTCACCGACCGCGGCATCGCCGTCGCGGATGAAATCGAAAAGCTGCGCGAAGCGCCGCTCAACTAATCCCCGCTGCGCCAGGCGCAGCCAAATCTGAGGACCAGTAAAATGATTATCGTAGTGTTCGCAGTGCTGACGGCACTGTGCGGGGGAGCTATTGCCCTTGCCGAAGCTCGGGACCGCCCTGTCCGCCGCGCGGAAAAGCTGGCCCGGGAACAGCAACAGGGCGCCTGAGGCGTCACCAAGGGAGTACAGGGAATGAACCCGTTCGAAATGGTTGTCGCGATCATCGTCATCGTCACGATCGGCAGCGTCCTCAAGGCGCGCTACGGCATCCACAAGGACAAGCACGGCAACGAGATCTTCCGCGGCGGCGACATGGCATCCTCCGATGCCGCGAAGCTCCGCGACGAGGTCCGCGCCCTCAAGGACCGCGTCCAGGTCCTCGAACGGGTCATCACCGACAGTGAAGCCAGCAGCCTGCGACTCGACCGCGAGATCGAAGCGCTGCGGGACAAGCAAAACCCCTGATCAGGGAGGCATGACATGACCATCGATCCCAATCTCTACATCACGCTCTCCGTCTCGGGCCTCGCCGGCCTAGCGATGGTCACGGCGGCGGGGCTCTCGGGCTGGCGCGGCTGGCTGGCGCTGAAGCGCCAGGAGCTCGTCGAGCACCGCGCATCCGCATCGCAGGCGGAGCCGACAATGCCCTCCGCGGCGTCGCGGATCGAGATCGCCGACCTCAAGGAGCGCATTCGCAAGCTCGAGGCGATCGCCGCCGGGGTGGACCTGTAACTTCAAAGCCCCTCCCCTGAGGGGGAGGGGTAGCGAGGCAGGGAGGTCTCTCAGAGCGCGTTGCTCGCGGCCACGCCCCACCTACCCCCGAAGGGGGCTATCCGAGCGGCGAGCCAGCGCTATAGCGCCAGTCATGACCAGCCTCGCCGAACTTCGCGACGAATATGAATTCCTCGACGCCGACGATCGCTACAGATTGCTGATCGATCTGGGCCGCGCGCTCGAGCCGATGCCCGAACCGCTCAAGACCGACGCCACCCTCGTCCGCGGCTGCTCCGCTGCGGTGTGGGTCTATCCCACCCGCAGCGAGAACGGCACGCTCCACTTCCTCGCCGATTCCAACGCGGCGATCACCAAGGGCATCATCGCGCTGATATTGCTGACCGTCCAGGACCGCGGCCCCGCCGAGATCCTCGCCACCGATATCGAGGCCGCGCTCGCGCCGTTCGATTTGCGCAACCAGCTCAGCTCGAACCGCACGCAGGGCATCCCCAACATGATCGCGCTGATCCGCGAGACGGCAACGCGCTACGCCTGATCGAGCCCCAGCTCCCCCGCCACCGCGTCGAGATCAGCCCCTTCCGGCACGAGCAACCATTCGCGCGACGCCGCGCCGTTGACCACCGTCACTGCCCCACGCGGGCACACGCCGAGGCACTTGACCTCGACGATCCCGCTGGCCGCCTTGCGCCCCTTCTTCAGCCCGAGCTGCTTGCGGAGCGCCTTGGCGAGCGGGGTCCTGCCTCTCGGCCCAAAGCCTCCGCCAAGCCTCTTCGAGCATTTCGCGCAAACCAGAACGGTGTTCGACCAATTGGAACGAACACCCGTCTTCAATCGGGCTTCCACGTCCGGCGGTCTTCGGCGACCTTGAGCACTTCATAGGCCGCCTGAATCGCCTGGAAGCGCTTGGCCGCCTCGGCATCGCCCGGCTTCACGTCGGGATGGTTCGACTTGGCCAGTCGGCGCCACGCCATGCGTACTGCCTCGAAATCGCTGTCGACTTCGAGATCCAGCACTTCGAGCGCACGGATCTCGTCGCGCGAGCGAGTGCCGTCGCCGGGGCCGGCCCAGCTGTTGTGCTTCGATTCGGCGAAACCGCCGGCATCGCGCCGCTCCTCGGCCTCCCGTTTGGCCGCTTCCTCAGCCGTCAGGCCCTCGAAGTAGTTCCAGTTGCGGTTGTATTCGCCGGCGTGCGTTTCGCAGAAATACCAGCGTTCGGGGCTGTTGGGCGATTTGGGCGCGGGCCGGTCGCCGGGTTCCTCGCAACCGTGCCGGTCGCACAGCCGCACCTGCACGGCCTCGCGCTCGGCGCCATAAGCGCGCCAGCGTGGAAAGCCCCAGTCGGAGGATCGCGTTGCCCGTGCCATATGGCTGCCAGATAGGGTCACGACGCTGAGAAGGCTAGGCGGAAGCTGCAATTCTCCCCTCCCTGCAGGGAGGGGAGCTCTGAGAAGAAAAATGCCAGAGGGTCTATAAGCCGGGTTCTGTCCTCGCGCCGAAGCGCGATGTGCGGCCATTCCTCTAGGCGACGGATCGCTCCGCCGCTCAAGCAACCAACCCGGGCGACGGGCCGGAACCAGGCCCATGTGCCGCCCCTATTCGGTCTTGCTCCCGGTGGGGTTTGCCATGCCGCTTCGGTTGCCCGTCGCGCGGTGCGCTCTTGCCGCACCCTTTCACCCTTGCCCTTAGTCCGAAGGACCAGTGGGCGGTCTGCTCTCTGTGGCACTTTCCCTGAACCAGCAAGCTGGCCCGCCGGGCGTTACCCGGCACCGTGGTTCCGTGGAGCCCGGACTTTCCTCGGCGATGCAAGCATCGACGCGGCCGCCCGACCCTCTGGCGGCGCCCGATGTAGCGTAGCGCCGGCCGCGCGCAAGGACTTATGCTTCGTCGGTCTGCTCTTCGGCGGCGTCGGAAACCTCCACGACGACGGAATTCTTCACGGCGGTGCCCCAGGCCTGCACCGCGACCAATGTCTGGGTCGACAGCGGCCCGCGCCCGATCGCAATGCGGCGATAGTCCGAGCCTACGCCGATCACGCCATCCGCGCCGTTCACGCGTGCCGTACGGTCGAGCAACGCCGTCGCCTCGGCGACGGTCGGCGCATTGACCGACGGGATTTCCTTGTCGCCCTCGTCGACCTTGATCACGCCGCTGAGCCGCACCTGCACCGGACCCATCCGCGTCATCGCGTTACCATTGAGCATCGATTTGCCTCCGACCTTGCACGGTAAGGGCGCGTTGGCTGCCACGGAATGTCCGAAGAGAGTGAATGCCCCGGGAACCTTCTTTTTCGCACAGGTCTCAATCATCCCCCTGCGGCTTGGGCAGCAATAGCGCCAGCAGGATGCAGCGGCATTCCATGTCGATCTCGCCGTCGACCAGTTCGGGACGGAAACGCCGCTGGAACGCGGTCACCGCCGCCTCGGCGTCGTTCACGTCATAGCCGAAGCGCTCGAGTGCGAGCATGAACCCGGCATCGGGCCAGCCGGGATCGACGAGGTTCCGCGTCGGCCGCGGCAGCGCCAGCCGGAGCCGGGCCAGCGCGTGCCAGTTGAACAGTTCGCCGGGATCCTGCTTGCGCGCAGGCGCGACGTCGGAATGCCCCACGACATTGCCGCGGGTGATGGCGTGGCGCTCCTTGATGTCGGCAACGAGCGGGATCAGCGAACTCATCTGCGCTTCGGGGAACGGCCGATAGCCGAATTCGTGCCCAGGATTGACGATCTCGATGCCGATCGAGGCCGAATTGACGTCGGTCACCCCGCGCCAGTGCGAGCGCCCGGCATGCCAGGCGCGGTGGCGCTCATCCACGAGCTGCAGGATCCTGCCGTCCTCGTCGACCAGATAATGCGCCGAGACCTTGGCTTCGGGGTCGCGCAACCGATCGATCGCCGCCTGCGCGCTCTCCATCCCGGTATAATGGAGCACGATCATCGACACGGGCAATTCGCGCGCATCGAAATTGGGCGACGGTGCGTCGATGATGGAGAGGCCGCTGGTCATCGCCGCCGACCGTACGAGCGCGGATGCACTCGCGGCAAGGGGTCAGCCGAAAGCGGCCTGCTTCACCGGCGTGGCGTCGATGGCACGGTAGAATCCGCGGAACCGCTCGCAGGGCCGGAACCGGTCGGTCAGTCCGATCACGGTTTCGCCCGCGCCGAGCACGAGCACGCCGCCGGGGCGCACCGCGGAGGCGAGGATGCCGAAGACGTCGCGACGGACTTCCTGCGAGAAATAGAGGAGCACGTTGCGGCAAAGCACCACGTCGAACTTGCCCGGCGGCGGCGCATCGGCAGTCAAATTCTGCTGGCGGAACTGGATGCGCCGCAGCAGCTCGGGCTTCGCCGCCCAATCGACTCCGGCGCTGTCGAACCACGTCATCATCCGCCGCACCGGCAGGCCGCGCTGGATCTCGAATTGCGAATAGCGGCCGGCGCGCGCGCGGGCGAGTGCCGCGGGCGACACGTCGGTCGCGACGATCTCGGGCGCAGCCTTGCCTTCGCCCATTCCGCGCTCGTCGAACAGCATCGCCAGGCTCAGCGGCTCCTGCCCGGTCGAGCAGCCTGAAGACCAGATGCGGACCTTGCGATCGGGCGCCTCGTCCTGGATCGCCTTGGTCGCGTCAGCGATCATGTCGAGCACCGCCGCATCGCGGAAGAAGCTCGTCTCCTGGTTCAACAGCGCATCCACGACTTGATCCCCCAAATCCCCTGTCCGCGTCGCGACGAGCTGGGCGACCAGCTGGTCCAGCGACGCGAGTCCCTTCTCGCGCAGCAGCGGCTTGAGCGCGGTCTCGATCCGCCACGCACGATTCGCTGCGATCTGCTGTCCCGTGCGCTGTTCGAGCAGCGCCGAGATCAGGTTCATCGACTCCGACGAACCCGGTGGCGTCGATGTCGGGAAGTGCATCATGCCCTCCCCTGCCACGCCACGAGCCGTCCAAGCTCGTCGGGCGGCAACACCGCGCTCGCGTGCCCCGCATTGGCCACTGCGCCCGGCATTCCCCAGATCACCGAACTTGCGCGATCCTGCACGAATATCCGCGCGCCGGTTTCGACGAGCCGTTTCGCGCCCTCCGCGCCGTCACGGCCCATTCCGCTCAGCACCACGCCCAGCGCGCGCTTGCCGAATATTTCGGCGATCGATTCGAACATGGGGTCGACCGAGGGCATGCAGCCGCTCAGCGATTTCTCGTCGCTCAGCCGTACCGACCAGCCGTCGGACATCTTCGCCACGCGCATATGCGCGTCGCCGGGCGCGACGATGATCCGGCCGGGCCGTATCCGCATGCGATCGCTCGCCACTTCGCAGGGTCGGCTGCCCAGTACCGCGAGCTGCGCGGCAAAATAGCCCATGAACGAGCTCGGCAGATGCTGCGTCACCAGGATCGGGATCTGGAAGCTGGTCGGGATCGCGCGCAGGAACTGGCTGAGCGCATGAATGCCGCCGGTAGAGGCGCCGATCGCGACAACGTCGAAATCATTCGTCGTGGTCACCGGCCCAAAGCTGGTGGTCGAATTCGGAACGGGCGAAAGATCGGTGTGCACTTCCACCAGCCGCGACAGTCGCTCCTCGAGCACCTCGGCGAAGCGTCCGCCGAACGCGCCGATGCCGGGTTTCACCAGCGTGTCGGCCGCGCCTAATGCGAGCGCCTGCACCGTCACTGCCGCACCTTCGTCCGCCGAGGAGGAAACGATCAGGACCCGCGCGCCCTTGCCCGCAGCGATCATGTCGGGCAGCGCCGTCAGCCCGTCGATGCCGGGCATGTCGATGTCGAGCAGGATGATGTCGACGCGGTGAGTCTCGAGATAGTCGAGCGCCGCGCGCACGTCGCTCAGCGCCGCCGCCACGCGGAAGCGACGCGTGCCGTCCACCATCCGGCCGAGCACCGATCGCGCGACGACCGAATCGTCGACGATCAGCACCTGCGCCGGAGGAACGGGCGCGCGTGAATCCGGCAGGATTGGACTGAGTGCGACGGCCACGTCTCCGGCTTCCCGCGTTTACGCGACGCCGACGATCTGCAGCTTGCTCTCCAGCGTCTCGCGATCGAACGGCTTCATGACATATTCGTCGGCACCTGCTTCGATCGCCGCACGGATATAGGCCATGCCGTTCTCGGTGGTGCAGAACACCACCTTGGGGCGCTGCGGAAGCCCCGAATCCTTGAGCGCGCGCAGGAAATCCATCCCGCTCATCACCGGCATGTTCCAGTCGAGCAGAACCACGTCCGGCGGCGTCGCCATGCACGAATCCAGCGCCTCACGGCCGTCACCGGCCTCGCGAACTTCAAAGTCGAGCGTCTCGAGGATATGCCGCGCGACTTTGCGGATCACCTTGGAGTCGTCGACGACAAGACAAGTTTTCATATTACCCTGTTCCCCGATAGTCAGGCGTCTGTTCCATCATAGTGCGGCAAGAGGCGTAAGCGTCGCGTTAATCGGATAAAATTCAGTTTAGCGCTCCGGAATAGCCTGGGACCAGCGACGCGAGATCGATCGCGAGGATCGGTTCGCCGTCGCGTTCGACGATACCGCGACCGGCGCGCCGCCATGCGGTATCCAGCGCGACGCCCCCTGCGAGCGGCAGCAGTTCGAATGGCGCGACGTCGTCGAGCGCGTCGACCAGCAGCGCGTAATGATGCCCTTCGACCAGCGTGATCACCGCCCGCTTCGCCTGACTGGCGCTGTCGAGCCCCAATGCGGTGTGCGTGTCGACCACGGTCACCACCCGGCTGCGCAAGGCCGCGAGTCCGCGTATATGCTGCGATGCCAGCGGCACCTGCGTCACTTCGCCGATGTCGACCACCGATTCGACCTGATCGGAATCGATCGCCACGGCGCGTCCGGCCACCTGCGCGATGAGATAGAGATGAGTCATCAGCGGCTCTTCCCGGCCACACGGGCCTCGAGCGCGGAGAGCAGTCCCGCGCGATCATAACGATAGACGCTGTCGTCGCCCGCGCCGGCCGCGGCGCGGCGGCTGCGCAGCCGCACCACCGGCGCCTTGGCGGCGAGTTCCGCCGACGCTTCATCCGTGGAGAGCACCACTGCCGGGATCTCGCCCTGGCCAAGCTGCGCGACGACGCGGTAGCCTGCAGTCTCGAGCAGCGGCCGCACGAACGATGCCATCCAGCCGTCCTTGTCGCCGGCGATCAGGCAGAGCGGGGCATGCGCCTCGCTGTCCCGATCGGCATGTTCGTCGAATACCCAGAGGATATCGAGCAATTCGACCTGTTCACCGTCGATCAGCGCCACCGCCGCGATCGGCCCGGGCTCGCGCGCGGGGACCAGATCGTCGGGCAGGCGGATGATGTCGAGGGCTTCTTCGATCGCATAGCTGACTTCGTTGGCGCCGTCCTTCAGGCGCAGCACGTTGAGCTTGGCGCGCCCTTCGACCTCGCCCTGCGATGCGAGCGGGAGGATGCGCTCGTCGATCGTCACCCGGAAACGGCCCGCGGCGAAGCGCACGCTGTCGCCCTCAACCTGCTCGACGCGATCGACCGCCGCCAGCGGCACCGCGCGACGTGCGCCGTCGAGGTCGATGAACAGCAAGGCCGGGACGCCCGCTTCCGCGTCGGCCATTTCCTCGTCGTCCTGAACCTGATCGTCGTCACGGCCGAAATCGAGCCGTGCGACATTGGCGATACCGGTGCAGTCGAGCAGCAGCATCGGCAGGCCCGAATCGGGCAAGGTCTGCCCCGCATAGACTCCGGTCGACATCACCGCCGGCGATGCCGGCTTGATCACCAGCTCCTCATTGTCGAGCACCATGTCGGCGGCGAGCGCGTAGCTGCCTTCGCCGATGTTGACGATCGAGATCATCCGCGGCCCGTTATGCGCGACGCGTGTCAGCCCAAGCACTTCGCACAGATTGAGCAACGGCATCCGCCGCCCGCGCACGCTGAGCACTTGCGCGCCGCCGATCGTGTCGATCCGGATGGCGTCGCCATGGTCGGTGACGATCTCCTCGATCGCCTGCCGCGAGATCGCGAAACGTTGCCCGCCCGCGCCGACCACGATCGCCGAGATGATCGACAGGGTCAGCGGCACATGGATCGCGAGCCGCAGCCCCTTGCCCGGCGTGCTGTCGAGATCGACTCGCCCGCCGATCTGCTCGATCGAGGCGCGGACGATGTCCATCCCCACCCCGCGACCCGAGACTTCGCTGACCTCGTCCTTGCTCGAAAGCCCCGGCTCGAACACCAGTTCGAGCTTCGCCCGCTCCGAAAGCGCGCGCAGCTTCGCTTCGTCGCGACCATTGGCAACGAGCTTGCGGATCAGCTTTTCGGTGTCGATTCCGCGGCCGTCATCGGTAATTTCGATGATGATCTGGTTGCCCGACTGACGCGCGGAGACGACAAGCCGCCCGTTTTCGCGCTTACCTCCCGCGCGGCGCTCCGCCGGCGTCTCGATGCCGTGGTCGATCGAATTGCGGATGATGTGAACCAAAGGGTCGCGCATCATCTCGATCATCTCGCGATCGAGCTCGACGTCCGATCCCTCGACGTGCAGCGACACCGACTTGCCGAGCCCGGCAGCGGTATCCCGCACCATCCGCGGCAATGCCGAGAACAATGCGTCGATCTTCTGCATGCGCGTCCGCGTCACGGTGTCGCGCATCTCGCCGACGGTGAGCGACAGCCGTTCGAGCGCCGCCTCGATCGTCGGATCGATATCGCCGCCGCGCAGCCGCCGCGCCAACTCGTTACGCGCCAGCACCATGTCGGACATGCCCGACATCATCCGGTCGAGCAGGTCTACGTTGAGCCGCACGCTTCGCGCCGGCGCGCGCTGCACGCCCGGCAGGCTCGCCTGTACGATTTCCTCGGCACCCTCGACCAGTGCGGCGATCAGCAGCTCGTCGCCATGATCGGGCAGGCTCGTCCCCGAATCGATCGCCTCGACCAGTTCGCCGATCCGGTCGACCACGGCGAGCACGGCATTGACCAGCGGGCGATCCGGCGTGCGCGCGCCCTCGCGGACCTGCGCGAGCACGTCCTCGGCGGCGTGGCTCAACCGGCCCAGACGCGGGAGATCGAGGAAGCCGCAGCTTCCCTTGACGGTGTGCACGAAGCGGAAGATCGCATCGAGCCGCGCGCGATCCGCGGGCTGCGCTTCCCAGGCGACGATTTCGCCCGAAAGCGCCTCGAGCGTCTCGCGCGTCTCGGCGATGAATTCCTGAATGAGGTCGTCCATGGGGCCCCGGAGCAAATTTGCGGGGCCGTTGTGGGCCAGTGGTGGTTAAAAGGGCGTTTAGGTCCGATCGTCCAACCCGATTATCCACCGGTAGACCTGGCTCCGGAACGGGAGCAGCCCAAGCAAACGCGATTCATATGCCGCGGCCGGTTTCCCGTCTCGCTTCCAAATGGCGACGGCACCTAATCCCGCATCTCCCGGACCCATGGAGATGCACAGGTGCAAGACCTTCTCTGGATCGGCCTCGTCCTCGGGCTGCTGGCGCTCACGCTCGGCTATGCCCGTTTGTGCGACGAGGCCTGAAATGACTCTCGATCTCTGGCTCGCCGGCGCGGCCGCGCTCGGCCTTCTCGCTTATCTGGTCGCAGTGCTGCTGCGGCCCGAGCGTTTCTGAGGAACGTCCGATGACCTGGCAAGGATGGACCCTGATCGCCATATTCATCGCGATCCTGCTCGCGCTCACCAAGCCGATGGGGATGTGGCTGTTCGCCGTCTACGAAGGCCGGCGCACGCCGCTGCATCGCGTGCTCGGCCCGGTCGAGCGCGGCTTCTACAAGCTGGCGGGCATCGACCCGAACGCCGAGATGGGCTGGCGGCGCTACGCCGTGCACATGCTGCTGTTCAACACGGCGCTGCTGCTCTTCACTTACGCCATCCTGCGGCTGCAGGCATTCCTGCCGCTCAACGCGCCGGGCATGGTCAATGTCGGACCCGACGGCGCGTTCAACACCGCGGTCAGCTTCACCACCAACACCAACTGGCAATGGTATTCGGGCGAAGCGGCGCTTTCGAACCTGAGCCAGATGCTCGGGCTGACGATCCACAACTTCCTCTCCGCCGCCACCGGCATCGCACTCGCTTTCGCCTTCTTCCGCGGTTTCGCGCGGCGCGAGGCGGGGAGCATCGGCAATTTCTGGGCGGATTGCACGCGAGTCACCTTGTACGTGCTGCTGCCGATCTGCGTGGTCTATGCGATCTACCTGATCGCCGCCGGCGTACCGCAGACGCTCGACCAACAGGTCGTCGCCACCACGATGGAGGGCGCCAAACAGACGATCGCTTTGGGCCCGGTCGCTTCGCAGGAAGCGATCAAGATGCTCGGCACCAACGGCGGCGGCTTCTTCAACGCCAACTCGGCGCATCCGTTCGAGAACCCCGACGCGCTCACCAACCTCGTCCAGATGCTGTCGATCTTCGTGATCGGCTTCGGCCTGACCTGGTGCTTCGGCAAGGCGGTGGGCAATACCAGGCAAGGCTGGGCGATCCTTTCCGCCATGCTGGTGCTGTTCCTGATCGGCACGACGGTCGCCTATTCGCAGGAGGCCGCAGGTAACCCGGTCCTCCACCAGCTCGGCGTGGCCGGGGGCAATATGGAGGGCAAGGAAGTCCGCTTCGGCATCGCCGCCTCGGCGCTGTTCGCCACGGTCACCACCGCCGCCTCGTGCGGCGCGGTCAATGCGATGCACGACAGCTTCACGGCGCTGGGCGGTCTCGTCCCGCTGTTCAACATCCAGTTGGGCGAAGTCGTGATCGGCGGTGTCGGCGCGGGGATCTACGGCTTCCTCCTGTTCGCGATCCTAGCCGTGTTCGTCGCGGGACTGATGGTCGGGCGCACGCCCGAATATGTCGGCAAGAAGATCGAGGCGCGCGAGGTCAAGCTCGCCGTACTGGCGATCGCTGTGCTGCCGCTGGTGATCCTCGGCGGAACCGCGCTCGCCTCCGTGCTGCCCGAGGGATTGGCCGGGCCGCTCAACAAGGGGCCGCACGGTTTCTCGGAGATACTCTACGGCTTCACCAGCGCGGTCGGGAACAACGGCTCGGCGTTCGCCGGACTGACCGCGGGCACGCCCTTCTACAACATTGCGCTCGGCATTGCGATGTGGCTGGGGCGGTTCTTCGTGATCGTGCCGATGCTCGCCATCGCCGGCAGCCTCGCCGCCAAGAAGTACACGCCGGAGACCGCGGGCTCGTTTCCGACCACCGGGCCCTTGTGGGTCGGATTGCTCGTCGGGACCATCCTCATCCTCGGCGGCCTCACTTTCCTGCCGAGCCTCGCACTCGGCCCCATCGCCGATCATCTCGCGATGATCAGCGGCCACCTCTCGTAACCGGAGCGCCCACATGGCACGCACCGCAAACAAGTCGCTTTTTACGGCGGAATTGATCCTCCCCGCCCTGGCCGACGCCTTCCGCAAGCTCGCTCCGCGCCAATTGATCCGTAACCCCGTGCTGTTCGTAACTGCCTGCGTGGCGGCGCTGCTGACGTTCCTGCTCCTATTCGGCCAGGACACGCTCGGGTTCGGCTTCAAAGGACAGCTCGTCATCTGGCTGTGGCTGACGGTGCTGTTCGGCACGTTCGCCGAGGCGATCGCCGAAGGCCGCGGCAAGGCGCAGGCAGCCTCGCTGCGCGCGACCAAGGCCGAGCTCACTGCGAGGCGTGTCAACGGCAGCCGCATCCAGCAAGTCGCGGCGAGCGAGCTTCGCGCCGGCGACATTGTGCTCGTCGGGACCGGGGATCTGATCCCGGCCGACGGCGAAGTCGTGGAAGGCGTCGCCTCGGTCAACGAAGCCGCCATCACCGGCGAGAGCGCGCCGGTGATCCGTGAAGCGGGTGGCGACCGCTCGGCGGTGACCGCGGGCACGCGCGTCATTTCGGATCAGATCAAGGTCCGCGTCACGGTCAATCCGGGCCAGGGCTTCCTCGACCGGATGATCGCGCTGGTCGAAGGCGCCGAACGGCAGAAGACGCCCAACGAGATCGCGCTGACGATCCTGCTGGTCGGGCTCACGATCATCTTCCTGATCGCAGTGGGCACGATCCCCGCCTTCGCCAGCTATGCCGGCGGGGCGATCCCGGTCGCGATCCTCGCGGCGCTGCTGATCACGCTGATTCCGACCACGATCGCCGCATTGCTCTCCGCGATCGGCATCGCGGGGATGGATCGGCTGGTGCGCTTCAACGTGCTCGCCAAGTCCGGCCGCGCGGTCGAGGCGGCAGGCGATGTCGACGTGCTGCTGCTCGACAAGACGGGCACGATCACCGTCGGCGATCGCCAGGCGAGCGAGTTCCGGCCGGTGGCCGGCGTCCAGGTCTCCGAGCTGGCCGAAGCGGCGCTGCTCGCGAGCCTCGCCGACGAGACGCCTGAGGGCCGCTCGATCGTCACCCTGGCGCGTGAGCGGTTCGACGTGAAGCACCAGGCCCTGCCGCATGAGGCAGAAGTGATTCCCTTCACGGCTCAAACCCGCATCTCGGGCGTGAAGATCGGCAGCACGCTGATCCAGAAGGGCGCGGTCGATTCAGTGCTCAGGGCCAATCCGGACATGCACGAAACGCCCGCCGCCATCGAGTTGCGCCGCGCCACCGACGAGATCGCACGCGCCGGCATGACGCCGCTCGCTGTGGCGAAGGACGGGCGCATCCTCGGCGCGGTCGCGCTCAAGGACGTGGTCAAGGCAGGCATCCGCGAGCGCTTCGGCGAACTTCGCCGGATGGGCATCCGCACGGTGATGATCACCGGCGACAATCCGCTCACCGCCGCCGCGATCGCCGCCGAGGCAGGCGTCGACGACTTCCTCGCCCAGGCCACACCCGAGGACAAGCTCGAGCTCATCCGCAAGGAGCAGGCCGGCGGGCGGCTGGTGGCGATGTGCGGCGACGGCACCAACGACGCCCCAGCGCTCGCCCAGGCCGATGTCGGCGTCGCGATGAACACCGGAACGCAGGCCGCGCGCGAAGCCGGCAACATGGTCGATCTCGACAGCGATCCGACCAAGCTCATCGAAGTCGTCGGGCTCGGCAAGCAGCTGCTGATGACGCGCGGCAGCCTCACGACCTTTTCGGTCGCCAACGACATCGCGAAATATTTCGCGATCATCCCCGCGATGTTCGCGACGCTCTATCCCGGGCTCGCGGTGCTCAACGTCATGGGGCTGGGAACGCCGCAATCGGCGATCCTGTCGGCGATCATCTTCAACGCGTTGATCATCCCCGCGCTCGTCCCGCTCGCGCTCAAGGGGGTCAAATACCGCCCGATCGGCGCCGGTCCGCTGCTGCGGCGCAACCTGCTCGTCTACGGGCTCGGCGGCGTCATCGTTCCCTTCATCGGCATCAAGGCGATCGACCTGGCGGTCAACGCCTTCGGCCTCGCCTGAGGATTTGCAATCATGGGCAAAGACATCACTTCCGCGCTGCGTCCGGCGCTCGTCCTCACTTTGCTGTTCGCGCTGTTGCTCGGCATCGCCTATCCGCTCGCCCTCACCGGCATCGGCCAGTTGCTGTTCCCCTCCCAGGCCAATGGCAGCCTGATCCGCGATGCCAGAGGCGAGATCGTCGGATCGAGCCTGCTCGCCCAAGGCTTCAGCAGCGAGCGCTATTTCCATCCGCGCCCGTCGGCGGCCGGCAAGGGCTATGACGCGCTGGCCTCCGCGGGCTCCAATCTCGGCCCCGCCAGCCAGGCGCTCGCCGACCGCGTCAAGGCAGATGTCGCGGCGGCCTCCCCTGCACCAGGACAGTCGGTCCCCGCCGATCTGGTGACTGCCTCCGCCTCCGGGCTCGACCCCCATATCAGCCCCGAGGCGGCCTTTTTCCAGGCGGCGCGCGTGGCGAAGGCCCGCGGCTGGCCCGTGGCGCGGGTCCGCACGATGATCACGCACGCGACCGAACATCCGCTGCTCGGTTTCCTGGGCGAGGAGCGCGTCAACGTTCTCCTCCTCAATCGACAGCTCGACGCGGAGAGCGCACAATCGGTGCCGTGAATCAGCCCGAACGTCCCGATCCCGAGGCCTTTCTGCGCGCCGCCGCACAGGAAGGCCGCGGTCGTTTGAAGGTGTTCCTCGGCGCCGCGCCGGGGGTGGGCAAGACCTATGAGATGCTGCTCCGCGGCGCCGAGCGGATGCGTGTCGGCACCGATGTCGTGGTCGGCGTCGTCGAGACCCATGGCCGTGCCGAGACCGAGGCGCTGACGCGCGGTTATGAGGTGATTCCGCGGAAGGACATCGCGCACCAGGGCCATGTGCTGCGCGAAATGGATATCGATGCGATCCTCGCCCGTCATCCGCAACTGGTGCTGGTCGACGAGCTCGCCCACACCAATGCGCCGGGCAGCCGCCATCCCAAACGCTATCAGGATGTCGAGGAACTGCTCGCCGCCGGCATCCACGTCTTCTCGACGATCAACATCCAGCACATCGAAAGCCTGAACGACGTCGTCGCGTCGTTCACCCATGTCCGCGTGCGCGAAACCGTTCCCGATCGCATCCTCGAGCTCGCCGAGATCGAAGTGGTCGATCTGCCGCCCGATGAACTGATCGAGCGCCTGCGCGCCGGCAAGGTCTATGTCCCCGAGGAGGCAACCCGCGCGCTGGCGCATTTCTTCTCCAAATCGAACCTGTCGGCACTGCGCGAGCTCGCGTTGCGGCGCGCGGCGCAGGCAGTCGACGTGCAGATGCTCGATTATCTCAAGAGCCATGCACTTGCCGGCAACTGGGCGGTCGGCGAGCGACTAGTGGTGGCGGTGAGCGAGCTGCCGAGTTCGGAGGAGCTGGTGCGCGCCGCCAAGCGCACCGCTGATGCCCTGCGCGCGCCGTGGACCGCATTGCATGTCGAGACGCCCCGCGAGGAGCATTTCGGCGAGGACGAGCGCCGCCGCCTCGCCGCCGCGCTCAATCTCGCCAGCCAGCTCGGCGCAGCGGTGGTCTCGGTGCCGGCGGATTCTGCGGTCGAGGGGATCAAGGCCTATGTCGCGGAAAGCCGCGCGACGCAGCTGATCGTCGGCAAGTCGATGCGCTCGCGATGGTTCGAACTGCGGCACGGCTCGGTGGTCGATCGCCTCGTTCGGGAAACGCCGGGCCTCGCGGTCCATGTCCTGCCGACCGCAGGCGCGACACCGGCGCCCGCGCAAAAGCCGAAGCGCGTTTTCGGTGCGCCATCGAGCTATGGCTGGACCGCGCTGATGGTGGCGGCCGTCACCGGCGCGGGATCGGCGCTGTCCCACATCCTCAACCTCGCCAATGTCGCGTTGCTCTATCTGCTGCCGGTGATGGTGGCTGCGAGCCTGTTCGGGCGCTGGCCGGCGCTGTTCGCCGGTGCATTGTCGTCGCTCGCCTACAACTTCTTCTTCCTGCCGCCCACCGGCACGCTGACGGTCCAGAACCCCGAAAACGTCATCACCATCATCGTCCTGCTCGGCGTCGCGGTGGTGACCAGCCACCTGTCGGCGCGCGTGCGTGCCCAGGCCGATCTGGCCGCAGGAAGCGCGCGGCAGAACGCCGCGCTCGCCGGGTTCCTGCGCCAGCTTGGCGACGCATCGAACGAGGAGGAGCTGATGCAGGCGGTCTGCGCCGAGATCGCCCGACTGCTCGACGTACGCACGACCATGCTCACCATGTCGCCGGATGGTCCGCAGCTGCGCGCCGCCTATCCGCCCGAGGACCGGTTCGAGACGATGGAGCGCGCCGCGGCGCAGTGGACGCTCGAACGCGGCATGCCGGCGGGACGCGGCTCGGATACGCTGACGGCCTCGGACTGGCTGTTTTATCCACTCAAGACCAGCGAGCGGACGATTGCGGCGATCGGGCTCGCGCGCGACGATGCCCGCGACACGGTACGCTCGGACCAGATTCCGCTGCTGATGAGCCTGCTCGACCAGGCCACGCTCGCGCTCGAGCGGATGCGGCTGGGCGAGGAAATGCGCGGCGTCGCCGAACTGCGCGAGCGCGATCGGCTGCGCGCCGCTTTGCTCTCGTCGGTAAGCCATGATCTGCGTACACCGCTCACATCGATCCAGGCGGCGGTGCGCGAGCTGAAGCATGCGCCCGCACCGGGCCTGATCGAGACGATCGACGCGGAATCGCAGCGCCTCAACCGCTTCGTCGCCAATCTGCTGGACATGGCGAGGGTCGAGGCCGGCGCGATCAAGCTCAGGGTCGAACCGGTAGACCTGACCGACGCAGTGGCCAGCGCGGTCCATGACACGCGCGCGACGCTGGAGGGTCATGCGATCGAACTCGACGTGTCGCCGAACCTGCCGCTCGTGCGGGTCGATCCGCAGCTCTTCCATCATTGCCTGATCAACCTGCTCGACAATGCCGGCCGCTACGCCGATCCCGGCACGGCTATCACCGTCGCGGCCGAGCGCTCCGTGGGTTCGCTCGCGTTGTCGATCCTCGACGAGGGGCCGGGCCTGCCGACGGGGCGCGAACACGAAGTATTCGAAACCTTCCGCCGCCTCGAAGGCTCCGACCGTTCCAAGACGGGAACCGGCCTTGGCCTCGCGATCGTCAAGGGGTTTGCCGAGGCGATGGGGCTGCACGTCGAAGCTTCCAATCGGGGGGCACCGAAGGGCGCAATATTCACCTTGCGCATTCCCGAAGACCTGCTGATCCACGACCTCGAGGAACCCGAGTCCGCATGAGCAACGCGTCCACCATCCTCATCGTCGACGACGAGCCGCAGATCCGACGGCTGCTGACGGGAACGCTCGAACGCGCGGGATATCGGATCGCCGTGGCCGCCTCGGGTCGGCAGGCGATCGAAGTGTTGAGCGATACGCAGCCGGACGTGGTGCTGCTCGATCTCGGCCTCCCCGATCGCGACGGCATCGAGTTGATCCCCGCAATCCGCAAGCAGTCCAAGGCGGCCATTCTCATCGTATCGGCGCGCGACGCGACCGAGGAAAAGGTCACTGCACTCGACCTCGGCGCAGTCGACTATGTGACCAAGCCGTTCGACACCGAGGAATTGCTCGCCCGGGTGCGCGCCGCGCTGCGGGGGCGGATCAGCGTCGACGGCGGACGCACGAGCCTGACCGCCGGCGGCGTGACGTTCGACCTGCTCGATCGCCGGGTGGCGCGCGGCACCGAGGAGATTCACCTCACCCCGAAGGAATTTGCCGTGATCGCCGAGCTGGCGCGGTTCCCCGGTCGGGTGATCACGCACCAGCAGTTGCTGACCGCCGTGTGGGCGCAGGATTACGAGCGCCACATCGAATATCTGCGCGTCGTGATTCGCAATATCCGCCAGAAGCTCGAGACCGATCCCGCGCGGCCCGAGATCATCGTCAACGAGCTCGGCGTCGGCTATCGCCTGATGGGCGCCGAGGGCTAGATTTCGAGCTGGCTGCCGAGTTCGACTACCCGGTTGGTCGGCAGCTTGAAGAATTCCATCGCGCTCTCGGCGTTGCGCACCATCCAGGCGAACAATTTCTCGCGCCAGAGGGCCATGCCCGGGCGGCTCGACGCGATCAGCGTCTGCCGCGCGAGGAAATAGCTCGTGTCCATCGGCTTGAATGGTCCGCCACAGCCTTCGAGCGAGGCGAGCGTCGCGGGGATATCCACATCCTCCATGAAGCCGTGGCGAATGACGACGCGATAGAAACCCTCGCCCAGCGCCTCGATCGTGCTGCGGGCTCCCGTCACGATATGGGGAACCTGCTCGGTCATCACGGTGAGCACGAGCACGCGTTCGTGCAGCACGCGGTTGTGCTTCACGTTATGGAGCAGTGCGGGGGGAATGTCGTCCGGGCGCGAGGCAAGGAAGACAGCGGTTCCCGATACCCGCTCGAGCGAATGCGCGGCCGACTGGATGAACAACTCGATCGGCATCGCGCCTTCGTGCAGTCGTTCGAGCACGAGCCGACGGCCCGTGCGCCAAGTCGTGAGCACAGTGAACACCACCGTCGCGACGAGCAGCGGAAACCAGCCGCCGTCCGGAATTTTCGTGATGTTCGACGCGAAATAGAGGCCGTCGACCAGCAGGAACACGCCGATCACGATCGCCGCCAGTGGCCGCGGCCATTTCCATACCGCGAAGACCAGGACAGCGAGCATGCAGGTGGTGATCAGCATGGTCCCCGTGACGGCGATGCCATAAGCCGCGGCGAGATTGCCGGAGCTGCCGAAACTCACTGCAAGCAGGACGACCAGCGCCAACAGCGTCCAGTTGACCTGGGGCACATAGATCTGCCCCGCCGCCTTCTCGCTGGTGTGCATGATCCGGAGCCGCGGCAGGAAGCCGAGCTGGACCGCCTGCTGCGTGACGGAAAAGGCCGCGGAGATGACCGCCTGGCTCGCGATGATCGTCGCCGCGGTGGCGAGAATCACCAGCGGCAGCCGAAACGCGTCGGGCGCCATCAGATAGAAGGGGTTCGAAACCGCCGCGGGATCGCGGAGCAGCAGCGCCGACTGGCCGAGATAATTGAGCATGAGGCAGGGAAATGCCGCGTAGAGCCACGAGATCATGATCGCGCGACGGCCGAAATGGCCCATATCGGCATAGAGCGCCTCGGCTCCCGTCACCGCGAGCACCACCGAACCCAGTGCGAGGAAGGCAAGCTTGGGATCGATCAGGAAGAAATCCAGCGCATAGACAGGATTGAGCGCCCAGAGGATCTCCGGAGCCGCCGCGATGCCCATGACGCCGAGCACGGCGAGCACGGCGAAATAGACGAGGATCACAGGGCCGAACAGCTTGCCGACAGCCGCGGTACCCCGCGCCTGGATCGCGAACAGTCCGACCAGGATCGTGATCGTGATCGGCAGGACGAGCGGCGCCATTCCGTCGTGCACCACGGTCAACCCTTCGACGGCCGAAAGTACCGAGATGGCCGGCGTGATGATCGCGTCGCCGTAGAAGAGCGCAGTCGCGAGCACGCCGAGCGTCACGATCACCGGTGTCAGCCGTCTCTCCCCAAGCTTGCGCATGATGAGCGCGAGCAGCGCCAGACTTCCCCCCTCGCCCTTGTTGTCGGCGCGCAGGATGACGAAGACATATTTGATCGTGACGACCAGCATCATCGTCCAGAAGATCAGCGACAGCACGCCGAAGATATGTGCCCGATCGACCGCCAGTGGATGCGGGCCGATGAAGCTTTCCTTGAGCGCATACAGCGGCGAAGTGCCGATATCGCCGAACACCACGCCGATCGCGCCGAGCGTGAGAGTCGACAGCCGTTCCTGCGGATGATGCGGCTGCCCCGCATCCTGATGAGTCGAGGCGTTCACTTGTGTCCTTCCGGGAGCCGCATCGGGCTGTGGGGCAGGTGCCGTACCGCGCATATGCTTTCGAGCGGGATTGGCATAATGACGCATTTGTTTTCCATATGCGGGCCGGTTCAGGGTCGAATGCGGATGCGTTCCCTATGCAAATCCAATGCGGCGGCGCCCTTTCCCGTCTCGCTTGCTTATGCGCGCGCCGATAGTTCCGCGGCTCGAGGATTATTCGAGACGCTCAATGCCCTGGTACGAACGAAAGCCAGTTGGATTGCTCTTGCGGCTGGGAGGGCTCGCGCTGCTCCTACTCGCCTCTCTTGCGGCGCGCATGTTGCGCGCGCGGGCGATAGCAGGTCCGATCGACTATGACCCGACTGCCTGGCTGCTCGCCCCGATCGCCTTCCTGTGCGGCAGCGCCGGCGCTGCGTTCCTGTTCGTCGGCCCGCACTTGTTCGATCCCGTGAAGATCGCCAAACGCTGGCGCCGCCGCGACGATTGAACGGAACGACCCTTTCGGCCCGGCCTATTTTCCGTCCTTGCGGTTCCCTCGCCAGAACAGCAGCCCGGCCACGATCGCGGCCGATCCGATGCCTACCGCGGCACCGATGCCGAGCTGGCGCGCACTCGGCGAGCGGCGTGCCCTTGCCGCGGCGATCTCACGCACTGCCGCCACGGTCTCGTTGTCGTGGCTGTGATCGTGCGGCGGCTCCTCGATCGGATAAGGAGGCTGGTTCTCTGCGGGTACCGGCGGCTTGGTGGTCATGGTCTTCCTTCTGATGCGCCATGCTTCAACGACCTGCTAATGCGGCGGTTGCGTGCCTGGTTGCAAGCCGCCAGAATTCGGTGATGAACCCACTCTACGCGCAGATGGGCACTACGATCTTCGAGGCGATGTCGGCGCGTGCCCGCGAAACCGGTGCGATCAACCTCGGCCAGGGCTTTGCCGACGGGCGCGGGCCCGAGGCGGTGCTCGAAGCCGCCGCCCGCGCATTGCTCGAAAAATCCAATCAATATCCGCCGATGCCCGGACTGCCCGAGCTACGCCAGGCGGTCGCCGATCATTATCTCCGCCATCAAGGCCTCGATCTCGCGCCCGAGGAAGTGATCGTCACTTCGGGCGCAACCGAGGCGCTGGCGGCATCCCTGTTCGCGCTGATCGAGCCGGGTGACGAGGTCATAGTCTTCCAACCACTCTACGACGCCTATGTCCCGCTGGTCCGTCAGGCGGGCGGCGTCCCCCGCTTCGTCCGGCTCGAACCGCCGCACTGGCGGATCGACGCGGCAGCGCTGGAGGCCGCGGTCACGCCGCGCACCCGGATTCTCGTTCTCAACAACCCGCTCAATCCCGCCGCGACGATGTGCAGCGCCGCCGAGCTCGCCGCGATCGCCGATTTCTGCGTCACGCACGATCTGATCGCAGTCTGCGACGAGGTCTGGGAGCATGTCACTTTCGACGGCGCGCGGCACCTCCCGCTGATCGGTTTCCCGGGCATGCGCGAGCGCACCGTCAAGATCGGCAGCGCGGGCAAGATCTTCGCGCTGACCGGCTTCAAGGTCGGTTGGACATGCGCCGCGCCCCCGCTCGCGCGCGTTATCGCCCGGGCACACCAGTTCCTCACCTTCACTACGCCGCCAAATCTGCAATGGGCCGTCGCGGAGGGGCTCGCGACGCAGGATGCCTGGGTGCAGGGAGCACGGCACCGCTTCCAGCGCGGCCGCGACCGGCTCGCTGCAGGCCTCGCGGACGCGGGCTTGGCCGTCCTGCCGAGCGCCGCAACCTATTTCCTCTCGGTCGATCTTACTGCCTCGGGTATCCCGCTCGACGATGTCAGCTTTTGCGACCGGCTGATCGACGCTGCCGGCGTGGTCGCGATACCGATCTCGGCTCTCTACGCCGAAGCTCCGGTGACCAGCATCGTGCGCTTCTGTTTCGTCAAGGATGACGCCACGCTCGATACGGCGATCGCACGGATTATCGCCGCAAAAGCTCGCTTGATCGGCGCATAAGCTCGCTTCGCCGCCGCGGCAGCAACCCCACGCATATCGCGTCCGTTCGCAAGGTGGGGCAACCAAGGAGTTGCAGACATGCGATATATGGGAGTCATCATGCGCGGCGTCGGAATTTCGGCGCTGCTGATAGCGACGCCGTCGCTGGCCCAGAGCCGGATCGACCGCGCGCGCACCGCCGTCGCCGAAGCGACCGCCAAGGTCGAAGCCGCGGAAAAGGCCGGCGCCACCACCCACGCAGCCGAGACAATGGCCCGCGCCCAGGAATCGCTGCGCGTCGCGCGCGACCAGCTCGCCCGCGACCACCGCGATTCGACGATCAACGAAGCGCGCCGCGCTTCCGGGCTGGCCGACCAGGCGCTCGAAGAAGCCGAGCGCAACAAGACCGAGGCCGCCTCGGCCGAGCGCGACGCCCGGCTGAACGCCGAAGCACAGGTCGCGGCCGAGGCCAACCAGCGGGCAGCCGCGCAGGATGCGGCTGCAGTCGCGCAGTCCGATGCTGCAGCGGCGCAGGCGCGCGCGGAACAGGCGCAGCAGGCCGCCGCGAACGCCGCCGCCGACGCCGCGGCAGTCCGCGCCGCCGCCGCGCAGCCGACGACGACCGTGACGACTGTCGAACGCTCGACCAGCCCGGTCCGCAGCTATTCGAGCGCGCGGAAGAAGACCACGGTCCGCAAGACCACGCGCAAGGCCGCTCCGGCCGCGACCACTACGACCACCACTACGGTCGAGACCAAAAACAACTGATCGTCACGCCCGCCCGGTGATCCGATCGATCCCCGGGCGAGTGTCGCGCCGGGCTAGCGCGAGCCGCGCTGGCCCGGTTGCGCTTCCACCGCCGGCCCCGTCGCCCACGACGCAGGCCGCCGCGCCGCATCCGCCGGTGAATCCCCGCCCAGCGTCAGTACCTCATAGGCGGCACCGCCGAGATTGGACGTATCCACGGTCAACAGCGGCGCCGTGTAGCTCGTCGCCGGCGTGGTCAGCCCGCGTGTGTCGGCGGTCAGCACTGGCTCGAGCGGCAGATACAGCGGCGCGTCCATCACATCGTCGACCACTATCACTGTGCCGCCCATCGCCGTCAGCTCGTATAGCTGCCGCGCGAAT
The DNA here is from genome assembly GCF_000712135.1 of Sphingomonas sp. UNC305MFCol5.2. Lineage (GTDB taxonomy): Bacteria > Pseudomonadota > Alphaproteobacteria > Sphingomonadales > Sphingomonadaceae > Sphingomonas. Next base: position 281,334 of record NZ_JOOE01000002.1, read on the forward strand.
CCCTTGGGAAACCGGATGCAACCATGCGAAGCGGGATAGCCCGGCAGCTGCCCGGCATGGAGCGCGATCCCGCCCCAGGTGAGCCGCTGCATATAAGGCATCGGCGCATTGCTGTAGAGGTTGGAGCGGTGGAACACCTTCTTCTCGAGAATGGTGAACTCGCCCAGCGGCGTCTCGTAGCCCGGCGCGCCGGTGGAGACAGTGCTGACTCCGATCAGCCGATCGCCGCGATAGACGAGCGCTTGCTGCTGCTGGATCGCGATGACGATGCGGACGGCGCTCGCCGCATTGCTCGTCTTGATCAGTTCGGGAGTCTCGAACCAGACCGATTGTCCGGCCTTGAGCTTCGGAATGGCGGGCTGGGCCATTTCCTCGCGCGCCTGCGCGGCGGCGGGCGTGGCCGGGACAAGTGCCCATGCCGCCAGGAACAATGCGCCGCGTGCGCCAGACTTCATCGTCATAGCCTTTCTGAAGCCGCGAAAGCTTCGCGGCCCGCTTTTCTTAAACTCTAATTAACCTGAATCGTGCCGGCAGGCGAATCACGGATACGGGCATCCCCCAAGCGCGATTTTGTTGCCACATCCGGCACTTAACTCGGCGAAGCGGGCAACAGATGCGGTGAGTCGCACGCGCCGGGCTCGATGTTAATCCCATATGAAAGGAGCTCTGATATACACTCAGGGCATAAGAAGCGGGTAGTGGGTAAAGAGTGATCGAGAATCTGAATTCGGCGCAAACGCGCCGTGCGCTGATGAGATCGGCGCTTGTCATGGCCAGCGGCGCGGTGGTTTCAGCCTGCGCGACGCGGACCATGAGCATCGCAGCCGCGCCGCTTCCGGTGCCCGTTCCTGCTCCCGTGCAGCCGATTCCGGCCGCGCCGGTGGTGGCGAAGGCCACACCGAAAGTACCCGGCAACATCCGCCCTGAGCTGTTCAAGCGTGCCATCGCGGCGCTCGATCGGCACTCGATGCGGATTCCCTCGCACGATCGCATCGCCATCGCCGATTTCGCGACGCCGTCTTATCGTCCGCGCTTCCACATTGTGAACGTCGGCAGTGGCGAAGTGCAAAGCTATCTCGTCGCGCACGGCATCGGCTCGGACCCCGAGCATACCGGCTTGCTCCACACCTTCTCGAACGCAATCGATTCGGAAGCGACCAGCGAAGGCGCGTTCCTCACTGCGGATTATTATGTCGGCAAGCATGGCGATTCGCAGCGCCTGCTCGGGCTCGATCCCACCAACAACAATGCATTCGATCGCGCGATCGTGGTCCATTCGGCCTGGTATTCGAACGCCGACATGATCGCGAAGCATGGCAAGCTTGGTCGCAGCCAGGGCTGTTTCGCAGTGGGCGAGAACGAACTCGCCAAGGTGTTCGAGCGCCTCGGCCCCGGCCGGATGATCTATTCCGCCAAGGTCTGATCCCGGCCCGTCTGGATCCTTGCGCGGCAGCGCGATGATTTCGGCGCCCGCCAGCAACATCGGCCCATGGCCATGCGCCGTCCGCACATGGCACAAGCGAGTGCAAAGGTCGGTTGTCCGGCCGATTTTCGTCGATGCACGTCAATCTGTGGCATCTTGTGCCACATTATGGCACCACCAACCTCAGCCAGACACAGGTCGCAAAAGTGACGCGATGAGTACGAGCTGAGGAGAGGATAATATGCGCGGACGTTTTTCCGGCTCGTTGCGATCGGCTGCGATGCTCGCGGGATGCGCATTTCTGTCCCTCGCCCAGCCGTCCACCGCACGGCAGACTCCCCCGCAGGCCGAGCCCGTGATCAACGTCAAGATCGACGTGGATGCCGGCAAAGCGGAAGGGCCGCTCAAGCCGGTCTGGCGCTTCTTCGGCGCGGACGAACCCAATTATGCGACGATGAAGGACGGGCGCAAGCTGATCGGGCATCTGGGCGATCTCAAGCCGGGCGCGATCTACTTCCGCGCGCACAATCTGCTCAACACCGGCGACGGCACCCCGGCGTTCAAATGGGGCAGCACCAACATCTATACCGAGGACAAAGCGGGCAACCCGATCTACGACTGGAAAGTCGTCGATCACCTGATCGACACCTATCTGGCGCGCGGCGTGCGGCCCTACCTGCAGCTCGGCTTCATGCCCGAGGCGCTTTCCTCCGCCCCCGCCGAACAGCAATACCAGCATCTCTGGCGCCCGGGCTTCGCCTACAAATTGATCGAAGGCCGATGGAACGCCCCGCCTAAAGATTACAAGAAATGGGCGGAGCTGATCTACCAATGGACGCTCCACAATGTGCAGCGTTACGGCAAGGCAGAAGTCGAGAGCTGGTATTTCGAGGTCTGGAACGAACCCAATGGCGAATCCTATTGGAAAGGCACGCCTGAGGAGTTCGACAAGCTCCACGATTACGCCATCGACGCGGTGCGCCGCGCCCTCCCCACTGCGCGCGTGGGCGGGCCGGACGTCGCGGGCGCAGGCGGCGCGTTCATGGACCAGTTCCTCGCGCATGTCGCGCGCGGCACCAATCACGCCACCGGCCTGAAGGGCACGCCGACCGACTTCCTCGCCTTCCATGCCAAGGGACGGCCCGAGTTCGTCGATGGCCATGTCCGGATGGGCATCTCGACGCATCTCAAGGGCGTCAGCGCGGGCTTCGGCAAGATCGCCGCCGTGCCCGAGCTCGCGAGCCGGCCGATCGTCATCGGCGAGAGCGATCCCGAAGGATGCGCCGCCTGCCCGGGGCCGCAGAACGGCTATCGCAACGGCACGATGTATTCGAGTTACACCGCCGCAAGCTTCGCCCGCATCTGGGAGCTGGCGGACAAGCACAAGGTCAATCTGGAAGGGGTGCTCACCTGGGCCTTCACCTTCGAGGACCAGCCCTGGTTCGCCGGCTATCGCCAGCTCGCCAGCAACGGCGTGGACCTGCCAGTGCTGAACGTGTTCCGCATGTTCTCGAAGCTGGGCGAGACTCGCGTCGCGGCGGCGAGCAGCGGCCAGCTAACGCTCGAGACGATCACCGCCCAGGGCGTCCGCGGCGCGCCGGACGTGGGCACGATTGCCACGATCGCGCGCGACGGCAAGGTTGCCGTGCTGGTGTGGAACTATCACGACGACGATGTCCCGGGACCCACCGCCGCCATCAAGCTGAACCTGTCGGGCCTCGGCCGGGGCAAGATCCGGCAGCTCACCGAGTGGCGCGTCGATCAACGCCATGCCAACGCTTACGCCGCGTGGCAGGCGATGGGCTCACCGCAGTCTCCCGACGAGACCCAATACACGCAGCTCGAAAAGGCGTCGCAATTGCTGCCCGAGCCCGTACGCGACGTCGCCGTTCGATCGGGCCGCGCGAACGTTGAGGTCATGGTGCCGCGGCAGGGAGTGACGCTGCTGGTCTTCGAAGACAAAGGCCGTTGACCTGGCTCGAGATGCGGCCAGCCTCACGGCCAGATGAAAACGGGGCGGCAACGGCTCTAGCCGCGCCGCCCCGCAATCGCTTACGCAGAGTGCGTCAGAGGGCCTGGAGGTTGACCGCCGAAGCCTTGCCGCGCTGATCGTTCTCGATGTCGTACGAGACGCGCTGGTCGGACTGCAGCGTCGTCATGCCTGCACGCTCGACGGCGCTGATGTGGACGAAGCTGTCATTGCCGCCATCCTCTGGCGCAATGAAGCCATAGCCCTTGTCGGCGTTGAAGAATTTTACTTTGCCGATCGGCATGGGATGTTCCTTTCCAGAACATGGAAAAACCGCACGAAAAACTGTGCAGCGGGAGCCAATAATCTTGAAAAGGATATCTCGCCCAAAGGCGTCAATTTCCGTCGCAGGCGACGATTAGCGCATTCCCTCTAGCAGCGAGACGCGAATAAAGCAACGCAATGCTTTTATAGTCCCGGCCCGCCATGGCATATCGTCTGCGTATTTAGGCACTTCAAGGCGATCGGGCGAACCGCAATCTCCCAAAAAGGCAACCAATCGCGCCGGCGTGGGTTGGCATTCGCCCACGCGCCGCACTAGGACCCTTACATGACCGAAACGCTCTCGCCGGTCCTCCCCGATGAGGTGGACGCCGCCGTGCGCAGGCTGCTCGAGCGTGCGTGCGACAGGGATCTGTCGATCGCTACCGCGGAAAGCTGCACCGGCGGGCTGCTGGCCTCGCTCTTCACCGACGTCGAGGGGGCGAGCCATGCCTTCGAGCGCGGCTTCGTCGTGTACACCAACGAGGCCAAGGCCGAAATGCTGGGCATCCCTCCCGAACTGATCGAAGCCGAAACCGCGGTCAGCGAGGCAGTCGCGCGGCGCATGGCCGAAGGGGCGCTGCGCTACAGCAAGGCGCAGGTTGCACTGGCGGTGACCGGCTTCGCCGGCGCCGGCGCGCCGGGTGACGAACCGGGCCTCGTCCACTTCGCTTGCGCGCGCGATGGCCGCCCCACGGCGCACCGCGAGGAGCATTTCGGCGATATCGGTCGCGGGCCGGTGCGGATCGAATGCCTGCGCGTGGGGCTGGAAATGCTATCGGAGGCGCTGTGATGGCGAAGACCCACCCCTTTTACGCCCTCCACCGCCAGGGGATGATCCGCGCGGGCGTGTGCACGCCGTCGGTCATGGTCGGCGATCCCGCCGCCAACGCAGCGTCGACGATCGCGCTGGCGCAGGAGGGCGATGCCAGAGGCGCCGACCTGCTCGTCTTCCCCGAGCTCAACGTCACCACCTACGCGATCGACGACTTGCACCTGCAGGACGCGATCCTCGACGCGACCGAGGCGGGGATCGCCGCGATCGTCGAAGCGAGTGCAAAGCTCAGGCCGGTGCTGCTGATCGGCGCGGCGCTCCGCCGCAACGGCCGGCTCTACAATTGCGCGGTGGCGATCGCCCGCGGACGCATCCTCGGCGTGGTGCCCAAGCAATTCCTGCCCAATTATCGCGAATATTACGAGAAGCGCTGGTTCGCCTCGGGGCTGGGCCTCACCGGCCTCGATGTCACCGTCGCGGGGCAGACCGTGCCATTCGGCGCCGATCTGATCTTTGCCGCTTCGGATCTCGAGGATTTCGTCTTCCACGTCGAGATCTGCGAGGATTATTGGGCGCCGACGCCGCCCTCCACCGACGGCGCGCTGGCCGGCGCGCTGGTGCTGTGCAACCTGTCCGCCTCGAACATCGTCATCGGCAAGGGCCGCGAGCGCGAGCTGCTCTGCGCGTCGCAATCGGCGCGGACGCTCTCGGCCTATCTCTATTCGGCCTCGGGGCCTGGCGAGAGCACCACCGATCTCGCCTGGGACGGCCAGGGGCTGATCTACGAATTCGGCGAACTGCTCGCCCGCTCCGAACGCTTCGAGCTGACAACCGAGGTCGTCTGCGCCGACCTCGATCTCGAACGCCTCCGCCTCGAGCGGATGCGCGACGGTACGTTCAACGACAGCACCCGCTACGCCGATCATCCCGAGACGCGTTTCCGCCGCATCGCGTTCGAGCACCAGCCCGATATGGCCGATCGCGGGCTGGTCCGCCCGCTCCGCCGTTTCCCGTTCGTGCCCAACACGCCCGCGCGGCTCGAGGAGGATTGCTACGAAGCCTTCAACATCCAGGTCGAAGGCCTTCGGAAACGGCTCCAATCGACCGGCAGCAAGCATCTCGTCATCGGCGTCTCGGGCGGGCTCGATTCGACCCATGCGCTGATCGTGGCGTGCAAGGCGATGGATCGACTCGGTCGCCCGCGCTCGGATATCCTCGGCTTCACCATGCCCGGCTTCGCGACCGGGGAAGCGACGAAGGCGAACGCCTGGGAGCTGATGCGCGCGCTCGGCGTCACCGGCGAGGAAATCGACATCCGCCCCACTGCGCGCCAGATGCTCGCCGATCTCGGCCATCCCTTCGCCTCGGGGGAGCCGGTCTATGACGTGACCTTCGAGAACGTCCAGGCGGGGCTGCGCACCGACTATCTCTTCCGCCTCGCCAATCAGCGCCAGGGCTTCGTCGTCGGCACCGGCGACCTGTCCGAACTCGCGCTCGGCTGGTGCACCTATGGCGTAGGCGATCAGATGAGCCATTATGGCGTCAACGCGGGGGTGCCGAAGACACTAATTCAGTATCTTATCCGCTGGACCCTGCAGACCGGACAGTTCGAGGGTCAGGCCGCGTCGACGCTGGACCAGATACTGAACACCGAGATATCCCCCGAACTCGTCCCCGCCGACGCCGAGGGCAGGATACAGAGCACGCAGGATCGCATCGGTCCCTATGAGCTCCACGATTTCTTCCTCCATTATGTCGTTCGCCACGGCCTGCGTCCCTCGAAGATCGCCTTCCTCGCCTGGCACGCCTGGCGCGACCGCGACGCCGGGCTCTGGCCGATCGGCTTCCCCGAGGGCAGTCGCAACGAATATGACCTGGCCACGATCGCGAGATTGCTGGAGGCGTTCCTGTTCCGCTTCTTCCAGACCAGCCAGTTCAAGCGTTCGGCGATGCCCAACGGCCCCAAGGTCTCCGCCGGCGGCGCGCTCAGCCCGCGCGGCGACTGGCGCGCGCCGTCGGACAGCGTGGCGACTGCATGGATCGAGGAGCTTCGCCGCGCGCTGCCCTAGGGGCGCAGCAGCCCGGCGACTTTACGGAGCAGTTCCTGCGCCTCGAAAGGCTTCCACAACACCGCGACCTGTGGACCGCCAACCGCGTCGAGCTTCACGAAATCGGCGAAGCCGGTGACCAGCACGACAGGCAGATCGGGATGGTCTTCGCGGACCTTCCGTACGACATCGGCACCGGTCATCCCGGGCATCGCGAAGTCGACCACGAGCAGGTCGGGCCGCAGCCGCCGGACCAGGTCGATCCCCGCTCCGCCCTCGGCCGCTTCCTCGACCGTCGCCCCTGCCGATAGCAGGGTATCGAGCAGCGAACCGCGAACCTGGGCATCGTCGTCGACCAGCGCGATCGTGAAGCCCGACAGATCGACGCGCGCATCGGAGCGGGCATCATCGCCGATGACGCGCCGCGGCTGACTGGTCGCGACCCGCAGGAACAGCTTTATCGAGGTGCCCTCCGCTTCCCGGCTCTCGATGGCCAGCACTCCACCGGACTGGCGCACCACGGCCGAGGCCATGGCCAGTCCCATGCCGGTGCCCTTGCCGGGGCCCTTTGTGGTGAAGAATGGCTCGGTGGCGCGCACGCGTACGTCCTCCGACATGCCGATGCCGGTATCCGACAGGGTGAGCGCCACATAATCGCCGTCCGGAAGATCGCGGGTGGCGGCGTCGCTTGCGCGATCGACGGCAATCGTCAGCGTGCCGCCCTCGGGCATCGCATCGCGCGCATTGAAGGCCAGGTTGAGCAGCACGAGCTCGAGCTGGAGCGGATCGACTTCGACGTTGAGAGCAGGATCGATCCGCTCGACGCGCAATTGCCCAAGCGGGGCCACAGCGCGCTCGATCAGGTCTTTCACGCCGCCGATCAGTTCGCCGAGCCGCACCGAATTGAGATCGAAGCGCTGCTTGCTCGAAAAAGCGAGCAGCTGGCCGGTCAGCGAACGTCCACGCTCGACGGCGTTCAGCGCACTCGCGCTCCAGCCGACTACCCGGTCGATATCGCCGGGCTTGCGCGCGATCAGTTCGAGATTGCCTGCCACTGCCTGGAGCAGATTGTTGAAATCGTGCGCGATACCGCCGGTAAGCTGGCCAACGGCCTCGAGCTTCTGCGACTGGAGCAGCGCGGCTTCGAGCTCCTGCCGCTGCGCCACGTGCTGGCGCAGGTCCTCGAGCGCGGCATCGCGCTCCGCGATCAAGGCCTCCAATTCGGCGTTTTGGTCAGAGAGCTGGGCGCGCGAGGGCATCGACACCACCTTGGAAAGCAGGGGCCAGAGCGCCACCGCCGTCGCGATGGAGCCCGCCGCGGTCAGCCCCTTGAATATCGACGCCGCGCCGCCGAGCGGACGCCACAAGGCCGTCACGCTCATCACGTGCACGACCCCGTCCGCCATCAGGAAGGCGGCGAAGCACCAGAATATCCAGCGAAAGGCGAAATCGCGCCGGCGGTGTATCAGCAACGCCAGCCCTATCGCTATCGAGAAATAGGCGAGCGCCAGAACGGAATCGGCAACGGCGTTCGCCCAGAACAGGTCCGCGCGCAACGCCGTGGATGCTCCACGCGGCGCATAGCTTCCGTTCGACAACGCAGCCAAGAGGCTAAGCATGCACGATCCCTACCCTGCGGAGGCCACTGTGGAAACAGCTTGATATAGTGAGGACCATAAGGGCCAGAACCTAAGGGAAATGCCCGAGCCCGATCGTATCACAAGAGTAACGAACGGCGCTCGGCGGCGCTTTGGCGGGCAATTTCGATGAGCCTGAGGCCGGCAAGCGCGTCGGAGGGCGACACCGGCGGCGGCGCGTGTCCGGCGATTGCCCGCGCCACGCCGGAATAAAAAAGCCGGTAATCGCCCCGTTCGGACGCAATCGATCGCTGCGTCCCGTCGCCGTTCGTCAGAACGCCGTGATTGGCGGGATCCTCGACGCCGTGGCCCGGATCGTCGGCACGCCCGCCGCTCCGCAATTGCATTTCCTGCGGATCGAGACCGTGCTTGACGAAGCTCGCTTTGGTGCCGTGCACGGCGAAACGCGGTCGCGGCGCGGGGACGATCGATGCGGAGGAGAGCACCGCGCGCATCCGGCCATAATGCAGGGTCAATTCGAAATAATCGTCGACCAGCGAACCTTCCCGCTGGGCAACCATATCGGCGGTCACGCTTTCCGGTGGGCCAAACAGCGCCAGCGCCTGATCGATCAGATGCGGGCCCAGGTCGATCAGCACGCCCCCGCCGGGACCCGCCGTTTCGTGCCAATTGCCGCGCAGCGCGGGACGGAAGCGGTCCCAGCGCGCCTCGTAGAGCGTGATATCGCCCAGGGCACCTTCGTCCAGCAGCTTCTTCAGCGTCAGGAAGTCGCTGTCCCAGCGGCGATTGTGGAATATGCTGAGCACCTTCCCCTGCGTGTCCGCCAGCGCGAGCAGCGTTTCCGCCTCGGCGACGCTGTTCGCGAAAGGCTTGTCGATCACGACATGCTTGCCCGCTTCGAGCGCCGCTCTGGCGAGCGGGAAATGCGTGTCGTTGGGGGTGCAGACCACCACGAGCTCGATGGCCGGATCGGCGAGCAAGGCGGCGACTTCGGGAACAACCTCCACCTTCGGATAGCGTTCGTGCACCGCGTCGGGCCGCGAAGTGACGATCGCCGCGAGATCGAGTTCGGGGGCGGCATCGACCAGCGGCGCGTGGAAAGCCGTGCCGCCAAGGCCGAAGCCGATCAGTCCGGTACGGATCATGCGAGCTCCTCTTGCCGGTCGCGCCGCCGCTCTATGCGCTGTGGAAGGACTTTCCAACCGGGGTCGTGCGGCCGCGGTTCAATTCGTTGCGGCGCCGTAGCGGGTCTCTCCGAAGCGAGCCGGTTTGCATTTTGGGGGCTGTGGAGAGGATAGCGGCACCACTGGAACGCCCCTCCGTTCGCGCAGGCGCGACATGCCGGGCCCGCCGTCCCTCGCCGGCCCGGCACGCTGCGGCCAGCCACGGCGTTGCCAAGGACGTCAGGGCCACTGCCCCTTGGTTACGCCGACGCTTCACCACCAACTCTGCCGACTTTCGGCCTTTCCGATCCTGCCCGGCATTGGGATGAGGCCAGCAAATCCCCAACCAGCCACAGCGCCGCCCCCATGCACAGGCTGATCGCGGCACCTTCCCAGCGAAGCCATTGTGTCGGATGCGTGAACGCTCCGGGCAGCCAGGCGAGCAGGACGAAGCACATATACATCAATGCACCGAACCGTGTCGCCGGGACCGCAAATCGATTTGCGATCAGGCCAAGGCCAACGGCGGCATGCCCCGCGCCCGTCGCGATCGCCCAGAACATCTGGCCGCCAGGGAGCCACTCGGGCACCATATTCCCGGTCTGCACCGGCGCCATGAAATGCGCGAGACCGAAGACGAGCGAACAGGCGCCGAATGTGATTCTGGCGACGGTCGCTCCGACCGATCGGTCCCCGCGTGCCAGCAGCAGGATTGCCCACGCGCCGACGACCACCGCCAGCTGCTCCGCGAGCCCCAGAAGGGCGTTCGCGTTGAGAGGTGGCCCGATCAGGAGCCGCAGATAACAGGCGTCGTAAAGCGCGAATATCAGGAGCAGGAGCATCGCTGCAGGGCGGACGGTGCGTGGCGCCAGCAGGCCCGATCCGCCCATCACCAACAGTCCAGCCGCGAGATAAGCGAGCGGCCGCCGCAAGGGCAGGTTCCCGGGCACCGGCTGCCAGAAGTCATGAAACTCGCCCTGTAGGATGCAGGCGATCCCGTACAGGATGGCCGCCACTCCCAGGAACGCGGTACCCAGGGCGGCCTCATCCAGCCGCTGCCATATCTTTTGCACCTGCATCGCACGTTTTCCTTTTCGTCCGCCGACGCCAATTCGTGGCGCGGCCTCGCCGTGGATGCGCGGGGCACGGAGAGGAATGCGAATAAAGAAATGCTGAATTTGTTCTAATCAGCCCGATCCGGACCCTCGACCCGCTTTCCTTTTCCGCGGCCAAGGTGCGAGAGCAGGGGGGCAAAAGGACATCGCGAATCCAGATGACGAGCCACAGCATAGGAGATTGGTCGTTCGAGCCGGAGGCCAACGAATTGCGCCGTGGCGATGAGCGCCGCCGCCTGGAACATCGCGCTGCCCGCACGCTCGAGCTCCTTTGCAGCCGGGCGGGCGAGGTGATCACCCCCGACGACATATTGGCGCGAGTCTGGAAAGGCCGCGCGATCAGCGCGAACAGTGTACCGGTGGTCATCAGCGATCTGCGTCAGGCGCTGGAAGACGATGCCCGGCGTCCACGCTATATCGAAACGGTCGCCAAGCGCGGCTATCGCCTCATGGTGGAGCCGCCGGCCGAACCGGCGGCTGCGTACCGCCCCAACCGGCTTCGCCCCATGATCCTCGCACTCGGGGCGCTGGCGCTCGCGGTAACCGCACTGGCCTGGGCTATGTTCGGGAGTGCGGCAGACTTGCCGGCGCTCATTGTCAGGCCCGTTCAAAATGCCACGGACAACCCCGCCTATCAGCCGCTCGTCAATGCCAGCAGCGCCATGCTGATGGCACAGGCCGAGCAGCTTGACGGTGTCCAGATCTTCCGCGGCGCCAGCCCTCGCAAGGATGCGATCAGGCTGGAATCATGGCTTTTCATCTGGAATGGTCGCCTGACGCTCATGATGTCTGCGCAACGACCTGACGGCTCCGTATTATGGACAGGAATAACGACCGGGGGCGAGCGGCGCATCCCGAATGAGATAGCGCGTCAGATGCAAAGCCTTGGCGAACGGCTTCGGCACAATGCAGCTAGATAAGGCTCGCAGTCACTCCCTCCCTTGCAATGTAGGATTTCGTCTGCTTGCTCGGGCGGTCGGCCCTGCCGTCTTGCTCTTTGGCACAGTCGGCTCGATCGAACTCGCAAGATCTTGGTCAACGTACCTGTAACCTTGGTGCCGCGTCACAGGCGTCCGGCGCATCCACGTCAACCACGCCGCGAATTTTATCGTTGAATATCAACATTGCAACGCATCGACGCCGCGCGAAAAACCCGGCATAGTGTCAAGCTAGTGTCAACTTTCAGATCGCGTATTTCGCCCGCTGCGGGCGGCTGAGCATCGCGTTGGCTTCGTCGTCGCCGATGAAACGCTCGGCTTTGGGATCCCATTTGAGGCGGCGTCCGGTCTTCATCGCGGTCCAGTGGAGCAGGCAGGTCGAGCAGGCGCGATGCCCGATCTCCGCCGGCGCGCTGACCGGCACCCCGGTCAGGATCGCGTCGAGCCAGTTGCGGTGCTGCTCGGGCACCTTGAGCAGATGCACTTCGTTCGGGCCGATCACGCTGGTCAGGATCTTGGGATCGCTGGCCTGGAGCGGCTCGACTTGCTTCGCGCCCGCGCTCGGATCACTGGTGGTGACGGCACCGCTGCGCGTCACGAAGATCCAGCCCTTGTCGCCGATGAACTTCACGCCGTTGGGCAAGGCGCCCGACACGGTCATCGTCACGCCATTGGCGTAACGCGCATGCGTCTCGAATGCGCCGTGGACGTTCCACAGCCCGCTCTTGGGGAATTCGGCCTTGCCCCAGATATCGACGGGCCCCGAATGCTCCATGTCCATGCCCCAATGGGCGGTGTCGATATGGTGTGAGCCCCAGCCGGTGATCATCCCCGCGCCATATTGCTCGATGCGCAGCCAGCCGGGCCGGTTCTCGAACGAATCCTGCGGGTGCACGCCGATCTCGGTGTACGGCACCTCCGGCGTGGTACCGAGCCAGGCATCGTAATTGAGGTTGCTCGGCACCGGCATCGGCGGCGCCTCGGGCCCGGACGGATCGCCGGGCAGGCCCACTTCGACGTGGCGAATCTTGCCGATGCGGCCGTTGCGCACCAGTTCGCAGGCGCGGTGGAATTGCGGCCAGGGATCCTGCGCACGCTGCTGTGAGCCGATCTGGACGATGCGCCCGCTCGCTTTCACTGCATCGGCCATCGCGCGGCCTTCGGAGATGGTCAGCGCAGCGGGCTTCTGGAGATAGACGTGCTTGCCGGCGCGGACCGCGTGGACGGCTTGCGGGGCGTGCTGGTGATCGGGCGTGGAGATCAGGACCGCATCGATCTCCTTGTCGGCGAGCAGCTCGCGATAGTCGTGATACATCCGCGTGCCCGAATAGGGCTTGCCCGTGCTGGCGGTGTAGCGCGCGTCGACCAGTTCCTTGCCCGCGCCGAGGCGGACGGTGTCCACGTCGCAGACGGCGACGATCTGGGCATCGGCGTGCTTGTGGACTTCCTTCATGTCGTGGATGCGCGAGATGCGCCCGACGCCGATGGCGCCGATGACCACCCGGTTGGAGGGCGCGTTCTGGCCGAACACGCTGGACGGGACGATTGTCGGCGCCGCGATCATCGCGCCGGTCTTCAGGACACCGCGTCTGGACACGTGCATGCTCCGTCTCCCTCAGGCCAATTTGGGCCGCGTGGCGTTCTTCTGGGCCGTGAGCACCAGCTCGGCGGCAAGCAGCGCCTGGTCCTGGTCCTGCGCGATCGACGAGCGCTCGACGACGTCGGTCACGAATTGCGGGCCGAAGGGCAGCGCCACCTTCGAGCAGTCGATATAGCGCACGCCCTTCTTGTCGGTGAGGAAGAGGTGATTGCCGCCCGGCCGCCCCGCGACGTCGACATATTTACGCAGCTCGATGGAGCCTTCGGTGCCGACGAGGAATAGGCGGCCGTCGCCCCAGGTCGGCAGGCCGTCGGGCGTGAACCAGTCGACGCGGATATAGCCGGTGCCTCCGTTGCCCGTGGCGATCATATCGCCGAAATCCTCGAATTTCGGCTTGTCGGGCCAGTGGAAATTGCCGGTCTGCGAAGCGACGACCTGCGCCGAGGTCGAGCCCGTGTAGAACAGGAACTGATCGGCCTGATGGCTGCCGATATCGGTAAGGATACCGCCGTATCTGGCCTTGTCCCAGAACCAGTCGGGGCGGCTCGGCGCGCTCACTCGGTGCGGTGCGAGGTTGACCGTTTGGATCACCTTGCCGATGGCGCCCTGCGCGACCAGATCGCCGGCATGGACCGCGGCACGGACCTCGAGCCGCTCGGAATACATGATCGCAAACTTCCGCCCCGTCTCCTTCACCGCGCGGCGGACGTCGGCAAGTTGCTCGAGGCTGGTGATCGCCGGCTTGTCGCCGAGAAAATCCTTGCCCGCACGCATCGCCCGGATGCCGAGCGGCGCACGCAGATCAGGAATCGGCGCGCCGATGATCAGCTGGACCGCCTTGTCGCTGAGGATCTCGTCCTCACTGCGCGCGAGCTTGACGCCGTTGCCGTACCGCTTCTGGAAAGCCTCGATATGCTTGGGATCAGTGGCGAAGAAGGCGACCGGAGTGCCGCCGCCGCGGATCATCGCGTCGGTCATGCCATAGATGTGCGCATGGTCCAGCCCGATCACGCCGAACTTGATGCGGTGTTTCGCGGTCGGCTCGGGCCCGGTGGGCGCCGCATCGGCGGAGACGGCATTCCCCTGGGTCTGTGATTGCGCGAGCAGTTCGGCCGGCAAGGAAGCGGCGATGCCGGCCATTCCGGCGCCAGTGAGCATCGTGCGGCGGTGCATGCAGTTCTCCTCAGTTCGCAGGCGTTGCCGCCGTCTTCCAGTTGATCACGTGATAGGTGGCCGGTGTGTCGCCGATGTTGCGCAGCGCATGCGGCGAATTGGACGCGTTGAAGATCACCGAGCCGGGCCCGAGGCGTTTCCAAATTCCTCCGTTGAGTGCCTCGACCGTGCCTTCGCGGACAATCACCAGTTCCTCATTGGGATGGGTGTGCGGCGGGTGCGAGGCGAGGCCGGGATTGAGCGTAGTGACGTGCATCTCGAGCTCGTCGAGCGTGGCGGTGGGCTGGCGGACGAGATTGCGGATCGCGCCGACATCGGTCTTCTTCGCGTCCATCTTCGCCCAATCGAACACCGCCGGACCGAGCTTTGCCGGTACGGCCTGGGCTACGGCACCGGCCGCACAGGTCGCCAGAACCGCGCTCAGCGCCACCATTATGTCCCGGCGCGTGATCCCCATCTCAGCCCTCCTCAAAGCGTGGTCTTCGCCACGATGCCGAAACGTACCGCAAATGCCGGAACTGTGAACCCTATTTGTCTGAGAATATTGCCACAGCCCCGCCGCTGGCCGCGAGCGGAAGTTCGATCGTATCAGTGGTAGTGACCTTGCGCGTTTCCAGCGTAACTGCGTCGGCCTTGTCGCCATCGGTCCAGATCCGCGCGACGGCCTTGTTGGCGAGGAAATCAAGCGGCACGCTCACCGTCCGGGCGGTCTCGCCGTTCATCGCGCCGAGATACCAGCGCTTGCCCTTGCGGCGGGCGAGCACAATGAACTCACCAGTCTCGCCGCCGAGAAACCGCGTCTCATCCCATGTTGCGGGTACCTGCCGGATGAAATCGAACCCCGCCGGGCTGGCCGCATAGGTATCGGGGCTGTCGGCAACGCTTCCCAGCGGGCTGAGAAAGACGACATACATCGAGAGCCCATGCGCGCGCGTCGTCTGTACGAACGGCAGGTCGTTGCGGATTCTGAATTCCGCCGGGGTCAGGTTGCGGAAGCCGCCGGGAGTATAGTCCATCGGCCCCAGCAATCCCCGCGTGAAAGCGAGCATCACGTTGTGGCGCGCGGTCACCCGGCGGCTCCATTTATTGTATTCGGCGCCTAGAACGCCTTCCTGCGTCATGAAATTGGGCCAGGTCCGCGTCGTCCCGCGCGGCGGATACGCACCGTGCAGATCGACCATCAGATGGTGCCGCGCCGCCGCGCCCAGCAATTTGGTGTACCAGTTGACCATCCACTGATCGTCGCGGTCCATGAAATCGACCTTGATCCCCGCGATGCCGAGCTTCTCGTAGAATGCCAGCGCATCCTCCATCTGCTCGTCAAGCGCCTGCCAGTGCGTCCACAGCCACAGCCGGACGTTCTTCGCTTTGGCATAGTCGACCACTTCCTGCAGGTTGATCGCATCTGACCATTTGGTGACGTCGACGCCCGGCCGCCGCACCCCGCCGCCGCCGGCGCCGGCATACCAGCCCTCGTCGATCATCGCGTAAGGAAGCCCGTTGGCAGCGGAGAAGTCGATGAACGCCTTGGCCACCGCCGTGCTGGTTCGCTGCCCCGGCAGGTTCGCAATCACCGGACCGTTCCACCAGTCCCAGCTGGCGAGACCAGGCTTGATCCAGCCAGTATCCTCGATCCGGCTCGGGCTGGAGAGGCTGGTGAGCAGATTGGATTCGCTGATCTTCCCCGTCTGATCCGCCAGCATCACCACGCGCCAGGGCGTCACGATCGGGCTGCCGATCCGCGTGTGCACCGCGATCCGCGGATCATCGAGCGAAGGCGACAATTTGAGCTGCAGCCCAGGTCCGCCATCGCCGCGACCGGTCAGATACATTCCGGCGAAGTCGATCAAATCGGCCTCGGCCAGCGCAAAGGCGGCGCTTCCGGTCTCGCAGACAAAGGGCAGATCGAACAAGTTGTGATCGCGCATCCGGCTGGTGTCGACCGGATCGAACTCGCCTTCATGGCTCGATCCGAACTTGCCGACATTGAACCCCCAGCATTTGTAGGTCTGCGGGAAATAGAAGCCGGTGCGCTCATAGCGGATGATCGCCGCCGCGGTCGTGGGCTGAACCGGGATTACGCTGCGGAACGCGACACCGTCGTCATAGGCGCGCAGCATCACGTCGAGCTTGCGCTTCGCCCCGCCTTTCTCCTGGAAATGGACAATGAGCTGGTTGTAGCGGTCATGCCCCTCGGCGGCCTTGCCTGCGAAGATCGGATAGCGGGCATCGCCGCTCGCCGGTTCCGAACCGATGATCATCAGGCCTGAGCCCAAGGTGTCCGTATCGAGATCGAGCAGGATCGGCGACGGCGCCAGCACCGGCGCGCCGCGGCGGGCGACCGTGTAGACCGGTGTTCCGGTCGCGCTGGCCTGCATCGTGATCCGGTTGGAACCGTCGGGCGAAGTCAGCTCCAGCCGCTGCGCCATGGCCGGAAACGAAGACAGCATCAGGACCGCCGCGGCGATCCCCTTCATATTTTACGTGCCCTCAGGAACGGCTCGAGCACGGTCGCCATCATATCATAGCCCTGCTCGGTCGGGTGGACGCCGTCGGTCGCCATGCCGGGCTTCATCGCGCCCTTTTCATCTGCAAGCACCGGCCAGTAATCGACCCAAATGGCGCCAGCGTTCTTCGCATGGTTCTTCAGCCACGCATTGATTTCGCGGATCGGCTTCACTGTCTCGAGCCCCGGCCGCCACGGAAAATGATCGGCGGGCGGCACCGAAGCGATCAGCACTGCGATGCGGTTGGCCTGGGCGATCGCAGTCATCATCCGGAAATTGTCGAAGGTCTGCGCGAGCGTCATCGGGCCGGTATTCCCGGCGACATCGTTGGTGGCCGCCATGATATGGACGTAGCGCGGTTTGAGCGCGACCACGTCGGCCATCATCCGCAGCACCATTTGCGGCGTGGTCTGGCCGCTGATGCCGCGGCCCACACGACCGGCCTTGAAGAAGTCCGGACGCTTGCCACGCCATCCTTCGGTGATCGAATCGCCCATGAAGACGATGTTGGTCTTCGCGCCCGAAGCGAGCAGCTTGCGGTTCTCCTCCGCATAGCGGCCGAGCCAAGGCCAATCCTCCTTGAGCTGGCGCTGGCGCTTCTCCTCCCAGCTTTCCTGCGCCTGGGCGTGCGCAGCGAAGGGCAGCGCAAGCGCGCCGGCCAGAAAGCCGCGACGGACGATCGACATGTTGATCTCTCCTGTCTCAGCGGTCGGGCACCCCCTCCCGCGTTTCGGCAAGCTTAGCGGCCGCAAGAATGCAGGCAAGCTTGGCCGGAAGCGGTCGTTTGGAGAATTGAGCCCGTTCTGGGTGCGGATTCCGGGCTCCCGTTCGGACAGCATCGCGCGCCCCTGTTTAGCCCGCGGCCGCCTTATCTCGGCCGCGGGCTAATAGTTGCTCGCACTCGCACCCGAAATTCGCCTATTAGCACCTCGATTCAGCCGAATTGCCGGGGGGCGAAACAGCCGGGCAGGAGTATTGAGTGTGATATCGCGAGCGATTTTGGGTCGAACCCTGCGGCTGGGCACCGCGATGGCGAGCGTCACCGCGCTGCTGGCCGGCCCGGGATTCGCGCAGCAGCAGCCCCCGCCCGTCGCCGTGCCGCAGGTGCAGGTCGTGCCGCCCGTCGTCCCCGTGCAGGTAATTCCGCCGCCGGTTCTCAGCGCCGCGCAAATCACGCAACTGGCCCAGCTCCTTGACGATGCCGGCTTCGCGCACGGCCTGCGTCACGACGGCAGCGCGCAGCCACGCCTTGAGGGCAATGACGCGGTGGTCCGCGCCGCGCTCGATTATGCCCGAGCGGTCCATTCGGGCCGGCTCGATGCCAGCGACTTCCAGCAGGACTGGGGCCTGCGGCCGGCCGCCTATGATCCCATGCCCGCCTTTGCCGATGCAGTGAAGCGCGATCGCATCGCGGCCTGGTTCCGCGCACTGCCACCGCCTTATTCGGGCTATGACGGGCTGCAGAAGGGGCTCGCCGCCTATCGCAAGATCGAAGCGAATGGCGGCTGGACCACGTTACCCGCGGGTCCCGACATGGCAGTCGGCTCCAGCGGTCCGCGTGTCGCTGCGCTGCGTAAGCGGCTCGCAGTCGAAGACAGCGACGTAGTGGCCACCGGCGACAAGTTCGACGCAGCGCTCAAGGAAGCCGTCGTCCGTGCCCAGCGCCGTTACGGGCTCAATCCGACCGGCCTGGTTTCGAAGGGCACGCTGGGCGCGCTCAACGTGCCGGCGGGCGATCGCGTGCGCCAGATCATGGCGAATATGGAGCGCTGGCGCTGGCTGCCGGCAGAGCTCCCGGCCAAGCGCATCCAGGTCAACATCGCCGCGGCGGTCCTCACTGTGTTCGAGGGCGACGCGCCGATCGCCTCGATGAAGGCAGTCACCGGGCGTCCCGGCAACGAGACGCCGATGCTCCAGTCGCGCATCCACTCCATCGTGCTCAATCCGCCGTGGAACGTGCCCGCCGGGATCGCCGCCAAAGAGCTGTTCCCCAAGGGGGCGGCCTATCTGGCGCGCAACAACTACAAAATCATCGGCACCGGCGCGAGCCGCCGCATTCAGCAACAGCCGGGGCCGAAGAGCGCTCTCGGCCTTTACAAGTTCGATTTCGACAATCCCTATGCGGTGTATCTGCACGATACGCCGTCGCAGTCGAAGTTCGCGAGTTTCGATCGACTGGATAGCCATGGCTGCGTGCGGCTGGAGAAGCCGGGGCCCCTCGCCCAACTGCTGCTGCGCAACGATCCGGCCTGGCAGCCCGACGAAATCCAGGCCGCGCTCGCCACGGGCAAGACCCAGCGCGTCCAGTTGCAGCCGCAGGACCAGGTTCATGTTTACCTGCTCTACTGGACCGCCTTCGCGAGCGCGAACGGGCAGATGAACTTCCGCGGCGATCCCTATGGCTGGGACAAGACGTTGGCGGCGAAGATCGAGAGGCGCTCGGCCATCACTGCCGTCGCCACACGTTGAAAAAAGGGGAATTATAGATGAACATCAAGCGTATCGCCCTGTTGGCATCGGTGGCCGGCGCACTGGCGCTCGGCGCCTGCTCGGGCGGCAAGGACGAGCCGGAAGCGCCGACCAGCAATGTCGAGAACATGACGCCGATCGTGGTCGAGAACACCGCCACGGTGCCGGTCGATGCCCCGCCCGCGACGCAGATCGACAATGTCGCTACCCCGCATGCCGAGACGGTGCCGTCCGATCTCAGCGCGGACGAGCAGACCCAGGACGATGCCGATGCCACGGGCATGACCGCACGCGTCTCGCGCGACGAGGGCGGCAACGAAGCCCAGCCGGCGCAATAAGCTTTTCCCGCCGGCGACGTCAGGCGTCGCCGGCGGGGCAATATCGCGCGAGGAATTCCTGATGTGACGGCATGCGCGCGACCGCGTTGCCGATGTTCGATTTGAGCGCCGCGAGCGCCTTTCGCAGTTCCTCGGAATTCATCATCTTTGCCAGCCGATGATAGCTCGTCGGCGCGAGCCCCTGCCCGAGCAGCACCTGAACCCAGCTATCGACCCGGAACAGGTCGTTCGCTTCCTGATAGGCGTAAGCCTCATCGCGGAACAGCGCCATGCGCTGCGCGAGGCTGTCCGGTATCTCCATCGTCCGGCAACGATCCCAGAACGGCGAATCGTCGCGCCGGGTGAGATGGTAATGGAGCGTGATGAAGTCGCGGATGCCCTCGATCTCATGGCGTGACTGATCGTTGAAACGATTGGCGATCGCCTCCTGGCAGCCGCCGAAGGGGAATTCCTGGATCAGCCGCGTCACCGCGACCTTGACGAGATGGATGCTCGTCGATTCGAGCGGCTCGATGAAGCCGCTGGCGAGGCCGAGCGCGACGCAATTCTTGTTCCACACTTTCTTGCGGGCGCCGGTCTGGTAACGGATCAGCCGAGGTTCTGTTAGAACCTCCCCTTCTATCTCATTGAGAAGCTTGGCCCGTGCGTCCTCGTCGGACATGAACTCACTGCAAAAGACGATGCCGTTGCCGACGCGGTGCTGGAGGGGGATGCGCCAGCGCCAACCTGTTCCGTGGGCGATTGCGCGGGTGAGCGGGATCGCGGGCCCGGTCGATCGCGTCTGCACGGCAAAAGCGCTGTTGGTTGTGAGGTATCGCGTCCAATCTTCATAACCGGTGTGAAGTGTTTTCTCGATCAGCAATGCGCGGAAGCCAGTGCAATCGAGGAACAAGTCACCTTCGATGTTGACACCGGACTCGAGCACCAGTGCCGTTATGAAGCCGGTTTGCGGATCCTGGAGAACCTGTGCGATCTTGCCCTCGACGCGCTTGACTCCGGCCGGCTCGGCCAGCCCGCGCAGGAAGCGCGCATAGAGCGTCGCGTCGAGGTGATAGGCATAGTTGATGTCCTGGCCCTCGGCCTTGGCGAACTTGCCTGCGTCGGACGCCTGCAGCTCGAAGCAATAGTCGGCGAGGCTGCCGCCGAAGCCCTGCGCGCGCGCTTCCATCCAGAAATGGTGGAAATCGGCCATCCATGTCGATCGCCTGCCGATCTCACCGAAGCTGTGGATGTAGCGATCGCCGACCTGCCCCCAATTCTCGAACGAAATGCCGAGCTTGAAGGTCGCCTGGGTGGCACGCATGAACGCCTGCTCGTCTATCCCGAGGAGCTGGTGAAAGGTGCGCGACGTCGGGATGGTCGACTCCCCCACCCCGACGGTGCCGATCTCGTCGGACTCGACCAAAGTGATCTCGATCAACGGCCCGAGCTGCTTCACCAAAGCCGCCGCGGCGACCCAGCCGGCGGTGCCGCCGCCGGCAATGACGACGCGCTTCACGACTTGTTCGTTCATCGATTCAGCCTGTTCAGGAGTTGGGCGCGGAGCCGACGCGCCGCGGTTTCGTCCAGCGCGCCGAGGAGCCCGCGCGCATGGTCAGGAAGATGCGCACCCGCGCGATCGGCCGGGCCGAAGACATAATAGTCGAACAGCGCCTGCCACCCGCGCTTCTCATGCTCAGGTCGATCGCGCAGGCTGAGCAGCGCGTGGAGCAAGGTGTTCTGCGGCGTGTCCATGAAGGCGGGCGAAGCGTTCCACCAATAATTGATCATCGCGTTGAACGGATCCAACGCCTCCACCTGATGCCACCACAAGGCGGGATAGATCAGCGCATCGCCCGGCTCCATCTCCGCCACCTCGGCCGCCGCAAGCGCTTCGGCGAAGCGGGGATGGCGGGTCATGTCGGGTGCGTCGAAATCGACCATCGAGACCACCTGACCCGCAGGCGTCGGATCGAACGGACCAGGATAGAGATTGGCGGCCTGATCGGGCGGGAACAACGTGAAGCGCCGATGCCCTACCAGCGTGACGGCGATGTTGTTCGACATGTCGAAATGCGCGGAAGCTATGGTCCGGTTGCCGATCCAGATGCTGACCAGCGGCGGATGCTCCGCGAGCTGCGGATCGCCGAAAGGCAGCGCCGCTTGTGCACGAAGCCCCGGCAGATACTGGTCGATATCTGTGGAGCCGATATAGATGGCCGGCGCATCGGGATCGCCCAGACCGGCGAGGAGCTGGTCGAGATAGCCCGACAGCGATCCGCGCTCCCTTGCGAAATTGAGCGCAGTGCAATCCTGGGTATAGCCAAAGCGGCCCCCGATCGCCGGATCGCCGACATAGGCCGTGACGGGACGACCGCCGTCGAACTGCTTGAGCCAGGCAATTGCCGACTCCGCGCCTTCCAGCCCGGCAGCGACCAGCGGCACGTCGCGCGCAATCCCGCGCAGGATCGCGGGGCGGCCATCGGCGATCAGATCGGCCACCGGCAGGGTGCTTGCCTGGGCCCCTTCGATCACGCGCGTGCGGCGAGTGATGGCAGGCATCGCGATCAGCCGGTTGCGTCCAGCAGCATTTGCTTGCGCGCAATCAGCTGCTGGATGTTGCCGAGCGATGCCGCGACCAGGATGGCAAGCCGCAGGACGCCCGAGCGGTGCAGCCGCTCCAGCGGTTCGCCCGCCATGGCGGCAAGCCGCTCGATGTCCACGACGAGCACGTCCGGCACGGTGTATCGGCGATCTTCGCTCACATCGATGCTGAGCGTGACCGGCGTGAGCAGCCCAGCCTCGTCAAGTGCGGCATACGCGGCCGGAGCGCTTTCCATTTCCTGGTAAAGCAGCCGCAGCACGCCGGAAATATGGTTGAGATAGGGCGCATTGCCGCCATGCTCGAGGAACAGCGGCAGACCCTCGCCATCCCCGACGCGGGGGTCGTCCATGTCGACATGGATCATCGGCTCGCCCGGCGCCGCGTCGGTGGAATCCCGCGCGATGCCGATGGAGAACGGCCCGCGCCGGTGGCTGGCGGGCACATAGCGGCTGGCCCAGCGATCGCCGGACAGGAACAGGTTTTCGTCGCGGTCCAGCCCCAGCAGCGCATAGGCCTGGAGCCCGGTCTCGCGACGACGGAAGATGATCGCGAACTCGCGCTGCAACTCCTCGAACTCGGCGGGGAACACCAGCGCCTGATTGGCGGCGTCGCCGAATTCGGCGCCCGCCTTCGGGCTGACGCGCAGATTTGCATGGTCGATATTGTTGATCTGTACGGGGTTCATCCGCTCCGGTCCTGTTTCCGCTCAGGTCTAGGCTGTGTCGACATTCAACTCTTTCCCCCACCCTGCAAGGGAGGGGTTAGGGGTGGATAAGAAGAGGTTGGGCTCGATGCCCGGCCTTTTCTTTATGTCCATGCAGCTCGAAGGGCTCGCTTCGCTCGCACCCACCCCCTGCCCCTCCCTTGCAGGGAGGGGAGTTTCGCGGCCGAATGTCCATTCAGTCTAGCAGCGCGATAGCGACCGACAAAAGAAAAAGGCCGCTGCACAGCGCGGCGGCCTTTCTCCCCCTTCTATCGGGGGCAGGCCGAGGCCCACCCCCGAATTGGGTCAGAAGCGGAAACGTCCGCCGAGATAGAAGCGCGGCTTGAGCTCCTGCACATACACCAGGTTGGTCTCGGTGCGGGCATATTGACGGAACGGCTCGCTCGTCAGGTTGACCGCCTCGAGCGACACAGAGAAATTCTGCGTGATGTCGTAGCTGATGTTCGCGTCCAGCGTGCCGAAGGTGTCGGTGAACAGCGGGTTGCGATTGCCGCCCTGGTTCGTTCCCGACAGATACTTGTCACGCCAGTTGTATGCGACGCGGGCCGAAAGACCGCCCTTGTCGTAGATAGCCGTGAAGTTGGCGCTGTCACCCAGACCCGTCAGCGCGAAGATGTTGACGTTCGGATCGGCATAGGGGTCCACGTTCACGTCGCCATCGACCTTGGTGTACGACGCCGAGAAACCGAAGCCGGTCTGCCCGAAGAAGTGAGTCCATGCGACTTCGAAGCCGTGGATATTGCCTTCACGGTTGTTGACCGGACCGCTGATCGCGAAGTTGAACAGCGGGTCGCTCGCGTTGGGGATGATATCGACCGCGGTGGCAAGGGCATTGTAGAATGCCGTGCCCAGCCCCGTGCCCGGCGTGTAATTGGCCTGGAACTGTGCCGTCGCAGCTGCCTGGTTCCCGTTATTCTGCACCAGAAGCGCAGTGTAGGCGAACAGGTTGATGTCGCTCAGGGGAATGTTGTTGGTCCTGAGATAGTCGAGCGCGATGCCCGAACGCGTACCCGGGGCGCCCGAGCTCGGATCCCGCAGGCCGAACAAATTGCCGTTGGTCACCTGGGTGCCGATGAAGTTGCGCACGTTCTTGTTGAAGAAGCCGATCGAGACGAAGCTCGAAGGCTTGTAATACCACTCCAGCGATACGTCGAAATTGTCCGATTCGAGCGGCAACAGACCCGGGTCCTGCACGGTTGCGGCCGCAGCCGCTGCGCCGAGGGCCGTCGGGCGGTTCGGCGCCCCTGCAGTCACCGACGCGAACAGATTGCCATAGTCCGCACGAGCCAGCGTCTGGCTGAACGAGGCACGTGCAACCACGTTGTCGAGCACTTCGATGTTGAAATCCATCGACGGCAGCAGGTTGTCGTATTCCCCCTTTACGGTCACGGCACCACCGGCAGGCCCGCCATCGACGTAAAGATCGTTGTCTGCCGCCCAGCGAATTGCCTGCGGCACCGACTGGAGCGCGATCGAATTGACCTTGGTCTTTTCGTAGCGAACGCCGATCAGTGCGTTCGCCTTGCGTCCGGCGATCTCGCCGGCCCAGGTCAGCTGACCATAGACCGCCCAGGTCTTCTCGCTCACCGTGTCGTCCGCCGACCCTTGCAGCGCGATATTTCTGCCGGGCTGGTTCACGTAATAAGGCGAGAAGATGTCGAGCAGATCGACTGCGTTCCCACGGAACGCAACCAGCGCCGACCCGGTCGAATTTGGATTATATTTGTCGAATTTGCAGGTCATGCAGAAGGTTTTGACGAGATCGCCGGCCATCTGCTTGACCAGCCCGGTGTCGGTGATGCCCCAGTCGCCCAGCATCTGCTGGGTGTTGGAAGTCGCCGACCGCATCTTCGAATCGACATAGTCGCCACCGAAGTTGAAGCGGCTCCCCTCGCCCAGGTCCCAGGCGAATTCCGCCCCGTACTGGTTGATCCGGGCTTCCTGCTCCGAAGTGATCGTGCGCGCGATCTGGGTTCCCATATCGCCGATGTCGAGCTGGTTGTTGCAGTTGCCGCCACGGCCGCCGTTCGTAGCGGGGCAGTCGTTGATCGTTTCCGACTGCTGCGGGAAGCCGGTGGTGTAGTCGACGCGGTGCGTCGCACGGACCGGCGCGCCGATCGAGATCGTCGTCGCCGAGGAACCGTTTGCGTTATCCGGATTGGTCGTCGACTTCGAATGGTTGGCGTCGAGCGTCAGCGAGAGGTTGTCGGTGAAGTTCCATTTCAAATTGCCGCCGATCGAGTACAATTCGGTGTCGGTGGCGTATCGCTGCTGCTCGTAGCCCTTGTCCGCCTGGACGGCCTCGGCCAGGATGACGGCGCTCTGCATGTGCTTGTTGTCGTCGAAGGTGACGTCGGTGAACGGGCGCTGGAACCAGTTGGTCTGCTCGCTGCGCTCGTCGCTCAGCTTGTTCCGGGCATAGAGGCCGTCGACCGTGATCTCGATAGCATCCGACGGCTTGAACTGGACGACGGCCTGGCCGTTAATGCGCTCGCGGCGATTCTCGGAGAATTGATAACGGCTGTCGTTCGGGATCTGGACGTACGGCGTGGTCGGCCGGTTGGTGATGTTCGTGGTCGGGCTGATATATGGTCCTGCCGTGCTGAGGAAGGACGCCAGCGGCACGATGTTCCAATAATTCGGGTTCGACTGGATCGACGTCGATTCGCGCAGCTGATAGCTGCCGAACAGAGTGACGCCGAAGGTGCCGCTGTTATTCTTCCAGTTGATCAGGCCGGACACTTCGGGCGTGATCTTGCTCAGATCGGCCTCGGCATCCTCGACCGTGGTGTCATAGAGCGCCTTGGCGCCGATCGAGCCGGACAGGCCATCTTCCCGAGCATCGAGAGGCCGGCGAGTCACGATATTGATCGATGCGCCGATGCCGCCCGACGGGATGTTGGCGCGGCCGGTCTTGTAGACCTCCAGCGTGGCGACGCCTTCCGACGCCAGATTCTGGAAGTCGAACGAGCGGCCGGTGCCGCGCGCAAAGGCGTTGCCGGTGCTCGTGTCGATGCTGGTAGCCGGCAGCTGGCGGCCGTTCACCGTCACCAGATTAAAGCCGCCGCTGAAGCCGCGGACCGCGACCTGCGAACCTTCACCGTTGGCGCGGGTGATCGAGACGCCGGTGATCCGCTGCAGCGACTCGGCGAGGTTCGTGTCGGGGAACTTGCCGATGTCTTCGGCAGAGATCGCATCGACGACGCCGGCGGAATTGCGCTTGATCGCAATCGCCTGATCGAGCGAGGCGCGGATGCCGGTGACGACGATGTCCTCGCTGGTGTTCTCGTCCTGCGCGGCGGGATCGCTCGCGGCGGCGGCCGGAGCGGCCGCCTCCTGCGCATACGCCAGGCCCGGCATCATCAGGCAAGCCGTGATGGCGAGTGCGGAAGCCGAGCGCGCGAGCGCCGGCGAAAGCCGAATGCTGTTCATCTGTCCCCTCCTTGTCGGCGCGCAGGGCGCACCACATGGTTTTTATGTGAGCGGCCATGTTACCGCCCGATGTTAACGCTACCAAGTTGTCCTACGTTGTCAACATCTGTCAGCCATAAGATGGCGGAATGAATTATGCTTTATTATTAGATATTTATGTCGATCAACTCTCCCGAGTCGAACAAAACTTGGCGCCTGCGACAAAAATAGCACAGCATCGTCGGTAACCGTTTTGTCGGTCCAATCGTCCGGAACACCTCGGGGGAGGACCGCTTCGTTGATACGTGATCGCAATCATTCCGAACTCGTATCCGTTACGCCTTGCGCGCATCGTGCCGAGAGCCGAAGCTGGCTCGACAGCGGGTTCCACCTTATGGCACAGCATATCACGCGATGAGACAAGCAGCTTCCACCCTCGATTATCGCGAGCTCGCTCGGCGGCGCCTGCCGCATTTCCTGTTCGAATATATCGACGGCGGCTCTTATGCCGAGGTGACGCTCAAGCGGAACGTCGACGATCTCGCCCGGATCGCGCTGCGCCAGCGCATTTTGCGCGACGTCTCGTCGCTTGACCTCTCGGCCGAGTTGTTCGGACAAAAGCTGGCAATGCCGGTCGCATTGGCGCCGATCGGACTTGCCGGAATGAACGCACGGCGCGGCGAAGTGCAGGCGGCGCGGGCTGCCGAAAAGGCAGGCATTCCCTTTTGCCTTTCCACCGTCTCCGCGTGCCCGCTGGACGAAGTCGCGCGCGGCACCACTGCCCCCTTCTGGTTCCAGCTCTACATGATTCGCGATCGCGGGTTCATGCGCGAACTGCTCGACGCCGCGACGGCGGCGGGCTGCAATGCACTGGTGTTCACCGTCGACATGCCGGTACCCGGCTCGCGCTACCGCGACTATCGCTCGGGACTCGCCGGCGCGAGCGGCATGTCCGGCGGCCTGCGGCGGATGTGGCAGGCCGTGAAGCGCCCCGCCTGGGCGTGGGACGTCGGCGTGCACGGGCGGCCGCACCAGCTCGGCAACGTCGCGCCGGTGCTCGGCAAGAATACCGGGCTCGAGGATTTCTTCGCGTGGATGCGCAACAATTTCGACCCCACGGTGAGCTGGCGCGATCTCGACTTCATCCGCGAGCGCTGGAACGGGCCGCTGATCATCAAGGGCATCCTCGACGCCGAGGACGCGCGCGCGGCCGCGGAACTGGGGGCGGATGGGATCGTCGTCTCGAACCATGGCGGGCGCCAGCTCGACGGTGTGCCCTCGACCGCGCACGCGCTGCCGGCGATCGCCGACGCGGTCGGCGACAAGCTGACGGTGCTGGCCGATGGCGGTGTGCGATCGGGGCTCGACGTGGTCCGCATGCTCGCTTTGGGCGCGAAGGGCGTGCTGCTCGGCCGCGCCTGGGCGTTCGCGCTGGCGGCGCGCGGCGAAGCGGGCGTCAGCCACATGCTCAAGCTGGTCGAGGCCGAGATGCGCGTCGCGATGGCGCTGACCGGCTGCACCGGCGTGGACCAGATCACCCGCGACGCGCTGGTGGAGACGACTCGCCGCTGAAATTCGAAAACAGGGCGAAAGAACCGCCCGGCAGGAGAGGATTTAGGATGGATCGTAGCGAAGGACCCGCCGTCCGGCGGCGTGACGTTCTCGGCGGACTTGCTGCGGGTACCGCGCTCGCGACCGCACTCGACGCCAATGCGGCAGGCGTCGCCGCGGACAAGCGCAAGCGCTATGTCTCGGTGGGTGTCGGCAGTCGCAATCGCATGTACCAGGAAGCCTTGTGGGGGCCGCACAAGGCGCATGGCGAGCTGATCGCCGCCTGCGACACCAATCCCGGGCGCCTCGATTATGTCGCGCAACAGGCGATCAGGGCCGGCGCCAAGCCGCCCAAGCCGTACCTCGCCGCCGATTTCGACAAGATGCTGCGCGAGCTCAAGCCCGACGCGGTGATCGTCACCACCCCCGACGCCTTCCACGACGATTATGTCGTCCGCACGCTCGATGCCGGCTGCGACGTCATCACCGAAAAGCCTATGACCACCACGGCCGAAAAGGCACAACGCATCCTCGATGCGGTCAAACGCAGCGGCCGGCACATCCGGGTGACCTTCAATTATCGCTACTCGCCGTTCCGCAGCCAGGTGAAGGAGCTGTTGATGTCGGGCGAGATCGGCGATGTGCTGTCGGTCGATTTCCAGTGGCTGCTCAACACCGTCCACGGCGCCGATTATTTCCGGCGCTGGCATTCGAACAAGGCCATTTCGGGCGGGCTGATGGTGCACAAGGCGACGCACCATTTCGATCTGGTCAACTGGTGGCTCTCGGACCTGCCGGTGAGCGTCGACGCCACCGGCAAGCGCGAATTCTACACCCCCGAAATGGCGCGCCGTTTCGGGCTGGATGGGCCGCACCAGCGCTGCCACACCTGTCCGGAAAAGGCCGAATGCAGCTTCTTCTTCGACATGGCCGCCGATCCGGGATTGAAGGCGCTCTATCTCGATAACGAGAAATATGACGGCTATTTCCGCGACCAGTGCGTCTGGCGCCCCGAGATCAACATCGAGGACACGATGAACGTGATCGTCGGCTATTCGGGCGGGACGACGCTCAGCTACAGCCTCAATGCGTTCAATGCGTGGGAGGGCTATCACATCGCCTTCAACGGCACGAAAGGCCGCCTCGAGCACAGCCTGGTCGAACAGGCGGGAGTCGCCGGCGCGAGCAATCAGGACGAAGGCGACCGGATCAAGACTCGAATCGTGCCGATGCGCGGCAATCCCCGCGACATCGTCCCCGCGACCGGCGCGGGCGGACATGGCGGCGGCGACGCGGTGATGCTCGCCGATATCTTCGATCCGAACGCACCGAAGGACCCGCTGCTGCGCTCGGCGGACGAGCGCGGCGGCGCCGCGTCGATCCTGATCGGAATCGCCGCCAATCGCTGTTTCGAGACGGGCAAGCCGGTGAAAATCGGCGAGCTGGTGACGGGGCTCGACTGGCCGGATTATCCGAAGATGCCGGGGCACAAGGATCCCGTGGCGCAGCCGCCACGGATGCAACGGGCCTAGGTTAGGCTTGGGCTGACCAGCCTGCGCATATGTCGTCACCCGCGAAGGCGGAGGGGAGGTGACGGTTCTTCATATGGCAGCCGCCATCACCTCCCCGGCCCGGCGCAGCCGATGGCCTCAGGGTGGGAAGGATCGTCTGGAACCACACCGGGATTTCCCCGCCGAGGCTGGAAAGTCCGCGCCAAGGAATCCGCCCGCTGCCCTAGATTGTCCCGTTACGGGGATTCTCCGTACTGGCCGCGAGACGCATTCAGGAGTATGCAGGTTAGGCTCCGGAGGGTTCCCCCCTAAGGGGTGCGGTCGGGCGGCGTTTAACTCCCTTTTCCGCCGCCCGGCCGTCCTTCGGCAGCCGACAAGCCCGTCCCGCATTGGCATGAAACTCCGCGTCCCGGACACTTCACCGGCGCGCGGTCGTGCGATTTCCAGCCATTCGCCGTAGCTTGCGGCAAGATCAACGGTCGACCAGTCGACTCCGCCCGAACGCTCGCCCATGCATCGGCGATCATCACAGTTTCGGTAATTCGCCTCGAACATCAGTAAGGCGCTGTCGAGTCGATCGCCCGTTTCTGCGAGTCGAAATGATCCCAGTCGGGCCTTGGCGCATGACGGATCACATCCGCAGCGTCCTCGCCCGCAATGCGAACGCCATGACGACGAGGAAGCAGGTGGCCGGCACCAGCATCGCCCATAGGATCGAACCGCTCGTATCCGAGACATAGCCCATCGCCGCGGTCAGGACCGCCCCTCCGATGATCGCCATCACGAGCAAGGCCGCCGCCGATTTGGTGCGCGGCCCCAGCCCCGCCACCGATTCGGCGAAGATCGTCGGAAACATGATCGACATGAAGAAGCTGGTCGCGACGAGCGCCATGGTCCCGACGGTACCGCCCAGCGCAGTGGCGACGACGCACAAAAATGCCGAAATGCCGGCAAAGCCCGCGAGCAACGGCAGCGCCGCGATCCGGCCCATCAGCATGACACCGGTGAAGCGCCCGAGCATGAACAGCGCCAGCGAGATTGTGAGATAGCTGGCGGCGAGGTGCTCGTGGGTCCCCGGCACCGCGACCTGCGCATAGCGGATCAGATAGCTCCAGACCCCGACCTGCGCGCCCACATAGAAGAATTGCGCGACGACCCCGAACAGCAGCCGGCGTTCGCGCAGCAGCGAACGGAAATCCTCGAGTGCGCCGACGCCCTCGTCGACGTCGCTTTCGGTCGCCACGGGGGGAAATCGGACGACACGAATCAATATCGCCCAACCGATCACGATGAGGCCGATGATGAGATAGGGAACCTGTACCGAGGACGCCTCGCTCGCACGCCAGGCCGCCAGCGCGGCCGGCGCCATCGCCTGCTGCTGCTCGGGGGAGACCGTGACGCCCGACAGGATGAACTGGCTGCCGAGCACGACGCCGGTGATCGACCCCAGCGGATTGAAGGCCTGAGCCAGATTGAGACGCCGTGACGCGGTCTCTTCCCGCCCGAGCCGCGCGATCAGCGGGTTGGCCGAGGTCTCCAGAAAGGCGAGCCCGCTGGCGATCACGAACAATGCGGCGAGGAAGAAGGGATAGCTTTGTGCGCCGGCGGCCGGCCAGAACAGGAAAGCGCCGAGCGCGTAGAGTCCCAGCCCGGTCAGCACGGCGGCGCGATACCCCTTGGCGCGCATGAACAAGGCGGCGGGAATCGCGAGGCAGAAATAGCCGAGATAGAAAGCGGACTGGACGAGCCCCGCCTGCAGGTCGCTCAGCGTGAACAGCTTCTTGAAGTGCGCGATCAGCACATCGTTCAGGTTGTTCGCGACGCCCCAGAGGAAGAACAAGGCGACGATCAATATCACCGGGAGCAGCCTGGCGACGGTGCGGCCGCCGAGCGGGAGTTCCGCCGACGCAGTAAGTGGAGCTTGGGCTTCCATGTGGCGCATTCTCTCCTGCAGGGCTCTCTCCGGAGCTTGCACATATAAAAACGCTTTCGCAGACGAATGCAACTTTCCAACGCGCCGCCTGTGCGCTCCGTCTTCATTCCGGAGCCCGCAACAGATACACGGTGCGGGCAAGAACGCCATGAGGGGGTGCCGTGAAGAAGGTCGCTGAAGAGAAAAGCGAGATCGACTCGCGTTATCGGGCCCCCGCGCTCGAAAAAGGGATCGACGTTCTCGAGCTGCTCGCGACCGAGGCGCGGCCGATGACCCTGACGGCGATCGTCAACCGGCTCGAGCGCTCGCACGGCGAGCTGTTCCGCATGGTCCAGGTGCTCGAATTCCGCGGCTATATCGAGCAGGATCCGTCGAACGAGGGCTATCGGCTGACCGACCGGCTCTTCTCGCTCGGCATGCAACAGCCGCGCACGCGCAACCTGATCGAGGCGGCGCTGCCGGTGATGCGCCAGCTCGCGTCGAGCGTGGGCCAATCGTGCCATCTGGCGCTGCATACGCAGGGCGAGATGGTGGTGGTGGCACGGATGGAGTCGAGCGAGCAGCTCGGCTTCTCGGTGCGCGTCGGCTATCGTCGGCCGCTGGTCCAGGCGGCGTCGGGGATGGTGCTCTATGCCTTCCAGCCCGAGGATGTGCGCCGCCGCTGGGAGAGCCTGCTCAACCCGCAGCTTCCGGAAACGGAGCTGGCGGCGTTCCGCGCGCATGCCGACGAGATCCGCGAGCGCGAGGTCGAGCTCACGCCGAGCAAGTTCGTCGCGGGAGTCACCGACATCTCGGCTCCGGTGATGCGCGGCGGGATGGCGGCGGCGGCGCTCACCGTGCCCTATCTCAAGAAGCTCCAGCCTTCGATTTCGCCGAAGGAGACCGGCGAGCTGGTCCGGGTGGCCGCGGCCCAAATCTCCGAGCAGCTCGTCGAAGGCGACAGCCGGGTCTGAGGGTCAGGCGGTCCCGCCGCGAGTTTCGGACGGGACCGGTGCGTCCATGCGCAGCAGCCCCTCCTGCTTGAGTTCGGCCCAGAGCTGCGCGGGTATCGGCGCGCCGTAACGCGCGACGGTTTCGGCGACCTCGGTCAGGCTCGCCAGCCCGGGTACCACGCTCGTAACCGCCGGGTGCGCGAGCACGAACTGGAGCGCCGCGGCACCGAGCGCGACTTGATGGCGCGCGCAGACCGCTTCGATCCGGCGGGCCTTTTCGAGCACCAGCGCCGGGGCCGCCGCATAGTCGTAACGCGTGCCGGCGCGCGGAGTCTGACCCGCCAGAATGCCGCTATTATAGGGACCACCGACGACCACGCCGGTGCCGGAGGCCGCGCATCGCGGCAACAACACATCGAGCGCGCCTTGTTCGAGCAACGTGTAGCGACCGGCGAGGAGGATCAGATCGAGCGGGCCGCGGTCGAGCAACTCGAGTGCGACTTCGCATTCGTTGACGCCGATCCCGAACGCGGTGATCGTGCCTTCCACGCGCAGCCGTTCGAGCGCGCGCAACCCGCCGCCGGCCAACTCGGCCATCCGATCCGCGTGACGATCGCCGTGGGTCAGTCGGCCGATGTCATGGACGAGCAGAATGTCGACCCGGTCCATGCCGAGCCGGGCAAGGCTTGCCTCGTGCGAGCGCAAGACGCCGTCGTACGAATAGTCATAGACCGGCTCATAGGGTTCGGCGGAGCGAAAGCCGTGGCGCTCCTCCGGGAGCGGCCCGTCCGCCGGTACGAGCAACCGGCCGACCTTGGTCGAGACGACCACCCCGTCGGCTGCGCGAAGCGCTGTCCCCAGCCGCTTCTCGGCGAGACCGAAGCCGTAATAGGGCGCCGTATCGGCATAACGCATGCCGGCCGCGAGCGCCGCAGCGACGGTGGCGGCGGCATCCTCGTCGGAGACCGCGCGATACAGGTTGCCGAGCGTCGCGGTGCCGAACCCCAGCTCGGAAAGCTGCATGCCGCTGCCCGGCAGGCGCCGGGTCGCGATCATTGTGTATCGCCGAATTCGAAGATGCGTTGCATCGGCACCCATTTCTCGCCCGGCGCGGCGTGCGGCAATGCCCGCTGAAAGCGCCACATCAGCGTCTCCCATTCGGCGATCTCGGCGGGGGCCTCGACTGCGCGGGGATAGTCGTCGGCGACTTCGGTGATCATCACCATGCGATCGCCGGTCCGCCAGATCTCCATCGACTCGATGCCTTGCGCACGGATATGATCGAGGACCACCGGCCAGACCGCGCCCGGGGCATGGCGCGCCTCGTAGTCGGCGATCAGCGCTGCGTCGTCGATCAGATCGAGCGCGAAACAGTGCCGCATTATCCTTATCCTCCCATTCGCCGATTTCAGTGTTCGGTTTCGTCTCCATGTCCCTTAACACAACAGGAAACTTGCGCCACACACAATTCCCACCTATGAAAATCATACTCATCTGCAAACACGCAGTGGCGTCGCTCGGACGATCGGGCCGCGCAGGAAAGGCAGCAAAACCGATGATCGAGAGGGCACGCACGACGAGCCGGCAGACGCCGCGGGAACCGGTTTCCGCGCGATGACCAGCATTCGTAGATTGCGCGTGCTCGACGTCCGCTTCCCGACGTCGCAGATGCTCGACGGGTCGGACGCGATGAACCCCGATCCGGACTATTCGGCGGCCTATTGCATCCTCGAGACCGACGATCCCGCTCTCGAAGGCCATGGCCTGACCTTCACGATCGGGCGCGGCAACGACGTGGTCTGCGCGGCGATCGAGGCGCTGGCCCCGCTGATCGAAGGGCTCGAGCTCGACTGGATCCGCGAAAACGGCGCGCGTTTTTGGCGGCACATCACGGGCGACAGCCAATTGCGCTGGATCGGCCCCGAAAAGGGCGTGATCCATCTCGCCACCGGTGCGGTGGTCAATGCGGTGTGGGACCTGCTCGCCAAGGCGGCGGGCAAGCCGCTGTGGCAGCTGATCGGCGAGATGTCCCCGGCCGAGCTGATCGGGCTGATCGACTTTCGCTACATCACCGACTGCATCACTCCCGAGGAAGGACTGGCGCTGCTGGAGACGCGCGCGGCGGGCAAGGCGGAGCGCGTCGCGGCGCTGCGCGACAAAGGCTATCCGGCCTACACCACTTCGGCGGGCTGGCTGGGCTATTCGGACGCCAAGCTCGAACGGCTGTGCCGCGAGGCAGTGGCAGAGGGCTTCGATCATGTGAAGTTGAAGGTCGGGCAATCGGTCGAGGACGATATCCGCCGCGTGGCGATCGCGCGCCGGGTGCTGGGCCCCGAGCGAAAGCTGATGATCGACGCGAACCAGGTCTGGGAAGTCGACCAGGCGATCCGGCATCTCGGCGCCCTCGCTTTCGCCAATCCCTGGTTCATCGAAGAGCCGACCAGCCCCGACGATGTCGAGGGGCATCGCGCGATTCGCGAGGCAGTGGCGCCGCTCCGCGTCGCGACCGGCGAGATGTGCCAGAACCGGGTGGTCTTCAAGCAGTTCATCATGCGCGGCGCGATCGACGTGGTGCAGATCGACGCGTGCCGGCTGGGCGGCGTCAACGAAGTACTGGCCGTTCTGCTGATGGCTGCGAAATACGATCTGCCGGTGTGCCCGCATGCCGGCGGCGTCGGGCTGTGCGAATATGTCCAGCACCTCGCGATGATCGACTATCTCTGCTTCGCGGGCACGACGGACGGGCGCGTGATCGAATTTGTCGACCACCTCCACGAACATTTCCTGCATCCGTGCATAGTGGAAAACGGCGCCTATCGCGCGCCGACCGCACCAGGCTTCTCGATCGAGATGAAGGCGTCGAGCCTCGCGACTTTCGACCATCGCAAGCAAGCGGCGCGGGCGCCGATGGCGGCGGACGCAGCCGAATAAGGGAAGATATCGATGAAGTAAGCGGCTGGCGGCGGGGCTTGGAAAGCCTCGTTGAAAGCGCCCTGGCATGCGTGTGTGACCTGGCTGCTAACGCTCCGATAGCGGACATACCGAAAGCCCCGCTGGTTTGGGCCAGGCTCGACCGCGCCGGCTCTTCTTCACGCGCCGTATCCCGACCCAAATACGGATTAACACTATGCCGGGGGGCTATGGCGTTCGCTTATCCGACAGGCTGTACGGTCGCCATCCACCGCGCCATAGCTATGGGTAATTGTCGCTGCCCCGAGGTTCCCGATGAAAAAGCTCGTCCTGCTTGCCCTGCTCGCCGCCACGGCTTCCGCGGCCTCGTACGCGGCGCCCGGGGACGACAAGGACCTGCACAAGAAGCTGCTGACGCTCGATACGCATCTCGACACGCCGGCGCATTTCACCCGCCCCGGCTGGAGTTTCGGCGACCGGCACGATCATGCGACCGATCCGGTGCAGGTCGATCTCGGCCGGATGGACGCCGGCGACCTCGATGGCGGGTTCTTCGTGATCTACACTGCGTCGGGCCCGCTGACGCCCGAGGGCTATGCCGCCGCAAAGGCCTTCGCGCTCAAGCGCTCGGACGAGATCCACGCGACGTTCGCCAAATTCCCGGACCGGATCGGATTGGCAACCAAGGCGAGCGACGCGGTGCGGCTCGACAAGGCAGGCAAGCGCTTCGGCTTCATCAGCATCGAGAACAGCTATCCGCTGGGCGAGGATCTGTCGCTGCTCGGCGAGTTCTACAAGCGCGGCGTACGGATGGCGTCACCGGTGCATTTCCGGAACAACCAGTTCGCGGATTCGGCGACCGACACGCCGAAATGGAACGGCCTCAGCCCGCTGGGCAGGCAATGGGTCGCCGAGATGAACCGGCTGGGCATGGTGCTCGATGCCAGCCACGCCTCGGACGCGGTGCTCGACCAGATGATCGAATTGTCGAAGACACCGGTGATCCTTTCGCACAGCGGATCGAAGGCGATCTTCGATCATGCGCGCAACCTCGACGATGCGCGCCTGCGCAAGCTTGCCGCCTCGGGCGGGGCGATCTGCGCCAACGCCGCCTATCTCGGCAAATCGAACCCCAATGCCGAACGCTCGGAGATCGCCGACAAGCTCGAGGACGCCGCCAAGCTGGGGCTGACCACCGGGGAGGTTGCCGCGCTTACCCGGCGCCTGCGCGCGATCGAGGCGACGGCGCCGTCGCAGCAGGCCGATTTCGAAACCTATATGCGGCTGGTGCTCCATCTGATCGACGTGGCGGGTGTCGACCATGTCTGCTTCGGCGCCGATTGGGACGGCGGCGGCGGCGTCCCCGGCTTCGAGGATATCGACGCGCTGCCCAAGGTTACCGCGCGGCTGCAGCAGGCGGGGTATTCGAGGACCGACATCGAGAAGATGTGGAGCGGCAACGTGCTGCGGCTGGTGCGCATCGCGGACGCGCGCAAGGGGCGATGAGTCAAAGCTCCCCTCCCTGCTCGCAGGGAGGGGCTGGGGGGTGGGTGTGCGCGTCTGCGCGCCTAAAAGACTCTCTCTGGCACCGCAGCACAAAGCGCCGGACGAGGCATCGAGCCTCGCCCGCCGCTACCCACCCCTAACCCCTCCCTAGAAGGGAGGGGAATTATGTGGCTACGTTGTTTGCCAGCCTCCGCCGAGCGCCTTGAACAGATCGACTTGCGTATCGGCGATCTGCGCGTCGGCGGTGGCGAGCGCCGCTTCGGCATCGGCGAAAGTGCGCTCGGCGTCGAGCAATGCCAGCGAATCGATATCGCCTTCGCGCTGGCGCGCGCGGGCGATGTTGACCGCGGCCCGCGCCTCGGTCTGCGCCGCCTGCAGCGCGCTGCGCCGTTCGAGCGCATGGGCATAAGCCGATAGAGCGGTCTCGGTCTCCTGCAGCGCGCCGAGTACGACGCCGTCGAACGTCGCGAGCGACGCCTGGGTGTCGGCCTCCGCCGCGGCGACGCGCGCGCGCGCCGGTTCCGGATTCACTGCCCAGTTGATCAATCCGCCGAGCAGCCAGCG
Organism: Sphingomonas sp. UNC305MFCol5.2; assembly: GCF_000712135.1. GTDB lineage: Bacteria > Pseudomonadota > Alphaproteobacteria > Sphingomonadales > Sphingomonadaceae > Sphingomonas. The sequence continues at coordinate 318,397 of NZ_JOOE01000002.1, forward strand.
CAGCGGCCCCCCGGTGAAGATGTCGCCCACATTGTTGCCGGTCGAGCCGACCGAACCGCCCAGGCTGATCTTGGGATAGAGATCAGCCGTCGCCACGCCGATCCGCGCAGTGTTGGCGGCGAGGCGGCGCTCCGCGGCGCGAATGTCGGGACGGCGCGCGAGCAAGGCCGCGCCGTCGCCGACCGGGATCGGCTGGTCGAGGCGCAGCGTCTCGGTGCGCGCCCGGGCGGTGTCGGGGAGATCGGCGGGCGTGCGGCCGGTGAGCGTGGCGAGTCGGAACAGTGCCGCATCGCGCTCGGCGGCTAGTGCAGGAACTTCGGCCCGGCGCTGGTTGCGCAGCGCGCCGATCCGGGCGGTGTCCAGCCTTGTGGCAAGGCCGACATTGCGGCGGCGCTCGGTCAGGTCGATCGACTGGTCGAGCAGCTTGACGATACGCTCGGCCACCGCGAGCCGCTCGGCGGCGGAGGCGGCATCGGCATAAGCGCGCGCGGTTTCGGCGGCGACGATCACGCGAACCGCGTCGGCATCCGCCTCGGCGGCGGCGACGTCGCCGCGGCTGGCCTCGACGTTGCGCGACACGCGGCCGAACAGGTCGACTTCGTACGAGACGTCGAGCCCGGCGTCGATCTGCCAGTCCTCGCGCGCGGCGCCGGGCGGACGCTGGCCCGCGGGCAGGCGGCCGTAATTGGCGCCGGCGCTCACGCCCGCTTGCGGGAGCCGGTCGGCGCGGGCCCCGCGCAATGCCGCACGCGCCCGCGCGATCCGGGCCACCGCCACGCGGACATCGGTGTTCGCGGCGAGTGCGTCGGTGACGAGCTGATCGAGCACCGGATCGTTGTAGAGCCGCCACCAATCGCCCTTGACGGGTTCCGGAGTGACCGCGGGGCTGGTCGTGACGAAATTGCCGGCGGCAGTCTGCGGGTGAACCGGAGCGACATAATCGGGGCCGGCAGCACAGGCCGCGAGGGCGAGCGCAGAGGCAGTGGCAAGAATAACGCGATAAGTCATTTCATTTCCTCCTGCGCGTCCCCCGGCTTTCGCCGGGGTGACGGCTGGTGATTATTCGGCCGGCTGGAGCTCGGCGGCGGGCGCCTCTCCCGATCCACGCCGTCTGCGCGCGAGACGCTGTCCAAGCCCGCGGCAGACGACGTAGAAAGTTGGGGTGAAGAGCAGGCCGAAACCGGTCACGCCCATCATCCCGAAGAACACCGCAGTGCCCAGCGCCTGACGGAGCTCGGCCCCTGCCCCGCTCGCGATCAGCAGCGGCACCGCGCCGAGGATGAAGGCGAACGAAGTCATCAGGATCGGCCGCAGGCGATCGCGCGCGGCACGCACCGCGGCTTCCACCGGCGACAACCCGTCCCGCGCCTCGGCCTGCTGCGCGAACTCGACCACGAGGATCGCGTTCTTGGCGGCAAGCGCGATCAGCACGACCAGCCCGATCTGGGTGAGGACGTTGTTGTCCATTCCCCGCAGGTTCACGCCGGCCATGGCCGCGAGCAGGCACATCGGCACGATCAGGACGATCGCCAGCGGCAACGTCAGGCTCTCATATTGCGCCGCCAGCACGAGGAAGACGAACAGCACGGCCAGCCCGAACACGAGGCCTGCGGTGCTTCCCGCCATCTTCTGCTGGAAGGCGATGCCCGTCCATTCCGCGCCGTAGCCGGGAGGCAATTGGCTCGCGAGCTTCTCCATCGAGTCGAGCGAAGCGCCCGAGCTATAACCCGGTGCGGTATCGCCATCGACTTCCACCGCCGGGAACAGATTATAGCGCGTGACGCGATACGGCCCGGTCTTGTTCTCGAAAGTCGACACCGAACCGATCGGCACCATCTGGCCGGAATTCGAGCGAGTCTTGAGATTGGCGATGTCGGCTTCGGTAGCACGGAACGGCGCGTCGGCCTGTGCGGTGACGCGATAGGTGCGGCCGAGCATGTTGAAGTCGTTCACGAAGGTCGAGCCGAGATAGACGTTGAGCGCCTCGAACACGCGTTCCGGCGGAACGCCGAGCAGATTGGCCTTGCGCCGGTCGATATCGGCGAAGACGCGCGGCGTAGCGGTGTTGAAGAACGAGTAGACCTGCTTGAGGCCTTCGGTCTGGTTGGCCTGGCCGATCAGCCCGAACGCGGTCTTGCCGAGTGCCTCATAGCCATGCTCGCCGCGATCCTCGATCATCATCCGATAACCGCCGGCCGAGCCGATGCCCTGGATGAGCGGCGGTGGGACGACGAGCAGCATCGCCTCGTTGATGTCGGCGGTGCGCTTGCGCGCCTCGTTCATGATCTCGGCATAGCTGACGCCGAGCTTCTTGCGCTCCTCGAACGAAAGCAGAGGCACATAAGCAGCGGCGCTGTTCGGAGCGAGCGTCTGCGACGGACCGTCGAAGCCCGCGAGCATCACCGAGCCCTTGACGCCCTTGATCGGCAGGATGCGCGCGACGACCTTGCGCATCACTTCGTCGGTACGTTCGAGCGACGAGCCGGGGGGCAGCTGGATGACCGTGAGGAAGTAGCCCTGGTCCTGCGCGGGGATGAAGCCGACCGGCGTCACCCAGAACAAGCCGATCGTCGCCGCGATCAATCCGGCATAGGTCACCATCATCCGCTTGGGCCGCGTCACCAGTGCGCGGGTGAGCCTCGAATAGCCCTCGCTCATCCGGTCGAAACCATGGTTGAACAGGTCCGCCCCGCGACGCAGCACGCGTGAAATCGGCCCCTTCGGTTCGCCCTCATGCCCTTTCAGCAGCACGGCAGCGAGCGCGGGTGACAGTGTGAGCGAGACGAGCAGCGAAATCGCAGTCGCGACGGAGATCGTTACTGCGAACTGCTTGTAGAAGGCGCCCGACAGACCATTGAGGAACAGGGTCGGCAGGAACACCGCGAGCAGCACGAGGACAATCGCGACGAGCGCGCCCGACACTTCGTCCATCGAGGTCTTCGCCGCCTCGAGCGAGGACATGCCCCGTGCGAGGTTGCGCTCGACATTCTCGACCACGACGATGGCGTCGTCGACGACGATGCCGATCGCCAGCACGAGGCCGAACAGCGAGAGGTTGTTGAGCGAATAGCCCAGCGGCAACAGCACCGCCATCGTGCCGATCAGCGAGACCGGGATCGCCACGACCGGGATGATCGCCGCGCGCCACTTTTGGAGGAAGACGATGACGACGAGCACGACGAGCAGGATCGCCTCGCCCAGCGTGTGATAGACCGCGTCGATCGACTGGGCGATGAACTCGGTCGGGTTGTAGATGACGCGATATTCGAGGCCCTTGGGGAAGTTCTTCGAAATCTCCTTCATCTCGTGCTCGATCGCCTGCGCGGCGGCGAGCGCGTTCGAGCCCGGCCGCTGATAGGCGGCGAGGATCACGGTCGGCTGGTTCGAGAGATAGGTATTGGCGTTATAGTCCGCCGCGCCCAGTTCGACGCGGGCCACGTCGCTGACGCGGACCTGACGCCCGTCACTGTCGGTGCGGATCACGACCTGTCCGAACTCGGCAGGATCCTTGAGGCGGCCTTGCGTCTCGACGTTGAGCTGGAAGGCGTTGCCGCTGGGCGTCGAACCCGGCTGACCGAGCGAACCCGCTGCAACCTGAATATTCTGCCCCCGCAGCGCCTGGACGATATCGCCCGCGGTGAGGTCGAGCGCCGCGGCACGGCCCGGATCGATCCAGACGCGCATCGCATAGTCGCGCGCCCCGAACATCCGGACATCGCCCACGCCGTTGATGCGGGCGAGGCGGTCCTTCACCTGCGTCAGAGCGTAGTTGGAGATGTAGCTGCGATCGATCGAATTGTCGGGCGAGATCAGGTTGACCACCATCAGGAAGTCAGGAGTCGTCTTGCGCGTCACGACGCCGAGTCGCTGCACTTCCTCGGGCAGGCGAGGTATGGCAACGGCCACGCGGTTCTGCACCAGCACCTGCGCGGCATCGAGATTGGTGCCCGACTTGAACGTCACAGTGATCGTGACGCTGCCGTCGCCGGTCGACTGGGACGACTGGTAGAGCATGTCGTCGACGCCGTTGATTTCCTGCTCGATCGGCGCGGCGACCGTCTCGGCGACGGTCTCGGCCGAGGCGCCGGGATAGGCGGCGGTGACCGTAACCGTCGGCGGGACGATGTCGGGATATTGCGAAATCGGCAGCGCCAGATAGGCGATCGCGCCGATGATCGTGATCACGATCGCGATGACCGCCGCGAAGATCGGGCGGGTGATGAAGAAACGCGAGAGGCGCATGGGCCTACTCCTCGTAAGAGGGTTTCAAGTGTCCGTTCGGCCTGAGCTTGTCGAAGGCCCGCTGACCGCATGCGATGCGCGCGTGGCGGGCTGCCCTTCGACAAGCTCAGGGCGAACGGGAAATACTAGCAATGGGTCCTGCCGCCGGGCCTTGGGGACCGCCCGGCGGCAGGTCGGTCAGCGGGCGAAAGTGGCTTCGCCCGTGACCGGAGCCGATACGACTGGTGCCGTGGCCACAGCCTGGGGTTCGATCTTGCCCGGCTTGACCTGAACCTTGCCTCCCGGCGGCACCACCTGCGCGCCGGCCAGGACCACGCGGTCCTGCGGAGTGAGGCCCGAGCGGACGATGCGCAGCCCGTCGACGACGGGTCCGACCGTGACCGGCTTCGGCTGGAGCGTGCCGTCCTTGCCCACCGTCATCACGATCTTGCGAGCCTGATCGGTCGATACGGCCGAATCGGGGATCAGCAGTGCCTGTGCGGTGCCGCCCGCCGAGAGCCGCATGTTGCCGAACATGCCCGGAGTGAGGAACATGTCGGGATTGCGCAGCACGGCGCGGCCGCGGATCGTTCCCGACCGCGGATCGAGCCCGTTGTCGGTGAAGTCGAGCCCGCCCTTCCAGCGATAATCGGCTTCGTCCTGAAGTCGGATCTCGACCGGCGACTGGGCACTCCCCGCCGCCTGCGCGCGCTTGGTCTTGAGGAACAACGCCTCGGAGCCGTCGAAGGTGAAGTAGATCGGATCGAGCGCATTGATCGTGGTGAGCAGCGAACCGCCCGCCCCCTCTCCGGCCGCGACCAGATTGCCGGCATCGACCTTGCGGTCCGAGATGCGGCCGGCGATCGGGGCGCGGACCTGGGTGAATTCGACGTCCAGCCCACGGGCACGAACCCGGGCCTCCGCCGCAGCAACCGAGGCACGCGCCGCACGGACCCGCGCCTGGAGCCGCTCGACATCGCTCTTCGACACCGCTTCCGCCGCGACCAGTCGCTCGGCGCGGCTTAGATCGGACTGGGCCAGCGCCAGATCGCTCTGCGCGGTGGCGAGACCGGCCCGAGCCTCGGCAAGCGCCGCAGCGAACGGGCGCGAGTCGATCGTGAAGAGCAATTGCCCCTTCTGGACGATCGCGCCGTCGGTGAAGTGAATGCCGACGACCTGCCCCGAGACACGCGGCCGCACCTCGACGCTGCGGCTCGCCTCGAAGCGACCGACATAATCGTCCCATTCATTGACCTGGCGAACCAGCGGCTGGGCGACGGTAACCGTGGGCGGCGGCGGCGCGGCGACCGCCGGCGATTCACGATTGAAGACGCTCACCCCGCCAGCCACGAGCAGCACCGGCAGCGCGACGAACGCGCCTTTCTGCCAGAGCGGCCGGCGCTTGCGGTCGAGCGGACCCGGCTCCGCCTCGTTGGGCTCGACCGGATCGATACGCGTGATCATGTTCATGCACGTTTTCCCTGATTGAGAGCTGCCCGGCCCCGGCTGATACTGGCGAGCAGCGTTTCATATTGTTCGATGGTGAAGCCCGCCTCGTGGAAGGCGCGGATCGCGGCGCGCGGAACCGTGTAGCCGCGATGCCAGGCATGCACGGCGAGACGGCGAAGCGCCTCCAGACGGGAGTCGGCGAGTTCGGGGTTGGGCCGCTGCCCGCCGAAGATCATGGTGAGGGCAGTGGCGAGCTTCCCCGGCTTTTCGAGCGAGGAGAGCCGATCGTGCTGGGCGATCGCCACCACTTGCCATTCGAGCGCGGAAAAGCCCGTCTGGGTGCGCGGCGCGGCGACGACGTCGACGGGAGCCGCGACGGGGCTGCCCTGCAATGCGGAAAAGTTCAGATACGCGATGGGTCTTCTCCCTTCTGGCCGGCGGCGGACGCACCGCTCCCCTGCCCGCGGCACCTAGGCCACGGATCACCGGCGATTGTTGTCGCGAAGGCGCAAACTCCCTCCCCGCGAATCCCGTTCGCGCGGCAGGCAGGCCGAGCCTGAAATGTGGATCGGCGCGCGGGGCGCCGATGGTTCAGGCCGTAGCCCGATCTCGCTGTTTGCAAGGCTGACGCATAGGCAGCTCCTTCGTCTGGTCCCGGTTGCGAAGGTGACGGATCACTTCCATACCGACTGGTATAGAAATCGTGCTGCGCCGCGTCAAGGGCTTTCTATACTGGCCGGTATTTTTATTGTCGAGAGGGTCGGGCCGCAAAAAAGGGAGCCATGTGCGAAACTAGGCAAGCGCCCTGCGGCTTTTCAAGCGTGATGGTCCAGCGTGACGGCAATATCGACCTCGGCGGCCGCTCGAACGAGATCGTCGAGGGCATCGGCATAGGACATTGGTCTCTCCCGGGATTTCGATGTTTCTCGAGCTGGCGAACCCGGACTGCCGTCACCTCCTTCCGGCGTGGCTGAGATCCAGGCACGGAGCGGCGGAACACGGACCCCGTCAGCCGCCCCGCTCCTGGGCTTTCCAACCTACGATCATCCAACAGCCAAGCCGCCGGCCTCAACCGCTATCGCCGGCATGCGCTACAAATCCTCCCCGCAGTCATGGGATCGCGTTAGCGCGCAAACGGCGCAGTCGCGGAGATTTGCCTGACAATTTAACGGGCAATGAGAGGAATTATACCCGGGGTTCCGGCTTTTCTCAGAAATGCCCTTGACGAGCCCAATGTTTGTCAGACAAATAAGATTTAGCAGACGCCACAATGGCGCGGCTCAGGAGAGGGGACTTTTATGAAGCGGTTTGCGCTTTACGTTTCGGTTGCGCCGTTCGCGCTGATGGCATTTCCTGCATATTCCCAGACCACGGTCACGGCAGCGACCCAGGATGCGCCTGCCGCAGATGAGCAAAAGGAAAAGGCTCCCGCCGGCGAATCCGGCACCGAGGCAGACCCCCGGGACATTGTGGTGACGGGCTATCGCGCCAGCCTCGGGACCGCGCAGGCGATCAAGCGCAATTCCGATGCGATTCTGGACGCGATCGTCGCGCAGGACATCGGCAAGCTTCCCGACAACACGGCTGCAGAATCGCTCGCCCGCGTTACCGGCGTGCAAGTGAATCGCTTCAGCGACGAAGTGAGCCAGGTTCTGGTTCGCGGCCTCCCCGACGTCGCAACCACGTTCAACGGCCGCGACATCTTCACTGCCGAGCTTCGACGTTCCCAGCTGCAGGATTTCCCTGCAGGCGCGTTGGCCGGCCTGGAAGTCTACAAGTCCGGCACGGCGGACTTGCTCGAGCCCGGCCTTGCCGGCCTCATCAACGTTCGCTCACGCCGTCCGTTCGACTTCACCGAGAATTTCGTCGTCGCCGGCGGCATTCGCGGCACCTACAATGACCAGAGCGGCAAGTACGACCCCCTCGGGAACATTCTGATCAGCGCTCGCGCCGATAGCTCCATTGGCGAGATCGGCATTCTGGTGAATGCCTCCTACAGCCAGGCGCAATATCGGAACGCGGTGCGCTGGGGGGACGGCTGGATCACCGGCCCGAGCGCGGGAACGACGGTCCAGCCTGCGTCCGTCGGCCGGGATTTCCGCATCCCCGGAGCGGTCGGCGTATATAATGACAGCGGCAAGCGCTGGCGCCCGGCGCTCAATGCCAGCGTTCAGTGGAAGCCGAACCCCGATCTCGAGATTTACTACGACTTCCTCTACCAGGGCTATCGCGGACGCGGCGCCAACGACTGGTGGCGCACGCCGCTGATCGACGGCAATCCGACGCTGACCAATGTCGTCCTGCGCGAAGACAAGCCGGATCAGGTGGAGAGCCTGACCAAGGTTGGCGGTTTCCGTCCGGAAGCCTATCGCAGCACCAACGCCGGCTACACCAACACCTATCAGGCGGCAGGCGGCATCAAGTGGAATGTCGGCCGCGCCAAATTGTCGACCGATCTCGCTTATACGCGAAGCGAATATGGCTCGGACGAATGGAGCTTCGACTCCTCGCTGTTCAGCTCGCCGACGGCCAATGTCGACTTCTTCGTCGACAACGGCGTGTCATGGGATTTCGAAGGCTTCGATGTCAAAAATCCGGCCAATTATCGCTGGCGCGGCTATTACGAGAGCATCTACCGCGTGCAGGGCAAGGGATGGCAATGGCGGGGCGATCTCGACCTCGAGACGGACATCTCGTTCCTGCCGAAATTCCAGTTCGGCGTACGGTGGACCGATCGCGACGCCTCGCTCCGGCGCGGGAACCGCTACGCTTATACCGACACGCTCAACATCCCCCTCGCGAACACTCCGGCAGGCGAGCTCGAGCTGACGCAGGATGCGTTCCGCGGCAATCAGGGCTTCACCAGCTGGCTCATGCCTTCGCGTGAGGGCATTGCCGGCAATGCGCCCGCGTTGCGGCAATTCGCCTACAAGGCTCTGCAGCAGATCGTTGCGGCGAACCCCAATGATGCGGGCTACCGCGATGCGCTCGCCCGCTTCTCGACCCCCACCGTCCAGCTCGATCCCCGCGCCGCCTTCTTCGCGGAAGAGCAGACCTATGCGTTCTATGGCCAGACCAAATACGAATTCAATTTGGGCAATTTCCGCATCGACGGTCTGATCGGCGCGCGCGTGGTCAATACCGTGGGACGGTACAGCGGCAATTCGAACGTCACCTTCAATGGCGTCACGACCAGCGAACCGCGTGTGACGAAGGCGAACTATGTCGACGTGCTTCCGAACTTCAGCCTCCGCATCCGCCCGGACGACAAGCTGCAGATCCGCTTCGGCGTGACGAAGACCCGGACCAAGCCCGAATTCGGACAGCTCAATCCGGCACTGTCCATCTCGCAGAACACCTCCACCATTCCGCCCGGCGGCGTGGTGCCGGACACGCGCTTCGGGCCCGGTCTCCAGGGGCGCCCCAATGCCTATGGCAGCGGCGGCAACCCGGATCTGCAGCCGCTGACCTCGACGAACTACGACGCCACGGTCGAATATTACTTCTCGCCGACCGCCTCGCTGAGCGCAGCGGTATTCTATCGCGATCTGAACGGCTTCATCGCGAATTATACCAATCGTACGATCGATCCCGTATATGGCCTCATCGAGATCAACCGCCCCGAGAATGCCGGCGCGGGCAGGATCAAGGGCGTCGAGGTGGGCGGTCAGACCTTCCTCGACTTCCTGCCCGGAATCCTCAGTGGCTTCGGCGTGCAGGCGAACGTGACCTATCTCGATGGCGAGCAGCAATATCCCGCGAACCTGTTTGCCAGCGTGACGGGCAGCAACGCAGAACCGCCGTTCGTGAAGATCCCGGGCCTGTCGAAGTGGACATACAATGCGGCTCTGTTCTTCGAGAAGGGCAAAATATCTTCGCGCCTTTCCTTGAACAATCGTGCGTCCTTCCTGAATGGGAATTTCGTCAACGCGCAGGGCGTCTACCTGGGTGAAGGAACCGAGAACATCAACCGTCTGGATTTCTCGTTCAACTATACACCGATACCGGAAATAACCTTTACGCTGGATGTCGCAAACATCCTTGCGAAACCTTTCAACAACTATGCCCAATATGCGGAGGACCGCTACTATCCGCGCGACATTCGCGACGAGGGCCGCTATTTTGGTCTAGGCGCGCGATTCCGCTTCTAATGGATTGTCTCGTCGAAGGGGCGGCGCGCCCGCTCCTTCGACGAGTCCTTCAGCAAAACGCGGGGCGTCGCTACGCCTCGATCGGGTCGACTGAATGCGCGCGATGCACGCGCCACCGATCATCAACCCGGCCCGCTTGTTCTCCATTATTGTCAGACAAGACGAGCGTGCCGCGTCGTTGCTGCCAAGCCCGCTTCTATTGCCTGACAAAAACACGCATTCCGTAACGGCGGGGTTGCCGCCGCGGCGCCCGCGAGCCTAAGCTCACCCCTCGGAGGGATAACATGACGGCGGGCAAGCGCGGGCGACCTGCCCATATTTCTCTGGCACAGCAGCTCGGCGTTTCGATCGTCACCGGGCGCAACGCGCCCGGCACCATCCTCCCCGGCGAGATCGATCTGGCCGAGAAGTTCGGCGTGTCGCGCAGCGTGATACGCGAATCGCTGCGGATGCTGTCTGCCAAGGGGCTCGTCGAGAGCAAGCCGAAGGCCGGCACCAAAGTCCGCGACCGTCATTTCTGGAACATGCTCGATCCAGAGCTGCTCGGCTGGATGTTCGAGGGGGCGCCTCCGCTCCCCTTCGTGCACAGCCTCTTCCAGTTGCGCATGATCGTCGAGCCCTCGGCAGCGGAGCTGGCAGCGCTGGGGCGAAGCGCGCGCCAGCTGTCGCGCATGGGCCACGCGCTCGAGGAGATGGCCAAGCACGGACTCGAGAACGAGATAGGCCGCGCCGCCGATCAGCGCTTCCACGCCCTCATCCTCGAAGCAACCGGGAACGAACTGCTGGTCAGCCTCTCCGCCAGCATCTCCGCCGCGGTTCATTGGACCACCTTCTTCAAGTATCGCAGCAACAGGAAGCCCATCGATCCGATGCCTCCGCACCAGGCGTTGTTCGAGGCGATCGCCAATAGCGACGCGGCCGCCGCGCGCGAGGCGACCATCGTGCTGGTTCGCCAGGCCCAGATCGATACCGAAGTGGCAATCGAGGAGGAAACGCATCGTGCTGCCTCGGGACCGAAAGAGAACGGGCACGCGGCACCTCGCGGCTAGGCGGCAAGCGCCGGCGCCTGCGCCGCTTTCGGCGACCCGGCGGGCTTGACCGACACCTCCCTGGCTTTATTGTCTTACTTAATAATGGAGGGGAAGCGTTGGCGGCGACGGCACCGGCCGCCGCGCCATCGATCTGGGGCTGTGAACCCGGACGCTCTCGTCGAACCGGGAGGCCAATCGGTGAAGAAGATCACGCGCGCGTTGCTCGCATCGGCCCTGGTTCTGGCGGAACCCGGCGTCGCGGCGCCCCCGGCCACGAAGCTTCCAGGCACGATCCTGTACGGCGTCGCTTATTATGACGAGTACACGCCGGTCGACCGTGTCGAAGAAGATGCGCGGCTGATGAAGGCGGCCAACATCAGTGTCGTCCGGATCGCCGAATCGACCTGGGGAACGCTCGAACGGCAACCCGGCGTGTTCGATTTCAGCCATGTCGACCGGATGCTGGCGGCGATGCACCGTCACGGCATCAAGGTGATCGTCGGCACGCCCACTTATGCCATTCCGACCTGGCTCGCGCGCGCGCATCCGAACGTGCTCGTCACCCGGCCCAACGGCCGCGCCGAATTCGGCTACCGCCAGAACATGGACATCACCGACCCCGACTATCGCGCCGCGGCCGAGCGCGTGATCATCGCGCTGATCGATCATGTGAAGGACCATCCGGCCGTCATCGGTTATCAGGTCGACAACGAGACCAAGGCCTATGGCACCAGCGGCCCCAATGTGCAGGCGGCTTTCGTCGCTGCGGTGAAGGCGAAATGGCCGAGCCTCGACGCGCTGAACAAGGCATGGGGGCTCGATTACTGGAGCAACCGGATCAATCGCTGGGAGGATTTCCCCTCCACCAACGGCACGATGAACGCGAGCGTCGCCAATGCCTTCGCCGAGTTCCAGCGCGGCCTCGTCACCGAATTCCTGACCTGGCAGGCAGGTCTCGTCCGCGCCCATGCCCGGCCCGATCAGTTCATCACGCAGAATTTCGATCTGGGCTGGCGTGGCCATTCCTATGGCGTGCAGCCCGAAGTGAACCATTGGCTCGCCGCCCGCCCCCTCGATGTCGCGGGTATCGACATCTACCACCCTAGCCAGGAACGGCTGACCGGCGCCGAGATCGCCTTTGGCGGCGATCTGACCCGCTCGATGCGCGACGGCCAGAATTATCTGGTGCTCGAGACGCAGGCGCAGGGCTTCCCCGAATGGACGCCCTTCCCCGGCCAGCTGCGGCTGCAGGCGTTCAGCCACCTCGCCTCCGGCGCCCATCTGGTCGAATATTGGCACTGGGCGACGACCGCAAACGCCGTGGAGACTTATTGGCGCGGGCTGCTGGGGCAGGACTACAAGCCCAACGCGCTCTATGACGAAGCCAGGGGCATCGGCGCGGACTTCAAGCGGCTCGGGCCCAAACTGGTCGACATGACCAAGCGAAACCAGGTCGCGGTCTATGTCAGTAACCGTGCGCAAAGCGCCTTCGATTCGTTTCGGATCAACGCCGACGGGCAGAGCATCAGCTACAACGAAGTGCTCCGCCCCTTCTATGACGCGCTCTACCGGCAGAATATCGAAGCCGACATCCTTTCGCCCGATTCGAAGATCTCGCTCGATCGCTACAAGCTGATCATCGTACCCGCACTCTATGCCGCGAGCGACGCCGAACTCGAGCGGCTCAACGCCTTTGCCCGCGCCGGGGGCCACGTCGTCTACACCTTCAAGAGCGGCTTTTCCGACGAGAACACCAAGGTCCGCTACACAGCCCAGCCCGGCGGGATCGCCGAGGCGGCGGGGGTCACCTATCAAATGTACACGCCTCCGCGCGACGTGACGCTCGATGTGGACCCGTTCCGCGCAGGCCCGCCGGCCACCCCAGATGCGTTGAAGGTGCGCTGGTGGATGGAGATGCTGAAGCCCACCACGGCGACGGTGCTGGCGCGGTACCACCACCCCTCCTGGCCCCCCGATGCCGCGATCACGCGCAACCGCTACGGCAAGGGCGAGGTCACCTATGTCGGGTTCATGCCGAGCGACGCCTTGATCGAGGAGTTGCTCGCCGACGCCGCGCACCGGGCCGAAGTGCCGGTCGGCACGACGCGCTTCCCGCTGATCGTGCGGGGCGGGACGCTGAAGAACGGCCACCGGGTACGCTATGTCCTGAACTATTCGGCCCGCCCAGCGACGCTGGCGGCAGGCGTCGCGCCGGGAACCGAGCTTATCACCGGGCGCAGGCTGGGCAGCGGCGATGCACTCGCGTTGTCGCCATGGGGCGTCGCCGTGGTTGAAGAGGACTGACCGGCCCATGCCCCTGATCGATCGCCGTACCTTGTTGGCCGGCGGGCTCGGCGCCGGCTGGCTGGCGGCGCCCGGGGCACACGCCTGGACGGCGACGCGGCTCGGAGCCGACAATCTGCGCGCCGCCGCATTGCAGGACCCGCTGGGTATCGGCGACGCGCGGCCCATGCTGTCCTGGCAAGTGATCGGGCCGGCGGGCACGGCACAGGCCGCCTATCGCATTCGCGTCGCGAGCGATCCGGCGATGCTTGCGTCGGGGAAAGCCGATCTTTGGGACAGCGGGCGCGTCGAAAGCGGCATCTCGACGGGTGTGCCCTATGCCGGCCGGGTGCTGGAATCGCGGCAGCGCTGTCACTGGCAGGTCAAGCTCTGGAGCCCGGACGGGGAATCCGGCTGGAGCGCGCCGGCGGTCTGGGAAATGGGTTTGCTGCTGCCGGCGGACTGGTCGGGCGAATGGCTGGCGATCGAAAGCGCGGCCGAGCGCGACGACCGGCTGGCCGAACCGCGCTGGGCCAAGGCGCAGACGCCGGACGAGCGGCAACCTGGCCGGTTCCGCCTTTCCTTCCGCAGCGGTGCCGGCGAAGGCCGGCTGATCCTCCATACAGCGAGCAAGCTCGTCGGGTTGATGCTCGACGGACGGCCGATCGAAGTGCCGTCCTGGCATCCGGACGCCTATGGCGGACCGCCTGCGGCGAGTTTCCCCCTCGCGCTGATGGCGGGCGAGCATGTGCTGACGGCGGAGGTGGCCGCACGTCGCGAGGGCGGCAAGGCGCTCGCAACGCTCGCCGCGCAGATCCGGGTGCCGCAGGCCGACGGCTCGGTCCTGCGCCTGGTCGAAGGCTGGCGTGTCGCGGGGCCCGACGACAGTTGGACGCCAGCGACGATGCGCGCAAATCGGAGGCATTTCCCCTGGCCGCCTACGCCCGCCCGGCTGTTGCGCCGGGCATTTCGGCTGGGCGCCGCTCCACGCACGGCGCGGCTCTACGTGGCGGCGCTTGGAGGCTACCGGATCTGGATCAACGGCCAACGGGTCGGCGACGACGAGCTCCAATGCGAACCCGCCGAGTATCGCAAGCACATTCCGTATCGCACCTATGACGTTGCACCGCTGCTGCGGGCGGGCGACAATGTCGTCGGCGTGCTGGCCGGCGACGGCTTCTACGCCAGCTATCAGGCACCCGACGGCCGCTGGGCCTATGGCCCCGCGCCGCGCCGGCTGAAGCTGATGATCGAGGCGCGGACGGCGGATGGCGCCGTGGAGCGGATCGCGACCAATTCCGAATGGCGCCACCGGCAATCGCCGATCACCCTCTCGGAAATCTATGCCGGCGAGGATCACGATCGCCGCGAATGGCCGCAGGACTGGTCCGCCTTTGGCTTCGACGACGGCACCTGGGAACGCGCATGGCCGGCGCCCGTCCCCGCCGCGCAACTGGTTTCCCCGCTGGCGCAGCCGATCCGGGCCACGCGCATCGTGCCGCCGCTCACGATCCGCCGGATCGGGCCGCGCACGCACCTCGTCGATTTCGGGCAGAATTTCGCGGGCCGCGTGCGCCTGACCGTGGCGGGCGGGCGCGGGAACCTGGTGACCGTCGAGCACGCCGAGATCCTGACCGCCGACGGGATGCTCGACCGCCGCAACCTGCGCGCGGCACGCGCGGAGGATCGCTACATCCTGTCCGGCGACCCGAAGGAGACGCTGGAGCCCGTCTTCACCTTCCAGGGCTTTCGCTACGCACAAGTCGACGGCCTTGCCGAGTTGCGTGCCGATATGGTCGAGGGCGTGGTCCTCTCCAGCGACCTGCCCGAGATCGGCACCTTCACGATCGCGGAACCCACCATCCAGAAGCTGTGGCTCAACACCTTGTGGAGCCAGCGGTCGAACTTCCGTGGCAACCCCACCGATTGCCCGCAGCGCGACGAGCGCCTCGGCTGGACCGGCGATGCCCAGGTCTTCTGGGATACCGCCGCGTTCAACATGGACGTGGGCGGCTTCACGCGCTCCTTCACGCGCATGCTGCGCGACGATCAGGCCGCCAACGGCGCCTATCCGATGTGGTCGCCCTCGCCCAAGGGATTGGGATGGGGAACGTCCACCCCGACCCCGGGCTGGGCGGATGCGGGGGTGATGCTGCCCTATGTCAGCTTCCTGCACACGGGCGGCGCGAGCGTGGTCGACGACAATTGGGCGGCGATGACCGCGTATCTCGAGGGCATCCTCGCGGCCAATCCGGACGGACTCTGGAAGGAAGGACGCGGCGCCGATCTGGGCGACTGGCTGGCGCTCGACGCCAAACAGCCCGGCGACGAGACGACCCCCAAGCCCTTGATCGCGACCGCGATGCTCGCGCGCTCGCTCGACCAGATGGCGCGCATGGCGGCGTGGACCGGCCGGAAAATGGATGCCTCCACCTGGCGGCGGCGCGCCGAGGCCACGCGATCGGCCTTTGCCCGGGCCTTCGTCACGGCCGACGGCATTGTCGGCAACGGCAGCCACACCGGCTACATTCTCGCATTGCGTCTCGACCTGGTGCCGAAGACCCTCCGCGGCGCCGCGGGAGCGAGGCTTGCCGCGGACATCCGGCGACGCGGCACGTTGCTGTCGACAGGGTTTCTCGGCACGCCGCTCGCGCTCGACGCCCTCGTCGACATCGGCGAGCGCGCCCTCGCCTTCGACCTGTTGCTGCGCACCGATTATCCTTCCTGGGGCTATATGGTGCGCCGCGGCGGCGCGACGACGACCTGGGAACGCTGGAACAGCGACGTCGGCGACGTCTCGATGAACTCGTTCAACCATTATGCCTTCGGCGCGGTCTGCTCGTTCCTATATCGTCGGGTGGGCGGTGTCGAACCCATCGAGCCCGGCTTCCGCCGCTTCCGGATCGCCCCCGCATTCGATCCGCGCATCGGCTCCGCGAGCGTGTCGCTCGATAGCGCTTCAGGTCCCATTCGGCTGAAGTGGGGCCGCGATGGGAGCCGCATCGCTACCCGGTTGGAAGTGCCCGCGAACACGACCGCCGAGCTAATGCTGCCTGGCCTCCGTCGGATCTGCCACCCCGGTCGGCACGAACTGACCTCTCGCGGCTGATCCCGACCCTCGTGGCTCCGGAAAGGGCGGACGCGGAATGGCTGCTGTGAGGATAGGGGTCCGTCAAAGCGGACGCCGATCCCTCCGGGCGATTACGCAGGCGCGCCCTAACCCATAATTTATTGCTCGTCTCTCAGATGCTTGAGTCGCGGAATATGGTGCCCTTTCTCGGGTGAAATATGCCGAGGATCCCGCATCGGGCCTATTATGAGCTTTAGAGAGGTGCGGGCGCTATGTTGGGTACGGAATGGCGGCAGGGGATACCCAGTTGGCTATTCCGCTATGGGCAGGAAATCGCGCTGCTTTTCCTGCTGGCGCTCAGCGCCGCCGCGGTGTGGTGCCAGGATCGGCTACTCACCCGAACGATCGCGTTCACGCCGGCCAACACGGCGTCGCTGGTCACCTATGCCTATGCGGACAAGGACGTCGGAGGTTCCTCTTCGGCACTAGCGGATTCACACCGGCCGTTCGGCTGGTCCTGCCGTCTCACCTCACGAGCGCCGAATCGTTATTGCGGCCTGGAGTTGCTGATCGATCCGGCCAGTTACGCGCGCGGCCTCGACCTGTCACAATTCGACAAGGTGACGGTGCGCATCACCTATAGCGGCCCTGGCGACCAGTTCAGCATCTATCTCAAGAACCACGATCCCCGCTACAGCATCGCCGGACGGGGGGAGACCAACAAATTCAACCGGATGGATTTTCCGGCGTCCTCCGGCTCCATTGCGGCAGAGCTGGCTCTCGGCCGGTTCCGTGTCGCCGAATGGTGGCTCACCGCCAACCACGTCTCGCCCGAACTCGGCCAGCCGCAATTCGACAACATCACCTCGCTGTCGATCCAGACCGGCCCCAATGCGCCACCCGGGGACTATCGCTTCCAGATCCAGAGCATCCGCTTCGTCAGGAACGTGGTGACACGCGAGCAATTCTACCTGGCATTGCTCGGCGCCTGGGGTGTGGTGCTGCTCATGCTGCTCGGCTGGCGGATCACGCGACAGAAGCTGGAATGGAAACGCCGCGTGGCGGAAAGCCGGCGCGCGGAAGACGCGCTCCGTCGCAGCAATAGCCGCGCTTATGCCATGCTCGATTCGATTCCCCAGATCATCTGGGAGTCGGATTCGGACGGCGTGTACACCTATCTCAGTCCGCAATGGTATGCGTTCACCGGTATTCGCTCGGGCGCCGATCCGAGAACGGTATGGACGGGTTGCATCCATCCCGACGATCGACGGTCCATGAGCGCGCTGTGGCGCGAGAGCATTTCCGGCGGCACGCCTTTCGACACCGAATACCGTTTGCTCCACAAGGACGGCGAGCATCGCTGGTTCCTCGCAAGAGCGGTTCCCCGCCGCGACACGGACGGACGCATCATGTGCTGGTACGGCACGTGTACGGATGTGCACGAGCGCATCCTGGCACAGCAAGCCCTTCACGAGAGCGAGACGCTCACGCGCGGCATATTGGAAGCCAGCCCCGACTGCATCACGCTGATGAATCTCGATGGTCAGGTCCTCGACTGCAACGAGGCCGCCGAGCAATATCCGGAGGCAACGCCGCATGGGTGGCTGGAAAGCCAGCGGGCGCGATCCGAAGAGGCCGAAGCCGCCAGAGCCGCTCTCGCCACGGCGCGGGCCGGGCAGATCGGCCGATTCACGCTCAAGGACCCGAATGCGGGCGGCACCGGCAAATGGTGGGACGTGCTCGTGGCGCCGCTCAGGGATCCGGCCCGGCAGCCGGTGCAGCTCGTCTCGATCTCGCGGGACATCAGCGAACAGAAGCAAGCCGAAGAACAAGTCTATTGGGCGGCCAACCACGATGCATTGACCGGGCTGCCGAACCGGAACCTCATGCAGCAGATGGTGGATCGCGCAGTGGCGGACGCATCCGGGACGAGCGGCAAATTCGCGCTGCTTCTCCTCGATATCGACGAGTTCAAGCGCGTCAATGACACGATCGGGCACGACGGCGGCGATGCCTTGCTGTGTGCATTCGCCGAACGGCTAAAGGGAGCGGTGCGGTCCAACGATTCGGTTTTCCGGCTCGGCGGCGACGAATTCGCGGTGATCCTCGCCGGCATCGGCTCGCCCGCTGAAATCGATGCTTTCGGTGAGTTGCTGTTCGGCAGGCTGCGCGAACCCTGTGTCTATGCCGGGCGCATTCTCGATCTGCATGCGAGCATCGGTGTCGCGCTGTTTCCCGATCACGGCGTGAACCGATCGGAATTGATGAAGAATGCCGACATCGCGCTCTATGCCGCCAAGGCTGCCGGGCGGAGGATGTTGAAGGTATTCGCGCCCGAGATGAGCGAGGAGCTCGCCCGGCGCCGATCGATGCTGCGCCTAGCGCGCACGGCACTGCGGGATTCCCGGATCGTGCCGTTTTACCAGCCGAAGGTGGATCTCTCTACGGGAGCGGTGATCGGTTTCGAGAGCCTGCTGCGCTGGCGCGACCCTCGTCACGGCATTCAGCCGCCGTCGACCATATCTGCCGCATTCGAGGACGCAAATGTCGCCGCGGAGATCAGCGACCGCATGATCGACAAGGTGATCGAAGACGTGCGGCGCTGGCAGGATCACGACGTGGCTTTCGGGCACGTGGCGATCAATGCGTCGGCTGCCGAGTTCCGTCGCGGGAATCTCGCCGAATCGCTGCTCGAGCGGCTCGAGGCAGCCGCCATACCCGCGGATCGCATCCAGATCGAAGTGACGGAGTCAGTGTTCCTCGGACGTGGCGCCGAATGCGTGGAGCGGGCACTGAAGACCTTGAGCGCCGCAGGGATAAAGATCGCACTGGACGATTTCGGCACCGGCTATGCTTCGCTTTCTCACTTGAAGCAGTTCCCCGTCGATACGATCAAGATCGACCAGTCCTTCGTAAAGGGCCTGACGGGCGGCGGTGGCGGCAATCATGCCATCGTCGCAGCGGTGATTATCCTCGGCCGCAGTCTCGGCATCGATGTCGTGGCTGAGGGCATCGAAACGCCCGCCCAGGAGAAGTCGCTGCTCCGTCTGCGCTGCCAATATGGCCAAGGCTATCTCTACAGTCCCGCCGTGCCGGCCCACGACGTCCCCACCCTGTTGCTTGGAGGGAGAGGCAGCGCTGCAGCCGTCGCATGAGATTGTTTGGATTTTGCGAGCGGCAAGATGGTGTCGACCGTCGCGGCGCCGGCGGATCCAGCCCGTCGCCGGAAATCAGGCTGTCGCTACGCTGGATGAATCGACGCGGCTCCGGAAATGCTGGGTTCAGGGCGTAGGCCACACCGCGAGGCTGGTTTCGACCAGCCGCTCGAGTTCCTCGAAGCTGGCCCCGGCCCCGGCCTGCAGCGCGAGGCCCTGAAGCAGCGCGACGAGATAGCCGGCAAGCGCCTGGGCGTTCATATGCTCGGGCAGTTCGCCGGCCGCCTCGGCCCTTTCGAAGCGCGCGATCAGCGCGTCCGACGAAGATTTGCGCCGGGCGATGACCTCCTCGCGGATCGATTCGGCTTCGACGCCACACGCGACCGAGCTGATCACGCGCAGGCATCCGCGCGGCTCGCAATCGCTCGCCTGCATCTCGAGCGCACCGCGTAGCAATCGTTCGGCGACGCCGCGCGCAGTCGGCGCATCGAGCGCCTGAGACATGTAGCAGAGCTTCTCGCGCTCATAGAGGTCGAGCGCCTTGCGGAACAGCGCCTCCTTGTTGCCGAACGCGGCATAGAGGCTGGGGCGCGTGATCCCCATCGCGTCGGTCAGGTCGGTAAGCGAGGCGCCCTCGTACCCCTTGCTCCAGAAAACGCGGAGCGCCTGGGCGAGCGCTTCGTCTACGCAAAATTCGCGCGGGCGCCCTTTGGCGGTGGTGCAGGTGGCAGTTTCCATAATGATCGGTACATAATCGCAAAGCGTGGAAAAAACACTAGTATTAACGCGTAGTCGGAGATCGGGGTGCAAATTTGCCCGCACAAGGGCCTTGCCAAGGCAAAGATGCAAGCATATGCACTGTTCGTTCGAACGAACAAAGGGCGCTCATGGTCTCTACCACGCTCCTCGACACGGCGATCGACCAGTTTGGCCGACTCGGCTTCGAAGGCGCGAGCACGCGCGACATCGCCCGCGCATCGGGCACGGCCATGTCCTCGATCACCTATCATTTCGGCGGCAAGCAGGGACTCTATCTTGCCGCCGCGGAGCATATCGCCGCCTCGATCCGCGCTCTGCAGGGTGAGAATGTCGCCCGTGCCGTCGCCGCCGGGCACGAATCGCGCGAAGCCGCGATGGAGGCGCTCGCGACGATCCTCGACGGGCTCGCCCAGATGATGCTTCGTCCCGAAACCGAATCCTGGTCGCGCTTCATCATCCGCGAGCAGCAATTCCCCACCGAAGCGTTCGACCTGCTGTTCGCCAAGGCGATGCAGCCGATCCTCGATGCATTCATCGAGCTGATCGGACGCGCGCGCACCGACCTCCCCCGTCGCGAGGCGGTCGCGATGGCGATCCTGCTGTTCGGCCAGGCGATGGTATTGCGGGCGGGGCGGGCTGCGGTGTGCCGGGCGCTGCAGGTCGACCAGATCGACGACGAGACTGCCTTTCTGCTGCGCGCCAGGCTGCGCGCGAACGTGCTCTGCATTCTTTCGGAGAAGCCGCAATGAACCGACGCCGCCTGATCGTGGTCGCTCTGGTCGTGGTGCTCGCAGTGGCGGCATTCGCCACGCGCGGCTTCGGGCTGATCCCGCATCGCGCCGAAACCGAGCTGACGCTCTACGGCAATGTCGACATCCGCGAAGTCGACATGGGTTTCCGCGTCGGCGGACGGATCGCGGGGATCGGAGTCGACGAAGGTGCCAAGGTGACGCAGGGCCAGTTGCTCGCGACGCTCGATACCGCAACGCTCGACAACCGTATCGCCGAGGCCGACGCGCGGGTGGCACAGGCGCAGGCCAATTACGACAAGGCGCGCAATGGCGCACGGGCACAGGACGTGGCGCAGGCGCGCGCCCGGGTGGCCGCGGCGCAGGCAGTATATGCCAATGCCCAGCGCGATTTTGCCCGGCGCCAGGCGCTGGTCGAGCCCGGCGCGATCAGCCGCGATATCTGGGAACAGACCCGCGCCGACCGCGACCGTGCCGCGGCGCAGCTTGCCGAAGCGAAGCAGGGGCTGTCGCTGTTGCAGGCGGGCAGCCGGCCCGAAGAGATCGCCGCGGCCGCTGCCGAAGTGCGGACGGCGCAGGCCGCACGCGCGGGCGTCGCCACCGATCGTTCGGACACGCGTCTCGTCGCGGCGACCGCCGGTACCGTCGTCACGCGCGCCCGCGAGCCGGGCGCGATCGTCCAGCCGGGTGAGACGGTGCTGACGCTGTCGATCGACCGGCCGATGCGCGTCCGCGCCTATGTCGCCGAGACCGATCTCAGCCGGATCAGCCCGGGAATGAAGGTGCAGGTGACCGCCGACGGCAACGCCAAGACCTATCGCGGCACCATCGGCTATATCGCGCCGCGCGCGGAGTTCACGCCCAAGTCGGTCGAGACCGAGAATCTGCGGACCGACCTCGTCTATCAGGTCCGGGTGATCGTCGACGATCCCGACGACGCGCTGCGCCAGGGCCAGCCGGTGACCGTCCGCGTCGTCGGCGCGAGGCCGCGGCATGAGGATTGAGCCCCAATTCCGTCACCCCCGCGAAAGCGGGGGCCCATCTCCGCTACCCTCCCGGCGCGATAACGGCGGTGGCGCTCGCTGCACTTGCAGGAGATGGGCCCCCGCTTTCGCGGGGGTGACGTTGATGATTTCGGGTGGAAGCGTGTGAGCGAGGTCGCCCGCACCACCGACCTGGTAAAACGCTTCGACGCGCTCACCGCGCTGGACGGCGTCAGCATGGCCATCGAACCCGGCAAGGTCACCGGCCTCGTCGGCCCGGACGGCGCAGGCAAGACCACGCTGATCCGCATCCTCGCCGGACTGATGGCGCCGAGCGAGGGCGAGGTCGAAATGCTGGGCGGCCCGCCGGGACAGAAGCTCGACGATCTCGGCTACATGCCCCAGCGGTTCGGGCTCTACGAGGATCTCTCGGTGATCGAGAACCTCACGCTCTATGCGGAGGTACGCGGGCTCCCCAAGGCCGAGCACAAGGAGAGTTTCGACCGGCTGCTCGACTTCACCGATCTCGCGCGCTTCCAGGACCGGCTGGCGGGCAAGCTCTCTGGCGGCATGAAGCAGAAGCTCGGGCTCGCCTGTGCATTGGTCAAGACGCCCAAAGTGCTGCTGCTCGACGAGCCGGGCGTCGGCGTCGACCCGATCTCGCGGCGCGAGCTCTGGGCGATGGTCGGCGACCTGACCGATCAGGGGATCGGCGTGCTGTGGTCCACTGCCTATCTCGACGAGGCCGAGAAGTGCGATACCGTCTATCTGCTCAATGAAGGCAAGTTGCTGTTCGACGGGCCACCGGCCGATCTGACCGGCAAGGTCGCCGACCGCGTGTTCCGCGTCACCGGCTTCAAGGACCGCCGCCGGCATTTCCTGACTCGCACGCTCGATCGCGACGAAGTGATCGACGGCACCATACAGGGCCGATCGGTGCGGCTGCTGATGGCTGAAGGCGCGGCCGCTCCCACTCCCAAATCGCTCGATGCCGAGGGCGGCGCGGTCGAGCCCGCCCCGCCCCGCTTCGAGGACGGCTTCATCCAGCGACTGGGCGGCGGCCCCAAAGGGACCAGCGCGCTCGCCGAACGCTATCGAACGATCCCCGAAAGCAGTGCGTGCGCGATCGAGGCAAAGGGCCTCACCAAGCGCTTCGGCGACTTCGTCGCGGCGAGCGACATGCATTTCGAAATCCCGCGCGGGCAGATCTTCGGACTGCTCGGTCCCAACGGCGCGGGCAAGTCGACGACGTTCAAGATGCTGTGCGGCCTGCTCACCCCGACCAGCGGCAGCGGCGCCGTGGCGGGGCATGACCTCCGCCGATCGCGTGCCGATGCCCGCGCCTCGCTCGGCTATATGGCGCAGAAATTCTCGCTCTATGGCGATCTCAGCGTCCGCCAGAATCTCGATTTCTTCGCCGGCGCCTATGATCTCGATCGCGAAGCCGCCAAGCGCGCGATCGAGGCGATGATCCACATCTTCGAATTGAAGGGCAAGCTCGACGTCAATGCCGGCACGCTGCCGCTCGGCTTCAAGCAGCGGCTCGCGCTCGCCTGCGCAGTGATGCACGAACCGCCGGTATTGTTCCTCGACGAGCCGACCTCGGGCGTCGATCCAGTGACGCGGCGCGAATTCTGGACGCACATCAACGGGCTGGTCGAAAAGGGCGTGACCGTGCTCGTCACCACGCACTTCATGGACGAAGCCGAATATTGCGACCGCGTCACCCTGATCTACCGCGCCGAGCAGATCGCCACCGGCACGCCCGATGATCTCAAGGAACAGGCGGGCAAGCTCGCCGACCTCGCCGATCCCACGATGGAAGACGCCTTCATCGCGCTGATCGAGGAATTCGACCGCAAGCGCGGCGAAAGGGAGGCGGCGTGAATCTCCACCCGTCACCCCCGCGAAAGCGGGGGCCCATCTCCTGCACTCTCCCGCTTCACGACAGCTGTGGTTCCGGCTGGCATCTGCACGAGATGGGTCCCCGCTTTCGCGGGGATGACGAAGGTGGGCGCATATGACCGTCCGCTTCTCCCTTCGCCGCCTTCTCGCACTCGTCCGCAAGGAAGGCGCGCAGATCCTGCGCGATCCTTCCACCTTCCTGATCGCCTTCGTGCTGCCGATGATCCTGTTGTTCCTGTTCGGCTATGCCGTGTCGCTCGACAGCAGCCGGACGCGGATCGGCGTGGTGCTGCAGGATTCGAGCGCGCCCGCGCTGCGGCTGGCGCAGGCCTATCAGACCTCGCGCTATTTCGAGGTCAGCATGGCGCGGACGATCCAGCCGATGCGCGAGAAGATGGTCTCGGGAGACCTGCGCGCGATCATCGTCATCCCCCCGGATTTCGGCGAAGGCGTCAAACAGGGGCGCGCGCCCTCGATCCAGATCATCGCTGACGGATCGCAGCCCAACACCGCCAATTTCGCCGCGGCCTATGGCGAAGGCGTGCGCGCGCAATGGGCGGCGGCAGAGGGGCTCGAACGCAACCCGGGGGCATCGGAACCACCCGTCGGCCTGTCATCGCGCTTCTGGTACAATCCCGAGCTGAAGAGCCGCTATTTCCTCGTCCCCGGGTCGATCGCCAATGTGATGACGATGATCGGCACGTTGCTCACCGCGCTGGTCGTCGCGCGCGAATGGGAGCGTGGCACGATGGAGGCGATGATGGCCACGCCCATCTCGATGGCCGAGTTCATCGCGAGCAAGGTGATCCCCTATTACCTGCTCGCACTCGCATCGATGGCCTTGTGCACAGTGATCGGCGTGTTCGTGTTCGGCGTCCCGTTCCGCGGATCGGTCTTCGCGTTGTTCGTGGTCGGATCGGCGTTCCTGATGCCCGCATTGGGCCTCGGGCTGTTCATTTCCTCGGCGACCAAGAACCAGTTCGTCGCCAGCCAGATCGCCTTGCTTTCGGCATTCCTGCCGACGTTCCTGCTTTCCGGCTTCATCTACGAGATCAGCTCGATGCCTTGGCCGATCCAGGCGCTCACCTACCTTGTGCCCGCCCGCTATCTGATACCAAGCCTGCAATCGGTGTTCCTGGCCGGCGATCAATGGGCGCTGCTGCTCCCGAACATCGGCATCATGCTCGGCTTCGGCATGGTGTTCTTCCTGCTCTCGTTCCGCGTCACGCGCCGGAGCCTCGACTGATGCGCCGGCTGGTCGCCATGATCGTCAAGGAGATGTGGGCGGTGCTGCGCGATCCCAAGTCGCGCATCGTGCTGTTCGTGCCGCCGCTGATGCAGCTGTTCATCTTCACCTTCGCGACGACGCTGGACGTCAAGAATGTGGATGTCGCGATCCTCGACCGCAGTTCGGGCGTGCATTCGGCCGAGATCGTCAGCCGAATCGCCGGCAGCCCCAATTTCCGCGAGATCGTACCGCTCCGGAGCCCGAAGGAGCTGCGCGACGCGATCGACAACCAGAAGGTGATCGCCGCCCTGGTGATCGACGAGGATTTCGACCGCAACGTCGCCGCGGGCAGGCCGGCGACGGTGGGCGTGGTGCTCGACGGGCGGCGCTCGAACGCGGCGCAGATCGTCAACGGCTACCTCACCCGGATCGTCGCGGGCGTCGGCGCCGACACAATGATGCGGCCAGGCCCGCAGGCGCCGCCGGGAAGCGTGGTCACCAACTGGTACAATCCGTCGCTCGATTATATCTGGTTCACCCTGCCCTCGCTGGTCGCGATCATCACTTCGGTCGCGGGGCTGGCGATCACGTCGCAATCGGTGGCGCGCGAGCGCGAGCTTGGGACGTTCGACCAATTGATGGTCTCGCCCTTGCGCGTGCATGAGATACTGATCGGCAAAATGGTCCCGCCCTTCTGCATCGGGGTCATCAACGGCAGCATGTACCTGATCATCGCGCCGCTCGTGTTCGGCGTGCCGTTCACCGGCTCGCTGCTGCTCTTCTTCCTCAGCCTCGCCATGTACATGCTCGCGCTGATCGGGCTGGGCATGCTGGTCTCGGCGCTCGCGAAGACGCAGCAACAGGCGTTTCTCGGCGTGTTCCTCATCACCACGCCGCTCATCCTGCTCTCGGGCTATGCCAGCCCGATCGACAACATGCCGGGCTGGCTGCAGGTCGTGACCTATCTCGATCCCGCCCGCTATTTCCTCGTCATCGTCCAGGGATTGTTCCTCAAGGCGATGCCCGCCGCCGCCGTGTTCCACCAGCTCTGGCCGCTCGCGCTGATCGCCTGCGCGACGCTCTCTGCATCGGCCTGGCTGTTCCGCGCGCGCATGGAGTGACCCCGATGCCCCGCCTGCTTTTCCTCGCTCTGCCCCTCCTGCTCGCCGGCTGCACCGTGGGCCCGGACTATCAGCGCCCGGCGCCGAGCGCCGCTGCGCAGGCGCCGTGGCTCGAATCCGGCACGCCCGGCGCAGTCGATCTCGCGTGGTGGGACAGCTTCGGCGACCCGCAGCTCTCGGCGCTGGTCAACCGCGCGCTGGCGAGCGCGCCCGATCTCAAGGAAGCCGAGGCGCGCCTCGCCGAAGCGCGCGCCAACCGCGACGCCGTGGTGGGCGGACGGCTGCCGACCGTGCAGGCGACCGGCTCGGCCACCGAGAACCGGTTGAGCGAGAACGGCCAGCTTCCGATCGGCAACATTCCGGGAGTCGACCGCGAGTTCCGGCTCTTCGACCTCGGCTTCGACGCGAGCTGGGAACTCGATTTCTGGGGCCGGCGCACCCGCCAGACCGAAGCCGCGAACGCGCGCGCCGATGCCGCCCTGTTCGGCCAGCGCGACGTGATGCTGACGCTGATCGGCGAAGTCGCACGAAGCTATTTCGATCTGCGCGCCGCGCAAGCGGAGGCGGCCACCGCGGAGGCGCTCGTTGCCTCCGACACCGAACTGGCCCGGCTGACCCGGCTGCGCTTCAACGCCGGCGAAGCATCGCGGCTCGAACTCGAACGTGCCGAAGGCGCCGCCCGGGCCAGCGCTGCCGCGGTTCCCGATGCCGAGGCGCGGGCAGCGGCGGCGGCGTACCGGATCGCGGCGCTGGTCGGCGCGGCGCCCGAGGATGTCGCACCCGATTTGCGCAAGGCGGCCCCCCTTCCCGCCAGCCCCGACCGGATCCTCGTCGGCGTCCGCTCCGAGCTGCTCGAACGCCGTCCCGACATCCGCCGCGCCGAACGCGAGCTCGCCGCGGCGACCGCGGATATCGGCGTCGCCACTGCCGATCTGTTCCCGCGCTTCAGCCTGTTCGGCAGCCTCGGCCAGCAGGCGCGCACGCCGGGCGATCTTTTCTCGGGTGACAGCACGCGCCTCCAGATCGGCCCGAGCTTCTCGTGGCCGATCTTTTCGGGCGGCACGATCCGCGCCCAGATCCGTGCCGCCGACGCCCGCGCGCAGGGCGCCGCCGCGCGTTACGAGAAGGCCGTGCTCGGCGCACTCTCGGACAGCGAGGCGGCGATCAACCGCTTCCTCAACGCGCGCACCGCCGAGACGGAGGCGAGCGCCGCGCTGGAGCGCGAACGTTCCGCCTTTGCGCTGGCGGACAAGCGCGCGACGAGCGGCGAGGACGACCGGCTGACTCTGCTCCGCGCACGGGAATCGCTGTTGGCGGCCGAGCGGCGCTCGGATCAGGCCAAGGCCGCGAAGGGCCAGGCGGCGGTGGCGCTCTACAAGTCGCTCGGCGGCGGCTGGCGCTAGTCCTACGGCATCAGCCTTTTCCGCCCCTGCGACAGATGCCAGCGCATCGCCAGCGCGGCGCCGTCGGCATCCTGCGCGCGGATCGCCTCGACGACCATCTCGTGCTCGGTGATCATCGCGCCGATCGCCTCGGGCGGCCGATCGCGCGAGATGTCGACGCCGGCGCGAAGGATCCGGTAGATGCCTTCCTCGAGATGATCGAACGCCGCGACGAAAGCGGGGTTCGCGGTCGCCTCGAAGATCGAGCGATGCAGCACCCAATCCTCTTCATGCGCGGGACCGTTGGAAAGCAACGCCGCGCGGAGTTGTTCCATCGCCGCCTGGATCACTTCCATTTGCTCGGGCGAGCGGCGCATCGCCGCCAGCCGGCACGCCTCGGCCTCGAGCACGAAGCGCACTTCATAGGTGCCGAGCGTCGCCGACAATTCGGCCATCGGCATGTGCGCGCCGAGCCGTTCGGACGGACGCCGCATGACATAGGATCCGGCGCCGCGGCGCGATTCGGTGATGCCGTCGGCCGCGAGCCGGACCAGCGCCTCGCGCACCACGGTCCGCGACATGCCGAACATCTCCGCCAGCCGCGGCTCCGATGGCAACCGGTCGCCGATGCCCAGATCGCCGCCGTTGATGATCTCGACGATCTGCGAATAAGCGCGGTCCGCAAGCCGTCCCTCGCCCGGATGCGCAAGTCCCTGTGCCAATCAGCACCCCCTTCCCTGACGCGAACTAGCCACATCACGATTGCGTTGCCAAGCTTGGGTCAAACAGATTGGTTGGACAAGTTGCTCCCATTTTGCGCCCGATTGTCATTGACGCGCTGATCTGGGGCGCCATACTCCAAACCTGTCCGACCGATTCAAGGACCCGGCCGTAAGAGCCGCGGGGATCGGTCAGGGCTCAGGGACGGAAACCTGGGAGGGGTTATGGACACGATCTGCAGCAATGCTGCCGTGAATCTGCCGCCGATGAACGCCTTTGCCGAAGTCTATGTACACCGTCCTTCCGCACGCGGCGGGCCGGTGGCGGCATTGTTCGGCCCGTTCGGCGACTGCGCCTTCGTGCTGGTCCGCGAGGGCGGTTATGGCGACGCCGAATGCTGGATCGAAAGCGCGACCGGCCGGGTTTCCTATGCCGACCTGCTCGAGGCTGACCGCGCCGGACTGATCCGGCGCGCGACCTGATCTAGCTTGCCGGCTGAAGCGCGGCCGCCAGTTGCGCGGTCGCGTCGCCGGCGATCAGGTGGACCGGCTGCTTCGCGTCGCCTGGAATTATCGCCGCGAGGATGCCGCCGCGCTTGAGCGCCGCCTGATCGACTCTGGCCGGATCCTTCAAATCGACGAGCAGGCGGGTGCCGCGGGCACGCACGCCAAGGACATTTCCCTCTCCCAGCGCACGGGCAACCGCCACCGCATCGAACTGGGGAACAGCCGGCGCCGCCACCGGCCCCGAAGCGATCGCCTGACGCACTTCGCCGGCGATCTGGTCCGCCATCGGACCGAACACCACTTGCAAGCCACCATTGTCGAGCTTGAGCACGCCGCGCGCGCCCAACGCCCGCAGCCCACCTTCGTCCACTGCCGCGACGTCTGCCACCACCAGCCTCAGCCGTGTGGTGCATGCGTCGACATTGCGGACATTGGCGGTGCCGCCCAGTGCGGCGAGAATCGCGGGTCCGCGCGCGCCGGATGCCGCTTTCTGCGCCCCTGGAACAGGCTCATCCTCGCGGCCGGGGGTCTTCAGATCCCAGCGCCGGATGCACCAGCTGAACGCGGCATAATAGATCACGAAATAGACCGCGCCGACTGGCAGCAGCAGCAGCGGCCTCGTGGCGAGGCCGAAGTTGAGCACATAATCGATCATGCCGGCCGAGAAGCCGAAGCCGAGCTTCACGCCCAGCAAGTCCATCACCACCATCGCGATGCCGGTGAGCACGGCATGGACGACGAACAGCACGGGGGCGAGGAAGATGAAGGTGAACTCGATCGGCTCGGTGACGCCGGTGAGGAACGACGTGAGCGCGAGGCTGAGCAGCAGGCCGCCGACCGCCTTGCGCCGCTCGGGCAGCGCGTTGCGATACATCGCGAGGCACGCCGCGGGCAGCCCGAACATCATCACCGGGAAGAAGCCCGACATGAATGCGCCTGCACTGGGGTCGCCGGCGAAGAAGCGCTTGATGTCGCCGGTCGCGCCGTTGAAGTCGCCGAGCAGGAACCACGGGATGTTGTTCAGGATGTGGTGGAGTCCGGTGATCAGCAGCAGACGGTTGAGCAGGCCGTAGAGAAACAGCCCGATCGGCCCCGCCCCCAGCACCCAGCGGCTGAGCGTGTCCACGCCCGCCTCGAACCAGGGGAAGCCGAAGCCGAACAGCACTGCGCCGACAAGGCCCGCCAGCCCCGCGACGATCGGCACGAAGCGGCGACCGGCGAAGAAAGCGAGATAGTCGGGCAGCTTGATGTCCGAGAAGCGGTTGTAGAGCACACCCGCGACGATGCCCGCGCAAATGCCGGCGGCGACGCTCAATTTGCCGATCTCCTTGGCCCGCCACGCCGCCTGTTCCATCGCGGACGCCGCGGCGATGTCTGGCGGCAAGTGGAGCAGCACCTTGGCGCCCTCGACTGCGACCAGATAGGCGACCACGCCGGCCAGCGAGGCAGCGCCATGGTTCTCGCGCGCGAGGCCCACCGCGACACCCGCCGCGAACAGCAGCCCGAGGTTCGAGAAGATCGCCTCACCCGCCGCCGCGACGAACGGAATGCCGAGCATGTCGGCCTGGCCGAGCCGCAACAAAAGCGCAGCAATCGGCAGCACTGCGATCGGCAGCATCAGTGCGCGGCCGAGCGGCTGCGCCTTGGCGAGAAGGGTTGCGGGTCGAAAGCTCATGCCTGTGCCTCGCGGGCAAGCGCGCGAACCTCGGCGGGAGACGCGGCGTCGCACGCCTTCTCCGCCAGCTTTACGCACGCGTTCATGTCGAGTTTGCGAACCACTGCCTTGAGTCCGGGAATGGCGGCAGGGGTCGCCGAGAGTTCGGTGATGCCGAGCCCGATCAGGATGGGCGCGGCGAGCGGATCGGAGGCGAGCCCGCCGCACATGCCGGCCCACCGGCCGGCCACTTTCGCACCGCGGCCCACTTCGCGGACCAGCCGGAGCACTGCAGGGTGCATCGCGTCGATCCGCTGCGATACCGCGGCGTTCCCGCGATCCGCGGCAAGCGTATATTGGGTCAGGTCGTTGGTCCCGATCGAAAGGAAGTCGGCCTCGCGCGCGATCTGCCCGGCGAGCATCGCAGCGGCCGGGGTCTCGATCATCACGCCGAGCTGCACCGGATCGGCGACGCCCAGCTCCGCGCGCACTTCGTCGAGGATCGCGCGGACGGGGCGATAATCCCCCAGATCGGCGACCATCGGCAACATGATCCTGCACTGGCCCGCCGGCACGCCACGCAGGATTGCGCGCAGCTGAAGCCGCATCAGATCAGGCCGGGCAAGGCTGAGACGCACGCCGCGCAGGCCGAGCGCCGGGTTCTCCTCGCCCCCCATCGGCAGGTACGGTACGGGCTTGTCGCCGCCGATATCGAGCGTGCGGACGATCAATGGGCGATCGCCGAGTGTCGCGGCGATCCGCGAATAGGTCTCGCGCTGCTCTTCCTCGTCGGGCGCAGTCTCGCGCTCGAGGAACAGGAATTCGGTGCGCAGCAATCCGCACCCTTCGGCGCCCGCCGCGACCGCGGCGGCGGCATCGGTGACCGAGCCGAGATTGGCGAATATCTCGATCCGCGTGCCGTCGGCCATGCGGCACGGTTCGTGCGCCTCGGCAGCCTCGCGCGCGCGACGTTCGCGGGTGGCGAACAGGCGTTCGCTGGCCTCGGACAACGCATCGGGGCTCGGGTCCACCGTGATCGCGGCGGCATCGGCGTCGAGGATCAGCGGCGTCCCTTCGGCGATCGTCAGCACGCTTTCGCCCGCCGCAACGAGCATCGGCACGCCCGCCGAAGCGGCAAGGATCGCGACATGCGAAGTCGGCCCGCCCGCGGCGGTACAGATCCCGGCCAGATTGGCGATATCGAGGGCGAGGAATTGCGACGGCAGCAGGTCTTCGGCGATCAGGATCGTGCCGGGCCGCAGCGCCGGGACGCTCGCGCCCGAAGTCCCCAGCAGCACCGCAACCAGCTGGCGTTCCAGATCGACCAGATCGGCAACGCGCTCCATCAGCAATGCATCGCCGGTCGCACGGATCGCGGCGGAAGCCTGAGCGGTGGCGGCGCGCCAGGCGAAGGCGGCGCTGCGGCCCATGACGATCTGCTCGTCGGCGACGCGCAGCAATTCGGGATCGGCGAGCAGCGCGCGATGCGCCTCGGCGATCTCGGCGGCGGCCCCGCTCGCGCCGGTGAGCCGGCCGGTGATCTCGGCAAGCGCGGCATCCAGCGATGCGCGTTCCGCCGCCGCACCCGCGCCGTTTTGCGGCACGTCCTGATCGACGGCTTCGAGTTGCAGCGCCTGCCCGATGGCGAGCCCCGGCGAGGCGGTGACCGGCCCGTGCGTGCGAATGACGGGTGACACCGGCGCTGCCGCCTCCGCCTCACCCAGCCCCGACAGGATCAGATCGGCCACGGCATCGACTGCGGCGCGCGCGTCGGCGCCGGTGCCGACGATCCGCACGGTCGCTCCCGAGCCGATGCCCAGGCCGAGCAGCGCCACGGTGCTGCGTGCGTTCGCGGTCTTGTCGTCCGCCGCCAGCGCGACCTCCGCGACGAACGGCCGCAATGCCGCGGCGATACGGGCAGCCGGGCGCGCATGAATGCCGTGCGCCGCGGCGACGGTCACTTCGCGCTCGAAATGCTCTTCGATCGTTGCAGCGCGAATGGTCTCGCGCGGCTGCCCGCCGGCGATCCGCGCGACTGGCGTGCCGGCCTCGACCAGCCGGCCGGTCGGCTCCAGCGTCAGGACATAGCCGTCGCTGGCGAGCACCACGGGCGTGATCAATGCCTTCGCGCCTTCCGCGACTGCATCGAGGTCGAAGCCGATCAGCGGATCGCCGGCGGCGACGCGCTGTCCCGCCGAGACCTTTGCCGTGAAGCCCTTGCCACCCAGCGCGACCGTTTCGAGCCCGATATGCAGCAGCAGCTCTGCGCCGTTATCGAGCCGCAGCGTCACGGCATGCGCTGTCGCCGGGACCGAGATGACCTCGGCCGCTGCCGGCGACCGGAGCACGCTCTCGACTGGATCGATCGCAAAGCCGTCGCCCATCATCCGTTCGGCGAAGACCGCGTCGGGCACGTCCTCCAGCGGCGCGAGCCAGCCGGCGAAGGGGGCGATGAGGGTGATCGTATCGGCGCTCATATTACTCACGGAATCAGCTCGACGGCATCGATCGCCCAGATCGGATCAACGCCCTTGGCGGTGTAGGTGATGCACAAGGTTTCGCTCCCGGCGCGCGGCGCGAGGGGCGCGACCAGCCGGGTCAGCCCCGGATTGCCGGCCGCCGGCGCGAGCGGAAGCACGGCGAGGCGGGGACCCTCGCACTTGTCCGCATACACCACGAACTCGCCTTCGGGCGTCGTCGGAGCCGCGAACTTGATGCCGTCGCGATCCTTGCCGACCTGAAAGTTGAACGGGATCTGCCCGACGGTGATTGCGATCCCCTTCGCATCGCGCACCGGCGCCTTCTCCCACAGCCAGCACGGATTGAAGATGTCGGAGACGAAGACCGCGCGTTTGCCGGTGGCCGGATAATCGTCCTCTAGCGCGAGCACGACTCGGTTGGTGCAGGTCTTGAGTGCTTCGTCGCTGCGCCGGCGAACACTCTGCTGCGTGAGTTTCTGTGCGATCGCGCCGGGAAGCCCGCGGCCGTCATGCATGGCCTCCGCTTTCAGCTCGAAGGGGAGCTTCGCCGCGAACGGGCCGGCATAGACTGGCGATTTCGCACCGACCGCGCTTCCGTCGACGGTATAGCGCATCTTCAGCCCCGCCTGATTGGCGAGCGAGACGGTGACGCTGTCGCTGCCCGGCGTGTAATCGACATCGGGTTTGACCTCGAACGCGCTGGTAGCTGCGTTCAACCCGAGATCGTGCATCCGTGCCATCTGCGGGATCACGCGATCGACGAAGCCGTTAAAATCGCTCGCGCCCTTCGTCGACCAGCCGATCTCGGCGACTGCCGAGGCCCGCGGGAAGGTCATCCATGCCGCGCGTTCCTCGGTCCGGACATGCTCGGTCCACAGATTGGCCTGCAGGCCGAGGACGTGATGCTGCTGCGCCGTCGGGATTTCCGCCGGCACCGGATCGAAGTCGTAGATCGTCTTCAGGTCCATCACGCCGAGGCGGCCCGGCGGCTCGCTGTCGCCGGCACCTTGGCGGTGATCGAAATAGAGCGTCGGCGAGGGACTGAGCACTGCATCATGGCCTGCCTTGGCGGCGGTGATCGCGCCTTCGATGCCGCGCCACGATGTGATCGTCGCGTCGGGCGGGACTTCGCCGCCTTCGAGAATCTCGTCCCAGCCGATCAGCTTGCGCCCGCGCTTCGTCAGATGCGCGCCGATCCGGTGCATGAACCAGGCCTGCAGCGCGGTCTCGTCCTTGATGCCGAGCGCTTTCATCCGCGCCTGGATTGCGGCCGAGCCCTTCCACTGGTCCTTCACCGCCTCGTCGCCGCCGACATGAATGTATTTGGAGGGGAACAAAGCGATAACCTCGTCGATCACATCTTCAAGGAATCTGAATGTCTTGTCGTCGATATTGTAGAGCCAGGGGAAGACACCCCAGTCGCTCTCGGTGCCCGGCGGGATCGGCACGCCCGTGCCGAGTTCGGGATAGGCGCGGATCGCCGATAGCGCATGGCCGGGCATCTCGATCTCGGGGATGATCGTGATGTTTCGCTGCGCAGCATAAGCGACGATGCTGCGGATCTCGTCCTGCGAATAATAGCCCCCGACCCGCGGCAATTGGGGCGCGCCCGGAGCAGTCGCCGGACGCCGCCAGCCTGCGATTTGCGTAAGCTTCGGAAACTTCCTGATCTCCACGCGCCAGCCCTGATCGTCGACCAGATGCCAATGCAGCGTGTTGAGCTTGTTGACCGCCATCCAGTCGATCAGCTTCCGCACATAAGCGGGCGACTGGAAATGCCGCGCGCTGTCGAGCATCAGCCCGCGCCAGCCGAACCGCGGGGCGTCCACAGCTCCGAACGCTGGAACCTCGACTGCGCCCCTCCCCGGCACCTGCGTCATCGCCTGCCACAAGGTGACCGCGCCGTAGAGCAGCCCGGCATCGTCGCCGGCGGTGATGACCGCGCCGCGCGGCGTAACATCGAGGCGATAGCTTTCCGCCTTGCCGGTGGCGGCGCGGACGAAGCGGATCGAAGGCGCCGAACCGCGCGATCCGATGGGAAGCGCGAGTCCGCGCGATTCACCAGCCAGCGCGGCGAGCCGTTCGGCGGCGATGCGCGCACCGGCATCCCCCGCCGGCACCACCAGCATCGTCTTTCCATTGATTGCGAAACTGCCTTGCCCGGCATGCAGCTCCACTGGCACGGGTAGCAGCTTCGGCACCTGTGCCAGCGCAGGCGTCCCGGCCAGCACGGCGCCGAACGCCACCAACGATCGAGCAAAGGAAATCAAGCACGGCTCCCGACGATGATGCGCGACGAGCTTAGGCGGTTTCGCGCCCCGCTCAATCGGCTGCCCGCCATTTCGACGAGGCGAAAAAATGGGCGACGGAGAGACGATCTCTCGAATCTCCGCCGCCCTGTCATGCATGTGCCGTCATCTCAGAAGTTGACGTTGACGGAAGCGAGTGCCCTGCGCCCGGTGCGATACACGCCGCGCGGCAGGCGTTGCGTGTTGGCATAGGCATAATATTCGCTGTCGGTCAGGTTCATGCCCGAGATCGTCAGACCGATATTCTCGGTGACGTTGTAGGTCGCGGAAACATCGACATTCGCCGTGTCGCGGACGAACATCTGGTCGCCGCGGTCGATCCCGGTGAAGTATTTCGACCGCCACGTGTATGTCCCGCGGATCGACACCGGTCCACTCTCGAAGAACGGGCTGAAGCTCGCCTGGTGCCGCGAGTTAAACGGCAGGTCCGCGCCGTTCTTCGCCTCGCCGTCGGAGTAGGTGTAGTTGGCGAGCAGACCGAAACCGTAGGGCAGGTTCTGCTGATAAGCGATCGCGAAGCCCTTCACCTGCGCCGAACCCGCGTTGAACGGCCGGCTGACATCATAGTTGGCGATCACGCCGTGAGACGTGTCGAAATGCGGCTCGCTCACCGTCCGGGTCAGGATGTAGTTAGAGATATTCTTGTAGAAGACCTCCGCGGAAAGGATTGCGCGCGGCGCGAGATACCATTCAAGCGACGCGTTGAAATTGTCCGATTCGTACGGCTCGAGATCGGGATTGCCGCCGCCGCCGGTGTGGATCGAATCCGCTAGCCAGAACGAGTTGGTCATATCCGAATAATTGGGGCGTGCGATCACCTGTGTCGCCGCCGCGCGGAAGATCAGATCGCGCTTGAGGTCGATCGCGATGTTGATCGACGGCAGGACGTTTTCATAGGTCTTGTGGGTGGCCTGCCAAACCCAGTCCGTCGCCGCGGCGCAATTTCCCGTGGTGCAGACGAAGCCGGCGCTCTCGCTCGAGGTATTCACGTAGCGCGCGCCGATATTGCCGCGCAGCGCGCCCTGCTCGAAATTGATCTGCGCGTAGGCGGCGTGGATGTCTTCGGTCACATCCCAGTTGCCGGCAGCGAATTCGACGGCGGCGAATTGCGACGGCGTCGGGACCGCCCCGCCCCCCGGCACCCAGCTGCCGCCCTCGACATAGTCGACCATCGAATTGCCGTCGATCTTGAAACGGCCGGTCATCTGGTCGTTTACACCGTTGAAGCCGCGCAGATAGTTGTCGCTGACCTGGCTCGTATTGAACTGCGAGGCGGGCACGTTGACCCCCGCGACCGTGACGCCCGCATAGCGCTGGCCGGTCTCATGCCGACGATATTTGTAGCCCAGCTGCAGGCTCTTCAGCGAACCGTCGAACTTGAAGGTCAAATCGGCCTGGCCATAGCGCTCCTTGTCGCTGGTCGGCTTCTCGACAAGGTTGCCGCTCCAGCCGGGATCGGTCCGGAATGCCGCGGGATTGCCGAGCACGTCGGTCGAGTAGCTGATCGACCCGGGGCTCTTGGGCGCGCCGCTGATGTCGACGGTGTAGTTGGCCCAGTTGAGGAATTCGAGGAACACCTGCTTTTTGGTGCCGCCATCGGCATCGGACATGCCGCCCTCGACATTGACCGCCAGCTTATCGCTGTTCCAGCCGATCTGGCCGTGCCAGGTCTCGGAATGCATCTCGGCGGTGCGATATTGCGCGTCGAGCACCGAAAGCGCGTTGGTGAACGACGCCTTGGTGACGATTCCGTCCTGCACCTGGAGCGAATTGAGCGCGCCGGCGCTGTTCCAGGTGTTGCCCCCGAACGTGTACATCGACTGATTGAGATTGTCGTAGGTCGCGTCGATACGAAGATAGTCGACACCAATCGTCAGCTCCGGCACCGGCCGCCACTGCGCCGCCGCCGAATAGGTCAGGCGCTCGCGGCCTTGCTCGAAATAGGACGTGCCGAATGCGTTGGGGGCTACCGCCTTGGGATTGGCTGCGAGCGTGGTCGCGCAGGTGCCGGTGCAATTGCCCGTGGTGATCGAGCTGGCACCGGCATCGTTG
Source organism: Sphingomonas sp. UNC305MFCol5.2 (assembly GCF_000712135.1). Lineage (GTDB taxonomy): Bacteria > Pseudomonadota > Alphaproteobacteria > Sphingomonadales > Sphingomonadaceae > Sphingomonas. The sequence goes on from NZ_JOOE01000002.1 coordinate 355,605, forward strand.
CGGCCGTTCCAGAAGTCCGCGGTGATCGTGCCATAGGCTTCCAGACCCTCGCGGCGGAGCTGATCCTTGGCGCGCTGGAACGACGCGAGGAAGCCGAGCGTGCCGGATTCATTGTGCCAGCTGACCAACGCCGAACCCTGCAGGTCGCCCTTTTCCGAGCGATCATTGTAAAGATAGCCGAGCGTGCCGGCGACCGTGAGCGGCTTGAGGTCGAGCGGCTTGCGCGTGACGACGTTGACCGTGCCGCCGATCGAGCCTTCGTCGATACGGGACTCGGCCGACTTGTATACGTCGACGCGGCTGACCAGCTGCGGCGCGAGCAACGCGTAGTTGAACGTGCGGCCCGGCGAATCGAGGATGAACCAGTCGGCCGATGCGACCGTCTGGCCGTTGAGGAGCGTCCGATTGAGCGCCGGATCGGTGCCGAGGATGGAAACCTTCTCGCCCTGGCCGAACTGACGGTCGACAGTGACGCCGGGAACCAATGTCAGCGCTTCGGCGACATTGGTATTGGGAAATTTGCCGACATCCTCGGCCGAGATCGAGTCGACGATCGAATTGGCATTGCGCTTGGTCTCGATCGATTGCGCCAACGAGGCGCGATAGCCGGTGACGACGATTTCTCCGCCATCCTGCACGTCGGCTGACGCCGGCGTTTCCTCTGCTGTCTGTGCGTATGCGGCGCCTGAAAGCAGCGCGATCGCACTGGCGGTGCCGACGAGAAAAGTCCGAATCCCCATCTCTCTTCCCCTTAAGGTTGTTTTTTATGGCATGTCTTTTTTATACCATTTGCATACCAATGAGCAGACCATCCGTCAGACCACTACGGTCGTCAAGAGGGAATCTTTCACAAATATGACGAGCAGGTGTGCTGGGGAGATGCATTTTATGACTAGCATGTGGTATGATATTGGTATTAGTGTTGCTTCCAACGCACGCACGCTCAATGGTGGGGCCCACATGCCGCTTCTGGCCGAAAAGATACGACCCCTCGATGGAACCGGTGGCGGCCCGCTTTACCGGCGGCTGGAAGATGCCCTGCGCGATGCGCTCCGCGATCAGGTGCTCAAGCCCAATGAGGCGCTGCCGGCAGAACGCGATCTCGCCGCCGATCTCTCGGTATCGCGGATCACGCTGCGCAAGGCGCTCGATACTCTGGTCAACGAGGGCCTGCTGATCCGCCGCCAGGGCGCGGGCACCTTCGTTGCCGGCCGCGTCGAGAAGCAGTTCGCCAAGCTCTCGTCCTTCTCCGAAGACATGGCGGCGCGCGGGCGTACGGTGCGCAGCGAATGGCTCGGCCGATCGTCGGGCGCGGTGACTCCGGACGAGGCGCTGACCCTGGGACTGAGCCCGGGCACGCCCGTCTATCGCTTCAACCGTATCCGTTTCGCCGACGATACGCCGATGGCACTGGAATATTCGACGATCCCCGGCTTTGGCCTCGACAGCGAGGAAGTCGTCGGCGCGTCGCTCTATGCCGCGCTCGAAGTCACGCGCAACCGCCCGGTCCGCGCGCTCCAGCGGCTCCGTGCAGTGTTGTTCAACGCCGGGCAGGCCAAATTGCTCGGGATCGAAGCAGGCGCTCCGGGACTTTATATCGAGCGCCGGGGTTTCCTCGCCGATGGTCGAGTCATCGAGGCGACGCGGAGCTGGTATCGCGGCGATGCCTATGATTTCGTCGCTGAACTCGACACGCGGGGTTGATGCAGTGACGAGTCCCGAGACGACCAAGATGTTCCATGAGGCCGGCGAGGCTGCGGTGGTGGTGCGCCGCCAGCTCGGCGCCAATCAGACCGCAGTGACTGCGCTCGCCGCCGACCTGCGTGCCCATGCCCCGCGCGGCGTGCTCACCTGCGCCCGCGGCAGTTCGGACCATGCCGCGACATTCGGCAAATATCTGATCGAGACGCGGCTGGGCGTGCTGACCACTTCCGCCGCGCCATCGATCTCGTCGGTTTACGGCGCCTCGGCGAATCTGACCGACATGCTGGCGATCGGCATTTCGCAATCGGGCAAGAGCCCCGACATCCTCTCGGCGATGCGGGCGGCGAAGCAAGGCGGCGCGCGCACGGTCGCATTGGTCAACACCGCCGATTCGCCGCTGGCGGACGATGTCGATACCTTCCTGCCGCTTCATGCCGGCGCGGAACTCAGTGTCGCCGCGACCAAATCGTACATCGCCAGCCTCGCCGGCTTGCTCCACCTCGTCGGCGAATGGGCCGGCGACGGCGAATTGCTCGAAGCTTTGTTCGGCGCCCCTGCGCTGCTCGAACAGGCCTGGGTGTCCGATTGGTCGCCGATGGTCGATCGGCTGGAGCGCGCGCAGGGCCTGTACGTCATCGGCCGCGGACTCGGCTTCGGCATCGCGCAGGAGGCTGCGCTCAAGTTCAAGGAGACCTGCGGGCTCCATGCCGAGGCGTTCAGCGCCGCCGAGGTCCGCCACGGCCCGATGGCGCTGGTCGGCCCCGACTTTCCTTTGCTCGTTTTCCGCCAGGGTGACGAGACTGCCGACGGCGTCGACGAACTCGTCGCCGATGTGCTTGCGCGCGGCGGCGACGTGCTGGTGAGCGGCGGCGACGTGCCTGGCGCGGTCCAGCTGCCGCATCCGGCGGCGCATCCCGCGATCGAGCCGATGCTGCAGATCCAGGCCTTTTACCGCGCGGTAAACGCGCTATCGCTGCGTCGCGGGCTGGACCCCGATCGCCCTCCCCTGCTCGCCAAGGTTACCGAAACCGTCTGATGGTCACTGCTCTGGTCAATGGTCGCGTGCTTCGCGCGGATGCCTTTCGCGACGGCGAAGCCGTGCTTCTGGATGGCGATCGTATCGCCGCGATCGTACCCGCGCGCGAAGTCCCCGCCGACGCGGCGCGGCATGATCTTCAGGGCGCGATGCTGCTCCCCGGGTTCATCGACACCCAGGTGAATGGCGGCGGCGGCGTGCTGTTCAACGAATCACCGACGGTCGAGGGGATCGCCGCGATCGGTGCGGCACATCGCCGCTTCGGCACCACCGGCTTCCTGCCGACGCTGATCAGCGACGATCTCGACGTGATCCGCCGCGCGGTCGTCGCGGTCGATGCTGCGATCGCGCAAGGGGTGCCCGGCGTGCTCGGCATCCATATCGAGGGGCCGTTCCTGAACGTCGAACGCCGAGGCATCCATCGCTCCGACAAGATCCGGGCACTCGACGAAGAAGGCGTTGCGGTGCTGACCTCGCTCAAGCGCGGCCGCACGCTGGTGACACTCGCGCCCGAACGGACCACGCCCGCGACGATCCGTCGCCTGACGAGCGCCGGAGTGATCGTGGCGGCCGGACACAGCAATGCCACCTATGAGCAATCGATCGCCGCGGTCGAAGCCGGCGCGACCGGCATCACGCATTTGTTCAACGCGATGTCGCCGCTCGCCTCGCGCGCGCCCGGGCTGACCGGTGCTTCGCTCGAGCGGCCAGAGCTGATCTGCGGGATCATCGTCGACGGGCATCATGTCAGCCCGACGACGCTCAAGATCGCATTGCGCTGCAAGCCGCCGGAGCAGCTCATGCTGGTCACCGATGCGATGCCGTCGGTAGGAAGCGATTCGGACGAATTCATGCTTCAGGGACGCCGGATCCGAGTCGTCGACGGGATCTGCCGGGACATGGAGGGTACCATCGCGGGCTCGCATCTCGACATGGCCTCGGCGCTCGCCAACGCCGTGAAGATGCTCGGGGCCTCCATCGAGGCAGCTGCCTGCATGGCCGCGCGCGCGCCTGCGGCGCTCCTCGGTCTGGCCGACAGCCTCGGCACGGTCGCGCCCGGCTATCGCGCCGATCTGGTGGCGCTGGACGATTCGTTCGAAGTCACCGGCACGTGGATCGGCGGGGCGCATACAGGCGTCGCGGCCGGACGAGTCCCCGCAGCCGCAAACTGAGGCTTCTGTCCGAGAGGGGCCGGGGCATCAGCGGTGGTCGCGCAGTGCCGCCTTGAGCTGTTCGGGCGTGAACGGCTTGTCGAGAACGCGCACGTCCTCATGTTCGGCGGCGCGCATGTCGGGTTCGGCATAGCCGGTGATGATCAGCGCCGGCAGGTCCGCTCGGGTGTTGCGCACCTGCCGCACCAGTTCGGCGCCCGACATGCGCGGCATCGCATAATCGGTGATCAACAGGTCGAACGCCGCCGGATCGTTGCGGAACAGCTCGAGCGCCTGTGCGCCCTCGGTGAGGTGCATCACGCTGTGACCAAGATCCTCGAGCAGCGCGGCGGTAGTCGTGCGGACGCCGTCATGATCGTCGACCAGCAGGATCCGCATCGCGGGTGTGACGCCGTTGAGCACCTCCTCCTTCGTGGTGTCCGCTTCGACCTCCGTTTCGGTCTCAGGCGCCCGCGGAAGCCATATCTCGACGCAGGTGCCCTGGCCGAGCGCGCTGTCGACCCGGACCTCGCCGCCCGATTGCTGGGCGAAGCCATAGACCATGCTGAGACCCAGGCCGGTGCCCTTGCCCACCGGCTTGGTGGTGAAGAAAGGCTCGAGCACCTGTTCGATCATCTCGGGCGCGATGCCGCAGCCCGTGTCGCCCACGCCGATCACGACATAATGGCCCGGCTTCAGGCCGGTGCGGCCGACCTGCTCGACGATCTCGCGATCTTCGGCGGCCACGGTGACCACGCCGCCCTCGGGCATCGCGTCGCGCGCATTGATGATCAGGTTCATCAAGGCGAGCTCCAGCTGGGCGGCGTCGGCATAGACCGGCGACAATGGGTCCGAGAGCTTCCACTCGAGCTCGACGAGGCCGCCTAGTGTGTGCGCTAGGAGATTGCTGACTGATTGCGCGAGGCGGGGGATCCGCACCGACGCGGGTTCGAGCTTCTGGCGGCGCGCGAATGCGAGCAAATGCTTGACCAGCTCGGCGCCCTGCTCAGCGGCATGGCGAGTCATTGCGACAATCTTCCCCTGCTCCCCATCCAGCTCCACCCGCCGCTCGATCATGCCCAGCCCGCCGAGCACCGCGGCGAGCAGATTGTTGAAGTCGTGCGCGATGCCGCCGGTCAATTGCCCGATCGCATCCATTTTCCGCGCCTGGGTGAGCTGGCTCTCCAGTTCTTTGCGGTCGGTGACGTCGAGCAAGGTGCCGGCGAACTCGACGGGGTTGCCGAAGGCATCACGCAGCAGCGCCGCCTGATCGAGGAAATGCTTGTACTGGCCATCGGCGCATTGCCAGCGATACTCGACCGACAGCGACTGTCCCGAACTGCGCCCCGCCATCGCCTCGACCACGCGCTCTCGATCTTCCGGGTGGAGACGGTCCACCCACAGAGTCGGGGTCCGCTGGATCTCTTCGAAGACATAGCCGGTAAGCGCCTGGAAGTTGCCGCTGACGAACTTGGGAATACGCGGCTCGGCGTCGACTTCCTCGAGATAGAGGATGATCGGCAATGACTGGATGATCGCCGCCTGGCGCTGCTCGGCGAGGCGGAGTTCCTGTTCGATCCGCAGCCGCTCGGCATTGGCGCGCAGATTTGCGTCGAGCAGCGCCTGCTCCTGCCGGGCCTTGCGCTGGATCTCCTTGGTCATCGTGAAGAGATCGACGAACACCGCGACCTTCGACTGCAACACCACCGCATCGACCGGCTTGAACACATAGTCCACCGCGCCCATCGAATATCCGCGCAGCAAATGCTGGCTCTCCTTGTTCACCGCGGAAAGGAAGACGATCGGCACGCGCTTGGTCTGCTCGCGCGATCGGATGATCTGCGCGGTCTCGTACCCGTCGATGCCGGGCATGTAGACGTCGAGCAGGATCACTGCGAACTCGCCCTTGAGCAGTTGGCGCAGCGCCTCTTCCCCCGAATTGGCGACGACGACGTCAGCCACGTCTTCGAGCACCGTCCGGATCGCGAGCAAATTGCGCTCGTCGTCATCGACGACGAGCACCCGGGCGCGATCTTCGATGGCTTCGGGGTCTGTCACAAGCGGGGCCTCGGCGATCGTCGCGGTTCGGGTCGGCGGGATCCGGGAGCGCATCCGCACCTCAGCTCGGCTCTGCCACGATCACGTCGCCCGAATGCGACGCCTCACGCGATCGGCCGATCCAGACGCGCAGCAGCGCCAGCAGCAAATCGATGTCGACCGGCTTGGCGATATAGTCCGAAGCGCCCGCATCGAGGCATTTCTGGCGATCGCCCTTCATCGCCTTGGCCGTCACGGCGATGAGCGGAAGATCGGCCAGCTCGGCGCGCTGGCGGATCTGCTGCATCGTCTCATAGCCGTCCATCTCGGGCATCATGATGTCGATCAACGCGATGTCGATGCCGGGAGTCTGCTCGAGGATGACGATGCCCTCTCTGCCGCCCTCGGCGTGGAGCACCTCGACGCCATAGCTCTCGAGCACGCTGGTCAGCGAGTAGATGTTGCGGATGTCGTCGTCGACGATGAGGATCTTGGCGTCGGCGAGCTCGGGTACCCCACGGCTGGCCTGCACGACCTGCTCGGTATGCTCGGGCACGAGCTCGACCACCGGTGGCTGTTTCTCGATGCGCTCGGCGAGATCGCGGAACACCGCGACCAAAGCCTCCTTCTCAGCGGGTTTCTCGGTGACTCCGAACGCGCCGAGATCAATCGCCTTGGCGACCTTGTCCGCTCCCGAAATAACATGGATCGGCACATGCCGCGTCTGCGGATCGTGCTTGAGCAAGTCGAGCAGCACGAAGCCATCGATGTCAGACAGGCCCAGATCGAGAGTGATCGCGTGCGGCTGGAGCTTCCGCACCATCGTCAGCGTCCCCGCACCCGCGCTTGAGATCACGCCCTTGAGCCCCGCGCCACGCGCGATGTCGAGCAGGATCGAGGCGAAGGTGGGATCGTCCTCGACGATCAGCACGAACGGATCGCCGCTCAGGCTGTCGCGATCGTCGCTGAGATCGAACGAGCCCGGCAGTGCGGTGGGCACCATCGCGCCGCTATTGTCGTAACGCGCCGTGGTGCCGGGTTGTCCGGTAGTCGCCGGAGCGATCGCCTGCAGCGGCACGAACAAGGTGAAGGTCGAGCCTTCGCCGGGAGTCGAGCGAACCTGCAGCTCGCCGCCCAGCAGCCGTGCGATCTCGCGGCTGATCGAGAGGCCGAGGCCGGTGCCGCCATATTTGCGGCTGGTGGTACCGTCGGCCTGCTGGAACGCCTCGAAGATCAGTTTCTGCTTGTCCTCCGGAATGCCGATTCCGGTATCGGTGACGGCGATCTCGATCGCGGTATCGACACTGCGCAGCACAGGGTGGTTGGTGCTCCACCCCTTGGTCGCCGACCGTACCGCGAGTGTGACGCTGCCGTGCGCAGTGAACTTGAAGGCGTTCGAAAGCAGGTTGAGCACGACCTGCTGGAGGCGCTTCTCGTCGGTGCGTATCGTCGCGGGCAGCTCGGCGTCGAACTCGACATTGAAGGCAAGGCTCTTGTCCGCGGCGAGCTGGCGGAAGGTACGGTCCATGTGCTGGCGCAGCGTCTGCATCGGCATCTCGCCGACCTCGATCGACACCGTGCCCGATTCGATCTTCGAAAGATCGAGAATGTCGTTGATCAGGTTGAGCAGGTCCGATCCGGCAGAGTTGATCGTCCGCGCGAATTCGACTTGCTTCTCATTGAGGTTGCCCTGCGGATTATCCGACAGCAGCTTCGAGAGGATCAGCAGCGAATTGAGCGGCGTGCGCAGCTCGTGCGACATGTTGGCGAGGAATTCGGACTTGTACTTGGAGGTGAGCGCGAGCTGCTCGGCCTTCTCCTCCAGCGCGCGCCGGGCCATTTCGATCTCGAGATTCTTGGCCTCGACCTGGCGCTTTTCGTTCTCGAGCAGCTGCGCCTTTTCCTGCAGCTCCTCGTTGGTGTTGTGCAGCTCTTCCTGCTTGGTGGTCAGTTCGGTCTGGCGCGCCTGCAGTTCCTGCGTCAGCAGCTGCGACTGTTTGAGCAGGCCCTCGGTACGCATCGTCGCGGCGATCGTGTTGAGCACGATGCCGACCGATTCCATCAGCTGGTCGAGGAAGCTCTGGTGAGTCTCGTTGAAGTCGCCGAACGAGGCCAGCTCGATCACGGCCTTCACTTCATCCTCGAACAATGCCGGCAGGATGGTGACGTTGGCCGGTGCCGCCGCGCCCAGACCCGATCCGATGCGCAGGAAGTCCGCGGGGACATGTTCCAGCAGGATCGGGCGCTTGTCGGCCGCCGCCTGTCCCACCAGACCTTCGCGCAATGCGAATTTGGGCTTGAGCTGTTCCTTGCTCTCGGCGCCGTAGCTGGCCGCGAGCTCGAGCACGGTATCGTCGCCGTCTCGCGTGGTGACGTAGAACACGCCATATTGCGCGTTCACCAGCGGCGCGAGCTCGGACATGATCAGGTTCGAGACGGTAGTGAGATCGCGCTCGCCCTGCAGCATGCGGCTGAACCGCGCGAGGTTGGTCTTCAGCCAGTCCTGCTCCGCATTCTTCAAGGTCTGGTCCTTGAGGTTGCGGATCATCTCGTTGATGTTGTCCTTGAGCGCGGCCATCTCGCCCGACGCTTCCACTGCGATCGAGCGGGTGAGATCGCCCTTGGTCACTGCGGTCGCCACATCGGCGATCGAGCGCACCTGATTGGTCAGGTTCGCCGCGAGCTGGTTGACGTTGTCGGTGAGATCGCGCCACAGGCCCGCGGCGCCCGGCACGCGCGCCTGCCCGCCCAGCCGGCCCTCGATGCCCACTTCGCGGGCCATGTTGGTCACCTGATCGCCGAAGGTCGAGAGCGTGTCGATCATGAAGTTGATCGTCTCGGCCAACGCGGCGATCTCGCCCTTGGCGTCCACGGTCAGTTTCCGTTTCAGGTTCCCCTGCGCCACCGCGGTGACCACGTCGGCGATGCCGCGCACCTGATTGGTGAGGTTGGTCGCCATCAGATTGACGTTGTCGGTCAGATCCTTCCACGTGCCGCCAACGCCCGGCACCTGCGCCTGGCCGCCAAGCTTGCCCTCGGTACCCACCTCGCGCGCCACACGCGTCACTTCCGAGGCGAAGCCGTTGAGCTGGTCCACCATCGTGTTGATGGTGTCCTTCAATTCGAGGATCTCGCCCTTCACGTCGACGGTGATCTTCTTGGAAAGATCGCCCTTCGCCACGGCGGTAGTCACGTCGGCGATGTTGCGAACCTGACCGGTCAGGTTCGCCGCCATCAGGTTCACATTATCGGTCAAGTCGGCCCAGGTACCGGCGACGCCGCGCACCTGCGCCTGACCGCCCAATTTGCCCTCGGTGCCCACTTCGCGCGCCACGCGCGTCACTTCCGACGCGAAGCCGTTGAGCTGGTCCACCATCGTATTGATGGTGTTCTTCAGCTCCAGAATCTCGCCCTTCACGTCGACGGTGATCTTCTTGGACAAGTCGCCCAGCGCCACCGCCGTGGTGACCTCGGCGATGTTGCGCACCTGGCCGGTGAGGTTTGCGGCGAGGTCGTTGACGTTGTCGGTCAAGTCCTTCCATGTGCCGCCGACGCCCTCGACCTTGGCCTGTCCGCCGAGCTTGCCTTCCGAACCCACCTCGCGCGCCACGCGCGTCACTTCCGAGGCGAAGGAATTGAGCTGATCGACCATCGTGTTGATGGTGTTCTTCAGCTCGAGGATTTCGCCCTTCACGTCGACGGTGATCTTCTTGGAAAGGTCGCCCTTCGCCACCGCGGTGGTCACTTCGGCGATGTTGCGCACCTGGCCAGTGAGATTGCCGGCCATCAGATTCACATTGTCGGTGAGATCCTTCCACGTGCCAGCGACGCCCTCGACCTGCGCCTGCCCGCCGAGCTTGCCTTCCGAACCCACTTCGCGCGCCACGCGCGTCACTTCCGAGGCGAAGCCGTTGAGCTGATCGACCATCACGTTGATGGTGTTCTTGAGCTCGAGGATCTCGCCGCGCACCTCGACGGTGATCTTCCGCGAAAGGTCGCCCTTTGCCACCGCGGTCGTCACGTCGGCGATATTGCGCACCTGGCCGGTCAGGTTCGCCGCCATCAGGTTGACGTTGTCGGTAAGGTCCTTCCACGTGCCGCCCACGCCGGGCACCTGCGCCTGGCCACCCAATTTGCCCTCGGTACCCACTTCGCGCGCCACGCGGGTCACTTCCGAGGCGAAGCCGTTGAGCTGGTCCACCATCACGTTGATGGTGTTCTTCAGCTCGAGGATCTCGCCCTTCACGTCGACGGTGATCTTCTTGGAAAGGTCGCCCGACGCCACGGCGGTGGTCACTTCAGCAATGTTGCGCACCTGACCGGTGAGGTTGTCGGCCATCAGATTGACGTTGTCGGTGAGATCCTTCCACGTGCCGGCGACGCCTGGCACCTGTGCCTGTCCGCCCAGTTTTCCTTCGGTGCCCACTTCGCGCGCCACGCGCGTCACTTCCGATGCGAAGCCGTTGAGCTGGTCCACCATCACGTTGATGGTGTTCTTGAGCTCGAGGATCTCGCCCTTCACGTCGACGGTGATCTTCTTCGACAAGTCGCCCGAGGCCACCGCCGTGGTCACTTCGGCGATGTTGCGCACCTGGCCGGTGAGGTTGTCGGCCATCAGGTTGACGTTGTCGGTGAGATCCTTCCACGTGCCGGCGACGCCTTCCACGCGCGCCTGTCCGCCGAGCTTTCCTTCGGTGCCGACCTCGCGCGCCACGCGCGTCACTTCCGACGCGAACGAATTGAGCTGGTCCACCATCGTGTTGATGGTGTTCTTCAATTCGAGGATCTCGCCCTTCACTTCGACGGTGATTTTCTTGGAAAGATCGCCCGAGGCCACCGCCGTGGTCACTTCGGCGATGTTGCGCACCTGACCCGTCAAATTGGTCGCCATCGCATTGACGTTGTCGGTGAGGTCCTTCCAGGTGCCGGCGACGCCCTTCACCTTGGCCTGTCCGCCGAGCTTGCCTTCGGTGCCCACTTCGCGCGCCACGCGCGTCACTTCCGACGCGAACGAGGCGAGCTGCTCGACCATCGTGTTCACGACCTTGCCGATGCGCAGGAATTCGCCGCGCAGAGGGCGGCCGTCGATCTCGACGGTCATCGATTGCGAGAGGTCGCCCTTCGCCACCGCGCCGATGACGCGCGCGACTTCGGCAGTCGGCTGGACCATGTCTTCGATCAGTTCGTTGACCGAGCGGAGCTTGGCCTCCCAGCCGCCGGTGGCGCCGCGGACATGGCCGCGCTGGGTGATCTTGCCTTCCTTGCCGACGACGCGCGACAGGCGCTCGAATTCGATCGTCATCGCCTCTTCGATGGCGACGACCTCGTTGAACAATGCGGCTATCTCGCCATCGGTACCCGGGAGATCGTCCGGAAGGCGGACGGTGAAGTCACCCCGCCGGAAGCTACGGAGCGCGGCGACGAGTTGACGGCGATCGAGCGTGTCGCGGGTAAGTTCGGCGTTCACCTGGCACTCCTGGTATGAATCCCCCCACCCCGAAATGCACCACGGCCCCCCGGCCAGGAACCTGCATAGCACAGCTGTGCTTCAGGAAAAGTGAACGCGCGCACGGATTTGCGTCGGGTTGCGGCATTTTTCCGAAGCATTAGGAAAGGCCCCGACACTCGGGGGAAACACGCACATGGCAGACGGCGCCCGGGATGCCGGCCAAACAAGAGGTTTCCAGCTTCATTCGTTCGACCTTTCGCTCGGTCTGGGCGCTCGAATTGTTGTGCTTCCTGAAGAAGCATCGCGATCGGGCCTGGCCGCAGCGGGAGTTGGTCATCGCACTGCGCGGGAGCGATCTGGTCGTATCGCAGAGCGTCGAGTCGCTGCTCGCCGCCGGGCTCGTCGTGAGCGAGCCCGGACAGCTGGTTCGCTATCAGCCGACCTCGGACGCAGTGGAGAAGCTCGCGGGGGCTGCCGAATCGCTCTACGCCACCCGGCCGGACGCGGTGCGGCGGATGATCGTCGCCCCCGCCGCCTCCGGTCTCAGCAGCTTCGCGGACGCCTTCAAGCTGTGGAGGGATTGAGATGACCTCCTGGTTTCCATCTATCGTCTATCTGCTCTGCTTCGCGACGAGCACTGCCTGCGCGCTGCTGCTCGCGCGCAGCTATCGCCGCAGCGGCATGCGGCTGCTGCTGTGGAGCGCATCGTGCTTCGCGCTGCTCGCGGTGAACAATTTGTTCGTGATCGTCGACCTGCTGCTGATCCATGACATCGACTTCAGTCTCCTCCGGCTGCTGCTGGCGCTGGCGGCGGTGGCGGTGCTGCTGTTCGGCTTCATCTGGGACATGGAGGAAGACGCGTGACCTTGCTCGCCTTCCTCTCCGGCGCGGTCACGCTCGGCTTCGCGGCGGCGGCCTTGTTCTTCCTGCGCTTCTGGCGCGATACGCATGACGAGCTGTTCCTCGCCTTCGCCGCGGCCTTTTTCCTGCTCGGCATCGGCCAGGCGATCCTCGCGCTCGGCGGGGTCCCCGACGAACAACGCAGCTGGGTCTATCTGGTCCGGCTCGTCGCCTTCCTGACGATCCTCTTCGCGATCCTGCGCAAGAACAGGGCGCGGTGAGCGATTAGGGGGTCCAGCCGGGCAGCGCGGCCGCCTGCCGGCCCCAGAAAGACCGGCCTGGCGGCAGCCTGCTTGTTCCCGGCCATCCTGTCACTCCGCCGCGCTGGTGCGCCCGCCGCCGCGCCAGCGAATGGCGTGCGGCAGGATGAACAGATACAAGCCGGTTACCAGCAGCAGAATGAGCGGAAGCAGCGCGAACAACCCCAGCCACGCCGGCGGCTGCCCCTGCCCCATCGCGACGACGTAGACGAGGACACCGGCCGTGAAGGCCATCGAGAGCCAGCGGTGAATCTGGCGTATCCACAGGTTCATGGCGATCTCCTTTCGGCGACTGGCCGGATTATTTGGAACGGTTCAGCGCCACTGCGGCGCGAAGCAGGTTCTTCAACGCTTCCTCGTCGATCTCCTCGCCCTCATGGAAGTCGATCGCGCGTCGGGCGTTGCCCTCAAGGCTGGAGTTGAAGAGCCCTTTCGGATCGTCGAATGCGGCGCCCTTAGCGAAGGTCATCTTGACCACGGCCTTGTAGGTCTCGCCGGTGCAGATCATACCGTCGCAATACCAGGTCGGAACGCCCCGCCACTTCCATTCCTCGATCACATCGGGAATGGCCTGCTTGACCAAATTGCGAAGCCGGCCGAGCATCTCGCCGCGCCAGCCCCCCAGCTCCTCGATCCGCTTGTCGATCAGCTGCGAAGGAGATGCGTCTTGCGTCTCGGTTTTCGGCATGTCGATTTCTCCTTGTCCGAAGGTCAGTCGAGCCGCGCGAGCACTTCTTCCAGCTTGCCGAAGAAGCGCGGCCAGCCGGCCTTGGCACCGTGGTAAGCGAGCTGCTGGTCGGGCTTGAAGCCGACCTGCTCCATGCGCAGCAAAGTTCCCGCGCCAACCGCGCTAAGCGTCCAGGTGACGGTGCTTTCGAGGCCCAGACCGTTCCAAGTGTACGCCAAAGTCTTGTTGGGCTCGACCTCCAGCACCTGGCAATCGAGCACGCCCCATTCGGCGCTCAGATTGAAGCGGTGATCGACGGTGGGGACGAAATCGTTCTTCATCAGCCATTCCTCGATCAGATGCGGCTGGGTGAGCGCGCGCCAGATCTTTTCCGGCGGGTGGGCGATCTCGCGCTCGACGACGACGGAGCGCGTTTCGGTCCTAGTATCGGTCATTGGTCCATCCTCTTGAGCAGTTCCTCGAGATCGTCGAAGCGGCTTTGCCAGAAGCCCGTCATCTCGCTGGTCCAGTCGATCAACGGGGCGAGCGCCTTGAGCTGCGCGCTATAATGGGTCTGCCGGCCTTCGTGGCGATCGAGCACGAGTCCGGCCTGCTTGAGCACCCCGAGATGCTTGGAGACCGCCGGTTGCGAGACTCCGGCGCGCGCGGTCAGCGCGCCGACGGTCTGTTCGCCGCCGCGGCACAGACGCTCGAAGATCGCCCGCCGGGTCGGATCGGCGAGCGTCCTGAAGAGCATGTCATGGGCGTTCTGCATTTCAATCAATAACTCACTGGCTATGGTTTTCCCATAACCAACGAGTTATCGGTTAGTCAAGGCGCTGGTCAGTGGACCGTCAGCGTCTCCGCATCCTTGCGTACGACAACCGCCCGGCCCGCGAGCACCGCGAACAGGCAGAGGATCAAATAGCATGCGGCGGGCACGATCAGCGCGGTCGCATAGCTGGTCTGGTCAGAGACCGCGCCCACGAGCAGCGGCAGCAATGCGCCCCCTACGATCGCAGTGCAGAGCAGCCCCGAAGTCGATTCGGTGGTGCCGGTCGAGCGCTCCAGCGTGAGCGTGAAGATCACCGGAAACATGATCGAATTGAACAGGCCGATCGACAGCGCGACGAAGCCCGCGGTCACGCCGCCGATCGCGAAGACATAGAAGCACATCGCCGCCGCGATCGCCGTGAACACGGCAAGCAGGATGTGTGCGCGAACCACTCCGAGCAGCGCCGAGCCGATCGCCCGGCCCACCATCGCGCCGAGCCAATAGAGCGCGACAGCCTTGCCGGCCTCCTGCAGCGACACGCCGGGCACGCCGTCGCTCCCCATCAGATAGCCGAGCACCGGAACACTGAACGCAGCGTCCGATTGCCCCCACACACTGTTCCCGTTGAGCAGCAGCGCCATCTGGGTGCCGATCGAGACTTCCGCGCCGACATAGAGGAAGATCGCGGCGGCGCCGAACAGCGCCCAGCGCGAATTGAGCGAGGAGAACAGGCCCGCGGTCGAGGCGGCTGGCGGCGCGGCCTCGGTGACGACGCGGCGGCTCAGCCAGAAGAACACCGCCAGTGCGGCGATCAGTCCGCAAATCCACAAATAGGCCGAATCGATTCCGGCGAGCGCTTCGGCGCGCACCGCCTCGGTGATCACCGACCCCTCCTTGACCTCCACGCCCTTGAGGAAGAGGTGCGCGCCGAGCAGCGGCCCGAGAAAGGTACCGAACGAATTGAAGGTCTGGCTGAGCGTCAGGCGAAGATGGCTGTATTTCGGATTGCCCAGCGCCGCGGCGAGCGGATTGGCGGCGACCTGAAGGACAGTGATCCCGCTGGCGAGGATGAACAGACCGAGAAGCACCAAAGTGAACAGCGCGAGGTTCGCCGCCAGCAGCATCACCAGGCAGCCCATGATCATCAGCCCGAGCGCCGTGAGGATCGTCGGAATGGACTTGGCCCGGGAAAGGAATGCCGCCGCCGGGAAGGACATCAGGCCATAAGCGATGAAAAAGGCGAATGCCGCCGCTTGCGCTTGGAGATTGGTCAGCGTGAAGATGCCCTTCACCGAGGCGACCAGCGGATCGATCAGCGAGGTGATGAAACCCCATGCGAAGAACAGGGTAGTGACCGCGGCGAATGCCAATGTGGCGCTCGTGGAACTCGAACGGGCCAAGGCGTTATCCTTCCTGTCGATGCACGCCCCGGCGGCGCGTGCAATTATTATGTTTGATTTGCCAATTCGCACAGCCCGCCGCGCTTGGCTAGGCAGGCGTTGCGCAGGCTTGGGCAGCGAGCGTTATCGAGCCCATGGGCCCCGCCATGTCGCCCAGGCCCGGACGCGTGATGAAGCCTTCGTTCCGGGGCAGCCGCATATAGCCCTGGAGGCTCTCCACCAGCGCCTTCTCGATCCGTGCGACGAGATGCGGCTGCGCGGTGAGCACGCCGCCGCCGATCGCGATTCGCTCCGGCCCTGCGCCACAGACCAGCGCGTGCGCCATCGCCGCGAGGGTGCGGACGATCGGCTCCCAGACAGGATCGTCCTCGGCTACGTCCCGTACGGCCCGCCCGCCAAGGCGCGACACCAGGGCCGAGCCCGAGGCGAGCCCCTCGACGCAATCCTCGTGAAACCCGCACACGCTCGGATGATCGTCGCCGGGCAGTCGCGGCACCCGCACATGGCCCCATTCGCTGTGCGCGAAGCCGCGTGTGGGGCGTCCATGGACGACCAGTCCCACGCCGACTCCAGTGCCGACAGTGACATAAGCGAAGTCCGTCATGCCCTGGCCGCTGCCCCAGGCGATCTCGGCAAGTGCGGCGCCGTTGACGTCGGTGTCGAATCCAACCGGCACCGCGAACGGCGCAGACAAGGTGCCGCGCACATCGGTGCCGGGCCAGCCGGCCTTGGTGGTGGCGAGGATATGGCCGTGCGACGGCGAGCGCGCATCGAGATCGATCGGCCCGAACGACGCGATGCCCAGCCCGCGGAAACCCGGGTGCTCGTACCAGTCCTGCAGTATCTCGAGGATCGCCGGCAGGGTCTCCGCCGCACTGGTCGTCGGCACGATCTGCTGATCGAGAACCCTGCCCGGCCCGAACGCCAGGGTGCACACGCATTTGGTGCCCCCCAGCTCGACGCCGGCATAGGGGAGGCTCCCCGCCGAAGCGCCGCCCGAAATACGCACGGACGACGGCAAACCCTTCGACATTCCCCCTCCCTTCGCGGCTGTACCGCCCATGAATCCTTGGGCTTGTGCAACCCAACCTTCGCATTAATAATCCAAATTACATAATTCAACGGTCGAACAACGGCCGAGGAGAGGATTGCGATGAGTGCATCCACGGGCAAGCTGAACCCCTCGGCGATCATAGCCGCGAGCCTGGCGGGGCTGTTGTTCGGATTCGACACCGCAGTGATCGCGGGTGTGACCGACGCGCTGCGCGGCACTTTCGGCCTCTCGGCCGCCCAATTGGGAGCCGCAGTATCCGCTGCTTTGGTCGGCACTTTGGTGGGGGCGCTCGGAGCGGGCAAACCCGGCGATCGCTATGGCAGCCGCACGATCCTGTTGTGGATCGCCATCGCTTATATCGTTTCGGCGCTCGGGTCCGCGCTGAGCAGCGGCCTGACGATGCTCGTCGCCTTCCGCTTTCTCGGCGGCCTCGCGATCGGCGGATCGTCGGTGCTCGCACCGGTCTATATCACAGAGGTCGCCCCGCCCGAGCGGCGCGGCATGCTGGTGGGCTTCTTCCAGCTGAGCATCGTGCTCGGGATCCTCGGCGCCTATGTCAGCAACTTCCTGATCGCGCAGGCAGTCGGCGGCGAGCTGGCGTGGCGGCTGAAGCTCGGGGTCGCGGCGGTACCGGCCCTCCTCTTCTTCGTCCTGATGCTTCGGGTTCCGCAGAGCCCGCGCTGGCTCTTCCATCATGGGCGGACCGCGGAGGCCAGGAAGGCAATCGAGGCCTTGTCCATGGGCGATCCCGACACGCTGCTGGGGCAGTTCGCCGAGGGCGCCACCGCGCCGGGCGACGACCGGCTGCGCTGGCGCCTGCACCGCCGCCCGATCCTGCTCGCAATTGGCCTTGCGATGTTCAACCAGCTCTCGGGCATCAATGCGATCCTCTATTATCTGGGCGACATCTTCGCCGCCGCAGGCTTCGACGCCGTCTCCGCCGATCTGCAGGCAGTCGCGATCGGCGTGGCGAATCTCCTCGCGACCATGCTCGGCATGGCGATCATCGATCGGGTCGGGCGCAAGCCGTTGCTGCTGATCGGTGCCATGGGCACCGCCATCGCGCTGACCTGCGTCGCCACGATCTATTCGACGGGCCATGGCCAGGCCCTGCTGTTGCCCGCATTGATCGGCTTCATCCTGTTCTTCGCGATCTCGCAAGGCGCGGTGATCTGGGTCTATCTGTCCGAAATCTTCCCCACCGCGGTGCGCGCGCGCGGCCAATCGCTCGGCAGCGCGACGCATTGGGGCATGAACGCGCTGATCGCCTTCGGCTTTCCCGTAGTGGCGCAATATACTCAGGCACTGCCATTCTGGCTGTTCGCGGGCGCGATGCTGGTGCAGGCTGTAGTGATCTGGCGGTACTTCCCCGAAACCCGGGGACTGTCGCTGGAAACCATGGGACGGACAGTCGAGGGTCGGGAATGATACGCTTGAAGACGACGGCTTCGATGACTGATAGCGCTACCGCAT
This sequence comes from Sphingomonas sp. UNC305MFCol5.2, assembly GCF_000712135.1. Taxonomy (GTDB): domain Bacteria; phylum Pseudomonadota; class Alphaproteobacteria; order Sphingomonadales; family Sphingomonadaceae; genus Sphingomonas. The sequence goes on from NZ_JOOE01000002.1 coordinate 373,511, forward strand.
GACGGCCGCCGCCCCCAAAACCCGCCCCCGCCTTTCCGGCACCAATCTGGAGCGCGCCGCCGATCACAACCAGCGGGTGACTCTCCACGCCATCCGCGTGCTGGGTCCGCTCACGCGCGTCGAGCTCGCCGGCATCACCGGGCTGACCGGCCCGGCGATCGCCAACATCACCAAGCGCCTGCTCCAGGACGGATTGATCGACGAAGCCGGCCAGCGCCGCGGCGGTCGTGGCCAGCCGCCGACCAAGCTCGTGGTGCGTGCCGACGCCTGCTACTCGATCGGCGTAAACATCGATCGCGATCATATCACGATGGTGCTCGTCGATTTCTCCGGCGAGACGCTGACCCGCGTCTCCGAGGAAGTGAATTTCGCGCTGCCCGACCATGTCCGCGGGCTCTACCGCCGCTCGATCAGGAACATGCTGCGCAAGGCGAAGGTCGACGTTTCCAAGGTCGTCGGCGTCGGTGTCGCGGTCCCCGACGATCTCGGGCTCGTCGATCTGCCCGGTCGCCCGGCCGAGTATGCCGCATGGGACAAGACCAACATGGTCGATCTGTTCCGCGAGCCGCTGAACTTGCCGGTCTTCGTCGAGAACGACGCCGCCGCCGCGGCGATGGGCGAGATGCAATTGGGGCTCGGACATACCAACAACAGCTTCTTCTACGTCCTGATCTCGTCGGGCCTCGGCGGCGGACTGGTGGTGGACGGCTCCTATCTGCGCGGCGCCGACGGGCGCAGCGGCGAACTGGGTTTCATGCGCGCGGCTGCGGGCGAGGAGATCCAGCGGATGGTCTCGCTGTCGGGCCTCGCGCGGCATCTCGAGCGCAACGGGTGCCACCTCGCCGACGTGATGGGTGCCGCCGATCCTGACGAGGCGACCAATGCGTGCGTCGCCGCGTGGATCGAGGACGCCGCACGCCAGCTCACCGTGCCGCTCGACGCGATCAACTGCCTGATCAATCCCGCGGCGGTGCTGGTCGGGGGAAGGCTCCCGACCGCGATCCTCGAACGGCTGGCCGAGCGCGCCAACGAATTGATGCGCGAACGCGCGAACCTCCTGCCGACCGTTGCCCCGGTGATCCGCGCGGCGCTCTCGGAGGACGCGCCGGCGGTGGGCGCGGCGATCCTGCCGTTCAGCCATTTCCTGCTGCCCAAGCAGGCGGCCTTGTGGAAGGCATCGGCCTGAACCAACCAAAAGGTTGGCGATGCGCGACATCCAACCTTCCGGTTGGATCAGAAAAACGCGCATTCCCGCCGATTTTTCCGGCGTTCCTGACGCTTGGCGGTTTACGAAGTTTACAATTCCTTCGCGTGCGCGCGAGGCAATCGCCAAGAATGGAGTGCGCATTGCGGGAATCGTGCTGCTCGGCCATGCGCGAACGGAAGCAGAACAAATCCTACATTGGGCGCCTATCCCCCTTGCATACGTAGAACGTTTCGGGTATATGCTTGTGCATGGCAAAGCAGATCACCACCGCGCAGTTCTTCCGGCTCTTCCCGAACGATGAAGTCTGCCTTCAGCACCTGTTCGATGTGCGGTTCGGTCAGGGCTTCGCTTGCCCCTCGTGCGAGCGCCCGTCGAAGTGGTTCCGGATCAAGGCTGAGCGCGCCTATTCGTGCCAGTGGTGCGGTCATCACCTGCACCCGACTGTGGGCACCCCCTTCGAGCAGACCCGCACGCCGCTGCAGCTTTGGTTCTACGCCATCCACCTGTTCACGACGACGCGCCACGGTGTCAGCGGCAAGGAGCTGGAGCGCCAGTTGGGCGTGACCTACAAGACCGCTTGGCGCATGGCGAAGCTGATCCGCGAGCATATGGCGGATGTTGATGGCAACGAGCCGCTAGGCGGCTTCACGAAGCAGGTTGAAGTTGACGAGACCTTCGTGGGCGGGACGTTCCAGCGCGGCACTCGCGGCGGTGATCCGGCAGAGGGGAAGACCATCCTGTTCGGCATGATGGAGCGCGGCGGCAAGGTTATCGCTGAGGTGGTGGCGAACCGTAAGCGCGGTACGCTGCTCCCGCTTCTCAAGGGCAACGTGAAAGCTCACAGCATCGTCCACACCGATGAACATACCGCCTATCTCACGATCGCTGCGGAGGGCTTCTTTCACGAAACGGTGAACCACGGCGCCGGACAGTACGTCTCGGCCAAGGGCTCAAGCGTCAACTCGATCGAGGGTTTCTGGCGGCACCTGAAATGCTCGATCGCTGGCACCCACATCAGCGTTAGCCCGAAGTACCTTGGCCGCTATGCCAAGGAATTCGAATACCGCTTCAATCGTCGCAACGATCCGGCTTCGATGCTTCCGGAGCTTCTTTCGACTTTCCGGCCATTGAGTTCAAAGTGCGGTTGAACGCAGCTTCGTCGCCGGTTTCGGTTTCGCGATCCTTCGCGAACTCATCCAGTTTCCCGGCCTCACGGGCCTCACGCAGCGTTGTCATAGGCTAGCCTCACCGGGGTACGTGGGCGCTCCCGGATTGATACGACCATCGACCTATGGGTCTTTGAACGCTGGTGCCACAACAAGCCGGAGGTGATTGCTACGGCCAAAGTCCCAACCGCAATCATGAGTGTGAGAAGACCCCACATATCTACCTTTGTCGGGTCGGCTCGAAACTGGCTGAGGACCTGTAAGGCGGGAACCAAGGCGCCCAGAAAGGCCCCCACCGTGCATAGGAAAATCTCCATGACCGGCTCTTTTCGCATCTCGCCCAACTTCTCCAATTCGTCGTCCGTGATATAGTGGCATAGCGCTTGCGGCGAAAGAGTGACCTCTGTCGTTTGAGCGCCTGAAGGCATCTGCATAACGCTACCGCTAGCGGGTTGTTCAACCGCCATCTGAGCCGTCCGTTTCAGCGTCGGCTATTCTCGCTTTTACGATATTCAGGTTAAAGAAGCGGACGAAACCGCACTCCTCACATGTCGTTGCGGTGAGCGGCTGATAGGTGCCGCCAAAAGCCGGTATGTTTGTCAGAACCTCAACGCGATAGGTATTCTCTAGCACATAACTCAGCGGGCTTCCGCAGACAGGACAGCCATCGTTGGGGTCGCGCGCCTTGCGGTTAATGTGAGCGGTTATTTCGTTTACTTCGTCCTTCGAGAGTTTAATCTCGGTGACTGCTGGCACATTTGATGCCTGCCCTTTTGTTTTATCGTCCTCGGTCCCCATGGGCGTTGGTTAGCAATAGGCTTCCTACGGAGTCAATTTGGGTACGTGAGAGGAGGCAACCCTTAAGGGTCTTGCTCAAGTGCCCGCAACGGGCTCACGCAGCATCTTCAATCTCCCCTCCGAAATCCATGATGACGAGCCGCACGATCTGCCCGTTCTTATATCCTGCCTTGCCTTGAACGCGGATCGTCGCTTTGCGGTTCACAGCGTTGGCGTAAGGATTGTTCTCTTCTTCGGCCACCGGATCATCGACTTCGGCCAGCAAGTACCCGCTTCGCTCCGGGTGTTCCACGCTCAATTTGCGCGTATGGAATGTGAACCCATCGGTGCGAAGAACGAATTCTTGCAGAGGGCCGAACTCCTGGGCGACGCCTGATCGAATCTTGTCCGCGTCATCATTATCAACGGTGATTGCTTTCTGCTTGTCAGTCTCAAACTTCACCCTCTTGGCGGTGCGGCCGACTGGCGCAACCGCCTGAGCGGCTGCTGGACCCAGCTTCTCCAAAACCGCACCCAGAAGCTGCTGTAAGCCCATCGCCTCTTCGTGGCGGCGTTCGTCCGTCCGATCGCTGGCCGCAATTTGAGCAAGCATAAGGTCAGCCATTTTCTCGACTGCCTTCTGCGCTTCGGTCTGCCGACCGCTGTAGTATGAGAAGACGGCCTGCACCCAGTTCGACAGCATCTCCGCGCCGTTTGGCCCGAATACCTGAATGCCCAGTTGGAGAACTGCGGCGCTCTCCTGAAGGAGAGCGGCGACCGTCACGCTTCCCGCGACTGGCTCGCCAGCCTTCAACACAAGGAAGGCGCGTTCCCCCCGCTTGGGCAGACGCTTTTGCGTGAGCGCAACCAGCATGTCCGAAATTATTCGGTCGAAGCCTTGAAGAGATTCGCCAAAGAACCGCATGTCGATGCGATGGCCGTCCGCGTCGCCGCCCTCGAACGTAATCTGAAAGCCGTCTGACATCCAAGCTCTCCCCCATCGGGAAGGCTAAGTCATTGTCCCCCATTAAGTCAAAAGAGGCGATTTGGCGGGTCATGGCCGAAGGCCATACCACCCCCTGCGATTCCGATTCACGTATGCGGAGGGGATAGACGCCCTACATTGCCAGCGCTATCCTAAGTTTCGGGCCGGCCGCGCGTTCAGCGCCTGCGCAATCTCCGTGACGTGCCGCAGATCGCCGCCGCAACAGGCGCCGAATATGTTGAGCCAGGGCATCCGAGCGGCAAGCTCCGCGTAAAGCTGGCCCAGCTCCTTCGGATCGCCCGCATCCAGTTCGGGCGCTTCATCGAGCTCGGCATGGCTGCGGCGCGAGGCGTTGGCGCGAAGGCCACGAATTCGCCGTGTCCAGTCCGCGTCGTGCAGCACGCCGGAGAAATGATCGGGATGCGCGCAATTGACCATGAAATACGCAGTCGCGCCGCCGGTCTGCGCATCGACCGCGCGGATCGCGTCGGCGAGCGACTGGCCGTCGGGAAGCCGGCCGTCGGTTTCGACGGTGAAGGAGATGACGACCGGCAAGCCCAGCTTCGTCGCGGCCTGCACCAGCCCGGCCGCTTCGCTCGCCTGGTTGAAGGTGAGGCCGGTGACCATGTCGATCTCGGTCGGCGCCAGCCAGCCGAGCTGCTCGGCATAATAGGCCGCTGCATCCTCCGCCGAAATCTTGCGCTCGGGCCGATAGGCGTCTCCGCGCGGGCCGATCGTCGCGCTGAGGACGATCGGAGGGCCGCCCTCGAAACGCGCGCGCATGCCGCTCGCCAGCGCGACCGCGTCTTCGTTCACTGCGCGCAGCTCACCGGGACTCTGGCCGAGGTCAGCCGCCCAGTGCCGATGCGCCTTCCACGTCGTGGTATCGAGAACGAAGCCCGCGCCGGTCTCGCGGGCAAGGTTCAGAAAGCCTTCGAAATAACGCTCCACCGCCGCCCTGCCCGCGGCTTCGGGCAGCAGCGTGTGCGCGGCGAACTCGCGGATCTCGATCCCGTGGTTGAAGATCAGATCGGTTTCCAGACCCGCATCGGTCAGGAAAAGATCGCCGCCAAGCTGCGGCAATGCGTCTCTGTATCGGGCCATCGTCCGTTTCTCCCCCGCGACGATCCAGCCGCGCTTTTATCATGCGGGCGAGATTAGACCAGTTCGTGAACGCATGAAGCGAATGGCAGCCAACGCCGACCTTGCGGACTCAGCGTAGCGCCAAGGCTTTTTCCAGAACCAGCCAATCGTAATTCTCGACAAATTCTCATTTGGCTGATGAGGTTCGACTTTACGCGAGCCGGAGGGGCCATCATGCGTGATCGAGGAATCTCTAGTCCGAGAACGAAGGCTTGGGTGGCGGGGGCATTTGCCCTGAGCGGAGCAATCGCATTGCTCTGGGGCCTGCAATCCCCTGATCCTGCATTGCAGGAGGCCTCGACCGCAAAGACGTTGGGTATAGTCGTTCTGGTAATCGCGCTGCTGATGGCGGCCAATTATCTCTACGCCCAGTCGCTCATCAACAAGATGCGGCGAGGCGACGACGTCATAGGCAGATGGACCGTCGCGCCTGATGCATTTGCAATATTTCGCGACAATGAACTCAGGCGAAAGAAGCGTAAAAATAATTGGCGCCTGCCTCGCGGCAACTGGCCGGAAGGACTCGAGGTGATATTCACGCGGCGATCCGTGCTTGTCGGGAATACCTGGTTTCGCCTTGCCACAAAAGGAATGTCGCGCTTTGCCAATGCTCGGATCGAGACTGATGCAGTCTCTTCTATCGAGTTCTCGATGCGACTGACAATCAGAGGTGCAGGCTCAACCCATCAAAGCGCGCGGTATAATGGGCATCTGCGGATACCGATCGCCGGAAGCGCGACTGTTGAAGCAGCGCGGGTGGTAGAATATTTCAAAGATTTGGTGTGATGCGTCGGCTTGTTAGGCTGGAGGCCGCCCGAACGAGGGTGGGCGATCCGCCTTGGCGGTGCCGAAGCGCGAGGGCTGCTTGCCCATTTCGAAGACCAGCTCGCCGCCCTTCGCCAGATCGGCGTGGCTGATCCAGTTGCGCGTCCAGGGCTTGCCGTTCCAGCGCACCGACTGGATGTACGGGGCATCGGGGGCGTTGTTGCGGGCAACGATGCGTAGCGTCCTGCCCTGCCCCAGCCGCACCTCTGCCGCGTCGAACAGCGGCGAGCCGAATACATACACCGCGCTCACCGGATCGACGGGGTAGAAGCCCAGGGCGCTCAGCACGAACCATGCGCTCATTTGGCCGCAATCGTCGTTGCCGATTTCGCCGTCGGGATCGGCCTTGTACATCTCGGTGCACAGACGGCGGATCATCGCCTGCGTCTTCCACGGCGCGCCGGCAAAGGCATAGAGATAAGCGACGTGGTGGTTGGGCTCGTTGCCGTGCGCATATTGGCCGACCAGCCCCGAAATGTCGGGCGGCGCGTTCTCGGGCAAGGTCGACGGCGCATTGAACAAGGCATCGAGCTGCTTCTCGAACGCCGCATCGCCGCCGAAATGCGCGATCAGGCCATGGACGTCGTGCTGGTTGAGGAAGGTCGCCTGCCAGCCATTTGCTTCGGTATAGTCGCGGTGCTTCTTGACGTCGTGGCCGAGCTGGACCGGATCGTAATTCGCCCACCAGCTGCCGTCTGAGAATTTTGGCTTGGCGAAGCGCGCCTGCGGATCGAGCACGTTGCGATAGTTGCGGCTGCGCTCGCGCAGCTTCTCGGCGTCGTCCTTCGCGCCCGCGGCGTCGGCGAGCACCGCCATCGCCCAATCGTCATAGGCATATTCCTGGGTGCGGCTGACCGATTCCCAGATCTTGTCGGCAGGGATGTAGCCGAGGTCGTAATAATAGCCGCGGCCGAGCGAGCCGTCGCTGTCCTTGAAATCGCGATCGAAGGCGCGGCGGCGGATATTGGGCCATGCCGCGGCATAATCGGCCTTGATGCCCTTGGCGTGTGCTTCGGCGAGCACCGACACCGAGTGCCAGCCGATCATGCAGCCGGTCTCGACGCCCTGGAGCTGCCAGACCGGCGGGCCATAGGGACTTTGCTGCGTTTGGCGGATCAGGTCGCGGGTGAACATCGCCGCGCGCTCGGGCTGGACGAGGGTGAGCAGGGGATGGAGCGCGCGATAGGTGTCCCACAAGGAATAGGTGCTGAACGCGGCCGTGTCGGCGGGCGCCTGATGTACCTCTCGGTCCATACCGACATAGCGGCCGTCGCGATCGGTGAAGAGCGTCGGCGCGAGGAAGCAATGGTAGAGCGCGCTCGCCATGATCGTGCGCTGGGCGGGCGTGCCGCCCTCGACGCGGACGGCATCGAGCTCCTTCGCCCAGGCGCGGCGCGCGGCGGTGGCGGCGCGGTCGAAGTCCCAGCCCGGCGCCTCGGCGGCGAGCGCGGCCTTGGCCCCCGCGACATCGACCGCCGAGATGCCGGTCTTGACGAGGATCGGCTCGCCGCCCGCCTCGTCGAAGAACAAGGCGACCTTGAGCTTGTTGCCGGCGACGACTTTCGCGCCCGCCGGTGCGGGCTTGTTGTCGTCGCCGAAGAACTGAACCCGGCTCGGCTTGCGCGAGAGCTGCATCGCGAAATGAATGTGCCGGCCCTTGGCCCAGCGATGTACCCGCCGGCTGCCGGTGAGCATGCCGTTCGCGTCGATCGCGAGCGAGGCCTGGTCGACGATGATGCCCTTGTCCCACACGTCGATGATCATGTGGGCGAAGTCGATCAGGATATGCCCGGCGCCGGCGGGGAAATGGTAGCGGTGCAGGCCGGTGCGCTCGGTCGCGGTCAGCTCGGCGAGCACGCCGGATTCGAGTTTGACGCGGTAATAGCCGGGCTCGGCATGCTCTTCGGAGAAACGCTGGCGATAGCCCTTGTCGGGATCGTCGAGCTTGCCCGGATCGAGCTCGAGCGGCCCACGCGTCGGCACCACCAGCACGTCGAGCATGTCGCCGATGCCGGTGCCCGAGAGATGGGTGTGCGAGAAGCCCATGATCGACGTGTCGGTACGGTGATAGCCCGAGCATGCGTCCCAGCGGCTATTGTCGGTATCGGGGCTGAGCTGCACCATGCCGAAGGGCAAAGAGGCACCGGGAAAGGTGTGGCCGTGCCCGCCGGTGCCGATGAACAGGTCGGGCTTGCCGGCGGTGGCCTTCTGCACGCGGGCGAGCGCCGGCGCCGCTCTGGTCAAAGCGGCGAGCCCGGTGCCGGCGAGCAATTGGCGGCGATTTGCAGTGATCATGGTCATCAAATCCGGTTGGCAAGAAGCGAAGGCTTGCGCTTCGCGATATCGAGGATCAGCTCGCCGAACAGCCCGTTGGCCCAGGCGAACCATTTGCGCGTGAAGTTGGTCGGGTCGTCCTTGTGGAAGCTCTCGTGCATGAAGCCGGTGCCGGCATGGGTCGCCTTGAGCCAGCGCAGGCATTGGAGGATCGTCGTATCGTCGTCGCTGTTGCGCGCATGGACGATGATCGACATCGGCCAGATCATGTCCATCCCCACATGGGGTCCGCCGATGCCCTGCCCCGCTTTGCCCTCGAAGAACCAGGGGTTGCGCTTGCTCCACGCGAGCGCCGCCGAGCGGCGGAACAGCGGGTCGTCGCGGTCCGCGGCACCGAGCAGCGCGAGTCCGCTCAGGCTCGGCACATTGGCGTCGTCCATGAAGATCGCATTGCCATAGCCGTCGACTTCATAGGCCCAGACCTCGCCGCCCTGCCCGTCCGCCATCTTGCCGTGCGCGTCGAGCGCGGCCTGCACTTCGGCGGCGAGCGCGAGGCAGTCCTGCGCCGCCGCGGCATCGCCACGCGCTTCGCGGTGCACCTGGGCGAGCATCTTGAGCGCCGACACCGCGAACAGGTTCGAGGGGATCAGGAACGGCAGCACCGTCGAATCGTCCGACGGGCGGAACATCGAATGGATCAGCCCGACTTTCCGGGTCGGCGCGCCATAGCCGCCGAGCATCACCGTCTCGGTCGGGGATTTGTCGACGCGCTGGAAATGATAGGGGCCCGGGCCGTCCTTGCGCTGCTGCTCGCGGAAGGTAGCGACGGCGCGCGCCATCGCCTGCGACCAGAGCGCGTCGAACGGGGCCTTGTCGCGCGTCGCGGTCCAATAGCCGTGGGCGAGGCGCATCGGATAGCAGAGCGAGTCGATCTCCCACTTCCGTTCGGCGACCCCCGGCTTCATGTCGGTCTTGTCGGTCTGCGACCATTCGAGATTGGTCTTCGCGGACAGGTCTTCCATGAAGGCGTTGGCGTAGGAATCGATCAGGATGCAGCGCGACTGGCGCTGGATCAGCCCGTGGAACAGCCGACGCAGCCCGGCATCCTTCGGCGCGAGGTGGACATAGGTCTGGAGCTGCGCCGAGCTGTCGCGCAGCCAGAGCGCGTTGATGTCGCCGGTGATGACGACCGCGTCGGGCTTGCCGTCGACGGTGCCGAGCTGCGCGACCGTGGTGTCGAGCGTGTTCGGGTAGCAATTCTCGAACAGCCAAGCGATTTCGGGATCGGCGATCCTGGCCTTCACGGCCTTGATCTCGGCCTCGACCGCCTTGCTGACGAAGCGCCGCGCGCTGACCGGCGGGCGTTGCGAGACGAAGCCGTCCGCTGCCAGCGCGCGCGCCGGCAGCGCGGTTGCGGCCGCGAGCGCCCCGGCGCCCGCGATCACGTCACGGCGGTTCATTTACGCGCTCCCGGTGCGCTCATCGAGAAGGGCGCGGCGGCCTTGCTCGCGCCCCAGGTCTTGTTGGGCGTCGGGCCCATCACGAAGCGCAGGGTTCCGCCGCCTTGCAGGGCCTCGCGCGTGAGGAACGTCTTGTCGTGGCGCTGGCCGTTGAACGTCACCGACTGGATGTAGACGTTCTTCGGGCCGTTGTTCGCCGCCTCGATCGTCAGCGCCTTGCCGGAGGGCATGGTGAGCTTGACCTTCTGGAAGAGCGGGCTGCCGATCGCATATTCGCCGACGGTCGGCGTCACCGGATAGAAGCCCAGAGCCGAGAAGACGTACCAGGCCGAGGTCTGGCCATTGTCCTCGTCGCCCGGATAGCCATCGGGCGTCGCCGAATAGAGTTTCGCCATCACGTCGCGGACATGCGCCTGCGCCTTCCACGGCTGGCCGGCCCAGTCGTAGAGGTAGATCATGTGCTGGATCGGCTGGTTGCCATGGGCGTATTGGCCCATGTTGACGATCTGCATCTCGCGCGTCTCATGGATGACCGAGCCGTAATAGCTGTTCTCGAAGATCGGCGGCAGCGTGAAGATCGAATCGAGCCGGTCGGTGAACTCCCGGTCGCCGCCCATCAAGTCGATCAGACCCTGCACGTCCTGCATCACCGACCAGCTGTAATGCATCGAATTGCCCTCGGTGAAGGCGTCGCCCCAGGCATAGGGATTGAACGGCGTCATCCAGCTGCCGTCCTTGTTGCGGCCGCGCATCCAGCCCGATTCCGGATCGTAGAGCTTGCGGTAGTTCTGCGCCTGCGCGGCGTATTTCTTCGCCTCCTCGGTCTTGCCGAGCGCTGCGGCGAGGCGCGACAGCGAGAAATCGGCAGTGGCATATTCGAGCGTGCGCGCGGCATTCTCGTTGATGCCGGCGTCATAGGGGACATAGCCGAGCTGGTTGTACAGCTCGACGCCCTCGCGACCGACAGCAGTCAGGACATTGCCCTTCTTGTCCTTCGGGCGGCCTTGCGACGTGGTCGCGTTCTTGACCATCGCCTCGTACAGGGTCTCGACGTCGAAGCCGCGGACGCCGTTGAGATACGCGTCGGCGATGATGTTGGCCGAGTTCGAGCCGATCATCACGTCGCGGTGGCCGGGGCTCATCCACTCGGGAAGCCAGCCCGATTCTTTGTAGGTGTTGACCAGTCCCTGCATGATCTGGCTGTCGAGATCGGGATAGACGAGCGCGAAATAGGGAAAGACCGCGCGCCACGTGTCCCAGAAGCCGTTGTCGGTGAACAGCGGGCCATCGTGCACCTTGCCGTCATAAGGGCTGTAATGGACGGTCTTCCCCTGCGCGTCGATCTCGTGGAACATCCTCGGGAACAGCAGGATGCGGTACATCGCCGAATAGAAGGTACGGCGATTGTCGATGTTCGGATCGCTGACTTCGATCCGGCCGAGCTCGCGCTCCCATGCCGCCTTGGCCTTGGCCTCGGTCTGGTCGAAGCTGTCGCGCCCGATCTCGCGCGTCAAATTGCGTTCGGCCTGTTCGGGGCTGATGAAGGAAGAGGCGACCTTCACCCCCACCTGCTCGCCGTCGCGGGTCTTGAAGCTGACCACCGCGCCGACATGCCCGCCCTTGCGCTTCAGATCGGCGGAGAGCTGGCCATTATCGTCCCACGTCCGCGTGACGGTGAAGTCGTGATCGAATTCGGCGACGAACCAGTTATGGAAATTGTCGGGTACGCCGCCGTGATTGTTGCGGACATAGCCGGTGATCCGCCGCCGGGCCGGATCGATCGCCACCATCGATCCGCCGGTCTGGCCGTCGAGGATGATGTGCGCGTCATCGCTCTTCGGGAAGGTGAAGCGGAACTGCGCGGCGCGGTTGGTCGGCGCGACTTCGGCAGTCACGTCGTAATCGGCGAGATAGACCTTGTATTTGTAGGGCCGGCTCTCCTCGGCCTTGTGGCTGTACCAGCTTGCGCGCTCGTCCTGATCGATCTTGAGCGCCCCCGTTTCCGCGAACAGCGCGAATGCGGCGTAATCGTTCATCCACGGGCTCGGCTGGTGGGTCTGCTTGATGCCGTTGATCTTCTCGGCGTCGTATGTGTAGCCCCAGCCATTGCCCATCTTGCCGGTGACCGGGGTCCAGAAGTTCATCCCCCATGGCACCGCCACCGCGGGATAGGTGTTGCCGTAGGAGAGCCCATGGCTCGAATCGGTGCCCATCAGCGGGTTGACGAGATCGGACAGCGCTTCCTCCTGCGCGGTCTGGGCGTGCGCCATTGGCACGAGCAGCGGCGCGGGCAGGCACAGGCCGGTGGTGGCCAGCAGCGCGATCGCACCGCGCAGTGATCGAGCGAAGGTCTTCAACGCAGGTCTCCCCCTGAGATTTTCATTTTGCGCGGCCGATCGGACGCGGCGCGACGCCTTCGTTGGTCATCACCACCGGCTTGATCGTGCCGTCGGCGTTGAACTCCATGCGGTCGAGCGCGAGCTGGCGATGTTCGCCGCGCTCTTCGCCGAGCGGGCGGCGGTGATAGGCGATCACCCATTCGTCGGTGCCGGGCACGTTGACCACCGAATGGTGCCCAGCGCCGCGCGCGATCTTGAAGTCCTGTTGCAGGATCTTGCCCATCGGCTTGAACGGTCCGACCGGGCTCGGCCCCATCGCGTATGCGACGCTGTAATCAGGGCCGGTCCAGCCGCCCTCGGACCACATCAGGTAATAGACGCCCTTGCGCTGGATCACGAACGAGCCCTCGACATAGCCGGGGGGCGTGATCTCCTTGAACGTGGAGCCGTCGGCATGCGGGACGATGGTCTTGAGATCCTTACTCAACTTGACGACGTTGCAGTGCTGCCAGCCGCCATAATAGAGATAGACCTGCCCGTCCTTGTCGCGAAACGCGAACGGGTCGATCGGCTGGGCGCCATTGTGGAACTTGCCGATCAGCGGCTTGCCGATCGCGTCCTTGAACGGCCCGCCGGGCGTGTCGCTCATCGCCAGCCCGATCCCGCCCAACTCGCCATCCTTCTGGATGTCATTGGCGCTGAAGAACATGTAATATTTGCCGTTCGCCGCGATCACCGAAGGCGCCCAGATCGCGAAGGCCGCCCAGCCGGCATTCTTCACGTCGAACACATGCTCGTGCTTCGTCCAATGGACGAGATCGGGCGAGGAGAAGGCATTGAAGAAGGTCTGGATACCGTAGGACGGGCGGACCATCTTCTGCTTGCGCAGTTCGATTTGCGCGGGCGTGAAGCCCGGCGAAACATCGGGCACCGCGCCGTGATCCGAATAGGTCGGATAAATCCAATAGCGGTCCCCGAAGGCATGGATCTCCGGATCGGCATACCAGCCCGGCACGATCGGATTGGGCGCGGGCGCCGAAGCCGTGACGAGCAGCACCGCCGCTGCCGCCAGACCGGTTTGCATCATTCGCCGCATGCCGCTTCTTCCTGCAGAATCAACCGTGCATCCCATGTGGCACGCAAGGCCCCCGCGGTACAAAGATGGAGGTGATCCGGGGGGAACGGATCACCTCCTAGGCGCCTTGGGGGGCGATTACGTGTGCGTCAGGGACGACGCGTCAGAACTTGAATGCCATGCCCAGATAGAAGCGGCGGCCCGAATAGACGTTCGAGATGAAGCGGTCCTTCGTGTCGTTGCCCAGATGCTGGCGCTGTTCGGACTTGGTGAGGTTGATGACCGAGCCGGTGATCTGGAGGTTCTTGTACACGTCGAACGCCGCGTTGAGATCGACCTGATCGTACGGATCGTCATAGACGTTGAGGCCCGAGGACAGTCCGCGCACGACCTCGCCACGGCGATTGTACGAAGCACGCAGCAGGACCGGGCCGTGTTCGTAGAAGACCGAGGCGTTGAGCTGGGTCTTCGCGCTGCCGACCAGCGCCGATTCACCCAGCTTGGTCCCGTTCAGCGTGACGTCGGCCTGCGAGGTGTCGTTATAGGTGAAGTTCACCTGCGCGCCGAGGCCGAAGTCCAGCGTGTGCTGGGCATAGACTTCGATACCCTGCGACACCGCGCTCGTGCCGTTTGCCTGAGTCGAATATTGCTGGACCGTCACGGTCTGGCCGGCGACCTCCTGCGGAAGATCGATCACGACCGGCACGATGAAGTCCTTCACGTCCTTGCGGAACAGCGTGAAACCCAGCACCGAGCCGCGGTGGAAATACCATTCCACGCCGGCGTCATACTGCCAGGCGTTGAACGGCTTCAGATTGAAATTGCCGCCGTCGCCGAACCAGCCCGGCAGCGCGCCGAACTGGGCGCGATCGAAGACGAACGCATCCGAGTTGAACGTCAGACCGCGCGAGCCCGCGAGATCGCCATAGCCTGGCCGGGCAATGACCTTCGACGCTGCCGCACGCAGCAGCAGGTTGGGCATCGCCTCCCACGAGATGTTGAAGCTCGGCAGGAAGTCGGTGTAGCTCTTGCTCTCCGAATTGGGGCTGAACACCTTCACCTGGCGCTGCGATTCCGGGATCACCGTACAATTGCCGTCGGCGCCTACCGGCTTGTTCGGGTCGAACGGCCCGCCAGGCCCGTTCACGCAATATTCGTTCTCGTAGGTGATCCGGTCGGTCGACGTGCCGTCCTGTTTCGTATTGACCACGCGCAGGCCGATATTGCCGCGGATATTGTCCGTTTTGAAGTTTGCCTGGGCATAGCCGGCCCAGATCTTCTCGCGGATGTTGTACACGTTCTGCGGCTCGGGAACGCGAACCGGCCCGTTATAGGTCTTGTTCAGATAGCCGATATAGTTCTGGATGTTGATCGCCGGGAAAGCGGACGTCTGGAACCCGCCGGCGATGTTGCCGAGCGAATCCGGGTAGAAGATTTCCGGCAATGCCAATGCGCCGCCCGGCGTATCCTGGAAGCGCAGCGTATTGGCGGCGTCCGAATACCATTCGAACTTGCCGGTCTCGCGATGGATGCGGCCGTCGCGCCACTTCGCACCGACCTGGATCGAGTCGATGAACGACGCGTCGAACTTCCGGGTCACGTCGACCTGCGCGTAGCGCTGAGAAATCGAGCTGTTGGTGAAGCCCGAGCCCGTCGAACCAAGATCGATCTGGGCGACGCCGTTCAGCATGTTCTGGATCACGTTGGGCGAGAATTCCATCGCGATCGACTGATCGGTGAAGTTCCACGCGCTGAGCGAATTGCCGTTGACGGTGCCTGCGCGCGGCTTGGCCTGGGCGTAGAACTGGAACGACGGACCGCCAGTGGCCTTTGTCTTGCCGAACACGAAATCGACGTTGAGGTGGCCGAGCTCCCAATTGCCGCGCACGTCATAGGTGTTGGAGACGCTCTTCTCGCGGACATAGGTGTCCTGCGGTGCCGGGGTTTCCATCGTGCACATGTTACCGGGCACGCGGCAGCCGGTGCCTTCGGCCGGAACCTGGAATGTCGCGCCGGTCAGGACCGTGCCGCTCTTGTCGAACGTCGCGTCGGTGAAGAAATTGCCATAGCCCCATTCGGGGACCTTGATGGTGCTGCGCGTATAATCACCGTTGAGCTGGAACCGGAAATAGTTCGCGGAGATCTCCAGATTGTCGAACGGCCTGGTCTGCATCGTCGCCTGGATGCCGAGGCGCTTGCGCTTCTGCTCCATGATCGTTTCGGCGACCGATTGGGGAGCCCAATAGCCGCTGTAGTGCGTGCCGCTTTGCGTGGTCTGCCCGGCATCGTCGCCGCTGTTCCAATAGTCGATCGCGGAATCATTGGCGAAGGTTTTGCCGTTGACGTCGGTCGCGGGGTTGGTGGCCTTGTCGTCGGTCCACCAATGCCAGCTGTCGCCGGACGCGCTGAGCGAGCGATTGGTGCGCACCTGATAGGTGGCGCCGACCAGGAAGCCCAAGGTCTTGTCTTCGTTGCGCCAGGAGAGCAGCCCCGAGACGTTCGGCTCGATCTTCTTGGTGACGTCCGACGTGGTACCTTCGGCCGACACGCTGCCCGACCAGGGCTCGAGTTCGAAGGGCTTGCGCGTGTGGTTGATGATGATGCCGCCGACGCCGCCTTCATCGAGGCGCGCTTCGGGCGACTTGAACACTTCGACGCTGCCGATCAGGCTCGAGGGCAGCAGCAGATAGTTGAACGAGCGCGAGGGATCGCCGCTGTCGGCGGAGGCGATGAAGTTGCCGTTGAGCTCGGTCAGCGTCAGGTCCGAGCTGAGGCCGCGGATGCTGACCCGGCTGCCTTCGCCGCCGTCACGGTCGATGATGATGCCGGGCACGCGCTGCAGCGAATCCGCCACGTTCTTGTCGGGGAACTTGCCGACGTCCTCCGCGGTGATCACGTCGACGAATGCGTTGGCGTTGCGCTTCTGCGACAGGCTCTGCTCGATCGAGGCGCGAAAGCCGGTGACGACGATATCGCCTTCCTGACCTTCAGCCGCGGGCGCGGCGTCCTGAGCCGGCGCGTCCTGCGCGGTGCCTGCACCCTGCGTGGTCGCGGCATCCGGCGTGCCCGTCGCGTCCTGCGCATGCGCCGTACCGGCAAGCGCAACGAGCACGCTCGCCGAAAGCATCAGGTAGCGCGCGACTCGCTTGTGCGAGGATCCGCGAGACCGTTCGATCTGCCCGAAATTCATTTTACTCTCCTCCCGATTCGCCGCGACGTCCTCGCCTCCGGCCTTTTGTGTGTCCCCGCGCCGGCCTTCGGCCTTTGCGCTCGGCGTCCATCCTGAATATTAAAAGCAATTTGTCAATTGGATCGAGTTGGTATGTGTGCGGCCCCCGACGATCCGTTGAAGAGATCGCCGCTGCCTGCGGTTTGCCGTTGAAAACTAGGGTGTTGCGGGCGCCGCGACGGGCTCCCACAGGGGCTTTGCCATGCGGGCGAAGGCTTCGGCTGGTGCCTTGGCGACCTCGCGGTCATAGGTCAGCAGGCCGTTGATCTCGCCTTCGACATCGGTGGTCTGGGTATAGACCGACGCGCTCAGGCCATGGACCCTGGCTTGCCGGACGATCTCCTCGAACTTGCGCCGATAGCGCGCGAGATAGTCCTTGGCATCGGTTGTCACCTGATAGCTCCAGCGCTTGTCGTTGCGCCACAAATGGCCCTCGATCGGCCAGCCGACCCCGCCATATTCGCCGATCACGATCGCGCGCTCGGCCTGCCGGGTCGGTACCTTGGGCACGTCCTCATAGGTGTGGATGTCGAACATGTCCGACGCGCCGGGCGCGACGTCGAGCCAGCCGCTATCGGCATTGACCAGCCGGCTCGGGTCCATGCCTTTCACGAAGCGCGCGAGCGTGGCGGAGTCGTACTGGCCCCAGCCCTCGTTGTTGACCACCCATGTCACGATCGAGGGGAAGGCGCGCAGATCGCCGATCATCTGCGAGAGCTCGGTCTGCTGGTCGCTCATCACGTCCGACGAGAGCACGGCCTGGCTCTGGCTGGTGCCCGCGAGGAACTGGTCCTCGCCGCCGCCCGACGGCATGTCCTGCCAGATCAGCATGCCCATGTGATCGGCGTCGTAATAATAGCGCGCCGGCTCCACCTTGATGTGCTTCCGGACCATGTTGAATCCAGCTTTCTTGAGGAATTCGAGATCGTAGCGCATCGCCGCTTCGGAGGGCGGGGTGAGCAGACCGTCGGGCCACCAGCCCTGATCGAGCGTGCCGTTCTGGAAATAGGGCTTGTTGTTGAGCAGCAGCATCGGCTGGCCGGTCACCGTTCCCGGGCCGACCGAGATCTTGCGCATCGCGAAATAGGCCTTCACCCGATCGCGCGGGGCGCCGGCCACCTGCGCCGCGGCATAGGTGTCCGCCTCGCCACGCGTGAAGCGCGCATCATAAGCGGCGCGGTCGCGCTCGGGCTTGCCGGCCCAGGGATCCTTCACCGTCACCAGCTCGGCGACCAGATCGTAGAGGAACGGATCTTCGGGCGACCAGAGATGCGCGTCGGGGATCGCGATGCTGGCGTGGCGATTGGCGCGCAGGATCGTCGAGGCGATCGTCCTGTTGCCCGATTTGACGCTGAGGCGCACCGCGTCGGTGTCGCTCGCCCAGGCGCTCAGCGCGACATCGACTTCGACCTTGCCGGTATCCACGTTCGGCGTCGCGCGGACATCGGCGATGTGGAGCCTGGGCACCGGCTCGAGCCACACCGTCTGCCAGATTCCGCTCGACGCGGTGTACCAGATGCCTTCGGGGTTCAGGATCTGCTTGCCGCGCGGCTGGCTGCCGGCGCTGGTGGGATCGGCGACCTGCACGACGATCTCGTTGGCCCCCGGCTTCAGCGCCGCGGTGATGTCGAAGCCGAAGCTGTCGGATCCGCCCTTGTGTGCGCCGACCGGGGCACCGTTGACCCAGACGATCGCCGAATAATCGACTGCACCGAAATTGAGCATGACGTTCTGCCCGGCCCAGTCAGCGGGGATCGTGAACTCGCGGCGATACCAGATCCGGTCCTCGGGCAGCACTTTGCGAGCGACTCCCGACAGGTGGGACTCCACCGCGAACGGCACGAGGATCTTGCCGTCCATCGCCTGCGGCTGCGACGCGCCGGCCTTGGCGATCGCATAGTCCCACAGCCCGTTGAGGTTCTGCCACTGGTCACGCTGGAGCTGCGGCCGCGGATAGCTGCGCCAGGCGTTCTCGGGCGTCACCGCCCTGCCCCAGCGCGTCGAGATCGCGCCGGTATAGACGGCGTCGCCGCGCGGGGCCTGCTGGGCGAGGGCCGTGGTGGGAAGCAGCGCCAGCATTGAAGCGAGAGTCAATGATCGCATGTCTCTCTCCTCAGTGCCGCGTCAACGAAGGCGGCGCGTCGCCGGGAGCGCTGCCCCAGGCGGGGTTCGGCTTCGGCCCCATGACCAGCACCAGCTTCGCGCCGTTGGCGATGTCGGAATGGCGGAACCACGGTTTGCTCCATGCCCGGCCGTTGAGCGTGGCCGACTGGATGTAGAGGTTCTTCGCCGAATTGTTGCGCGCCACGATCTCGAGCGTCTTGCCGTTGACCATCTGAAGCACCGAGCGATCGAAGATCGGGCTGCCGAGGATATATTCGTCGCTCGACGGATCGACCGGGTAGAAGCCGAGCGCGCTCAGCGCGTACCAGGACGAAGTCGCGCCCTGATCGTCCATCCCCGGATAGCCATAGCCGCTCTCGTCGCTGCCATAGAGATCGGCGAGGACGCGCCGGGTCAGCTCCTGCGTCTTCCACGGCTGGCCGCTCCACGCATAGAGATAGGGCGCGTGCTGATCGGGCTGATTGCCCTGCACGAACTGGCCGATCATGCCGGTGCAGTCGCGGCAGATGCCCTTGGGATTGTACGGCTTCGAGAAGAATGCATCGAGCTTGGCGTTGAAGCCCGCGCGGCCGCCGAGCGCGTCGATCAACCCTTGCACGTCGTGCGGCACGAGCCAGAGCGTCGACCAGCCCGACGCCTCCTTCATCATGAAGTTGTAATAGGGCTCGGCCGGATCGAACGGGCTGATCCACTTGCCGTCGGCGGTGCGCCCGCGGACGAAGCCGATCGACGGGTCGAACACGTTGCGCCAATTGGCCGCGCGCTTGCGGAACAGCCGCGCATCGTTGCGCTTGCCCAGCCGATCGGCGAACTCGGCGAGCGCATGATCGTCCCAGGCATATTCGAGCGTCTTGGCCGCCCCCGCCTTGCCACCGGCATGAGGCGGGCTGGGATTGCCTTCGGGGATCTCGTCCGAGACCCAGCCCTGCTTCTGATACTCGCTCAGAAAATCACGCGGCCCCTTTGGATCCACGGCATTTTTCCGAAGGAATTCGTACGCCGCGGCATAATCGAACGGGATCCCGCGCCGCATCGCACCGAGATACAGGAACACCGCATTGTCGCCGTGGAACGAGCTGTTCATGAAGCCCCGCTCGCGCGCCATGTCGAGCTCGGACTGCATGATGTCGCGCACCACTTCGGGCTCCATCAGCTCGAGCAGCACGATCTGGTTGCGCCCGGTATCCCAGAAAGGCACCGGCCCGTAACGGTCATACGCCACGGACTGCGTCTTTCCATGGCTGTCGGTGAACTGCTCGCCCTTGCGCGCCACCAGTCGCGGGCTGGCGAAGGACTGGAACAGGGCCGAATAGAAGAGCATCCGCTGCTTCGGCGTGCCACCGGTCACTTGCACCCGATTGAGCAATTTCGCCCATTCGGCGCGCGCCTTGCCATGCACGTCGTCGAAATCCCAGCCGGGGCTCTCGGTGCGCAGCCGCTGTTCGGCCGCTTCGTAACTGGCGCCGTGCGCGATCTTGACGAGCACCGGCTCGCCCTGCGCGGTAGTGAAGTCGAGATAGGAGCCGGCGAAACCGCCCTCGATCGTCCGCGCGCCGGGCAGAACATCCTTGTCGCCGATGCCGTAGCCACGCTGGTTGCCCGGCGACTTGCGGAAGGTACCGAAGCTCTTGAACGGCTTCGAGAACTCCGCGACGAAATAGCGCCCGTCGCGCGCTTCGTTATCCCTTTGCGCGGCCACGATACCGCGCACGCTATGGTCGCCGACGATCTCGACCTCGCCGCCGCGCCCCTGCAGATTGAGGATCACATGCGCGCGCTCGGTCGCCGGGAAGGTGAAGCGCATCAGCGCGGTCGCCTGCGTCGCGGTGAGTTCGACCTTCGTCTTGAAGCTGTCGAGAAACACCGAATAATAACCCGGCGCCGCCTTCTCGCGCGCTTTGTCGTAATAGGCCTGGCTGTAGACCGGCGGCACGGTCCAGTCGCCGACCACCGGCATCAGCATCGGCGTCGCCCGTGCGCCATAGGTCGGGCCACCGCCGCCGGTGAAGCCGATCATCGTCGGGCTGGTATAGTAATAGGGCGTCGCGACTCCGGTGGGGTAGCTCAGCTCGACGTTGAAGTTGACCGGCGCCGCCTCGACCGCGCTGTGCGGCAGCCGCGCGCCCGGCGAAGTGATCCCCGAATATAGCGGCTCACCCGCGGGCGGCGCGTTGCCGATCAGTTCGGGCCTATCGAGCGGCGCGGTGCCGACCAGCGGATTTGCCTCGTCGACCGGCTCGCGCGCCCGGCGATCGCTCTGGGCATGGACGGCGCTGCCCAACGCGAAGCTGCACACCGTGGCCAACAGGAGTCCTGCACCGGCCGAGCGGAGGCTGCGGGACTCGCGAGAGCGCACGACTGCCAGCATTTCGGGGGCCTCCTCCATGTGGGCCTCTGCGTGCCCGTTCCATCCGCAGCGAGTCCCTTTCGGGCCCGCCATCGTCGTCCCGATCAAAATGCGATTAAATAAATCATTTTGTCAATTGGTTTCAAAAACCAGTCGGCGCGCGGCTTGCCGAAGAACACATTCGCGCGCCAGGGCTGTAACGACCTTCAGATTCCCCTCCCTTTTAGGGAAGGGTTAGGGGTGGGTACGGAAAGCCGGGCTCGATGCCCGGTCTTTCCTTCTTTTCCTGAGCCGCTCGATGGGTTCGCTGCGCTCGCACCCACCCCCCGCCCCTCCCTTGCAGGGAGGGGAGTTGCAAGTGCTTCGCAGCAGGATCAATCTCAGGCGAGTGGTGACCCGGAGAGGATTCGAACCTCCGACCTCTCGATTAGGAATCGCTTGCTCTATCCTGCTGAGCTACCGGGCCACGCCGCCGCTGGTAGCCAGCGGGGCGACAGGAATCAATTGCGCCGCTCGGGCGGCACCACCGGCACGAGCAACGGCGCGACCGGCACGCCCTCCTCGGCCAGTTCCTGCGCCTGCTCGGCGGTCGCCTGGCCGTGGATTTGCGCGGTCGGCTCGTCGCCGAGATGCATCGCACGCGCCTTGTCGGCGAAGGCGGTGCCCACCCATTGCGATGTCTCGAGCATCTTCGCCTGCGCCGCCGCAATCATCTCCATCGCGGCCTTCACCACCTCAGCGGGCGGCGCATCGCCCGACGGCGCCGGAATCGGCCCGGCCGCGCGATTGCCCTTGGCACCGACATTGGGCGCCATCACTGCCTTGGCGACCTCGCCGTCGCCGCAGATCGGGCACGCGACCAGCCCCGCCGCACGCTGCTCTTCCCACGCCGCGCTCGATCCGAACCATGCCTCGAAGACGTGGCCGCCGCCGCATTTGAGATCGAAGACGATCATAGCGCCTCCACCGGCGGGATCGCGCGGCGATGCTTGAGCACCGGCACCCGGGCTCGCGCCGCCTCGATACGCGCCGGATCGATCTCGGCGAAACCGACACCCGCCGCCTCGCCCATGTCGAGCAGCAATTCGCCCCAGGGGTCGGCGACCAGCGAATGGCCGTACGTCGCGCGCCCGTCGGCGTGCATGCCGGCCTGCGCCGCCGCGATCACGAAGGCCGCCGCCTCGATCGCGCGGGCGCGCATCAGCACGTGCCAATGCGCCGCACCGGTCGGCCGGGTGAACGCTGCCGGCACCGCCAGCAAGGTCGCGCCGGCGTCGCTCAGCGCGCGGAACAGATCCGGGAAGCGCAGATCGTAGCAAATCGCCAGCCCCAGCACGCCCAGCGGCGTGGCCACCGTCACCGCACGCTCGCCCGGCGCATAGCTGCTCGATTCGCGCCAGCTCTCGCCGCTCGGCAAGTCGACGTCGAACAGATGCATCTTGTCATAGCGCGCCCGAATCGCGCCCGTGTCGTCGATCACGAAGCCACGATTGGCGAGCCTGCCGTCGTCGCGCAGCACCGCGAGGCTGCCCAGGTGCACCCACAGCCCATGCTTCGCCGCCGCCTCGCGCACCGCCGCGAGCACGCGGTCGTCCTCCTCGCGCACCAGCGATCCCGCCGCGCGATCCCGGTCCCGATCGAGCAGTCCCGACATTTCCGGCGTGAACAGCATCGCAGCCCCGCCCGCCTTGGCCTGTTCGACGCCCTCGACGAGGGTACGGGCGTTCTCGGCGGGATCGATCCCGCTGGTCATTTGGAGCAGGGCTGCTCTCTCGACGGAGCTCGAGACGGGATTCATGCGGCCAAAAGCGGGTCCAGTCCGCCCTGACGGTCGAGCGCGGCGAGATCGTCCGATCCGCCGATATGTTTGCCGTCGATAAATATCTGCGGGACGCTGGTGCGGCCATCGGCGCGCTGGATCATCTCGGCGCGCCGCGGCCCGCCCATGCTGATGTCGATCTCTTCATACTCGACTCCCTTCGAATCGAGCAGCGCCTTGGCGCGATAGCAATATCCGCAGAAGGCGGTGGTGTAGATTTCGATCTTGGCCATGTCTCTCCCGAGTTGTGATCGGCGACCGCGCTTGTCAATCCGGCGCTTCCTCTCCCAGAACGCGTGCCCAGCAAAGAAGGATCACTTTGTCGGCGCCGCCACGCTTGAGCACACGCGCGCAGACCGCCGCGGTCGCGCCGCTGGTGTGCACGTCGTCGATCAGCACCACGGTCTTGCCCGCGAGCCGCGCCTTCGCGCCATTTGCCAGCGCAAACGCCCCTGCCACGGCCTTTGCCCGTCCCCGCACGCCCAGCCCGCGCAGCACCGGCGTCGCCTTCGTCCGCCGCAATATTGCATCCTCGACGGGCACACCGCTCGTCTTCGAGAGCGCCGCGGCGATCAATGCCGCCTGGTTGAACCCGCGCGACCAGATCCGCCAGCGGTGGAGCGGCACCGGCACCAATAATTCGGCGCCCTCGGGCATCAGCCGCGCCATCGCCCGCGCCATCGTGCCCGCGCAGGCCAGCCGCCCCGAATATTTGAGCTTGAGCGCCACTTCGCGCGCGACCTCGCCATAGGCCACTGCCGCGCGCACGCCGTCATGCGGGGGCGGTTCGGCCAGGCATTCTGCGCAATGCGCGCCCTCGCCGCGATCGAATTCGAAGGGTAATTGGCAGCGCGCGCACCAAGGCGGTCCGAGGAAGCGCAGGCTACCCCAGCACCGGGCGCAGAAGCGGTGATCGGCGGCAGTCATTTCGCCGCAGCCCGGGCAGCGCGGCGGCAGCGCGAGGTCGGCGAGCCGTGCAAGGGAAGCGAGCGCAGCCATGCCGCTCCTTGTCGCGGGCGCCGCGCCGCTGCACAAGCCGCGCGTGTCCGACTCTGAAAACGCATCCGAAATCTTCTCGCGCGCCGCCCGCCGCCGCCGCCGCGACCGCGCCGCTCCGGGCTTTGCCGGCTTCGCCTTTCTGCGCGAGCATATGCTGGAAGGGTTGCTCGAGCGGCTCGATGCAGTGCGGCGCGAGTTCCGCGACGTTCTCGATCTGGGCAGCTTCGCCGGCGACCTCGATATCCCCGGCGCACGCATCGCCCACCTCGACGCTGGCTTCGGCTTCGCCAAGGCCTCCGGCGGCGTGCAGGGTGACGAAGATCGCCTGCCCTTCGCCGATGCGTCCTTCGATCTGGTGGTGTCGGTCGGCGTGCTCGATCAGGTCAACGATGTTCCCGGCGCGCTCGTGCTCGCGCGCCGCGTGCTGCGCCCCGACGGGCTGTTTCTCGGTGCCTTCGCCGGTGCCGGCACATTGTCGACGCTGCGCGGCTGCATGAAAGAGGCCGAGGCCGACCGCCCGGCGGCGCGCTTCCATCCGCAGATCGACGTGCGCGCGGCGGGCGACCTGCTGGCCCGCGCCGGCTTCGCGCTGCCGGTCGCCGATGTCGAGACCCTGCTGGTGCGCTATGCCGGCCTACCCAATTTGCTACGCGACCTGCGCGGCATGGCGGCGACCAATCTGCTCCCGGACCCCGCGCCGCTCACGCGCGACGCCCTTGTCCGGGCCTCGGCCGCCTTCGCCGACCGTGCCGAGCCTGACGGCCGTACGCCTGAGCGTTTCGAGATCATCTATCTGACTGGCTGGGCGCCCGACCCCTCGCAGCCCAAGCCCGCCCGCCGCGGCAGCGCCACCACTTCGCTGGCCGACGCGCTCAAGCCGAAGCGGCCGGACTAGAGCAGGCGCTCCAGCGCATCGACCAGCGGGACATCCGCCGGAGGCATCGCCAGCCCACGCATCTCGGCGGGGCGGACCCATCGCAGCGCGCTTGCGTGCCGCGGCTCGGGCGCTCCCTCCCATGTGTGCGCAACGTAAAGCAGCAACACTAGATGCCGCTCGCCTAGCCCCTCGCTGGCGAAGGCGATCGGGGCCAGCGCCTCGATCGCGATTTCGATGCCCAGTTCCTCGGTCAGCTCGCGCACCAGCGCCGCCTCCGGGATTTCGCCCGGCTCGACCTTGCCGCCCGGGAATTCCCACAGCCCGGCCATCGGTTTGCCCGGCGGGCGCTGCTGCACGAGCACGCGCCCCTCGCCGTCAACCAGCGCGATCGCCACGACCAGCAACAGTCCAGAAGTCTTTCTCGACACTTCGTTAATTCTCTTTCGCTAATTTTCGCCGGTCCTCTGGGGGAGAAGCGGGCATTATGCGAGCCCTTACCAAGTCTATCCTTCGCCTGATCCGTGATTCCAAAGCGGCGACGGCAATCGAATACGGCCTGATCTGCGCGCTGATCGTGCTTGCCATCATGGCGGCCTTGCTCGCGCTCGGAACAGTCACCAGCGAAATGTGGGATAATGTCAGCACCAAGGTCCAGACCGCAGGCTGAACATGGTTAACAACTTGGAAACGGCCCGATTTATACGTTTCTTTACTTCCCTCCGTTAGATCAGTTGATGCCGTACCGGATTTCCGGGCCGGCCGGGTGAATGAAGTAGTTCTAGAACGTTGGAGACCGGTTATGCAGAAGATTCGCAACTTCGTTAAGAATTCCAAGGGCGCCACCGCGATCGAGTACGGCCTGATCGCCGCTCTCATCGCCGTCGCCGCCATCGCAGCGATGCAGGGTCTGGGCAATCAGCTCAAGACGACCTTCAGCAACGTCACGTCGAACATGAAGGCTACCTAAGCCTTTCTCGACGAAAGCAAACGGAAAGGGCGGCGGAACGCAGGTTCCGCCGCCCTATTGCAAAAGGGGGTTCTGACCATGCTTAAGATCCGCAATTTCGTTCGCAATACCCGCGGCGCCACGGCCATCGAATATGGCCTGATCGCCGCGCTCATCGCCGTCGCCGCCATCGCTGCGATGCAGGGCCTGGGCAATCAGCTCACGACGACCTTCAGCAACGTCACGTCGAACATGAAGGCTTCGTAAGCCTTGTCCGACTGAAGCAAACGAAAGGGGCGGCGGAACACAGGTTCCGCCGCCCCTTTCGTTTGTCGCACCAAAGACCGGGGTCAGACACGGCCCATTGCGAGGAACTTGCCGCGCCGCGCCTGACGCAGCGACTCGGGCGACATGCCGTCGAGCGCGTCCAGCGCCTTTTCCACTGCGTCGCCCAGCGCCAGCACCGCCGCACCCGGATCGCGATGCGCACCGCCCAGCGGCTCGCCGATGATCCCGTCGATCACTTTGAGGTCCTTCAGGTGCTGCGCGGTCACCTTCATCGCCTCGGCGGCGTCGGCGGCCTTGTCGGCCGTGCGCCACAGGATCGAGGCGCAGCCTTCCGGCGAGATCACCGAATAGACTGCGTGTTCCATCATCAGCACGGTATTGCCCGCCGCGAGCGCCACCGCGCCGCCCGACCCCCCCTCGCCGAGGATCGTCGCGACCAGCGGCACGCCGAGATTGAGGCATTGCTCGGTCGAGCGGGCGATCGCCTCGGCCTGACCGCGCTCCTCGGCCTGCACGCCGGGAAACGCGCCCGATGTGTCGACAAGGGTGATCACCGGCAGCCGGAACTTGTCGGCGAGCTGCATCAGGCGGATCGCCTTGCGATAGCCCTCCGGCTTGCCCATGCCGAAATTATGCTTGAGCCGGCTCGCGGTATCGTCGCCCTTTTCGTGGCCAATCACCATTACCCTGCGGCCACGGAAGCGCCCCAGCCCGCCGATGATCGCATTGTCGTCGGCAAAGGCGCGGTCGCCGCCCAGCGGCATGAAGTCCTCGATCAGCCCCGCGACATAATGCTTGAAATGCGGCCGCTCGGGATGCCGCGCGACTTGCGTCTTCTGCCACGGCGTGAGCCTGGCATAGGTGTCGTGGAGCAGGCGCTCGGCCTTGGCCTGGAGCGGCGCGATCTCCGCCTGGATATCCACCGCGCCGCCCTCGGCGGTGCGGCGCAGCTCGTCGATCCGGCTCTGCAGCTCGGCGATCGGTTTCTCGAAGTCGAGGAAGGTTGCCATCGCCTCGGCGGTTAGGACGCGCCGGGCTTCGCGTCAACGCGCGCGGCACCCGGTGCCTTGGCCAAGGCCTCGCCCAGCGGATGCCGCTGATTGACCAGATCGACCAGTCTTTTGCTGTCGACATGCGTGTAGATCTCGGTCGTTGCGATATCCGCATGCCCCAGCATCGCCTGCAGCGCGCGCAGGTCCGCGCCGCCCTCCAGCAGATGCGTCGCGAAGGCGTGGCGCAGCACGTGCGGGCTCACGCGATCGGGCGGGATCCCCGCCTCCGCCGCCAGCGCGCGGACGAGCTGATAGAGCCGCACCCGCGAGAGGTGCGCCTTACCCGAGGGAAACAGCCAGGGCCGCCCCACCGCGACATGCGCGTGCCACACCGCCACTGCCGCCCGCGCCCGGTCCGAGATCGGCACCAACCGCTCACGCCCGCCTTTTCCCTTGAGGATCAGATAGGGCCGGTCGGGCGCCACTGCGTTGCGCGGCAGCGACACCAATTCGGTGGCACGCAGTCCCGATCCGTAGAGCAATTCGATCAATGCCGCGAGCCGCAGGTCTAGCGGATCGGCGGGCACCCGCGCCTGCCGCGCCGCGATCACCGCGAACATCGCGTCGACATCCTCGATGCTCAGCACTTTCGGAAGCGCCCGCGACGTACCCGGCCGTGGCAGCGCCGCGCTCGGATCGTCGGCTCGAAGGCCCTCGTCCGCCAGGAACGCATAGAAGCGCCGCAGCGCCGCCGCCTTGCGCGCTACGGTCGAGCGCGCCAGCGCCTGCCATTCGCCCGCCAGTCGTTCGAGTTCCTGGACGCCCGCTTCGCCCAGCCGCCCCTCCAGCACTTCGGAGGCCAGCCGCAGATCCGTGCCATAGGCAGCGATGGTATTCCCAGCAGCACCCGCTTCGGCTCGCATCATTTCGAGGAAGCGCTCGATCAGCGCGTGATCGGCAAATCCGGTCAAGCCGACCGCGTCACCGCCTCGACGGCGATCATCCGCGCATAATTGACCATCCCCGCCGCGCGCATCGCCGCGACGATGTGGAACAGCGCCTCGGGGGCGACATGGTCCCAGCTCACCGATTGCATGCCCACGCCGGCGAGCAATGCCACCGTCGCCGCGTCGCCGCGCTGCCCGGCGGCGTCGATCGCCTGCGTCCAGGCATTGACCCCGCCGATCGGCACGTCGAGCGTCGCCGCCACGCTCTGCGCATCGCCCGCGCTCAACCGGCCGAGACCGGCCAGCCCCGCGGCCAGCATCTGCGCCTTGCGCCGCGATCCGGTGTCCGCAAAGCCCGTGACATCGCCCACGGCCATCCGCGACTCGCCCGGATCGGCGAGCGCGAGCAAGGCCCAGCCCTCGCTGCGAGGCTTGACCACGCCCCGCCATTCGAGCGCCGCGTTCTCATATCCCGACGACAGCATCGCCGCGATCAGCCGGTCGGGATCCTCGACCTTGTCGTTTGCCGGGATCCACGAAGCTGCACGCGCGGTCAGGATCAGCCGGGCATAGCGCGCGCGCGGGCTGTCTGCGCCGTCCCACAAGGTCCGCAGCGCCTTGACGCGGTTGCTCACATCGCCGTCGGTATAGGCAGTGCGCAGGTCGCGCGCGATCGTCTGGCCGGGACCCGAATCGCCGCTTTGTTCGATCTCCGAATAGAGATCGACCAGCCCCGCGTTGGAAAACACGCCCGCCGTAGCTGCGAGCTCGGCCGCCGCCGCACGCGCCGCCGGATCGATATTGGGCGCGAGCGCCTGCCAGTAACGGACCTGTGGGCCCGCGGTCTGGTAGAGCTCGGCCGGCACCTCGACACCCGTCGCGGTCGCCAGTCCCCAGCGCCACGCGGTCAGCTGGGGCACCGAATTCCATTCGATCGTCACCGCGCGGCGCCCCTGCGCGCCGGTGCCGAGCACCTTCTCGGCGAGCAGATTATCGATGTCCGATGGGCTCGTCCCCGAACGCGCACGGTCGAACAACTGGCCCGCCTCATTGGGCTTGCCGGCGAGCCCGGCGCACATCGCCTGCGCCAGCGCCCAGCCGCGCTGCTGGATCGCCGCCGCACCCTTGCCGGTGAGCGGGCAGAGCGCCGCCGGATCACCGGTGGCCAGCGCAGTCTGCATCGCCACCTGATAGAGCCAGGTCGTGTAGTTCTCTGCGTCGATGTCGTCGATCACGGCGCGTGCGGCATTGGCTTCGCCCATGCGCAGCAACGCCCAGGCGCGGTCGGCCGCGAAATCGGCGCCGTTGACGTTAGCCGGCGTATCGAGCGGCGACATCAGCGCACGCCGGAGCACGATCGACGCCCATCGCGAGGCGATCGGCGCATTCATCCGACGCATCAACACCTGCAGCCAGCGCCCGTCGCTCCGCCCGAACGAATCGGCGGGGAACGCGGTGTTGCCCGCGGCAAGCACGCCCACCCGATCGAGCGAATGTCGCGCGAATTCGGGAAGCTCGTATCGCGACAGATCGACCGTGGCCGCTTGCGGCACCTCGCCCTCGGCCACGTTCCCCAAGCTATTGTCGAGGGGCAGCGTCACACCCTCTACCGGCGCGACCGGTGCGGCGGCTCGTGTCGGCGCAGGGGCCGGCCCAGGCGCCGGCGCGGGCGTCGGTGCGGGATCGTCGAAGCCCGGCGGCAGCAGCGATTCGGGCGTATCCTGCCCCAGCGCGGGCATCCCCACGCCGGCGAGCAGCAGCGCCGCAAAGCCGATCCGCGAAACCTTATTTCGTGAGGTTATCAAGCGGGACCACCTTCTCCATGCGAACCGGTTCCTGCTCGGTGCTGCGCGTCG
The DNA here is from genome assembly GCF_000712135.1 of Sphingomonas sp. UNC305MFCol5.2. Lineage (GTDB taxonomy): Bacteria > Pseudomonadota > Alphaproteobacteria > Sphingomonadales > Sphingomonadaceae > Sphingomonas. The sequence continues at coordinate 403,186 of NZ_JOOE01000002.1, forward strand.
AGAGGAAGACGATTCCTCCGATCAGCACGAGGAGGAGGACAATGAGCACAACGAGGAAACGGGACATGGAAAGGTCCGTAAATTGAGAATTGCGCGGGCCTTTTGCCCGAGACCCGCCCTCGCTGTATAGCCCCCCGACGATGTTGCAAGCGCCCGCTCCTGACTGCCCCTGGAAGGGCAAGCCGATCGTGCTCGTCGGGCTGATGGGTGCCGGCAAGACCACGGTCGGCCGGCGCCTCGCGCAGCGCATGCGGCTGCCCTTCGTCGACGCCGATCACGAGATCGAGGCCGCGGCGGGCATGACGATATCGGACATCTTCGAGAAGTTCGGCGAACCCTATTTCCGCGCCGGCGAACGCCGCGTCATCGCCCGGCTGATCGACGGCACGCCCAAGGTGATCGCCACCGGCGGCGGCGCCTTTATCAACGACGATACCCGTGGCCTGATTCTCGATCAGGCGATCGCGATCTGGCTCGACGCCGAGCCCACGGTACTCGCCGACCGCGTCCGCCGCCGCGACACCCGCCCGCTGCTGCGCGGCCGCGATCCCGAGGAGATCCTCACCGAATTGGCGGCGGTAAGAAATCCTTTCTATGCGCTCGCGCCAATCCGCGTGCAGAGCATAGCGGCTCCGCACGACACCACCGTCGACGAAATTCTGAAGGCGATCTGTACTTGAATACCGTTCCCGTCGCGTTGGGCGACCGCAGCTACGACGTCCGCATCGAAGCCGGGCTGCTCGCCCGCGCCGGCGAGGCGCTGGCGCCTTTCGCCAAGGGACGCCGCTTCGTCATCGTCACCGACGAGAATGTGCGCGCGCAGCTCGAAACGCTGCAGGCCAGCCTCGGCACGCCCAGCGAGGCGGTCATCCTCCCGCCGGGCGAATCGACCAAGAGCTGGAGCCAGCTCGAGGCACTCACCGATCGGCTGCTCGAATTGGGGATAGAGCGCAGCGACCATGTCATCGCGCTCGGCGGCGGCGTGATCGGCGATCTGGTCGGCTTCGCCACCTCGATCCTCAAGCGCGGTTGCAACTTCATCCAGATCCCCACCACCTTGCTAGCGCAGGTCGACAGCTCGGTCGGCGGCAAGACCGCGATCAACAGCCGCGCCGGCAAGAATCTGATCGGCGCCTTCCACCAGCCGAGCATCGTGCTGATCGATCCGCAAGTGCTCGACACGCTCCCGCCGCGCGAGCTCCGTGCCGGCTACGCCGAGGTAGTGAAGTACGGCCTGATCGACGATTTTGCGTTCTTCGAGTGGTGCGAAGCCAACGCCGCAGCCTTGCTGGCAGGCGATCCGCAAGCGCGAGAAATTGCAATTTCGCATTCGGTAGCCGCCAAGGCACGGATCGTTGCCGAAGACGAGCGCGAGACAACCGGCAAGCGCGCGCTTCTTAATCTCGGCCACACCTTCGGCCACGCATTGGAGGCCGAGACTGGATTCTCCGACGCGCTGCTCCACGGCGAAGGCGTCGCCGCGGGCATGGCGCTCGCCTTCGCTTATTCGGCGCGACTGGGGCTCTGCCCGGGTCAGGAAGCCGAACGCGTCGCCGCCCACCTCCGCGCGATCGGACTGCCGGACGGCCTCGCCGCCGCGGGGATCACTGCCTCGGGCGCGCGTCTCGTCGAGCATATGCTACACGACAAGAAGATGGCGGCCGGCACGCTGCCTTTCCTGCTTGCCCGCGGGATCGGCCAGACTTTCCTCGACAAGACTGTGGACCTGAAGGACGTCGAAGACTTTCTCGACGCACAGCCGCGCTAGGGCATTTCCTCCCCCTGACACCGACTCACAAACTGTACCCCGGCGACGGCCGGGAGCCAGCTGCAATCCCGGGTGAGAGCATCCCCACCCAATTGGCCACCCCGATGCGGGCACCGGACTCTGCCGGGAACGGGCAGATACGCGTAAGATCGTCGCCCCTCGCCAACGCGCGTCAGAGTTCCGCGCGATCTAGCCTGGGCCGTTCAAGCCCCCGCATCCGGACCAGGGCAGTGCCTCCGGGCCTCGCCGGTGGCTTCGCACCATTTCCAATCGAGCTTGAGTGTTCCCTTGGTAGCTTGCGGCCGGCCATCGGCTCCTAGCGCGGGCAGGAACATCGCACGCTTGAGAATCAACGGGCACATCCCTCCCGCCAACGCATTGGTCGTGCCGGTGCGCGTGATCCTGCAATTCTGCGCGCGACCAAAGGCCGTGATGTCGAAGCTGAGCTCGATCTTGCCGGTCATCATGTGATGCCCCGCAATCGCCGGATAATCCGCAAAGGTGATCCAATGCGCCCGCCCCATCGGGATCGCGCCGCCAAACTGGCCGTCGTCCCGTGCGGGGTTCCAGCGGATGATGAAGCTATACTCCTGCGCGATTGGCTTTCCGTCCTTCACTGGCGGCTCGAAGATGTTTCGCGCCGCCACCAACGCACAACTCGGCCGCCTGAGCACCGCCAGCGCCTCGTTCGGTGCCACCGAGCAGCGCAGTTCGCCGGTCTCGCTGATCTTCAGCGTGATCGGAACGTCGCCGTGAAGCTTTTGCTCAAGCGCCTCTGCCGGATAGAGTGCAGACCCAGCATCGATAATCAAAGGTTCAGGATCGGCCGCCGCCAACAGGAACGGCATGCTCGCGCCCAGTAAAGTCGCCCCAATCGCCCGCATCGGTCTTCTCCCTTTTGTACCAGCCTAGAAGGTGATCCGGCACATTGGGAAGCCCAGCCGCACGGCCCCCGGTTCACCGCTCAGTTGCCGTTCATCGCCGATCCGCATAGCAACGCGCCATGCGTATTCTCCTACCCGCACTCGCCGCGCTCGTGATCACTGCCCCCGCTATGGCCCAGCAAGCCGGCCCAGCGCCGATCCTCACAACGCCCGAGGCAAAGGACGTGTGGACTCATGCCGAGCCGCAGGTCGCCCGCGTCACGCATGTCGATCTCGACCTCGACGTGAGTTTCGAGAGCAAGACGCTGTCCGGCCGCGCCTTGCTCGACATCCTGCCCGCGCGCGGCGCGAAGCAGATCGTCCTCGATATCGACGATCTCGACATCACCGAAGTCACCGGCGCAGACCGCAAGCCGCTGCATTACACCGTCGGCCCGCGCGACAAGGAACTCGGCTCGGCGCTCACCATCGACTTGCCCACCAGCGGCAACCAGATTGCGATCCGCTACTCGACCAGGCCGGGCGCCAGCGCGCTGCAATGGCTCGCGCCCGAGCTGACCGCGGGCAAGAAGGTGCCGTACCTCTTCAGCCAGGGTCAGCCGATCAACAACCGCAGCTGGATCCCGACGCAGGACAGCCCCGGCATCCGCCAGACCTGGTCGGCGACGCTCATCGTGCCCGACGGCTTCGTCGCAGTGATGAGCGGCGAGCGGCTTGACGGCGCGAAGGGCGAGCTGGTCCCCCACCAGAAGCGCCGCTTCCGTTTCAGGATGGACAAGCCCGTTCCGCCCTATCTCATCGCGATGGCGGTCGGCGATCTCGCCTTCAAGGCCACCGGCCCGCGTTCGGGCGTGTGGAGCGAGCCCTCTATGGTCGAGGGCGCCGCGTATGAAGTGGGCGACGTCGAAAAGATGATCGACGCCGCGGAAGCGCTCTACGGTCCCTATCGCTGGGGCCGCTACGACATGCTGGTATTGCCGCCCAGCTTCCCGTTCGGCGGGATGGAGAATCCCACGCTCACTTTCCTCACGCCGACGATCATCACCGGCGACCGCTCGAACACCGACGTCGTCGCGCACGAGCTCGCGCACAGCTGGTCGGGCAACCTCGTCACCAACGCGACTTGGTCCGATTCGTGGCTCAACGAGGGCTTCACCACCTATTTCGAAAACCGCATCATGGAGGCGGTCTACGGCAAGGAGCGCGCCGCGATGTACGCCGATCTCGATTGGGACGGCCTGCAGAGCGACATTACCGATGCCGGCGGCCAATCCGCGCCGACCACGCGCCTCCACGGCGAGCCCGGCGCCACCGCCGGGCAGCTCGATTATTTCAAGGGCTCGACCTTCCTGCGCACGATCGAGCGCGCGGTCGGCCGCGAGCGCTTCGATGCGTATCTCCGTTCCTATTTCGATCGCCACGCCTTCCAGCCGCAGACCACCGCGGGCTTCCTCGCCGATATCCGCAAGAACCTGATCAAGGGCGACAAGGCGCTCGAGGACAAGCTCCAGCTCGATCGCTGGGCATATCAGCCCGGCCTTCCCGAGAACGCGGTCCACGTCCAGTCGGCGACCTTGGCGAAGGTCGATGCCCAGCTCGCCGCGGTCAAGGCGGGCGGCCCGGTCTCGGCGGTCGATCCAAAAGGCTGGGCGACCCAGCAATGGCTGCGCTTCCTCAACGGCCTGCCGCGCCAGCAAACGCCTGCGCGTCTCAAGGAACTCGACGAGGCGCTCCTCCTGTCGGGCTCGACCAACGCCTATGTCCGCTCGGCCTGGGCCGAGCTGGCGATCGCCAACCGTTATGATCCCGCGCTCAACTCGATCCAGGTCTTCGTGAACAGCGTCGGCCGCGGGCTGCTGATCCGCCCGATCTACGAAGGGCTGATGAAGCAGGGCGAATGGGGCCAGCCGATCGCCAGGCGCTTCTTCGAGGAAGCCCGCGCGAGCTACCATCCGGTGACTGCCGCGCAGATCGAGAAAATCGTCGGCAAGTAAGCCCCCAGTTATTCCCTTTCCGTGCAAGGGAGGGGCTAGGGGTGGGTTAGAAAAGGTCGGGCTCGATGCCCGGCCTTTTCTTCATTCCAGGCAGCTCGGTGGGCTCCCCCGGCCTGCGCCGGGGTCGCACCCACCCCCGACCCCTCCCTTGCAGGGAGGGGAGTTGTTTGGGGCACGTTTCGCCTTAAGCTCCGTCCACAACCTTGGGGGATCACTATGGCCGGCCTGCAAGTCAATCGACGCCAGGCGCTTGCCCTGTCGCTCACCAGTCTCGGCGCCGCCGCGCTGCCGAGCTTTGCCTTCGCGCAGGACGTTCTCGCCGATCCCGCGATCGACGGCATTGTCGCGCGCTTCATGACCGTATTCGAGACGCCCGGCATCGCCGTCGCGGTGATCCGCCCCGGCCAGCCCGTCTATCTCAAAGGCTATGGCGTCCGCACGCTCGGTAAGCCCGCACCGGTCGGTATCCATACCCGCTTCGGCATCGCCTCGAACTCCAAGGCGTTCACCGCCGCGTCGCTCGCGATGCTGGTCGAGGAAGGCAAGGTCGCGTGGGACAAGCCGGTCAAGGATTACCTTCCCGACTTCCGCATGCACGATCCGCGCGTCACCGAATTGCTCACGGTGCGCGACCTGCTCGTCCACAATAGCGGGCTCGCGCTCGGCGCCGGCGACCTGATGCAATTCCCCGCCACCGAACGCCCCGCCAGCGACGCGCTGAAAGCCCTGCCCTTCCTCGCCGCCGAGCGCGGCTTCCGCACCGGCTATGCCTATGACAACATCCTCTATGTCGTCGCCGGCCTGCTGATCGAGAAGCTCTCGGGCAAGCCGTGGCACGCCTTCGTCTCCGAACGGCTGCTTGGGCCCATCGGCATGACCGACGCGGTGCCTGCGCTCCGCTTCCTCACCACCTCCGACGTCGCCGGCCGCCATGCCCGGCTCGGTCCGCCGGTGCGCGGTATGGGGCCGATGGAAGTCATCGCCCCGGACGAGGGGATCATGACCGACGCGGCCGGCGGCATCAACGCCAGCGTCAGCGATGTCGCCAAATGGCTCCAGCTCCAGCTCGCCGGCGGCAAGCTCCCCGATGGCCGCGCTTTGTGGAGTCCCGCGCAGCAGGCCGAGATGTGGAAGCCGCAGACGATCGTCGCCTCGTCCGATGGCCCGAGCGACGCCTGGCCCGCCCGCGGCGTCACCCAGACCTATGCGCTCGGCTGGTTCATCCAGGATTTCCGCGGCGAGCGGCTGGTCCACCATTCGGGCGGTCTCTCGGGTCAGGTCACCCAGACCGCGATGCTCCCCGGCCGCAAGGCCGCGGTGGTCGTGCTCTCGAACACCGAGGACGCGGTCTCCGGTGGCATCCGCAATGCACTGCTCGACCTGATCATCGGCGCCCCCGCCTTCGACTGGGTCGCAGCGGTGCAGGCACGAGTGAAGAAGCAGGAGGCCGAGGGTCTTGCCGAGTTGGGCAGCGGTGGCGTCGACAAGGCCCCGGCGGGTGACCCCAGCCTGCCGCTCTCCGCTTATGCCGGGCGCTACCGCGATCCCTGGTACGGCGACATCGTCGTCACCACGCGCGGCAAGGGTCTCCATATCGATTTCCTGCCCACCCCCGTTTTCAAGAGCATGCTCGAGCCGTGGGGCACGGACACTTTCCGTACGCGTTTCCCCAAGGGCGCGGGCGAAGACGCCACGGTCACTTTCGCCGTTGCGAACGGCAAGGTCACCGGCATCACGATGAAGCCGCTCTCGCCGCTCGCCGATTTCAGCTACGACTTCCAGCACCTCGCCTTCGTGCCGGTGGGCTGAGCGCGGATCAGGCGCCGGGCCGCTTGCGGATTCGCTCGCCCGGATAGACCGCGAGATTGTCGAAATACGCGTGCACGTCGGCATAGTCGCCGGCCGCATTGCGCGGTGCCCAGCTCGGATCACCGCCGCCGTGGAAGGTGCTGAACAGGAATGTGCTGATCAGTCCCTCCGCGTCCGACGTGCCGCGAAGGCGAACCCCCTCCTGCGCCGAGACCAGGGTGCCGTCGACATAGAGGCGGACGAAACCGCTCGCCCGGTCCGCTGCATCGTTCACGCGCACATGGAGCGAGACCGCGTAATATCTGTCGACCGCGAAGGCGAAGGACCGCACGGCGCGGCCATCCTCGCCATATTGGTCGCCTTGGTCCTGGTGGTAGGTGTACGTCACCGCCCGGCCGTTCTCGCGCCACATCACCCGCGCGCTCCAGCCATCGGGACGCAGCGCCTTGCCGCCGGCAATCGGGCGGGCCGGGCCCAGCCCGTGCATCTTCCCGCCCAGCACGAACTGGAAGTCGCGATCGAACCGCACGTCATAGTTCAGCGTATAGTCGCTGCCCGCCTGTCCGAGCGGGATCACGCGCACCATCACGCCGCTGCCGGTCGGCCCGCCGACATAGGTCGTCCGAAGCGCCCGGCCGCCACCGACACCCTCACCTGCCACCGCGACGAGCCGCGAGTCCTGCGCGAGAAGCCGGTAGACCGCGCCTTGATCGGATTCGAAATCCTCGGCGAGCACTGGTGTCGGCGGCATAGTGTGCGCTGCCCCGTTCGACGCGTCCAGGGCCGCGACCGCCAACGCGAATGCTGCCCGTCTTTTCATGTCTTCGCCCGCGCCGCCGTCACCGCGAGGCAGATCCAACCCGCGATCAGCGCTGTGCCTCCGATCGGCGTGATTGCGCCCAGCCAGCGCGGCAGCCCCAGCGCCATCAGATACAGCGTCCCCGCGAATATCCCCGCCCCGCCGACGAACAGCCACGGAGAAACACGCGCGCCCATCCGCACCGCCACCAGCGCCGCGACGGCGTGGACGAGCTGATACTGCCCGCCGGTCCGCAGCCATTCCGCCGCCTGGCCCGTGACGCCGTGCGCCCCGAACGCCCCGGCCGCCACCGCCAGCGCCCCCGAAAGCGCCGCGAGCACCGTCAGCAGTCTCACCACCCGATCTCCGCCAGAAACTTCGGCGCCGTCGCCACCACCATCGCGATACCCACGATCACCGCAGCGATGCTGATCGACAGCACCGCTCCCGCCAGCATGTCCTTGGCGACCTTGATCGAGGGATGGATGCCCGGGTGGAGCAAGTCGATCACTGCCTCCATCGCCGAGTTGAGCAGTTCGAGCGCCAGCACCAGCGCGCAGGTCACCGCCACCAGCCCCCACCAGACCGGCGCCGGCCGCAGCACGATCAGGGCCAGCAGCGCGCTGCCCGCCAGCGCGGTCTGGGTACGAAAGCTCGCCTCGCGCGCCCAGCCGGTGCGAATGCCCTCCAGCGCGAATCCCATCCGCTCGCGGAAGGGCCGGTTCTTCATCGCGGTTCCAGATCGGCCTCGGCGGCAGCGGCCTGGCCAGCCTGACTGAACATCGAATCGCGCGCGGCATAGATGTCGCCGGTCTCACGCTGGAGCTTCAGCCGCTCGTAATCGCGGCGGCGATATTCGGCCTCGGTCTTGTCGATCTCGGCGCCGTCGACGCCCACTGCGTCCATCGCGCGCCGCGCCATCACGATCGCGCTCTCCAGCAATTCGCGCACCGCGCCCGCGATCGGCGCGCCCTTCATCTTCATTACCGACCGCCGGTCATAGGCGCGCACGAAGATCGTCGCCTTCGGAAAGGCATGGTGGATCCCCTCCAGCGCCTCGGTATCGAGCCCGTCCCCGTCCTGGCAGAACAGCAGCAATTCGGCATCGGCAGCGCCCGCCTGGCGGAGAATGTCGGTCCGCGTGCCGTCGCCATAATAGACCTTCATCCCGAAGGTGCCCGCGGTCTCGATCATCTCCACATCGGTATCGACCAGAGTCACCGGGATGCCCTGCCCGATCAGCATCTGCGCCACCGTTTGCCCGAAGCGGCCATAGCCGACCACCACCGCGTTCGACCCCTCATGCTGCGGCGTCTCCATCCCGTCGGCACTCCGCTCGGGCTCGGTGCGCAGCTTCTTCGTCGCCATCATCAGGAACGGCGTCGTCGCCATCGACAGCGTCACGATCGCCCCGAAGATGCTCGCCGCCTCGCCGGTGATCAGCATCGCCGATTGCGCCTGCGCGAACAGCACGAAGCCGAACTCGCCGCCCTGGCTCAGCAGCACGCCCAGCGCGAAAGCCGGCCGCCGCTTCATTCCGAACAGTATGCCCAGCCCCATGATCATCGCGGCCTTGGTCGCGATCAGCGCCAGCGCCATCCCCGCGACGAACAGCGGCCGCTCGGCGATCGCGTGCAGATTGAGCGTCATCCCCACCGCGAGGAAGAACAGTCCCAGCAGGATCGCGCGGAACGGCTCGACATCGGCCTCGAGCTCGTGGCGATACGGCGAGTCCGCCAGCATCACGCCTGCGATGAACGCGCCCAGAGCCGCCGACAGCCCGAGCATCTCCATCACCGCCGCGCTGGCGATCACGGTGAACAGCCCCGCGAACACGAACATCTCGCGCTCGCCGAGATTGCCGATCAGCCGGAAGGCCGGGCGCAGCACATAGCGCCCGACAAGGACCAGCCCGACGATCGCGGCGACGGTGTAGATCCCGAGCAGCCAGCCCGGCGGCCCGTGCAGGTCCGCGGGGTTGCGCGACATCGCCGCGACGATGGTGATCAGCGGCACGATCGACAGATCCTGGAACAGCAGGATCGCGAAGGCGCGCTCGCCCAGCGGCGTGCGCAACCGTCCCGCCGATTGCAGCAGCGGCAGCACCTGCGCGGTCGAGGAGAGCGCGAGCGGCAGGCCCAGCGCCAGCGCGGCGGCCGGCGTCGGCTCGGCGGCAAACCAGACGATCCCGGCGACCGCGAGCCCGCACAGGCTCACCTGCATCAGTCCGAGCCCGAAAATGTCGCGCCGCATCCGCCAGAGCCGCGACGGGCTCAACTCGAGCCCGACGAGGAACAGCAGCAAGGCGATGCCGAGCTCGGCGATGCCCAATTTGCCCTCGGCGTCGCCCACCAGCCCCAGCAATTGCGGCCCGACCACCGCACCGGCGACGAGGAAGCCCAGGGTCGCGCCGAGCCCGAGCCGGCGGAAGATCAGGACGAAGACGAGCGCGAAGCCGAGCAACGGCACGCCGTCACGAAGCAGCGAAAGGCCGGAATGATCCTCCATCAGCCGCGCGCCTGCAGCGCAGCCTCGGCTGCCGCCTCGAACGCCAGCCGGATCGCCGCATGGCGCCCGCGATGCGCGATTGCCGGCGCGAGGATGTCGAGCCCCGGCCAGTCTGGCGGATCGCTTCGCGCGGCGGCCAGCCACGCGGCCAGTTCGTCGCGCGCCGCAGCGATCTCCTCAGGGCTGCGCCCCACGACATGCGCGCCCATCAGCGATGCCGATGCCTGTCCCAGCGCGCAGGCCCGGACCAGCATCCCCACTGCGCCGACGCGGCCCTCGCCGTCGAGATCCACATCGACGGTAACCCGGCTTCCGCACACCGGCGAGCGCTTCTCGACGCTGCCGGCCGGGTTCGCCAGCCGTTCGTGAAAGGGAATCTCGGCGGCGAGCCGAAGGATCTGAGTGTTGTATAGCGGCGCGTTCATGTCCCTTCGACTTAAGGGACCCGGGCCGAGGATGCGACCCCCACAATAAAAATCCTCCCCCGCAAGGGGGAGGTGTCGCCGAAGGCGACGGAGGGGGAGGAAGCACCAACGTAACGACGTGCTTCCTCCCCCTCCGTCATGCTTCGCATGCCACCTCCCCCTTGCGGGGAAGGATAATCTACTTCGCCGCGCTGCTGGAATTCTCCGTCGCGGCGTTGTCGTCATCTCCGCCGAACACCGGCTCGCCCTTGCGCCGCCGATCGACGAAGTCCGCCACCGTCGCGCTCGATTTGTCGAGCAAGGGATAGGTCATCGAATGCGTGATCCAGTCGGGCCGTCCGGTCGGTCCGCCGCCGACGGTGTCGAACACGAGCACCAGCAGCAGGAAGCCGATGCTCACCAGCACCAGTCCCTTGAGTGCTCCGAAACCGAAGCCCAGCGCCCGGTCGATCGGTCCGAGGATGCTGTCGCGCATCCGCGAGCCGATCGTGTTGGCGATCAGCCGCCCACCCAGATAGGTCGCGCCCGCGAGGATCGCGAAGGCGAGCACCGCCCCGCCCTGCGCGGTGCCCACTGCGCCCGACAACAATTCGGCAAAAGGCGCATGGAACAGCTTGAGCACCAGCACGACCATCAGCCACGCGCCCAGCGCCAGCACCTCGGTCACGAACCCGCGGATGAAGCCCAGCACCGCCGCCCCGCCGATCGCGAGCAGCACGACGATATCGAGTCCGGTCAAAGCCATGAAACGCGTCCCTCCCGCCGCCCTGATAATCGCCTGCCGGGCACGGCGAAAGGCACCAAATCCGCTTTCGACGCAGGCTCGCCGGCGAATCGCAAGAATAGGATTCGAGCGGCTTAACTTCGCACTTTTCCCGCGAATCGTGAACGTTCGTTGCGCGAAAATGTAAGATTGTTACGTGACGATTTGCGCTGATCTCGACAATTTCAAAGAGCGTGGCGGGATGCTGACATAGCAAATCCTACATTGCCAGGTCGAAAGCAGACGGCTGACCGGCCCGCTCACCCCTGCCGCGTGATCCTGAGCGCCCAGCGGTCATAGCCCAGCGCCTCGACGCGCTTGAGCAAAGCTTCGGCCACGGCAGGAGCGGGTTTCGCCTCGCGGCTCAGCAGCCAGAGATAGCGTCCGCTCGGCTCGCCGACGATCGACCATTCATAATCATCGCCATGATCGAGCACCCAATAATCGCCGGTGTAGAGCGGTCCGAAGAACGACACCTTGAGCTTGGCGTTGGTCGCATCGTCGGCGACGATCGCATGGCCCTCGATATAGCCGCGCTCGCCGCGGGGTCCGCCCTGTACGCCGCTGTTGACGATGCTGATCCGACCGTCCTCGTCCAGCGCATATTCCGCCGTCACGCCGTCGAGCCCCTTCTGGAAGCGGTTCTCGTGCCGGGCGAGCTCGAACCATTTGCCGAGATAGCGCGCCAGCTCGACCGGCTTTGCGGGCTCGGGCACTTGCGGATTGATCACCGGCGGCCGCGTCGCACGCGAATAGAGGAACAGGCCGCCAATGGCAGCGGCGGCGACGCCGGTGGCGATCTTGATCGCAGTCGATTGCTTCATGGCGCCATAGTGCGATGCCGCACGGCGGATTGATAGCCCTTCCGCGCCGACGGCGGATGCCGCGGAATCGTCTCCCCGCGTCGTCTTCACGTGTTGGCGCAAAACCATTGCCAAGCCTGCTCAGTCCTGAGGGAATGCCGCTATAGTATTGCGTAAAAAGGGAGGCGCTTGTGCGGCTAGGCGGTCGACACGGAGCGTTTGCGCGGCGGGCAAGAGTCTTTTTCACCTATCGCGCGGTGTTGCTCTGCAGCGTCGGAGCCGTGCTGGCATCGGGGGCGGCGCAGGCGCAGGTGGCGCCGCCGCCTCCACCGATTGTCCCCGCACCACCGCCTTCGCCCGAATCAGCTCCCTCCACCACTGCGGGTCAGGTCACAGCCGCGGCGCCGACGCTGCGCTTCTGGGACGGCGGCAATCCCGCGCTGCACCAGAACAATGCGATCGACGGCGGCTCCGGCATCTGGAGCGCGACCGCGCCGAACTGGACCGATGCCGCCGGCGCGATCAACGGCCCGATGCAGCCGGTACCGGCCTTTGCGGAGTTCCGGGGCGCTCCAGGCACGGTGACGATCGACGACAGCCAAGGCATTCCGGCGATCAGCTCGATGCTGTTCGGCGTCAGCGGCTATCGCCTGACCGGCGGCCAGCTCCGGCTGGATGGCGGCGCCTTCACGTCGATCCGTACCGCCGACGGCGCGACCGCGCAGATCGACAGCAGCCTGATCGGCGACAGCGGCTTGCTCTACAACGCGCTGGGCACGCTGATCCTCACCGGAAACAACAGCTATACCGGCGGCACGCGCGTCGACGGCGGTACGCTGATCGGCAACACGCATTCGATCCGCGGCGAACTGGAGAACGGCGGCAGCGTCGTCTTCGACCAGGCCTTCGACGATACGTTCCAGGGCAATATCAGCGGGTTGTTCAGCACATGGGGGCTGATGACCAAACGTGGCGCGGGCACCCTGACGCTGACCGGCGGCAACCAGCTCGACTGGAATGTCGAGCAAGGCGGCCTGATCGCCCAGGGCGAAGGGTTCGGCGGCAATATCCAGGTGTCCGATGGCGCACGGCTGACACTCAGCTCGGGCGATACCGCCGGCGTCACTTCGACCTATCGCTACGCCCTGTCGGGCGCCGGCCGGTTCGACGCCGCGGGCAAGGGTCTGCTCGTCCTGGCTGCCAATTCGGGCGGCTTTACCGGCCATAGCGAAGTGCAGGACACCGCGCTGCGCGTCGAGGGGACGCTGGGCGGTTCGCTGCATGTCGGCGCGGGCGGACGGCTGGGCGGCACCGGCACGGTCGGCGACGTCACGGTCGGTGCGGGCGGGCGGCTGATCGGCGCGCCCGACGAGACGCTGAAGCTCGCATCGCTCGCGCTCGACTCCGGCGCGATCATCGACGCGCGGCTGGGCACGGTCGGCACGCCGCAGCTGTTCCAGGTCAATGGCGACCTGACGCTCGACGGCACGCTCAACGTCGCCGGAACCGGTCCGATCGGCGCGGGCATCTATCGCCTGATCTCCTATTCGGGCGCGCTCACCGATAACGGCCTCGCCATCGGCAGCCTGCCCGCGGGGCAGGAGCGCTCCTTGGTCTCGATCCGCACGTCGGTCCCGTGGTCGGTCGATCTCGTTTCCGAGATCGGCGGCAGCCCGATGCAGTTTTGGGACGGCAGCGATCCGACGCGCTTCAACAACGGAATCGTCGATGGCGGCCCCGGCGTGTGGCGCCGCGACCTCGCCGGCTGGACCGATAGCGGCGGCAAGAAGAACCGGACCAGCATCGGGACCGCCTTCTCGGTATTCGAGGGGCGCGGTGGGCAAGTGGTGATCGACGCCGGCAATGCAGGCGCGATCCAGACCGGCGGGATGCAGTTCGCCGTCACCGGCTATACGCTCTCCGGCAGCGGCCTTCGTCTCGCCGGCAACGAGCGCACGATCTTCCGCGTGGGCGACGGCAGCGAATGGGCGTCCACTATGGTCGCCGAGATTTCCGCGCCGATCTCCGGCTTCACGCGCCTCGTCAAGGCCGATGCCGGCACGCTGATCCTCTCCGGCGCCAACAGCTATACCGGCCCGACCGAGGTCGAGGGCGGGACGCTGATCGGCAACACCGGTTCGATCCGCAACACCCTGCTCAACGCCGGCACCACCGTGTTCGATCAACGCGAGAACGCCACTTTCGGCCATATGATCGTCGGCCTGAACGGACGATCGGGCGACATGATCAAGCGCGGCAGCGGTGTGCTCACCCTCGCCAAGGAAAGCCGGCTCGACTGGACCGTCGAGGAAGGCCGGCTGGTCGCGCAGGCCGATCGCTACAAGAGCGAAGTCACGACGTTGCTCGGCGGCGGCGAGCTCCAGCTGGATACGCCTGCCGATGTTTCGATGGCCACCTTGTTCCGCGGCGATGGCCGCCTCACCAAGACCGGCAGCGGCATGCTGGTGCTGACCGGCCATTCGCGGACCTTCGAAGGCACCACCCGAGTCGCCGGCGGCGAGTTGCTGGTCGACGGTACGCTGGCCGGCCATGTCGTCGTCGAAGACAAGGCAATGCTCTCGGGTGATGGCTGGGTGGGTTCGCTGTTCGTGAAGCGCGGCGGAACGCTCTCGCCGCGGCCGAGCCCCGGGTCACCCGATGCGGGATCGGTCACGTCGATGCGGGTTCTCGGCGATCTCACGTTCGAACCCGGCGCGCGCTTCGAAGTCGATGTCGATCCCCAGGGCGTGCTCAGCGACATGGTCTATGTCGAGGGCGTCGCGCATCTCGCCGGTTCGGTCTTTCACATCGGCAGCAGCGGCACCTATCGACCCTCCGCCACCTATACGATCCTGATCGCCGACGGCGGGATCGAGGGCCGGTTCGACAGCGTCGCCTCGTCCTACGCCTTCCTTACCCCGCGGCTCGACTACACGCTGTCGGCGGTCAGGTTGACGCTCGACCGTAACGACGTGCAGTTCCAGGATGTCGCCTTGAGCGAGAACCAGCGCGCAGTGGGCACGGCGCTGCAGACCATGGTCGCGGGGCCGCTATACGACGCGGTCGTCGTCGCCGACGCGGAAAATGCCCGGCTCGCCTTCGACAGCGTCTCGGGCGATTTCCACGCCTCGCTGCGCACTGCCCTGGTCGAGGACAGCCGCCTGACGCGCGACACTGCGCTCGCGCGGATGCGGGCGCCGCTCGCGCAGCCCGGCATATCGGCCTGGGGTCAGGCGATCGGCGGCTGGGGCCATTATGGCAGCGACGGCAACGCCGCGCGGCTCGAGCGATCGGCGGCGGGCGGGCTTGCCGGGATCGAGGCGCAAATCCCCGACCATGACGTCCGGCTCGGCGTGTTCGGCGGCTATCACCACGCCGATCTGCGCGGCAGCGGCGACGCCGATGTGGATAGCTATCACACCGGCCTCTATGCCGGCGCGCGGTTCGGCGCTTTCGCCGCGCGCACCGGCGTGGTGTTCAGCTGGCAGGACGTCGCGACCCGGCGCGCGATCGCCGGGCTCGGCGAACAGCTCCGCGCCGAGTACGGCGCCTCGACCGCACAGGCCTTCGCCGAGCTCGCCTGGCGCCTCGAGCTGGGCGGCGCCGCGCTCGAACCCTTCGCGAACATCGCCCATGTCGCGCTCGACGTCGAACAGGGACAGGAACGCGGCGGCACCGCGGCGCTCGCGCTGGCGCACGGCACCATGGCCACCAACTATGCCACTTTGGGCCTGCGCGGCGAGACCATGCTCCCGATCGGCGGCGGCAAGCTCTCGCTGCACGGCACGGCGGGCTGGCAGCATGTGTTCGGGGACAGAGTGCCCGGCGTCACGATGCTGCTGGACGGCGCCCGGTTCGAGAGCGTCGGCCTGCCGATCGCGGAGGACGGCTTCGCCGGCGGGCTGGGCATCGCAGCGGCGATCGGCGAGCGGCTGGAGGTGAGCCTCGATTATCGCGCCGCCGTCTCGCGCCGCAACCTCGACCAGACCGCCAGCGCGGCGCTGACGTTCCGCTTCTGAGGTCGGTAGAGAGCGAGATACATATTCCCCCTCCGTTCGTTTCGAGCGTAGTCGAGAAACAGGTTTTGAGCGCGGACCAGGTTTCTCGACTTCGCTCGAAACGAACGGGGAAAGGTTAAGCCATTAGGCTCTAAGGGCTGACGGTTTATGGCTCAGGCCGCGATCGGGGTCGTCACCGGCAGGAACGGCGCAACCGCGGCCATCGCCTGCGCGACATAGGCCTGCTTCTCGCCCACCGGCGCGACGTAATGGATCGCCTCCTCGGCATCGCGGACGCTTGCAAGCCGGGCGATGATCCACGCTGCGAGATATTGCGACGACAGGCACCCGCCCGCCGTCGCGACATTGCCGTGCGCCACGAACGGCGTGTCGAGCACGGTCACGCCGGCCTCGATCACCCAGGGCTTGGTCGTCAGGTCGGTGCAGGCGGGAAGATCCCCCACCAGCCCGAGCTTCGCGAGCAGCAACGTCCCCGAGCATTGCGCGCCGATCAGCTGGCGGGCGGGATCGAGCGTCAGCCGCGCCAGCAGCGCCGGGTCGGCGGCGATCTCGCGCGTCTTGATGCCGCTGCCGATGATCACTGCATCGGCTTCGGCCGCGAATTCGAGCGGTTGCTGCCGCCGGACGGTCACGCCGTTCATCGACGTGACTTCGGGCGTCGGCGAAGCGATCTGCGCGCGCCACCCCTTCGCCTTCATCCGGTTGAGGATCGCGGCGGCGACGAACGAGTCCAGCTCGTTGAAACCGTCGAACGTCAGAACGGCAATCTGCATGGCGACCTCCTGTCGAGGCTCCCTACCATCGCGGCCAGCCCGGGCAAATGTTCGCATGGGAGCATTGCGGACTTCTTCACTCGGCCAGCCCTGATGATATGGTGGCGGAGCCCGTTCCTCCGGAGTTCGCCAATGCGCCCTGTCTTCTTCGCCTGCCTCGCTCTGGCCACGACCGCGACCCCGGCATTTGCCCAGCGCGCGGCGCTCGATCCGCAGACCGCCGTCTACGAATTGCGCATCTATTATCCCGCGCCCGGCAAGCTCGCCGCGCTCAACGCCCGGTTTCGCGAGCATACGCTCAAGCTTTTCGAGAAACACGGCATGCGCAACGTCGCTTACTGGAACGAGCAGCCGACCAAGGACGCGCCCGAGGGACGCGTGGTCTATGTGCTCGCTTATCCCAGCCGCGAGGCACGCGAGGCGGACTGGAAGGCGTTCGGCGCGGATCCCGAGTGGCGCGCAGTGGTCGCCGCATCCGAGGCCGCCGGCAAGCTGGTGACGAAGGTCGACAGCGTGTTCATGACGATGGCCGATTACTCGCCGCCCATCACGCTGCCGCGCTGAGGGACTTGGGGGTCTCGCGACCGGTGATTGCGGACTGTGTTGAGCGGCGCGCATGCTCCGAGATTGGTGAGGGCGGCCGTTCGGTCCTCCCCTCCCTGCAAGGGAGGGGTCAGGGGTGGGTAGAAAAGAGCGGGCTCGATGCCCGGTCTTTTCTTTCTTCCAGGCACATCGCTGGGCTCGCTGGCGCTCGCACCCACCCCCAGCCCCTCCCTTGCAGGGAGGGGAGCAGCTTCACCGCCCCAGCAAGTGATCCACGAACGCCCCGAGCGACTTGAACCCCGCCAGTTGCAGCCCGCCGGTATCGGCCTGCGCCGCCGGGGCCATCGCGCGGCCGAAGCCGAGCTTGGCCGCCTCGCGACAGCGCAATGCGCCATGCGCCACCGGCCGCACCTCGCCTGACAAGGCGACTTCGCCGAACGCGATCGCGTCGGCGGGCACCGGCCGCTCCGCCAGCGCCGAGACCAGGGCCGCCGCCACCGCGAGATCCGCCGCGGGATCCTGTACCCGGTAGCCGCCCGAGACATTGAGATAGACCTCGCACGACGAGAAGCTCAGCCCGCAGCGCGCCTCGAGCACCGCGAGGATCATCGCCAGCCGGCCGCTGTCCCAGCCGACCACCGCGCGCCGCGGCGTGGCACCGCTCGCCAGCCGCACGGTCAGCGCCTGCACTTCGACGAGCACCGGCCGCGTGCCCTCCAGCGCGGGGAAGACGATCGTTCCCGTCACGCTCTCGTCGCGGTGCGTCAGGAACAGCGACGAGGGATTGCCGATCTCGGCCAGCCCTTCGCTCTGCATCGCGAACACGCCGATCTCGTCGGTGCCGCCGAACCGGTTCTTGACCGCGCGCAGGATGCGATATTGGTGGCTGCGCTCGCCCTCGAACGCGAGCACGGTATCGACCATATGCTCGAGCACGCGCGGCCCCGCGATGCTGCCGTCCTTGGTGACATGGCCGACCAGCACCAGCGCCGTCCCGCGCTCCTTGGCGAAGCGGATCAGCTCGCCCGCACTTGCGCGCACCTGGCTCACCGTTCCCGGCGCGCCCTCGATCAGGTCCGAGTGCATCGTCTGGATCGAATCGATCACGAGCAACGCCGGCGCCGGGCCTTCGCCGAGCGTGGTCAGGATATCGCGCACCGACGTCGCCGCGGCGAGCTGCACCGGCGCGTTGCCCAGCCCCAGCCGCCGCGCGCGCAGCCGCACCTGGTCCGCCGCCTCCTCGCCCGAGACATAAGCGACGCTCAGCCCGCGGCTGGCGATCTTCGCCGCCGCCTGGAGCAGCAGAGTCGACTTGCCGATCCCCGGATCGCCGCCGATCAGCGTCGCGCTCCCCTCGACGAAGCCGCCGCCCAGCGCGCGATCGAGCTCGGCGATGCCGGTGCCCGTCCGCTCGGGCAGCGCGATGTCGGTGTCGAGCCCGACGAGCTGGATCGCCCGCCCGCCCGACTGGAGGTTATGCTTCGCCTGGAACGGCGTGACGACGCCGCCGGCATCCTCCACCAAAGTATTCCAGTCGCCGCAATCGCCGCATTGCCCCGCCCATTGCGAGGACACCGACCCGCAGGCCTGGCACACATAACGCTTCTTCGGCTTTGCCATGCCGCCACGCTAGCGTAGGAACAGGAAGGGAACAACTGCATTTCGCCAACGCACCGCCCTTGCGTCCCGGAACTTGTCGATTACAGATGTAATCGTCCAAAGGGAGGCCGAAATGATCCGATTGCTCGTCGCTGCGTTGCTGATGTCCGCGCTCTTCCCGGTCGCCGCACGGGCGCAGACCGGCCAATGGATCCTCGCCACCGATCGCTGGGGCAACAAGGAATATTCGACGCTGAACCTCGCCGCCGACGGCAAGACCCTGACCGGCGATTGGGACGGCGACGCGGCCGCGGGCACGGTTCGCGGGCGCCGTCTCAGCTTCGCGGTGAAGGACGGACGTGGGGCATCGTACCTCTTCGAAGGCGAGGTCCGCGGCGAGCGCATCGAAGGCACCGCCGACTTTCCCGACAACAACGATCCCTCGGCGCGCGTCCGGCACCCGTTCACTGCCAGCCGCGTGCCCGATCGGCCGCCGGGCGGTCCGCGGGTCCATGATTTCCGCCCGAGCGACTATTCGAACAGCTTCTCGCCCGATCGCCCGCCCGTCCTGACGATCTGGCCCGGCGATACGGTGCGCACCACGACGATCGACTCCGGCGGAATGGACGCGCAGGGCGTCACCCGCGCATTGTTCGGCAACCCGCAGACCGGCCCCTTCTTCATCGCCGGCGCGGCGCAGGGCGACACGGTGATCGTGCATATCAAGCGCCTTCGGCTGAACCGCGACTGGGCCGACAGCCTCGACACGATCGTCGGCCGCGCACTGGGTTCATCGCTGGTCCCCGAGGCCGGGAAGCTCGGCAAGCCGGTCCGCTGGCGGCTGGACCGCGACGCCGGCTACGCCACGCCCGACGGCGCCAGCGGCGCGCTGCGCGATTTCCGCGTGCCGGTCCGCCCGATGCTCGGCGGGCTGGCGCTGGCGAGCGGCTTCGGCGCGCCGCCTTTGTCGACCGGCGACACCGGCCGGGCCGGAGGCAATATGGACTTCCCGGAGGTCGTCGAGGGCAACAGCGTCTGGCTGCCGGTGCAGCAGCCGGGCGGGCTGCTCTATCTCGGCGACGCGCATGCCCGCCAGGGCGACGGCGAGACATCGCAATATGCGCTGGAGACTTCGATGGACGTCGAGTTCACCGTCGAGCTCGTCAAGCGCAAGGCGGTGCCGATGCCGCGCGTCGAATCCCCCACCGAATTGATGGTGCTCGGCCAGGCCGGCTCGCTCGACGAGGCGCTCAAGCAGGCGAGCACCGGGCTGATCCAGTGGCTCCGCCAGGATTACGGGTTGTCGCTTTCCGAGGCGGCACAGGTGATGGGCAGTGCGGTCCGCTTCACTGTCCCCAATCTCGCGGGCCGGAGCGTCGGCGTGGCGGCGCGGATCGACAAGGCGCTGCTGCCGGCCCGGGCCGGACGATAGGGGGATCGACCCTAAACTCTTCCCCCTCCCTGCAAGGGAGGGGTCAGGGGTGGGTAAGAAAAGGCCGGGCTCGATGCCCGGCCTTTTCTTCCACGCATCTCGAAGGGCTCGCTACGCTCGCACCCACCCCCTGCCCCTCCCTTGCAGGGAGGGGAGTCTGATCGTGAATGGCAATCCACCCAAAGGCCCCGAACTTGCCCCTCACCCCGGCCCCCGCTATCGCCCCCGCGATGCAAGCGTCCGACCTCCGCGTCGCCCTGTTCAGCGGCAATTATAATTACGTACGCGACGGTGCGAACCAGGCGCTCAACAAGCTCGCCGATTATCTGCTGCGCCAGGGCGTGACGC
The DNA here is from genome assembly GCF_000712135.1 of Sphingomonas sp. UNC305MFCol5.2. Taxonomy (GTDB): domain Bacteria; phylum Pseudomonadota; class Alphaproteobacteria; order Sphingomonadales; family Sphingomonadaceae; genus Sphingomonas. The sequence continues at coordinate 423,653 of NZ_JOOE01000002.1, forward strand.
TGCGGGTCTATTCGCCGACCACCGACACGCCTGCATTCCCGCCCACGGGCGATCTGGTGAGTGTGCCCGCGCTGCCGGTCCCGGGCGGCCGCGCCGAATATAAGTTCGCGTGGCATCTGCCGCGCACCACGCGCGAGGACCTCGCCGCCTTCAAGCCCAACCTCGTCCATGTCTCGGCGCCCGAAATACTCGGCCACCGCGCAGTGAGCTGGGCGCGCGACCGCGGCATCGCCACCGTCGCCTCGCTCCACACCCGTTTCGAGACCTATCCGGCCTATTACGGCATCGGCTTCCTCGCGCCGCTGATGATCAAGGGGCTGACCCGCTTCTACAATCGCGTCGATCAGGTCGTGACGCCGGGCGAGTCCATGGCCGAGCTGATCCGCTCGTGGGGCGTCACCACTCCGGTCCGCATCTGGTCGCGCGGCGTCGACCATCAGCGCTTCCGCCCCACCCGCCGCGACCTCGAGTGGCGCCGCGGCCTCGGCATCGCCGACGACGAATTCGCGGTCGGCTTTCTCGGCCGCCTCGTGCTGGAAAAGGGCCTCGACATCTTCGCCGACGTCTGCGCCGCCTTGCGCGAGCGCGACGTGCCTCACCGCGTCCTCGTCATCGGCGACGGCCCTGCGCGCAACTGGTTCGCCGAGCGCGCGCCCGAAGCCGTGTTCGCCGGCTTCCAGCGCGGCGACGATCTCGCCCGTGCGGTCGCCTCGATGGACGTGCTGTTCAATCCTTCGGTCACCGAGACCTTCGGCAACGTCACGCTCGAGGCGATGGCCTGCGGCGTCCCCGTCGTCGCCGCACGCGCGACCGGCGCGGTCGATCTGATCGAGGACGGGGTCAACGGCTATCTCGTCCCCCCGCGCGACGTGACCGCTTATGCCGACGCGATCGCCCGCCTCGTCGCCGATCCCGCGCTGCACAAGGCGCAGGGCGCCGCCGGCCACGCGAAGGCGCAGACCTATCAATGGGACGCGATCAACCAGAAGGTGATCGATACCTATCTCGAAGTGATGGATCGGCGCGCGAAAGCCTGAGCGTCAGAGCGCGGCGAGATGGCTCACGATCGAAGGATGGAGCCGCGTTCCGAACTTGACGCCTGCCGCACCGTCACGCACCCAGCAGATCCGTCCACCGATCGGCGCGAGATGCGCCAGCGCGATGAGCACTTCGTCGCCCACGACATAATCGGTCGCCATGATCCTGCAGCCGTCGGTGGAGACATCGACGACCTCGGCGCGGACGCGAAGCTTGCTCCCGCGCGCGCGCACGCTCGCCTGGATATCGGCCGGCTTGCGGTCGTTCGCCCGGCGCTCGCCTTGCGAAATCCGCGACGGCAGCGAAGCGCCCCGCGTGCCCGGTACCAATTCCACGACTGCCTGGAACATGCTGTTCACCCCTAGGAAATCAGGGTTACTTATCATGCGTTAAGAAAGCATATCTCAGCCCCGTACGAACAAGTTGCGCAGCCATAAAGGCCCGTTGCGCGCCGCCGCCCGCCAGTCGCCATCTTCGTCGATATTGTCGGGTTGGTAGCCCTTGGGATCGAGCAGCTTGAGCCGCGCCCCCCTGAACGCCGCGGAATTGCGCGTGACCAGGGTCAGGCCATGCTCCAGCGCCGTGGCGGCGAACAAAGCGTCGCGCGTATCGGCGAGCGGAACTTGCCCGCGGCGGCGCGCCACCGCGGCGTCGAGCGGCAGGATATGGCCTTCGAACGCCGGCACCACCTGCTGGTCGATCCAGCCGCGCAGCGCCGCGCCCGCCGCCTTGTCGCTGCGTGCGGTCCGCTGGGCCACCGCCTCCAGCTCGACCAGCGTGATCGCCGAGACGAACAGCCGTTCGCGCGCCACGCCCGCGGCCCAGCCGGCAAGCCCCGGATCGGCATCGCCCGCGCGTGCCTTGCGCAGTTCGAAGACGATCGGAGTGTCGAGCAGATACATCACCAGTCCTCGCGCCGGTCCCAGCCCGCGGCGGGACCGGGCTCGGCATCGTCCGCGCCGGGCATCGCCAGCAGGTCGACGATGCTCTCGCGCTGGCCGCTCATCTGCCGAAACGCCTGGATGCTCATCAGCACATGCGTGGGCCGTCCGCGATCGGTGACGAATACGGGTTCGAGCCGCGCGAGTCGCTTCGCGGCGCTCACGTCCTGGTTGAATTCGCGGCTGCTGATCACCTTCATAACGTGCCTACGTACCTATATTGTCCGCGTTGTCATGTAGGTACGTTACTACTGTGTGCGCGACACGCAACAGAAACATCCGCCTGGCCGGAAAAATGCATTCGCCTGCAGGAATTGCAGTTGCGCCGGGCCCGCCGGCCGCGCTCCCTGAGGCGACGCGACGGGCACGAAGCTGCCGCGCGAGGGGATGTTTTGGGGAGGCTATATGCTCGAAATACTGGAAAATGCCTGGTTCACGCTGACCGACGTGCTCAGTCCGCACGGCCCGGCCGTCCATGCCGCGAAAACCTATTCGCCGGCGGACTTCAGCGTCCATTTCTTCCTGCAGCTCGCAGTGATCATCCTCGCCTGCCGCGTCGTCGGCTGGCTGGGCCAGAAATTCTTGCACCAACCGCAGGTCGTCGGCGAGATGATCGCCGGCGTCGTCCTCGGGCCCTCGCTGCTCGGGCTGTTCTTCCCCGATCTCCAGCTCGCGATCTTCCCCAAGGAGACGCGCAACGTCCTCTATGTCGGCGCGCAATTGGGCGTCGGCCTGTACATGTTCATGGTCGGCCTCACGCTGCGTCTCGACCATTTCCAGTCCAAGGCGAAGAGCGCCGCGACCGTATCGGCCGCCGGCATCGCCGCGCCGTTCCTGCTCGCCGCGCTGATCACGCCGTTCCTGCTGAGCGTACCGGGACTGTTCACGCCGGGCATCAGCCAGTCCAATGCCACCTTGTTCATGGGCGCGTGCATCGCGCTGACCGCCTTCCCGATGCTGGCACGCATCATCAACGAGCGCGGCCTCGCCAATTCCTCGCTCGGCACGCTCTCGCTCACCGCCGGCGCGTTCGACGACGCGGCATCGTGGTGCGTGCTCGCCGTGGTGCTCGCCACGTTCGGCGCGGGCCCCGGCGTCGCAGTGATCGCGATCGGCGGCGCCGTCCTCTACGCCGGCTTCATGATCCTCTACGGCCGCAAGCTGCTTGCCCCGCTGGGCCGCGCCGTCGAGGCACGCGGCGAGATGAGCAGCCAGGTGCTCGCGATCACCATGCTGCTCTTCTGTCTCTCGGCCTTCCTGATGGACGCGATCGGCATCCACGCGATCTTCGGCGGCTTCCTGATCGGCGCCTGCATGCCGCGCGGGCTGTTCGTCGAGGAACTCAAGCGCAAGGTCGAGCCGCTCGCAGTCGTCCTCCTGCTGCCGATGTTCTTCACTTATTCGGGACTCAACACCCGGATGGACATGGTCAACTCCGTATCGCTGCTGCTGATCGCATTGGGTATCCTGGCGGTGTCGGTGCTCGCCAAGTTCGGCGCCTGCTATGCCGCGGCGCGCTTCTCGGGCGAGGACAACCGCACGGCACTCGGCATCGGCGCGCTGATGAACTCGCGGGGGCTGATGGAGCTGATCATCATCAATATCGGCCTGCAAAAGGGCATCATCGGCCCCACTTTGTTCTCGATGCTGGTGCTGATGGCGATCGTCACCACCGTGATGGCCACCCCGGTGTTCGAGATCGTCTATGGCAGGAAAGCCCGCGAGAGCGGCGAGCTCGACCAGATCGACGGCCGCCTCGCCACTGCCTGAAGTTCCCCCTGTGCCCGCTCCGTGCGCATCGCGGAGCGGGCTTTTTTCGGGACGAGTATCCGACAGGATCAGAGCTTGCCCTCCGCGAGCAACTCGCGGGTGCGCTTCAGTGTCGACAGCAGGGCAGCCTTATACCCGTTGTCGCCGTCGAGTTGGGCTTGGTCCGCCTGCTCCTCGGGGCTGTTCGGCGCTTTGCCGCGCAGGCCGAGATAGCAATAGAAGCGCAATTGAAGCGCGCCGTCCTCGTCCTCGTAGAGCTCGTTGACGATCACGCCTTCGCGCAGGCCGGCCGCCTGGAAGAAGCTGGCCTTGCGTTCCGGCTCCAGCACGACGATCTCGCGCAGCTCGGCGCCGCCGATCGTGGCTTCGCGGATGAAATGCGTCGCGCTTTCCTCCACGACCTCGCAACGGGTGCAGAGGCCGGGCGGAAGGAACAGGCGCGCGTCACGGGCCTTCAGCTCGAGCCCGGCCCAGGCCTGCCCGCGGGTCAGCCTGGTTTCGCCCTCGGGGTTCACCGGAACGGTGGCGGTCGAATAGATCATGGCGATTCTCCTTGTCGCGCGCTGCTTCAGGCCCCGATTTCGGCGGCGAATTCGCGATAGGTGCGCAAGGGGCGGCCCAGCAGCGCAGTGAGGCGCTCGACATCGCCGGCGGCGGGGACCATCCCCTCGGTCTGGAAGCGATCGGCCATCAGGCGCATGTCGTACGCCATCCAATGAGGCGCGAACTGTCGCAGGTTCTGCTCGAAGCCGGCGGTATCGTCGCCTGGATAAGCGATCGGGCGACCAAGGACCTCGGTCCAGATCGCGGCGATGTCAGCACCCGTCAGCGTATCGGGGCCGACGATCGTGATCCGCTCGAGCGGAAGCGGCGCGCTGGCCTGCTCGCGGCGGATAAGCTCGATCGCCGCGATCTCCCCCAGGTCGCGCGCGTCGATCATCGCGAGCCCCTTGCCGCCGATCGGCATCGGATACACGCCGTAACCGGTCACCACGTCCTTGATGGTGGCGTCGTTCTGGATGAAATAAGCGGGGCGCAGGATCGTGGCGTTGAAGCCCATCTGCTCGATCATCCGCTCGACGCCGAACTTGCCCGCGAAATGCGGCACGTTCACGTAAAGATCGCTGTGGATCACCGAGAGATAGACGATCCGCTGAATGCCGGCTTCGCGGGCGAGATTGAGCGCGATCAGCGCCTGGGTGAATTCGTCGGCCACCACTGCGTTGAGCAGGAACAGCGTCGAGACGCCCGCGAAGGCGCCGCGCAGCGAGTCGATGTCGAGCAGGTCGCCCTGAACGACGGTGACGCCCGCCGGCAGGCTCGCCTTCGCGGGATCGCGGACGAGCGCGCGCACATCGGCGCCGCGATGGATGAGCTGATCGACGACGTGGCGCCCGATTTGGCCGGTAGCGCCGGTAACGAGGATGGTCATGGGATAACTCCTGGTTGATGCCAAATGGCATTCCCGGAAATTAGTGATCCACATGCGCGCCAATAGACGCTATATCTGGACATACCGTCTCACTGGTGGAACACATGGACCTGCTCGCCCTCGCCGATTTCAATCTTGTCGCCCGGCACGGCGGATTTGGACGCGCTGCGCGCGCCGCCGGGCGGCCCAAGGCCACCTTGTCCCGCCGGGTCGCGGAGCTGGAGGCCAGCCTCGACGTGCGGCTGTTCGAGCGCGGGGCGCGCATGCTCAAGCTGACCGAGGAGGGCCGCACGCTCCATCAGCGGACGGGCGCGTTGCTCACCGAGATCAACGAGACCGCGGCTGCCATCGCTTCCGGCGGGCACACGCCGCGCGGGCGACTGCGGATCAGCGCGCCCTTGCTGTTCTCGCAGATCGCGATGGGAAAGATCGCCGCGGGTTTCGCCGCGCGCTTCCCCGAAATCCGGCTCGAAGTGACGACCGAGGATCGGCCAGTTGACATGATCGAGGAAGGCTATGACCTCGTGATCCGCGTCAATCCGGCGCCGGACCAGAGCCTTGTCGGTCGCGCCTTCCTGCGCGATCGGCTGGTGGTGGTGGCGAGCCCTTCCGTCGCCCGGCCGACGGAGGGCATGGCAGCGCCCGCGGTGGTTCGCGGATCGCTCGATCAGGCCGGGGACTGGAAAGTGAAGACTCCGGACGGAGAGCTGCGCATCGTAGTCGAGCCGGTTCTCAGCGTGTCGTCGATGGTCATGAACCGCGACGCGGTTCGCGCGGGGGCCGGTGTCGGACGGCTTCCCGTGTCGCTCGTCAGCCACGATCTGGCTGCCGGAACCCTGGTGCATTGGGGCGACATCGACGGTCCGGAAATCGCCCTGTGGGCGCTCTATCCTTCGCGCCGCTTGCTGAGCGCCCGCGTATCGGCGTTCCTCGACTATCTCAAATCGGCCTTCCCGACCGGAGAACCCGACGAACTGGCCGCCTTTCTCGCCGATAAATGAAGGCGTCGATTAGACGCCGGACGGCACGCCGTCGTTGATCTCGCGGATCGCCGCGCGATGCAGCGGCAGGTCCTCGATCGCCCGCTCGCTGAACGTGCGGATCCGCGCGAACAATTTCTCCGCCGCCTCCACATTCGGGAAATCGCTGCGTCCCGACGAGAGATCGGTGCGGAATTCCATTCCGTAGAGGATGTACTGATAATTGAAGAAGGCGAAGCTCTCGAGATCGAGGATGAAGTCGAAGCGGCTCGGCGGACGCCAGCGCCATTGCCGCAGCAAAGCCTGCAGTGCCTCGGGAATCGAGGCAGGATCCGCATTGTCGCGCCAGAACGGCTCCTCGCGCCGGCTCAGGCAATAATGGAGCTTCAGGAAGTTGATGATGTTCTCGTAGCGCGCGGCCATCAGCCGGTTGAAGCGTTCGGCCGGCGCATCGACCGGGCCGTTATGCGGGAACAGCTCGGCGATCATGCCGACCGCGGCCTCGATCAACACCACCCCGGTTGATTCCAGCGGCTCGAGAAAACCTCCCGAAAGCCCCACCGCGACGCAGTTCTTCAGCCATTGCGCCTCGCGATAGCCGGGCTCGAACGGGATGATCCGCGCCTTGTAATCGTCATGGCCGATATAATCGCGCAGCACGCCGGCCGCCTCCGCGTCCGACATATGCGCCGACGAATAGACGCAGCCGATCCCGCGCGCGCCTTCGAGGCCGATGTCCCAGGTCCAGCCCGCTCCGTGCGCGGTGGCGATGGTGAAGCTCTCGATCGGCGCGTCGGGCCGGTCATAGGGAATCTTGCAGGCCAGTGCGCGATCGGTGAACAATTGGTGCTTCACCGATTTGAACGGCGAACCCAGCGCCTTGCCGATCAGCTCGGCCCGGAAGCCCGAGCAATCGACAAAGAGGTCCGCCTCGAGCGCGCCGTGCGCGTCGGCATGGATGCGCGCGATGCTGCCGTCCTCGGCCAGCTCGACGCCGGTCAGCAGCCCCCGGAGATGGCGGACGCCTAGCGCGACCGCACGCGCCTCGAGCACCTCGGCAAGCCGCCGCGCGTCGAAATGATAGGCATAGTTGAGCGGGCCGGCATAATCGCCTTCCCCCGCGCGTTTGGGCGCGCGCCGCGCCTCGGCCACCCGGTTCTGGATCGTCACTGCCTCGGCGAAGGGCGGCCGCGTCGCCTCGTTCTGGAGCAGCCAATAGGGCACGAGGCTGGCGCCTTCGGTGTAGAAGGGCGCCTCGAACGGATGGAGGTAATGATGGCGCGCGCCGTCCGGCCCGGGCGCGTGCAGCCAGTCGTCGAAGCGGATGCCCTGCTTGAACGTCGCCGATGCCGCGCGGATGAAATGCGTCTCGTCGATGCCGAGGAACTGCAGCGTCGAGCGGATCGTCGGAAACGCGCCCTCGCCCACCCCGATGATGCCGATCTCGGGCGATTCGAGCAACGTGATCTCGATCCGCCCCTCGAAGAAGCGCGCGAGATAGGCCGCGGTCAACCAACCCGCCGTACCTCCCCCGACAACGATGATCCCCCGCTTCTCCGGCATATCCGACTTGCTAGCAGCGGGTGGCGAGCGTGGATAGGCGGCCCATCAATCCTCCTCGCGAAGCGGGGGAGGTGGCATGCGAAGCATGACGGAGGGGGGCTAACCGCAAGCGGGTCGCTAGCACGTATCGACATTCAACAAACTGACTCCCCTCCCTGCAAGGGAGGGGCTGGGGGTGGGTGCGACTCCGGCGAAGGCCGGGGGAGCCCATCGAGCGGCTCGGAAAAAGAAAGAAAGGCCGGGCGTCGAGCCCGGCTTTCCTTACCCACCCCTAACCCCTCCCTTGCAGGGAGGGGAATCTGAATGTCGGAACGGCCTGACGACCAAGCCCCTGCCGCCACTCGCGCGCGGCCCTCCCCACTACGCCGGAGAGGAATGCACCGGATGACGCCAGTCGAAGGCGAGCGGAGCCTCGCGGAACGCGAAGCGGTCGAGGTGGCGGGCCACTGCGCCCTTCAGCCCTTCGAGCTGCTCCTCCGAGGACGCGTCGATGCGCACCTCGAGCCCCGTCTCGGCGACGTTGAAGGTCGCGACGGCGTCGCCCGGATGGTTGGCGCCGCGGGCGTCCCGGGGGAAGATCACCGTCCCGTTCTCGGGCGTGAACTCCACCTGCAGGTTGTGCGACCAGTGCTTGCACAATTGCTGGAGATATTTGCTCGCACTCGACGTCGGCACCAAGGCCGTTGCGCTCGAAGTCGTGATCGTCATGTCCCGTTCCTTCCCTTGCGGCGCCAGCCCCAGCCGGCGCCGCAGCATCTCCAGTCGCGGCATTTTCAGAGCCGCTCGATCTTCCGCGCCGCCTCGTCGAGAATGTCGGCGACGGCATGCAACGTCTCGGGATCAACTTCCGAGCCGCCCAGTCGCTCCTGCAACACGGCGCGCAAATTGCCCATCGCACGGCGAATCGGGCCGCCGCTGGTCCGCGCCTGGTGTTCGCCGAGCGCGGCGAGCCGCTGGAACAGCGCCTCGACCTCGGCCGCCTTCTCCTTGAGTTCCGCGGTCCCCGCCTCGGTGATCGCGAACGCCTTGCGCGTGCCCTCGGCCTTCGCCTCGACCAGCCCCATGTCGTCGAGCATGGTCAGCGTCGGATAGATCACGCCGGGGCTCGGGGCATAAGCGCCGCCCGAGCGTTCCTCGATCTCGCGGATCAGATCATAGCCGTGGCGCGGCTGTTCCTCGATCAGCTTGAGCAGGACGAGCCGAAGCTCGCTCCCGTCGAACATCCGCCGTCCGCGGCCGCCTTCACGGCCCGGGTGCATGCCGCCCCAGCCACCGCCGAAGCCGCGGCCCCAGCCGCGCGGTCCGCCATGCCGGCCGCCGCATTCATGGCCGCGCTCGCGGCCGTGGTGAAATCCAAATCGCATCTCAAATCCTTTTTTAGCGAGTCGTGATGCGTCTAAGATATATCTTGAAAGCATCCGCGCAAGCCCTTTCGCCTAACCTTTTGTAACCTTTCGTCGGGCCGCCTATCTCTGAGAGCTATGGCCGACCTCTTCGCCACCGACGAACAAGCCGCTCCCGCCGAGGCCCCCACCACCGGGCCCCTGGCCGATCGCCTGCGCCCCCAGGCGCTCGATCAGGTCGTCGGCCAGGAGCACCTGACCGGCCCCGAAGGCGCGATCGGACGGATGGTCGCCGCGGGCAAGCTCAGCTCGATCATCCTCTGGGGCCCGCCCGGCACCGGCAAGACCACGATCGCCCGCCTCCTCGCCGACGCGGTGGGCCTCCGCTTCGTCGCGATCTCGGCGGTCTTCTCGGGCGTAGCCGATTTGAAGAAGGTCTTCGCCGAGGCCCGCGAATATGCCCGGATCGGCCGCAAGACCCTGCTCTTCGTGGACGAGATCCACCGCTTCAACCGCGCCCAGCAGGACGGCTTCCTGCCTTATGTCGAGGACGGCACCGTCACCCTCGTCGGCGCCACCACCGAGAACCCGTCATTCGAATTGAACGCCGCGTTGCTCAGCCGCGCGCAGGTCCTCATCCTCCACCGGCTGGATCACAAGGCGCTCTGCAAGCTGCTCGATCGCGCCGAGGAGCTCGAGGAACGCCCCCTCCCCCTCACGCCCGAGGCGCGCGACGCGCTGGTCGCCAGCGCCGATGGCGACGGGCGCTTCCTGCTCAACCAGGCCGAGACGCTCTTTTCGGTCAGCTTCGAGACGCCGCTCGATCCGTCCGCGCTGGGCGACTTTCTCCAGCGCCGCGTCGCGGTCTACGACAAGGACCGCGAGGGGCATTACAACCTCATCTCGGCGCTCCACAAATCGATCCGCGGCAGCGATCCGCAGGCCGCGCTTTATTACCTCGCCCGCATGCTCACCGCCGGCGAGGAGCCGCTCTATGTGCTGCGCCGCCTCACGCGCGCGGCGGTCGAGGATATCGGCCTCGCCGATCCGAATGCGCTGGTCCAGTGCATCGCCGCCAAGGACACGTACGACTTTCTCGGCTCTCCCGAGGGCGAGCTCGCGATCGCGCAGGCGTGCCTCTATCTCGCCACCGCGCCCAAATCGAATGCAGCCTATGCCGCGCAAAAGGCGGCATGGCGCTCGGCGAAGGAGACCGGCTCGCTGATGCCGCCGGCCAACATCCTCAACGCCCCCACCAAGCTGATGAAGCAGATCGGCTACGGCAAGGGCTATACCTACGATCACGACGCCGAGGACGGCTTTTCGGGCGACAATTACTGGCCCGGGGAGATGACGCCCCAGACCTTCTACGCCCCCACCGATCGCGGCATGGAAAAACGCATCGCCGAGCGCATGGCATGGTGGAACGAGATGCGCGAGAAGCGCCGCGATGGATAGCGCGCTCCTGTATCCCGGCGGAGGCCGGGGCCCAGTATCGGAGCGGCTAATGGGGTCGACGCACCTCGCGAAGGACATCGCAGCTGGGCCCCGGCCTTCGCCGGGGAACAAGGAGGCCGAGACGTGAAGGACTGGGACGACGCCTGCGCCTTCGCCCGCACGCTCCCCGATGTCGAGATGGCGTCGTGGTGGGGCACGCTCTGCCCGAAGATCAACGGCAAGGGCTTCCTGTCGCCTGGCCGGGAGAAAAACAGCTTCGCGCTGATGGTCACCCATCCCGAAAAGGAGATGCTGTTCGAGACCGATCCCGAGACCTTCTGGCAGACCGATCACTATGCCAATTATCCGATGCTTCTCGTCCGCTACGGCACCGTGAGCCGCGAACGGATCGAGCTCTACATCCAGCGCGCCTGGTGGGATCGCGCGAAGAAGCCGCAGCGCGTCGCCGCGGGCATGGCGGAGCGGCCGTGAGCTTCGGCTGGGAGGAAGCGGTCGCCTATACGCTCGGCTTTCCGGGCGTGACGATGGGCGCGGGCGCCAAGGGTTCGGTCTCGCCGCAGATCCGCGGCCGTCAGATCATCTCGCAGGGGCGTGCAACCGGCACCTACCTCCTTCGCGCCACTCGTGAGGAAATCGAGATACTCAAGGAAACCGATCCGGGAACCTTCTGGCAGACGCCGCAATATCAGGGCTGGCCGACCGTGCTGGTCAACGCCGCAAGCGCGGAGCCCGAGCGAATGAAGCTGCTGATCGCGCGGACATGGTGGGATCGGGCGAGCGGAGCGCAGCGCGTCGCCGCTGGAAAAGTAGAGCGGCCCTGAACTTCACCAGCTTCATCGCGATCGATTGGTCGGGCCAGGCGGTCGAGCGCCCCAGGGGTCTAGCGGTCGCCCATGCCGCTGCGGGCACCGCGGCGCCCGAGCTGATCGACCGGCGCTGGTCGCGGCAGGACATCCTCGAATGGCTCGAACAGCTCGCCGCCGCCGGCACCCGCGCGCTGATCGGTCTCGACCTCTCCCCCGCTTTCCCCTTCCACGATGAGGGCGCCTATTTCCCCGGTTGGGATGCTTCGCCGCCGGACGGCCCCGCGCTCTGGAAACTGGTGGACGATCTGAGCGCCAGGGACCCGCATCTCGCCGCGACCAGCTTCGTCGGCCACGCGCACGCGCGCCGCCATTTCCGCCAGCGCGGCGACTGCGGCGATCTGTTCCCGCCCGGCCGCGGGCGCTTCCGGGTGTGCGAGCACGGGCAGGAAGCGATGCGGCTCTCGCCGTACAGCTGCTTCAACCTCGTCGGAGCGAGCCAGGTCGGCAAATCGAGCCTGACGGGCATGCGCGTGCTCCACCGCCTGCGCGGCACGATCGGGCTATGGCCGTTCGATCCGCTGCCCGAAAGCGGACCAGTGCTGGTGGAGATCTACACGTCGCTAGCCGCGCGGCTCGCGGGGATGCGCAAGGGCATTTCCAAGATACGCGACGCCGAGACACTCGACCTGATGCTCGCCGCGTTCGGATCCGGGCCGCACGCCCCGCTTCCCCGCTATGACGACCATGCCACCGACGCGATCCTCTCCGCTGCCTGGCTTCGCGTCGCCGCGTCGCAGCCCGAACTTTGGGCTCCTTCCGGCCTGACGCCCGATCTGGCACGAACGGAGGGCTGGACCTTCGGCGTTCCCTGAAGCAAAGGAGCGCGAATGCCGGATTAGCTCAGCTGGTAGAGCAGCGGTTTTGTAAACCGAAGGTCGCGGGTTCGATTCCTGCATCCGGCACCATTTGTGGCAGGTTCAGGCAAACCGCGCCGCTTCCCCGATCGCGTCCCAGACCGCATCGAGATCCGCATCGCCGATGCAATAAGGCGGCATCACATAGACGGTGTTGCCCAGCGGCCGCAGCAGCAGGCCGCGATCCGCGAAGAATCGCAACAGCCGCGGCCCCAGCGCCGAGAGATAGGCCCCCTCCCCCACACCGAGCTCGACCGCCGCAATCGTGCCCAGGGTCCGCGCATTGTGCACGCCCGGAACACCCGCCAGCCGCTCAAGCCGGACGGCCTGCGCCCTGGCCAGCGCGGCGACTCGCCCGAGCACCGGCTCCTCGCGCCAGATCGCGATGTTCGCGGCGGCCGCGGCGCAGGCGATCGGATTGGCGGTGTAGCTCGACGAGTGGAAGAACATCCGCGCGCGGTCGTCGGCATAATGCGCGGCGTAGATGGGTTCGGTCGCCATCGTCACCGCCAGCGGCACCGCGCCGCCGGTCAGCCCCTTGGACAGGCAAAGAATGTCCGGAACCACACTGGCCTGCTCGCAGGCGAGCAAGGTCCCGGTCCTCCCCCAGCCGGTCATCACTTCATCGGCGATGAACAGCACGCCGTAGCGCGAACAGATGCTGCGCATCTCCGCGAGCGCGCGGGCCGAATAGACCAGCATCCCGCCGGCGCCCAGCACCAGGGGCTCGACGATCAGCGCTGCTGGTTTCTCCCGGCAGAACGCCTCGAGCACGTCCAGCGTCTCCTGCTCCGCACCGGCCGCGGGAAACGGGATGGTCGCCACGTCGAACAGCAAGGGGGAATAGGCCTGGTTGAACACGCCGCGCGCGCCGACCGACATCGCGCCGATCGTGTCGCCGTGATAGCTGTGCGCCATCACCACGATGCGATGCCGGGGCTCGTCGCGATTCCGCCAGTAGCCGAGCGCCATCTTGAGCGCGACCTCGACGCTGGTCGATCCGGAATCGGAAAAGAACACGCGTGTCAGCACCGGCGGCATCAGCGCCCGCAATCCCGCCGCGACTGCCTCGGCAGGTGCGTGCGTCCAGCCCGCGAAGATGATCTGGTCGAGCTGCCCCGCGGCTTCCCGGATCGCCGCCATGATGGCGGGGTGACAATGGCCATGCGTCGTGACCCACCAGGAGGAAATGGCATCGACGATCCGCCGTCCGTCCGCGGTATGGAGCACCGCACCCTCGGCGCGCACCACTTCGGGGATCGGTTCGCCGAGACCATGCTGGGTGAACGGATGCCAGATGGCGGAATCGCTCACACGAATTCCTCGATATCGAAGGCGCCGGCAAATGCCGCCGCCAACGTCGCGGCATCGAGCGGATCCAGCCATGGCAGGCGGCCCAGCCGCCGCACGCGCCCGATGCGCGCGATCGTCTCCTCGCTGTCGGGCACCGATGGCCCCACAAAGGCGACTCCGAGGATCGGGACGTGGCGTGCGCGCAGCGCTTCGATCGAGAGGAGGCTATGGTTGATCGTCCCGAGCGCGGTGCGCGCGACGAGCACCACGGGAGCCCGCCACCGCGCGAACAGATCCGCATAGAGCAAGTCGTCGCGGATGGGGACGAGAACGCCCCCCGCCCCTTCGACCACGAGCGGTCCATCGAGTAAAGGGAGCGCCAGTCTCTCTGCATCGATGCAAACACCATCGAGCGATGCCGCACGATGCGGCGAGCAAGGCGTACTCAGGCGATAGGCTTCGGGCAGCACCGATTTCACGCCGAGCGCGGCCACGCGGGCGCTGTCGCCGCCATCGTCGAGCCCGGCCTGGATCGGTTTCCAGTAAGTCGCTCCCGTCGCGGCGGCGAGGCCGGCCGCGAACACGGTCTTGCCGACATCGGTATCGGTGCCGGTGACGACGAGATCGCGCCGGCCCGTCATTGCACCGCTGCGATGGCCGCGGCGAGCGCATCGACATCCGCAAGGGTCGCATTGAGCGTCAGCGAGATGCGCAGCCGCGCGGTGCCAGCCGGCACTGTCGGTGGGCGAATGCCACGAACGTCGAAACCCTGGCCCTGCAGCGCAGCGGCGAGCGCCATGGCGGGCGCGTCGTCGCCGACGATCAGGGGCAGGATCTGGCTGCCTGTCGGCCGGACGCCGCAGACGGCCAGGGCGCGCTCGGCGTGCGCGACAAGCGCGCGGAGCGCGGCGCGGCGCCCGGGCTCGTCGACAAGGCAACGCAATGCCTCGCGGACCGCGGCCGCCATCAAGGGTGAAGGCGCGGTCGAGAAGATGAATGGACGTGCGCGATTGACCATGAAGTCGCGCAACGTCGCCGGCAGGCAAAGCAAGGCGCCCTCGCACCCCAGCGCCTTGCCGCAGGTATGGAGCGTGACGATGTTGTCCGCCCCGTGGAGGTCACCGGCGAGCCCCGAACCGTCCTGGCCGAACACCCCGGTCGCATGCGCCTCGTCGATGAGCAGGAAAGCGTCATGCCGTCCGGCGATGCCGACGAGATCGGCGAGCGGCGCGCGATCGCCGTCCATCGAGTAGAGGCTCTCCACCGCGATCCACGCCCGCCCCGTTCCGCCGCGCCGGCGCCAGTCCGCTATCGCATCCTCGAACGCACCGGCATCGTTATGCGCGACGCCGATCGTTTCAGCGCGTCCAAGCCGCATGCCGTCATGGGCGCTCGCATGAATGAGCGCGTCGTAGACCAGGAGGTCGCCGCGTTGCGGAAGCGCGGCGAAGGCCGCGACATTTGCCGCATAGCCGCTCGAGAAGAACAACGCCGCCTCCGCCCCCAAGAACGCCGCGGCCTCGGCCTCGAGCATTGCGTGCTCGGGGTCGTTGCCGCGCAGCAGCCGGGATCCCCCCGAGCCGACGGGCACGCCGCGCGCGATCGCGTCTTGCACCGCTTCCGCGAGGCGCGAAGCGGTGCCGAGCGCCAGATAATCGTTCGAGGCGAAATCCACGCCCAGACGCGGCCGGAGGGTCCGGAGGCGCCCGAGCGCTTCCAGCCGTTCAAGATCTTCGAGATGCTGGCCGAGCCGCGACATTGCGCGGGACCTGTAACGATAATCCCGACCAAGACCAGCGCCTGCGGCGAAACGGCGGCAAGCGCTGGAGCCCCTTCACCGTCGTCGCGAAGGGAGCGAACTCCAGAAC
Organism: Sphingomonas sp. UNC305MFCol5.2; assembly: GCF_000712135.1. Lineage (GTDB taxonomy): Bacteria > Pseudomonadota > Alphaproteobacteria > Sphingomonadales > Sphingomonadaceae > Sphingomonas. The sequence continues at coordinate 439,059 of NZ_JOOE01000002.1, forward strand.
GCAATGGCGAGGAGCAATGTCAGGCCTGCCGCCATCACACCAAGCCCCGCGGAGCGCAGTTCGCGTGCGACCGACATCGCGATCTTGATGAGCACGATCAGCGCGGCGAACCAGAGCAGCGCCCGGCAAAAAAGCAGCACTCCGCCTTTGGCAGCCAAGTTCGTGGTCTTCCTGTCTGGAGGCGATGCTTCGCGAATGCGGGGGCGCTCAACCGACGACTGGGGCGCCCCCGCGAGGGAGAACGGAGGCGCTCCGGCAGCCGCTTCAGAAGTTGTAGCTGACGAAGGCGATGCCGTAGGGCTGCGTCTTCCGCTTGACGATCGGGCTATCCTTGACGTCGCCCAACAGCCTGGTGACACCACCGACGACGCCCACGCCGATCCGATCGGTCAGGCGATATTGCAGGCCGAGATCCGCCTTCGCATCGATGAAGCCGCTGCCCGCGCGAAATTGCGGGAGCCCCGATGCCAGCGATTGTTGCGCGGTCACCCCGAAATAGCGGTTGTTGTGCTTCCGGTCGCCATAGGTCGTCCCGATCGACGGATTGAGCGTCAGCTTCTCGCTGATCATCACCGGGTGGGACAGGCTCGCGTCGACGAGGAAGCCCTTGGTGCTGCCGGCGAAAATCTTGGTGGTGCCGAGCGTGGCCTCGAACCCGAACTGGCGAAGCTTCACGAACCCGCGCGCGCCGAGCCCCAGCGAAAGCTTGCCGATGCCCGGCGGCGCATCCTTCGCACGATACCCGACTGCGGGCGTGAGGCCGACGCCCACCGTCACGCTCTCGCTGTCGAAGAGGTTGGCGCCGATGCCGTCCTGAAAATTGACGAAGAAGCGGTCGAACTGGATGTCGATCGCCGGTAGCGGCTGGAAGCGGTATTTCTTCGCTCCCTGATATGCCGGCATATAGGCCCCGCCGATGCCGATCGAGATATGATCGCCGCCTTCCCCGTTCCCGGCCCCTTCGAATTGGACCGGCACCGCGGCCTCCGCCTCGGCCGGAATCGTCGCTTGCGCCAACGCCGCGTCGGACCAGAAGAACAGCGGCACGGCCATGATCGCCGCAACGCCACCGCACATCATCTTTGTAAAGTTCATGGATAATCCCACCAATTGAGTGTTTCTATGAGTTCAGTTCCAGCGAATCGCCGGGAAGCAGCTTCCGTCGAAGATGAAGTGATTCCTCTCGGCCCTGGGCCGGGCGCGCCGGTGCTGCCGCGACGGATCGACGAGATCGTCGATCTCCTCGATTTTCCGGGAGCCGAAGCCGGCTTCGCCGAGCCGCTCACGCTCGGCCTCGACCCGGGCAGCTCCGTGGACCCGGCAGAGGATCGCATAGCGGCGCAACGCCTCGAGCCGCGGATTGGCGAGCGGCAGGGGGCCGGTCGGCAATCCGAGGATCCAGCCACGCTTGCGGCTTCCGGACCGCAGGCTCGAGACCGGATCCTTGCGCGACAAGGCGATCACCGCCCTTTCGAGCGGCGTCAATTCTTCGGACATCAGGGCTTTCTCCTTCCTGCCCTGAGACACCGACAGGTTGGAGGACCCTCACCAAAAAAATGAGAAGGCGTGGTGCCGAAATGCGAAAGGCGCTTACACCTTGTGCGCGCTCAGAAGCGCGCGTCGAATCCCAGCCGGACCGTCCGGGGCCGCAAGGGCGTAACCTGGTTCTGGCGGCTCAGCCCAAAGGGATTTCCGAACGCGAAGGTGTTCGCGCGCGCGTCACCGATGTTGGAAATGTCCAGCGAGATGCCGAAGCGGGCGAAATCGAGCCGGGCGCCGATCGCGCCGGTGACATACTGCCCTTGTCTCACGTCCAGAGGCGGAGTCGCGCCCAGATGCGATTGGCCGACATAATGCGCCGAAGCCTCGCCCGTCAGCGTGACTTCGTGCGCCAGCTCGAACCGCCACTGGCTGCCGATCCGCACTCCGTCCCTCGGGATGTTCGGCAGCGTGATCGCAGCTGCGTTCGCGGCCGCCGAATCCGCTCCAGTCAAGTTGCTGTAGTTGAAGAAGCCGGAAGTCGTCAGCGTCCAGACCGGCGAGGCGCGCCACGTGACATCGAGGTCGAGCCCATAGATTCTGCCGTTGCCGATATTGGCGGTGACGGGAAGGCCGGAGCGGTCCACGAGATCTGCCTGAACATGATTCCAATCCACCGCGAAGGCGGCGGCGCGGACGGACAATCGGTCCCTGGCAGTATCTCGCCAGCGAATGCCGAGCTCAACTTCACTCAGATCATCGGCCTCGAACTGCTGGCTTCGCGTGGCCGATCCGGATGCCACCGCAAAGCCGCCGGGACGAAACCCCGGCTGATAATGGAGGAAGGCCGACAGCGAAGAGTTCATGTGCCAATCGAGCGCGGCGCTCCACGCAAAGCGCATCCGCGGGCGCGACGATTCCTCGCCTCCGCCGCGAACGTCGTCGAGCAGCTTCCCCGCGCCATCCGAGACGGTCAGTCGCCCCCCGCCGGTCACCGTCAATGACGAAGCAATCGGATAAGAGGCTTGTCCGAAGACGGAGAACTCCACTTGCCGATTGCGTACGCCCGCGATCTGGCCGGGATTGTCGGGAGACCCCAGGAAGCGCGAGAGACGGCTCACGCTGTAGATCCCCGACATGCCGGCTACCCAAGGGGTTCGCCGCCCGCCGCCCGAAAGCCGCGTCTCGTTCGAAAGGAGCGCGATATTGTTCTTCTCTTCGAAGCGCCGGGGCGATGCCGTGCCGTCGGAGCCGGTCGCATCGAACACCGTTACCAGATCGTGCCAGACGAACGATGTCGTGGTGACGAGTTCGCTGCTTCCGAACACCGGGCGCCGCGCGGTGACATAAGCGAGGCGGTAATCGTTGCGGAACGGCTGCGCGAGGGCATTGCTGCGTTCGAGCGGCGGATCGCCGCGCAACGTATATTGCCCGTCCGCAGTCCCGATATTCTGGACCACCGACCCGAGATCGACTGTCCATCCCGCCAGATCTTCCACGCGGAACGTCAGACGCTGGCCGAAGCTCAGGCTGTCGTTGATGTCGCGCAGATTGCGCGAGGGATCGTCGATATAGCCGGGCTCGCGCGTGCCGTAGACGACGAGACGCAGCGCCATCCGGCCCTTGGCGAGCGGCAGATTGAGCATCGCGGCGACGTCTCCCCCTGTTCCGCCGAAGCGCGTCGCGCTGGCCCCGATGGACGCAGTCGCATAAGTCTCCGTGCTGTCGGGGAGGTTGGGGACGAGCCGCACCACCCCTCCCAGCGAGCCGGCGCCGTACAGTGTGCCCTGCGGGCCGGCGAGTATCTCCACGCGCTTCAGGTCATAGAGATTGAGGTCGGGATCCGGCGCATTGTAGTTGAGCCGCGCGTCACCCCAATATTGCCCCACGGTCGCCTGGGTGGGGCCATTGAAGCTGCTGTCGGAGATTCCGCGCACATAGAGCTTGTTGCGCCCGCGGCCGAGATTGGTCGAGCTGAGCGTCGGCAGCGTATCGGTGAGCGCGGCCGTTCCTCGCGATCCGTTGCGCGAAAGCCAGGCCCGCTCGAAATCGATTATCTTGGCCGACCCCGGATAATTGTCGATCAGCATGTTCTGCTTGCTAGCGGTAACGACGATCTCTTCCGGCTCGGCGGGCGGATCGGGCGTTTCGACGATGGCCGGCTTCTGCCGGACCGGACGGAGCTTCACCCGCGCCCGTATGATCCTGACGGTGACCTTGTCGTAGAACACGGCCTCGGCGCCCGTTCCCTGCAACGCCCGGTCGAGCGCGGCGCGGGCGGAAAACTTGCCGCGCACTCCCGGCGAAAGGCGGCCCGCGAGTTCCGGATCGGTGACGGCGACGGTGATCCCCGCTTTCGCTCCGATGGCGGCCGCGACTTCGCCGAGTGGACCCGGCGCGATGTTGAACATCTCGGCCTGGGCGACATCGGCCGCGCCGAGGCCGAACGCGATCGCGACGACAGCCGCCGCCCGCTTATCGCCCCGCACCGCCGACCGGTTTCATGATCCACCCGCCCGCTTCTTTCTCGAGGCGCACGTTCAGCGCAAGCTGCAGCCGCTGCAACTGATCGGGGCCGCTGCCATCCAACGCGATCGTTCCCGAAAACGGTCGATCGGCAATGCCGGACGCTGCAATGACGGGCACGTCCATCGCGCGGCTCAGATCCGCCGCGACCTGCGACAGGGGGGCGGCCGAATAGACGAGCGATCCGCTCTTCCAAGAGCCGACCCGCTCGGCCGGAATGCGCGTTACGTCGACGACGTCCGAGGCGTCCCGATCCACCAATGCCTGACCGGCGTTCAGGGAAACTGCATTCCGGCCGGGATTGTAGACGATCTTCCCTTCGGCAACCGCGACCCGGACTTCGCCGGTCTCGCGGACGACATTGAACACCGTCCCCACGTCCTCGACGATATTGCCGCCGACTTCGAGGCGGAAGGGCCGGGCGCTATCGTGCCGGACCAGGAAGAGCGCCTCCCCTTTGGCCAGCGAAGCGAAGCGCGGGTCCTTGCGATCAAAGGTCATGCGCGTCGCCCCGTTCAGCGTAACCTGCGTCGCCGGATCGAGCTGGACCACCTGCCGCTGGCCGGGTCGCGTGGCGACTTCGTAGCGGCTCGATTCCGCCCGCGGCAGCATCAGCACGGCCGCGACGGCCGAGGCGGCGACTGCGCCGCCGGCTGCGGCCCAGCGCCAAGCGCGGCGCGCCGGTGCCGCCGGCTGCTCCTCGGCATCGTTGGCCGCCTCACGGACGATCACATGCGGCAGCAGCGGTTCGAGCGCGAGATCGGCCTGCTCGATCGCGCCATAGGCGGCAGCGTGGCGCGGATCCTCCGCGAGCCATTCGGCGAATCCCTCCCAAATTGCGTCGTCGCCGTCGCGCAGCCTTATGTGCCACTCGATGGCGCGCGCATCGATGCTGTCCGGCGTCTCAGCTGGCATGGCGGCCTCTTTCCCCTGTGAGACTCCGCCGATCGGCATGATCCTCATTCAGCCGAAGCTTCGCGGCAGCGATTGCCTGATAGGCGCGCGCGAGATGCTTCTCGACTGCGCTGATGCTGATGCCGAGTTCGCCGGCGATCACGCGCTGCGGCTCCCCGTCGATCCGGAAGCGGCGAAAGATGATTCGCGTCCGTTCCGGCAGGCCGTCCAGAATCCGCTGCAGGATCGCGAGCTGCTCCCGCGCGATGAGCTCGGTCTCGACCGAAGGCTGATCGTCGATCTCTCCGCTGCCGCCATGCACGCCTGCCCAATCCTCCTCGCGACGCTCGCGCCGGCCGGCGGTACGGCGATGCAGCAGGAAGTGATTGTTGGCCATCTTGTAGAGATAGGCGCGCGGCTGCGCGACGGGTCCGGGGCGCTCGGCCAGCAGCTTGATGTACACGTCCTGGAGAATGTCCTCCGCTTCGTCGGGCGAGGCCCCGCGAGTCTGGAGAAAGCGCGACAAAGCCGGGCGCAGTTCCGTGAACAGTGGAATGAGGCCGCCGCCATTCAACATTTCATGCGCACATTCGGCTTTCGGCAGCGATAGTCGAAGACGCCCGGACTGGCCTTCCATGAGGGCGTCACGGCGAAACCTATTGCATCGCCGTCGCAACAACGTCAACGGCACGCCCCGAACAACACCGCCGTCTCTCAGAGTCTCCCCCTCCCATGACGACGGCGCGTGCTCCTTTCGGAACACGCGCCGCGGGTCAGGTCAGAAATTGTATCGTAGCGAAGCCGAGACGGTCCGGCCGTTGACGGCGCGGCCCGAACCGAGACCGTTCGCCGGCACCGAGCTCTGCGAGATCTCGAAGAAGCCGGTGGTGTTGAACAGGTTGGCCGCGTTCACCATGAGCTGCACGCGGTCGGCGGGGCGGAACTGGACGAAGCCATTCACCACAGTGAAGCCCGGCATCTTCAACAGGTTGCTGTCTTGCGCATAGCTGCTGGTGATGCCGATCACGTTGGCACCGACCGTGAATTGGCCGGTTTCGAACTGCGGCGTTGCTTGCCACGTCCAGGAAGGCTGGTGACGCGGTTCCTTCCCGGTCAGGGTCGGGTCGAGCTTGTCCTCGGTTATCTTCGCCTTGGTGTAGGTGGCGCCGGCAGTAAGGCTGAATGGCCCTTGGCGGTAACCGCCCTCCAGCTCGAGACCATGGGCGCGATAAGCCCGGATGGTCTGGTTCGCCGAGCCGTTGAGCACGTTGTGATCGTCTGCAAAAGCGAGGAAGGCGGTGGCATTCAGCGTGGCGCCTGCCTTGCGGAACTTCATGCCGCCTTCGAGCTGACGCACCTCGTCATACTTGTCCTCGTCGTTGGTGACACCGCCGTCCGCGGTGCTGACCACCGGCGTGAACAGGATCTTGTCCGCGTTGGCACGCGCACCGCGGCTATAGCGGGCGAAGAACGAGAGCGGCTCGGCGATGCGATAGTTCACGCCCGCCGAATAGCTGAGATAGGCGTAATCATAATGCACCGGTGCCGGCTGGGAGAGCGGCAGATAGGCGACGCTGCGCTCGGGCGCAGTCAAGACGCCGTCGCCAGTGATATCGTAAGAGATCAGGCCGACACGGCCACCACCCAGGTCCGCGCCGAAGAGCGAGCCGCGCACGCGGCCGACATCGTAGCGCAGGCTGCCGCCGATCGCGATCTTGCCGACATGATAGTTGATCGAGCCATAAGGCGCGGTGATGTCGTACTTGACGTCGAAAATGCGCCGGAACTTGCTGGTACGGCCACGCCCATAGGCATAATAGCCGCCATTGGTCTGGGGAGCGCCCGCGGCGCTCGTCAGGTCCACCATCGCGGTCCCAGCGTCACCGGCGACATCGGCGACGAAGGACGAGTGCAGCCATTCGGAACGCAGCTTCTGAATCGCCTTGTAGAGGCCGCCGGTGACGGTGAGGTTGCCGTCTCCGATCCGGGCAATGCGAGTCGCGCGGAAATCATTGGTGAAGTTGTCGAGATTACGCGCCCGGGTCTCGGCCATATAGAAGAGCGCGAGCAGGCCGTTGCCATTGGCGTTCGCGGGAACGATCTGTCCGGCATTGGGGCCCGTCGCATAAGTTGCCCGCGCGCCGGCACCTGCAAGCGAGGCGGAAAAGGCCGCAACGGTGTCGGCGGTGTTGGGGAATACGCGAAGGAAATCGCCCGAATTTGCCGAATAGCGCGCACGGTCGGTGAAGGTCCAGCCGCCGAACTCGAACTGCGCCTCGACCCCCACGGACTTCGAGACCGGATGCATACCGTTCGCGAGTGCGAAGCGCGCCAGTTGGTTCTTCCCGTCGAGCGTCACGACCGGGCCGATATTCGGCGAAAGCACCGAATCCTTGCGGATGTCGAAGTTCGGCAGGTTGGCGATCACCGGATCGTCGTTGGTGCCGGTCAGGCTGAAGAAATAGGGCGCGAAAGTCGGCGAACGATCGTTCAGATATTTGCCGTGCAGACGGATATATCCGTTCGCGAACTGCTTCGTGATGTTCAGCTTGATCTGGCCACCCCGATAGCCGGTGAAGCCGATATCGCGCGGGCCTTCACCCCAACGATAGAAGCCGCCGACATGGAACCGCAAGCTGTCGCTCAGTTTCGCGCCGTAATCCATGTCGAAGCGGTTCTCGCCATAATCGAGGCCCTTGGTGAACTGGGCAGCGCCGCCCTCGACCTCTCCGGTCTTCGAGATGAGGTTGATGAGGCCGCCGGGCGAGTTCGACGCGAAAGTCGAAGCCGAGCCGCCGCGGATCGTCTCGATCTGCGCCAGATTGAAATCAGCGCGCGAGAACACGTCGGCGGCGAAATTGAAGAAATCGCCGAATTCGACGACGGGGAGACCGTCCTCCTGGATCTGCATATATTTGGAGCCGCCCGCCGCAAGCGGCAGACCCCGAACGGTGTAGTTCGCATTGCCTTCACCGATGCCGGATTCGACGCGGAGGCCCGGCATCGCCCGCAAGATATCGGCTAGCGGCCGAGGCCCGAGCTTTTCGGCCTCGCTGCCCTTGAGCGCGCTGGTCGAAGTCGCGCTGTCCAGCCGGTCCCGGCCCTTGGCGACACCGGTCGAGAAAACTTCCTGCGCGGGAGCCGCCTTCGACGTCGTATCGGAATCGCGTTGCGCGGAATCTTCACTATTCGCCGCGGGCAAGGTTTCGCCGGATATTTGAGCCACGGCCGGCTGCACGCTTACGATTGCCGAGAAAGCCAGCAAAGAATAACGCAATTTCACGATTTCACCCCCATCGCTTCTTTAAGATCCCACTCGTTTTCAAATTATAGGGGGGAGAAGGTGGGGCGGCTTGTTTCCCGGAAATATTTCAGACATGCGGCTGCAACGTCGCAGCAACTCCCGGGCACTCGGATGGCGTGAACGCCAGGGTCGGCTGCGGATCACGTGTCGAGCGGGCGTTTGCAGGCGTATCACCCCGCCCGGCGTCAGAATCCCAGGTCGAAGCCAAGCCTTATGCTGCGCGGCCGCAGCGGCGTGGTCTGGTCGCGATCCCGAACCAGAAAAGGGGAGCCGAGCGCGAAGCGATTGCCGCGCGCGTCGAGCAGATTGGTAAGCGCCAGGCTCACACCGCGGTGCGCCTCGCCGACGCGCACTTCGAAGCCTGTATCGACATAGTCGCCCTGCAGCCGCCCGAGGATCGGACCGATCCCGAGCGTCGACTTGCCGACATAGCGGGCATAGCCGTTGGCAACGAGATCGACCCCGTCCCCGAGCGATCGCGTATAGGCGATGCCGACCCTGCCGGTAGCATCCGCCACGTTGGGCAGGCGTTCCATCTCTGTTGCCGCGGCGACATCTTCTAGCGGCAGCGCCACCAGGGTGCGTTCCGTGACCCTGCTGTCGTTGAGATAGAGCGCAGCGTCCAGCTCCAGCCCCACGACCGGGCGCCAACGCGAGACCATACCGATCGAGAAGACGCGGCCATCGCCGGCATTGGCTGTGGTCGGGAAACCGAAGCCATCGACCAGATCGGCCTGGATGTCGGTCCAGTGCGTCGCGGATGCGCTGACCGAGAGATCGAGTGTCGGACTGCGATAGCGCGCGCCCGCCTCCAGCGTCGAGACGCGATCGCCGGCGAAGCGCTGAATGAACTCGCGGCGAACGGCGATGCCGCCGGGCCGAAAACCCTGCTGGTAGCGCGCGAACAATGTCAGCCGGTCCGTCGCGCGATATGCCGCGGCGAGCGAAGGCAAGAGGCGCGTCTCGGAGCGCGAGGCACGTGCACCGGGATCGACGCGGAAGGCGAGCGCCTCGGCGACATCCTCCGAGCTGCCCGACAGCCGGGCATGCGTCAGCCTGCCGCCCAGAGTCAGCGTGAAGCGATCGAGCGGTTCGACGGTGCCCTCGCCGTAAAGCGTCGCCTCCTCGACCTGGTTGTTGACGCCGGTGAGCGGCGTGCCGAAGGGCAAGGCCTCCATGCGGCGGTTCGTCTCGGCGCGGTTGTGCAGCAGGCTGGCGGCGATCAGCCACCCGGTCCCATTCTCCCCGCGACGGGCGAGCCGCACCTCGCCGGTGACCATCGAAATGCGATTGGCTTGCGTGTAGGCCGCAGCGGCGACGCTCGCATTCAACGTGGGCCCCACAGCGGGATTGCCGGGATCGGCGAGCACCGGCCCCTCGAATCGCTCGAACACATATTGGCCAGCATAGCCCAGCGACGCGGTCAGTTCGAGCGATCCCCAGTTCTTCCGCGTGACCAGATCGGTCAGCCAATAGTCGTTGCGGAACGGCTGGGCGATGCCGCTCGCCCGGTCGAGCTCGCCGACGGCGCGCTCGGCATATTGGCTGTCGTCGCCGTCGATACGCTGTCCCACTGCGTTGAGGTCGATCGTCCAGTCGTCGCCCGGATCGACGCGCAGGCCCGCGCGCCCGCCCAAGGTGCGAACCCGGTTGACGTCCCTGAGCCCGCGATAGACATCGTCGATATAGCCGCCCTCCACCGATCCGAAGGCGAGCGCGCGCAGGCCAATCACGTCCTCCTTCAGCGGGATGTTGAGAATGGCGCCGCCATCGATGCCGGGCTGGCCGTGCTGGACCGCCATCGCGCCGCCCCACGCCGCGCCCTCGAAGTTTCGCAGATCGGGCGAACGCGGCACGACGCGCACCACGCCGCCCAGCGATCCGGCGCCGTAGAGCGTGCCTTGCGGCCCTTCCAGCACCTCGATGCTCTGCACGTCGTAGAGCCGGAGATTGGGATCGGGTGCGCTATAGGTGATCCGGCTGTTTCCCCAATATTGGCCGACGGTCGATTGGGTCGGACCGACAAAGCTCGAATCGGCGATGCCGCGGATGAAGAGCTTGTTGCGGCCGGGGCCGAGATGAGTCGAAGCCACGCTGGCGATCCGCGCCTCGATGGCTTCGGTGCCACGCAGCCCCTCCGCCGCGGAAAGCGCGGAACCGTCGACGATCTGGACCCCGCCCGGATAGGATCCGAGCGGAATGTCACGCTTGGTCGCGGTAACTACGATGTCTTCCGTCGAGGGCGGGCTTTCCGCCTGTGCCACCGGTCTCGGCGTCGGACGTGGGCGGCTGGCGACCTTGGGCGCGACGAAGCGTTCGACCAGATAGGTTGCCGGCGCGACACGACGCGCGCGAACGGTCGTCCCGAGCAGCATCCGCTCGAGCGCCTGCGAGGCAGTGAACCGCCCTCGCACCGGGCGTACCGGGGTGCTGGCCAGCTTCGCATCGCGAAAGCCGATGCTGGCTCCCGTCTGGCGGCTCAGCCGTTTGATCGCGGCATCGAGCCGCGATGTGCCGATGTCGATTTCGGCCGCTCGCTCCTGCGCAAGCGCGGGAGACGTCACTATCAGGCAAATCAGGGCGAGCGGGCTAGCGGGGCGGACCATGGGCCGGGGACATCGTCCATCCTTCCCCATTTGCAGTGAATTTCACGCCGAGCAGCGGCTCCGCGCGCGCCAGCACTTCCTCCGGCGTGCCCCGCAGCATCAGCGTCCCCGTGAAGGAAATCCGCTCCGCGCCCCGCGTGGTCCGCACCGGCCTGCCCAGGCTGCGCGTCAGATCGCGCGCTACCTCGTCCAGCGAAGGCTCGTCATATTGCAACTCGCCCGATGCCCAGCTGCCGATCGTCTGCGGGTTCGCGCGCCCGAGCACCGGCTTCGCGTCCTTGCCCGAACGCCGCAGCGTATCACCAGGGGCAAGCCGCACTTCGCCTGTGCCGGGCTGGTAGATCACCGCGCCTTCCGCAACGCCGACTTCGATCGTGTCGCCGTCCTGCACCACGTTGAAGATCGTCCCCGCATCGACGAGCCGGGTTCCACCCGACAGCACGACGAAGGGATCGCTTGCGTCGTGCCGGACCTCGAACCGGGCCTCGCCCCGCTCCAGCACCACTTGCCGTGGCGTATCGGGATCGATCGTCACCCGCGTCGACCCGTTTAGCGCCAGCCTGGTCCCATCGGCGAGATCGATCGTGCGGTGCTCGCCCGGCACGGTCGCGATCTGCTGGGCCGGAGCATCGCGGTCGAGCACTGCCCAGCCGCCGATCACCGCAACAGCCGCCGCGGCCGCCGCACTGCCGGCAACCCACCAGCGCCGCCGCGGCTGCGCCTCTGGCGCAGGAACCGCGGGTGCCGACGACAGCAAGTCGATTGCCCAGGCTTCGTCGGCGAGCGCCGCCTCATAGGCAGGAAGATGCGACGGATCGCGCTCGAGCCAGGACGTGAAGCCGTCCCAATCGTCGAACGCCGTCTCCTGGACGCGTATCGCCCATGAACGGGCGGCCTCCCGAAGCTCCAGATCCTGTGCGCTCATCGCCATAACATCCCTATGACGGAGCCGGGGCGATCATTCCGCATCGAATTTCGCCCTGAGCTGCGCAAGGGCCCGATACGCCTTTTGCAGATCCTTCTCGACCGAGCTCAGGCTGACCCCGAGCTCGCGCGCGATCGCCGCCTGGCCAAGTCCGTCTAGCCGGCATTTGCGGAACACCAGCTCCACGCGCGGCCCCAAGGCAGCCAAAGTCGACTGAACTTCGCGGAGCCGTTCGCGCGCGATCAGCGCGCGCTCGCCGGTCGGCTGCTCCTCGCCCGGCACACTGGTCTCGTGCCAGTCGTGATGCCGCCGATCGCGGCTCACGGTCGAGCGGCGCCGGTCCCGGACCAGGTTCTCGGCGGCGCGGAACAGATAGGAAAGCGGATCCGCGATCGGCTGAGACGGCGCGGCCGCCACTCGCTGCCACAGATCGTGGAGCGCGTCCTCGGCCTCATCCGCCAGCCCGCGCGCAGCGAGAAAGCGAAGCAGCCGGCTGCGCTCGTTCAGGATCACGCGCTGGAGCCCACTGATATCTTCGTCGCGGTTCATCGGGCGCGGCAAAGCCTGGGCTGCCGACGGCCTGAAATGTTCGGGACGCGAAGACCGACCTGCTGCAAACGAGATTCCATAACGGTTCAGAAGGCGCGTCCCTGCGATTGTTCGGCGCGCGCCCGGGCGAAGGCCGAGATATGGGGCGTGTCGGCTTTGATCCAAGCCTTGACCGGTTGCGGGGTCGCGGCGCCCAGATACGCCAGCGGATCGACTGCGCGACCACCGATCCGCACTTCGAAATGGAGATGGCTGCCGGTCGAGCGTCCCGTCGATCCCATCAGGGCGACGGGCTGTCCCTGCTCGACGCGGGTGCCCGGGCGCACGAGGATCCGCGACAGATGCGCATAGCGCGTGGCCAGTGCCCCGTCATGATCGATCTCGACCATTTCGCCATAACTCCCCGCGGCGCCGGCGAAGCGCACCACGCCGGCCGCGGATGCGAGCACAGGAGTTCCCATGCGGCCGGGTATGTCGACGCCGTAATGCATGGCGGCCACCCGCCGGAACGGATCACCCCGCCGTCCGAAACGCGAAGACAGACGGGGAAAAGGCACGCCCAATTCGGGCGCATCCCGGGCTACCGCCTCGATCTGCGGCTTCGGGACGGGCGCCGGCATATCCGCGTCGCCGCCACGGAAAGCCGCGCGGTTGCCGCCGGGGAGCTCGGTGATGCCCGGCGCCACCGGCTCGCGGTCCGGGGAGGACAAGAGCGACAGAACCAGGTGGAGGGGTAACATGCCGGGCATCATCGTTCTGACGTAGCCGATCGGGGCGACCCGTAAGCCCGAAAAGAAAAAAATTCCGCCCGCCGGAATGTTGCGGGAAGCCGGGCCAAGCTCCGTCTCACTTCCCGCCAGTACATGCTTTTTTCAGCCAGGGAGGCGAGGATGAACCCCACCGAACGCCGCATGCTCGACATGCTCAAAATGGGTCGCGACCGCTACGGCGTCGTCGCGGTCAAGGCGGAATTCGAGGCCGAGGGCACGCGACCCGACGAGTTCCTGCGCTTGCTCGAGCTCGCGCATCGCGCCGATCTCAAGGTCGCGCTCAAGATCGGCGGCTGCGAGGCGGTGTCGGACCTGCTCGCTTCGAAGCTGTATGGCGTCGATCACGTCATCGCCCCGATGGTCGAGACGCCGTACGCCCTCACCAAGTTCGCCGAGGCCAAGGCAAAGACCTATGGCGACAATTCCGAGGGCACCCAGTTCCTGTTCAACCTCGAGACCGAGGCGACGCTGCGCAATCTCGACGCGATGCTGCCAATCGCCAAGGCCAGGCTTGACGGCATCGTCTTCGGGCGAGTCGACTTCACTCTTTCGCGCGGGCTTCCGCGCAAGGCGATCAACGAACGCCAGATCACCGAAGCCGTATTGCGGGTCGCACAGGCCTGTGCCGATCACGATTTGACTCTGGTGGTCGGCGGCTCGGTCGCAGTCGAGGCGGGCCCTGCCCTGCGCGAAATCCGCAGCGTGCGGCTCGACAGGTTCGAGACCCGGAAAGTGATTTTCGACGGCGCGGCGGCCATGTCGCCATCGTTCGAGGCAGGCATCGCCAATGCGGTGGCATTCGAGCTCGCCTGGCTCGAGAACAAGCGTGATTATTATCGCGCGATCGCCGACGAGGATCTGTCGCGCATCCGGATGATCCAGGAACGCGGCGGCGGGGCCGCGATCGGACGCCTGGCGAGCGTGGCTGCCTGATCACTCATGTCGTTGCACGAGGAGGTTTCGGCGCTGCTGCGCACTGTCGCCGCGCAGGTGGTGGTCCCGCGGTTCCGCGCGCTCGCGGGGCATGAGGTGACGGTCAAGTCCGCGGGTGAGATCGTCACGATCGCCGATCGCGAAGCCGAGTTCCGCCTGCATGACGGGCTCGCGACGCTCGGTCTCGGTGCGCGGATCGTCGGCGAGGAAGCGACGGAGCGCGATCCGGCTCTGCTCGACGACGTCGGCGAGGGCCTCGTCTGGCTGATCGATCCTCTGGACGGCACGGCCAATTTCGCCGCGGGGCGCGCGCCGTTCGGAATGATGATCGCACTGGTCGAGGATGGCAGCCCGGTCGCGGGATGGATGTTCGATCCGCTGAGCGGTCGGCTTTGCCACGCTGCGCGAGGGCTGGGCGCGACCTGCGACGGCGCAGTCGTCCGGGCTCGACCGACCGGCGCGGAGCGATTGCGCGCGGCGCTGGGAACCCATTTCCTCAACCCCGGGCTGCGCGAGCGCGTACACGCGCATGCCGATCGGCACCTCGCCGTCGTCCCCGTCCCGCGCTGCGCCGCCGAAAGCTATCCGCGGCTCGTATTCGGCAGCGACGACGTCGCATTGTTCCAGCGCATCCTGCCCTGGGATCATGCCGCAGGCGCATTGTTCCTCACCGAAGCCGGCGGTCGCATCACGCATTGGGACGGCACGCGCTATCGCGTTGGCGGGCGCGGCATTGGCGTGCTCGCCGCTGCAAGCCCCGGCCTCTGGGAACAGGCTGCCGATGTCCTGCTCAGCCCCGCGGCGGGCCTCATTGAACTGGATTGCCTCGTCTCATGATTGCCCGATGGAAGCTTCTCGCTGGCGGCGCGCTGGCGCTCGCGCCCGTGCCGGCGGCAGCGCAACTCGCCGCGCCCGTCGCCACCGGACAGCAACAGGGCGATCCGCTCGCCCGCCGTGCTGGCGCGGCACAGGTCGCGGTTCCCCCTGCCGAGGCCGCCCCGTATCAGCCGACGGTGATCGAGCCGCCGGTTACCGATTCCCGCGGCGGTGCCACCGAACACGCGCAAGAGGCACCGCCGAGGCAGGTGCCGCAGACCCGCCCGAGCGAGTTCGAAAGCTTCGTCTCGGCCGCTGCGAGCACCCCGCTGCGTCGCTTCGGAGCCGATCTGCTCGTCCCCGGCGCGCGCGATTTCACTGCAGGCCCGAGCGCGACCGTGCCCCCCGACTATCGCCTCAACCCCGGCGACGAATTGCTGCTCGGCCTCACGGGCTCGGTACAGGCGGCCAATCTCCGGCTGACGATCGACAGCGAGGGGCGCATCTTCGTCCCTCGCATCGGCGCGATCACCGTCGGCGGCGTGCGCTATGGCGACGTGCACGACGTCATCGCGCGCCGGGTTTCGCGGCAATATCGCGGCTTCCAGCTGGAGGTCGCGGTCGGGCGCCTGCACGGCCTGACGGTCTATGTCACCGGCTTCGCCGCGTCGCCGGGCTCGTACACGGTCGGCAGCCTGTCGACTCTCGTCAACGCGGTGCTGGCATCGGGGGGGCCGGCCGCGGGCGGCAGTTTCCGCTCGATCCAGCTGCGCCGCGGCGGCCGGCTGGTCTCGGATTTCGATCTCTACGATCTGCTGCTCACGGGCGATCGCAGCGGCGATGCCGTGCTTCAGAACGGCGACGTGCTCTACGTCGCGCCGGCGGGTGAGCAGGTTGCCGTGATCGGCAGCGTCAATCGCGAGGCGATCTTCGAACTCGCGCCCGGCGAGACGCTCAACGACGCGATCCTCTATGCGGGCGGCGTCAACACCGTGGCGGACGCCAGCCGGCTGATGGTGTTCGATTCGCTCGGCCGCGGACAGACCGGCTGGGAGGAACTGAGCGCTGCGGAAGCGGCGACCCGCAAGGCCCGCCGCGGCGACATCGTCCGCGTGCTCTCCAATATCGGCATCGCCCGGCCGCTCGAGCAACAGGCGGTCCTCGTCACGATCAGCGGCGAGGTGTCGAAGCCCGGCCGCTATTATTTCAAGCCCGGCACACACCTTGCCGACGTGGTGACGCAGGCCGGCGGGCTGACCGCACAGGCCTTCCCTTATGCCAGCATCATCACGCGCGAGAGCGTCAAGGCGCAGCAACAGGAGAGCTTCGAACGCGCCGTCGAGGATGTCGAGCTGCTGCTGACTTCGCAGCCGGTGACTTCGGCCAATCGCGCCCAGCTGGTCCAGCCGGCCAATCTCACATTGATCCGCTCGATCGTCGATCAGCTGCGCGAGCGTAGACCCAGCGGTCGCCTCGTCTTCGACCTGCCGGTGACCGCAGATGCGCTTCCGGGCGACCTGATCCTCGAGAATAACGACACGATCTACGTGCCCCCGCGCCCGGTGACGGTCGGCGTGTTCGGCGCGGTGCCGACGCCTGCCTCCTTCGCATATCGCGATGGCGCCACGATCGGCGACTTCATCCGGCTGGCGGGCGGCGTGCAGAAGATGGGCGACAAGGGCGAAGTCTTCGTCGTGCGCGCCAACGGCACCGTGCTGGCCGACGGCAAGCGCGTGCTGCGTGCCACCGCCCTTCCCGGCGATCTCGTCTATGTGCCGATCGACGCCAACCGTGGCGAATTCTGGGCGCGGCTGCGCGACATCACCGGCACGCTGTTCGGCGGGCTGGTCGGTGCCGCCACGATCAAGGGGCTGGCAAATTGAGTCCGATCGCGTTCGTGCAGGAGCCGCGCCGCCGGCGGATCGGCTACGCGGCGCTCGCGGCGCTCCTCGCGTTGCTCTGCGTCTTCCCCCAGCCTTATGTCGCGCGCGCCAAAATGGTGCCGCAGGACAATAACAGCATCGGGCTGGGCTCGATGATGAATGCGCTGGGCGGGCAGCTCCAGGGCTTCGCGGCCCTGTTCGGCGGCGCCAAGCAGCCGATCGACATGTACCTTGCGATCGCGCGCGGCACCGAAGTCACCGACGCGGTGATCCAGAAGCTCAAGCTGGTGGGGCCAGGCGGCTATGCCAGCCAGGACCGCGCCCGCGTCGCGCTGGCGAAGAAGGCCGATATCCACTCTCTGACCGGCGGGATCGTCGAAGTCGAAGTCCGCACCCATGATCCGCGCCAGGCCGAAGCGATGACGCGCGCCTATGTGCAGGCGATCAGCGACCGCATCATCGCGCTGGGCCGCGACCGCGTCCACCGCAAGCGCGACGTGGTGCAGCAGCGCTTCAAGGAAGCCGCCGACCGCGTGGTCACGAGCGAAGCCGCGCTCACCGCCTTCCGGCGGCGCAACCGGCTCGCCGAGCCCGAGGCCCAGCTCGGCTCGGCCTTGGCGGTGCGCGCCGGGCTCGAGGCGCAGCTACAGGCCAAGCTCGTCGAATTGCAGACGCTCCAGCGCTTTCAGGGAGAGGAGAATCCTCAGCTTCAGGCGGTCCAGTCCGAAGTCGCGTCGCTGCGCGGCCAGATCGCCCGGACGACCAGCCCGGGCACCGAGGCGGCGGGGCCCAACGTCGCCGGCCTTTCCGAAATCTCGGGCGAATATCTCGACCGCTACCGCGATTATCGCTTCGCGCAGGCGCTGTACGAGGTTTACGCGCGTTCGTCGGAAGAAGTCGCGGTGGAGACGCTCGCGGCCGAGACAGCGTCGGACGTCCAGCTGATCGAAGCACCGCGGCTCGATTCCGACCGGAAATACAACATACCCGCGATGGCGCTGCTCGCGCTGCTGATCGCCCTCGCTTTATTCACCGAAGTCTATGCCCCCGCGACCGGCATCGACCTGCGTTTGCGTCCCCGGGCCGCGCAATGACGCCGGAACTGTCGATCGTCATCCCCTGCTTCAACGAGCAGGAGAATGTCCGCGCGATCTGCGCCGCGGTGACCGCCGAGGCGGCGCGGCACGTGCGCTCGCACGAGATATTGCTGATCGACAACAACTCGACCGACGGCACCCGCGATCTGATGCGCGCGCTCTGCGCCGAGGACCCCCGCATCCGCGCGATCTTCAACAACCGCAATTATGGCCAGATGCGCTCGCCGACCTATGGCATCTACCAGGCGGAGGGCGCGGCGGTGATCGGCATGTGCGCCGATTTCCAGGACCCGCCCGCGATGATCGGCGAATTCGTCCGCCAGTGGCGCGCGGGTGCGCAGGTCGTGCTCGGCCAGCGGCGCTCCGAACACACGTCGCCGTTGCTCGGCGTCACCCGCCGGCTGGGCTATGCACTCCTCCGCAAATTCGGCGACTATCCGGTGATCCCGGGCGCGACGGGCTTCGGCCTGTTCGACCGCGTGGTCGTGGACACGCTCGCGGCGTGGAACGAGCCCGAGCCCTTTTTCCGCGGCATGCTCGTCGAAAGCGGCTTCCGGCTCGCGGTGGTCCCCGTCGATCGGCCCGAACGCGCCGCAGGGGCGAGCAAGAACGATTTCGCCGCGCTCGCCTCCTTCGCCCTCTCGGGTCTCGCCGGCTCGGCCAAGTCGTTGCTCCGCCTGCCGATCCTTCTGGCCTTTCTCGCCGCTGGTATCGCTTTGCTGACGTTGCTCGCCGCGACCGCCGCCACGCTGCTCGGCGGACCGGCCCTCGCATTGCTCGGCTTTGCGCTCGGCTTCGGCATGTTCGCAGTGGTGCTGCTGTTCCTCGGCCTGATCGGCGAACAGGTCCGCCTGCTCGCCGAGCGCGGCCGCAACGTGCCGCTGGTGATCGAGGCCGAACGAGTCAACTTCCCCGCCGACCGCGCGCGCCCGGCAGCGCGGGTGCTCGTTCGCCGCCCGTGAAGGCTTGGCCGCGCCTCCCGAGACTCCCCTCCCTGCAAGGGAGGGGCTGGGGGTGGGTGCGCGCGTCTGCGCGCCCAAAAGATTCAATCGACCTCGCGGCGGAAGGCGCCGGCCGGGGCATCGAGCCCCGCCCGTCGCCTACCCACCCCCTACCCCTCCCTTTCAGGGAGGGGAGTTCGAGAAGCCGGTTCGCCCTCTTCGCCGAATTCCTTCTCGCGCTCGCTGTTGTGGCGAGCGTGGTCTCCACCGCGATAGCCTTCCATGCGACGGGCTATCTGCCGCAGCCCTTCGTGTTCGACACCAACGACACGTTCATGGACTGGTTCAACACCGCCTTCTGGGCGAACCGCCCCGGCGCCTACGACGTGTGGCGGAGCATCTACCCGCCATTGTCCTTCGTGTTCCTCGACCTGTTCAGCCTGCCCGGCTGCTATCTCCAATCGCCCTTTCATGCCCGCGACTGCGACTGGCTCGGCACTGCGACGATCCTGGGCTTCTACCTGCTCGACGGGCTGCTCGTCTGGCTGAGCTTCCGCCGCGCCGATCCGCGCACCGCGCCGATGCGCACGATCGCCTTCGGGCTCGGCCTGCCGCTCCTCTTCACGCTCGAGCGCGGCAACCTCATCCTCGTCGCTTTCGCCTGTTTCGTGATCGCCCACGGCCCGCTGGTCACGCGCGGCCCGTGGCGCTGGCTGGCCGAAGCGGCGACGATCAACTTCAAGCCCTATCTGCTGCTGCCCGTTCTCGCCCACGCCGTGAAACGCGAATGGCGCATGCTCGAGCTCGCCGGGATCGCGACGATCTTCCTCTATCTCGTCACGCTGGCGATCGTCGGTGCCGGCACGCCGGTCGAGCTGGTCGCCAATACCGCCAACTGGGTCGTGTTCCAGAGCGGCCAGGTGTGGAACGAGATCCATTATTCGACCAGCTACGCCCCCCTGCTGCTGGTCCGCGGCTCGCAGATTCCGATACTCCAGTTCGTGCCTTCGCGCACCGTCGAGACCATCGAGTTCCTCGTGCCCATCGTGATCCGCGCCAGCCAGGCGATAGCGCTGCTGGCACTGGCAGGTGCATGGCTTCAGCCCAGGGCTTTGCCGCTCCACCGTGTGTCGATCATCCTGCTCGCAGCGTATCTCGTGACTCAGTCGCCGGGCGGCTACACCCAGACCTTCCTGCTCTTCCTCGTGTTGCTTGAGCCATGGAAGGGCGTGGGCCCGATCGTCGCGATCGTCTGCGCTTATCTACTATGCCTCGTCACCGATTGGCCGCTGTCGACGGTGCTCGAACTCTCCACCAACAGCTGGCTGAGCGGCCAGCCGGTGACGCCGAGCTTCGGGTTGGCCGTCGGCCATTTCGTCCGGCCGGGGCTGGTGGCGCTGATCCTCTGGGCGCTCGCGCTCGACAGCATCGTTCGGGTGATCCGCGCGCACCGCACCCACCGCCCCTCGCTCGGTCTCTTGCCGGCATGATCTTCGAGCAGGATCTGGCGGCGATCGACAAAGCGCTCGCCCCGCTCTGGCCGCGGCTCTCAGGAGCGCGGATCTTCATGACCGGCGGCACCGGCTTCATCGGTCGCTGGATGCTCGAAGCGCTCGCCCGCTCGGGGATCAACGTCGAAGTCACGCTGCTGAGCCGCGACCCCGACGCGTTCGCGACGCGCGCACCCCATCTCGCCACGCGCTTCGGTCTGGTGAAGGGGGACACCGCTAGCTTCGTGGCGCCCGCGACCGATTACACCCATGTCATCCACGCCGCGATCGATGCGCGCGCCGCGCTCAACGCCAACGACCCCCGGCGCATGTTCGAGACGATCGTCCATGGAACGCGGCGCGCGCTCGACCTGGCAGCCGACAGCGAGGCGCGCTTCTTCTTCCTCAGCTCGGGCGCGGTCTACGGTCCGCAGCCTTGGGAAGTGACGCATGTCGCCGAAGACTGGCGCGGTGGCCCGGACCCGTGCGACCCGGTCTCCGCCTATAGCGAAGGCAAGCGTGCCGCCGAAACGCTGTGCGCGATCTACGCCAAGCAGTTCGGGCTCGGCGTGATCAATGCACGCATCTTCGCGCTGCTCGGCCCCCTGCTGTCGCTTGATGTGCACTTCGCCGCGGGCAATTTCATCCGCGACGCGATGGCGGGCCGTACGATCCACGTCGCCGGATCGGGCGAGGCCGTCCGCTCCTATCTCTATGCCGCCGATCTCGCCGTCTGGCTGTGGGCGCTGCTGATCGAGGGCGAGCCCGGCGCGGTCTACAACATCGGCTCGGAAGAGGCCGTCTCGATCGCCGACCTGGCTCGCCGAACCGCGTCACTGCTCGGCGGTCCGGGCGTCGAGATCCTCGGCAAGCCCGATCCCGGCTGGAACCCCGGCCGCTACGTCCCCTCTACCGCGCGCATACGCGCCGAACTCGGCGTCACCGCGACCACCGGCCTCGACGATGCGATCCGCCGCACCGCGCTCTCCAACGGATGGAAACCATGACTCAAGTAAAGCTCGCCGACTGGGTGGCCGATCGGCTCGCCGCGCACGGCATCGACCATGTCTTCATGCTCACTGGCGGGGGGGCGATGCACCTCAACCATGCGCTGGGGACCCATCCGAAACTCGCCACCACCTTCACCCATCACGAGCAGGCATTGTCGATGGCGGCGGAGGCCTATTACCGGCTGACCAACCGCCTCGCGGTGGTCAACGTCACGTCGGGACCTGGCGGCACCAATGCGATCACCGGCGTCTACGGCGCTTATGTCGATTCGATCGGCATGCTGGTCATCTCGGGCCAGGTGAAGACCGAGACCACGGTGCGCGCCACCGGGCTGCCGCTGCGCCAGTTCGGCGATCAGGAGCTCGATATCGAAGAGCTGGTTCGCCCGATCACCAAATATGTCACGATGGTCACCGACCCGCCCAGCATTCGCTACCATCTCGAAAAGGCACTCTATCTTGCGACCAGCGGCCGACCGGGGCCGGTGTGGCTCGACATCCCGCTCGACGTGCAGGCCGCGAAGATCGACCCGGACCAGCTCGCCGGCTTCGATCCAGCCGAGCTCGACGAGCCGTGGAAGGCGACCGATCTCGGCGCGGCGGCCACTGCCATTCTGGAGAAGCTCAGCGCGGCCGAGCGCCCGGTGGTCTTCGCCGGCAGCGGGGTGCGGCTGAGCGGCGCACACGCGGATTTCCTGCGGCTGATCGAAAAGCTCGGCGTGCCGGTGGTCACCGGCTGGAACGCGCATGACGTGCTGTGGAACGCGCATCCGCTCTATGCCGGGCGCCCCGGCACGGTCGGCGATCGCGGCGGCAACATGGTGGCGCAGAGCGCCGACCTGCTGCTGATCCTCGGCAGCCGGCTCAACATCCGCCAGGTCAGCTACAATTGGAGGACCTTCGCGCGCGAGGCATACAAGATCTGGGTCGACATCGATCCCGTAGAGCTGCGCAAGCCGACCGTATCGCCCGACATGCCCGTCGTCGCAGACCTTGCCGACCTGATCCCCGCATTGCTCGAAGCACCCTATGCCGGGCCGACGCCGGAGCATCGGGAATGGCTGGAATGGTCGCGCGAGCGCGTCCGGCGCTTCCCCGCGATGCTCCCCGAATATCGCGACCACGGCCCGACCATCCATCCCTATGCGGCAATGGACGCATTGTTCGCGCAACTCGGCGAGGACGATGTCGTGGTCACCGGCAACGGCAGCGCCTGCGTGGTCAGCTTCCAGGTCGCCGAGATCAAGCGCGGCCAGCGGCTGTGGACCAATTCGGGCTGCGCGACGATGGGCTATGACCTTCCCGCCGCGATCGGGGTGTGCGCCGCGACAGGCAACAAGCAGCGCGTCGTCGCGATCGCCGGCGACGGCAGCATCATGATGAACCTGCAGGAGATGCAGACCATCGCCGGCTACGGCCTGCCGGTGAAGGTTTTCCTCATAAACAACAATGGTTACGTCTCGATCTTCCAGACGCATCGTAACTTCTTCAACGGCGTCGAAGTCGGCGGCGGGCCGAAGAGCGACGTCACCTTCCCCGATTTCTCCAAGGTCGCGGCGGCATTCGGCTTCGCCTATTTCCGCGCGGAATCGCACAACCAGCTTCCCGGCGCGATCGAAGCCGCGCTCGCCGCCGAAGGCCCGGTGATCTGCGAGATCTTCATCGACGAGCATGTCGCCTTCGCCCCCAAGCTCAGCGCGAAGGCGCATCCCGACGGCCGGATAACCTCGCCGCCGCTCGAGGATCTCTCGCCCTTCCTCCCGCGCGAAACGCTGCGCGAGAACATGCGCATCGCATTGCTGGAGGAGGAGTGATGGCGCGCGCCGAGCGTCCGCTCCGCTTCATGCTGGCCGGCGCGGCGAACACCGCGTTCGGGCTGGCGATCTATCCGCTGCTGCTGTGGAGCGTGCCGACGTTCCACATGCACTATCTGATCGCGCTCGGCGTCGCGCAGGCGATCAGCCTCTGTTTCGCCTTCGCGACCTACAAGATCGGCGTGTTCCGCACCCGCGGCAATATCGCGCGCGAGTTCGGCACCTTCTCCAGCTTCTATCTGTTCAATTATGCCGCCAATTGGGCTGCGCTGCCGCTGCTCGTCGAGCTCGGCGGCGTGCCTCCGATCCTCGCCCAGCTCGGCTTCACTGCGCTTCTGGTCCTCGGCAGCTGGTTTTGGCACAGCCGCGTCACCTTCCGGTCCGCGGGAGGTCCTGTATGAGCGAATTCCTCCACCGCGCCTGTCCGGCCTGCGGCACCGGCTCAGGCGGCGACGCGTAACGAACCCCGGCTCGAAGCCGCCGAATAGTTCGCGATCTGGGCGAGCGTCACCTCTCGCGCATCCTCGCCCCGGCCGGTCGCCTTGTGCCAGGCGACGATCCAATCGAGCGTCGTTTCGAGGTTGAGCGTCGGCTGCCAACCCAAAGCCGTCCGTGCCTTCGAGCAGTCGAGCCGCAACAGCCCCGCCTCGTGGACCCGCGGACCGTGATCGGCCTGTGGGTGCGGCGCACCGCCCCAAGCCGCTCGCATCCGCTCGACGATCCACGAAACCGGCCGGGTATCGTCATCCGAGGGTCCGAAATTCCACGCATCGGCGAATTCCCTCTCCCCAATCAGCAATCGCTCGGCAATCTTAAGATACCCCCCCAACGCCTCCAGCACGTGCTGCCACGGGCGAACCGAGTCCGGCGAGCGGATCAGCGGCGATGCGCCAGCTTCGAAGGCGCGGATCAGGTCGGGTATCAGCCGGTCGGTCGCCCAGTCGCCGCCGCCGATGACGTTGCCGGCACGCACCGTTGCCAGCGCCGGACCCTGGGCGAAAAACGAGCTGCGATACGCGGCCGCCACCAACTCTGCGCACCCCTTGCTGCTGCTATACGGGTCGTGCCCACCCATTGGGTCGTTCTCGCGATAGGGCCAGACCCATTCGCGATTCTCGTAGCATTTGTCGCTGGTGACGCAGACGATCGCGGCGACATCCGGTGTACGCCGGGCCGCCTCGAGCAGGTGTACCGTCCCCATCACGTTGGTCGCATAGGTTTCCACCGGCTCGCGATAGGACAAGCGCACCAGCGGCTGCGCGGCGAGGTGGAAGATCACCTCCGGCCGCGAGGCCTCGACGACGGCGCGGACCGTGGTCAGATCGCGGACGTCACCTTCATGGTGCGCGATCAGTTCGTCTATCCGCGCCGCAGCGAACAGGCTCGGCTCGCTCAGCGGCGGCAGTGCGAAGCCGGTGACTTCGGCACCGAGCGCATGCAGCCACAGGCTCAGCCAGCTGCCCTTGAAGCCGGTATGGCCGGTGACGAGCACCCGGCGTCCGCGCCAATCGTTCACCAGCGCTTCCACGGTGCGTTGCCCGCCTTCCACAATTCGTCGAGGTACATCTTGTCGCGCAGCGTATCCATCGGCTGCCAGAAACCGTCATGGCGATAACCCATCAGCTCGCCGCCGCGCGCGAGGCGTTCGAGCGGCCCCGCTTCCCATATTGTGTCCGGGCCATCGATCAGGTCGAGCACCGAGGGATCGGCGACGAAGAACCCGCCATTGATCTGGCCGCCGTCACCAGCCGGCTTTTCCTTGAAATCGACGACCTTGCCCGCCTCGAATTCGAGCGCCCCGAAACGGCCGGGGGGCGAGACCGAGGTGATCGTCGCGCGGTGGCCATGGGCTTTGTGAAAATCGACCAGGGCGCCGACGTCGATGTCGGCGACGCCGTCGCCATAGGTGAGGCAGAACGGCTCGTCGGGATCGAGATAGGGCCGGATCGCCGCCAGCCGCCCACCGGTCATCGTCGAGGCGCCGGTCTCGACGAGCGTGATCCGCCACGGCTCGCTGCGGGCGTAATGGACTTCCATGCCGTTGCCGCCGCGCAGATCGATCGTCACGTCGGAGGTGTGGAGGAAATAGTTCGCGAAGAACTCCTTGATCAGATAGCCCTTATAGCCAAGGCACACGACGAAGTCGTTGAAGCCGCTCGACGAATAGATCTTCATGATATGCCAGAGGATCGGCATGCCGCCGATCTCGACCATCGGTTTCGGCCGCACCGACGTCTCTTCGCCGAGCCGGGTGCCCAGACCGCCGGCCAGGATTACGGTTCGCATCGTCACTCCACGTCATCACTTCAGCACGATGACGGAACCCACCCCCCCAGCCCGTAACGCCGGCCGCGATTCCTGGACGCAGCACAGCCTGTTGCTGTTGATCCTGTTGGCGGCGGCGGGCCTGCGGATACGCGGGATCGGCTTCGGGCTTCCCGCGCTCTACGATCCCGATGAGCCGCTGTTCATGATGACCGCGATCGAGATGCTGCGGAACAACAGCCTGAACCCCGGCTGGTTCGGTCACCCGGGCACGATTACGCTTTATTGCCTTGCACTGACCGATCTGATCGTCGGGAGTATCGGCATCGCCACCGGCCGCTATGCCGATGCCGATGCCTTTGTGCGCGCGGCCTATGCCGATCCGGGGATCCTGTTCCTTCCAGCCAGGATTCTCATCGCAACCTTCGGAGTCGTGTGCGTCTATCTGACGTGGCGGCTGGGCCGGCGGATCGGCGGCACGCGCACCGGTTTGCTCGCCGCGGCCTTTCTGGCGGTCAACGCGGTGCATATCGAGTATTCGCAGCTTATCCGGACTGACATCCAGGCCAGCGTATTCATGTTGCTCTGCCTGTCTTCCGCGCTCTCGATCGCCGAAAGTGGCAGGCTGCGTGCCTATTTGCTGGCCGGAATCTTCGTCGGACTCGGCTGCGCCACCAAATGGCCGGCCGCGACGTTCGCCCTGAGCCCCATCGCCGCCGGGATTTGGCGCGTGGCTCAAGGAAAGCGCGAAGCACGGAACCTCCTCGCGTTCGCCGGCGCGGCAGTGGCGACGTTGTTCCTCGCCTCGCCCTATCTGCTGCTCGATTATCCGGCAGTCGTTCGAAATCTGACCGGCGAAGCGCGACCGATCCATCCGGGATCCACGGGGGGCGGGCTGCTCGACAATTTCGGATGGTATCTGCGTTCGTTGTTCGGATCATTCGGCGCAATCAACATCGCGCTAGCCACCTTCGGTACGATCCTGCTGCCGCTGCGCAACCGCGGCCCGGCGATCGCACTGCTGCCGGGCGCGGGTGCCTTCGCCGTGCTGATCTCAATCCAGACGCTGCGCTGGGAGCGCTGGCTGGTGCCGCTATTGCCCTTCGTCGCGATAATGACGGGATACGCCGTCCATGCACTTTCAGATATGGCACGCGCCTGGACGGGGCGCTCGTTGCGCCTCGTCGAGCCTTTGGCCGGCCTGCTCCTGATCCTGCCGATGCTTCCACCGGTGCAGGATCGCGCGGTCGCGCGTGCGAACGATACGCGCCAGCTAGCTTCGGCATGGATCCGCGCGCATGTTCCGTCCGACGCGTCGATCGTCGTCGAGCACGCCGCGCTCGATCTGATCGATGGTCCGTGGAAATTGCTCTTTCCCCTTGGCAGCGCGGGATGCGTCGATGCGCGGGCGATGCTCACGGGGCGCATTCGCTATGCCGAAGTCGAAACGCTACGGTCGGGCAGTCCGATCGTCGATCTCGCCAGCGTCCCCTCGCCTCGCCTCGAAAGCTGCCACGCGCGCTATGCGGTGCTGACCCATTATGACCGTTATCGCGACGCGCAGGCCGACTTCGCAGCCGAATGGCGCCGATATGCGGCGCTCACCCGCCGGAGCACGCTTCGCGCCACCATCACGCCCGCCGACGGTGAGCGCGCGGGCCCCGCCGTCTATATCTTCGAACTAGCCCCACGTCACCGCGCGGTAGGCCGGCTCAGCACGAACGCGGCGCACCCTGCCAATGCGAGCGCCACGACAACGTCCGCCGTCAAGCCGGGGCGCGCCGTGAACCAGAAGATGGCGTAACCCAGCGCCATTCCCGTACAGGCGAGAAGCTTCCCCTTCTTCGTGATCGCGCCGTTTTCGCGCCACGCACGGAGCGACGGTCCGAACCGCGGATGATCGAGGAGCCAGGCCTCGAGCCGCGGTGACGAGCGCGCGAAGCAGCCGACTGCCAGGATCAGAAAGATCGTCGTCGGCATCAACGGCAGAAGCGCGCCCACGAAGCCCAGCAAGACGAAGAACCAGCCCAGCGCCAGCCAAAGCGCGCGCGACGAGTTCGCGTTGCCTTCAGGCTTGTTGTCTCGCCGCCACGTCATCGCGAGCGTCGGTACCATCACCGCTGGATCGGGAACACTATTTCCGCGCGACGGGTCCATGGAAATCGACCTCGACCACGCCCAGCCGCCAGCCCGGCGGTACCGCGTCGGCGCCGGTGTCACCTGCCTTGCGCGAGGTATCGAGCTCGATGACCTTGCCGAAGGCGTCGCGATCGACGACCGGACCGATCTGGGTGATACGCAGCATGCTGCCGGTAGCGGCGGCGAACTTCACATTGGCGTAGCCGAGCTGGCGCTCGGTCTCGCCTTCCCACACCGTCTTGCCGTCGAGCGTGATCCGCAAATTGTAGCTGCGCGAGCGCCAGCCGACGAGCTTCAGGTCGATCTCGCTCAGCGTCGCGGGCGCGGCGAAGCGATATTCGATCCAGGCCGAGCCCGGCTGGCCGTCGCTGGTCCAGCGCGAAAGCTCATTGTCGTCGGCGCTGTTTGCCGCGTCGGGCTGGTTAGAACCTGCGACGATCGATGCGGCGGTGACGGTCGTCCGGCTCGGCGTGAACGAGGGGCCCGAAGGCGTCGCCCCACGCGTGAGCAAGCCGGGCTGGTGATCCTCGGGGAAATCGGACGATAGCCCACCGGCTACGGGCTTCACCGCTTTTGTCGGCATCGTCAGCGTCGCGCCTTCCAGCCCCGCTGCCGTCGCAGCGATGCGTACCGTGCCGCCTTGCGTGCCTGCACGGAGCAACACACGGTTCACTCCGGCCTCGACGGGGAGGTTCGGCGAGAGGATGAAATTATCCTCGGTCCGTGCCGTGCCGGCATATTGGGTAGTCTGGTCGGCGCCAGCGGGTTTGGCCGGCTCGGCCGGACCCGTGGCGATTGCCGCACGCGGTTTGCCTGAGGAATCGCCCTGCGCGATCCCGCCCCGCCATTCGGCGGGACCGTCGAGCGTGAATTTGACCATGTCGTGCGCAGTCGGAACGCGCCGGCCTTTCGCATCGACTACTTCGACATCGACCAGCGCGATGTCGGCGCCATCCATCACGAAGCCGCGCGGCGAGACGTGCGGCGTGAGGCGCAGGGCCACGGGGGCGCCCACAGTCTCGACGCTATGCTCGGACTTGCGGCCATCGGCATAGGTAGCGACCGCGCGGAGCGTCCCAGGCGCCCATGGGACCTGCTTCCAGCCGAACAGGAAGCCGTTGCTGCGCGCACCCTTGCCCAGCGAACGGCCGTTCAGGAACAGCTCGACACTGTCGCCGTTCGAGACGACGGTGACGTCCTTGGAGATGCCCGGCGCGTAGTTCCAGTGACCGATGACGTGCGTGCGCGGGGTGACGCTGTCGACCCAGTCGCTCCACATCACCTGATGCGCGTAAAAGCCCTCCTTGGGCAGGCGCACCGCATCGACTTCGCCCGAGCGACGGTAATTATTGTCGCCGCGATAATGCGTGTTCGAATCCGAGAAGATGATGTTGACGCCGCCCGAGCTGACGCGTTTCCCGGTCCCCGGACGCACGCGGTAGTAATCCCACCAGCGCTTGACGTCCTCGATCGCGTGGCTGTCCTGGTTGCGGTTGTAATCGGGCGAATCCTTGTGGAACGGCGGGGTCAATTCGTCCTGGTAGAGCCGGGCGCCCTCGTCGCGCGAATATTCCATTGCCCAGACCGGCTTCGTGGCGCTCTTGTTGATGTAGAGCATCTCGCCGCCATATTCGGCGACCCTGCTGTCGAGCATCTCGCGCGAGCCGACGGCGCGGCCGCCATGCGGATCATATTGGTCGCGGATCGCCTTGAGTTCGGCCATGTGCGCGTCGCTGATATTCTCATTGCCGCCCTCGTAGAACAGGATCGAGGGGTTGTTGCGATTATAGACGATCGCGTCGCGCATCACTTCCTTGCGCTGGTCCCAGCGGCGGCCGATGACGTCGCTCTCGGCATCGCCGGCGGGCATCGCCTGGATGAGGCCGACGCGATCGGCGCTCTCGACGTCCTGCTTCGACGGCGCGATGTGCATCCAGCGGACGAGATTGCCGCCGCTTTCGACCATCAGGCCATTGGAGAAATCGCTGAGCCAGGGCGGGATCGAGACGCCGACTGCGGGCCATTCGTTCGAGGTGCGCTGGGCATAGCCGTGCATCTGGATGACACGGCCATTGAGGGTGACCATGCCGTCCGCGAACTTCGTCTGGCGGAAACCGGTTCTGGTATCGACGCTGTCGATCACCTTGCCGTTCTCGGTCAGGATCGTGGTGACGGTGTAGAGATAGCCATAACCCCAGCTCCAGAAATGGAGGTTTTCTGCGGTGCCGGCGGCAGTCAGCAGGCGGGTTTCGCCGGGGGCCAGCGTCGCGTTGCCGCCGTCGAGACGGCGGACGACGCGGCCGTCGCGGTCGCGGATCTCGGCGCGGTAGCCGATCTTGCGCGGAGTCGCACCGGCGTTGCGGATCTGGGTCTGGGCGTGGATCGTCGCGCGGCGGGCCTTCACGTCGAAGCCGTCGGCCCAGACATATTGGCCTGTGGTGCCGAGCCCGGCATAGAGCGGGAGGGTCTGATAGACCGGACCGGTCAGGTGCAGCCGGACATTCTTGGTGATGCCGCCGTAATTGACATTGAAATTGTTGTTGTTCCACTGGAAGCCGCTGCCGGTCGCGCGCTCCTTGTATTTCCAGTCATTGTCGACGCGGACCGCGATGACGTTTTCGCCGGGCCGGAGCGCCGCAGTGATGTCGGCGCCGAACGCCATCGCGCCGTTCTCGGACAAGGCGACCGACTGGCCGTTGACCCAGACCTCCGCGGCCTGACGCACGCCTTCGAACTCGAGGAACGCGCGCGCGACGGAGCCTTGCGTGGGGAGCGTGATGCGCTTGCGGTACCAGATGATGCCTGTCGAGAGATCCTTGATGTCGCGGGCGAAGGCTTCTTTCTCGTTGAAGGCGTTGGGGAGCGTGACCTGATGCCAGCCGCCGTCGTCGAAGCCCGCCTGCTGGGCACCTGCTTGCTCGCCGGTGGCCATGCGCCAGCCGGGATTGAGATTGTACGTCGCGCGCGGAGAGGCGACCACGGTCGACGCATCGTGCGCGATCGCGGAGGCTGCGACAGTCGATAGCAACATGCCGAGCACGGCACCGACGGATCTGGACAAGGCACCCTCCCAATTGGTCAGGCCAACCTGTCTTATCGGCATTACGCCTGTCAAGCCAATGTGGAAAAGCGTCTCACAAATTGGGAAGCCAGCCGTGGCGGGCGGCAAAGAGGCGGAAGAGATCGAACCAGACGTACGGCTTGCCGTCGGCATCGAACAGCGGGATGCCGTGCCCGCCCTTCTCAGCGATCATCAGTTCGGACGGGATGCGCGCCGCCTGCAGCCCTGCGAACATCGCGAGGCTATTCGCCGGCTTGACGGTCTTGTCGTCGGCGGCGTGACAGACGAGGGTGGGCGGCGTCGCGGCGGGAACGTCGAGCTCGAGCGACCATGCGCGGGCCAGCGCCTCGGCAGGATCGGCGCCGAGCAACTCGCGGCGCGACTGGTCGTGCGCGATCGGCGGCAGCATCGATACCACCGGGAAGAACATCGCGACCGCAATCGGCCGCGCAGGCAGCCGGTCGGCGGCGTCGATCGGATCATAAATGACCTTGTCGGCACGCGTGCCGAGCGAGCCCACCACGTGCCCGCCCGCGGAAAAACCCATTGCGGCGACGCGCGCGGGATCGATCCCCCATTTGGCGGCACCCGCGCGGATCAGCCGCATCGCGCGCTGCGCGTCCTGGAGCGGCGTCACCGGGCCGGCACGCCAGCCGTCGTGCGGCAGGCGGTAGAGCAATTCGAACGCCGTGATCCCCTGCGCGGCGAACATCTGCGCGATCTTGCCCGGCCCACGGCCCACCGCGACTCGCGCATAGCCCCCGCCGGGAATGAGCAGCACCGCCGCGCCATTGGGCTTCGCGGCGCGCGCGACTGTTATCGCCGGCGTGCCGATATGCGTCCAAGCGATGTCGTCGGGTTTCGGCGAGCGCGGGACCGTCACGTCCGCGACTCCCAGCCCCTCTCCGCCCGGCGGCGTTCCCGGCCACAGCGGTACCCGCTCGATTTCGGCGGGCGCCGATGCACGCGCGGCGCCGGCAATGCCCAGCGCGAGCCCGGAGGCGAGGACAGTGCGACGATCCATGATCACTCCTGACGCGACACTTCGGACATGAACTGGCCGACGGTCTCCTCGACCCGGCGCAGCGCATCCCCTGCCTGCGCAGCCTGCCGCCCGGCATCCTGCGCGGCGGCGGCAAGCTCCGAGACGCGCCCGCTGATCTGCGCGATCAGCCCCGCGATCTCGCGCGACGACATCGCGGTCTCGTCGATCGAGGCTAGGATCGCACCGACCGTGCTCACCTGCGCCTCCATCTCGGACGAAAGGCCGCGCACCCGCTCCATCAGCTCGCTCACGACCGCGAGGATCGCCTGATTGGTGTGCGCCATGACTTCGCTGGCATTCTGCGCCTGGCGGATCGTGACGGTGACGCCGCCGGTGGCATCGGCCGCCTGATCGGCGAGGCTGCGCACCTCCTGCGCGACCACGGCGAAGCCATGCCCGCTCTCGCCCGCGCGCGCGGCCTCGATGCTGGCGTTGAGCGCGAGCAGCTTGGTCTGCTGGGCGATACCGGCGATCAGCGTCAGCACCGATTCGATCTGCGCAGTGTGGGAAGCGAGATTCGCGGCGTTCTCGGCACCCTGCATCGCGATGGCATCGGCTCGCGCAGCGACTTCGGTTGCCGCCAGCGCCTCCGCGCGCGCGCGATCGAAGGCCGAGATCAGCACCGCGGCGCTCTCCGCCGATTGCCCCATCGCCGTCGCCGACTGATCGGCGGCGCTCGCGACTTCGGCGGCGGGCTTGCTCAGCGACTCCATCTCGGCTGCGGTACGTTCGGTGAAGCCGGCGACGTCGCGGCTGGCGCGGGCGCTGATGGTGATCGCCTCGCCCAATTGTTGCCCCACCGCCGCTGCCTCCGCGCGCACTGCGGTCTGGTTGCGCGCCCGGGCGATCGCCCGCAACCGGCTGGCAATGATCTCGAACTCGATCCCGGCGAGCTTCTGGGTCGAGCGCGTAAGTCGTTCGAGCTGGTCGGGATCCCGGGTGAGTTCGAAGAACAACGCGTGGATGCGCATCTGCGCGACCAGCATCGACGTCGCCACGACCGAAAAATCGAGATCGCGCTGAGCGATCCGGTCCGCCTCGACGACGACTGTGTCGAGCCAGCGCTGGTCGATGGGTCGCGACAGCTTCTCGCGGGCATATTCGACGCGTGACGCCACGAGTTCGCCGGAAACGGCCCCGCCCGCGCGTCGCTCGAGCAAGTCGCGCGCAATGCCTGCAATATGCGGCTCGATGAAGGTCCAGGCCTCGCGCAGCTCCGTCTCGAAGCCGTCATCGATACCGTAGATCTGCCTGAACGCTACTGCGCCCGGGCGCGGCAATGCCGCCTCATCCGCGACGATATCCCTCGACATACACCCTCCCACGGGCGCCGCTGCGCCTCTCTGTCATCGACGAACGTCCAGTCCTCCAGCTTCGAAGGCCGCGAGATCGGCACGCGTGAACAGGCTGGCATCGCCGGGCAGGGAGTGCTTGAGCGCAGTCAGCGCCAGTCCCGACTTCGCGGCGGCACGCGCATCGCCGTCGCTCTCGATCAGGCCATGCAGAACGCCCGCCGCAAAGGCGTCGCCCGCGCCGATCCGATCGACGATGCCGGCGATCAGCACTTCATCGGTCTGGTGCGCGCCGCCGCGCGTATCGACGCGCGCCGAGACGCGGTGGCTGTCGGCATCGTCGACATGCCGCGCAGTCGAGGCGATCGTCTGGAGCCTGGGGAAATGCGCGAAGGCCGCCTCCGCCGCCTCGCGCCGCCGATCCGAGCCTTCGCCCGAAAAGGGCTTGCCGAGCAGCAGCGAGACGTCGCGGTGATTGCCGAACAATATGTCGGCATGGCCGATCAGCTGGTTGAGCACCGCGCGCGGGTCACTGTCCCAGGCTTCCCAAAGCTTCGCACGGTAATTGCCGTCGAACGAAACCGGGACGCCCCTGGCGGACGCAGCCTCGGCGGCGGCGATCGCCGCCTCCGCGGTGTTGTGGCCGAGCGCCGGGGTGATCCCCGACAGATGCAGTCGGGTCGCGCCTTCGAGCAGCCGGTCCCAGTCCCAGCTGTCGGCCGGGCGCGTGGCGAACACCGAATGCGCCCGGTCATAGACGACTTCGGAAGCCCGCAGCCCCGCCCCTGGAGTGAGGAAATAGAGGCCGAGACGCCCCTCCTCGCTCGCCACGGTCGACGTATCGACGCCGCGCCGGCGCAGCTCGCCGATCACTGCGCCGCCCAGCGGATTGTCCGCGACGGCACTAATCATGCGCGTGGCGTGACCGAGACAGGCGAGCCCCGTGGCGACATTCGCCTCGGCACCGCCGACATTCACTTCGAGCTTGGGCGTCTGCAGCAGCAACTCGCGCCCCGGCGGCGAGAGCCGCAGCATCACTTCGCCGAAGAATGCGATGGTCATCGCGCCAGCCACCCGCCGTCAACCGCGAGGACATGGCCCTGGACATAGTCCGAGGCCGAAGAGGCGAGGAACACCGCGGCACCGCCGAGGTCGCCCGGATCGCCCCAGCGGCCCGCGGGGATACGCTCGACGATCTGGCGGTTGCGGGTCTCGTCGGCCTGAAGCGCGGTGGTGTTGTTGGTGGCGATATAGCCGGGGGCGATCGCGTTGACGTTGATGCCCTTCGATGCCCATTCGCAGGCGAGGAGCTTGGTGAGCCCCGCGACGCCGGATTTGGATGCAGTGTAGGACGGCACGCGAATGCCGCCCTGGAAGCTCAGCATCGAGGCGATGTTGATGATCTTGCCGCGGCCTTGCTTGACCATGTGACGGCCGGCGGCCTGGCAGAGGAAGAACGTGGATTTGAGATTGGTGTCGATCACCGCATCCCAATCCTCCTCCGAGAAATCGAGGCTGTCGTTGCGGCGGATGATCCCCGCATTGTTGACGAGGATATCGAGCCCGCCGAGTTTATCCACAGTTTCGTCCACAATCCTGCCCACAGGCTCGATCGTCGAGAGATCCGCGGAGATAATCTCGGCCCGCACGCCGAGCGCGCGGGCCTTCTCGACGGTCTCGGTGGCGGCCGAGCGGCCGACGGCCGCGATGCTGGCGCCGGCGCCGGCGAGCGCGAGCGCGATACCCTGCCCGATGCCGGTGTTCGCCCCGGTGACGATTGCGACCTTGCCGGTCAGGTCGAAGGGATTGGTCATGTCAAAAGGAACCGTTCGTTTCGAGCGAAGTCGAGAAACCGTGGCGGGGCACTTGCGGCCGTGTCTCGACTTCGCTCGACACGAACGGAAAAGGAGCGCCCCGCCGCGCGCGTTACGCCAGCTGGCAGATGTCCAGCACGTTCATGTCGGTATAATCCTGGTTCTCGCCCGCCATCGCCCAGATGAAAGCATAGGCCTTGGTGCCCGAGCCCATGTGGATCGACCAGGGCGGCGAGATCACCGCTTCCTCGTTGGCGACGACGATATGCCGCATCGCCTCGCCTTCGCCCATGTAATGGAAGACGCGATCGTTGGAGCCGTCGAGCTCGAAGTAGAAATAAATCTCGCTGCGGCGCTCGTGGATATGCGGAGGCATGGTGTTCCACACGCTGCCCGGCTTGAGCACGGTCAGGCCCATGACGAGCTGCGCGCTGTCGCACACGCCGGGGATGACGAGCTGGAAGATCGTCCGCTCGTTCGATTCCTCGAGGCTGCCGCGCTCGAGCGCGTTGGCGTCGGCGATCGAGAGTTTCCGGGTCTGGAAGCCTTTATGCGCGGGGCACGAGGCCAGATAGAAGCGCGCGCCATCGCCCGAGAACTGGACCTCCTTCGCGCCCATCGTGACGTAGAGGCAGTCCTTGTTGCCCAGCGTGAAGCTCTCACCGTCGACGGTGACGGTACCTTCGACGGACGACACGTTGACCACCGCCAGTTCGCGACGCTCGAGGAACGGGTGGCCCGCCGCGGACGGCGGCTCGGTCTGGTCGGGCAGCTTCACCGCGCCCGATCCAACCGCAACGCCGCCGATCACGAAGCGATCGGCGTGCGTATAGTTAAGCACGCACTCGCCTTCGCGGAACAGGCCGTCGATCAGATAGCGGTCGCGAAGCTCCTCGTTCGAGACGCACTCCATCATATCGGGGTGCGTAGCGTAATAGGTGCGGTCAAACATAGGATACTCCGTTTGGTTCAGGCTGCTGCGGCGACGGGCGCCGGCGCGGATTGGTCGAGTTTGTAGGCCTTGCGGACGAGCCCGTTAGTCAGCTCGTGCGCGAGTTCAAAGGCTTCCCAGTCGAGCAGCCGCCCTTCGGCGACCAGCTGGCCGAGGAAGCCGCAGTCGATCCGCCGAGCGACATCATGCCGCGCGGGGATCGACAGGAAGGCGCGGGTATCGTCGTTGAAGCCGACGGTGTTGTAGAAGCCCGCAGTCTCGGTGACCTGCTCGCGGAAACGGCGCATCCCCTCGGGACTGTCGTGGAACCACCAGCTCGGCCCCAACTTGAGGCACGGATAATGCCCCGCCAACGGCGCCAGCTCGCGCGCATACACCGTCTCGTCGAGCGTGAAGAGGATGATCGACAGCGATGTCGAGGTGCCGAAGCGATCGAGCAGAGGCTTCAATGCGTGGACGTAATCGGTGCGCATCGGAATGTCTGCGCCCTTGTCGCGGCCATGGCTCGCGAACAGCCCGCCATTATGGTTGCGGAAAGATCCCGGGTGGATCTGCATCACCATCCCGTCCTCGATGCTCATCGCCGCCATTTCGGTGAGCATCTGCGCGCGGAACAGCTCGGCGTCCTGCGGCGTCCAACTGTCCGACAGGATCGTGCGGAATAGCCGCTCTGCCTCGTCATAGGGCAGGTTCGCGGTGCGGGCCGTGGGGTGGCCGTGATCGGTCGCAGTGGCGCCGGCCGCGCGAAAATCGGCGCGGCGCTTGCGGTGCGCGGCGAGATAGCCGTCCCATGACCAGACGTCCTCGCCGGTCAGATCGGCGAAGGTTCGCATCGCGCCGGCGAACTGCTCGTGCTCGACATCGATCACCGCGTCGGGACGATAGGTAGTGACCACCCTGCCCTTCCATCCCGATTTGTGGATCGCGTGGTGCGGCGAGAGATCGTCCTGAGGCCCTTCGGTGGTGGCGAGAAACTCGATGCCGAAGCGATCGAACAGCGCGCGTGGGCGGAAGGCGTCGCTCGCGAGCTTCTCGTTGACGCGGTCGTAATAGAGGTCGGCCGTAGAGGCATCGAGCGCGACGTCGAAGCCGAACACCTCGGCAAAG
Source organism: Sphingomonas sp. UNC305MFCol5.2 (assembly GCF_000712135.1). Taxonomy (GTDB): domain Bacteria; phylum Pseudomonadota; class Alphaproteobacteria; order Sphingomonadales; family Sphingomonadaceae; genus Sphingomonas. The sequence goes on from NZ_JOOE01000002.1 coordinate 475,771, forward strand.
ACATGGCCGAGCCACATGCTGGACGGCGTGCCGCGGAACAGGTGGAAATTCTCCGCGAACGTCCGCCACGCCTTCCGCGGATCGGTCGAGGGCAGGCCCGCCTTGCTCGGCACGCAGAGATCGTCGAGCGCGACACCCTGCGAATAGAGCATGCGATAAAGGTAGTGATCGGGCGAGAGCAGCAGCTCGGTCGCGTTCGACCAGTTCTCGTCCGTCGCAAACCATTTCGGATCGGTATGGCCGTGCGGACTGATGATCGGCAACCCGGAGACCTCCGCGTAAAGCGCACGCGCGATGCTCCGCGTACGGTCGTCGGAGGGAAACAGCCTGTCGGGGTCTAGCGTGAGTGGCCGGGCCATCGATCTTCTCCGTTACGCTACTGTCAGGCCCGCGAGGCCATATCGACTCGCTCGAACCGCGGCGAGAGCAAGTGGATGCAAAGCAAGGCGAGGAAATAGGCGCCCGCCGCCACCATGAACAACGGCCAATAGGTCCCCAGCCGCTCGAGCACCTCGCCGGCATAGAAGGACATCAGCATGCCCCCCACCGCGCCGGCGGTGCCGCCGATGCCGATCACCGATCCCACTGCCGCGCGGGGAAAGATATCGGCCGGCACTGCATAGAGGTTCGCCGAAAAGGCCTGGTGCGCGGCGGTCGCGATGCCGATGATCAGCACGGCCACCCACACGCTGGAGATCGACTCCGCGAACACTACCGGCACCACCAGGCAGGCGCAGATGAACATCGTCAGCTTGCGGGCGCGATTGGCGGTCCAGCCGGCCTTCATCAGCCGCGACGACATCCACCCGCCCGCGACGCTGCCGAAATCCGAGATCAGGTAGATCGCGGCGAGCGGCAGGCCGAAGGTCATCAGATTGAGGTCGTAACGCTCGAACAGATAGCCCGGCAGCCAGAACAGGAAGAACCACCAGATCGGATCGATGAAGAACTTGCCGAGTGCGAAGGCCCAGGTCTCGCGGCGCGTGAATACCGCGCCGTAGCCGAGCGGGGTGGTGGGATCGGCGGGGTCCTGCTCGATCCAGGCGAGCTCGGCCGCGCCGACCTTGCTGTGCTCGCGCGGGCGGCGGTACATGATCCACCAGGCGATCAGCCAGACGAAGCTGACCACGCCGGTGATCACGAACGCCGAGCGCCAACCCCAGGCAACCACCATCAGCGGTATGATCAACGGCGTAAGGATCGCGCCGATGTTCGATCCGGCATTGAACACACCGATCGCGAAAGCACGTTCCTTGGCCGGGAACCATTCGGTCACCGCCTTGATACCCGCAGGGAAATTGCCCGATTCGCCAATGCCGAGGCCGAAGCGCGCCATCGCGAACTGGGTCATGGTGGAAGCGGCGCCATGGGCGATATGCGCAACCTGCCAGATCACGAAAGCGATCGTATAACCGACACGCGCGCCGGCACTGTCGACGATCTTGCCGAAGGCGATATAACCGATCGCATAAGCGAACTGGAACCAGATGATGACGCCGGCAAAGTCCTTCTCGGTCCAGCCGAGATCGGTCATCAGCGTCGGCTTAAGCACGCCGATCATCTGGCGATCGACATAGTTGATCACCGTCGCCGCGAACAGCAATGCCACGATCATCCAGCGATAGCGCCCAGCGCGTTCCGCCGCGCCGGATAATGTCGCTTCCCGCGTATCGCTCATCCAGTCTCTCCCGCTGTCATTTGCCGCCGGATTTCCCGCTCGCGGCCTGGTTGGTTAGCTGCAACCCCCTGCCGTGGGAAGCTTTGGAGCATAAATTTCGCATTTTGCGAATCACTCCCAATATTCGGGATGGTTTGCAGGGGTTTGCGGCCGCTGGCCAATATTCGCGAATTGGCCTGACACAGCAAGCGGCTATTGCCGCGTGGTGTCAGGCCAGCGAGGCTGAGCCAGATCAGCGCCTCGGCGGCGCGGACGGCAGGCTCGCCTGCGATTCGTACGAGATCGGTCTCGAACGGCGCGAAATAGGCCGGCACGCCCTGCAGCCGGTCGAACTCGGCGCGCGCCTTGTCGAGACTCCAACGCCGGTGGTGGATGCCGGTATCGATCAGCCCGCGCACCGCGCGGAACAACAGCCAATGGACATGGCCGAGCTCTTCGAGCGGCGCGCCACGATATGCGCCGCGATCAGCCATCAACTGCTCGGCGTGGACTGCCCAGCCTTCGGAGAATGCGGGCAGATAGGCGATGCGCAGCGGATGCACGTTCGCCTCGGCCTCGATCGGCAGCTGGACCATATGCCCCGGCAGCAACTCGTGATGGACGACACTGTGCAGGCTCCAGCGCGGACGGCGGCGGATTTGCTTGAGGTCGACGACATAGACGCCCGATTGGTGCTCCGACGGGATCTGGCGATAGCCCTGCTTCCCCGCCGCCTCGTCGGCGCGGCTCATGCGGCGGACGCTGACGTCGAGGCTGGAGGGTGGGATCGAACCGACGAGCGTGGGCGTGATCCTGCGCGCGTGATCGAGCCAACGGTTCATATCGGCGACCGCGGCGTCGCGGCCGGCATCGTCGTCCGGATAGAGCCAGCGTGGATCGCCGAACATTGCCTTGAAACGACTGCCGACGCCGCCTTGTGCGAACCCGGCATCGCGCATCAGCCGGTCGGCACGCTTGCCGAGCGCCGCGACCTCGCGCTCGAAGCGGCGATGCGCTGCCTCGGGATCGACGCGTTCGCCGACATGGCGTTCGAGCAGCAGCCGATATGCGAGCGGACCGTTGGCACGGCGCCAGAGCCCGGGCTCCGAGGCGGGCGGGAGGCGATACGGCCCTTCCGACTTGCCGCCGGGAATGAAGCGCATCAGCTGCGAATCTATCGCAAGAGCGTTGCGAATGGTTCGCAGGTCGAGGCTTGCCGATTGCGACAATGCGCCGACATCGAAGGCTTCGAGACGGGCCAGCCGGGCATCGTAGCCGGGGATCGCATTCAGGCCGTCGAGCACCTCGCGCAGCTTCGTGTCGCCGCTGGAACCGGCACGCGCCGGAAGCGCGTGAAGCGTCGCGCAAGCGGCGAGACTGCCCAGAAAATCGCGACGGCCCAGCGCGGTCACCGGCGAATCACCGTTGCGAGCGGAAGCATGTTGTTGCGCATCGTGACCTCGCGGCCGCCACCGCCGAGCGAAAGGCGGAGCCGCAGCGTTTCGATCGCGACGCCCGCCGGCACCGTGAGCCGCACCCGCGCCGTTTTGGGCGTCAGGTCCGCCGGTGCGGCGAGCGCCGCGATCTTCGTGGAGGCCACGGTGCGACCCGAGGAATCCTCCAGGAAAAGCATGCCGCCCGGCGCTGCCGCCGAGCCCAGGCTGTGCACGATGACGGTGAGTCCGCGGCCCTTCAAGGAGACATCGTCGACGCCGATGCCCAGATCGGGACGGGTTGCCGGTTCGTCGCTCGGTGTTTCGAGCGTGAAGTCGAAGACGGTAGTCGCCCGCGGCGCGAAGCTGAGATCGGTGGCGGCGCTGCGCTCGAGCTGGAGCGGACTGCCGGCGCCGAGATCGGAGCCATCGGCCTTCGTCCCCGTGCGCATTCGCCAGCGGCCGGCGGCGACGTTCCAGCTGCTCATCTCGGCGCGCTGGGGCCGATCGCTGATATTGTACGCGATCACGCGAAAATGCTCGCGGGTGGCACCGGGAACGAGGATCGCGACTTGCTCGGCGGCGCCCGGCTCGGCGAAGCGCCAGCTGACGGTGTGCCCGGGCCAGCTCTGGTTGCGTGCCAGCGCGATACCGCCGAGCCGCTCGCGCTGGAGCATTTCCTGCGGCATCGAGACGCGATCGGACCACCAATGCCCCTCGGTCATCATGTACATGCGGTTGATCTTCTGGGCGATCGCTTCGCGGTGAAGATCGGCGAGCGGCGCGGTATCGCCGCTCTCCTGCCACTGGACGTATCGGCCGAGATCACCGCGGCCCTTGAGCGCGGCGCTCCATTGGTTGCCCTCGGGCAGCGCGGCCGGCGCATTCTCGTTGACCTCGGCGACGAGCGCCGGCGACGCGGCGATGCGCGAAGTGACCGGCGCCAGATATTTCGTATCGCCGGTGAGGCGCCACGCCGCCCAGGCGGACTGAAGCGGTACGCTCGCACCGCCGCCGTCGCCCTTGCGCTCGGCATCGCTGCGCCAGTTGATCTCGTTGGGGAAGCTCCACTTGCCCGTCGCATCCTGCTTGCCGTGCGCGAGCAGCCCGTCGACGAGGCCGGTGATCAGCCGCTTCGCCGAGGGATTGGCATTGTACACGCCCATCAGGATCGGCGTGTGCGTGACGACCCAGCTATAGGGCTTCTGCCATTCCCACGTCCCCTCGCGGTACATCTTGTGTGCGCCGTACCAGTTGCTGGCGAAGTGCATATGGCCGGCGGCGTTGGGCAGAATGACGCTCTGCAGGCCCTTCACGGTCGCGAGCATCCGCTCGACCGAACGCGGCTCGCCCCAGTTGAGGTAGAGCCGCGCGGCATCGGCGTTCATCCCCTCCTCGTAGGCATGGAGCTCGTCGGTGGTGAGCACCCCGAGGCCGTTCTCCATCATGCCATGCTTGTAGACCGCCTCGGTCAGCGCGCGGAGCGAGGCGTTGATCTTGTCGGGTTCGACTCCCATCAGCGCGAGCCCGGGCCATTGCTGGACGAGATCGACATCGTCCGAGAGCCCGCCGCCGAAATCGCCGAACGCCACCTGCCGATTGTCGATCCACCAAGTGACGAATTCGCGGACGCGGCCGAGATCCTGAAGCTGGAGCCACGCCCATTCGGGCACGCCCGCAGGCGCCGGCGCAACGGTGACGCGCGGCATCTTCTCGGGCGCGTAGCCGATATCGGCCCAATAGCGACGGCCTTCGAGGTGATCGGGATCGACGCGGAGCAGATCGCCGATGTCGGCATAGAGACGGCGATAGAGCCCTTCGCGCTGCGAAGCTGTGTGCTCCTCGACGAGGAAGGCCCAATTGTCCTTCACCTGGTTGAAGCGATCGGCGACATGCTCGGCCTTCGCCGCTTCGCGGTCCTTGAAGACCAGGCGGACGTTCATGCCGTCGAGCGATTGCGCAGTGAAATCGGGCGCGGCGGAAGCGATCGTCAGATACAAGCTATCATTGGTGAGGATACGATCGCGCAGATCGAGCCAGAGCGTCCGCGCCTCGCCCGGCTTCACCGAGACCGAGACGTCGATCATGTCGCGGCCCGGCCAGATCGGATCCTTGACGCGAATGTTGAGCGCGATTCTGCCGGTCGCGTCGGGCGTGGCCTTCAGCGCGGGAATGTCGAGGGCCACGCCGTCGAGGCCGTCATGGCTGTTCTCCCAGCCATAATTCCAGGCGCGAGCGATCGGCTTGCCAGGATCAGCGGCACCGAAGCCCGAGGGGATCAGGACGTGGACGATCGGCGCCTCGTCGCCGCCGCGCATGGCGGCGCCGGTAGCAGCCGCGCTGCCGGCAGCCGGGGCAGCGCTGCGCGCGCCTGCCGGCAGTGCGATGACGGTGCCGCGCTCGTCGGCGGGATAGCGGCCGGCGATGAAGGCATTGAGGTCGCGCAAGCCCGCGAGATCGGCCGCGGCTGAGGAATCCACGGTATAAGCGAGCTTGTACGTGCCCTTGGGCTCGGCGCCTTCGGAGACATTATACGCCCAGATCTCCTGGATCGGCTGCTCCTGCTCGCTGTTGGTGAAGCGGAGGATGCCGCCGGTGCGGGGCGTAAGTTCGTCGACGCTGCGGACCACGCCCTTCGGACGCTGCGCCAGCATGGCGAAACGATCGCCGTCTGTACTCCACGCAAGGCCGCCATAAGCCGCGCCGCGGATCTCGATTCGATTGAACGCCTCGCCTTCCGGGACGCGCAGCGTGTAGGCTTTGCCGCCGTCGACATAGACGTTCCAGTCTGGCAGATCGAAATAGTCGCTGCGCCCGGGGAGCCGCGAGCGGTTGTAGACGCCGGGCCAGGTTGTCTCGGCGATGCCGTCGACGCCCTTCCACATCCATTCCTTGAGGTCCTTCGCGTCGGCGAACTCGACCTTGCGGACGCGAGTGGATTGCGCGGTGAGGAGCGGCGGTGCGCCGCGGTCCCAGCCGAAGCGGTGGAGCCAGGCGGCGCGATCGAGCTTTTCGGTGGATCGGGCCGCAGGTTCGGCGCCGGCAGCGAGCGCGGCCACGGCATCGGGGGCGAGCAACCGGTCGTAGACGCGGACTTCGTCGAAATCGCTGCCGCGCGTGAAATTGTAGCGGCTCTGGACCTGGTGCGGCGAGAGTACCCGCGCGGCGAGGCCGAACTGATCGAGGCCGGCATCGAGATCGGCGCGCGTGGTGTTCTTCGCGACGAGCTTGCCGTCGACGAACAGGCGGACGCCCTGCGTCTCGTCCCAGCCGAAGGCGATGTGGTGCCACGCATCGGGCGCGGGCAGCGGGTCCATCCGCCACGAGACGCGGACACGCGAGAGATTGGCGTCGGTGACGAAGGCATCGAAGCCGTGGCCGTTATAGTCGATCCGGAGGAACGCCATGTCCCAACTCGAATGATCGGCGAACCCGGCGCGGAAGATCACGAACGGCGCTTCGCCGACGGGTTCGCGCGAACGCCAGAAAAAGGACAGCGTACCGCGCTGCGCCTGCATGTTGCCCGGCGCGGACCAGGTCAGATAACCATCGTCGGGCCAGCGCATCGCACCGCCTCTCGCACCGTCGGAGACGATCGTCATGCCGCTCTGGAAATTGGGCCGGGCATCGCCTTTCGCGACCTCGGCGGCGAAATCCTTGTCGCCGCTCGCGCGGAACAGCAGCTCCTGCGCCGCGGCAGGCGGCATCAATGCCGTCGCGGCCGCGAAGGCCAGCAGCACGCGCGCACCTTTCCCCATGCAAACCCGGGAGTCGGCAGCGGCTATTGCCCCTGCGCGCGCCTCAACCATGCTCTCTCCATTTGGGCTTCCACCTTCTTACGAGGCGGTTATCGTGCACGTCACTTCGAAACCGTCGCCGAACCGGCACAGGACCCGATCGCCGGCTTTTACCGGATGGACGCCGGTAACCGCGCCGCTCGAAACCCATTGCCCCGCCTGCAGCGCGATGCCGCGCGCCGCCATCAGCTCTAGCAGGAAGCGCGCCGCGCCCACGGGGCCGTCAAGCATCGTCTCGGCGGTAGCGGCGCCGATCCGCTCACCGTTGATGTCGAGCGTGACAGGCCATGCCTTGATGTCCGCGCTGCGCCAATCCTTGATCTCGGGACCGATGACAAGGCCGTTATTATTGCCGTAATCGGAGATGGTCACGGTCGGGCCATGATCGTTGATCCCCGGGAAAGGTGAGCTGGCGATCTCGATCCCGACATGGACCGCGTCGATCAGATCTGCGGCCTCTTCCTCAGTGAAGCCGGTCTTGCCCGCCGGTGGGGCGGCGCGGAGGCGGAGGAGGAACTCGGCCTCTGCGGCACCGAAGCCCTCGCCGAAGATCGGCATCTCGAGGTCCTCGCGCGCATCGACGATGGTGTCGGTGAAGATCGGTCCGGCGAGCCGGTCGACTCCATCACGCGGCGGATTGATACGACCAACCTTCCAGCCGCCGATCGGGCGACCATCGAAAGCGATCGCATGGTCCTGCACGGAATAGGCCTGGTCGAGCCCAGCGGGGATGGCGCCGGGAAATTCGGGCAGCCCGCGGCTCTCGCGGCGCGCCTCGACGAACGTCTCGGCGATCCTACGCGCTTCATCGGCAAACTGTACGAATCCCACCAGGCCCTTCCTCTCATACTCTGTTCGCGGTGGATTAGAGGAAACCGGTGTCATTAGCAACGGGAGATACGCGGTGCGGCTTTTGCTGGTGAACCGCCATCCCGGCGAAAGCCGGGATTTCAGCGAGCGGCATGTTGCATGCGATCCAGGCTTTCGAAGGGATGAGGGATCAAAGCGTGACGCCGCGTTTCCAGAAGGCGATTTCGCGTTCGCCGTTGCGCTCGGCGCAAGTCTCCGCGCCCGATGCGATCGCGACGATGTGGTCGATCAGCGCTTCTTCGGCGGCTTCGAAGCCTTGTGTGAGCACCTGCCCCGCGTCGAAATCGATCCAGCCGGGTTTCCGGGCGGCGAGATCGCTGTTCGAGGCGATCTTGACCGTCGGCACGGGGAAGCCGAGCGGCGTGCCGCGGCCGGTAGTGAAGAGGATCACCGTCGCCCCGGCGGCGGCGAGCGCGGTCGAGGAGACGGCGTCGTTGCCCGGGGCTTCGAGCAAGGTCAGGCCGGTGCGCTCGATGCGTTCGCCATAGCGCTTGACGTCGGTGAGCGTCGCGTGGCCCGCTTTCTGGACGGCGCCGAGCGACTTTTCTTCCAGCGTCGTGATGCCCCCGGCGACATTGCCCGGCGACGGATTTTCGGAAACCGGCTCGCCGTGGCTGAGGAAGTAGTTCTTGAAGTCGTTGACCACATCAACCACGCCTTCGAACACCGCACGGTTCTCGGCGCGATCCATCAGCATCTGTTCGGCGCCGAAGATCTCGGGGATCTCGGTGACGATCGCGCTGCCGCCGGCGGCAGTGACGACGTCGCTCATCCGCCCAACCAGCGGATTGGCGGTGAGACCGGAAAAGCCGTCCGACCCACCGCACTTCACCCCGAGCACGAGCTTGTCGAGCCCGACGGGCTCGCGCTTGGTCTTCGCGGCCTCGGCGGCGAGTTCGGCGACCGCGGCCAGGCCGTCTTCGAACTCGTCGGTCGAGTTCTGCGCGATCACGGTGCGGATGCGCGGCTTGTAGCTTTCGGGAACGTCCTCGAGCAGCCGCGAAAGCTGGTTCGATTCGCAGCCGAGCCCGATCAGGAGGACACCGCCGGCATTGGGATGCGCGGCAAGCGCGGCGAGCATGCGGCGGGTGGCGGCGAGGTCATCGCCGAGCTGCGAGCAGCCATAAGGGTGCGCGAAGGCGTGGACGCCGTCGACTTGCCCGGCATGCCGGCGGCCGGCTTCGGCAGCGATGCGTTCGGCGGTGCGGCCGACGCAGCCGACGGTGGGCAGGATCCAGATTTCGTTGCGCGTCCCGACCCTTCCATCCTCGCGGACATAGCCCAGGAAGGTGCGCGCGCCCGGCGCGACGGCACGCGGATCGGCGTGCGGATCGTAGCGATAATCGAGCGTGCCCGAGAGGCCGGTCGCGAGATTATGGCTGTGGACATGGTCGCCCACGCGGATCGGCGCGGTAGCGCGGCCGATGGGGAAACCGAATTTTGCGATGTTTTCGCTTATGGCGATATCACGCAGCGCGATCTTGTGGCCCTTGGGGATGTCGGCGCGGGCGACCACGGGGGAGCCGCCGACATCGACCACCTCGCCTGCGGTGGCGGCTTCGAGCAGGGTTGCGACATCGTCGCTCGAATGGATCTTGAGAGCAGTGGTCATGCGCGTTCCGGGGCGCCCGTGCGCCGATGGCTATGTGGGTCGAAACGGCCGCAGACGCAACCATCGTTGCCAACCCATCTGACACCGGTTACCGGTTTGCGCAAACAAATGTCCGGGAGAGAGCAATGATCGACCGCCGCACGCTGATCGGTGCTGTCTCCGCAACCCTGATCGCCGGCCGCGCCTGGGCCCAGTCCGCCGGGCCGGTCCGCACTGCGGCAGGAGCGTTCCAGGGAACAGTCGAAGACGGCGTCCGCGTTTTCCGCGGCATCCGCTACGGCCGCGCCGAACGGTTCCGCGCGCCGGTGCCCGTCGTCGCATTCGGCGTGGAGCCGGCCGACAAATTCGGCCCGGTCTCACCGCAATCCGGCAGCCGTTACGGCCCGCAGTCGGAGGACAGCCTGTTCCTCAACATCTGGACCGCCGACGCCCGCCCCACTGCGCGCAAGCCGGTGATGCTCTACATCCATGGCGGCGCCTATTCGGGCGGCAGCGTCACCGATCCGCTCAACGACGGGCACGCGCTGGCAGCGCGAGGCGATGTAGTGGTGGTGACGGTCAACCACCGGCTCAACGCGTTCGGCTATCTGTATCTCGCCCGGCTCGACCCGCGCTTCGCCGACAGCGGCAATTGCGGCCAGCTCGACCTGATCCTCGCGCTGCAATGGGTGCGCGACAATATCGCCGCGTTCGGGGGCGACCCGGACAAGGTGATGGTGTTCGGCCAGTCCGGCGGCGGTGCCAAGATCGCGACGATGATGGGCATGCCCGCCGCCAAGGGGCTGTTCCACCGCGCCGCGACGATGAGCGGGCAACAGGTCACCGCTTCGGGCCCGCTCAACGCAACCGCGCGGACGCGGGCGTATCTCGCCAGGCTGGGGATCAAGGAAAACGACATCGGCGCGCTGCTGGCGATGCCGCAGGAGAAGCTGGTCGAGGGGCTCTCGGCGACCGATCCGGTGCTGGGCGGCGGCGTCTATTTCGGGCCGGTGCTCGACATGAAATGGCTGACCCGCCACCCCTTCTGGCCCGACGCCAACCCGCAGTCGCTCCACATCCCGATGATCCTCGGCAACACGCATGACGAAACCCGTGCGTTCATCGCGCCGGATTCGGCGAAGATGCGCGATCTCAATTGGGGCAATCTGGCCGAGCGGATCGCCCCCGAGCTACGCATCGACATCCTGCCCGAATGGGTCGTCTCCGAATATCGCGCGCACTTTCCCGGATGGACGCCCGAACAGGTCTTCTACGACGCGACCACTGCGGGGCGGAGCTGGCGCGGGCAGGTGATCGAGGCCGAGGAGCGCGCGAAGTCAGGCGCGCCGGGATGGGTGTATCAGCTCGACTTCGGATCGCGCACCGATCCGCGGCGCGGCGCTTTCCACACGATGGATATCCCGCTGGTGTTCGGCACGCTCGATGCCGAAGGTTCGCAGACCGGGACCGGCGCCGACGCGCGCGCGGCGTCCAAAGCGATGCAGGACAGCTTCGTCGCCTTCACGCGCACCGGCGACCCCAACCATGCCGGCCTGCCGCGCTGGCCGCGCTACGACCTCGACAAGCGCGCGACGATGCTCTTCGATGTGCGCAGCGGCATCGAGAACGACCCGCGCAAATGGCAGCGCGAGCTGTTCGCGCGCGTGCCCTATATCCAGCCCGGCACCTGAAGCCGGGGCGTTCAGGAGTTTGCCGGATGAAGTTCGATCGCCGTTCCGCGTTGCTCGCCGGGCTCGCCGCGCCGCTTGCGGTCAAGGCCCAGACCGCACCGCCGAAGAGCGACAAGCCGCTGCCGGCGGGGCTGACCGACCCGACCGAGACAATCGACCTGTGGCCAAAAGGCGTGCCGGGCAAGCCGGCGACGCTGCCCGTGGAGAAGGTGGTCGAGCGCAGCACCGATGGCGCCCTCGCCGATCGCGCGGTGAGCGGAGTCGCCAATCCGAGAATGGCGGTGTTCCGCCCGCGGATCGCCAATGGCGCTTCGGTGCTGATCACGCCCGGCGGCGGCTATGTCCGGATCGTGCTGGATCATGAGGGCTATATCCTCGCGCGCTGGCTCGCCGCGCAGGGCTTCACTGCCTATGTGCTCTTCTATCGCCTGCCGGGCGACGGCTGGGCGGCGGGCGCCGATGTCGCGCTCTCAGACGCGCAGCGCGCGATGCGGCTGATCCGCGCGCGGGCAATCCGCGACGGCCTCGATGCCGAACGCGTGGCGACGATCGGCTTTTCGGCGGGCGGGCACCTTTGCGCCGACCTTGCGACGCGGCATGCAGCGAAAACCTATGATCCGATCGACGAGGCCGACAAGCTCAGCGCACGGCCGTTCCTCGCGGCGCCGATCTATCCGGTGATATCGATGACTGCACCGGATGCCCATATGGGATCGCGCAAGCAGCTGATCGGCGAGAATGCGAGCCCCGCGCTGGAGGCGGCGCATTCGCCGCATCTCAACGTGACCAAAGCCACGCCGCCTTGCTTCCTCGTCCATTCGGAGGACGACGCCACGGTGCCGGTGGAGAACAGCCTGTTGCTGCGCGCCGCGCTCAAGGCGGCGGGCGTGCCGGTGGAAACCCACCTCTTCACCCATGGAGGGCACGGCTTCGGCATGACCCGCGCGGTGGGCAAGCCCGCGGGGGTGTGGCCGGAGCTGTTCCTGACCTGGGCGCGCAGCCAGGGACTGGGCTAACTCCGGACTTAATTCCTTTTGCGTCATCCCGGATGTTAGGCTTTCCCGGAAAACCGCAGGTTTACGCCGGAAAGCCTTCAGTCCGGGATCCACGTCTCCGCTGGATACGCGCCTCACGGCGGATAATCGAGTGCTGACCCTTGACCGTCACCCCCGCGGAGGCGGTGCTTAATTGTTCGCGCCGCCCCTTCTTGCCTCACATCTTGAAGCGCGCGCCGACCAGGAAGGTGCGGCCGAAATGGTTGTACTCGTAGGGCCGGTTCGCGTCCTGATCGACCCAGCGATCGCGATAGGCGTCGGTGAGGTTCGTGCCTTCCAGCGACAATTCGACATTGTCGGTGATCTTGTAGCGGATCGACGCATCGACATTGGTGATCGCGTTATAGCCTTCGAAGACGTTGCCCGTCGCCGAACCCTGATCGTTGAAGCCACCGCGATAGGCGACCGAGGCGCGGGCGCTGAACCTGCTGTCTTCATAGTATAGCGTCGCGTTGAAGGCGCGCTTGGAGAGCTGGTACAAAGTCGTCTCGAACGGCTGGTTGACGCTGCCGCCGCCCGGCACGGTCGCCGGCACGCCCTGGGCGTAGACGGCGTTCGAGTCGATGAAGCTCGCATTGACGATGCCGCCGAAGTTGCTGAGGAACCCGGGCAGGAAGCGGAACGGCGCCTGCAGCGAAAGCTCGACACCCTTCAGGTCCGCGCCGGTGCCGTTGACCGTGGTCTGGATCGTCCAGATCGGCTGCGCCTGCAGCGCGGGGTTGAGGAAGCCCGGCGAAGACGTGGTGAGCACCGAGGCGGGCAGCCCGGTCGAGGTGAAGGTGTCGACGCGTGAGCTGGCCACGGGGAAGCTGTCGATCTCCTTCTTGAAGAACGCGACCGAGAACACCGATTGCGGCGCGAAATACCATTCGAGCGCGGCGTCGTACGCGGTGGCGCGATACGGCTGGAGATCGGGGTTGCCGAAATTGACCCGGAAGTTGAACCCGTCGGCCGATCCGCCGGGCGTGAGATTGGCGAGCAGCGGCCGAGTCATCACCTTGGCCACCGCGGCGCGCAGCACCAGATTGGGGGTGAGATCGGCGGCGATGTTGGCGGAGGGCAGCCAGTCCTCATAGTCGCGCTCGACGGTCACCTGGGTGCCGCTGTTGAGCCCGGTCGACGACTGTTCGGTGCGAACATAGCGCATGCCGGCATTGGCGCGGACATCGATGCCGAGCACCGATCCGTTGAGATCGACCTGGAAATAGCCGCCCTTGACCTGCTCGGTCACGCTGCGGTTGTTGCCCGCGTCGAGCAGCAGAGGCCGGTTGTAGAGCCCGGTATAGTCCGCGGCCGCGTCGATATTGGGAATGAGCCAGCTGTTGGTGTTGCCCGAGGGCTGGCCGGCATTGCCGAGATTGACCAGCTCGGACAATGCAGACGTGGCCCGGAAACCATAGACCGCAGTCGGGCCGAACAGCGAGCTGGGCGAGCAGGTGATCTGGCGCAGGACCAGATCGAGCCCGCCATTGCCGCACACTGCCGTGTCGCGCTGATAGGCAGTCAGATCATAGTCGAAACGGCGGTAGACGCCGCCGAGCTTGAGCGTGAACCCCTCGGTCACGTCCCATTCGGTGCGCAGCTGAGCGGTCCTGAACTTGTTGGTGGTGTTGGACGGGCGATCGCGGATCTCGGCGAGCTGGAAATTGGCCGGATCGGTGACGCTGGTGCCGAAGGTCAGCCGGGGCGAGCGGCTGTTGGTATAGTCGTATTGATAGCCCTGCGCGTCGCGATCGTCGAAGATGAGAGTGGTCTCGACGGGGATGTCGGCATCGGACTTGGAGATGCCGCCGAGCAGCGTGAAGCGGAAATTCTCGCCGAGATCCTGATCCCAGCTGGCACCGACCTGGTAGAATTCGGTGGTCGATTCGCGCCGATAATGCTCGGTACGCACCCAGGCATCGTTGAGTGTCGCCGAGATCATGTTGTTGTTTTCGTCATAGACCGGGTTGACGACGTTGATCGAGCGCTCGTTGGAGCGGAGCAGCACTTCGCCCCATTTCTCTTCGCGGATCTCCTTGAAGCGCGAATAGAGGCCGTCGATCGAGATCTTGGTGGCATCGCTCGGCGCCCATTGCACGCTGCCGGTCAGGCCCAGCCGCTCGCGATCGTGGCCGACCTCGCCATAGCGCGGGATACGTGGATGGAAGGCGAGCGCGGCCTGGTTGCACGCCGCGCTCGGGAGGTAAGTTCCACCGGAGTTTGCAGTGGTCCAGCAATTGGTCCCGTCGACACTGTCGAACCGCGCCTGCGCCCAGCGCACCGTGTTGTTGCCGAGCTCGAGCGTATCGCTCTTCTGCCAGGCGGCGGAGATCGAGGCGCCGATCGTACCGTCGGGCGACTTCCACGACAGCAGGCCGGCGACGCGAGGGCCCCAGTTCTTCGAGAGATCGTTATAGCTGCCCTGCGCCGATGCGACGAAGGTGAGCCCGTATTTGCCGCCGAGCGGATTGCCCGTGTTGAGGTCGACCACGGCGCCGAGCGAGCCTTCGTCGAGCGAGGCTTCGGCGGTCTTGTGAACGACCAGCGAGCTGAACAGTTCGGAAGCGAAGACATTGAAGTCGAATGCGCGTTCGCGATTGGCGCTGGCGCCGTCGGCCGTGGTGGTGATCGTCTCGAGCCCGTTGACGCGCACGCGCGTGAACTGCGCGCCGAGACCGCGAACCGTGATCGCCCGGCCTTCGCCGCCGTCGCGCTGGATCGAGATGCCGGGGATGCGCTGAAGCGATTCGGCGAGATTCTGATCGGGGAATTTGGCGATGTCCTCTGCGACGATCGCGTCGACCGCCGACACCGAAGCGCGCTTCACGTTGAGCGCGGCCTCGAGCGACTGGCGGAAGCCGGTGACGACGATCTCGTCGCCGGTCTGCTCGTCGGCGGGCGCTTCCTGCGCATCGGCGGGGGCCGGCGCCGGGTCGGTAGTCTGCGCCGCTGCATTCGCGGCCGTGCCGAGCGCGAGCGCGACGACCGTCGCGGATACGGTGTTACGCCAGTGAGATCCGGAAACGCGCGCCTTCATGACATCCTCCTTGCGTGATCCTGCCGGGCCCGCTCTGCTGGCGGTTCCGGAAATTGCGCGCCGTCCTGTGCCGGCACACCCGCACCGTTGCCGTGCGCGACTGGGCGTCACGGCGGAGTGCAGGGCATAGCTACCGGCGATTGGAAACCGGTGTCAATGATCTCGCGGCCCCTCGGACCCTTTCCCGTCAACAGCTGTTGTAGATCAGCAACAGCGCCAAAAAACAGGTACGCTCTCCCATCATATGGGAAATTGTCGAATCGGGAAGAAGAGCTGATGGGTTACCGGTGTCACGAAGCAGGCACATGTTCGGGGGGATGCGCTTGGGCGCCCCCGCAACCGTCGCCCCGGCCGGAATGCCTAAGAGCCGGGCGCGGCGGCAGTTCCCGATCGTCCTAACCCCTGCCCTCCGCGGCGTCGGCCAACCATTGCTCGATATTGGTGAAGCCGTCGCGATCGATGTCGCCATTGCCGTCGGCGATCTTCGGGTCGAGGCCGTGCTTGTGTTCCCAAATGTCGGGCATGCCGTCATTATCGGTGTCGCGCGGTGGCGGCGCGCTCTTGAGCTCCGGCCAGCCGCCGAGGTCGCGCTGGCTGTCGATCTGGATGCCGGTACGGCTCCGCACGCCGGCGACGACGCGCGCATCGACCGGGTCGCGGGTTTTCGAGGCGCCCGCAGAGGTCAGCACGCGTTCATAAGCGCTGGCGGCGGGATCGGGCGCGACCGGCGCCACGTCCACCGGCGCGGCGAGACGATAGCCTTCGGGTGAGACGCCGGTGACGAGGCTCCACGGATCGGCGGGGATCGCGCCGTTCATGCTGTTGCCGGCGAAATAGGCCTTGGCGAGCATGTTGGATTCGTTGAACGCGATCGGCCTGCCCGATTGCGGGCCCGCGACATAGGCATTGTCGACGAAATTATATCGGGCGAGCGTGGCCTTGTCGGCATTGTAGCCCGATCGGTCGCCGCCCCAATTGTAGAAGACGTTCGAGCGGAAATCGAAGACGGGCCCGAGCGGATCGACGTCCGGACCGTCGTAATTGCCGGGACGCGGCATGCGCGCCGAGTGGTTCGCCCAGAGATTGTGGTGGAAGCTGATCCTCGATCCGCGCCCGCCCCGGATCAGGCTACCATAGCCATGCTCGCCCTTGGCATGCAGCGAATGCGTGAGCGACTCCGAGATGATCGACCATTGCACGGTCAGGTCGTAAAAGCCCTGCTCCGGATCGGTATAGCGTGCCGAGGCGGAGAGCGTTTCGTCGACCGACCAGCTCGCCGAGACATGGTCGAGGATGATCCGGCGGCCGCGATCGATCCACACCGCATCGGACTCGGTCTTCGACTCGTCGCCGAGGCGCGAACGGATGTAGCGGATCACGACATCGTCGGCCGCGACTTCGAGGCGATGGTCGCGCAGCGTGATGCCGTCGCCCGGCGCCGACTGGCCCGCGATCGTCACGCGGCCCTCGCGGATCACCAGCGGCTTTGCGAGCTTGATGGTGCCGGAGACACGGAACAGGATCGTGCGCGGCCCCTTGGCCTCGACCGCGGCGCGCAGGCTGCCGGGGCCGCCATCTTCGAGATTGGTGACGAACAGCACTTGCCCGCCACGCCCCCCTAGCGCGAACCGCCCCGCCCCCTCGGCGCCGGGAAAGGCGAGCTGCCCGGCATCGGGCGCGGACAAAGCGAGAGCGAGTGCGAGCATGGAACCTCAGGATGCCGAGAGTTGATCGAGCGCCCGAACGATCTTGCCGTTCACATGGACATTCGCGAGCGTGACGCGCTCGGTGTGGCGGATCACGCTGGGCTGGGTGACGCCGTCGAAGGTACAATCCTTGAGCGCGATATCGGTCACCGGCGCGCCGGGCAGGCCTTGGCTGTCGAGCACGCAGGTCGCGTTGCGCGCGCGCAGGCGTTCGATGTTGATGTGCCGCAGGATCGGCGTGAAGCGGCCGTTGGCGCCTTCCTCATAGTTGAAGTCGCAGGCGATCGCGGCGCGGCCCACCTGCCCCACATCGATGTCGCGATAGTGAAAGTTCTCGAGAAGCCCGCCGCGCAAGGCATTGTTCTTGAAGCGGATCGCATACCAGAGATCGGGGCTGTCGAGCGTGCACTTCTCGGCGAACACCCAGCGCGCACCACCCGATATCTGCGAGCCGACGGTGATGCCGCCATGACCTTCCTTCATCCGGCAATTGCGGATCAGGATGTTCTGCGACGGCACGCCCAAACGCCGGCCATCCTCGTTGCGGCCCGAATTGACGGCGATGCAATCGTCGCCGGTGTCGAAGGTGCAATCCTCGATCAGCATCATGTCGACCGATTCCGGATCGGTGCCGTCATTGTTCGGCCCGTGGCCGAAGATGTCGAGCCCGCGCAGGGTCACGTTGCGGCAGAGCACCGGATGGACATTCCAGAAGGGCGAGTTGCGGATCCGCACGCCCTCGATCAGGACATTCTCGCACAGATAGGGCTGGATGAAGGGCGGGCGCAGATAATGGCCGTCGCCGAATACCCGCTTCTCCACCGGCACGCGGTCCTCCGCCATCTGGAACAGCACCGCGCGGCTCTTGCGCTGGTCGGGCATCCCTTCGCGCCAGCCATGTTCCTGCGTGCCGCCCCAAGGCCCTTTCCACGCCCACCAGTGCTCGGGGCTGCCCTGCCCGTCGAGCGTACCGGCGCCGGTGACTGCGATATTCCTTGCCTTGTACGCATAAACCAGCGGCGAATAGTTGATGAGCTCCACGCCTTCCCAGCGCGTGAAGACCATCGGATAGTGCGCGGGATCGGTGCTGAAGCGCAGGGTAGCGCCGGCGACGACATGCAATTCGACGTTCGACTTGAGGTGCACCGCGCCGGTGAGGAAGGTCCCGGCGGGGACCAGCACCCTTCCCCCGCCTGCCACCGCGCATGCGGCGATCGCGTCGGCGATGGCGCTGGTGTTGAGCGTGGTCCCGTCACCCTTGGCGCCGAATTGGGCGATGTCGAAAACGCGGGCCGGGAAGACCGGCGCGCGGACCGTGCGTGCGATGTCCGCAGCCCGTCGCCACGGATCTGCCGCCGCCAGCGCGTTGCCGGGCAGCAGCGCGCCCGCTCCGGCGAGGGAGCCGTGGCGCAGCAGATCGCGCCGTGTGGGTTGAAACAGCATCGACATCCTCTAGCCTTTCCGGTTCTGCGCGGCCGATTTATGACACCGGTATCAAAGAGGGAGTGGCATTGGCAACAACCATCGCGCAGCGGCACCTTCGCAACTGCATTTGGCGCAATCGCGCAGCCGGGTTATGCCCCCCGCAATGAAGCGCAGCAGCCAGCCCACGATCAACGACGTCGCCCGCATCGCCGGCGTCTCCAAGAAGACCGTCAGCCGGGTGATCAACCAGTCGCCGCTGCTGAACGGCGACACGCGCCGCCGCGTCGAGGAAGTCATCGCCGATCTGGGCTACGTCCCCAATCCGCAGGCGCGCGCGCTGGCGCTGCGGCGCAACTTCCTGATCGGGCTGATCCACGACAATCCCAACGCGCAGATGGTGCTCAACGTCCAGCAGGGCATGCTCGAGGTGCTGCGCGACACCGAGTTCGAGCTGATCGTCCACCCGGTCGATCGCGGTTCGCCGACGATGCTCGAGGATATCGGCCATTTCCTCGAGCGCCAGCGGCCGTTCGGCGTGATGATCCTGCCGCCGATTTCGGAGAACGACCAGCTCGCCGGGCTCTGCGCCGAATTGGGCGTGCGCTATGTCCGGATGGGATCGGCGACGCTCGACGAAGCGCCGCACATGGTCGCATCGAACGATCGCGAGGCCGTGCGCGGCGCAGTCGAGCATCTGATCGAATCGGGGCATCGCAGGATCGGGCTGGTGCTCGGGCCGCACGGCTTCCGCTCGGCGCTCGAGCGGCAAAAGGGCTATGAGGAGGCGATCGAGCACGCGGGACTGCCGCTCCAGCGCACGCTGATCGTCCAGGGCGACTACAAGTTCGAATCGGGGATGCGCGCCGCCGAGCAGTTGCTCGATTTGTCGCCCCGCCCCACCGCGGTGTTCGCCTCGAACGACGAGATGGCGGCAGGCGTGCTCCATGTCGCGCGCCAGCGCGGGCTCAACGTGCCGCAGGACCTGTCGATCATCGGCTTCGACGATACTCCGATCGCCTCGCACCTCTGGCCGCCGCTCACCACGGTGCGCTGGCCGATCGCGACGATGGCGCGCGCCGCCGCGCTGAAACTGGTCAGCGGCGAAGGCGGAGGTCCGACGGGCGAGGACGGCGAGATGTCCCTGTTCGTATCGACGCTGATCCGCCGCGCGTCGGTGGCTCCCGCCGCAAGCTGACGCTGCACCGCAACAAAGCGACGAAATCTCGATCACCGGTGCCTATGGGAAGGCGAGGCGAAATTGCCGCGTCCGGATGCCGCCTCTATGCTGCGACGCAGCGAAGGAGGTGGCGTATATGACCCCGAAGCGAGTGCGTAAGGCTGTGTTTCCCGTCGGCGGGCTTGGGACCCGCTTTCTCCCGGCAACCAAGGCGATCCCCAAGGAGATGCTGCCGGTCGTCGATCGACCCCTGATCCAATATGCCGTCGAGGAAGCGATCGAGGCCGGCATCGAGCAGATGATCTTCGTCACCGGCCGCGGCAAGGCCGCGATCGAGGACCATTTCGACATCGCCTTCGAGCTCGAGACCACGATGAGCGGGCGCGGCAAGTCGCTCGACATCCTCGGGCGCACGCGATTGCGGCCCGGCGCGGTCGCCTATGTCCGCCAGCAGGAGCCGATGGGGCTCGGCCATGCGGTGTGGTGCGCGCGCGACGTGGTGGGCGACGAGCCGTTCGCGGTGCTGCTCGCCGACGATTTCATGGTCGGGCGGCCCGGCTGCCTCAAGCAGATGATCGATGCCTATGAGCAGGTCGGCGGCAACGTGATCTGCGCCGAGACCGTGCCCGACGAGCATACGCATCGTTATGGCATCATCACCCCCGGCACCCGCGATGGTTCGCTCACCGAAGTGAAGGGCCTGGTCGAGAAGCCGGCTCCCGGCACCGCGCCGTCGAACCTGTCGGTGATCGGCCGCTATATCCTTCAGCCCGAAGTGATGGGCGTGCTGGCGGGGCAGGAGAAAGGCGCGGGTGGCGAGATCCAGCTCACCGACGCGATGTCGCGGATGATCGGCGAACAGCCGTTCCACGGGCTGACCTTCGCCGGCACCCGCTATGATTGCGGCGACAAGGCCGGCTTCCTCCACGCCAATCTGGCGATGGCGCTGGAGCGCGAGGACCTCGCCGACGAAGTCGAATTGTTCGCCAGCAACCTGCTCGCAGCGCGCCAGCTGCGCAGCGCGGCGTGAACCAGTAAGGAGTATCGGCAATGCGTATCGTGATGATCGGATCTGGCTATGTGGGGCTCGTCTCGGGGGCGTGCTTCGCCGATTTCGGGCACCAGGTGACTTGTGTCGACAAGGACGAGAGCAAGATCGCACGGCTGAACGCCGGGCAGATCCCGATCTACGAGCCAGGGCTCGACGATCTCGTCGCGCGCAACGCCGCGGCGAGCCGCCTCGCCTTCACGACCGAGCTTGCCGGCGCGGTCGAGCAGGCCGATGTGGTGTTCATCGCGGTCGGCACGCCGTCGCGCCGCGGTGACGGGCATGCGGACCTGTCCTATGTCTATGCGGCGGCGGCCGAGATGGCGCCGTGCCTCAAGGGTTTCACTGTGGTGGTGACCAAGTCGACCGTGCCGGTGGGCACCGGCGACGAAGTCGAGCGGATCATCGGCGAGACCAATCCGGAGGCGCAGTTCGCAGTCGCTTCCAACCCCGAATTCCTGCGCGAAGGCGCCGCGATCGAGGACTTCAAGCGGCCCGACCGCATCGTCATCGGCATCGAGGACGAGCGTGCCCGCCCGGTGATGGAGGAAGTGTATCGCCCGCTCTATCTCAACCAGGCGCCGATCCTGTTCACCGGCCGGCGCACGAGCGAGCTGATCAAATATGCCGCCAACGCCTTCCTCGCGGTCAAGATCACCTTCATCAACGAGATCGCCGATCTCTGCGAGGCAGTGGGTGCCGACGTCCAGCAAGTCGCGCGCGGGATCGGGCTCGACAACCGGATCGGCAGCAAGTTCCTCCATGCCGGCCCCGGCTATGGCGGCTCGTGCTTCCCCAAGGACACGCTGGCTCTGGTCAAGACCGCCGAGGATTCGGGTACGCCCGTCCGCATCGTCGAGGCGACGGTGGCGGTCAACGACACGCGCAAGCGGGCGATGGGCCGCAAGATCATCGCGGCGTGCGGCGGATCGGTGCGCGGCAAGAAGATCGCCGTGCTCGGCCTGACCTTCAAGCCGAACACCGACGACATGCGCGACGCTCCGAGCCTCGCGATCATCCAGGCGCTCGAGGACAATGGCGCGAACGTCAGTGCGTTCGACCCCGAGGGCATGGCGGCGGCGCGGCCGTTGCTGCCCAATGTCGAATTCGCGACTTCGCCTTATGAAGCGGCCGACGGCGCCGCGGCTCTGGTGATCGTCACCGAGTGGAACGCCTTCCGTGCGCTCGACCTGGAAGCGCTGCATGCGCGGATGGAAGGCGACGTGCTGGTCGACCTGCGCAACATCTATCGTCCCGAGGCAGTGGAAGCCGCAGGCTTCACCTATACCGGCGTCGGACGCGGGCTTGCAGATGCACCCCAAGCACTTGCGATTGCAGCCGAGTAAATCAAAAATCCACCTGGTAGCTTTTCGACTTCAACTTGTCGCAAATCGGGCGAGTAACCTAGGTTATTCGCCCAAACCATCCTAAATTACCCTTCGAGGCGGCACAGTTGTCGGTCGCCGACACCGGGGGGTGTTTTACATGCGTATCCCTTCTCTGCGCCCGCTTGCGGGCGCCTTCTCTCTGTGCGCGCTCACGGCGTGCTCAGGGGGCGACGCCAATTCTTCCCAGAAACAGGCAGGAACGATTGTTGTTCCTGCAACCCAGACGACCACCGCCGTCGCGGGGCCAGTGCAAGTCGAGGACACTGCAGCCGGCACCAACAGCTTCGCGACCTTCGACTTCGCCAACGGCACCAGGTTTCCCGCCAAGGCGACCTTGTCGATCGGCGCGGCGGTATTCAATCCGGGCGCGTCGGTCGCTTATGTGCCCGTGACGCTCAACCAGCCGACGCCCAACACGGTGATCGCCCGCGTGATCACCGTCAACGGATCGGACGCCAACAAGGCGATCTCGGGCTATCAATACAAGACGACCGAGGATGTCGTGATCTTCCGTCCCGGCGATCCGTTGCGCCAGACGGTGTCGGTGCCGATCCTCGACGCGGCCGACGGGCAGCAATTCTCGCTCAAGCTGCGCGAGGCGCCGTGGGGTGCGAACCAGGGCACCGCTACCAACACCGTCACGGCCGACGCAGACGCCACCCCGACGGCCGCGGCCACGTGGGGCTTCCGCAACCCGCGGACCTTTCGTACCTATGGCACGCTCCAATATGAGATGACCAAAGACACGATGCGCTGGTCGGACGCCGGCTGGTCGGGGGCCTGGTCGACCAAGCTCTCGCATGGCCGCGCCCAGCCCGCGAACGGCGAGACGGGTCTCTATCTGGACGAAGAACTCTATCCGTGGGTCGAAGCACCGCTGCGCTACACCGACGAGGGGCTGGTATTCCACACCCAGAAGCTGTGGTCGCCGATCACCTATAACGGCACAGCGTACAATTACGGGTCGGTCGTGCTGAGCGGGCACAATACGCCCGCCACCCAGATCGGATATGGCCAGTATGAGTGGGTAGCGAAGATGCCCACGCGGCGCGGGTCATGGCCGGCCTTCTGGCTGATCTCGACTTCGGGCTGGCCGCCGGAAATCGATGTCTACGAAGGCTTCGGCTATCAGAGCTACTGGGACTTCGACCGGCACATCTCGGCGACGATCCATGGCGGCAGCGGCGGCTGGCGTTCGTTCCAGCGTGGAACCAACATCCAGGCCGAGCAGGCTTACGGGCTGTCGGGCTTCTCGGAGGGCTTTCATCGCTATGCCGTCGACATCGGGCCCGAGTACATCACCTGGTTCGTCGACGGGCTGGAGACCTATCAGAGCGTCAATCCGTTCCGCGGCTTCCGCTTCTACCCGATCATGGATGTCGCGGTGAAGACGACCGGCAGCTACGACGACGGCTCGGGCGACATGGTGGTCAAGAGCTTCCGCGCCTGGGAGAACTGAGCGGTGTGGGAGCGGCGTAGAGCGCGTCGCTCCCGCCCGCCAGCGCATACAGGCGGGCAAGCGCCTTGACCCATTGGCCGGCGATGTCGAGGCGGCGGTGGCGCTGCCACGCCAGCGCCGGCAGCGCGGCGGTACGCAGGCCGAGCAATGCGAGCGAACGCACGCCCAGGCCGACGCGTCCGATCAGCCCGCGCTGCTTGCGGGCGACGCGCGTATCGGTGACGCCGATCCGCCACATCCGCCGCAGCACCCAGGCCTTGCGCGCACGATCCGCGCCGACCCATTCGGAGACCCGCGCTCCCGGCGCCCAGGCGAAGGTGAAGCCGATCGCCTTGAGCCGGGTGAGGAAATCGAGATCCTCGCCGCCGCTACGATTGAAGGCGGGATCGAACCATGGCGCGCCCAATGCTTCCAGAGCGGGCCGCATCACCAGCAGATTGTTGCTCGCATAGAGCATCTCGGCGGGGCCCTCGGGGCGCTGCTCGGGGCGGAAGACGAGCGTCTGCTCGGCCCAGTCGGGCGTGCCTTCGGGGAAGACCGGAATGACCGGCCCGCCGACCACCGCCGCGTCGGTGCGCTGCTGGACGGTGCGCAACGCCGCCAGCCATTGCGGCTCGGGCCACTCGTCGTCGTCGATCATCACCAGCCGCTGCATCGTCCGGATGGTCAGCGCATGCGCGACGATCGCGTTGCGGACATGACACAGGCCGGGTTCGGGCACGCGGATGACCTCGACCGGGATCGGCAGGCCCTCCTCCGCCATCGCGATCGCCACCGCCGCCCCCTCCCCGCCGGCATCATTGTCCGCGACCAGCAAAGCGGTGTCCTCCAGCCGGTCGAGCTTCGCGATCGCCTCGATCAGGTGACGCAGCCGGTCCGGGCGCCGGAAGGTGGGGATCGCGATGATCGTCGCGGCGTGCATGTCTATTCGGCGGCCTGCTGGAACGGCAGCGGCGGCCGGGGCACGACGTGACGCTCGAGCTTCTTGATCGCACGATGGCCGGGCACTTCGATCAGCAGATAGCTCGCCCAGCAGACCAGCCAGGTGGCCACCAGGATGCCGGCGTAGAACACCCAGTCGAACCCGGAAAATCCATGACGATGGGCGATTCCCATGCCGCGCGCGAAGACGTCGCGGACCAGAGGATGCCAGAGATAAATCGAATAGCTGATCAGCCCGAGATGGAACACCACCGGGTTCGCGAGCAGCGCCCGCGACGCGCGGCCGTCATAGTAACAGGCGATCACCAGCAGCGGGAAGCACAAAGCGACCACGACGTCGCCGCCGGGGATCAGCAACGCCACGACGAGCAGCGCGCAGCTCGCGAGGAAGCCGCGCTCGCCACCCAGCAAGCGTTCGCATCGCGGGTCCCGCGCGACGCGGAAAGCGACGACGCCCAGCGCGAAGCCGGCGAGGCAGCGCAGCACGGGCAGGATCGAATTGCCGTCATTGACGTCGAGCGGCCCGCGCGAACCGTGGCCGAGCAGCGCAACGAGGATCAGCAGCGCCACCGCGCCCGCGACCTGCAGCCAGACCGCGCGCGAGAAAGCGAATATCGCAATGAGCGGGAACAGCAGATAGGCGACGAGCTCGGTGCTCACTGACCAGCTATTCCCGGCAAGTGCCTGTGTCCCCCACCCCCAGCTCTGGATCATCAGCAAATTGGTGACGATGTTGGCAGGCGTCAGCGCCACGGGCTGGTCGCCCGACACGTTGACGAGGATGCGGACAAGGAACACCAAAGCGACGACGAAATGGAGCGGCCAGACACGCGCCATCCGGTTGAGCAGGAAATCGCCATAGCTGGCGGCGCTGGGGCGCTTCACGACGC
Organism: Sphingomonas sp. UNC305MFCol5.2; assembly: GCF_000712135.1. GTDB lineage: Bacteria > Pseudomonadota > Alphaproteobacteria > Sphingomonadales > Sphingomonadaceae > Sphingomonas. The sequence goes on from NZ_JOOE01000002.1 coordinate 500,919, forward strand.
GTTCGTAATAGCCGATCGAGATGACGAAGCCGCTGAGCACGAAGAACAGGTCGACCGCGAGATAGGCGCGCGAGAACAGCCCGATCGCAAAGTTCTGAAAGGCCGGCGAATGCGGGATGTGGTAAAGCAGAACCGCGACGGCGGCGAGGCCCCGCAGGCCGGTCAACGACGCGATTCTCATGCCGGCACTCCCTGCGGTCCGATACTTGCCCGGCGCGGCGGTGCGGCATCGAACGCCGCCGCCATCTCCGCCCAGAGCCGCTTGCGTTTGAGGTCCGCGTCGAGAGGCAGCCCGCGCGATTTCTGCCCGTCGGGCCAGCGATAGTCGGGATAGGTCGACAACCATGAATAGCGGTCCGACAGACCCCAGCTCAGCACCGAGCCCATGGCCGGATTGTCGAGCGCGACATCGAGGAATGCCCGGCCGACCGCGGCGACCTGCGCGTCGCGGGCAGTGACGTCGGCGGGACCGCCGCGATCGGCGATGTCGAATTCGGTGATCGCGATTCCCAGCCCCATCCCGCGCACGCGATCGAGGAAGTCGGCGAAGATTCGCTCGTCAAACGGCTCGCGGAACGGCTTGAGGTGCCCCTGGACACCCAGAGCGTCAATCGGCACGCCGCGCGACAGGGCACCTTCCAGCAGCTCCAGAATCGCGTCGCGTCGCGCGGCACAGCGGCGCGAGTTATGCTCGAGTCCGAAATCGGTGAGGAACAGCTTGGCCCTGGGATCGGATTCGCGGGCGATCTGGAAAGCCAGGTCGATATAGCGGTCGCCGAACGCCTGTTCCCAGATGTTCTTGGCACGCATCCCGTCGCGGCGGCCCTGATTGGGCTCGACGGGCTCGTTGACCACGTCCCATTCAGTGATGCGCCCGGCATAGCGCCGCATCGCCGTCTGGATATAGCCGCCGAGCAGTTCCTCGCGGTCGCGCGGACTGGCGCCGGGCAGCGCCGCCTCGAGCCAGGGCGGGTTCGCCGCGTACCAGACCAAAGTATGCCCGCGCGCGCCGAGGCCGTGTTTCTGGGCGAAGTCGATCAATTTGTCGGCGCCGCTGAAGTCGTATTTGCCGGGCTTCGCCTGGGTGACATGGCGCTTGAGCTCATATTCCTCGACGATCACGCCCGCCTCGCGCAGCACCGCGGCGGTGAAATCCGGATCCTTGGCGATCTGGCTCGACTTGATCGCGCAGCCGAAATGCCGCCCGCTCTTGCGGGCACGGGCGTCGAGCCCGGGCCCGCTGGTATCGGGCTCCGGCGGCACGAACGGCACCGCGCTGGTGGTGAGCGGGACGCTGCACGCTGCCGCGGCGCCGGCGAGGAAGGTACGACGCTTCATATCCGGGCGCCCCGCACCCGGCTGGTCAATGCGATCCATCGATCCGCCGCTTTTCGATAAACATTGTCAGGGATAATGATTTGCAACAGCACAATGGCGGCGATGCGCGGGCGGAAGGCACCGTGGCGCAGGGCATCGAAATAATAAAACAGCGCCGTGCGCCGGCTGGTCGGCCAGACGCTCTTCGCGGCGTGCCAGCCCATATAGGCGGAATAAGCGCGCGCCGAGATGTGCGGGCGCAGATCCTTGAGCCAGGCGAGATTGCCGATATTGGCGCGGACCTGCGACAGGCGGTTCTCGGTCTTGCGATCGGCCCACAAAACCGTCGCGCGGGGCGCCATCAGGAACCTCGCGCCGGCCAGCGACAGCCGCACCGCGAAATCGGTATCGTCGCCGAAGCCGACATCCTCGCGATAACGCACCGTGTTCGCCAGCGTCCGCCGCAGCGCGAGACTGCTGGTCTGGATGAAGCCGCGCTCGCACATCAGATAGCGATCGACGGTCTCGCCGCTCAATATCTCGCGATAGGGCTTGAGAAAGTGCCGTCCCGAGCCGCGATCGACCACCACCCGGCAATAGGCCACGATATCGTCGCCCTGTGCGAGCAGCGGCAGCAGATCGGCGAGATGATCGGGGAAGAAGCGATCGTCCGAATCGAGGAAGGCGACATAGCGCCCGCGCGCATAATCGATGCCGCGATTGCGCGCCGCCGCCGCCCCGGCATTGGGCTGGACGATGATATGGAGGCGCTCGTCACCGATCGCGGCGACGGCGCTGGCGGTGCCGTCGGTCGAGCCGTCGTCGACGACGATGACTTCGATGTCGCGCACATTCTGGTCGAGCGCGGATTGCACCGCCTCGACCACGGCGTCGCGCCGATTGTAGGTGGGGATCACGACCGTGAACAACGGTCCCTCCGCCGCATTCGCCCCGACTGGCTGAAGCTGGCTAGCCGCGTCCATTCACTTGCCCGCCTTGCCAGCCAGCGCCTCGGGCTTGCCGAAGCGATGGACGAACTGGTTCACGAGCGAGCGGTAGAAGGACTTGGGGAGGTAGGAGCGCAGCAACTGGCGCGCGAGGATGCGTGCCGGCACGCGTCCGTAGAACAGGCCGCGGACCAGCTCGGGGATCGTCGCGAGCGGGCGGACCGGCGCCATGTGGTAGGCGAGCACCGTCGCGCGATAGCCGTGCCGCGCCCGGCTGGTGAGCAGATGCCCGCAGCGATCGAGCCAGTCGAGCGAGGTCTCGTAGCCGCGGACATAGGAAGTCCGCCCCACTTCGGTCGCGTCGAGCCAGATGGTGAGCGGCTGCTCGATCATCCGGAAGCGCGCGCCGGCGACTTGCAGCCGCACGGCGAAATCCAGGTCCTGTCCTTTCTTGAGCGCGGGATCGAAGCGCACGCGCTTCGCCAGCGCGGTGGGCACGACGAGCGTCGAGGTCTGCATGAACTGGTTGGCGCAGAACAGATACTCGCCGACATCCTCATCCTCGCGAATGCCCCGCTCCGGCCGGACCCAGTAACGGTCGACTCCGCGGTCGACGTTCATCTGCGAATAGAGGACGGTATCCCCCTCGTCGGGCAAGGCCGCCGCCATGATCGAGAGCTTGCCGGGCAGGAACTGGTCGTCGGAATCGAGGAAGGCGATATAGCGCCCGCGCGCCTCCTCGATCCCGCGATTGCGCGCCGCCCCGCCGCCGGCATTGTCCTGGCGGACATAGCGGATGCGCGGATCGCCGATCGCGGCCACCACCGGCTCGGGATCGTCCTTCGATCCATCGTCGACGACGATGATCTCGAAATCGCCGAAATCCTGGTCGAGCACCGAACGGATCGTCTTCGTCACGATCTCCGCCCGATTGTAGAGCGGGATCACCACCGAGAAGGTGGGCTGGCCGGTGTCGTTCCTCATGCGCCGTGCACCTTGCGATATTCTTCGTAGTGATTGCCGGTGAGCGCGGCGATCTTGCCCGCCGCGCGATAGAGCTTGCCGAGCCGCTCGATCCGTTTGCCGGGATCGAACGTCAGCGCGCCGAGCGAGCCGAGCACGAAGCCGCCGACGATGCGCGGCACCTCGGCGGTCGCCACCTTGATCGGCGTGCTGTGGGTCAGCGCAGTGATCGTATCGGTCATCCCGATCCGGTAGCCGCGCATCAGCAGCCATTTGGTCGTGATGCGGCTCGCCGGAATCAGCTCGGTGACGCGCGCATCGTCGGCCCAGGCGAAGCGACGCCCACCGCGCTGCATCCGAGTGAAGAGCTCCTTGTCGGAGCCGCCGGTGAGCGCCATCGCCTCGTCGAACGGCGTATCACCCAGCGCACGCAGCGCCTCAGCCGCGATCAGCACATTGGCCGTGCTGTCGACCAGGTCGACCACGCCCGAGGCGCCGCGCAGCTTCGGTCGCAGGATCGGGTGCTCCAGCATCCACGACGGCACGTCGCCTTCCATCTCGCGCAGCACCGCGCCGCCGACCACATCGGCGCGCGTTGCGGCCTGACATGCCAGCATCGCGTGGAGCCAGTGCGGATCAGCTGCCTCGTCGTCGTCGAGCATGGCGACGAAGCGGATGTCGGGCAGCCGCAGCGCCGCGGCGACAAGGGCGTTGCGGACTTGCGGGATGCCGGGCTCGGCAACCGTCAGCAGCTTGAGCGGCCAGCGATAGCCCTCCGCCTGCAGCGCCTTGGCTGCGGCGATCCCTTCCTGCTTCTCGGCGTCGTTATCCGCAACAATCACCGTGACCGCGCGCTCGGTCTGCAGCGCGGTGAGCGAGCGGAGCGTACGGGTTATCCCCTTCGGCCGCTGGCGTGTGGCAATGCAGACGGCGATTTCGGTCATGCAGGAACTCCGGTAACTGGGATGCGCGCCCGCTGGCGGTGCCAGCGGGGCCGCTCGACCGCCTTGAATGAGGCGTGCGCGATGGCGAGCGACGAGAGGAAGATCACCCAGACCTGACGATCCTTGTCGAAGAACGAGGTCTCGAGCAGGTTTTGGTAGAGCACGAAGCTCCAGATCGCGAAGGCGCTGGCCATCAGCGTGGCGTTCTGGCGGGTAGTCCCGGTCAGGAACCAATAGGCAGGCAGCACCACGAACGAGAGCAGCAGCAGCACCAGCCCGACCGGACCGGTGGTGACGAGGATCTCGAGATAGCCGTTGTGCGAATGCGCCGTGAGCAGCTGGAATTTCTGGTTGAGATAATCGTGCGCGGGCGAGAGATCGCCCACCTGCCAGAAACCGCCGAAGCCCGCGCCGAGCCAGGGATGATCGCCGAGATAATCGATCGCGACCTTCCAGATCGAGACGCGCCCGGTGAAGGCGGTCGGATCGGCGAACCAGCGCTCGATCACGGGCTGGAAGGCGATGTAGAGCGCAAGGAACAGCAGCATGCCGAGGCCGACGAGCAGCAGCAGCACCGCCCGTTTGGCGACCGACTGGCTGAGCAACCGATAGACCGAGCTCACCGCGAGGATCGCGAAGCACAAAGCGAGCGAGGTCTTGCTCTTCGTGCCGACCACGAAGACGAACGCCATCACCGAGAACAGCGCATAATACCACTTCCTGGAAGTGAAATAGGCGTGCGCGGTGACCACGAAGGTGAGCGCCATCACGGCGCCGGCGATATTCTTGTGGAAGAAGAAGCCGCGCCACGCGCCGATCAGCGCCTTGTCGCTCTCGGTCGGCGGGTGGACCGCATTGGGGGTGAGCGGCAGCGATATCCAGCAGATCAGCAGCGAGGTGACGAGCGCGGCCATCAGCGTGCGATAGATCCGCTCGGGCCCGAGCAAGGCAAGCGCGAGGAAGGTGATGTAGATCACGATCACCTGCTGCATCACGCGCTTGAACGAGACGAAGGGATCGACGCCCCACGCGCAGCTGATCAGGAACCAGCCGAGCATCAGCAGCATCGGCCAATAGGTGAAGCGATATTGCGGCTTGTAGCGCCGCACGAGCTCGAGCAGCGTCAGCACCATCGCGAAGCCGATGAAGAATGCCTGTTTGAACGGGTCAGATCCGTCATTGTTCGCCGCCATCGCCACCAGCTGCTCCTGGTTGCGCGACGAGAAGGGCTGCTGGCCGATGAAGATCAGCATCAGGAAGATGTAGTAAACGGCCTGTGCGATCGGGATCAGCGCCTCGGCACGTGCCGGCGCGGCACCGCCGGCGCGGAGCGGTGCGCGGCCGCGATACCAGGGAAGCGCGAGGCTCATTCCGCCGTCTCGCGCTGGGTACGCCGCCAAACATGGTCCAGCCGCCAGATGCCGAGCATCATCACGAGCTGTGCCAGCACTACCCCGGCGATCGTGTAGACCGAGGGTGCGAACAGCGTGATCGCGACCACTGCGGCGACGCCGACGAAGCAGCTCCGCACGCTGGTCGCCGCGAGCGGCCTGAACGCGCCGCGCGCCTGGGTGAGCACGCTCATCGGCGCCTGGAGGCACTGGACCAGCGACAAAGCGGCGCAGAGCGCGACTGCGATCATCACCGTTTCCACCGACAAAGTCGGCTTGATGATCACGTGCGGAAAGACGAACAGGATGAGCGCCGCGGTGACTGCCGTGGCGATCCAGATCACCAGCAGAGCCGCGAGAAAGGCCCGTACCGATCCGCGGGCTGAACGCTCGTCGCCCTTGCCCACCGCGCGCGCCATGCGCGGGCGTTCGAGCTGGGTGAGTGCAGTGATGCAGACATTGACCGGACGGAAGAAGAGCATCCCCACCGCTATCGGCGCGAACGCTGCGGGGCCGGCGAACAGTGTGACGATATAGCTGTGCGCGTTCGACGTCGCCTCGGTGGTGATTACGCCGATCAGCGTCCATGCCGATTGCCGCTTCCACACCGGGCGATACGCTGCAAAGGCGCGCCCGAGGCCGACCGGCCGGTGGCGGAACAGAAAGCCCGCGCCGAAGGGGATCAAAGCGAGCAGTCCTGCGCCGGCGATCACTGCCCCGAACAGCTCGAGCCGCGCCCCGATCGCGAGCGTAGCGCCCACGCCCGCTACGACGAGCACTGCATAGACCAGGTCCGAGACCGCGGCGCCGCTTGGCGTATGATGCGCATAGGAAGTGGCACGGCCGAACCAGCGGAGCAGCGAGAACGTGCCCGCCAGCCCGAACGCCGCCGCGGCCCAGGGGCCCGCCATGATCCAGCCGATTGCGGCGCAGAGCAGCCCCTGCGACAGCGCGAGCAGCAGGTTCATCGGGAAGAAGAAGTCAAAACCTTCGTCCTCGCCGTCCTCGCGCTGGTTCACGGCGATCGCATAAGGCGTCGAAACGAGCGCATTGGACAGTCCGTAGCCGAACTGGATGATCACCAGCAGGAAAGCCAGTGTGCCAATCTCACTCGCCCCCAGCCGCCGCACCGACACGAGCTGGACGAGCAGATGGCTGACCGACACCGCCGCGGATGACATGCTCGCCAGTCCGAACCGCGCGAGCGTCGCGCGGATCGGTTTCTTTTCGAGAGGCAAAGCCGGTGCCTCAGCCATTCCGGTGCTTCCAGATCAGGTACAGCGCATGCGGATTGGTGGTGAGATAGCGCCACGCCAAATGCCGCGGGTTGGTCGCCATGCGGTGGAGCCATTCGAGCCCCGCCTTCTGCATCCACATCGGCGCGCGCGGATAATCGCCGGTGATGTAGTTGAACAGGCCGCCGCAAGTGACGATCCACCCGGCCTTGATCCTGTCGCGGTTGCGCACGCAAAACGCCTGTTCGCGCGGCTTGCCGGTGCCGACCCAGAGGACGTCGGGCGCGGCGGCGTTGATCGCGTCGATCACCGCGTTTTCCTCGTCCGGCTTCCAGAAGCCGTTGCGGCGCCCCGCCAGTTCCAGGCCCGGCGTGTCCGCGCAGATCTTGTCGGCGCAATCCCGGTTCACCTGCTCGGTGCCGCCGAGAAGGTAATAACGCACTTTGCCTTCCGCAGCGCCGGGAAGGCTATCGATAAACATGTCGGTGGTGCTCGAGCGATCGGCGATCTGCGGACCGCCCAGCCAATGCGATGCCTTGACGATCACCTGCCCGTCGGCGTGGATCAGATCCGCCTGCGCCAGGTCCCTGGCGAAGCCCTTGTCGGTCGCGTTGAGCGACAGGCCATGACCGTTGCAGTCGAACACGAGCAGCGGCCGCTCGCCCGCCGCGAGCCGCAGGGGCGCGTCGCGGAGCATGCGTTCGATCAGCGCGCGGAGCGACAGCGTCGACACCGGCACACCGCCCACCCAGGCGGTCTCCGAATGTCCGCTGCCGCCCGCGCCGCTCCCGCTCAAGGGTAATTCGAGGGTGGCGTTTCCGTGCATCTCGCGCCCTTCAGCTCACCACCGAACCGGCGATCGGGATGCGATGCCGGTCGAGATCGTCGATGACGCGGCGGATCTCGGCGACGGGCGTGACGCCCCGCCGCGCGACGACCACAACCGCATCGAACTTTTCGAGCACGTTGCCGAAAGCGGTTCCTCCGCGCGGTCGCTCGGCGAGAAACGCGAGCAGATTGGCATCGGGAAGGTTCCAGCGTTCCGCCGCCTCGGCCAGCGAGCCCTTCTCGACCAACGTCGCCGCGCCACCAGCGGCCTGGCCGGCGGGCATCAGCCACAGCCGGTCGATCGCGGTCTGGAGCACCGGCAGCCGCAACGCCTGACCGGCCAGTTGCTCGGCGAGCCCGATACGGTTGGGCAAACGGAGCAGCCGATCGAGCGAGGGCCGATCCACATCGGCATCGACGACGATCGTCGGCCCGTCCATCTGCGCCATCACCGTCGCGAGATTGGCGGCGAGGATCGACGCCTCGTCGCCGCCCTGCAGCGACAGGATCGCGAGCCGCAGCCTGCCGTCCGCCCCGCTCGCCTCGCGCGCGGTGGCGAGCAGCTTGGCGCGGACCTTGCGGACCTTGGCGACATAGGGATCATCGGCGTCGAACGCCGCGGTCACCAGCGGATCGATACGCTCGTCACTCCTGTCGAGCAATGCGAGACCGCCCTGCCCCGATGTCTCGGCCTCACTGACCGGATGGACCGCAGTCTCGGCGAAGAGCGGGTTTGCGCCCGCAGTGGAACGGAGCCTCATGCAGCCTCCTGACGTGGCATGAACAGGCCCTCGACGGGCCGTGATTTGGGAGAGAGATCGGCGATGACCTCGACTTCGGTCGAAGCCGCCAACCCATTCACGGTGCGGACGCGCGGGCGCAGAATTTCGCTCAGCACCACTGCGGCGATACCGGCGAGCAGCCCCAGCGCGATCCCGGCGGCGAACCACAAGGGTAGGCTCGGGCGGGCGGGTAACAGCGGCACCGTCGCCTGATCGAGCAGGCTCGCATTGGGCTGCGAGATCTGGCTCTTGAGCGCGGCTTCGTTGAAGCGCTGGCGGACCGTGTCATAGGTCTGCCGCGCCGCCTCGACGTCGCGCTGCATGACCATCAGCTGGTCCTGCACGCCCGACATCCGGATCATGCGATCCTCCTGCGCCGCCATTTCGGCGCGCAGCTCGCCCTCGCGGCGGCTCGCCGCGCTGCTGTTGGCGGTCATCGACGACGCCTGAACCCCGCGCGCGTCGCGGAGATGGCCCTGAAGCTCGCCCAATTGTGCCTTGGCGGCGATCATCTCCGGGTGGTTAGGCCCCAGCGACTTGCCGAGTTCCGCCACCTTCGCCGCCTGCGTGGCAATCGCTTCCTGGATGTTCTGGACGACCAGCGACGTCGCGACCTCGGGCACCGCGGCCGACCCCGATTTGGAATGTGCGGCGGCGGCGTCGGCCTGCGCCTGGACGAGATAGGCCGAGAGATTCTTGAGCTTCTCCGCTTCCAGATCCATGCGGTTCATGCCGATGATGTCGTGCGCGCGCTGAAAGTCGGAGAGCTTCTTCTGCGCGATTTCGTAGCGGCGCCGGACATCGGCGGTGCGCGCTTCGAACCATTCCGCCGAACCCTGCGCCGCCGAAGCGCGCAGGCTCACCTGCTCGCGCATGTAGATCTGTGCGGCGAGGTTCGCGACCCGCGCGGCAACCGCCGGATCGGGATCGAGGAACTGGATCTGCAGGACATTGCTCTGCCGCCCGGTCGCGACCGTGAGACCGGCACGTACCCGGGCCGCGGCCTGCTGAAGGCGTGCATCGGGAGGAAGATCGGCGGGAACCTGGTCGACGAAGCCCGCGGCCTTGGCAACTGCGTCGGTCACCTTGGCGCTCTTGATCAGGTCCACCTGCGTCGCGATGATCGAATCGGTCTCGATCCGCCCCTGCTGTTGCTGGGTACTGTCGGTAGGATCGGTCTGCGAGAGATCGAGAAGCAGCGACGACGCCCCCAGATATTGGCGCGGCTGCACCAGCGCGATACCCGCGATGAGCGCGAACAATACGCCGGTGATCGCCGCGACCAGTAGCCAGCGCGCCTTGAGCGCCTCGATCAGATCGGCTGCCTTGATCGTCATAGCCCGACTCCCTGGAGAAGCTCACGTGCGTCGAGCGTCTCGCGATCCAGCGATGCGGTCTCGCGTGGCCGCGATGCGGCGCCGTTCGCCATCAGCACGAGGAATTGCGGCGACAAGGAATCGGCGAACTGAAGCTCGCCGGGCATGCCGTCCTCGCTGAGCGCCGGAGCGATCAGCCCGATGGTGCGATCGACCGTGGTCGGCCCGCCCAGCTCCTCGCCGAACAGATCGGTGCCCGCCGCGGTCATCCGCTCGAAGGTGAGCACCGGCGCATGCGCCGCAAGCACGCCCGCCAGTGCGACCATCCCCCGCAACGATCCCGCCTGGCCGAGCGCACGCGCGAAGATCGCGTAGACGTCGGGGGTCAGATCGCTCCATTCGGCGAGCGCTTCGGCAAGTCCCTTTTGCGCATCGGCGAGCGTGACGCGATCGCGCCCCGCTCCCTCCGCCGCGAGCGCGGCATGCATCCCGAACAACCGCGCATGATATGGCGACCCGATCGCCGCTGAGACGATCGTCTGGACCGCCTCTTCCTCGAACGACAGCCCGGCTTGCTGCGCACAGAGTCGCAGCAGGCCGGCAAGCTCGTCGCGCTCGATCGGCGACACCGGCTGGGCGAACAAATGGCGGCGCAGCGAGGGATGCGCGGCGAGCAGGCCGTCGACATTCCCGGCAATCCCGACCAGCACGATCTGCACCATGGAGTGCATGTCGGTGAGCAGCTTGAGCAACGTCGCGACTTCGTGCCGGGTGCGCTCGGCGGCGACGCGATCGAATTCGTCGACGATCAGCAAGGTGCGCTGGTTGACGCCCTGGACGAACAGATTGGCGACCTGCTGGACGCTCAGCGGCCGGTCCGCCGGGATCGTCGCGGCGATCCCGCGCTGAAGCGGCAGCTCGTCGAGGAACGGGCGGAACAGCCCGTCGACGCCCGCGCCTTCGCTCGCCGAGCCATAAAGCGCGACGCATCCCGCCTCGTCGGCGAGATCGCCGAACACGCGCGCCAGCGAAGTCTTGCCCGATCCGCGCGCGCCATAGATCAGCGCGTGCTTGCGCTGCTTGACCACTGCGTCGATCAGCCGCGCCAGTTCCTTCTTGCGCCCGGCCAGCCCATGACGATCGCTCACCGGCACCGCGGTGTTGAACGCCGCGAACACGGCGTTGCGCCGGAACGCGATGCTGGGTCCCGCGGTCGATGCGCGACCGCCCGAGATCGGCACCGCGACCTCTTCGTCCGGCGGCCCCGCGTCATAGTCGAGCCGCTCGGGAATGCGTCTGCCGCCGGCGTCCCCGCCAAGCAGCCCCCGCAGCCAATGCCGCAATCGCTCGTTCCAGCTCATGCCGTAACTCCAATTCTGCGTCGCGCTCAAAACAGCTTCTCGCGGATGACCAGCACGTCTTCGGGCTTGACGGGATCGTCGAGATTGAGCCCTTCGACTTCCTTGCCCGCGCGGCGCACCTTGATCCGCTTGGTCGAGCCCGCGAGCGTGGGTCCGCCGGCGAGCGCGAGCGCCTGACGGAAAGTCTGGCCGGGAACGAAGGTGAACGCGCCGGGTGCCTGCACCTGGCCGTAAACGTAGACCTTCTCCGCAGGCGGGATGAACAGGATGTCGCCGGGCGCTAGCGGCCTGCTGGCGCCGGCATTCATCTCGGCGAGCGAGATGCGAACCGGGCCGCTGCCGTCGGCGGGCGTCAGGATGACGGCGTTGGCGCCGGTGGCGGTCGCGCCGCCCGCCCGGGCGAGCATCCCGGCGACGGTGTACGGCCGATCGAGCGGGTAATTGCCCGCCTGGGGCACGTTGCCGAGGACCGTCACGAAGCGGCTGACGAACTGCGACACTTCGACATTGACCGAAGGCCGCTCGAGGTAGCCGCCCTGGGCGTATCCCGCGGCGATCGCATCGGCCAACTCCGCGGTGGTCTTGCCGCGCACGTCGACTGCGCCGAGCATCGCCAGCCGGATCGTGCCGTCGGCCTTCACGCGCGTGGTGACCGACAGATCCGGCTGGCCATAGATGAAGACTTTGACCTCGTCGTCGGGACCGAGCCGATAGCCTTCGGCCGCGGCGGCGCGGGGCGGTGTAGCGGGCGTCGCCGGCGCGGCGGCAGGTGCGGAAGCCGTGGCGACAGGCGCTGCCGGTGCGGCAGCAACGCCTGCGCCGGTGGTCTGCGCCACTACCGGCAAAGCGAGGGCGGTCGATGCGGCGAACGCCGCGGTGAAGAGCCGGCTCTGGGTCAGAAGAATATTCCTCATAGGTTCAAAACCTCATGGTTGCGCCAAGCGACACGCGATTGGCGCGATAGTTCGAGACGTCGCTGTTGGTGGCTCGATCGAGATGCGTGACCGAAAGATCCAGGGCCAGAGCCTCGGTGATCTTGCGGCGCGCAATCAAACCGAACTGGTTCGTTCTATCGTGCGTATAGCTGAATGGCCGGATCGCCGCATCCTGGCGGAAATCGCGCCGCACCAGCTCGCCGAACACGCCGACTGACGTCAGTTCGCTCAGTGCAACATCGGCAGAGAGCCGCCACGCGGTGCGCACCGCGAACCCCGTGGCGATCAGGCTATCGTTGACGATGGTGCGCTCGGTGGCGCCCGTGAGCTTCACGCGCGGAATCACCATGCTCGAGATGCGGAAGTTCCAGCCCGGCCCGTTATAGCTGCTCACCGCAGCGGCGGTGCTGGTGACGTGCATCCAGCGGATATCGGCGTCGATCGAAGTGAGCGGCGAGACAGACCGCGAAAAGGACAGCCCATAAGCGTCGCTGCGGTTCTCCACCGCGAGTTGGGGCCGCTCACTGGTGACATGCTCGTAATAAGCGGTCAGCTTGCCGAGGCTCGGCCGTGAATAGCCGATGCCGGCGCGGTATAGATTGCTGGTCTGATCGGCATATTCGAAGCCGTCGCCGTTGCGCGTGGTATCGCGCTGCCATGCGACGACCGGATAAAGGCCGGCGGGGCGCTCGCAATCGGCCGCGACGCCGAGCATCGAGAATTTCTGGAGATTCTCGCTGGCGCTGTTGATGTCGCCGTAATCGGCGCGCTGCTGGCGATAGCTAGCGGACGGCCGCACCCAGCATCGCCCGGCGATGACGTATTTGCCCGAACCTTCAAGCTCGAGACGCGGCTTGCTCCGCTGGGTTTCGGAGATGAACCGGTCATAGCCCGCGAACGCACGAAGGCTGAAAGCGGCGATGCCGATATCGCGATCATAGCCGATCTCGATAGCGGGAGTGACGATCACATCGGCAACCGGATCCTCGGTTCGCGAGTCGACCCTATAGACGTTACCGTCATAGACCGTGGTCAGCGAAGGCTCGATTCGCAGGCCTTGCCTCGCCTCCGTCTGCGGCTTAGGCCGTGGCGCTTCCTGGGCACGTTCCGGCACCTCGGCTTGCTGAGCGCGTTCCGGCGCCTCGGCTTGCTGGGCATATGCCGGCATGCCGGACAGCACGCCGAACAGCGCGCCCCCGACCGCCAGCAGCGGCGTTCGCCGCAACACGGCAACGCGTTGTCGCGCACGCCAACAACCCTTCGCAGATGCGAAAGTTTTTCGTTCAGATACTCTTCCGTCAGAGCTAAGCACGCGCTCTCGACCTCATTGCAGTGCAGCAATTTGATCATGCTAGAGCGTTCAAGCGCCGGTGCCCACCGGGGCAAATGCAATTGGTCGCGCCAACGGCACGGCTTGTTTGTTTCTGGACGGCATCACCTGCCGTCGGCGGGTCAGATCCGGGCGATCAGCCCAGCAGCCAGAGCCCGACCGCGCCCAGGGCGACGACGAAACTGGCGATTCCCGCCCAGCGCGAGCCGGCCTGGATCAGGCGTTCCGCGATCGGCTCGCGAAGGTCCGCGGGCATCAGCCACATCGGTTCCGCCTGCGCATTATCGGCAGAGCCCGCATCGGCGTCCCTCGCCATTATCAAATTTTCCGCCACTGCCTGAGACCTTTATTGCCCAGCAGCGGCTATGGCCGAAAGTCCTTTATGGAAGCTTGGTGGCGATGGTTAATCCGCGCTCGCCCAGCCTCTCCCGTTCAATATTCGTTCTTCAATATGCGTTCTTATGCGCCAGCACCTGCGCGGTCTTGGCGAGAATGCCGAGATCGCGCATCAGGCTCCAGCCGTGGAGATACTCGAGATCGGCCTCCAGCCGGTTGACGATATCGCGACGATGCTCGGTCGCACCGCGAAAGCCGCGGACCTGCGCGAGGCCGGTGATTCCCGGCTTGAGCGCATGGCGATGCCAATATTGGCGATCGACGCGCCAAAAAAGCTCGTCGCCGGCGAGCGAGCCGAGCGCGTGCGGGCGCGGGCCCACGAGGCTCATCTCGCCCAGCAACACGTTGATCAGCTGCGGCAGCTCGTCGATGCTCGTCCGGCGAATGAAGCGGCCGACCCGGGTTATCCGATCGTCGTCGCGGCTCGCCGAGCGCGTTCCGTCGGAGTCGCTCGTCTCGACTCGCATGCTGCGGAACTTGAGGATGTGGAAGATGCGGTTGCCCCGCCCCATCCGCTCCTGCCGGAAGAAGACCGGCCCCGGCGAATCGAGCCGGATCAGGATCGCGACCGTGATCATCAGCGGCAGCAATGCGATCAACACCGGCACGGTGAGCGCGATATCGAGCGCGCGCTTTTTGGCGCGATTCGGGAGATTGAGCGGTCCGCGCGAAACGACGACGGTAGTGACGCCGCTCAGCTGATGCACTGCCAACGGCCCGAGCTCGCCGATCTCGGGAACGATGATCTCGCCCTGGATGTTGGCGCCCTTCAGCACCTGCGCCCATTCGACCTTGCGCTCGGGCGTGCAACTGATGACGACGCGGTCATAATGGCGCAACAGCGTGCCGAGCCGGTTGAGCATGTACGGATCATCGAGATCCGAGCGCAACGCCGCGGCGCCGGCGTCGATGATGTCGCTGCCGAGGCACGCATCCGGTACATTTCCGCCGTCCACGATCACCAATTCGGTGTGCAGCCGATCGCCATAAGCGCGGCGAACGAAGTGACAGAGCAGCAATCGCTGGCTGACGATCAGGATAGTGGTGGAGACGATACCCACCGACAGCGCGAGGCGCGGCAGATGCCCCGTCACCTTGAGCGAAAACACCACCAGCAGGAACAGCAGCAGCGTGCCGGCGATCGACAGCAGCGCCTGGCGCGTGCTGCACGTCGCGTTGGTCAGGCATTTGGTGGCATAGGCCTGGTTCTGGAAGGAAATGCCGACATGAACGAGGATCACGCCCAGCAGCGAGGTCCATACGTCGCCGGAGATGGTGCCGGGCTGCTCGACCCGGAGCCCGATCGCGAAGCTGATGATCAGTGCCAGCGTATCGGCGCCGATCAAGGTCAGCGACAACCAGACCTTGGCACTTCGCCGCGCCGCCGACGCGAACGGCGTACGATTCGGATAACCGTGGATCGCCAGGTCAATCTTTGACATGCGACACCCCGAAACTCCCTGACACTACACACCCAAAGGGCCAGCAATTTCCCCGCCGCACATCGGCAAGGAGCTTGCTGCAATGCAGCAGAGGCACACGCTCGGCGCGAAGGCAAGCGGGGGGCGGGGAAAACCGGGCCTTTTCGGGACGACCCGTGCTGGGAGAGAGATTCGCCGATATGTTGGCAATTCGGTAGGTTTTATCCGGCAACCGGACGCCGATTAATGCGAACGTAGCCCGAACCGGGGCAAAATCACGCCCGATCAGTTACTTGAGCAATAACCACGCGATTCCACCGAGCGCGAGGAAAAAAACCACCGGTCCGGCGAGTCGCGACAGCAGCTGGATGCCGCGCTCGGCGCGTTCGGTGGGGAAAGCGGGGAAGCGCCCGCCGCTTTCGATCGGCTCCGCGGCGGCGGCATGTACGGTCTCCTGCGGTGGCGCCGACATATGCGCTCCCGACGAGGTCCACGGCCCGCCTGATCCTTCCGACATTGCATCCTCTCGTCGCAAGATACGGGCGCCTTGGCCTCGATCCTGCCCCTGCGGACTGTATAGCATTGCAGACCATCTTTCGAGCGCAATCGGCGGATGCCGGCAAGGCGCGCTGTCACGTTGCTGGACGCCCGCGAACCGCCCATCGTCCGGCCTACTTCACCGGCCGCTTGCCCAGCTTCCGCGCCAATGTGCGACGGTGCATCCCCAGCTGGCGTGCGGTTTCCGAGATATTGAAGCCGGTCGCGGCCAGCGTCTCGTTGATCCGCTCCCATTCGAGCGTCTTGATCGAAGTCGGACGCGCGCCGATCGGCTCGTCGGCATTGCCCTCCGTCTTCCCGAATGCCGCCTCGATATCATCGGCGTTCGAGGGCTTGGCGAGATAGTGGCGCGCGCCGAGCTTGATAGCCTCGACGGCGGTGGCGATGCTCGCAAAGCCGGTCAGCACGACGATCTGCATCGCCGGATCGTGCGCGTGGAGCTTCGCGACGCAGGGCAGGCCCGACGCGGGACCGAGCTTGAGATCGACCACCGCAAACTCGAAGCCATGTGTCTCCAGCAGCGTATCGAGCTCGCCCGGGCTCCGCGCGAGCGCGACCTGATACCCACGCCGCTCGAGCGAACGCAGGAGCGTCCGCGCGAAGGTCTCGTCGTCCTCGACGAGCACGAGTTTCCGGGAAGGTTCCAATTTCATCCCATCCCTTGCACCGGCGCGAGCAATGGCAGCACCAGCCGGATCTGCGCCCCGGTATCGCGATTCCTCGCCTCCAGCTGCCCGCCCAACCGCCGTGCGACGTTGACCGCGAGGAACAGCCCCAGGCCATGGCCCGCGCCTTTGCTCGACTGGTAGAGCTTGCCGATGCTCGCAAGCTGATCTGGCGGGAAACCGGGCCCGTGATCGGAGATGCCAATCGCCAGCGCCTCGCCTTCGATTCCCGCATCGAGCGCTACATAGCCGGGCGAGGCCTCGCCGGCATTGTCGAGCAGGTTCCAGATCGCCTGCCGGAGCGAGGGATCGGCGGGGATCATCGTCGCCTGGGGAAGCGCCACGCGACAGGTGAGCGGAACCTCCGGATGCGCGACCTGCCATTCCTCGGCCAGCACCTCGAGGAAGGGTCGCGCGGGCGTGCTCGCCATCGCCTCGCCGCGCGGTTCGCCCGCCGAATGAAGGATGTCGGAGACTATGACCTTGCAGCGCTGCACCTCGGACTGCATCTCGGCGACTTCGGCCGCGAGTTCGGGATCCGCGGCGATCCGCGGCATGCGGCGCCAGTCGGCGAGGATCACCGAAATCGACGAGAGCGGCGTGCCGAGCTCATGCGCCGCGCCCGATGCGAACAGGCCCATGCGGATGATGCCGTCCTCCTCCACCGCCTGCTGCCGCAGCCCGGCAAGATAGGCGTCGCGCGCGCTCAGATTGTGGCTGATCCGGGTGACGAACGGCACGAGCAGAGTGCCGACCATCGCGAAGCCGATCCAGTTGCCGATCCGGAAGAGATCGGCGCTCTCGGCCAGCAGCGACGAAGGCAACACGAGCGGAATGTGGCGGACGCTGAGGAGCGCGTAGCAGAAGCAGGTCGCGGCCACGAGCACCCAGATCGATCCGCGCGGAAGCAGGATCGCGCCGAGCACGACCTGGAGCAGATAGAGCGAGATGAAGGGATTGGTCGCGCCGCCGCTGAAATAGAGCTGGAGCGTCAGCGCGGTCATGTCGACGAGCAGCGCCACCATGATCTCGGCATTATGCACCCGGTGGTGCGGCAGCGCGAGCGTGGCGGCGAGGTTGGCGGCGGCGAGCGCGGCGGCCACGCCCAGCATCGGCCCGAGCGGCAGAGTTACGCCGAGCCCGAAATGCACCGCGAGGATCGTCACCACCTGCCCCGCCACCGCGATCCAGCGCAGCTGGATGAGCTGGCGCATATTGTCTGCCGCCACGCTTTCGGGCGACGGACCGCTCGGCGCGCCGGCGCGCTTGCGGGTGAGTGCCAGAAGCGGCGCGTCCATCAGTCTCGCCTTGCCTTGCGCAGGATCAGCGCCGCGCCCCAGGCCGAAAGCGCCGCGAGTCCGAACCAGGTCAAAGCATAGACCAGATGGCTGTTGGGAAAAGCCACGACCGTCAGCCCGCCGACGGGGTAGCCGCCGGGATTGGGCGCCGCATCGGCGTCGATGAAGAAAGGCGCGACTTCGCCCAGCGCCCGCGCTTTGGCGATCGCCGCGACGTCGCGCGAATACCAGCGCCCGGCAGCGGAATCGTTGGCGCGTAGGAAGGCGCCGCCCGGCTCGCTGACGCGGAGCAGGCCTGTGACCGTCACAGGCCCCCGCCCTGCGCGCCGGCTCGCCGGATCGCGGCGCTCGGGCGGCACGAAGCCGCGGTTGACCAGCACCGTGCCCTGATCGGTACTGAGCGGCGTCAGCACCCAGAAGCCCGCGCCGCGTTCGGTGACCGCCTGAACCAAAGTCTCGCGATCGTGGAGAAAGCTGCCGGTTGCGCGGACATGGCGATAGGCATCGTCGCGCGCATTGACCCCTGCCCAATCGGCGCGCGCGGGCGGAGGCGCGGCGGGCGCGTGGATGCGCGCATCGACCTGCGCGATCAAGTCGAGCTTCCATGCCCGGCGCTGGATCTGCCACACCCCCAAAGCCGCGAAGCCCGCGCAGGCGAGCAGCGCGAACGTCAGGAAGAGGCCGCGCTTGGCGCCGGGTGTCAGGAGCCGAAGCCTCCCGCCGTCACGGGCATCATGTTGCTGTTGAGATGGTACATGATCCACAGCGAGCCCGAGATCACGATCAGCACGATCACTGCCGTGAAGATATAGGCCATCAGCGTCCAGCCGCCTTCCGAGCGCGTGTTGAGATGGAGGAAGGCCACGGTGTGCACCAGTATCTGAACCACCGCCAGCGCGATCACGATCAGCACCGTCGCCTGCTTGTCGGCCAGCGCGCCGGTCATCACCAGCCAGAACGGGATCGCCGTGAGCACCGCCGAGAGCAGGAAACCCAGCAAATAGCCACGGCGCGAGAAATGGCCGTGCCCTTCGCCGTGCCCATGCGCGGCATCGTGGGTGCTATGGGACGCGCTCATCGCAGGACTCCGAGCAGATAGACGAAGGTGAAGACGCCGATCCAGACAACGTCGAGGAAATGCCAGAACATGCTGAGGCACATCAGCCGCCGCCGGTTCTCGGGATGTAGCCCGCGCTGGCCGAGCTGGACCAGCATCACGCAGAGCCAGATGATCCCGAAGGTGACGTGCAGCCCGTGCGTCGCGACCAGAGTGAAGAAGGCCGAAAGGAAGGCGCTGGTCTGCGGCGTGGCGCCTTCGTGGATCAGGCTGGCGAACTCGAACAGCTCGATCCCGACGAACCCGGCGCCGAGCAATCCGGTGATCACCAGCCAGAGCCGTGTGCCGTTCAGCCTGCTTTCCTGCATCGCGATCATCGCGAAGCCGTAGGTGATCGACGAAATCAGCAGCAAAGCCGTGTTCACTGCGACCAGCGGCAGCTCGAAGATGTCGGCCGGGGTCGGCCCGCCGGCAAAGCTGCTGCTCAGCACGCCAAAGGTGGCGAACAAAGTCGCGAAGATGAGCGCGTCGCTCATCAGATAGATCCAGAAACCCAAGGCGGTGCTGCCGCCGGTCTCGTGGTGGTGATCCTCTTCCTCGACGAGGTAGAAGGTCGGGTTCGCCGCGCCTTCGGCGGTCATTGCGTCGCTCGCCATGTCAGGCTCCTGCGCCGAGCAGCTTCAGGCGCTCGCTTTCGTCGTTCGCGACTTCCTCCGCCGGGATGTAATAGTCGCGGTTGTAGTTGAAGGTGTGGCCGATCGCGACGACGAACAGGCCGACCGCGGCGACCGCCGCGAGCCACCAGATGTACCAGACCATCGCGAAGCCGAGCGCGAGCGCCAGGAACGAGAGGATCACCCCCGCGCCGGTGTTGCGCGGCATGTGGATCGGGCGAAAGCCGCTCGTCGGCACTTCATGCCCGCGCTGCTTCATGTCGTACCAGGCGTCGAGATCATGGACCTTCGGCGTGAAGGCGAAGTTGTAGCCCGGCGGCGGCGACGAGGTCGCCCATTCGAGCGTGCGGCCGTTCCACGGATCGCCGGTGGTGTCGCGCAGCTTCTCGCGGTTCTTGATGCTCACCGCGATCTGGATGACGAAGGCGAGGATGCCGATCAGGATGATCACCGCCCCGATCATCGCGATGATGAACCAGATCTGCAGGCTCGGATCGTCGAAGTGGCGCACGCGCCGCGTCGTTCCCATCAGCCCGACTATGTAGATCGGCGTCCAGGCGACCCAATAGCCGATCACCCAGCCCCAGAAGGTCACCTTCCCCCAGAAGCGATCGAGCCGGAAGCCGAAGGCCTTGGGGAACCAATAGTCCATCCCCGCGAACAGCCCGAACACCACGCCGCCGATGATCACGTTGTGGAAGTGCGCGACGAGGAACAGCGAGTTGTGGAGCACGAAGTCCGCCGGCGGCACGGCGAGCAGCACGCCGGTCATACCGCCCACCACGAAGGTGAGCATGAACGCCACCACCCACATCATCGGCAGCTCGTAGCGGATGCGGCCGCGATACATCGTGAAGAGCCAGTTGAAGATCTTCGCGCCGGTCGGGATCGAGATCACCATGGTCGCAATGCCGAAGAAGCTGTTGACGCTCGCGCCCGATCCCATGGTGAAGAAGTGGTGGAGCCAGACGAGATAGCTCAGGATCGTGATGACCACGGTCGCGTAGACCATCGACGAATAGCCGAACAGCCGCTTGCCGGTGAAGGTCGAGGTGATCTCGGAATAGATGCCGAACACCGGCAGGATGAGGACGTACACCTCGGGGTGGCCCCAGATCCACACCAGGTTCCAGTACATCATCGGGTTGCCGCCGAGATCGTTGGTGAAGAAGTTGGTGCCGACATAGCGATCGAGCATCAGCATCGCGAAGGCGGCGGTGAGCACCGGGAAGATCGCGATGACGAGGACGTTGCTGCACAGAGCGGTCCAGCAGAAGATCGGCATCTTCATCATCGTCATGCCCGGCGCGCGCATCTTGATGATCGTGACGACCATGTTGATGCCCGAGAGCGTCGTGCCGATACCCGCGATCTGCAGCGCCCATAGATAATAATCAGGCCCGGTGTCCGGGCTGTTCTGCAGATTGGAGACGGGCACATAGCCGAGCCAGCCCGCGCGCGAGAACTCGCCGACGAACAGCGAGATCATCACCAGCAAGGCGCCGGCGACCGTGAGCCAGAAGCTCAGATTGTTGAGGAAGGGAAAGGCCACGTCACGCGCGCCGATCTGGAGCGGCATGACGAAGTTGATCAGCCCCACGACCAGCGGGATCGCGACGAAGAAGATCATGATCGTGCCGTGCGCAGTGAAGACCTGATCGTAATGGTGCGCAGGCAGATAGCCCTGGCTGTCCCCGAAGGCGATCGCCTGTTGCGCGCGCATCATCAGTGCGTCGGAAAAGCCACGCAGCAGCATGATAATGCCGAGGATCATGTACATGACCCCGATCTTCTTGTGATCGACGGTGGTGAGCCACTCGCGCCACAGCCAGCCCCAGAGCCGGTATTTGGTGACCGCCCCGACGATGCCGAGCCCGAGCAGGACGACGACGATGAAAGTGACGAGCAGGATCGGCTCGTGGATCGGGAAGGATTCAAAAGTGAGGCGGCCGAAGACCGTGCGCGCCAGGCTTTCGTTGAACATTTAGCGCTCCTGGTGCGAATGCGGTGCTGGGCTGGCTTGCGCGCCCGGCGGCGGAGTAAGGCTCTCGCCCCGGCCTTTCTCTTCGCCGCCCTTGAACAGCGCGCCTTCGGGCTTGCCGGTCTCGGGGATCGATCCGTGGCCGCCGTGCATGCCGTTCATGCAGGGCGTGCCGGGGCGCACACAACGCTTGTAGACGCGGTCGAACAGATCGCTTTCGGCACCCGCGAAATACATTGCGGGCACCCTCTCACTCGGCTTTTCGAGCGCGAGGAAGCCTTTGGTGTCGAGCGCCGGGCCGCTGGCCTTCACCCGCGCCACCCAGGCGTCGAAGCCCGCCTGATCGACGCCGTAAAGCTTGAAGCGCATGTCGGAGAAGCCGGCGCCGCTGTAATTGGCCGACATGCCCTCGAACCGACCCTGTCGGTTGAGCACCGCGTGAAGCGTGCTCCGCATCCCGGGCATGGCATAGATCATTCCGGCCAGCGTCGGTGCGTAGAAGGTGTTCATCATGTTGGTCGACGTAATCTCGAAGCGCACCTGGCGATCGACCGGCAGCGCCAGTTCGTTGACCGTCGCGATGCCCTGCTCGGGGTAGATGAACAGCCATTTCCAGTCGAGCGAGACAACCTGCACGACCATCGGCTTGATCTTGGGATCGACCGGACGACCCGCCGCGACGCGATCGAGCGGGCGAAACGGATCGAGCAGATGGGTGCTCCACCAGGTGAGCGCGCCCAAACAGATGATGATCAGCAGCGGCGCCGACCAGATGACGAGCTCGAGCGACGTCGAATGGTCGAAATCGGGGTCGTAGGTCGCTTCCTTGTTCGATTCGCGATAGCGCCACGCGAAGACGACGATCAGCGCCATCACCGGCACGATGATCAGCAGCATCAGCGCGGTCGAGATATAGATGATGTCGCGCTGCTGGAGTGCGATGTCGCCGGCGGGATCGAGCACTTCATTGCTGCCGCAGCCCGCGAGCAGCGCCGCGAGGCACAGCGCGCCCAGGGCGCGTCGAGCAGTGGACAGGGTCAGATATTCGCGCATGGGACCTCGCCTATCCCGACGCGCCTGTGCGCCGACATTGGACATTTTGTCCTATCCCCACCCGTGCGCTTTTCTGGTGCAACGGGCGTTGAAACGCAATAACACCGAATCAGGCCGCCGGAGCAGAAAGCGAATGAGTGCACCGATCGCCGCGTCCACATCGACGCCCCTCGAGCGCGACGCGCGCATCGTGAACGCGCGTGACCACCGCGTCGCCCCCGGCGAAATCGCGATCGGCGTGATCGTCGGGCGAACCAGCGAGTTCTTCGACTTCTTCGTCTATGCCATCGCCTCGGTGCTGGTGTTCCCGTCGCTGGTCTTCCCGTTCGTCGATGCGCTCACGGGCACGCTTTATTCCTTCGGCCTGTTCGCGCTCGCCTTCATCGCGCGGCCGATCGGTTCGCTGATATTCATGTGGGTCGACCGCAATCACGGACGTGGCGTGAAGCTCACCATCGCATTGTTCCTGCTCGGCGGATCGACCATGTCGATCGCCTTCCTGCCCGGTTACGCGCAGATCGGCATGGCCGCGGTGTGGCTGCTCGCCTTGTTCCGGCTCGGCCAGGGCGCGGCCCTGGGCGGTGCGTGGGACGGCCTGCCCTCGCTGCTCGCGCTCAACGTGCCGCACGAGCGGCGTGGCTGGTACGCGATGATCCCGCAGCTCGGCGCGCCGCTCGGATTGCTGGTCGCCTGCGGCCTGTTCGCCTTCTTCATGTCGACATTGTCGACGGAGGATTTCCTCTCCTGGGGCTGGCGCTATCCGTTCTTCGTCGCCTTCGCGATCAACGTCGTCGCGCTGTTCGCCCGACTGCGGCTGGTGGCGACTCCCGAGTTCGAGAAGCTGTTCGAATCGCGCGAGCTTCAGCCCGCGCCGGTCGTGGAGACGCTGCGCGAAGAAGGCCGCACCGTGATCCTCGGCGCCTTCGCCCCGCTCGCCAGCTTTGCGATGTTCCACCTCGTCACGGTGTTCCCGCTCTCCTGGGTGGCGCTCTACACCGGCGAGCCTCCCGTCCGCTTCCTGGTCATCGAGATGGTCGGCGCGGTGGTCGGCGTGCTCGCGATCATGGCTTCGGGCGTGATCGCCGATCGGGTCGGGCGGCGCGCAGTGCTCGGCGTGTCGGCGGTGCTGATCGGTGCCTATAGCGGCTTCGCACCGCAGCTGCTCGGCGCCGGCGGCGCGGGCGAGACGGTCTATATGATCGCAGGCTTCGCGTTGCTCGGCCTCGCCTTCGGCCAGTCTTCGGGGGCAGTGAACGGCAGTTTCTCGAGCCAGCGGCGCTACACCGGCGCGGCGCTCACTTCGAACCTCGCCTGGCTGATCGGCGCGGGCTTCGCGCCGCTCGTCGCGCTCACGCTCGCCAGCCAATTCGGATTATGGTCGGTCGGCGCCTATCTGCTCTCCGGCGCGATCTGCACGCTCGCAGCCTTGGGCATCAACAAGGAATGGGGCCGCAAGGCCGACTGACCATCGGCCGGCACCAAAGCGGTTATTTCCCAGTTTGAGCGCGGCTGGGCCGTCACGCCGGGGAGCTGCGACTGCCCGGCTCAGGCAGGCTGCAGATTCACCGCGCGCGGTTCGGCAGGAGGCAGGCCGGAGCTCTCTTCCCGCATCATCAATTCCTGCTTCCGCGCCAGCATCGCGTCGCGCAGCGCGACCAGATCGACATCGGTCTTGCGGCACTGGGCGAACATGCCTTCGCCGCGCATTTCTTCCTCATGGACGTGGTGCAGGATCTCTTCGGAGAGCACCTTCACCTTGGCGTCGTAAAATTCGTCACCGGGGCTTCCCGCCTCGATATCGTTGATCAGGATCTTGGCACCGTCATGCTCGACATAGGCTTCGTCGAGCGTGTCATCCTCGATCTTGCCCTTGAAGGCGGGGTAGAAGATCTCCTCCTCGATCGCGGTGTGGATCTTGAGCTCGACGCAGATCTGGTGCGCGAGCTTCTTCTTCGCCGCCGATCCGCTCGCGCCCTCATAGCGTTCGAACAATTCCTCGACCTTGCGATGGTCCGCCTTCAGCAGCGCAATCGCATCGGTATATTCCTGATCTGCCACGGAAATTCTCCCTATCGATTCGAGCGTAGCAAAGCGTTGAGGAGCCTGGAGGTTCCTGCTGCGAATCAATCGCAGGCGCCGGGCTTCACTGGATGCTGGCCAGCCCCTTGCGGCAATCCTGTGCACATTCACGCACATCCTCGCGCAAAGCCGGCAATGGTCACGCGCATGCTTCTCGCATTCTCCGGCGCACGCCTCGCAGGCATGCGCACACAGTTCGAGCATCGCGCAGCATCATCGCGTTCCGGCTCGTATGGCGGACGGCCATCCCACCCACCGCCCAGTGCCCGGAAAGAAGCGATGGCGGCGCGGGCGGCAGCCGCCTTCGACTGAATTTCGGCATCCCGGCTGGCGAGAAGGCGCTGGTCGGCGTCGAGCACGTCGAGCAAGCTGGAGACGCCGCCCTTGTAGGCCGCGAGCGAGGATGCGCGGGCCTTGGTGAGCGACGCGACGCCCTGGTCGAGGATCTGGCCGCGGGCCTGCTGCTTGACGAGCGCCGAGAAGGCGTTCTCCACATCCTCCGAGGCCCTGAGGACCGCCAGGCGATAGGCGGCCAGCGCCTCGGCGTTGCGGCCCCGCGCTGCGGCGATCTCGGCATCGATGCGGCCGAAGTCGAACAGCCGCCAGCGCAGCCCGAGAACGCCGCTGGCTTGGGTGGCGTTGCCGCCGAACAGTCCGCCGACGCCCATGGTCGCGGTGCCGAGCAACCCGCTGAGCGAGAATTTCGGATAATATTCGGCCATGGCCACGCCGATCCGGGCGTTCGACGCGGCAAGCGTTCGTTCGGCCGCGATGATATCCGGGCGGCGGCGCAGCAGCGCGGCAGGACCGCCTGCGTCCGAGACCGCGGGAACGTCGGGGATCGGCGCGACGGCCGCAAGTTCGGGCCGGGTCGAGCCGGGCTGGAGGCCGAGCAGGACATCCAGCGCGTTCAGGGCGATGTCGAGATTCTGCTCGAGTTCCGGAACACCGGCTTTCACTTGCGCCAGGGCCCCCTCGGCCTGGCGCAGCTGCAATTCGGCCGCCACGCCCTTGCGATACTGGAGCCCGACCAGATCGACCAGCTGCTGCTGGACCTGCTGCTGGTTGCGCGCCACCTCGAGCCGCGCCTGAAGGCTGCGGATCGCGACATAGGTGTCGGCCGTCTGCGCCGCGACGGCGAGCCGCGCGGCGACGGCGCCAGCCGCGGATGCCTGCCAGTCGGCCCGTGCGGCATCGCGCGCCGCGTCCTTGCCGCCGAAGAGATCGAGCTCCCAGCTCGCGCCGAGGTTCAAGTCGTAGCTTTGCGCCTCGCGGTCGAAGCCTGGCAAGGCGCTGGCGATGCGGCCCTGCGGCGTCTCGAGCGACTGATAATTCTCGCTCGCCTGGCCGCTGACCTGCCCGGACGGGAGGAGGGCGGCTTTGGCGTGGCGCAGCGCGGCGCGCGCCTGCACGACACGGGCGCTCGCCTGCTGCAGGTCGAGATTCTGCGCCAGCGCGCGTTCGACCATGCTCGCCAGCAGCGGATCGTCGAACGATCGCCACCAATTCACCAGATCGACCTTCGCGGCCTGACCGGTGGCGGCCTCGACGGCTGGGCCGCCCATGAACGCCGGTGGTGCTGTCACTTGGGGTGCGACATAGGCCGGGCCGACGGCGCAGCCGCCGAGTAGCGCAGCCGTCCCGGCCACCGTCAGGATCGAAGATGAAATGCGCATGCGTCCGTTCGCCAGCAACTCCATGAACCATTTCATGGCTTGTGACCGATAACGTGTTTGGTCACAATTTGTCAATCCGGACTTTTGGCGCTATGGGTGCGGCCATGAAAAATCAGAGCACAAGCAAGGCCGCCACGCGCGGACCGGCGGAGCATTCGGTGCGGGACCAGATCGTCAAGGCTGCACGCGAATGCTTCGCCCATTACGGCTATGGCAAGACGACGGTGTCGGATCTCGCGCGCGAGATCGGCTTCTCCAAGGCCTATATCTACCGCTTTTTCGAATCGAAGCAGGCGATCGGCGAGGCGATCTGCGCCGAGTGTGTAGGCGCGCTATTCGACCAGGTCCGGGAGGCAGTGGACCAAGGGGAGGACGCGACCGACAAGCTGCGCAGATTTGCGAGAACCGCCACCACCGCAACCGTCGAGCTGCTCTTCACCGATCGCAAGCTCTATGAGATCGCGGTCCATGCGTCGTCCGAAAACTGGGAGGTCGTGCGGGCCTATACCGAGCGCCTGCAGGGCCTGCTCGAAGAGATCCTCAAGGAAGGCCGCGAGAATGGCGAGTTCGAGCGCAAGACCCCGCTCGACGAAACCCGCCGGTCGATCTTCTATGCCCTCAAGCCCTTCATCGACCCCGTTTTCCTCGAGCGCAGCCTCGACCTCCTGCCCGATGCGCAGACCGAGGTGACCGGACTGGTGCTGCGCAGCCTCGCACCATGAGATCGAATAGTTGCATGTGACTAGTTGACATAATGGTCACTTGATGACATCTGGTTCCGACTGAACAGGAGGAACCTGCGTGTCGATATCGTCTTGCGCCCGAACGGTCGGGATTCTTGGGCTGGCAGCCGGAGCGCTGGCCGGATGCGGCAAATCGGACGCCGATCCGCGTACCGCGCCGCCGCTGGTGCGAATCGCGCAAGCCGGCGCGGCCGAAGGATCCGCGCAGGCGTTCACGGGCATCGTCGGCGCCCGCGTGCAGAGCGATCTCGGCTTCCGTGTCGGCGGCAAGGTGGTGGCGCGGCTGGTCGATGCCGGTCAGACCGTCCGCCGCGGCCAGCCTCTCATGCGCATCGATGCGGCCGACTATGCGCTCGCGGCGCAGGCGGCGGCCGGCACGGTCGCGGCCGCCCGCGCCCGCGCGGTTCAGGCCAGCGCCGATGAACAGCGCTACCGCGATCTGGTGTCTGCGGGTGCGGTCTCCGCCTCCGCCTACGACCAGGCAAAGGCCGCGGCGCTTTCGGCGCGCGCGCAGCTTTCCGCCGCCGAGGCCCAGGCACGGGTCAGTCGCAACGATACCGGCTATACGTTGCTGGTTGCCGACGCCGACGGCGTGGTCGCCGAGACGCTGGCCGAGCCCGGGCAAGTGGTCGCGGCCGGTCAGACCGTCGTCCGGCTGGCCCGCTCCGGTCCGCGCGAAGCCGTGGTTGCACTGCCCGAGACGCTTCGCCCTGCACTGGGCACGGAAGCGGAGGCCCGGACCTATAGCGGGCTCGATGGGCGGGCGCGATTGCGGCAACTGAGCGACGCCGCTGATCCGACGACGCGGACTTTCGAAGCGCGGTTCGTCCTCTCCGGTGCTCCCGTCGCTGCGCCTCTGGGATCGACGATAACGATCCGGGTCGGCGCTCCCGGCCAGCCGGCGGCGATCGCCGTCCCGCTCGCCGCGATCTACGACCGCGGGCAGGGGCCGGGAGTCTGGATCGTCGAAAGCGGAAATAGTCCCAGCGTCACCTGGCGTCCGGTACGGCTCGCCACGATCGGCGACGAGAAGGCAGTCGTGGCCGCGGGCTTGCGTCCCGGCGAGCGCTTCGTCGCGCTGGGCGCGCACATGCTCCACCAGGGCCAGCCGGTCCGCATCGCCGCGGGAGCGGTCCGTTGAGCGAGACGTCCGAACCCAAGGGCAGGTTCAACCTGTCCGCCCTCGCTGTGCGCGAACGGGCAGTCACATTGTTCTTCATCATCGCGATCACCGCCGCCGGAATCGTAGCCTTCCTGAGCCTCGGCCGCGCCGAGGATCCGAGCTTCACCATCAAGCAGATGACCGTGGTCACCGCATGGCCCGGCGCCACCGCGCAGGAAATGCAGGACCAGGTCGCCGAGCCGCTGGAAAAACGGCTGCAGGAGCTGCGCTGGTACGACCGCGCGGAGACGTTCACGCGCCCCGGCCTCGCCTTCACTACGCTGCTCCTGCGCGACCAGACGCCCCCGTCCGAAGTGCAGGAGCAATTCTACCAGGCGCGCAAGAAGCTGCAGGACGAGGCGCCTCGGCTGCCCCGCGGGGTCGCCGGTCCGTTCGTCAACGACGAATATGGCGATGTGACGTTCGCGCTGTATGCACTGAAGGCAAAGGGCGAGCCGCAGCGCGACCTCGCCCGTCAGGCCGAGGTGCTGCGCCAGCGGCTGCTCCACGTGCCCGGCGTGAAGAAGATCAACATCGTCGGCGAACGGCCCGAGCGCATCTTCGTCGAGTTCGCGCAGGATCGGCTGGCGACGCTGGGGATCGCGCCGCGCGCGATCTTCGCGGCGCTCGCGCAGCAGAACCTGGTCACCCCGGCGGGGGCGATCGAGGCGAACGGGCCGCAGGTGCAGGTCCGGCTCGATGGCGCGTTCGACGATCTCGAAAAGATCCGCGATCTGCCGATCGTCGCCAATGGCAAGACCCTGCGCCTGGCGGACATCGCCGAGGTCCGGCGCGGCTATGAGGATCCGGCGACCTTCCTGATCCGCAACCAAGGCGAGCCGACCCTGCTGCTCGGCGTCGTCATGCGCGAAGGCTGGAACGGGCTCGAGCTCGGCAAGTCGCTGAAGGCCGAAGTCCAGGCGATCTCGTCGGGGCTGCCGCTCGGAATGGTCCTCGCTCCCGTGACCGACCAGTCGGAGAACATCTCGGCGGCCGTCGATCAGTTCATGCGCACCTTCCTCGAGGCGCTGGCGATCGTGATGATCGTCAGCCTCGTCGCGCTCGGCTGGCGGGTTGGCATCGTCGTGGCGGGGGCGGTGCCGCTGACGCTCGCGATCGTGCTGGTCATCATGTGGGCGACCGGCAGGGTGCTGGACCGCATCACGCTCGGCTCGCTGGTTCTTGCGCTCGGGCTGCTGGTCGACGACGCGATCATCGCGATCGAGATGATGGTCGTGAAGATGGAGGAGGGCTTCGACCGCATCAAGGCGTCGGCCTATGCCTGGAGCCACACCGCGGCGCCGATGCTGGCGGGCACGCTGGTGACCGTGATCGGCCTGATGCCGGTCGGCTTCGCGAAGTCCACGGCCGGTGAATATGCCGGCAACATCTTCTGGGTCGTCGGCTTCGCCCTGCTCGCGTCCTGGGTCGTGGCGGTGATCTTCACGCCGTACATGGGGGTCAAGCTGCTGCCGGCGATCAAGCCGGTCGCGGGCGGGCATGATGCGATCTACCAAACCCCGCGCTACCAGAAGGTGCGCCAGCTGATCCGCTGGGCGGTGAAGCGCAACCGGGTGGTGACGATCGCAACGTTGGTCGCGTTCCTCGTCGCCGGCGCGGGCATGGTGCTTGTGAAGAAGCAGTTCTTCCCCACCTCCGACCGGCCCGAGGTGCTGGTCGAGGTCCAGATGCCCAAGGGCACGTCGATCGAACAGACCAGCGCGGCGACGGAACAGGTCGAAGCCTGGCTGCGCAAGCAGTCCGAAGCGAAGGTCGTCACGGCCTATGTCGGCCAGGGCGCGCCGCGCTTCTTCATGTCGCTCTCGCCCGAATTGCCCGACCCGTCCTTCGCCAAGGTCATCGTGCGCACGCCGGACGAAGAGGCGCGCGATGCATTGAAGGAACGCTTGCGGCAGGCTGTGGCCGACGGCCTCGCCCCCGCGGCGCGGGTGCGCGTGACGCAGCTCGTCTTCGGGCCCCCCTCCCCCTATCCCGTCGCGTTCCGCGTCAGCGGTCCCGACGTCGAGAAGCTGCGCGGCATCGCCGAGCAGGTCCGCGCGATCATGGTCAACGACCCGATGATGCGCACGGTCAACACCGACTGGGGCGAGCGCGTGCCGACGCTGCACTTCGCGCTCGATCAGGACCGGCTTCGTGCTATGGGCCTGACCTCGGGCGATGTCGGCGAGCAGCTTCAGTTCCTGCTCTCCGGCGTGACGGTCTCGCAGGTCCGCGAGGATATCCGCACGGTCGATGTGGTCGTGCGTTCCGCAGGCGAGACGCGGCTCGATCCGGCGCGCATCGGGGATTTCACCCTGACCGCCGCGAACGGCGAGCGCATCCCGGTCAGCCAGATCGGCAAGCTCGAGCTGCGGATGGAGAATCCGATCCTGCTTCGCCGCGATCGCGTGCCGACCATCACCGTGCGCGGCGACATCGCCAACCATCTGCAACCGCCCGATGTCTCGACCGCCATGTTCAAGAAGCTCGCGCCGGTCATCAGCGCCCTGCCCTCCGGATACCACGTCGTCATGGGCGGCTCGATCGAGGAAGCCGGCAAGGCCAATGCCGCGCTGGCGCCGATCTTCCCGATCATGATCCTGCTGATGATGATCGTCATCATGCTGCAGGTCCGCAGCTTCTCGGCGATGACGATCGTCCTGCTGACCGCGCCGCTGGGGCTGATCGGCGTGGTGCCGACGCTGCTGCTGACCGGCCAGCCCTTCGGCTTCAACGCCATCCTCGGGCTGATCTCGCTGGCGGGCATATTGATGCGCAACACGCTGATCCTGATCGGCCAGATCCAGGAGAATCGCGAGCACGGCCGCACGGCGTTCGACGCCGTGGTCGAGGCGACCGTCCAGCGCTCCCGGCCCGTGATCCTGACGGCACTGGCAGCGGTGCTCGCCTTCGTGCCACTCACCCATTCGGTGTTCTGGGGTGCGATGGCCTTCACGCTGATCGGCGGCACACTCGTTGGAACGATCCTGACGCTCGTCTTCCTGCCGGCGCTCTATGCGCTCTGGTATCGGATCAAACCTGCTCCGGAAGGCCAACCGCAGCCAGCGGGGGCGCTAGCATGAGCGCGGTCCCCACGGACGGTGCGAGGTCCTGCCACGAGCGCGGGACCTGGACGGCGCTCGGGTGCCTGGACACCCCGAGCCCAGCTGTCGATCGCGCCGTTCCGGAGGGGGACCTGATCGAGCCCCTCGAGGGGCGTTGGACGCTGCGGATCCTGGTCTGCCTCCATGCCGGCGAGCATCGGTTCGCGGATCTGAGGTCGGCGATCCCGCGTGTCAGCGCGAACATCCTCACCGACCGGCTCCGTGCGCTGGAATGTGCGGGGCTTGTCGAGCGGCGCTACCTTCCGCCTCTGCACGCCAGCCATGTCTACGCGCTGACCGAAGTCGCCACAGGCCTCGGACCGATGCTGGACGCGCTCGCCGGCTGGCGAGCCTCGCAATCCGACAAGTCCACCCCCTCGCGTCGTCTTGGAAAGGAGAAATCGCGATGAAGCTGAAGGAAATCGCGCGCCGGATCTGGCGCAATTTCGAGGCGATCGCCGAGGCGGCCGACTATGATCCGCTCGCCGAAATCGCGCAGCGAGTCGAGCGGCTGGAACGCGCGGTTGCCAATATCGGCACGGCCCCGGAAAATTCCGCCTGAAGCCCGTCGATCCGGGCGTGTCCGCTGAACCGCCCCATCTCCCACGTGCGCAGATACTTGTGCCGCAGCGATCATAGGAAACCGAAATGCCCACCCCGCCACACGCCGAAACGGCGCGCCTGAAAATCTCGGAAGCCATCACCTTGCGCTATGAAAAATCGGGTCACGGGGCGCCGTTGCTGTTGCTGCACACGATACGCACCCAGATCGAATATTTTCGCGAGCTGGCGCCGCTTCTCGCCCAAGGGTACACCGTATACGCGATCGACCTTCCCGGACACGGTCATTCGCCGATAGATCGGCGCGCGCCGTTCGACGAACCCTATTTCAGAGAAGCAGTCATCGGGTTCATCGAGAAGCTCGACCTCAACGGCGTCACGATCATTGGCGAATCGATCGGTGGCGCCTTGGCCCTCACCGTCGCGGCGGCCCTTCCGCAGCGGATCGCGCGCGTCTTCGCCATCAACCCTTATGACTACGACATCCGTTACGGCGATGGCATCCGGCGCGGCAACACCTTCGCCAATGTGATCATCGGAAGCCTCCAAGTTCCCGTGCTGGGCGCCGTCAACGCCGCGCTGGAAAATGAAATGGTGCTCGGCAAGATCATGGGCGGCGGTTTTCACGACCGGCGCAAGCTTCCGCCCGACCTTCTTGCCGAGTTCGCCCGGGTGGCACGCCGCCCCGGATACAAGCAGGCGGCGCGGAAAGTCCTGGCCGGCTGGCGATCCTGGGGCGAGGCACGGGACCTGTATCCGCACGTCTCGGCGCCGGTCACCCTAATCTATGGAGACAGCGACTGGTCGCGTCCCGACGAACGCGAGCGAACCCGGGCGCTGCTTAACACGCGGATGATCACGCTCGAAGATACCGGACACTTCTCGGCACTCGAGAATCCGCCGGAGCTGGCACATATCGTGCTCGGAGGATGAGCATCTCCGGATCAACGCAACGCGGGCTGGATCGCCGGCGGGGGTTTTCAGGATCGTTAATGGATGGGCTGAACGGTCGGAAAGAGGGCGCAAAGCTGCCTATCGAAATTGGTCGCCGCTCTACCATTCTGAAATCGCACAGATTTTCCTAAACGGCTGAAATCAGCTCTTCCGTGCCGTGGCGTAGTAGCCACGGCGGTGCTGGTGCCCCTGGCCGGACTCGAACCAGCATGCCTTGCGGCAACCGATTTTGAGTCGGTCGCGTCTACCAATTTCGCCACAGGGGCAGCGAGCGCGTGTGGCTAGACGAAGGGCGCGTCGGCCGCAAGATGGCGCGTGACGCTTAGTTCCGCGGCGCCTGCCGCCGATAGCTCAACGCCTCGGCGACGTGGATGCGGCTGACGCCCCCGGCACCGGCGAGGTCGGCGATGGTTCGCGCCACGCGGAGCACCCGAGTATAGCCGCGCGCCGACAGCCGCATCGCTTCGGCCGCCTGCGCCAGCAGCTTGCGCCCGGGCTCGTCCGGCGTCGCGAACGCAGCCAGCACCTCACCTTCGGCCTCCGCATTGGTGCGCACCGCCACGTCGCGGTAGCGCTCGGTCTGGACCGCACGTGCGCCGGCAACGCGCGCGCCCACTTCGGCGGATCCTTCCGCCGGCGGCGGCAGCACCAGATCGGCGGCAGTGACCGGCTGCACCTCGACGTGCAGGTCGATCCGGTCGAGCAAAGGCCCCGACACCTTGGCCTGATAGTCGGCGGCGCATTTGGGCGCCCGGGCGCAGGCGAGCGCCGGATCGCCGAGATGCCCGCACCGGCACGGATTCATCGCCGCGATCAGCTGGACCCGGGCCGGGAAGGTGACATGCGCATTGGCCCGCGCGACGCTGACCACCCCTGCCTCGAGCGGCTGGCGCAGCGAATCGAGCACCGCGCGCTGGAATTCGGGTAACTCGTCGAGGAACAATACGCCCAGATGTGCAAGGCTCACTTCGCCCGGCTTTACCTTGAGCCCGCCGCCGGTGAGCGCCGCCATCGATGCCGAGTGATGCGGGCTGCGGAACGGTCGTGTCCGGGTCAGCCGCCCGCCCGAGAGCGTCCCGGCGACCGATGCCACCATCGAGACTTCGAGCGCCTCGGCGGCATCGAGCGGCGGCAATATCCCCGGCAGGCACGAGGCGAGCAGCGACTTGCCCGCGCCGGGCGGCCCGACCATGATCATGTTGTGCCCGCCCGCCGCCGCGATCTCGAGCGCGCGCCTGGCGGTTTCCTGCCCCTTCACCTGTGCGAGATCGGGGCCGTAGCCGGGCTGGTCCATCTCGCCCGCAGGGGCGGCGGGCAGCAACTGGTTGCCCTTGAAATGGTTGAGCAGCCCGATCAGGTCGGGCGCCGCGATCACTTCGATCGAGCCGGCCCAGGCGGCTTCGGGGCCCTGCGACGCGGGGCAGACCAACCCCTTGTTGTCTTCCGACGCATGCAGCGCCGCGAGCAGCACCCCCGGCGACGGCGCAACTCGCCCGTCAAGCCCCAGTTCGCCCACCACGACATAGCCCGACAGGGTCTCGGCGTCGGCCACGCCCATCGCCGCGAGCAGCGCGAGCGCAATCGGCAAGTCGAAATGCGCGCCTTCCTTCGGCAGGTCGGCGGGCGAGAGATTGAGGATGATCCGCTTGGGCGGCAGCGCCAGCCCGATCGCCGCGATAGCGGCCCGCACCCGCTCGCGGCTTTCCGCCACCGCCTTGTCGGGCAACCCGACCACCACGAAGCTGGGCAGGCCGGCGACGAGATTGCACTGCACTTCGACCGCGCGCGCCTCGAGCCCCAGATAGGCCACTGTCGAAACGCTCGCGATCATGCCGCTTCCCCCTGCCTTGTTCTTACCGGCTTTCGTCCAGGATGGAACAGAACTGATCCGAATCGGGGAAATCGGCGATCCGCGGCGGCGACGCGACGAAGACCTGCAGATTCCGGCAGGGGATACTTGGCAGCGGGGGAGCGCGTGCCCACATCCGGTGTAATGCCGGACTCACACACCCGCCCGCACCTCCTCCGCACGGCCCTCGTCGTGCTAGGATTCGCGATCATGGCCGCCTCGCCGCTGGTCGGGGTCATCCCCGGCCCCGGCGGAATCATCGTCTTTGCGGGCGGGCTGGTGCTCGTGCTCAGGAACGCGACCTGGGCGCGGCGCCACTTCGCACGGCTCAAGCGCCGCTGGCCGCGCTTCGGCCATTATAGCGACATGGCGCTGCGCCGCCGGAGCTTCCGTCGGCGGCAGCAACGTGCCAAGGACGTCGCCACGGCCGAAGCCGAAGCCGCATTGCTCGGTTTTCCCGCAGACCCGCGTTGACTTTGGCGACTCACCTCCGTATGGGCACCCGACACGCGGCCGCTCCTGTAGCGGCCCTTTTACGTTCTAGATTACCGAGGATGAGCGATGAAGCGGACCTTTCAGCCGAGCAACCTGGTGCGTGCGCGCCGGCACGGCTTCCGCAGCCGGATGGCGACCGTCGGCGGCCGCAACGTGATCCGTGCCCGCCGCGCCCGCGGCCGCAAGAAGCTGTCGGCCTAACCGCCGTACCGCTCGCGCGGCTCACCGAGCGCAAGCACTATCTCGCCGCCAATGCGGGGAAGCGGGCACCCATGCCCGGCTTCGTTCTGCTGGTGCGTGCGCGCGACGATGCCGATTCGACGATGCGAATCGGCATTACCGTTTCCAAAAAGGTCGGCAATGCGGTCGTGCGCAATCGCATGAAGCGCCGCTTCCGTGCACTCGCGCGCGAGGTCTTGCCCGAATCGGGTATTCCGGGCGCCGACCATGTCCTGATCGGCCGCAACAGCGGGATCGAGCGGGACTATGCCGATCTCAAGGCCGAACTGGCCAAGGCATGCGCGAAGCTCGCCCGATGATCGCGCGCCTTCTCATCCTAATAGCACGGGGCTGGCAACTCGGCCCCTCACTGATTCTGCCGCCCAGCTGCCGCTACGCGCCCAGCTGTTCGGCCTATGCAATCGAGGCGCTCCGCCGCTATGGAGCGCTCAAGGGCGGCTGGCTGGCCGCAAGGCGCATCCTGCGCTGCCATCCATGGGGCGGGCACGGCTACGATCCCGTGCCATGACGGACTTTCCGGGGACTATTCGGTGAAACACGACCAAAAGAATTTCGTGATCTTTGCGCTGCTGGCCGCGCTCATCCTGTTCGGCTGGCCGCAGATCACCCACTGGATCTTCCCGCAGCAGCAGCCGGCATCGGTCAAGATCGAGGGCGGCAAGACCAAGCCGGTCGGCAATCCCGGCGCCGATCCGGCCTATGATTCGCCCAAGGCTTTGCGCGATCGCCAGATAGTGCTCGCCGAAACCCCGCGGGTGGCGATCGAAACGCCCAAGCTGCGCGGCTCGATCAACCTCAAGGGCGCGCGGATCGACGACCTCGTGCTCAGCCAATATGCCGAGACCGTCGCCAAGGATTCGCCGCCGATCCGCCTGCTCTCGCCGGGGGGCGCCAAAGGTGCCTATTTCGCGCAGTTCGGCTGGCAGGGAGCCGGCGTCGAGGCTCCGGGTCCCGACACGATCTGGCAGGCCAGCGGCACGAAGCTGACTCCGACAACGCCCGTCACGCTCACTTCGCGGAGTCCCACGGGCCAGGTGTTCCGCATCGAGCTGTCGGTCGATGACAATTACATGTTCAACATCCGCCAGACAGTGGCCAACGCCGGCGCCACGCCGGTCGCGGTCACGCCCTTCGCGCTCGTCTCGCGCGCGGAGCGCTCGCTCGACCCCGATCAATGGGCGGCGCATGTCGGTCCGATCGCGATTTCCCAGGGCGCGGCGAACTACGTCAACTGGAAGGACGTCGAAGGCACGCCGCAGCAATTCAGCACCACCGGCGGCTGGGTCGGCTATACCGATCATTACTGGCTGACCGCATTGGTCCCCGATCAGCGCGTGCCCGTCCAGCTCCAGCACCGCGGCGAGATGGGCAAGGCCTATCAGGCCGATTACCGCCTTGCCGATCCGCTCAACCTCGCACCCGGCAAGAAGGTCACCTACAACAGCCGCTTCTTCGCCGGCGCGAAGGAAGTGAAGCTCCTCGACAAATATCAGGACGAACAAGGCATCGTGCAGTTCGATCGCGCGATCGACTGGGGCTGGTACGGCATCATCGAGCAGCCGATCTTCTATTATCTCGACTGGCTGTTCCGCATCGCTAAAAATTTCGGCGTCGCGATCATCTTGCTCACGATCACGATCCGCCTTTTGCTCTTCCCGATCGCCCAGCGCCAGTTCGCCTCGATGGCGGCGATGCGCGCGGTGCAGCCCAAGATGAAGGCGCTGCAGGAACGCTACAAGGACGACAAGCAGCGCCAGCAGCAGGAGATCATGAAGCTGTACAAGGAAGAGAAGGTCAATCCGCTCGCGGGCTGCCTCCCCATCTTGATCCAGATCCCGATCATGTTCGCATTGTACAAGGTGCTGTTGCTCACGATCGAAATGCGGCACCAGCCGTTCGTCGGCTGGATCCGCGATCTCTCGGCGCCCGATCCGCTGACGCCGCTCAACCTGTTCGGGCTGCTCGCCTTCACGCCGCCGCACTTCATCGCGATCGGCGTGATCCCTATCCTGCTCGGCATCTCGATGTACTTCCAGTTCAAGCTCAACCCGGCACCGATGGACGATATGCAGAAGCAGATCTTCTCCATAATGCCGTGGATGATGATGTTCCTGATGGCGCCCTTCGCGGTGGGCCTGCAGGTCTACTGGATCACTTCGAACGTGCTGACGATCGCCCAGCAATGGCTGCTCTACAAGAAGCATCCGGGACTGAAGGAGCCGATCAAGAAGGAAGCCAAGGCGAGCAAATGAGCGGCTTCGACGACGATCAGATCGAGGCCGCGCGAAAGATCTTCGCCGGCCCGATCACCTTCCTGAAGTCGGCGCCCGAGCTTCGGCATCTGCCTGATCCGGCGGTGCCCGAAGTTGCGTTCGCCGGCCGCTCGAACGTGGGCAAATCGTCGCTGCTCAACGCGCTCGCCAACCGCAACGGCCTCGCACGCACTTCGAACACGCCCGGCCGCACGCAGGAGCTCAATTTCTTCGACGTCGGCGATCCGCTCAAATTCCGCCTCGTCGACATGCCCGGCTATGGCTTCGCCAAGGCGCCCAAGGACATGCAGCGCCAGTGGCGCTACCTGGTGAACGACTTCCTGCGCGGCCGCGACGTGCTCAAGCGCGCCTTGGTGCTGATCGATTCGCGCCACGGCATCAAGGACGTCGACAACGAGATCCTCGACATGCTCGATAATGCCGCGGTCAGCTACCGGATCGTCCTCACCAAGACCGACAAGATCAAGGCGACCGAACTCGCCGAAGTCCGCGCCCGCACCGAAACCGAAGCCCGGAAACGTCCGGCCGCCCACCCCGACATCATCGCCACCTCGAGCGAGAAGGGCATGGGCCTCCCCGAACTGCGCGCCGCGGTGCTGGAGGCCGTGGGTTGAGCGCGGCGAGGCCGCGTCTCGCCGGTCTCGACATTTTCCGCGGGCTCGCCGTTGCCGGCATGATCCTCGTCAATACGCCGGGCAGCTGGTCGCATTTGTGGTGGCCGCTCGATCACGCCGAATGGCATGGCTGGACGCCGACCGATCTCGTCTTTCCCGCTTTCCTGTTCGCGGTCGGCGTGGCGCTTGCCCTCTCCTTTCCGCGCAAAGTCGACGGCGGCACGTGGCGCAAGATCGCACGGCGCACGCTGTTGCTGATCGCGATCGGTTGGGGGCTCCAGCTTATCGCCCGCCCGGAGCTCGCGAGCTTCCGCTTCCCCGGCGTGCTCCAGCGCATCGCGCTCTGCTATGCGCTCGCGGCGAGCTTCGCGATCCTCACTGCGTCGACGCTGGGGGACGGCCGACGCAGCCTGCGCCCCGCCCCGATTCTCGCCATGACCGTTGTCGCACTGCTGCTATATTGGGCGTTACTCGCATTCGTTCCGGTTCCCGGATACGGTGCGGGCCAGCTCAGCCCCGAAGGCAATCTCACCGGCTTCATCGATCGCGCAGTGTTCACGACCGCGCATATCTGGCGCGGCGGCACCGATGCCGCGGGCAATATCGTCTACGACCCCGAAGGCCTGCTCTCGACGATGTCGGCGCTCGCGAACGTCCTGTTCGGGATGCTCGCGGCGATCGTCTGGCAGCGCGATCCATCGCGCGCCACGCTTCGGATCGCGCTCGCGGGCGTGCTGTTGATCGCGATCGGCCTGCTGCTCCACCCGGTCCTGCCGATCAACAAGAAGCTGTGGACCAGCAGCTTCGCGATCTTTACCTCGGGCAGCTCGGCGCTGCTCCTCGCGCTCTGCATGGCCGCGACCCGGAGCGGCGTGCCCCGCTTGCTCGCGCCGCTCCACATGCTCGGCATGAACGCGATCCTCGGCTACGTTCTCTCGGTACTGATCGGCATAGCGGGCTTCCGCCTGTTCATCGGCGATGCGAGCGTGCAGGACTGGGGCTTCGCGCGCCTGAGCAGCCTGATCCCAGACCCCCATGCCGCCTCCTTCGCCTACGCACTGATCGCACTCGCGCTCGTCTTGGCCGCGCTCGTCCCCTTCCACCGCCGCGGGATCCATCTCAGGCTGTGACCGAGCACCTCTTCTCCTACGGCACGCTCCAGCTCGAGAGCGTCCAGCGCTCGCAATTCGGCCGTCTGCTCGAAGGCACCGACGATGTGCTCACCGGCTATGGCGTGATCGAGATCCAGATCCGCGATCCGGCAGTGCTCGACGCCAGCGGGATCGAGACCCATCGCGCGCTCGTCCCCGATGCCGATGCCCCGCCGATCCCCGGCAAGGTCTTCCGCTTGACCGCGGCAGAACTCGCCGCCGCCGACACCTATGAGAGCGAGAATTACCGC
This sequence comes from Sphingomonas sp. UNC305MFCol5.2, assembly GCF_000712135.1. Classification (GTDB taxonomy): domain Bacteria; phylum Pseudomonadota; class Alphaproteobacteria; order Sphingomonadales; family Sphingomonadaceae; genus Sphingomonas. Next base: position 540,523 of record NZ_JOOE01000002.1, read on the forward strand.
CGCGAACAGGTCGTCCTCGCCTCCGGCACCGCTGCCTGGGTCTATGTGAAGGCCTGAAACCTACGTCCAACTACTTATGCTTACACGCAAAACCACGTAGACTTGCCATTCCCGTCTAAAATGTATCGGTGATCCGGTCGCTCCGCCCTCTCGCCTTTCGCCTCGTCCATGCCCTGTATGGTCGCTGGGTGGCGCTGCCCGAGGAGCTGGTGCGCACCCAGATCATGTCGATATCGGGCGGCTTCCCGTTCACCTTCGCGATGTCGGTGATCGTGAGCATCGGCATGCTCGCAATGTCCCACGACGCCGATCATTTGCTGATCCGCAGCGCCGCGCTCGTGCTCCATCTCGGCATCCTCAGCGGGTTTCTGGTCCGCTATATTCGCCATCGGAAGCGCGACTGGCGCATCGCGGATTCGCGGGGCGCGATTCTCATGGCGGTCCTGCAGGGTTGCCTCGCCGCGTTCGGCTGGATGGTGTTCCTCGGCGCGTGCGGGATGGGCGCGACCGATCACCAGCTCATCGTCGTGGTCGCGGTAATCGCCGGCGTCACCGCGGTCGGCGCGCTCCGCTACGCCGCGCTGCCCCCCGCCAGCCTCGCCTTTCTCGTCACCGCCAATCTCGTCAGCCTCTTCTTCGCGATCCTGTGGGAGATGCCGGCCGGCATGTCGGTGTTCCTCGGCGCGTACACGCTACTGCTCGGCCGCTTCGTACTCGAACAGTCCAAGCTCGTCGCGCGGCAATATGAGCTGGGCCAGGCGCGCGCCGCCGCCGAGCACGAGCGCGATCTGCTCCGTGCCGAGGCACAGCGCGAGGAATGGCAGCGCCAGGCCACCGCCGCCGAGGCGCGTACCCGCATGGAGGCCGCGAGCCGCTGCGCCCGCGACGACGAAGTGCGGCGCATCGCCGGCCAGTTCGAACAGATCTTCGTGCGCAACGTCACCGATCTCGCCGCCGCCGCCGATCGGACGCGCCAATCCGCCGAATTGCTGGTGCTGAGCGCCCGCACTTCGCAGGATCAGGTTCACGGCATCGTCGGCCATATCAGCAAGGCCGACGACGGGGCCACGGTGCTGCTCGGCGAATCCGAGAATCTCGGCCATGCGCGCGCCGCGGTCGAGGCCAGCATCGCCGCGCAGGAAACGACGACCGCGCATCTCCATACACTCTCGCTCGCCGCCGACGATCGCTTCGCCACTCTGGTTGGCTATGCCGGCAACGCCGGCACCATCGCGGATCTGATCGGCGACGTCGCCGCGCGGACCAATCTGCTCGCGCTCAATGCTTCGATCGAGGCCGCGCGCGCCGGTGAGGCAGGCCGCGGCTTCGCGGTCGTCGCGCAGGAAGTGAAGGCGCTCGCCTCGCAGACCTCGCTCGCGACCAAGGATATCCGCCGCCAGCTCACGCGGATCACCGAAGCGGTCACCTCCACCGCCAGCATCGTCAGCGACATGCGCACGAGCTTCGGTCGCATCACCGAAGGCGCCGGCGCGGTCGAGCAGGCGATGGCGCGGCAAGGTGACGTCATCCGCTCGATCCAACGCTATGCCGGCTCCGCGGCCGCACTCACTTCGAGCCTCCATGACAGCGCGGCGATCGCCGAACATGCCGCCGACGCCGCCGCCGACGTAACCGGGGAACTGGGCGCGGTGACGGGCGATCTGGTCGGCAAGACCGAGCTGCTGATGCGCGAGATGCGCAGCTTCGTCGCGTCGCTCGCCGCCTGACCGCCTGCCCCGCTTCAGGCCGGGTTGTGCTTGGCCAGGAACGCCTCCAGCGCCTTCAGGAACTCCAGCCGGTCCTCGCTGCGCGAAAAATGGTGGTCGGCCTCGGGCTGCTCGATCCACGTCACGTCCTTGCCCGCCGCCCTGAGCTTCTGCGCCATCACCCGCGACTGAACGAGCGGCACCACCCGGTCCTTCTTGCCGTGTACCAGCAGGATCGGGATCGAGAACTGATCGGCGAGATTGACCGGCGAGACGCTCTTCAGGTCCGGCGCCTGCATCTTGAGCCAGTCCTTCCGCGCGCCCGCGCCGAGGAAGTTGCTGTTATGGTTGATCATCCGATTGAGATCGGAGACGCCGGCATAGGCCACTGCGCAGCGGTACAGCTTGCCGTCGCGTTGTGCCGCGCGCATCGCGGCATAGCCGCCATAGGAAGCGCCGACCATACAGACCCGCTTCGGATCAGCGATCCCCAATTTGGCGAGCTCGGCGACCGCGTCGTTGAGATCGTCCTGCATCGCCAGGCCCCATTGGCCGAGCCCCTTTTCGGTGAACGGCGTGCCGTAGCCGGAAGAGCCGCGGTAATTGGGCTGGATCACTGCATAGCCGCGCTCGGCGAGGAACTGGGTCCACCAGTCCCATTCCTCGGTGTCGCGCGCGAAGGGCCCGCCATGCGGCATCACGATCAGCGGCAAATTGGTCTTCTTGCCGAACGGCAGCGTCAGCACCGCGGCGATCTCCAGCCCGTCGCGCGCCTTGTAGCGGATCGTGCGCACCGGATGCATCCGCTTCATGCCGATCGCGCTGTTGTTGGTATTGAGGAACTGCATCGAATCGTCGGCGGCGCGGTACAGGAAATAGGCGCCGGGCGCGTTGGCGCCGCCGACATGGACAATCGCCATGGTACGATCACGATTGAGCGAGACGATCCGCGGCTCGCCGCCCTTGATCCTGTCCGCGATCGTCTTCTGCATCGCCTCCAGTGCCGAATCGGTCCAGCGGATGCCCGGTTTGTCCTCGTTCACATAGACGCCGACATAGTTGAAGCCGGTCCGGTCGGGCATCAGCCCGCCGATATCATAGCCCTTGGTCGCGAAGAGCTGTTTGCCCCGCGTCAACGTCGTGAGATCGAGCTCGTACAACGCCGAATAGCCGCCTTCGTCGTCCGAGATCATCAGGCCCTTGCCGGGCGCCTTCAGAAACAGCGAAGGGACGGTGAGCGTATCCTTGTGCGTGCGTGCCTTATCGATCGTCTTGAAACTGTCCTTGTCGCTTTCGCGATAGACTGCGCGCCGGGTGCGCCCGTCCAGCGACGAGCCGATGCCCATCCGAACCGTACCGTTGCCGTCGGCATACCAGTTCCAGATTCCTTCGCGGCCGTGGAGCACGAGCTTGCGCTTGCCGGTCGAAACGTCGATTTCGTCGACCTGAGGCCAGAAGCCGGCCTGGTTGGCATAGACCGACATCTGCGACGCCATCAGGATGCGCGGCGTGCCGTCGGTCGCGGTCCAGACCAGGTCGTCAGCGTCCTGTGCGGCTTCGCGGCTGGCGAGCTTGTTGATCTTCGTGCCGGTGGCATTCACGCTCACGGCGCGGCTCACATACATCTCGTCGCCTTCGAAAGGCATGAGCTGGCCGATGCCGAGCACCAGCCATTCGTCATTGACCCATTGCCACCAGTTAAGATCGGCTTCCCCCAGCCCGACCAGCCGCATCTTGCTGCCGTCGAGTGGGATGATCGCGAAATATTGGGTGCCGTTCACTGCGACCTTGGCGGCGATCGCGTTGCCGCCGGGGGAAAGCTCGGGCCCCTCGAAGGACGGGATCTCGGCGAAGACCGAAGTCTCCAGCGGCCCGGTCTTCTTTTCCGCCTCTTTCTCGGCCGCTTTCTCCGCCGGCTTGTCCGCCGTCTGCGCCCCTGCCGTCGCGGCGATCGCGACCAGTCCGCCCGCAACCAGCAGGCTCCACCCCCAACGCGACATCAGTCCCCCTTCGATTTCACGTGCCCCGGGGTCGATGCTGTCGTCTTTTTCCTCCCGCCGCAAGCCGTTACGGTCAGGTCGCCGGCCGAAGCGTGCGGGCCTCGGTCCGCCCGCTCAGGATCGCCACCGCCGCCGCGAGTCCGAACGCCCCTGCGATCAGGAAAGCGGGCGTGTAGGTGCCGGTCCAGGCGCGGATCGCGCCCGCGCCGAACGCCGCGGTCGCCGCGCCCAACTGGTGCCCGACCATCACCCAGCCGAACACGATCGGCGCATCGCGCTCGCCGAACGTCAGGTTGGCGAGCTTCACCGTCGGCGGCACCGTCGCGATCCAGTCGAGGCCATAGAAGACCGCGAACAGGAACAGGCTGCCCGCGCCGAAATCGAGGAAGGGCAGTGCCAGCAGCGAGAGCCCGCGCAGGCCGTAATAGACGAAGAGTAGCTTCCGCGGATCGTAGCGATCGGTCAGCCAGCCCGACGCAGTCGTTCCGATCAGGTCGAACAGCCCCATCAGCGAGAGCAAACCCGCCGCCTGGACCGGCGCGATGCCGTGATCGCCGCAGAACGCGATCATGTGCGTGCCGACCAGCCCATTGGTGGTCAGCCCGCAGACGAAAAAGGTGCCGAAAAGCAACCAGAACATCGGCGACCGTGCCGCGCGGAACAGCGCGGTGAAGGCCAAGCTCGCGGTCGCGGCCTGCTTGAGCGGCGGTGGCGGCGCGCTGTCTTCGGTCTCGCCGAAGCGCCGCACGCCCACGTCCTGCGGATGTTCGGGAACGAACAGGAATACGAGCGGCAGCATCGCCGCGCTCGCGATCGACACGGCCAGCGCCACCGGCCGCCACGCCCCGCCCTCGGCGAGCCATGCCAGCACCGGCAGGAACACCAGGGCACCGGTCGCGGTGCTCGCAGTGAGCATCCCCATCACCAGCCCCTGCCGCGTCGCGAACCAGCGATTGACCACCGCCGCGCCCAGCACCGACGCCACCGCGCCGCTGCCCACGCCCGAGATCACGCCCCAGCTCAGCACATATTGCCACGGCTCGGTCATCCACAGGCTGGCTAAGGTCGCCGATGCCATCAGCACCAGCCCGCCGAGCATCGTCCGCTTGATGCCGATCGACAGCATCAGCGCCGCCGCGAAGGGGCCTACCAGCCCGTAGAGCAATATGCCGATCGCCGCCGACGCCGAGATCGTCGCGCGATCCCAGCCGAAATGCTGTTCGAGCGGCAGCATCATCACGCCGGGTGCCGATCGCAGCCCTGCGGAGACGAGCAAGGCGAGGAACGTCATGCCGACGACGATGCTGGCATAGCCGCGCGTCGACACCGGCAGCTGCCGAAGCAGCGCCGTCATGCGTTCGCTCCCGGCGTGCCCTCGGCCAATTCCGTCACTGCGCGCAACGCCGCTTCGAGTTCCATCCACTTCTCCTCCCCCATCGCGCCGACGAAGCGCTCCTGCACCGCGTCCCAATCCGCCTCCGCGCCCTCGACCGCCCCCCGCCCGGCAGCGGTGAGCGACGCCAGCTTGGTCCGCCCCGCGCCGGCGGAAACGGTCACCCAGCCCTTGGCCTCGATCGGCGCCAGCGCGCGATAGAGCGAGCTGCGGTCCATCACGAGCTGCTCGGCGAGCCGGCTCAGCGGCAGCGGCTCGCCGCGCCTGATATGCCGCAGGATCGCGAATTGCGCGGTGGTCATCCCGTTGGCGGCAAGCGCGTCGTCATAGACACGCGCCACTGCACGCGATGCCTTGCGGAGCGTGGTGCAGGCACAAGCGGAGGAAGTAGCCGGAGAATCATGATGCATATGCATGATGTATATGCATCATTCTAGTTGTTCAAGCGTGTCCATTGCCCCGGCTCGGTCACGCCGCTATCCCGCCTGCCCATGAAGCTCATCATCGGCAACAAGGCCTATTCATCCTGGTCGCTCCGCGGCTGGCTCGCCTGCAAGCAGTCCGGGCTGCCGTTCGAAGAGGTGGTGGTGCCGCTCTACGACTCGGATTGGGACAAGCGCCGCCAGGGCGACGAGTTCGCGCCGTCCTCGGGCAAGGTGCCGATCCTGTGGGACGGCGAGGCAGTGGTGTGGGACAGCCTCGCGATCGTCGAATATCTCAACGACAAGACCGGCGGCACCAAATTCTGGCCCGAGGATCCGGTCGCGCGCGCGATGGCGCGCTCGATGGCGGCCGAGATGCATTCGGGCTTCGCGTCGCTCCGCCGCAAGCACGGCATGAACATCCGCCAGGTCTATCCCCCGAGCACGCCCGATCCCGACGTGATCGACGAATTGGGCCGGATCATGGAATTATGGGCGCAGGCCCGTGCCCGCTTCGGCGGCGACGGCGATTTCCTGTTCGGCGCGTTCGGCGCAGTCGACATCATGTTCGCGCCGGTGGTGACGCGGATCGTGACCTATTCGCTCCCCGTCCCCCGCTTCGCGCAGAGCTATATGCTCGCGGTGCTCCAGCATCCCTTCATGCAGGACTGGATCGCGGCGGCGCAGGAAGAAGATTGGGTGATCGAGCAGTTCGAGAAGCCGGCGAGCGGCTGACGGCGTCAGACCGGGATGCGGGTATATTCGTCGGCCCGGTTGCGGATGCTCTCGATCTGATCTCGCGCAATATGGCCGATGCCAACGAGATGCCGGCCCGAAAAGGCCGCCACGTCGGCGACGCTCAGCGCGACCACGGACAAGAGGAGCATCCAACGCATGCGGCCATGATAAAGGGCATCCATGAAGCTCCGCTGAATCGCGCGTTATGGAAAACTACAGGGTTCCGCCATCCTTGCGTCGAAACCCTTCCCCCGCGGCCAGGTGCATGTCGATGTCGGGATAATGGCAGTCGGTTTCGGCCGGCCGACCGACCGCGATGAATACGCAATCCATATCGCTGCGGTTCTGCAGGACATGGCCGTTGCCGTCGCCCTTGGGGAACGCCGCGACGTCGCCGGGGCGCATTATCGTCTCGCCCCCATCGTCGACCAGTACCGCCTCGCCGCTCAGCATCACGACGAACTCGTCCTCGCCCTCGTGCCAGTGCCGCTGCGACGACCAGGCGCCGGGCTTCAGCGTGACATGGCTGAAACCGAAATCGCTGATCCCGCTCGCCGGTGCCAGTCGCCGGTACCAGCGCCCCTGCACGACGTCCGAATATGGTTTCGGATAGCCGGTCGCATTGGTCTGCGGGATTGTATCGAGATCGAGCTTGGGCAATGCCACCTCCACTGGATTTGGAGAGCCTTTTGCCCGACGTCATCGAACTCACCAAGGCGCTGATTGCCGCCGAGAGTGTCACCCCGGCCCGCGGCGCCGTCTTCGACGTGCTCGAGGCGGCTTTGGTCCCGCTGGGTTTCGCGGTGGAGCGCTTCGTCGAGGGCGAGGCGCCCGACGGCCCGGTCGAGAACCTCCTCGCCACCCGCGGCGACACCGGCCCGCACTTCGCCTTTGCCGGACATCTCGACGTCGTCCCCGCCGGGCCCGGCTGGACCGGCGATGCCTTCGTCCCCGAAGTCCGCGGCGGGCTGCTCTACGGCCGCGGTGCAGTCGACATGAAGGGCGCGATCGCCGCTTTCGTCGTCGCCGCCGCCGCCCGCGTCTCCGCGAACAGGAAGCTAAGCCTGATCATCACCGGCGACGAGGAGGGGCCGGCCACCTTCGGCACCCCCCGGCTGATCGAGCGCATGGCCGAGCGCGGCGTGAAACCCGATCTCTGCCTCGTCGGCGAGCCCACTTCCGCCCAGCGACTCGGCGACACGATCAAGATCGGCCGGCGCGGCTCGACCGTCATCTGGATCGACGTGCCCGGGCGTCAGGGCCATGTCGCTTATCCCCATCTCTCCGACAATCCGATCCCCCGGCTGATCACCGCGCTCGCCGAGATCGACGCGATCACGCTCGATTCGGGCAATGACTGGTTCCAGGCCTCGAACATCGAAATCACCGACATCCACACCGGCAACCCCGCGACCAATGTCATCCCCGGCAATGCGCGGGCGCGACTCTCGATTCGCTTCAACGACATGCAGAACGGGCCCGCTTTGATCGCTCGCATCGATGAAATCGTGCAGCGCCACGCACCCGGTGCGCAGGTCAAGGGCACCGTCTATGGCGAGGCCTTCCTCACGCAGCCCGGCGAACTTTCGACGCTCGTCGCCGGCGCGATCGAGGCCAAGCTCGGCGTCACCCCCGAACTGTCGACCAGCGGCGGCACTTCGGACGCACGCTACCTGGTCAAGCTATGCCCGGTGGTCGAGTTCGGCCTGCTCAATGCGACGATGCACAAGCTCGACGAAGCCGTGGCGATCGCCGATCTGGTCGCGCTTGCGGACGTGTACGAGGAAATCTTGCGGCGGGTGGACGCCTAACCCGCTATCCGCCGCGGCTCGACGTCGCGGACCCAGGCGAGGAACGCTTCCTCGGGCATCGGCGTCGCCACGGCATAGCCTTGCAGGACGTCGCAGCCGATCACGCGCAGCACCGCGGCCTGCGCCTCGCTCTCGATCCCCTCGGCCACCGCTTCGCAGCCGAGGCCGTGGACGAGGCCGATCACTGCCTGCGCGATCGTCCGCGCCTCGGGCTGTTCGGCGACATATTCGATCAGGCTGCGATCGAGCTTGACCCGGTCGACCGGCAATTGCCGCAGCCGCGCGAGGTTCGAATAGCCGGTGCCGAAATCGTCGATCGCGACGCTGGCCCCGTCAGCGCGAAGCGCTGCGATCGCATCGAGCACTTCGCTCGAGCAATGCATCGCGAGCGTCTCGGTGATCTCGAGCTCGAGCAGGCTGGCGGGCGCGCGCGCCGCGTGCATCGCCGCGCGCAGCCGCCGGAAGAACTCGGCATGATCGATCTGGCGCTGGCTGATGTTGACCGCCAGCCGCTGCTCGATGCCGAGCTTGCCCCAGCGCGAGATCGTCTCGGCGACATTGGTGACCACCCATTCGCCGATCTCGACGATCAGTCCGGTCTCCTCGGCGCGCTGGATGAACGCGCCCGGCAACTTTAGCCCGTCGGGATGCCGCCAGCGCAGCAAAGCCTCGGCACCGACGATCCGCCCGTCGGCGGCGCTCACCTGCGGCTGGAAGACGAGCGTGAACTGATCCTTGTCGATCGCGGCGCGCAAATCGCTCTCGAGTTGCGTCCGGTCGGCGATCTGCGCGGCGAGGAACTCGGTGAAATGCTCGACTCGCCCGCGGCCTAGCGACTTGGCGTGATACATCGCCGCATCGGCCGCACGCATCAGATCGTGCAGGGTCGTCCCGTGATCGGGACGCATCGCCACGCCGATCGAGGCGCCGATAGAAATCTCCTGATCGGCCAGGTCGAATGGTTCCGAGAGCGCGAACAGCACGCCGCGCCCGATCCGGTCGGCATCGCGCAGGCTGCCGATTTCGGGGAAGAACATCGTGAACTCGTCGCCCGCCAGCCGGCCGATCAGCGGCGCCCGGATCGCGCCCTCGGCAGCGAACCGATCGCCCACGGCGCGCAGCCGATTGGCGACCATGGCCAGCAGCATGTCACCGGTCGCATGGCCCAACGTGTCGTTGACCGCCTTGAAGCGATCGAGATCGATGAAATAGAGCACCGCATTCTCGCCCTGCGGCAGCTCGGCGAGCATCCGCTCGGCGGTGCGGCGGAAGTTGGTGCGGTTGGCGAGCGCGGTCACCGGATCGAACATGGCGAGCCGCTGGACGCTTTCGAGATTCTCGTGGAGCTGGTGAAACAGCCCGTCCATCGCCTTGGCCAGCGGCGGTACACAGCGTTCGACTTCCTCGGGTATTTTGCTCTGGAGATCGCCATTGGCGGCGGCTGCCAGACGCTCGATCGCTGCGTCGATCGCGCCCGCGGTCGAGGCGATGCTGCGCTCGGCCGAGGCCCAGCACATCACGCCGCAGATGATCGCGGCGATCAGTGCACGACCGGCCGATTCGACCGTGATGACGCCTTCCGACGCGGCGGCCACGGCAAGGATGAACGCCACCGCCCCGGCGCACATCGCAAATGCGATCGCCCGGCTCTTTAGCGAAAACCCTTCCACTTCGGCCGCTCAACCCCCGTTATATACCCCGGGGAGCACCCTTGCAGACATAAGTTAAGAATTTCGTGGCGGCGGCGCCTTGGGCCGGCGGAGTATGATGTAGAGCGCGCCGCTGCCGCCGTGGCGAGGATGCGCGGCGCGCACCGCGGCGATCCGATCGGCATGCCGCGACGATGCCAGCCAGTCCCCAACTGCCGCACGGATCGCCCCGCGCGCATGCGGCCGTTCGGATTCGGGCCGCGGCGGCTTGCCGGTGATCAACAGCAGCACCCGGTCGCCCCGCCGGATCGCCTGATCGATCCCGCCATCGAGCCGGTCATAGGCCGAAGCGAGATTATGCCCGTGCAAGTCGATGCTGGATTCGGGCGAAATGAGTCCACGCGAGAGGCGGCGATCCCACGAACCGTCGAGAGTGTTGGTGCTCCCTTCCCTGCTTGCAGGGAGGGGCCGGGGGTGGGTGCGCGCGTCTGCGCGCCTGGAAGACTCCTTCGCGGCGCGCAGCAAAGCCGAAGGAACGGGCGTCGAGCCCGCCCCTTCGGCGGACCCACCCCCAGCCCCTCCCTTGACAGGGAGGGGAGCAGAAGGGGCCGCCTTCGCCGGTACGGGAGCCTTCGCCGCCTTGAGCGGCGTCACCGTCGCGATCACGCGTTTCCACAGCGCCGCTTCCTCGGGCGCCAGCGTCCGTTTCACGGCGCGATCGGCGTTGCCGCGGTCAGCCGCGCGAGCACACCCTTGGGCAGCAGCAGCCACGCCGTCCCGCGCGCCGACATGCCCCCGGCGATCGCGCGCGCATCGTCGCCCGCGCCCCAGAAAGTGTCGAAGCGATTGGCGCCCTTGATCGCGCCGCCGGTGTCCTGCGCCACCCACAATCCGGTGGCGTCGGTGCGGTCCATCGACAGGAAGGCCGGCGCGCCGAGCGGCACGAATTTCGGATCGACCGCCGCGCTGGTCCAACCGGTCACCGGTAGCCCCATCGCACCCAGCGGCCCCGCGCCGGTCAGTTCCTTGAAGAAGACGAAGCTCTTGTTCTCGCGCATGATCGCGCGGCCTTCTTCAGGATGTTCACGCAGATAACCCATGATGCCCTGCATCGAAGCCTGACCCGGGCCGAGCAGTCCCCGATCGCGCATCAACTTGCCGATGCCCGTGTAATCGCGGCCATTCTGCCCGGCATAGCCGATCCGCATCACGCCGCCGTCGGGCAGCCGCAGCCGTCCCGAGCCCTGGACCTGGAGGAAGAAGATCTCGACCGGATCATTGGCATAAGCGATCACCGGCGCGCGGCCCTGCAGCCTGCCTTCCTCGATCGCGGTCCGGTCGTAATAAGGCACGAAATTCTTGCCCTCGACGCGCCCGCGGATCTTCTTGCCCTTCAGATCGTCCGAGAAGAGCCCGAGATCGACATCGATCAGGTCGCTCGGGATTCCGTAGATAGGCACTTCGCAGCCCGGCCGCCGCTCGCGGCAGCCATGGATCTCGGGCTCGTAATAGCCGGTGGCGAAGGCCTTGCCGTCGCCTATCTGCACCGTCTCGAAATAGCGGACGAAGAAGGCGCGCGCGTCGCGGGCCGGCCAGGTCGCGGCGGCGCGGCAGGATTCGGCCCAGTCGGCCCCTTGAGTCAGCCCGGTGGCGTCGGTGCGCCGCTGGAGCGCCGAACAGCTGAGCCGATAGGCGGTGAGCGCGCGTTCGGCGCTCTCTTGCGTCATCGGCAGCGTGCTCAGCGCCGGCCCCGCGACAACGCCGGAGGCCGCAGCCGTGGCGGCGCTCGCCGGTGCCGCGAGCGCTGGCATCGCAGCGAGCGGAGTAGCCGGAGTCGGCTGCCGCGCGGGCAGATGGACAGGCGTTTCGGGAAGGCTGCTCGGCCGCGAAGGCTCACGCGCCGGAGCCGGAGCCGGTGCCCGGCCCGGGCCCGCCTCGGGCGGCACGATTCCGCCCGAACAGGCGCTCAACAGAGCCGCAAGCGCGACTGCCCCCCACAGACGCATATTTTCGGCCCTCTTATGCTTCGTCGGTTTCGACGAGCTTCCAGTTGGGATCGTCGCTGCGGAGGTTCCGCGCGAAGGTCCAGACGTCGTGCGTCTCGACGGCGTCGGTGAGCGAGCCGGCGACGACATTGCCTTCCTGATCGCGTGTAACCGCAGCGATGTCCGCATCGAAGCGTACCGTGATTCGCGCGGTCTTGCCTTCGACCGCCGCGTCGGAAATCACTGCGCGTTCGATCACGACCAACCGGTTGTCGAGCACATGGCCCGCGGCCTTGCGCTCGGCGATCGCCTCGGCGAATCCGCCGCGAATCTCGTCCTCGACCAGCCAGCCGAGCGTCTCTTCGTCGCCCTTCCAGAAAGCCTCGAGGATCATCCGATAGGCCGATTTCGCGCCCTCGACAAATTGGGCGACGTCGAAGCTCGAATCGGCGGAGACGACTGCGCGCAGCCCGGTCTCGGCACCGGCCTCAATCGGGCGGCCGGCAGTTTCGCGAACTTCGGGCGTAACGTCGATGGTGCGCGGCATCTGCGGCGCGCCGACGCGCTCCTCGGCCGGCTTGGTCAGCGCCTGCTCATGCCCGGTGCGTTTGCCGAGCACAGAATAGAGCCGGAGCGCCAGAAAGCCGGCGATCATCGCGAACAGGATTACGTAGAAAAGTGACACTGGGCCTCCGACCTCATTGTGACAGTACATAGGCCTTCGCGTCGCGGGTTACAAATCTCGACCGAACGCGGCCCGATTGAACTGCCTTCGCGCCCCTGCTAGGCGCGCTGGCTGTACAACGCGCCACGCGCGTGAAACTTTCCGGCAAACAGAGGAATCTTCGATGGCAGAGAACGACACGATCGCCGAGTTCGGCGAGCCCGCAGCCAATGGGGCCGATACGGCGCCCGTCGCGGGTGTGCTGTCGCAGTACGTAAAGGACTTCTCGTTCGAGAATCCGAACGCGCCGCAAGTCTATCAGTCGCAGACCGCGCCCTCCATCGACGTCCAATTCAACATCGGTTCGGGCCAGGTCGGCGAGGACGTCTATGAAGTGGTGCTCAAGATCGACGTCAAGGCGCAGTCCGAGGACCAGACCGCATTCGTGGTCGACCTTTCCTATGCCGGCCTGTTCGCGATCCGAAACGTGCCGCAGGAGCAGATGGAACCGTTCCTGCTCGGCGAAGCGCCGCGCATCCTGTTCCCCTTCGCACGCCGCGTGATCGCCGATGCCGTGCGCGACGGCGGCTTCCCGCCGCTGATGCTCGAGCCGATCGACTTCACCGGCATCTACCTGCAGCAGCGCGCCCAGGCCGGCGACGTCGCGCAGGGCGAGATCGCAGGCAACGCCTGACGCCTGGGCGGGGGGTAACGCGCACCATGCCTGCTCCCCGCCACCGCGGCCGCCCATGAAGCTCGCCCGCAGCCTCGGCTCGATCGGCGGGCTCACCTTGGCCAGCCGCGTGCTGGCGCTCGTCCGCGATTCGCTCCAGGCGACTTTCGTCGGCGCGAGCTTCGCGTCGGACGCGTTCCTCGTCGCCTTCCGCCTGCCCAACATGTTCCGCGCCTTCTTCGCCGAAGGAGCGTTCGCTTCCGCCTTCATCCCGATGTTCAACCGCAAGGTCGGCGAGAACAATGGCGAGCTGGCCCCCGCGCTGGCTTTTGCCGAGCAGGCGCTCGCGGTGCTGTTCGTCTTCCTCGCCGTGATGACCGCGGTGATGCTCGCCGCCGCCTGGCCGCTCACCTGGGGCCTGGCCGGGGGCTTCTCGAAGCAGCATCCGACGCACGAGCAATTCGCCTTCGCAGTCGAATTGTCGCGGATCACCATCCCCTATCTGATGCTGATCAGCCTCGCCTCGCTGCTCGGCGGAATCCTCAATTCGCTCGAGAAATTCTGGGTCAACGCCGCCGCGCCGATCCTGCTCAACATCGCAATGGTCTCGGCTTTGCTGTTCTTCCACGGCACCCCGGAGCAGACTGCGAGGGCACAGGCGATCGCAGTGCCGGTCGGCGGACTGCTCCAATTGCTCTGGCTGTGGATCGCCTGCCGCGCCGCCGGCGTCTCGCTCCGTCCCCGCCGGCCGCAGCTCGATCCCGAGATTCGCCGCCTGATGAAGCTCATCCTCCCCGCGGCCGCCGGCGCGGGGGCGGTGCAGATCAATTTGATCGTCTCGACCGCGCTCGCCGGCGCCCTGCTCGCCGAGGGCTCGATCTCGTACATCTATTATGCCGATCGGCTGAACCAGCTGCCGCTCGGGATGATCGGCATCGGGCTCGGCACGATCCTGCTCCCCACCATCTCGCGCCTGCTCGGCGCCGGGCGCGAGGCGGAAGCGATGGAAACGCAGAATCGCGGCATCGAGCTGGCGCTGTTCCTCACGCTCCCCGCGACCATCGCCTTCGTCGTCGCGGCCGAGCCGATCGTACGCGGCCTCTTCCAGCATGGCCAGTTCACTGCCGAGGATACGATGCGCTCGGCCTGGGCGCTTTCGGCCTTCTCCATCGGCCTGCCCTCTTATGTGCTGGTCAAGGTTCTCACTCCAGGCTTCTTCGCCCGCGAGGACACGCGCACCCCGATGCGCTTCGCCACCATCTCGGTCGGCGTGAACCTCGCGCTCAACCTCGCGCTGATTCCGCTCATCAAGCATGTCGGCCCGCCGCTCGCCACTGCGATCGCGTCGACCGTCAATGTCTGGATGCTCTATCGCACGCTCGGCAAGCGCGGCCATTTCGCCGCCGACGCGCAATTGAGGCGCCGCATCCCCCGCCTCGCGCTCGCCGCGATCCTGATGGGAGCGGTGTTGTTCGCGGGCGAGCGGGTGCTCGACCCGTATCTCACCGGCAGCATCTGGATGCGCTTCGCGGCGCTGAGCGTGCTGGTCGGCGCGGGCGGGGCGATCTATGTCGTCGCCTGCTTCGTCACGCGGGCGTATCGCCTGAGCGACATCAAGGCCCTGATCCGCCGCAAAGCCCAGGCGGCACCCAAGGAGTGAACATGCGCGTCGTTTCCGGCATCCAGACCACCGGCAATCTCCACCTCGGAAACTATCTCGGGGCGATCCGGCAATGGGTGGCGATGCAGGATCAGGGAGAGTGCCTGTTCTTCCTGGCGGACCTCCACGCGCTCACCGGCAATGTGAGCCCGCAGGAGCTCGCCAATTCGACGATCGAGATGGCTGCTACCCTGATGGCCTCGGGCATCGACGATCGCGCGATCCTGTTCAACCAGGCCCGTGTCCCCGCGCATGCCGAGCTCTGCTGGATCCTGCAGGGTACAGCACGGATGGGCTGGCTCAACCGCATGACCCAGTGGAAGGACAAGGCCGGCAAGAATCGCGAAGGCGCCAGCGTCGGGCTGTTCACTTATCCCGTGCTCCAGGCCGCCGACGTGCTCGTCTACAAGGCGACGCACGTGCCCGTCGGCGAGGACCAGAAGCAGCATCTCGAGCTTGCCCGCGACATCGCCACCAAGTTCAACACCGATTTCAATGTTGATCTCTTCCCGCTGCCCGAGCCGCTGATCAGCAAGGCCGCGCCGCGGATCATGAGCCTGCGCGACGGCAGCGCCAAGATGTCCAAGTCCGATCCCTCGGACATGAGCCGGATCAACCTGATCGACGATGACGACACGATCGCGTCGAAGATCCGCAAGGCGAAGACCGATCCGGAACCCCTTCCCGACAGCTTCGACGGCCTGGCCGAGCGCCCCGAGGCGAAGAACCTCGTGACGATCTATGCCGCGCTCGCCGGACGTGAGCCGCAATCGGTGGTCCAGGAATTCGCCGGCCAGGGCTTCGGCGCGTTCAAGCCCGCGCTCGCGGATCTCGCAGTGTCGGTGCTCGCGCCGGTGCGCGATCGCCTCACGCGCCTGCTCGATGATCGCGCCGCCGTGGGTGCGCAGCTCGCCAAGGGTGCCGCCCGCGCCAATGCCCTCGCCGCCCCGACGCTGAAAACGGCGCAGGAAGCAGTGGGATTGCAGGTTTAACCATAAAGCCGTCACCCCCGCGCCCGTGGGGAGACGAAAAAGGGAGAGACAGATGCTCAAGTCGATCGTCGCGCTCACGGCGCTGCTCGCGGCCGTCCCCCAGACCGCGCCAAACCCCAATCTTCCCAATCCGACATTGGACAAGGTCGCGCCGCGGCTCCCGGCGCTCAAACGCCCGGCGATCCTGATCTTCAGCAAGACCAACAGCTACCGCCACGATTCGATTCCCGCCGCGGTCGCCGCTGTCGAGAAGCGCGTCCGCGCGCGCGGCTGGAGCGCCTATGCGACCGAAAATGCCGCGGTCTTCAACCCGGCCCAGCTCGCGAAGTTCGATGCGGTGGTCTTTGCCAGCGCCACCGGCGATCTCTTCACGCCCGATCAGCGCGCCGCGTTCCAGGCATGGATCGCCGCCGGCCACGGCTTTGTCGGCCTGCACGCCGCCGGCGACGGCAGTCATCCCGACTGGTATCAGGCGATGATCGGCATCGGCGGCAAATATACCGGCCATCCCGGCGGCGCGGACCAGTTCCAGACGGGCAATTTGATCGTCGAGGACCGCAACCATCCCGCCACGCGCCATCTGCCCGCCCGCTGGAGCTGGACCGAGGAATATTATGGCTGGGATGCCCCGCCCCGCGCCGACGCCCACATCCTCGCCCGGCTCGACGAGCACGGCATGCGGCTCGAGCCCAAACATACCATGGGCGATCATCACGCCATGGTCTGGTGGCGTTGCGAAGGCAAAGCGCGGATCTTCTATTCGGCGCTCGGCCACAAACCCGAAAGCTGGTCCGATCCCACGCACCTCGCGCTGGTCGACGGCGCCATTGCCTGGGCCGCGCGTAAGGCCGGCAAGGGCTGCTGACCGGCCTTGAGGGAAACGTAACGCCCGATCCGGCGTTACCTCTGCGCCGGGGAGCGCGCTGAAGCGCTACTGCGCGAGGGCGTGTCATGCGTAAACAACTGACTATCCTGTTGATTCCCCTTCTTGCCCTCGCCGGGTGCGGCGGCGGGGGAAGCGATGGGGGCGGCACGATCGTCCCGCCCCCGATCGACACGCCGGGCCCGACGCCCACGCCGACTCCAGTCCCTTTCCCCACGCCGACACCCGCCCCGGGGGACTTCTTCACCGCGGCCGCCGCGCTCTACACCACCGCGCCCGACATCGCCGGGTGCCAGCCCGGGCTGCTCAAGCCTGCAGTCACTCAACAGGTCCTGCAGACCCTCAACGCCGTGCGCGCGCTCCACCGCCTGCCGCCCGCCACCTATTCGCCCACCGACGAGCCGGGCACCCAGCAATCCGCGCTGATGCAGGCCGCCAACGGCCAGCTCAGCCACACGCCGCCGACGAGCTGGCGCTGCTACACCGCCGCCGGCGCCGACGCCTCGGGATCGAGCAATCTCTATGGCGGCATGGGCGCCGGGCTCAGCCTGATCAGCGATGAGCAAGTCATCGCCGGCTGGCTGACCGAAGTGAACAACATCATCGCCGAGAATGTCGGGCATCGCCGCTGGCTGCTCGATCCGTTCCTCGGCTCGATCGCTTATGGCCGCGTCGCCGGCGCCCATGCCACCAGCACCCGCGCCGACGCTGCGGCGATGAAGGTATTCAACACCGCCGGCGCCGCGGGGCCGAGTGGCACGCTACCCGATTTCGTCGCCTGGCCCTTCGAGGACTATCCCGCGCGCCTGTTCGACGCGCGCGCCTTGCTGTCCTTCGGCGTGATCTCGAACAAGACCAACAAATGGGCCAACAACAATGTCGATTTCTCGAACGCCGCGATCACCGTCCGTCAGCGTGGCGGGGCCACGCTGACGGTCTCGCGCGTGTCGTACGACACCTTGGGCTATGGCCTGCCCAACAACATCCAGTTCGCGGTGAGCGGGCTCCAGCCCAACATCTATTACGACGTGACGATCGATCGAGTGGCGGTCGGCGGCGCCCAGCGCAGCTACAGTTATTTCTTCCGGATCATCCCGTGAGGCGGGACAATCGGGGTGGAGGCGTGACCATAGCGTTTGCCCCGCTCTCGTCTCCTCCACCCCGCCCCCACCCGAGGGTGGGAAGCCGCCTCCCGTGAGAGACGGAAACGGGTTTGCGCTCAGCCTTCATGCGGCAAAGCCGCTCAGCCTTCCAGCGAGCGCATCAGCGCGCGGACCGCGCCGTCGATCTCGACATCCTTGCCGCGCAACTCCTCGATCCGCCTGACCGCGTGGATCACGGTCGAGTGGTCGCGATTGCCGAATTTCCGTCCGATCTCGGGAAGCGAACGCGTGGTGAGACGCTTCGCGAGATACATCGCGATCTGGCGCGGGCGCGCGATCGCCACGGCGCGGCGCTCCGAAATCAAGTCGATCTGCTTGACCTCGAAATGGCTCGATACCGCGCGCTGGATCTCGTCGATCGTGATGCGTCTTTGCGCGCTGCGCAGCACTTCGCCCAGCGTGGTCACTGCGAAGTCGATCGTGATCGTCTCATTCGAGAGGTTGGCGTAAGCCAGCAATCGATTGAGCGCGCCTTCGAGCTCGCGGACGTTCGACGTGATTCGCGCCGCCAGCAGGTCGATCACCTCGTCGGGCATGTCGACCGCAGGCATATCCTCGAGCTTGCGCGCCACGATCGCGCGGCGCAGCTCCAGCTCGGCAGGCTTGATGTCCGCCACCAGCCCCGAGCCGAGCCGTCCCGCGAGCCGCGGCTCGAAGCCCTCGAGCGCCTGCGGCGCGCGATCGGCGGCGATCACCAGCCGCTTCCCCGACGACATGAACTCGTTGACGGTGTGGAAGAACTCTTCCTGCGTCGCATCCTTGCCGCCGATGAACTGGAGATCGTCGATCATCAGCAGGTCGACCGAACGCAGCCGCGTCTTGAATGCGTGCGTGTCCTTGTTGCGCAGCGCCTGGACGAATTCGAACATGAAGCGCTCGGCGGTCACGTAGATCGCGGTCGCTTCCGGATTGGCGTCGAGGAACGCATGGCCGAGCGCATGCATCAGGTGCGTCTTGCCCTGGCCGGTGCCCGAATGGAGATAGAGCGGGCTGAATTGCGGCATGCCCGGTTGCGCCACGGCTTTTGCCGCGTTGAACGCCACCCGATTGGTCGAATCGACGACGAATCGCTCGAAGCTGAAACGCGGATCGAACGCCGGACGCTCACCGGGCGCCGCCACCGGCGCGATCGCGGGCTCGGCCGTGAGCACCTGCTTGGGCTCGTCGGCCATCGTCTCGATCGTGACGCTGGTCACGTCGGGCAGCACCGCGCGGAATTCGAGCAGCAGCCGCTCGGAATAGTGATTCTTCACCCACTGGGTCATGAACGCCGAAGGCAGGCCCAGACGCACGGCTTCGTCGGTCGAGCCCTGAATCAGCACCACCGGCTTCAGCCACTGGTCGAACAGGCGCTGGCCCGCGGAACGGCGCAGGTTGCCGCGCACATGGCTCCACGCCTTGCTGACTGCCTCCATGTCATTCCGCTCCAGTGTCTGGACTTGAGTCACAACGACGCACCCCTCCTTCGCGGAAAGCAGACCCTTTCCGCGCGTAAACCCGCTACGACCTAAGGCTCTACTGCAGCCGGAATCTTGCCCCCAGGCTGGCGCGTCGAGCTTCACAACCCCGGCACGAAACACGACCGGGAGGACTGTTTTAGGAACCGAAATTCGAGTCGAGCAAGGGGGCGATGTGCAAAGAAAGTGAAATAGTTTTGTTGACTCGGAAGAACCCACGGTTTTCCGTCATGTCACAATTTTCTACCTAAGAAATCAGCAACTTACGACAACCTTCATAAAATTGAAGGATGCGAATCGTTGGTTTTCCGCCACTTATGCTGTCCCAATCGGCAACAGCCGCCAAGTGCTTTGCTGCACACGCGAAAAACCCCGCCGGAGCAGCTCCGACGGGGTAACGTTACGGAAATGTGACGCTTATGCCAGCGCTTGGACGCGCTTGTTGAGGCGCGAGAACTTCCGGCTGGCGGTATTCTTGTGCAGCACGCCCTTGGCGACGCCCCGCTGCAGCTCGGGCTGCGCGGCGGCGAGCGCGACGGTGGCCGCGGCCTTGTCGCCCGATTCGAGCGCCGACTCGACCTTCTTGATGAAGGTCCGGATACGGCTCACGCGGTTGCCGTTGATTTCCGCACGGCGGTCGTTCCGCCGGATGCGCTTCTTCGCTTGCGGCGTATTCGCCATGCCGTCTCGTTCCTGCTCAATTGGAGAGGCGCGGGAGGCCCACGCCGGGAAAGGCGAGCCCCTTAACGTCTGAGGCGATTCGGGTCAATCATTTCTGGCCCATCATTTCTGGCATCGCGGACACCAGAAGGTCGATCGTCCCGAATCGACTCGCCGCTCCACCAGCCCTCCGCATTCGCAAGGCTCGCCTTCGCGGCCATAGACGCGCCATTCCTTGGCGAAATAGCCGAGCTCGCCGTCGGGCCGCGCATAGTCCCGGAGCGTCGAACCGCCCGCGCGAATCGCCGCGGTCAGTACCTCGCGCACCGCTTCGACCAGTTTCGTCAGCCGCGCCCTGCTGATCGTCCCGGCCGGCCGGGTCGGGGCGATTCGCGCGAGATACAGCGCCTCGCACACATAGATATTGCCCAGGCCCGCGACGATCCGCTGATCGAGCAGCAGCGCCTTCACCGGAGCGGTCCGGTCCTCGAAGGCCTTGGCCAGATGCGCCGCGTCGAAGTCCGGCCCCAGCGGCTCAGGGCCCAGCGCCTTGAATGCCGGCCATTCCGCCAGCTCCCCGGTCGACACCAGGTCGATCGATCCGAATCGTCGCGCATCGTTGAGCGCGAGCCGGTGCCTGACGGTCTCGATCACGAAATGGTCGTGCTTGCCCAATTCCTCGGGATCGATCCGCCACCGCCCCGACATGCCGAGATGGAAGACGAGCGTATCGCCGCGATCGGTATCGATCAGCCCATATTTGGCGCGCCGTCCCAGCCCGGTTACGGTCGCGCCGGTCAGCCTCTGCCCCAGATCGGGCGGGAACGGCCGGCGCAAATCGCTGCGCCGCAAGGTCACCCGTTCGATCCGCGCGCCTTGCAGCACCGGCTCGAGTCCACGCACGGTCGTCTCGACTTCGGGGAGCTCTGGCATGCCAACCCCCTAGCCGCGCTCCCCTCCCCCCGCTAGAGCGCAGCCATGCCCGACACCGTCTCCTTCGGCTACGAAGACATCGCCCCCGAGGACAAAACCGCCCGCGTCGGCGAAGTCTTCTCCAGCGTCGCGTCGAAATACGATCTGATGAACGATGCCATGTCGGGCGGCCTTCACCGTCTGTGGAAGGATCTGTTCGTCCGGCGGGTGAAGCCCCGCGCCGGCGAGCACATCCTCGACATGGCCGGCGGCACCGGCGACATCGCCTTCCGCATGGTCCCCTCGGGTGCAGCGATTACCGTCGCCGACATCAATCCGGAGATGCTTGGCGTAGGCGTCGAGCGCGCCGCACAGCGCGGGATCGACGGCCTCGTCTGGACCGAGGCCAATGCCGAGACGCTGCAATTCCCCGACAAGTTCTTCGATGCCTACACGATCGCCTTTGGCATAAGGAACGTGACCGACATCCCCGCGGCGCTCCGCGAGGCGCACCGCGTGCTGAAGCGCGGCGGCCGCTTCTACGTGCTCGAATTCTCGACGACGCAGTGGCCGGGCTTCGCGCAGGTCTATGACGCCTATTCGCACCATCTGGTGCCTAGGCTCGGCAGGCTGCTCGCCAACGATGCCGATTCCTACCGCTACCTAATCGAATCGATCCGCCGCTTCCCGCCGATGCCCGAGTTCGAGGCGATGATCCGCGACGCCGGCTTCACCCAGACCAAGGTCGAGCCGCTGCTCGGTGGCCTCGTCGCGATCCACAGCGGCTGGAAGATTTGAACCGCCTGTGACCGCCCCGCCCGTCCACCTTTACCGCCTGCTCAAATGGGGCCGCATCCTTGCGCGTCACGGCGCGCTGCGCGGCATTGAGCGCGATCCCAACACGCCGAAGCCGGTTCGCCGCATCGCCCGCATCGCCCGCTTCGGCGCGCGCATCCCCACGACGCCGCGCTACGCCGACGCCTTCCAGGCGATCGGTCCCGCCGCGATCAAGCTCGGCCAGACGCTCGCCACCCGTCCGGATCTGGTCGGCGAGGAAGCCGCGCACGATCTGCTCCGCCTCCAGGACGCGCTTCCGCCGCTCTCCTTCGCGGTGATCCGCGAGCGTATCGAATCCTCCTATGGTCGCCCGCTCGAGACCTTCTTCGCCTCGATCGACGAAACCCCGGTCGGCGCCGCCTCGATCGCGCAGGTCCACCGCGCTGTCACCACCGAGGGCGCGCAGGTCGCGGTCAAGGTGCTGCGCCCCGGCGTCGAGGCCGAATTCGCAAGGGCGATCGAAACCTATGAATGGGCCGCCGCCCAGGTCGAGGGCATGGGCGGCGAGGCCGCGCGGCTGCGTCCCCGTCTGATCATCGAGACCTTCAAGCGCTGGACCGCGCGCGAGCTCGACTTGCGCCGCGAAGCCGCCTCGGCCTCCGAGCTCGCCGAGGGCATGACCGCCGAGCCCGATTTCTACGTCCCCGCGATCGATTGGCAGCGCACCACCGGCAAGGTGCTCGTCCTCGAATGGCTCGACGGCATCAAGCTGTCGGACCGCGCCGCTCTGGTCGCCGCCGGGCACGACACGACCGCGCTCGCCGGCAAGCTGATCCGCGCGTTCCTGCGCCAGGCGATCGCCGAAGGCTTCTTCCACGCCGACATGCACCAGGGGAATCTCTTCGCGCTCCCCGACGGCCGCATCGCCGCGATCGACTTCGGCATCATGGGCCGGATCGATCGCCGCGCCCGCGTCTGGCTCGCCGAGATTCTCTACGGCCTGATCACCGGCAATTATAAACGCGTCGCCGAAATCCATTTCGAGGCCGGATACGTTCCCCCGCACCACAATGTCGCCGAGTTCGCCACTGCCTTGCGCGCCGTCGGCGAGCCGATGCGCGGTCTCCCGGTCAAGGACATGTCGGTCGGCGCGATGCTCGACGGGCTGTTCAACATCACGCGCGATTTCGACATGCAGACCCAGCCGCATCTCCTCCTCCTCCAGAAGACGATGGTGATGGTCGAAGGCGTCGCGCGCGGGCTCGATCCCGAGATCAACCTGTGGGAAACCTCGGCCCCGTTCGTCCGCGAATGGATCCGCACCGAACTCGGCCCCGAGGCCGCGGTGGCCGACCGGATCATCACCGATCTGCGCACCCTCGCCCGCCTGCCCCAGCTCATCCGCAACATCGAATTGCGCTACCCGACACCCGGCGGCGCGCCTCCCGCCCCGCCCTTGCGCGAGATCGAAGTGGTCCGCGTCGGCGGCGGCTGGCGCTATGCGGCGGTGGCGGTGCTCGCCGCGGCCGCGAGCGCCGCGGCGATGTGGATAGCGTTCCTGTAGAAATCCCTCCCCGCAGAATTCCGCCCCGCAGAGGAGAGGCGGAGACGAGCGAAGCGAGCCTCTCGACACCGGCTCCACCGTCCGTGTAGTCCCGCGCCAGCATGGCCCGTTCCGCCACTCTTTGGCTCGCCGCCCCCAGTCGTTTCGCCGGCTTGCGCAAATCGCGCGCGCGGATCGCGATCGGGCTGCTGGTGCTGCTGCTCCTCGCCTGCCTGACCGCGCTCACCGTGCCCGATCCCGCAGCGGTCTCGGGCGGGTCCGGGGCCAGCCAGTCAGACCAGACCGATCTGATGGTCTATGAAAAGATCGTCGCGGGAGTGAAGGGCGGCGGCGACTATTACACCGTCGCGACCGACACGCTGCGCGCCGGCGGCTATCCGCTGCGTCCGTTCTTCACCGTCCGCATGCCATCGCTCGCCGTGCTGCAGGCGGCCCTGCCCGCCTGGGGGCCGGCAGCGTTGCTCTATCTGCTCGCCGCTTATGTCGGGCTGGTCTGGGTACTTCGCCTCCGCGAGGCGCTGCCGCGCGCAGTGCCGCGCATCTTCGCGGGCGTGCTGCTGATCGGGTCGATGCTCGCTTTCCTGCAGCCCGATCTCGCCGCCTTTCACGAGATCTGGGCAGGGCTGCTGATCGCGCTCTCGCTCGGACTGCGCCGGCCCGGCCGGTGGGTCGAAGCAGTCGCGTTCGGACTCGTCGCGATGCTGATCCGCGAGACCGCAGCGCTCTATGCGGTCGTGATGCTGGCGATAGCATGGCTCGAAGGCGAGCGGCGCGAGGCGCTGGGCTGGATTGCCGCGCTGACCCTGTTTGCCGCCGCGCTTGCCGCGCACGCCTGGGCCGTCACCGGCGTCACCGGCCCGCTCGATCCCGCCTCCCCCGGCTGGAGCGGACTGCTCGGCTTCGGCTTTTTCGTGAAGGCCATCGCGCTGGCCACTGCGCTCCAGCTCGTTCCGATCGCCGCAGCGGCATTGATCGTCGGACTCTGCCTGTTCGGCTGGGCATCGTGGAACGACCCGCTGGGGCTTCGCATGCTGGTCGTTTTCGCATGCTATGCGGCGCTGATCGGGGTCTTTGCGCGCCTCGACACCTTTTATTGGGCGCTGATGGTGGCGCCGCTATTCCTCGTCGGGCTGGTCTTCGTGCCCGATGGATTGCGCGACTTGTTTCGCCCGAGCCTCGACAGGCGACGCATAACGGTGACAAGGGTGGCGCGATGAAGCGCATCTTGCTGATCGTGGGCGGCGGCATCGCGGCATACAAGGCTTGCGAGCTGGTCCGGCTGTGCCGCAAGGCCGGAATCGGCGTGAAAGTCGTGCTGACCGAGGGAGGCAGCCACTTCGTCACGCCGATGACGCTCGCCGCGCTCTCCGAGAACCAGGTCTATACGACGCTCTGGGACCTCAAGGACGAGGCCGAGATGGGGCATATCCAGTTGAGCCGCGAGGCCGATCTGGTCGTCGTTGCCCCCGCCACCGCCGATCTGCTCGCGAAGATGGCCGCCGGCCTCGCCGACGATCTCGCCACGACCCTGCTCCTCGCCACCGACAAGCCCGTCCTCGCCGCCCCCGCGATGAACGTCCGGATGTGGCAGCACGCCGCGACGGTCCGCAACGTCGCCCGGCTGCGCGCCGACGGCGTCACGATTCTCGAGCCTGACGAGGGCCCGATGGCGTGCGGCGAATATGGCCCCGGCCGCCTTCCCGAGCCTGAGGCGATCCTCGCCGCAATCCAGGCGCATCTGGGCATGGACCAGCGGCTGACCGGCAAGCACATCCTCGTCACCGCCGGCCCCACCCACGAACCGATCGATCCGGTTCGTTACATCGCCAACCGCTCCTCGGGCCGCCAGGGCTATGCGATCGCCGAGGCGCTCGCCCGCCTCGGCGCCCGCGTCACGCTGGTGTCCGGTCCGGTTACGCTCCCCACCCCCGCCGATGTCACCCGCATCGATGTCGAGACCGCCCGGGAAATGGCCGAGGCCGTCGCGACAGCCCTCCCCGCCGATGCCGCGGTGATGGTCGCCGCGGTCGGCGACTGGCGCGCCGAAGCGGCCGCGCAGAAGCTCAAGAAAGGCGACGCGCCGCCGTCGCTGGCGCTCTCCGAAAACCCCGACATCCTCGCGTCGCTGGCGCAGGATCCGCGCCGCCCGAAGCTGGTCGTGGGCTTCGCCGCCGAAACCGAGCGGGTGATCGAACACGCCACCGCAAAAAGGACCCGCAAGGCCGCCGACTGGATTGTCGCCAACGACGTTTCGGGCGACGTCATGGGGGGTGAAGCCAACACCGTGCATCTCGTCACCGCCGCCGGCGTCGAACATTGGGATCGCCTGCCCAAGGCCGAAGTCGCGCGCCGGCTCGCGGAGCGGATCGCCGATGCGCTCTAGCCTCGCGCTCCTCCCCCTGCTCCTTGCCGCCTGCACCGCAACCTCGACCGCGCTGCAAACCGCCGACGCGGGCGACGCCCTTTATGCACGCAGCTTCGGCGCGGCGCACCCGGCGACCCTCCTCGTCGTTCTCCACGGCGACGCCCCGACCGAGAAACCCGGCTACCAGTACGCCTTCTCCGAGGACCTCGCTGCGCATATCCCCAATTCGCGCGTCGTCGCGCTGCTGCGCCCCGGCTATGAGGATCCGCAAGGCAATCGCTCTCCCGGCGAGCGCGGCCTGACCACCGGCGACAATTACACGCTCGACCGGCTCGAGGCGGTGAGCGCCTCGCTGCGCAAGCTCCGCGCGCGTTACCCCCAGGCCCGGCTCATCCTGATCGGCCATTCGGGCGGTGCGGCGATGGCGGCCGATCTTGCCGGCACCCGCCCCGAGCTACTCGACGGGCTGCTGCTCGCCGCCTGCCCGTGCAGCCTTCCCGAATGGCGCCGCCACATGAAGGCGCGCATCCCCAACGCGCCGTTCGATCAGCCCGTCCAGAGCCTCGATCCGCTCCAGACGGTCGGCGGTGCCCAGCTCGAGCTGCGTGCCGCATTGGTCGTCGGTGCCGACGACCCGATCACTCCGCCCAAATTCTCGCGCGCTTATGCCGAGGCGCTGGCGCTGCGCGGGATCGCCACCGACTATCGCGTGCTGCCCGGCAAGGGCCACGAGATCCTCGACGACCCCGAAGTGCTGAGCGCGGCCGAACGCCTCGCCGCCGCGCTCCCCAGGAAAGGCTGACATGCCCCTCCCGATCCGCATTGCCGTCCAGCGCCTGCCCCACGGCGAGGGCTTGCCGCTTCCGGCCTATGCGACGCATGGCGCCGCGGGGATGGACGTGGTCGCGGCGGAGGATCTCATCCTCGCGCCCGGCGCCCGCCACGCGATCGCCACCGGCTTCGCGATGGCTATTCCCGACGGATATGAGGTGCAGGTCCGTCCGCGCTCGGGGCTAGCGCTCAAGCACGGCGTCACGTGTCTCAACACCCCCGGCACGATCGACAGCGATTATCGCGGCGAAGTGAAGGTGATCCTCGCCAATCTCGGCAGCGCGCCCTTTCCGATCGCGCGCGGCGAGCGGATCGCCCAGCTCGTCCCCGCCGTCGTGCAGCGGGCAGCGCTCGACGAAGTCGCGTCACTTGACGAAACCCTGCGAGGAGCCGGCGGCTTCGGCTCCACCGGCATGTGATCGCGCTCCTCGCTTTGGCGGCGACGCTGCAGAGCGCCGCGATCGACTGGAACGGGCTCGCCCCGCTTCCGTATCGGGCCCCGCCGATCCTCACTGCCGAGATGCAGGCCTTCGTCCAGCGCCAGGCCGTTTCGCGCAAATGCCCGCTGCCCAAACCCGGCACGATCACGGTCGAGGTCGCGGTGCTGGTCGATGAAGCGAACGGCATCCGCACAGCCGTGCCGCGCGCCATCCGCTGCCCCACGGTCGAGCAATATGCCGCCGCTTTGGTCGCCGGCTTCGCGCGCAACAATTTGCTGCCGCGTACCAATGCCGCCGAACAATGGTATCGCGTCAGCCTGACCTTTACATGGAAGCCATGAGTCTCAGCGACACCCAGCTCGATCGCTACGCTCGCCACATCGTGCTGCGCGAAGTGGGCGGCGCGGGGCAGATGCGGCTGCTCGCCAGCCATGTCCTGCTGGTCGGCGCCGGCGGCATCGGCTCGCCGGCGATCCAGTATCTCGCGGCGGCCGGGGTCGGCCGGATCAGCCTGATCGACGACGACGCGGTCGCACTCTCCAATCTCCAGCGCCAGACGCTCTACGGCACCGATCAGATCGGCACGCCCAAGGTGACCGCCGCGCGAGAGGCCGTCGCCCGGCTCAATCCCGATGTCCGCTTCGACGCGATCGAGACCCGGATCACCGCCGCCAATGCAACGGCATTGCTCCACGAGCACGCGCCCGACGCGATCCTCGACGGCTCCGACAATTTCGCCACCCGGCTCGCGGTCGCCGACGCCGCGCTTGCCTTGCGCATTCCCCTGGTCTCCGCCGCAGTCGCCGAGTTCGAAGGTCAGCTCGGCACCTTCCGCGGCTGGGAGGCCGACAAGCCCTGTTACCGCTGCTTCGTCGGCGCCGATCCCGAGCGACCCGAGGCGACCTGCGCCGAACAGGGCGTGCTCGGCGCGCTCACCGGGGTGATGGGCAGCCTCGCCGCGCTGGAAGCGATCCGCGCCTGCGCGCCCTTCGGCGAAGACAGCGCCGGCAAGCTGCTGCTGGTCGACGCGCTGTCGCTGCGCTTCCGCAGCCTCGCACTGCCCAAGGATCCCGGTTGCCCGGCCTGCTCGGGCGGTCAGACCGGATCGAATTCCAGCGGCACCATCGCCCAGCCGTCGAACGCATAGGCCTTCGGCTCGACCGTCATTTCCTGCGAATGACTGACTTCCTGCTCCGCCGCACGCTGTTCGGCGACGACATCCTCGTCCCTTTTCGATTCTTTCACGACCTTAACTCCCTGAGTCGCGGGGCCTATTTACTCCAGGCTTCACCATATTGGGAGTCCGGGCCGCCGCGCGGTCCTTGACACGCCCGCGCTGACCCGCTGGTAACCTTTGGAGGTTAGCCGAAGCCGAAACGGTCCGGTTCAGCAGGCAGGAACATATGACGAGCAACGGCAAGCGAGTCCTGGTCACGGGCTCGGCGGGATTCATCGGCTTCCACACCTGCAGCAAATTGCTCCAGCAGGGCGCCACCGTGCTCGGCGTCGACAATTTCTCGGCATATTACGACGTCGCCCTCAAGGAAGCGCGCACCGACATTCTCGGCAACCATGCCGAATTCTCGCTCGCCCGCGTATCGATCGAGGACAATGACGCGTTCGCCGCCGCCTGGACTGCGTTCGAGCCAGACACCGTGATCCACCTCGCCGCCCAGGCAGGCGTGCGCTATTCGATCGACGAGCCGCGCAGCTACATCGGCGCGAACATCGTCGGCACGCACAATGTGCTCGAGCTCGCCCGACATAATCCCGTCCGGCACCTGCTCGCCGCCTCGACCAGCTCGGTCTACGGCGCCAACACCGAAATGCCGTTCGAAGAGACGCAGCGCACCCAAACACCGCTCAGCCTCTATGCCGCCACCAAGGGCGCGACCGAGCTGATGGGCCATAGCTACAGCCATCTCTTCGGCACGCCGATGACTTTCTTCCGCTTCTTCACGGTGTACGGCCCATGGGGCCGGCCCGACATGGCGCTGTTCAAGTTCACCAAGGCGATTCTCGCGGGCGAACCGATCGACGTCTACAACAACGGCAACATGGTGCGCGATTTCACGTACATCGACGACCTCGCCGAATCGATCGTGAAGCTCACCGACGCAGTGCCCGGCCGCCAGCCGGTCGAGGGCGACAGCCTCTCCCCCGTCGCGCCGTTCCGCTCGGTCAATATCGGCAACGGCCAGCCGACCCCGCTGATGGACTATATCGGCGCGCTCGAGACTGCACTGGGTCGCGAAGCGATCAAGAACTTCCTGCCGATGCAACAGGGCGACGTTCCCGCCACCGAAGCCTCGTCGGCCTTGCTCCGCCGCCTCACCGGCTATGCGCCGTCGACTCCGCCCTCGGTCGGCGTCGCGCGCTTCGTCGATTGGTATCTGGAGCATTATCGATCTTGAAACCTCCGTTGAGCGATAGCGGGTCCTGAAGGCTCCACTTCGCTGACGGGGATTGCATGAGTATCGAATGGCCGGCGCACGGACTGAAGCTCCAGGCGCGTATCGAAGGCGGCACTGCGAAGATCGGCGTCATCGGCATGGGCTATGTCGGCCTGCCGCTCGCCGTGGCCTTTTGCGAAGCGAATTGTCCCGTCCTCGCCTTCGACCTCGATGACGCCAAGATCGACGCACTCAAGGCCGGCGAGAGCTACATCAAGCACATCGAAGGCGCGCGCATCGCGCCGCAGGTCGAGGCGAAGCGGCTGGATGCCACCGCCGATCTCGATCGGCTCGGCGAGGCCGATGTGCTGCTGATCTGCGTCCCCACGCCGCTGTCGCGCCATCTCGAGCCCGACCTCAAATATGTCGAGGCGACCACAGAGGCGATCGCGAAGACGCTGCGCAAGGGCCAGCTCGTCATCCTCGAATCGACCACCTATCCCGGCACCACCCGCGAAGTGATGCAGCCGATCCTCGAGGCCGGCGGGCTCGTGGCGGGCAAGGACTTCTTCCTCGCTTACTCGCCCGAGCGCGAGGATCCCGGCAACCCGACCTATTCGACCACGCAGATCCCCAAGGTGGTCGGCGCCGACGATCAGGTCTCGGCCGATCTCGCGCTCGCGCTCTACAAGCACGTCGTCCCGAAGACGATCGCCGTCTCCTCCGCTGCGACTGCCGAGGCCGTCAAGATCACCGAGAACGTCTTTCGCGCGGTCAACATCGCATTGGTCAACGAGCTCAAGCTGATCTTCACTGCGATGGACATCGACGTCTGGGAAGTGATCGACGCGGCCAAGTCGAAGCCGTTCGGCTTCATGCCCTTCTATCCGGGACCCGGCCTCGGCGGACACTGCATCCCGATCGACCCCTTCTATCTCACCTGGAAGGCGCGCGAGTATAACCAGCACACCAAATTCATCGAGCTCGCGGGCCAGATCAACGCGGACATGCCGCAGCATGTCGTGCGGGTGATGGCGGATACGCTCGATGCGCGCCTCGGCCGGGGCCTGCGCGGCGCGCGCATCCTCGTGCTCGGCGTCGCCTACAAGAAGAATGTCGACGACATCCGCGAAAGTCCCTCGCTTCGCCTGATGGAGATGATCGAGGCCCGCGGCGCCACCGCCGACTTCCACGATCCCCACGTCGCCCAGATCAACGGCACGCGCGAGCACCCGACGCTCAACTATCGCCACGGCGTGGCATGGGATCCGACCGAGGTCGCGAAGTACGACGCGGTGCTGATCGCCACCGATCACGACGCGGTCGACTATGCCGCGCTGGTTGAGGCCGCGGCACTGGTGATCGATACGCGCAATGCGTGCGGGAAAGCGGGGATCGTCAGCGACAAGGTGGTCCGGGCCTGAGCGTGCCAACGTGCCGCCGCTGCTCGGCGCACGATGTGCGAGGCGGCCGATGCTAGGGTCACGACTCAATTAGCCGAGCAGGCCTGCGAAGCCCTCCCCCTTGATGGGATCGCCGGGTCGGCCATACCGGGGGAATGACCGGCCCAATCATTCCCTCTCCCATCAAGGGAGAGGGATTAGGCTGCGATTAAAGCGTTGACCGTGAATCTAATTGAGTTCTGGCGCTAAAATCGCCGAACCGCGCTTTCGTCGAACTGCGGAGTTGGTGCGCCTTGCTGTGGCGAGATTGCGCGGTGGCTGCCGGATGGCCTCGCAGGCCACCCGGCAATTGTCTCCGATACCCGCTACTGAGACGGAATCGCGTTCGAGAACGACCCGTTGTTAGGCACGCCATTCGTCGGATTGCCGATTACGCGATTGTTTCCATAGGTGCTGATCGTCGATCCGCCGAATGCGATCAGCCCCAGGACGTTGCCGGTGATGGTGGTATTGTTCACTCGGACCAGCATCGAACTGCCGTTGGCGATGAGCCCGGCGCCCGAATTATTGTTGAGCGTCGATCCGTCGATCAATATCGCGACCGGGTTGGTTCCGCCGGCGTTGATCGCGGTGATGCCGTCGCCATTGCCGTCGAAATGACTGTCCAGCGCCGCGACGGTGATGCCGCTCGCATTGGTGTTGCCCGTCGAATCGACCTTCAGTCCGGTTCCGCCATTGTTCTGGACCCGGACATTGTTCAGCGTGACCTTGGCGTTCCCGCCCACGCCCGTGGGCTGGACCAGGATGCCGCCGCCGGTGGCGCTGCCCGTGCTGCCGTTGTTGGAGATGATGACGTTGTTCATCAACAGCTCGGCACCGACGCTCGGCGTGAACGCGACACCAAAACCATTGGGCGCGGCACCGGTCGAGCCGCGGATGATCGTGTCCTCGATCGTCAGCGAGGCGCCCGAGAGGAAGCGAACGCCGTTCAGTCCCGGCGCGGCGGGCGGCGAGCCGTTGATATCGAGCCCCTTCAGGAACACGATGTCGGTCGCGGCCGCATTGATGATGATTCCGTTGGTCGCCGAATGGAGCACCCCCGCGGTCACGCCCACGCAGACCAGCGCAATCGACTTGGTGATCGTCACCGCGCCATAGGCGCCCTGGTCGATGCAGTTGATCTCGCCGCCGGCAGCGGTCTTCGAGATCGCGCCGGCGAAGGTCTTGCACGGCGCCGTGCGGCTGCAGGGATTGACGTCGTCGCCGACGCCCGAAACCCATGTGCGCGTGGCCTGAGCATGGGCGGCCGTAGTGGTGAGCGCCAGTGCGGCGACGAATGACGACGCCGACACGGCCGACAGCGCGGCATATCTGATGAGCTTCATTGCAGTCTCCCTGCATGAACTGAGTAAACGCTTCTGGGATACGCACACGTCCTACCCGCGGACTGCAACAGACTCGGGCGAGCATCTCGCCGGCGCGACCGAGTCGAGCGGGCGAGAATCTTCATCATTTGGAAGGTTCAAACCGATGTCGTCAACTGAATCTTAGCGCCTCCGGACGTTCGACCCGGCACAGCGCCGTCGGAGCCGCCGACACGAACGCGGTGGCACAGCTCTGCTTTCAACGGCCGCCTCGCCTGGGCGAGGCGGCCACGATCAGAACACCCAGAAATCCCCCGCCGACAAGGCAAGGCCGGTTTGCAGCGTCGCGAACTGGATCGCGGCTCCGGCACCGTTGCCGTCGGCATCGAAATAGAGCGCGCCCGTCGCCGAATTGTAGATGATGTTGTCGTCTGCATCCTGCGCCGCGGCGCCGATCCGGAAGGCGCCGCTGTACAGCGCACCCTCGGCAAAGCCCGCGAAGATCGCGTTGTCGAGCGCGATCTTGTCCGATCCGGCGGTCATGTCGGAGATGGTGTCGATATTCCCGCCGCCGAGCGCGGTGGAGAAAGCGAAGGTGTCGTTGCCGGCCAGGCCGGTCAGCAAGTCGGCGCCGCTACCGCCATCCAGTGAGTTGGCCAGACCGTTCCCCTCGATCAGATCGCCGAAGCCGGTTCCGGCGACGTTCTCGATCCCGCTATAGCTGTCGCCCTCGGCGTAGTTCCAATAGCCGCGCCCCGCCGCCAGGCTGACCCACACCGCGCCGAAATTGCCGCCATAGTCGGCGGTATCCGTGCCGGCCCTGCCATCGAGCGCGTCGGACCCGGCATTGCCTTTCAGAATGTTGTTCTGGGCATCGCCATAGAGCCAGTCGTTGGACGCGGAGCCGCTGAGATTCTCGATGCCGGCGAGCACGTCGCCCTGGGCGTCGTTCCAGAGGCCGCCCCCGGCCGCAAGATCGACGATCACCGCGCCGGCGCTGGCGCTGTAATCCGCCGTGTCCGTGCCGGCCCGGCCGTCGAGCGTGTCGGCTCCGCCATTGCCTCTAAGGACGTTGGCCCGGCCATCGCCGTAGAGCCAGTCGCTCCACGCCGTTCCGGCGACGTTCTCGATGCTGTCGAGCATGTCGCCCTGGGCGTCGTTCCACAGACCACCGCCAGCCGCGAGGTCGACGATCACTGCGCCATAAGTCGCGCTGTAATCGGCGGTGTCCGTCCCGGCGCCTCCCTGGAGGCTGTCCGCACCGCCGCCGCCGACCAGCACATCGTCGCCGGCATTGCCTTTCAGGACATTGAACTGGGCATTACCATAGAGCCAGTCACCCCAGGCGGAGCCGGTGACATCCTCGATACTGATGAGGACGTCGCCTTCGGCATCGTTCCACAGGCCGCCCCCCGCCGCGAGATTGACGATCACCGCGCCGAATGCGTCCGAGTAATCGGCGGTGTCGAGGCCGCCGCGCCCGTCGAGAATGTCGGCGCCGGCACTGCCCAGCAATGTGTCGTGGCCGCCGCCGCCGATCATGGTGTCGGCATCGGCACTACCGCCAAGCCGTCTGTCGAGGTCCGAGCCATCGGGCGGGAGACCGTCGAAATGGGCGCGTGTCAGGGCAGCCTTCGGTACGTTCGTGAAGGTCAGGAACAAGGTCGGCCCGTAATAAGACGCCGCGCCGTCCCGGTCGATGTACAGCGACGTGCTGTCCCCGCTCTGGACGAGCGAGAGATGGCCCGTGGCGAAAGGATTGCTCTGCTGGTCCCAGTTGAACAGTTCGCGCGCAAAATAGCTGCCCCAGTGGAGACGGTCCTGCCCCGGGTTGAAATCGGTCAGCGTGATCGTGAACTCACCGATCAAGGTCGCGTAGAAGCTATCGAACTCCACCAGGTCGCCGCCGGCGCCAAGAGTCACCACCGTCGAACCCCGGTTGCCCATCAGGTCGACCGTGTCCGCTCCATCCCCGAGATCGATCGTCACCGAGCCGGGATTGAAGTTCCCATAGTGGACGACGTCGTTATCCGCTCCCGCCGAGATCGTGACGTTCTCGACCACCCCGTGATAGTTGCCGGACACGCTGATGATATCGTCGCCCGCGTCGCCGCTGATCGTGTCCGACCCGCCCTCATCCGCCAGCCAGATGAAATCATTGCCGTTGCCGCCTTCGATCAGGTCGTTGCCGAATCCGCCGTAGAGGGTATCCCGGCCGTCTCCGCCGCGTATCGTGTCGTTGCCTGCGCCACCGCTCAGGATATCCTCACCGCCCAATCCCTCGATCGTGTCGTTCCCGAATCCGCCGGTGAGCGTGTCGTTGTTCGCGGTTCCGGTGAGCGTCACGCCCGGCGGCGGCGTGCCGTCCGGCGACAGACCGCCAAAATTCTCCCCGGTGAAGCTGCCGACGCCGCGGTTCTGGAACACCAGAAGGTTCATCCAGCCATAGCCGGGAAGCCCGTTCACCTGAAGGACCGCATCGGCGCCCTGCTGCACCAGCCGCAGCTTGCCCACGGTGAATGGATTGGTGGAGGGATCCCACGATGCGCTGCCGGTGAGGAAATTGTGCAGTAGCACGACATCCCCCGTGGCGCCGGTTGCGAAATCGGTCACCGTGCGCGTAGTCGCGCCAATATTCCACGCCTGGAACGATTGGAGATTTAGCGTGTCGCGCCCGGTGCCGAGTGTGATGACGTTCGAGTGCGTCGAACTGAGCAGGTTGATGGTGTCATCGCCCGCGCCGCCATCGATCGTCACCGATCCGGCGGCATAGCTCCAGTCGATGACGTTGTCGTTGCCGTCGCCGCCGCGCAGCGTCACGCTCTCGTTCAGGCTCTGGTTCAGCCGATAGATATACAGCGAATCGTCGCCGGCGCCGCCATCTAGCGTATCGCTGCCGCCGCCACCGTCGTAGAGAGTGTCGTTGCCGTCGCCGCCGGCCAGCGTGTCGCTCCCCGTGG
Source organism: Sphingomonas sp. UNC305MFCol5.2 (assembly GCF_000712135.1). GTDB lineage: Bacteria > Pseudomonadota > Alphaproteobacteria > Sphingomonadales > Sphingomonadaceae > Sphingomonas. The sequence continues at coordinate 575,388 of NZ_JOOE01000002.1, forward strand.
CGCCTTGAAGGCTGTCCGAGCCGTCGCCGCCCTCGAGCGTGTCGTCACCACCCCCGCCGTTCAGCACATCGTCGCCGCCCCCGCCCTGGAGCAAATCATGGCCGCCATTGCCCGTGAACTCGTCGCGCCCATTCGTTCCGGTCAGGACCAGCCCGGCCGGCAAGGAACCGTTGGCCGCATAACCATCTAGATTTTCGAGCGTGAGCGTCGAAGCCAGCACGTTCTTGAGGACGAGGATGTCAACGGGTGCCAATCCGCCGACGCCGTCGATGTCGCGCGCCAGCACTGTATCGGCATTGTCCTGGCGAACGCTCAGATGACCGGTCTGGAACGGATTGAGCGACTGGTTCCAGCCGGTCAGCCCATGACCGAGCGCTGTGAGCCAATCGATGCGATCGCCGCCGGCGCCGACGGCGAAGTCGGTGATGACGACCGGCGCGGGAAAGCTCAGTTGGTTCAGAACGATGGTGTCCCGGCCGAGACCGAGCGTCAGTTCCACACCAAAAGGCACGATCCCGAGCACGATGGAATCGTCGCCCTCGCCGGCATCGATCTTTGTGGTGGATGCACTGTTGATACCGTAGTTCGAATAGACGATCCGGTCGTTTCCGCTGCCTCCGTCAATCCGGATATGGTCGGGCGTTGCCCGGTAGTCGCGCTGGATGGTGATGTTGTCGGCGCCAGCGCCGCCGTCGATCCAGTCGTCGCCGCCCTCGTTCTCGGTAATATAGTCGGTGCCGTCGCCGCCCTCGACTTTGTCGTCCCCGGAGCCGCCGTCGAGCCAGTCGTCGCCGGCGCCGCCACGCAGCACGTCGTTGCCGGCGCTGCCCTTCAGGTTGTCGGTGCCGCCCAGACCTTCGATCACGTCGTCGTTCGCTGTGCCGACAAGCGTGTCGGACTGCTCGGTTCCAGTAATAATCGGCACTGCCCCACCCCGAATTCTAATTGAAGGTTCAATCTATCAAGCGACCGGCACGAAGTCGACTACCAAGATCGCCCACTAGCATTAAGAATGGTGGCTATCCATCTGTGGACGCTTCTAAACGTGCAGCCTGCATTTGGAGAGCGCATGGTCGAGCTTAATAGACCGTCCGGCTCCGATGCTGCGATAGGGCGGTAGGTCGGTGCTTGTTCGCGGACCTTTGATGATCTTTCGCGCTATACTCCGTCAGGAGGCGTTTCGACGAGCGCGACGATCTCGAAATCATACCGTTCCCAGCCGCGCTGTTTCGCCGCCTCGGCAGTAGCGGCCTTCTTGCCGCTCGCTTCGCGCAGCGATTTGGCGTGGCCCCAGAACACTTCCGTCTTGCCACCGCCCAGATGGGCGACGATCCGCCAGTAATGCGTGAACGGCGCCGCGGTCGGCCCGATCGTCTTGACGTAGCCGTCGGACAGTGTGGCCGTGAGGATGCGCTTCTTCCTAGCCATGTTCGAATCGATAGCCGATCGCGCGGCACCCGTGGAAGCCGCAGTTCCGCATCCCCACATGGGGCGCGAAATGGAGATCCGCATGACCCAGTATCGCAAGACCGAAGAAGCCGTCGCCGCCCTTTCCCCCGAAGAGTATCGCGTGACCCAGCAGAGCGGCACCGAGCGGCCCGGCACCGGCAAATATCTCAACAACAAGGAACCGGGCATCTATGTCGACATAGTCTCGGGCGAGCCGCTGTTCGCATCGTCCGACAAGTATGAATCCGGCTGCGGCTGGCCGAGCTTCACCAAGCCGATCGAGCCCGCCAATGTCGCCGAGCTGCGCGACGCCAGCCACGGCATGGTCCGCACCGAAGTCCGCTCGGCGAACGGCGACAGCCATCTCGGCCATGTCTTCGACGACGGCCCGCCGGACCGGGGCGGCCTGCGCTATTGCATCAATTCGGCATCGCTCCGCTTCGTGCCCCGCGATCGGATGGAGGCGGAAGGCTATGGCGCCTATCTCGATCAGGTCGAGCAGCCCGTCTGAACCGTCAGGGGCCGCTTGCAATGTAGGATTTCGTCTGCTTGCCTCGGGCGGTCGGCGTTGCCGGCCGCTCTTTGACATCGCCGTAGCAACCAGAACGAAATACCTGAGCGCGATCACGCGAACGAAACGCGTTTTCGCCTAACCTTTACTAACCTTCCGCGCTGCAGCGTCGCGCGATGAACGCACGCACCGCCGGCGCGATGTCCTCGCGCTCCAGCGCGACCGCGATATTCGCCTGGATGAACCCGGCCTTGTCGCCGCAGTCGTAGCGCGTGCCGGCGAAGGTCAGTCCGTGGAACGGCTGGTCGCCGATCATTTGCGCCATCGCGTCGGTGAGCTGGATTTCGCCGCCCGCGCCCTTCCCCTGCCCTTCGAGCACACGCATCACTTCGGGCTGAAGGATATAGCGGCCGATCACCGACAGGTTCGACGGTGCGGTGCCAGGCGCCGGTTTTTCGACCAGGCCCCTGACCTCGGTGAGCGATCCGTCGCGGCCGCCAGGCGTGATGATGCCGTAGCGATGCGTCTGGTCGTCAGGGACCTCTTCGGCACAAATCAGATTGCCGCCGATCCGGTTGTACGCCTCGACCATCTGCTTGAGGCAGCCGGGCTTGCCGACCATGAAGTCGTCGGCGAGCAGCACCGCGAAGGGCTCGTCGCCGACGATGTCGCGCGCGCACCAGACGGCGTGGCCGAGTCCCATCGGCTCCTGCTGGCGGACATAGGCGACCGCGCCGGGCTTCAACCGCGTCGCCTCGAGGATTTCGAGCGACTTGCCGCGCTCGCTCATCGTCGTTTCGAGCTCGAAGGCGATGTCGAAATGATCCTCGATCGCGCTCTTGCCGCGCCCGGTGACGAAGATCATCTGCTCGATGCCCGCTTCCATCGCCTCGTCCACGGCATATTGGATCAGCGGCCGGTCCACGATCGGCAGCATCTCCTTGGGCATGGCCTTGGTGGCGGGCAGGAAACGGGTGCCAAGGCCCCCGACGGGGAATACGGCCTTGCGCAGGGGCTTGATCATTCGGCTCTCCTTGGCAAGGCTCGCCCCGCCGTCGGCGCCGCCTTGCCCGTTCCGAAAGCCTCGATCAAGCCGACGCCCTCAGCGGTGCCGGATCAGCAAGGACTGCCAGTCGCCGCTGAGCGGCTGGCTCCGCTCGGCGATCACACCCGGGACCATCGGCCGTGCCGAAACCGTCTCGAGCTTTGCGATCTCCGCCTCCAGCGTCGCGACGCGATCGCGCCAATGGGGGTGCGATCGGCTGCGGAAGATGCCGCCCGCCTTGCTCGGCCCGAAACGATTCCAGAAGTCGATCGCCGCGCGCGGCGGATAACCCGCATTGGCGAGCAGATAGACCGACAGCAGATCGGCCTGAAGTTCGGTCTGGCGGAAATACTTCACATTGGCGCCGAAGCCCGAGAGCATGCCGAAATCCACGCCTCGCGCCTCGAGCCGATCGCGGTGGTGCAATATATTGTGCGAGAATTCGTGTGCGACCGCCGCAGCGGCCTGGTCGGGCGTATATTCTTCGATGAACTGCGAGCTGATCTGCACCATCGTACCGTCGGCCCGGGCATTGTAACCGCTGCTCAGCAGCAGCTCGAAACGCGAGCGGCAGGCCGGCACCGGCTGGACCGTAAGCTTGATCGGCGCCCCCGCCCGAATCGCCTCGACCTCGACCGCCGCGGCGGGAGGCAGGTCCGCGATCGCGAGCTGCGCCGCGACGAGTCGCTGCGTCGTCTCCGGTTTCCCGGGCAGCGCCGCAAGGTCCACCGGCCCCACCCGCACGAGCGAGTCGTCCTGGCGGATGCCTGCGCGGTCGGCGGGACTGCCGGCTACGACGCCTTCGACCGCGACCGGGGTAGCGAATCCGAAATGCACCTGCGCCGCAGTGCGGGAGGCCGAATCGAACTGATCGAGCGTGTGCAGCTGCAGCCCCAGCCCGGGCTCGAGCCGGTCGCAGAGAGGAGCGTTGGCCACGGACAGGCGCCAGCCGATCGTCGCGAGCTTGAGGTCCGCGGCCCTGACGGCCTCGAAAGTCTCGCGATTCTCGCTGGCACCGGCCCATGCAGGGAGGGCCCCGGGGAGCAGAAGGAAGCCCGAGGCAGCCCAAAAAAGGCTTCGGACGAGGCGCCGGAAAATGCGGCCAGGCAAGTGAACCATGACTCCTTTAGCCGCGCCCGCTCTGCAATCACAATGCGTTATCCCTGCATGCCGGCGATGCCGCTGCCGAGGAATCGCCCGTAACTCGTGGTATTCCCCTAGAAATCGCCACCGCAATTGGCTCACTTTTCGTTAACCCCCTTGGCACTATTGCTGTGCCGCGTTATAGAAATGCACGCGCTCGCAGCACGGGTCCTGGTTGTGAGCAAAGAGTTCGGGTCAACCGGACCAGTGTTGCGTTCAGGCAACGGCAGAGCTAAGTTTGTCGTGAGCTTGGATTTTGAGGTGTTGCCGTCGGTGTGCTCCTATGCCATAGGACTGCCCGACGAGAGCACCGGAGCTCGAAGAGGGAGTAGAATGATGTTGTCAAAGCTTCTTACGGCGGCTGCGGTCGTTACCATGGCTGCCACCCCGGTTGTGGCGGCTCCGGCCTCCAAGCTGTCGCTTTCGCGCGCCTCGACGGCGAGCGAAAAGGATAGCGAACTGGCTCCTGCAGTGATCATCGGCGTGCTTGCCACTGCCGCGATCATCGGTGGCGCGATTGCGCTCGCCAACAACGACGACGATCCCGACAGCAACTAAGCCGTTCGGATCTTCCGGAATTACGAGTGGCGGCCCAAAAGGCCGCCACTTTTGTTTGTGCATGCTATAACGGAGGAGCGCTTCTCGCGCGCCCACCTGAGCAGCCTCTCCCTGCCGCGGAGCGCCTGCCTCCGTCGCGCGACGATCTCCGCGCGACCATAAAGCTTGGATACATTCGCGCAGTGCAATAGGACGCGGCGAGTGGCTTTAGCAAACGCGATATCATGATTGGACAGCTCTTCCGCCGTCGCTCCGCTCCGCCGAGAATCGAGGGGAGCATACCCGCCGGCCAACGCATCTACGCCATCGGCGACGTGCACGGCCGCCTCGACCTTCTCGACACCCTGCTGGGCAGCATCCATGCCGACGATGCGAGGCGCGGCCCTGCGCAGTCGCGCATCATCTTCCTGGGCGACCTAATCGATCGAGGCCCGAGTTCCGCGCAAGTCGTCGACCGCGCGATGGAAATCACGGCCGGGCCGGGAAACTGCCAGTTCCTGCTCGGGAATCATGAGGAAGTGTTCCTCCAGGCGATGGCCGGCGATTTGAAGGCGCTCGCTTTCTTCGTCCGCATCGGCGGACGCGAAACCATCCTGAGCTACGGCATCTCGGAAACTGAGTATCGCGACTCCGACTATCCTGCACTTCATGCGCTGTTGGTCGAACGAGTGCCCGAATCGCACATCGCCTTTCTGAACAGCTTCGAGGACCTGATCGTCGTCGGCGACTTCGCATTCGTCCATGCCGGCGTGAAGCCGGGACAGGCGCTGGCGGATCAGCGCACGAGCGACCTCCGCTGGATCCGCCGCGAGTTCCTCGACCATAATGACGGATTCGAAAAGATCATCGTCCACGGCCACACGATCACCGAGCAAGTCGAGGTTCGATCGCATCGAATTGGCCTGGATACAGGCGCCTATTCGAGCGGGAAGCTGACCGCGATGGGCTTCGAGGGTGCAGAGCGGTGGGTATTGGACACCGCCGGCTGAAACGAAAAACCCCGGCCGAAGCCGGGGTAGGCGCACTTACTGGCCGGGAGCGCCCTGCGGGGGCGGACCACCGGGAGCGCCGCCCTGCTGTTGTTGCTGCTGTTGCTGCATCATCTGCTGCATCATCATCTGCTGGATGACCGCGGCAGGAACGACTTCGCTCATCTCTACATCGAAGATCAGCACCTTGTCCGCCAACTCGGCCCCGGGGCCCTGCGCGCCGGGCTCGGCGCCGTAGCCAAGGTTGGGCGGCAGCCAGAAGCGGAACTTCGACCCCTTGTTCATCAGCTTCACGCCTTCGGTGAAGCCCGGGATCATCGGCTGGCCGACCTGGAAGCGCATCGGCGCGGCAGGCTGGAACTCGCTGCCGTCGCGCAGCGTGCCGTGAATCTGCAGCGAGACGCCGTCCTGCTCCTTCGCGATCGGGCCCTCGCCCGCCTTGAGCACCTGATATTGCAGCCCCGACGCCGTGGTCTGGATGCCCGTCTGGCCCTTGTGCCACGCGAGGAACTGATCGTTGGGCAGCTTGGCCGCGACCTGCTCGCGCGTGCCCAGCCAGGCGAGGCCGGCGGCCAGCGCAATCGCCAGCAACACGCCGATCCACAGCCAGACCTTATAAGCCCGCTTGACGGGCTGGAGCGGAACGGCGGTCACGGACATCGAGTCATCCCCAAATCGGCGTTCCGCCGCTTAACTTCGCATTTTTCCCGCGAATCGTGAAAGAAAATTGCGCCGAAGCGCAGGATTCTTACCGTGCGCTGTCGCGCTCCACGCGCTTCCGCTCGAGCTTCCGCGCGCGGCGGACAGCGGCGGCACGCTCACGAGCGCGCTTCTCGCTGGGCTTCTCATAGTGACGGCGGAGCTTCATCTCGCGATAGACGCCCTCACGCTGCAGCTTCTTCTTGAGCGCGCGCAGCGCCTGGTCGACGTTATTGTCGCGAACGATGATTTGCATAAGGCCGTACAGCTCCGATCTCGATACAATAGAATAGGGTTCGCCGGAGCGCAGGCTGCGGCGTTATCGGGGCCACCTAACAGCGCGAATCCAATTTTTCAAGGTCCGAAGCGGCGTCCCGGCGTGAATCCGGGCCCGATACCGCCTCGCAAGTGTGGCCCCTAGGCAACAGCGCGTCGCATTTACATCGCGACGACGATCCTGGAATCCACGAGCTGGCCGCGGATTTCTTGCCGAATCGCGGCTTCGCGGGAACTCCGCGTCAGCCGCACTCAGCCTCGAACGCTGCACGGACGGGATCATATTCGAGGAGCGGAGCGTGCGAAGCATATTTGCGCGAACGTATCTGCCGAGGCGACGGCTGGCGGCGAAGGAGGCGGAGCCAGTTGAGCGACACGAGAGGTCTCCTTGAAGGAAGGCCATCCTGTCCCGATCTGCGGTTGCGCGCCAATCCGGAGCTTTGCCCTAAGGTGTTCTGCCTAGGATTGGGACGGCGGCGGGCTTGCTGAAAAAACCGCGGCTGGCATCCGTGCAGTCGCGGCCCTTTTGCCGCACTGTCAAACGCGCTAGAGGCGTCGGCATGCGCAATCTCCCCGCCTTCCGTTGCCGATCGTCCGTCGCCGCGACGTTGCGCTTCGGCGCTGTCGCGCTGGCGCTCTGCGTGGCAGCTCCCGCGCTGGCGCAGGACCTCAGCGGCCAGGACGATGAGATTGCGGCACCCTATGCCGAGCAGCCCGCCGCTTCGGTAACCTCACCGAAAATCAGCGACAAGAACGACAAGAAGACGGGCGAGCGGCAAGCGCGCGACGCAGTGGAGGGCATCGAACCGATGGCGCGGATCAACAACCGCATTCCCAATCGTATCCCGAACCGCATCCAGAACCGGATCGATCGCGACTTTCGTGGCATCGGCACTGCCACGGCCGCTTCCGCCGCGGCACAATCCGCGGCGCGCCGGTCAAATGCGCAGGGCAGGCCCTGAAGGCCAATCTAGCAGTGACAACAAGTGGAGCCTCGAAGGTTCGCGGCGGAGCGACAGCGCCGCGCCTCAGGTGAGGACGAAGCGGCCAAGCAAACCAAGCCCCAACGGCCGGGTCCGCTCCCCTCGACCGATCAATTCATAACCGCAGGCCTCGATCACTTTGATCGACGCCGTATTGTCGTCGTCGACGACGTACCACATCCGCTCGAACTGCCCCGCCCACTCGGCGTGGATCGCGGCTATCGCCGCTCGGGCGAGACCGCGCCCTCGATCCGCCTCTTCAGTCCAGGTGTCGCCGATCTGCAGATCGGTGCGCCGCATGAACGGAAACCGATACCAGCGCGGCGTCACCAGCGAACGATGCGCCAGGCGCTCCCCTTCGCGGATCATCAGCACGCCGGCATTACGATTGGCGAACAGGCGCAACCGATCGAACAGCCACCAGATGCTGAAGACCCTGCCCGTCAGCGGCGCGCCCGGTCGTCCGTCGCGCGCGGGCCGCCAGGTGTGCACCGTATATCCCTCGGGCAGTGACGCCGCGCAGCGCAGCGGGGCGCCGGCGTCGATCCGGTAGAAGCGCTCGAGGCTCAAGCCGCGCCCGCGATCGCGGCTCCGGGAGGCTGACCTTCGGGCAAGGGCGCCCGCCGGCGGCACACTTCGATCAGCTCCGGATCGACGTTCAGGCGCGTGAGGATGTCGATCACCCCGTCGAGCGCGCGCTGCTTCGAGACAATCGCCACCCCCGTCAGCCAGACGATCCGCATGTCGAGCAGCACCGAGCTATTGGCGATATAGACTAGCCCAAGCCGGCTCTTCCACGGCCGGATGATGCGATTGTACAGGCCGTCGGCGTCGTCGCTGCCCGCGAGGATCTGCCCCTCGTCGGAGAAGACGATCGACGCGAGATCGGTGATGCCGGGACGCACCGAGAGCAGGTGCATTTCAGCGGGCGTGTAGAGGTCGACGCCGTGCGCGCGGGTGTTGGGGCGCGGGCCGACTACGCTCATGTCGCCCATCAGCACGTTCCAGAACTGCGAGAGCTCGTCGAGCTTGAAGCGGCGGATGAAGTGGCCGACGCGCGTGATGCGGTTGTCGGTCGCCGAGGTCGAGGTGACGCCGGTCTTGTCGGCGTTGATCCGCATCGAGCGGATCTTGATCATCACGAAATCGCCGTTGCCCCGCGCGACCCGCGTCGCCTTGTAGAGCGGCGAGTGCCGGTCCTGCCACCAGACCAGGAACAAGGCGGTCAGCATCACCGGCGCGCTCGCGAGCAGCACCAGCACCGAGAAGACGATGTCGAACAGTCGCTTAGCCATTGCGGTTGAGCCCCTTGCGCGCCGCCGCGACGATCGCGTCAGAATCCATCGCGTAGCGCTTGCGCAGATAGCGCTGGTCGCCGACCACCGACGGGAATTCGTCGTTCAGTCCGATCCGGTGGAAGAAGCGCACCGGAACGCCCGCCTCCAGCACCGCCTCGGCCACGGCGGCGCCGAGTCCGCCGACGATATTATGCTCTTCGACGGTGATCACCACGCCTGTGCGGCCCGCCGCCGCGGTCACGCCCTCGGCGTCGAAAGGCTTGATCGTATGGACGTCGACGATCTGCGCCGCGATGCCCTCTTCCGCGAGCATGTCGGCCGCCTTCAGCGCCTCGCCCAGGATGCCGCCGGTCGCGAAGATCGCCACGTCGCCGCCTTCGCGGACCACTCGGACCTTGCCGAGCACCACGTCCTCGGGTGCCGGGGGAAGCCCGGCCTTGTCCTTGTCGATGCGCAGATAGGTCGGGCCGCCACGCTTGTGTAGCTGCTTGGTCAGCTCGGCCGCCTGCCACGGGTCGGACGGCGCCACCACGGTCATGTTGGGCAGCGCGCGCAGGATCGCGAGATCCTCGGTCGCGAAGTGCGACATGCCGAGCTGGCCGTAGGAGAAGCCACCGCCGACCGACACCGCGGTGACGTTCGCGTCGTGATAGCACACGTCGTTGCGAAGCTGTTCGAGACAGCGCAGCGTCGTGAAATTGGCGATCGAATAAGTGTAGGCGCGCGCGCCTTCCAGCGCCATGCCGCAGGCGACCGCGGTCATGTTCTGCTCGGCGACGCCGGCGTTGAGATACTGGGTCGGCCGGTTCGCGATGAAATCGTTCAGGACCCCGAAGCCGAGATCGCCGTTGACGAGGACGATGCTGGGATCCTGATCTGCGAGCTCGCTCAAGGCGCGGATAAACGCGTCACGCATTGGCGGCAGCCTCCAGCGCGTCGAGCTCGGCCATGGCCGCGTCGAATTCCGCGCCCTGCGGTGAGCGATAGTGCCAGAGCACCTGGTTCTCCATGAACGAAATGCCTTTGCCCTTGACGGTGTCCGCGAGGATCACGCTCGGCTTGCCCGTCTCGAAGGGGATCCGGTCGAACAGATCGTGCAGCACGCCGTGATCATGGCCGTCGACCTGATGCACCGACCAGCCGAATGCCCGCCACTTATCCGCGAACGGCTCGAGATTCATCGTCTCGGAGACCGGCGCAAGGCTCTGGAGCTTGTTGTAGTCGACCACGGCGATCAGGTTATCGAGCTTGTAGTGCGCCGCGAACATGATCGCTTCCCAGTTCGATCCCTCGTCGCATTCGCCGTCGCTCATCACCACGAATACGCGCTGGCCGCCGCCGAGGCGCTTGAGCTGAGTCGCCATGCCGGCGCCGATGCCAAGGCCATGGCCCAAGGAACCGGTCGAGAACTCCACGCCGGGCACGCCCTTGTGCGAGACGTGCCCGGAGAAGATCGAGCCGTTCTTGTAATGCTGGCTCAGCAACTCGGCGGGGAAGAAGCCGCGCTCGGCGAGCGACGCATAGACCCCCGCCCCGGCATGGCCCTTCGACAGGATGAACCGGTCCCGGCCGGGCCATTTCGGGTCCTTGGGATCGACTCGGAGCACGCGTCCGTAGAGCACGCCCATGATGTCGGCCATCGAAAGTGCCGATCCGATGTGCGAGCCGCCGCCCGACTGCGCCATGCGCAGCGCGTGCTTGCGCAGCCGCAGCGCGAATGCCTCGGTATCTACGATATTGGGCAGCGAGGCATCGCTCATCAGTCGAGAACCGCGAACGAGATGTACGGATCGAAGTCGAGCCGCTCGAGCCGAAGCGGGCGCTGCGCATGCTTCTCGAGCATCGCCAGCGTCTCGCCCGGCCAGAGCGGGTTGTCGAGCTCGTCGAACGCCAGCACCGCGCCCTTGGGCATACGCGGCAGGAAATGCTCCAGCGCCACCTTGGTCGGTTCGTAGAGGTCGAAATCCATGAACAGCAGGCTGATCACGAGGTGCGGGTTGTCCTTGACGAACTGCGGGATGGTCTGGATCGCGTCGCCGCGGACCATCTTCACCTTGCCGACATGGCCGATGAAGCGCGTGCTGTCGTAGATGTCGATCAGCTGCGAGAGCTCGTCATGGACGTCGGCGGCGAGATCGCCTTCCTTGACGTGTTGCGAGGTCGCCGAACGGTCCTGCGCGGCGACGCTGGGAAAGCCCTCGAACGTGTCGAAGCCGTAGATGCGGCGGGTAAGATTCACCGGCTCGAGGATAGCCGAGAACTTGGCCCAGCTCATCAGCCCGAAGCCGTGATTGACGCCGCACTCGACGATGGAGCCCTTCACGGGCAGCTGACGCTTGAAGATCTCGTACAGCGCCATGAATCGCGTGAGATTCTGGCGACGGACATATTTCGGGAAATTCTCCATCTTGGTTTCCCAAGTGGAGGGGTTCGCGTCGAACAGGGCGCGATTGCGCGAGCCTTCATTGGCTTCGGCCTCGGTGCGCAACCCGCCCGAGACGTTGATCGGCTTGTCCAAGATGCTCTCCGCTCAGTTCTTGTAGAAAGCGACAACCTGGTCGCAGATATAGTTGACGTCGTCGTCCGACAGCAGGTGATGCATCGGCAGCATCATGTACCGCTTTGACATTTCCTCGGCATAGGGCGCGTCGGCGCACAGGCCTAGATCCTCGAACTGGTGGATCATGTGGCCGCCCCATTGCATGATCGTACCGACGCCCCTGTCGGCGAGGTGCTGGCGCAGCGCATCGCGGCGATCCGACTGGATCTCGTAATTCTGGAAGATGTCGAAGCGGATGTTGTCACTGTCGGGCGCCGGCGGGAGCAGCAGCCCTTCGATCCCGGCGAGCCGCGCCTGGTACAACGCGGCGGCGTGGCGGCGCTTGGCGATCGATTCGTCGTAGCGCTTGAGCTTCAGGTGCAGGATCGCCGCCTGGATATTGTCGAGCCGGCCATTGATGCCGAAGCGATGGACCTTGCCGTCGCTGCCGCGACCGTGGTCGCGCAATTCCTTCGCCTGCTCCGCAAGGTCGTCGCTGTCGACGATCAGCGCGCCGCCGTCGCCGAAGCAACCCAGCGTCTTGGCGGGGAAGAAGCTGAACGAGCCCGCGACGCCGAAGGTGCCCGCCTGGCGGCCGCGATATTTCGCACCCATCGCCTGACAGCTGTCCTCGACGATCTTGAGGTTGTGCTCGGCGGCGAAGGCCTCGACGGCATCCATGTCGCAGGTACGGCCGTTGAGCTGGACGGGCATGATCGCCTTGGTCTTGCTCGTCACCACGCGCCGTGCGCTCTCGACGTCGATCATGCTGTCGGGACCGCAGTCGCATAGCACCGGGGTGCCGCCGACCTGATGCACCGCCGAGGCGGTAGCAATGAAGGTGTGGCTGGGGACGATGACTTCGTCGCCGTGGCCGATGCCGGCGAGCGTCAGCGCCATCTTGAGCGCGACCGTCCCGTCCGCCACGCCGATCGCATGCTTGACGCCGAGATAGTCGCCGAGCGCCTGCTCGAACTCGGCGAGATCGCGCTGCATGATATATGCGCCGCGGCTCAAGACATCTTCGAAAGTACTCAGATATTCTTCACGGTGCTCAGCGAATAGCGCCGGATAATTGAAGAAGGGGACGCTCCTGGTCACGGTAAAGCCTCACGACAGAGAATGGCGTGCAGGGGATGTTGCGCCACGAACATGGACGGCCCCCCGATGCGCGGCGGGCGCTAACATACGGGATTTGGCAAGGCAATGGCCGGGAGTACCGCTTGCCGGGCCGCATACGGGCGTCTATGGCGCCCCCGCTTGCACGCAGGCTGGAGCCGCTACGTTCACATGAGAATTATGTATCTGACGCAGTGGTTCGACCCTGAGCCGGGCGTTATTAAAGGCGCTGACTTTGTGCACAGGCTAGAGGCGGAGGGCCATGAGGTAACCGTCGTAACGGGCATTCCCAATTACCCCACGGGCAAGATCTTCCCCGGCTACCGCTTCCGGCTGTACCAGCGCGAGCAGCTGCTTGGTTGCGACGTACGCCGGCTGGCACTCTATCCCAGCCATAGTCGTTCGTCGGCGGGCCGCGCGCTCAACTTCCTGTCCTTCTTCCTGTCGGCCCTGCTGTACGGCCTGTTTCGAGTCGGTCGCTACGACCTCGTCTACGTATATCATCCGCCGATCACCGTCGGCCTCGCTGCGGCGTTGTTCGGTTGGGCGCGTCGACGTCGTTTCATCCTTGAGATTCAGGATCTGTGGCCCGACACTGTGGTGTCGAGCGGGATGAACGGGACCGGCCGGATGGGAGCGTTGCTCACAGCACTTTGCAATTTCACCTATCGGCGCGCGGCGATGATCATCCTCCAGTCGCACGGTATGAAACGGCTGCTGATCGAACGCGGCGTCCCGGCGGAAAAGCTTGCCACCGTTCGCAATTGGTCGGACGCTGCGGCATTGGAGACACCTCCCCTTCCCGACCGAAAGGCCGTGGGCTTCTCCGATCGCTTCACTTTCCTCTACGCGGGCAATTTGGGGCGCGCGCAGGAGCTCGACGCAGTGATCAGGGCAGCCAAGCTGGCCGCCGACCGCGGCGCGGAGCTCGATCTGGCGCTGATCGGCGACGGCATTGATGCCGATGCACTGCGCGCGCTGGCCGCCGAGATCGGCGCCGACAATGTCCGCTTCCTGCCGCGCGTACCGAAATCTGAGATCCGGCGCATCATGGCAGCGGCCGATGCGCTCGTCATCCATCTGGCCGACGAACCGCACCTCGCCTTCACCATTCCGTCCAAGACCCAATTCTATCTTGCGAGCGGCCAGCCGATCCTCGCTGGGATCAGCGGCGAAGCGGCGGAGATCCTGATCGAATCCGGAGCTGCATTGGTCACGCCGCCGGCCGATGTCCAGAAACTCGCCGAGGCGATGGAGCGAATGGCGCGCTGGTCGGCGGACGAACTCCGGCGAGCGGGCGAGGCCGGGCGCGCTTATTATCTTCGCGAACTTGAGTTCGAGCACGGAATGCGCGCCACGCTCGACGTCATCGAGCGCGCGCGCGTCATCCCGGCACTTCAATGACGACGAGCAGGCCGCACATCGCCAGGCGACGCCCCGGCCTTCGCGCGGCTTCGACCGTGGTGCGCAGTGCGGGCGAGCGCGCCGACGGCCCGCTTGCGTCGGCGCGCGCGGCGGCGAGTGACCGGGCGGCCAGACTCACGCCGCGACGGGTCCCATGACGGACGGCTCAGACTTCGGTCGCTTGCTGCAGCTTAACCGACTGGCGTTCCTGAGGAGCCGCTGGGCGGTCAGCGCTTATACCAATGTGCTCGCCACCGCGGCAGTCGCCGTGAGCGGGCTCGCGAACGTGATCGTGCTCGCCCACCATGTCGACCTTGTCCTTTTCGGCGCCATCGGGCTGTCGGTCCTTCTGATGAACGGCATCGCAGCATTCGACGGGATACGGCCCGTGATCATTCTGCGCTGGGCGGACGCCGACGAACCGAAGCACAATCTGTTCGGCTCGGTCCTCCTTTATTCGATGGCGATGGGTGGCGTGGTCGGCGTCGGCGCTCTGCTGATCGCGTGGAACTCGGGCTTCGGCTTCGGCACGGCCGCCATTCTGGGCTGCGCCTGCATGCTGCATTTTCCGGCCTCCGGGATCGCAAGCTTCCTCGATGCGCTCAAGGATACGCTGTACACCGGCACGACACGGTCGCTGGGATGGTGCCTTGTTTATACGATCTTCATGGGGCTTGCCCTGAGCGGTACCGGACTATGGGCCTATCTGAGCGCGCTGGTGCTGTTTCAGCTGGTGCTGATTACCCTGTACTCGCATCGCCTCAGCAGACGCAGCGACGTGAGCATGAGCTTGGCCGAGCGCGATATCGGCCAAATCGTCAGAATCGCGCGCGCCACCGTCGATGTACTCGGGTTCAATCTCGCCGCTGTCGTGCTCGGGGTCGCGGATCGCCTCGCAGTCAACGCCCTGGTCGGCGTCAAGGCCTATGGCTTGTACGCGGGACCTTACGATCTGGCCGTACGCCCGAACGCGATCTTCCGGGTCCTGGCCACGGTTTCGTTGCCGGAGCTCGTACATCGGGGAGCGCGCGCATTTACACGGCAGTGGTGGGTGCTCCTGCTCGTCACCTTCTGGCTCACGAGTTTCGTATCGATCACGACCGCTGCGTTCAGCGAAACGGTGGTCGTGTTCGCGCTCGGAGAGACCTTCCGGGCCAGCGCGACCAGTTTCGGGCTGCTGGTGGGTACGCTGCCTTTCTTCGCGCTAAGCTATTTCGGTGCGGTGCTGTGTCAGGCGACCGGAGAGTTCCGGCTTCAGCGACAGGTCTTCGTATGGGGTGCGCTGGGCTTCATCATCGTGCTGGTGCCACTCGTGCTGCGCTTCGGGTTGGAAGGGGCTGCGCTGGCCGTCGTCCTGGCACGGTTTGTGGATCCTGCGCTGATCGCCTTGCTGCTCAACCGGCTCGGGCTCAAAGTCGCCTATTGGCAGTGCGGCGCAGCGCTTGCGGTGTATCTTCTCGCGCTGTTCCTGGCTCTTGCGGGCCGGCCGCTCGAGGCCGCGGGAGTCGTGCTGTTGCTGAGCGTCCTGCTCGCGCGGTTGCTTTCTTCGCTGAGGCCAGCCAACGCGGAATGCGAGGCTTCGAAGTACGACGGTGAGCTTAAATGAATCGCGTGGCGACGAGATTGACGAGGGCCGCCGTGTCCGCGACCAGGGACGCAGGTACCGGCGACGACGGGGCGACGCCATTCCTGTTGCTCGCATGTGTCCTGATATGGGCGGTGGCGGTAGCCGCGAAGGCATCGGGCCTGGCAGTGCCGACCTATATGCTGTGCCTGACGAGCATCGTCCTGCTGCTCGTCGAGATGTCCCGACGCCTGGGCCTGCTGGACTATCGATCGCTGCTGGTTTTTTCGGGCAGTTTCTATGCCTTCGTTGGAACCACCGACATCCTGTTCGGGAACAACGTCCTATTGTTCAGCAGAGATATCGGGGCATTGAACACATTGGTAGCCACCACCTTTCTCATGGTCTTCGGCCTCGTTTCACTCGGCGGCAGCCCCGAGGCGGAGGCCGAGAGCATTCGCCAGGGCGAACGCGCGCCCATCGCGCCGATCCTCGTCCTGGTCACCGCGACGATGGTGCCCTACCTCTTCTATGTATTGTCGATCTACCAGACTGCGAACTCGCGCGTCGAAGTGCTCGCGGGCAGTTCGGTCGGCTATGCGGCAGTATTGTTCGCCGTATTCACGGGCCTGCTCGTCATCATCTCCGAACTGCGGCAGGATATTTTCCAGGTCCTCGGCTTTCGCAACGTGCAGCGACCCGCCCTGCCCCCGCGCTACCTTGCCGTGGTTCTGGTGGCCGTGCTCGTCCTGATCCTCGCCGTGACGCAATTCATTGTCCTCGGCAATCGCCGCGAGATCATGTCGTTTCTCGTGGCGGCCGCAGTCGCAGCGGGGATGCGGCGTCTGCCGCTGTGGATGCTTCCGGTGGGCGGCGTGCTGATCTGGTTCACCACCGTTTTGCCGTGGCTTCGCCAAGCGCCACTTTCCGAGTGGATGGACATCATCGTCAACTTCTCGACCTATTTCGGGAATCTCGACGTCAGCAACACCGAGCACTACGCTTTCGCCATCGTGGCGGACACCTATTACTCGGCGCCGACTACATCCAACGCACCGACTATGCTCGACGCCTTCGGCACGTTGATCCCGCAGAGCATCTGGCCGAATCGCCCAATGCCTGCAGGCGAGTGGTTCGTCGCGACCTATTATCCGGAGCTGTACCGGATCGGCGGAGGCCTTGCCTACAACCTGCCGATGGAGACGGTGATCAACCTCGGCTTCTTCGGACCGGTGGTCATCCCGGCGGCGATTGCATTGTTTGCGTCTCGCCTGGGCATGCGGCCGAATTCGGCGCTTGTCTGGCGAGCTGCCATCGTTCTCGCGTGGCTGTTTTGGCTTCGATACGATTTCGCGACGCTGCTGAAGAGTCTGGTGCTGGTATTTCCGTTCGTGTTCGCGTGGCTTCTAATACAGCGCTCGGTCGTCACGATTGTGCGTCGCGGCTGATATGGCGCATCCTCTTCGTTTGTTGTTGGTCGGGCCGTTCCGGCGCAGGCGCGTCGGCGGAGTAAAGACGCATGTCGAACGGCTGAGAGCGCAAGCGGTAGCGCTCGGCATCCAGGTACGCACCATTGATCCCAAGAAGTGGGGAGCGCTGCTCTTTCCCGTCTGGGCCGCGACGTCGGACGTGGTCCATCTGCAT
Organism: Sphingomonas sp. UNC305MFCol5.2; assembly: GCF_000712135.1. Lineage (GTDB taxonomy): Bacteria > Pseudomonadota > Alphaproteobacteria > Sphingomonadales > Sphingomonadaceae > Sphingomonas. Next base: position 592,609 of record NZ_JOOE01000002.1, read on the forward strand.
AGCAGCAACGGCCAGTTGGTACGCGCGATGACGCTTATGGCGCGGGCGCTGCGAGCACGCGTGATAGCGACGGTGCACGCCAACCTCGTCGATCTTTCGACGCGGGATCAACAGGGATTTCTAGCAGCGGCACGCGGAGGAGCTGAGCTTCTTGTCTTGAACCAGAGCAGTGCCGATTTCCTGGTCCATCACGACGTGCCCTTCTCCAGGGTGACCGCCTTCCTGCCCCCGAGCAACGCGGAGCGGGAGGCGAAGCGCGCGGATACCACGCGGCTTCAGGCAATGCTGCGCCGCGTTTCAGCCGACTTCGACGCCGTCTTCATCACATATGTGTACGATGCGAATTATCAGCATAGCGACATCTACGGGATCGACGACCTGCTCGACTTTTTCGGAGAGAATCCGCGATGGGCGCTGATCGTGCTGTGCGGCTGCAACGCCGGAGTCCTAAGCGCGCGCGCCCGTCTGCCGAACGTCATGATCTTCGAAGGCGATGTGACCGTCATCGAAGTCGGGCACCTGAGTAACGGGCTATTGCGCAACTCGCGGACGGATGGAGATTCCCTGTTCGTCCAGGAAGGGCTGTATTGCGGTGCAAGGGTGATCGCAACCAATGTGGTCTCCCGCCCTCATGGGGTGGAGCTTTATCCGTTTGGTGACCATATGCGGCTCGCCGCCGCGCTTCGCCGAGTCATCGCTGAGCCGCGGCCCTCATTGTCGAGCACCGACCGGTTTGATCCGATGGACCTGTACTGTCCGACGCCCGTGGACGATGACGCACCGTGCCGCCGTCTCGACATGCCAAGCGCGTCCGGCTAAGGCATGGCTCGCCGGAACGACGGGTTGACGCAATAGTAGACTTCGCGCATAGGCGCTCCGCAGCGACGGGCACAATTGCCCAATCTTTCTAAGAAGAAAGAAGCGTAAGCGCTAACTGGGGCAGACGAAGCGGCTTAAACCGCCGATTGGGACTTGGTCGACTAGTGAAAATCCTCATAGCTATTGGCACCCGCCCGGAGGCGATTAAGCTCGCACCTTTGGTACACGAGCTTGTCAACCATCCCGAGTTCGATGTTGAAGTGTGCGTAACCGCGCAGCATCGGTCGATGCTTGATCAGGCGCTTGGCCTTTTTGGTATCGTTCCCGATTATGACTTGAATCTGATGGGGCAGAATCAGACGCTGGCAGAGATAGCAGGTCGCATCCTGATCAATTTCGACGACGTGCTTGTCCGATCCCAACCCGATGTGGTGGTGGTTCAGGGCGATACGACGACAACTCTCGCTTGTGCCCTCACGGCTTTTTATCGGCGGATCAAGGTTGCGCATGTCGAAGCGGGCCTGCGGACCGGCCATCGGCATTCACCCTTCCCCGAGGAAATCAACCGGCGGGTCGCCACGGTTCTGTCCGACTGGCATTTCGCTCCTACGGAGCGCAGCGCGATGGCGCTGCGCGCGGAGAATGTGCCGGAATCGGCGATCCATGTCGTCGGCAATACCGTCGTCGACGCACTGCGGATCAAGGCGCAGGAAGTGCGCGACCACGCGGCCGAATTTGAGGAGCGCTTTGCCTTCCTGCCAAAGGAGGCGCGCATGGTGCTCGTCACCTGCCATCGCCGCGAGAATTTCGGAGGCGGACTTGAGAACATCTGCAAGGCGATAGCTGAACTGGGCCGCGCCTATCCCGATACGCACATCGTATATCCCGTGCACCTCAATCCCAATGTCCAGGGGCCGGTAAAGGCGCTGCTGGACGGCCTTGCCAATGTGCATCTGATCGAGCCGCAGGATTATCTGAACTTCATTTGGCTGATGGACCGGGCACATCTGGTACTGACGGATTCTGGTGGCGTACAGGAAGAAGCGCCTGGCCTCGGCACGCCGGCGGTAGTCATGCGGGATCACACGGAGCGCACCGAAGCGATCGATGCGGGCACTGCCGTGCTGGTCGGCAGCGATCCCGCAAGGATCGTCGCTTCCGTGAGCGAACTGCTGGACGATGACGTGGTGTGGCGGCGGATGGCTACCGCCGCCAACCCATTCGGGGACGGCCATAGTTGCGCCCGCATCGCCGAAGTCCTAGTCCGCGACGCCAAGCCCTACCGAGGGGGCGAGGCCCGCTTCTAGATTCGGAGAGCGCAGAGGATAGCTTCTGGAGAGGCTGACTGCTTATCGCGCGTACGAAAGCGCGTTGTTGGAGATTTAAAGGGATGGCACGAATTCTTGTTACGGGCGGGCTGGGCGTCGTTGGAACCCATCTTACCAACTATCTGCGGGGCCAGGGCCATCAGGTCTGGATGCTGGATCGTGCGCACCATCACACGATCGAGTATTTTCGCGCCGATATCGCGCATTACCGGCAGCTCGAGGCAATCTTCGAACAGCAGAAGTTCGATTACGTGTTCAATCTCGCTGCGGAATTCGGCCGCTGGAACGGCGAAGACTTTTACGAGACGCTGTGGATGTCGAACGCCGTCGGCACCAAGAACATCATTCGGCTGCAGGAGCGCTTCGGCTTCCGCCTGATCCATGCGAGCAGCTCGGAAGTCTATGGCGACTATGACGGCGTCATGTACGAGGACGTGCCTTCCAAGACTGCGATTCCGCAGATGAACGACTATGCGATGACCAAGTGGGTCAACGAGATGCAGATCCAGAACTCGGAGAAGATGAACAACACCGAGTCCGTCCGCTTCCGTATCTTCAACACTTATGGTCCGGGCGAATATTACAGCACCTATCGCTCGGTCGTCTGCCGCTTCGTCTATTCGGCGTTGAACGACATCCCCTACACCGTGCATCGCGGCCACACTCGCACCCACACCTATATCGAGGACGCTGCGACCTGGATTGGCCGTATCGCCGACAATTTCGTTCCCGGCGAAGTCTACAACATCGCGGGTTCCGAGCGGACGGACATCGAGACGATTTCGAACATCATCCTGCGCGCGACCAACAAGGACGAGAGCCTGGTCACCTACAAGGATCCCGAGCCGATGACGACGCTCGACAAGGTCGTCGACCGCAAGAAGATGGTCGACGCACTCGGCGATCTCGACGAGGTTCCGTTCGAGGAAGGCATCGAGCGGACGGTCGACTGGATGCGCAAGGTGTACGCGCTGTGAGCACCATGGTCGCAGCGCCCGCGGCGGAGACCGCGGCCAAGCCGTTCGACGTGCTGGTGCTCGGCCTCGGCTATGTCGGGCTGCCGATCGCGATCATGCTCGCGAGCTCGGGCCTGCGAGCGGCCGGCTTCGATGTCGACCGCCGCAAGATGGACATGCTCGGCAACGGGAAGTGCCATATCGACGAGCCGGAGTTCCTCGCGATCTTCGACGACGTCATCCAGAACAAGGATATGCGCTTCCTCGACGCGGTGGCGCCTTCGGACGCCTTCCTGATCGCGGTGCCGACGCCGCTTCGCGAGCAGCGCAAGACGGCCGATCTCACCGCGCTCACCGCGGCGCTCGAGAGCATCGTCCCGCATTTGCGCAAGGGCAATCTGGTCGTCATCAACTCGACCTGTCCGGTGATGACCTGCCGCGAAACTGCGATCCCGATCCTCGAGAAGAGCGGCCTAAAGGTCGATGAGGACTTCCACCTCGCTTATTGCCCCGAGCGTCTCTATCCGGGCAACATCGCCTATGAGATCGTCAACAACGAGCACATCATCGGCGGCCACAATGCGGAAGCCACGACGCGCGCAGCGGCGCTCTACAAGGGCTTCGTGAAGGGCGAACTGGTCCTCACCGACGACGTCACCGCCGAGTTCTGCAAGCTGATCGAGAACACCTATCGCGATGTCAACATCGCGCTGGCGAACGAGCTGCGGACAGTGGCGCATCGCTTCGGCACCGACATCGACAACGCGATCGACATCGCGAACCGCCATCCGCGCGTCAATCTGCTGAAGCCGGGCATCGGCGTCGGCGGTCACTGCCTGCCGATCGATCCCTGGTTCATCGTCGAGATGGCACCGGAGGAAACGCGCCTGATCCCCGAGGCCCGGCGGATCAACGACGAACAGCCGAAGCGTATCGCGGCCGAGGTGCGTCGCGCGGTCGCCGCGAAACGCGACGCTGTCATCGGCTGCTACGGTGTGACCTACAAGCCCGACGTGAACGACGAGCGCGAGAGCCCGGCCTGGGAAATCGTCCATCTGCTGCAGGCTGACGGGTACAATGTTCAGGTCTATGATCCGGTCGTGAATGTCGGTGACTATGCGGATCTGACGGACTTCGTTGCGAAAGTGGATATTCTCGTAGTGCTCGTGGAGCATACACAGTTCACGCGCGCCTTCGCGCAGGGCATCGGCGATAAGCCGGTACTCCGCTTCTAAAAGCCTTGCGAAGCGAGTGGCTTAGTCTCAAGCTAGGCACCTCGTTCCCGCAGAATTCCCCTGATGGGCCTTCAGATCAATTCCATGGCGGGAACGAGAGCGACGGGAGGAAAGGCGCCGATGGAACGGCCAAGTTGCCAGGAGCCGGCGGAGCCAATCAGATGATCATCGAGCGGATTATCGAGCCAGTAGTGGCATTGCCGCGCGCGGTGAAGAAAGTCATCGCGGTCTGCATCGATGCGTCACTATGCCTCCTTGCGGTCTGGCTGGCATTCTATCTCCGCCTCAACGAATGGGTCCCCCTCTCCGACCTGGGTTGGCCGGCCTTGTGGGCCGTGCTGATCGCAATTCCGATCTTCGTGGCGTTCGGCCTCTATCGCGCGGTGTTCCGCTACCTCACCTGGGAAGCGCTGACGCTCATTGCGCAGGCAGTGTTCTTCTACGGCCTGATCTACGCGTCGATCTTCACCGCCTGGGGCATAAATGGCGTTCCGCGCACGATCGGCATCATGCAGCCTGCCCTGCTGCTGATCGCCGTTGCCTCGACGCGTGTCTTCGGCCGATATTGGCTGCTCAGCGGAAATCGCCGTTCGCGCCACCCGTCGATCCGCAAGAATGTGCTGATCTACGGCGCGGGCGCCTCAGGGCGTCAACTTGCCGCGGCCTTCGCCGAGAGTCCGGACACGAAGATCGTCGGCTTTATCGACGACGCGTCAGGCCTGATCGGCAGCCTGGTCGCCGGTATTCGCGTGTGGGGCCCGCGATCGATGATGAGCGTCGTCGAGCAGCTGGAGGTCGCCGAGATCTATCTCGCCATTCCTTCAGCAAGCCAGCACCGCCGCAACCAGATCCTTCAGGACCTTCGCTCGCTGGGTGTGGCGGTACGTACGCTGCCGGGATTGCTCGATATCGCAAACGGACGCGTGTCGGTGAACGACGTTCGCTCGCTTGAAATCGAGGATCTGCTCGGGCGCGAACCGGTGGTCCTGGACCAGCAGCTGCTCCAGAAGAACATTCTCGGGAAAACGGTGCTGGTCACGGGAGCAGGCGGGTCAATCGGCAGCGAATTGTGCCGCCAGATCCTCGCAGTCGGCCCGGCCAAGCTACTCCTGGTCGATTCCAGTGAATTCGCCCTCTATTCGGTACATCGCGACCTTAGCCGCTTCCCGCGCGAGGACGGCAGGGAACACGACCTTGTGCCGCTGCTCGGTTCGGTGATCGATCAAGATCGGATGCAGCGGATCCTGCAGGCCTGGCGTCCGGACACCATTTTTCACGCCGCCGCCTATAAACATGTTCCCCTGGTCGAGCATAATCCGCTGGAAGGCATGCGGAACAATGCGATCGGCACGCTGCGCATGGCCGAACTCGCGGTCCAGGAAGGCGTGAAGAATTTCGTGCTGATCAGCACCGACAAGGCGGTACGTCCCACGAACATCATGGGCGCCACCAAACGCCTGGCCGAACTCGTGCTTCAGGCACTCGCGGCCGAGCAGGCGGCGACATGCTTCTCGATGGTGCGATTCGGCAACGTCCTGGGATCCAGCGGTTCGGTTGTCCCGCTCTTTCGCGAGCAGATCAGGCAAGGCGGTCCGATAACGATCACGCACCCGGAGATCACGCGCTACTTCATGACGATCCCCGAGGCGGCGCAACTCGTGGTTCAGGCAAGCGCGATGGCATCGGGCGGAGAAGTGTTCGTGCTGGATATGGGCCAGCCCGTGCGGATCATCGATCTCGCGCGCAACATGATCGAGCTTTCGGGCCGGTCGGTGCGGTCCGAAGACAATCCACATGGTGACATCGAAATCGCCATCGTCGGCATGCGGCCGGGCGAGAAGCTGTATGAGGAACTGCTGATCGGCAACAACTCCTGCCAGACTTCCCAGCCCCGCATCATGATGGCGAACGAGCACTTTCTCCCCTGGTCGGATCTGAAGCCCAACCTGGAGGAGCTCGACGCGCTGATCGAGGCGGGGAACGTAACCCGGGCACGCGCCCTGCTCTGCACTCTGGTCGCGGAGTACATGCCGAGCAGCGACATCGTCGACTGGATCGCCGCTCTGGGAACCTCCGCTCCGCTTCCGCTTGAAGCCCAGCCCGGTTCCGGCGCATATCAAAGTTCGACGGCGTCATCCTGAGCCGGACGCAACTGTCTGCGATGAAGAACACCGTCTTTTAAGGGGAGAATGAGAGGATGCCTGCTTCCTCGCGCCGAGTGGGCGGCACTTCACAGCGGCGATCGGGGCAAAACCAAAGTCCGCGGCCGATCCTGTACCTCCTAGTGATATTGTTGATCGTGCTCCTGGTGGCGGGCGGCGCTTCCCGGGCGGACGCCGCGGGCCAGGCGATTGCGCGTGGCGCGGCAATGGCGGCGCTCGCAGTGGCGCTCCTGTTCGGCGTGCGTCCCATTGCGTTTCCCGCGCCGCTTCGTCCGATCTTCTTTCTTTTGCTGGTCACGATCATGCTGCCGCTGATCCAGCTCATTCCGCTGCCACCGGCTGGGTGGCAATCCCTTTCAGGCCGCGAGATATTCGCGGCTGCGGCCGACCTGAGTGGCCAGCCGCAGCCTTGGCGGCCATGGTCCATCGCTCCCGATGCGACGCTCAATGCGGCGGCATCGTTGCTCGTCCCCCTGGCCATGCTGCTGATCGCGAGCCAACTGGCGGCGAGCGACCGCGGGCGCCTGCTGGAGTGGCTGCTCGGCCTTATCGCCTTATCGGCGCTGGTCGGCCTGATTCAGCTCTCCGGCAACGGCTTCGACCATCCGCTGCTCAAGAACGTGAAGTGGGAAGTGAGCGGGCTTTTCGCCAATCGCAATCACTTTGCCTTGTTCATTGCGATGGGCGTCCTCATCGCGCCCGTATGGGCGGTGCTCGACGAGAGGCGCTTGCGCATCCGCGGAGTAGTGGCGTTCGCCCTGGTGGCCCTTTTCCTGCTCATTCTCATCGCCAGCGGTTCACGCTCGGGTCTGGTGACGGGGGGGATTGCCTTGGCTGTGGCCTTGATCCTGGTCCGACGCCCGATCCTGGTGGCATTGCGCAAATATCCGCGTTGGATCACCTGGATGCTGCTTCCCACCACCGTGCTCCTGATCGGAGTGCTTGTCTCAGCCAGCATCGAGGCGGATCGCGCCGTCAGCATTCGGCGCGTACTGGATCTCGACGCCACGGGCGAGCTGCGCCAGCGCACATTGCCCACGGTGCTGTCCATGACGAAGGACTATTTGCCGTTCGGCACCGGCATGGGCAGCTTTGATCCGATATTCCGGATGCACGAGCCCTTCGACCTGCTCAAGCCGACCTACTTCAATCACGCGCATAATGACTTCGTCGAGATCGTGCTGGACGGCGGCCTGTTCGGGCTCGCGCTGCTTATCGCGGGGATAGGCTGGTGGGCCTGGGCCAGCCTGCGCGCTTGGCGGGCGCCGCCCAATTCGGGAGTCCTGGTCGCGCGGACGGGTTCGGTGATTTTGCTGCTGGTCATGATCGCCAGCGCATTCGACTATCCCGCCCGCACCCCATTGATAATGGCCGTTATTGTACTTGCGGCAATCTGGCTCGGCTGGGGTGACGAGAGGCGGGGGGATGCTTCTTTACCGCGGCTATGACTGCATCTATAGAGACGGCCCTTCGTCCATCCAGAAGATTATTCCACACATGCGTCAGATCCCCCTCGCCCTGTGCCTCGTGATCGCGACGGCTGGATGTGCCCGAAATCTCCCGCCGCTTCAGTCGACGGCTGATCTCACGGTGGTGCCGGGCGCCACCAACCTGCCCGCGCCCGTACGCAGCGACCTGATCGCAGCCGACCGTCCGGCACTGATTGGTCCACTCGACACGATTGCCGTCGAGGTAGTGAGCATTCCGGACTTCAGTCGCGAGCTCCAGGTCGATGCCAGCGGCCGCATCGCCATGCCATTGGCGGGGACTATCGACGCGCGCGACAAAACTGCCGAAGAACTCGCCCGGACGATCGAAGCGGCGTTGCGCGCGCATTATGTCCGCGACCCCGAGGTGGTGGTCAATATCAAGAACTCGGTGAGTCAGGTTGCCACCATCGATGGTCAAGTGGTCGAACCGGGTCTGTATCCCGTCACCAACCAGATGACGCTGATGCGCGTGATCGCTTCGGCCAAGGGGCTCACGGAATTCGCGCGCCAGGATGATGTGGTGATCTTGCGCACGGTAAACGGCCGCCGAATGGCGGGCCTGTACAACATCACCGCCATTCGCCGGAGCGCGTACGAAGATCCGCCTATTTACGCGAACGATGTGATTATCGTTGGCGATTCTCCGCAGCGGCGCCTATTCCGCGATTTGGTGGCGCTCTCGCCAGTGATTGCCGCGCCATTGATCGCGGTTCTGCAGTAAGGATTTTCTGGTGAATCTTGCTTCGAGCCTGCGTCCAGATGTGGCGCCTGGCGCACCCGTGGATTTCGAAGGACGCACCGCAGATCCGGGGCATGTCCCCCTGATCCAGCAATATTTGCGTATCGTGTTGCGCTGGCGATACGTTATCGTCGGCGTGACTGCTGCCTGCGTGCTGCTGAGCTTGATCGTCACCTTGCTGATGACGCCGCGTTATACGGCGGAGTCGACGATTGAGATCGCACGTGAATCGGAGCGCGTGACGAATTTTCAAGGCGTCGAGCGCGAAACCAGCATCGCGGACCAGGAATTCTACCAGACTCAATACGGCCTGTTGCAGTCGCGCTCGCTGTCCGAGCGCGTGGCAACCCAGCTGAAGCTGATCGACGACCCCAGTTTCTTTGCCATGTTCGGGGCATCGACCGACAATCCAGCTTTCGAACAAACCAGCGGTCAGTATCGCGCGCAGGGCCGCCCGACGCGCTTGCGGATCGCAGGCGAAATTCTCCGCAAGAATTTCTCCATTTCGCCGGTCCGCCTGTCGCGCCTCGTCAATATCCGGTTCACAGCTCCCGACCCCGCTTTTGCGGCCCGTGTCACCAATGCCTGGGCGGAGAATATCATCCAGACCAACCTGGATCGCAAAATCCAGGCGACTTCCTATGGACGCAACCTGCTCGAACGCCAGCTGGCCCAGGCAAAGGAACGGCTCGACGCGTCGCAGCGCCAATTGGTCAACTATGCGTCACAGCAACGCATCATCAATCTTCCGGCCCAGTCTACCGGCACCGGAGTGACCGCGGAGCGTTCGATCGTCGCCGACAATCTCGCAGCGCTGAACAGCTCTCTGTCGCAGGCTGTCGCGGACCGCATCCAGGCCGAGGCGCGCTATCGCCAGCTCGGGGGGGCGGGCGCATCGACCGAAGCACTGCGTAACCAGGCTATCAATACGCTGCGTCAGCGCCGGGCCGAACTGGCGGCCGAGTATCAGCGGCTGATGACTCAATTCGAGAGCGGCTATCCGCCCGCCCGCGCCATCCAGTCGCAAATCGAGCAGCTCGATCGCAGCATCGCGCGCGAAGAATCGCGTGTCTCGGGATCGTTGCTCGCCGACTACCGCCAGGCGCAGGCCCGCGAGCAGGCGCTCAACGCCCGTGTCGAGCAACTGAAATCCGACTATCTCGGCCTGCGCAACCGCAGCATTCAGTATAATTTGTACCAGCAGGAAGTCGACACCAACAGCGCCCTCTATGACGCGCTGCTGCAGCGTTATAAGGAAATAGGCGTTGCCGGCGGTGTCGGCATCAACAATATCTCAATCGTAGATCCGGCGGACGTGCCGCAGCGCCCATCCAGCCCCAGGCTGATGTTCAATCTGTTGCTGGCGCTGGTGGCAGGTCTCGGCCTCGGTGCCCTGCTGGCTCTCGCACTTGAGCAGATGGCCGAAACGATCGATGATCCGGCCGAACTCGAGCGCCGGCTTGGCCTGCCCTTGCTTGGCGCCGTACCCAAGGTCGAGGATGCCGATCCAGCGGCCGTGCTGCTCGATCGCAAGTCGGATCTGGTCGAATCCTATCTCGGCGTGCAGACCAACCTTGCCTTCGTGACGGAGCACGGCGCGCCGCGTTCACTCGCCGTCACCTCGACACGGCCGGCCGAGGGCAAATCCACCACGTCGCTTGCGCTCGCGACCATGTTGGCGCGCGCGCATCGCAAGGTGATCCTGATCGACGGCGACATGCGTTCGCCTTCGGTACATCTGTTGGGCAATGTCAGCCACGATGTCGGTCTCAGCAACTTCCTATCGGGGCAGGAGGACATTACCTCCCTCACCTTCCCGATGACGGAATTCGGCATTGCGGCGATGACTTCGGGCCCGTTGCCGCCGAATGCGGCCGAACTTCTAACCGGCAACCGGCTGTCGGTGCTTATCGAGCGCCTTCTGGAAACCTATGACCACGTCGTGATCGACTCGCCGCCGGTAATGGGACTTGCCGACGCTCCGCTCATCGCCAACCATGTTGAAGGGGTCGTCTACGCCGTCGAATCGCACGGCATCCGTGTGAGCCAGGTCAAGATCGCGCTCTCGCGGCTGTTCAGCGCCAATGCCCGTGTCTTTGGCGCAGTGCTCACCAAATTCGAAACCAAACGATCCAATTACGGCTACGGCTATGGCTATGAATATGGCTACAACTACGGCCGTGACGGGCTGGCCAAGAGCAAAAGCGCGCGGCAGCAGGGATGAGGCCGCTCGTCGCCCAGCTCAGGCGGCGTTCGCTCGCCGAGTGGGGAGCGAGGATCCTGCTGACGGCAATCGTCGGCGTGATCGGCTATGGAGCGGTGACGCAGTCACTCGCCAATTCGCTGTCCGATCGCAAGTCGCACTTGGCATTGCGGCTTGCACCCTATGACGCCCGGCTGCTGGCGGAGGAAGCACGCGCACGGACGCTCGACGAGCTCGCAAAAATCTCCGCCGGAGCGAAATTGAACGGTGAGGCGCAAGCCCGGCTCAACGAGGCCGAAGCCCTCGCCCACCAGGCGCTGAAGCGGGATTCGATGGCGATTCCCGCAGTGACGACGCTCGGCACCCTGGCCCAGCTGCGTGGCGACTTGCCGAAAGCGCGGCGTTGGATGAAATATTCCGAACAGCTGTCGCGGCGCGATCTCGCTACGCAGCTGTGGTTGATCGAAGACGCGGTGGGGCGCGAAGACGTTGCCGACGCACTTCACCATTATGACATCGCGCTGCGCGTAAAGCGCGGTGCATCCGATCTGCTCTTCCCCGTTCTGGCCCAGGCGAGTACCGACCCGGAAATCGCCTCCGAGCTGGTACGGACGCTTTCGGCAAAGCCGCTTTGGGGCGAGCAGTTCATAGCTTTTGCGGCTTCCAAGACGCCGGCGCCGAATGCCACGGCGCGACTGTTTCTGGCATTGCGGCGTGCCGGCGTGCCGATTTCCGATGCTGCATCGGGCGCGCTCATCGACGCCCTGATCACGAAGGGCCAGGTCGAGGAGGCATGGGCGTATTTCTCCCGGATTCGTCCCCGTGCGGATCGCACGCGCTCGCGCGATCCGAACTTTACCGCTTCGATCGCGCGCGCCAGCCATTTCGACTGGGTGACGGCAGGGGACGGTGCAGGCCTGTTTGCCTCGATTCAGCGGAGTGGCGACGGCGGGTTGCTTGATTTTTCTGCGCCGGCAGGCGCGGGAGGAACATTGGTCTGGCAACTGCAGATGCTGCCGGCAGGCCGTTACGTCCTCGAAGGCCAAAGCGTCGGCATCGACCAGCCCGAACGTTCTCGCCCCTATTGGGTTGTGACGTGCCGTGCCGATGGGCGCGAACTCGGCCGGGTCGTCATGCCCAATTCAGCCGAGAATGCCGGCCGGTTTGTTGGACATGTCACCGTTCCGCCGGGCTGTACCGCGCAGATGCTGGTGTTTATCGCTCCCGGCTCGGACGCCGTGGGCGGCCTGACCGGCCAGCTCGAATATGTCCAATTGCGCCCCGCAATAGACGCAACTCAGTGAGGCCTTCATCTCGGGGGACCGCGCAGAGAGAGCGGATATGATCGAGTTTGGGCGCGCTCCGGCATTGTGCAGTTACTGCGGGCCTTCGCATGTGCTGGTCCGTGAAGACGTCGCCTCGGAAACCCTGCTGGCTTGCCTGAAATGCGCAGTGCCGATCGGGACTGCTGCCGAGGTTTGCGGTTTCGATCTTTTTAGCTTCCCTGACCAGCTTGAGCGTCTCATCCCCGCTGACGCCGGGCCGCCTTCCCATCCCCCTCGCACCTAGCGCTTGCCCCTAGTCCGCGCGTCCTCAATTAGGCGCGGCAAAAGATCACCGACCCGGATATGCGGTAATGCGGAACGTGAAGCCGGGGGTCGTGAATAAGGTGGCGTTGGTGACGTTCCGAAGCGCCAGACTCACTTCGTCCGTGCCGCTGTAAAATGGCATCAGCAGGAAGCCACCCGCATTGGTGACCTCGCTCTCGTAGCCCACAACAAGCTCATCGGTCGGCTTTACGCCCGGCAAGGGTCTGGCGGCGAGCACGGCACCGGTCAGTGAAGCATAGCTGGTGTCCGGGAAGACGCCCGTGACCGGGACGCCGGTCAGGCGGGAAAGTGTCAGGTCCGTAATGCCGCTGCACCGGGCGGCGATGGCAAAACGGTCATCGAATACCATCGAGCGCGCGACATGGAATTCACGGACGGTCGTCGGAGCGCTCTCGGTCGCGACGATGCCGAACGCCCAGCTATTGGTGTTGCGCGTATCGCTGATCTCGTCGTCGATTGTCAGGCGTCCGATGCGTCCGCCTTGCGCTAGCATGAGCCAACCGACCTTCGTGACTGCCGGCACCGTACCGCCGTCGGGATTGCGCCAGCGGTTGCGCGAGAAAGTGACCGCCTCACACGTGGTCGTGCGGTCCGTGATGATATAGGCGCCGCGCGTGAAGCCGCTTGCGCCGTTGCCCATCACGTCGATCATGCCGAAATTGGCAGCTTGCAAGCTGATGCCGATGGCCTGACTGGCCCGCCCGCTCCGCGACGGGGCGCGCTTCATCTCGTTGCGCGCGACGATCAGGCTCTCGATCGGAGCGACTGTGCTGTCGGTGCCAAAATACTGGATGCCGGTCGGCAAAGTCAGATTTGCTACGTTGGTGTCGTCGGCGGACATGTCGATCAGGTTGTCGGCAATCTCGACGAGCCGCGGCGGCCCCTTCCCGCCGGAACCGTCGAACGCGATGTCGACGCCACAATATTTGATGCGGCGAAGAATATTACCGGTGACCTTCACTGCCTCGACCCGACTGTAGCCGTTCTCGGTAACGAAGAAGCCGCGATTGGCCCCGTCAACCAGATTCCCGCGCAAGATCGTGTTGGAGCCATGCGTCTCGATCGCCGAGTTGACGCCGCCGAGATTTGCCGGGGTCGGCGCATAGATCAGCGCGTTTCGCCAGAAACAGCCCTCGACCAGCGCATCGTCGCACCACAGGAAGATACTGGAATGGTCGTAGGTGTCGAGCCCAAGCTCCAGGAAGTTGCAATCGAGGATGCGCCAGCGCCGACCTACCCCCGCGGACCCGACACGCCCACAGATGATGACCGAGACACCTCCCTGATTCTTGAAGGTACATTCCGAGATAGTGACGTCGTCGGCACGTCCGGCGTTTCCTTCCCAGAAAATCGCTGCCTGATGATAACGCTTGTATCGCTGTTCTTGAGTGAGACGTGTATTGGAAGGATCGGGCGAAAAATAGTTATTCCTGGCATTCATATCGAAGGTTACCCCTTCGAATTTTACATTGGATAGCGCTTCTTCACTATAAAATACCGCAAAATTCTGGGGACGCGACCGTGACGAGACATTGTCGGCAACTTTTAGCGTAGCTCCGCTGCCGATGAGGCAGACATTCGACTTCATCCTGAGTGCATATTTCAGGGTCTGTCCAAAAATGGACGATCCGATATAGCTTGAGGCGAGCGTGGCAGGCGTGACGGTATAGGTGCCCGCCGGCAGCATTATTTGAACCGTGTCCTCGTCACTCAGGGTACTCGCATGATCTATCGCTGCCTGAATCGCTGCGGTGTCGTCAGCGGACCCGTTGCCTTTGGCCCCGAAGTCTTTGACGGAAATCGTCTCGCGGCTCTTGTCCTGTAAAGTACGCGGAACCGCCGTGTCTCCCGCCTGATGGAAAACCGCTTCGCCGGAACCGTCACCCGCGCCCGGTTGCGCGAGCAGCGCGGGATCGATCGGATCTATGTCGCGCAGGAGCGCGCCCGCCGCGGTTTGCAGAACGCCGCGGTATTGAAGCGACCTATCGAAATAGATCTCCGGGAACCGCCCGCTCGCGTCCGCAACGACAGGATTGCCGTGCAGCGTCGTCAGCGCCGCCGTTGTGTAGACCGGTTGCGGACTGGTGGTGGCGGTCGCATAGAAATACCATCTCGCACCTGCTAAGGGGGACGAGTTGGGATAAGTTGCGGGGGACAGATCCGCGAGAAGCTCAGCGGCTATGGCGTTTCCCGACGGTACGCCCACGGCGAGGGCCGCGAGCAGATGCCGGCGCGAGGGTTGATGGATCTTCATCGTGAGCCGCTCCGTGGTTCGCGTGAGTGTGATAGCCGCGCCGCCACCACGAAGGCACCAAAAAGCTGCGTAACGAGTTGGAAGCAAGGGGTGACGCGGAAACGGGGCCGTGGTGTGTGACCTCTGCGCTACTTCCCGGCGCGCGGAGCGCCGTTATAGTGCGCGGCGATGGCATCCCCTTCCCCTGCGCGGCACCGCCTGCGATCGATCCTCGGCGGCTCGGCCGGCAATCTCGTCGAATGGTATGACTGGTATGCCTATGCGGTGCTCGCCACCTATCTGGCGCCGCATTTCTTCCCCGACGACGCGTCGAAGGACCTGAACGCCTGGGCAGTGTTCGCCGTGGGCTTCTTCATGCGGCCGATCGGCGGCTGGCTGATGGGAGTCTATGGCGATCGCCACGGCCGAAAGGCGGGACTGACGCTTTCAGTTACGCTGATGTGTATCGGCTCGCTGATGATCGCGCTTACTCCCGACTATGCGACGATCGGCTCGCTGGCCACGGTCTCGCTGGTCGTCGCACGGCTGATCCAGGGCTTGTCGCTCGGCGGCGAATATGGCGCAAGCGCGACCTACCTCTCCGAAATGGCGGGCAAGCGGCACCGCGGATTCTTCTCCAGCTTCCAATATGTCACGCTGATCTCGGGCCAACTCACCGCGCTGCTCGTATTGCTCGTGCTGCAAGCTTCGATGCCGGAGAGCGATCTCAAGCAATGGGGCTGGCGCATTCCCTTCGCCGTCGGCGGCGTATTGGCAGTGATCGTATTCTGGCTGCGCCGACGGCTTGCCGAAACGGAGAGCTTCGAAAAGCGGGATACCGCGCGCAAATCCGGCTTCGGCGCATTGTTCCTCGAGCATCCGCGCGAGGCCGTGGTGGTGATGCTGATGACCGCCGGCGGCACGCTCGCTTTCTATGCCTATACGATCTACCCGATCGCCTTCCTCAAGAAGACCGCCGGCTTCTCGGATGCGATGGCGACGCAGGTCAATGCGGCGGCGCTGTTCGTATTCATGGCGATCCAGCCGCTCGCGGGGGCATTGTCGGACCGGATCGGGCGCAAGCCGCTGATGGTGGGATTCGGCTTGTTGGGCGTGCTGCTCACCTGGCCGATCTTCACGGCGCTCGAGAATGTCGAGACCGCGTGGCAGGCATTCTGGCTGATGACGGGAGCGCTGGTGATCGTCACCGGCTACACCTCCATCAACGCCGTCGTGAAGGCGGAGCTCTTTCCCGCGCATATCCGGACGCTCGGCGTCGCGTTGCCCTATGCGCTCGCCAACGCGATCTTCGGCGGCACCGCGCCCTATGTGGCCTTGTGGTTCAAGGACGCGGGCTGGGAGCGCGGCTTCTACTGGTATGTCACCGCCATGATCGGGATTTCGCTGATAACCTATCTCAGGATGCGCGATACGGCGAAGCATAGCCGCATCGTCGAGGACTAAGCGAGGATCCCGCCGTCGCGGCTGGCGAGCACGCGGCCGATCGAATCGAACAGCGCATCCATCGCCACCGGCTTGAACAGCACGTCGTCGGCGCCGAGCCCCATGCAGCGCTCGCGCAGATCGACTGCGGTGTCCGCGGTGACCACGATGATCGGCAGTTCGCCTTTCTCGTCGTCACGCGCGCGGATACGGCGGATCGTCTCGAAGCCGTCAGTGCCCGGCATGCGCAGATCGACCAGCACGACGTCGAAGCTTTCGGCATCGATCCTCTCCAGCCCCTCTTCGGCCCAGCTCGCCTCAGCCATGGTCGCCCCGGCGACGTCGAGCATGTCCTTCACGACCCGACGGTTCATCGGATCGTCCTCGATGAAGAGGATGTTCATTGGCTGCCGCCGGAGCGGAGCGAGGGAAAGGGGGCGACCATTTTTATCATATAAAGTGTGCTATCGCGCTAAGCCGCCTGCGACACAAGCGGGTCAGGGGCGCCCGGTCCAGAATTTTCTTCCGTGTCCGGAATGATCGCAGCGACCAAGGCGGCGCCGGCGATCGGCTTTTCGATGACCTGACCGATACCTGTAGCGAGAAGTTGCGACCGCAGCTCGATGTCGGGCTTCATCCACAGGACCGCGCATATTGCGGGCGCGCTCGCCGCAGCGAGCGTGGTCACGGCCTCCAGCACTGCGGCGTCGCCTGCCTTGAGCGTCGCTTCATCGAGCAGCAGATGGGTCACGCCTCCCTCCTGGATCATCGACAGCGCCTCTTCGGTGGTGGCGGCGAAACGCAGCGAGGCCGTTTTCGGCTCTAGCAGGGTGCGCAGTATGCTGCGAGCGATCGGGTTGCGATCGAGGATCACCATCGTGCCCCCGGCGCGCGTATCGGATGCGGCCTCGGCAGGCGCCTCGGCGGCCACCAGCGGCAGATCGACGGTAAAAGTGGCCCCCTGCCCTTCGACGCTCTCCACTGCGATCTCGCCGCCCAGCGCACGGGCGAGGTTGCGGCAGATGGTGAGGCCGAGGCCGGTGCCGCCGAACTGGCGCGTGGTGCCGGCATCGACCTGGCGGAAGGATTCGAAGACTTCCTCGAACTTGTCGGTCGGGATGCCGATGCCGGTGTCGGTAACGACGAGCCGCAGCCGGCGTGCGTCACCTTCCCCCTCGGCGACGGCGCGCAGGGTGACGCCACCGCGTTCGGTGAACTTGATGGCGTTCGACAGGAGATTGAAGACGATCTGGCGGAGGCGCCCCGCGTCGCTGACGATCCAGCCCGGCGCGTGGGTGAGTTCGAGCCGGAAGGTGAGACCCTTGCCGCGCGCCTGCTCCTCCCAAAGCCGCGTCACTTCGCGCAACGTCGCACAGAGGTCGAGCGGTACGGCCTCGACGGTGAGGTTGCCGGTCTCCATCTTGGCGACGTCGAGAATGTCGTCGACGAGGCTGCGCATCGTCATCCCGGCGCCGTGGACGATGCCGATGCGATCGCGTGTCTCGGCCTCGAGCTTCGGATCGGCGAGCATGACCTGCGTCATGCCGAGGATGCCGTTGAGCGGCGTGCGGATCTCGTGGCTCGTGGTGGCGAGGAACTCGGTCTTGGCCCTGAGCGCCTTTTCGAGCGCGACATTGGTGTCGCCCAGCACGACGTTGGTCGCGCGGATCTGGTTGCGGCTGCGGCGAAGCGTGATCAAGCCGAAGCTCAGCAGCGCGATGATGACGAGCGTGGCGCCGCCGATGCTGAGGAACAGGGTGCGCTGGAACGCGGCGGTGCGGCGAGCCTCGTCGGTCTTGAGCTTCTCGATGGCCGCCTCCTGGCGGGCCGAATTGAACCGTGCTGCCATCAGCGCGGCACCGGTCGAAGTGGCGACCTTGGTGGTTTCCTCGTCGAGGCGTTTCATAGCCTCGAGATGCGCCAAGGCGGATCGGATATCGCCTGCATCGCGCAAGATTTCATATGCGTAGAAATGCGAAATACGGAAATCGCCGGTAGTCGTGGTCAAATCCACGCCACTGAAGCATTCGCGGATGAGTCGCACGGCAGCGGCCTTGTCACCCCGGTCCGCCGCCAATCTGGCACTTGTGGCAAGCAAGTGTCGTCGCAAGAGGTCGGCATCGGAGGCACTGACCAGTTTGAAGCCCCGCGCCAGCGTGCGATCGGCTGCTTCAAAGCGCTTGAGATCAACCTGGTTGCGCGCGAGATTCACCAAAATGCGCGCCTCCAGCAGAGGCTTGTCGAGCTGGCGCGCGATCAGGAGCGCCGCTTCATATTCCTTTTCAGCCTCGGCACTTCGGCCCAATGTGGCAAGAATATTCCCGCGACGGTTGCGAAGTGAAAGTGAAAGTGTCGGGTCCCCGTCATATAGCTCTGCGGCCTGACGATAATATTGTTCGGCGCGGTTATTGTCGGTTGCGACGCTGTAGAGCGCCCCGATGTTCTGAAGCGCCATTGCCTGGCTACGGAGCTCTCTGGTGGCAGAGAAGATGCGGAAAGCTTCCTGATAATTGGCCAGTGCCTTGACTGCATCGTTGCGCTGCATATTCAACGCGCCCTGCGACATGAGCAGGTCGCCACGCAGCTTCAGCGGCTCGCTGATCCCGCTGATCAGCTTCAGCCCATCGATCAGCAGCGGCGCGGCGCGCTCGGCAGCATCGCTGCGCAAATGGGCTTCCGCGCCCAACCAGCGCGCGGTGGCGAGCGCAAGGGCGCGCTGGCGTTGATCAGGAAGGCGCTGCGCCATTCCGTCAATGAGACCGACATGGCGCAGCGCCTGTGCCTGATCGGTCATCATGCTTTCCTTGGCCGCCTGGATCTGCGCCTGGAGCGGCTTGGGAAAGGGCACCTCGTCAGCAAGGGCCGGCAGGCTCCAGACCAGAAACAGAGTTAGCGCGAGCGAACGAAACAGCGCCCGCATCACGCGCGCTTCCAGAAGCTTTCGGGCCGGATGAAGGACTGCACATTGGCCGCGCTGGTGAGATGGGCCTCGTCGGCAAGATATTTGCGGAAGGCGTCGAAGCCGAGCGGGCGCGAGAGAAGGTACCCTTGGACCATATCGCAGCCCATCACGCTGAGCAGCGCAAGCGCCGACGGCGTCTCCACGCCTTCGGCGGTGACTTCCATCTCGAGCGCGTGGGCGAGATCGATGGTCGAGCGGACGATCAGCGGATCGCGATTGCTGCTGGTCAGCTGCATCACGAACATCTTGTCGATCTTGAGCTCGTTCGCCGGCAGGCGCTTGAGATACGCGAGCGAGGAAAGCCCCGCGCCATAGTCGTCGATCGCGAGTTGGACGCCGATATCGGCGAACGACTGGAGATGCTGGATCGCGCTGTCGGGATCGCGGATCACCGCCGTCTCGGTGATCTCGAAGCCGAGCTTGGCGCCGCTGATCGAGACGATCGCGCAGGCTTCCTTCACGAAGTCCGCATCGGCGAGCAGCATGCCAGAGATGTTGAGGAACAGCGTGATGTCATGGCCTTCGGCGGCGAAGCGCTTCTGATCCGCGATCACCTGATGCAAGGTCCACATCGTCAGTGAGCCGATCTCGCCAGCCTCTTCGGCGACCGAGATGAAGTCCCCTGGCAGGATCAGGCCGCGCTGCGGATGCTGCCAGCGGACCAACGCCTCGGCGCTGGCGATCTCCTGACGCCGGATATGGACCTTTGGCTGATATTGCAGAAACATCTCGCCATTGGCGATCGCGCGAGGAAGTTCGCGCATCAGCGTCAGACGATCGAAGGCGAGGTCGGTGCGCGACAGATCGAGCATGACGACCTTCTT
Source organism: Sphingomonas sp. UNC305MFCol5.2 (assembly GCF_000712135.1). Taxonomy (GTDB): domain Bacteria; phylum Pseudomonadota; class Alphaproteobacteria; order Sphingomonadales; family Sphingomonadaceae; genus Sphingomonas. The sequence continues at coordinate 612,613 of NZ_JOOE01000002.1, forward strand.
TTCGCTGCGCGCCTGATCGAGCGCCGATTCGGCGGCCTCGGTAAGGCGGACATCGTCGCAATCCTCGCACGGTGCCGCCGCCACGCCGAACTGCATCTGAAGCTGATATGCTTCGCCGTCGAGATCGAACGATCGGGCCAGCGCCTTACGCAGCCGATCGATGTCAGCGGCGCCCTCTTCGGGCGCCTCGCGTTCGAAGCCGATCTCGATCAGCGCGCGGCCGGCAGTAAGGATCCGGACGTCGGGAAGTACCTCCGCGACTCGCGCCGCAACGTCTAGAACCAGCGCGTCGGCGCGCGGCCGACCGAGATGGCGACGCAGAGCCGCGAAATTCAGAATCTCACATTGGGACAGAATCCGCCAATAACCCGATTGGGGGCGGACGGGCTTTTTACCCTCGGCCAGGCTCGCGGACGTGGGTGCGCGCAGGGTCGTCGGCGCGTCAAGCGCTTCGCGCGCATATGCTCTGGACGCACTTCGTGCATCGCTTTTCGCTGCGATTCCATTGGCTTCCATCGATGAAGCGGTCGCGCGCGACGCTACATCCCCTATGGGCACCGAGGGCTCAGACCCGCCTGACATGGTTGCAGGACTACGATCAGACCCTTGAAGGAAGGGTTAAATCGAAGCCGATTGACGTTTTCCAACCTTCGCTATTCCGCAGAAATCCTGATTGATTCGTTGTTAATCTCTCCTTAACCAGTCGAATTGCGCGTTGTTGCGCGCCGATGGGAGATCAATGATGTTAGCGTTTGACCTTCTTTTCCGCGAAAAGGGCACCGGCGAAGACATTCGTCCGTTCTGACCTTACTCGTCACTTCCGGGCCGGCAGTGAGGCGCCTTCAGCTGTGAAGGCGTGCTGACCGGCCCGGACGACTTTTAGGAAGCGGCTGGGACTCAGCCGCTTTTTTGTTGCCCGCAGAAGCTGCGCTGGCGGGGCCAGCGCCTATCCCTCCCCTTGCCCTCCGCGCGCTCTTGGTTAAGGCGCTACCGTTCCGATATTGGAGGATTGGCATTGCGCATCGCGATGATCGGCACGGGATATGTGGGGCTGGTTTCTGGCGCCTGCTTCTCGGACTTCGGCCATGAGGTCGTCTGCGTCGACAAGGACGCGCGCAAGATCGAGTTGCTCCATCAGAATGTGATGCCGATCTACGAGCCCGGCCTCGCTGAACTCGTCGCGTCGAACGTCAAGGCCGGCCGCCTCACCTTCACCACGGACCTGGGCGCGGGCGTCAAGGACGCCGACGCAGTGTTCATTGCGGTAGGCACCCCCAGCCGACGCGGCGACGGCCATGCCGACCTTTCCTATGTCTATGCCGCGGCGCGCGAAATCGCGGAGAACCTGACCGGGCCGAGCGTGATCGTGACCAAATCGACCGTTCCGGTGGGCACCGGCGACGAAGTCGAGCGGATTCTCGCCGAAGTGGCGCCCCACAGCGGCGCCAAAGTCGTTTCGAACCCCGAATTTCTGCGCGAGGGTGCGGCGATCGAGGACTTCAAGCGGCCCGACCGCGTCGTCGTCGGCACCGACGACGAAGACGCACGTCAGGTGATGCGCGAAATCTATCGGCCGCTGTCGCTCAACCAGAACGCACCGATCGTCTTCACCGGCCGCCGCACTTCCGAACTGATCAAATACGCCGCCAACGCGTTCCTCGCGGTCAAGATCACCTTCATCAACGAGATCGCGGATCTCTGCGAAGCCGTCGGCGCCGACGTGCAGGAAGTTTCGCGCGGGATCGGCATGGACAATCGCATCGGCGCCAAATTCCTCCACGCCGGCCCCGGCTATGGCGGCTCGTGCTTCCCCAAGGACACATTGGCGCTGCTCAAGACCGCGGCCGACAACGAAACGCCGCAACGCATCGTCGAGGCGACAGTACAGGTAAACGACGCCCGCAAGCGCGCGATGGGCCGCAAGGTGATCAAGGCGATGGGTGGCGACGCGCACGACAAGACCGTCGCGGTGCTCGGCCTCACCTTCAAGCCGAACACCGACGACATGCGCGATGCCCCGAGCCTGTCGGTGATCGCGGCGTTGCAGGACGCCGGCGCCACGGTGCGCGCTTACGATCCCGAAGGTGTCGAGCAGGCACGGCCGATGCTTCCCGGAGTAGAGTTCTCCGCGAGCCCCTATGTCGCGGCAGAAGGTGCGGACGCGCTGGTGATCGTCACTGAATGGGACGAATTCCGCGCGCTGGATCTCGGCCGGATGGCCAAGACGCTGAAGACGCCGCTTCTGGTGGACCTGCGCAACATCTATCCGCCGGCCGAAGCGGCGCGCGCCGGGTTGAGGCTGGTGGGCGTCGGCAAGCCCAAAGCGGGCTGATCAGGCGACTTTTCCGAGCCGTTCGCCGGCGTATTTCGATGCGCGGATCGGCTCCCACCACCAGCGATTGCCAAGATACCAATCGACTGTTCGGGCAAGCCCCGATGCGAAGTTTTCCCGCCGCGTCCAGCCCAGTTCGCGCTCGACCTTCGCAGGATCGATCGCATAGCGGCGATCGTGGCCGGGACGATCCGCCACGAAGCTGATCAGCGACCGGCGACTCATTCCGGCCAGCGGCTGACGCTCGTCGAGAATGTCGCAGATCGATTCCACGACGCTCAGATTGGAAGCCTCCGCGCGGCCGCCGATCAGATAGGTCTCGCCCGGCCTGCCGCGCGTCAGCACGCGTTCGAGCGCTTCGGCGTGATCCTCGACATGCAGCCAGTCGCGGACATTCTCGCCGCGGCCATATACCGGCAGCGGCTTGCCCTCGAGCGCATTGAGGATGGTCAGCGGGATCAGTTTTTCGGGGAAGTGCCAGGGCCCGTAATTGTTCGAGCAGTTCGACAGCACCACCGGCAGGCCATAGGTCTCGTGCCATGCGCGGACGAAATGATCCGATGCCGCCTTGGACGCCGAATAAGGCGAGGATGGCGCATAGGGCGTCGTTTCGGTGAAGACGCCGCTGTCGAAGGGCAAGTCGCCGAACACTTCGTCGGTGGAGACATGGTGGAAACGGAAACCTTCCCGCTCGCGCGCCGGCAGCGTGCGCCAATATTCGAGCGCGGCATCGAGCAGTCGCACCGTGCCGACGACATTGGTTTCGACGAACGCTGCCGGGGAATCGATCGAGCGATCGACGTGCGTCTCTGCCGCCAGGTGCATGATGCCCTGCAGCTGCTCGTCACGCAGCAGGCGGAGTACGGTCACGGTGTCGGCGATATCAGCCTCGACGAATCGGAAATTGGGCGTCGCCTCCACGTCGCGGAGCGATGCGCGGTTGCCGGCATATGTCAGCTTGTCCAAGCAGACGACATGATAGCCGCGCGCGACCAGCAGGCGACATACTGCCGAGCCGATGAACCCGGCCCCGCCGGTGACGAGCACACGCCGGATCATGCGGCGTCCTGCACGCACCGGCGGAGATAGTCGGCATAGCCGGTCTTGCCCATCATCGCGGCGCGATCGAGCATCGCGTCGGCGCCCAGATAGCCGAGGTCGAAAGCGATCTCTTCGGGGCAGGCGATCTTGATGCCCTGACGGTGCTCGATCGTGCGGACGAACGCGCCCGCCTCGTGCAAACTGTCATGCGTGCCGGTATCGAGCCAGGCATAGCCGCGGCCGAGGCGATTCACGGTCAGATCGCCGCGATCGAGATAGGCGCGGATCACATCGGTGATCTCGAGCTCGCCGCGTTGCGAGGGCTTCAGGGCGCGGGCGATCGCGGCCACGTCGCGGTCGAAGAAATAGAGACCGGTGACTGCCCAGCGCGATGCGGGGTTGGCGGGCTTCTCGACGATATTCGTGGCGCGGCCGGTCTCGGGATCGAAGCTGACCACCCCGTAACGCTCGGGATCCTCGACCTGATAGGCGAAAACCGTCGCGCCGCCGGCCGCCGCCGCTGTCGCGGCCATGTGGCCTTTCGCGCCCATCGCGTCGCCATGGAAGATATTGTCGCCGAGGATCAGCGCCGCGGGGCCGCCGGCGAGGAATTCCTCGCCGATCAGGAAGGCCTGGGCGAGCCCCTCGGGCTCCGGTTGCACCGCATAGCTCAGGTTGATCCCGAACGCGACACCGGTCCCCAGCAGCGCCTGGAACATCGGCAGGTCGCGCGGGGAGGAGATGATCAAGATGTCGCGGATGCCCGCCAGCATCAGTACCGAGAGCGGGTAATAGATCATCGGCTTGTCGAACACGGGCAGGAGCTGTTTCGAGATCGACAGCGTCGCCGGATAGAGCCGCGTGCCCGATCCACCGGCGAGGATGATGCCCTTCACGCCGTGTGGCTCCGGCCTGCGATCACCGCTGCGGCGGAAATGACCTGACAATTTTTCTTCTCCGCTCCGAATTAGGAACGCCTCGCAATCGAGGCCCCCTCCCCCCTAGATCCACGCTGTCAAATAGCGGCAGAAGGTTCACGAAGCTTTAGCCGGGCAATATAGTGCAATCGGGATTCGACTTGTCTCTTCCACCCCTCACTCATCTTCAGCGCCTCGAGGCCGAGAGCATCCACATCCTGCGCGAAGTGGTCGCCGAGGCGGAGCGGCCGGTGATGCTCTATTCGATCGGCAAGGACAGCGCCGTGATGCTGCATCTGGCGAAGAAGGCATTCTATCCGGCGCCGCCGCCCTTCCCGCTGCTCCATGTCGACACGACGTGGAAATTCCGGGCGATGTACGACTTGCGCGACAAGGCGGCGGAAGCCGCCGGGATGCAGCTGATCGTGCACCAGAATCCCGACGCGCTGGCGCAGGGGATCAACCCGTTCGACCACGGCAGCCTGCACACCGACCTGTGGAAGACCGAGGGTCTGAAGCAGGCGCTCGACAAATATGGTTTCGACGCGGCCTTTGGCGGCGCACGGCGCGACGAGGAGAAGAGCCGCGCCAAGGAACGCGTCTTCTCGTTCCGCACGGCCAGCCACCGCTGGGACCCCAAGAACCAGCGCCCCGAGCTCTGGCACCTCTACAACGCCCGGAAAAACAAGAGCGAGAGCATGCGGGTGTTCCCGATCTCGAACTGGACCGAGCTCGACATCTGGCAATATATCCTCGCGGAGGGGATCGAGATCGTGCCGCTCTATTTCGCCGCACCGCGCCCGACGGTCGAGCGCGACGGACTGATCCTGATGGTGGACGACGAACGCTTCCGGCTCGAGCCCGGCGAGACGCCGGTGGAACGATCGGTGCGGTTCCGCACGCTTGGCTGCTATCCGCTGACCGGCGCAGTCGAGAGCGAGGCCGCGACGCTGGAGGACGTGATCCAGGAGATGCTGCTCACAACGACCTCCGAACGCCAGGGCCGCGCGATCGACCACGATCAGGCGGCGAGCATGGAGAAGAAGAAGCAGGAGGGCTACTTTTGACCTCCTATCGCCCCGACGCGCTGATCGCGTCCGACATCTCGGCATATCTGACACTGCACCAGAACAAGTCGCTGCTTCGCTTCATCACCTGCGGCTCGGTCGACGACGGAAAATCCACGCTCATCGGGCGCTTGCTCTACGATTCGAAAATGATCTTCGAGGATCAGCTCGCAAGCCTCGAAGCCGACAGCAAACGGCTGGGCACGCAAGGGCAGGAGATCGACTTCGCATTGCTGGTCGACGGGCTCGCCGCCGAGCGCGAGCAGGGCATCACGATCGATGTCGCCTATCGTTTCTTCGCGACCGAGAAACGCAAGTTCATCGTCGCGGATACGCCTGGGCACGAACAATACACCCGCAACATGGTCACCGGCGCCTCGACCGCCGACCTCGCCGTCATCCTGATCGATGCCCGGAAAGGCGTGCTTACCCAGACGCGGCGGCACAGCTACCTCGCGCACTTGCTCGGCATCCGGCACATCGTGCTCGCGGTGAACAAGATGGACCTGATCGGCTATGATCAGGCGGCCTATGACGCGATCGTCGAAGACTATCGCAGCTTCGCGGAATCGATCGGAATCAAGGATTTCACGCCGATTCCCATCTCGGGGTTCAAGGGCGACAATATTACCGGATTGTCGGCCAATACGCCGTGGTTCGGTGGGCCGGCGTTGCTGGAACAACTGGAACAAGTGGACGTCGAAGTTGACACCGACCGCGCCCGGCCGTTCCGACTTCCGGTGCAGTGGGTGAACCGCCCGAACCTCGACTTTCGCGGCTTTGCCGGATTGATCGCGAGCGGTTCCGTGAAGCCGGGCGACACGGTCCGGATACTCCCGTCAGGCCGGACCACCACGGTCTCGCGGATCGTCGCGATGGGCGGCGACCGTAGCGAGGCCGGTGCGGGCGAATCCGTCACGCTGACGCTGGCCGACGAAATCGATTGCTCGCGCGGCGACGTGATCGCGGCAGCCGATGCACCGCCGCAGGTGGCCGATCAGTTCAAGGCGACGATCGTCTGGATGGACCAGGCCGATCTGCTGCCCGGCCGCGCTTATTGGCTCAAGCTCGGCACGCAGACGGTGAGCGTGACCGTTCGCGAGCCCGAGCATGCGATCGACGTCAACACGCTCGCGCATGTTTCGGCGCGCACGCTCAAGCTCAACGACATCGGCGTCGCGGAAATCGCCGCGGATCGCGGGATCGTCTTCGAGCCCTATGCCGACAGCCACGATCTCGGCGGGTTCATCCTGATCGACAAGGTGTCGAACGCGACCGTCGCGGCGGGCATGCTGCACCATGCGCTGCGGCGCGCGCAGAACGTGCATTGGCAGGCAGTGGAGATCACGCGCGAGGCGCATGCCGCGCAAAAGGGTCAGCGCGCGCGCCTGCTCTGGTTCACCGGGCTTTCGGGCTCGGGCAAGTCGACCATCGCCAATCTGGTCGAGAAGAAGCTGCACGCGATGGGCAAGCACAGCTTCCTGCTGGACGGCGACAATATCCGCCACGGGCTCAACCGCGATCTCGGCTTCTCCGACGCCGACCGGGTCGAGAATATCCGCCGCGTCGGCGAAGTGGCCAGGCTGATGACCGATGCCGGGCTGATCGTGCTGACGGCTTTCATCTCGCCCTTCCGCGCCGAGCGTGAGATGGTGCGCGCGATGCTGCCCGAAGGCGACTTCTTCGAGATCTTCATCGACACGCCGATCGCGGAAGCCGAGAAGCGCGATCCCAAAGGCCTGTATCGCAAGGCACGCGCAGGCGAGATCGCGAACTTCACGGGCATATCGAGCCCCTATGAAGCGCCGGAGAATCCGCAGATCCGGATCGACACGACGAAGGAGACCCCCGAGGCCGCCGCCGAGCGCATCGTCGAGACGATCATGGGAACGTGGAGTCCGGTGATTTGACCGACGCCGAACTCGCACGCGACATCGCCGCCGAGGCGGGGGCGCTGTTGCTGCGGATCCAGGGCGACTGCGCGGGCGGCGATCGGGGCGACCGCGAGGCCAATACGCTGATCCTCGCGCGGCTGCGGGAGGCCCGGCCCGACGATGCGATCCTTTCCGAGGAGTCCGCCGACGATCTCGCCCGGCTGGATCGAAGCCGCGTGTGGATCGTCGATCCGCTGGACGGCACCCGCGAATTCGCCGAGCGGCGCGATGACTGGGCGGTGCATGTCGCGCTGGCGGTCGACGGCCGCGCGGAGAGCGGTGCGGTGGCGCTGCCGAAACTGGGCCTGACGCTATCGAGCGACGCCCCTCCCCCCCTCCCCGCGCCGCAGGCGCCGCCGCGGTTGCTGGTGAGCCGGACACGGCCGAGCGCCTTGTGCATCGACGTGGCGGACCGGATCGGTGCCGAGCCGGTCGGCATGGGCTCGGCCGGCGCCAAGGCGATGGCGGTAGTGCGCGGCGAGGCCGAGATCTACCTCCACACCGGCGGGCAGCATCAATGGGACAATTGCGCGCCCGTCGCGGTGGCGCTGGCAGCGGGGCTGCACGCGTCGCGGATCGACGGCTCGCCGATCGTCTACAACCAACGCGACACGAGCATCCCGGATCTGCTGATCTGCCGGAAGGAATGGGCGGAGACAGTGCTGGCGGCGGTGAAGGATTGCGCCGCCTGAATCCTCCCTCGCTAGAGACGACATAAGCTGAAATCCTCCTTCCGTTCGTTTCGAGCGAAGTCGAGAAACCTCACGCGTTCACGGGACCCGTTTCTCGACTTCGCTCGAAACGAACGGGGTGAGGTGGCCATCAGACTATAAAGCGAGGGAGAATTGGAGCACGACTCGCGGATTTCCGCGGAGTCGCGCGTGGACGAGAGTCAACGGACATGGTAAACGCCGTCTCGGGGAGGGGCGTTTCTTGGGCATCTGGTTCCTGCTGGCGATCGGCTTCAGCTTCGCGGGCTATGCCGCATACCTGCTGGGGCTGCGCCGCCAGACCATCCGCCCCAATCGCGCATCATGGCTGATCTGGGCGACAGCGACCACGCTCGAGGCGCTGACCTATGCCGCGGTGAACCCCGGCGCGCCGCAAAGCTGGGTGTTCGCGCTGTCCGCCGCTGCTTGTATTCTGGTGACGATCGGCATCTGGCACCGTTCCGCCTGGTCGCCGCCCTCGCCCACCGACACTTTCTGCATCGCCGCCTGCCTGACCGCTTTGGTGCTGTGGCTGGTTTTTCGAGAGGCCTTCTGGGCGCACATGCTGGTGGTTGCCGCGGTGCCGGTGAGCTTCTGGCCGACCTGGGCGAGCATCTGGACCGATCGTTCGCGCGAGCGATCGCCCGCCTGGGGGCTATGGACGTTCGGCGATCTCGCGACCCTGTTGATCGCGGTGCGCGGCGCCGAGCTCGGGGTGGCCGAGCTCGGCTACATCCTGGTCGAATTGCTCTGCCATGCCAGCGTGTGGTTCCTGATCGGGCTGGCGACAATCAACCCGCTGCGATCGTTCGGCGTGCGTCGCGGCGGGCTCTTCCTCTTCGACCGCTATCGCCCCTCTAACAATCTTTTCAGAGTCGGCGAGAACCATCTGGGCAAGGCCGTGTTCGCGGCGACGGGTTTCGTCGAGGGAGACGTGCTGCTTGAATTCACCGGCCAGCGGCTGCGCGCGGACCAGGTGCCGAGCCGGATGCGCGGGCGCGGCGATCGCTTCGTCCAGGTGACGCCGGATCATTATATGGGGCCGTCCGGCCGGCTCGACGATCTGGTCAACCATAGCTGCGCGCCCAATGCGGGGCTGCGCTTCGGCGATGACGGCGTGTTCCTGGTGGCGATCTGCGCGATCGCGCCGGGCGAGGAGATCAGCTGGGACTATTCGACGACGTTGCGCGAATCGAACTGGCACATGCTCTGTCAGTGCAAGACTCCCGGCTGCCGGCGCGTGATCGGCAATTTCGATTCGCTGGATGCGGAACGCCAGGAGTGGTTCCGCACGCGCAATCTGGTGGCGCCGTATCTGCAGCGGGACGAAGTGACGGAGAAACGGGCGGCGGGCTGATTCTGCAGTGCTCCTGCGAAAGCAAGAGCACGAATGTCAGGCCGCCAGTTCCTCCGCATCGGCCACGGGCGCGGCACCCAGTCTCAAGATCGCCCTCGCTCCCATCCCCTTGCCGTCGCTCAACACCTCGAGCGTGCCGTCCATCGCAAGCATCGAATTGGCACACCAGTGAAGCCCGAACCCGCCGGACTTGTGCGGGCGTGTCGAGAAGCCGCGCTGGAACAGCGTCGGCGCCAGCGCGGGATCGAAGCCCTCGCCATCGTCGCGGATGACGATTTCGACCTTGTCGCCTTTTTCCTTGATCGACACGGCGATGCTTCCCCCGCCTTTGCCCGTCGCCGCGATTGCCTCAGCCGCATTGGAGAACAGGTTTCCGACCACCTGGCTGAGGATCACGCGGTTCGCCAGCACCCAGTGCGGCTTGGCCGGGAAGCTGAAGGCAACCGAGTTCTCGCCCGAATAGCGCGCGATGGTGGCGTTCTGGGCGACGATGTCGCTGATGTCGCAGGTGGCGAGGGGCGGACGCTCATGCGCCGCCTCCTGCTGCTCGCCGATGATCTGGAGCACGTGGCGCAACGCATCGCGCCCGACGCCGAGCTGCGCGCGACGATCCTCACGCTCACGCTCGATCGCATCGAATGCGGCGGCGAGCAGAGCGACCAGTTTCGCGCGGCGATCCGGCGCCACGCTGTGGTCGGCGAGCTCGGCCAGCGCCTTGTCGATCGTCGCGCGATTGATCGCGGCGGAGCGATCGAGCCCCTGGCTCAGCACCGTCGTCACCGGGTTCAGCGCGTTGCGGACATTGTGCATCACCGCGACCGCGCTTTCGCTCCGGCCGAGCGTGAAGCTCTGCACCTCGAGCTGCTCGCGCAGATCCTTGAGCTGCCGGAGCATCGAGTTGAAGCTGGTGACGAGGCTGCCGATCTCGTCGTCGCGCGAGCGCCCGGTGAGCAGGCTCAGCGTGCCCGAGCTTCGGACCAATCCCATATGGCGCTCGACGCGATGGAGCGGCTGCAGCACCAGCCGCGTAATCACCCGCCGCAACACCAGCAGCAGCACCGCCAGCAGCAACGTCGACGCGAGCACCGCGAGGACCAACATCCGCTTGCCGAGCATCGAGAGATCGCGCGGCACGCTGTAGGCGGCAGTGGCGATCGCGCGGCGGTCGGGCCCCGGCACCGGCACGGCGATGCGAGTGCGCGAGGATGTCGGGGTCACGGTCACCTCTTCGACCGGCGCAATGAAGCTCGCCTTGAGCTGGAGCAAGGTGCTCAACTGCGCCGAAGTCACTGTCCGCGCCATCAGCACATAGCCGCGCGGACTCCCGCTGCCGTCGCTGCGGCGCACCCGCGCGATACCGACCGCGGCGAGCGTGTCGCCAAGGCGGAGATAGAAGCCGGCCGAATTTCGACCCCGGAGCGCGCCCTCGAAATCAAGCCGTCGGATCGCGCCGATGAGCGCGGTGCGCATCGGCGGCACATCGGCCTCGTGTGCGACATCGATCCAGCGCGCGATCACGATCGAGCGATCGGAGCGGACATAGGCCATGCCGTTGACGTCGAGATTGACCATCGCCAGCGTCGAGAAGCTCTCCTCTTCGAACGCACGGCTGGGCGCGGCCATATAGTTCCACGAGGAATTCCAGTCGCCATAGTCGCGAACCGCATTCTCGACCTTGACCGCGAGATCTTCGATCACCGCCTGCGTGCGCGCGACATGCGCCGCCTCGGCCGTGTGCTCGAGATGGTTGAAGCTCGGCGTGATGACCGTCGCGAGCAAGAGCGTGAGCGTCGTCGCACCGAGCAGCCCGACACCGGTCAGTATCAGGACGAGCTGGGCGCCGAGCGACCGCGGCGGGCGCAGGCGCTCCGTATCCGGCATCAGCCGTTCGTCCCGTCGCCCGCAGCCTCGATCTCCGGGCCCGCTTCGGCAGAAAGGCTGCCCCGCTGCGCGAGCGCCAGCGCATCCTCGGCATCGACCGGGCGCGAGAGATGATAGCCCTGCATATGGCTGCAGCCGGCGACGCGCAGTGCCTGGAGCTGGGTTTCGGTCTCGACGCCTTCGGCCACGACTTCCAGGCCCAGCGCGCGACCGAGATGGATCACCGAATGGACGATCGCGGCGCTCTCGCGCTCGCGGCCCATGCCGTCGACAAAGCTGCGGTCGATCTTGAGGCAATCGAGCGCGAAGCGGCGGATATTGTAGAGCGACGAATAGCCGGTGCCGAAATCATCGAGCGCGATGCGAAAGCCCATCTGGCGGAGCTTGAACAGGATTTCGGCGGCGCGCTCGACATTGTCGAAGATCGCGGTCTCGGTGATCTCGATCTGGAAGCGTCCGGGCACGACGCCCGCGCTGGCGACGCGCTCCACGACATGCGCCACGAAATTGTGCCTGCGGAACTGGCGCGGGCTGAAATTGACCGAGACATATTGGCCCGGCCAGGTCTCGAGCGCCTCGATCGCGCGATCGATCACCCAATCGCCCAGTTCGTGGATCAGGTTCGATTCCTCGGCGATCGGAATGAACATCGCCGGCGGGACCATGCCATATTCGGGGCTGCACCAACGGATCAGCGCCTCGAAGCCGGTGATCTCCAGCCCGCGGCCGACGATCGGCTGGAAGACGAGCTTCAATTCGCCCTTGGCGATCGCTTCGGAAAGCCCGGTCTCGATCTGGCGGCGGAAGCGGATCGATTCGTCCATGCTCTCGGCGAACAGCCGCACGCAGCCGCGGCCCTGGCGCTTGGCCTCGTTGAGCGCGAGATCGGCGCGGCGCATGACGTCGACCGGATCGCCGATGCTGCCCGGCTCGACGACGATCAGCCCGACCGAAGCGCCGCCCTGCACCGAATGGCCGAACACCTTGAAGCTCGCGCTGCATGCCTTGAGCAGCCGCTCGCACAGCATCACCGCCTCGTCTTCGCCGGTCACCTGCATCAGCATCGCGAACTCGTCGCCGCCCAGCCGTGCGACGAAGCCGCCCGCGGGCACATTCTGCTGCAGGACCTCGCAGATCATGCGGATCAGCTCGTCGCCGGCGAGATGGCCCAGCGTGTCGTTGACCAGCTTGAAGCGATCGAGGTCCATCATCGCCATCGCGAAGCAATGCTCGCCTCTCACTGCCTGCCCCAGCGCATGAAGGAAGGCGAGCCGGTTGGGCGCGTCGGTCAGCGAATCATGGTTGGCCATATGGATGGCGCGCGATTCGTTCGCGGCGAGTTCGAGCTTCTGTTCCTCGAGCAACGCCATCGCCGCCTTGAGGTCGAGATCGACCTGCCAGCGATGGGCGAGCGCAGTCGCGGTCTGGAGGACTTCCTCGGCCTGGAAGGGCTTGGCGATGTAGAAGATCTTATCTGCCGGTCCCGCGGCGCGGCTGATGTCGATCGGCGAAAAATCGGAAAAGCCGGTGACGATGACGAGATTGATGTCGGGATCGACCAGGCGGATGCGGCGCGCGGTTTCCTTGCCGTCGATCCCGGGGGGCATGCGGATGTCGATGAATGCGACGGCATAGCGCTCGCCCGACCGGAGCGATTCCTCGACAGCGGCGACCGCGTCGAGCCCCTGCATCTTGTGATCGCAGACGAATTGGGGCGTCGGATCTTCGGGTTCGGCGGGCACGGCGTCGCCGAACAGTTCGGCGGCCATCGCATCCAGCACGGCTTCGCCATCGCTCTGGCGCGACGCCGCGAAGCACTGCCGATAGGATTCGTGCATTCCCGGTTCGTCGTCCACGATCAGAATGCGCACGATGCCCCAATCCCCTTTTTCCGCACCGAAACAAGGTAAGCGAACAGCGTTAACGCGGGGTAAAATTCGGTCCGGGCCCAGCGGTGGCGGCGACCGCACGTCGTTAAGACCCTGGTACAAACCCATAACGGATTACTCCCGAGCGGACTCCGCGCGATATGCGGTCTAGAAGTCTGTTCGCGGATGCCTCTGCCTCCCTGAGGCCTTCGCCCGTACCGAGTGCCGCCTCTCCTTACCGGAGGGGCATTGCCCAGGGAGCAAGCCGAAGCCGTCACCAATCCCTCACGGCTTCGGCTGGGCCCCGCACGGTTTACCCGCGCTCCTCCGCGCTCTAGGTCTGTCGACCGAATTTGGAGGATCCATGGCCGAACCGCTGATCGCACGCTCCCTGCTCTTCGCGCCAGGCGATTCCGAACGGAAGTTGACCAAGGCCGGCGCAAGCGGCGCCGACCTGGTGCTGCTCGATCTCGAAGACGCGGTGGCGCCGGCAAACAAGGCGGAAGCGCGCAGGCTGGTCGCCGGGCATCTGCGCGCCGCCGCGCGAGCGCAGCCGCAATGGGTGCGGATCAACCCGCTCGACAGCGAACATGCGCTCGCCGACCTCGCCGCGATCGTCCCCGCTTCCCCCGACGGGATCATGCTCCCCAAAGCGACGCGCGCCGAAGCCGATCGCCTCCATCATTACCTCACCGCGCTCGAAGCCGCGTCGGGCATCGCGCCCGGCGCAATCCGCACGATCGTCGTCGCGGCCGAGACCGCGCCTGCCCTGTTCGGCCTCGGCGACTATGCCGGCTGCCCCCGCCTCACCGCGCTCACCTGGGGCGCCGAGGACAGCGCGACCGCACTCGGCGCGACGGACAATCGCGACGAAAATGGCGAATACGACTTCCCCTACCAACTCTTCCGCGCGCTGGCGCTGGCAGGCGCCGCGGCAGCGGGCGTGACACCGATCGAGACGATCCATGGCGATTTCCGCGATCTCGACGGCCTCGCCAAGATCGCCGCCAAGGCCCGGCGCGCCGGCTTCCGGGGCATGATGGCGATCCATCCCGATCAGGTGCCGGTGATCAACCGCGCCTTCTCACCATCCGAGGCGGAGCTGGAACGCGCCGGGCGGATCGTCGCGGCGTTCGCCGCGAACCCGGACGCCGGCACGATCGGACTCGACGGCGCGATGCTCGACATGCCGCATCTGAAGCGCGCCCAGGCCGTGCTGGCGATGCCGCGCGGTTGACGTGTTTCAGTTGATTCCCCGGACGTTACGATTAGGGTTGCGAGCGCAGCTTTCGGGGGTGCGTACCAGGTAATGACCGAAGCCGAACTCGGGCTCGAGCCGCTTCCTGTGGGGGAAGACGAGTTTCGCCTGATCGCGGACAGCGCGCCGGTGGCGGTGTGGGTCACCCGGCTCGACCGCACCCGCAGCTTCGTCAACCGCGCTTATGTCGAGTTCCTCGGCGTCTCCTATGACGAGGCGCTCCGCTTCGACTGGCGCACAATCATCCATCCCGAGGACGCGGCGCAAATCGTGCAGCAGTCGATCGCCGGCGAGGCCAGCCTCGAGACCTTCGATCTCGAAGGCCGTTATCGCAACGTCAAAGGCGAATGGCGCTGGCTCCACTCCACCTCCTCGCCGCGCCGCGACGCGCAGGGGCGGCATATCGGCTTCATCGGAGTCGCGCATGACATTACCGAAGCGAAGGAAGCCGAGCTATCCCTACGCGAACGCGAGGCGCAGCTCTCCGCCTTCATCAACCAGTCGACCGCCGGCTTCAGCCAGGTCGACATGGCAGGCCGGTTCACGCTCGTGAATGATCGCTTCTGCGAGATCGCCGGCTGGAGCCGCGACGAGCTGATGGAGATGGGGATGCTCGACATCACCCATCCCGACGATCGTGGCGCCAATGCACCGCTGTTCGAACGGGCGGTGCGCGAGGGCACGCCCTATGCGCACGAGAAACGCTATATCCGCAAGGACGGCGGAATCGTCTGGGTCAACAATTCGGTTTCGGTGATCCGTCGCGCCGATGGCCAGCCATTCGGCGTGCTGGCGGTGACGCTCGACGTCACCCGCCGCCGAGCGGCCGAGGCGCAGTTGCGCAAGAGCGAGGAAAGCCTGCGCCTCGCCATCGAAAGCGCGGGGATGGCGGCCTGGGAGCTCGATCTCGAGACGATGCAAGGCGAATGGTCGCCCAATCGCTTCGACCTGCTGGGGATGGAACGGCGGACGGGCAGCCGCGGCAGCTTCGACGAATGGCTCGAACGCGTGCATTTCGAGGATCGGGAAATGGTCCGCGCCGCAGCACAGAACTGCTTCGACACCGGCACCCCCTATACGATAGAGTATCGCGTCAGCCGCGCCGACGATGGACAAGAGCGCTGGCTCCAGAGTCACGGCAGCCGCATCGACTACGAGGACAGGCGGCCGAGCCGCTTCGTCGGCATTTCGTTCGACATCACCTATCGCAAGCGCGCCGAAGCCGAACTCCGCGAAAGCGAGGCGCGCTTTCGGACGATCTTCGAGCAGGCGAACGACTTCCTGATCACCACCACGCTGGATCAGAAGATCACTTCGGTGAATCCTGCCGTGCTCGCGGCCCTGGGCTATGCCGAAGACGAAGTGATCGGGGCCTCGATCGGCGACTTCATGGACCCCGATCAGCTCGCGTTGAGCATGGAAGCGTTCAACCAGAAAATGCGTGAGGGCGGCAGCACGCGATTGACCGTCACCGTGCGCGCACGCGACGGCCGGCCGCTGATCTGGGAGATCAACTCGCAGCTGACCACCGATGCCGAGGGCAAGCCGACCGCGCTCCATGCGATCGGCCGCGACATGACCGAGGCCAAGCGTGCCGAGACGCATCTCCGGCTGCTCGTCGATGAACTCAACCACCGCGTGAAGAACACGCTGGCGATCGTCCAGGGCATCGCCCAGCAGACCTTCAAGGCCGGTACCGACCCGACGGCCGCGCGCGCCGCGTTCGAGGGCCGGCTCGCCGCGCTCTCCGAGGCGCACAATCTGCTCACGCGCGAGCATTGGGGGGCGGTGTCGATGGCACAGATCATCGGCGATGCGGTCGCACCGCATGGCGGCGATGCCGGGTGCTTCGAGCTCGAAGGGCCCGATCTGCCGATCCTGCCCAAGACCGCGATCACCCTCGCGCTGGCGATCCACGAGCTTGCCACCAACGCCGTCAAGCACGGCGCCCTGTCGCGGCCGGAGGGTCGCGTGGCGATCCGCTGGGCGCGAACGGGCGACCATCCCGCACGGTTGTCGCTGCTGTGGGAGGAGCGTGGCGGCCCGAAAGTCGCAGTCCCCGCCCGGCGCGGTTTCGGCACGCGGATGATCGAACGCGGGCTCGCGGCCGAATTCGGCGGGGCGGTCAAGATCGATTTCCGGCCGGAAGGCCTGGTCTGCACTGTCGACGCGCCATTGCCCGAAGGTGCCGAATGAGCGGTTACGGCGCGCTGCGCGTCCTCGTCGTCGAAGACGAGCCGGTGGTGGCGATGTGCCTCGAGGACATATTGGCGGGCCTCGGCTGTGAGACGGTGGGGCCGGTGGGGAGATTGGCCGACGGGCTTGCCTTGGCCGAGAGCGAAACGCTCGGCGCGGCGATCCTCGACATCAATCTGGGCGGCGAGCGCAGCACCCCGATCGCCGAGGCGCTGCGTCTGCGCGGCGTGCCCTTCGTCTTCGCGAGCGGCTACGGCACCCTGCCCGAAGGTTTCGAGACACTCCCGCTGATCGAGAAGCCTTATCGCGAAAGGGATATCGACGCCGCGCTGAAGGCCCTGCTCCGGTAACTATTCGACCGTGACCGACTTTGCGAGGTTGCGCGGCTGATCGACGTCGGTGCCCTTGGCCACGGCGACATGATAGGCCAGCAACTGCACCGGCACCGCATAGACGAGCGGCGCGATCAGCGGATGGACACTGGGCATCTCGATCGTCGCCAGCGCGTCGTCGCCGGCCAGCGCCAAGCCTTCGGCATCCGAGATCAGCACGACTCTGGCGCCGCGCGCCTTGGCCTCCTGCATGTTGGAGACGGTCTTGTCGAACAGCGGTCCCGAGGGCGCGAGGACGATCAGCGGCACGCTGTCGTCGATCAATGCGATCGGCCCGTGCTTCATCTCGCCCGAGGCATAGCCCTCGGCGTGGATATAGCTGATTTCCTTGAGCTTGAGCGCACCTTCGAGCGCCAGCGGATAATCGGGGCCGCGGCCGAGATAGAGCACGTCACGCGCGGCGGCGATGGTGTGCGCCATGCCCTCGATCTCGGAATCATGCGCCAGCGCGGCGTTGATCGCCGCGGGCGCCTCGATCAGGTGGCGGACGATCTCGCGCTCGGTATCCTCGGCGAGCTTGCCCTTGGCGCGGGCGAGATTGACCGCGAGCGCGGCCATTACCGAAAGCTGGCAAGTGAACGCCTTGGTCGAGGCGACCCCGATCTCGGGCCCGGCGTGGGTCGAGAGCAGCAGATCGACTTCGCGCGCCATCGAGCTGGTCGGCACGTTGATGATGCCCGCGGTGGTCACGCCGTTCGCCTTCATGTGGCGGAGCGCCGCGAGCGTGTCTGCGGTCTCGCCCGACTGGCTGACCACCACGCCGAGCGTATTCGGAAGGAGAACCGGATCGCGGTAACGGAACTCGGAAGCGACATCGACTTCGACCGGCAGCCGCGCGAACTGCTCGATCCAGTATTTGCCGATCATCCCGACATAAGACGCGGTGCCGCAGGCGACGATCGCGACGCGCTCGATCTTGCTCAGATCGAAGCTCATATCGGGCAATGCGACCTTCTGCTCGACCGGGCGGATGTACGACGCCAAGGTCTGCGCCACGACCACCGGCTGCTCGTAGATCTCCTTGAGCATGAAGTGGCGGTGATTGCCCTTGTCGATCAAAGCCGCCGACACGCCCGAGGCGACGATCGGACGCTCGACGGGATTGTTGTCGCGATCGAAGACTTCGATCGTGTCGCGCGTGAGCACCGCCCAGTCGCCTTCGTCGAGATAGGCGATGCGCTGGGTGAGCGAAGCGAGCGCGTGCGCGTCGGAGCCGAGATAATTCTCGCCCTCGCCATAGCCGACGGTGAGCGGCGCGCCGAGCCGGGCGCAGATCAGCAGATCGGGCTGGTTGCGGAACAGGAAGGCCACCGCGAACGCGCCGTGGAGCCTCGGCAGGACGGCGGCGACCGCATCGCGCGGGCCGCTGCCGCGTTCGAGCTCGCGGCTGACGAGGTGCGCGACGACTTCGGTGTCGGTCTGGCTCTTGAACTCGCGGCCCTCGGCGATGAGTTCGTCGCGCAGGGGTTTGAAATTCTCGATGATGCCGTTGTGGACGATCGAGACGTCGCCGACGATATGCGGATGGGCGTTGTCCTCGGTCGGCGCGCCATGGGTGGCCCAGCGGGTATGGGCGATGCCGATCGTGCCGGGCAATGGGCTTTCGGCCAGCCGCGCGGCGAGGTTGACCAATTTGCCCTCGGCACGGCGCCGTTCGATCTCATTGTCGTGGAGGGTGGCGATGCCGGCGGAATCATAGCCGCGATATTCGAGCCGCTTGAGCCCATCGAACAGGCGCTGGGCCACATCCTGTTTGCCGACGATTCCAACAATTCCGCACATCGAACTTATCCCCTGCCGCGATCAGTGCGGAAATTTGGTGTCCACGAAAACCCGAGTGAATTCCATCGGATCGGGCTCGCGCCCGTTCGCCGCCTGGAACCGGACGCGGCCCGCTTGCCAGACCTCGCGGACGGCGCCCTGCATCCCTTGCGGAAACTGCATCCTCCCGACGACGATCTCACGCCAGCTGCCCGTGGCGCCGAACATCTCGCGATATTGCGGCTCCATCGCACGTAACGACGCATCGGCTGCCGGATCAAGATGGCCGATCGCATCGAGGATATAGCTTTCGAGCAGTCTGAGAAACGGCTTTCCGGCGTAGCGATCGCTCATGGTTTCGCCGCCTTCCTGGCCTTCATCATCTCCCGGAAGCGCGTGCCCCAGCCGGGTCGCGCCTCCTGCCGGGCGCGGGCGAGGGCGAGCGCGCCGGCCTCGACGTCCTGCGTCACCACCGATCCCGCGCCCACCGTGGCATCCTTGCCGATCGCGACCGGCGCGACCAAGGCGCTGTTCGAGCCGATGAACGCGCCTTCGCCGATGCTCGTTCGATATTTGAAGAAGCCGTCGTAATTGCAGGTGATCGTGCCAGCGCCGATATTCGCGCCCGCCCCCACTTCGGCATCGCCGAGATAGGTCAGATGGTTGGCCTTGGCGCCCTTGCCGAGCACCACCTTCTTGATCTCGACGAAATTGCCGACCTTGGCGCCCTCGCCGAGCACCGTGCCCGGCCGCAGCCGTGCATAGGGTCCTACGCTCGCCCCGCTGGCGATGCACGCGCCCTCGATGTGGCTGAAGCCGTGGATGGTGACGCGATCGGCGATCTCGACTCCGGGTCCGAAGAATACGTTCGGCTCGACCAGCACATCGCGGCCGAGCTTGGTGTCGTGCGCGAACCACACCGTCTCGGGGGCGACCAGAGTCGCGCCGTCGGCCATCGCGCGGGCGCGCCGCGCGTGCTGCCATTCGGCCTCGAGCGCGGCGAGTTCGCCGCGGCTGTTCACGCCGGTGACTTCGTGCGCATCGGTCTCGATCACTGCCGAGTGGCGGCCGGCGCCGGCGGCGAGCATGACGATGTCGGGGAGGTAATATTCGCCCGCGGCATTGGCGTTGGTGACCTGCGCGAGCAGCGCGAACAGATCCTTCGCGCCGACCGCCATCAGCCCCGAATTGCACAGGGTCTCGGCGCGTTCCTCGGCGCTTGCGTCCTTGAACTCGACCATCTTGACGATGTGCCCCTGCCCGTCCGCGATCACCCGGCCATAGGCGCCGGGATCGAAGGGACGGAAGCCGAGCACCACGGCCGCTGGCGCATCGGCGCCGTGCAGCCGCTCGAGCATCCGCCGCATCGTCGCAGTCGAGACGAGCGGAACGTCGCCGTAGAGGATCAGCACGTCGCCTTCGAACCCGGCGAGCGCGTCCTCCGCCATCCGCACCGCATGGCCGGTGCCGAGCTGCTCGGTCTGCTGCACCGTCTCGGCGCCAAGCGGGTGGACCGCGGCCTCGACCTGCTCGCGTCCAGCGCCGACCACGACGATGGTGCGCGCCGGATCGAGCGCATCGACGCTGTCGATCAGATGCAGCAGCATCGGCCGTCCGGCGAGCGGGTGAAGCACTTTGTGCGTATCGGATTTCATCCGCGTGCCCTTGCCCGCAGCAAGAATGATCGCGGCTATCGGCGCTGTCATGATACCCTCCGGAGAAGCCCCCTGCCATGAGAAGCTTGCCAATTCCATAGCGTTGCTGGCAGCAGGCGCGGCAATGGCCGACTTCCCCTTCGACATTGTCGGATTCGATCTCGACGGCACGCTGTTCGATACCAGCGCGGACCTGACCGATGCGGTCAACCATGGGCTCGGCCTGCTCGGCCGGCCGGCGCTCAGCGTAGAGACGGTGAAGCCGATGATCGGGCGCGGCGGGAAATACATGCTCCAGCAAGGGCTCGAGGCTTCGGGCGGGTGCGATCCCGAGGTGTTGGAGCGCATCTATCCCGAACTGCTCGCTTTTTATGGGGACAACCTCACCCGGGGCACATACGCCTTTCCGGGGCTCATCGAGGCGATGGACCAACTGGATGCGCGCCGCGTGAAACTCGCGATCGTCACCAACAAATCGGAGAGCCTCGCAGTCAAGCTCGTCGCCGAGCTGGCGCTCGATCACCGCTTCGCCTGCGTGATCGGCGGCGACACGATGGGGCCCGACGGCCGCAAACCATCGCCCGAAGGAATCCGCGAGATGATCCGGCGCTGCGGCGGCGGGCCGGCGGCATTCGTCGGCGATACGATCTTCGACATTCAGGCGGCGAAGAATGCCGGTATCCCCTCGATCGCAGTCAGCTTCGGCTTCCTGATGCAGCCGGTCGAGGAACTGGCGGCGGACGCCGTGATCGACCATTTCGACGAACTGGTGCCGGCGCTCGAGAACCTGCGGGTGGCACGCACACTATGATCCTGCACTCTTTTTCGGGAGACTGAGACATGACGACTCGACCCCGCGCTTTGGTCACCGGTGCCTCCGCCGGCATCGGCCGCAACTTCGCCGAGCATCTGGCACGCACCGGCCACGACCTCGTGATCGTCGCCCGCCGCGAGGACAGGTTGCGCGCACTGGCGGAGGAACTGGGGGCTGCAACGCAGGCCGATGTCGAAGTGCTGGTAGCCGATCTCGGCGACGACGTGGGCACGGCGGCGGTGGCCGATCGGATCGCGGCGGGCGGCATCGACATGCTCGTCAACAATGCGGGGTACGCCGCGCGCGGGCGCGTGGCCGAACTCGACCCCGACGCGCTCGATGCCATGCTCCGCGTCAATGTGCTGGCGCTCAGCCGGCTTTCGGCCGCCGCGATGAAGGCGATGACCGCCGCCGGGCGCGGCACGATCATCAACATCGCCTCGGGCACCGTGTTCATGCAGGTGCCGGGCAATGCCGGCTACGGATCGTCCAAGAATTATGTGATGGCGTTCACGCGCCACATGCAGATCGAAGCGGCGGGGACCGGCGTTCGCGTCCAGCTGCTCGTCCCCGGCGTGATCGCCACCGATTTCCACGAAGTCGCCGGCAACGACATCGCCAATTTCCCACCCGAACGCGTGATGCAGGCCGACGATCTAGTGGTCGCCTCGCTACGCGCGCTCGAAATGGACGAGCCGGTGTGCATCCCCTCGCTTCCCGAAATTCGCGACTGGGACAATTACGTCGCCGCCGAAGCATTGGTTGCGAAGAACTGCTCGCGCGATCGTCCCGCCGCCAGATATCACGGTGCCTGAATCAGTATCTGTTCTGAACCGTGATTCACCTGAGTTCCCCGGCATCTTGCATTTCCCCTACAAGGGGTGGAGCATACATGTAGGGGAAAAAGGCGTGGGTCACAGGGGGATCGCATTGAAGGGGTCAGGCTATGCCTCTCGGGAGACTGCCGCCGGCCTGCACCCAGGCGCGGGGATCGCATCCGCGAAGCTGGCGGAACTGGTTCAACTGACCCTCGTCGCCGATGGCGTCATCATTGATCTCCACCATTATGCAATCCGGCAGCGTGCCACCGGCGCTTCCGAACGGCTCGAGACAGCGGGCGTGCTGATCGCCGGAGGCGCAACCGAATCCTCCGAAGCGTTGCTGTGGCGGCTCGCCGATCCGGTCGAGGCAGGCGCGCTCGGCTTCCAATCCTATGCCTGCGTTCCGCTCCACGACGTGGACGGCGCACCGTTGGGCCGGATCGTCGCTATCCAGCGCGGCCAGCGCCAGTTCGACGGCCATGACCTCAAGATCTTGCGGACGGTGGCGGATATCGTGGCGGACCTGATCCGCCAGCCTCAGTTCGCCAACTGACGGATAATCTCCGCGGCGTCCACGCCCGGTCCGAGCAGCGCCCGGCCGCGCGCGGTGAGCGCGGCATCGATCATTTGCGGCCCGCCGGGCCCGACGATGAATGCTTCGAAGGTGATGAGGCCGGAATCGCCCAGCTCCTGAAGCGCCTTGATGAAATCGATGTGCCTCTCAGGGGAGTCGTCCATGGCGACATCGGCGGCGCACAGCGTCACGACGATGGGCCAGCTCGACCAGAGCGCCTCGACGATGGTCTTGGCGTCGGCGCTTCCAAAAGCCTGCGCGTTCTCGTCGATCACAAACTGCCTCACTGCCCGACCTACATCGCTTCTGCGCCCCCTTGATCTTGCTCCGTCTATTGTGGAGCCGATTAACCTTCGCATAACAAAGGTTAACAAATCCCTAACCTAGTCCTTCATCCCGCTCGCGACACCCCAGCTTCGCGGTCGATAAAATAACGTATCTTATCAACCAGTTATTAGCATAACTTGCGCCTCGCAGATCACAAAACAGCTCATAGCCAAGGCGATCTGATGTTCGTTTTTCACCTTTTCTGCTATGAAGAACGCAAATCACCATAAGCGATAAGCATGAGTGATCAACAAAATCCCGGTCGCCCTCTCGAATATCATTGCGATGATGAGAGACGACTAAATAATGATTTAATCAACTGACGCTATTTTTTACGCCATTTAATGAACAAGTGCTTTGCCAGCATGGGCAGCGGCATCCGGATAGCGTGGCTCCGCATGTAGAAAGCGAGCCGGGTCACCCTGCGCGCCGGGCGCCCCCAATCGTCGCGCGCGAGGAGGCGACGGAGATAGAGCGGGTCGGCACTGTCCCATATGCGCCAGCTCTCGGGAATCGTGGTCCCGTAGAGATTGTTCGCCTGGCGTGCCGCGCGGGCGACCGCCGCCGCCAGCCCGTGCCGGCCAGCTTTTGCCTCAAGGCCCACGATGCCGAATTCCTCGATCAGGCAATGCACATCCCACAGGTTGCGCATGCCACCTGCAAGATCGCCGTCGGCGAAGAGATGCGCCGCGGCGTGGCAGAGCATGTCCGCGGGACTGAGGATGCGCAGGCCATTCTCCAGCGCGACGCTGTCGGCGATCAGCGCATCCGCATCGGGGGTGATGCGTGCAGTAAGCGGCAGGATCGTGTGGTGGACGTCGATCATCCGATCGCGCTCGCGATGGATCAACGGCGGCAGCTCGTGCATCCAGCGGCGATAATAAATGTCGTCATAGGGATCGGGCTTGACCCATTCCCAGCCGGCGGCGAGCAAGCAGGCCTCCGCCTCCTCGATCCGTGCGCGGGGCACGAGGATGTCGAGGTCGCCGATCGAGCGGCCCCTGCCCGCGGCGAACCCCGCGGCGGCATAAGCGGTGCCCTTTAGCAGGATCACCGGCATTCCCATGGGCGCGAGCGCGCGGCGCGCCATCTCGGCTTCCCACAAAGCAGCGGTGCGGCCCTGGGCGGACGAGGTGCGGGCGTCGTCGAGGATGCGCGCGATCGCCGCCGGCATCGCCAGGCCGTTTAGGCGGTGGGCCAGCGTGCCGATCAGTTGCTCGGCGCGGGCGATGGCGAGCAACGCGGTCCAGCCCGCCGCATCGAGCCGGGCGGTGGTCGCCGGATCGCGCAGCGCGTCGGCGAGGATACGCGCATCCATCACGCTTCCGCCCACAGCCGCTCGACCTGCGCCAGCGCCGTTCCGGTGTCTGGATAATCGAGCGCACGTGCCGGCACCGTCCGGACGAGCCGGGTGAGCGCGTCGAAACCGCGTTCGGCGAGCGCAACATAATTGGTCGAGGCTTGCGTGAGGCGGACGAAGGTTTCGCTCGGCAAGACTTCGCGCTCGGCGGCGGCGAAGCCGTAGCTCGGGAACAGGATCAGCCGGGGCTGAGCGGGTTCGGCCATCGCGGCGATCGCGCGGGCATCGGGGACGAGATGGCGGATCGTACCCTTGGGCGTGCCTTCGAGCACCGGGCCGAAGCGCGCGCCGGGCAGTGTGCGCTCCATCACGCCGATCGCTTCGTTCTTGAGGCTGATCAGCCGCGGGAAACCGTGGATCCGCCCGGTCGCGGGATCGAGCAATGCGAACTCGTCGCCCATCAGCCGCCAGCCTTTGGCCATCAGCAACGCGGCGAGCGTCGATTTGCCCGCGCCGGACATGCCGGTCATCAGCAGCGCCTTGCCGTCGCGTTCGACCGCCGAGGCGTGGAGCAGCAGATAGCGGCGCTGGCCGAGCGCCATTTGCAGGTTCATCCCCATCTCGGCGGCGAGCAGCCCCTGCGCGAGCGGCAGCGGCGCGGCATCGGGGATGACGAAGTCGCCGCCGATGTTCACCGAAGGGCGAACGAAGCGGCGCCACGGCCGCGCGGCGAAGAGATGGACGTTGAAGTCGGGAATGCCGCCCTCGGGCGCGGGGTAATCGCGGTAGAGGTCGTCGAGCGCGGCGATCGGCGCCTGCCAGTCGCTGCCGATGCGAAAACCCACCGGCCCGATGCGGAGCCGGGTCAGATGACGCACAGTTGCTCCACGAGGCCGACCGCGGCGAGTTCGTCGAGGCGCACCGCGAGCGCCGCCGGATCGGCATCGACGAGATCGAAACGCTCGCCCAGCCGCGCGAGCAGGTCGGGCGCCGTGAGCGGTGCCTCGGCAAGCGTTTCGAGAATCTCGGGAACCGGCGTGTCGACGATATGGGTGACGCCGGAGGACCGATGGTAGACCAGCGTCAGCGCATCGAGCGGTACGATGCGCAACGTCTCGGGAGCTGCGGCCTTGTAAAGCGTCATCGGCGCCCCGGTGGAGAGCAAAACAGCGGCGTCGGCCTCAGCCGCGCGGCATCTGCAGCGAGGCGAAGCAAGTGAAGCCGCTGGTGCCCGATTGCAGGCGGCGGATATAGTTGGTGTAGGCGCGGCTGCGTTCATAATCGGTGCCGGGCAAGGTGCCGCCCGACAGCGCGCGCTTGACGTCTTCGGCCTTGAACGCGGTCCCCGGAGGCGGATAGGCGCCGGGCGTGCCCGCGGGCACCAAGGTCCCGTCGGCGGCGATATAGCTGCCGGCGCGTGCCGGATCGGGGACCGGAATCTCGCAATTCATCACCGACGCGCTGGTCTGGGCGAGTGCGGGGCGGATCGAGACGATCGCCGACGCGCCGGCGGCGCCCAGCATCAATGCGCGGCGGCGTGAGGCGGTGGGTCCGGTGGTTTCGTCGGCCATGATGCCTTGTCATGCGCCCGCGCCGCTTTCGCAATCGTAAATCCGTGCCTAGAACGGGACATATGCCTTCCTTTCTCGGGATCCGGACAGCACTGGCGCTCGTCGTCGCGGTAATCGCGGCGGGGGTGAGCCTGTTGCTGAACGGCGACGTCCAGGCGAGCCTCGTGATATTGGTCTGCGCCGTCGCAGCGGTGCTGATCGCGGCTAGCGGCACCGAGGCGCCTTCGGTGCCCGAGCGCGCCGGACTCGAGCCGGGAAAAGAGCCCGCCATCGCCGATGTGATCGAAGCGATCGCCGAACCGCTGCTGGTGATCGCTGGCAGCCGCGTCGAGGCGGCCAATCACGGCGCACGCGAATTGCTGGGCCAACATGTGCTGGGCGAGGACGTCCGGGTGGCGATTCGCCATCCTGCCGCGGCCGAGCGCCTGACCGGCGCGGACGACGGTGCACCAGGCGCGCCGATCCATCTGGTGGGGCTTGGGGCACGCGATCAGCGTTGGGAAATGCGCGTGCGCACGTTGGGCGACGGGCGCCGCGTGGTGCATCTAGTCGATCGCACCGGCAGCTATGCGGCCGAAAGGATGCGCGTCGACTTCGTCGCAAACGCCAGCCACGAACTGCGCACTCCGCTCGCTTCGCTGCTCGGCTATGTCGAGACGCTGCGCGAAGACGCGGGTGACGATCCCGGAACGCGTGCGCGCTTCCTCAAGATCGTGTTCGGCGAGGCGCAACGGATGCAGCGGCTGATCGAGGATCTGATCTCGCTGAGCCGGATCGAGGCCGAGAAATATCGCGTACCGATCCAGGCCGTGGATCTCGCCGATTTGATCGAGGAAGTGACGATCGAGCTCTCGGGTAGCCCGCGCGCCGCCGATCTCGTCACGCAGATCGGCGATGTCGCGCCGGTCGCCGGCGATCCGACCCAGCTGAGCCAGCTCCTCCACAACGTCATCGGCAACGCGATGAAATACGGCCGCGAGGCTACGCCGGTCACTGTCTCGCTCCAGCCCGAGGGCGAAGCGATGGTGCGGCTGACCGTCGCGGACGAAGGCGAAGGCATCCCGCCGCAGCACCTTCCCCGGCTGACCGAGCGCTTCTACCGCGTCGATTCCGGGCGCAGCCGATCGCTGGGCGGCACCGGGCTGGGCCTGGCGATCGTCAAGCACATCGTCGAGCGGCATCGCGGCCGGCTCGATATCGCCAGCAGCGTCGGCAAGGGTACGACCGTCAGTATCCTGCTGCCGGTACAGCGAGTGTCATAAAGCCGTAACCGACTTGCAAGACACGCGGCTTGCGTGCCGCGGCGCACGACTCGGGTGAAGCGGGGAGTTCGCACATTTTCGGCAGGTTGGCCCTGATTGCAGCGGCGGCGCTCACGCTGGCCGGCTGCGACAGCAACACGGCGCGCGAGATCCGCGTCGTGGGCTCGTCGACCGTCTATCCCTTCACCACCGCCGTCGCCGAAACTTTCGTCAACCAGGGCGGCGGACGCAAGGCGCCGGTGGTCGAATCGATCGGTACCGGTGCAGGGCTCAAGCGCTTCTGCGAAGGCGTGGGCTGGGAATTCCCCGACATCGCCAATGCGAGCCGCCGCATCAAGAAATCCGAATACGAGCTATGCCAGGCCAACGGCGTCGGCGAGATCATGGAAGTTCAGATCGGCGTCGACGGCGTCGCGCTGGCC
Source organism: Sphingomonas sp. UNC305MFCol5.2 (assembly GCF_000712135.1). Taxonomy (GTDB): domain Bacteria; phylum Pseudomonadota; class Alphaproteobacteria; order Sphingomonadales; family Sphingomonadaceae; genus Sphingomonas. The sequence continues at coordinate 640,073 of NZ_JOOE01000002.1, forward strand.
GAGGCGAATAACGGCCCGCGGCTCGCGCTGAGCAAGAAGGATGTCTATCTGGCGCTCGCCGCTAATCCCTTCGGCAAGCCCAATGCGGCGCGGAGCTGGCGCGACGTCAATCCGTCGCTCCCGGCGATTCCGATCCAGGTGATGGGGCCGCCGGCGACGAGCGGCACGCGTGACGCGCTGGTCGAACTGGTGATGGAGCCCGGCTGCGCCGCCGCGGATCCCGAGGCCAAGGCGCTCAAGGCCGCCAAGGACACCGCGCCCTATGACAGCCGCTGCAAGCGCATCCGCGACGACGGGCCCTATATCGACAAGGGCGAGAACGACAATCTGATCGTCCAGGGCCTTGCCGCCAATCCCAACGCCCTCGGGGTTTTCGGCTATTCCTATCTCGAGGAAAATATCGATCGCCTGCACGGCGTGCCGATCGAAGGCGTCGCGCCGAGTTATGCGACGATCGCCGACGGGACCTATCCGGGCGCGCGGCCGCTGTTCCTCTATGTGAAGAAGCGCCATTTGCGCGCAGTGCCGGGGCTCGCCGATTTCCTGACACTCTACACGACAATGTGGAACCCCAAGGGCAAGCTCACCCAGCGCGGACTGATCGCCGCGCCGGACGCATTGCGGATGCATTCGGCGCAGGTGGTGGCACAGCGCATCGCGCTCGATCCCGCCGGGCTGCACTGATGAACGCCTTCACGCTCCTCTTCCTCATCGCCGGGCTGGGCCTGATCGGCTGGCTGACGGCGCGCGCGCGCGCCACCCGGTTCGACCGCGGCGGCGCCAAGCGGCTCCATTCGCTGCCCGGCCAGCACGGCATGTATGTCGCGATGTGGACGGCATTGCCCGCCTTGCTGTTCGTCGCGGTGTGGAGCGCAGTGAGCCCCGGGCTCGTCAAGGAAGCGGTGCTCGCGCATCCGGCCGCGGCGCAGCTTCCCCAATTCGCGTTCGAGCGCGATGCCTTGCTCGCCGAGGCCAAGCGCGTGGCCAATGACGATAGCGCCAAAGCCTTCGATCCGGTCGCCGAACAACTGGTCCCCGCCACTCGCGCCGCGCAATCGCGCTATGGCTGGATGGGGACCGGCGTCGCGATCCTGCTCGCCTTTGCCGGCGCCGCTTTCGCACTCACGCGCGTCCGCGCCCATTTCAAGGCACGCAGCCAGGTCGAGCGCGGGGTGATGGTGCTGCTGCTGGTCGCCTCGCTGATCGCGATCCTGACCACGCTGGGCATCTTCCTGTCGCTGCTGTGGGAATCGCTGCGCTTCTTCCAGCAGGTCCCGATCACCGATTTCCTGTTCGGGACGCATTGGAGCCCGCAGGTGATCGACGCCGCCGATCCGGGCAAGTCGCTCGGCGCGGTGCCCCTGTTCTGGGGGACGTTCTTTATCGGCGCAGTGATCGCGATGATCGTCGCAATCCCGTTCGGGCTGATGAGCGCGATCTACCTGACCCAATATGCCGCGCCGCGCGTGCGCCGCTGGATGAAGCCGATCCTCGAGATGCTCGCCGGCGTGCCAACGGTGGTTTACGGCTATTTCGCCGCGCTGACCGTCGCGCCGGCAGTGCGCGATCTCGCCGTCTCGTTCGGCTATACCTATGCCTCGTCCGAGAGTGCGCTCGCCGCGGGGCTGGTAATGGGGGTGATGATCATCCCGTTCGTCTCCTCGATGGCCGACGATTCGATCGCCGCGGTGCCGACCGCGATGCGCGACGGCAGCCTCGCGATGGGCGCGACGACCAGCGAGACGATCTCGAAGGTGCTGATTCCGGCTGCGCTCCCCGGCGTGGTCGCGGGCGTGCTGCTCGCAGTCAGCCGCGCGATCGGCGAGACGATGATCGTGGTGATGGCCGCTTCCGGCGCCGCCAACATCACGCTCAATCCGTTCGAGAGCGCGACCACGGTCACCAAGCAGATCGTCGACCTGCTCACGGGCGAGAGCGAGTTCGACAGTCCGAAGACGCTGGCGGCGTTCGCGCTGGGGCTGACCCTGTTCGTGATCACGCTGCTGCTCAACATCGTCGCGCTGCGCGTCGTGAAGAAATACCGGGAAGCCTATGAGTAGCGCCGTTCCCTCTGCTCCTGGCCCCGAGCGCACGCCGACCGACTGGAACGCCGCGGCGATGCAGCGGCGCATCCGTCGGCGATACGCCCGCGAGCGGCGCTTCCGCTTCTTCGGGCTGGCGGCGGTGACGCTGTCGGCGGCGTTCCTCGCCTTCCTGCTGATCACGATGGTGGCAAATGGCTGGCGGGGCTTCACGCGTACCGATGTGGCGCTGCCGATCGATTTCCCGGCGTCGGGAATGCTGATCGAGCGCGCCCAGCTCCGGACGCCCGCCGCCGATCTCGCGCTGGCGGGCGCGGGGCTGGAGAATACGGTGAAGGGCGCAGCGGCAACGGCATTCGGAACGGGCGGCGAGGATTTCATCTCCGAGAACGCCTGGCTGCGCGTGCGCGAGGCGATCAAGACGGACCCGTCGATCCTCGACCGCAAGGTCAGCATCAAGGTACCGGTCTCGACCGAAATCGATCAGGCCGTGCGTGGCGACGGCAATGCCGAAACCAAAGCGACGGTAGCGAGGCTGCAGCAAGCGGGCGCGCTGTCGCGACACTTCAACACGGATTTCCTGCACGAATCCGATTCCACCGATCCGGTCGCGGTTGGCATCTGGGGCGCGCTCAAGGGTTCGCTGCTGACGATGGTGGTGACGTTCCTGATCGCCTTCCCGGTCGGCGTGCTCTCGGCGATCTATCTCGAGGAATATGCGCCGCGGAACCGCTGGACCGACCTGATCGAAGTCTCGATCAACAATCTCGCGGCGGTACCCTCGATCATCTTCGGCCTGCTCGGACTGGCGGTGTTCCTCGGCAGCTGGAGCCTGTTCGGCTACCAGTTCGGTCCGCTATTGCCCCGCTCGGCAGCCCTGGTCGGCGGGCTCACGCTGGCGCTGATGATCATGCCGGTGATCGTGATCGCCAGCCGCAACGCGATCAAGGCAGTGCCGCCCTCGATCCGCGACGCGGCGCTCGGCATCGGCGCGAGCCCGATTCAGGTGGTGTTCCACCACGTATTGCCGCTGGCGATGCCCGGCATCCTGACCGGCACGATCATCGGCATGGCGCGCGCATTGGGCGAGACCGCCCCACTCCTCCTGATCGGCATGCGCGCGTTCATCGTGACGCCGCCGGGCGGGTTCACCGATCCCGCCACCGTGTTGCCCGTCCAGATCTTCCTGTGGTCCGACGAAGTCAGCCGCGGCTTCGTCGAGAAGACCAGCGCCGCGATCATCGTGCTGCTGGTGTTCCTGCTCGCCATGAACGGGCTGGCCATCTATCTTCGCAACAAGTTCGAGACCCGCTGGTGATGACGGAAACAGCTCATAAGATGTCCGCCCGCGGCGTGAGCGTCTTCTACGGCGACAAACAGGCCGTGAAGGACGTGTCGATCGACATCGACATGGACAAGGTGACTGCGTTCATCGGCCCGTCGGGCTGCGGCAAATCGACCTTCCTGCGTACGCTCAACCGGATGAACGACACGATCGCCAGCGCGCGCGTGACGGGCGACATCATGCTGGACGGCGAGAACATCTATTCGTCGGCGATGGACGTGGTGCAGCTGCGCGCGCGGGTCGGCATGGTGTTCCAGAAGCCCAACCCCTTCCCCAAGTCGATCTTCGAGAACGTCGCTTACGGCCCGCGCATTCACGGGCTCGCCGCGTCGAAGCCCGAGCTCGAGGCGATCGTCGAGCGCTCGCTGAAACGCGCGGGCCTATGGGAGGAAGTGAAGGATCGGCTGCAGGACAGCGGCACCGCGCTTTCCGGCGGCCAGCAGCAAAGGCTATGCATCGCGCGCGCGATCGCAGTCGATCCCGAAGTGATCCTGATGGACGAGCCGGCCTCCGCGCTCGATCCGATCGCCACCGCCAAGATCGAGGAACTGATCCACGAACTGCGCGGCCGCTATGCCATCGCCATCGTCACGCATAACATGCAGCAGGCGGCACGCGTGAGCCAGCGCACGGCCTTCTTCCACCTCGGCACGCTGGTGGAGTATGGCGAGACCGACCAGATCTTCACGACGCCGCGCGAAGAGCGCACCAAGGACTATATCACCGGAAGGTACGGCTAATGGCGATCGGCCAGGAACATACCGTCAAGGCGTTCGACCAGGACATCAAGCAGCTCCGCGCGCTGATCAGCCAGATGGGCGGGCTCGCCGAGCAGGCGATCGACGACGCGATGAAGGCGCTGCAGCGCGGCGACACCGTGCTTGCCGATGAAGTCCGCAAGAAAGACAAGGCGATCGACGCGATCGAGGCCGAGGTCGAGAAGCTCGCGGTCCGCGTCATCGCGCTGCGCGCGCCGATGGCCGACGACCTTCGCGAAGTGATCGCCGCATTGAAGATCGCCGCGGTGGTCGAGCGGATCGGCGACTATGCCAAAAACATCGCCAAGCGCGTGCCGCTGATCCACGCAGAAGGCGAGGAGCGCATCGAGGCGCTGTCGCTGTTGCCCGCAATGGCGCGGATGGCGAGCGACATGGTGCACGACGTACTCGACGCCTTCGCGTCACGCGATGCCGAGGTGGCCGCCCAGATCTGCGTGCGAGACACTGCGCTCGACGATTTCTATGACGCGATCTTCCGCACCCTGGTGACATTCATGGTCGAAAATCCGCGCACGGTGAGCCAGGTTGCGCATTTGCTGTTCGTCGCCAAGAATATCGAGCGGATCGGCGACCATGCCACCAACGTCGCCGAGATGGTGTATTTCGCCGCGACCGGCCGCTATCTGGCCGACGAAGCGGCTGCTGGTTAAGGACGCGAAGATGGCCCGGGTAAAAATGCTTCTCGTCGAGGACGACGCGGCGATCGCCGAACTGGTGACGTGGCATTTCAAGCGTGAGGATTACGAGGTCAAGCACACCCCCGATGGCGAGGAGGCCCTGTTGCTCGCCAAGGAAGCGACGCCCGACATCGTACTGCTCGACTGGATGGTCGAGGGGCTTTCGGGGATCGAAGTGTGCCGCCGCCTGCGCCGCATGCCCGAGACCGCCAATATCCCGATCATCATGTTGACCGCGCGCGGCGAGGAAGAGGACCGCGTGCGCGGGCTCGAGACCGGTGCGGACGATTACGTCACCAAGCCGTTCAGCCCCCGCGAGCTGGTCGCCCGCGTCGGCGCGGTGCTGCGCCGCGTCCGTCCGGCGTTGGCGGGGGAGGCGTTGAGCTATGCGGATATCGAAATGGACACGGTGGGACACAAGGTTCGCCGCGGCGGCGACGTGATTTCGCTCGGGCCGACCGAGTTTCGGTTGCTCAAGCATTTTCTGGAGCATCCGGGCTGGGTGTTTTCCCGGGAACGCCTGCTCGACGCGGTATGGGGGCACGACAGCGACATCGAATCGCGCACCGTCGACGTCCATATCCGGCGGCTGCGCAAGGCGATCAACCATGGCGACCGCCCCGACATCATCCGCACCGTCCGCTCGGCGGGCTATGCGCTGGACACCGGGAACTAAATCCGGAGCCATCTCGTAGGTCTCGCGTTCTCGAAAAGCGCAGTCGGTTGCGCTCGAGAAACTGTTCGGAGACCTGTGATGACTCTGATCATTTTGGCCGCACTCGCGATGAGCAGCGGTGCGTTCCCGCAGGATACGCCTGCCCAGACCAACCCGCCTGCCGACACGCCGGCGCGCCTCGGTGGGCTGGCGCCCGCGAGCCCGTGGCCGAACGGGCCGCCTGCCCCCGGCCAACAAGTGGTGTTCGTCCCCAATCCCCAGACCCCTAGCGAGGCCTTCCCGCCGCCGCCGCCGCGCGAAAACGTTCCCTTCTGCAAGCGCGGCCAGTTTGACGGCTGCAAGCAGCGGGGCGGCTGAGCGACGAACGCCGCTTTTGGCAAGGTGAAGCGTGCCGGGAGCGCAACAACTTGTTCGCTACGGACGTTTCTCTTCCGCAACGGGGGGCCCGTAGCGAGAAGAGGATTTGCGAATGAAATGGACGATCATGGCCGCCGCGCTGATCATCAGCGGCACCGCGGCGGCACAGGACGTGCCCGCCACCCAGCAAACCCCCGCGCAGACCACGACGCCTGACGCGACGACGACCGCCGATCCCCAGTCGACCACGCCGGGCACCACCGGCTCGGGCACGACGACCGACACCACGGCGACTCCGCCCGACGCGGCCGCTGCGACGCCGGCTGCGCCCGATGCGGCAGCTGCTCCGACGACGCCCGACGCTGCAGCCGCGCCGGCTCCGGCCGCGGCACCGGCTCCCGCACCGATGACGGCCGGCCCCGCGCCTGCCGCGCAACAGGAATATCCGCCCTGCTCGAAGACCGTGAAGGATCAGTGCCGCCAGCGCGGCGGCCGCTGAGGGCCAAAGCGGGTTTGCGCCCGCGGTGATGGCATCATAGGAAGCGCTCCACAGGTTTCAGGAGCGCTTCCATGACCATAGGTTTCGACAATCGCGTCGCCATCGTGACGGGCGCGGGCGGCGGCCTCGGCCGCGCCTATGCCCTCGAACTGGCGCGGCGCGGCGCGAAGGTCGTGGTCAACGATCTCGGCGGCGCGCGCGACGGCACGGGCCATTCGGATGCCGCGCTCGCGGTGGTGCGGGAGATCGAGGCCGCAGGCGGCGAGGCTTTCTCCAACGGCGGCAGCGTCACCGAATATGACCAGATGGTCGCGATGGTCGAAGCTGCCAAGGCGCGCTGGGGCCGAGTGGACATCCTGATCAACAACGCCGGGGTCCTGCGCGACAAGAGCTTCGCCAAGATGGAGCCGGAGGATTTCCGCTTCGTCGTCGACGTGCATCTCAACGGATCGGCCAACTGTACCAAGGCGGTGTGGGACACGATGCGCGAGCAGAATTACGGCCGGATCCTGATGACCGCCTCATCGACCGGACTGTTCGGCAATTTCGGCCAGGCGAATTACGGCGCGGCGAAGCTCGGCCTGGCGGGCCTTGCCAAGACGCTGCATCTCGAAGGCGCGAAATACGGCATCAAGGTCAACACCATCGCCCCCGTCGCCGGCACGCGGATGACCGAGGACATCTTCCCCGAGGCGGCGTTCAAGGCGTTCGCGCCGGAGAATGTGGCGCCCGCGGCGCTGTACCTCGTCTCGGAGGACGCGCCCACCAACATGATCATCGGCGCCGGCGCCGGCGTGGTGCAGGCCGCTTACGTAACGCTCACCAAGGGAGTGAAGCTAGAGGCGCCGACGCCCGAAAGCGTCGCCGCGCAATGGGCCGAGATCATCGACCGCAAAAGCGAGATCGTCCCCAATTCGGGCGCCGAGCAGACCATGTCGATCATGTCCCGGCTGCAATAGCGCCTCACCGTATTGTTTCACTAATACACTTGTGCTATGCAATTCTCACAACAGGAGGATTGCCAATGTATAGCGAGAGCGACCTGGCAGGCGCCGTGGAGGCGGGAGCGATATCCCCCGAAGCGGCGGCCGCCCTTAGAGACCATGTGGCGGCGATACGATCGACGCCCACTGTCGACGAAGAGAGTTTCCGGCTGCTGACCGGCTTCAACGATATCTTCGTCGGGATCGCAGCGATCCTGATCCTCGTCGCGGTCGGCTGGATCGGCTTCTACATTGGCGCCAAGATCATGGATCTCGATGTGAACGAGGGTCCGCGGCAAGTGGGCGTTGCCGCGGCGTTCGGCGGCTTCGCAGTGTCGATCACGAGCTGGTTGCTCGCCGAATATTTCACGAAGCAACGCCGCATGGCGCTGCCGAGCATCCTGCTGCTGATCGGCTTTGCCGGCGGCTTCTTCGTTGGATTGAGCGCGGTCTGGGGCGCCAACGCACCCTGGCTCTCCGAGCAGTTCGGCCTGACTACCGACCTTCAGCACCGCCAGCTTGCCGGCGCGATCGGCGTGGTGGTCGGCATCGCGACCGCCGGCGCGACGTGGCTCCACTGGCGTCGCTTCATGGTTCCGATCACCGTTGCAGTCGGCGCGTTGGCGCTCGTGGCGGTTGCGGTCGGGGCGATCACGGCGTTCGTTCCCGCTTCGCAGGACTCGCTCAACCTGATGCTGCTGATCGCCGGCGTTCTCGTCTTCGTATTCGCGATGCGCTGGGACATGTCGGACCGCGAGCGTCGGACGCGTCGCTCGGATGTCGCCTTCTGGCTCCATCTGGCGGCGGCCCCGCTGATCGCGCATCCGGTGTTCCACATGCTCGGCGTGTTCGATCGCGAGATCGCCGGGCCGATGGCGGGCGTGGTGATCGCGCTTTACGTCGTCTTTGCCGCCGTAGCGCTGGCAGTCGACCGCCGCGCATTGCTCGTCTCCAGCCTCGTTTATGTGCTGTGGGCGATGTATGCGCTGTTCGAGCAGAGCGGCGCGGTCGAACTCGCGGCGGCGCTGACCGCTTTGGTGATTGGATCGGCGCTGCTCACGCTTTCCGCCTTCTGGCAGCCGATGCGCCGCAGCGTAGTGGGCTTGCTCGGCAAGGAACTGGAGGGGCGCCTGCCGCCGACGCAGCAACTCGTCGCGGCCTGAGGCGGAACAACGGTCAAGAAAGGGCTCGGGAGCTTCCCGGGCCCTTTTCTGTGCTCCGGCAGTGACGCGGCCTCGGCACGACCGCACCACCCGGTCGCGGACATCAGGGCGGACCGGCATTCAGGATTCTGGAAGGGTTCCCCACGCCGTCACCCAGGCCGAAGTGCCGGGGTGACGGTTGGCGAGATGGCGAGCCGCATTCCTCACCGCTGAATGCAGATTGGTCCCGGGGGTCGCCTTGGGGGTGCCGTTTGCTATCGCTTGGCCGGTTCCACGATGAAAGCCATGATCGCGTCCATTGTCGCCCTGGGCTGCTCTTCCATCAGCCAGTGACCGGAATCGCGAATGCTGAGTGCGCGGACATCGGTCGCGGCGAAGGCGATTTCGTTCGCGAAGCCCTGCCCGAACGACTTTTCCCCGCCGATCGCGAGGACCGGCATGGCGAGCTTGCCCTCGGCGACGAATTTCTGGTTGTCCACGGCATCCTGACGAAAAGCGGCGAATTGGGCGAACGCGTTATGGATCGCATGCGGACGGGAGTAGAGCGCTGCATAATGGGCGCGTGTCGCTTCGCCGACATGCTTCGGGTCGGCAGATAGTTCGTTGTAAAAGCGATCGAGGTAGATCCGCTCCCGGCCAGCCACGAGCCTCTCCTCGTCGGGCCCGAAGAAGTCGAAGTGCCAGGTTCGCTGGTCCTTGACCACGCTGTCCCAATTGCCAAGCCCCGGCAGCGGCGCGTCCATCACCACCCAGCGGTTGACTCGGTCGCGGTTCTGGGCGGCGAAGGCGTAGCCGACCATATTGCCGATGTCGTGCGTGACCAGTGCCAGCGCCCCGTCGAGCCCGAGCGCGTGAAGTACCGCCGCAATATCCCCGGCTTCGCTCTTCTTGTCGTAGCCGGTCTCTGGATGCGACGAGAGACCCATGCCGCGAAGATCCGGAACGACGACGGTGTGATCGGCGGCCAGCCTGCGCGCAAGCGGCGCCCACATGTCGCCGGTATCGCCAAACCCGTGCAGCAGCAGGACAACCGGCCCATGTCCGCCGATCCGCGTATGGATCGTCGCTCCATCGACAGGGATATCGCGCGTCTCGAAGGTAGAAGGGAATTTCTCGACCTGGGCCGATGCCGGAACAGCGCCCAAAAGGCCGACGACAAATATCGCAAACCAACGAATCTGGCGGGTCATAAGGGCCTCCCTGTCGCCGGCCTTGCCGTAGCAGTTGATCCCCCGCCCGTCACGGCATTCGATGGATTGGCCATCTCCGCGCGTCGATGCCCGCTTTCCCCAACAGCCGGCGATCACCAGCCGGTCGCTATTCCCCGACCAGCTTCATCAACCGCCGCTCGACCGGCGCGAGCACCGGACCCAGCTCGTGCCCGCGCTTGAGCACCATGCCCGCTTCGTGGACCAGCGCCCACATGCCCTGACGGTTGCGCAGCGCCGGGCGCTTCTCGATCCGGTATTCGGGGCGTTCGGCGGCGCGGCGGAAGGCAGCGAACACCGCGGCGTCGTGATCGAACTGGATGGCATAATCCCTCCAGTGCCCGGCCGCGACCATCCGGCCGTAGAGATCGAGGATGCGCGTCAATTCGAGGCGTTCGAAACCGACCTGCGACGGACGGCCGACGGGCAAGGGCGTGACGATACCCATCAGGCGCGGTCGCGGCGCTCCCTGCCACTAGGCTTTCCGCTGCCCTTTTCACCGGCCTCGATCATCGCGTCGAGCCGCTTGCGAAGCGTCTCCATCTCGCAGCGCATGATCTCGAGCTTCTGCGTCGCGGGATCGAACAGCTCGCTGCACGGCGTGCCATAGGGGACGAAATCCTTCTGCCAGGTCGCCGCTTCGACCAAGGTCGACCGGGCCGGGATGCCGACCATCACCGCGCCTTCGGGCACGTCGCGGGTGACCACGGCGTTGGCGCCGATCCGCGAGCGCTCGCCGACCGTCACCGGCCCCAGCACCTGTGCGCCCGAGCCGATGATCACGCCGTTCAGGAGCGTCGGGTGGCGCTTGCCCGCGACGCCGTTGTCGGGGCTCGTGCCGCCCAGGGTGACGCATTGGTAAATGGTCACATCGTCGCCGATCTCGGCGGTCTCGCCGATCACCACGAAGCCGTGATCGATGAAGAAGTTGCGGCCGATCGTCGCGCCCGGATGGATGTCGATCGCCGTCATCCAGCGCGACCAGTGATTGACCGCACGCGCGAGAAAGAACCAGCGGCCCTTGTAGAGCCGGTGCGCGATGCGGTGATAGAACACCGCCCACACGCCAGGATAGAGCAGGATTTCGGCACGGCTGCGCGGCGCGGGATCGCGCGCGTGAATCGAATCGAGATAGGCCTTCAAGCGACGGAACATGGCCGGTTCCCCTTTGCCGCGTCCATTTAGTACACCGCGCGCCCGATTTCCAGAACGGCCCCTCGCGCGGCTTGTCCCATCTAAACACGATGTATCTTGTGGGAATTCGAAGGGCACGGCATTCCTGCCCGTCCAATCGAATGTGAAGGGCGCGGATGATCTTCGGAATAGACCTCACGGCGCTGCTTCCCTTCATAGCCGTGGGCTTCGCCGCGCAGATGGTGGACGGCGCACTGGGCATGGCGTTCGGCGTGATCTCCAACACGCTGCTGCTGAGCCTTGGCGTGCCTCCCGCGATGGCATCGGCGGGCGTCCACACCGTCGAAACCTTCACCACCGCAGTGTCCGGGATCAGCCACGCGCTCCACAAGAACGTCAACTGGAAGCTGTTCCTGCGGATCGCGGTGCCGGGTGTGATCGGCGGCGCGCTGGGCGCCTATGTACTCTCGAATATCAATGCGGCGACCGCCAAGCCGTTCATCCTCGCCTATCTGACCGCGATCGGCATCTATCTGCTCTGGCGCGCGCAGCATTATCCGCCGCATGAGCGCAGCCCCAAGATCGTCGAGCCGTTGGGCCTCGCCGGCGGCTTCCTCGACGCCGCGGGCGGCGGCGGCTGGGGTCCGGTGGTGACCTCGAACCTGCTCGTCCAGGGATCGAGCCCACGCATGACGATCGGCACCGTCAACACCGCCGAGTTCTTCGTGACCACAACCATCTCGGCGACCTTCATCACCCAGCTTGGGTGGGAGGCGTTCACGCTCGCTACGGTTGGCCTGCTGATCGGGGGCGTGATCGCCGCTCCGCTGGGCGCGATGCTCGCCAAGCGGATCGAGCCCAAGAAGCTGATGCTGATGGTCGGCGTGGTGCTGACGCTGACCAGCGTCTACAATCTTTACCTCGCACTGCGGTAACGATCTACGCTGCGCTGCAGTGCATATGGGTCGATTGGTTGGCTCGCCGCGCTAGGTGTGAGCAATGACTTGCAAGCCGATGCAGATACCATCGAGGGCCGCTCGATTAATCCACGCCTATTAAGTGATACAATCGATCAGCAAGAGTGAGGCTTCCCATTTCCCTCGGCGGTGCGGCGTACCTATGTGGTGCTTCGCAACACAACGCCTTTTGGAGGAAAATTCGCATGGCGCTCATCGGAAGCACGATTCTGCCGTTCGCGGCACAGGCCTATAAGGACGGCAAGTTCGTTCAGGTCACCGACGCCGATACGCGCGGCAGGTGGGCGGTCTTCTTCTTCTATCCGGCCGACTTCACCTTCGTGTGCCCCACCGAGCTCGAAGACCTGGCCGACATCTACCCGACGCTCCAGAAGATGGGCGTCGAAGTCTATTCGGTGTCGACCGACACGCACTTCAGCCATAAGGCGTGGCACGACACCTCGCCGGCGATCGGCAAGATCAACTACTACATGCTCGGCGACCAGAACCACGTCCTCAGCACCAATTTCCAGGTGCTGCGCGAGGGCCAGGGCCTTGCGGACCGCGGTACCTTCGTCGTCGATCCCGAGGGCGTGATCCAGCTGGTCGAGATCACATCGGAAGGCGTCGGCCGCAATGCCGCCGAGCTGCTCCGCAAGATCAAGGCTGCGCAGTACATTGCCGCGCATCCGGGCGAAGTCTGCCCCGCGAAGTGGGAAGAGGGTGAAGAGACCCTCGCTCCGTCGCTGGACCTCGTCGGCAAGATCTAAGGCGCCCTCCCCCTCCCCCTTGTGGGGGCGCCCATTCGGCCCGGGGTGGATTTCGATCTGTCCCGGGCCGTTTTGTTTCGAATTACCGGAGTTTCGCCATGCTCGACGCCAATCTGACGCAGCAGCTCAAGACCTATCTGGTCAACATCAGGCAGCCGATCGAGCTCGTCGCCAGCCTGGGCGAGGATGCCAAATCGGGCGAGCTCGAGCGACTGCTGAACGACATCGCGGCGCTGTCCGACGACATCACGGTCGTCCGGAAGGACGATGCGCGCAAACCCAGCTTCATGATCCGCCGCGCCGGCACCGATATCGGGGTGCGCTTCGCGGGTCTGCCGATGGGACATGAATTCACGTCGCTGGTGCTCGCGCTGCTGCAGGTCGGCGGACATCCGTCGCGCGCGGCGCAGGAACTGATCGAGCAGGTCAAGGAGCTCGACGGCGATTACGAATTCGAGACCTATTTCTCGCTGTCGTGCCAGAACTGCCCGGACGTGGTGCAGGCGCTGAACCTGATGGCGGTCCTCAATCCGCGCATCAAGCACGTCGCGATCGACGGCGCGCTGTTCAAGGACGAAGTCGACGCCCGGAAAGTGATGGCGGTGCCGACCGTGTTCCTCAATGGCGAGCCCTTCGGGCAGGGCCGGATGGAACTCGAGCAGATCGTCGCGAAGATCGACAGCGGCGCCGAAGCGCGCGCGGCGGAGAAGATCAAGACGAAAGATGCATTCGACGTATTGGTCGTCGGCGGCGGCCCGGCCGGTGCCGCGGCGGCGATTTACGCCGCACGCAAAGGCATCCGCGTCGGTGTCGCGGCGGAGCGTTTCGGTGGGCAAGTGCTCGACACGATGGCGATCGAGAATTTCATCTCGGTGCCGCACACCGAGGGTCCCAAGCTCGCCGCGCATCTCGAGCAGCACGTCAAGGATTACGACGTCGACGTGATGAACCTCCAGCGCGCCGAGAAATTGATCCCGGCGCCGATCGAGGGCGGGCTGCATGAAGTGAAGCTGGCCAATGGCGCGAGCCTGAAGGCGCGGACCGTGATCCTCTCGACCGGCGCGCGCTGGCGGCAGATGGGGGTGCCCGGCGAGGACGAATATCGCAACAAGGGCGTGGCCTATTGCCCGCATTGCGACGGCCCCTTGTTCAAGGGCAAGCGCGTCGCCGTGATCGGCGGCGGCAACTCGGGTGTCGAGGCGGCGATCGACCTCGCGGGGATCGTCGCGCACGTCACCCTGATCGAATATGACAGCGACTTGCGCGCCGACGCGGTGCTCCAGCGCAAGCTGGCGACCTTGGCCAACGTCAAGGTGATCACTTCGGCGCTGACCACCGAAGTGAAGGGCGATGGCGAGAAGGTGTCGGGCTTGGTCTACAAGGACCGCAACCACGGCAGCGAGCACGAGATCGAGCTCGAAGGCATCTTCGTCCAGATCGGGCTGGTGCCGAACACCGAGTGGCTCAGGGATTCGGTGGGGCTGAGCCCACGCGGCGAGATCGAGATCGACGCACGCGGCGAAACCTCGCAACGCGGCATCTTCGCCGCGGGGGACGCGACCACGGTGCCGTACAAGCAGATCGTGATCGCGATGGGCGCGGGCTCGACCGCGGCGCTGTCGGCATTCGATTACCTGATCCGGCTGCCGAGCGAGGAGCCGGTCGAAGCGGCGGCTTAGTCCTTCAGGCGTCACCCCGGACTTGTTCCGGGGTCCACCAAGCCTCACCGACCAGCCTCGAACCGCTTTCCCATCCTTTGCCTCCCGGTGGACCCCGGCCCAAGGGCGGGGTGACGGAGGGGTAGAATAATCGCCCCTGCCACTCTATATCGCGCTCACAATCGATAGAGGCGATCAGTGGCGGCCACCTACCTTCCCACGCTCAAGCAGCTCCAATATCTCGTCGCGCTGCATGATTCCGGCCATTTCGGGCGGGCGGCGGAGGCGTGTTTCGTCACGCAATCGACCCTCTCCGCAGGCATTCGCGAGTTGGAGACGCTGATCGGGGTGGTGCTGGTCGAGCGGACGCGGCGCGTGGTGCGCTTCACGCCGCTCGGCGAACGGATCGTCGACAAGGCGCGGCGGGTGCTGCGCGAGGCGGACGAGCTGGGCGACCTGGCCCGCGCGGCGGGGCGGCCGCTCTCCGGCGAGATGCGGATGAGCGTGATCCCGACGATCGCGCCCTTCCTGCTGCCGCGCATCCTGCCGCGGCTGCGGCGCGAATATCCCGACCTCAAATTGTTCCTGCGCGAGGAGACCAGCGGCCAGGCCTGCGAGCAGCTCCATCACGGGCGCACCGACTGCGTGCTGCTCGCGCTCCCTTTCGCGTGCGGCGAAGTCGAATCGGCGCCTTTGTTCGACGACCGGCTCTATGTCGCCTTTCCCGAGGGCGAGATGGACCCGACCCCGACGATCCGCCCGGCGGACATCGACGCCAACCGGCTGCTGATGCTCGAGGACGGGCATTGCCTGAAGGACCATGCGCTTGCGGCGTGCAACCGCCCCGAATTGCGCGCCGAAGCGACGATGCTGGGCACGTCGCTGCACACGATGGTGCAAATGGTCGATAACGGGCTCGGGGTGACGATGCTGCCCGAGATGGCGGTCGACGCCGGAATCCTCGACCACACCAAGGTCACGGCGCGCCCGCTCGACGCCGAAAATGCATCGCGCCACATCGCCCTGGTCTGGCGCAAGGCGAGCCCACGCGAGCGCGATTTCCGGCTGTTGGCGAAGGTACTGGCGGACGCCGCCTGACCGCTCTCACCGTGCGGCCATGACACTCCTACGCCGCGACCAGTCGCTGGCGGCGAATGCCGGACCCGCAACACGCTTGTTCGCGCTCCGGCGAAGACCGGAGCACAATGGTTTTAATCGCGCGCCCAGCGCTCCGCCGACGCGGCATCGCTGTCGCGCGCCTCAACCCAGCTTGCCGCGTCACCCCGCGTCTCGCGCTTCCAGAAGGGCGCATCGGTCTTGAGCCGGTCGATCAGATAGGCACAGGCTTCCAGTGCCTCGCGGCGATGCTCCGCTGCGGTGCCGATGAAGACGATGCGATCGCCTGGAGCCATCGCGCCGACGCGGTGGACGATCGTGACGCCGAGCAGCGACCAGCGCACGGTGGCGGCTTCGGCGAGCGCGATCAGCGCCTGTTCGGTCATGCCGGGATAATGCTCCAGCTCGAGCGCGGTCACGCCGTCATCGCCACGGACGACGCCAGTGAAGGTGGCGACGCCGCCTGCACCACGCTCTTCCAACGCAGCGACTTCGACGGCCAGCTCGATCGGCGCGTCGTCGATCGAGACTCGGATCATCCGCCGGTCACCGGCGGGAAGATCGCGACTTCGCGCGCGCTGCCGAGCAACGTGTCGAGCGGCACGAACTTCTGATCGATCGCGGCCCGCAGCCGTTCGGGCTCACGCATCGCCTCGGCATGGCCGGGGCTGAGCGTCGCCAGCCATTCGATCAGATCGGCGACGTTGCGCACCGCCTCGGGCGGATCGCGCTGCTCCGCTCCCGTCCCGATTCGTTCGCGGACCCAGGCGAAATAGAGCAGGTCCATCAGCTGTCCATGTGCTTGAGGCCGACGCGCAGATAGTCCCAGCCGGTGATCGCGGTCAGCACTGCGGCGCTCCACAGAGTGACCAGGCCCAGCCACGTCACCCACGGATATTGCGGCACGGCCTGGCCGAGGATCAGCGCGCCCAACGCAACCAGCTGAAACGTCGTCTTCCACTTGGCGAGTTGCGAGACGGGAACCGAAACCTGGAGCTGGGCGAGGAATTCGCGCAGGCCCGACACGGTGATCTCGCGGAGCAGGATGATCAGGGCGGCGATCAGGTGCAGGTCGGCGACGACGCCCTTCCCCACCAGCATCAGGATCACCGCGGCGACCATGATCTTGTCGGCGATCGGATCGAGGAATATGCCGAGCTTGGAGACGGTGCCCTGCGCGCGCGCGAGATAGCCGTCGAAATAGTCGGTCACGCCCATCAGGCAGTAGATCGCGAAGGCGACGGCATAGCCGGTCCGCCACTCGGGCCACCACAGAAAGGCCGCGAGCAGCGGCACCGTGACGATCCGGGAAAGCGTCAGGATGTTGGGCAGGGTCAGCATCGCGCCTGCCCTAGCATTGGTCGTGCGGGAGCCGAAACAGTCTTCATCATGGTGGGACGCACATGGCGGTTGATACGTTCCGTGACGCTCGGCTATGCCGACGCGTCGTTTGGCGGGGTCCTCCCGCGCTTCAAGGACGTGGTTGGATATGATCGGTGCGCTCGGGTTGATGAAGGAGCGCCGGTTCCTGCCGCTGTTCGTCACGCAGTTCCTGGGGGCGTTCAACGACAACCTCTTCAAGAACGCGATGATTTTTTTCGCGACCTATCAGATCTTCAACTCGGTCGAGCAGGAAACGCAGTTCAGCGCGATCGCCACCGGCATCTTCATCCTGCCCTTCTTCCTCTTTTCCGCGCTCGCTGGGCAGCTCGCCGACACCTACGACAAGGCGAAGATCATGCGGATCATCAAGGCCGCCGAGGTCGTGATCATGCTGGTCGGCGCGCTCGGCATCTTCGTGAAGAGCCTGCCGCTGATGCTGGTCGCGCTGGTGGGCATGGGCGTGCACTCCACCTTTTTCGGTCCGATCAAATATGCCGTGCTGCCCCAGCACCTGAACGAAGACGAAGTGCTGGGCGGCACCGGGCTGGTCGAGGCCGGGACCTATATCGCCATCCTGTTCGGCACGATCACGGGCGGACTGATCAGCCCTACCGTCGCGGCCTTCGCCGTGGTGGGCGTGGCGATGATCGGCTGGCTGGCATCGCTCAAGATCCCGCCGGCGCCGCCGCTCGTGAAGCTCAAGCTCGATTTCAACATCTTCCGCGCCTCCGCCCGGCTGATCGGCGCGACGATGCATATCCCGCGCCTGTATCTGGCCATCGTCGCGATCAGCGTGTTCTGGACGATCGCCGCGGTGCTGGGCGTGCTCTTTCCGCCTTTGGTCAAGAACGTGTTCCATGCCCAGAAGGACGTCGCCAGCGTATTCCTCGCGATCTTCTCGGTGGGCATCGCGATCGGATCGGTGGTGATCAACCGGCTGCTCAAGGGGCATGTCTCGGCGAAATATGCGACCGCGTCGGTGCTCGCGATGTCGCTGTTCGTCGTCGATTTCTTCTTCGCCGCTTTGTATTTCCCGGTGAGCGAGGGGCCGCTGCTCAAGACGGCGAACTTCCTCGCTTTGCCCGATGCGTGGCGCGTGCTGCTCGATCTGGCGATGATCGCGATCACCGGCGGCATGTTCGTGGTGCCGCTCTATGCCTTCCTCACCACCACGGTCGACAAGTCGCAGACCTCGCGTACGGTGGCCGCCAACAATATCGTCAATTCGGGCGCGATGGTGGCGGGGTCAGTCGGAATCCTGGGCTTCACCAATATCCCGGGCGTCGACGTGGTCCACGCGATCTGGATCGTGTTCCTGTTATGCCTCGCCTCGGCCTATTGCGCATGGCGGCTCTACAAGGCCGAGGACCTGCCCCACGGACTCGATCCGATTCCCTGAGCTTGACCTCGAGATGGTCGCCCGCAAGACTTCGACATGCTCCCGCTCGACAATCCCCGCTGGTCGGAATTGCGCCATGCCTATGGCAGCGCATCCGATATCCCGCCATTGCTGCACCAGCTGCGATCCTCAACGGCGCCGGGAAGTGACTATCGGGATGAGCCGTGGTTCAGCCTCTGGTCGAGCTTGTGCCATCAGGGGCAGGTCTATTCGGCCTCCTATGCCGCCGTTCCGCACATCGTACAGATTGCTCTCGAAACGACGACGCCCATCCACTTCTCGTTCTTGCAGCTACCGGCGAGCATCGAAGTGGCTCGCTGCACAGAACACGGACCGGAAATCGCTGCCGAACTAGCGGACGCGCATTTCCGGGCCATCGCCAACCTTGTCGAGATTGTCGCCCTTCAACGCCACCACCCTTGGGATCAGGAGATGCTGCTATGCGCCGCTGCGGCACAGGCTGTCGCCAAAGGTCATATTCCAGTCGCCGAAGCGCTGTTGAACCTCGACGAGGGCTGGATCGCCAAGATAAACGAGGGCGCCTTCGACTGAGGCTTCGTGCGTGAGGCCAGGACCGCGCTACAGGATGAAGGTGTAGAAGCAGACGAAAAAGGCGCTGAAGCTCAATGCGAAGAGCTTGAGGTCGCTGTCGTCGCTGATCTTCCGCTCGATCGCGACCACGCGGCGCATTTGCGCCCGGAACGGATGGCGGCGGGCGTGGCCCTCGGCGACGAGACGAGTCTGCATGACAGGAGTTAACGCTTCGTTTACTTTTATGGCCAGCACATAAGAAAGTTAACGCGCGTTTTATTGCGGGACAGGCGTGCGGACGCTGCCGGAGAGGATTCCGATCGCGATCGGGGTTAACGCGGCGCGGGACCGGTGGTCGAGCGCACCATCAATTTGTGCTCCAGCGTGACTCGTTGCCCGGTTTCGGGCGAGAGCATCAGATCGGCGGCGGCATAAGCCAGCTCGCGCACCGGCTGGCGCATCGTCGTCAGCGGAGGCCATACCGCCTTGGCCAGATCCGAATCGTCGAAGCCCACGATCGAGAGCTGGCCAGGCACGTCGATATCGGTCTCGTGCGCCACCGCCAGCGCGCCCGCCGCCATATCGTCGTTGCCGGCGAAGATCGCAGTGGGCCGTGGCGTGCGATCCAGCAGCGCACGCGCCGCCTCGCCGCCCGAAGTGAAGCTGTTTTCGCCCGCGACGACCAGTTCGGGATCGAAGGCGATGCCATGCGCCTCGAGCGCCTCGCGATAGCCCTGGAGGCGTTCCCAGGTGGAGACGTGACTGTCGAGCCCGCGGATGAAGCCGATCGCATGGTGGCCAAGACCGATCAGATGCTCGGTGACTTCGCGCGCCGCCGCGACATCGTCGATCGCCGCCGCCATGCCGCTGTCCTTGCGCGCGCCGGGGGCGATGCGGACATAAGGGAGCCCGCGCCGATCGAGCTCATCGAGCAGGGCCGCGATCTCGGTCACCGGCGGCGACAGGATCACGCCGTCCAGATGCGCCTCGTCGACCAGCGCCATCACGTTCGAGACCAGATCGGGCGACTGGCTGTCGATCGGCTGGAGCAGCAGCCGGTAGCCGAGCTCGCTGCAGCGCTGCTGCGCGCCGAGCTGGATGTGATAGACATAATAAGGGCTGGGATTGTCGTAGAGCAAAGCCACCTGGAACGAGCGCCGCCCGGCGAGCGTGCGCGCCGCATGGCTCGGGCGGAAATTGAGCCGCGCGACGACTTCCTCGACGCGCCGGCGCGTTTCCTCGCTGACATGCTTCTCGTTGTTGAGGACGCGCGAGACGGTCTTGAAAGACACGCCTGCGATCTTCGAAACTTCCTTGATCGTCGGACGGCTGGACATTGCGCACCCCCGGCCGAAAGCGGCCGGTACAGGGCATATTTGACAGCGCTGCCACCGCGCAAGCAAAGATATGTGCAACAAGTGCAACTATACCGGCGGGCAAGGCCGCTGGAACGTCGTTATCGGGATCGACAATGCTTCGATGGAAGCGGGGGGAATGGTGGAGCCGAGGTGTATCGGAGTACTTCAGCTAACCCTTTTGGAAAACACGATTTTCTAGGCATAGAGGATTGATTTTGCTATACTTCATTCGGTGCGATGCCAGTTCATTTTCCACTGGCGTCCGCCATGGTTCGCTGACGTCCACTCCGATTCGCGCTCAAAGGTAGGGCAGAAAGAGGGCGGTGCGACAAAGACGAAAGAAGGAGTGCTTCAGAGTGCCGCGCCCCATTCACAAACTGACCGTACGCCGCATCGAAGCCCTCACGCAAATAGCTGGCACGGCGACGGTGGCGGCCTCTATCTCCGCATCCGTGAGGACGGTGCGAAACGCTGGATCTTTGTTTGGAAGCGGGACGGCAGGCGCCGGGAAATGTTTCTCGGTACTCCAGACGATTTCACGCTCAAGGAAGTGCGCGACATGGCGGCGGCGGCCAGGCACTTACTGCAGCAAGGCTTTGATCCATTGGAGATGCGAAGGGCTGCCGAAAGAAGCATGGCCGAGTTGAGGTCACAGGTCACTCCAACTCCAGCGAAATCCCAGTCGCCCACATTTGGCAAATTCGCCGACCGCTATATCGATACCCATGAAGATGGCTGGAAGAATGCCAAGCATCGCTGGCAATGGCGCAACTCCATCACGAACCACTGCAAAGCCATTGTCAGCAAGCCGGTTGATGCCATCACAACGGATGACGTGCTTGATGTTCTGAAGCCGATATGGCGCAAGATTCCGGACACCGCCGGCCGCGTACGGACACGGATCGAGAAGATCTTGGATGCGGCGCGAGCGGACAATCACATTGCCCCGCCATGGGAGAATCCCGCTCGATGGAGCGGCAATCTCGAATTCAAGCTTCCAAAGCGAACAAAGCTGAAGACCGGTCATTACTCAGCAATGGAGTATGAGAATCTTCCAGCGTTCTTCGGGTTGCTGCGAGAGCGCCCCGCCCCGGCCGCCCGCGCCCTGGAACTGACGATCCTGTGCGCAACGAGAACCAGCGAAACGCTGAAGATGCGGTGGCGCGAAATCGATCTTGAGCGTGCCACATGGACGATACCCGCCGAGCGTATGAAGATGGGGGTGGAGCACCGCATTCCGCTTTCGTCCGAGGCGGTCGCAATTCTCAAGCGGCTCGCCCGGGATGCCAAGACCTCGCGAGATGCCTATGTGTTCCCAGGTCAAAAGCCCGGGCAGCCGCTCTCCCAAATGTCCATGACCATGGTGCTCCGACGGATGAACCTGGGACAGTTCACCGTACATGGGATGCGGAGTTCATTCAGAGACTATATGGGCGATATGACCCCGCATGCAGAATCGATCGTCGAGCAAGCGCTAGCGCATCAAGTAGGTGATGCCACGGTACGTGCCTATCGTCGCAAAGATGCCTTCGAAAAGCGGCGTCTGGTCATGCAGGACTGGGCGAACTATCTAATAGGTAATAGTGCCGAGACGACGATCCACTCAGATCGCAGGGCAGCAGACGAACGCAGGAGAAGCGCGTCGGACGGGGCGACATTACAGGGTACTGCACCTTAGGTGCTTTTGCACAAACGCTTCCAGACTCGCCATCGTAACCAGCGTCGATTTACCAATCTTCAGGGTATCGACCTCACCGGTTTTGATCAGTTCGTACATCTTTGTCTTGCCGATGCCGATCATTTGCGCTGCCACATTAATGCGGACGCATAGCGGCTTCGGCGGGGGAGAAATCCGCTTGAACCTCGGATCGTCGTCTCCTGCTGGAACGGAGATGGAGCAGATATGACTGCCATTGAAATTTAACTGAAGCAGGTTGCCAAGCGCCATCTGATGGCGCGTTTCCTCATCAGTTATATCGGACATCAGAGTGCAATCGAGCACGGGCCCGGCAGTCCTGCCACTTGGTGGCTAGCCGATCGCTAGCAGGGAGGTACGAGATCGAGGGCCCCATGTTCATACGTACTGGTGCGCCCAACGCGATCGTTTTGAATGGATTATCAATGTTTTGGGCATTTTAGCTCTCCGCATGGCCGCTGGGGTTCGCCCCCGTAGCCGAGAGAGCGATTGATCGCGAGCCGTAACATTTGTTCGAAAGCGGCTAGAAGACGACGATAGCCTCGAGCGCCTGTGCACACTCGAGGCATGCGTGGCTCACTTCTCCTGGGCCCTTAGTCGACTGACTGCTCCAGGCGCATCGGAAGAGAAGCTGACATTGAAATATCGCTTCTACGATGACGAAATTTGTCCACCCGCGGCTTGGCCTTGCTCTTGGCCCGCGTCTCCTCCTTCGCCTTCGTGAATTCGGGTTACAGCTCCTTCATCTTCTTCACCAGACCCGACAGATTGTACTCGTTGCTGGTCTTGCCCTTGCCCGGGCTGGTGCGCCCGATCCGCTGGATCAGTCCCGCGCCCTCCATCTCGGCAATATGGCGTTGTATCTGGCGCTCGCTCATGCCCATCCGCTCTGCCAGCGTGGCCTTCGACGGCCACGGCCGCCGGTCAGCCGACCACCACTGGTCGAAAAGATGCATGACGACATTGAACTGGACGGGGTTGAGCCCGAGCCGTCCACAGCATCAATAGCCGACGGGCAGCTTTCGGGAGCCGAACAGGCCAGAGCGGACGTTCCTTCGCAGCAATCCGGCGGCCGGAATGCGCCCATTTCGGACATGAGCGTTGCGCGTGCCAGCGTCCGCTTTTGTGCCCAATTACTGCCATCCACCCATTCGTCTATCTAAAAGCGGCCGCTGAATTACTCACGGAGCTGCGCGGTCGAGCTCAATCGGATAGTTGGCAGACCATCAGCGAGTTGCCCGCCTCGTGCGCCCCGGCTAGATTATCTCTGTGTAATTGGGAGCCGGAGGAAGGTGCATCCATCGACCGAGGTTGGGACGAGCCAAGTCCAGCAGCGCGAAAAAGTGCCTTCAATGACTGATATCGGTGGGGCTCCACCGGCCGAACACCGACCGGATTCCACGCGAGTACACTATATGCGGGCGATGATCGACGCCCTCCAAGCCAATGGAGGATCTGGGCGGCCCGGTTATGTCTACGCGTGGCTCACCGACAATGGCCTGCGCCGGCCGCAGAAGGCGCCCGAAGGCATAGATCCTGAGCGGCACTATGAGCGCGAGGTAAGGTTCGCGCGCCAGGAACTCGCCGACGGCGGATTGATCGTCAGCAAGGACCATATCTGGGTGCTCACGGCGCAGTCCGAAGGAGGGCTCACCTCTGCCGAGGCCCGCCGCATCATCCGAGAAAACCGGCTCAGACGCGACAGCGACCTCGCCAGACCCGAGGTCGAGATAGCCACATCCCCCCTTCCCATCGCCCGAACTCGAGAACTGGTCGAACGGCCGACGACTGGACCGCGCCCTACATTATGGGAAAGCATGATAGTGCGCGTGGAAGGCCCTGCTTCGACCTATGTGTTTCAATTTCAAGGATCGGATCTGTGGAAGGTGGGATTTGCCTCGGATCTCGATGAACGCCTTTCGACCATCAATCGCCATGTTCCTGTCGAGGTGGTCGGGCGCCGCTGGGTCAAAGTCCTGAGCAGGTACTGGCCCTCGCAAGAATGGGCCTATGCGATGGAGCAGGAACTCTTGAAACGGCTCGCCGTCAATCGAACGATGTTCGAGCGCGTGCAATGTCCTCAAGACCTGCTGGAAGCGGCTTGGAACCAGGCTGAAGCTGCGATCGAAGAGCTCAGCACTCATGATCCGGCTGCCCCAAATTTGCTTCCTGAAGTCTCGCCCCGCGATCTCCCCTAACCGCTGTCCTTTGCGTTCGAATCCAGGCGAGCACCTCGGCTTCGCTCCACCGAGCGGCGAAGGGCTACAGCTTATAGGGGGCTGGAAACGTCCCCTCCTTGGTCTTCCGATAGATCATCGTCTTGCCCAGCCGACCTTATGCATCACCTCGGTCAGTTTGATGAGCCGGTCCGCCGCGTCGAGCGGGACGCTGCTCATCACGCGCGCTCTTCGCCATGCTGGCGACATGCCTCCGGGCTTCGTCCGAAGGCGGCGCTCAATTTCCATTTTTTTGTACAATATTTTGAAAAAAAGACGGCCGATATTGTCTCACACATCGTAAGCGCATATTTAGCAAGAGGAATCGATAAAATGGGAGGCATCTGTGGCCCGTGGAGACGATCGGAAAGCCAGCAGCGAGACCAAACGGGACCGCTTCGTGCGCCTCGCCGAGAGCCGCACTAGCAATGCGATCCGGGCGATCAGGACGATCGGCAAGCTGGGCAACAAGGCTCAGTATGAATTCGACGAATCGGACATTCGCAAGATCGCTGGAGCGCTTATGAAGGAAATCGATGCGATGAAGGCCCGCATGGGCGATCGCGGATCCAGGGATAAGGTGGAGTTCAAGCTCTGAGATTCGAAGGAGGGGGACGCCGGTGTCACGCGCGCTTTGCTTGAGCTTGATGCACGCTGAATCCGAAGCCGAGGTCATCGGCCTTCTACAAGCGGCGGGCTATTGGGACGATCCGACGGTCTGGCGCTATTATGGCGACAACGAGCTCAATTTCGCGCAAGCAGGCGGCCAACAAGCGCGCGCCGACTTTGCCTTCAACGAGAAGGTGGTCAATGCCATCGACTCCGTCCTGACCCGCCTTGCGATCGAGGCAGGCATTGCGCCCGATGGTCCCACCGCGCCCAAATCGATTCGCGAAGCCGTCGCTCGCCTGGTCGAGCGATCCAGTGGCGAGACCCTCAAGACCACGGCGGGCCGCATCGAGGATTGGACGCGTGATCTTCGCCGCACCGTCGCGCAGAATATCTCGGTCTTTGCGACCGAGCCTTCGGGCTGGACTTCCCGGCAGCGTCCCACAATCTCGATCGCCGATCTCGGCGAAGGCCATACGCCGGCTGCCTTTCCCAAGACGTTCGTGTCATTGGGGCAGCATAACAAAGTCTCGATCCCGTTCGTGCAGGGCAAGTTCAATCAGGGCGGATCCGGAGCCCTGCGCTTTTGCGGAACCGAGAAGCTCCAGCTGGTCGTCTCGCGCCGAAAGCCCGCGCTGATCGCTGCGCCCGCCGCCCCGCAAACCTATCCGAACGATCCCGCCAGCGACGGTGACTGGGGCTTTACCGTCGTTCGGCGCGAAGGCGGGGCGCGGATGCCGGCCTATAGCTATCTTGCGCCGCTCGGCAGCGATCTGGGCGAACGAAAGGGCGGCGTGCTGCATTTCGCGGCGGACTCCATGCCGCTGTTCCCGGAAGGCTCGAACCCTTATGCTCGGGAGGTCGAGTGGGGCACGCTGATCAAGCTCTACGAATATAAGCTTCCCAATTCGGGGCCCATTCTTCGTCGTAACGGCCTACTGATGCGGCTCGACCTGTTGTTGCCGGATCCGGCCTTGCCGGTCCGCATGCACGAATGCCGCGATCGCCTGAACAGGGGCGCCAGCGAGCAGACGACGACCATGGCAGGCTTGTTCACTCGCTTGCAGAACAGCGACAATTTGGAACCCGTCTCGCCGAGTTCGGTGCCGATCAATGTCGATGGTCGCGAGCTTGCGATGAAGATCTTCGCTTTCAAGCCGGACAAGTCCGGAACCTACCGCGAGAGCGAAGGCGTCGTCTTCACCGTCAATGGCCAGGCGCATGCGTTCATCAAGGCCAATATCTTTGCGCGCAAGAGTGTCGGCCTCCAGCGGCTCGCGTCGGACCTGCTCATCTACGTCGATTGCTCGTCGCTTTCGACCACCGAACTCGCCGATGCGTTCATGAGCAGCCGCGATCGGCTGGTCGATGACAATCCTTTCGCCAAGGAGATCGAAAAGAGGATCGAAGCGGCGCTGCACGACCATGAGGGCCTGCGTGAGCTCAAAGCGCGCCGGGCGGCCGCAGATCTTGAAGGACAGCTGGCCGATAACAAGCCGCTCGAAGACGTATTGAAGCGCGTGCTGAAGACCTCGCCCGCTTTGGCTCGCTTGTTCGGACAGGGGCTAAGGCTGCACAATCCGATGGTGCCGACCCGTGTCCAGCCAATCAAGGCCGTGTACAAGGGCAAGCCCCACCCCACCTTCTTCCGCTTCCAGGGCAAGGCCGAAGGCGTGATCCTGCGCCGCGAGGCGTTTGTCGGGCATCGCGTCCGCATCCGGTTCGAGACCGACGTCGAGAATGAATATTTCACGCGGCGGGTCGATCGTGGGGAGCGCCGGCTCTTCCGGCTGCGCGCCGATGGACGGGACGAAGTCGCGAACTTCACCGGCCCGACGCTGAACGACGGCGCGGCGACGCTCACCTTTGATCTGCCGGCCGAAGCCGAGGTTGGTGACGTGCTCGGCTTCGAGCTGGAGGTGAGCGATCCCGTCATGGGAAGCCGGTTCGTCAACTGTGCCGAGCTCGTCGTCAGGCCGGCGGCCGTCCCCACTCCCGGCACCAGGACACCGCGGCGCCAGCCCGGCAAGACCGAACGGTCCGGGATCGACGGCCCGAGCGGCATCGAGCTGCCGGCGGTGATCTGGCTGACGCAGGAGGAGCCGAACTGGCAGGAGCATTTCGCCGGCCATGACGACTGCCTCGACGTCATCGACGATGCGGATAGCGACGAGCCCGGCAATGTGAAGCACGACTACAAATTCTATCTCAATGAAGACAATCGGGCGCTTCGTTTCGAGCTCAGCTCAAACAAGCTCGCCGCGGCGGCGGTCAAGAAGCAGTTCGAGATCGCCGTTACCCTGGTCGCGTTGGCGATCCTTTACGATTCGGAGCGCAACCCGCTTGCCACCGGAGACCGGGGCGATGCGGTGGACGATGGGAGCGCCGCCGACACACCTGAGACGACGCGCGAGCGCGTGCGCCGCGCCACTCGCGCGATCGCTCCGGTGCTGCTGCCCTTGATCAACAATCTCGCCGATCTGGGTCAGTTCGAGCTCGACGAAAGCGACTTGGTCGGCCATGCCGCGTGAGGCTAGCGCGCGAGCCGATAGAATAGCACGACCTCATTGCTGGCCGGCGTCGCTGGCCTCGTTCCATTATACCATTTGCGGTTCGGGACCTCGCGCCAGAGCCGGCCGTCTCCTTCGTCGCGAAGGAGGTCGAGCCTCAATTCCTCCAGCCCGGCGGCAGCCGCGGCTTCATTGTAGCGCTTGAGCTGGCTATCCGGCTTCGAGAAGGCCACGATCTGGACAATGGTCGTGTCCGGATCGGAGATTGCTGCGAGCGATTTTTGCGCGGCCGCGAGCGTCTCGAAATAGACTGGCAGGTCGGGGCGCTTGCGATCGCCCATCGTGTAGTAGGAGCCGCCGGCGCCGTCGAGCGTATTGGCGATCCAGAAGGGCGCCCGCGTCTCCTTGCGTCCGTCGACCTGCCAGCGATGATAGAGCACGTGCACGCCGGGATAGGGCGGCGAGGTCAAGATCAGCCGCGGCTTGCGCTCGGCGAGACAGCCCGACAGGCATGGGTCGGTCTCCAGGCCCACCGCCGAGCGATTGAGAATGAGGATGTTCGCCGGGTCGTCGCCGGCGGCCGCCGCCAGGCTGGTCAAGCCAGCCGTGGCCGCCTTCGCCGAGCTGACCAGATTGGCCTTGAACTCGGCGAGCGAGGGAATGGTGCGCCGGCCATCGAGCGCCCATTGCGCGGTGCGAAGCACGATGCAGCGGGCCAAGTCTTCGAGCGCTTGATCCCCGCTGGGAACCCAGCCCACCGCCTGGGCGAGCGCCTTGCGGATCCGCCAGCGATCGCGATGGTCGAGGTGACGCAGATAGCCTGCCTCGGCCCAATCCTCGAACGGCGGCG
The DNA here is from genome assembly GCF_000712135.1 of Sphingomonas sp. UNC305MFCol5.2. GTDB lineage: Bacteria > Pseudomonadota > Alphaproteobacteria > Sphingomonadales > Sphingomonadaceae > Sphingomonas. The sequence continues at coordinate 667,988 of NZ_JOOE01000002.1, forward strand.
CCTCGTCTCGCATGTTGATCGCCGTGGCGGTTCGTTCGGCCCAGCGCTCGACAATCTGCAGACGATCGGCGTCTAGCAGCGTGGTCTTCACGCGCGCAACGAACACGGCGAGCGTGCTGATGTCGCTGCCAATGGCGTGCCGGCCAGACGCCAGCGCCTCGACCAGACTCGTGCCGCCGCCGACGAAGCTGTCGGCCACGATATCGCCGGGCTCCGACAGCGTCTCGATCGCGGCTCTAGCGACTTGGGGGGAAAAGCGGGCCGGATAGCGATAGAAATTGTGGGTGAGGCCGGCGACCGGCGCCATGCTGTGCGCGGCATCGATCAGTCGGCGTTGCTGGTCTGCGCTCAAGCCGATCGTCAGCCGCCCTCCCCCGCCGATCAAGGGCGCTCTCCCGGCCTCGAGCATCGGCCGGAGGGCAGTGTCGAACGGGGCGATGCCGCTCAATTGGACTGACCCGCCGCGGCCGTGCCTTGATAGGCATCGAGGGCCTGCAGCAATTGCGTGAGCATCGATCGGGTCACGTCGACTGGAATTTCATGTGCAATATTGTGCTTCTTTGCGATCTCGTAACCCGCTCTCTCAAGCGCATTTCGGATGCTTTGTCTATGCTCCGGGCTAGCAGAGCCTCCCTTCAGAAACCGGCGGAACATGCCATAGTCCAGGCCCAGCGCCTTGGCAGCGCGCTTTTTAACGGAGCCATGGACCTCGGTCGCATAGCGGAGGGCGGTATCCCTCAGGTCGAGATCGGGTGCGTATTGCGGCATGGAACGACCATAGCTCCATGTGAACTTAAATGCAATCTTACGTAACTATTCGATGCTGCGCCCACGCGTGAGCGACCAATTCACGCCGCCTTCCCGCATGATCCAAAGCGGCGCTTGCCGAGATAGCGCTCCAACACGTCGCGCCAGGACACCGCGTGAATTCCGTCGATCTTTCGAGCAGCGCGTATCGCCCGCCCAAGAGGTCGATGCGGCGCTGCACTCTACCTTCGACGCGCGCGCCGGTCGGCGCTTCCGCGAAGGGACCGCGTCTCGTTTCGCGACCGCCCAGAGTTTCCAACCGCTCAACGCAATCGGCTCGCTTTCAGGGGGCGGACCAATAGTCGTTGTTGGGATGATCCAAAGCGTTTCCGACCTCAATGGATATCGGTCGTGAAATCGGAGTCGAAAGCGCGCCGGCCCAACATTCTCAGCGCTCGCTCGAGCAGGAATGCTGAATAAGGTGCCCGAATGCGCCCTTCGCGGCGAAGGAACCACGTCACGCGATCGGGAAGAGCGCCCAGATGGTGCCCTGGCGGAGGCTGGTAGGCCGCCAGCCTCGTTCCGACGCGTATCTTGTCCCAAGGCTTGTCGTTGCTCATCGTCAGCAGGAGACGGTCGTCGATGGTCACGATCGCGCCCGCTGCGACCGGGGGAGGCATCGGCGCGGCAAGCGCGGCATCAGCGGCCGAGGTTCTCCCGGGATAGATTGATCTTGCCCCAGCAAGCAGTCCTGCCGCGGGCACATGCTGGGCTTCCACGCGGACGCATCCATCGGCGCGGAAGCAGGCCAGGTCGAGTATAGCGGAGCGGACATAGGCCAGCTGCCGAAGATTTAGCTTCAAACGCTTGCCCTTGAGCCGGAATGGCATTTCAGGATCTTTGTCGGATTCATCCTCCGCCGCTTCGTTCGGGTCGGCTGGCGGCGCCCCTTCCTCGTTCACTTCGATCAGCGGCACCAGCATCGCAATCTCACTCGCGCGCTTGCCGTTGGCACGCAGCGTAATGTCGCAAGGCTGTCCTAGAAGCACAAACAAGCGCGGCGATTTGGGCCCATCCGGTTCGGCGTTGTCAAATTTGAATACGTCGCCATTTGCGAGGGGAGTGAGCGCGCCGTTGATCAGCTCGCCATTCTCCCAAATTTCGGCGTTCCGCAAGTCGGACAATATGGGACCTGCATCCAATGCCTTTTGGTCGAGAGCAATGGATTGGAGTTCCCTCAAGGTCTGCATGGCCCGGAGAACGGCGGCGTCCGTTCCGAAGAACGTGCGCATGGCCTTCGAGGCACCGGCGCTCAGCGCACGCTCGACCACGCTCAACTCGGACACGCCTTCTATTCGTCCTCGCCGATAGACATATTGCTCCAGCCGTTCAGGATCGATCCCAAGCAGTGCGGTTGCGGTAGTAGCATAGGCTTCCGCTCCTCGCTGCGAGGCGTCCTGCAGGACATAATAGAGAGCGCGCCGCAGGCCCGCCCTCTTCAATGCAATGCTCAGTGCCGTTTCGATATTGGCGCCGTCCTCGGTCAATCTCTCCTTTGAGATCACTGTGATCGGAGGGGCCATGCGTGCGGCCTCGCCGAGCTCATCAGTCAGCTGGCCCTCCAGGGCGGACTCGCCGACGGCCGCTGCCTCGTGGGTGAGGATGAAGGCTAGTCCTTTCGAACCGTGAGCCCTTAGGAGCTTGACGATATCCAGCCCTCGACGGTCCTGACCGCCGGCCTCTTTTAGGTCGATGACATAGGCGACGTTCGCGTCATCGCCTGCGCCTTCGCCAAGTTTCCCGTCGGCGTCTTCAAAGGTCCATCGATCGCCTTTGCTGACATTCAGCTTCTTGCAGGCTGCGGCGATCGTTCCCCGGCCCAACTCATGCGCCGGCGCATCCTCAGCATCGGCCTGCAGAAGCGCTATCCGGAGTTCGTCACGCCGATCGTCATTGAGGTCGCGGACCGCTTGCCTAAGCGCGGCGTCGACATCGCCAAAGCCCTGCAGCGCAAAGGCGGCGGCGAACTCCGGAAACGCCTCCTGCAAGCCGGGCTGACCGCTTGCTAGGAGCGCGAGATCTTCTTCGGGTTCACCGAATACGTCATCGACCCAAATCACGCGTTCGATGCCGAGCGCATCTCGAATTTCCTTCAGCGCCATGCTCAGCTCTCTCGACGCACTGCCATCAGATCGATCAAGAACCTATATTTTCGCCCTGCTTTGTTCCGATCGGGAAGAAGGGCAATGCTGCAGCCGTCTAATGCGAGCAGTTCGCTGGTGATAAAGAGACCCAGCCCTTGTCCGCCTTCTTCATGCTGCCGCGTGGTTACGAACAGATCGAATAGCGTTTCTTCGACAAGCGGATCGATGCCGGGACCATTGTCTTCGAAGGTAAAGCCGCCCGATGTAACGTCAACCTCTATTTCACGCTCTCTTCCCTTTGGAAGATGGCTTAGCCAGAAGACGCTGTTGCGCATGAGATTGTCGAGCGTCTGCAAAAGGTGAGACTGGTGCATCTGCACCAAGAGCGGTTCTCCCTTTACCCCGACACCAATGCCCGATGTGCCAAGGACTCCCGCCCGCTGCTTGAAATAGTCAGCGATAAACTCGAGCACGTCGAAGCTTTGCTTTGTCTCGCTTACCCGCGGAATCAACGGGTCGATCTGTGCGGCTGCCTGAGCAATGGCGTTGCAAGACCGGCGGATCGCCGTCAAATGCGGCGCCGATCCTCTGCCAACCGAGCCGCTACGTTCGAGCGCGCTCACGCTATGTCGTATGGCCGCGAGATGTGCCCTGAGCTCATGGGTGAGGCCGCGCGCCGCCAAGCCCGCTGCTGCGCTTTCGACCAAGGCTGCGGACCGTTCGCGTCCCTCGATGATCTCTTGCTCAATCCGCTCGATGAGCACGGCAGGAGTTTCCGCCGAATCCATGTTTCCGGCTGCGGCTCGGAGCGCCTCTTGCGCGAGTGCGAGGACCCGCTGACGGCGTTCGGCGCTATTGCCTTGCGGTGCCGTTAGCAGCTCGACTTCTTCCGCGAGCGTCGCGGTGATCTGCCCCACCTTGAGCGAGGCCGTGGCCATGGACCCGACACGAGCAAGATCGCTCTTCGTCGATGACGCTTCCTGCTCCTTGCGCGCCGCCAGGAGCGCCTTGTCATATTCGTCCAAGGACCTGCGAACGGCTACGATGGCATCGTTCGCGAAATCGCGGCACTGTCGCGCGATCGCGAGAAACCCGCGGTAGGCCGGGTTGTCGACAAATCCTTCCCGGTCCGATTTCTCGACGAGTCCGAAATTCTGCTCCCCGCTCAGCGCGAAATAGCCAAGAGTGTTTTCGGGCCGCATGTTGTAGGTGCTGCCGGACGTCATGCCAGCCGACAATCCCAGCCAATCGCCCCTATTTCTCACCTGGAAGCCGTCCCGAAGGATTGAAATTCCGGCCAGATCCCGAACCAGCTGCAAGTTCGCCCGAGCTCCGGATGCCGCTCCGAACTCATCCTCCTCGTCCCCGACGAAATGGAAGAAATAAAAGGCGCCGCCAAACCGCCCGGGGTTCTGAGTGGAATGGCCTGACTTTCTTAAAAGCGAGCGGCCCTCGAAGCGATGCTCGATCTCAGCAAACCAAGGGGATTTTGCGTCGATTTTCTTCTGCGCATATCCCTTCATGCGACGGCTGGTCTTCAAATATTCCGCGAAGGCACTCCCCTCATCCTGCTCGAAGACCCGTTCGGTCCTCTCGCGCAGCGCCTGCGAACGTTTGGACGCCAACAGACGTCGCCGCAGCCTGGCTCGAGCGATGAGCGTCGGCTTGCCGTCCACATTCTGCCAGTCGAACCTGAAGTCGGCGACGGCACGAGCAAGAAGCTGTTCCGTGACCAGCGCCAATGATTGCTCCCCACCGTCGAGCTCGACGGTGACCGGAAATGTCGCAGTCGCCTCAAACGGCGAAATAAGTCGGGCCAGGCTGCGCGTGATTTCATTCAGCCGCCCGCTCCGCTTCCATTCATCAAGATCGCGCAGGCCCAGGATGGAAACGCGTGTGCCTTTGAAGCCCTCATCATTGCTCGTCCGGCTAAGGTTCACTGGAATCTGATCGACGGTGCGTGCGCGTTCGCAATCCGCCCATCGAAACCAGGCCGAGGCCACTTCTGCGGTGGGGGACGTTGCGGACTCGACGAGCAGGATATCGCCCAGCTTCATGGTGCCAAGGCGGCCGAGGCCCTTGTCTCCGAGCGGGGTCCGACCGAGCGCCGTCTTCTTTTTAGGCCCTTGCGTGCCGCTTCGCTTAAGCGAGGCACTAATAACGAGCCAGGATCGGCTCAAATCCTCGAAAGGTATGCCAGTGCCAGCGTCTTCTATTGAAATGCGCCCACGAAAATCGAGTTTCCGGCGGATCAAGCTATCGGCGTCGGGCCGGCTTTTTAGAGTAACACCTTCAATTGTTTCGAACCTGACATTGACGTTTTCAGCCGATTCTCCGAACGGCATGAGCGCACCTGCGGACGCGACTTCCTCCAGCGATCCGGAAGTTTGCGTATCGATGCTGATGCGGCAGCCGGGGGAATCGGCGTCATACGCATTCTTCACGCATTCCAGCAGCGCTTGTTCGACGTCAGTGACGAGTTCGCTGCCGAGCTGAACGAGAACATGCGCACCTACGCGTAATTCGCCTCTTTCTTCAATCACGAAAAATCCACCCCGGGCGCTCTCATATCGGCGACATTAGCTAGGCGCCGCCGCAACGGCAACGGCTCACTCCTTATGGGACGAGCCGTCGCTTTATGTCCGATAATGAGCGCAAAGCGGAAACTACGGGCCGTCTCTAATGCTCGGTGCGTCCTAATAACGGCATAAGCCAAACCTCTTCGATCTCGACAAAAGCTGGAACCAGCACCGTCCAAGTGAAAACTGCAAGTGAGGAGCATGCTCCTGGTGGTACGAAGCCCACACAAGTGAGGGCACAGTATCAAGCTCCGCAGATGGACGCTCAAGCGATCACCAATGCCTAGATTGGCCCACTAACTAACTACAAATAATGCGTTTCTTACGCTCGGATTTGGCCGGGATTGGCTAACAAATGCCCGTCCTGATCGCTGCGCGCTTCAGCGATCTTCCCAATTTGCCCTAACTCCGGAGTCGTCCACCTGCGTCCGCCAACGTCCGCGGTGGTCCACTTGGGGATCGAACCCCTAAAAAATCCAATGAAATCAAGGGGAATGGTGGAGCCGAGGGGGATCGAACAGCCCCGACTTAACCATTGGAAAACAAAGACTTTTTTAGAGCGCCTATTACCGTTGGCACACCCGGATGTAACAGTTCCCGACGGCAGCGCAAGGTCCGTAGCGAACCCAGCCGATTACATTCAGAACCCTCCGGACAACCCGAGCGATTTCATAGCGTCCTTAAAATCTCGCATATTTCGCAGCCCATCCAAGAACGCATGGCGGCAATCGCGATATTTCCGATACGCGGACTTCTTGTCCTTGGGCACATGATGCGCAACGTTCCGATATCGCTGAACGAACATACGCACGGCGGACAAAACCGTGTCGGCGTTGTTGAATTGAGGAGCGCCTTGGAGGCTCACCAACACGTTGGCCGCACTAGCCTTCGCTTGGGCCTTCGTGATCCAACCCCTCTTAGCAGCGTCCTTTCCTGCCCGCATAATGAGACCTTCAACGCGTTCTGCCAGACTTGCTACGCCTGCAGGCGCATTGTGCTTGTACAATTCAAAGCACTCTCTCGCTTGGCGCTTGTGCAACGCGGGCAAGCCGTCCACGTCATCCTTAAACTGACTTTCCGGTATATGTTGGGCGATCGGGATCGCGGGGAACTTCGCCGTAACATTGCCCGCTGCGTCCACCGTGAATAGGCCAAAGCCGTGCAGCATCAGATCAGTCGCTTCCTTCTGGTTCTGCGTGTAAGCCTCTTCCGGACAGGCGGCGTAGGCCGCAATTGGGGCCGGGACCTCTACCATCTCGGCTCGGCGCATCCGCAAAATTTCCGGATAAGGCTTTTCAGACGCTTCAATAAGCATCAGTTGATTGTTCACCGGACAACTAATTGATGGAACCCAGCCAAGTTTCTGATCCACCTCTTCATCACACCGAACAGGTGGATTAGAGTATGTAGAAATCAGGTATTGCTTGACAGAGGCCTTGATGAAATCTTCTGCGGAGCTGATCCCTGCCATGAGTTATTGCTCCAAGATACGAGCAATAGTGTTGTACAGTTCACGCAAACGCTTCATTAAATCATCGTCCAGATCGCTTATGCGATCGTCGTCAATGACTTCCACCAAAAAATCATCTATGTTATCGACGTACTTATAGTATTTACGCTCTTCGTACTCAAAGGCTACCGATTGCTCGTATGCCTCTCGGATGCCCATCCCGTTGGTCGGATCGAATACCCGATCAAGTATTTTCTTCGCCTCACCTTTCTGTACATCAAGACTATCAAGCGCCGTCGCAATCTTGGACAGCTGACGGAAATCGGTAACCGCCGTTATTTTATCACGACGAAATTTATCGATTAAAGTATCCCTGATTTCGTCAATTTTGCTGTTGTAAGACGGAATGCGCTTAACGATAGTCTTGATTGATTTCTCCATTTCAATGAAGAAATCTTCCGTGAATTTTTGCTGAAGTTTGGGCTTTTCGAGTTCCGTAAGGATCATGCGCTTGAAGCGGTCGGGCAAATTTATAAGAAGCTGGCATCGGCGTATTGCGCCGCGCGTAAGCCCGGTAAGTTCAGATAGTTGGACCTCGTTCGGCGGGTTTCCGTTCTCAACCTTGTATAGTTCGATGACCCGCTCAAGCTTAGAGGCGATAGTGAAATAGTCCCACTGCTCTCTAAGAGCGTGGATGTTGTACATTATAACTAGGTTCTCAAGCTCGGTCGGCTTGTCCTGAATAATTACAGGTATGGTCTTTAAATTGAGCTTTTTCGCGCACCGCCAACGACGCTCGCCATCAAGCAACTTGTATCCACTGTCGTCTTTATAGACGGTAAGTGGTACCTGAATGCCGTGTCGATCGATGGAGAGCATTAGGCTCTCCATCTCTTCCTGCCTAAAAACTAGACGCGGATTTTCCGGATTTGGCTCTATCTCAGACGGAGATATGAGCTTCAATTGCTGCTTTTGGCTAACACCGCTCATATTGCTACCCTGTAGATGACTTCCGTAACATCGTGGGTGGAGGCACCTTTAGAAGCCCCCATTGTAGAGTGCTGGTGAGAAATATTGATATGGTCAGCATCGCAGCCGAAGTGCTTCCTGATCATTTTGGGGATCGCTTCGGTTGAGTTGTGCAGCAACCCATCCTGTGGATAGCTAAGGACGAGGCAGCTTCCGATCTTAGCTACCGCCATGATCAGCCCGTCCATTGCTTCTTCCACCTTCGAGGCGAGTGAGAACGGAGAGGTCGCTCGATCTGGCCGGTAAAGGCCCATGCCGCTGCAAGGCGGATAGTCGTATAGGACCGCCGTCTCGTAAACATGGTAGTATCTTGAGTATTGATCTTTCGTGTATGGCGGGTCTGCGTAGACTACAGACGGCTTTATTTGAAACTCTCGCAGACTTGATAGAAGATCTGTTGCATCCTTGCGGAACGCGTGGTTACCCTTCCGCCAATCTTGGCTGGCGATGGGCATAACTTCGTCAATCGCCGTGAGCCATTCAGACGTGATGTTCCTGCGCCGTTTTGCAATGACCTTCTTTATGTTTGCGGCTTTTGGGTACAGCGATTGCGCAAAATGGCCGGTTGAGTTTGAGCAGCGTGACATGGCTATGCACAACGCTACAACCAGCGCCTGCCATTGATCTGCGGTGGCTCTGCCCTCAGCCCTCAGGCGATCAAGAGCGAAGCGAATGGCATCAATTTCGACGGTCTGCTGATACCCGAAATACGTCCCGGCATATCGGCGACTGAACAGGTCATAGTCGCCCGCCGCTGTGATTTGGAGGGCTGATTGGGCGCTGCTTACTGCTTGATCGAAAATGGTGGCGAGGGCGCCAATGTCCGAATTCTCAAGCGCGGCATGCTCAGCCGCCAGAAACGCAGAGAACGTGTCGGATAACTCGTCAATCTTGGAGCGCCTGTACGCCGCAGTCACTCCCAACGCCTCGAAGCGAGAGATCAGCGGGTCGCTGGAGCAAAAGTGGGTCGCCGCCACAAGCTGGGCAAACGACTGAAGGTCGTTTGACCAAACCTGCCGATCTGGAGCCACTGCCCGCCCAACCGAACACATTCCGGAAAAGACGTCGAGGAAGATCCCCTTTCGGCAAGAGGATATGATTTCCTTCAAGTCGGGAACAAGGTGCCTCTTGGTCCCCATATAACTGATACCAAGCGACACAAGCTCTCCCCCCAGGGTGGTATGACACAGCGGTTTTCTATTGGGAAGGCCGCCCAATTTCCTCCAATAATGGCGAGTTATCCGTAACTTACGACCTGAGTTCGCTGCACTTATGCGAGAGGACAACTCGGATCGTACAAAGGGCAAAATCCCCCCATGGGGACCAGGACCGCCATATGTCCAGAAATATCTAACGAACGTTTGACTATTCTGGACATCCTGCATATCCGGTCGATCAACAACGACTGGAGCCACCATGCGGACGATCAACTACTACCGCGTATCGACAGCGAAGCAGGGCCGCAGCGGCCTAGGGCTGGAAGCGCAGCGCGCCGCCATTGATGCGTTCTGCTCAGCCCGAGGGTGCGAGCCCTTGGGAGAATACATCGAGGTTGAGAGCGGCAAGCGCGATGACCGGCCCGAACTCGCCAAGGCCTTGCACCATGCTAAGGTGACGGGGGGCACGCTGGTGATTGCCAAGCTAGATCGATTGAGCCGTAATCTCGCTTTCCTCGCTGCCCTACAGGACGCTGGCACCAAGTTCTTGGCAGCGGACATGCCCGAAGCCAACGAGCTTACGATCCACATTATGGCAGCCATGGCGCAAGCTGAGCGGAAGGCCATTAGCAAGCGCACCAAAGAGGCACTGGCAGCAGCAAAAGCCCGAGGCCAGAAGCTCGGCAATCCAATGGGCGCAAAAGCGTTCGGCGCCTATCAGGGCAATGGCGCTGCGGTGGATGCGATCAAGGCCAAGGCCAAGGCGTTCGCTGCGGATGTCATGCCGATCATCCATGCCATTCGGTCGGAGGGCCACACTAGCCTCAGGGCTATCGCTAGCGAGTTGAACAGCAGGGGCATAGTGACGGCGCGTGGCGGGAGGTGGGCTGCTCAGTCAGTGAGCGACGTTATTAATATTGCGAGCGTGACTAATACCAACGATGGTGGGGAATGACCCCGGATATATCAGAGTTTACCTACGGCTTTGCCCTCACCAACGAACTGGTGGGCTGGATGGCGCTTTCGGCGGTTCCGATTTTTCCTAGCCTGATAGAGGAAGGAAAAGCGACAGGGGGCTATGACGTTAAGTTAGATGCACCCGGCGTACCGCTTTACCTACAATTTAAACGATCTCACGTGATGACACGTAGAAGCGCCAATGAGATTAAAAATCTCGGCCTAAGCCTAAATGTGCCTTTCCATCGTTTTGCTATCACCGAACGCAAGCGATCACTCCAGCACACCGCGCTCGTCACGCTCGATAACGGCACAAATCAAGTGTTCTATGTAGCCCCGCGATTTCACACACTGGCCGGTATCAACGCGGCGTGGTCAAGCCAGAAGGTTGCACAACGATCGATCTTCATTTCTCCCGCCAGCATTGGTGTGATCGCCGACGATTTTCGACACACGGTATCCTTCGATGATACCTCCGCATATTTCTGCTCCGAGCCCCAAAAGATAGAACCTGTGGGCATTGAAAGCCTTAGGGCACGCCTCACTGAAAAACTGCAGTCCGATGCCCGTCCTGTGCGGGATAAGTTGACGGAATGGCTCGCGCAAAATCGGGCTGCGGCCACGCGAGCGCGTGAAATTCAGTCAGACCTCGAAGCGAAACTCTACGCGGACACTGCCATCGAGGGTCTCTCAGACCTCCAACAATCGATTGCCCTGCGACCACCCTCCCCGGCAGGCATCCGTCGAATTGAGGATAGGGTTCCGACAATGCCCGTTCGAGCGCCCAAAGAGCTCACGCCAGAGCATGAGATTTTGCGGGTCCTCAGCGATGAAGCGCAAAGCCAATTCAACGCGCAGCTAATCGTGGTTCAATCGGCCTAACCGCTGGTCACAGCCGCACCGCCGCATTCCACGGCTGATATCCGAAATCGCGATGCGAGCGCGCCAGCGGATGTCATCTGAATTGATACCATCAGCCACAGAAACCATGTGGCGTCCCGGCTGGACGTTAAACAAGCAGCTAGCCATTCCGGGGTTAGGCGCAGTGGCAAATCCATAGCGGCCTGACAGCTAGCAGGGCATCGGCTCAACGCTTAATCAAACTCATGGTGATGCGTAGCCTGCTTCCTACGGCAGATAGATTGGGGCTCTTAGGAGCAAACCCATATCTATGCTGGCCGGGGAGGGCATGGCTAACCTTCTTATCAAATCTATGGTGATACCTATGGTATCCTCCATACTACTCATAACGAGTGGACCACCACCTATCTCCCTTTCGATTGATCCAGCCAGTCACGGCTGGTCACCCGTATCCTTCTGTCTGCACTTCCGGTCTTTGCAGATTGTTCGGCTAGGCTGGATCATTCCAAGGGGAGAGCAATAGGCCGTGCGCAGCATCGTGGCTTAGCTTCATTGGGCCACCCCAAAGGTCATTAGCGCATCCGACCCGGACCACGGCGCATGAAGCCTCTCCTCTCACCCACCAGTGGCTGTCTCCTACTGGCTTGCTCCTAGCTAACTAGAGCTTGTGGTTGCCTGCTCATATGCCGAAGCCATTGGGCTGCAATCACAAGCATCTTGTTAGTAACACTCAAGGTGTCACGGGTGCTAATTAAGCACACACCGCTAAAATCAAACGTCGACTACGGACAATGTATTGATTAGTCCCATTGGCACATCCATTGCCGCCCTCCACTTTCGGAGGCTGCTGTGCCAATAACCTCTCACCATTCGTTGGCTCTAGCCGCAGAAGCGCAGAAGCGCCTCAGGCAACTCGAAACCCTATGGGGACGAGCCTGTATCGGGCTGGCGCTGCTCACCGCCTACCATCAAGGGGAAGCGCCCCGCTCGGCAGCCGATATTGGCACCATGGCAGGGGTTAGCGAGGACACGGCGCTACGCTATCTCCGCAAGCTGGCGAACATCGGACGGGTTGAACTCAGCAAGGCCGGTCGCTGCACCCTGTACGCATGCCCGCCCCATCTGGCTGAGCGCACCTTGGCCATTCTCGCTGCGAAACCTGTGCCCTCCTGAATACAGGCGAGGGCCATCTATCGAAAATTCATGTCACTTCAATCGCAACACAGAAAGAGCACCATGACCGTTTGCCCGGTTGATACAGACCGGCTCTCCCACCCCGGCGCAGCCGATTACTTCACCCGCAACCCCCATCGCATGGCAGCCGTTCGCGCCATGCTCGACCTGCTCTCCATTCCGTTTCCGGTGTGGGCTCAGCGGGACATCAGTGGTCGTGCCGCTGCCAACCGCAACATGCTGGCTGCATTCCGGTCGGATAATCCTGAGACGCTGCATCAAGCCACGGTGCGAAAGCACGGGGAGCACACAACTCGCCTCGCCAAGCCAAGCGATCCGCTGGCGTGCGCCCCCATCGACACGTCGTTCCTCGATACGTGATCGAACTTCCGTTCACCCCAACCACGCCGGGCGAGGCAATGCTGGCCACCTACCTGCGCGGCAAGCCGGGGCGTCTCCCGGTTCTCCAATCCATTATCGATCGGCTCGACCCGGACGGGGCCGTGGGCGACCGTGCGCGCTACTACATCGTGCGGAGCAACTTCCGTCGTGCGGTGCTGCGGGGCGCGCTCATCGCGCTCGGCTTCACCCTGCCATCATGGTCCAAAGAGACCGCAGCCGCAGCCGAGGCCAATGCTCGCTTCGTGGCCGATTATCGCCAGCGCCCGCATGCACGCTGACCCACTGGCCGCCAAGGCGATAGCCAAGCTGCGGGCCATGGGCCTGTACGACTTGCCACCCGTCCGCTCCCCGTTCGCGCCGCACTCCACGACCGATTTTTACCCACTCGACGCGAGGCCATGCGCCCGCGCTCACACCACCTCCAAGGACTGAAATGACCACTACCAAAATCACCGCAGCACAGGCCTCCGCTGCCCTCGCGCAGATCAGCGCAGATCTTGTCCAAGCCGAACAGGACTTGGCACTCCTCGAACGCCTCAAATCTGCTGGCGACCGAGTAAAGCGCCTCACCGCCGACCGAGCGAAGGCCGTGGGCGACCGTGACACCGCCCTGGCTGTCGAACGCAAGGCTCGAGAGGATGCCCGCTTCAAGGACCTGAGCGACCTTCGCGTAGTCGAAGTCGGGAAGACGGACGAAGGCGTCCTGCGTTCCGCGTGGACGATCAACTATACCCGCATCGCTTACGACATGGACAGTGGCCGCAACGTGCCCCAGCCGGTGGCCATTAGCGGGTTCGGTGGTCTCCCCGACAACGTGTTCGCCCTCCTCATCGAACAGCACCCGGATCGCATCCCCGCGAAGATCATGGCGCTTGCCCCGAACGATCCCAAGGAAGCGTTCGCCCGATACTTCCGGGGCCTCACCCGTGGATTTATCGCAGCGTGACAGCGCGGAGCGAATGGCGGGCACGCCAACGTAAGATTGCCGAAGCGAAAGGCATGACGCTCAAGCAGTTACGAGAGGCGCAGCCGCGCAGGGATCAAGGCGACGCTGCTTTCCGACCGGCCCCGACAGCAGATCAACAACCCTACAGCCCATGGCCGCGAACTTTGGAGGAATTGAAGGATCGCTGCCTAGAGTACGGCGTCGCCGCTTTCATCGAATGCCAGTGGATGTGCGTCGAGCGCTGGCTGTGGGGCGCAACAGACCCCGAGGGAATCACCTCGCTGGATGAGACGCGAAGTTCAGTGTCGCTCATCCGAGCATATGAGCGGGTGCTCCTCGGCTTCCCTCCGCTCGCTGAACAGCCCTCCCGCGACCCGATCTACTATCGCCTATCCCATGAGGAGCAGCAGAAGGCCCAGCGATTAGCCGATGCGGCACGCCTTAGTTGGGATCGCGCAGGACGCCCTCACCTCACTCCCGACCGGACGAAACTCGTCTTTCAGATCGTCACTAGCTCGCCAGCTTGGCTCGTCCGCCACGCCAACAAAACGACCAAACAGGAAACCGAATGACCCTTACCGTTAAGCAGCGGGCGAAGATTAACGCCGCCCTCTGCCTGATCCACGACAGCGGGCACGACGCCAGCGCCATCACCGCCATGGCTCGCAGCATGATTGGCGTCGGCACGGACCCCCGAAGCGCTTACACGCAAGCCTTAAACACCTTTGCCGATACGAACCCCGGCATGCTTCCGGCGCTCTCCAAGGTGGTCGGGCTGGTTGAGGCTAGCGATGACGCCACCGTAGCGCAGTACGATGCTGCACTGTCCAGCTACATCCAGAGCGGCGATGACAGTGCTGTGCGGGCGCTCGCCCCAATGATTGCGCAGGATATGGCAACACTTGCTGCCCGCACTGGCGAGCCGGCACCGGAGTTCAGCCCGGAGTTTCAGGAGGCGGTCGCTGCCGCCCCACCCCAACAGGCTGTCGAGCACCGCACCAGCACCTTCGCTTTCGACATCCAGACTGCGCCTGAGACGTTCGCCGGACGACCCGTCGTCGGACGGGACACCGATGGCTCTCCCATGGTCCGCACCAGCAGCCAGATTTCAATGGGCGGCGGTGCCACAGGCATGGTCGCTCCGAAGGCGCAGCGGGAATGGGCCAGCGCGCCCTACGTCGGCCCGCTTTCGGCCTCCAAGGCTATGCCCGCGATGCCCACGGATTTCGCCGCCGCCAAAGAGGCCGCCCGCCTAGCTGTGAATGGCGGCCATGGCACGGGCACATTCGGCAAACCCGTCCTTCCAGCAACGCCGCAGGCGGCCTGATGGCCACTGGCTTCGACAGTCGGCAAGTAACGCGGCAGAGCTTCGCGTTCGAGGGCGCTAAGCCTTCGCAGGCCCGCCCCGCCGCCAATGGGGCCAGTGCACGGGCTCAGATCGTGGGCGGGCAGAGCGGCGGCGGTGTAGTCGTCGCTGGCCCGCAGACCGATCCCGGCCCCGTAGCGGGCCAGCTCGGGCAGTTCTTTGAAGGGCTCATGCAGCCCTACATCGAGCGCAAGCAATCGGAGAAGTTCTTCGAAGGCTTTACGATGGCGCAGGAGGGCATCGCCCTAGAGGAGCTTAACAACTCCGACAGCACCGTTAAGACGATCTTCGGCCCAACTGCTTTCGAGCAGGGCGCGCAGTTCTTCACGGCGAAGACCACGCTGGATCAGTGGACGCAGGACCGGTACGCGGACATGGACCGGCTCAAGACGCTGGACCCCAAAGAAGCAGCCAAGGAGCTTGCGGCCACTTCCCGGTCCCTGATGACCAAGGACCCGTTTGCCAATCAGATGATCCAAGCCGGGCTGATCGAGGCCACCGGCCCGCTGATGAACGCGGTCGCCAAAGCTCGGTACGCCTACGGGCAGGAGCAGGCCATCAACGCTTGGACCGCCTCGGGCAAGTCCGGCGCCGGTGCATTGCAGGCTGCTGCCTCCGCGCAGGCAGTCACGGCAGGCCCCACCGAGGGGCCGAGCAGCGCGCTCATTCAGCAGAGCCAGGCCTTCCTTGGCGGGATGGTCAAGCCAGAGGGCATGGACGACGAGACGTACCGCAAGGGCCTCTACAACTTCATGCGCGGCGCTATGCAGGATGGGAACTTCTATGCCGTCAGCCTGATGCGCAAGGCCGGTATCGATAAGATATTCGGCGAGGATGAGCAGGTGAAGCTGGACGATGCTCAGCACCGCTACGGCCAAAGGGCCATGGAGGACGCCTCTATCAGCCTGCTTGTCGAGGACATGGCAGATTACGAGGAAGCGCGGGCGACGAGTAGCATGTCCTCGCTGGACGCCACCAATCGGCTCATGGCCATGAATGCCAAGGTCAAGCGCTTCACGGGGCTTGAGGAAGACCTGTTCGACTTCACCGATATGAAGGGCGAAACCCGATCGCTAATGGAATTAGCTGTCGCCAATTGGTGGCGCAAAAAGCAGCGCGATTGGCAGAAAGAGGACCGCGCATACGCACGCCAGACCGCTATCGAGGTTGCTGAACGCGACAACCGCGAAGCTGCGGCGGCGTCCGGCATGGCGTGGGCTAGCGGCGACGTAGAGGCGGCCATTGCGCAAGGGATCGAGGCCAAACATTTCAATCGTCTCGCTCTGCGCGACTTCCGCAATGGCGATTACCGAGGCCTCGCCCGTGCTTTCACCGTTGGCCACTACACCTCCACGGCTGTCAAGAACGACATCCAAGGCGCGGTTAAGGGCTCGCTTGAGGAGCAGTACGGCAAGAACTTCGGCAGAGCCTTCCAGACTTGGCAGGGCATGATGCAGGTCAATCCCGGCATGACCTCCGAATACTACGGCGAGTACCACGAGAAGATGCGCGCGTTCGGCACTCTGGCTAAGACGGTCGGACCCGAGGCAGCTTACCGGCAAGCCTTTGGCGACCCCGCCCGCTATAGCTCGGCAACGGTTCCTCCCGCGCTCCGCAAGGAAGCCGACGAAGCCGTGGCCGCTGCGGTCATGTCCAAGCAATCCGCATGGTACAACCCGTTCGGAACCCGCTACTCGCCGCAGGCCATCCGCGTAATGCAAAACTTGGTGCGGGAGCGTGTGGCCCTCGGGCTCCAGAACAGCGACACTCCGTCATCCACTTTGGCCCCCGAGGCTATGAACGCGGCCTTGTCGGATGGCTCGCTACAGGTCGCCGGTGGCGAGGCATGGCGGGCAGCGCCGGGCACCAAGCCCTTCCGCGTCCAACTCGGCCTACAGCAGGATGAGGCGGACGCAGTGTTCCGCGCACAGGTGGACTTCCGCCTGCGTCGTGCGGGCTCGAAGTCTGGCATCAACTCGACGCTCGACATCAACTATATCGACATGCCCAACGGCCAGAAGGCTCTGCACGTTATCGGCAGGGATCGAGAGGGCAACTCCCGAAACATACTCATCCCCATGCAAGCGTTCAGGGAAGAGCACGCACAGCGTCTGCGGAACAACCGCCCGCTTTCTGCCACCGAGCGCGAGAAGATGCGCAGGGAAACTTACTTCCGCAGATAACAACTAGGCAGGCTTCGTTCCCACTGGGGCGGGCCTGCCATTTCGCCAGAGGCCCCGATGCAAGAAAGACCCTACACCGTCGCCCAACTCGCCGCCTATTGGCAGTGCAGCGACACATTCATCTACGATAGGATCAATGCGGGGAGCTTCGCGCCTTCAAGCTCGGCGGCAAGCTCTGGCGAGTGAGTGCTGAGGCAGTAGAGGAATATGAGAGCCGGGCGCAGATCTGTGGCCGAGCCAACGGATAGCAACCGCTTTGCCATTCCCTCATGGAGCCGAGAACGGTCGTTGAGCAGCGCGCGAGACTACCGAAGGAAACGGACGATTAAGACGATCCGGCGAGCAATCCCCCACGCTCAGGCGTTCGCGGCCCCGACAAGAAACACGATTTTACTCGCCGCAAGATGCAAAGCGTATGCCGCAACGAAAGCTGGCACGCCCTTGGGAACAGCCCCTTGGCCGTGCGAGGCATCGTTGTCCCGTATCTTTGGCAACCCCGATTGCAGCGTGGCCACCAGTTGGTCGAACGAGGCATCGAGATAATCGGGCCAGAGCGAGTGGGAACGCGCCACCTTTATTAGATCCGAGATGCGTGCACCCTTCTGATACTCCCATCCCTTCTTATCAAAGATGGATTTGAACGTGCTTTCCAAGGAATTAGCAGCCATGGCTACGGCTTGCCGATGCTCACCGCGACGATAGTGCTGATGCGCCGTCAAAAATTCGTCCCGAGGCCCGTCGAACTCGCGACCTGTTAGCAACGACAAAGCGGGCTTAACCACCTCAGCGTGAATAAACTGACTATCCACGCGAATGACCTGTTCCTCTTCAAATTGATAACCAACCCCAGCCTCTCGCAAGCGATAATTAACTTCGTCCAGCGCGGCTTCCTGTTCGACTTCCACGCCCCATTGCTGACGAAAGAAGTGCTGATTATCTTGGTTAACCACAATTATTGAAAAGCATAATAGCTCTAGTAAGTCGATCCAATCTTCGGTTGAACAACCTGACATATATGTAATGACGCGATCACCTGAAGTACGGGCGTTACCAAGCGCATAAGACCCCTTTTCCCGACAGAAGATATTTTCAATTTCAACCCAACGGGGATTTTCGGAGGTTGTATATCCGTAACTAGCTGCCATCCCTAGCGCCTCGATCGCAATTTGGCTTATCTGGACACGAAGTGGCTGAGGAATGTCCGTGTACTGATAGACATCTTCGACACCCGACTTTGCCAAATCGGCCGCGCGCTTCGAAAATAGCTCCCAAATCGCCATTGCATCCCCCTCGCGTGGTCGCCGCTTAACGCAGAACCTTAAGGCCCGGCACCTTATAGAGCTTCATTCCCTCGACAAGTTGGTGCAAGCTGTATCCGCTGCCGTACTCATCGGCCACATCGCCGGGACTATGGCCCATTATCTGTCGCTGGACGCCTTCAACGATGCCAGCATGGCGGGCGTAGTCCTTGAACGTGTGGCGGAAGGAATGGAACACTAACCGCTTGTCGGTGATGCCTACAGTCTTGCGAAGATACGGGCCAAACCACTCGCCCCACTTGGCTGTCAGCCGCCCATAGATGTTCGGCTTGAGCAAAGGGAACAAGCGCGCTTGCTTCACCTTCTTGGCCGCCTCAACAAAAGCCACGAAGCCAAGCCGTTGTAGCTCCGGATGAACAGGCACTACCCGTTCGCTGGCCGCGTTCTTGAGCTTGAGATTATCTTCATCGTCCTCGCGGATATGGATGAACCACGCCGAGCGTTCCTCGCCGGTATCGTCGGGATAGCGCTCTAGCTGCACGTCCACCGGGCGAAGCTGGCCAAGCTCCTCAAGACGGGCACCCGTGAACAGCGCCAGCAGGGGCAGCCAATATGCGGCCTCGCCCCTACCCTGCGTTGGCCGCGCCTCCTCCGAATAGACCGGGCTGGAGAAGATCGCATTGAGCGAGCCGATGTCGAAGGGCTTACGCTTGTTTTTCGCGGCATCTGTGTTGAGCACACGGACGCCCTTGGCAGGGTTGCCCTCGCGATAGTCGTTGTCCTCGGCCCACTGGAGGAGCGTCTGGAGCCGGGATAGCTTCATGTTGGTGTTTGCGGCGGTGTTGTCGGCGATCAGGCTATCCTTGAAAGACAGCACATCCTTGCGGGTAATCTGGTCAACGGGCTTCTTTCCCACCCGTTCATAGAACCAGCGGACCACACCCCGATGGGTGTCGATACCCTTTTGCACGACCTTTCGCTCAGCCGCCCACAGATCGACAATGGTGGGATCCAGCATGACGCCGGGGATTTCCTCGACCTGCTTTGCGGACGCGCCCTGCGGGGCCTCTCCGGGCGATTTAGGCGGGGTTTCATCGTGCCGGTCCCGCTGCTTCCGCCTGCGATATCTGCCACGGTACCGGTCGCGTTCCTCACGGGCATCCCTCAGCAGTCGGGCCGCAGGATGATCGGGCGGCAAGGCCGCTTCCCACTCGACCGCCTCCTCCCACGCATCATCCTGAGCGATGGCCAGCCGCCCCTCTGCAGCTTCGTGCTCTAGCTGCCGTTCAATTGCCTCCTGCGACATCCCCGCGAACGGATCGAGCCCGTTCATCGGCTGAGAAGCTGATGAAGGATTGGAGGGCACGACGCGGCCAAGACTGGCTAGCGCCTCATCTAAGAGCCGATCTGTTTCTTTGGTTTTGTCGGGAATGAGCCGCTTGGCGGTGTCCCGATCCTTCGTGCCGAGCGATACCATCCACTCCCGGCGACCCCCAAAAAATGGGCGCAGTTCAGCGGGCACCACACGGCGAAAATAGTAGGTGGAATTGCGCTTGGCGAGGAACGTACACATGGCTCTGCGTCCTATTACAAATGTAACAGCCGCCTGTAAAAAGCCTAGGTTTTCCGCGAGTTTAGCAGCTTTTCAACTGCTTAGGGGGAATGGTGGAGCCGAGGGGGATCGAACCCCTGACCTCTGCAATGCCATTGCAGCGCTCTCCCAGCTGAGCTACGGCCCCAAACCCCGGGAAGACGGGCCCATTAGAAGGGCTCCGCGGGTTTGGCAAGGACGCTTTTCGCATACGCCCTTGCCGCACCGATTTTCTTACTGCTCGTCCTCGTCGCTGCTCGTCTCGACGCCGAGATCGTCGTCGCCGCCCAGATCGACATCGTCGTCGGGGGACGGCTCCTCGTCCTCGGCGATGTCCAGATCTTCATCGCCCAGATCGGAATCGGCCGCCTCCGGCTTGGGAGCCGCCTTGACCGCTTCGAAGGGCATCGGCTGCTTAGACTTGAGAATCGGCTCGGGCTCCCACGAATAGGAGCAGCTGATGCACGTGACGGGCTCGTCCTTGGTCAGATCGTAGAAGCGCGTTCCGCACTTCGGGCACGCGCGCTTGGTGCCCCATTCCGGCTTCACCATGTGTTGCCTCTTGCCTTTCAAAATATCGTGATTTCGGGTGTGACCCGGAAAGTGGGGGGCGCCTTGCCATGACGCAAGGCGGCTGTCAAAGCCGCGCGCGATGTCGCACGCTCCATCCCGCCCCCTCGCCGTTTCCGCCCGCGGTCCGCTGCGCGGCACCGTCACCGTCCCAGGCGACAAATCGATCAGCCATCGCTCGCTGATGTTTTCGGCGCTGGCGGTGGGCGAGAGCCGGATCGAAGGGCTGCTCGAAGGCGAGGACGTACTCGCCACCGCCGCGGCGATGCGGGCGATGGGCGCCGATATCGAACGCGGCGGCGACGGCGTCTGGCGCGTTCACGGCGTCGGCGTCGGCGGGTTGCTCCAGCCGCAGGGCGCGCTCGACATGGGCAATTCGGGCACGTCGACCCGACTCCTGATGGGACTCGTCGCCAGCCACGCGATCACTGCGACCTTCACCGGCGACGCTTCGCTCTCCAGCCGCCCGATGGGGCGCGTGATCGAGCCGCTTTCCCGGATGGGCGCGGACATCACCTCGTCGCCCGGTGGGCGGCTGCCGCTGATGGTGCGCGGGATCAACCCCGCGGTGCCGATCGAATACACCCTCCCCGTCGCTTCGGCGCAAGTGAAGTCGGCAGTGCTGCTCGCCGGGCTCAACACCCCCGGTATCACGCGCGTGATCGAACCGGTGCCGACACGCGATCATAGCGAGCGGATGCTGCGCGGTTTCGGCGCCGAATTGACCGTCGAGGATGGCCCGAACGGCAAGATCATCTCGATCACCGGCGAGGCGGAGCTGAAGCCGCAGCACATCAGGGTGCCGGGCGATCCCTCCTCCGCGGGCTTCTGGATGGTCGCGGCGTCGATCGTGCCGGGCTCGGAGATCCTGATCCGCAACGTCTGCATGAACCCCACGCGCACCGGGCTGATCACTGCGCTCAAGCTGATGGGCGCCGATATCGTCGAGGTCGACGCGCGCGAAGTGGGCGGCGAAGCAGTGGCCGATCTGCGCGTGCGCCATGCGCCGCTGAGCGCGATCGAAGTGCCGCCCGAGCTCGCCCCGAGCATGATCGACGAATATCCGATCCTGTTCGTGGCGGCTTCGTTTGCGCAAGGTCGCACCGTGGCGCGCGGCGCGCACGAGTTGCGCGTCAAGGAATCGGATCGGATCGCGACGATGCGCACCGCGCTCGAAGCCGCCGGCGTCCGCACCGAGGAATATGAGGACGGGCTGGCGATCCAGGGTTCGGGCGGTGAGCCGCTGCCCGGCAACGCGCCGGTCGCCTCGAAGTTCGATCATCGAATCGCGATGAGCATGACCGTTGCCGGACTCGGCGCCGCGCAGCCGATCACGATCGACGATGTCGGCCCGGTCGCGACCAGCTATCCCGATTTCTTCCAGACTCTCGAGTCCCTTGGACAATAGTGCGTAGCATGCTCATCGCCGTCGACGGACCCGCCGCCTCGGGCAAAGGCACCATCGCCCGCGCACTGGCGCGCCATTACGGACTGCCGCATCTCGATACCGGCCTGCTCTATCGCGCCGTCGCCGCGACGGTCCTGCGTGGAGGGCTCGATCCGGCTTCGGCGGCGGATGCAGTCGCGTCCTGCGGTTTCGAGGACGGACTGCTTGACGATCCCTGGCTGCGCACCGACGAGGTCGGCAAGGTGGCATCGGTGGTTTCCGCCCACCCGGGGGTGCGGGCGGCATTGCTCGATCACCAGCGCAAGTTCGCGCGGCAACCCGGCGGGGCAGTGCTCGACGGACGCGACATCGGCACGGTGATCGCGCCCGATGCCGACGTGAAGCTGTTCGTCAAGGCGACCCCCACGATCCGCGCGCAGCGGCGCCACCTCGAGTTGCGCAAGCAGGGCGCCAATACCAGCCTCGACAGGGTGCTGGCCGACATCCGCGCCCGCGACGAGCGCGATTCGCACCGCTCCGAAGCACCCATGCGGCAAGCGGAGGACGCAGCGGTGCTCGACACCAGCTTCCTGTCGATCGACGCCGCCATCCAGCGCGCGATCGTTCTGGTGGAGGCGCGAACCGCCGCCGCGCGCTGAATTCAGCCGACCGGCAGAGTGACTTCGCCGCCCTCGCCCGGCCGGGCAGCTTGCCTCTCGGGCCCGGTTCGGCTAAGGGGCGCGCGTCCTGCGGGCAATTGCTCGCGGAGGTATGGCGCGAAGAGACGAGTCTCGCGCGCCCTTTTCGCACTTTACCGCGTCTGGTCCTCCGCCTGTTTTCGTCCGCTCGGATGCCGCGACCGGCATTCGGCCGCCGTGGCAATTTCGGCCTTTCAAGACCGCCGGATTCAACCGGCCGGCCGGAAAAACGTTAAACGGGAACTGACCCTCTTATGGCCACTACGGCAAACCCCAGCCGCGACGATTTCGCGGCGCTCCTCGAACAAACTCTCGGCGGCGCAGAAAGCTTTGAAGGCCGCGTCGTCATCGGCACCGTCACCGGCATCGAGAACGACCTCGCGGTCATCGACGTCGGCCTGAAGTCCGAAGGCCGCGTGCCGCTGCGCGAATTCGCAGCGCCTGGCCAGAAGGCAGACCTCAAGATCGGCGACGAAGTGCAGGTCTATGTCGACCGCGTCGAGAACGCCAATGGCGAAGCGATGCTCAGCCGCGACCGCGCCCGCCGCGAAGCCGCCTGGGACAATCTCGAAACCGAATTCGCCAAGACCGCACGCGTCGAGGGCGTCATCTTCGGCCGCGTCAAGGGCGGCTTCACCGTCGACCTTTCGGGCGCGGTGGCCTTCCTGCCCGGTTCGCAGGTCGATATCCGTCCGGTGCGCGACGTCACGCCGCTGATGGACATCCCCCAGCCCTTCCAGATCCTCAAGATGGACCGCAAGCGCGGCAACATCGTCGTGTCGCGTCGCGCGGTGCTCGAGGAGACCCGCGCAGAGCAGCGTTCGGGGCTGATCCAGTCGCTGGCCGAGGGCCAGGTGATCGACGGTGTCGTCAAGAACATCACCGATTACGGTGCGTTCGTCGACCTGGGCGGCATCGACGGCCTGCTCCATGTCACCGATCTCAGCTACAAGCGCGTCAACCATCCGAGCGAAGTGCTCAACATCGGTGACACGGTGAAGGTGCAGATCATCCGCATCAACCGCGACACGCAGCGCATCAGCCTCGGCATGAAGCAGCTCGAGAGCGATCCGTGGGATGGCGCCGCCGCCAAATATCCGGTCGGCGCGAAGCTCAGCGGCCGCGTGACCAACATCACCGAATATGGTGCGTTCGTCGAGCTCGAGCCGGGCATCGAAGGCCTGGTCCACGTCTCGGAGATGAGCTGGACCAAGAAGAACGTCCATCCGGGCAAGATCGTCTCGACTTCGCAGGAAGTCGAAGTGGTCGTCCTCGAGGTCGATGCCGAGAAGCGTCGCATCTCGCTGGGCCTCAAGCAGGCGCAGAACAATCCGTGGGAGGCCTTCGCGGCCGCGCACCCGGTCGGCACCGAAGTCGAGGGCGAAGTCAAGAACGCCACCGAATTCGGCCTGTTCATCGGCCTCGACAACGACGTCGACGGCATGGTCCACATGTCGGACATCGCCTGGGGCATCTCGGGCGAGGACGCACTCAACCTGCACCGCAAGGGCGAGACCGTGAAGGCGATCGTGCTCGCGATCGAGCCCGACAAGGAGCGCATCTCGCTGGGCATGAAGCAGCTCGAGCGTGGCGGCCCCTCGGCCGCGGCGATTGCGGGTGGTGCCGACAAGCTCAACAAGAACGCAGTCATCACCGTCACCGTTCTCGAAGTCCGCGACGCGGGCCTCGAGGTCCAGGCGGGCGACGACGGCGCGACCGGCTTCATCAAGCGCACCGATCTCGGCCGCGACCGCGACGAGCAGCGTCCGGAGCGTTTCCAGGTCGGCCAGAAGTTCGACGCGATGGTGACTGGCTTCGATCGTTCGAAGAAGCCGACCTTCTCGGTCAAGGCGATGCAGATCGCCGAAGAGAAGCAGGCCGTCCAGCAGTACGGCTCGTCCGATTCGGGCGCGTCGCTGGGCGACATTCTCGGCGAGGCCCTCAAGGCCCGCAACGAGAAGAACTGATGCGGTCGGGGAAGCGGTTTCGGCCGCTTCCCCCCTCATTTCAGAAATAAATGCCCTAAACTGTTAATCTTCGGGTTGATGCAAGTTGCATAAGGGCGCTAGAGCAACCCCTGTCAGCGTAGCCGCGGCGGACCGTCCGCAGTCCGCTTGCGCCAAGGGAGGGTGCGGATGATCCGTTCGGAACTCGTGCAACTGCTGGTCGATGAAAACCCGGGCCTCGCGGCACGCGAGGTCGAGAAGATCGTCTCGGTCTTCTTCGACGAGATCGTCGGCCGCCTGACCGAGGACGGCCGCGTCGAGTTGCGCGGCTTCGGCGCCTTCTCCACCCGCGCCCGCGACGGCCGCACCGGCCGCAACCCGCGCACCGGCGAAACCGTGGAAGTCGCGCCCAAGCGCGTGCCCTATTTCAAGCCGGGCAAGGAAATGCGGGTTCGCCTCAACGTCTGAACCCCATCAAAGCCATCCAGCACGCAAATGAGGCCGGAACCGCTTGACGGTTTCGGCCTCATGCGCTTGGCAAGAAGGCACGTGCGGACGTGGCGGAACCGGTAGACGCCGGAGACTTAAAATCTTCTGCCCCACGGGGCGTGCGGGTTCGAGTCCCGCCGTCCGCACCAGGCCCGATCAGGGGCTGTCGGGGTCGTCGTCGTCGGTCGCGATGATGATGGCGCCCGCGACGATCGCGGCCAGACCAACGATCGCAATGATGGGGCCGCCGCCCAACTCCGACTCATTCTCCGCCGCAGTCGAGGCACGAAGCGAGAGCTTCGATGCCGAGCCTTGTGCGGCGAGCGCCGGCGTAGTCGCCAGCGAGAGTGCGGCCATCGCGGTCGCAACTTGTCCCAGGATACGCGCCATCGAACTAGTCCTCGAAATGGGGGGAGAACGAGGAAACC
The DNA here is from genome assembly GCF_000712135.1 of Sphingomonas sp. UNC305MFCol5.2. Taxonomy (GTDB): domain Bacteria; phylum Pseudomonadota; class Alphaproteobacteria; order Sphingomonadales; family Sphingomonadaceae; genus Sphingomonas. Next base: position 693,350 of record NZ_JOOE01000002.1, read on the forward strand.
TTCAACTTGGACGCAAGTTCCCCGCATTCGCTGCAATGCGGCGAATGGAGAGCAAGCGCATCCCGCCAGGAGGAACGGAGAGGGTTGGCAGCTTGCTGTCCGGACCATACACCGCCTTTGTCTCCCACCGGTGGAAACCGCCCGCATGAATCGCTCCGCCTTAGCTGTCTTGCTCGCCCTGGGGCTGGCGGCCGGCGGGTGCAACGGCGGACAGCGCAAGGACGATTCGCCGGTGGTGGTGAGCGCCATCGGCGGCGAGGCGCAACTAGCCGATCCGAGCGCCGGGCCGCTCGACCCGGCCGAGCGCGTGCTGATGGGCGCGACTGCGCAGGGGCTGGTGCGGTTCGACGCCGCCGGCCAGATCGAGCCGGGGCTCGCCGAGCGCTGGATCGTCATCGACGACGGACGCAGCTACATCTTCCGCCTGCGCGAGGCCTATTGGCCAGACGGCACGCCCGTCACTGCGGCGCAGGTGATCCGCGTCCTGCGCCGCGCTGCCGCGCCCGACGGCCGCAACCCGCTGGCGCCGTTCCTCACAGTGATCGACGAGATCGTCGAGATGACCCCGACGGTGATCGAAGTGCGCCTGAAGCGGCCCCGCCCCGACCTGCTCAAACTGTTCGCCCAGCCCGAGCTGGCGGTGTTCCGCACCGGCACGCTCGACGGCAGCGGCCCCTTCCTTGCCCGGAAGATCCCGCACGGCTTCCTGCTGCGCCCCGCGCCCGATCCCGCCCGGCAGGACAATGCCACGCCCGAGCCGGAGGAAACCGTGCAGCTCTATGGCGAGCGCGCCGCATTGGCGCTCGCGCGCTTCAAGGCGGGCGAATCCGACATGATCCTCGGCGGCACCTTTGCCGACTGGCCGCTCCTCGAGCCGGCCAAGGTTGCGCCCGCCAATCTTCACGTGGACCATGCGATCGGGCTGTTCGGGCTCGCTATGGTCCATCGCCGCGATTTCCTGGCCGATGCCGCGAACCGCGCCGCGATTGCGATGGCGATCGATCGCGCGGCGCTGACCCAGCAGCTCGACGCGGATTGGGCACCGATGGAAACGCTGCTGCCAAGCAAGATCGATTCGGCGGCGCCGCCTGCCCAGCCCAGCTGGTGGACAGCGCCTATCGAGGCGCGGCGCGAGACGGCACGCGCACGAGTCGCCGGCTGGCGACAAGCGCATCCGGAGCCGCTGACGCTGCGCATCGCATTGCCCCCCGGCCCCGGCGCGACTCTGGTCTGGGCGCATCTGGCGCTGGCGATGCAGCGGATCGGGATCGAGCCGAGGCGCGTGGGCATCGGCGACCCGGCAGACCTGCGGCTGATCGACGCGGTCGCGCCCTATGACAGCGGCCGCTGGTTCCTGAATACCGCCTGCATCGCCTGTTCCGACGAGGCAAGGGCACTGATCGACGCCGCCCGCGACGCCCCGGACCTCGCTGCCCGAGCGCAGCGCATCGCCGAGGCCGATGCCGCACTCACCGCGGATTCCTCTTATATTCCAATCGCTCAACCCCTACGTTGGTCGCTCGTCGCGCTGCGGCTCGACGCCTGGCAGCGGAACACGCGGGCATGGCACCCGTTGAACCACCTGCGAAACGAGACGGAGTAGGTTGTGGCGAAGACGGAGCGAATGGCATCGGGCTGGTCTGCGGCAGCGAAGAACCTGCCGCTGGGCAAGGACCCGGTGTCGGTCCGCCGGCGGATCGTGGCGATGGAGCATCTGCTCGAGCGCAGCCTGACGATTCCGGGCACCCGCTTCCCGATCGGCCTCGACGTCGTACTCGATCTCGTCCCCGGCATCGGCACTACCGTCGCCGCGGCGATGGGCGCCTATATGGCGTGGGAAGCGCGCAATCTCGGCATGTCCAAGACCCAGATCGCGCGCATGGCGGGCAATGTCGGCTTCGACTGGATGCTGGGCCTGATCCCGTTCGTGGGCGCGATCCCCGACATGTTCTTCCGATCGAACTCGCGCAACCTGAAGATCATCAAGAAGCATCTCGACAAGCATCACCCGGCGACGGTGACGATCGACCAACGCTGATGTTGGATTCGGCGGGCTTAACTTCGCACTTTTCCCGCGAATCGTGACATAAAATTTCCCACTCGCGACAGATTATGACGCGAGGAACGACGTGACGTCCACGAATTCAAAGAGCGCGGCAAAGGCCCGCCAAGGCCCGCGCCGGCGGGCAGCACAACAGACGAAATCCAACATTGCAAGGCCGCTCAGGCGGCGGTGAAATCGAGCCCGATATCGGCAGCCGGGGCCGATTGGGTCAGGCGGCCGACGCTGACATACGTGACGCCCGACTCCGCGATGGCGCGGATCGTGTCGAGGCGGACGCCGCCCGATGCTTCGGTGGGCACACGGCCAGCGACCAGCGCCACGGCCTCGCGCAGCATGGCCGGCGCCATGTTGTCGAGCAGCAGGTGCGTGGCGCCAGCGTCAAGCGCGGGGGCGATCTGATCGATCCGGTCGACCTCGACGATGATCCGCGCGATCCCAGCCTCCACGGCGCGGCGGACCGCCTCGCCGATCGAACCGGCGACGCCGACATGATTGTCCTTGATCATCGCCGCATCCCACAGCCCAATGCGATGATTCTGCGCGCCGCCCATGCGCGTGGCGTATTTCTCGAGGACGCGCAGGCCCGGAATGGTCTTTCGCGTGTCGAGCAACGTCGCGCCGGTACCTGCGATGGCGTCGACATAGAGGCGCGTCATCGTGGCGATCCCCGAAAGATGCTGGACGGTGTTGAGCGCCGAGCGCTCGGCGGTGAGCATCGCGCGTGCCCGCCCCCGGAGGCGGAGCAGATCGGTGCCGGCAGGGACGCCCTGTCCGTCCTCGACCAGCCGTTCGATCCCGACTTCGGGATCCAGCGCGCGGAAGAACGCCTCGGCGATCGGCAGGCCGGCGACGGTGATCGCGTCGCGACTGTCCATCACGCCCTCGAACACCGCGTCGGCGGGGATGACGGCGGCGGAGGTGATGTCACCGGCATCGCCGAGGTCCTCGGCGAGCGTGGCGCGGACGAAGGCGTCGAGGTCGAAATTGTCGAGTGAGAAGGCCATGGGGCGCTTTATCGCCTGTTGCGCCCGGTTGAAATCGCCGAATGGCCGCATGGGCCAGGTCGCGATGGATGCCATCGATACGCTCATCGCTGGAACGGGATCGCCGGCAGGCGAACGCGGTCCACGCCGATCGCCCGGTCACGAAGGAAGTCGCGGAGCAGCGGCTGGATGGCGGGATCGCCGAACAGATCGAACTGGTGCGCGCCATTCTCGAGCACGATCACTTTGGCGTGCGGCAGGCCAGCCGCAATCTCGCGGGCGTTCTCGACCGGCGTGCGTGCGTCGAGATCGCCGACGAGGATAAGCGCCGGCACTGCGCTGCGTACCGGCCTGCGATAATCGGCCCCGAGATCGGCGTCGGGCCAGGCCGGCTGCAGGCCGATCGTCGGAAAATTCATCGCATCGCCCAACAGCGCCGCGCGCGCTTCGTGCCGGATCCGGTCGAGACGCTGCGGGCTCGCGCCGGAGGCGAGGTCCATCATGTATTTCATCGCCGATCCGAGCCGCCATCGCGTGCGCAAGGCCAGCGCGAGCGGGCCGATGCGGCGGAAATCGCCGGCTGCCATCTCCCGATACGCGATCGGCAAGGTGGCGAGCGCCCGCGGATCGGCAAGCGCCTGCGCGGTCATCCATTGCAGGTCGAATGCGCCAATCACGAGCTTGCGTTCCACACCGTCCGGGCCGGCTGCGTCCAGCGTCACGGGCGCGCGGCGGAGGCGCTCGAACACGGCGCGCATGGTATCCGGCAGCTCGGCTACGCCCGCCCGCTCGCCGATGCGGCGGATCACCGCATCGGTCTGCGAGGGTAATTTGAACGTGTGATCGGGACCTTCCGGGCCGACCAGTATCAGTCGCTCGACGCTGTCGGGGTGACGTCGGATCGTCGCTAGGGCGAGGTGTGAGCCGTAGCTGCGACCCCAGAGGTTCATCCCGGCATAGCCGAACGCGCGCCGGACCGCGTCGACGTCATCGGCGCTCTCCACAGTCGTATAGGAGGCGAGCCGAATGCCGGCCTCGGCGAAGCGCTCCGCGGCAAGACGCGACGCGCGCTCCATCAGCGGCAACCAGGCCGCAGCCGAGCCGGGTGCATCGAGAGGCAACGGAGTCGGCTCGGCCAGCGCGAGGCCGGGTTGCGACCGCCCCGTGCCGCGCTGGTCGAAACTGATCACGTCGCCGCCCATCAGATCGAGCAACGCCGCCGCCCGTCGTTCGGGCAAACCCGACACGAGCCGTATGCCCGAATCGCCTGGACCGCCCGCCAGCAGCATGTTCGCGGTCTTCCCCGCCCCTCCGGCCCAGCGCAGCCGGATGACCGCGAGATCGATCCTTCGAGAGTGCGTGGTCGCGCCGATGCGTTGTTCGGGGACGCTGACATAGCCGGTGGTGATTTCGATCGCGCGCCCATCCGGGGTGGCGATCGAGCGGATCTGGACCCGGTCGACAACGGGATCCGTGGACTGGGCATCGGCCCCGCCCGCGAGGGCCATTGCAGCGAAGGCCAGCAGGACCGCGAACAGGCGACGCGCGATCATCGTGCAACTCCGGCGTGAAGGGATTCGAGTTCGCGCCTGCGATCGAGGAGCGCCGCGAGGCGCCGTCGGGCGCGCGCGAGCAGCAGCCCGGAACCGGCGACGAGCGCCAGCCCCAGCCCGCCGGCGGCGAAACCCGCCGGCACATCGCCCGCGATCCCGATGGCGAACGCGCCGATCGTGAATATCGACGTGAAGATCACCGCGAGCCATCCGGCGACGACTCGCTGGCGGGCGAACAGCACGCGGCGCCGGGCGAGCACCCAAGCGGCATAGCCGGTCCAGATCGCGCCGATCATCGTCAGCACCGCCAGCGCTGCCCAGGTGCGCAGCGGCAGATCCGGCTCGGTCAGCAAAAGCGCCGCGAGGACCGTCGTCATCGCCAGCGCGGCGGCCAGCAGGACGCCGTGCGCGATTCGCGACTGCAGGGAAAGCTCGGCCCCGGCGATCCGCCGCACGCGATCGATTGCATCGACATCTTGGATGGCAGTCACGTCAAATCTCCTTCGAGCGCGAGGCGCAGCAGGCGCCTGGCACGATGCAGCCGCGATTTGACCGTGCCCGGGGGTATCGAGAGAGCGTCCGCCGTTTCCTCGATCGTCAGCTCGTGCAAATAGAACAGGGTCAGGATCTCACGCTCGGCGGGTGGCAGCCGGGCCAGCCCGAGCTCGATGTCCTCGCGGTCATGGCGATCTTCCGGAATCTCGTCCTCGGCCAACGGATCGACGGCGTCGCCGGGCGGCGGAAGGGTCCTGTATCGTCTGCGAAGCGTGTCGATGAACGCGCGATGCGCGATGCCGAACAGCCATGAACGGAAGCGACCCGGATCGTGGAGGCGATCGATTCCGCGCAGCACCCGCAGCCAGATGTCCTGCGTCAGTTCGGCTGCCGCGTCGCCATCTTGCGACACGCGTCGGGCATAGCCGGCGATCGGCGCCGCCCACCGCGCGACCAACTCGTCAAATGCGCGGCGCTCGCCCAATTGGCAGCGGATGACGAGCAGCTCGTCGTCGATTTGCGGTTCTTCGCTCGCGGCTGCTTGTCGCATCACTGGCCCCATCGTTTCCTTCGTAGTCGGTTCTCGACGGAAAAGGTTCACGTGGCGGCAGGCCGCTCCACTTGTGCGTGTCAGCGTGGGCTTTGGCAGTCGTTCAGCAAAAACGGAGAAGGGGCGAACACGGCCATCATGGCGCTACCAGGAATGCACCGTCTTGCCGGTCTTCCCTTCCAAAAAAATCGGCTTGGCGAAATTCCGGTCACGGCATGCCGCGCGATGCGGCCCTGTTCGTGAACATCGTAAATTTCGCCAAGCCCAGGGGAGGATCGGTCCGGCAGTCGATCAGAACCTTGCCCGCACGCCGATGCGATAGGTACGGCCGAGCGTGTCGTAGAGCGCAGGGTTCACGTCGAGGCCGGTATTGGTCTGCGGCGACGGCGCGGGATCATGGTCGAACAGATTGTCGACCTTGAAGTAGGTGCTGACGTTTTCGGTGATCTTCGCCGTGCCGCCGACATCCACATAGAAGGCGCCCTCCATGCGGTTACGATCGATGGTCGGATGGTTGGCGGTCGAAGCAGGGCAACTCGAGCTACACACGACATATTGGTTGCCGAACACGCCGTCCGAGAACCAGCGTTCCTGAACGGTGAGGCTGAACGCGTCGTTGTCGTAGGTCTGGATCGCCAGCCACTTCCAGTTGGGCGTGGCGCCGGTATTGGCGCCGGCCTGGTCGACCTTGTCGACGCCGGGCGCGCCCGCGTTGACCACGAACTCGCGGATATGGGTACCGAGCGCGCGGACAGTGAAGCTGCCCGGGAGGCCCAGCGGCCTGCTCCAGCGGTAGCTCGCCTCGATATCGAACCCGCTGGTCTTCCATGAGGCGAGATTGAACGGCTGGACGTTGATGAAGTTGCCGCCCTGCACCGGGCTGTTGAGTACGAAACCGCCGCAGAACGCCTGATTGCCGTCGAAACAGAGGCGGACGATCTGGTCCGCCGTCAGCGTCGAGATCACGCCGTTCAGCTTGATGCTGTAATAGTCGAACGAAAGGCTGAGCCCTGGCAACCATGACGGATTGGCGAGTGCGGCACCGATTTCGGTGTTGCGCGCGATTTCCGGTTTCAGATCGGGGTTGCCGATCGTGTTCTGGAACGCCTGCACCGCGCCGGCGGGCGGGAACGGATTGGCGAAGTTCGGCAGCGTCGTCACGGTCGGCGCCGCGAACAGCTCCGACAGATTGGGCGCGCGCACGTCTCGCGAAGTCACTGCACGCAGCCGGAAGCCGTCGAGCGGCGTATCCCAGGTGCCGCCGATCTTCCACGCCCAGACGGTGCCCGACGTGCTGTAATGCGTCACGCGGGCGGCGCCGGTCAGGTTCGCCTTGCCTGCCCCGCCGCCGTCGAACAGCGGCAGATTGAATTCGGCCGAGGCTTCGTACACGTCATAGGCGCCGCGGCCGTTCTTGTAATTGCCGGCCGCCCAATTGCTCCCCAAAGGTGCGTTGAGCAGCGGGTCTGCCGGATAGGCCTCGCTGTTCGGGCTCAGCGTGCTCACGCCCGCGCCATAGGGATCGGCGTTCACTTCGTAGAATTCGTGGCGATACTCACCGCCAAAGGCGAGCGCGAGGGGCCCTGCCCATAGATCGAACAGATTGCCGGAGAAATTGAGGCTGGCGACGTCCTGGGTCAGCCTGGTGTGCTGGAACGGGCCGTTCTGCGGCGTGACATAAGCGAGCGCCGCCGCCGAGGGGGCGAAGCCGCCGAAGATGTTGATCGGCTGGCATCCCGCCGCGCGCGCCGCGGGATCGGCACAGACGATCGCGCCGTTCAGCGTGATCGCGTTGGCCGCGGCGGCATAGCGGTTCTGCAGGACGATGTCGTTCACGTCGACGTCGGAGATGGTGGTGCCGTGCGCGTAATAGGCGTCGTAATTCCAGTCGCCCCCGCCCACGCCGAACTGCCCCTTGAGGCCGCCGACGACGCGATATTGGCGTCGATCGGTATAGACCCTCGGATCGGGGAAATTCCCGTTGCTCGTCCCGAAGTTGAAGGAAGTGATTCCTGCGCTGGTGCACCGGTCGCGAATGAGTTGCGGCAGGAACGGATTGGCGCACTGCACCGTGAGGCTCGGGCGGCCGTAACCCGGGCTCGGCTGGTTGCTGGTCTTGACCTGTGCCGCGCTGAAAGTGACGTAGACTTCGTTGTTCTCGGCGAAATCGTAACCGATCCGGCCGAAGCCGGTGACGCGCTGGAGCGCCGACACCAGAGATGCGCCGGATCCAGGCGCGCCCGACAGATCGCCGCCGACGCAGAAGCTGTTGCCGGAATAGCAATTGGACACGCGGCCATTGCCCAGCGGCGCCCCGCCCGATCCGTAATTGAAATTGTATGGCGCGCCGTTCACGTCGAATGCGATGCCTTGCAGCGGGCCGTTGTTGATCAGTCCGTAGCGGGCATATTGATAAGGCTGCGCGTAATCGCTGTAGACGAATTGCGGCAGGCCGTTGTTAGCCTGTCCGGTGTTGAGCAAGGTGCTGGCGCGATACCAGTCGCGCTTGCCGGCAAGGTCGGTGCCGAAATCGCCCGGGCCGACGCCCTCGTCATGGGCATATTCGCCGCTGACGACCAGGTGCAGTTTGTCGTCGAACAATGCCCCGCCCCAGGCGCCCTGCGCGAGGATCTGCGCATTATCGCCATAGGTGGTGATGCCGCCCTGCAGATTGGCCTTGAAGCCCTTGAAGCGGGTGTCGGTGATGAAGTTGACGACACCGCCGACCGCGTCCGAGCCATAGGTCGCCGAGGCGCCGCCGTTGACGATGTCGACGCGCTTGATCAGCAGTTGCGGGAACAGGCTGACGTCCGGCACGCCGGTGACGTTGGCGCCGGCCACGCGCTGGCCGTCGAGCAACGTCAGCGTACGGATCGGCTGAAGGCCGCGCAGCGAGAAGGAGCTGAGCCCCTGCAGCCCGCTCGAAGTACTGAACGTGCCCGTCGAAGTGCCGGTCGAGCCTTGCAGCGAAGGCAGCTGGGCGATCGTGTTGAAGATGTTGGGCTGCGCGTTGGCCGCGATCTGCTCCTCGCCGATGATCGTGGTGGGCGTGGGCGCAGTGAAGCCGCTCGAAAGGATGCGTGTGCCCGTGACGACGATGTCGCCCGGAGCTTCCGGCTCCTGTGCGGAGGGGACGGCCGCCTGCGCTTCGGCTTCCTGCGCAACGGGCTGGGCCGGCGCGGTCTGCGCGGCCGCAGGCGAGAAGGTCAGTGCCGTAGCGAGCGCCGCGAGACTGGTAGCGGTAACACGCGCGATCGCCGATGCGCGACGATCGAAAGAAAAATTCCCCATCATCCATCCCCGTCTTGTTTTTGGCGCGTGCGTTCGGTGACTCGCCACGCTGCAGTGTCTCGGTCTTACCGGATCAAGGCCCCCCCATCATCTACGACCATGGTCGCAGGCGTGGCCGCGGCGACCGCGACAAAGGTCGCAATGGTCAAAGCATGCCGCCCGCCCGATAGGATCGCATCGGATGCGTGGCTCGGGACCGCGCGAATGGTGACGAAAGGTTGAAGCCGGCGGTGCAATCACTGAGCAATCTGGAGGTATTGCCGCGCTGCGCCATCGTCGCGATGGGCGTGAGCGGCTGCGGCAAATCGACGTTGATCGAACATCTGGCCGCGCATCTCGCCTGCCCCGCGCTCGAAGGCGACGATTACCACGCCGCGGCGAGCATCGCCAAGATGCGCGCCGGCCAGCCGCTGGCCGACTCCGATCGCTGGCCCTGGCTCGACCGGCTCGGCGCCGCCATCGGCACGGCCGTGGCTGACAACGGTGTCGCGCTCGCCGCCTGCTCGGCGCTCAAGCGCAGCTATCGCGAACGGCTCGAGCAGGCGGCGGGCGTGCCGCTGCTTTTCGTGTTGCTCGACGGCCAACCCGAGGAAATCGCGGACCGGCTCGCCACCCGAACCGGTCATTACATGCCGCCCAGCCTGCTCGGCAGTCAGTTTGCCGCGCTGGAGCGTCCCATGCCCGACGAGCGGGCTTTGGTGCTGCATTGCTACGGCCCGGTCGAGCAATTGTGCAGCGAGGTTCTGGCATGGGCGAAGGTCGGGATCGACGCGACCCGCTAGAGTCGGATTCAGCTCATTTAGAACTGTTCGCCGGCCTTGGGTCCCAGTTTCGACGGACTTGAGAAGACATCCCGCCCTCGACAGTGACTCGCGACTGGGCCCCGGCCTTCGCCGGGGAACACAAGTGCGTCAAACCAGCCGGATCCATCTCCGTCCTATCGGCATCTGTCGCTGTGCCCAGGACCGATACCAGCGCGTCGCTGCGCGGCACCCTCACGACACAATCTGTTGGACAGATTTTTGCACAAAGGCACGAAAAAGGCTTGATTCGGGGAAGATTACCGGAACATAGTCAAAACCTGTCCAACTGATTCCATCCAACTGGAACACGGACGCATCTGCCGCAGACACGGAATCGCGGCACGACAGGCCAAAGAGCCGAGGGAGCGAGGATGCTATGAAGGGAAACTTCGAAGATGGCCCGACGGCCGCGAAACGCGCCGAAATGCCCGCCACCAGCGCGCCGTTGCGGCTGACGCCCACGCAGATCAAGGTGATGCGCGGCGTTCGCTCGGGCCAGCTCAACAAGCAGATCGCATTCGAGCTCGGGATCGCCGAGGCGACCGTGAAGGCGCACATGACCGCGCTGATGCGCAAGCTCAACGTGCGCAATCGGACGCAGGTCGCGATCGCGGCACAGGAATTCGCCCTGTCGGGCTTCTGATACCGCTTCCGCTCCCCAAAGCGGGGTCGCTGCTGATCCGGCCGTACCGCTGACCGACGGAATGCCGGCTATCCTTCGAATTGGTCCATCCGGGAGATAGACGATGAAGGCCATTTGCCTGCTCTGCGTCGCTTTGCTGCTGTCGCCTCTCCCCGCTTTGGCCAGATCGACTTCGGTCTATCTGACCGCTCCGGACGATCCGCGCGCCGTCACGGTGAAAGGCGTCGGCGATGGCCGCGCCGACGACAGTGCCGCGATCCAGCATGCGATCGATGCCGCGGCCGTGGGAGGCCATGGCGGCGTGGTTTTCCTGCCCTCGGGCCGCTACCGGATCAGCCGCACGATCTTCGTGCGTTCGGCCGTGCGCATATTCGGCGTCGGGGCGACGCGACCGATAATATCGCTTGCCGACAATAGCGCGGGCTTCGGCGCAGGCGTGGCGGCAATGGTCAGCTTCACGGGCGAGGACCAGTATCGCGTCGGCAACGTGCCGGTGCCCCCGCCGACCAGCGTTCCGGCCAATCCGAACATCTTCGACGCGACTTCGAGCACTTTCTATTCGGCGCTGTCCAATGTCGATTTCGAGATCGGCCAAGGCAATGCCGGCGCCGTCGCGGTGCGTTTCCGCGTCGCCCAGCACGGCTTCCTGCGCCATATCGACTTCCACCTCGGATCAGGCCTTGCCGGCATCTACCAGGCGGGCAACGAATGCGAGAACCTCCGCTTCTATGGCGGGCGCTACGGCATCCTTACCGAAAAAACCTCGCCCGCCTGGCAGTTCACGCTGATCGATTCCGAATTCGAAGGCCAGCGCGACGCCGCGATCCGCGAGCACGAAGTCGACCTGACCTTGGTCAACGTCGCGATCCGCGACACGCCCGTCGGGATCGAGATCGATCGCGGCCATTCGGACTCGCTGTGGGGCAAGGACGTTCGCTTCGAGAACGTCTCCCATGCCGGCGTGGTGATCTCGAACGAAAACAACGTCTTCACGCAGATCGGCTTCGACAATGCGATCGCGTCGAACACGCCGGTCTTCGCCCGCTTCCGCGACAGCGGGAAAACGGTGCCCGGGCAAGGCCGGCATTACCGCGTCAGCGACTTCTCGTATGGCCTCAAGCTGCCCGCGCTCGGCCAGATGGGCGAATTCGCGACCGACGTGACCATGGCCCCGCTCGTCCGGATGCCGGCGCGCCGCGCACCGGCGATCCGCGCGCTGCCGCCGGTGCGGGAATGGGCCAATGTCCGCGGCCTCGGAGTCAAGGGAGACGACGAGACCGACGACACCGCCGCGCTGCAGCGGGCAATCGACACGCACCGCGTGCTCTATTTGCCGATGGGCCGCTACCGTGTCACCGACACGATCAGGCTGCGCCCCGACAGCGTGCTCATCTCGCTGCACCCGAGCCTCACCCATCTCTATCTGCCTGACGAGACGCCCGCTTATATGGGAGTCGGCAGCGCCAAAGCACTGATCGAGAGCGCTCGCGGTGGAGATGCGATCGTCTCCGGGCTCGGGCTGTGGACCGGCGGCGTCAATCCGCGCGCCACTGCACTGCTGTGGAAAGCGGGTGCGGCGTCGATGGTCAACGACGTCAAGATCCAGGGCGGCGGCGGCACGGTGCTGACCAAGGGCAGCCCGATCGGTTTCGGCGACCCCAAAGCGCGTTTCGACGGCCAGCATCCCAGCATCTGGGTGACAGACGGCGGCGGTGGCACCTTCGCGGCGATCTGGTCGCCCAATACGCTGGCATCGGCGGGCTTCTATGTCTCGAACACCCGTACGCCGGGCCATGTCTACGAGCTTTCGGCGGAGCATCATTATCGCGTCGAGATCGTGCTCGACAATGTCGAGAACTGGGAATTCCTCGCCCCCCAGACCGAGCAGGAGGTGCGCGACGGCGTGAATGCGATCTCCACCGAGTTCCGCAACTCGCGCAACATCCTGTTCGCCAATTATCACGGCTATCGCGTCACCCGTTCGATCAAGCCGATGGATGCGGCGGTGAAACTGTACAATTCCAGCGATATCCGCTTCCGCAACGTGCATGTGAACGCCGAGAGCGGCTTCGCCAGCTGCGACGCCAAGGGCTGCGGCACCTATCTGCGCGCGAGCAAGTTTCCCTTCGAGAACGCGATCAAGGACATGACCGGACAGCGCGAAGTGCGCGAGCGCGAGTTCGCCCGGCTCGATCTGCCGGCTACTCCCGTCCCCGCCGCCACTGCATCGGCGGTCCCGGTCTCGCCCGACGTTCGAAAGCTGGCGGACGGCTTCTATTCGATCGCGGGCGCGGCGGTCGATGCCAAGGGCAAGCTCTATTTCGTCGACCGCCAGTTCCACCGCATCCATGGCTGGTCGCAAGCCGAAGGCCTGTCGATCCTCGCCGACGCGCCGCTCGATCCGGTCAATCTGGCGATCGATCGATCGGGCAGGCTGATGGTGCTGTCCTCGGCCGGACGCGATGCGACGGTCTACAGCATCGATCCGGCCAGACCCTCCGACGTGCGCGTGATCGCGCCGACGCCGGCCAAACCGCGCGACGGCGCCGCGACGGCGCTGCCGGTCAACATGTGGGCGAATGGCGAATTCGCGGACCGGATCGATCCGGCCACCTACCAGTTCCCGACGCTGGCCGACTTCTTCCTGCGCGCGATGGCTGCCCCCAAGCCGCAGGAATATGTCTCGCCCGACGGATCGCTGGTTCTCCCTGCATTCCGCGTCTGGAACCAGGGGCCCGACGACCATCAGGGCTGGCGTTGGTCGGACTCGCTCGACGCTTATGGTCTCGTCACCGCGCGGCCCGGCGAGCGGGTGGTTTTGACGAACGCGTCGGAAAACCGCACCTATAGCGGGCTGGTCGGTGCGGCCGGCAGCGTCACCGATCTCCAGGTCGTTGCCGATCGCGGCGGAGAGAGTGTCGCACGCGACGCCGCCGGCAACCTCTATGTCGCGAACGGACAGGTGTTCGTCTACGACGCCGGCGGAAAGCCGATCCGCCGCATCGACATTCCCGAACGCCCGCTGCAAGTGCTGATCGGCGGAGCGGACCGGCGCACCCTGTTCATTCTCACGCATCACAGCCTGTACGCGGCGACGCTCCAGTGAGGGAGGAAGTCACCGACCGGCGACGTTCAGTCCGGAACCCAAATATTTCCCGTTATGTTCTTCTTCACAGTGGCGTTCAGGGCAAGCACGGAGTAATCCGGCTACCGTAAGCGCGAGGGGCTTTCATCCCATCGCAGCCAATACGGGTCAGGAACCAGGTCGTTGACGTCCCAGGACAATCAACCGTCCGCCAACCGGAAAATCATCCATATCGACATGGACGCCTTTTATGCGTCGGTCGAGCAGCGCGACGCGCCTGAGCTGCGCGGCAGGCCGGTGGCGGTGGGCTATGCCGCCGCGCGCGGGGTGGTCGCGGCGGCGAGCTATGAAGCGCGGGCGTTCGGCGTACGATCGGCATTGCCATCTGTGACTGCGCTGCGGCGCTGCCCCGAGCTCGTGTTCGTGCGGCCGCGCTTCGAAGTGTACAAAGCGGTGTCGAAGCAGATCCATGCGATTTTCGCCGACTATACCGAGTTGATCCAGCCGCTGTCGCTCGATGAGGCCTATCTCGACGTCACCGCCAACCGCCGCGGAATCGAGACCGCCTGGGCCACTGCGAAGGAGATCCGCGCGCGGATTTTGGAGGAGACGGGTCTCACCGCATCGGCCGGCATTTCGTACAACAAGTTCCTCGCCAAGCTGGCCTCGGACCAGCGCAAGCCCAATGGCCAGTTCGCAGTGACGCCCGAGATGGGCGCGGCGTGGGTGGAGACGCTGCCGGTGGCGCGCTTCCACGGCGTGGGACCGGTGACTGCGGAGAAGATGAAGCGGCTGGGGATCGAGACGGGGGCAGACCTGCGCGACAAGTCGCTCGACTTCCTGCGCACGCATTTCGGCAGCGCGGCCGAATGGTATTTCGCGATCGCGCGCGGGCAGGACGATCGGCCGGTCAATCCGTCGCGCGAGCGCAAGTCATCGGGATCGGAAACGACGTTCGACCGTGACCTGACCGATCCGCCCGAGATCGAGGCGGGCGTGCTGCGCATGGCCGACGACGTCTGGAACTGGTGCGACAAGGCGCAGGCGTTCGGGCGGACCGTGACGGTGAAGGTCAAGTTCGCCGATTTCAGGCAGATCACCCGGAGCAAGAGCTTCGCGTCGGTGGTGCGGACCCAGGAACTGCTTCGGCAGACGAGCCGCGAACTGATCGGGCTGGTGCTGCCCCCCGAGAAGGGGATCCGGCTGGTGGGGGTGACGGTTTCGAACTTCGAGACGGAGCCCGGCGGGGCGGAGGCGCTGCCGTTGTTCGGATCGAACGGAGAACTCGAGGCGCACCCGCCAGGGAATTTCGGCTGATCGCGCAAAGCAGCCTTCGCCCGGTCATCGCTGGTCGAATGGACGTCGCGGGATCGGCGGCCGGGCCCGACAGGCGACACAAGTGAAGTCCGACCTGAGCCGAATTCGCAGCAAAATGCCCTAATGCTGTGAAACAATAGGGAAAGTTGACCAAAATCTTGGGCGAGTTGACTCTTTGGGCAATACGACCATACCGAAAGCCTGATCTGCGCTGCGGCAAATAATTCGCCCGGACAGAGTGGCCTGTTCAAGCAAACTGGAAAGCCAGTGGGCTAGTCCGCAGATCGGGGGGTTCGCGAAAAGAGTAACCAAGCGTTTACCCATGCTAAAATCAGGGGATATTTGCAATGAAACCAATCAGATATGCGACGCTGTCGGGAATGTCGGCGCTGTCGTTCGCCGCCGCCATGGCTCTAACCGCTACGCCTGCGCAAGCCCAGGCCACGCGCACATGGGTTTCGGGCGTCGGCGACGACGTCAATCCGTGCAGTCGCACGGCGCCGTGCAAGACTTTTGCCGGCGCGATCTCCAAAACAGCGGCAGGTGGTGAGATCAATTGCCTCGATCCGGCCGGGTTCGGCGCGGTGACCATCATCAAGTCGATGACGATCTCCTGCCCTTACACCGAAGGCGGTGCGCTGGCCGGAGGCAACGGCATCGTCGTCAACCTCCCGGCCGTTACCGATTCGGTCTATATCCGCGGCCTCGACATCTTCGGCGTCAACCCGCCGTCCAACGGCATCCGCATGATCGGCCAAGGCTCGCTCTACGTCGAGGATTCCACGATCCGCCGGTTCAATGCGGCCAACAGCTTCGGCATCTCATTCCAGCCGAGCGGCGGCGCCATGCTCTATGTGAGCAACACCACGATCGCGGACAACGGCAATGGCGCCACCGGAGGCGGCATTCTCGTGCAACCGACCGGTGCGGGCGGCAATGGGAAGGTCAGCATCAAGAACGTTCGGCTGGTCAATAATGCCAGCAACGGCTTGAAAGTCGATTCGACCGGCAACACCAACCTGAGCGGTCTCACGGTCGGCATCACCGACAGCCAGTTCGACGGCAACGGCAACGGGGTTACGGCGATAAACGCCGGCGGCACCAACCCGGTTGCGATGATGATCGCCGACTCGACACTCAACAACAATGTCGGGGCAGGGCTGATCGGCAACGGCAGTTCGATGGCGATCCGGGTGAAAAATACCACGATTACCGGAAACGCACTTGGCATCACCTCATTCGGCGGTGCGGCGATCACGACCTACGGGAACAACAGCCTGATCGGCAATCCTACCAACGGAGCGGCCAACAACGGCGCGTTCACCGGGCCAGTCGGCTTCCAGTAAGCATATAGCGGAAATAGGCTGCGGGATGGCCATAGGCTGTCCCGCAGCTCCCGCATCGCGAATCACGTATACTCTCTCGTCATCCAGAGCCTTATGCGAGGCTCCTTACCTGACCGCTATCCGGCGGGAACCTCCGCGGCCGATCCGTCGCGCCGGGTGGAAGTCCGGTCGCCTGCCCGACGCAAACGCTTGACCTCGAACCACAGCGTGAAGACTATCCCGGCGAAGACAACGCCGCCCGGTCGCGGCATCGGAAGGATGAGATGACAGGATGCCAGTCAATCGCAGGGATATCGTGAAGGGTGCCGCATTGGGCGCGGCCGCCATGGCCTCCGGCCCGGCCGCAGCGGCAGCGCTGGACGGGAAGATCGTCCATCACGTGTTCTTCTGGCTGAAGAATCCGGGATCGGCGGCGGATCGCGATGCGCTGATCGCAGGGCTGCGCAAGCTCGCCAAGGTCGAGGTCGTCCGCAGCCTGCAGATCGGCGTGCCGGCGTCGACCGAGCAGCGTGACGTGGTCGATTCGAGCTTCCACGTCTCGGAGCTGATGGTGTTCGACAATGTCGTCGACCAGAAGACCTATCAGGACCATCCGGTGCACAAGGACTTCGTCGCGAAATGCGAGCATCTCTGGGCGAAGGTGATCGTGTACGACATGGTGACGGTGTAGTCGCACCCGTTGCTGTTGCCGGCGCCGACCCCCATCCTAACCCGTCACCCCGGACTTGTTCCGGGGTCCACCGGGAGGCGCGCGATGCGTTCTCGCTTCCAGCTTCTCCGTTGCGGCACAGTGGATCCCGGCACAAGGCCGGGATGACGGATTTCCGGAAAGATTAGTCGCCCTTTCGGGGATCGCCGCCCACCGCGGGGACCGGGCCGAGATCGCCCTGCCCCACCGTCGCGCTCGCCATTTCGAGCATGCGATCGAGGCTCCTCTTCGCCTTCAATCGCATGCCTTCCTCGATCTCGATGCGCGGCTCCAGGTCGCGCAGTGCGAGGTAGAGCTTCTCCATGTTGTTGAGCGCCATGTACGGGCAGATGTTGCAGTTGCAGTTGCCGTCCGCGCCGGGCGCGCCGATGAAATTCTTCTCCGGCAGCGCCTTTTCCATCTGATGGATGATGTGCGGCTCCGTGGCGACGATCAGCGTGTCGCCCGGGAAGCTCTTGGCGAAATCGAGGATTCCGCGCGTCGAGCCGACATAGTCGGCATGATCGAGGATGTGCGGCGGGCATTCGGGATGCGCGGCGATCGGCGCGCCGGGATGCTGGGCGCGCAGCTTGAGCAATTCGGTCTCGGAGAATGCCTCGTGGACGATGCACACACCCGGCCAGAGCAGCATCTCGCGCCCGAGCGTGCGGGTGAGATAGCCGCCGAGATTGCGATCGGGGCCGAAGATGATCTTCTGCTCCGGCGGGATTTGGCTGAGGATCTTCTCGGCGCTGGAGCTGGTGACGATGATGTCGCTCAGCGCTTTCACTTCGACCGAGCAGTTTATGTAGGTCAAAGCGATGTGATCGGGATGTTGCGCACGGAACGCGGCGAACTGCTCGGGCGGGCAGCTGTCTTCGAGGCTGCACCCGGCGTTCATGTCGGGGAGCACGACGACTTTGTCGGGCGAGAGGATCTTGGCGGTCTCGGCCATGAAGCGCACGCCGCAAAAGGCGATCACGTCGGCGTCGGTCTCGGCGGCCTTGCGCGAGAGATCGAGGCTGTCTCCGACAAAGTCCGCCAGGTCTTGCAGCTCGGGCTTCTGGTAATAATGCGCGAGGATGACGGCGTTGCGCTCCTTGCGGAGCCGATCGATCTCGGCGCGAAGATCGAGGCCAGCGAGGCTTCCGCCCATTCCGTTGCGTGCATCCATGCGGAGGCAGATGGCCCCGGTTGCGGCGGGGATCAAGCCTTACCCGTCATCCCGACGATCAGTAGCGGTTGGCGAGCACGTCCTCGGGGCGGCGCGAGCGGTCCCAGTCTTCGCTCGGGCGCTCATCGGGGAAGAACACCCCGACCCTGGCATCGAGGCCGGCGGCCTTGAGCGGCATTGCGAAGCTGCGCTCGATCGCGCGGCGCGTGGCCTCTTTCGCCAGCTTGACCGGCATGGGGCCGCGGGCCTGGCGGATCAGCTCCTGCTGGCCGGCCTTGCGATTGGCGGCGTCTAGCTGAGTCTCGACATCGGTGAAGCGCATCAGCAGGCCCCCTTCCGAATACTCGCGGATGCCGTCGAGATCGACATCGGGTCCGATTACTTCGAGCGGCGGCAGCAGGACGGTCAGGCGCCTGTTGGCGGCGTCCCAGGAGAGGCTCTTCTGCTGGAGCCTGGCGAGATCGACTTCGTAGCGGACCATGCCGGGCATGATCAGCGTCTTCTCCGCGCTGAGGCCGAGACGGCTCTGCTTCGAAGTGACCACCGCGACGTAGCGCGCGGCGAAGGTGGAGAGGCGGTTCTGCTCGCGCAGGCCCTGCAGGCTGGCCTGCGCGACGGTGATCGGGTCGGGTCCGCGGAACTGGCTCTTGACGGTGGTGCTCAGGAACCAGAAGCCGGCGCCAATCGTGACGATCAACGCGACCAGCAGCAATGCGAAGCGGAGCAGGCCCCAGCGTCTCACGCCGCGATCCTCCACGCCTCGCCTTCCTCCTCAACGAGGCCGCGAGCCCGTAGATCGAGCAGATGCGCGAGCACCGAGCGGCCCGCGGCACCGGTGAGGCGCGGATCGAGGCCGACATACATGCGCTCGACCATCGCGGGAATCTCGCCGACATCCTTGCGCAGCAGGCGGAGGATCTGGCCCTCGCGCTGCTTGCGGTGCCCCATCAGGCCGCGGACGAAGCGCCGGGGGCGCTCGATCGGCTCGCCATGCGCGGGGTAATAGATGCGATCGTCGCGCGCCATGAGCTTGTCGAGGCTGGCCATATAGGCGGCCATATCGCCGTCGGGCGGCGCGACCACGGTGGTCGACCAGCCCATGACATGGTCCCCAGTGAAGAGCGCGCCGGCTTGGGGAAGCGCGAAGGCGAGATGGTTCGAAGTGTGGCCGGGGGTGGCGACGGCGGTGAGCGTCCAGTCGGGACCGGTCACGCTTTCGCCGTCGACGAGAACGCGATCGGGGACGTAATGCGTGTCGAAGGCAGCGTCGGCGCGGGGACCGGCGTCTTCGAGGGTCAGCGGGGCGCAGCCGATGATCGGAGCACCCGTGGCGGCCTTTAGCGGGGCGGCGGCGGGGCTGTGGTCGCGGTGGGTGTGGGTGCAGAGGATCGCTGCGACCGGACGGCCACCGATCGCAGCCAGCAGAGCGTCGAGATGCCGGGAATCGGCGGGCCCCGGATCGATCACCGCGAGTTCGGCTGTGCCGACCAGATAGGTCTGAGTGCCGGTGTACGTGAAAGGCGACGGGTTCGGCGCGAGGACGCGCGTGACCAGCGGCTCGACCGCGAGCGCGACGCCAGTGGGAGCCTCGATCATCGGTGCGATGTGGCGGGTGGAGGGGCGCAGCGCAAGCCTCCCCTCCCTGCAAGGGAGGGGCTGGGGGTGGGTGCGAGCGGCAGCGAGCCCGTCGAGACGCAGAGAAAAAAGGAAAGACCGGGCATCGAGCCCGGCCTTTCCTTACCCACCCCTAACCCCTCCCTTGCAGGGAGGGGACCAGGCAAAATTAAAACGGGGCCGGCTGCGAAGGAGTTCAGCCGACCCCGTCGTGAAGGATGTCCGCGGGGCAGCGGACACCCCTCCCCACTCGTCAGTCCTTGTCGTGCTGCTTCTCGAGCTCGGCCATCGCCTCGTCGATGCCCTTCAGCGCCTTGGCACGCTCATCGGCGCTCATGTTCGTCTCGTTCTCGAGCGAGCGGCGCGCCATGCGCAGGCCCATCCGGGCGCTCTCGAGGCCGAACTCCTTGTGGCGCATGGCAAGGCGCTCGCCGTCGGCCGCGGCCATCTCGATCCGGTCGGTGCAGATGATCATGATCTTCTTGCCGGCCTCGCTGCGGTGCTCGACCGAAGGCTTGCCGTCGCCGGTGCCGCACTTGCCGTCGCGTACCTCGGGGATCGACCTGCGAATCGCCTCGGGATCGGGCATCGCGATCTCGTCCTTCGAGCCGTCCGCGCGGACGATGACCATCTTCCGGACCCGCTTGCCGTCCTTCTTGTCATCGGCCGTATAGCGATAGACATGGCGCTCGACCTTGTGCGGGCCTTCCGCCATCTCTGGCGCTTCCGGAGCCTCGGGCGCCTCGGGGGCTTCAGCCGCCGCGGGCGGCGCCGGCGGCGCGGGCACTTCCTGGCCCAAGCTGACGCCGGTCACGGTCTCGACCTTGCTCTTGAGCGTTTCGGCGGCCTGGGTGCCCGAGACGGTGAACCCCAGAGCGGCGACCGACAGGGCGCCGATGCCGATCAGGCCGGTGGCAGCACGGGCGGGGGAAAATTGCCGGGTCTTCGAAAGCATGCGTAACCTCCCTTTGACTTCGTTTATCGTGTGCAAGTGACATGCCGCCGAGACCGCACCCCCATGCGCGGACTTGACGATTGCGCGACCATAAGCATGGCGCAGCGCCTGGGCGCGGCCGGCGAGCACCAGGGCATCGCAGGCCATTTCCTGATCGGCACGGAAGGCGCGGAAAGCCTTCCAGGCGACCGGATTGAACCAGTGGAGGGCAAGGACGATCAGCGCGACCCAGTTCGCGATCAGATCGCCGCGGACATGGTGGCCGAGCTCATGGGCGAGCGCGAGATCGCGCTCCTGCTCGTCGTAACGCTCGGAGAAATCGCGCGGGAACGCGACATATTTGCGGAAGATGCCGAAGGCCAGCGGCCCGTGCGCGGCATCTGTCTCGATCACGCGGACCTTGCCCTGCGCCACGGTGCGATCGACGCGGGCGCGGCGCAACAGGTTCGCAGTGTAGCGGCTGTGCGAGACGAGGTGGTATGCGAGGAACGCCGCGGCGCCGAGCGCCCACAGCACGAGCACTGCCGTCCACAGGCCGAAGCCGCCCTCCGCCCCCGCCGCAGGTGCGGCACCGAGCGGCTCGACGAAATAGACCGCGACGATGTCGCTCGCCGCGGCGACCGGCGCCGCCGCCTGCTCGCGCCAGCCTTCGGGGAGCGGCGGCAGGATCAGGCGCGCCACCGGGAGCAGCCACAAGGCATAGGCCATATGCGGCCCGAACGTCTTTCGCACCGGCCCGCGCACCGCGAGCACGAGCAGCATCAGCAGCGTGGTGGCGACGAAGGTCTCGATAGCAAAGCCGATCATGACTTCAGCTCCTTCAGCAGCGCTTCGATCTCGGCGATGTCCTGGTCGGTGATCGCATCGCGCTCGGCGAGGTGCGCGACCAGGGGTGTGAGCTTGCCGCCGAACAGCCGGTCCATGAAGCGGCGCGATTCACCGACGACATAGTCCGAACGCGCCACCAGTGGGCGGTAGCGATAGCGGCGGCCGTCTTCCTCATGCGCGATGATGCTCTTGGCGAGCAAGCGGCCGAGCAGGGTCTTGACCGTATTGGCGCTCCAGTCGCGTTCGGTGGGAACGCGCTCGACTACTTCCTGCGCGGTCAGGGGCGACTCCTCCCAGAGTACCTCCATCACGGCATGTTCGGCGTCGCTGATCCGTTCGGTCATGAGTCCCTCTTCGTGACTACTTGTGTAATCGTTACGATTACGTCTGTAGTCAAGTCGCTGAATGACCGATGAACGGATTATGTCTGGCGCGCGACCGGCGTCGCCCGTGCGGACGCGCCTGTCGGGGAAATTTACAGCGCCGCCGAGGCGATCGGAAACGTTAACCACTGAAGGGGCTGGAAAAGTGCCATTCGCGGAAAGTGGCACGGCGAGTGCAGAGGTAGAGATACCCCGAGCGTTCAACGCTTCATTCCAGGGTGGGTCGACCGCTTACTTCCCGGTCTCGCGTCGACCCACCCGACCCGGGCTCCCCCCCACATCGACAGCGCGACTCGGCAGCGAACACGAGCCAGTCGTGCGGAGCTGACTCAAAATATGCGTCACCCCGGCCTTGTGCCGGGGCCCACCGGGAGGCCGGGCGAGCAGCAAGAGGTTCCTGCTTCTCGATCGCGGCGCAGTGGGCCCCGGCACAAGGCCGGGGTGACGATAATTATATGGGTCGCTTCAAGCCTGCGCCGCGACGCCCTTGTCGGCCAGCAGCTGGGCGAGCTCGCCGCTCTCGTACATCTCCATCATGATGTCCGATCCGCCGACGAATTCGCCCTTCACATAAAGTTGGGGGATCGTCGGCCAGTCGGAAAAGGCCTTGATTCCCTGGCGCACGCCCTGGTCCTGGAGCACGTCGACACTCTCGAACTCGACGCCGAGATGGTTGAGGATGGCGATCGCGCGGCTCGAGAAGCCGCATTGCGGAAAGAGCGGGCTGCCCTTCATGAACAGCAAAACGGGATTGGCATCCACCAGTCCCTGGATGCGCGCCTGAACGTCGTCGGTCACTTCACTCACTCCTCTGGCGCTTCGGTGGTCAGCTGGAGCGCGTGAAGCACGCCGCCCATGCGCCCGCCGAGCGCTGCATAAACCGCCTGGTGCTGGCGCACGCGCGGCATCCCCCTGAACATGGGGGCGACGATACGCGCTGCATAGTGGTCGCCGTCGCCGGCAAGGTCGGTGATCTCGACCCGGGCATCGGGGATGCCGGCGCGGATCAGCTCCTCTATCTCGGAGGCGGCCATCGCCATCTTACTTCGATTCCATCAGCTGGCGACGCGCCTCGACGGTCTGCTCGGTGATCGCCTGACGGATCGTCGCATCGTCGACCTCGACGCCGGCTGCGATGAGATCACCGAGCAGCTTGCGGATCACGTCCTCGTCGCCGGCTTCCTCGAAATCGGCCTGGACCACCGCCTTGGCATAGGCGTCGGTCTCTTCGGGCGTGAGGTTCATCTTGGCGGCGGCCCATTGACCGAGCAGACGGTTGCGGCGCGCGCTGACGCGGAAAGCGATGTCCTCATCGCGGGCGAACTTCGCCTCGAATGCGCGCTCGCGATCGTCGAATGTGGTCATAGGTGCTGCCTTTTGGTGTCGGTTTCCGTCGAGATAGGAGGGGAGCGCAGCGCTGGCAACTCTCTAAGCCCCTCCCATTCAAGGGGGGCTCTCTCAGTTAACCGTCACCACCAATTTCCCGATCGCTTGCCGTGCCGCCATCTTCGCGATCGCCTTGCCGCCGTCCGCCAACGCGAAGGTCTCGATCACGCGCGGAGCGATCTTGCCCTGCGACCAGAGCCGGAAGAGATGCTCGACATGCGCCTGGTTGGCCTGCGGATCGCGCGCGGCGAAGGCGCCCCAGAAGACGCCGCAGACGTCGCAGCTCTTGAGCAGGGTCAGGTTGAGCGGCAATTTCGGGATACCGGCGGGAAAACCGACGACGAGATAGCGCCCTTCCCAGCCGATCGCCCGCAGAGCGGGCTCGGCATAGTCGCCGCCCACTGGGTCGTAGATCACGTCGGCGCCTTTGGGGCCGACCGCGGCCTTGAACGCCTCGCTCAGTGCCTTCGACTGTTCCTTGTCGAACGGTGCGCGGGGGTAGACGAGAGTCTCGTCGGCGCCGGCTGCGCGCGCCGCTTCGGCCTTCGCCTCGGACGACACCGCTGCGACGACGCGCGCGCCGAACGCCTTGCCGAGCTCGATCGCCGCGAGCCCGACGCCGCCGGCCGCGCCGAGGACGAGCAAAGTGTGTCCCTCCTCCAATCTGCCGCGATCGAGCAGCGCGTGGATCGTGGTGGCATAGGTGAGGAGCAGCGCCGCGCCTTCCTCGAAGCTGCGCCCCTCGGGCAGCCAATAGAGCCGGGCCGCGTCGACCGCGACCTTCTCCGCCAGCCCGCCATGGCCGATCACGCCGAGCACGCGATCGCCCATCGCAAACTGGGTCACGCCTTCGCCCAGCGCCTCGACCACGCCGGCGATCTCGCCGCCGGGCGCGAAGGGGCGCGGCGGCTTGAACTGGTATTTGTCCTCGATGATCAGGACGTCGGGATAGTTGATCGCGCAGGCCTTCACCGCGACCAGCACCTGGCCTCTGCCCGGCACGGGATCGGGCAGTTCGGCTATGCTTAGAGTTTCAGGTCCGCCCGGCGCCTGCGACAGAAGTGCCTTCATTGCCCGCTCCCACTGCGATCCACGGCCGCGACGTGGCGACACCGGATTCGTATTTCGAAATCTCGGTATCTTTTGCCAGCGTCATGCCGATCTCGTCCAGCCCCTGCATCAGACAGTCGCGGCGGAAGGGATCGAGGTGGAAGGGGAAACGGTCCTGAAAGGGCGTGGTTACGGTCATCGTCTCGAGGTCGACCGTGACTTCATTGTCGCGCGCGACTTCGACCAGCCGGTCGATCGCCTCCTGCGGGAGCACCACGGGGACGATGCCGTTCTTGAAAGCATTGCCCGAGAAGATGTCGGAGAAGCTCGGCGCGATGACGGCCTTGATGCCCAGGTCGGCGAGTGCCCAGGCAGCATGCTCGCGGCTCGAACCGCAGCCGAAATTGTCACCGGCGATGAGGATCGGACTGCCGGAGTAACGCGGATCGTCGAAGATGTTGCCCGGCTGCGCGCGGACCGTTTCGAAGGCACCCTGCCCCAGTCCCTCGCGCGTCGTCGTCTTGAGCCAGTGCGCGGGGATGATGATGTCAGTGTCGATGTTCTTGGCGCCCCACGGATAGGCGCGCCCCTCGACCTGGCGAACAGGTTCCATCAGCGGATACTCTTCGGGAAAGCGGGAAGCTTGGCGACGTCGGCGGGCTCGTGCTGGATCACCACCTTCGCCTTTAGATTGGTCGCGATCTGTTTGAAGCGGTCGATCGAGGCGAGCGTGTCGGCGCGATCGGTGTTGAACGTCGGCACCTGATCGTGCGCGAAGCTCTCGGTCGCGTGGAACTGGTCGCCCGACAGCAGCACCGGGCCGCTCCTGAGCCGGACGAGCAGCGAATGATGCCCCGGCGTGTGCCCAGGCATGCCGAGCATCTCCACGCTGCCGTCGCCGAACACGTCCTTGTCGCCTGCGACCGCGTCGACCTTGGCCGTGCCGTCGATCCACGGCTTGAACAGCGTGGCCCAATTGGGTCGTGAAGCGCTACCCGCCTTGATCGCGGCGAAATCGCCGGCGCCGATCAACAGCGTCGCGTGCGCGAAATCGCCGAGCTGACCGGTATGGTCATCGTGATAATGGCTGATGCCGACACGTGCGATCTGCGTGGGCTTAACCCCGATCTGGGCGAGTTGGCTGACGACCCGCGCCTTGAGCGTGAGCGTGAAGGCGCCGTCGACGACCTTCTTGCCGAGCACGTCGCCGCTGATCCCGGTATCCCACAACAGATAGTCGCTGCCGTGGCGGATCAGGTAGCAGCTGTCGACGAGGGCATAGGGCTTGCCGTCATAGCGGTGAGTGTCGCTGAACTCCGCAAAGTCGGAGACCTGGAAGTCGCCGCAATCGAGCCGCCAGAGTTCGACATCGGGCCCAGCCTGGGCGAGCGCGGCAGGTGCGGCGAACATCGCGCCCAGCAGGGTCAGCGCGGCGGCGATCTTCATGGCAATATTTCCCCCGGCGCCGCGGCGCGCCTCCAGCGGGCCGCGCGGGGCGGCGGTCAGTTCGGCTCGGGCGACTGCACCGACGATGGCTTGCTGTGGGCCGAGGCATAGGCCGCGGCGAGGCCGCTCAGCACGGTGCCGACAATCAACACGATCAACGCGCGCTTCATACGAACTCCCCTCACGCATCCGCCGACATCAGCTCCCTGACATCGGTGAGGCGCCCCGTTACCGCCGCCGCCGCCGCCATGGCGGGGGAAAGCAGATGGGTTCGCGCGCCCGGACCCTGCCTTCCTACGAAGTTTCGATTCGAGGTGGAAGCACAACGTTCGCCGGGAGGAACCTTGTCCGGGTTCATCGCCAGGCACATCGAGCAGCCGGGCTCGCGCCACTCGAAGCCAGCTTCGGTGAAGATGCGGTCCAGTCCTTCGGCCTCAGCCTGCAGCTTGACCAGCCCAGAGCCGGGCACGATTAGCGCCTGGCGGATGCGGTCGGCGACATGCCGGCCTTTCACCACCGCGGCGGCGGCGCGCAGATCCTCGATGCGACTGTTGGTGCAGCTGCCGATGAAGACATGTTCGATCGGGATGTCCTGCATCGCGGTGCCGGCAGTGAGGCCCATATAATCGAGCGACTTCTGTGCCGCGACACGTTTCGAGGCGTCGGCGAAGCTCTCCGGATCCGGAATCGCGCCGGTGATCGGGACGACGTCCTCGGGGCTGGTGCCCCAGGTCAGCGACGGGGCGATGTCGCTTGCCTGCAGAGCGACGCTCTTGTCGTAGCGCGCGCCGGCGTCGGTGGGGAGCGTGCGCCAATAAGCGATCGCCTTGTCCCAATCCTCGCCAGCGGGCGCCAGCGGACGCCCTTTGAGATAGGCAAAGGTAGTCTCGTCGGGGGCGATCAGGCCCGAGCGGGCGCCGCCCTCGATCGACATGTTGGAGACGGTCAGACGCCCCTCGACCGACATCGCACGGATCACGTCGCCGGTGAATTCGATGACATAGCCCGTGCCGCCCGCCGCGCCGATCTTGCCGATGATCGCGAGGACGACGTCCTTGGGACTGACCCCAAAACCCAAGGCGCCGTCGACGCGGATCTCGAGCGTCTTCGATTGCTGGAGCAGCAGCGTCTGGGTGGCGAGGACATGTTCGACTTCGCTGGTGCCGATGCCGAACGCCAGCGCGCCCAGCGCGCCGTGCGCGGAGGTGTGGCTGTCGCCGCAAACCAGCGTGGTGCCGGGCAAGGTGAAGCCCTGTTCGGGGCCGACGACATGGACGATCCCCTGCCGCGCATCCAGCGCGTCGATATACGGCACGCCGAACTCGGCGACGTTGCTGCGCAGTGCTGCGAGCTGGCCCGCACTGGCGGGATCGGCGATCGGCAGCGCGTTGCCCGCGGCATCGACGCGCGCGGTGGTCGGAAGGTTATGGTCGGGCACCGCAAGGGTAAGATCGGGCCGGCGCACCGGGCGCCCGGCGGCGCGGAGCCCAGCGAACGCCTGCGGGCTGGTGACTTCGTGGACGAGGTGCCGATCGATATAGATCAGGCAGGTGCCGTCGTCGCGACGTTCGACGACATGATCCGCCCAGATCTTCTCGTACAGCGTGAGGGGTTTGCTGGCCATGCAGGCGATCTAGTCCGATCGTGCGCGAGAGCAACCCGCTACGCAATTTTGCGTCGGGAAGCGGAGCTATTGCGCCGGTGCGCGCTCGGCTTCACCCTTGAGGTACATCTGGATCGCGTCGATCTCGGGATCGGTGAGCACGAAAAAGCTCTCGCGCGCGACCTTGCTCATCACGCCATGGTCGGCTTTGGTGCCGACGCCGGTGCGCAGCAGCTTCTTGAGCTTCGCCGGATCATAGGCGGCGACCATCGGCGCGAGCGCGGGAACCCTGGTGCTGCCGTCTTCCATCGTGCCGTCCTGATGAAGCTTGTGACACGCCGTGCAGGCGAAATCGACGACGTAGCGGCCCATGTCGGCGGGGCGTGCCGGCTCCGAGACCTTGGCCGAAGTCGCCATTGCCGGAAGCTTGCCGGCTAGGATCAGCGCGCGGCCGATCGGGCCGTAGGACATCGTCGCCATCGAGTCCTTCGGGCCCGGCTTGAGCGTGCGAATCCAGGCGACGATACGGCCGACGTCCTGATCCGAAAGATGCCCGAGCGCGTGGGTCGGCATGATGAACAGCGACGAGCCGTCCTTGTGGACGCCCTGCCGGATCGCGCGGACGAGCTCGGCATCGCTCATCGTCGCGGCGGCCTTCGCCAGCGACGGCGGCGCGATGCGGCCGAGCATCGGATCCTCGAACAGCACCCCGCCTTCGCCATTGGCGTGGTGACAATCGCGACAGCTGGCGAGGCGCGCCATGCGCGCGCCTTCGGCGATCGAAGCGGGATCGGTGGGGACCGCGACTTCAGCCAGGGGCACTGCATGCCCCTTGCGGATCACCCATTCGGATCCCGCATAGACGACGACCAGCACGAGCAGGACAAGGCCGGCGAGCGCCGCCAGGCCGCGGATGATCCAACGCATAATTCCCCCAAGATCAGATACTTGTTACGCCGACAATGTATGTCGGAAGCCGTCAAGTCATGCGATCCCGGGTACTTCCTTCGGCGAGACGTAATTCGAATCATGCGTGAATGGAAGCGCGGCGCCACTCCGCAATGCTTCCACGACCGCATTAAAATCCGTCTCGCAGCGGAAGCCCAAAACTTGCTCTGCTCGCGCGGCGTCATATACGCGCCCGACGGATTTGGGCAGTTCCCAGCCTTTGGCGGCGTATAACGCAGGTGCATCGGGGAAATGACGAGCGATTACTGTCGCGGCGTCGCGTTTGAGTTCGTCGCATTCGCTGCGGTTGAACGGTGTCGGTGCCGATATGATGAAACTGCCAAAGCCAATTTCGGGCGCCCGATCGAGCGCGGCGATGTGTGCTCGGGCGGCATCCTCCACCGTCAACCGGCGGTGAAGCAGCTCATTGGCCTTCATGTTCTCGCCCGAGAGATCGCGATGCGTGTCGTCGTCCTCGGGAAAGAAGCGGCTGGTGCGCAGCATGACGCAGTTCAACCCGCTTTCGAGCTGCGCGAGGCGGCACAATTGCTCGGCGGCGAGCTTGGTGACGCCATAGATGTTGCGCGGTTCGAGCGGGCCGCTGGTCTCGTCCAGCCAGACGGCGTGATCGGCGAGTTCGTTGCGGATCGCGGTCGAGATCATCAGCGAGGTGGTCGAGGTGAATACGAAGCGGTCGTGACCCGCCTTTGCCGCTGCTTCGAGCAGGTTGAGCGTACCGGTGACGTTGACATGGATGAACGCCTGCGCCGGATAGCGGGCGATATCGGGCTTGTGGAGCGCTCCGCCGTGGATCACCGCCTCGATGCCATAGTCGGCGAAGACGCGGTCTATCAACGCGCGATCCGCGACCGAGCCGATTACGTCGGTATCGATGCCCGGCGCCACGTCGAGGCCGATCACCACATCGCCGCGGGCCCGCAGCATCGGCGCGAGGAAACGGCCGAGCCAGCCGGAAGAACCTGTGAGGAGGATACGCATAAGGGCGCGATAGCCGACGTCGCGGCGGCGTGAAATATGCCAGCGGCTTTACAAACCGCGCACGACACAGCAAACCGCCGCCAGCCTCACAGGAGATCGCCTTTGCTCACCCCCGCCGCCTCCGACCGCTTGCGCGGCCGAGCGTCGACGTTGGGCACGATGCGGCGCTGACGCAAGAGCGAATGCCGGCCCTTTGCCGGCTTCCCGCATCTACAGAGGCTCCAGATGATCATCGAAACCAATGCGGCGGACTATGCCGCGCTTCTGAACGAGCGTGCGCCGCGCGGGCTGGCACTCGCCGACACCCTTATAGCGCCGCCCGAAATCCTCCAGATGCTCGCCGGGCTGGCGGAGCGTATCGGCGCCGATTTCGCGCCGGCCTCCTGGCTCATCGTCGAGGAGGGCGAGGTCGTCGGGCTGTGCTCGATCACGCGCCCGCCTGAAGGGGGCAGCATCGACATCGGCTATGGCATCGCCCCTAGCCGCCAGCACCGCGGGATCGCGACGCGGGCGATCGGCGCCGTGGTCGCATGGGCGCGCGCGGCACCGCATGTCATGGCGATCACCGCCGAGACAGCGATCGACAATCTGGCGTCGCAACAGGTGCTTGCACGCAACGGCTTCGTCCGGAACGGCGAGCGCTTCGACGCCGAGGACGGCCAGCTGATCTGCTGGTGCTGCGTCGTGAAGTGAGGGGTCGGGGCGGGCTTCGGTCCGCCCCGTACTACAGTCCCGCGGGAAGCGGCGTCGCCAGCCGCTGCGCTGGGTCTTGTGCATCGGCCCAGTCAGTGCGACGCGCCACGAACGGATTGAGGAACAAGACCGGCAGCTTGAGGAACAGCAGCTCAGAGTGGATGAAGGTGTCGATCGCGCGCTCCCACCATTTCGGATCGCGCTTGCCGTTCGCCTTGAGCCAGCCGTCATAGGGCGCCCAATGACTGGGCTCGTCCTTCTCGATGATCCTGAAGATCTTCATCAGCACCTTGTCGCCGGTCACCAGCGGATGGCGCAGCAGGATGTCGACCTGTTTGTAGCCGCGCTGCTCGGTCAGCGAGATCACCCGGCATAGCTTCTCGAACTCGTCGTCGCTGGCGATGATCGCATCGGTGTCGAGATCGTCGATCGTGCGGCGGAACATGATCTCGACGAAGCGGTCGATATGGCCGCAGGTGCGATCGACCCTGAGCGGCATCTTGCCCTGGAGTTCGAACCAGCGCTTGAACATGAGATAGTGCTTGCGCTCGTCGGCGCGGTGCTTCTCGATCGCGGCGATCAGCGCAAAATCGTCCGGCGAGCGCGCGCGTACCGCCTCGAGCACCCGATCGATGCTCGTGTAGCCGCGATGCTCGTTGTAGATGTAGATCGAGCCCAGAAGGTCGAGATAGCGGCGGCGGAACCAGCCCATCATCGGCCGAGGCTACGCCTCGCCCCGGACAGCGTCAACGCAGGCCGATCGGGCGCGAGGGGAGTGGTCAGCTTCGTCACAGACATTGGTGCACACGACAAAGCCATCGGTTCAACAGCTTTGCGGCCGACCGGCGCCTCACGCGATCCGCATTCCCTGCAGAGACGGCCCGGCGCCTCTTTCAGGCCACCAACGCCGCATCATAGGCCGCCGTCGTCTTCGCCGCGACTTCCTCCTCGCTCACGCCCGGCGCGAGCTCGATCAGCCGGAACGGGCTGTCGTGATCGGCGCGCTGGAACACGGCCAGATCGGTGATGATCATATCGACCACGTTCCTGCCGGTGAGCGGCAAGGTGCAGGTCGGGATGAACTTGGGGTCGCCGGCCTTGGAGTTATGCTCCATCACCACGATGATCTTCTTGACCCCCGCGACGAGGTCCATCGCGCCGCCCATGCCCTTGATCATTTTGCCGGGGATCATCCAGTTGGCGATGTCGCCCTTCTCGCTGACCTCCATCGCGCCGAGCACGGTCAGGTCGATATGCCCGCCGCGGATCATCGCGAAGCTGTCCGACGACGAGAAATAGACCGAGCTGGGCAGCTCCGAGATGGTCTGCTTGCCCGCGTTGATCAAGTCCGGATCCTCCTCGCCCTCATAAGGAAACGGCCCGATGCCGAGCATGCCGTTCTCCGACTGGAGCGTGACCTCGACGCCCTCGGGGATATGATTGGCGACTAGGGTCGGGATGCCGATGCCGAGATTGACGTAGAAGCCGTCCTTCAGCTCCTTCGCCGCGCGCGCGGCCATTTCGTCACGGGTCCAGGGCATCAATGCACTTCCTTGCCAAGATCGGTGGGAGACTGGCGCTCGGCATCGACGCCGAACCAGATACGGGCGAGCGCCTCTTCCTCGCTGATGCCGCAGGCATTCGCCCAGGCGCGCGCCCCGTGGCGGACGCTGTCGACCAGGGCGATGCCGAACACCGCGGGATCGGCGCCGAGCGCGGCGGGATCGATCAGGCAGGTCGCCTGCCCGCCGGGCCGCGACCACATGCGCAGGAACTCGCGGCTGCCCTGGAGCAGATGCGTTGCGCCCGAGATATCGAGTTCGTTGGCGACTACGCCCTTGCGTCCGAAGCTCATCGCGTTGCTCCTTGTCCCGGATCGGTCCAATGCGCGTCCGGCGGGAAGATATCGGGGACGCCGCCCTTCAGCCCGGTGCCGTAAACCGGATTGGGCAGCATGAACCAGCCCGCACCCCAGAGCGGCGCGAGCAAGGTGCCGCCGACGCTGTTGCGCCGCGCGAGCACCGGCGCATCCGCCGCGTTGAACAGGTCGCTGAAGTCGCCTAGCTGGTCGCCGGCCATCGCGACGATGCAGAAGCGCTGCGCGATCTTCTGGCGGCGGGCGTCCTTGCCGCTCGGCTCGCCTTCGCCGCGCAGCCACAAGGTGTCGAAGAGGTCCGCAGGACCAAGACCGGCGTGATCCAGCGCCGCCTGAGTCTGCGCGGCGGTCGCGATCGAGCGATTGGAGTTGAAGATCACCGTGAAGCCTTCGCGGCGCGCGGCGGCGAGCGCTTCCGCCGCGCCGGGCACGGCCTCCACCTTGTCGGCGCCGGTCTGCTCCCAGCGCGTCCAGCGCGCCGCATCATAGCTGCCGCCGCGGATCGCCTCGTCTCGCTCGTAGCCGAGATTGAGCAACGCAGTTTCGTCGATATCGAGCACCACCGCGAGCGGGCGCTTGCCGCAGGTTTCGAAGCGCGGATTGTCGAGCGTCGAGCCGGGCGCGAGCACCACCGAGCGGATCTGCGTCTTGTCACGGCGATAGCCGATCTCGACCTTCAGATAATTCCACAGCGCCTGATAGGCCTGGAGGCTGAGCGCCGCCGCCTCGCCCGAGCCGTAGAGGAACTGCATGCCTGCGGGCGCCGTGCCCGCAACCGGTCCCGGCCCGGTCGGCGCGCCGCTGGGCGGAGGCAGCGCGGTCAGAGTGGTGACCTGTACCTTGCTGCCATCGGGCGCGGTCAGCACCTGTCCCGGCTTCGGCGCCTGCTGCCGGGCGCGCCTGCGCTCGCTCCTGTTCGGACTATCCTGCGCCGACTTGTACACGCCCGCGCCGGCTGCAAGCGGCGCCGCGACCAGCGCCGCCGCGCATCCCGAAAGCCCCAGCCCGGCGGCCCCAAGCGCCGTGCAAATCAGCGCCGGCCGCCCTTTCATGCTGCCTCACGGGTGCGGACGGTGCGGAACTCGATCTTCTTGTCGTAGGGCGCGCCGACGATCAGCCGCTTCACATAGATGCCCGGCAAATGAATCTGATCGGGATCGAGGCTGCCGACCGGGACCACTTCCTCGACCTCGGCGACGCAGATCCGCCCCGCGGTCGCCATCGGCTGGTTGAAGTTGCGCGCGGTCTTGCGGAAGATGAGATTGCCGCTCTCGTCGGCCTTCCAGCCCTTGATGATCGAGAGGTCGGCCCGGATGCCACGCTCGAGGATATATTCCTCGCCGTCGAAGACCTTCGATTCCTTGCCCTCGGCGACCTGGGTGCCGACGCCGGTCTTGGTGTAGAAGCCGGGAATCCCCGCTCCGCCCGCGCGGCAGCGCTCGGCGAGCGTGCCCTGGGGACAGAATTCGACTTCGAGCTCGCCCGCGAGATATTGGCGCTCGAACTCCTTGTTCTCGCCGACATAGGAGGAGATCATCTTCTTCACCTGGCGCGAACGGAGCAGCTTGCCGAGCCCTTCATTGTCGATGCCGGCATTGTTCGAGGCGATGGTAAGGTCCTTGACGCCCGCGGCCTGGATCGCATCGATCAGCCGCTCGGGAATGCCGCACAGGCCGAAACCGCCCGCACACAAGGTCATGCCGTCGAACAGCAACCCGTCAAGCGCTGCGTCGGCGTTCGCATAGAGCTTCTTCATGGTCTGCGATTCTCTCCTGGCCCGTCGCGGCGATAATCCCGCGCGCAAGGGCGGGTCAAGCAAACCTGAACCAAGTTTCAACTTTCGTTCGAATCTTGCGCTGTGGCAAAAGAGTCACAGCGCAGACTGTAATTGAATTGCCATATTGCACCTGCGAAACGGAAGCCTATCTCGGCGCTCGGATGGCCATCCGACCCTAAAGTACCAAGTCCAAAAGATAGGAAGAACAATGCGTATTCTCGCAACGACGGCGCTCGCCCTGATGGCGGCGACGGCAACCCCCGCTTTCGCTCAGGACGGCAGCTTCACCGGCCCACGCGCCGAAGTCGTCGCTGGCTGGGACCATGTCGGTGGCCTCGGCGACGGCCAGTCGGGCTTCGCCTATGGCGGCGCGATCGGTTATGACAAGCAGCTGGGCAACGTGGTGATCGGCGCCGACGCCGAGATCACCGGCGCGACCACCGAGGAAACGGGCGTCAGCGCCGGCCGCGACCTCTATGCCGGCGCGCGCCTGGGCGTCGTCGTCCCCGGCTCGATCCTCGTCTACGGCAAGGGTGGCTACACCAATGCCCGCGTCAGCTTTGCCGGCACCGGCGAGAATTACGATGGCTACCGCCTCGGCGCCGGTCTCGAGCGCAGCTTCGGCAAGTTCTACGGCAAGGTCGAGTATCGCTATTCGCGCTACGAGAAGGTCGATCTGAACCGCGACCAGGTGGTTGCAGGAATCGGCTACCGCTTCTGATCCAGGGCGGAAACGTCAGGGCCGCGCGGCGCCGCCGCGCGGCCCTTTTTTATGGGCTTCCCGCGAACGCTTCCGCAGGATGTTCGCGCACGGCGCTGCATCACACAGCGCATCAGGAAAATCGCAAGAAGAGAGCTTGCATTCCCGCGCAGCTATGCAATCCTCGCAAATAGAGACTCGGCAGTCGGCAAAAGGGGAGCTGAACTGTGGAAACGACACTCGACGCAACTACATGGATGCAGCTTCTCGGGCTCGGCGCGATGTTGGGAGCGCTTGGCCAGGCTATTCGCAGCATCGTCGGCCTCAAGAAGCTCAACGATGCCGTCAGCAACAGCACGACCACGATGTCGCAAGCGATCGAGCCGAGCCGGCTCGTGACCTCGCTGGTGATCGGCGCGATCGCGGGTTCGCTGGCGAGCGTGAGCTTGATCGACAATATCCATGCAGTCGCGTCGGCGCAGATCGCCGCGATGCTGGGGGCCGGCTATTCGGGCGCCGATTTCATCGAGGGCTTCATGAGCCGGGCCATGCCCTCGCAGGCCACGCCGGCCGGGCAGGAGGCGGTCGGCGTCGGCACGGCCGCAGCAGCGCCGCCCGAACCGAACGCAACCTCGGCGCCCGGTATGGGGCCGACCTCCGACGACGCGGTGGGCTGAGCCATGCCGCAGCATCCGCAAATCCTGATCTCGGGTCAGGTCACCACCACCGCCAAGGTCAATCTGCGCCAGGGCGCCGCCACCACCGATGCGCCGGTGCTCCGCAAAGTGCTCGCGGGGACGCCGCTCAACGTCCGCGCGATCGTCGCGGGGCTCTCGGTCGACGGCAACCCGTTATGGTACAGGACCGACGAGAATGCCTATGTCTGGGCCGGCGGATGCGGACCGCTCACGCCATTCGCCGCCGGGGCGGCACCAGCCCCGACGCCGGCTCCCACACCCCTGCCCACTCCGGCGCCCGCCCCCGCTCCGGCAGCGGCGCCACGCGCACCGATCGCCACTTCGGCCGAGGCGCCGCGGATTCCGGTGGTGATCGACCTCTATAACGGCAATGCGGTCAACAGCTTCGCGCAGGCGCGTGCCGCCGGCGTGCTCGGGATCATCCACAAGGCGACCACCGGCCAGACGGGCAAGGACAAGGCCTATACCGAGCGTCGCGCCGCCGCCGAAGGCGCCGGCTTGCTCTGGGGCGCCTATCATTGGGGCACCAACGCGCCGGTGAAGGCGCAGGTCGACAATTTCCTCCTCAAGGCGCAGCCCGGCCCGAACACGTTGGTCGCGCTCGACTATGAGCTCGACGCCAAGTTCCAGATGAACTTCGATCAGGCGCGCGAGTTCCTCGAGCGGATCCACGAGAAACTGGGGCGCCGGGCGGTGCTCTACAGCGGGCATTTGATCAAGGAGAAGCTCGGCGACAATGTCGACCCCTTCTTCGGAGCGCACCGGCTGTGGCTCGCCGAGTACAATCCGACAGCGCATGTCCAGAAGAGCTGGCCCAGCTATTGGCTGTGGCAATATGCCGAGAAGGCATCGACCGTGCCCGGCATTCCCGGCAATGCGGGCGGCAAGATCGACTATAACCACTTCAACGGCAGCGAGGCCGAATTGCGCGCGCAATGGGCGTCGTGAGCGGGCGCCATTCCACCGCGGCATAGCCGGCGTACAGGCTGGGGGTTACGCGGGACGGGCGAGCCGCGCTAGGAAGCGGGGATGACCGCGAAACGAACCGGGGGCCGGATCCTCGTCGACAATCTGGTCGCACAGGGCTGCGACCGTATCTTCCACGTGCCGGGCGAGAGCTTCCTCGCGGTGCTCGACGCGCTGCACGACACGCCCGTGGATGTGGTGACGTGCCGGCAGGAAGGCGGCGTCGGCTTCATGGCGTGCGCCGACGGGGCGATGACCGGACGGCCGGGCGTGGCGTTCGTGACGCGTGGGCCGGGAGCGACCAATGCGAGCATCGGCGTCCATGTCGCGATGCAGGATTCGCAGCCGATGATCCTGTTCATCGGCGACGTCGACCGCGGCATGCGCGACCGCGAGGGTTTCCAGGAAGTCGATTTCCCGGCGATGTTCGCGCCGCTCGCCAAATGGGCGACGCGGATCGAGGACGCGGCGCGGATTCCGGAATATGTCGCGCGCGCCTGGAACGTGGCGACGAGCGGGCGGCCCGGACCGGTCGTGATCGCATTGCCCGAGGACATGCTGTGCGATGAGGTCGAAGCGATCGACCGCCCGCCTTTGCCGCGCGTGACCCAGGCACCCGACCGGCACGCGATGCAGGCGATGGCCGCGCTGATCAGGCAGGCCGAGCGTCCGGTGGTGATCGTCGGCGGCGCCGGCTGGACGGCGGCGGCCGGTGCGGCCTTTGCCAATTTCGCGGAGCGGACCGGCCTGCCCGTCGCCTGCGCGTTCCGGCGGCAGGACGCACTGCCCGCCGGATCGCCGGTCTATGCGGGCAATCTCGGTTATGGTCCCAACCCGAAACTGGCGTCGCGGATCAAGGGAGCGGACTTGATCCT
This sequence comes from Sphingomonas sp. UNC305MFCol5.2, assembly GCF_000712135.1. Lineage (GTDB taxonomy): Bacteria > Pseudomonadota > Alphaproteobacteria > Sphingomonadales > Sphingomonadaceae > Sphingomonas. Next base: position 730,140 of record NZ_JOOE01000002.1, read on the forward strand.
TGCCGTCGGCGCGCGGCTCGGCGAGGCGACGACCGACGGCTACACGCTGATCACCCCCGATCATCCAGGCCAGACGCTGATCCACGTCCATCCCGATCCGAACGAGCTTGGCCGGGTCTATCGCGCCGACATCGCGATCTGTGCCGATATGACGAGCTTCGCCGGCGCGGCGGCGCTGGAGAACATCCCGCCGATCCGCGGCGGCGCCGCTGCCGAAGCGCATGCCGAATGGCTCGACTGGTCCACCCCCAAGCCGCGGGAAGGCGTGGCGCTCGATCTCGGCCAGTGCGTCGCGGCGATGCGCGAGGCAATGCCGGCGGACACGATCATCTGCAACGGGGCGGGCAATTTCTCGAGCTGGTGGCACCGTTACTGGCACTACGGGCCGCAACCCTCGCAGCTGGCGCCGACCGCGGGCGCGATGGGCTATGGCGTTCCCGCCGCAGTCGCGGGCAAGCTGCGCGCACCGGAGCGGCAGGTGGTCGCGCTCGCCGGCGACGGCGATTTCATGATGAACGGACAGGAACTCGCCACCGCGGTGCAGCACAATGCCGACATTCTCGTACTCGTCATCGACAACGGCGCGTACGGCACGATCCGTATGCACCAGGAGCGCGAATATCCGGCCCGCCTATCGGGCACGCGGCTGCACAACCCGGACTTCGCTGCGCTCGGCCGAGCTTATGGCTGCTGGGCGGAGACGGTCGAGCGGACCGAGGAATTCGCTCCCGCGCTGGAGCGCGCGCTGGCGGAAAAGGGCGTCCGGCTGCTCCACCTCAAGACCGATGTCGAATTCATCACGCCGGGGACGACAATCAGCGCGATCCGCGGCGCCTGACCGGTCCCGGGCCCTCTATAATAAGGGCAAGGAGACTGAAATGGGTTGGAAGACGGCGCACATCGGCAGCGAGGGCGATCATCTCGCGCTTTCCGGCGTGAAGGTGTGGCAACAGGAATGGCGCTGGCTCGGCAGCAAGACCGTGAACCTGCCCAATCCGCTCGAACCCGCGCAGACCCAGTCGTTCATGATCTGCGAGATAGGCGCCTCCCACAAGCCGGTCCGCTTCGCCGCCAGCAAGCTGCCGAGCGGCCTGTGGTCGTTCTACGTTCCCGATTAAGGCAAGAGGGCCCGACTGACACAAAAAGGGCGGCCTCCTGCGAGACCGCCCCTTTCGCCCTCAACGGTGATCGTATTCAGATATCGTCGCCGAGCACGCCCTTGACCTTGCCGGCGAACTGCTCGCCTTTGCCCTTGATCTCCTGCGCGGCACCCTCGTCGCGGGTGTCGGGATTGTCGCTCTGCTGCTTGATCTTGCCGGCCGCCTCATCGAGGTTGCCCTTGATCTTGTCGACGAGTTCACCCATGATTCCAAACTCCTGACCGCGGATCGGCGCGTGGCTGCGCCCTGTTTCTCAAGTCCGACACAATAACGGTCCGCGCCGGGTGAGGGTTCCTGATGCCCGATCGAATTCGCGAACATTATCAGCGCCATGCCCATGCCTTCGACGAAGCGCGCCGCCAGAACTTCGTCGAGCAGAGCTGGCTCGACCGCTTCCTGCTCGCCGTGCCGAGGGGAGGCCGGATCCTCGACCTCGGCTGCGGCGCGGGGGAGCCCATCGCGCGGTACCTGATCGACCGCGAGCGGCAGGTGACTGGCGTCGATGTCTCCGAACGGATGATCGCGCTCGCACGCACGCGCTTCGCAGGACATCGCTGGATCTGCGGCGACATGCGCGACGCCGTGGTGGAAGGTCCGTTCCACGGCGTGATCGCATGGGACAGCATCTTCCATCTGCCCCCGGAGGACCAGGCAGCGATGGTGGTCAAGGCGGCGGGGCTGCTCGCCCCCGACGGCGCCTTTCTGTTCAATACCGGTTCGGCGCGCGACGAGACGATCGGCTGCCAGTTCGGCGACGAACTCTACCATGCCAGCCTCGCCCCGGCCGAATATCGCGCGCTGTTCGCCGGATATGGGCTGATCGAAGTGGCATTCGTGCCGCATGATCACAGGACCGGCGGAAGGGCGATCTGGCTGGCGCGCAAAGGGCGCTGAGCAATCGGGACGCGAAAGGTTAGTAAAGGTTAGGCGAAATGCAGGTTTGCACGAACGCGCCGTCGGTTGACTGATTGACTCATTTTCGGATTTTTCGCGGGATGCGACGCCGAAACGCCTGCGACGCGCCGGCTTTGCGCCGGGAACGCGGCAGTCATGCGCCGCGCACGCTGCAGTTGCGCGGCGCGGGCGCGACGGGGACGCCGCACGCACGCGGCTGCGACGCGCCAATGATGCGACGGCGACGCGGCGCCTTCGCGCCGATGCGCCACCTCCGACACGCGGGCGCGATGCGATGAGACTCGACGATAGGAAAGAGCGGCCGGGGCTACCGACCGCCCGAGGCAAGCAAAGCAAATCCTACATTGCAAGGCGAATGGCGGCTATTGGGGTTGGAAAGCGACCGTTGATCTCAAGCCCCCGCCGCCCCTGCAAACGCTAGATCAGCCCTGCCAGCGGGCTGCTCGGATCGGCGTAGCGCCGCTTCGCCATCCGGCCCGCGCGGTACGACAGCCGGCCGGCCTCGACCGCCGCCTTCATCGCGGCGGCCATCATGACCGGGTCCTTCGCCTCGGCGATCGCGGTGTTCATCAGCACGCCGTCGCAGCCGAGCTCCATCGCCACTGCCGCGTCCGAGGCGGAGCCGACGCCGGCATCGACCAATACCGGCACCTTCGCGCCCTCGACGATCAGCCGGATCGTCACCTGGTTCTGGATGCCGAGCCCCGATCCGATCGGCGCGCCCAGCGGCATGATCGCCACTGCGCCGACATCCTCGAGCCGCTTCGCCGCGATCGGATCGTCGACGCAATAGACCATCGGCTTGAAGCCTTCCTTGGCGAGCACTTCGGTGGCGCGCAGCGTCTCGACCATGTCGGGATAGAGCGTCCGCGCCTCGCCCAGCACCTCCAGCTTGACGAGATCCCAGCCCCCTGCCTCGCGCGCCAGCCGCAGCGTGCGGATCGCGCTCTCGGCATCGAAGCAGCCCGCAGTGTTGGGGAGATAAGTGATCTTCTTCGGATCGATATAGTCGGTGAGCATCGGCGCATTGGGATCGCTGACATTCACCCGGCGCACCGCCACGGTGACGATCTCGGCGCCCGAGGCGGCGACCGCCGCGGCGTTCTGCTCGAAATCCTTGTACTTGCCCGTGCCGACGATCAGCCGCGAACGAAAGGTCTTGCCGGCGACGCTCCAGTTGTCGTCCTCCACCGGCCGCGCATGATCGCCGCCGCCGACGAAATGGACGATCTCCAGCTCGTCGCCGTCGGCGACGCACACCTCACCCAGGGTCGAGCGCGGCACCACTTCGAGATTGCGCTCGACGGCGATCTTCTCGGGCACCATCCCCAATTGCTCGGCGAGCTGAAGGATGGTGAGGCCGGCGGTGACGCGCTTGTGCTCGCCGTTGACGACTATGCTGACGGTACCGTCGGTGTGCATGGGGGTCCTTGGGAAATTTGATCGGGGACGCGGGCTCATATAGGGACGTGGCCACGAGACCCGCAACTGAAAGGCACCGGCTTGGCCGATACGATCTACGTCCTCAACGGCCCCAACCTCAATCTGCTGGGACTGCGCGAGCCGGAGATCTACGGCTCGGCAACGCTGGACGATATCGCGGGCGATCTCGAGGACCGGGCACGCGAGCTCGGCCTCGATATCGACCTGCGCCAGTCGAACCATGAGGGGCACCTCATCGACTGGCTGCACGAGGCGCAGGCCCGGGGCGCCAAGGCGGTCATTCTCAACCCGGGCGGGTACACGCATACTTCGATCGCGTTGCACGATGCCGTGAAGAGCATCACGACGCCGGTGATCGAAGTCCATCTTTCGAACCCGCATGCGCGCGAGGAATTCCGGCATATCAGCTATGTCGGTCGTGCCGCACGCGGAACCATCGCCGGCTTCGGAGCGCTGTCGTACATGCTTGCGCTTGAAGCCGCCGCGCGTCTCTGACATGAGCGCGCGCTTTCATCGGATAAAGGGTCGCAATGGCCGAAGATAAGAAACAAGGGGCGATGCACGTCGATATCGAGCTGGTCCGCCAGCTCGCCGCCGTGCTCGACGAGACGCAGCTTACCGAAATTGAAGTCGAGGACGGCGAACGCCGCGTGCGCGTCGCGCGCACCGTGACCGCCGCGCCGGCGATGCAATATGCACCTGCGGCCGCCGCTCCGGCGCCCGTCACTGCCGCTGCGCCTGCCGTTGCCGAGGCAGCTGCGCCGGCCGCCGCTGCCGCGAACGCGGTCAAGTCGCCGATGGTGGGCACGGCCTATCTGAAGCCCAATCCCGAGGCGAAGGTGTTCGTATCCGTGGGCGACAAGGTCGCCGCGGGCGACACGCTGCTGATCATCGAGGCGATGAAGGTGATGAACCCGATCCAGGCTCCGGCCGCGGGCACCGTCAAGGCGATCCTGATCGAGAACGGCCAGCCGGTCGAATTCGATCAGGCGCTCGTGGTCGTCGAGTAAGCATGGCCGAAATCAAGAAGCTCCTGATCGCCAATCGCGGCGAGATCGCGCTGCGCATCCATCGTGCCTGCCACGAGATGGGGATCAAGACCGTCGCGGTGCACTCGACCGCCGATTCCGACGCGATGCACGTGCGGCTGGCGGACGAAGCCATCTGCATCGGGCCGCCGAGCGCGACCGATTCGTATCTCAATATCCCGAACATCATCTCGGCCGCCGAGATCTCGGGCGCCGACGCGATCCACCCGGGCTATGGCTTCCTTTCGGAGAACGCGCAGTTCGCCGAGATCGTCGAGGCGCACGGGATCATCTTCGTCGGGCCCAAGCCCGAGCATATCCGCACGATGGGCGACAAGATCGAAGCCAAGCGCACCGCGGGCGCGCTGGGGCTGCCGCTGGTTCCCGGATCGGACGGCGCGATCAGCGATTTGGCCGAGGCCAAGGCGATCGCCGCCAAGGCCGGCTATCCGGTGATCATCAAGGCCGCTTCGGGCGGCGGCGGGCGCGGCATGAAGGTGTGCACGTCCGAGGATCAGCTCGAGACCTTGATGCAGCAGGCGGGCAGCGAGGCGAAGGCCGCGTTCGGCGACGCCACGGTCTATCTCGAGAAGTATCTCGGCAATCCGCGCCATATCGAGATCCAGGTGTTCGGCGACGGCAACGGCAATGCCGTGCATCTGGGCGAGCGCGACTGCTCGCTCCAGCGCCGCCACCAGAAAGTGCTCGAGGAAGCCCCCTCCCCCGTGCTCGGCCACGCCGATCGCGAGCGGATCGGCGGGATCTGCGCCAAGGCGATGGCCGATATGGGCTATCGCGGCGCAGGGACGATCGAGTTCCTGTGGGAAAATGGCGAGTTCTACTTCATCGAGATGAACACGCGCCTCCAGGTCGAGCATCCGGTGACCGAGATGATCACCGGGCTCGATCTCGTCCGCGAGCAGATCCGCGTCGCCGAGGGCCATGGCCTGTCTTGCGAGCAGCACCAGATCAACTTCCACGGCCATGCGATCGAATGCCGCATCAACGCCGAGGATCCGCGCACCTTCGCGCCCTCGCCGGGCACGGTGAAGCAGTTCCACGCGCCGGGCGGGATGCATGTCCGCGTCGATAGCGGTCTCTACACCGGCTACCGCGTGCCGCCTTATTACGACAGCATGATCGCCAAGCTGATCGTCTATGGCTCGACGCGCGAACGCTGCCTGATGCGGCTGCGGCGCGCGCTGGAGGAGTTCGTGATCGAGGGGATGAAGACGACGATCCCCCTGCATCAGGCGCTGCTCGACGACCCCGAATTCCAGCAGGGCGCGTACACGATCAAGTGGCTCGAAGAGTGGCTGGCGAAGCAGGACGCGTGAAGGCGACGATCTGGCACAATCCGAAATGCGGCACTTCGCGCAAGACGCTGGTGATTCTCGAAGAGACGCCCGGCATCGAAGTCGAGGTGATCGAATATCTGAAGACCCCGCCTTCCCGCGAGAAGCTGGTGGCCCTCTATGAACGCGCCGGCATCACCCCGCGCGAAGGGCTGCGCGCCAAGGAGCCGCTGGCGGCCGAGCTCGGCCTGCCGGAAGCGAGCGACGAGGCGATCCTCGATGGGATGATGGCGCACCCGATCCTGATCAACCGCCCGCTCGTCGAGACCGAAAAGGGCGTACGCCTCTGCCGCCCGCAGGAAGTGGTGCGCGAGATCCTCTGAGATCCGCGCGGCGCTCAGCGTGCCAGCATCTCCGCCGTGATATCCTGCTTCGAACCGTAGAGGAGTTCCGCGCGACCGCCGCGGCACAGCACATCGGCGGTCAACCGCATCCAGCGCAATTCTCCGCAGGGACGGCGGATCTGCGCCTCGATGGTGAAGCTGCCGCGCTCGGCGATCGCCCGCGCGCGCAGGCGCTCCATCAATTCGCGCGATTCGTCGACATACATTTCGACCACCGCGCGCCGATCGAGCGCGGTCCCGCGGGGCAGGCCGAACAAGTCGAATATCTCAGGCGACCAGCGCAGGGAGTTGTCGGCGAGGTCGCATTGCCAGCTGCCGGCCGGGCCGGCATCTATGGCGCGATCCGCGGCCGGCAGGGCGCCGCGCCATGCGGGCCAGCGAGTGCTGATCGGCCGGATGAGGAATCCCATGGCCGCAAGCTAGGGCGCAACGCGTTACCCGAGCGTTACGAAGCGGCGCGCGGGACTAGCCCCTCGCGCACCGCCCCGCTAAGGGCTGCGGCCATGACCGGAATCACGCCAGAGATCGTCGCCGAGCACGGCCTGTCCCCCGAGGAATATGCGCGCGTCCTGCACGCGATGGGGCGCGAGCCCAATCTGACCGAGCTCGGCATCTTCTCGGTGATGTGGTCCGAGCATTGCAGCTACAAATCCTCGCGCATCCACTTGAAGAAGCTCCCCACCACCGGTCCCCAGGTGATCTGCGGCCCGGGCGAGAATGCCGGCGTGGTCGACATCGGCGACGGCCAGGCGGCGATCTTCAAGATGGAGAGCCACAACCACCCCTCGTATATCGAGCCCTATCAGGGCGCGGCGACCGGCGTGGGCGGCATCCTGCGCGACGTGTTCACCATGGGCGCGCGCCCGGTGGCGAACATGAACGCATTGCGCTTCGGCCGGCCCGACCATCCCAAGATGCGCCACCTGATCGCTGGCGTGGTCCACGGCATCGGCGGCTATGGCAACTGCGTCGGCGTGCCGACCGTGGGCGGCGAAGTGAACTTCCACCCGGCCTATGACGGCAACATCCTCGTCAATGCGATGACGGTCGGCGTCGCGCAGACCGACAAGATCTTCTATTCGGCCGCATCGGGCGTGGGCAATCCGATCGTCTATGTCGGCTCGAAGACCGGCCGCGACGGCATCCACGGCGCGACGATGGCCTCGGCCGATTTCGGCGAGGATTCGGAAGAGAAGCGCCCCACCGTCCAGGTCGGCGATCCCTTCACCGAGAAGCTCCTCATCGAGGCCTGCCTCGAGCTGATGGCATCGGACGCGATCGTCGCGATCCAGGACATGGGCGCCGCGGGCCTTACCTCCTCCTCAGTCGAGATGGCGTCGAAGGGTGGCGTCGGCATCGAGCTGATCATGGACGACGTGCCCCAGCGCGAGACCGGCATGACGCCGTACGAGATGATGCTCTCGGAGAGCCAGGAGCGCATGCTCATGGTGCTCAAGCCCGGCCGCGAGGATTTCGCCAAGGCGATCTTCGAGAAGTGGGAACTGGACTTCGCCGTCATCGGCCACGTCACCGACACCGGCCGGATGGTGCTCAAATGGCAGGGCGACACGGTCGCCGATATCCCGCTCGCCCCGCTCGCCGACGAAGCGCCGCTCTACGATCGCCCGCACGTCCCGACGCCCAAGCGCGCGCCGCTGACCGACGTGCCCGAGAGCAGCGATCCCGCCGCCGATCTGATCAAGCTGATGGGCTCGCCCGACATCGCCAGCCGCCGCTGGATCTGGGAGCAATATGACCACATGGTCGGTGCCGACACGGTGCAGCGACCGGGCGGCGACGCCGCAGTGGTCCGCGTCCACGGCACGCAGAAGGGCCTCGCGATCACCACCGACTGCACCCCGCGTTATTGCTTCGCCGACCCGGTCGAAGGCGGCCGTCAGGCGGTTGCCGAGGCCTGGCGCAACCTGACCTCGGTCGGCGCGACGCCGCTCGCGGTGACCAACTGCCTCAACTTCGCTAATCCGCAGCGCCCCGAGATCATGGGCCAGATCGTCGGCTGCCTCGAAGGGATGAGCGAAGCGTGCGTCGCGCTCGACTTCCCGATCGTGTCGGGCAACGTCTCGCTCTACAACGAGTCCAAGGCCACCGGCGGCGGATCGGCGATCCTCCCCACTCCGGCGATCGGCGGGCTCGGGCTGCTCCAGGACTATTCCACCAGCTGCACCATCGCCTTCAAGGGCGTGGGCGACACCATCCTCACGATCGGCGAGCGCGGCGGCGATCTCGGCCAGTCGATCTGGCTGCGCGAAGTGCATGGCCGCGAGGATGGCCCCCCGCCCCCCGTCGATCTCGCCGCCGAGCGCCGCACCGGTGACTTCATCCGCGAACAGATCGCCAAGGGAGCGATCACCGCGTGCCACGACGTCTCCGACGGCGGGCTCGCCGTGGCGGTCGCCGAGATGGCGCTCGCCTCGGGAATCGGCGCGCTGGTCAACGAGCCGCAGCCCTTCGGCATCGCCGGCTCGCTGTTCGGCGAGGATCAGGGGCTCTACATCGTCACCGTCTGCGATTCGTGCCTCGCCGACTTCATGGTCGCGGCGCACAAGGCCGACGTCCCCGCCGATCATCTCGGCCGGACGATCAAGGAGCGCCTGATCTTCGAGCTCGACGAAGGCGACTGGACGGTATCGCTGGCCGACCTCCGCACGGCGCACGAAGGCTTCTTCCCGGCATTGATGGGCGAAGACGCCGCGCTGGCGTGATGCGAAATCCCTCTCCCCTTCAGGGGAGAGGGCAAGCGAGCGTAGCGAAGCGCGGGAGAGGGGCCAGAGCCCCGCATCCGCCGCACTTCCCCTCTCCCCGACCCTCTCCCCTGAAGGGGAGAGGGAGAAGAGCCCTTCCCCCTCCGCCGATTGCGTCTAAGGTGTGCCCTCGGAGGCATGCCGATGACCGCAGGCTATTCAGATACGCCGCTCGCCGACAAGCTCGGGCTCAAGCGCGGGATGCGCTGCTGGTTCCACAACATGCCCGCCAGTGTGCGCGAGACGATCGATCCCGGAGCCGCGCAGGTGGAGGAACAGCCGACCGCATCCGACGGGCTTCAATACGCGCATCTCTTCGTCACCGAGCGCCGGAAGCTCGAGAACGAGCTCGCCGCCTTGCAGCCGCTGATGGCGCCCAATGGCTTCATCTGGATCTCGTGGCCCAAAAAGGCGGCCAAGGTCGAAACCGACGTGACCGAGGACGTGATCCGCGAAATCGCGCTGCCAAGGGGCCTGGTCGATATCAAAATATGTGCGGTCGACGAGACATGGTCTGGTCTCAAGCTAGTGATCCGCAAGGAAAATCGTTCTGCCATAGCTCAGGATAAGCTCTGACTCGCTTTTGCTTTCCGGATTGTGCACCATTTGAAATATGCCCGATCCAGAGGCGCTGCCATGGCAGCCTTATCCCGAGATGACTGACGCCGAACGCGTCGAACGCGCGCGTGCGTTCCGCGATGCCATGCGCACCCGCCGCAGCTGCCGGGCGTTCAGCGAGAAGCCGGTGCCGCGCGAGATCATCGAGGCGGCGGTGGTCACGGCCGGATCTGCGCCGAACGGCGCCAATCACCAGCCCTGGCATTTCTGCGTCGTGTCCGCGCCCGAAGCGAAGAGTGCGATCCGCGTCGCCGCCGAGGAAGAGGAACGCGCTTTCTATGAAGGCCGCGCCGGCAGCGAATGGCTGGAGGCATTGTGGCCGCTCGGCACGGGCGCCGAAAAACCCTTTCTCGAAACCGCGCCGTGGCTGATCGTCGCTTTCGGCCAGCGCCGCGGCGGGCTCGATCCCGACAGTTTGAAGCAGAATTACTATGTGACCGAGAGTGTCGGTCTTGCCTGCGGATTGCTCCTCGCCACGTTGCATCAGGCCGGGATCGCGACCCTGGTCCATACGCCCAACCCGATGCGCTTCCTCAATCGCGTGTGCCGCCGCCCCGAGCACGAGAAGCCGGTGATGGTGATCGTGGCGGGCTATCCTTCCACCGATGCGACCATTCCGGCGCATGCGCTGGAAAAGAAGTCGCTGGAGCAGCTCGCGACCTGGCTGTAGCCGTCCCTTTATGGACCCGCCCGCCACCAGCCTGAACCTGCCGGCGGCGCGCCTCGCCTCGCTCGACGTGGTACGCGGCGTGGCGGTGCTCGGCATATTGCTGCTCAACATAGTGAGCTTCGGGCTGCCCGAAGCTGCATATCTCAATCCGCGCGCTTATGGCGGCTGGCACGGCGCCGATCTGGGCGTCTGGGCAATCAATTTCGTGCTGTTCGACGGCAAGATGCGCGGGCTTTTCTCCTTCCTGTTTGGCGCCTCGATGCTGCTCGTGATCGAGCGCGCCGAAGCGAGCGGCAAGAATGCCGCCAGCGTCCATTACCGGCGGATGATCTGGCTGCTCGCGTTCGGGCTGACGCATCTCTGGCTGGTCTGGCACGGCGACATCCTCGCGCATTATGCGCTGATCGGCATGCTCGCTTATGGGCTGCGCCGCCTCCCCGTTGAGCATCTGCTGGGGCTGGGCGCCGGGCTTATCCTCGCCACGACCGTGATCTTCGCGGGGCTGCCGGGCACGATCCACGCCGGGCAAGAGCTGGAAGCGCTCAACCGGATGATGGGCATACCCGCGCCGAGCGAGATCGCCCATGAGCTGGCACTGTATCGCGGCAACTATGCAGGCATCCTGCACGCGCGCTTTGCCGAGCATGCGGCGACGCCGCTGGCGATGCTGTGGTTCTTCGGGCCCGAGACATTGGCCTATATGCTGTTCGGCATGGCGGGCCTCCGCAGCGGGATGCTGCGCGGGGATTGGACCCGCGAACGCTATCGGCGCTGGCTGCTGGTCTGCTGGGGCATCGCGCTGCCGCTCTACGGCGCGCTCGCGGTCTACCAGATCCTCGCGCAGTTCAGCCTGTTCTCGGTAGCGCTCGGCGGCTGGGCGCTGACAGTGCCGCTGCGCCCGCCGATGATCGCCGGCTGGGCATGCCTGATCCTGCTGCTCGCGAAGCCCGGCGGAGCGCTCACCGAACGGCTCGCCGCGGCGGGGCGGATGGCCTTCACCAATTATCTGCTGACCAGCCTGATCTGCACCACCTTGTTCTATGGCTACGGATTCGGCTGGTTCGGCCATCTGTCGCGCTGGCAGCTCTATCCGGTGGTGCTCGCGATCTGGGCGATGATATTGCTCTGGTCGAAGCCCTGGCTGGCGCGGTTCCGATTCGGGCCGTTCGAATGGCTGTGGCGTAGCCTGGCGCGGGGAAGTCCACAAAGATTGCGCGGAGCAGCCTCTGCTTAAGTGCGAATGCTTCGCAATACCCTTGCGAATCGGTCTCAATAGCCGTACATCCCCACCATCGAGGCGTGAGGGTCAGATGGTCGTCTGCGTTTGCAATGCAATCCGGGAACATGACGTGCGTGCGGCAGCCCGCGAGGGCGCGACCAGTGCGTGCCAGGCGTATCGCGCGCTCGGACGCAGCCCGAAATGCGGCCAGTGCGTGCCCTTTGCCCGCGAGATCATCAACGCCGAGCGTGCGGCTGCGTAGCGTTCGCAACTAAAAAACCGCGGATTTCTGCGGTTTTCGCGCCCCTGTTTTAGCGCTATGGCATCCCCGTAAAGCATAGGGATGACGGCCATGAAGGGCGACGCAAAGGTCCTCGAATTCCTCAACGAGGTGCTCAAGAACGAGCTCACCGCGATCAACCAATATTGGCTGCACTACCGATTGCTCGACAATTGGGGCGTCCGGAAGCTCGCCGAGCTCGAGCGCCACGAATCGATCGACGAGATGAAGCACGCCGACAAATTGGCGGAGCGCATCCTATTCCTCGAAGGACTTCCCAATTTCCAGTTGCTCGGCCGCCTGCGCATCGGCGAGACTGTCGAGGAGATCCTGCGCGCCGACCTGGCGGTGGAAGTCGAGGCGATCGCCGTGCTCAAGGAAGCGATCCCGCATTGCGAGGCGGTGCGCGACTTCGTCACCCGCGACCTGTTCGTGGACATCCTCGAGAGCGAGGAAGAGCATGTCGACACGCTCGAGCGCCAGTTCGACATGATCGCGCGGATGGGGCTGGAAAATTACATCCAGCTCAACAGCAAGGCCGAAGAAGCGAGCTAGCGCTTTCGTGCTCCTGCGAAAGCCGGAGTCCAGAGTCACGAAGGAATCGCTTGCGGTCCTGGGCTCCTGCTTTCGCAGGAGCACTACGCTGCTTCAGAGAACCGGCCGACGCCCGAACGCGGCCGGTTTGCGCGCCACCAGCGGATTTGCCTCGCGCTCGAGCATGTCGAGCGTGGTTTCGAACAACGGGCGCAGCTTCACGACATGTTCGAGCGCCTCGGTCGGCGTCTCGCGGCGCTCGATGCAGCCGCGCGCGATCATCTCGATCGTCTCGGCCAGATCGGACAGCGGATCGGCGCCGAACTGGCGCGCCTCGCCCTTGAGCGTGTGCGCCGGGATCACCATCGCGGTGGCGTTGTGGCCACGCATCGCGTCTTCGATCCTGTCGACGGACTTGATGCCGTCCTCGCGGAAATAGCCGAGGATACGCACGAAGTTCGCCCCCAGCTCGGAGCGCGCCTGCTGGAAATTCTCCCAGTTCACCAGCGGATCATTGCCGATCGTCACGTTCATACCCAAAGCATACCCCCCGACGGTATCGGAGCGATCATAGATCGGGAACGTAAACAGGGCGTTGATGCCCTCCGCTGCGGTGCGCGCGTCAGCCCTTCTTGTCGTGATCGAACGGGTTCTTGGGCGCGCGCAGCGTCAAGCGCACGGGCACCGCGCCGAAATCGAATTCCTTGCGCAAGCCGTTGATCAGATAGCGCTGATAGCTGACCGGCAGCAGGTCGACGCGCGTGCCGAACAGGATGAAGCTGGGCGGGCGCGACTTGTTCTGGGTGACGTAGCGCGGCTTGATCCTTTTGCCGCCGGGTGCGGGGGGCGGATTGGCTTCGATCGCGCGCTCGAACCAGCGATTGAGCTGGCCGGTCGAGACACGGCGCGACCAGGCCTCGCGCGTCTCGAAGGCCACCTTCATCAGCATGTCGAGCCCCTTGCCGGTCTCGGCCGAGACCGTGAGCAAGGGCACGCCCTTGACCTGCGCCAGCCCCTCGTCGAGCGCGCCCTTGACGCCGTTGAACAGGCTGGAGGCGTTTTCGGCGACGTCCCATTTGTTGAGCGCGATGACGAGCGCGCGGCCCTCCTGGAGCACGCGATCGGCGATCTTGAGGTCCTGCACCTCGAGCCCGCGGGTCGCGTCGAGCAGCAGCACCACGACTTCGGCGAAGTCGATCGCACGCAGCGTGTCCATCACCGAGAGCTTTTCGAGCTTCTCCTCGACGCGCGCCTTCTTGCGCAGGCCGGCGGTGTCGATCAGGCGGACCTTGCGCTTCGCCCCTTCGAAATCTTCCCATTCCCAGTCGATCGAGATCGAATCGCGCGTGATCCCGGCTTCGGGGCCGGTGATCATGCGATCCTCGTCGAGCAGCCGGTTGACCAGCGTCGACTTGCCGGCATTGGGCCGGCCGACGATCGCCAGCTTGAGCGGGGCATCGGGCGATTCCGCGTCCTCGGGCGCCTCCTCTTCCTCGTCGCGGTCGACATGCGGCAGCAGCGCCTCGAACAAATCGGCGACGCCCTCGCCATGTTCGGCGGAGAAGGGGATCGGATCGCCCAGGCCCAGCGCCATCGCTTCGATTATGCCCGATTCGCCTGCTTTTCCCTCCGCCTTGTTGGCCATCAGCACCACCGGACGGTCGGTGCTGCGCAGCCAGCGGGCGATCTCCTCGTCGAGCGGCGTCACCCCCGCCCGCGCGTCGATCAGGAACAGCGAGACATCGGCATCGCGCACCGCGGCCTCGGTCTGCGCGCGCATCCGGCCGGGGAGCGTGGCAACGTCCTTGTCCTCATAGCCCGCGGTGTCCATCACCCGGAATTCGAGCCCGAGCAGGTTCGCCTCGCCCTCGCGGCGATCGCGCGTCACGCCGGGCTGATCGTCGACCAGCGCCAGCCGCTTGCCGACGAGCCGGTTGAACAAGGTCGACTTGCCGACATTCGGACGTCCGATGATGGCGACGATGGGAAGAGGCATTTTCTAACTCACTCCCCTCCCTGCTTGCAGGGAGGGGCTGGGGGTGGGTGCGCGTGTCTGCGCGCCTAATAGACTCTCGGGCGGTATAAACAAAGTGACGGGCGGGGCATCGAGCCCCACCCGTCACTACCCACCCCTAAACCCCTCCCTGAAGGGAGGGGAGAATCCAGGTTACCTGTACGCGCTCAACCGACCCTTGTCGTCGAGGACGTAGAGCGTGTTGTTCGCGACGACGAGCGGAAGCGAGATCGATTCCTTGACGTCCATCGTGCCGGTCACGCTGCCGTCGGTCGGCGAGGCGAAGACGATCTCGCCGCGGCTGTTGCCGAGGATGAGGCGGCCGCCGGCGAGCACCGGGCCGACCCAACTGATCGGATTCTTCGACTTCTTCTCATTCTCATAGTGGCGCAGCTGCGAGATCCAGCGGATCTTGCCGGTTCCGCGCGCGATCGCGAGGAGCCGGGCGTCGTCGGTCACGACGAACAGCCATTCGCCCGCCGCCCACGGCGTCGAGATGCCGGCGATGGTCTGCTCCCACAGCGGATTGCCGCTGGCCATGTCCATCGCGACCATGCGGCCGCCCTGGCCGATCGCATAGACGCGGCCCTGATCGATCACCGGCTCGGCATCGATATCCGAAAGCGACGAAACCGAAGTCGACATCGACGTGCGCGAGAGCACCACGTCCCACAGCGAACGGCCATTCTCGTAGCGATAGGCATTGAGCTCGCCCGACGAGAAGCCGGCGACCACCGTGCCCAGCGCCGAGGCCGGCGCGGCGACGCCGAACACGCCCTGCGATTCGAGGCTGGCCGAGACCGTCCAGCTGATCTCGCCGGTATCCTGCGCCAGCGCGAAGAGCTGGTTGTCCTGCGTGACGACATAGGCATTGCCATTGGCGAGCGTCGGCGCGCCGCGCAGCGGGCCACCAGGACGCTTGCGCCACACCACCGCGCCGTCGGCGACGTTGAGCGCGACCACGTCGCCGAGGCCGTTGCTGGCGAACGCGCGTTCGCCCTCGACGCTGACGCCGCCGCCGAAGCGCGCGGTCTTGTTGCCCTCGTCTTCCTTGGCGGTGCTGGCGCGCCACAATTCAGCGCCGGTGTCCGCCGCCATCGCATGGACGACGCCGTCGGTATCGATCACGAAGAGCTTGTTCTCGGACACGACCGGCGACGCGGCGAGCCGCTCCTTCTTGGAAGGCTTGGCGACGTCCTTCGACCAGATTCGCGTCGGGCTCGCGCCGAGTGCCAAATGGCCCATCGACTTGGCCGCGTTGCCGCCGGGCTGGCGCCAGCCGTCGTTCGCGGCCGCTTCGGGAAGCAGCACGTCGACGGCCGCGAGCGACTTGTCCGCCGCGATGTCGCTCTCCGACACCAGGATCGGCACGCGCTCGCCGAGCACGGGGGTCTTCTTGCCGCCGCCTTTGAAGATCCCGCAGCCGCTCACCATCGCGAGCGCCGCGAGAGCGGCAGCCACCCTCACCTTGTTGTTCATTTAGCCTTGGTATCCTTCGACTGATCGATGGCGTCGACACCGAGTACGCCCGCCAGCTGAACCGCACGTTGACGGATCGATTCGGGGACCTTCGCGCCGCCTTGCGCGATCTGTCCGTAGAGCCGGCCTGCCTCGGCCTTGTTGCCTGCCTTGAGATAGGCCGCGGCGACGAGCTCGCCCGCAGTGCCGAGCCACGGCGAATTGGGATTGGTCAGCCCCTTCAGGCGATCGATCACGACCTGCGGCTTGAGACTGTCATATTCGGCGACCGTCTGGCGGATCAGCGCGAGATCGCGATAGGGCTGCTCGAATTTCGCGTTGTTCGCGACTTCGGCGAACTTCGCGGCGGCGCCCTTGGCGTCGTTCTTCTGGAGCAGCAGATTGCCTTGGGCGATCCGGGCCATCGCGGCATAGCCTTCGCCACTGCCGGCCGCGATCCTGTCGAGCTCGGGCAGTGCCTTGTCGGCCTTGCTCTCCTCGACGAGGCGCATCGCCGCATCGAACTGCTCGCCCTGCGTCCCCGCCTTCTGCGTGTTGTAATGCTGCCAATAGAGCCACCCGCCGAACGCGATCAGCGCGAGCACCACGGCGCCGAGAATCCAGCGACCATAGTTGCGCAGGATGTGCATCGCCTGATCGCGGCGATACTCCTCGTCGACTTCGCGCAGAAAGGCTTCGTCAGTGGTACCGGGAGGAAGCGCCAAGAGTGACTCCGTGGGGTTGTTGCGGGCGCGGACCTTAGCCGTGCCCTCCGCCTAAAGGAAGCGTGCTGCTAGCCCTTCAGCCGCGCGCGGGATAGACCTGTTCGGTGCCCGGGAAGTCCCGCGACCGGACTTCGGCGGCATAGGTCTCAACCGCGGCGGAAATGCGGCCAGCGAGATCGTCGTAGCGCTTCACGAAGCGCGGCGTGCGCTCGAACAGGCCGAGCATGTCTTCGGTCACCAGCACCTGCCCGTCGCATTGCGCCGAGGCGCCGATGCCGATCACGGGGACCGGCACGGCGGCGGTGATCTCGTTGGCAAGGCCCTCGACCACGCCTTCCGCGACCATGCCGAACGCGCCGGCCTCCGCGATCGCGCGGGCATCGTCGAGAATCTGCGCATGCTCGGCATTGCTGCGGCCGCGCGCGCCATAGCCGCCCAACGCATTCACCGACTGCGGGGTGAGGCCGATATGGCCCATCACCGGGATGCCGCGGCGCGTGAGGAACTCGACCACCGGCGCCATCGCCGTGCCCCCTTCCAGCTTCACCCCCGCGGCACCGGTTTCGGCGAGAACGCGCGCGGCCGATTCGAAGGCGTGCTCGGGGCTCGCCTCGTAGCTGCCGAAGGGCATGTCGACGATCACCAGCGAATGATAGCTGCCGCGCACCACCGCAGCGCCGTGCGCGATCATCATGTCGAGCGTCACCGGTAGCGTCGAGGGCAGACCGTAGATCACCTGGCCGAGGCTGTCGCCGACCAGCAGCACATCGCAATGCGGATCGAGCAACTGCGCCATCCGCGTGGTGTAGGCCGTCAGCATCACCACCGGATCCTTCCCCTTGCGATCGCGGATCGCGGGGATGGTGAGCCGCTTCATCGGCGACGGCGTGGGATTGGCGCGGCTGGTGCTGGTGTCGAGCGTGTAGGTGGACATGGGACTGCTCTAGCGCCGCGACGCCGCGGGCGCCAGCAACGGCGCCCGTTAACGGCTCAGGAGAGCCAGCCGCGCCGCCGAGCGTAGCCCGCGAACCATATCTGAAATATTGCGATCACGAAGATCAGCGCGGGAAACGGATAGGCCGTCGCCGCGCCCTTGTGCGCGGCAAGGTCGGTGGCGAGGAAGATGTAGCCGAACTGGATCACCACTGCGATCAGCGAGATCACATAGAGCGGCTGGGCCAGCTTCGAGCGCAGCAGCAACGCGATCGAGCCGAGCAGCCCCGCGCCCACCGCGACGGCATAATCGAGCGTGAGCCAGGCCGGCAGCGCGGCGAAATAGGCGCGATCCCAATCGGTGGCATTCGGATCGATGTCCGGGCCGTAGGCGACATGGACGTAGAAGGACGCGCAGCCCGCGAGCCCCCAGAGCACGAGAAGCACCGCCACGACCATGAACCACGCCGCAGGCTTCTGCCGAAGATAGGTAGCCATGCATCCCTCCCATGCATTTTCTGCACGCGAGAATATCGGAAATCGGGCGCGACGGCTAGAGCAGCGCCCGGGCGTAGCGTTCCGGCGCGAAGCCGATCAGGATGCCGCCGGGATGTTCGAGCACCGGGCGCTTGATCATCGACGGCTGGGCCAGCATCAGCGCAGTGGCCCTTGCGGAGTCGAGGTCTTGCTTGTCGGCATCGGAGAGCTTGCGGAAGGTGGTGCCAGCGCGATTGAGCACGGTCTCCCAGCCTTGGATCTCGATCCAGCGGGCAAGGCTGGCGGGGTCGATCCCGGCGGTCTTGTAGTCGTGAAATGCATAAGGGATCGCGTGCTCGTCGAGCCAGGCGCGGGCCTTTTTGATCGTGTCGCAATTCTTGATGCCGTACATCGTGACGGTCATGCGCCCTCCTTCAGGAAGCGGCCGAGCACCGCAACCTTTTGCCGTTCGAGGCCGAGCGCTTGGTAGAAATCGAGCGCGGCTGCGTTGTCTTCGCGGACCATGAGCTGGAGCTTGGGGGCGCCGCGGGCGCGGAGCCAGTCTTCGGCGGCAGCCATCAGCGCGCGGCCGAGCCCGGTGCGGCGCTGATCGGTCGACACCGCGAGATAATAGACCCAGCCGCGATGGCCGTCGAAGCCGACCATGACGCTACCTTCGATCATTCCCTCGCCGCGCGCGACGAATATTGTCGAGGCTGCACCGCCGAGCGCGAGGGCGAAATCGGCGTGCGGATCGTTCCACGGGCGCGTGAGGCCACAGGCGTGCCACAGCGCAACCACGGCCGCCTCGTCCTCGGCAATGGCGGGCTCGATCAGCGGGCTATGCACGTCGCGCCGGCCCATAGATTGGTAATTTCGCCGTCGGGATCGCGCGAACTGAGCAGGCCGGACAGATCGCCGGCGCTGAACTCGATGCCGAGCGTCGAATCCTCGATCTTGACCGCGGTTGCGGATTCGAGCTGCTTTCGGGTCGATCCGATGCCGATACCTGCCGCGGTGGCGAAACGGCCGCCGTCGCGCCCGTCGAGGTTCCAGCCGACGAACTTGCCGTCGTCGAAGTAAAGGCCGAGGCCTCCGCGGAAGCTGGCGAAGGACAATGCGCCGGCACCGCATTCCTGATTGTCGCCCTCTTCAATCGGGCTGCCGAGCGCGGCGGCGATCGCCCGGGTAGCAACGTCGCGCTGCGCGCCGAAAGTCACATGTCGCGTCGCGCCGGTAGGGAGCACGAGGCCAAGGCCATCGGGCGCGAGATTGACTGCGGGTTCGGCAACTTCGGCCATGTTGGCGATGTTCGTCTCGGGCACGGGCTTGGGAACGATCAGCTCATCGGCATTGCCTTGGAACACGATCGACTTGTTGGCGTCGGGCTCTTCCACCGGCCCACAGCCGGCGAGCAGCGCCAGCGCGAATCCCGCGTGCAGGCCACGTGTCATTCCCACTCGATCGTGCCCGGTGGCTTGGAGGTGTAATCGTAGGTCACCCGATTGATCCCGCGGACTTCGTTGACGATGCGCGTCGCGACCCGCGGCAGGAAATCGCCGGGAAACTGGAAGGCGACCGCTGTCATGCCGTCGGTCGAGGTGACTGCGCGCAGCGCCAGCACATAATCATAGGTGCGGTGATCCCCCATCACCCCGACCGTGCGCACCGGCAGCAGCACTGCGAACGCCTGCCAGATCGCGTCGTAGAGCCCGGCGTTGCGGATCTCCTCGAGATAGATCGCGTCGGCCTTGCGGAGGATGTCGCAGCGTTCCTTGGTGACTTCGCCTGGGATGCGGATGGCGAGGCCGGGCCCGGGGAACGGGTGGCGGCCGACGAAGATGTCGGGGAGGCCGAGCTCGCAGCCGAGTGCGCGGACCTCATCCTTGAACAGCTCCCGAAGGGGCTCGACGAGCTTCATGTTCATCCGCTCGGGAAGGCCACCGACATTATGGTGGCTCTTGATCGTCACCGATGGGCCGCCGGTGAAACTGACGCTCTCGATCACATCCGGGTAAAGCGTGCCCTGCGCGAGGAAATCGGCACCGCCGATCTTCTTCGCTTCCTCCTCGAACACCTCGATAAAGGTCTTGCCGATGAATTTCCGTTTGGCCTCGGGGTCCGTCACGCCCGCCAACCCGTTCAGGAACAACGTCTCGGCGTTCACATGGACGAGCGGGATATTGTAATGGCCGCGGAACAGGCTGACGACCTGATCGGCCTCGCCCGAGCGCATCAGTCCGTGATCGACGAAGACGCAGGTGAGCTGCTCGCCGATCGCCTCATGGATCAATACCGCGGCGACGGCGGAGTCCACGCCGCCCGAAAGCCCGCAGATCACTCGGCCCTTGCCGACCTGTTCGCGGATCTCCGCGATCTTGGCGGCACGGAACTCGGCCATCGTCCAGTCGCCCTGCAACCCGCATACGTGACGGACGAAATTGGCGAGCAGCTTGGCGCCGTCGGGGGTGTGGACCACTTCCATGTGGAACTGGGTGGCGTAATAGCGGCGGGCATCGTCGGCGACGACTGCAAAGGGCGAGCCGGGGCTGACCGCGACGGGTCGGAAGCCGGGGGCGAGCTCGGTGACCTTGTCGCCATGGCTCATCCACACCTGATGGCTCTCACCCTCGTGCCAGACGCCGTCGAACAGCACGCAGCTATCCTCGATCTCGATGAAGGCAAGCCCGAACTCACCCGAATCGCCGAGCTGCACCGTGCCGCCCAGCTGATGCATCATCACTTGCTGACCGTAGCAGATGCCGAGGATCGGCAGCCCCGAGTCGAAGATCTCCTGCGGCACGCGCGGGCTGCCCTCTTCGAGCACCGAGGCGGGCGAGCCGGAGAGGATGATCCCCTTGGGCTTCATCCGCTCGAAGGCCCCGGCGGCGGAAGTGAAAGGGGCGATCTCGCTATAGACCCCGGCCTCGCGCACACGGCGCGCGATCAACTGAGTCAGCTGGCTCCCGAAATCTACGATCAGGATTGAATCGGCATGATGTTCCATGCCCGACGCGCATAGCAGATGAAGGCGCGAGGGGAAGAGCCGTGCCGCAGAATCCGACTCAATCGATGCGTTCGTGCCAAAGGACGATCATTTGCTCGAATTCGACGGACTGCACTTCGTCCCTGGCATCCATTGCTACGCGGACCGCCTCATCCTGGCCGAGAGTGACCTTGTAGCAGGTTTGGGAGGGAATCGGCTCGCACCGCTCCACGCCGGTGACGGTCGCTTTCGCGGTATCAGCCACGATCTGCGCGCATGGCCTCTTTTCATAGGCCGCCAGGAATCTGCATTTGGGCTGGACCTTCCCGTCGGCGGAGGCGCGGACGGCGCGACGCATCGCATGATAGCCGTCGGTTGCAATCTGATCGTCCGGCGCGCTGAAGAAATCCTGCTTGCTCCGATCGAGCCCAGCGCATTCCGGGTCCCAAGGCGACCGTTCATAATCGGCGATATCCTCATGCCAGCCCTTCGGCGGCTTGCGGAAATGATAGAAGGCGATCGCATCCAGCCCATAAGCGCGGACCGGGGTTCGCGCGGTGCGCGGGCCATCCTCGACCGGCGCGAAGCGCAATGTCACCGAATCGATACGGCATAGCCCCGGCACCTGAGCGGCATAGGAACGGCTGGTCAGCCAGCTATCGTCGAGCGGGCGTCGCGGCGCCGGCCTGCTCTTTCGACGCCGTTCGTCGATGGGCTCGAAGATGCTCCACAGTTGATCCCTGAGCTGGCGTTCGCTCGTCCGCTGGTCCTGGCTGCGCAGCTGAGCCTTGGTGACGGTCTGCTGCGCCCATGCCTGAAACGGCAAGAGAAGCAGCAGCAGTGCGATGCGTAATCCCATGTCTCTCCCCCCCTTCACGAGGCTAGCGGCGACAGTGCATCGCCTCCAGTCCCTTGCTGCGGCTAGCGCCCCGGCGGCGCGAGCGCGTCGACGATTCGCCCGGCAGCTTCGGAAAGCTTGCCCTGCGCGGTGGGCGTCGAGCGATTGGCGAGCAGGACGATGGCGAGTTTGCGTTCGGGATAGAGCTGGATCACGCTGGAGAAGCCGAAGGTGCCGCCCGAGGTGCGCAGCTGGCGTCCGCCGGCGGGGAGCTCGCTGACGATCCAGTTGAGCGCGACCCACGTCTTCTTGTCGAGCGTGAACCAGGTCCCCTTGTGGTTCAGCGCGACCGCTGGATCCTTCTCGTTCAGCTGGAGCGCGGCGTAGCGGAGCATGTCGTTGGTCGAATAGCGCCAACCGAACTTCTCGCGAGGCAGGACCGCGGCCTCGTTGCCCTCGGCATCATAGCCGGTCGCGGCGGCGCTGCCGGTGAAGCCCAGCGGCCGTTCGATCTCGCGGAGCAGCAACGCATTATACGGCTCGCCATAGATGCGCTCGAGTACGTAGATCAGCAGCTGCGCGGCCACATTCGAATGCGCGACGTCCTCGCCGGGGCGTTTGCCGGGTGAGACTTTCCGGAGATCGGCCATGAAATCGGCCTTGCCGTAAGCGGCGAGCGCCTTGGCCATGCGGTAACGGCCGGGATCTTCGCCGAGGCCCGACAGATCGGGAAGATTGTCGGGCAGCGCCGAGGTCATGTTGGCGAGGTGGAGCAACCGTATCGGCTGGCCTTCGAACTGGAGCATCGGCCAGTCGCCGTCGAGATATTTGCGGACATCGTCGTCGAGGCTGGCCTTGCCGGCGATCACCGCGCGGGCGAGCAACAGGCTGGTGATCGTCTTGGAGATCGACCCGATCTCATAGAGGGTATCGGCGGTGGGCGCCGGGCCGCCCTTTGCGATCGAACCGAAATGCCAGCTGGTGGACTTGCCGTCGCGGACGATCCCGATCGACAGGCCGACGCCTTTCTCGGCGGCGAGATAGTCGGTGCCGGCGGTGCGGGCGACTTCATCAACCGTTGCCTGCTGGGCGAAAGCCGGCGTCGCCAGCAGGCACATGGCCATCATCGAGCGCATCAGCATCGCCGCTCCTCCCCTTTTGCCAGAGGCTGCGCCTCCTACGCTGTCGCTTCGATGAATGCCCCCCGCCGCGCGTCAGCGCGGCAAGGGAAACTTTCCGGCCAGCGACGCCTGGACATCGCGCACCTTGACGATCCGCCAGCGCTCCGTCTCGAGCTCAGCCGGCAGTGCGGCGGTATCGACCGGGCGCAGCAGCAGCCGCAGCTCGTATCCCGAGGGCGTCGCGGCGCCGCTGCTGTAGATGCCGACCATGTACATGGTGCGCTGGATCAGCTGTCCCGCCTCGACGATGAAGCCGTCCTTGCCCAATGACGCGACGTGATTGGCGGCGGCGAGAAATGCGGCTTCCTCGACCAGCGATTCACTGCCGACCGCGCTGCCGAAGCGGACATTGACCAGCGCCGGGTCCTCCGCCTTGCGCACCGCCCAGCCATTGAGATCGCTGCGCAGGATATTACCGCCCTCGGGCTGCATCCGCGGCACCATCGCGGTGGTTTCCGGACGCGGCAATTGCGCGATCAGGGCATTGAAATTCAACGCCACCATCTTGCGCCGCGCATCGTCCTGCTGGGTCTGAAGCAGGCCGATCATTTCGTTCACTGCGCTCGCCTCGCGCAGATCGGCGGGCTTCAGCTGGCGGAAGAAGTCGGCGGCGACCATCAGCGCCTCGCCCTTGGGGCGATCCCGATACTCGATCAGCTGCTTCAAGGTCATCGTGCCAGCTTCGCGACGAAGCGCAATCGCCTGGCCCCAGCCCTGAAGCGACGCCTTGGCCTCGGCGCCCGCACCGTTGCGGAGCGCATATTCGCGCATCGCGTTCTTGCCGGGCGGACGGCCCCTCGCATCCGGCTCGGGCGGCTGGGTCGCGGCCTCGATCTCGTCGAGCCCGCGCTTATAGGCGCGCGCCGATGCTTCGAGCTGCTCCGTCGCCGCCAGTGCATAGGCAGTGGCGCCGGCGAGCGAGGCGCGCTCGCGGATCAGATCGTATTTGCGGTTGTCACCGCCGGCCACCGACCATCCGCCGCGCGTACGCGGGATATCGAAGCTGACTTCGTTGGCGAACTTGCTGGCCGCTTCGAAATCGCCGCGCGCCATCGCGAACCAGAACAGGGTGTAGAGCTGGCGTGGCTCAAGCACCGCCTGCTCGCGCAGCAAGGCCTCATGCGTCTGGAAGTCGGGCTCGAAGAAAACGCGGATATTGGTGGTGAGCAGGCGCAGGCTGGTGGACCAAGGCCGTGCATCGGTCACCGCCTTGAGCGCGGCGTGCGCATCCTCTTTCCGGTCGAGCTTGTAATACGCCATCGCCCGCAGCGCCATGTTGGCGAGCTTGATCGACTTGTCGAACTGGGCATCGCCCCGCGTCGCCCCCGCCGCATCGGACTGATCAAGCGCGGCGAGCGCTTCGGTGTAGAGCTTGGCCGAGATCTGGTGCAGCGCCTTGGACTGCAACAAATGCGCGCGGCGCAGCCAGAAGGCGTCGACGAGCATCGGATCGGCCAGCGCCGAATCGCAGGCGGTGATGCCGCCCGCGCCGACCGCGACCGTCCCCTTGCGGAAATCGGCGGTCGCAGTGGCGAGCCCCCACAGCCACGTGCCTTTGGTGATCCCATCGGACTTCTTGCCCGGCGCCGAATAGCCGTCGCACGCGGCGAAATCCGCCGGCGCCGCTTGCGCCACAAGCGGCATCGACATCAGCGACAGCGTCGCCAACCCCCTGATCAATTGCATATTTCCCCTTACCCCCAAGGCGCCGAGCGCCACCCCGGGAGCGATGCTATCGCGCATGCGGCGAAAGGAAAAGATACTCGTACGGATCCCTTCCGCGACTGGGCGTCAGCCGCGCTTCACCGCCAGCCCGGTCCATTCGGCGGCGAAGGCCCAGATGTCGGCGGCTTCCTCGATGATCTTGTCGGTGGGCTTGCCCGAGCCGTGCCCGGCGCGGGTTTCGATGCGGGCGAGATGGGGCCTGACGCCGATGTCCGCCGCCTGCAGCG
The DNA here is from genome assembly GCF_000712135.1 of Sphingomonas sp. UNC305MFCol5.2. GTDB lineage: Bacteria > Pseudomonadota > Alphaproteobacteria > Sphingomonadales > Sphingomonadaceae > Sphingomonas. Next base: position 755,032 of record NZ_JOOE01000002.1, read on the forward strand.
CGGCGGTATATTTGAAGCTGTGACCGGGGACGACACGGTCGTCGGTGTCGGCGGTGGTGACGAGGATTGCCGGGTAATTGCCGCTGCCTCTGACGTTGTGATAGGGCGAATAGGCGAAAAGGCGGTGGAAATCGGCTTCTTCCGAGGGGCGGCCATAATCGTCGACCCAATAGCGGCCCGCGGTCCAGCGATCGAAGCGGAGCATGTCCATCACACCCACTGCGGGGAGCGCCGCGGCGAACAGGTCGGGACGCTGGTTGACCACCGCGCCGACCAGAAGCCCGCCGTTCGACCCGCCTTGGATGGCGAGCTGGCCCGCACCGGTGATCCCCTGCGCGATCAGATATTCACCCGCGGCGATGAAGTCGTCGAAGCTGTTCTGCTTGTTGGCAAGGCGGCCGCCATCATGCCACGCCTTGCCATATTCGCCGCCGCCGCGGATATTGGCGATCGCGACCACCCCGCCCTGCTCCATCCACGCGATGCGCGACGAGGAGAAGCTGGGGGTGAGCGGGATATTGAACCCGCCATAGGCATAAAGGAGCGTCGGCGCCGGGCCGGTCAGGCCCTTTTGACGGACGACGAACATGGGCACCCGCGTGCCGTCCTTCGACGCGTAGAAACGCTGCTCGACATGATAATCGGCGGGATCGAACAGCAATTTCGGCGCGGCCCAGGGCGTGCTCTCGCCCGTGGCGATGTTGAGCCGGTAGATCGTCGTCGGATCGTTGAAGCTGGTGAAGGCGTAGAAGGTCTCGGGATCGTCCTGCTCGCCGCCGAAACCGGAAGCGGTGCCGATGCCGGGGAGCGCCACCGGCTCGAGCTGCGTGCCGTCGAGCGCGTAGCGGCGGATCTCAGTGCGGGCATCGACGAGGTAGCTCGCGACGAGGACATGGCCGACGATCGCGGCACCCTCCAGAGTGGCCTTGTCCTCGGGGACCAGCGCGTGCGCCACGGGATGCTCGCTGGCGCCGATATCCATCGTGACGATGCGCATGCGCGGGGCGTGGCTGTTGGTGGTCCAGTAGAAGCGCGTGCCGATATTGCCGGCTAGCGACCAGTGATGATTGAGCCCGTGGACGATCGTGCGGGTCGGCCAGGCGGGATCATTCAGATCGGCGAGGGTGATCTGGTAACGGTCGTCAGTGCCTTCGCTGGTGGTGATCACCAGCCAATGCCCGTCGTCGGTGATCTGGGCGTAATGGCTGTGCGCGGGCGCGGCGGGGGTCTCATAGACCAGCCGATCAGCCGATTGCGGCGTGCCGAGGCGGTGGAAATAGATCTTGTGGTTCTCGTTGAGCGCCTGGAATTTCTCCTCCTCGGCGACCTCCGGATAGCGCGAATAGAAGAAGCCGCTGCCGTCCTTGGCCCAGGCGGCGGCGAGGGTGAACTTCATCCCGTGGATCACGTCGCCGGTCTCCTTGCCGGTCGCGACGTCGAGCACGCGCGCGACCCGCCAGTCGGTGCCGCCGTCCTGCACGGCGTAGAGGAGGTGCTCGCCATTGTCCGAGGGCGCCCACTCGGAGAGCGCAGTGGCGCCGTCGTCTGACCAGCCGTTCGGATCGATCAGCACGCGGCCTTCGCCGTTCAGGCTCTCGCGGACGAACAGCACCGCCTGATTCTGCAGGCCCGTATTGTGCATGTAGAAATAGCGGCTGCCCTTCTTCTGCGGCAGGCCGAAGCGCTCATAGTCGAAGAGCTGGCGGATGCGCGTGCGGAACCAGTCGCGGCCAGGGAGCGTGGCGAGGTAGGCGTCGGTGACCTTGTTTTGCGCGGCGACCCAGTCCGCCACCTCGGAATCATTGCGGACGTCGTTCTCGAGCCAGCGATACGGATCGGCAACCGCCACGCCGAACTGCTCTTCCACTACTTCTTCGCGGCGGGTTTCGGGATAGGCGATCGGATCGGTCACAATGCGCTCCAGAACGAGAAAAGGCCGGTGCCTGATGGCCCGGCCTTTCCTGTAATTCAACCGCGACGGCGCCGATCAGGCGGCTTCGTCGAAGTCCTCGTCGATCAGCACCGGGCCCGAATCCTGACCCTTGGCCGAGACGTCGCGATCGACGAACTCGATGATCGCCATCGGCGAAGCATCCGAAGCGCGGATGCCGGCCTTGATCACGCGAGTGTAGCCGCCGTTGCGGTCGGCATAGCGCGCGGCGAGCACGTCGAACAGCTTGGTCAGCTGAGCGTCGTCGAGCAGGCGAGCGTGCGCGAGACGACGGTTCGAAAGGCCGCCCTTCTTGGCGAGCGTGATCAGCTTCTCCACGTACGGGCGAAGCTCCTTCGCCTTGGCGACGGTGGTGGTGATCTGCTCGTGCTTGATCAGCGCGGCGCTCATGTTGCGGAACAGGGCGATGCGGTGAGCCGAGGTCCGCTGAAGCTTACGGCCGCCTACGCGATGGCGCATATGTCATTCCTTCGTTCGTTAAGGGGCCGTATGAGGTACCCCAGACCAGGCAGCGATAAGGGCCGCTGCCCAAAACCCTTTGCGAATTTCGCGAAGGCGCGCCCAAAGCGGATTCGGCACCGAAAGTCAAGGTTTCGATGGCGGCCCGCCTTACGGAAAGTTTGGGGCGGGAACCGGTCCCGCCCCTTCCCGACGTCAGAAGTTCACCCCGACCCGCACCCCGCCATAGCGGCGGAAATCGCGCGGCAGCAATGCCTGGGTGGCGATCCGATTGCCGTAATTGCCTGCCGAATTCACCAGCGACTGGAAATACTGCTTGTCGAACAGGTTGTTGACGAAGGCCGTCACTTCCCAACGGCGCGCGTGCTCGCGCACGCCCAGACCCAGGTTGAACACGCTGAACCCCGGCTGGAAGGCCTGCGGATCGCGGGCGACGTAATAGAGGCTCGACTGATACTGCCAGCTCGCCTGCGCGACGCCCTTGAGCTTCTCGCCCAGCGACGGCGCATATTCCACGCCCGCCGAGGTCTTCCACTTCGGCGACTGTACGGCCCGCGTGCCCGTCAAATTCTGGCTGGCCGGCGAACCGGGGACCGAAATGCAGCCCTGCGCCGCGGTCTGCAGCACATAGCATTGGGCGACCGGGAACGACGTGTAGGTCGCGTCGAGATAGGTCGCCGCACCGTTGAAGCTCAGGTCATGCGTGACCCGGGCGCCCAGCTCGAATTCGAGGCCCTTGGTGTTGAGCCCGCCGACATTGGTGAGGCGGAAGTTGGACGTGCCGTTGATCGTCTCGATCGATTGCGCCTGCAGATCGGTATAGTCGGTGTCGAAATAGGTGACGTTGAACGTCGCGCGCCGATCGAAGAACTGCGTGCGCACGCCGAATTCCTTGTCGCGCGACGTTTCGGGCCGGATCGGACCGGCCGCCGCACGCGCGGCGTTGAAGCCGGTGGTCAGATCAAAGGTCTGGCCCTTGTAGCCGGTCGTATAGCTGCCGAAGAGCATGATGTCGGGCGTCGCCTGATAGCTGAGGCCGAGGCGATAGGTGGCGGTGCTGTCGCTCGCGTCGCCGGCGAAGTTGGTCGCGGCGATCTTGTCATGGAAGGTATATTTGATCGCTTCGTTCTGGACGCGACCACCCACCGTCGCGGTCAGATGCGGCAAGAATTCCCAGTCGATCTGGGCGAAACCGGCAATCTGGCGCGAGCCCGAGGTGGCTTCCCAATTGGCGAGCGAGAAGACGGGGCCGCGCTGGAACGGGCGCTCGAAACTGACATTCGCGTAATAGAGGCCGATGGCATAGCGGAATGCCTCGTCACCCGGCGAGAGCAGGCGAAGCTCCTGGGTGAACAGCCGCGACTTGAACGCGCCGACGTTGACATTGCTGCCGAACGGGCCCGGCGCCGCCGTATCGTCGTTATCCATATAGTCGTCGAGGCGGTAGCGATCGTACGAGGTCAGCGACAGGATGTTCAACTTGCCGATATTGGCCTCGCTGCGCAGCAGCGTGCCCCAACCCCAATATTTGGTGCGCGACGGCGCGTTGTTGGCGATGTCCTGATTGTCCTCGTCGATCGTCACGCCGGGGAAGGCCACTGCCGGCGTCAGGCCCGCCTGGTTACGCAGCAGCGCACCGGGCGCCATGCGGATGAACGGGCGGCCGACGGTGGTGTTGCCGTTCAGATAATTGCCCGACAGCGTGAAGGTGACGTCCGGCGTCGCCCGCCAGCGGAGCTTGGCGCGAGTGTTGAGCGTCTCGCGGCCATTGGCCTTCTTGCCGTCGACCAGGTTGCGGGCATTGCCGCCCCAATTGTTGTAGCCGGCCGAGAACACATAGCCGAGCGTTTCGCTGATCGGCCCGGTGATGCTGAAATTGCCGCCGAATTCGCTGTCGGTGGACGCCAGCGTGTTGGCGCGCACGTGCAGCGTGTCGGTCGGCTGGATCGTCATGATCTTGATCAGGCCGGCCGAGGCCGCCTTGCCGTACAAGGTGCTCTGCGGGCCGCGCAGCACTTCGATCTGCGCCACGTCGGGAAGGTCAGCGAAGGCGCGCGCCTGGAAGGGGACCGCCGCACCGTCGACCGTCACCGCGACGCTCGGCTCGACGCCGATGCCGAATGCGAAGGTGCCTACGCCGCGCAGCGACACGTTGGCATTCACGGGATGCTCGGCCGCACGGATCGTCAGCGACGGCGCGACCTTGCCGAGATCCTGGAAATGGCGGACGCCCTGCGCCTCGAGCTGTGCCGGCGTAACCACCTGCACCGCGAGCGGGACGTTCTGGAGGTTCTCGAACCTTTTCTGTGCGGTCGTCGTGACGACGATCTCGTCATCCTTCCCACCGATCACGTCGGCCGTGACCACTTCAGTCGCTGCGACGGCATTCACGTCGCTGGTCTGCGCATGGCTCTGTGCACTGGCCATGAGCGACACGACGAGCGCGCCAAAGCAAACCGATGTATTCAAACGCTTCATTAAACTTCCCCATTGCCCGTGATTTTGGCTCACCAAATTTATAGGCGGCTTGCCGGAGGGCCGGTCTTGGACCGGTGGAAAAGTTTTATGGATCAGACGTATTCGCCAGGGCGTGTTGCCAAAGGGCAACCCGCGCAACTTGCGTTTTTCCGCCGCGTGCGCCTGTGCCCGTTCGCCCTGAGCGTCAAAAGGGCGGTCGCGAGCCGGCCGTTTCGTGCCAGTAACGAAAAGGGCCCCGCATTGCTGCGGAGCCCCTTTGTGCTTCTGGCCCGACGCAGCAAAGCCGCGTCGTCGGTCGGGCCGTTGGCCCGCCGGCCGGGCTTCGCTGTCTCCGGGTTAGCGGCGCTAACCCGGTGCAGCTCAGCCCATGATTTCCTGCTCGAGCTTCTTGGCCATCTCTTCGATGTTCTCGGGCGGCCAGCCGGGGATTTCCATGCCCAGGCGGAGACCCATGCTCGAAAGGACTTCCTTGATCTCGTTGAGCGACTTGCGGCCGAAGTTCGGCGTGCGCAGCATCTCGGCTTCGGTCTTCTGGACCAGATCGCCGATATAGATGATGTTGTCGTTCTTGAGGCAATTGGCCGAACGCACCGACAGTTCGAGCTCGTCGACCTTCTTGAGAAGGTAACGGTTGATCTGCGCGGTATCGCCCGAAGCGACGCCACCTTCGGAAGCGGCCGGAGCCGCCATGCCGATCGGCGCCGAGCGGGTGACTGCCGAATCGTCGAAGTGGACGAACAGAGCGAGCTGGTCCTGAAGGATGCGCGCCGCGTAAGCGAGGCCGTCCTCAGGCGCGATCGTGCCGTCGGTCTCGACGGTCAGCGTGAGCTTGTCGTAATCGAGCTCCTGACCGACGCGCGTATTCTCGACCTTGTACGAGACCTGGCGGACCGGGCTGTACAGGGCATCGACCGGGATCAGGCCGATCGGCGCATCGGCCGGACGGTTCGACTGGGCGGGGACATAGCCCTTGCCCGTATCGGCGGTGAGCTCCATGTTGAGCGTCGCGCCGTCGTCGAGGTGGCAGATCACGAGATCGGGGTTCATCACCTCGATGTCGCCCGAAACCGCGATGTCACCCGCCTTCACTTCCGCCGGGCCGGTGGCCGAGAGCTGGAGGCGCTTCGGGCCTTCGCCCTGCATCTTGAGAGCGATCTGCTTCACGTTGAGCACGATGTCCGTCACGTCCTCACGGACGCCGGCGAGGCTCGAGAATTCGTGAAGAACGTTCTCGATCTTGATCGAAGTGACCGCGGCGCCCTGGAGCGACGAGAGCAAAACGCGACGCAGTGCGTTACCGAGCGTAAGGCCGAAACCGCGCTCGAGCGGCTCGGCCACGAAGGTCGACTTGCGCTTGGGATCGCCACCGGGCTTCTTTTCGAGGCCGTTGGGCTTCTTGAGTTCCTGCCAGTTCTTAGGGTTCACCGACACGGGCTTTCCTCATGTTGGGCAGGACGGGGCCATCCTGCCGGGTAACTGCTGCCCGGTCCGGACCCCGCCCTCGGGGCCCGTGAACCGGACAGGATTGCGAATCAGACGCGACGACGCTTCGACGGGCGAACGCCGTTGTGCGGGATCGACGTCACGTCGCGGATCGACGTGATCTGGAACCCGACCGCCTGCAGCGCACGAAGCGCGCTCTCGCGGCCCGAACCCGGACCCTTCACTTCCACCTCGAGGGTGCGAACGCCGTGCTCGGCGGCCTTGCGGCCTGCATCCTCGGCGGCGACCTGGGCGGCATAAGGGGTCGACTTGCGCGAGCCCTTGAAGCCCATCATGCCGGCCGACGACCACGAAATGGCGTTGCCCTGGGCATCGGTGATGGTGATCATCGTGTTGTTGAAGCTGGCGTTCACATGGGCGACGCCGGCGGTGATGTTCTTGCGCTCGCGACGGCGAATGCGCTGCGGTTCACGTGCCATTGGTCAGCGCTCCCTTACTTCTTCTTGCCGGCGATAGGCTTGGCCTTGCCCTTGCGGGTGCGCGCATTGGTGTGCGTGCGCTGGCCACGGACCGGGAGGCCTTTGCGATGACGGAGGCCGCGGTAGCAGGCCAGATCCATCAGACGCTTGATGTTCATCGCGGTCTGGCGACGGAGGTCACCTTCCACGGTGTGATCGGCGTCGATCGTCTCGCGAATCTGGAGCACTTCCTGATCGGTCAGGTCCTGCACGCGACGCTCGGGCGTGATGCCCAGCTTCTCGGTGATTTCCTTGGCCTTGGTCGCGCCGATGCCGTGAATATACTGAAGCGCGATCAGAACGCGCTTATTGGTCGGGATGTTGACACCCGCAATACGAGCCATGAATTTATTCTCCCAGCTCCACGGGGTGCCGCATGGCAGCTTCGCACCCCATCTCGTAGCGTTGATCCGAAAAGGCAGTGACGCGACGAGCGCAGAGAAGCGCAGCCGAGCAACCGGTTTTCGGAAGATGCGCGACATATGCAGCCGCAGAGGCGCTGTCAAGCGCCGCGGGCAAGGTATCGCGGAACCGGATGCATACACGAACGTTGCGCGCGCGCCAAGCGGCGGGTGAGGAAGGTGAACCTGCCCTTTCCCTTCCTGGCACGCCCCTCTTATGCAGGAAGGGAGTTGCGACGAGGCGGGAGCGTTGTCACCCGGAGCGAGGCGTCCACTGCGACCGATTCGGCCGCGCCGCCCCTCGAACGCAACACGGCCGGCGGAGAGAGGGGGATCTTCCGCCGGCCGTAAACGCCGATGCAGGGCAGAGCATCGGGTTTGGCGTAACCTTATTTTGCTGCTTTGGCCTTGACCGTCTTGGCCGCCTTGGTCGTCTCGGTCTTCACCGGTTTGGCGGCCTTATGGGCCCTGTGATGCTTGGTGATCGATACGCTGGCGGCGCTGGCGATCGTCGGCGCGGCGATCATCGCAACCGCGGCGATGGGAAGCAGGGTGCGGGAAAGCTTCATCGAAATCCTCCTTGGGAAGAGGGAACCGGCGCGCTGCCGGCCCTGCCCTCTTCCTAACCGGAGCCACTTCACGCCGCGGTGACGCGGGCATGAAGATTTTGTCATGTGCGGGAGTCAGCTCCTCGCCGCGCGCACCACGACCGCGACCCCGAGCAGGATCGCGCCGACCATGCCGCCGATCGCGAGCAGTCCGGCAGGTGTCACCTCCACTTCGGCCACGCCGGAGGAACGTTCGCCGATCTGCAGTCGGGCGGCAGCGCGCTGGGGCACAGCCAGTGGGGTGTGCATCGACTCGCCCGGTGCCGATGGAATGATGTCGCGAACCTTGCTCATGCCTTCAACGCTCCGCAGCGGCCTTGAGCCGCGTCCATTGGCCACCGAGCACCCCGTCCACCGGCACCGCGATATTGGCGAGGCCGGGTCCGGATACCGTGTAGCTGGCCGTGAGTTCGGTGCCGGCGCCCAAGGGCTTGAGCGTGACCGTCAACACTGCAGCGACGGGCATGGCCTGGAGCGGGCCGAGCCCGCCGGTCATGCGCAGCGTGTCGTTCGCGGCGAGATAGACGACTCGCATATGCTCGACGCCGCCGCTCGCGGTCTTCTCGCACCAGCAACCGCCGGGACGGGCGTCGAGGGTGAGGTTGGCGGCGTTGCCGCTATAGGAATGAGCGCCGTCCCACCAGCGCGCTGGCTGGATCAGCGTCTCCCAGACCTTCGCCGGGGGCGCGGCGATGGTCAGCTTGTGCCGGGTTGCGAAGTCGGTGTCCGACGTCCGGACGACTTCGGCCGCACCCGGAGTCGCCGCGAGCAGCGGCAGTGCGAGCAGAGACAGGCGCATGCGATACCCTCCCGTTGCGGGCAGGATATTGCGTTCAGGCCTTGCCGTCGAGGATCGCGGCGATCTGTGTGCTGACCTCGTCGATGTCAGCCATGCCGTCCACCCGGCGGACCAGCCCCTTCGCCTCGTAGATCGGCAGGATCGGCGCAGTCTTGGCGCGATACTCGGCCATGCGGGTGCGCACCGTCTCGGCATTGTCGTCTGGGCGGCGCTTGAATTCGTGACTGCCGCAGACGTCGCAGGTACCCTCAACCTTGGGCTGTTTGAAGCGGTCGTGATAGCCCTCGCCGCACTGCGCGCAGGTGAAGCGGCCAGTGATGCGATCGACCAGCGCATCCTCGTCGACTTGCAGCTCGATCACGAAATCGAGCTTGCGGCCGCGCTCGGCGAGCAGGCCGTCGAGCGCCTCGGCTTGCGCGGCGGTGCGCGGATAGCCGTCGAAGATCGCGCCCGTTTCGGTATCGGCCATGTCGAGCCGCTCGCCGATGATGCCCGAGACGATCTCGTCCGACACCAGCTCGCCGGCTTCCATCACGGCCTTGGCCTTCAGGCCGGTCGGCGTGCCGGCCTTGACCGCGGCGCGCAGCATGTCGCCCGTCGAGAGCTGGACCATGCCGCGCTCCGCCTCGAGGCGGCTCGCCTGGGTGCCCTTGCCCGCACCCGGAGGGCCCAACAGGATGATGTTCACTCGGTTATCCCCGTCCCAAGCTGCGCGTTCAGCGCATGCGACCCTTCAATTTCGCCTTCTTGATCAGATCGCCATACTGGTGCGCCAGCAAATGCGACTGGATCTGCGTAACCGTGTCCATCGTTACGTTGACCACGATCAGAAGGCTAGTGCCGCCCATCAGGAACGTCGCGCCGAGCGCCGACATCGCAAATTCGGGAGCAAGGCAGATGAAGGTCAGATACGCCGCACCGATCACGGTGATGCGCGTCAGCACATAATCGAAATAGACCTCGGTGTTCTTGCCCGGGCGGATGCCGGGGATGAACCCGCCATAGCGCTTGAGATTGTCCGCGGTCTCCTCGGGATTGAACACCACGGCGGTGTAGAAGAACGAGAAGAAGATGATGCCCGCGCCATAGAGCGCCATGTAGAGCGGCGAACCGTGACGCAGATAGATGTTGAGGTTGCTCACGAAATCGCCCCACCAGCTCTCGCCCGTCGCGGCGGTGCCGGCAAACTGGGTGATCGTCAGCGGCAGCAGCAGCAGCGACGAGGCGAAGATCGGCGGAATCACGCCGGCGGTGTTGAGCTTGAGCGGCAGATGGCTGCGCTCGGCCTGGACGCCGCGCGCGGTCTGGCGCTTGGGATACTGGATCAGGATGCGGCGCTGGGCGCGCTCCATGAAGCAGATCAGCAGCACGATCCCGGCGACTGCGACAATGATCGAGATCAGGCGCAGCGGATCGATCGTGCCGGTGCGGCCGCTCTCGAACAGCTGGACCAGCGTGGTCGGCAGGCGCGCAACGATGCCCGCCATGATGATCAGCGAGATGCCGTTGCCGACGCCGCGGCTGGTGATCTGCTCGCCCAGCCACATCAGGAACAGCGTGCCGCCGACGAGGCTGATCACTGCGCCGAGGATGAACAGCGGGCCCGGCTCGATCACGGGCGAAACGCCCTGCACGCCGACCTGAAGGCCGCTGGCGATGAAATAGCCCTGGACCGCGGTGAGGCCGACCGTGCCGTAGCGGGTGTACTGGTTGAGACGCTTGCGGCCGCTCTCGCCTTCCTTCTTGATCGCGGCGAGCGTCGGCGACAGCGAGGTCGCGAGCTGCACGACGATCGAGGCCGTGATGTAGGGCATCACGCCGAGCGCCACGACCGATGCGCGGTTGAGCGCGCCGCCGGTGAAGCTGTTGAAGAAATCGAGGACGCCGCCTTGCAGATTGTTGGTCAGCAGGCCGAGCTGGGTCGGATCGATGCCCGGGATCGGCACATAGCTGAGCAGGCGGAAGACGATCAGCGCGCCCAGCGTGAACCACAGGCGCTTCTTGAGCTCCGTCGCCTTGCTGAACTTCGACAGATTGATGCTGGAGGCGAGTTGATCGGCTGCGGATGCCATGTGCAAATTCGTCCTGGAAACAAAAGCGGCGGGAAAGCGTTCGACCGCCCCCGCCGCTCATATAAGTCCTTCGGTCCCGAGGGCAATGCGGCGCCTGCCCCCAAGCCCGTTCGGCTTGCGCTTGTCGTGCTTCGACAAGCTCAGCACGAACGAAAGGCGGGTTTCCCCGCCCCTCGAGAAATCAGCCCTGCTTGCCTGCCTTCTTGGCGGCAATGACCTTCTGCACCGAGCGGTGCTTGGCTTTGGCCTTCTCGGCTGCCGGAACGATCTCGGGAACCGTCACCGAACCGCCGGCCTTCTCGACCGCTTCGCGCGCCGACTTCGACACGCCGGCGACCGTGAAGTTAAGCTTGGCCGAGAACTCGCCCTTGCCGAGGAGGCGGACGCCGTCCTTGCCGCCACGGGTCAGACCCGCCGCGTTGAGCTCGGCCTGGGTGATGTCGGTCGCGGTCAGCTTGCCGGCATCGACTGCCTTCTGGATCGCGCCGAGATTCACCTCGGCATAGTCCTTGGCGAAGATGTTGTTGAAGCCGCGCTTCGGGATCCGCATGTGGAGCGGCATCTGGCCGCCCTCGAACCCGTTGATCGAGACGCCTTCGCGGCTCTTCTGGCCCTTCTGGCCCCGGCCGGCGGTCTTGCCCTTGCCCGAGCCGATGCCACGGCCGACGCGCATGCGGTCCTTGCGGGCGCCCTGATTGTCGCGGAGATCGTTGAGTTTCATGTCGTGCACTCGCTTTCGCTTTTGTCGCGCTGATGGAAAGGAAGCGGCGCGCATAGCGGCGGGATCGACGTTTGTCACCACTTATGTTTGTGCGTCTGGGCCGCGCGCTTAACACAGGGCTGGTTGACTCGTTTGCGGGTTTTTCGCCGGACGCGCCTGCGAAGCCTCCACGAAGCGCCAGCGACGCGGCACCTACGCGCGTACCTGCGGGGCGTAGGGAGCTGGATCGACGGTTCAAAGAGCCCGGCGAGCCAGGCAGGTGAAATCCTACATTGCAAGCGAAGGGCAAATGATGGGTCGCCCCGGCCGGCGCCGAGCTAGCGCACCCGATTGAAGATGCTGGTCGTGATCTCCGGCTTGCCGTTCAGGTTGAGCCAGACCACCGTCTCGGTCATCGTTCCGCCATCCGGCGAGACGACATAGGTTCGCGTCGTTCGGGGCATGTGCTCCTTGTAGAAGGCAGCGACCATCACGTTCGGCGCGGGAATCCGGGTGGCGAGCATGTCCACTCCAGGATAGCCTTGGCTGGGCGCCGCCGTGCCATCCAGCGGATAGGTTCCTTCCGCCCGGATCGGCACGCCATCTCCGCCAATCACGTCGAGCGTCGTCCGCCACCTGCTCTGACCGGCGTCGCTATAAGTGATGGTCACAGCCTTGGGACGCTTCTCGGGCGGGAAAGGCATTCGCGCGACGTCCAGTTCCCAGGTGCCCAGGAGTGGCGATGGCGCTTGCGTCTGCGCCGCAGCGGAAGTGGTCGCGAACGCGCTCGCGAGCATCAGCGAGTAGAATAGCTCCTTCATCGCATTCCTCCATCATCGAGTTGAAAGGCGCGCTGGTTGGCCACTGAACGTCGGCTCAGCGCCATCGACTCCGGAAGGAGACGCGTCTGACTGGAAGGCTTCCGTTCTCGAACCATGTTCGAAAGACTATATATGTAGATTTAAGAGTCAACCGCATTGCGTGATGACTCGGGCCGCTCGACTCACGGCGCCGGCGGCGCGCCGGACGGTCGCGTGATCAGCCTGGGCGCTTCTGCTCCCTCGACGGCCAGGCGGGCGCGCTCGCCGTCCGCGCGGTCCTCCAGCGACAGCCATGCCGTATCGTCCTTGGTGCCGAGCCGGATCCCCTCGGCATATTTGCCGACGGGATTGGCATAGTTGACAGTGAAGCCGGCAAAACCGCTTTTCTCGTTGACGATCATCGCCACTGCGTCGCCGCCCGAGCGATCCAGCGCGATCACGCCGCGGCCATTGTCGAGCCAGCTCATCGCGCCGCGCTCTGACCCGGTCTCGTCGTGCAGCACCAGCCCATAGGCGCCGGCGACGCGCGGATAGCTCTTGCCGGCCAGGCGTGGATTGGGCTCTTCGCCCAGGATCACGCGATCCTTGCCCTTGTCGTCGAGCACCACGATCGAGGCCGTCTGCCCGTCCCGGCGCTCGCGCCCCTCGGCTGGAGGCGGCGCACCGATCAGGATGCGCGGCTTGCCGGCGGCATCGACGATGCGGATCGCGTGGGCCTCGATCACATCCGGCGTCCCCGGTGCGAAGCCGGCGACCACCAGGCCGATCGCGACGAGCCCGAGCGCGGCAAGGCCGGCGCGATGGCGGGCAAGGGCGCGTTCGAGCCGGGCGATGCGCAATTCGGTGTCCACGGGTTCGCTCACAGATTCTCTCCTTCGGCGGCAACGCATATTGCCCGGCTCGTCAGACGACGTCGAGAAACCGGATTCCAGCCTCCCCGGCCCCAGAACCGGTTCGCTCCAACGGAAAAGGGGCGGTAGTCGCCTACCGCCCCTTCCCTGTTTCGTTCGTGGCGCGAAGGCTCAGCCCTCGACGACCTCGACCATGTGCTGCACCTTGCGGATCATTCCGCGGACCTCGGGGCTGTCCTGCAGCTCCGAGACCTTGTGCATCTTGTTCAGGCCAAGGCCGACGAGCGTCGCGCGCTGGTCCTTGGTGCGGCGGATCGGCGAACCGGTCTGCTTGATCTTGATGGTTGCCATGATCGATTACTCCGCGATCGCGGCCGCATCGGCCTCGGCGGTGTTCGAACCGCCACGGCCGAGCAGGTCGGCGATCTTCTTGCCGCGGCGCTGCGCAACGCTCTTCGGCGAGGTCTGCTCGCCAAGCGCTTCGAAAGTGGCGCGGATCATGTTGTAGGGGTTCGACGTGCCCACCGACTTGGTGACGACGTCGGCAACGCCCAGGCTCTCGAAGATGGCGCGCATCGGGCCACCCGCGATGATGCCGGTACCGGCAGGCGCCGTACGGACCGTGACGCGACCGGCACCGAAGTGGCCGTTGCCGTCATGGTGCAGCGTGCGGCCTTCCTTCAGCGGAACCCGGACCATTGCCTTCTTCGCGGCCGCAGTGGCCTTGGAGATGGCTTCCGGCACTTCGCGCGCCTTGCCGTGGCCGAAGCCGACCCGACCCTTGCCGTCGCCGACGACGACCAGAGCCGCGAAGCCGAAGCGCTTGCCGCCCTTCACGGTCTTCGAGACGCGGTTGATGTGGACGAGCTTTTCGATCAGCTCTTCGCCGCCATCGTCCTGCGCGCCGCGCGGGCCGCCGCGATTGTCACGACCGCCACGACCGCCGTCGCGGCCGCCACGACCGCCGCCGCCGCCCGGGCCGCCACGGCCACGACCGCCGCCCTGGCCACCGCGACCACGGCCACCGCCCTGGTAGCCGCTATCCTGCGCCGGAGCGCCGGCCTCGACGGGAGCGCCGGTTTCCGGCGTGTTGTTCTCGTCAGCCATTATCAGAACTCCAGTCCGCTCTCACGAGCGGCATCGGCCAGCGCCTTGACGCGGCCATGATAGAGGAAGCCACCGCGATCGAAGACGACCTGCGTCACGCCGGCCGCCTTGGCGGCCTCGGCAACGCGCTTGCCGACTTCCTGCGCAGCCGCGACGGTCGCGCCGGCCTGGCCGCGGACGCTCTTTTCGAGCGTCGAAGCCGAAGCGACGGTCTTGCCGGCCGCATCGTCGATCACCTGGGCATAGATGTGCTTGCCCGAGCGATGGATCGAAAGCCGCGGACGGCCACCGGCGCGCGCCTTGAGCGCGGTGCGATTGCGGCGACGCCGCTTCGCGAAGAGCGAGAGACCCTTGGTCATTACTTCTTCTTCCCTTCCTTACGGAAGATGAACTCGCCGTCGTACTTGATGCCCTTGCCCTTATAGGGCTCAGGCTTCCGCCAGCGGCGAATCTCGGCCGCGATCTGGCCGACCTTCTGCTTGTCGATCCCCGAGATCTCGACCGTGGTCTGATCCGGCGTCTTGATCTCGATGCCTTCCGGCACGTCGATGTTCACGTCATGCGAATAGCCGAGCTGGAGCTTGAGCACCTTGCCCTGCGACGCAGCGCGATAACCGACGCCGGTGATCAGGAGCTTCTTGGTGAAGCCCTCGGTCACGCCGGTGACGAGGTTCTGGACCAGCGTGCGCTGCATGCCCCAGAAGGCTCGCGCCTGCTTGGTCTCGTTGGCCGGCTGCACCGAAATGCCGCCGTCCTCGAGCGTGTAGCTGATCTCGTCGCGCAGGTTGAGCGAGAGGGCGCCCTTGGGGCCCTTCACGTTCAGCACGCCGCCGTCGATCGAGGCCGTGACGCCCGCCGGCACAGTGACCGGCTTCTTGCCGATGCGGCTCATATCAGAAGACCTCCGCGAGCACTTCGCCACCGACATTCTGCTCGCGCGCTTCCGCGTCCGAGAGAACGCCGCGAGGCGTCGAGACGATCGTGATGCCGAGGCCGTTGCGGATCCGGGGCAGTTCCTGCGAACCCGAATAGACGCGGCGGCCAGGCTTCGAGACGCGCGCGACGTGCTTGATCGCCGGCTGGCCCTCGAAATACTTGAGCTCGATGCGGATGCCGGCGGCAGGGCCCATCTGCTCCTCGCTATAGCCACGGATGTAGCCTTCGCGCTGGAGAACATCGAGGACGCGCGCACGCAGCTTGCTCGCCGGAGTCAGGACGGAGTCCTTCCGGGCGCGCTGGCCGTTGCGGATGCGGGTGAGCATATCACCCAGGGGATCGGTCAAAGCCATCTCGTAGTCCTTACCAGCTCGACTTCGTGAGACCGGGGATCAGGCCCTTGTTGGCCAGATCCCGCAGCATGACGCGTGCGAGACGGAACTTGCGGTAATAGGCGCGCGGGCGGCCGGTCAGCTCGCACCGGTTGCGGATGCGGGTCGGATTCCCGTTGCGGGGAATCTCGGCCATCTTCAGCCGCGCGATGAGGCGCTCGGTATCGTCCAAGCTCTCGTCGTTCGCCGTCGCCTTGAGCTTCGCATACTTGCCGGCGTACTTCTTCACCAGCTGCTTGCGACGCTCGTTCTTGTTGATGGAACTCAGTTTCGCCATGACTTAAGTTCTCTTTCCCTTACGCTGCCTGCTTCGCTTCGCCGTCCGCCTCGAGCGGGAACGGGAAGCCGAAGAGACGGAGAAGCTCGCGAGCCTCGTCGTCCGTCTTGGCGGTGGTGGTGACGATCACGTCCATGCCGCGCACCTTGTCGATGCGGTCATAGTTGATCTCGGGGAACACGAGCTGCTCCTTGATGCCGCAGGCATAATTGCCGCGACCGTCGAAGCTCTTCGGGTTCAGCCCACGGAAATCGCGAACGCGCGGGAGCGCGATCGTGACGAAGCGGTCGAGGAACTCGTACATCCGCTCGCGGCGCAGGGTGACCTTGCAACCGATCGGCATGCCTTCGCGCAGCTTGAACTGTGCGATCGACTTCTTCGCCTTGGCGATGACGGGCTTCTGGCCGGCGATGAGTTCCATCTCCGAAGCAGCCTGCTCGACCTTCTTCTTGTCCTGGGTGGCCTCGCCAACGCCCATGTTCAGCACGATCTTGTCGATCCGCGGAACTTCCATGACGTTCTTGTAGCCGAACTTCTCGGTCATCGCCTTGGCGATGCTCGTGTCGTACAGGCTCTTGAGGCGCGGGGTATACTTATCAGCCACTGATGACCTCCCCGGTCTTGACCGCAACGCGGACCTTCTTGCCGTCGCGCTCTTCGAAACGGACGCGGGTCGCCTTGCCGTCGGCGGTCACGTGCGCGACCTTCGAGATGTGCATCGGCGCTTCCGAACGCTTCAGGCCGCCCTGGGGATCACCCTGGCTCGGCTTGACGTGGCGGACCGCGACATTGACGCCCGAGACGACGACCTTGCCGTCCTTGGGCAGCGACTTGACGACCTCACCGGTCCGTCCCTTGTCCTTGCCGGACAGGACGATGACCTGGTCGCCCTTCTTGATCTTGGCAGCAGCCATCACAGCACCTCGGGCGCGAGCGAAATGATCTTCATGAAGCCGCGCGAACGCAGCTCGCGAACCACCGGCCCGAAGATACGGGTGCCGATCGGCTCCTCGTTCTTGTTGACCAGCACCGCGGCATTGCCGTCGAAGCGGATCACCGAGCCGTCGGCACGACGGACATCCTTGGCGGTGCGAACGATGACCGCGCGATGCACGTCACCCTTCTTCACCTTGCCGCGGGGAGCAGCTTCCTTGATGCTGACGACGATGACGTCGCCCACGCCGGCGAAGCGACGCTTCGACCCGCCCAGCACCTTGATGCACTGCACCCGCTTCGCGCCGCTATTGTCAGCGACGTCGAGATTGGACTGCATCTGGATCATCGATCCGGTTCCTTCTCGTTCGGCCTGCCGGGACCAATGGCCCGGTGGTTCCAGTTAAAATGTTAGGCTTCGGCAGCCTTCGACGGCGTCGCGTGGGTGTTGACCCGCTCGATCACCTTCCACGTCTTCAGCTTGGAAATCGGCGCAGTCTCTTCGATGCGCACGGTCTCGCCGGCCTTGTACTCGTTGCCCTCGTCATGGGCGTGATACTTCTTCGAGCGACGGATGATCTTGCCGTAGAGCGGGTGCTTGACCTTACGCTCCACCAGCACGACGACCGTCTTGTCGCCCTTGTCGGAAACCACGTTCCCGGTCAGCACGCGCTTCGGCATGGTCTCTTCCTTACTTCGCAGCCGAGCGCGCGCGCTCGGACTGCAGCGTCTTGATACGGGCGATGTCGCGACGGACTTCCTTGACCCGGCTCGACTTCTCGAGCTGGCTGGTCGCGGCCTGGAAGCGGAGGTTGAACGCCTCGCGCTTCAGGTTGCCGAGCTCCTCGCTCAGCTGGTCCTCGGTCTTCGCACGAAGATCGGTTGCCTTGGTCATTTCTATCAACCCTCCAGGTGCGAGGTGTCGCCGAGGCGGGCGACGACCTTGACCTTGATCGGCAGCTTCATCGCTGCACGCGAGAACGCTTCCGCGGCGAGCGGACCGGGAACGCCGTCCAGCTCGAACAGGATGCGGCCCGGCTTGACGCGAGCGGCCCAATATTCCGGCGCGCCCTTGCCCGAGCCCATGCGGACTTCGGCCGGCTTCGACGAAACCGGAACGTCCGGGAAGATGCGGATCCACAAACGCCCCTGGCGCTTGATGTGACGCGTGATCGCGCGGCGAGCCGCCTCGATCTGGCGCGCGGTGATCCGCTCGGGCTCCATGGCCTTCAGGCCATAGGAACCGAAGTTCAGGGAAGTGCCGCCCTTGGCATCGCCATGGATGCGGCCCTTGAACTGCTTGCGGTGCGCAAATTTCTTTGGTTGCAGCATGTCCTGGTGTCCTTAGCGGCGATCGTCGCGCGCAGGGCGCACGCCGGTCGTCTGGGCTTCCATGTTGAGCCGGTCCTGCGCCATCGGATCGTGGCCGAGAATCTCGCCCTTGAAGATCCAGACCTTGACGCCGCACACGCCATAAGCGGTGTGGGCTTCGGCCTCGGCGTAGTCGAGGTTGGCGCGCAGCGTGTGCAGCGGCACCCGGCCTTCGCGATAGCCTTCCGAACGCGCGATCTCGGCGCCGCCGAGACGGCCGCCGCAAGCGACGCGGATGCCGTCGGCGCCCAGACGCATCGCCGACTGAACGGCGCGCTTCATGGCACGACGGAACGCGATGCGGCGCTCCAGCTGGTCGGCGATGCCCTGTGCGACGAGCTTGGCGTCGACTTCAGGCTTGCGGATCTCGACGATGTTCAGCGACACGTCCGAGCTGGTCATCGCGCCGAGCGTCTTGCGCAGCTTCTCGATGTCCGAGCCCTTCTTGCCGATGATCACGCCAGGGCGCGCAGCGTAGATCGAGACGCGGCACAGCTTGGCCGGACGCTCGATCACCACCTTCGAGATCGCGGCCTGGGGCAGCGTCTTGACGATGTACTGGCGCATCTTGAGATCTTCGAGGAGGAGGCGGCCGTAATCGGCGCCTTCCGCGAACCAGCGGCTGTCCCAGGTACGGTTGATCTGCAGACGCAGGCCGATCGGGTTGCTCTTGTGACCCATTATGCTTCTTCCTGCTCGCGGACGACGATGCGAAGACGGCTGAACGGCTTCAGGATGCGGGTGGACTTGCCACGGCCGCGGGTCGCGAAGCGCTTCATCGTGATCGACTTGCCGACCGAAGCCTCGGCGACGACGAGCGCGTCGACATCGAGGTTGTGGTTGTTTTCCGCGTTCGCAATCGCCGAGGCGAGAACCTTGCGGGCATCGACGGCCATCGCCTTGGTGGAGAACTGAAGGATGTTCAGCGCGTCACCAGCCTTGCGGCCGCGGATGAGGCCCGCGACGAGGTTCAGCTTCTGGGCCGAACCGCGGATCTGCGTCGCAACTGCCAGCGCTTCCTTGTCGCCGACCTTGCGGGGTGCCTGGGGCTTGGACATTAGCGCTTACCCTTCTTGTCGGCGGCGTGGCCGGGGAAGAAGCGGGTCGGAGCGAACTCGCCCAGCTTCATGCCGACCATGTCTTCGTTGACCGACACCGGCACGAACTTGCGGCCGTTATAGACGCTGAAGGTCAGGCCGACGAAGTCGGGCAGGATCGTCGAGCGGCGCGACCAGGTCTTGATCGGCGCACGCGCGTTGGTCTCCTGCGCGGTCTGCGCCTTCTTCAGGAGGTGGAGGTCCACGAAAGGACCCTTCCAGACGGAACGAGCCATGAGCTATCAGCCCTTCTTCTTGGCGTGACGCGAGCGGATGATCATCTTGTCCGTCGCCTTGTTGTGGCGGGTGCGCGCACCCTTGGTCGGCTTGCCCCACGGCGTGACCGGATGACGGCCGCCCGAGGTCCGGCCTTCACCACCGCCGTGCGGGTGGTCGACCGGGTTCTTCGCGACACCGCGCGTCAGCGGGCGGATGCCCTTCCAACGATTGCGGCCTGCCTTGCCGAGGTTCTGGTTCTGGTTGTCGGGGTTCGACACCGCACCAACCGTCGCCATGCAGTTCGCATGGATGTAGCGCTGCTCGCCCGAGTTAAGGCGAACGATGACCATGCCGCGGTCACGACCGACGACCTGGACATAAGTGCCTGCCGAACGCGCGATCTGGCCGCCCTTGCCCGGCTTCATCTCCACGTTGTGGACGATGGTGCCGACCGGCATCGAGCCCAGCTCCATGGCGTTGCCCGGCTTCACGTCGGTCTTCTTGCCGGCGATCACCTTGTCGCCGACGCCGAGGCGCTGCGGAGCGATGATGTAGGCGACGCGGTCCTTGCCCGCTTCGTCCTTGCCGTAATTGACCAGCGCGATGAAGGCAGTGCGGTTGGGATCATATTCGATCCGCTCGACGGTGCCCTCGACGTCCCACAGGCGGCGCTTGAAATCGACGATGCGATAGCGCTGCTTGTGGCCGCCCGCGATGCCGCGCGACGTGACGTGGCCCTTGTTGTTGCGGCCGCCGGTCTTGGTCTTGCCCTCGGTGAGCGCCTTGACCGGACGACCCTTGAACAGGTTCGAACGGTCGATCAGGATCAGGCCGCGGACGCCAGGCGACGTCGGGTTATAATTCTTGAGTGCCATTACGAATTGACCCCCGAGGTCACATCGATCTGCTCACCGTCGGCGAGCGTCACGATTGCCTTCTTGATGTCGGAGCGCTTGTAGGGAGCACCCTTCCAGCGCTTGGTCTTGCCCTTCTGGACGATCGTGTTGACGCCGGTCACCTTGACGTTCCAGAGCGCCTCGACGGCAGCCTTGATCTCGGGCTTGGTGGCGTCGCCGGCGACCTTGAACACAACGGCGTTGTGCTCGGAGACGAGCGTCGACTTCTCGGTGATGTGCGGAGCGACGATCACGTCATAGTGACGGTTGTCGATCGCTTCCTTCTGCTTCTTAGCCATTGAAGCGCGCCTCCAGCTTCTCGACGGCAGCGCGGGTCAGGACCAGCGTGTCGCTCTTCAGGATGTCGTAGACGTTGGCGCCGATCGCCGGCAGCACGTTGACCGTGTGCAGGTTGCCGGCGGCGAGCGCGAAGCTGTTCTCGACGGCGTCGCCATCGATCACCAGCGTCTTCTTGCCGAACTTCAGCGCCTCGAGGCTGCCGAGCAGCGTCTTGGTCTTGCTGTCGGCAACCGTCAGGCTGTCCATGACGATCAGCGAGCCGGCCTTGGCATGGCTGCTGAGAGCCATCTTCAGACCGAGTGCGCGGATCTTCTTGTTCAGCGACGGATTGAAGTCGCGGACGCGGGCGCCGTGCGCCTTACCACCGCCGATGAACACCGGAGCGCGGCGATCGCCGTGACGGGCGGTACCGCCGCCCTTCTGGCGACCGAACTTCTTGCCGGTGCGGGCGACGTCGGCGCGCTCACGCGTGCCACGTGCCGTCTCACGGCGCTTCTCGAGCTGCCAGGTGACGACCCGGTGCAGGATGTCGGCGCGCGGATCGAGGCCGAAGACCTCGTCGTTGAGCTCGATGTCCGCGGCCTTCGCCTTGGCGTCGAAGGATTGAACCTTGACCTTCACGTTCAGCCCTCCTGGCCTTCGGTCGCTTCGGGAGCCTCGACCGTATCGGCCGGGGTTTCCGCGGGAGCGGTGTCGTTGTTGTTGGCAACCTGCTTGAGGCCGGCCGGGAACGGCGCGTCGGCGTGACGCGCGACCTTCACCGAATCCTTGACGAACAGCCAGCCGCCCTTCGAGCCAGGGACCGAGCCCTTGACGAAGATCAGGCCGCGCTCGACGTCGGTGCCGACGATCTCGAGATTCTGCTGGGTGCGGAACTTGTCACCCATGTGGCCGGCCATCTTCTTGTTCTTGAAGACCTTGCCCGGATCCTGGCGCTGACCGGTCGAACCGAGCGAGCGGTGCGAGACCGAGACGCCGTGGGTGGCGCGCAGACCGCCGAAGCCCCAGCGCTTCATGCCGCCCTGGAAGCCCTTGCCCTGGGTCTTGCCCTGGATGTCGACGAACTGGCCGGCGACATAATGGTCGGCCGAGATCTCGGCGCCCACTTCCAGAAGACCGTCGGCATCGACGCGGAACTCATGGACCACAGCCTTGGGCTCGACTTCGGCCTTGCCGAAGTGGCCGCGCTGCGGCTTGGAAACGTTCTTGCTCTTCGCCGAACCGGCGCCGAGCTGGACGGCAGTGTAACCGTCACGACCTTCTTCGCGGACGGAGACGACCTGAACGCCTTCGAGTGCCAGAACGGTGACCGGCACGTGGCGGCCGTCGTCCTGGAACAGGCGGGTCATCCCCAACTTCTTCGCGATCACGCCAGTGCGCATGACCTGTTGCTCCTATACAGAGGCACCCTCGGGACCATTCCCTCGGGTGCGTGCCTCAGCCCAAAATTTAGATGCGAGCCCCCGTCTGGGCTGACCCCCGCCGAAGCGGGAGGACGGGGGACGCAGACCCGGTTCTCCCGAAGGAGGCCGGCGGTATCCCTATCTCGTTTTGAGTGCGCCCGCGGCGCCCTCTTGCCCCTTGCGTTGGATCGGGATGATCCGGTCGAGGGACGATGCGAATCCGGCGAACCGGAACCCGCGAATCTCGTGGAGGCGCGCCTTTACGTCAGCAGCGCTTCCCTGTCCAGCCCTTAGGCCAGTTTGATCTCGACATCGACGCCGGCGGCGAGGTCCAGCTTCATCAGTGCATCGACGGTCTGCGGGGTCGGCTGCACGATATCCAGCATACGCTTGTAGGTGCGGACTTCGAACTGCTCGCGCGACTTCTTGTCGATGTGGGGACCACGGTTGACCGTGAACTTCTCGATCTTCGTCGGAAGGGGGATGGGACCACGGATGAGAGCGCCGGTACGTCGGGCGGTGTCGGCGATGTCGCCGGTCGCCTGGTCGAGCACTCGGTGATCGAACGCCTTCAGGCGAATACGGATATTCTGCGTTTCCATGGTACCTGCCAATGTGAAAGAGCGGGCCTCGTAGTCGAGGCTCTTGCTGTTAAACCCAAAACCGGAGGCGCGCCCTTACAGGGACCCTCATAAAAAGGCAACCGCCCGGCGCTCTCTTTTTTGAGAGCGCCGGGCGGCTGTTTGTCCCTTTGTCTTACTTGTCGATCTGCGCGACGACGCCTGCACCGACGGTGCGGCCGCCTTCACGGATCGTGAAGCGCTGACCAACGTCCATGGCGATCGGCGCGATGAGCTTGATGCCCAGAGCGACTTCGTCGCCCGGCATCACCATCTCGGTGCCGGCCGGCAGTTCGATCGTGCCGGTCACGTCCGTGGTGCGGAAGTAGAACTGCGGACGATAGTTGGCGAAGAACGGCGTGTGACGGCCGCCTTCGTCCTTCGACAGGACGTAGACCGACGACTGGAAGTCGGTGTGCGGCTTGATCGAACCCGGCTTGGCCAGAACCTGACCACGCTCGACTTCCTCACGGCCGACGCCGCGGATGAGCGCGCCGATGTTGTCGCCGGCCTGGCCCTGATCGAGCAGCTTGCGGAACATCTCGACGCCGGTGACCGTGGTCTTGCGGACGGTCTCCTGGATGCCGACGATCTCGACTTCCTCGCCAACCTTGACGATGCCGGTCTCGACGCGGCCGGTGACGACCGTGCCGCGGCCCGAGATCGAGAACACGTCTTCGATCGGCATCATGAACGGCTTGTCGAGCGGACGCTCCGGCTGCGGGATCGACTCGTCGACTGCGGCCATGAGCGCGAGGATCGCGTCCTTGCCGAGCTTGTCGTCCGAACCCGAAAGGGCTGCGGTCGCCGAACCACGGATGATCGGAATGTTGTCGCCGTCGAACTCGCGCTTGCTGAGCTCTTCGCGGATTTCCATCTCGACCAGCTCGAGGATTTCCTCGTCGTCGACCAGATCGACCTTGTTGAGGAAGACGACCATCGTCGGCACGCCGACCTGACGCGCGAGCAGGATGTGCTCCTTGGTCTGCGGCATCGGGCCGTCGGTGGCGGCGACCACGAGGATCGCGCCGTCCATCTGCGCGGCACCGGTGATCATGTTCTTCACATAGTCGGCGTGGCCCGGGCAATCGACGTGCGCATA
This sequence comes from Sphingomonas sp. UNC305MFCol5.2, assembly GCF_000712135.1. Lineage (GTDB taxonomy): Bacteria > Pseudomonadota > Alphaproteobacteria > Sphingomonadales > Sphingomonadaceae > Sphingomonas. The sequence goes on from NZ_JOOE01000002.1 coordinate 778,786, forward strand.
GTGGCGCTTGTCGGTCTCATACTCGACGTGTGCGGTCGAGATGGTGATGCCGCGCTCGCGCTCTTCCGGAGCCTTGTCGATGTTGGCGAAGTCGACTGCTGCGTTGCCCGCGACGTTCTCTGCCAGGATCTTCGTGATCGCTGCGGTCAGCGAGGTCTTGCCGTGATCGACGTGACCGATGGTGCCGATGTTGAGGTGCGGCTTGTTCCGCTCGAATTTTGCCTTCGCCATTGCTTTCCTACCTTCTGGATCAATTTCGCGGCCGGTCAGGGCGCCACGCGAACGCGGCCCCTTAGCGACTCATTTCGGGTTACGCCAGCTTCGCCTTCACTTCGTCGGCCACATTCGCGGGCACTTCGTCGTAATGCGAGAACTGCATGCTGTATTGCGCGCGGCCCTGAGTGAACGAGCGGAGCTGGTTCACGTAGCCGAACATGTTCGCCAGCGGCACCATCGCCTCGACGGTCTGCGCATTGCCGCGGCTGTCGGTGCCCTGGATCTGGCCACGACGGCTGTTCATGTCGCCGATGACGTCGCCCAGATAATCCTCCGGAGTGACGACCTCGACCTTCATGATCGGCTCGAGCAGCTTGATGCCGGCCTTCTGTGCCGCTTCGCGCATCGCGCCACGCGCACAGATTTCGAACGCCAGCGCCGACGAGTCGACGTCGTGGTACGCGCCGTCCGTGAGGTGCACCTCGAAGTCGATGATCGGGAAACCGATCAGCGAACCGGTCTCGGCGGTCTCGCGGAAGCCCTTCTCGACCGAGGGGATATATTCCTTGGGAATATTGCCGCCCTTGACCTCGTCGAAGAACTGGAAGCCCGAACCGCGCTCGCCGGGGACCACGGTCACCTTGACGCGGCCGAACTGGCCCGAGCCGCCCGACTGCTTCTTGTGCGTGTAGTCGATGTCGACCTTCTTCGCGAGATATTCGCGATAGGCGACCTGCGGCGCGCCGACATTGGCCTCGACCTTGAACTCGCGCTTCATGCGATCGACCAGGATCTCGAGGTGGAGCTCGCCCATCCCCTTGATGATGGTCTGACCCGATTCGTGATCGGTCGAGACGCGGAACGACGGATCCTCGCGGGCGAGGCGATTGAGCGCGACGCCCATCTTCTCCTGGTCGGCCTTGGTCTTCGGCTCCACCGAAAGCTCGATGACGGGATCCGGGAACTCCATGCGTTCGAGGATGATCGGCGCGTTGATCGCGCAGAGCGTGTCCCCGGTCGTGGTGTCCTTGAGGCCGGCCAGCGCGACGATGTCGCCGGCATAGGCCACTTGGATGTCCTCGCGGTCGTTCGCATGCATCAGCAGCATGCGGCCGACCTTTTCCTTCTTGTCCTTGACCGAGTTGGTCACCTGGCTCGCGGCTTCGAGCTTGCCCGAATAGATGCGCGCGAAGGTCAGCGTGCCGACGAACGGATCGTTCATGATCTTGAACGCCAGCGCCGAGAAGGGCGCATTGTCGTCCGACGGACGCTCGTCCGGCGTTTCGCCGTCGAGCTTTACGCCCTTGATCGCGGGAACGTCGAGCGGCGAAGGCAGGTAGTCGACCACCGCGTCGAGCAGCGGCTGGACGCCCTTGTTCTTGAACGCCGAGCCGCACACGATCGGCACGAACGACATGTTGAGCGTGCCCTTGCGGATCAGCTTCTTCAGGTCGGCGACCGACGGCTCGTTGCCCTCGAGATACGCTTCCATGAGCGCGTCATCCTGCTCGACGGCCATTTCGATCAGGTCGCTGCGATACTTGGCGGCCTTTTCGGCCAGGTCCTCGGGGATGTCCTGATAGACGAACTTCGCGCCCAGGCTCTCTTCGAGCCAGATGATCGCGCGGTTCTCGACCAGATCGACCAGGCCCTTGAAGCCGCCTTCGATGCCGATCGGCAGGTACAGCACGGCCGGACGCGCGCCGAGGCGCTCGATGATCGAGTTGACGCAGAAATAGAAGTCCGCGCCGGTGCGGTCGAGCTTGTTGACGAAGCACATGCGCGGCACGCCGTACTTGTCGGCCTGGCGCCACACGGTCTCGGACTGCGGCTCGACGCCGGCAACGCCGTCGAAGCACGCGACCGCACCGTCGAGCACACGCAGCGAACGCTCGACTTCGATCGTGAAGTCGACGTGGCCGGGGGTGTCGATGATGTTGATGCGGTGCTCGGGGCCCTTGCCCTCTTCGGCCGACCAGAAGCAGGTGGTGGCAGCCGACGTGATCGTGATCCCGCGCTCCTGCTCCTGCTCCATCCAGTCCATCGTCGCAGTGCCTTCGTGCACTTCGCCGATCTTGTAGGACTTGCCGGTGTAATAGAGGATGCGCTCGGTCGTCGTCGTCTTGCCGGCGTCGATGTGCGCCATGATGCCGATATTGCGATAACGCTCGAGCGGATGGCTGCGGGCCATGATCTTAAGTCCTTAGCGATGCGGGGAGCCGGACGGTCCGGCTCCCCACGATATAGGTAGGAAAGTTACCAGCGGTAGTGGCTGAAGGCGCGGTTCGCCTCGGCCATACGGTGGGTATCTTCGCGCTTCTTCACCGCGTTGCCGCGATTGTTGGCGGCATCCATCAGCTCGCCCGAGAGGCGGGCCGACATGGTGTGCTCGCTGCGATTGCGCGCGGACGAGATCAGCCAGCGGATGGCAAGTGCCTGGGCACGCTCCGGGCGGACCTCGACGGGAACCTGGTAGGTCGCACCGCCGACGCGGCGCGAACGGACCTCGATGCCCGGCTTGATGTTGTTGAGTGCGTCATGGAACACGCCGATCGGCTCGCGCTTGGCGCGCTGCTCGACGGTTTCGAGCGCCGAATAGACGATGCCCTCGGCCACGGACTTCTTGCCGTCCAGCATGACCGAATTCATGAACTTGGTGAGAACCTCATCCCCGTAGACGGGATCAGGCAGGATTTCCCGCTTTTCGGGACGACGACGACGAGCCATCTGATATCTTCCTTCTAAACTTCAGCCATATTTGGCGGGCATAAGCCCGGCCGGCTTACTTCGGACGCTTTGCGCCGTACTTGGAACGCGACTGGCGACGATCCTTCACACCCTGCGTATCGAGCACGCCGCGAAGGACGTGGTACCGAACGCCGGGAAGATCGCGCACGCGGCCGCCGCGGATCAGGACCACCGAGTGCTCCTGAAGATTGTGGCCCTCGCCCGGAATGTACGAAATGACTTCGCGCTGGTTGGTCAGGCGAACCTTGGCCACCTTGCGCAGAGCCGAGTTCGGCTTCTTCGGGGTCGTGGTGTAGACACGGGTGCAGACGCCGCGCTTCTGCGGGTTCTGCTCCATCGCAGGGACCTTCGACTTGGCCTTCTGCGGTTCGCGGCCCTTGCGGACCAGCTGGTTGATCGTTGGCATGAAGCCCTTCACCTTTAAGTTACCGGACAGGCCGGCGGTTACTTTGCTGGAGCCCAGACTCTATAGAATACGAAAAGGCCCCGGGTGTCTGCGACCCCCCGGGCCATTGCGTCTCCAGCAACGTTCAGCTCTTTGTTCCCCGAGTCTCGGGCCTTGTGGGACCCTCGCGGAACGGGGGCGCCTATAGCTGCGGAGGCATGCGGGGTCAATGGGCGCGCGCCGCCGGGACATGCGTCACGATAAGAGAGCGTCAACCCATCGCGCGCTACAGCGGGCGAAGCATGCTCTTACCCTCCGGATATGGCGCCGTCACGCGGCCGATCGCGATGCGGCTCGCCCCTGCGCTCGTCACGCTGGCGGCGACGCTGCTGGCGGGCATGACCGGCCCCTCGCGGCCCGGCGCGTGGCAGATGCTCGATTCGGCGGCACTGATGGCAGTGACCGGGCTCCTTCTCGCGGGCGCGGCGGGCCTGCTCGCCTGCCATCTCGCGCAATTGACCGCCCGGCCCGCTTTTTCCCTCACGGCGAGCGCGCTGCCCGCGGCGCTGATCGCCGGCGCGGTGCCGGGGCTCGGCATGACGGCGCTGTTCCTGCCGCTCGGGATCTGCGGCCATGCGGTCCTGTGCTCGCGGTTCCGGCCGGCAATCCTGTTCGGCTTGCTCGGCACCGCAGCGGGGGTCGGGAGCACATGGCTCGACAGTCCGGCGCTGGGCACCTCCGCTTCGCTGGCGATGCTCGCGACGGCATCGCTGCTGCTTCGCGATGCCGCACACGCCGCGACCAACGATAATCGACCAGGCGAGAGGCTCGGCGAGTTTTGGATTCCGCCCGACAATGATAGGCACGCAACGCGGGCTTCGAGTCCCGGGCAGGGGGAGTAACCTTATGTTCAATGGTAACAAACGCGACGATCGGCCCGCGAGCCCGGCGCAGACAAGCGGGCGCGGGCGCGGCATGTTCTCGGTGATCGGCCCCGACATGGCAGTGACCGGCGACGTCCGCGCGACGGCCGACCTGCATATCGACGGCAGCATCGAGGGCGACGTCCATTGCGCCAACCTCGTCCAGGGTCCGGAGAGCCGGATCGTCGGCGGTGTCACGGCCGATACCGCGCGGATCGCCGGGACGATCGAAGGCAGCGTCCACGTCAAGCACCTCACGGTCGAGCGCTCGGCGAAAATCATCGGCGACGTCGAATATCAGGACATCACCATCGAGAATGGCGGACATGTCGACGGCCGCCTCAAGCGCACCGGCGGTGAAGCCGCGGCCACGGGGCCACGGGCGGTGCCCGACGTGGCGCAGGAAGAAGCTGCCTAGGGATCTTCTCCCTCTCCCCTTCAGGGGAGAGGGTCGGGGAGAAGGGCAAGTGCGACGCAGCCTCGACAGGCCCCTCTCCCCGCAAGCGGAGAGAGGGAGTTTTTACAGGCTCTTGATCTTGGTCAGATGCACCTGGATGAGCTTCACGGCGTCGCCGGCGAAGCCCTTGAACACCGGGTCGGTGCCGGCGGCATAGTCCTTGACCTCTGCCAGCGCCTTTTCGTGCGCGGCGATCTGCTGCGCCTTGTAGGCAGTATCGAACGCCGCGCCGTCGGCCGCGCGCAGCGCCGCGAGATTCGCTTCCTGCTCGGCATTCAGCGTCGGGCTAGGCGTGATCGCCGGGCTGGCCTTGGCGCCCGCGGCCTTGAGCTTGTCGGTCGTGGCAGTGTGCTGCTCGACCATCATCTTGCCGAAGTCCTTGAGCTTCGGATCATGCGCCTTTTCCTGCGCGAGCTTGCCGGCCTCGATCTCGTAATAATCGCTGGCACCGACATGGTTGGCGAATTTCTGCGCCGGCGACAGCGCCGCATCGGCCATCGCCGCATTGTCGGTCATGTTGGTGTCGGCGGGCATTTCCGTGCCCGACAGGTTGTCGACCGTGGTGTTGGTGGTCGTCGTGGTCGTCTGGTTGCCACCGCAGGCGGCGAGTGCGAGCGCCGGGGCGAGCCCCAGGATCAGATGTTTCGTCTTCATGCAGGCGGTCCTCCTAGGCTTGCCACAACGCAGTCCCAACGCCGCCGTTCCGCAGCTTCACGCTGCGCGAAGCTCGCAGAGAAAGGCCTCGAGTTCCTCCGAGAGCGCGCCCGCCCCCTCCTGCAGCCGCGCGGCGCGCGCGCGCATCGTATCGACGCTGTCCTGCGCCGCACGCGACGTCTCGCCGATCGCCGCGACGTCGTCGTGGATCGCGCCGCTGGCGGCGACCGCCTCCTCGACATTGACTGCGATCGTGCGGGTCGCGGCCTCCTGCGCCATCACCGCGGCCTGCACGCCGCTCGCCAGCTCGGCCATCGCCTCGATCGCGCACTCGACCTCGGCATGGCCGCGCGCGACATCGTCGATGCCGTGGCGGATCTCGCCGACATGCGCGGCTATGCGTGCCGCGGCGGTGCTGGTCTGGCTCGACAGCTGCTTCACTTCATGCGCGACGACAGTGAAGCCCCGGCCCGCCTCCCCCGCGCGGGCGGCTTCGATCGTGGCATTGAGGGCAAGCAGATTCACGCGCGCCGCGATCTCGCTGATCAGCGCGATCACCGAATCGATCGTCTGCGCGGCGCCCAACAGTTCGCGGGTCCGGTTGCTGCCCGCGGCGACCAGTTCGGCGGCACGCGATGCCGCGCCGCGCGTCGCGTCGCTGCTCCGCTCGATCCGCGCGAGCGCGCCGGCGAGACCGCGACCGCGCTCGGCGATCTCGCCGATATTGTCGCGGGTCTGCGACGTCGCCGATGCCACCGCGACGGCACGGTCGCCGAGATCCGAGGCGCGGCCGGCCGTTCCCGAGGCATCGTGCTGCAGTTCGGCGGCGAGCGCGCGCATCGTCCGCGACAGCGAGGTCACCTGCGCCTCGAACCGCAGGCTGGCCTGCTCGATGCGTTCGGCGCGTTCGACCCGGGCACGGGTTTCGCCGCGCTCCTGCTCGGCGGTCATGTGGAGCAGGCGGCGATTGGTGAGCACGCCGGCGACGCGGCCGTCGCGGGTGAGGATCATCCCCTCGCTGCCGTTTGCGGCGCGATAGGCGCGGGTCAGCGCGCCGATGTCGCGCGTCATTTCCGCCACCGGGCAATCGCGGACCAGCCGCGCGACGGCATGGCCGTAGCTCGGGTTGCGCAGCAGCGCGTGGCCGAAGGGATTGAGCAGCAGCTGGCGCACATCCTTCTCGAACACCGCGCCGACCGGGCGATCCGCGGCGTCGACCACCGGCACGAGGCGGATGTCGGTGTCGCGGGTGAAGATGTCGACTGCCTTGAACAGCGAATCGCGAAGCACCAGCAGCGGCGGGTTCGCCTCTTCCGGGCTGAGCCATTCGGGAGATGGACGAGGCAATTGGGACGAGGCGGTTCGCATGGGGTGCTTGTGCGGCAGGCTGGTAAACGCCGGATTGACCGTTGGTTACACTATCGAGACAAACCCGGATTTATTTCGCAGTTGCAGCGAACGCATGCGCGGCGTAGAGGCGCCGCCGTGACGGGTGTCCCCTGCAAAGGGGATGAAAATGGGAACTCGGTTCGAACCCGAGGCTGCCCCCGCAACTGTAACCGGCGAGCATTCGCGCCATCATGCCACTGGAGCACATCCGGGAAGGCGGCGCGCATGTGGTGACCCGGGAGCCAGGAGACCTGCCAGTCACAGTCGATTCCTTTGCGCGGGCGGGGTGCACCGGGCGAACGAGGGCGTGCCCTCGCGTGAGCGACACCGTTTAACCGGGTCGCCGCGCCAATTTTCGGCAAGACGACCCCAGACGAAGGTGTCTTTGCCGTGACCAAGTTGAAACTGTTTCTCTATGCCTCCGCCGCAGTGCTGCCGGCCGTGGCGCATGCCCAGTCGGACGACGACCGGATCGTCGTCGTCGCCTCGGGCGTCGAGCAGGATGCCGAGACCACCGGCCGCTCGATCACCGTGCTCGACCGCGACCTGATCGAAGCGCGCCAGACCGTCTCGCTCTCCGACCTGCTCGCCACGACGCCGGGCGTCTCGTCCACGCGCAATGGCGGGCCCGGCGGCGTGACCGCGGTGCGCATCCGCGGCGCCGAGGATGCGCAGACCCTGGTGCTGATCGACGGCGTCCGTGCCATGGATCCCTCCGCTCCCGCCGGCGCTTTCGATTTCGGTAACCTGTTGACCGGCTCGATTCAGCGCGTCGAAGTGCTGCGCGGGCCCAATTCGGTGATCTGGGGCAGCCAGGCGCTGGGCGGCGTGGTCAATGTGGTCACCCAGAAACCTGTCGACGGAGTCGAGGCGCGCGCCAATGCCGAATATGGCTATGCCGACCAGATCTCGGCCAACGCCGCAATCGCCGCGGGCAACGATACGGTGCAGGGCGCGCTGACCGGCGGCTATTTCCGCACCGACGGCATCTCGCAGGCGGCAGCGGGCACCGAGGCGGACGGCTATCGCCAATATAATGCCAGCGGCCGGCTGCGCGTCGAGTTCGCGCCGGGCTTCGGGGCGGATCTGCGCGGCTATTACGCCAATTCGCGGCTCGAGCTCGACGGCTTCCCCGCCCCGACCTACGCCTTCGCCGACACCGACGAGTATTCGACGGCGCAGGAGCTGTACGGCTATGCCGGGCTGTTCGCCAATTTCGGCGGCCTGGAGAACCGCGTCGCCTTCACCATCGCCGACGTCAATCGCGACGGCTATGACCCGGCGCCCGGCGCCTTCACGCCGCATTATCTCTATCGCGGGCGCAGCGAGCGCTACGAATATCGGGGCGATGCGAAGCTCGTCGAGCAGGTCCGCGTGACCTTCGGCGCCGAGCGCGAGAATCTCCGCTTCTACGACGGCAGCGATACTTATCGCGCCGACATCACCAGCTTCTACGGCCAGGCGATCGTAACGCCGGTCGAGGCAGTGACGCTCACCGCCGGCATCCGCAACGACGATCACAGCCGCTTCGGCGGACGCACGACCTGGGGCGCCAGCGCCGCGGTCAAGCCGTTCGAGAGCACCTTGCTCCGCGCCAGCTATGGCGAAGGCTTCAAGGCGCCGACGCTCTATCAGCTGTTCGCGCCTTTCTACGGCACCGACACGCTCCGGCCCGAGACCGCGAAGAGCTGGGAAGCCGGCGTCGAGCAGAGCGCGCTCGCCGGCGCCGCCAAGCTGGCCGTGACGTACTTCCATCGCGACACGCGCAACCAGATCGACTTCGATCTGGTCAGCTTCACTTACGCCAACATCGCGCGCACCCGCGCCGAGGGTGTCGAGGTCGAGCTGGCGCTGAAGCCCGTCGAGGCGCTTACCGTCACGGCCAACTACACCTATACCGACGCCGAGAACCGCTCGGCAGGCTTTGAAGGCAACCAGCTGGCGCGCCGTCCGCAGGACACCGCCAGCCTCTCGGCCGATTACCGCCTGCCGTTCGGGCTTTCGCTGGGGGGCACGGTGACGATCGTCGGGGACAGCTTCAACGATGCGGGCAATTTCACTCGGCTCGACGGCTTCGCGCTCGGCAGCATCCGGGCCGAGATGCCGATCGGCGATCGCTTCGCTGTCTATGGCCGGGTCGAGAATTTGACCGACGAGAAGTATCAGGTGGTTTCGGGCTACGGCACCTATGGGCGCGCGGCCTATGCCGGCGTGCGGCTGAAGCTCAACTGATGCGGGTCGCCGCGCTTCTCTGCCTCGCGGCAGCCGGATGCGCGGCGCAACCTTCGCCGCACGGGGGCGGGATCGTGTCGCTTAACCCGTGTGCCGATGCGATGCTGGTCGAACTGGTCCCGCCCGACCGCATCGCCGCGATCAGCCATTATTCGCGCGATCCGGGCGCCACCTCGATCCCGATCGAAGTCGCCCGGAAATTCCACGTCAACAACGGCACTGCCGAGGAGATCATCGCGCTGCGCCCCGATCTGGCGATCATCGACAGCTTCGCTTCAGCCTCGACGCGCGAGGCGCTGGCGCGCGCCGGCGTCAAGACGTTCACGCTCGGCTGGGCGAGCACGATCGCCGACAGCAAGGTCCAGGTGCGCGAACTGGCAGCGGCGGTGGGTGCCGTGCCTGCCGGCGAAGCGATGGTGTCGCGCATCGACCGCGCCGTCGCCGGTGCGCGCACCGATGGCCCGGCGGTCCCGGCGCTGCTCTGGATCGGCGGGAACACCGTCAACGGCGCGAATACCTTGCTCGACGAGATGATGGTCAAGGCCGGCTTAAGCGACCATGCTGCGCATTATGGATTGCAGGGTACCGGCTATCTCCCGATCGAGCATGTCGTGGCCGATCCGCCGCGGGTGATGCTCGTCCCCGATCAATCCGGCCGCGACGCCAGCTCGCGCGCAGCCCAGATGCGGAGCTGGGCGCTCGCGCGCTCAGGCGCCAAGGTCCATCAGGCGCATTTCCCGCGCAGCCTCGTCAATTGCGGCGGCCCGGTGATCGCCAAGGCCATGACGCGGCTGGCCGAAATCCGCCGCGAGGTGACGCCGTGAACCGGCCGCTGTTGCTCCTCGGCCTGACGCTGCTGGTAGTCCTGCTGTTCGCGGGATCGCTGATGGCGGGCAAGGTATGGGTGCCATTCGACGCGTGGTTCTCGGGCGATCCGCGCTGGTGGATCGTCGCCGAATTGCGCCTGCCGCGCGCGATCCTCGGGCTCGCGATCGGCGCGGCCCTGGGACTGACCGGGGCGGTGCTGCAGGGCTATCTGCGCAACCCGCTCGCCGATCCCGCGGTGGTCGGCGTCTCCTCCTCCGCCGCTTTGGGCGCCGTCGCCGCGATCGTCGTCTTCGCCGCCAGCGCGCCGCTCGTCATCTTCGCCGCCGCCATGCTCGCCGCGTGCGGTTCGATGCTGCTGCTCGCCGGGCTCGCGTGGCGCGCCGACAGCCAGGTCGCCTTCATCCTCGCCGGTACCGTGCTCGCCAGCCTCGCCGGTGCGCTCACCGCCTTCCTGATCTCGATCGCGCCCAATCCCTTCGCCACCGCCGAAATCATCGACTGGATCATGGGCGCGCTCACCGACCGCAGCTTCGCCGAGGTCCAGCTGGCCTCGCCCTTCATCGCGATCGGCTGCGCCCTCCTCCTGTTCACCGGGCGCGCGCTCGACGCGCTGACCCTGGGCGAAGACGCCGCGCGCTCGCTCGGCATGCGGCTCCAGCGTACCCAGCTGCTGATCGTGCTCGGCGCGGGACTCGCGGTCGGCGCCAGTGTCGCGGTGACCGGGGTGGTCGGGTTCGTCGGGCTGATCGTGCCGCATCTGCTCCGCCCGCTGACCGGCGCCAAACCCTCGGCGCTGCTGCTCCCAAGTGCGCTCGGCGGGGCGGCATTGGTCCTCGCCGCCGACAGCCTCGTCCGGCTGGGTCCGGGCGCTTCCGAGATCCGGCTCGGTGTGGCGATGGCGCTGCTCGGCACGCCGTTCTTCTTCCTGCTCCTCCTCAAGATGCGGCGCTCGGCATGGAGCTGAGCGTCAGCGATCTCGCCGTCAGCCTCGGCAATCGCCGGGTGTTGAACAACGTCACCGCCGCCTTCCAGCCCGGCCGCGTCACTGCGATCCTCGGCGCGAACGGCTCGGGCAAGTCGACGCTCGTCAAGACGCTCGCCGGGCTGCTTGATCCTGACGACGGGCAGGTCAAACTCGGCACGCGTCATATCGCCCGGATCGAGCCGCGCGAACGCGCCCGGATGATCGGCTATCTGCCGCAGGATGCGACGGTGCACTGGAACATGCAGGTCCGCGATCTCGTCGCGCTCGGCCGCCTGCCGCACCGCTCGCCCTTTGCCGGCACTTCGCAGGCGGACGCGATGGCGATCGGCGCGGCGCTCGGCGCCACCGATACGCACCCCCTCGCCGATCGCGGTGCCGATCAGCTCTCGGGCGGCGAGCGCGCCCGCGTCCTGCTCGCACGGGTGCTCGCCGGCGAACCGCAATGGCTGCTCGCCGACGAGCCGCTCGCCAGCCTCGATCCGGTGCACCAGTTGGGGCTTCTCGACCAGCTCCGCGCGCTTGCCGCGACCGGGATGGGCGTAGTGATCGTCCTCCACGACCTGATCCAGGCCGCCCGCGCCGCCGACGACGTGCTGCTGCTCAAGCAAGGCGAAGCGGTGGCATTCGGCCCCGCCGCGGAGGCACTGGCGCACCAGCCTTTGCGGGAAGCGTTCGGCGTCGAAGTGATGATCGTCCCCGACGAACGAGGACGCCTGCTGCCCGTACCGATCGGGCGGACGAAGGTCTAACGCCTCTTCTTCGTCACCCCGGACTTGTTCCGGGGTCCACCGGCCCGCAAGCCACGGCGCGCGAAGCTTCGAGGGTGCTCTCGACGCAGGCGAGCCCCAGCGAGTCACTCTATTCGCTTTGCTATCCGAAGTTGCGCAGTGGACCCCGGCACAAGGCCGGGGTGACGATAAATGGGTGGGGCTGACAGCCGCCAGTCGATATGCCATTGCGCAATAAAATTACACGACGAGTCGGGCCGTGGCGCCCGCCGCAGGAGAGTTTATGCGCACGATCGACCATCTCATCGCGGGTCATGCAGGCGGCGGCGCAGCCCGCACCTCGGACGTGTTCGATCCCAATACCGGGCAGGTCCAGGCGCGCGTTTCGCTGGGCACACGGGCCGATCTCGACCGTGCCGTCGCCGCCGCACAGGCCGCGCAGCCCGGCTGGGCCGCGACCAACCCGCAACGCCGCGCCCGCGTGATGTTCAGGTTCAAGGAGCTGGTCGAGGCGAACATGGATTCGCTCGCGCACCTGCTTTCCTCCGAACATGGCAAGGTCGTCGCCGACGCAAAGGGCGACATCCAGCGTGGGCTCGAAGTGATCGAGTTCGCCTGCGGCATCCCGCACGCGCTCAAGGGGGAATATACCCAGGGCGCGGGCCCCGGCATCGATGTCTACAGCATGCGCCAGCCGCTCGGCATCGGCGCCGGCATCACGCCGTTCAACTTCCCGGCAATGATCCCCTTGTGGATGTCGGGCGTGGCGATCGCCTGCGGCAACGCTTTCCTGCTCAAGCCCAGCGAGCGCGATCCGTCGGTCCCCGTCCGCCTCGCCGAGCTGATGCTCGAGGCCGGGCTGCCCGAAGGCATCCTGCAGGTCGTCCACGGCGACAAGGAAATGGTCGACGCGATCCTCGATCATCCGGCGATCTCTGCAGTCAGCTTCGTCGGCTCGTCGGACATCGCGCATTATGTCTATCGCCGCGGCGTCGATGCCGGGAAGCGCGTCCAGGCGATGGGCGGGGCCAAGAATCACGGCATCGTCATGCCCGATGCCGATCTCGACCAGGTCGTCGCCGATCTTTCGGGCGCGGCCTTCGGCTCGGCGGGCGAGCGTTGCATGGCGCTGCCGGTGGTCGTCCCCGTCGGCGACAAGACCGCCGATGCGCTGCGTGCCAAGCTGCTCCCCGCGATCGAGAAGCTCCGCGTGGGTGTCTCGACCGACAAGGACGCGCATTACGGCCCGGTGGTGAACGCGGCACACAAGCAGCGCGTCGAGAACTGGATCCAGACCGGCGTCGACGAAGGCGCCGAACTCGTCGTCGACGGCCGCGGCTTCCAGCTGCAGGGGCATGAGCAGGGCTTCTTCATCGGCCCCTCGCTGTTCGATCGCGTCATGCCCGACATGCAATCGTACAAGGAAGAGATCTTCGGGCCCGTTCTGCAGATCGTCCGCGCCCCAGATTTCGAGACCGCGCTGCGCCTTCCCAGCGAGCACCAATACGGCAACGGCGTCGCGATCTTCACGCGCAACGGCCATGCCGCGCGCGAGTTCGCCGCGCGGGTGAATGTCGGAATGGTCGGGATCAACGTGCCGATCCCGGTGCCGGTGGCCTATCACAGCTTCGGCGGCTGGAAGCGCAGCGCGTTCGGCGACATCAACCAGCACGGCATGGAAGGCGTCCGCTTCTGGACCAAGACCAAGACCGTCACCCAGCGCTGGCCCGACGGCTCGCCGGACGGTGGCAACGCCTTCGTCATCCCGACGATGGGATGACGGGATCGACCTTGCGCCGCGCGGCGTTGGGGTCGAAACCGAAACGAATCGAGGGACTCGAGATGCGCAAAACCGCGATGATCGCCGCCATCAGCCTCGCCGCATTGTCGCTTGCCGGCTGCGGTGGCGGCACTGAAAGGACCGCGACCAACGACAGCGTGGTGCTGACAGACAACAGCGTCGCGACCACCCCTGCACCGCCCGAGGCTGCGCCGACAACCGCCCCGGCGCCCACCGCCTCGCCCTCTGATACCGGCACCGGCATCCCCGTGGCGCTGCAAGGCCGCTGGGGCCTGGTCCCCGCGGACTGCACCTCGACGCGCGGCGACAATAAGGGACTGCTGACGATCACCGCCGATACGCTGCGCTTCTATGAATCGGTCGGGACACTCGGGAAGGTGGCCGAACGCGATGCCAGGCGGATCGTCGCCGACTTCGCGATGACGGGCGAGGGCCAGAGCTGGACGCGCCGGATGGTGCTGGACGCGGAGGATAATGGGAAGTCGCTCGTCCGCCGCGAGCAAGGCGCCGACGCAATGCTCGGCCTGCTGCGCTATCAACGGTGCGCATGATCCGCGGACTCGCCAGCGCCCTCGCCGCTTTCGTCCTGCTCGTGGTCGCTCCCGCGGCGACGGCGCAAAAGCGGATCGCGCTCACGTTCGACGATACGCCGCGCGGCGTGGGCGCCTTCTTCACCATGGAAGAACGCAGCAAGCGGCTGGTCGCGGCGCTCAGGAAGGCGCGGGTCGAGCAGGCCGCCTTTTTCGTCAATCCGGGCAAGGTCCAGGCGCCCGCCGACGAAGCAGTGGTGGATCGCTATGTCCGCGCCGGCCATGTCATCGCCAATCACAGCTTCAGCCACCCGCACCTCAACAAGCTCGCGGTCGCCAATTATCTCGCCGATATGGACAAGGCCGAGGCATGGCTCGAGCCGCGTCCGGGCCGACGCCCGTGGTTCCGGTTTCCGTTCCTCGACGAGGGCGGCAAGGACAAGGCCAAGCGCGATGCGGTGCGCGCGGCGCTGGCCGAGCGCGGGCTGACCAACGGCTATGTCACGGCCGAGGGCTCCGACTGGAATATCGAGCAGCTCACGGTCGATGCGAAGAAGGCGGGCAAGAAGATCGACATGGCCGCGCTGCGCGACCTCTATGTCGAGACGCACGTCCAGGCCGCCGATTTCGCCGACGCGCTGATGATCAAGACGATCGGCCGCTCGCCCCCGCACGTCATGCTGCTGCACGAGACCGACATTGCCGCGCTCTACATCGCCGATCTGGCAAAAGCGCTGCGAGCCGACGGCTGGGAAATCGTCTCCGCCGACACGGCCTATGCCGACCCGCTCAAGACCGCCGCCCCCGACGTGCCGAGCGCCAACGGCACGCTCACCGAATTGCTCGCCTGGGAAAAGGGCCTCCCCGCCCCGCGCTGGTACGAACGAAACAACATCGCCCTCGCCAACCGGCTCTTCGCCGAGCGCGTGCTGCACGAGAAAGCCCCATGACCACGCAATTCGACCTCACCGACGAGCAGCTCCAGATCCAGGAGATGGCACGCCAGTTCACCGCCGACGCGATCACCCCGCATGCGGCGGAGTGGGACGAGAAGCACATCTTCCCCCGCGACACGATCCGCGCCGCGGCCGAGCTCGGCTTCGCCTCGATCTACGTCTCCGAGGCGAGCGGCGGGATCGGGCTCGGTCGGCTCGAGGCGGCGCTGATCATGGAGGCGATGGCCTATGGCTGCCCGTCGACCAGCGCCTTCATCTCGATCCACAATATGGCGAGCTGGATGATCGACACGTTCGGCAGCCAGGCAGTGAAGGACAAGTACCTGCCCTCGCTGATCACGATGGAGCGCATTGCGAGCTATTGCCTCACCGAACCGAGCTCGGGATCGGACGCCGCGGCGCTCAAGACCCGGGCGGTGCGCGACGGCGACCATTATGTCGTCAACGGATCGAAGCAATTCATCTCGGGCGCGGGCGAGAACGAGATCTATGTCACGATGGTCCGCACCGGCGAGGAGGGCCCCAAGGGCATTTCGTGCCTCGTCATCGAGAAGGACATGCCCGGCGTCAGCTTCGGCGCCAACGAGCGCAAGCTCGGCTGGCATTCGCAGCCGACCCGGCAAGTGACCTTCGAGGATGTCCGCGTGCCGGTCGAGAACCGGGTCGGCGGCGAAGGCGAAGGCTTCCGCTTCGCGATGATGGGCCTCGACGGCGGCCGGCTCAACATCGGCGCCTGCTCGCTCGGCGGGGCGCAGCGCTGCCTCGACGAGGCGATCCGGTACACGAAGGACCGCCAGCAATTTGGGCGTCCGATCGCGGACTTCCAGAACACCCAGTTCACGCTTGCCGACATGGCGACCGAGCTCGAGGCCGCCCGCGCGCTCCTCTATCTCGCCGCCGCCAAGGTTACCGCCGGCGCGCCCGACAAGACCAAATTCGCGGCGATGGCCAAGCGTTTGGCCACCGATACGGGTTCGAGCGTTGTCGACCGCGCGCTCCAGCTGCACGGGGGATATGGCTATCTGCAGGACTATCCGATCGAGCGCTTCTGGCGCGACCTGCGGGTCCATTCGATCCTCGAAGGGACCAACCAGGTGATGCGGATGATCGTCGGGCGCGAGCTGACGCGGCAATGAAGCGCCCTCCCGATCCGTTCGTGTCGAGCGAAGTCGAGACACATTGGCCGAGCGAGAGCTTCTCGACTTCGCTCGAAGCGAACGGTGTTCCTTTATGACCGACGAGGTCCTCACCTTCACCGAAGGCCGTATCGGCCGGATCCGGCTCAACCGGCCCAAGGCGATCCACGCGCTCGACACCGCGATGTGCGCCACGATGCTCGAAGCGCTGGCGGGATGGCGCGGCAATTCCGCGATCGAGGCGGTACTGATCGATCACGCCGCGGGCCGGGGTTTCTGCGCGGGCGGCGACATTCGCATGATCGCCGAGAGCGGCGCCGGCGACGGCGTGCAGGCCCGCGAATTCTTCCGCACCGAATATCAGCTCAACCACGCGCTGTTCACCTATGCCAAGCCCATCGTCGCGTTCATGGACGGCATCACCATGGGCGGCGGCGTCGGCATCTCGATGCCGGCCAGATATCGCGTGGCGACCGAGAACACCCGGTTCGCCATGCCCGAAACCGGGATCGGCCTGTTCCCCGACGTCGGCGGCGGCTGGTATCTCTCGCGCCTGCCGGGACGAATGGGCGAGTTCATCGCGCTCACCGGCGCGCGTCTCGACGGCGCCGAGTGCCTCGCGCTGGGCATCGCGACGCACTATCTGCCCGCCGCGGCGCTCGACGGCGTCAAAGCGAGAATCCTCGCCGATCCGGGATCGATTCCGTCGATCCTCGAATCATTCGCCGTTCCCGAGCCGGAACCCAAGGTCGTCGCGCATCGCGAGGCGATCGACCAATTGTTCGCGGGCCAGACAGTCGAAGCGATTCTCGCCGCGCTCGAAGCCGATGGGAGCTTCTGGGCACTGGCGCAGCGCACATCGCTGCGCGCCAAATCCCCCCAGGCGATGAAGGTCTCGCTCCATCTCATCCGTCAGGGCCGCCACATGCCCAGCTTCGAGGACGAGATGCGGCAGGAGTTCGCCGTCGCCTCGCGCGTCGTCCAGCGGCCCGATTTCGCCGAGGGCGTCCGCGCAGTGATCCTCGACAAGGACAATGCGCCGCACTGGCAGCCCGCGACGCCGGAGGGCGTCACCGATCACGTCATCGACCAGATTTTCGCGCCCTTGCCCGACGATCAGGCATGGACGCCGGCCTGAAGGAGCAGAAATGGCCTACGAAACCATCCTCGTCGAGCAACGCGGCGCGGTCACGCTCGTCACGCTCAACCGCCCGCAGGCGCTGAACGCACTCAACAGCCAGGTGCTGGCCGAGCTGCTCGACGCCATGCACGCCTTCGACAAGGATGCGTCGCAGGGCTGCGCAGTGATCACCGGCAGTGAAAAGGCCTTCGCCGCGGGCGCCGACATCAAGGAGATGCAGGCACAGGGCTTTGCCGACATGTACGGCCACGATTTCTTCGCCGGCTGGGACGCGTTCACGCGCACGCGCAAGCCGATCATCGCCGCGGTGGCAGGCTATGCGTTGGGCGGCGGCTGCGAGCTGGCGATGATGTGCGACTTCATCCTCGCCGCCGACAATGCGAAGTTCGGCCAGCCCGAAATCAAGCTCGCCGTCTCGCCGGGCATGGGCGGATCGCAGCGGCTCACGCGCGCGGTCGGCAAGGCCAAGGCGATGGAAATGTGTCTCACCGGCCGGATGATCGACGCCGCCGAGGCCGAGCGCGCCGGCCTCGTCGCGCGCATCGTTCCCGCAGCCGAGCTGGTCGAGGACGCCGTGAAGACCGCCGCGACGATCGCCGGCATGGCGCCGCTAGCGGTGCTGGCGAACAAGGAGATGGTCAACGCAGCGTACGAGACCACGCTGGCGCAAGGCGTTGCCTTCGAGCGCCGGCTGTTCCACGCTTTGTTCGGCACGGTCGACCAGAAGGAAGGCATGACCGCCTTCGTCGAGAAAAGGCCGGGGAACTGGACGGGGAAATGACTTACGTCCCCTCTCCCCTCGAGGGGAGAGGGTTGCGCAGTCTAGGGTAAGAACCCAGACAAGCCATTGATAAATTTCAGTCATCCCGGTGACGAAGAAAGATATGAGTCCTCAGCCTAGGCAGCAAGCTGCCAAGCTGCGGTATCCTCTCCCCTATCAAGGGGAGAGGTAAGGTCTAGAGAGGATTTATGGCACGCATCGCATTCATCGGGCTGGGCAATATGGGCGGCGGGATGGCCGCGAACCTCGCCAAGCACGGGCACGACGTCCGCGCCTATGATCTTTCCGCCGAGGCGCTCGACAAGGCGAAGAAGGCCGGTTGCTTGCCCGCCGAAGACGCCAATGCCGCGATCGAGGGCGCCGAGGCAGTGATCACGATGCTGCCCGCCGGGCGCCATGTCGAAGCCGTCTATACCGACAACATCCTGCCCCATGCCGATGCCGGCGCGATCCTGATCGATTGCTCGACGATCGATGTCGCCACGGCGCGCCGCGTCGCCGAAGCCGCCGCCGCCCACGGCCTCGCCGCAGTCGACGCGCCGGTCTCGGGCGGGATCGCGGCAGCCAATGCCGGCACGCTCACGTTCATGGTCGGCGGCAGCGAGGCGGCGTTCTCGCGCGCCGAGCCCTTCCTGTCGGACATGGGCAAGGCCGTGATCCATGCAGGCAGCAGCGGCGCGGGCCAGGGCGCCAAGATCTGCAACAACATGATGCTCGGCGCGACGATGATCGCCACCTGCGAGAGCTTCGCGCTCGCCGAAAAACTCGGGCTCGACCTGCAGAAGCTCTACGACATCGCCTCGGTCAGTTCGGGGCAGAGCTGGTCGGTCACGAGTTACTGCCCCGTCCCCGGCGTCGGCCCCGAGACCCCGGCCGATCGCGACTATCAGGGCGGGTTCGCCGCGGCGCTGATGCTCAAGGACCTCAAGCTCGCGCTCGAGGCCGCGGCCGGCGTCGGCGCGCAAACCCCGATGGCCGCGCGCGCCGAAGAACTGTACGAGCGTTTCGCCAACGGTGAAGGCGCGACGCTCGACTTTTCGGGCATCATCAAGATGCTCAAGGGCTGAGGACGGCGCCCGGGCAGGCAAGGGGCATGGCGATGATGCGGATCCTGCAGCACTGGACATGGGCGGCCCCGGCCGCGGCGTGGCTTCTGCTGGCGACGAGCAAGGGCATCGCGGTTCCGCCGCTGGTGCTGGGCATCGCGCTGATCGCCACCGTCCTCGCAGCGGTGCATCACGCCGAGATCGTGGCGCACCGGGTGGGCGAACCTTTCGGCACGCTTCTGCTCGCAGTGGCAGTGACGATCATCGAGCTGGGGCTGATCGTCACGCTGATGAGCGCGGCCGGCGAAGGCGCTGCGACGTTGGCGCGCGACACCGTGTTTGCCGCGGTGATGATCATCCTCAACGGGCTGGTCGGCATCTGCATCCTCGTCGGCGCGATCCGGCATCGCGAGCAGACCTTCCAGCAGACCGGAGTCAGCGCCTCGCTCGCGGCGCTCTGCGCGCTGACGGTGCTCACGCTCGTCCTGCCCAATTTCACCGTAACCAGCCCCGGCCCCGCTTATGCGCCCGCCCAGCTCGGCTTCGTCGCGGTGGTTTCCTTCCTGCTCTACGCGACCTTTGTCGGCGTGCAGACGGTCCGTCACCGCGACTATTTCCTACCCCCGCGCACGACCGTGCACGACGCGGACACGCACGCCGATCCGCCGTCCGACCAACGTGCGCTCGTCTCCGCCGCATTGCTCGTCGCGTGCCTCGGCGGCGTGGTGCTGCTCGCCAAGACATTGGCGTATCCGATCGAGAAATGGGTGCTCGCGGCGGGCGCCCCGCAGGCAGTGGTCGGCGTCATCATCGCCGCCCTGGTATTGCTGCCCGAAAGCATCGCGGCGGTCCGCGCGGCGCTCGCCAACCGGCTCCAGACCAGCCTCAATCTAGGGCTCGGCTCCGCGCTCGCCACGATCGGCCTGACCATACCCGGCGTCGCGGCATTGTCGCTGTTCGCCGATATGCCGATCTCGCTGGGACTGGGACCCAAGAGCATCGTATTGCTGTTCCTCACGCTGATCGTATCGACGCTGTCGCTGGCGACCGGCCGGACGACGATCCTGCAGGGCGCGGTGCACCTCGTCATCCTGGGCGTCTATCTGTTCACCACGATCGTCCCTTAATCCCAATACCGTCATCCCCGCGAAAGCGGGGACCCATCTCCTGAACGAGCAGCAGAATGCGCCGGCGACTTCGTGGATAGTGTTGGAGATGGCCCCCGTTTTCGCGGGGGTGACGAAGAAGAGAGCGGGGAAGAGGGCACCGGTTAACCCGCTCTTTGCACCCAGGCGCGTAGGATCGGCACATGCGCGCCATCCTCCTCCTCGCCCTCGCCTCGCCTGCCGCCGCGCAGGAGCGACCCGCCCCCTTCGTCGTCGCCGAGACGGGACAGGGCTATGCCACGATCGACGAGGCGGTCACTGCGATCCGCGACGACAATGCGACGATCCTGATCGCGCCCGGCACCTATCGCCAGTGCACGGTCCAGACCGGTGGCAAGATCACTTTCAAGGCGCGCCAGCCCGGCACCGTGATCTTCGAAAAGGAAGTGTGCGAGGAAAAGGCCGGCTTCGTGCTGCGCGGCCGCGGCTCGACGATCGATGGCATCGTCTTTCGCGGCTATGCCGTCTCCGACGGCAACGGCGCCGGCATCCGTCACGAGATGGGCGACCTGACGATCACCAACTCGATGTTCCTCGACAGCCAGGAAGGCATTCTGGGCGGCGGGCATGAGACCGTCCGCCGGATCAGCATCGATCGCACCACCTTCGCCGGACTCGGCCAGTGCGAGACCGAGAATTGCAGCCATGCGATCTATCTCGCGGTGGACGGCGAGGTCTCGGTCACGCGCTCGCGCTTCGAGCGCGGCACCGGCGGGCATTACGTCAAATTGCGTGCGCGCCGCGTCAACATCACCGATTCGAGCTTCGACGACAGCGCCGGCAAGAAGACCAACTACATGATCGACCTGTCCGAGGGCGGCACCGGGCTGATCGCGCGCAACACCTTCGTCCAGGGCAAGAGCAAGGACAATCATTCGGGGCTGATCGTCGTCGCGGCCGAGGGGAAGACCTATCCCGCGCGCGGACTGCGGATCGAGGACAATGTCGCCAGCATGGCCCCCGGCGCGCCGCCGAATCCGGCGTTCGTCGCCGACCTGAGCGGCGAGACGATCGAGCTGAGCAACAACCGCCTCACCGGGATGCGGTCGTTCGAGCGACGCTAAATCCCGCGCCTCCGCCCTCCGTGCTCCTGCGAAGGCAGGAGCCCAGGGTTACAGGGGACATCGCTCGAGACCCCAGGCTCCTGCCTTCGCAGGAGCATGGACTTTGACTAGGGTGCTGCTCATCGCCGCCGAAGCGCGGCACTGGCAATGTAGGATTTGCCGTGCCAGCCTTGCGTCCCCGCTCTTTGAACCGTCGAGATTCCACCCGCACACGCGCGTAATATTCGTGCGCCACCGCGCAACGAAATTAGCGAAATCGCGGGAAAAGTGCGAAGTTAAGCTGACCAAATCCTATTTGCAGGTGCTTCCCGGCCCCGAATCGAGATCGAGGCAGCGCCCGTCGATCTGCACCGGCACCGGCACTCCGATCAGCGACGCCAGCGTCGGCGCGATATCGACCGTCTCCACCGACAGCGGCTGCTCGAACCCGGTCATGCCCTTGCGCCAGAACAGGATCGGCACGCGCCGGTCATAGTCCCAGAAACTGCCATGCGTCGCGACATAGCCGGGGCCGGGGCTGGCGATCGGCGTCACGCGCGGCTTGAGCGCGACGACCAGATCGCCCGAACGCGCCGGATCATAGGACTGGCGCGCGCGCTCGAGCAGAGTCCAGGTCTCGGGCGGACCCTTGGGCGCGCCGGTCGCGGCGATCTGGGCGCGCGTGAACACCGCCTGGACCTGCGGATGCGCCGAATAGCGGCGGATCGCCTCGGCCTCGACCGCGGCGCGCTGCGCCCTGGTCAGCTTCGGGTCGAAATAGACGTCGCCCGCCGTGCTGCCGACCAAGGTCGGCCCCGCGATGCCGAGCTTGGCCGCGATCTCCTTGCCGAGCGCGCTCGCCGCCAATGCCGGATCGACGCGCGCCGCCATCGGGGCGGCATGATCGCGGTTGCGCTCGGGGAGATCGTGCCCGCCATGATCGGCGGTCAGCACCACGGCATAATCGACGCCGGTCCTGTCGAGCACGGCGAACAATTTGCCCAGCGCCTGATCGAGCGCGGTCATCTGAAGGCACATCTCGCTGCCTTCGGTGCCGAGGCTGTGGCCGACATAGTCGGTGGCCGAGGCGCCCAGGATCAGCAGATCGGTGTGCGCGCCCCGCCCCAGCTTCATGTCGGTGGCGAGCCCGGCGCCCAATGCGAGGATGGCCTCGTCGAATTCGGGCGAGGCGCGGAAGGCGCGGACGTCGCCGGCGGCGCGCGCGAACCGCCCTTCACCGACCGAAAATGCGGGAGTCACCGGCACGGCGCGGCTGCGAGCCTGGCAGAACGGCGTCAGCTCCATCGGCTCCTGCGCCTCGGCAAGCCGTTGGGTGACGCCGGCGTTGACCCGGGTGACCATCGCCGGCTCGGCGCGGCCGGCATAGGAGACGAAGCCCTTGCCGTCCCACCACCAGAGTTCGTCGACCTTGTGCCCGCCCATCATCACGGCGGCGCGGTCCTTGCCCGCCACCGAGACGACGCGGCTCCCTGGATCGGCCGCCTTCATCCATTCGCCGAGGGTCGGCACCTTCAGATGCTTGTCCGACACGGTGTATTTGCTGGAGGTGCTGCCGGGAACGCTCTCGTCCTCGGCGCAATAGACCGTCTTGTCCTCGCGCGGCGCCGAGAAATCGGTCCAGTCGTTGGCGATGATCCCGGTGCGGGCGGGCCGCGCGCCGGTGAGGATCGTCGAGTGGCCGGGACAGGTCTCGGTCGCGGCGTGGCTCTGATAGCCCGAGGGGAACACCGCGCCCGACATCAGCCGCGCGAAGCCCTCGCGGAACTGGCTGCGATATTCGGCGAACAGGTCCGCCGAGAACTGGTCGACCGAGATCACCACGACGAGCTTGGGAGGCGCAGCAGGCGCGGCGGCAGCGGGTGCGGAAGCCTGTTGAGCGGCGGCAGGCGTGGCGGCGAGCAGCGCCAGCGCGGTGGGAAGAGCGAACTTCATCGAGAACGAGGCTCCGAGGCGTGAGGAAATCCGTGCCCAGCTATTGTCCATTGGCCGATCCTGGGCAAGGACGCGACATGGCCTGGCTACGTTTCGTGTTGATGTCGCTCGCGCTCTGGCTCGCGATTGCGCCCGCTTCGGCGCAAGCGCCGGGCAAGGGACCACATGTCCGCATCGCGCTGATCGCGGAAACCGACCATCCCGCGCCCGGCAGTGAAGTCACGCTCGCCTTCGCCTCGACGCCCGAGCCCGGCTGGCATGCCTATTGGGAAAATCCGGGCGATGCCGGGCTCCCTGCCCGTGCCGAATGGACGCTGCCGGCGGGCGCGAGCGCGGGGCCGCTGCGGTACCCCGTGCCGCAGCGGCTGATCATCGGCGAGCTGATGAACTATGTCTACGAAGGCCCGTTCGCGCCGCTCGTGACGCTCAAGATCCCCGCCGACGCCAAGGCCGGCGATCCGTTTCCCGTCCACGTGAAGCTGGATTATCTCGTCTGCACCGACCAGATCTGCGTCCCCGAAAAGGCCGAGCTCGAGACGAGGCTGACGATCGGCGACGGGGCAGTCCCGGCCGATCGCCGCACACGTTTCGACGGCTGGCGTGCGGCCCTGCCCAGGCCGCTCGGCGCACAAGCGACGTATCAGGTCGACGGCAAGACATTCCGGCTGGGCGTCCCCTTCCCCGCCGCGGCCTCGGTGGCCGGCGAAGGCTATTTCTTCCCGCTGACCGACGGCGCGATCGAATATGCCGCGCCCCAGCGCGTGGTGCGCGACGGCGACCGGGTAGTGATCGAGGCGCCCGCCAAACGTCCGGCGGGACCGATCCGCGGCGTGCTCGCTTTCGGCAGTCTGGGCTTCACACTCGATGCCACGCCCGGCATCGTGGCGCCGGCAACGACCTCGGCCGCGGGGGCGAGCGACTGGCTGTGGACCGCGCTGATCGCCTTTCTCGGCGCCGTGCTCGGCGGGTTGATCCTCAACGTGATGCCCTGCGTCTTCCCGATCCTCAGCCTCAAGGCGCTCAGCCTCGCCAAAGCGGGTGACGCGGAAGGCAATCCGCGCGGCGAGGCCCTCGCTTACACCGCAGGCGTGGTGCTGACATGCCTCGCGCTAGGCGGCGCATTGCTGGCGGTGCGCGCAGGTGGCGTGGCGGTGGGCTGGGCGTTCCAGCTGCAGGACCCGCGCGTGATCCTCGTGCTGCTGCTGCTGGTGACTGCGATCGCG
Organism: Sphingomonas sp. UNC305MFCol5.2; assembly: GCF_000712135.1. Classification (GTDB taxonomy): domain Bacteria; phylum Pseudomonadota; class Alphaproteobacteria; order Sphingomonadales; family Sphingomonadaceae; genus Sphingomonas. The sequence goes on from NZ_JOOE01000002.1 coordinate 803,107, forward strand.
CTCAACCTCGCCGGTCTGTTCGAAGTTCCCGCCCCCGGCTTCGTCAATCGCGCCTCGGCCCGCGGCCATGGCGGCGCGTTCATGACCGGCGCGCTCGCCGCCTTCGTCGCGACGCCGTGCACCGGGCCGTTCATGGGCGCAGCTCTGGGCAGCGCGTTGATCCTCCCCCGGCCCGCGGCGCTCGCGATATTCGGCGGGCTGGGGCTCGGCATCGCCCTGCCGTTCCTCCTGCTCGGATTCGTCCCCGCATTGCGCCGCCGCTTGCCCAGACCCGGCGCGTGGATGGAGACGATGCGGCGCATTCTCTCGGTGCCGATGTTCCTCACAGCGCTGGCGCTCGCCTGGGTGCTGGGGCGTCAGGCGGGCGCCGACGGGATGACGATCGGCCTGGGTGCTGCATTGCTGGCGTCGCTCGGCTTGTGGTGGGCGGGCCGGCGGCAGGCACGCGGGCTCAGCCGCGCCTGGCTTCCCGCATTGCCGCTGTTCCTGCTCGCGCTCGCCGCGGTCGTGGTCGTCCGCCCGGCGCCCGCCGGTGCCGAGCGTCCCGCAATCGCCGGTGCCGAGCCGTTCAGCGAAGCGCGACTGGCGGAACTGCGCGCGACAGGCCGCCCGATCTTCGCTTATTTCACTGCGGACTGGTGCCTGACCTGCAAGGTCAACGAAAAGGCCGTGATCGAGACCCGTGCGGTTGCCGATGCCTTCGCCAAGGGCAATGTCGCGGTGCTGGTCGGCGACTGGACCAATGGCGATCCGGCGCTCGGCCGCTTCATCGAGGCGCACAACCGTGCGGGCGTCCCGCTCTACCTTTGGTACAAGCCGGGCAGCGGGGAGCCCGAGGTCCTCCCACAGGTTCTCAGCCAATCGCTGCTCGCCGACCGGGCCGCCGCAAAATAGCCCCCCTTGTGCAACGCAGCAAAGCGTTGCAGCATGGAACTTGCGGCGATCTGCTGCACTTGGGAGCGTTGATGGCGACAGGCGGAGCGTTCGACGAGATCTGGGGGCATGGCGGGCCTGAGGCACCGCGGCCCGAATTCGCCGCGCTGTCGCAATGGGTGGCCGACACCCCGGCTTCCGAACTCCAGCGCCGCCAGCAATCTGCCGAGGCCGCGTTCCGTCAATTGGGCATCACCTTCGCGGTCTATGGCGACAGCGACGCCGCCGAGCGGATCATCCCGTTCGACATCGTCCCACGCGTGTTCCTCCATCAGGAATGGTCGCGGCTGTGCGAAGGGCTGGTCCAGCGCGTCGAGGCGATCAACGCGTTCCTCGAGGACATTTACGGCGAGCGCCGCATCCTCAAGGAAGGGCTCATCCCGCCCGAACTGATCTATCGCAACGAGCAGTTCCGCCCCGAAGTCGCCGGCATCCGCCCGCCACACGGGGTGTGGGCGCATATTTGCGGGATCGATCTCGTCCGCGTGGGGCCCGACGAATTCTATGTGCTCGAGGACAATGCCCGCACGCCTTCGGGCGTTTCGTACATGCTCGAGAATCGCGAGGCCATGCTGCGGCTCTGCCCCGAACTGTTCCGCGATTTCCGCGTCGCGCCGGTCGATTCCTATCCCGATATGCTGCTCGAGACGATGCGCTCGGTGGCGCCGGGCAACAATCCGCACCCGGTCTGCGTCGTGCTCACCCCCGGCCATTTCAATTCGGCCTATTACGAGCACAGCTTCCTCGCCGATTCGATGGGGATCGAGCTGGTCGAGGCGGCCGATCTGGTGGTCGACGACGACGTGGTCTGGGTGCAGACGATCGCCGGACGCGTGAAGGTCGACGTCATCTATCGCCGGATCGACGACGATTTCCTCGATCCGCTCACATTTCGACCGGATTCGCTGCTCGGCGTTCCAGGACTGATCGCCGCCTATCGCGCGGGCAATGTCGCGCTGATCAACGCGCCCGGCAACGGCATCGCCGACGACAAGGCGATCTATTCGTACATGCCCGAAATCGTGAAATTCTATTCGGGCGGCGAGGCCAGGCTGCCCAACGTCGAGACCTTCCGCTGCCGCGAGCCGCAGGCGCTGAAATACGTGCTCGACAATCTCGATCAACTGGTGGTCAAATTGGTCGACGGATCGGGCGGCTATGGCATGCTCGTCGGCCCGACCGCGACCAAGGCGCAGATCGCCGATTTCCGCGCGGCGCTGATCGCCGAGCCCCATCGCTACATCGCCCAGCCGACGCTGGCGCTGTCGACCGTGCCGACGATGAGCGATTCCGGGCTCGCCCCGCGCCATGTCGATTTCCGCCCCTTCGTCCTGACCGGCAGCGACGGAGTACATGTCGTACCGGGTGGCCTCACTCGGGTGGCGCTGCGCGAAGGCTCGCTGGTGGTCAATTCGAGCCAGGGCGGCGGGACCAAGGACAGCTTCGTGTTGATGGAGGGCACAGCGTCGCAATCCCAATCGCAGAGGCGGAGCTAGGCGCATGCTGATGCTCTCGCGCACCGCGGCGGCGCTCTATTGGCTGGGCCGCTATGTCGAGCGCGCCGACTTCATCGCGCGGCTGGTCGAGGCGACCGTGCGGCTCGACGCACTCTCGGCACGCCCCGCAGGCGAGGCGGCATGGCAGAGTGCGCTATCGGTCACCGACACCGACGAAGCATTCGCCGCGACCGGACAGAGCTACACCCAGAGCCATGTCGCGCGCTTCCTCACGCTCGACGCCAGCCATCCCGGCTCGATCATCCGGTGCCTCGAGATGGCGCGCAACAATGCCCGTGCCGTCCGCACCGCGCTGACCCGGGAGGCATGGACCGCGATCAACCGCGCCTGGTGGCTGTTCCAGAACCGCGCCTCGACCGGCGGCGCCACCGCGACACTCAACCTCGTCGAGCAGGTCAAGGGCGAGACCCGCGGGTTCGAAGGCTCTATCCACCGGATGATGCGCAACGAGGCAACCTTCCTGATCCAGCTGGGCGCCACGGTCGAGCGCGCCGACAACACCGCGCGGCTGGTCGACGTCAAATATCATCTGTTGCTGCCCGAGGGCGAAGATGTGGGCGGCGTGGTCGATCGCGACCAATGGACGACGATCCTTCAGACCGTCTCGGCGGTCACCGCCTATCGCTGGCTCTATAGCGACGGGCTCCAGCCCGCGAACGTGATCGACCTGCTGATCAGCCGCTTCGAATTGCCGCGCAGCCTCGCCGCGTGCGTCGAGGAGACGGTGCAATTGCTCAGCCAGCTCGCCAAGCGCACCGGCCTCCAGGGCGAGGCCGATCGCATGGCGCGCGCGCGGATGGCGCGGATGCAGAAGACGCGGACCTCCGAAGTGATCGTCAGCGGGCTCCACGAATATCTCGAAGCGTTCATCCATGAGAACGCGATGCTCAACGCCGCCGTCGCGCGGCAATTCAGGTTCATTTGATGCGGATCGCGATCGACCACCGCACGCGCTATCGCTTCTCCGAGCCGCAGGCCCGGCTTGTGCAGATGCTGCGGCTGACGCCGTGCGATACGCGCGACCAGACCGTGGTGAGCTGGATGATCGGCGTCGATTGCGACGCCCGGATGCGCGACGCAATCGACGGCTTCGGCAATGCCGTGACGATGCTCTATGCCGAGGGACCGATCGAGGCGATCGACATCACCGTCACCGGCGAAGTGCTGACCAGCGACACCAACGGCGTGATCCACGGATCGATCGAGCCGCTGCCGCCGATGCTCTATCTGCGCACCACGCCGCGGACGACGCTCGGCGATGGGCTGCCTGCCTTCGCGGCGGAGAGCGTCGCAGGGGCGAGAGACACGCTCGACCGGATGCACCGACTCAACGCGGCGCTCCATGCGCGCTTTCCCTGCGTCCCCGATGCCCCCGATACCGGCCTCACCGCCGCGGAGGCGTTCGTGCGCGGCAAGGCGACCTCACGCGACGTGGCCCAGATGTTCCTCGCGGCGGCGCGCAGTCTCGAAGTCCCGGCCCGCTATATCTCGGGCTATTTCCGCAACGGCGAAGCGCACTCGGCGCCGCATGCCTGGGTGGAGGCGCATGTCGAGAAATTGGGCTGGGTCGGGTTCGATCCGGTGACGGGACTTTCCCCGGATGATTCCTATGTCCGCGTCGCGGTGGGGCTCGACGCGCTCGGCGCCGCATCGATCGCGGGCACGCGGATGGGCAATGGGGACGAAGAACTCGACGTCGACTTGCGAGTCGTCTCCGAGGAATAGATCAGGCCAGTTCGGGCATCCGCGCAGGGACCGGCGTCGAGACCGTTATGTCCTCGTCGCTGAGCAGCGACCAGCCATTGGGGCCGAGCACTTCGATCGGCCGATAGCGCGTCTTGTATGCCATCCGCTCGGAGCCCTTCACCCAATAGCCGAGATAGACATAGGGCAGGCTGGCCGCACGCGCGCGCAGGATATGATCCATGATGATGAAATTGCCGAGCCCCTGGCGGCCCGCCTCATCGGCCTCGAAGAAGCTGTAGATCATCGACAGGCCGTCGGCCTGCTGATCGGTGATGCACGCGCCCACCAGACGACCGCGGACCCCGTCGACCGAAGGCTCGCGATATTCGATCACATAGGAGCTGACCGGCGATTGCTCGACCATGTCGGCATAGTCGTTCTCGTCCATTGCCGCCATGCCGCCACCGGGGTGACGCGTCTTCAGATAGCGGTGCAGCAGATCGAACTGCTCCTCGGTCGCCCACGGCTTGCAGGCAGTGACCTCAAGATCGGAATGGCGCTTGAGCAGCTTGCGCTGGCTCGCGTTCGGCTTGAACTCGTCAGCGACCACACGCACCGAAACGCACGCCGTGCAGCCCGCGCAGCTCGGCCGATAGGCGACCGACTGGCTGCGGCGAAAGCCGATCCGGCCCAGCGCGTCGTTCAGCTCGCCGGCATGCTGGCCGGTCAGTTCGGTGAAGATCTTCCGCTCCTGCCGGCCCGGGAGATAGGGGCACGGGCTCGGGCTGGTCACGAAGAAGCGCGGGAAACGGGAAAGTGCAGTCACCGCTGAGTCGCCCTTAGTCAGGCCCATCTGGCCCTTTCAAACACGACTATGGAACGGCGGATGCATGATGAAAAGCCGCTTTACCAAGAAAGAGAGTTAACGATTAGCCATTAGGGCAAACGCGCGAAACCAAAGGCTTGCATCGTTCCGCGCCAGGACGCGAACGAGGGTCGTTAACCATGGCGGGACGCCTCGGCGACGCGCATGCGTGTCGGGCTCCCGTTCCGAAGACCGGTATATTGCCGCGCGATTCGCGTGTGAATCCCGCCGCGACTCGATTCGCCGCGCCAGCGATTCGGTTCGTCACGTCCCAGGGCGATAAAAGGCCTCTACAACCCTTTCGTCACCCCGGCCTCGTGCCGGGGTCCACCAAGCCGCACCGGAAGTATTTGCGCCTCTTGCCCGTCGCTTGATGCCCGGTGGCCCCCGGAACAAGTCCGGGGTGACGAGCAGAGAACGGGCAACAGGTGAACTAAGCCAGTTCGACCTGGCTCACTTCATATTGCGCGCGGCGCAATGCGGTCATCAGCCGGTCGAGATGATCGCGATCGCGAGTCTCGCACTCGATGTCGGTGATCAGGCCCTTGGCCGGCAGCGTCGTGAACACGCGCTGGTGATAGACCTCGATGATGTTGACGCCCTGTTCGTGGAAGATGCGCGCCACGTTGAACAGCGCGCCCGGGCGATCCTGCAGCCGGATGCGCAGTCGCGCGAGGCGGCCGGAGCGGGCGAGATCGCGCAGCAGCACATTGGCGAGCAGCCGGGTGTCGATATTGCCGCCGCACAGGATCGTGCCGACGGTCTTGCCGCGAAACCGCCCTGGCTCGGCGAGCAGCGCGGCGAGGCCCGCGGCACCCGCGCCCTCGACCACGGTCTTCTCGATCTGGAGGAGCAGGCTGACGGCTTCTTCCAGCCGCCGCTCGCTGACGAGGATGATGTCGTCGACGATCGCCTCGACCATCTTCGAAGTGATTCCGCCGGGCTCCTTGACGGCGATGCCCTCGGCTAGCGTGTCGCCCGCGCACGGCATGTCGGTGCCGTGGATGCGATTGTACATCGACGGATAGAGCTCGGCCTCGACTCCGACGACTTCGATCGCGCGGCCCTCGGACTTGGCGACGACCGCGCTTCCCGAGATCAGTCCGCCGCCGCCGATCGGAATCACGAGCGTGTCGATCTCCGGCACGTCCTCGATCATCTCGAGCGCCGCCGTCCCCTGCCCCGCGATGATCCGCGCATCGTCAAACGGATGGACGAAAGTGAAGCCCTTCTCGGCCTCGAGCTTGCGCGAATGCGCATAGGCTTCGTCGAAGGTTTCGCCGTGGAGGATGACGTTGGCGCCGTGGCTCTCCGTCTGGGTGACCTTTATCGTCGGCGTGTTGAGCGGCATCACGATCGTGCTCGGGATTCCGAGCCGTGTCGCGTGATATGCGAGGCCCTGCGCGTGATTGCCCGCCGACGCCGCGATCACGCCCCGCGACCGCGCGTCCTCGTCGAGCTGGAGCAACGTGTTGAGCGCGCCGCGCTCCTTGTACGCCGCAGTGAACTGTAGGTTCTCGAACTTGAGATAGACCGTCGCGCCGGTCAGCTCCGACAAGGTCCTGCTCACCAGGGTCGGCGTCCGCACGACCGACCCCATAATCCGTGCGGCGGCTTCGCGGACGTCGGTGATCGATACGGGGAGCGGCGCGTTCGCCGGTGCTGCTTTGGTGGCCATAGTCAGGCGGACCTAGACCATCTGGCGCGGCGGGGGAACAGGCCCTATGCGCAATCGCCTATGCCAAAGCTGCACCTGCTCGCGCGCCTGCTGGCCCCGCTCCTCGCGCTCGCCGCTCCTGTCGCCGCCCGCGCCGACGCGCTGATCGACAACGTCAACGGGATGACGCTCGACGAGAAGGGCCAGGTGGTCCGCTTCACCGGGCTGATGATCAACCGCGACGGCAAGATCAGCCTCATCCTGAAGAGCGGCGAGCGACGCCCCAAGAAAGCCGACTGGAAAGTCGACATGGGCGGCAAGACGCTGGTACCGGGCATGATCGACGCGCACGGCCATGTCATGGGCCTCGGCGCGCAGCTCGTCCGGCTCGACCTCTCCGAGACCAATTCGCTCGACGAGGCGCTCGCGAAGATCCGCACTTATGCCGCGTCGAATCCGAACAAGTGGATCCTCGGGAGCGGATGGAACCAGGAGCGCTGGAAGCTCGGCCGCTTCCCCACCGCCGCCGAGCTCGATGCCGCGGTGAGCGACCGCCCGGTCTGGCTCGAGCGCGTCGACGGCCATGCCGGCTGGGCGAACAGCCGCGCAATCGCCGCAGGCAATGTGACGGCAGCGACCAGGGACCCCAATGGCGGCCGCATCGAGCGCGCCGCCGGCAAGCCCGCCGGCGTGTTCGTCGACGGGGCGATGGACCTGATCACGAGGAACATTCCCGCCCCCACGCCGCGCGAGCAGAACGCCGCTTTCCTCGCCGCGCAGGAAAAGCTCTTCTCGCTGGGCGTCACCACCGCGGCGGACATGGGCACGACGCTGGCCGACTGGATGACGTATCGCCGGATGGGCGATCTCGGCCTGCTCAAGATGCGCATCCTCAGCTATGCCAGCGGCGTCGACACTGCGCTGGCCGTCGCGGGCCAGGGACCGACGCCCTGGCTCTATGCCGACAGGCTCCGGATGGGCGGAATCAAGATCATCGGGGACGGCGCGCTCGGCTCGCGGGGGGCGTGGCTCAAGGCCGACTATGCCGACGCGCCCGGCAACAAGGGGCTGATCTTCTTCTCGGACGATCAACTGCTCAACCTTATGATCCGCGGCTCGATGGACGGCTTCCAGATCGCGGTCCACGCGATCGGCGACCGCGCCAACCAGCAGGTGCTCGACGCGATCGAGGTCCTGTCGGAGACCTATAAGGGCGATCGCCGCTGGCGCATCGAGCATGCCCAGATCGTCGATCCCAAGGACCTGCCGCGCTTCGGCAAGTTCGGCACGATCGCGTCGATGCAGCCCGTCCACCAGACCAGCGACATGCATATGGTCGAGGCGCGGCTGGGCACGGCGCGGCTGGGCGGTGCCTATGCATGGCGCTCGATGCTGCAGAACGGATCGCGGCTCGCCTTCGGATCGGACTTCCCGGTCGAGAGCCCCGATCCCTGGGCGGGCTGGGCGACGAGCTTCACGCGGCAGGACGCCAGCGGTCAGCCCTTTGGCGGCTGGCGGCCGGAGGAAGCGGTGACGCGCGAGCAGGGCTGGGCCGGCTTCACCACTGGCGCAGCCTATGCCGGGTTCGCCGAGGACAAGATCGGCCGGATCGCGCTGGGCATGCGCGCCGACTTCCTGATCATCGATCGCGACCCCCTGCTCGCCTCGCCGGCCGACCTGCGCGCGACCAAGGTGATCGAGACCTGGGTCGGCGGCGACCGGGTCTGGCAGCGCAAATAGGATGACCGCACGGCCAAGGCGTTTCGCCCTGCTGCTGGCGGGGGCGAACTGGCGCGAGCGCAGCATCGCCGGCGCGGGCGCAGTGATCGGGATCGGATTGTGTGCGGCGATCTCGACGCTGCTGGTGCCGAGCCATGGACTTTTGCTGGCGGCACCGCTCGGCGCGTCGGCGGTCCTGCTGTTCGCGGTACCTTCCAGCCCGCTCGCCCAGCCCTGGCCGATCATTGGCGGGAACATGGTCTCGGCGCTGGTCGGCGTCGCGGTCGCCCATCTGCTGGGGAACGGGGCGCTCGCTGTAGGCGTCGCGGTCGGCGCGACGATCCTGGCGATGTCGGCGCTGCGCTGCCTGCACCCGCCCGGCGGCGGCACCGTCTTGCTGCCCGTGCTCGCCCCCGCGGTGCTGGCGCAAGGCTATGGGTTCGCGCTGCTTCCGGTCGGCCTCAACGCCGTCGCGCTCACTGCGATCGGCATCGCCTTCCACCGGGTCTCCGGCCACAGCTATCCGCACCGCCCGATGAAGATCGCCGATCGGCCGCGGCTGCTGATGGAAGACGTGGACGCCGCGCTGGCGGAGTCGGGCGAGACCTTCGACGTCAGCCGCGAGGATCTCGAGGCATTGCTCGACCGCGCCGAACGCCACGCCGAGGCCCGCCGCATCGCGACGGGCAGGCGGGCGCGTACCTAGGCGCTACGGCCGCACGACTTCGCCGTCTTCCTTCGTGAATTCGACCGGAACGCGGTCCAACAGCGACAATACGGCCTCGGACGGCCGACATAGCTTCACGCCCTTGGACGTCGCCACGATCGGCCGGTTCACCAGGATCGGGTGCGCCATCATGGCTTCGATGATCGCTTCATCGGACACCGACGGATCGAGCAAGCCGAGTTCCGCCGCTGGCGTGCCCTTCTCGCGCAGAACCTCGCGGGGCTTCACCGCCATAGCGGCTAGCAGTTCGTCAAGCTTCGCTCGCGTCCAACCGGTCTTGCGATACTCGACAACCTCCGGCGCGTATCCGGCCGCTTCGATCATCGCGAGCGCGTTACGCGAGGTACCGCAATCGGGGTTGTGATAGATCGTGATCGGGAAGGCGGTCATTGTGGGCTTTCCTCCTTCAATAGCCAGCCGAAGAACGCGATGGCCGCGAGCGCGCCGACAAGCTGCCCTGCGATGAAGACGTGAATTGACGCGGGTGCGATCCCGGCGAAGCTATTCGACAAGCTTCGGGCGATCGTCACCGCGGGGTTCGCGAAGGACGTTGAAGCCGTGAACCAATAAGCGGCGACGATGTAGAGCCCGACCGCCACGGCGGTGAACTCGGGCCGATAGCGTTGCGTGCTGAAGATCGTCCCCATCAGACCGAAGGTGGCGACGCATTCGGCGAACCCTTGCGGAAGCCCGTCGCGCGCCTTGCCCGATATCTGAAGGATCGGTTCCGCGAACATGGCGTGTGCTGCCCACACTCCTATGATCGCCCCGGCTAGCTGCGCAGCGACGTAGAGGATTGCGACACGAGCCGTCGTCTCGCGCTTCAGAAGGACGGCCAACGTCACCGCAGGGTTGAAGTGTGCGCCGGAAACGGGTCCGAACATATGGATCAGGACGATCAACCCCGCCCCGGTTGCGAGCGTGTTGCCGAGCAACGCGACCGCATCATTCCCGGCCGCAAGACGCTCGCCCATGATCCCCGAACCGACGACGATCGCAAGCAACATCGCCGTGCCGACGAACTCGGCTACGATGCGCCGCGATGGTGTCACGAACAGCAATCGGTGTCGGCAGCGAGCTCGCCAAGCGCGCCGCATATCTCGGGACGGCCTGCGCAACAGTCGGCGACAAGGAAGCCGAGGAGATCGCGCATCCCGTCATAGTCGGCCGAATAGATCACCGAACGCCCGTCGCGCCGCGATCGGATCAACCCCGCATTGCCGAGGATCGTCAGATGCGTCGAGAGCGTGTTGGGGAGCGCCCCGATTTCGCGAGCGATGTCGCCCGCCGCCATGCCCTCCGCGCCCGCGCGCACCAGCAGGCGGAACACGGCAAGGCGACTGGCGTGCGCGAGCGCCGATAGCGCCTCTACGGCTGTGGACAATTGCATCAGCAGCACGCCGACTTCGCGGACGCGACGGGGATCACTTCGTCCTCGCCATATGCGGTAGCTTCGCCGTGCGTGAAGAAGGTTTCCCAGCGAACGCCCGCGGTGTCCGTCACCCATGACTTGTCCGACTTCGCATAGCAGCACGTCGTTGCTTCCTGATCGAACGTCGTCGATCCTGCGGCCTTCAAGCGCGTGGCGAGTTCGGTGAGTTCATCGACGCTATCGACCTGGACGCCGACATGATCGATCCCGGTTGCCCGAGCCCGCGACGAAATGGCGAGATTGACGCGCGGGTCTTCAAGCATCCACTTCGCGTAGTCGTCCTTCACGACGACGGGGGAGGCGTCGAACAAGGTGCTGTAGAATGCGACCGCCTGTTCGATGTTCGGCACGCTGACGTGCATGTGAAGACGCTTCATCGTCGTATCCTCCGTTGCTTCGATATTTCGACTATTCCAGAAATATCGATTCGACAAGTGGCCAGTGCGAGGGATCGGAGATTGAGCCTTGCCTGCGTTCGCGGCCTTTCACGAAGGGCCCCGAACGCGAAAAAGCCGCGGCCCTTGCGGACCGCGGCTTCCCTGCCCCCAATGAACCGATTCAGGCGACTGCCGAAACCGGCTCCGTGATCTCGCCGCCATCGGGCTCGCGCAGCACATAGCCGCGGCCCCAGACGGTCTCGATGTAATTCTCGCCTTCGCAGGCCATGCTGAGCTTCTTGCGCAGCTTGCAGATGAAGACGTCGATGATCTTGAGCTCGGGCTCGTCCATCCCGCCATACAGGTGGTTGAGGAACATTTCCTTGGTGAGCGTGGTGCCCTTGCGGAGCGAGAGCAGCTCCAGCATCGCATATTCCTTGCCGGTCAGGTGCACGCGGGCACCGTCGACTTCGACCGTCTTGGCGTCGAGATTGACCGCCAGCTTGCCGGTGCGGATGACCGACTGGCTGTGGCCCTTCGAGCGGCGGACGACGGCGTGGATGCGCGCGACCAGCTCTTCGCGGTGGAACGGCTTGGTGACATAGTCGTCGGCGCCGAAGCCGAAGCTGCGCACCTTCGAATCCATTTCGTTGATGCCCGACAGGATCAGCACCGGCGTCTGCACGCGGGCGACGCGGACCTTCTTGAGCACGTCGTAACCGTGCATGTCCGGCAGGTTGAGATCCAGCAGGATGATGTCGTAATCATAGAGCTTGGCCAGATCCAGGCCCTCTTCGCCCAGATCCGTGGTGTAGACGTTGAACCCTTCGGTCGAGAGCATCAGCTCGATCGCCTTGGCAGTCGAAGGCTCGTCCTCGATCAGCAGCACGCGCATCGTCGGTTCCCCTGTCCCAAGCACGCGTTGTGAGCCCCTTCGGCCGACGCGTTGGACCAATTCATTAACCTAAGCACCTCTGAAGGCAAAAGGTTAATTTCTGACTAACCGGCCTTGTTCCACGAGTCGTAGGGAATCTACCTATTCGCGGACTCAAATTCGTTTCGGAGTCGAGTCATAAATGCGCTTCGCCGCAGAGTCGCTTGAGCCGATCGCTGAGGAAATCGATCAGCGCCTCGACCCGGGCCGGGCGCAAGGTTCCGGGGGGCGTGATCAGGTGCAGTCCGGAGGCACCTCCGGCCCAATCGTCGAGCACCGATTCCAGCCGCCCGGCCGCCAGTTCCTCGTCGACGAGGAAATCGGGGAGCCGCGCCACACCGAGCCCCGCACGCAACGCCGGGAGCATCGCATCGCCGCTGTCGGTGCGGATCGGGCCGTCGATCCGCACTGCCGCTTCCTCGCCGCCGGCGCGGCGGAAGCGCCACACCTCCGGGTTCGCGGTGTTGGTGTAGACGAAGCAGGCGTGGCTCGCGAGATCGGCGGGGTGGCGCGGGCGGCCCATGCGGTCGAAATAGGCCGGCGAGGCGACGATATGGCCGGTGACGGGCCCCAGCCGGCGCGCGCGGAGCGAAGAATCGGGCAATTCGGCGATGCGGACCGCGATGTCGACGCCTTCGCCGACGATGTCGACGAACGCGTCCGACAGGCGCAGGTCGATCTTGATCCCCGGATGCAGCGCCATGAACTCGGCGAGCACCGGCGCCATATGGCGGACGCCGAAGGTCAGCGGCGCCGCGACGCGCACCACGCCCACCGGCGCGCTGGCGGATTCGAATGCCGCTTCCTCGGCGGTCTGGCCTTCGGAAAGGATCCGCTGGGCGTGATCGGCGAGCGCGCGGCCGCTGTCGGTCAAGGTCAGCCGCCGCGAGGTGCGGTGGAACAGCGAGGTGCCCAGCCGCGCCTCGAGCCGGGTGATCGCCTTGGACACCGTCGCCTTGGAGACCGCCAGCGCGTCGGCCGCGCCGCTGAACGAGCGATGCTCGACCACGCTGGCGAAGATCGCCCATGCTTCGAAATCGGGTAGCTTCATCTTTCTTCTCCTCCCCTCCCTGCAAGGGAGGGGCCGGGGGTGGGTGGCGAGCGCAGCGAGCCCCTCCGCCGAACTCCGGGGCATCGAGCCCCGAAGTTCGCACCCACCCCTTACCCCTCCCTTGCAGGGAGGGGAAGATAGGGAAACGATCGGTTTCCAACGTTTCCATTTACCGCATGATCCCGCTTCCTATCTTGGCACCAACACCAAGGGAGATCAGCGATGATCGAGAAACGCTCCTTCGAAAGCCTAGGCCATGCCGACCATGGCTGGCTCAATGCCCGGCACCATTTCAGCTTCGCCGATTATTATGATCCGGCGCGCACCAACTGGGGCTCGCTCCGCGTCTGGAACGACGACGAGATCGCCGCGAACAGCGGCTTCCCGGCGCATCCGCACCAGAACATGGAGATCATCACCTATGTCCGCACCGGCGCGATCACCCATCAGGATTCGATGGGCAACAAGGGCCGCACCGGGGCCGGCGACGTCCAGGTGATGAGCGCGGGCACCGGGGTGCGCCACGCCGAGTACAATCTCGAGCCCGAGACCACGACGCTGTTCCAGATCTGGATCCTGCCGCGCGAAACCGGCGGCCAGCCGAGCTGGGGTGCCAAGCCTTTCCCCAAGGGCGATCGCTCGGGCAAGTTCGTGACGCTCGCTTCGGGCTTCGACGGCGACGACGATGCGCTGCCGATCCGGGCCAATGCCCGCGTCCTCGGCGCCACACTCAAGGCCGGCGAAAGCGTCGAGCACCAGGTCGGCGATGCGCGCCACGCCTATCTCGTCCCCGCCGTCGGCGCGATCGAGATCGACGGCCAGCGCTTCGACGCCCGCGACGGCGCGGCGCTCTCGGGCGGCCAGACCGTAACGATCAAGGCGCTCGAAGACGCCGAGATCGTGCTCGTCGACGCCGAATGACCACCCAATCGTCATCCCAGCGAAAGCTGGGATCTCATGCGGCTTGAGACCCCGGCTTTCGCCGGGGCGACGGCCTGAATTGAAGGAATTGCCATGTCCAAGATCCTGGTTCTCTATTATTCGTCCTACGGCCACCTCGCGAAGATGGCGGACGCCGTCGCCGAGGGCGCGCGCAGCACGGGCGCCGAAGTCGATGTGCGCCGCGTCCCCGAGACCGTGCCCGCCGAAGTCGCCACGGCATCGGGCTTCATTCCCGACCATAGCCACCCGGTGCTCGACGACGTCAACGAGCTCGCCAATTATGACGGCATCATCGTCGGCGCGCCGACCCGCTACGGGCGGATGTCGAGCCAGATGGCGAGCTTCTGGGATCGCGCCGGTGGCGTCTGGTACCAGGGCGCGCTCAACGGCAAGGTCGGCGGCGCCTTCACGTCGACCGCGACCCAGCATGGCGGCCAGGAAGCGACGCTCTTCTCGATCATCACCAATCTGCTCCACTTCGGCCTGACCATCGTCGGGCTCGATTATGGCTTCCAGGGCCAGATGGGCGTCGACGAGGTCAAGGGCGGATCGCCTTATGGCGCGACGACGATCTCGGACGGCGACGGCAGCCGCCTGCCGAGCGCGAGCGAGCTCGACGGCGCGCGCTATCAGGGCCGCCGCGTCGCCGAGCTGGCCAACAAGATCGCGGCCCCTGTCCGCGAGATCGAGATCGCGTAATCCCCCCTCCCTCGCGGTCTCGCGTCGGCGGCGGCTGGAACCCCGGTTCCGGCCGCCGTCTTCGTTTGCGGGCGAGCGACGGCGGGGAGCGCGGGGAAGCGCGCCTGTGCCGCTGCGAAACGCGCACGCGCCGCCTGCGCCTGCGCACCGGTATCGCTGCTCCGGCCGACCCAGCGCCAATGCCACGGCTCCCACCCCACGCCCTGTTTGTTGCCCGCGGGGAAGGAGAGCTCGAACCCGAAATCCGGTCCGCGCTTCATCAGCCATTTTCCGCCGGGGGTGAGCATGAAACATTGCTCGACTGCACGGCAGCCGGTGCCGCGCTGGGCGAAGTCGATCGCATAGCCGGTGGCGTGCTCGCTATGTCCGGGCGGGCCGGTGAACCGCGCGCGGAGCGCGGCGCCGCCGACTGAATCGCAATTGTCGGGTCCGGCGCAGAAGACGCGGCGCTGGTGCGCGATCGAGCGGAAGCACGATATCGCGCCGAGATCGATCCCTTCCGCGCGGGCAGCAGCCAGCAGGCGTTCGAGATCGTAGGTCGCCTCGCGCACCAGGATGCAGCCCGGCAAGCTAGGTACGGGCGCCAGCGAGGCCGGATCCGCCTCGCCATAAGGCAGATGGTTGAAGAGGCGCACGACGTCCGCGAGCGGAGCGGGCGCAGCTTGGGGCATCACCTCCCCGGCATGCGCGGCGGGCGGCGCGAGCAGGAGCAGAGCCAGGGCCGAAAAACGCATGCGCACCCTCACGACACTGCCGGGATGGCATCACCCTAGGAAACGCCGCACGCGTGGAAAGGATCATGCAGTCGCGCACGATTGCCGCGCTGGCGCTGGCGGCCGTGCAGTGGCATGGGCGAGGCATGTTCCAGGACCGCGTACTCTTCATCGACGGCGAAGCGATCGTGATCGACAAGCCCGCGGGCCTGCCGGTCGATCGCCCGCGCGACCGCTCGCAGAGCCTCGAGGACATGCTCGACCAGCTCACTTTCGGCTTCCAGCGCCTCCCCTTGCCCGTCCACCGGCTCGACCGCGACACCAGCGGCTGCCTGTTGCTCGCGCGCAATCCCAAGGCGCACAAGCGCTTCGGCCAGGCCTTCGAGGCGGGCACGGTGGTCAAGCGCTACCTCGCGATCCTCGACGGCGACCCCGCGGAAGACAGCGGCACGATCGACTTGCCGCTGATCAAGGTCTCGACCGAGGAGACCGGCTGGCGGATGACCGGCGACGCGAACGGCAAGCCCGCGCGCACCCGCTGGGAAGTCGTCGAGCGCGCGCGCGGCAAGGCGATGCTCGCTTTCTTCCCCGAGACCGGCCGCACCCACCAGATCCGCGTCCACGCCGCCGAGGGGCTCGGCCTGCCGATCCTCGGCGACCCGGTCTATGGCAAAGGCGGCCCCGCGGTGATGCTCCACGCCGCCGAACTCACCGTGCCCCGCGAAGGCAAGCCCGACATCCATGCCGAGGCGCCGCTGCCGGTGCGCTTCCACAATATGGGCTTCGGCCGTGGCTGAGTTGCCGGAGGAGGCGATCGTCGAGGAAAAGTTCCTCGCCGCCTCGGGGCCCGGCGGGCAGAACGTCAACAAGGTCGCCACCGCGGTCCAGCTGCGCGTCAACGTCTTCGCGCTCGGCCTGCCGCCTTATGCCTATCAGCAGCTCAAGACCCTCGCCGGCACCAGGATGACGGCGGCGGGCGAGCTGGTGATCACCGCGCGGAAATTCCGCACGCAGGACGCCAACCGCAGCGATGCGCGCGAGCGCGTGGCGGAACTGATCGACAAGGCGCTCGAACGCCAGACGCGGCGCGTGAAGACCAAGCCGAGCAGGGCCGCCAGGGCGCGGCGCGTCGACACCAAAAAGGGCCGCAGCGAAGTGAAGGCCGGCCGCGGCAAGGTGAGGCTCGACTGATGGCCGGGCGCACGGATCGGGCCGTTCGCACGATCGCCGCGCCGCGCGACGCGATCTACCGGGCGCTGGTCGATCCCGAACTGCTGCTCCATTGGCTGCCGCCCGAGGGCATGACCGGCCGGTTCGAAGCGTTCGATGCGCGTCCGGGCGGGCGCTATCGGATGATCCTGCGCTATCCCGACGCGAGCGCGGGCAAGGCAGGCGGCGGCGAGGATGTCGTGGAGGGCCGCTTCGTGTCCTTCACCCCCGGCGTGCAGATCGTCCAGGCCGCCGATTTCGAATCCGACGATCCCGCTTTCACCGGCACGATGACGATCGACTGGATGCTCCGCGACGCGCCGGGCGGCACCGAGGTCCTGGTCGAATGCCGCGACGTGCCTTCGGGCATTTCGGCCGAGGACCATGCCGCCGGTCTCGCCTCCTCGCTCGAAAACCTCGCTGCGCTGCTGGAAGAGCCCGGCGCGAACGCCTAGCTAGGCGCCATGTACGACTTCACCATCGCCGCCGGCAGCAAATCCGAACTCTATCGCGACCTTGCCGCCGCGCTCGATTCGCTCACCGCCGACGAGCCCGATGCCATCGCCAACATGGCCAATGTCTCCGCGCTGATCGGCCAGTATCTTCCCGACCTGAACTGGTCCGGCTTCTATCGAAACGTGAACGACGAGCTCGTCCTCGGCCCGTTCCAGGGCAAGGCCGCGTGCATCCGCATCCCGTTCGGCAAGGGCGTGTGCGGCGCCGCCGCGGCGACTCGCGAGACCCAGCTCGTCGAGGATGTCCATGCCTTTCCGGGGCACATCGCCTGCGACGCCGCCAGCCGCTCGGAACTGGTGGTGCCGATCGTCCACCAGGGCGAACTGCTCGGCGTGCTCGATCTCGACAGCCCGCTGCCTGCCCGCTTCGACGCCGGGGACGCCGCGGGCTGCGAGGCGCTGATGCGGATTCTGGCTCCACGAATCTCAGGATGAAACGCTGCCCCGCATTGGGACAGGTTTGAGCCGCACCCGCGATTTCGTGCGCGCGCCGTAACGGTTACTTCTTCGTAAAGCGCGGCAGAGGGCGCTGGCACGAAGGAGTGAGCATGGTACGCGGCACTTGGTTGGCAGCAGCGGTGATCGTCGGAGTCGCGGGGGCGACGCCCGCCGCCGCGCAGCGCGTCTGGCAGGACGGCCGCTGGGTCGTGATGCCGCGGACGTCGGCGCCGATGGTGATGCGCACCAATCCGCACCGCTGGGCGATGCGCGACGGGCGCTGGGATGCGGGCTATCGCGCGCCGGGCGGCTGGAACGCCTATCGCCGGCTCCATCGCGGCGGCAGGCTCCCCGGCTATTGGATGGGCGCCGATTTCCGCGTCCACGACTATCTGAGCTTCGGTCTCGCCGCGCCGCCCCCGGGCTATTCGTGGGTGCGCTATTATGACGACGCCGTGCTGGTCGATCGCGACGGCGGCGTCTGGGATTCGCGCGACGGCATTTCGTGGGGCGGCGCAGTCGCCATGGCGAGCGCCGACGCAGGCTATGCGCGCGCCGACAGCCGCGCCGGCGCGGGCTATCCGCCGCCGCGGATCGAGCCGGTCGATCCCGACGATTATTATGACGACGGCGGATATGACGACGGCCCTCCGCCGCCGCCTTATGACGCGCCGCCGCCGCCGCGCCGGCACGACGAACCCGGCCGCTATCATGGCCCATACCCAGGGGGGTATGCACCACCGGTGGCCCTGCCGCCGGTGGTGCAGATGGCCCCGTCCTGCGTGCAGGTCTGCGGCGGCTGGCAAGGCGGCTATAACGGCATGACGTGGCAGAACGGCGCCTGGGTCGGCAATTATGGCGCGGGGACGACCGTCGTGGTCATCCCCGGCGCGACGACCACGACCACCACGGTCACCGAATATGTGACCAAATCGTACCGCCGCGCGCCTTCCAAGCGCGTGTGGCGCAAGGTGCGGCCGCGCTGCGGCTGCTGAGCTGGCGTCAAAGCATATCGACATTCGACTTTCCCCCTCCCTGCAAGGGAGGGGTTAGGGGTGGGTAAGAAAAGGCCGGGCTCGATGCCCGGCCTTTTCTTTATTCCACGCAGCTCGATGGGCGCCCCCAGTCTTCGCCGGGGTCGCACCCACCCCCTACCCCTCCCTTGCAGGGAGGGGAGATGCCGAGAGCCTAGTGCCGGGCGCGGCCGCCGAAGGTCACCAGGCTTTCGGAGCCGCCCGCGGCCAGCGCCGAGACGCCGACGAAATTATCGTCGACGATCACGTCCTTGAGGACCGTCTCGCTGCCGGTGACGTCGACATGCCGCTGCCAGTCCTGCGCGTCGGCGCGGCGCCAATGAACCCGGTAGCGTGACGCGCCGGGCACCGGCTCCCATTTGACCGACGTGTCGCTCGCCAGCGCGCCGCCGATCGTCACGCTCGCCGGTGCCGCGGGCGCACTGGCTAACCGGCGGATCGTCGCGACGTTGATCGCCGTCACCTTGGCGAGATAGCCGAAATCCATCCGGTCGACGGTGTCGCCATAGACCCGGCCGCCTTCGGTGCGCAGGTCCTGATGCTGCGCGTCGTAATTCTCGACGCCCACGGTGAAGCGCACTGCCGGATAACCGAGCTTGAGGAACGGGGTATGGTCCCCGCCGCGGCCGAACCGGTCCGGCCGGCGCACCAGCACGACGTCCAGCCCGCCCGACAGCTTGCCTGCCACGTCATCCGCCGCCTTGGCCAGCGCGCGCGAAGGGCCGTCGTCCTCGCCCCCTTCGGCGCGGCGGGCGAACTGGTCGTCGAGCGACTCGACCTGACGGATACCTTCGGAGAAGACCCGCACCCGGTCCGCCACCCGCGCGCCGCTCTGCCCGATCGTATTGCCGACGATGTCGTTGTTGAGCACCGCGCTGACCGTCCAGCCGCGCTCCTTCGCGGTCTCGGCGAGCAATTGCCCGCCGAACAGCCCCTGCTCCTCGCCCGAAAGCGCGGCATAGACGATCGTCGCGTCGAACTTCTCCTTCGACAGGATCCGCGCCGCCTCGAGCACCAAAGCGACGCCCGAGGCATCGTCATTGGCGCCGGGCGCGTCCGAAGTCGCGTTCATCGGATCGGTCACGCGGCTGTCGATATGCCCCATCACGATGACCACGCGCTTCGCATTCCTGCCGGGCTGGAAACCGAGCACGTCGACCACCTCGACTCCGTTCGGCGCGCGATCATTGGTGAAGGTCCGCGCGAGGTTCGCCGTCTCGATACAGCCGCCGCATGCCTCGCCGATCCGCGAAAGCTCGGTCGCGAACCAGCGCCGCGCCGCGCCGATGCCGCGCGTTGGGTGATCGGTCACGGAGAGGGTGTGGCGTGTGCCGAAGCCGACCAGCTTCTCGACGCTAGCCTTCAGCCGGGCCGGATCGGGCTGTTCCTGCGCATGGGCGGCAGGGATAGCGAGCAGGGTCAGCGGTGCGAGAGCAGGGATGCGCATGTCGGAGAAGTGACGCGCCCAGGGTGGCGGGTCAATCGCCTCCTAACCGTCACCCCGGCCTTGGGCCGGGGTCCACCACGCGGCAGAGGAAAGACAGGCGGCTCCAGACCAACATATGCGGCACGGTGGACCCCGGCCCAAGGCCGGGGTGACGAACTGGCCTCAGCTCAACCGGTCGATCGCCGCCACATCCAGCGAGCCCGGGATGATCATCACCGGCACGCTCAGCGTCCCCGCATCGGCGCCGGTGAAGTGCGACACCAAAGTTCCCGGCGGGCCGCTCGCCGCCGCGCCCAGCACCAATGCCGCGATCTCGCCGTTCGCCGCGATCATCTCGCGCACCACCTTGGCGCCGTCGCCCTCGCGCACGGTGATCGAAGGCTTGATTCCCGATTCGGTGAACAAAGTCCCCGCCGCGCGCGTCACCAGCGCCTCGACGCGCTGCCGATTCTCTTCCTCGATCGTCGCCATCACGCCGCCCCATTGGACGAACTCCTGAGCCGCGGTGAGCGCGAGGATCTCGACATTGCCGCCGGTCTTGACTGCGCGCCGCGCGGCGAAGCGCAATGCGATCTCGGATTCGGGGCTTTCGTCGATCACCACCAGATATGTGCGCATGATGCATTCCCCTGCCGCGCTTCGCGGCCATCCTTTCGGCGCCTCGCGCGTTGAGGCTTTCCCTCAGGTGCCGTGCGATTGCGTCCTGCGCAAGCCCAAGGTCTTGACCGATGCGGTGGCGGCGGCAAAGGGGGGGCGAGCCTTACCCCAGGGACCAACGACGGGAACCTCCATGTCGATCGAAATCAAGATGCCTGCGCTTTCCCCCACGATGGAGGAGGGCACCCTCGCCAAATGGCTGGTGAAGGAAGGCGACACGGTGAAGTCCGGCGACCTCCTTGCCGAGATCGAGACCGACAAGGCGACGATGGAGTTCGAAGCCGTCGATGAAGGCGTGATCGGCAAGATCACCGTCCCCGAGGGCACCGACAATGTGAAGGTCGGCACCGTGATCGCCGTGATGGCCGGCGAAGGCGAGGATGCTTCGGCGCCTGCGCCGACTCCGGCACCCGCACCCACAGCCAAGACGGAAGCGGCGCCTGCTCCGGCGCCCGCCGCGGCTCCGACACCCGCCCCGGCGCCTGCAGCCGCTCCTGCACCTGCACCCGCCAAGGCCAATGGCGCCGCGCAGGACGGTGCCCGCGTCAAGGCGAGCCCGCTCGCCAGGCGCATCGCCGCCGAGAAGGGCGTCGATCTCGCTGCGCTGAGCGGTTCGGGCCCCAACGGCCGCATCGTCAAGGCAGATCTCGAAGGCGCGAAGCCAGGCACTGCGCCGGCTGCCCAGCCTGCGGTCACTGCCGCAACCTCGCCCGCGCCGGCCGCCGCTGCGCCCGCCGAGCACAAGCCGGTCTGGTACGACGAGAGCATTCCGCACGAGGAAGAGAAGCTCTCAAACATCCGCAAGACGATCGCGCGCCGCCTCACCGAGTCGAAACAGACCGTCCCGCACATCTATCTCACCGTCGACATCCGCCTCGATGCGCTGCTCAAGCTGCGCGCCGATCTCAACAAGTCGCTCGAAGCGCGCGGCGTGAAGCTCTCGGTCAACGACCTGCTGATCAAGGCGCTCGGCGTCGCGCTGATCCAGACGCCCAAGTGCAACGTCACCTACACCGGCGACAAATTGATCAAGTACAGCCGCGCCGACGTCTCGGTCGCGGTCTCGACCCCGACCGGCCTGATCACGCCGATCATCCGCGACGCGGCGGGAATCAGCGTTTCGGCGATCTCGACCCAGATGAAGGACCTCGCGAGCCGCGCCAAGGAAGGCAAGCTCAAGCCCGAGGAATATCAGGGCGGCACCGCCTCGATCTCCAACATGGGCATGTTCGGGATCACGCAGTTCGATGCAGTGATCAATCCGCCGCAGGGCATGATCATGGCGATCGGCGCGGGCGAGAAGCGCCCGTACATCATCGATGATGCGCTCGGCATCGCCACGGTGATGAGCGCGACCGGCAGCTTCGATCACCGCGCGATCGACGGGGCCGACGGCGCTGAGCTGATGAAGACGTTCAAGGCGCTCGTCGAATCGCCGCTGGGCATGATCGCCTGAGGCGGCCGCGGTGCGCGTCCTCATCGAAGTGGTCCATATCGCGATCGGCCTGATCGCGGCGGCGCTGATCGCCTGGGCCTCGGCATGGTCCTATCCGCGCGCCACCGGCGACATCTGGCTGGTCACCTTCGTCGCGATGGCATTGGTGGTGCTGATGGGGATCGGCCCGATCCGCCGCGCCTACGCGATCGATCGCGCCAAGCTGGACCGCAAGCCGGAGGAAACCGTGAATGGCTGACGGCCCGCCGCAGCAGCAACCGGCGATCCGCGTCAGCACGATGCCGGCGGACGCCAATGCCTATGGCGACATTTTCGGCGGCTGGCTGATGGGCCAGATGGATCTCGCCGCCGGCCTGGTCGCGGCGCGCCATGCGCGCGGGCGCGCCGTCACCGTCGCGGTGGAGGGCATGAAGTTCCACGCGCCGGTTGCAGTGGGCGACGAAGTCTCGGTGTTCGCCGACATCGTCAGGGTGGGCCGCACGTCGATGACGATCGACGTCCAGTCCTGGCGCCGCGCCCGCCATTCCGAGGAAAGCTGCCTCGTCACTCAGGCCCAGTTCGTGTTCGTCGCGGTCGATGAGCACAAGCGGCCGCGCCCGATCGAGGCGGCTGGAACCATTTCCTGAACACCCTATCTCGCCAACGACAGAACAAGGCGCACGCACATGGCTGAATCCTACGACCTCATCGTCCTCGGCTCGGGACCCGGCGGCTATGTCGCCGCGATCCGCGCGGCGCAGCTGGGCTTGAAGACCGCGATCGTCGAGCGCGAATTGCTCGGCGGCATCTGCCTCAACTGGGGCTGCATCCCCACCAAGGCCCTGCTCCGCTCGGCCGAGATCTTCCACTATATGCAGCACGCCAAGGATTACGGCCTTGCCGCGGAGAAGATCAGCGCGGACATCGAGGCGGTGGTCAAGCGCTCGCGCGGCGTGGCGAAGCAGCTCAATCAGGGTGTCACGCACCTGATGAAGAAGAACAAGATCGCCGTGCATTTCGGCGAGGGCAAGCTGACCGGCAAGGGCAAGCTCTCGGTCACCGACAAGGACGGCAAGAAGACCGATCTCGAGGCGAAGAACATCATCCTCGCCACCGGCGCGCGCGCGCGGGATCTCCCCAATCTTCCCGCCGACGGCAAGCGCGTCTGGACCTATCGCCACGCGATGACGCCGCCCGAGATGCCGAGCAAGCTGCTGGTCATCGGCTCGGGCGCGATCGGCATCGAATTCGCTAGCTTTTACAACGACATGGGCGCCGAAGTGACCGTGGTCGAGATGCTCGACCGCATCGTCCCCGTCGAAGACGCCGACGTCTCGACCTTCCTGGAGAAAGCCCTCAGGAAGCAGGGCATGAACATCCTCACAAGCGCAAAGATCGATAAGATCGAAGCTGATACGAATGGCGTGAAGGCGACGATCACCGGCAAGGACGGCAAGGCGATCAACGGCGAATACAGCCATGTCATCGTCGCGATCGGCATCGTCCCGAACACCGAGAATATCGGCCTGAAGGAACTGGGCGTCGCGATGGACGATCGCGGCTTCCTCAAGACCGATCCGGCCTGCAAGACCAATGTCGACGGCCTCTACGCGATCGGCGACATCACCGCGCCGCCCTGGCTCGCGCACAAGGCGAGCCATGAGGGCGTGATCGCCGCCGAGGCGATCGCCGGCAAGCATCCGCACGCGATGGACCCGCGCAACATCCCGGGCTGCACTTATTGCCACCCGCAGATCGCCAGCGTCGGCCTCACCGAGGCCAAGGCGAAGGAGGCGGGTTACGAGGTCAAGGTCGGCAATTTCCCCTTCATCGGCAACGGCAAGGCGATCGCGCTGGGCGAGGCCGAAGGCTTTGTGAAGACGGTGTTCGACGCGAAGACCGGCGAGCTGCTCGGCGCGCACATGATCGGCGCCGAGGTTACCGAGCTGATCCAGGGCTACACCATCGGCAAGACGCTCGAGACCACCGAGGCCGAGCTGATGGAGACGGTCTTCCCGCACCCGACGCTGAGCGAAATGATGCACGAGAGCGTGCTCGCCGCCTATGGGCGCGTGCTGCATATTTGATTCGAAGCGCGAGTGTGGCCTGATGGAGGCTGCGCCCGCCTCTCCTCAGGACGTCACCCCGGACTTGTTCCGGGGTCCACCGCGCATCCGATCGAATAGCTAGAGCTTCGCAGGTTCCCGCTCGCGGCACCGTGGACCCCGGAACAAGTCCGGGGTGACGGAGTAATTTGCGCAGGTTTCGGATCGCCGCAAACCGGCGACAACCTGGCGCACACACTATTGCCTACTAATTTGATGGGATATATATCGGCGATCCGGCCTCCCTCCCTATGGAGTGGAATATATGTCCATCTTTTCGCCTCTCGACGAAACTTCGCCGATCATCCTCACCGTCCCCGGGCTCGGCGGCTCGGGCCCCTCGCACTGGCAGACCCTGTGGGAGCAATCGCGCCCCGACACACACCGGGTCGAGCTCGGCATGTGGGATACGCCCCATCGCAACACCTGGGTGACCAAGCTCGACCAGGCGATCCGTCAAGCCCAGGCGCCGGTGGTGCTCGCCGCGCACAGCCTCGGCTGCCTGGCGGTCGCATGGTGGGCCGAACTGGCCGGTCAGCCGTTCGGCTGGCCCGTCGCCGGTGCGCTGCTGGTCGCCCCGGCCGATGTCGATCGGGATAATGTGCGGCCCGAACTCGCCGCCTTCCACCCGACGCCTTCCAAACCCCTTCCCTTCCCCTCGATCGTAGTGGCGAGCAGCGATGATCCGTGGATCGCGCCCGAAAAGGCCCGCGAGCTCGCCGGGGGCTGGGGTAGCCACTTCGTCGACGCGGGTCCGCAGGGACACCTCAACGCCGCCAGCGGCATCGGCTGGTGGGAAGAGGGGCAGAGCTTGCTCGATCGCGTGCTCGACGCCGCGTCGGATCGCACGGGCAAGGTGCGTTCGGCCAACGAAGCCCGTTCGCTGCTGGCGGTGAGCGCCACCGATGCGGCACAGGCGCATTATTACGGGCAGCGCGCATGAACCGGCCAGCCGGCCCGACAATTTTCCGTACCGGCGGATGCCGGGGTGGAAAACGCGCCGTATCGTCCTACATAGGGTGATAGCGGGCGTGGCCGGGTGACGTGCCCTAGAGCGTCACCCGGCCTACCCGCACCGCGCAAGCCATCTTCCCACACCCCGCCGACCACTCTTTGCCGCGCGCAACGGCCTGCCGCATGATATGTTGTACCTTTACCTGTTCGGGCCTATATGACGGCCATGCCGGTGAGTCTCCCGCTATCCCGCTATTGGGGCGGTATCGATGCGCGTCTCGATCGAATCGCGATGGGGATCAGTGGTCTGTGCCTGGTGCACTGCGTCGCGACCACCGTCCTGCTGACGCTTCTTTCCTCCGCCGGCGCGCTGGTCCATCCGGCAATCCACGAAATCGGCCTCACCCTCGCGATCGGCTTCGGCATCATCGCGCTGGGCAAGGGCATTCTCTCGCACGGCTATATGGCCCCGGCCCTGGTCGGCGCTTTCGGGATCGGCATCATGGCGGGCGCGCTGTCGCTCCCGCATGGCGGGTTCGAGATCTTCTGGACACTGATCGGCGTGAGCCTCGTCGCGCTCGGCCACGACCTCAACCGCCGCGCAACCTACTGAGTCAGCTTGCCGCGGGGCATCCGCATCCCTAAATCCAGGCAATGCCCGCGCACGATCATCATGAGCATCACGGCAGCGACCTGACCCGAGTCGCGCAGACCACGCTCGAGAAATCGGGCGAGCAATGGACGGCGATGCGCGAGCGCGTGTTCGAGGCGCTGGCCGGCTTCGACAAGCCCGCTTCGGCCTATGACATCGCCGAGGCGGTCTCGAAGGCCGAGGGCCGCCGCGTCGCCGCGAACAGCGTCTATCGCATCCTCGATTTGTTCGTCGGTTCGAACCTCGCCCGGCGAGTCGAGAGCGCGAACGCCTATATGGCGAATACCCATCCCGACTGCCTGCACGACTGCATCTTTCTGGTTTGCGACAATTGCGGGCAGACCACGCATATCGACGACGACACGATCACCAAGACCGTGCGCGCCGCGGCCAAGGATACCGGCTTTTCGCCAGTGCGCCCGGTGATCGAAGTTCGCGGGAAATGTTCCGACTGCGAATAGCTCTGCACGGAAACTGCACGACTTTTCAGCGATTCGAGCGTTCGACTTAGGCGAAGCACTCGCGTAAGGGACTGTCGATGGCCGACCTACCAAGCACGCCGCTGCTCGACACTGTCGACACGCCCGCCGATCTCCGCAAGCTCAAGCCCGCCGATCTCCGCCAGCTTGTCGACGAGCTGCGCGCCGAGACGATCTCGGCTGTGGGCACTACCGGGGGCCATCTCGGTTCGGGGCTCGGCGTCGTCGAGCTGACCACTGCGATCCATTATGTGTTCGATACCCCGCGCGACCGGCTGATCTGGGACGTCGGGCACCAATGCTATCCGCACAAGATCCTCACCGGCCGCCGCGACCGGATCCGCACACTGCGCATGGGCGGCGGGCTCTCCGGCTTCACCAAGCGCAGCGAGAGCGAATATGATCCGTTCGGCGCGGCGCACTCGTCGACTTCGATCTCGGCGGCATTGGGCTTCGCGATCGCCAACAAGCTCAACGGCCAGCCCGGCAAGGCGATCGCCGTGATCGGCGACGGCGCGATGAGCGCCGGCATGGCCTATGAGGCGATGAACAATGCCGAGGCCGCGGGCAACCGCCTCGTCGTGATTCTCAACGACAACGACATGTCGATCGCGCCGCCGGTGGGGGGGCTTTCGGCATATCTGGCGCGGATGGTGAGCTCGAACGAATATCTCGGGCTGCGCAGCTTCGCCAAGCGCGCGATCCGGCGCATCTCGAAGCGTGTCCACAACGCCGCCGAGAAGGCCGAGGAGTTCGCGCGGGGCATGGCGACCGGCGGCACGCTCTTCGAGGAGCTCGGTTTCTATTATGTCGGGCCGATCGACGGGCATAATCTCGACCATCTGATCCCGGTGCTCGAGAATGTCCGCGACAGCGAGCAGGGCCCGATTCTCGTCCACGTCGTCACCAAGAAGGGCAAGGGCTATGCCCCGGCCGAGGCGTCGGCGGACAAATATCACGGCGTCCAGAAGTTCGACGTGATCACCGGCACGCAGGACAAGGCGCCTCCGGGGCCGCCGGCCTATCAGAATGTCTTCGCCGACCAGCTGATCAGGGAAGCCGATGCGGATCCGCGGATCGTGGCGATCACCGCGGCGATGCCTTCGGGCACCGGGCTCGACCGCTTCGGCAAGGCGCATCCGGACCGCACTTTCGACGTCGGCATCGCCGAGCAGCATGCGGTCACCTTCGCCGCCGGCCTCGCCGCCCAGGGCATGCGGCCATTCTGCGCGATCTACTCGACCTTCCTCCAGCGCGCCTACGACCAGGTCGTCCACGACGTGGCGATCCAGAACCTGCCCGTCCGCTTCGCGATCGACCGCGCGGGGCTGGTCGGCGCCGACGGGGCGACGCATGCCGGCAGCTTCGACGTCACCTATCTGGCGACGCTCCCCAATTTTGTCGTGATGGCAGCGGCCGACGAAGCCGAGCTGGTGCATATGACGCACACTGCGGCACTTCATGACGACGGCCCGATCGCGGTGCGCTATCCGCGCGGCAACGGGGTGGGCGTCGCGCTCCCCGCGGTTCCCGAACGGCTGGAGATTGGCAAGGGCCGTATGGTGCGCGAGGGCAAGACGGTGGCGATCCTGTCGCTGGGAACAAGGCTGGCAGAAGCGCTCAAGGCGGCCGACGCTCTGGAGGCCAAGGGACTTTCGACGACCGTCGCCGACCTGCGCTTCGCCAAGCCGCTCGACGAGGCGCTGATCCGCAAGCTGCTCACCAGCCACGAAGTGGCAGTGACGGTGGAGGAAGGTGCGGTCGGCGGACTGGGCGCACACGTGCTCACTATGGCGAGCGATCAGGGCCTGATCGACGCCGGCCTCAAGCTCCGCACGATGCGCCTGCCGGATATCTTTCAGGACCAGGACAAGCCCGAGCTCCAATATGCCGAGGCTGGGCTGAACGGCGAGAACATCGTCGATACGGTGCTGAAGGCGCTGCGCTACAACGAAGCCGCGGTCACCGACGCGCGCGCCTGATGATTGCAGGTCACTCTTGAACGATATACATTGGCGCCATGTATATCAGCTAGAGATCGTTCATGCAGATCGCAAAATGGGGTAACAGTCTCGCCGTTCGCATTCCCGCTGATGTGGTCAGGTCTCTGGGCCTGAAAGAAGGTGATGAGATCGAGTTATGCGCGCTGGACAGCGGCGCAGTGGCAGTCGTCACCGAACAACAGCGAAGGGCGGCGATCGTCGCGCGAATGGGCGAATTGGCCCGCCCTCTGCCGGCCGGTTATAAGTTCGATCGCGAGGAAGCCAACGCGCGGTGACGCGTTCGTTCCTGGATACGAATATTCTCGTCTATGCGTATTCGTCGAACGATATGCGCATGGGAAGCGCGCAAAAGCTCATCAGCGAGGGAGGCGCGATAAGCGTACAGTGCCTTAACGAGTTTGCGAACGTAGCGCTGCGCAAACTGAATATGCCCTGGCCTGAGATTCGCGAGGCGATCGACTTGATCTGTGCGCTGTGCGCACCGATCATACCGCTGGATGCGACCCTGCACGCAATGGGCCTCGGCCTGGCGGAGAAATACCGGCTCGGCGTCCATGACGGAATGATCGTGGCGGCAGCGAGAATTGCGGGCTGTGACACGCTCTATTCCGAGGATTTGCATCACGGCCTCCTCGTGGAAGGCCAATTGCGCGTGACCAATCCGTTTCGTGAATAGCTTTCCGGCCCACGCGCCGCTAAACCTCCCGCGTGCTTCAGATGACGTCCACCGCCCGCCCCCGTTCCCTCGCTACCTGGCTCTATTCCGTCGCCGCGCTCATCGTCCTCATGGTCGTGATCGGCGGCATCACCCGGCTTACCGAATCCGGGCTGTCGATCACCCAGTGGAAGCCGATCACGGGGATCGTGCCGCCGCTCAACGATGCACAGTGGCAAGCCGAGTTCGCCAACTACAAGCGCATCCCCGAATATCAGCAGCTCAACCAGGGCATGACGCTCGCCGGGTTCAAGGCGATCTTCTTCTGGGAATATTTCCACCGGCTGCTCGGCCGGCTGATCGGCATCGCCTTCGCGGTGCCGCTCATCTGGTTCGCGATCCGCCGGCAGATTCCGCGCGGCTATGGCTGGCGGCTGGTGGCGTTGCTCGCGCTCGGCGGGCTGCAGGGCGCGATCGGCTGGTGGATGGTCAAATCGGGACTGAGCGTCCGCACCGATGTCAGCCATGTCCGCCTCGCCGTGCATCTGCTCGTGGCGCTGTTCACGCTGGCCGGGATCGTCTGGACCGCGCTCGATCTGCGCACGCTGGTGCGGAACCCGCAGGCCCGCCCGGCACGGCTGACCGGGCTCGGCGCCTTCACCGGCGCGGTCCTGTTCGTCCAATTGCTGTTCGGCGCGCTGGTCGCGGGGCTCAATGCGGGTCTGGTCACCGACCAATGGCCCCTGATGAACGGCCGCTTCTTCCCCGGCGCGACGACTGCCGGACGCCCCTTCCTCGACGCCTTGTTCAACGATCCGGCGATCGTCCATTTCGTCCATCGCTGGTGGGCGTGGGTGACGGTCGCCGCCCTGATCGTGCTCGCCCGCGCCACCCGAGGCGTGGATCGCCGCGCCTCGATCGCGATCCACACCGCCTTCGGGCTGCAGATCCTGCTCGGCATCGCGACGGTGATGTCGGGGATGAACATCACGCTCGCCGCGCTCCACCAGCTCACCGGCGCGCTGCTCGTCATTGCCACCACCTGGGGCGTGCACGCCGTCGGCCGGCGCGGATGAGCGACATCGCGCTCCTGTTCTCGACCTTTCCCAGCCGGGTCGAGGCGGAGCGCATCGCCGAAATCGTGCTCGCCGAGCGCCTCGCCGTCTGCGTGAACATCCTGGCGCCCTGCCTTTCGATCTACCGCTGGCAGGGCGCCGTCGAGCGTGGCGAGGAAGTCCCCGCATTGTTCAAGACGACTCCGCAGCTCGCCGAGCGGTTGCGCGACCGGATCGAGGTGCTTCATCCCTACGACCTTCCGACCGTCGAGGCGTGGCCGGTGAGCGCCGCCGCGGCGGTGAGCGACTGGGTCGCCGCGGAGACCGGCTGAGTGCTGCTCGCGGCCGTCCTGCTCCAGGCGAGCATCGCCGCGCCCGCCTTCGCGCCGCCGCTCGGCACGCCGCTGCGCATCGTCACCGAACGGACCGAGAGCTCGCCGGCCGAGCGGCGCTACCGGCTCGAGCGGCTGGTTCGCTTCAGCAGGGAGGGCGCGGGCTATCGCGCCGAGGCGGTATTGCTCGCCAATAGCAGCGCCGCGCCCGAAGCCTTGGGCAACCTGGTCGAGCGCGGTCTCTCCGCGCTCGCCGGCCGCGCAATCGTCCTCCACCTCGACGAACGCGGACAGGTTGTGACGGTCGACGACATGGCGACGCTGTGGGAGCAAGTCTGTCAGCGCATCGCCGAAGCCGCCGCCTCGCGGCGCGGCCTTCCCTCCGACGCCGCCTCGGCCAGGCTCGTCGCACCGCTTCGCGCCCTCCCGCCCGAGCGGCAGCGCGTGCTCCTCGCCACGCTCGTCACCGCCGCGATCATGACCGACCCATGGGAGGCTGCTGGCACCGCCACGCCGGTCCGGCTTCCCGGCGCTTCTCCCTTCGGCAACCCCGTCACGCTGGAAGGCACGCGCCGCGTAGCCGCCGCCGATGGGGGCCTGCTGCGAGCCTCCACCACCGCATCGGCGACCATCGACTTGCCCGCGCAAGCCGGCGCCCCCGCGCGTACCGGTTCGGTATCGCTCGACCGGCAGCGGGCGTTCGATCCCCGAACCGGGATGCTCAGCACCGCCACCGACACCGTCCGCAACGTCAGCGGAACCGGTGCCGCAGCGCGCGAGACGGTGCTCGTCACGCGCATCCGTATCGAGAATGCGAGCCCTGCCGCCTGGCCAGAATAGGTACAGGTATTATAATACCCGTCAGCAAACGCCCCGATTTGCTTGACTTTCGGGGCCGCCTCAGCCAAACGCCCGCTCAACCGCGCTGGCCGCAAGGCTGGCGCGCTTGCGTTTAAACCTCGAAAGGTCACAGGCCATGAAGGCGCTGATGAAGACCACCAAGTCGGTAAAGCCGACCGAAGTGGAGAAGAAGTGGCATCTCGTCGATGCCGAGGGCCTGGTGGTCGGTCGCGCTGCGACGATCATCGCCAATGTGCTGCGCGGCAAGCACAAGACGAGCTTCACTCCGCACATCGATTGCGGCGACAATGTCGTCGTCATCAACGCGGACAAGATCCGTTTCACCGGCAAGAAGCTGGCGAACAAGGTCTATTACAAGCACACCGGCTATGCCGGCGGCATCAAGGAAATCACCGCGGGCAAGGTGCTCGAGGGTCGTTTCCCGGAGCGCGTGCTCGAAAAGGCCGTTGAGCGCATGATCCCGCGCGGCCCGCTCGGCCGCCAGCAGATGCGCAACCTGCGCATCTTCGCCGGCACCGAGCATCCGCACGCCGCGCAGAACCCCGAGATCCTCGACATCGCGTCGATGAACCGCAAGAACAAGGTGGGCGCATAATGTCCGACAACCGCCAGTCCCTTTCCGATCTCGGCGCCATCGCCGCCGGTGAAGCGCCCGCGGGTGCCCCGGCCAGCGCCGACGAGTATCTGAACGCACCGGCCTCTGCGCCCGTGTCGACCACGCCGCTGCGCGAGAAGATCGTCGACAGCCTCGGCCGCGCTTACGCGACCGGCCGCCGCAAGGACGCCGTCGCCCGCGTGTGGATCAAGCCGGGCACCGGCAAGATCACGATCAACGGCCGCGATCAGGAAGTCTATTTCGCGCGTCCGACGCTGCGTCTCGTCATCAACCAGCCGTTCGGTGTCGCCGAGCGCGAGGGCCAGTATGACGTGGTCTGCACCGTCAAGGGCGGCGGGCTTTCGGGCCAGGCCGGCGCAGTCAAGCACGGCATCAGCCAGGCGCTGACCCGCTTCGAGCCGGTGCTCCGCGCGCCGGTCAAGGCGGCAGGCTTCCTGACCCGCGACAGCCGTACCGTCGAGCGCAAGAAGTACGGCCGCGCCAAGGCACGCCGCAGCTTCCAGTTCTCGAAGCGCTAAGCTTCAGGCTCAGGCAAAACGAAGGGGCGGTCCGGCAACGGGCCGCCCTTTTGCTGTCTGGTCATTCCTCGGCCGCTCTGTCGCCCGAGACTATGGCGAAGAAGGTCAGGCCCCCACACAGGCCCAGGAAGCCGAACAACCATAGCGCGCCGCTCACCTGCGTCAGCCAGCCCGCCGCATAGCGATCCGAGGGGTACTGGAAATGGTCGATCGTTGTGAAGATCAAGACCGGCACCATGCCTATGCAGGCACCCGCCAAAGCGGCGAGCCAGCCATTGGCCCATCCCCGCCGATCGAGGAGGAGATAGAGCGGCAGTCCCAGCACCAACGCGTGCCCGAAGGCGATAGCGAATGTCGTCAGCGGAACTAGCAGCAGGCGAGGCGCATAGAACGCCATCGTCAGCGCCAGCATCCCCGGCCACGACGCAGCAATGCTGGCGCCCGCCAATGCCTTCACGAGTAGGCCGAAGCGCGAATAGGGTCGGTACATTGGGTTTCCTCAGTGAAGCCGGATTTCGTGCTGCGCGGGGCCTTGGTCGGCAGTGGCATCCAGCCAGCCCGCATAGTGAATCACTTCGCCGATCAGCGGCAGGCGCACGCCGACCTCGAAGCGGAAACGTCCGTCTTCCTGCCATTCGCGCGCCGCGATGCGCGGGCCCAGCGCGCGGGGCATCGGCAGCCTGAACAGGGTCCAGCGTCGCAGAACCATCCGCAGCCCCGTTTCATCGGAGGGAAGATCGAACGCGAAACGCAGCGGACCGAAGCGTTCAGCGACACCTTCTCCGGCCTGCGCGAGCTCGCTGGCGAAGCGATGCCCGCCAAAGTCGCGGGTCCAGCGTTCCTTGCCGCCGCGCTCCGTAAAGCCGACATGGACCGGATAGTCGCCGCTCGGCGGGAAGCGCATGATGCTGCCGATCAATCGCGCAAGCGGATGGCCGCCGCGCGCCACATGCCCCTCGCCCGCCGCGCCGCCATCGCCATGCACCTCGTGCATCGCGCGAACCGCTCGCGGCAGCACGTCGAAACGCGCGCCCATCGCCCGGGCATAAAGCGGGGCCACTTCCCGCTCGTGCATCTCGTGGCCGATCGCCAGCGGCGCGAAGAGCGGCTCGAACTGGTCGAGCGTCAGCAGATCGGCCGCGTCGCGAGCGCCGGGTGCGATGCGGCCCGACAATATCTCTTCGGCGAGGATCGCGGCGGCGAAGGTGGGGATTTCGGGCCCGTCACCGCGGCTGGCGACCAATGTCCAGTTCCGCTCGATGCGCCCGCCACACAGCGTCACCGACATTGCCGAGCAATCGCTGCCGATCCGCCGCGTCAACCGCTGGATCGGGATCAGCCAGCGCACGGTCCGATCGAGCGAGGCAACCCAGCCCCAACGCACCGGCCAGCTCGCCAGCCATAGTGCCAGCATCTGGAAGCCCAGCTCGGTGCCGGCACGGAAGGTCACCGCCGGGCGCCCGGGCAGCATCGCGGGCAGCAGATCATGCGCAGGGACGTCGGCCAGTGCTACCCACCGACGCAGCGCCGGCTGGCCGGCAACCGCGAAACGCTCGCGGCGCAATTCCTGCCAGCCATATCCCACGCCCCACCGCCGCCCGCGCCACAACCGCAGCGGCTTGCCGACATAGCTCAGGATCGCCCGCGCCACCGACGCACCGCCCACCGCGCGATTGGACGCGCTGATCACGATCTCGACCTGCGCGACCGAGTTCATCCCCTCCGCCAGCTTGCGCGCCACGGCGCCGGACAGCGCCGGCTCGCTGGAGGCGCCGGCAATCACCGCGACCCCAGCCGCCTTCGCCGCTTTGTCCAGCCTGCCGATGCCCGTGACGAAGGCGCGTGCGTCGGCGAGGTCGAGATAGGGTATCCGCATCGCGATGCAGGCCTCGGGCACTGTGTAGCCGCAGTCCTGGAACGGCCCCGCGGCATCGATCACCAGATCGGGCCGGATCCGCGCCATCGCCATACCGATTCCGTTGGTGCGATCGGCTACCACCGCCTCGCAACGGTCGAGCCCCGCGCAGAACGCGACGCCTTTGTCCGCGCTGCGCCCGGCGACGACCACTTCATGCCCGGCCGCGAGCAGCCGCCGCGTCAGCCGTGCACCGAAGCCGCCATAGCCGCCGATGACGAGGACGCGGCTCACAGAATGCGGCTCCGCTGCGCCGCATTGGGCAACCAGCAGGTCTCGCGCCGCCCGAACAGCCGGTAGCGATGCCGCGCCACCCAGCGATATGCCGGATCGCGCAACGCTCTCGGAACGATGGCGAACACCCCCGCGGCACGCCACGGCCAGCCCAGCCCTCGCCAGATCGCGAGGACAGCATCGCTGTCGCGCAGAGCCCGGTCACCCTCGACAAGGATCAACGTGTCGGGATTCGCCGGGTCGATGCCGAGGGATCGATAGATCGCCGTACCCGCTTCGCTCTGCATCGAGGCGAGCAGGAAATGCCCCGCGCGATCGTGGCGCAGCACGAACTGCGCATGGCCCGAGCACAATACGCACATGGCGTCGAAGACGATGACGGGCCGGGTCACGCGGCTTCCCGCGGATCGGCGAAGATCGCGAGCTGGTGGACGAGCTCGCCCAGCCACGGGTGGACGAGGTCCAGCGTGAAGGCGAAATGGCCGTGTCCCAGATCGGTGTGCCCAACGACGAGATGCCCCAGCACCGCATTCGGGATGCGCAGCCGCAGCGCGCCGAGCCGCAGGAAATAATGGTCGCTGACGAACAGCAGCGCCCCGCCCTCCTCTTCGAGCCGAAGCGCGATGCCGAGGCCGAGCCCGAGATATTCCTCGAGCCCGGTTGGTCCGGTGAACCTTTTGGCGCTGTGGATAACCTGTGGAAAACCGTGCCGCCGGCCGTATTGGCGAGTCCAGTACTGGTTCCAGCCGTCGCGGTCCGCGGTCACGCTGACACTCGCCGCGACGCCGGTATCGGTGCCGAGCGGCAGGGGCGCTCCTACCACCCGCGCGAGCTGGGCGAACAGCCAGCCCGCCCGGCTCATCCGGCACTCGGCGACTTCGCCAACATAGGTGACACACGCGCCCTCGCCGATCTTCCGCAGAAAGCGCCGGCGCACCGCCGGCGGGAGGAACAGCCAACGCGCGCCGAGCAGCCGCGCGAACGGGCTGTCGCCTTCGGGCCGGACCGGTGCCACCGCCGGCTGCCACGCCACATAGCGCCCCAGCGCCGCTTCGACTGCAATCCCCATTGTCAGCTCTTTCTGTAAGGACGGAAACTCCTGGTCGCAGCTCCACTGCGGCCGCCTTCCACTCAGCTCTCCTTGGAACGCCCTCCCGGCAGGAACGACAGGACCCTTTTGCCCATCTTGATCAACAGCATCAGCCGGTTGGGCGGGATCGCGATCATTTGCTGGTACCAGTCGTCGACCGTCACGACGAAGTCGTGCATCGCCGCGATCCGCTCGCGCGCCACTCGGCTGATCCGCGGATCGGCCTTGGCCTCGTCGGTGCATATGCGGAGCGCCGCGACGGCGGGATCGATCTCGCGCTCCTTGCGGCCCTGCGCGATCCGGGTGAGCATCTGCATCAGATCCACCTCGGCCTCATAATGGTCGCGGCGCTCGCCCATCACCGGCACGCGCCGGATCAGCTTCCAGCCGAGCAATTCCTTGAGGCTGTTCGAGGTATTGCTCCGCGCGATCCGCAGCGTCTCGCTGATCTCCTCGGCATTGAGCGGCCGATCGCTGAGATAGAGCAAGGCATGGATCTGCGCGACCGAGCGGTTGACGCCCCATTGGCTGCCCATCTCGCCCCAATGCAGCACGAACTGCTGGACGGCAGTCGGGAGCATTGCGCTGTTATCTTTAATTTCTGTCATGACAGAAATCTATGACAAGCAGATGTGGAAGTCAATGGGCTCGTACGCTTTCACCGATCAGAGCCGCAAGCGGATCGCCCGACGAGGAATGAAGCTCTGGCTAAAATTTCCTTAGGTATTTCTACACGTTGTCGGATTAACCACGCCCCTCTATGCATAAGGGTGCAGGTTGCGCGGGGCGCAGCGGCGGGGGATTATCCAGTGTTTGGACCACGCGTATCGGCTGCGCTCGGCGTAGCGCTTGTCACGTTGCTTGCGGGTTGCGGCGGCGGGAGCAGCAGCACCGGCACGTCCGCCGGGGGCGTGGTCTCTGTCACGCCCGCACCCACCCCTACACCGACCTTCACGGAAGGCGACGCCGCGCGGCTCGCCAAACAGGCGAGCTTCGGACCCACGCCTGCACTCGTCGCCCGGATCAAGGAGCTCGGCGTCAACGGCTGGCTCGACGAGCAGTTCGCCGCCACCGGAAGCACCTATTCCGATCTCGCCGTCGAGGTCCGGCGCGACTTCTGCACCAGCGGCGACACCGTCTGCACCCGCCAGCATTTCTCGCGCACGCCCGCCGCGATGCGCTTCTATGCCGATGCCGTGATGGCGCCCGATCAGCTCCGCCAGCGCGTCGCCTTCGCGCTCGGCCAGATGGTCGTGGCCTCGGAAGCCGAAGTGAATTCGGCCGCCGGCATCGCTGCGTTCAACCAGATCTTCCTCGACAACGCCTTCGGCAATTTCCGCGACGTGCTCGCCCGCGCGACGATGCTCGGTTATATGGGCGACTATCTCGACATGGCCGACAGCAACAAATCGGCGCCGTCGGAGAATTATGCCCGCGAGTTCCTCCAGCTCTTCTCGATGGGCCCCGACCAGCTCAACATGGACGGCACGCCAAAGCTCGACGCGACCGGTGCCCGCCAACCCAACTACACCTCCGAAGATATTCGCGGCGTCGCCCGCGCGCTGACCGGCTGGACCTATGCCCGCCTCGGCGGCGCGGCGATCACCGACGGCAACGCCCGCGATTATTCGCAGCCGATGATCTCGGTGCCGACGCGGTACGACAACACCGCCAAGTCCTTCCTCGGCACTTCGGTGGCCGCCGGCGCGACGCAGGAAGCCAGCGTGGCCGCGGTCGTCGACGCCGCGTTCAACAATGCCTCGACCGCCCCCTTCGTCGCGAAGTTCCTGATCGCCCATCTCGTGACGCCCAATCCGACCCCGGCCTATGTCGGCCGCGTGGCGGCGGTGTTCGCCAATAACGGCAGCGGCGTGCGCGGCGACCTCAAGGCCGTGGTCCGCGCGATCCTGACCGACGCCGAGGCGCGGGGCGCACCCGGCGCAGCCTCGGGCAAGGTCAAGGAGCCGGTGCTGCTGATGGCCGGCCTCGCCCGCGTGATCGGGTTCACCACCGACGGCTATGTCTTCGTCAATCGCGACACCAGCATGGGCCAGCCGGTGATGCGTGCGCCTTCGGTGTTCAACTTCTACCCGACCGATTATCCGCTGCCCGGCAGCATTACGCTGAAGAGCCCGGCGTCGAAGCTGCTCAACACCTCGAACGTGCTGCGCTGGCACAATTTCGTCTATGACTGGACGATCGGCGGCGACGCCACCCGTGCGGAGTTCGCGCTCGACGCAGGGCTGCCCAATTCGTCTCTGACCCAGCCGCTGTGGAGCGGATGGGAAGCGTTCGGCACCGATCTCGACTCGATGGTCGCGCGGGTCGACCTGCTGATGTTCGCGAACACGCTGACCCAGACGCAGAAGGATGCACTCAAGGCCGCGGCCGCTGCGATCACGCATGCCGACCCGCTGATCCAGGCGCGGAAGCGCGCCCAGATGATGCTCTATATCGCGGCATCGAGCCCGCTCTTCCTCGTCGACCGGTAAGGAATACAGATGTCCCTTTCCCGCCGCGATTTCACGCGCCTCGTCGCCGGCACCGGCGCTCTGGCGGCCATGGGCCAGCTCGGCCGCACCAGCGCGATGGCCGCCCCCAATGGCAGCTATCGCGCGATGGTCGGCGTGTTCCTGTTCGGGGGCAATGACGGCTGGAACATGGTGATCCCCACCGATGCCCGCCACACCACCTATCTCGCCTCGCGCGGCTCGGTCGGCATCAAGGCGCCGGCGCTGACCCCGCTGACCAACGCCGCCTACGCCCTGCACCCGTCGATGTCGGCGCTCCGCCCGCTCTGGGACGAAGGCAGCCTCGCGCTGGTGCTCAACGCCGGTACCTTGTTCGCGCCGCTCACCAAGGCGGCTTATCAGTCGCGCCCCGATCTGCGTCCGACCAACCTGATGAGCCACTCCGACGAGCAGGCCCATTGGCAGGGTCTGCGCGCGCGCGACGTCAGCATCGACGGCTTCATGGGCCGCATGACCGACCGCATGACCGCAACCTCGACGCCGTCGATGATCTCGCTCGCGGGCTCCAATCTCGCGACGATCGGCCGGACCAGCGCGGCACTGGTGCTGCCGTCCACTGGCACGCTCGCCCGCAGCGGCTACACCACCGGCGGCAGCGCCGCCAATCAGGCGAAGAACGCCGGCATCGACGCCTTTGCCGGCGGAGCGGCCTATGGTGCGATGACCGAGACGACCGCGCGCGACATCAACGGCGCTTATGGCCAGGCGGTCACCGCCAATACGATCATCAGCGCAGCCAGCGCGCTCGACGGCTATTTCGTCAATCCGGATACCGGTGCGGCGCTCACCAGCGACGTCGCCCGCCAGCTGATGCGCGTCGCGCGGATGATCGACGCGCGCTCGACGCTCGGCCATGACCGCCAGACCTTCATGGTCAGCCAGGGCGGGTTCGACAATCATTCGGGCCAGGTGAACGGCGGCAACAACGATACCGGCACGCATGCGAACCTGCTTCGCGAGCTCGCCATGGCACTCGCCGGCTTCCATCGCGCGATGCAGTCGATCGGCATGGCCGAGAACGTAACCGCCTTCACGATGAGCGATTTCGGCCGCACCTTCAAAGGCAATGCCCAGAACGGCACCGATCACGCATGGGGCAGCAACCACCTCGTCGTCGGCGGCAACGTCACTCCTGGCGGCATCTTCGGTGCCTATCCCGATCCGGTGATCGGTGGCCTGCAGGACGTCAGCAACGAAGGCCGCTTCATTCCCGCGGTCGCGCAGGAGGAATATATCGGCGCGATCGCACGCTGGCACGGCGTCAGCGATGCCGACATGCCCTATGTCTTCCCCAACTGGTCGACATGGAGCACCGGCGGCCGCGGCCCCTTAGGGTTGTTCCGCGCTTAACGGCGTTCCTACACCCTTCCTTCCCCATCCCGCTGCTATGTTGGGCCGGAGGGAGCGAGGCATGGAACTTCACTACCGCGGCATGACGGGCTCGGATATCGCCGACACGGGAGAGGCGCCTGTGTCGAACCTCTTTCGCATCACGCCTTTCATGCATGTGCCCGACATCGATGCGGCGGTACGCTTCTTCACCGATATCCTCGGGTTCGAGTGCCGCTTCCGCCAGGGCAGCTATGCCTATGTCCAGCGCGAGACTGCGGCGTTCCGGTTGAAGGAGAATACCGGTGACGAGGGCGCTCCGCCGGGCAATCGCCGCTTCTGTTACTATGTCGACGTCCGCGACGTCGATGCGGTCGCGGAGGAGCTGCGGCCAAAAATCCCGCTGCTCAACGACGGCGACATCTACGGCCCGATCGACCAGATCTATGGCCAGCGGGAATTGATGGTGATGGCGCCCGACGGGAACCTGCTGGTGTTCGGACAGGATTTGACGCGGAGCTGACGCCTCTGCATCTTCAACGTCACCCCGGCCTTGTGCCGGGGTCCACCAGGCCGCTTGGGAAGAGACGAGAGGCGTCGAGGGTGTCGTTCGCCGCACGGTGGATCCCGGCACTTCGGCCGGGATGACGAGATTCCTAAAGCGCCACGCTCCCCTCGCCCTTGAACCGCGCCACCGTCTCGAAGCTGGCGCCGTCGATCCGAATCTCGTTGAACGACGGCGGATGCGCCCGGACGCGCTCGGAGAGAGTACCCGCACCGATCAACCGCACCGTGCGCCCGTCCACTTCATGCGCGATGTCGAACGGATCGTGGACATGCCCCGTGAGCACCGCGTGCGCGCCGGCCGTCGCCAGCGCCTCCAGCGCTCGTCTTCCATGCCGCGTCATCGACGTGGCCATCGTCCCGGCCTCGACCAGCGGGTGATGCGCGGCGACGAAGACCAGGTCGTCCTTCGGCACCGCCTCCACCAGCGCCAGCGATTCCTGCAGCGCGCGCGCGCTGACATAGCCCTTCGCCCAATTGAGCCGCCACTGGAAACGCGCAGTGGTCTTGAGCGGCACGACGCTCACGCCCTTCACGTCGAGCGGTTTTTCGATCATGTGTTCGAGCGCTTGGTAGCGTTTGTACGGCGTGAAGAAGCGCGCCCACAGGTTGAAATAAGGCAGATCGTGATTGCCGACCTCGACCGTCACCGGCCGCCTTAGGCTCTCCAGCCATTTCGCCGCGGCAGTGAACTCGCGCGATCGGGCCCGCATGGTGAGATCGCCGGTCATGATCACCGCATCCGGCTGCTCTTCCTTCACCTTGCGGCCGAACCAATCGATCGCCTCGCGATCCTCGCGCCCGAAATGGACGTCGCTGACGTGAAACAAGCGGGTCATGTCGCAGGCACCTCCTCGTCCTTGCGGGTGGCGATGAACGTTTCGAGGCTCTTGCCCGATCGGATCGGCACGCGCGGGGCGAGCGTCACCGGTTCGCCGTCGAACAGCGCCAGCACCGGCTTGCCGCCGCGCACGCGCAGTTCCTCGGTCCACGCCTCGCTCACTGCGTGCGCCGCGACCCAGTCGCCGCTCAGCCATTCCCAGCCGAGCTGGACGATCGACTTCCAGTCGCGCGCGTCGACCGCGGCGACCTCGAGTCCGCGCAGATCGGGAGTGACGAACACCGCCTGATAGTGATCGCCGAGACCCTTCGCGCCTTCGACGCGGATGCCGCGCTCGCCGAAAGTCTTGCGCAAGGCCCCGCGCGCCGCGGCGATCAGCCGCCGGAAGGTGCCGCTGCGCATCGCCTCGCGCGCGCGGAACCACGAAGCGGCGGGGCCGAGGATGAGTCCGACAAAGGCGCGATGCCTGCCCGCCTGCACATAAGGCAGCGCGACGCGGCGATCGCATGTGCGCGCGGCGTGGAGGATTTTGTGCGGATCGGTCTCGCTATGCAGCCCCCTGGCGAGCAGGTTCATCGTGCCGCCGGGGAGGATGAGGAAGGCGCCTTCCCAAGTCTCCAGCGCGCAGAGTGCGGCATTGATCGTGCCGTCGCCGGCGAACAGCACCACCGTGTCGACCCCGGCGCCATCGAGTTTCGCTGCTTCGGGCAGCTTCTGCTCGGGAAATTCGGTGCGCCCGGCCAGCTCGAGCCCGCTCTCTTCGAACAATGCCTCGAGGGCCTCGCATTTGGCGCGGGTGGCGGTTCCGGAATTGGGATTGGTGATGAACCAGAGATTCTGCATGTCGCCGCAACGCGCGAGCGGCTTTTTGGTCGCTTCTCAGCCGTAACGATATAGCCGCACGCGCTGGACGCCCTGTGTATCGGGCGGCAGCCGGACATGACGCCCCTGATGCGTCTGATCGCCGTTGAGTACGCGCCCCGATACCCATTTCCCGTCGACGAACCTGCCCTCCTCGACCCGATCGAGCCCGGCACGCCC
Organism: Sphingomonas sp. UNC305MFCol5.2; assembly: GCF_000712135.1. Classification (GTDB taxonomy): domain Bacteria; phylum Pseudomonadota; class Alphaproteobacteria; order Sphingomonadales; family Sphingomonadaceae; genus Sphingomonas. The sequence continues at coordinate 844,869 of NZ_JOOE01000002.1, forward strand.
CTTTCCGTCCGCGGGTTCGACGGTGACGGTGATCCCGGTCCCGGCAATGAGATAGTCCTCGCCCCCGAGCCACAGGATCATCCCGCCATGCTCCGCGGGAACCTGCTTGTCTTTCGGCGTCCACGGATCGACGAAGCTGACGGTGAAGCGATAGCCACCGAGCGTCTGTATCTGCGGCGTTTCGTCCACTGCCCCCGCGAACGTCACCGGCGGCGAGAAACCGAGGATGCGACCGGTCGCCTGGGCGCGGAGGATCTCCGGCGCCATGCTCTCCAGCAATCCATATAGTCCGCCCAGCTTCGCCGCGCCGGCGCCGTCGACGCTCTCGATCGAGAACGGGCTGAAACCGATGCCGCGATGCCGGGCGATCACGCCGAAGGCATTGGCCGCGGCGCGCGGATCGCCGGCATTGTTCGCCTCCGGCACGAACAGCGGATTGCCGGGCCGGACATAGCCCGCGACGATGTCGGCGAAGTTGGGGAAATAGATGTCGGGCGCGAGGAAATCGAGCGACGGTGCCGCCTCGCGCCACACGTCCATCAGATGCGCGAGCGGACCGCCGCTCGGATACTCTCCCGGCAGCTTGCCCGGACGCCCTTGCGCGCCGTTGACGTACATCGGCAACGGGTATTCGCGCTTGCCCGCGCGCGTCACCGCTTCGGTGAAGCGCGCATAAGCGTCGGCGGTGAATGCCTCCTCCGATCCCTTGAACTTCGCGAACGCCGCGTCCGCGGCTGCCCCGCGCTCGCGCACGGTGGGCAGGAAGCCGATCTCGTTCTCGACCTGGATCATGATCACGGTATGCCGGGCGCCGTCGACCTGCTTCAGATGCCGCATCAGTGCGGCGAAGGCCCTGGCGTCGGCATCGCGGGTGGCGGGGCCGAAGGCCGAGAGGATCTCCTGCGCCTTGCCGTCGGCGCCGATCGTGCGCGGGAAGCGCCGTTCATCGCGCTTCACCCATGCCGGCACATAGGTCGACATCGAGTTCTTCCAACTGCCGAACCACAGGAACACCAGCCGCAGATCGTGCGCGCGCGCATCCTCGATCAGCCAGTCGACCGTCGTGAAGTCGAAGCGGCCCTCCTGCGACTCGATCAGCTCCCAGCTCACCGGCGCGAGCACGGTATTCAAGTGCATCGCCTTGAGCCGCGCCCAATGTGGTCCGAGCCATTCCCGCTCCGACGCGCTGGAATTGCCGAGCTCGCCCCCCAGTATGAGGAACGGTTTGCCGTCGACGATCAGCTGGCCGTCCTTCAGGTGCGGGATTTGCGCCGCGGCGGGGACTGCGATGAGCAGCAGGAAGAGCGAAGCGAGCCAACGGATCATGCCCCTCCATCTCCTGCGGCGAGCAAAGCCGTCAAGCCGCACCCTTTGCCAGACATCGCATTCGCGGATTGACCGGCCGCCCCGCCCTGTGGCAACCGGGCTGCCGCGCGGGCGTAGCTCAATGGCAGAGCAGAAGCTTCCCAAGCTTACGACGAGGGTTCGATTCCCTTCGCCCGCTCCAGCACTGTCATACCTGGCCTTGTCCCGACAACCTTCGCGGCGACTCGTCATTGGCCGCGGGAGATGCGCGCGACCGCGCCGAACGGGTTGCCCCCGGGCGTTGCACAGCGCGCAGGGATTGTGGCACCACGCCCCAGAGTCAGAAACGAAAAAGACGGTGGCGATTACGATCGACGTCAAGGTCGACCTTGCAGTCTGCCTTCGGGCACTCTGCCTCGGCTTCCTCCTTATGTCGTGAGGACAGGACCGGGCTTCGGCCTGCCTTTGTCATTTGTGGGGGGGAACGGAGTTGCTGGAGGGATTCGCGGGCGCAGTGTTCGCCTTCATATTCGCCGCTTGCTATGGCGAATTTGAGCGCCACAGGCGCAGAAAAGCCACTCGGCTCGCTCTGGCGACGGAAATCGCAACCATCGTTCAATTGATCCAAGCGAACGGCTATATCGGCCTTCTTGAGGATCACGCCCAATTATACGCTGCGCCCGATGCCCCGGAAGCGGTCGTTGATCCCTTCGTGATCACCGCCCGCGAGGGGTATTTCAAGGTCTATGAAGCATCGGCCAGCTCGATCGGCGACCTGTCAGAGGAATTGGCGATGTCGATCGTGTCGTTCTACCAGGGCGCAAGTGCCCTGATCGACACCTTTTCGTCCGAAGGCGCGGCAGTTCAAGTGGGCATCCCCGCACCTGCCGCGGTGGGCTTTTACCGCACTCTGGCAACGAGGATGCGGAACCTCATCACACTGGGAAACGATATCGTCCCGCGACTGGCAGGGTCGGACTACCTCCCCAAGATCCAGAAAGCCGCAGCGGAGCTGCTGGTGAAATTTGAGACGCCGGTCGGGTCGCCGCAGGGTGCCAGGGAATAGTGCAACAGGCCTCGAGGCCAGCGGCAACCCGGCTTCGCGCGCCGGTCAGCCGCACCGCGCCATCGCCTGACCCGAATGCCCGCGGTGCCCTCCTTGAAAGTGGAGCGGCGGATTGACGAAGCGCTGTGCCTCGCTACTGGCGAAAATCCGGAAATTAATCCGGTGGAGCCGAAGGCGGGATAACGAGCATATCCCCCACCCGCTCCAGCCTCTTGATCGGAGCCCCGCCTTATGCGCCACCTCGCGGTTTTCCTCGCAGTGGCGCTCGCCGCCGGTTCGGCGCAGGCGCGGAACAATCCGCAGGCCGAGACGCAGGCGCTCGAATTGCTCAAGCGCGGCATCGCCTTCCGCAGCGTAGCGGGGCCGGGCAACCAGACCTTCGATTATGCGAACTATCTGAAGTCCCAGCTCGTCGCGGGCGGGTTCGCCGACGCCGACGTCCGCGTCGAGAGGCTCGGCGACACCGCCTTTCTGGTCGCGCGCTATCGCGGCACGGGCAAGGCGAAGAATGGCGCGAAGCCGATCCTGATTTCCGGGCACATGGACGTGGTGGAGGCGAAGCCGGCAGATTGGGAGCGCGATCCGTTCACGCCGGTGGTCGAGAACGGCTATCTGTTCGGGCGCGGCGCGAGCGACAACAAGTTCGACGTCTCGACCTTCGTCGCTTCGATGATCCAGCTCAAGCGCGAGGGGTTCAAGCCGGGCCGCGATATCGTGATGCTATTCTCGGGTGACGAGGAGACGGGGATGAAGACCACCGCCGCGCTCGCCGGCGAGTTCCACGACGCCGAATTGCTGCTCAACATCGACGGCGGCGGCGGCGATCTCGACGAGAGCGGCAAGCCGCTGATGTTCGGCGTGCAGGGAGCCGAGAAGAGCTATGCCGATTTCGAGCTGAGCGTCACCAACCCCGGCGGCCATTCGAGCGCCCCGCGCAAGCCCAATGCGATCTACCAGCTCGCCGCCGCGCTGCAGAAGATCGAGGCCTATGAGTTCCCCGGCCAGGTCAACGAGATCACCAAGGCGAGCTGGGCCGCCACTGCCGCCCGGACCGCGGACCCCGCGCTCGCGGACGCGATGCGCCGCTTCGCCGCCAATCCCGAGGATGCCCGGGCCCGCGCGATGCTGCGCGCCGATCCTGGCTTTGTCGGCCAGACCGGCACGACCTGCGTCGCGACGATGGTCAATGCCGGCCACGCCACCAATGCGCTGCCGCAGCGCGCAACCGCCAACGTCAATTGCCGGATATTCCCCGGCACACCGATCCCCGAGGTGCGCGAGAAGCTCGCCGCGCTGATCGCAGATCCGACCGTGAAAGTGACCAAGGTCGAGAGCGGATCGGTGCCGAGCGACGCGTCGCCGCTGCGCCCCGATCTGATGAAGGTGATCACCAGGGCAGTGCACGCGCGCTTTCCCGAAGTATCGGTAGTGCCGGTAATGTCCGCGGGCGCCACCGACAGCATGTGGTTCCGGGGGCGCGGCGTGCCGAGCTACGGTGTCAGCCCGCTTTTCATGAAGTCGAGCGACAGCTTCGCGCACGGGCTCAACGAGCGGATCCCGGTGGGCGAAATCGGGCCCGCGATCACTTTCTACAAATCAGTGATCAGCGCGCTCTCGAAATAACGGCGGATCCAGCGCCTCGGCATTTAGCTCCCCTCCCTGCTTGCAGGGAGGGGCTGGGGGTGGGTGCGCGCGTCTGCGCGCCAAAAAACTCCTCGCCTGGCACCGAGCGTCGAGCAGGGCATCGAGCCCTGCCCAACGCTACCCACCCCTAACCCCTCCCTCGCAGGGAGGGGAATTAGGCTAGATCCCGCCGTCGACCGGTTCCCTGCCCGATGCGCGCAGGCCGGCGATCAGCGCCACGACCGTCGTGTCGATCAGCGCCTGCTCCGTCGCCCGCACGACGAAATTCGCGCCCACGCGCCCATCGCGGAAGAAGGGATAGCTGCCGATCGCCACGCCTTCATGCGCGTGCTCGGTCTCGCGCAGCATCTCGGCAATCTCGCTCTCCGCGACCCACGCCCCGACGGTGCGCGACAGCACCGGCAGCCCGCCTTCGAGCGTGCCGGTAAGCGCGTCCAGCATGCCCGCAGTGATATGCGGTACGCCGGCGAGGATGAAGAGATTGCCGATGCGGATCCCCGGTGCGCCCGACATGCGATTGGGGATCAGGTCGGCGCCTTCGGGCACGCGCGCCATGCGCAACCGCGCATCGGTGAGGCCGCCGCGGGTCTCGTAATAATGCTCGAGCATTGCCCGCGCTTCGGGATGCACGATGACCGAAACGCCCAGCGCCGCGGCGATCGCGTCGACGGTGATGTCGTCGTGCGTCGGCCCGATCCCGCCGGTGGTGAACAGATAGTCGTTGCGCGCCCGGAGCGTGTTGACCGCCTCGACGATCGCACTCTCGACATCGGGCACGATCCGCACTTCGGCGAGCCTGATGCCCTGCACGTTGAGCCAGCTCGCGAACTGCGCGACATTCTTGTCCTGCGTGCGCCCCGAGAGGATCTCGTCGCCGATCACCACCAGTGCCGCGGTCCAGATGCGCTCGCTCATTTGCCCGGACTAGAGCCTCGCAAACCGCGGTGCAAACGCCTATATCGTCCGCCATGACCGAATATGTCACCGTCACCGAAGACATGCCGCAGGCGCGCGACGGCGCGATCAAGCTCCACGGGCCGGCGGGCTTCGAAGGCATGCGCAAGGCCGGCCGCCTCGCCGCCGAGATCCTCGACGCGCTGGTGCCGCACGTCGTGCCCGGCGTCTCGACCGAGGAACTGGACGACATCGTCCGTAACATGACGATTGCGGGCGGCGGTGTGCCGGCGACGCTCGGCTATCGCGGCTACACGCACAGCTGCTGCATCTCGATCAACCATGTCGTGTGCCATGGCATCCCGTCCGAGCGCACGCTCAAGGACGGCGACATCGTCAATATCGACGTCACGCCGATGCTCGGCGGCTGGCACGGCGACACCAGCCGCATGTATTTGGTCGGCGACGTGCCGATCAAGGCGCGCCGGCTGGTCGACGTGACTTATGAGTGCCTGATGCTAGGGCTCGAGCAGGCGAAGCCGGGCAACCATCTCGGCGACATCAGCCACGCGATCCAGCACCATGCCGAGAAGCACCGCTACGGCGTCGTCCGCGACTTCTGCGGCCACGGCCTCGGCCAGGTGTTCCACGATGCGCCCGAAGTGGTGCATGTCGGGCGCCCCGGCACCGGCCCCGAGCTGCGCCCGGGCATGTTCTTCACCGTCGAGCCGATGATCAATATCGGCCGTCCCGACGTGAAATTGCTCGATGACGGCTGGACCGCCGTGACCCGCGATCGCTCGCTCTCCGCGCAGTTCGAACATTCGGTCGGCATTACCGAGACCGGTTGCGAGATCTTCACGACCAGCCCCAAGGGACTCCACAACCCGCCTTATTGATAGCGAAGCCGCATCCCCCTTCCTTCTGCCGGTGGGAGAAGTGGCACAGCTTGCTGCCAAGCAGAGATAAAGTGAAGTACTCACGTCACCCCGGCCCTGAGCCGGGGTCCCGCTGCCTTTGGCTGAGCAGAAGAAGCGGGATCCCGGCTCAAGGCCGGGATGACGAAATATATCAGCGGCCTGTTTGGGGCTTCAACCTAAGCCCCGCCGAAGAAGTGGACCCAAGTCTGCGCACCCTCTCCCGACGGGAGCGGGGATGTCGGTACTCAACGCCCGCCATTCACTCCCGCGCCGTGCCCCCGAATAAGGCATTCATTCCGCCGCTGCCCATTTGGCAGGCACTTGTTAAGCTTCGCGCGGCGTGCGACCCGAGGGGCATCCCCGACTCTGCCTCTGGCACGGATGTTGCCAGACGCGCGCTACGGGGACTGCCTCATTCCTGTTGGGGGAACACGTGAAAAAGATCGAAGCGATCATCAAGCCGTTCAAGCTCGATGAAGTGAAGGAGGCGCTGCACGAGGTCGGCGTCAGCGGGATCACCGTAACCGAAGCCAAGGGCTTCGGCCGCCAGAAGGGCCATACCGAGCTCTATCGCGGCGCAGAATATGTGGTGGATTTCCTCCCCAAGGTGAAGCTCGAGGTCGTGGTCGACGACAGCCTGGCGGACCGCGTGGTCGAGGCGATCGCCACCGCGGCGCAGACCGGCCGGATCGGCGACGGCAAGATTTTCGTGATCCCGGTCGAGACCGCGCTGCGCATCCGCACAGGCGAGCGCAACGAAAACGCGATTTGACGCGGCGCAGCAACCTTCTAGTGCTGCGCCCGCAAAAGTAATTTTATTGCCCGATTCGGTGGGCAGACGAAAGAGAGCGAAAGGGTTTTTACGATGGCGAATTCGGCCAGTGACATCCTGAAGATGGTGAAGGACAACGAGATCGAGTGGATCGACCTCCGCTTCACCGATCCCAAGGGCAAGTGGCAGCACCTCACCATGGTCGCCAAGGTGATCGGCGAGGACGAGCTTACCGACGGCCTGATGTTCGACGGCTCGTCGATCGAAGGCTGGAAGGCGATCAACGAATCGGACATGATCCTCAAGCCGGATCTGGACGCAGTGTGGATCGATCCGTTCTCGGCCACGCCGATGCTGATCCTGGTGTGCGACATCGTCGAGCCTTCGACCGGCGAGCTCTACAGCCGCGACCCGCGCTCGACCGCGAAGCGCTCGGAAGCGTATCTCAAGACGCTCGGCATCGGCGACACCGTCTATGTCGGCCCCGAGGCCGAGTTCTTCATGTTCGACGACGTCCGCTTCGAGAACAGCTATTCGACGTCGTATTACGCGATCGACGACATCGAGCTGCCGGGCAATTCGGGCAAAGAATATGAAGCCGGCAATCTCGGCCACCGTCCGCGCGCCAAGGGCGGATACTTCCCCGTGGCGCCGGTCGACAGCGCCGTCGACATCCGCGGCGAGATGGTCGCGACGATGCTCGAAATGGGTCTGCCCTGCGACAAGCATCACCACGAAGTCGCCGCCGCGCAGCACGAGCTCGGCCTGACCTTCGGCACGCTGGTGCAGACCGCCGACCGCATGCAGATCTACAAGTACGTCGTGCACCAGGTCGCGCATGCCTATGGCAAGACCGCGACCTTCATGCCCAAGCCGATCAAGGAAGATAACGGCTCCGGCATGCACACCCACATCTCGATCTGGGATGGCAAGAACCCGCTCTTCGCCGGTAACGGCTATGCCGGCCTGAGCGACATGTGCCTGTATTTCATCGGCGGCGTGATCAAGCACGCCAAGGCACTCAACGCCTTCACCAACCCGTCGACCAACAGCTACAAGCGGCTGGTCCCGGGTTACGAAGCGCCGGTGCTGCTCGCTTATTCGTCGCGCAACCGATCGGCTTCGTGCCGCATTCCTTATGGTGCGGGCAGCAAGGCCAAGCGCGTCGAGTTCCGCTTCCCGGACGCGCTCGCCAATCCGTATCTCTGCTATGCGGCGTTGCTGATGGCCGGCCTCGACGGCATCCAGAACAAGATCCACCCGGGCGATCCGATGGACAAGAACCTGTACGACCTGCCGCCGGCCGAGCTGGAGCAGGTGCCGACGGTGTGCGGATCGCTCCGCGAAGCGCTCGACAGCCTCGAGGCGGACATGGACTTCCTGCTCAAGGGCGACGTGTTCACCAAGGATCAGATCGCGGCCTATGTCGAGATCAAGCGCGCCGACGTCGCCCGCTGGGAGATGACGCCGAGCCCGGTCGAATACGACATGTACTACAGCTCGTAATCGCACCCGCGAAACCGACATCGAGGGGCGTCCGGATCGATCCGGACGCCCTTTCCGTTGCGCCACCGTGGCGAAAATGCTGCGTTGCGCAATTGTAATTTTTCTGACGCCGAAGAGTCATTCGTAACGCATCGAACTGTCAAACGGCGTCCCTAGAGCCGCCCCCAACAAACAGATCAATTCGGGGGCGTTATGACATCGGGCTTCAAATTTCTTCTGACCGCGAGTTTGGGCACGGTCGCTTTGGCAATCGGAGCACCCGCCTTCGCGCAGACCGAGCAGGGCCCCGCCGAAAGCGCCGAGATCGTCGTCAAAGGCTCGCGCCCCATCGCCGAATCGGAAGCCTCGGCGCTTGCGGTGCAGAAGAATTCCGATTCGCTGATCACCGTCGCAGCGGCGGATGGCGTCGGCCGCCTGCCCGACCAGAATATCGCGCAGGCGACCGGCCGCTTGCCCGGCGTCGCCGTCGAGCGCGATCAGGGCCAGGCGCGGTACATCTCGTTGCGCGGCGCCCCCAATTACTGGACGACCCTGTCGTTCGACGGGATCAACGTAGTGAGCCCCGAGGGCCGCGACGCGCGCTTCGATTCGATCCCCTCGGCGATCGCTTCGCAGATCGTCGTCTCCAAGGCAGTGACTCCGGAAATGCCGGGCGAGACAGTGGCGGGCAACGTCAATGTCATCACCCGATCGGCGTTCGACTACAGCGGTCTCCACTTCGCGGGCAAGGCCGGCATCGGCATCGCCGAGCTGGGCGACCGCAAGCAATATGAAGGCTCGGCGGTTCTTTCCGACCGCTTCAACGTGGGCGGCGGCGAGCTCGGCGTGCTCGTCTCGGGCAGCTATTATCAGCGCGCGATGGTCACCGACAATTTCGAGACCGATTACGAGCGCGTGGCCCAGGATACGCGCCCCGGCTTCGGAACGCGCTTCTGGGCGCATGAGGCCGAGAACAAGCTCTATCGCCTGACGCGCCGCAACTGGTCGGTCTCGGGCAGGCTCGATTACAAACCCGACGACAGCAACACGATCTCGCTGCGTTCGATCTATACGATCTTCACCGACGACGAGGCGCGCGACAATTACCGCTTCGACCTTGACGACCGCCAGGCCGATCTCGTCGCCAACACCGCCGCCTGCCCAACGACGGTGAATACCACGCCGACCACCACCGGCTATGCCGATGTCTGCATCGGCAACACGCCGCAAAAGGGCACGATCTACGGCATCGACATCCGCCAGCGCTCGACGCTGCGCGCGTTCCGCCAGTCGATCTTCACCAATACGCTGGCCGGCGATCACGACTTCGCCGAAGGCTGGAACCTGAACTGGGTGGCGAACTACACCGAATCGAAGGACAACCGCTCGGTCGTGGGCGAAATCGCCTGGGACAGCCCTAGTACGCGCACACTGCGCCCGACCGTCAGCTACGATTTCAGCGATCGCAATTTCTCGCGTTTGTCGCTGTTCAACACGCTCCAGCTGAGCGGCCCGACCCGTTACACCGCCGGCGCAGCGGTCACCGATATCGACACCTTCACCAAGCCGCCTTCGTCGCTCACCGTTCTCGACGCTATCGACACGACCAAGGCCTATACCGGCAAGCTCGTCCTCTCGCGCGAGACCGGGTTTGTGGGGGGTGAAGCGACATTCAAGATCGGCTTCCAGTTCGACCAGCGCACCAAGGTGGCCGACGAGCAGCAGATCCTGCTCAACACCGCCGCCCAGTTCGCCACGGTCGGCCTGCCCACCAATTTCAACCAGTTCTCGCTGAACGATTCGTTCCTCGGCAAGATCCCGATGGGGTACACCTTCCATTATTTCGACACCGACAAGATGCGCACGGTGTCCGATGCGGCGCGCGCCAATTTCGCCTTCACGCCCAACACCGCGAACAATTACGAAGTGCGCGAACAGGTGTTCGCCGGCTTCGTGATGGGCACGGTGAAATATGACTGGGGCTCGATCCTCGGCGGCGTGCGCATCGAGCATCTGAAGAACCGCGGCTCGGCCATCGCGACCGTCGGCGCCACGACCGGGCCCGTGACTGCGGACTCGAGCCAGACGCTCGCTTTCCCCAGCCTGCACTTCAATTACAACCTGGACGACACCAAGAAGCTGCGCCTGTCGTTCAACTCGGGCGCGGCGCGCGCCGACTACGACCAGCTTCGCCCCAACGTGGTGGTGAGCGATACCGCCCAGTCGATCTCGGGCGGCAACCCGGCAGTGAAGCCCGAGCGCGCTTATGGCGTGGACGGATATTTCGAATGGTATGTGCGCCCGCAGGGTTATCTGATGGCCGGCTTGTTCTACAAGAAGGTCAAGGATGTGCTGTATCGCCAGACGCGGACGTTCGGATCGAACGCACTCGACAGCAACGGCATCGATCGTTCGGCCTATGCCTTTTCGGGCATCACCAATGGTGGCGACGGACGCGTGTTCGGCGCGGAAGCCGCCGCACAGTTCCAGCTCGAGCCGTGGACCGACGATCTCGGCCTGCCCGGCTGGATGGGCGGCTTCGGCGTCAGCGCTAACGTCACGGTGAACGACAGCGAAGTGACCAAGCCCGCGGTCGGCACGATTCCGGCACGCAAGGTGCGGCTGCCCGGCACTTCGGACCTGGTCTATAATGTCGGCGCCTATTACGAGAAATACGGCCTGTCGGTGCGCGTCCAGTATCAGCGCCGCAGCACCTGGCTGGACGGCATCGCCGACGACCTGGCCGATGCCGGCGACACCTATTGGGCGGCCGACGACGAAATGGACATCTCGGCGCGCTACGCGATCAGCCCGAACTTCGAAATCTATGTCGATGCCTCGAACGTGCTCAACAAGCCGGGCCGCCGCTATTCGGAGCCGGGCAATTTGCTGAGCGCGACCGGCACGGCGAGCCCGCGCAGCGACATCCAGACGATCGAGTGGGAACGTTTCGGCCGCCGCTATTCGGGTGGCATCCGAGTAAACTTCTGATGCGCATCGATCAGGCAAGGATGCTGTTCGGCCTGCTGCCCTTGCTGGCGGCAGGCTGCACGGCCGGCGAGCCCCGCCCCGCTTTCTCCTCCGCGCCCACCGCTTCGGTGCAGGCGCGCGGCGAGACGGCGGCGGTCGGCACCGCCAATGCCGATGCGGCGGACGATCCCGCGATCTGGCGCAATCCCGCCGATCCGGCGGCGAGCCTGATCGTCGGTACCGACAAGAAGGCCGGACTCTATGTCTATGACCTGTCCGGCAGTCAGCAGTCGTTCCTCGACGCGGGCCGGGTCAACAATGTCGACCTGCGCGACATGGGTGCGGCCGGGATCATCGTCGCGGCGAGCGACCGCAACGATCCGCTCAACGCGAAGCTTGCGCTGTTCCGGCTCGATCCGGCGACGCGCAAGCTGACTCGGCTCGGCAAGATCGCCGCGGGCGCGGGTGAGGCATATGGCGTCTGCCTCTATCGCGACGGCACCGCACTCCACGCGTTCAACGTCCTCAAGGACGGCACGATCAACCAGGTTGCGCTCGATCTTTCGGGCACCGCGCCGACGGGCAAGATCGTCCGCCGCATGAAGCTGGCGACCCAGTCCGAAGGCTGCGCCGTCGACGCGCGCACCCACCGGCTCTACGTCGCGGAGGAAGATGTCGGCCTGTGGCGCTTCGACGCCCGCGCCGCCGGCAGCACCGCACCGGTCAAGATCGCCGCAGCCGATGGCGTCCAGATCGTCGCCGACACCGAAGGTGTCGCGCTGGCGACCGAAGGCGATGCCGATGGCGGCTATCTGCTGGTGTCGAGCCAGGGCGACAACGCCTATGCGGTCTATCGCCTGAGCGACGAAAGCTATGTCGGCCGCTTCCGGATCACCAAGGGCCGCGTCGGCTCGACTGAGGAGACCGACGGGATCGACGTGGTGACCGGCGATTTCGGCCCCGATTTCCCCGGCGGGCTGTTCGTGGCGCAGGATGGGCAGAACGCGCCCTCCGCGCAGAACTTCAAGCTCGCTGCCTGGGCCGACATCAAGGCGGCGCTCGGACTGGAATAGACTTTGATCCAGTCAGTTTGAAGCGCGCTGTTCCCCGGCGAAGGCCGGGGCCCAGGTTCGACGAACTGGCGAACTGGGTCGACCCTCTCAAATATCATCGCAACTGGGCCCCGGCCTTCGCCGAGGAGCAGATACAAAAACGTCCGGCAGGAGAGCGGGATTGCGTCGGAGAGGTCGTCAACCTAGCCTCGGCCCATGTTCCGCTCCCTGCTCTGCGCGCTCGTGCTGACCGCCGCCTTGCCCGCCTCCGCCCAGCTCAGCACCGCCGAGCGCAAGATCGCCGCGGCGGTCGATGCCGATGCGGAGGGCACGCTCACGTTGCTCGAGCGGATGGTGAACCGGAATAGCGGCACGCTGAACCTCGCCGGCGTCCGCGCGATGGGCGAGATGCTGCGCCCGGAATTCGAAGCGCTCGGCTTCGAGGTCGAATGGATCGAGCTTCCCGAAACGCACCGCGCCGGCCATTTCCTGGCCACCCACAAGGGCAATGGCCGCGGCAAGCGCATGCTGCTGATCGCGCATGTCGATACCGTCTTCGAGGCAAGTTCCCCCTTCCAGAAATTCAACCGCGAGGGCGACAAGGCGATCGGCCCCGGTGTGGTCGACGACAAAGGCGGGATCGCAGTGATCCTCGCGGCGCTGCGCGCGATGGACAAAGCCGGCACGCTGAAGAACGCCGATATCAAGGTGATGCTCACCGGCGACGAGGAGAAGACCGGCGATCCGATCCCGGTGGCCCGCCGCGACCTGATCGAGGCGGGCAAATGGGCCGACGTCGCGCTCGAATTCGAGAATCTCGCGCGCGAGGGCGGGCAGGATTTCGGCACCGTGGCCCGGCGCAGCGCCAATAATTGGACGCTCACCGCCACCGGCAAGACCGGCCATGGCGGCGGCATCTTCAACGCCGAGACCGGCTATGGCGCGATCTACGAGATCGCCCGCATTCTCGATGCATGGCGCAGCGAATTGATCGAGGAAAACCTCACCTTCAATGTCGGCGTGATCGGCGGCGGCACCCCCGCGACGATCGACAAGGACGGCGTCCGCATCGCAGCTTCGGGCAAGACCAATGTGGTGCCGGCGACGGCGATCGCCCGCGGCGACCTGCGCAGCCTCACCCCCGAGCAGGACGCCGCGGCGCGCGCGAAGATGCAGGCGATCGTCGACAAGCATCTGCCGGGCACCTCGGCGACGCTCAGCTTCCAGGACAATACCCCGCCGATGGCGCCGACCGAAGGCAATCGCGCGCTCCTCGCCCGGCTCAACAAGACCAATCGCGATCTCGGCCTGCCGGAGATGGCCGAGTTCGCGCCCGCCAAGCGCGGCGCGGCGGATTCGAGCTTCGTCGCGGCCTATGCCGACACGCTCGCCGGCATGGGCCCGAGCGGCGGCACGCTCCATGCCGAGGGCGAATGGCTCGACATTCCCAGCATCGTCCTTCAGGCCAAGCGCAGCGCGATCCTGATGAGCCGGCTCGCGCGCGAGAAGCGCTGATCCGGAACGAACCGGGCATTTGTCGCGTTCGACGCGAGCGTCGAGGGAGATCGGTCATGCGTCGTGCGATGTTCGGCTCGCTCCTCTTGCTCGCCGCTTGCAGCAGCGATGGCGGAGGAGGTGGCGCAACCCCCACGCCGACTCCGACGCCTGCCAACAGCCCGCCCAGCTTCACTTCCGCCGCCACCGCCAGCGTCGCCGAAAACACGACGCTCGCTTATCAGGCCACCGCCAGCGATCCGGACGGCAATCCGATCACCTTCTCGGTCGCCGGCGGCGCCGACGCGGCGCGCTTCGCGATCACTGCCGCCGGCGCGCTGAGCTTTGTCGCCGCGCCCAATTTCGAGCTTCCGACCGACGCGGACGGCAACAATGTCTACACCGTCCAGCTCGCGGCTAGCGACGGCACGGCGAGCAGTACGCTCAACCTGCAGGTCACCGTGACCAACAGCCGCGAAGGGATCGCAGTCAAACGCGTCGGCACCGGCTTCGATCAGCCGGTCGACGTCGTGGCGGTGCCGGGCGACAACAGCCGCGTGCTCGTCGCCGAGAAGACCGGCGGGGTCTGGTTCCTGACGCCCGCCACCGGCGTGAAGACCTTGGCCTTCCGCGTGACCGACCTCACTACCGAGAACGAGCGCGGACTACTCGGGATCGCGCCCTCTCCCAACTTTGCCACCACCAGCGAGGTGATGATCCACATGACCGGTGCGGCGGGAACGATTTTCACCCGCCGGTGCTTCGTAACGAGTGGCGGGTGCACCGACATATTGTCGATCCCGCATCCGACGAACGCCAATCACAATGGCGGCTGGATCGCCTGGGGGCCGGACGGCAATCTCTATGTCGCGGTGGGCGACGGCGGCGGCGCGGGCGATCCGAACAACAATGCCCAGAACCCCAATTCGCGGCTCGGCAAGATCCTGCGACTTGCGCGGAGTGGTTCAGGCTTCGTCGCTGCGCCGGGCAACCCATTCGTGGGCGGCGGCGGCGATCCCTATGTCTTCGCGCTCGGTCTCCGGAACCCGTTCCGCAATTCGTTCGACGGCAACCGGATCATCGTTGCCGATGTCGGCCAGAGCGCGATCGAGGAGCTCGACCTCGTCCGTACCGATCAGCCCGGGCTCAACTTCGGCTGGCACTATCTCGAGGGCACCCAGCCCTATACCGGCACCGCCCCCGCCGGGCTGACGGCACCCGTCTCGCAATATGGCCATGGCAGCGGCCCGCGCGAAGGCGGATCGATCATCGGCGGACATGTCTATCGCGGCCCGGTCACGTCGCTGCAGGGCGCCTATGTCTTCGGCGATTTCATCAGCGGCAATATCTGGACGCTTCCCGCCGCGTCGCTCGTGCAAGGCTCGCTGTTCCCCTCGTCGAGCTACGAACGCCGCAATCAGGATTTCGCGCCCGATGCCGGCACGATCGACCAGCTCGTATCGTTCGGCCTCGACGGCGGCGGCAACCTCTACATCGTCGATTTCGCCGGCGAGATATTCGAAGTGCTTCCGGGATAGAACCAGGCCTCCGCGCGATGCGTTGCAGCTTGCAACCATTGACGGTGCCCGCCATCTAAGGCGCCATACCGCAAGTTCGAATCGGAGTCGGGGATGCGCAGCTATCTGAAGCACTATATCGACGGTGCCTGGGTCGAGAGCGAAGGCGGTACGCGCCACGAGGTGATCGATCCCGCCACCGAAGCGCCCGTCACCGAGATCACGCTCGGCTCGACGGCCGATGTCGACAAGGCGGTCGCTGCCGCCAGACGCGCCTTCGAAAGCTTCTCGCGCACCAGCGTCGACGAACGGATCGCCCTCATCGAACGCGTGATAGAAGCGTACAAGACACGCGCCGCCGACATGGCCGAGGCGATCAGCCTCGAAATGGGCGCACCGCTGAGCCTGGCCAAGACCGCGCAGGTCGGCTCGGGGATCGGCCATCTGCAGTCCGCCGCGCACGCGCTCGGGGAATTCCAGTTCGAGGAGCAGATCGGCAACAGCCTCGTCGTCCACGAACCGATCGGCGTGGTCGCGCTGATCACGCCGTGGAACTGGCCGCTCAACCAGATCGTCTCCAAGGTCGCGCCTGCGCTGGCGGCGGGCTGCACGATGGTGCTCAAGCCTTCGGAGGAAGCGCCGGGCTGCGCCGCGATCTTCGCCGAGGTGATGCATGCCGCAGGCGTGCCGGCGGGCGTGTTCAATCTCGTCAATGGCGACGGCCCCGGCGTCGGCACCGCGCTTTCGCAGCACAAGCATGTCGACATGGTGAGCTTCACCGGCTCGACTCGTGCCGGCGTGCTCGTCGCGAAGAACGCCGCCGACACGGTCAAGCGCGTCCACCAGGAACTCGGCGGCAAATCGCCGGCGCTCGTCCTCGAAGGCGCCGATCTCGGCAGGGCGGTGCCCGTCACCTTGTTCAGCGTGCTGCTGAACTCGGGCCAGAGCTGCATCGCCCCCACCCGCTTGCTGGTGCCGAAGCAGTTGCAGGAGCAGGTCGCGGCAATCGCGGCCGAGATCATGAAGGCCACGCAGACCGGCGACCCTTCCGAGGAAGGCCGGCACATCGGCCCCGTGGTCAACAAGACGCAGTGGGACAAGATCCAGGGGCTGATCGCCAAGGGCCTCGAGGAAGGCGCGAAGCTCGAGACCGGCGGTCCCGGCCGGCCAGACGGCGTGGAAACCGGCTATTTCGTCAAGCCGACCCTGTTCTCGAATGTCCGCAACGACATGACCATCGCGCGCGAGGAGATCTTCGGCCCCGTCGTCACGATCATCCCGTACGCGGACGAGGAAGATGCGGTCCGCATCGCCAACGACACCGATTACGGCTTGTCGGCAGTGGTGTTCGGCGACGCGGAGTCCGTCAAGCGCGTGGTGCCGCGGCTGCGCGCCGGCATGGTCTATGTGAATGGCGGCCAGCCCGATCCGAACCTGCCCTTCGGCGGCTTCAAGCAATCGGGCAACGGACGCGAGCACGGCAAGTTCGGCCTCGCCGAATTCCTCGAGGTCAAGGCAGTGGTCGGCGCCTTCGCCTAGGAGGTCCCGGACCGCCCAGGTTGAGGATTCCCATCTTTCTTCGTCACCCCGGCCTTGAGCCGGGGTCCCGCTGCTTTCAGGCCGGGCAGAGGAAGCGGGATCCCGGCTCAAGGCCGGGATGACTGAAATTTATCAAGGGCCGTTTAGGTTCTCACCCTGGTCGTAACCATCCACGCGCGGCTGCGGTCGGCCGGCAAGACTTCCCGCCGCAACATTGGAATGGCAAGGATCGACGATGCGTTCGACCTTCCAGCTGGGCCTCGCCGCCCTGGCCGCCCTCCAGGCCTGCGCGTTCTTGCCGGCAGCCGCTGCCCAGACCGCCGCCGTTCCCCAGATCTCGCCCGCCAAGGGCACGCCGGGGCGGACGGGGCCGATCTGCGATTGCCCGCAGGAAACCAGAGCGCCGGTAACGATCCTGATCTCGATCGACGGCTTCCGGCCCGACTATCTCGATCGCGGCGTGACTCCGGTGCTGTCGCGCCTCGCAGCCGAAGGCGCGTCTGCGGCGATGCGGCCGAGCTTCCCGAGCAAGACCTATCCCAATCACTGGACATTGGTGACCGGCCTGCGCCCTGATCGCCACGGCATCGTCGCCAACAAGATGGAGGACGCCAGGCGCCCCGGCGAGACCTTCACCATGGCCACCGACGATCCCTTCTGGTGGAACGCCGCCGAGCCGGTCTGGCTCGACGCCGAGCGCGCCGGTATTCGCACCGGGGCGCAGTTCTGGCCCGGCTCCAACGTGGCGATCGGCGGGCGCAAGGAGAAGCCGACCGATTGGGAAACGATCGGCGGCGAGCGTCCCGCGGACTGGGCGGAATTCAACCAGGCGATCACCGGCGAGCAGCGGGTCGACGGGATCCTCGACTGGCTGCGGCGCCCCGCCGCGAAGCGCCCGCGGTTCCTGACGCTCTATTTCGATGTCGTGGACAGCGCCGGACACGAATTCGGCCCCAGCGACGGGCGGACGCTCGAAGCAGTGGCGCAGGTCGACAAATGGATGGGACAGCTCGTCGACGGCCTCGCCGCATTGGGCCAGCCCGCCAATCTGGTGATCGTTTCCGATCACGGTATGGCGCCGACGCAGAGCAGCCGCGTCGTCGTGCTCGGGCAGATGCTGCCGCTCGACGATATCGAGCTGTTCGAATCCGGAACCTATGCCAGCCTGACTCCCGTGCCGGGCAAGGAAGCCGCGGTCGAGAAGGTGCTGCTGGGCAAGCACGCCCATATGGAATGCTGGCGCAAGCGCGATATCCCCGCGCGCTTCCACTACGGCGCCAATCCCCGCATCCCGCCGATCTTCTGCCTCGCCGAAACCGGATGGCTGATCAATGCGAAGGCACCCGAGAAGCGCTTCGCGGGCGGCAATCACGGCTATGACAATTATTCCCCCGAAATGGCGGCCTTGTTCATCGGACATGGCCCCGCTTTCCGTCCGGCCACGCTGCCCGCGTTCGACAATGTCGACGTCTATCCATTGCTGCGCGACCTGATGGGCCTTCCGGCGAAACCGGGCGTCGACGGCACCGACGCCGTATTCAGGATCGCGATCCGCTAGGGCTTGCCAAGTTTCAGTTTCTATCCGAAACTAAAATCATGCTGTATCTGGACGATATCCATGTGGGCATGAAGCGCAGCTTCGGCCGTTATGAAGTGACGCGCGAGGAAGTGCTCGCCTTTGCCGCGAAATACGATCCGCAGCCCTTCCACCTCTCCGACGAGGCGGCCGCGGAGACTCATTTCGGGCGGCTGGCGGCGAGCGGCTGGCACACCTGCGCTATGACCATGTCGATGTTCGTGGCCGAGATGAACGTCCATCCCCAGGCGAGCCTCGGCGCCGCCGGAGTCGACGAATTGCGCTGGCTCAAGCCGGTCCACCCCGGGGACGTGCTGCGCTGCGAGAGTGAAGTGCTCGACGTGCGGCCGTCGCAGAGCCGGCCCGACATGGGCAGCCTGCGCAGCCAGATGACCACGTTCAACCAGCACGACGAGCCCGTGCTGCGCTTCACCGCGCTCGCGCTGATGCGGCGGCGGCCGGCGAGCGGCTAAAGCTCAGTGGCGCCGATAGCGGCCGTCGCCGCGTCGGTCGCCGCGATCCCAGTCGCGCCGTTCGCCGCGCCGGTTGTCGAAGCCGCGCCAATTCTCCCGGCGGTCGCCGCGCCATTCGCGGCCACGATCGTACCAATAGCGGCGCTGCCCGTCGTTCCAGCGATGCGGGCGCCGGTAGCGATCGTACACGTAATAGCCGGTACCCGGGTAATAATAGTCCCCATACCAGCCAAAGTACGAGCTTGGCCCATAGCGGTAATAAGGGTCGTACCCGTCATAATAGCCGCCGCTGGAATAGCCGACCGAAACGCCCGAATAGCCATAGCCGTCCTCGGTGCAGGCGGCGGCGGTGAGCCCCAGCGCGACGGCGAGGGTAGCGGCGGAAATGCGGTGAATCAACATGGCGGTCTCTCCAGCGCCGCCGCGGCACTCTGGAGGCGCCTCGCGGACGGCTAACTATAAGGAACGTTTACGCCCGAGGGGATGTTCCAGCCACGCTCTCGCGTCTGACGGCCCTAGCTCCCGTTCGTTTCGAGCGAAGTCGAGAAACGGATCTCGAGCGTGTGAGGTTTCTCGACTTCGCTCGAAACGAACGGAAGGGCGTGAGTTCACCCCCTGTCCATCTCGCTCAGTGGCCGTCGAACGCCACCAGCGCATTCACCGCGATCCCGTCGCCGCGCAGCGCGTCCGCCCCGCCCAGTTCGGGCAAGTCGACCACGAACGCCGCCTGGACCACTTCGGCCCCCGCCTTGTGCAGCAGCCGGACGGCGGCGCGCGCCGTGCCGCCGGTGGCGATCAGATCGTCGACCAGCAGCACCCGAGCGCCGGGTGCGCAGGCATCGGCGTGGATGGCGATGCGATCGGTGCCGTACTCCAGCGCATAGTCCTCGGCGATCGTCGCGCCGGGCAGCTTGCCGTCCTTGCGGATCAGCAGCACCCCGGTGCCCAGCTTCACTGCCAGCGCCGCGCCGAACAGGAAGCCGCGCGCCTCGACCCCCGCGACGAGATCGATTTGCCCGTCGACCGCTTCGGCCATACGGTCGATCGTCAGCCGCAACCCTTCCGCGTCGAGCAGCAGCGTGGTGATGTCGCGGAACATGATCCCCGGCTTGGGGAAATCGGGGATGGTGCGGATACGCCGCCGGATGTCGTCATTGTCGTTCGCCACGTCGTCGGCTCCGTCCAAAAAGAAATCCCGCCGAGCTGGGCTGCGGCGGGATTTCGTCAGTTCAGCGATGTCGCAGCGCTAGCCTCAGTGCTTCACGCCCCGCCACACGGTCAGATACGCGCCATAAGCGAGGCCCGTCGCGATCAGCAGGAAGATCACCACTGCGAGGCCTGCCGCATGGCGACGCTCCATCGTCGGTTCGGCGGTCCAGACGAGGAACGCCGAGACGTCCTGCGCCATCTGGTCGACCGTCGCGCGCGTGCCGTCCGAATAGGTGACCTGGTTCTCGCTGGTCAGCGGCGGCGGCATCGCGATGTTGAGGTTCGCGAAATACGGGTTGTAGTGCGAGCCGTCGGGCGTCTTGGCACCGGGGAACTTGGCCAGCAGCTCGGCCGGCTGCTTTTCCTCATATCCCGTCAACAGCGAGTGGACGTAGGCGGCGCCGCCATGCCGCGCCTTGGTGATCAGGCTGAGATCCGGCGGCGTGCCGGTGCCCGGATAATAGACCTTGGGGAAGCGATCCGACGGCAGATTGTCGCGCTCGCCCCAGGTGCCCGCCTTTGCGTCCTGCACCGGCTGCTTGATCGGCCAATCCTTGGCGATCTTCTTCACTTCGGCCTCGTTATAGCCGATCTGCTGAAGATCGCGGAACGAGACGAGGTTCAGCGAGTGGCAGGTCGCGCAGACCTTTTCGAAGACCAGGAAGCCGCGCTGCAGCTGCTGGTTGTCGAACTTGCCGAAGGGACCATCGGACTTGAGCGCAAGCTCCTTCGGATGGTGATGGAACTCCTCCTCGGCGGTCGGCTTCGGGGGATCGGTGATCCAGCCCGAGACGGTACCGAACAGCGCGAGCGCCAGGACGAAGATAAAGGCGCCACCGACAAGGAATTTGACCGAGCGCAGGAACAGCGGAAGCATGTTTTCGATTCCCCTTTACGCGCTCAGCGCCGTTTCGCTCATCCGCGAGCCGCTCTTGTCGCCCAGCACTGCCTCGGTGATCGAGTTGGGCAGCGGCTTCGGACGCTCGAGGCGCGAGATGATCGGCACGATGATCAGGAAGTGCGCGAAATAATACATCGCGGTGATCTGGCTGAGCAGCACGATCCCCGGGGTCGCGGCCGAACCGCCGCAATAACCCAGCACCAGCACGTCGGCCACCAGCACCCAGAAGGCGACGCGATAGGCCGGGCGGAAGTTCGCCGAGCGCACCGGCGACTTGTCGAGCCAGGGCAGGAAGAACAGCAGCAGGATCGATCCGAACATCGCCAGCACGCCCCACAGCTTCGCCGGGATGATGAAGTCCGCGGTGAACGCGCGCAGGATCGCGTAGAACGGCCAGAAATACCATTCGGGGACGATGTGCGCAGGCGTCGAGAGCGGGTTCGCCGGGATGTAATTGTCCGGGTGGCCCAGATAGTCGGGCAGGAAGAAGATCAGGATCGCGAAGACGATCATGAACACGCCGACCCCGAAGCCGTCCTTGGCGGTGTAATAAGGATGGAACGGAACGGTGTCCTGCTCGCCCTTCACTTCCACGCCGGTCGGGTTGCCCGAGCCCGGGATGTGGAGCGCCCAGATGTGCAGGATCACGGCGCCCGCGATCACGAAGGGCAGCAGATAATGGAGCGAGAAGAAGCGGTTGAGCGTCGCGTCGTCCGGTGCATAGCCGCCGAGCAGCCACACGCGGACCCATTCGCCGACCACGGGGATTGCCGAGAAGAAGCCGGTGATCACCTGTGCACCCCAGAAGCTCATCTGCCCCCAGGGAAGCACATAGCCCATGAACGCAGTGGCCATCAGCAGCAGGAAGATCACCACGCCGATCAGCCACACCATCTCGCGCGGCGCCTTGTACGATCCGTAATAAAGGCCGCGGAAGATGTGGATATAGACCACGGTGAGGAACATGCTGGCGCCGTTGGCGTGCGCGAAGCGCAGGAACCAGCCCGCGTTGACGTCGCGCATGATGCCCACGTTGACGCTCTCGAACGCGCCGGCGGCCGAGGAGTGGAAGTGCATCGCGAGCACGATGCCGGTGACGATCTGGACAACCAGAGCGACGCCGGCGAGCACGCCGAAGTTCCAGAAATAGTTGAGGTTGCGCGGGACCGGATAGCCGGCGCCGACTGCGTTATAGACGAAGCGCGGCAGCGGAAGACGGCTGTCGATCCACTGCATCAGCGGGTTCTTGGGTTCGTAGTGGCGTGCCCAGGGGAAGCTCATCTGCGTCTATCCTCAACCGACCACGACGACAGTGTCGGACGTGAATGCATATTCGGGAACCTCGAGGTTCTTCGGTGCCGGACCCTGGCGGATGCGGCCTGCGGTGTCGTAGGCCGAGCCGTGGCACGGGCAGAAATAGCCGCCGAACGGCCCGCGATTCTCGCCCTCGCCCGCGCCCAGCGGCACGCAGCCGAGATGGGTGCACACGCCCAGCGTGATCAGCCAGTTGGTATGGCCTTCCTTGGTGCGCTGCTCGAGCGTCTGCGGGTCGCGCAGGCTCGACACGGGAACCGCATCGGCCGCGGCGATCTCCGCCGGCGTGAGATTGCGCACGAACAAGGGCTGCTTGCGGAAGCTCGCCTTGATCGCCTGGCCCGGCTCGATCGCCGAGACGTCGAGCTCGGTGGTCGACTGCGCGAGCACGTCCGCCGAGGGATTCATCGAATTGATCAGCGGCAGCACCGTGACGCCGGCGCCCACGCCTGCGAACGAAACGGCGGCGATCGTGAGATAGTCGCGGCGCCGCGGGTTCTCGATCACATCGCCGGGGGGGACCACGGTCTGGGTCGGGGAAACACCGTCTTCAAGCGTTGCCATGCATCAGCCCTTGCACTTCGAAACAATCCGCGAGGAACGCGCGGCTTAAGAGGACGCAGGCGCATGCGCGCCCAGAGCCGCCCGGTGCCCCCGGTGGCTTGGGCGGCCTGATAGACGCGGGGAAGCGCCTTTGCCAACAGGGATTTTGCGCCGCGGGTGGCCGGCGCGGGCGCGCCCTCTCCCGCACGGAGGCGCGACACGCTATGGGCGCCTCATGCGCATCGCACTGTTCCAGCCTGAGATCGCCGGCAATGTCGGCGCCGTCCTCCGCCTCGGCGCCTGTTTCAGCGTCGGCATCGACATTATCGAACCGATGGGGTTTCCGTGGAGCGACAAGCGCCGCAAGCGATCGGCGATGGACTATGACGACAAAGTCGAAGTCGCTCGCCACGCCGATTTCGACGCATTCAAGGCGTGCGCTCCCGGCCGGCTGGTCCTGTTCACCACGCGGGGCGGCACGCGGCTGCCGGAGGCGATGTTCCAGCCGAACGACACTTTGCTGTTCGGATCGGAAAGCGCCGGCGCCGCCGATTTCGTGCATGCCGGCGCCGATCTGGCGGTGCGCATTCCGCTTGCCGCGGGGCTGCGCTCGCTCAACCTCTCGGTCGCCGCCGGAATCGGGCTCGGCGAGGCGCTGCGCCAGACCGGCGGCTGGCCCGCCTGAGCGCTCGAGGGACATTATGTCCACTCGACACGCTTCCCTGCCCCCGCTTACTAGGCCGGCCATGCAAGAGCTCGACCCCCAGCAGCAAGCCGCCCGTATCTGGTTCGAAAGCCTGCGCACATCGATCTGCGCCGAATTCGAAGCGATCGAAGCCGAGGCAGGATCGGACGCGAAGTTTGACTATCTCGCCTGGGACCGCACCGACCCGAGCGGCGCGCCGGGTGGTGGCGGCGTGCGCGGCGTGATGAAGGGCCAGGTCTTCGAGAAGGTCGGCGTCAACGTCTCGACCGTCGGCGGCACGTTCGAAGGCGATTTCGCGAAGACGATCCACGGCGCCGCCGAGGACCCGGCCTTCTTCGCCACCGGCATCAGCCTCGTCGCGCACATGGCCAACCCGCACGTGCCCGCGGTCCACATGAACACGCGTTTCCTGTGCACCACCAAACGCTGGTTCGGCGGCGGGGCCGATCTCAACCCGCCGATCCCGGTCGAAGAGGATACCGCCGAGTTCCATGCGGCACTGAAAGCGGCATGCGACGCGCATGCTTCGGACCATTATCCGCGCTTCAAGAAATGGGCCGACGACTATTTCTACATTCCGCACCGGAAAGTGCATCGCGGCGTCGGCGGGATCTTCTACGATCACCTCGAAGGCGATTGGGACGCGAATTTCGCGTTCACCCAGGATGTCGGCCGCGCGTTCCTCGACGCGTTTCCGCGTATCGTCCGCCGGAGGATGCATGCGCCCTTCACCGAGGCGGACAAGGCCCGACAGCTCGAATGGCGCGGCCGCTATGCCGAGTTCAACCTGATCTATGATCGCGGCACCTTGTTCGGCCTCAAGACCGGCGGCAATGTCGACGCGATCCTGATGAGCCTGCCCCCGGTCGCGGCATGGGCCTGACGCCCGTCCCCAACGACCAGATCGCGACGATCGTCACCTCGCTGGAGATGCGCCAAAAGCCGCCGCTGCGCCCGGCACCGCCCTCGCCGCTCAAGCTCACGCACTGGCCCGCGCCGGCGAGCGACAAATATCGCGCGCTGTTCCGCCGCGTCGGCGAGCCCTGGCTCTGGTTCTCGCGGCTGGTGATTCCCGAAGAGGCGCTGCGCCGGATTCTCGATGACGAAAAGATCGAGGTTTATGCCGCAACCGACCGCGCCGGGATCGAGCTCGGCATGCTCGAGCTCGATTTCCGCGTCGAGGGGACCTGCGAGCTCTCTTATTTCGGGCTCGTCCCCGAACTAACCGGCAAGGGCAATGGCGGCTGGCTGATGGCGCAGGCACTGGGCCTCGCCTGGCGCAAAAGCGTGGCGCGCGTCTGGGTCCATACTTGTACGCTCGATCATCCGGCGGCGCTCGGCTTCTACCGGCGCCACGGCTTCATGCCCTATAAGCGCACCGTCGAGACCTTCGCCGATCCGCGAATCGCGGGCATGCTCGCGCCCGAAGCCGCGCCTCACATTCCTTGTCTGGGCGCCGTCCGCAAATAAGCGGCGACGCGAAGCACCGCGAGCGCTGACCAGGCGAATCCTCCGATCAGCGCGGTGACGACATAGCCGATCGCCACGACGATCCGCTCGTCCCCGACCGCCGCGCCGAGCAACGCTAGCAAGCCGGTCGACACTATTACCAACAGCAACGCGCCGAGCAGCACGAACCCGGACACTGCCAGCAACACGATCCAGCCGAAGCCGGCGCTACCCCGCCAGCCTTGCCGGAATGCTTCGATCACGCCGCGCTCGGGCGCCGCCGCGAAGGCCGGGCCCGCGAGCCAGGTCCGCCCAAAGGCGAAGAGCCCGGGCAGCAGGAACAACGACGAGCCGAAGCTGAACAACAGTGCCGCGACGATGTCGATCGCCAGCCATGGCAGCAACCGCCTGACCGTGAGCACCAGCACTTCGCCCAGCGTGCGTCCGCCGCCCTGCAGATAGAGGTTGAGCACCGCGAAGGTGCCGAAATCGATCGCGAGATTGGCGAGCAGGATCGGCAGCAGATTGGCGGCGTAGAACCCCATCACCGCCTCGCGCACCTGCTCCGGCGCCACGTCGCCGGGAAAGCCACTGCCGGCGAGCAGCAGCACGATCCCCAGCATCGGCACGACGAAGAACATCCCCGCGATCGGCAGCAGCAATTCGCGCTCGCTGCGCCAGAGCGTCCGGGCGTCGGCGAGAACGCCGGCAAGGCTGAGCGTCATGCGCCGGCTTCGGTCTGGCGGAAGCTCGCCGCGGTCAGCGCGAGATACAGTTTGGCAGTGAAGGCCGGCGGGATGACCATGAAGGCCGATTGCACCGCGGCGACGACGATCGCAGTCATCACGCTCGACAGCGTCACACCGTCGCCATTGCCCGCGACGAGCGCGAAGACGCTGCCGAACACGGTTTTGGCGGCAAGCGCGGCCACCCAGCTCACGATCGCGAAAAGGGTGATCACGCCGACGATGCGCAGCGCCGTGCCGCGCGTCAGCCGCCATGATTGGCCGAGCGCGCTCAGCACGCGATTCTCGCGCACAACCAGCGGCGTCGCGACTACCAGCCGCGCAATCAGCCAGAGCAGGAAGAGAATCAGCGCGAGCAAATAGAGGGCGATGAAGCTCGCCACTCCCGCGCTCATGTTCACATTCTCGCCGCGCGCCATCGCCGCCATGTCATAGCCACTGAACGCCAATATGCCGGGCACCGGCAGCACCAGCGCCGAAGCCACTACGATCATCACGATCGATACGACCAGCGCGGGGATCAGGCGCCGCGTGGCGATGTTCGCCGCGCTGCGCTCGGTGGCGATGTCGAGCGCCATCGCGGTGATCGCCAGCGATCCCCAGAGCGATACCACGGCGAACACGATCTGGAGGACGGTAAGCAGGATCTTCAACCCCTCGTCCGCTCCGATCATCGCTGCCGCGAAATTGCCTTCGATCGACGCGGGCACGAAGAAGGTGAGCAAGGCGATCGGCAGCACGGCGGCGATGTTGTCGCTCAGGAACTCGGCCGTCCGATCCCAGACAATGCTCATCTTCACCATGATACGCACATTTTCCTTCGCCTCCCGAGCCCCGTGTTAGCCGCCGGCCAGAGGCTTGCCAATGGTTGCGAAAATCCCTTTATCGGCGGGGCATGACATCCGAAATCGAATGGCGCGTCGAGCCCGGGCAGGTCGACTATGGCGTGGCGCTGGCGCAAATGGAGGCGCGCGCCGCCGCGGTGACGCGGCACGAGGCGCGCGAGCTGATCTGGCTGCTCGAGCATCCGCCGGTCTATACTGCAGGCACCAGCGCGACCGACGCTGGTGAACTGCTCGACCCGCGTTTCCCCGTGCACAAGACCGGCCGTGGCGGGCGCTACACCTATCACGGACCCGGCCAGCGGATCGGCTATGTCGTGCTCGATCTGCGCGACCGCCGTCGCGACGTGCGCTGCTATGTCCATGCGCTCGAAGGCTGGGTGATCGCCGCTTTGGCCCATTGCGGGATCGAGGCGTTCCACGCCCAGGGCCGGATCGGCATCTGGACGCATGACGCGGCCGGCCGCGAAGCCAAGATCGGCGCGATCGGCGTGCGCATCCGGCAATGGGTGACGCTCCACGGTTTCGCAGTGAACCTCTCCCCCGATCTCAGCCACTTCACCGGCATCGTGCCCTGCGGCATCGCCGAATTTCCGGTGACGAGCGCCGCCGCTCTCGGCAAGGATGTGAGCAAGGAGCGCTTCGATTCAGCACTCTCCGCCACATTCCTGCCATTTTTGCAGGCTCTCTCTAGCTGAAGGGCAAATCGAGTCTTGAGGGCTTGCCCCAAACCGACTAATGTCCACGTCGGTTTGGGTATTAACGGCGTATCCGCTGTCCAAATCCACTATCTAGGGAGCTATTACATGCGTGCAGTCCTTTCCAAGATCGTTGCAGGTTCGATGATCGCCGGTGCGGCCCTTCTGGCCTCGGCGTGCACCAGCAACGAGTCGGCGACCAACGTCACCAACACCACTGAAGTCGTGCCGACCGAGAACGTCACCACGACCGACACGATGGTCACCAACATCGATGCGGCTGCTCCGATGGACAACATGGGCGCCGAGGTGAACACCACGACGACCGAGAACACCACCGCCAACGCGATGTAATCATCGCGCGTCAGCGTGTTTGAGAGGGCCGTCCGGGCAACCGGGCGGCCCTTTTCGTTGGGCCTCGCAGCGCCGCCACGAAGCAGCGAAAAAAGGGCTTGGGCACGGAGTCGAAAAGCCCTAACCACGCGTGGGACCAGCAGAAAGAGGGAATAATGCCAGTTCCGCGTATCGTATCCGTTCTTGCCGTGGCGGCTGGCTTTCTCGCGGCGGCACCTGCATCGGCACAATTCTTCCTGAAGTCCGCGGCCATGCCGAGCGGGCGAGTGACCGGCGCCGAACCCGGCATGACCGGCCCCGCATTGCCGGATGCGACCCCTGCCGAGCTCCGCGCCGCTCTGGTGTGGAATCTGCGCGCTGCACTCAACGTCGCCGCGCTCCAATGCCAGTTCGAGCCCACGCTGCTGACGCTCGGCAATTACAATGCCATCCTGAAAGATCACGAAGTCGAACTGCGTGAATCCTATGGAACGCTCGAGAAATATTTTACACGCCAGAACAAGACCAAGAAGGCGGGGCAAACCGAACTCGACAAGTTCGGAACCCGTGTCTATTCGGGCTTTTCGACTGTCTCTGGCCAGCTATCTTTCTGCCAGACCGCCGCCTCAATCGGCCATGAAGCGCTGTTCGCCAGGCGCGGCGCTTTCGGCGATGTCGCGCAGGAGCGGATACGCGAACTCCGCGCCAGCCTCACGCCGTGGGGCGAGCAGCTGCGCCGCAGCCTCAGCTATCAGGGGCTGACCGCCGCATCGCTTCCTCCCTTCTTCAGCAACGACAAATGCTGGCGCAAGGGCACCTATCAGGTGAAGAAATGCGGCGCGCTGATAGCGACGCGCTAGAGGCTGTGGACTGAGGCTTACCTTACCCGTTCGTTTCGAGCGAAGTCGAGAAACAGGTCTCTAGCGCAAGCCCAACAGCTTGTGCGTCTGGAGCGACAGCCGCCAGCGCGGCCGCTCCATCGCCAGCGCGACCGCGGCGCGAATATTCGCTTCGCCGTCGGCGCTGTCCATCGGCTGGACGAGGAAGTGGCGGAAGTCCCACGTTTCCAGCGTATCGAGATCCGTCCCCGCCTGCGGCCAGACCAGCTTGAGCTCGTCGCCCGAGCGCTGGACCACTTCGCTCCCCGCCTTGGGGCTGATGCACACCCAGTCGATCCCGGGATGCACCGGCAGCGTGCCGTTGCTCTCGATCGCGATCCGGAAGCCGCGCGCATGGAGCGCGTCGACCAGCGCATCGTCGACCTGCAGCATCGGCTCGCCCCCGGTCAGGACGACGAAGCGCGCGAGAGGCTCTGCCCCCCAATATCCGGCGACCGCGTCCGCCAGCGCGTCCGCATCGGCGAACCTGCCGCCGCCCAGACCATCGGTTCCGACGAAATCGGTGTCGCAAAACCGGCAGATCGCAGTCGCGCGGTCCTGCTCGCGCCCCGACCAGAGGTTGCACCCGGCGAACCGTACGAACACCGCGCGCGCGCCGGCATTCACGCCCTCGCCCTGGAGCGTGAGGAACATCTCCTTGACCGCGTAGCTCATGGGGCGGTCGCGTACCGCGTCGGATCGGGGATGCCGGCTTCCTCGAATCCCTTCGAACGCAGGCGGCAGCTGTCGCACAGTCCGCAATGCAGGCTGCCGGGCGCGGGATCGTAGCACGACCAGCTCATCCCCGCGTCGAGCCCGAGCCGCGCCGCCTCGCGAACGATATCGGCCTTGGTCATGTCCTGCAGCGGCGCCCGGATGTGGAAGGGCTCGCCCTCCACCCCGGCCTTGGTCGCGAGTTCGGCCAGCTTCTCGAAGCCCTGGATGAATTCGGGACGGCAATCGGGATAGCCCGAATAATCGAGCGCATTGACGCCGATATAGATGTCGCGCGCGCCCGCCGCCTCGGCCCAGCCAAGCGCGAGACTGAGGAAGATCGTGTTGCGCGCGGGCACATAAGTGACGGGGATGTCGGCGCCGACGCCGCCTTTGGGCACGTCGATCTCGTCGGTCAGCGCCGAGCCGCCGAACGCGCGCAGGTCGAGCGGCAGCACGACATGACGTTCGGCGCCCAGCGTCTGCGCGATCCGGCGCGCCGCCGCGAGTTCGACATGGTGGCGCTGGTTATAATCGATCGAGAGCGCGAGCAGCCGGTGCCCATCCTCGCGGGCACGCGCGGCCGAAACCATCGAATCCAGCCCGCCGGAGATCAGGGCAATCGCTACGCTGTCGGTCATGACGCTGCCGCTAGCCGCTTTCGCGCCCTGAATCAAAATGGCCGAATCAAAATGGGCCGCCTAGGCGGCCCAGTCAGGGAGTATTACCAGAGAGGATGCCCCTGAAGGAGCAGTGCAAAGCTAACCGACCAGGGTTAACGAAACGTAACCGCGCGAAGGATCAGTTGCAGGCGCCCGTCCGCCGCCCCTCGAAGCGTTCGGAGAAGGGTGACCCGTCCGCCACTCCCTGCGTCTCGATGTTGATCACGCGCGGCGTGTCGACCGAAATGGTGGTACGGCCATGGCCATGGCTCGGGCATGTATAGCGAATGGTGCCGCCATGCGCGCCGTTCTCCATCACGAAATGCTCGCACTGGGTATCGCCGTGCATGATCTGGAGCAGCACTGAGGGGTCGCGCACGCATAGCCGCCGCAAACCACCATCCGCTGCCTTGAGCTGCCATTGGCCGCGCTCGATCCCGTTGAGCGCGTTCGGCACAGGATCGCGCTGCGCAGTCGCGCCCGCGGCACCGAACAGAAGCAGCGCGCCCGCAATCGCCAGGCGCATCGAACGCTTAAGCACCATAACAACTCCCCGCCCCGGGGCCGCATCTTCGTCGCCCCAATCGAATCCGCGTCCCCGGTTCCACAAAGATATGGAAACCGGCATCGCGATTACAACGGGGGTGAAACAAAATCCGCGAGCTGCACCGGGAACTTCGTCGAACAAAAAGCGCAATCCACGCTGATCACGCCGTTCTCGTCGGCCATCGCCGCGCGCTCTTCGGCCGGGAACTTGCCGAGCACCTGCGTGATGTACGCAGCGTCGCAGCGACAGCCGCGCGAAAGCTGGGCGCCGCTCAGCAGCCGCACCTCGCTCTCCTCGTTGAACAGCCGCCAGACGAGGTTCTCGAGCGGGATCGCGGGATCGGCGAGCTCGTCGGCGCCCATGGTCGATCCGAGTGCCTCGACATGCTGCCATTCGGGATGGTCGAGCCGGGTATGCAGCCGCTCGCGGCCCAGCTCGCCCTCGGGCAGATGCTGGAGGAAGATGCCCCCCGCGACCAGCTTTCCGTCGGCGCCGCGGCCCACGCCGAGCCGCACGAGGCTCGGGATCTGCTCGGATTGCAGGAAATAGCTCTCCGCCGCGGCGCTCAGCGATTCGCCGTCCAGCGGCACGATGCCCTGGTAGCGCTCCTTCGTGGTCGACTGGTCGAAGGTGATCGCCAGATAGCCCTGGTTGAACAGCGCATAGAGCGACGGGTTCTTGCCCAGCCGCGCGAGCCGCTCGGCGTCGAACTGGACATAGCCGCGCAGCTCGCCGTTCTTGTAGTCGCACACCAGCAGGCTGACGATGCCGCCCTTGGTCTGCGCCTGCAGCGTCATCTGCCCCTCGGCATTCTTGAGCATCGCCCCCAGCAAAGCGGTCAGGGTCAGCGCCTCGGCGAGCAGCCTCTCGATCACCGGCGGATAGGCATGTGCCGACAGGATCTGATCGAGCACCGGCCCCAGCCGCGCGACACGGCCGCGGGCATGACGCTCCGGAATGGCAAAGCCGACGACACGATCGAGATCGGCGGTGGGGGCGGTGGTGTTCATCGCTCAAATCTCCGCCGTCCGCGGCACGCAGCATCGTTCCGCGCGGGCCTGTCGAACGGGTTTTTGGGGTTCTGCGCCTAAATAGGAAGCGTTAGCCCCAAAACAACTCAGCCGATCTGCCCGAAGCACCAGCGCAGGACCGACTTCTGCGCGTGCAGCCGGTTCTCGGCCTCGGGCCAGATCAGCGACTGGGGCCCGTCGATCACGGCGTCGACCACTTCCTCACCGCGATGTGCGGGCAGGCAGTGGAGGAACGCCGCATCGGGCTTCGCCGCAGCCATCAGCTGTTCGGTGACCTGGAACGGCATCATCGCCGCGAGCTTGGTCTCGGCATGTGCCTGGCCCATCGATATCCAGGTGTCGGTGACGATCACGTCGGCACTCTCGACCGCTTCCTTCGCGCTGCCGACGACACGGGCACGGCCCTTGCCGCGCGCGACATCCTCGTCGCTCGGCTGGAAGCCCTGCGGGCATGCGGCGACGACGTCGAAGCCCATCAGCCCACCCGCTTCCATGATCGAGGCGAGGACGTTGTTGCCGTCGCCGAGCCACGCGACCTTGAGCCCCGGCAACGCCCGCCCGCTCTCGAGGATCGTCAGCAAGTCGGCCATGATCTGGCAGGGGTGCGAAGCGTCGGTGAGTCCGTTGATCACCGGGATCGACGCGTATTTCGCCATGTCGACCACCTTGGCGTGATCGTCGGTGCGGATCATGATCGCGTCGCAATAGCCCGAGAGGACCCGCGCGGTATCGGCGATGCTCTCGCCGCGCCCGAGCTGCATGCTGCCGGCATCCATCACGATGCTGGTCCCGCCGAGCTGGCGGATCGCCATGTCGAACGACACCCGGGTGCGCGTCGAATTCTTCTCGAAGATCATCGCGAGGACATGCCCGGCGAGCGGCGCGTCGGCATCGGCCTTGCCTTTGGGCCAGCCCTTGCGCGCGGCCTTGCGGGCGACGGCATCGTCCAGCATCGCCTGCACGCCCGTGGTGCCGGCATCGGACAGATCGAGGAAGTTCCGGTAGGTCATGAAATCATCCCCTGCCCCCGTTCGCTTCGAGCGCAGTCGAGAAGCAATGTGTCTCGACTGGGCTCGACACGAACGGAGGGATTTAATCCTGCAAACGCCCGAACATCAGTCATCGCTCGGCGGCGCATAGGCGCGTGCGCCCGCGCTCATCCGCTCGACGCATTCCGCGATATGGCTCTCGTCGATCACCAGCGGCGGCAGCACGCGGAACACGTTCTCGCCCGCCGCCACGGTGAGCAGCCCGTGATTGTCGCGCAGATGCGCCACGAAATCGCGCGCCACGGCCGGCTCCTTGAGCTTGATGCCCAGCATCAGCCCCTTGCCGCGGATCTCCTCGAACAAATGGTCGTGGTTCGGGATCATCTGCTCGAATGCCTGGCGCAGCCGGTCGCCCATCTTGGCGACATGTTCGAAGAAGCCGGGCTCTAGCATCACGTCGAGGATCGCCTGCCCCGCCGCCATGCCGAGCGGATTGCCGCCATAGGTCGAGCCGTGGGTGCCGATCACCATGCCCTTGGCCGCTTCCTCGGTCGCGAGGCACGCGCCGAGCGGGAAGCCGCCGCCGATGCCCTTCGCCGCGGTCAGGATGTCCGGCGTGATGCCGTAATGCTCATAGGCCCACATCTTGCCGGTCCGGCCATAGCCGCACTGGATCTCGTCGAGGATGAGCAGCAGGCCATGCTCGTCGCACGCCTTGCGCAGGCCCTGGATGAACTCGGGCGTGCCCGCCGTCATCCCGCCCTCGCCCTGCACCGTCTCGACCAGGAAACCCGCGGTCTCGTCGTCGATCGCGGCGAGGGCGCCTTCGAGATCGTTGAACTTCACATAATCGAAGCCCGGCAGCAGCGGCTCGAAGCCGTCGCGCATCTTCGGCTGGTCGGTCGCCGAGATCGCCCCGATCGAACGCCCGTGAAAGGCGTTCTTGAACGTGATCAATTTGTGGCGCTGCGGATTGCCGTTGACGTAGTGATAGCGGCGCGCGGTCTTGATCGCGCATTCGATCGCCTCGACGCCCGAATTGGTGAAGAACACCGTGTCGGCGAAGCTGTTGTCGACGATCCGCTGCGCCAGCGCCTCGCCCTGCGGGCTGCCGTACAGGTTGGAGACGTGCATCAGCGTTGCCGCCTGCTCCTGGATCGCCTTGGTCAGATGCGGGTGGCCATGGCCCAGCGCATTGACGGCGATCCCCGCGGCGAAATCGAGATATTTCTCACCGCGCTCGCCATAGAGGTACACGCCCTCGCCTCGCACCGGCCGCACACCGCACCGCGGATAGACGGGCATGAGCGGAGTGATAGGCATGGGAACGGTACCTCCTTCGAGAAAGCTGGGTTGAGCTCCAGAAACGCAAAAGGGCGGCCAACCGGACCGCCCGGAACGGGTGTTTACGAGCAGCGCCACATCTGCGTCAATAATGGTTTCGGCGGGAGGCCATGCCCAGCCGCCATGCACGGCTAATTCTTGAGGTTCCAGCCCCGGCGGAGCAGCCAATAGCAGATCAGCCCCAGCCCCGCATCGAGCGCGAGGATGATTCCGCTGCCCGTCAGGATCGGCGAATCCGCGACCCCGAGGAACCCGTAGCGGAACCCCGAGATGATGTAGAAGAACGGGTTGAAGTGGCTGATCGTCTGGAAGACCGGCGACAATTTATCGACCGAGTAGAAGGTGCCCGACAGCAAAGACAGCGGCGCCACCACGAAATTGCTCACCGCCGCGGCATGATCGAACTTCTCCGCCCAGATCGAAGTCAGCACGCCGAGCAGCGACAGGAACAATGCGCCGAGAAAGCCGAACCACAGGATCGCCCAGAAATGGTGCGGCACGACGCTCACCCCCGGCCACAGCGCCATTGCCAGCCACACCGTCGCGCCGACGCAGAACGCCCGCGTCACTGCCCCGCCGCACAGTCCCGCGAGCAATTCACCGGTCGAAAGCGGCGGCATCAGATAATCGACGATCGTCCCCTGGATCTTGCCGACGAGCAGCGAAAAGCTCGAATTGGCGAAGGCATTCTGCAGCATCCCCATCACGATCAGCCCCGGCGCGATGAAATCGGCGAAGTGAATGCTGTGCCCCTGCAGCTCGATCGTGCGCCCGCCGCCGCCCAAAGCGACGGTGAAAATCACCAGAAACAGCAAGGTCGTGACCGCCGGTGCCCAGATCGTCTGGAGCTGCACCTTGAAGAAACGGCGCACCTCCTTGATATAGAGCGTACGCAGTCCTCCCCAGTTCACGTTGCGAATCACCGGAACGCCGGGTTCGGGGAGACTATGGCTGGTTTTGGGGCCGGATTCCGGGTGGCTGCTCATCGCGTGTTCGCGTAAACGCTGCCCGCGCGCCCCGCAAGTTGAAGGATGTGAAGTTGAGCTGGACCGAAGAGCGTATCGATACGCTGAAGAAGATGTGGGACAGCGGCCTGACCGCGACCCAGATCGCCGAGGAGCTCGGCGGCGTGTCGCGCAATGCCGTGATCGGCAAGGCGCACCGGCTGGGCCTCCAGTCGCGCCCGTCGCCGGTCAAGCCGAACGAGCCCAAGGCCGCGGCTGAGCCTGCAGCACCCAGGCCGGCAGCGCCTGCCGCGCCGGCACCAAGAGCGCCCGCCGCCGTTGCACCGCAAGCGCCGGCCGCCCCGCCCAGCGCGGCGCCGCCCACGACCGAGGCCAAGCCCGAATCGAACGCGCCCGTGCTCCGCTCTGTCGGCCCCGGCGGCTTCCTCCGTCAGAACCCCGGCGAGCAGTCCGCGCCGATCACCCCGGCGCCGCCGCGCCGTCTGGTCCCGGCCAAGCCGAGCGACGCGATCGCGGGCAAGACCAGCCTGCTCGATCTCAACGACCGCATCTGCAAATGGCCGCTCGGCCATCCGGGCGAGCCTGACTTCCATTTCTGCGGCGACAAAGTGAATCCGGGCTTCCCCTATTGCGTCGCGCATTGCGGCCATGCCTATCAGGCGCAGCTCCCACGCCGCGATCGCCGCCCCCCGCCGCCTCTGCCCTTCGGCGGCCCGCGGGTGCGCTGATCCCGTCCTGAATTTCGCATCGCCCCGGAACCCGCTTCCGGGGCGATTGCTTTCGCGGCCTCGCCGGATCGAGGGGTTCCCGGTCAGGTTCCGCGCCGGAAAGCGGCCCGTCGGCTAGCGCCCCCATCCCGGTCGTTCCGGCACTCGATGCCGGCGCTGTAAGCGGTCACGCAGCACGCCCCCTGCGTGAAGCTTCACTGCCGATTGCGGGTCGCAGCTCGACGTGACAGGTTGACAGGGATGAGGCATTCCAAAGTCGTTCCGTTACTTGCCGCACTGCTCGCAAGTTGCGCTCCGTCCGAAGACAAAAGGCGCCACGACATGATGGACGCCATGGAGGCGGGGCTAAGAATGCCGCGGCGTGCAGCCTCCTTCGACAGGTATGCGAGATATTATGCGAGAACACCTGACGGGTCGATCATAGGACTTATCACCGTCCCGCTGAACGCCGGCAATCCGAAAGCGTGGGATAATCTGGAAGCAGGCCAGCGGCGATGGGTTTCGGATTACCGGCTGATCGAATCCGTTTTTGATGGCGGGTGCGCAGTCATGACCGTCCGTTACAATCCTCATACGCGGGAGCGGGCAGGACCGTTTTGTCAGGGCGAACCGTCAGACTGAAGCAGCTGCCAGCATGTTTTACCGCTACGTCGAATGACGTCCCGAAATCTGCTGGGCAGCTCCCATCCAATACAGACTCCTCATGTCCCTGCCGTGCCTAAGCCGAAAGGTCTCGGCAACGGGCGCTGGCAATGTAGGATTTGCTGTGTCAGCATTGCGTCGGGCTCTTTGAAATCGTGAAATCTGGCGCAGGATGTAGCGCAATAATCTTACGGCCTCGCGCAACGAAAGTTCACGATTCGCGGGAAAAGTGTGAAGTTAAGCCCGCCAAATCCTATTTTTGGCGATTCAAAATAACCGAGCGCGCGCGCCACGCCTCGGGCCTTCCAGGCACCGTCCCCGACTGTTCGCTTTTTGTTCTTTTCCGACGTCCGGCCTTCTGCTAGGAATCGTCCAAGGAGAACGTCCATCATGTATGTACAGCCCGGCGAATGGTCGAACCTCGGCGAGACCCGCGCGCCCGAAGCGCGCAGCATCGGCAGCATCCTCGGCGAAATGCGCGAGGTTGCCCTGCTTCGAACGCGAGGACGGGCCACCACCCCGCGCAATGCCTTGCGCCGCAATTCGGCGTGACCCTATACCCCTGACATGTCCGAAGACCTGTTTGCCGCGCCGGGCGTTCCCTCCGGCACCTATGACGCCTCCTCGATCGAAGTGCTGGAAGGGCTCGAGCCCGTCCGGCGGCGCCCGGGCATGTATATCGGCGGCACCGACGAGCGTGCGCTCCATCACCTCGCCGCCGAAGTGCTCGACAATGCGATGGACGAGGCCGTCGCGGGCCATGCCAATCGCATCGAGATCGTGCTCGAAGCCGGCAACCGGCTGACCATCGTCGACAATGGCCGCGGCATGCCGATCGATCCGCACCCGAAGTTCCCCGACAAATCGGCGCTCGAAGTGATCCTCTCGATGCTCCATTCGGGCGGCAAGTTCTCGGGCAAGGCCTATGCCACGAGCGGAGGCTTGCATGGCGTGGGCATCAGCGTCGTCAACGCGCTGTCGGTCGACACCGTCATCGAAGTGGCGCGCGACAAGCAGCTCTACCGCCAGCGCTTCAGCCAGGGCCAGACGCTCGGGCCGCTCGAGCATCTCGGCGGCACGCCCAACCGGCGCGGCACGTCGGTGGCGTTCACGCCCGACACCGAGATTTTCGGCGAGATGCTGTTCAAGCCCGCTCGGCTCTACAAGCTGGCGCGGTCCAAGGCCTATCTGTTCGCCGGCGTCGAGATCCGCTGGAAATGCGACCCCTCGCTGATCACCGATGAAACCCCGCCCGAAGCGGCGTTCCAGTTCCCCGGCGGCCTCGCCGACCATCTCAAGGAGCAGATCGCCACCCGCGAATGCGCGACTGCCGAATTCTTCGTCGGGCAACAGGATTTTCCCGGCGAGGATCAGGGCCGCGTCGAATGGGCAGTGGCGTGGCCGCTGTGGAGCGACGGCAGCTACAGCTGGTATTGCAACACCATCCCGACGCCCGACGGCGGCAGCCACGAGCAGGGCCTGCGCCAGGCGCTGACGCGCGGCATCCGCGCGTTCGGTGAGCTGATCGGCCAGAAAAAGGCGAAGGACATCACTGCCGACGACGTGATGGTCGGCTCCGAGCTGATGCTCTCGGTGTTCATCCGCGAGCCGCAATTCCAGTCGCAGACCAAGGACCGCCTCACCTCGCCCGAAGCCACCGGCCTCGTCGAAAAGGCCGTGCGTGACCATTTCGATCATTTCCTCTCGGACCATATGGACCGCGGCAAGGCGTTGCTTTCCTATGTCCTTGATCGCATGGACGAGCGCCTCCGCCGCAAGCAGGAGCGCGAGGTCAAGCGCAAGACCGCCACCTCCGCGCGTAAGCTCCGCCTTCCCGGCAAGCTCACCGATTGCGCCGCCGACAGCCCCGAGGGCACCGAACTCTTCATCGTCGAAGGCGATTCGGCCGGCGGCTCGGCCAAGCAGGCGCGCAACCGGAAGACCCAGGCGATCCTGCCGATCCGCGGCAAGATCCTCAACGTCGCCTCCGCAACCTCGGCCAAGATCCTCGCCAATCAGGAGATCGCCGACCTGATCCTCGCGATGGGCTGCGGCACGCGGAAGGACTGCATCCCCGAGAATCTGCGCTACGACAAGATCATCATCATGACCGACGCCGACGTCGACGGCGCGCACATCGCGACCTTGCTGATGACCTTCTTCTTCCAGGAGATGCCCGAGCTGGTCCGGCAGGGGCATCTCTATCTCGCCCAGCCGCCGCTCTATCGCCTGACCGTCGGCTCGAAGAGCCTCTATGCCCGCGACGATGCGCACCGCATCGAGATCGAGACGACGGCGTTCAAGGGCAAGAAGGTCGAGGTCAGTCGTTTCAAGGGCCTCGGCGAGATGAACCCCAACCAGCTCAAGGAAACCACGATGGACCCGGCGACGCGGGGTCTGCTCCGCGTCACGCTTCCGCAGGAATATGAAGAGCGCGCAGGGGTGAAGGACCTTGTCGACCGGCTGATGGGCAACAATCCCGCGCACCGCTTCGCCTTCATCCAGGAGAATGCCGCGCGGCTCGACGAGGAAGTCATCGACGCCTGATTTTTTTCGCCGCGCCTGTAAGAAATGCCGCCGCTTCCCGACTAAAGCTGTGAACGGGAGGGGAAGCCCAGAATGCACGGCAACCGGACGAGGCAGGACGCGCTATATGCCGAGGCCGGCGCCGTGCACGCACCCGCGATCGCCCGCCTCGCCCGCTCGGTCGAGGCCAATTCCGATCAGGCCCGCGACCTCGAACAGGAGATCCATCTTGCGCTTTGGCGCAGCTTCGCCAGCTATGACGGCCGCTGCGCGCTTGCGACCTGGGTCTATCGCGTCGCGCACAATGTCGCCGCGAGCCATGTCGCACGCGGCGCGCGCCAGGCACGGCTCGTCGCGCTCGACGACGCGCAGCTCTTCGCCGGAGACGATCCCGAAGCCGAGATCGGCCATGCCCGTACGATCGAGCGTCTCCACGCGCTGATCCGCCGCCTCCAGCCTCCCGACCGCGAAGTGATATTGCTCTATCTCGAAGGGCTCGAGGCGAACGCGATCGCCGAGGTTACCGGGCTTGCCGCGGGCACCGTCGCGGTGAAGGTCCACCGCATCAAGGCGCTGCTCGCACGGCGTTTCCAATCCGGAGAAGCGGCATGACCGACTCCATCACCAGTCTCTGGACGCAGCAGCACAGCGACGCCGTACCGCTCGACACCGAAGCGCTCGCTCGCGCCGACGCGCGCTTCCGTCGCCGCATCCGCCGGCGCGACAGCGTGGAATATGTCGCCGGGCTGCTCGCCGCGGGCGTCTTCGTCAACACGGCTGTCCAGACCCCGGACTGGGCGATCCGCGTCGGCTGCGCGGCGATCATCCTCGGCATGGGCATAGTCATGCGTAATCTCTGGCGCCGCCGCCCCCAGACCCCCGACGCTGCGCTCGGCGCCCCCAGTATCGCCTTCCACCGCGCGAACCTCGTCGCGCAGCGCGACGCGCTCGCCAATGTCTGGCGCTGGTACCTCGCGCCGGTCGTCCCCGGCATGGCGCTGCTCCTGCTCGCGGTCCTGCGTGCCTCGGCGGAGCACATGCCGCTCTGGGCAGCCATTCTGGGCACCGGCGCCGTGGCGATACCCGTCGTGGCGATCTTCTGGGGCATCCATCGCCTCAACCGCGCCGCTGCCCGCCGTCTCCAGGCGATGATCGACGCACTCGACCGCGGCCGAGTCTGACGGCTAAACCAGATTCAGGGGAGACCTCCGAATGCGCACGTTGTTGCCCTGTCTGCTAGCCCTCGCGCCCGCCGCCGCGCACGCGCAGACGCCGCCTGCCGCCCAGGCCATGGTCGCCGCGCCGGCACCCGCCTTCGAAGCGCGCGCGAAGGAACTCGCCACCCTGCTCGCGGACACCGCCGGTTATGACGGCTTCTTTTCGCCCAGCTTCAGGACCGCCGTGCCGCGCGAGAGATTCGAGCCGCTCAGCACCAGCCTGCGCGAGGCCAACGGGCCGATCACCGGCGTGCGCATCACGGCGATGGCCACGCCCTGGACGGGCACGCTCGAGGTCGATTATCGCGATGCCGTGGCGACGATGACGATGGCGGTCGATGCTGCTGCGCCGCATCAGGTCTCGGGCCTGCGCGTCACCAATGTCAGCGGCCGCGAGAAGAGCATCGAAGAGGTGGCCGCCGCGCTCCGCGCGCTCCCTGGCGCCACCGGCTTCGCGCTCGCCAGACTGGGCGCCGGCGCCCCCGAGCTGCGCGTCCAGCACCAGGCCGACCGCCTTTTCGCGATCGGGTCCGCCTTCAAGCTCATCATCCTCGCCGAGTTGGTCCGCGCCACCAATGCCGGCGAGCGCAAATGGGACGACATGGTCACGCTGGACGGCACCCCGCTCCCCGGCGGTGGCTATATGATGAAGTCCAAGGGCACGCAGGTCTCCTTGCGCGAGCTGGCGACGCAGATGATCTCGATCAGCGACAACAGCGCGACCGACATCCTGCTCCGCACATTGGGCCGCGAGAAGGTCGAGGCGATGCTCCCGGTGGTCGGCGTCAGCGCCCCCGCGCGCAACCGCCCCTTCCTCGGCACGCTCGAAGCGTTCAAATTGAAGGGCATCGAGGCGAACAACCTCGCCACGCGCTATCTCGCCGAGAACGAGGCCGGCCGACGCAAGATGCTCGACGGCGAGATCGCCAACCTGCCGATGATGCTGATCAGGGGGAACCTGTTCCGCGACGGCAAACCGGTGCTGATCGAGCAGCTCGAATGGTTCCTGTCGCCTTCCGATCTGGTGCGGGTGATGGACTGGCTGCGCCGCAACACCGAAGGCCCGAAGGGCGCCGACGCCCGCGCGGTGCTGTCCAAGAATCCCGGCATCGCGCCGCCCGCCGCAGGCAAGTGGCAATGGGTCGGCTACAAAGGGGGCTCGGAACCCGGGGTGATGAACATGACGCTGCTGCTCCAGGCGAAGAACGGCGATTGGTACGTGCTCACCGGAAGCTGGAACGATCCGGCGCAGGCCGTGGCGGAGGCCCGCTTCATCGGACTGATCGGCCGCGCCGCCGAGCTCGCCGCCCCGGCGCCGTAGCGGACCGCATTGATCGAAACGCGCACGCGAACCTATGAACGGGCATAATGCCCGAAGGCCTGGGAGAGACGGATGGCGAACGAATACCAGCGCGTCACGAAGATGCGGCCGATACGCACGGCGATCTGGCTCGCTCTGGCGGCCCTCCCGCTTGGCTCCCTTCCGGCGTTCGGCCAGGCGGCGTCGCCGATTGTCGCCCAGCCGCGCGACGGATCCCATGATTTCGACTGGGAAATCGGAAGCTGGACGACGCAGTTGCGATATCTGCCCGAGCCGCTGACCGGCTCGAACCGATGGATCGAGTATCGGGGTATTAGCGACGTGCGTGCCCTTCTGGGCGGCCGGGCCAATGTCGTCGAGCTCTCGGTGGAAGGTGCTTCCGGGCGGATCGAGGGCGTATCGCTCCGGCTCTACAACCCAAAGGCACGCCAGTGGACGCTCAATTTCGCGAGCGTCCGTAATGGTCTTCTCACGCCTCCTGTCACCGGGTCCTTCGACGAGAAGGGCAAAGGTACTTTCTACGGCGTGGACACCGTCAACGATCGCATGGTCCTGGTCCGCTTCGTGATCTCGGACGTGACGCCGAAATCCGCGCGTTTCGAACAGGCGTTTTCGGCCGATGGCGGGGCGAATTGGGAAACCAACTGGATCGCGGTCGACACGAGGCGGTGAGCACCAGCCTGCCGCCTCACCCCCGCATCCGCAGCCGGTGATAGGCCGCGCGCGTGGAGATCGCCGCGATCGTCACCAGCACGCCGATCCCGAGCACGCCCACGCCCAGCCAGAGCGGCAGCGCCTCCATGCCCTTGCGATGAAGCAGCACGAGCAGCGCCCCAGCCAGCGACACGCCGATGCCCGTGCGGCGCAGCCTCAGCGCCACGCCGCGCAACTCGCGGTGATAGGCCGCGCGCTGGACCGGGTCCTTCAAATCAGGCGGCGCCACGCCATTCCTCGCGCAGCAACCCGTAGAGCGCAGTGTCGCGCACGCCGATATGCGTCTCCCATTCGGCGCGTAATATGCCCTCGAGCCTGAAGCCCAGCCGTTCGAGCAGCCCCCGCGACGCCGCATTCTCCGGATCGGTATCGGCGAACACGCGCCTTTGTCCTTCGGCGAAGATCTGGTCGATCACCCGGCCGACCGCCTCGGCGGCGATCCCGGTGCCCCAATGTGCGCGCAGCAGCATGTAGCCGATCTCGCTGACATTGCCTTGCCGCTTCTCGCCCGCCGCCACGAAGCCGATCGCGGTGTCGTCGCTCTTCAGCGTGATCGCCCAGCACCGCCACTCCGGCACTTCCCGCGCCAGTTGCTCGCGGGTCTGCTCGATCGTGTCGTGCGGACCGCTCGACCACCAGTGCATCAATACATGGTCGGCATAAGCCGGGTGCAGCGCCTCGGCATCGCCCACCGTACGCGGCCGCAACCGCAGGCGCGCAGTCTCCAGCACTGCGGTGTCGCGCGGCATCACACCGCCAACGCGTCGACCAGCGCCTTCACCTTCTTCTGCCGCCATTGCGGCAGCGGCGCGACCAGCCAGTATCCGAGCCGCGAAGATTTGGGCTCGCCCAGCGCGACCACGCGCCCCGCCGCCAGATCGGCACGGGCGATCAGTTCGGGCACCGTCGCGCGCCCCAGCCCCTCGGCCGCGGCGTCGAGCGCAAGCCCGGCATCGGCCACGCGCACCAGCGATCCGGCATCCTCGGCCAGGCATCCTGCCCAGGCGATCGGCGTGTCCACGCCTCCGCCCGGACGCTCGACGGTGATCATGCCGTCGCTTTCCAACGCCTCGCCCTCATGCTCGCCGGGGCCCTCGCCCCATCGGATCGCGAGATCGAGATTGGCTTCGGTGAAGTCGATCGACTCGTCGGCGGGCACCAGCATGAAGCGCAATTCACTGTCGGCCCGGGCGATCTCGGCCAGCTTGGGCATCAGCCATTTGGCGGTCAGGTCGCGCGGCGCAGCGATGGTCAGCGACTTGGACGATTGTCCCGCCTGCATCGCACGCACCGATTCCTCGAACTGGAGGAATCCCGCGCGCAAGGCGACGAGCCCCGCCTCGGCCTCGGGCGTCAGCTCCAACCCCTTGGTTGTGCGGCGGAACAGGACCACGCCAAGCGTATCCTCCAGCGCACGGATCTGCTGGCCGACAGCGGCCGGCGTCACCGCCAGCTCGTCCGCGGCACGCGTGAACGACAGATGCCGCGCCGCGGCGTCGAGCACGCGCAGACCGTTCAGGGGGAGGTGGGTCCGCTTCATTTCCCCGACGCCTTACCCCACCGTTCGTTTCGAGCGAAGTCGAGAAACGGTTGCTGCAGACAGGCTTCTCGACTGCGCTCGAAGCGAACGGACCATTGGCTCACCCCGTCACCGCCGGTGCCATCAGCGCGAATTTCGGGATTGCCACGTCGAACGCCGCGCCGTCCTCGCCGATCATGTGATAGCTGCCCTGCATGTGCCCGGTCGGAGTAGAGAGCGGGCAGCCCGAGACATAGTCGAAACTCGCGCCTGGCTC
Source organism: Sphingomonas sp. UNC305MFCol5.2 (assembly GCF_000712135.1). GTDB lineage: Bacteria > Pseudomonadota > Alphaproteobacteria > Sphingomonadales > Sphingomonadaceae > Sphingomonas. The sequence goes on from NZ_JOOE01000002.1 coordinate 888,391, forward strand.
GATCATCGGCTGCTCGCCGACCACGCCTTCGCCTTCCACCGAATGGTGCGCGCCGCGGCCGTCGGTGATCACCCAATGGCGCGTGAGCAATTGCACCGTGAACGGCCCCGTGTTTTCGATGCGGATATGATAAGCCCAGAACCAGCGGCCACGTTGCGGCTCGGACTGTTCGGGCAAATAGGAAACCGAGACGCGCACGACGATGCCGCGAGTCTCGGCCTCGTCGGTGAACAGCGCCTTCATCACCGCGTCGCTCACAGCCCGACGCGTCCGAGGGCCTGATCGAGATCGGCGATCAGATCCTCGGGGTCTTCGAGCCCGACATTCAGCCGCAGCATGCCTTCGGTCACGCCCATCTCGATCCTCTTCTCCTCGGTGACTCCGGCATGGGTAGTCGACGAAGGATGCGTCATCAGCGAGCGTGAGTCGCCGATATTGTTCGAGATGTCGATCAGTTCGAGCGCGTCGAGCAGCCCATGCGCCTGCGTACGGCCCTCCACTTCCAGCGAGAAGATCGGCCCGGCGGCTTCCATCTGGCGCATGAAGAGATTGTGCTGCGGATGGCTGGGCAGCGCCGGGAAGTTGATCCTCGGCACGCGCCCTTCGAGGAAGCGCCCGACCTGGAGCGCATTCTCGCTCTGTCGGCGGATGCGCAGGTCGAGCGTCTCCAGCCCCTTCAGTACCACCCAGGCATTGAACGGACTGAGCGTCGGCCCGGTGTTGCGCGTGAAGGCGAGCAAGGTCTCGTTGATGAATTTCTCGCTGCCGGTCACTGCGCCCGCGAGCACGCGCCCCTGCCCGTCCATCATCTTGGTCGCCGAATAGGCCACCACGTCCGCCCCGAAATCGATCGGCCGCTGGAGCGCGGGCGTCGCGAAGGCATTGTCGACCACCGTGGCGATTCCGCGCGCCTTCGCGATCCCGCACACCGCTTCCAGATCGACCACGTCCATCGTCGGATTGGCAGGAGTCTCGAAGAAGAACACTTTGGTGTTCGGGCGGATCGCGTCCTGAAACTGCTGCGGATCGCGCGCATCGACGATCGTCGTCTCGATGCCGAATTTGGGCAGCAAGGTGTCGGTCAGCCAGCGGCACGATCCGAACGCCGCGCGCCCGCCGACCAGATGGTCGCCCTGCTCGAGCTGGCAGAGCAGGGCTGCGGTCATCGCTGCCATGCCGCTCGCCATCGTCCGGCACGCCTCGGCGCCTTCGAGCAATGCGATCCGCTCCTCAAGCATCTGCACCGTCGGGTTCTGCAGGCGCGAATAGGTCATGCCCTCCTGCTCGCCCGCGAACCGCGCCGCGGCGTCGCCCGCGCAGTCATAGGCATAGCCCGAAGTGAGGAAGAGCGCCTCGCTGGTCTCGCCGAACTCCGATCGCATCGTCCCACCGCGGATCGCCTGCGTTGCGGGCTTCCAGTTGCGCGTGACGCTACGGTCCTGTCCAGTACGACGTTTCATGGATTTGCTTTGCAGGTGGCGAAGGGCTCGCGTCAACCATCGAAGGCCCTCGCGAGGGAGGATTTGGGTTCGTCTCGCTTCAACCTTCGGCTATCCACCGCGTCATGCGCGATCGCCTCAAGGCTCTCCAGACCCGTCCGTTCCTCGTCGCACTGCTGCTGGGGCTCGCTGCCCAGTTGCTGTTCACGGTGCATCTCGACCGGCCGAGCCGGATCATGTTCGACGAAGTCCATTACGTTCCCGCCGCGAAGGCACTGCTGGGCCTCGAAGGTCCGCGCAATATCGAGCACCCCCTTGTCGGAAAGGAGCTGATCGGCGCGGGGATCGTGCTGTTCGGCGACAATCCGGTCGGCTGGCGTGCTTTCACGACGCTGGCAGGCACTGCGACGGTGCTTGGCGCCTTCGCGTTCGTGTGGCTGCTCCTCGGCTCGATGCGCGCCGCTTTGGTCGGCGCGGTTCTCACCGCGCTCAACCAGAGCGTGTACGTCCAGGCCCGCACCGCGATGCTCGACATCTTCCTGGGCGCCTTCCTGCTCTGGGCGATGGTGCTGATGCTTTGGGCGATGAAGGGCAGTCCGGGCCAGGTCCGCCGCCGCTGGATCGGCGCCGCGGTGCTGTTCGGCCTCGCCGTCGGCACCAAATGGGCCGCGATCCCCTATGTCGCGCTCGCCGGCCTCGCCTTCCTCGTCATCCGCCTCAGCGACGCCCGCGCCAAAAGGCCGCCCCACTGGCCCGGTCTCGGCACGATCACCGGCCTGCTGATCCTCGGCGCGGTGAGCATCGTCACCTATTTCGCGACCTTCTTCCCCGCCTTCTTCTATGCGCGCGATCCGCTTACCCTCGCCGGGCTGATCCCGCTCCAGCGCGACATGTACGCGCTTCAGACGCAGGTGCTGGCGAAGCACACCTATCAGTCCGACTGGTGGAGCTGGCCGCTGATGATCCGGCCGATCTGGTATTTCTACGAATGGGATCAGGGCGCCCAGCGCGGCGTGCTGCTGATCGGCAATCCGGTGATCATGTGGGGCGGACTGCTCGCGGTGCTGGCCTGCTTATGGGCGGGGTTTCGCGAGAAGGCAGTGCGCCCGCTGGCGGTGGCTTTGCTGTGGATCGCCAGCCTCGCAATCTATGTCGTGATCCCGAAATCGATCGGTTTCTATTATTATTACCACCTCTCGGGCATCTTCCTGTGCCTCGCGCTGGCAGTGGCGTTCCACCATTTCGACCGCGGTCGGGGCAAGGGCCGCGAGGAATGGTTTCTCTTCGCGGCTCTGGTCGCGTTCGTCTACTTCTACCCGATCCTCGCCGCCTCGCCGCTGAAGAACGATCAGGGCTTCACCTACTGGATGTGGTTCAACAGCTGGCGCTAGTAGCGTCCCCACGTAAACCGCGACGACAGCGCGAAATTCCACACCGCCGCCACGGCGATTCCCGCCAGCGCCGACATGCGCCAGTCGCCGTGCTGGACATTGTGGAGGAACGCCGAGACGCCGACATTCGCCGCCGCGCCCACCGCACAGACGAGGCAGAAGCTCACCCAGCCGCCGATCAACTCCCTGGCGCCCTTGAGCCTCTGCTCGCGATAAGTGAGCGTGTTGTTGAGGAAGAAGTTGAAGGTCATCGCGACGATCGTGGCGATGATCGTCCCGGTGACGAACGGCCAGTCGAGCCCGCGGAACAGCACCCCCAGCACGACGAAATGCACCGCCGCTCCGAGTGCCCCGATCGCCGAGAACATCGCGAACCGCACCGGCACGACCTTGCCGAACATCCGGTCATAGAGCGCGATCAGATATTCCATCGCCACGACATGATCGAGCTTGCTCTCGCCCTCGGTCCGGATGCGGAACGTGTAGGGCAGCTCGCGGAACTTGAGCGGGTGCGGCGCCGCGGTCATGATGTCGAGCAGGATCTTGAAGCCGATCCCCGACAAAGTCGGGACGAGATCGCGGACGATTTGCGTCCGGATCATGAAGAAGCCGCTCATCGGATCGCTCAGATCGGCCTTGAGTACCTGCCGCGACAATTTGGTCGCGAACGCCGACTTGGCGACGCGATCGCGGTCCCATTCCCCAGTCCCGCCGCCCGCGACGAAGCGCGATCCGACCACCACTTCCAGGCTGTCGTCCCCCTCCAGCGCATCGAGCATCGCCGGCAGGATCGTCTCGTCATGCTGGAGATCGCCATCGATCACCGCGACGAACGGCGCGGCGGTCGCGCACATCCCCTCGATGCACGCCGAGGATAGCCCGCGCCGACCGATTCGCTGGATCACCCGCACGCGCTTGTCGAGCCGCGCCAGCTCGCGCGCCGCCTGCGCGGTGCCGTCGGGGCTGTCGTCATCGACGAAGATTGCCTCCCAGTTGCGGCCTGCGAGGGCCTGATCGAGCTTGGCGATCAAAACGGGCACGTTTGCCCGCTCGTTGAACGTCGGAATGACGACCGCAAGCTCGAGCAGGTCGGGGGTCACACCAGCTCCCGCAGCACCGCGTCGCCCATCTCGGTGGTGGTCAGGCTGCCGCCCAGATCCGCGGTCCGCGCGCCCTTGGCCAGCGCCGCGCCCACTGCCTTCTCGACGCGCTGCGCCGATGCCTCGTCGGTCAGGCTGTGCCGCAGCAGCATCGCCGCCGACAGGATCGCCGCACAGGGATTGGCCTTGCCCTGCCCGGCGATGTCGGGTGCGCTGCCGTGGATCGGCTCGTACATGCCGTTGTCGCCGCTCCATGCGCGCAGCGAGGCCGAAGGCAGCATCCCGATCGAGCCCGCGCACATGCTCGCCTGATCGGAGAGAATGTCGCCGAACAGATTGCCGGTGACGATCACGTCGAAATCGGTGGGCCGCCGGACGAGCTGCATCGCGGCATTATCGACATACATGTGGGTCAATTCGATTTCGGGATAATCGGTGCTCATCTCGTTGACCACGTCGCGCCACAGCTGCGAGGTCTCGAGCACGTTCGCCTTGTCGACCGAGCAGAGCTTCTTCTTGCGCCGCTTCGCCATCTCGAACCCGACCCGGGCGATGCGCTCCACTTCGGCCTCGTTGTAGCTCATCACGTCATAGCCCTGGCGCAGGCCCTCGACATTGGTCCGCCGGCCCTTCTCGCCGAAATAGACGTCGCCGACGAGCTCGCGGACGATGACGATATCGAGATCGGCGACCACTTCGGGCTTGAGCGGTGAGGCGTCCTCCAGGCCGGGGAACAGCGTGGCCGGGCGCAGATTTGCGAACAGCCCCAGCTCGCGCCGGATGCCAAGCAACGCGGCTTCCGGACGCAATTGCCGTTCGAGCGCCTCGAACCGCGGATCGCCGATCGCCCCGAACAACACCGCATTGGCGCGCTTGGCGAGCGCCAGCGTGTCGGGCGGAAGCGGCCGCCCCGCGACGAGATAGGCCGCGCCGCCGACCGGGGCCTCCTCGAACTGCAGCCCGAGATCGAGCGCTTCGAGCACGCGGCGCGCCTGGGTGGTGACTTCGGGCCCGATCCCGTCGCCGGGCAGAACAGCAATCAGCGGCATTCTCGCTCCCTCAAGAAAAAGCCCGGCCGCTTTGCCCACACCCACCCCGTTACGCAACCGCCCGCATCAACCGGTCGACCAATCGCGATCGCGCCGCGACGATTTCGGCGCCCTTGCCGATCAGCAGGTCGCGCAGGAGGAAATGGCCGGTGAGCCGCAGCCCGTCGACGATGTCGTCCCATTCCGCCGCGCCGCCGGCGGTCAGGAACGGGGGCAATCGCAACAGCTGACGCTCATAGCCCTCCGCCCCGACGCGGCTCACCGCCACGCCGCTTTTCGGGCTCACGAAGACCAGATCGTCATTCCGTCCGGTCGCCGCGCAGCGCTCCAGATCGAGCCCGAAGCCGAGCTCGGCGAGCAGCAGCAATTCATAGCGCACCAACGCCACTGCCCAACCCCGCGCCGCGGGCGCCGCCTCGATCGCCGCGAGTACGCCGTCGAGCGCCGAATAGAGCCGCGGATAAGGTTGCGCATCCGGAAGCACGGCGGCGGTAAGCGCCGTCGCCCATTGCAGCGCTGCGGCAGGCAGCGGCTCGCCGAACAAGGGGGCGCGGCTGTGGATCAATTCGACGGTGAGTCCCGCCAGTTGCTCCTCGGTCCGCGACCGCCATTCGCCGAGCACGAGATTAGACGGCTGCAGCACCGGCCGCAGCGCCCGCGAACGCCCGCCCCGGACATAGCCCGCCTGCAGCCCGTCGCTTTCGGTGAGCGCGCGCACGATCGCCCCATGCTCGCCATGCGCGCGGACGCTGAGGAGAATGGCTTCGGCGCGCAAATGCATGGACCGGGCTTACCCCGACATCCCCAACCCGTCACCCCAGCCTTGTACCGGAGTCCACCGGGGGACGCGGAGTAGCAGGGGCTCCCGGCACTTCGGCCGGGATGACGGTTTCTTTTAATAACTATCGTTGCAACCGGGCGCTCGCCGGGTGAGGAAGGGTCGGGAAAAGGAGAGGCACATGATCACCGTCTGGGGCGAGGGCCGAGGCTTCCGGGTCATCTGGCTGCTCGAAGAATTGGGCCTCGCCTATCGCGTGCGCGACGTCGATCTGCTCGCGGACATCGAGAGCGACAGCGAATTCCTCGCGATCAACCCCGCCGCCTTCATCCCGGCGATCGAGGACGGCGGCACGGTGATGGTCGAATCGATCGCGATCCTCCAATATCTGGTGGCACGCCACGGCCCCACGCCGCTCGCGCCCGATCCCGGCGATCCCGCCTTCCCGACCTATCTGCAATTCCTCCATCTCGGCGAGGCGGGACTCGCCATGCCGATCAATATCGGCGTCGCCGCTCACATCCTCGCGCCCGAGGCCGAGAAGGACAATTGGAGCGTGCGCTGGGCAGTCAGGATCTTCGAGCAACGGATGCGACTGGTGACCCGGCAGCTGGCGCGCGCGCCGTACATGGCGGGGGACAGGTTCACCGCGGCCGACATCTCGATCACCTATGCGCTGCAATTCGCCCGGCGGACGGGCTTCCACTCTCCCGATGAAGTGGAACAGGCCTATATTGCGAGGACCACCGGGCGCGAAGCCTATGCGCGGGCGTTGGACAGCTGCCCCGGAACCAAGGCCTGGGCGGCGTCGGTTGGCGGCTAGCCGCCCCGCCGCAGCTTCTTCGCCAGCTTGCCCAGCCCCGCGGCGTTCACTGTCTTCTTCCCTAGCGCCACCGTCCGGTTGAACCCGCCCAGCGCCGCCATCACCCCCCGGTTCGCCAGGCTCGGCCGCAGCAGCAGCAGGTCGACGCATTCCACGCCGCCGGTCGCGAACTGGCGCTTGTGCTGCCCCTCGCCCTCGGTGAAGTCGAACGCCGCGAAGCGCCCCTCGCCGAACAGATCCTGCATCGCCTCCAACTGGAGCACCGCGCCCGGCGACCACTCGTTGAACTTCGGATCATGCCCGACATAGGCGTAGAGCACCGTATCGCCGTGGATCGGGCAATAGAGATAGGCCGCCGGCTCCCCCGCGATGCTGAGCAGCCACGCGCGCACCTGATCCGCCGAAGCGAGTTCGCGCATCGTGCGGAGAAACGCCGCGTCCTCGGGAAGCCCCGATCCCAGCAAGCGTTCCTGATAGGTGGTCGCCGAGATCGCCCGCGCCACGGGATGGAACGCCGCCAGTTCCTCCGGCGTGCGGAAGCGCCGCACGTCGAGCGTGCCACCCGAGGCCGCCGCGATCTTCTTCGCCTTGCGGCGCAGTCCCTGCCGCGCGTTCGACGACAGGCTGGCGAACCAGTCGTCATAGCTCCCGGCGAAATCGAGATAATAGCGCGTGTAGCGCTGGCGCACGAAGGGCAGCATCGCGCCCGATCCGGCGACCAGCGCCGCCATCTGGCTTTCGGGCAACGACGTCACGCTATACCCATCTGCATCGCGGTCGACCGGCGGCAGCGCGGGCGCCACCCCGCTCCGCGCCTCGGCGAGCGTCAACGGCACCCGCACCAGCGATCGCCGCACGCTCAGCAACGTTCGCGCCCCGATCTCGAACTTGAGCCGCACCGGCTGCGGCGCGGCCGCGATCTCCCGCACTGCGTTCACGCCGCGCGCTCCTCGACCCAGTTCGACCAGAGCTGCTCGGCCTGGCGCAGCCGCGTCCGCAGCATGCTCGGCGCGAGCGGCGCATCGCCCCGCCCCAGCGCCATCTCCGGCCGATCGGCGAAATGCGCGGTCTCCAGCGCACCGCGCCGTTCGGCCAGCATCCGGCAGAGCGCCTCGAAACGCCGCACATGCACCGCGTTGGGCCGCGTGCCGGCGCGGTTGGCGAGTTCGAAGCCGTGGCTCACCACCGTCACTGCGGCATGCTCCTCGCGCACGGCGTGATCGAGCGCGGCCTTCATTTCGGCGGCCGAGAGCGCGCAGATCTGGAAATGGCGCAGATGCCCCTTCTGGTCCTCGATCAGAGTCACCGGCACTTCGATCACGCCGCGATGCACGACAGGCGCGATCTGGCGCGGTTCGAGCCCGATAGCGCTCGGCCAGGGATGTTCGGAGCCGTTGTGGCTCGAATCATAGGCGAATTCGAGCTTCGCCAGCGCCGCCAGCGTGTCGTCGCTCGCCGAATAGGAACCCGACCGGAAGGCGATCGGATCGGGCGCGCCCGCCGCCGCCAGCATGTCCGCCGCACCCGAAATCAGCTCGACCTGCTCGGCGAGGCTATAGTCGATCAGCTCGAACGGCCCATAAGTGGCACCGCGATCGCCGGCATGCGCGCCGGTCCAGTTTGGATGGAGGTGCAATTGCACTTCCTGCCCCGCCTCGAGGATCGCTCCCACCACGCGCTTGATCGGATCGAGCCCATAGACGAGCGCCGGCATGGGATCGACGAAGAAGCACGCCTTGAGCCCGTGCGCGGCCAGTTGTTCGAGCTGCCAGCTGATCCCGACCCCCGCCGGCTCGAGCGAGCGCTGGACGATCGTATCGGCATCCAGTCCGGCGACGTGGTGGCGCCACATCAGCTCGGTATCGACAGTCAGGAAGACGCGGGTCGGCATGGTGGCTCCCTATCCGATCCAGGTGAAGAAAACGCCAATCCCGGTCGAAGTCTCCTATTCTTCGTCACCCCGGCCCCTTCGACTCCCTGCAAGGCAGACGCTCAGGACAGGCTCGAGCCGGGTCCCGCTGCCTTTGGCCTGGCAGAAGAAGCGGGATCCCGGCTCGAGGCCGGGATGACGGAAATTCATTCAATGGTCTGTTTGGGCTCTCAAACTTACGGCTTGATCCCGTAGCGTGCGTAATCCTCGTCCACCCGTGGCCAGGTCACCCGCGCGGCGGCGAGATCGGCATCGCCGCCTGAGCCCCGTTCAAGGTGCCGAGACTAGCGCCTCGTGTGTCGGGGGCAAACGCTCAACGCGAATGGAAATAATCATACACCTGCTGCGCCACCGCCGCCGATACGCCGGGCGCCTTGCGCAGATCCTCGAGGCTCGCGCCGCGTACCGCGCGCGCGGTGCCGAAATGCATCAGCAGCGCTTTCTTGCGCGCCGGCCCGATGCCGGGGACTTCGTCGAGCGGGCTCGCGCCGATCGCCTTGCTGCGCTTGTCGCGGTGCGCCCCGATCGCGAAGCGGTGCACTTCGTCGCGCAGCCGCTGGAGGTAGAAGAGCACCGGCGAATTGACCGGCAGCGTCAGTTCGCGCCCGTCCATCAAATGGAAGACTTCGCGCCCGTCGCGGCCATGGTGCGGGCCCTTGGCGACTCCGACGAGGCAGACGTCCTCGATGCCGAGATCCTCGAGCACTCCCTTTACGGCGTTCAATTGCCCGCGCCCGCCATCGATCAGCACCAAATCGGGCCAATTGCCGCCCTGCCGGTCGGGATCCTCCTCCTGCGCGCGGGCGAAGCGGCGGCCGAACACTTCGCGCATCATGCCGAAATCGTCGCCCGCGATCGTCTCGGGCCGCTTGATGTTGAACTTGCGATACTGGTTCTTGCGGAACCCTTCGGGGCCCGCGACGACCATCGCGCCGAGCGCGTTGGTGCCCTGGATATGGCTGTTGTCGTAGATCTCGATCCGGTCGGGCGGCTCGGGCAATTCGAAGATGTCGGCGATCTCGGCGAGCAGCTTCGCCTGCGTCGTGCTCTCCGCCATCCGCCGGTCGAGCGCCTCGACGGCGTTGCGCTGCGCCTGTTCGAGCAGCCGCCGGCGCGGCCCGCGCTGCGGCACGCCGAGCGCAACCTTGTGCCCCGCCCGCTCGGCCAAAGCCTCGCTCAACAGCTTCGCCTCTTCCAGATTGCGGTCGACGAAGATCGTCTTCGGCGGCGGCACTTCCTCGTAGAATTGCATCAGGAACTGGCTGAGCACTTCGTCCTCGGGCACGTCGTTGGTGTGCGCGGGGAAGAAGCTGCGATGCCCCCAATTCTGCCCGCCGCGGATGAAGAAGGCCTGGATCCCCATCACTCCCTGCTTGCACGCGAGTGCGAAGATGTCGGCGTCGCCCACGCCTTCGGCGTTGATCGCCTGGCTGCCCTGAATGAACGTCAGCGCCTTCAGCCGGTCGCGCAGGATCGCGGCCAGCTCGAAATCGAGATTCTCGGCGGCGGCCTGCATCTGCTCGCCGAGCTTGGCCTGCACCTTGGTCGATTTGCCCTGCAGGAAGTCGCGCGCGTCGCTCACCAGCTCGGCATAGCCCGCCTCGTCGATCCGCCCCACGCACGGCGCCGAGCAGCGCCGGATCTGGTAGAGCAGGCACGGCCGGTCGCGCGTCGCGAAGAAGCCGTCGGTACAGCTCCGCAGCAGGAACAGTTTCTGCAGCGCATTGAGCGTCTTCCGGACCTGCCCCGCCCCCGCGAACGGCCCGAAATAATCGCCCTTGTAGCGCCGCGCGCCGCGATGGAGCTGGACGCGCGCGAAGGCGTGATCCTGCCGCAGCAGGATGAAGGGGAACGATTTGTCGTCGCGCAGCAGCACATTGTACGGCGGGCGATAGCGCTTGATCAGCTGGGCCTCGAGCAGCAGCGCCTCGGCCTCGTTGTTGGTCGTGACGATCGTCATCGACCGCGTCTGCGCCACCATTCGCTGCAGCCGCTTCGAGAGCCGCGTCACCTGCGTATAGTTGTTCACTCGATTCTTGAGCGCGCGCGCCTTGCCGACGTACAGCACGTCGCCGCGCGCATCCTGCATCCGGTACACCCCCGGCCGCACCGGCAACGTCTTCAGCACGTTGCGGATCGCCGCCACGCCGGCGTCGAGATCGGGCACCCCCTCGCCGCGAACGGCGTAAGTGGCTTTTTCCTCGTTGAACCGGTTGGGGGAATTGGGGTCGGACATCGTCGGAAGCGATGTAGGCGCGGCAAGGATTCCGGGCAACTTGATCGGTCACATTAACGTGTCATAGTGTGCTCAAACACCATGGGAGAGTCGCCGTGAAACTGCTCGTGACCACCGCCCTGCTCGCGCTCGCCGCACCCCTCGCGGCACAGGCGCAAACCGTCTCCGCGCCGATCCAGACCGCGCTTGCCGATCCCGGCCGCCCCGCCACCGACAAGGAACGCGACGCGGCGCGCCATCCCGGCGAGTTGCTCGCCTTTGCCGGCGTGAAGCCCGGCGACAAGGTCGCCGACTTCATCATGGGCGGCGGCTATTTCACGCGCATCCTTGCGAAGACGGTCGGCGACAAGGGGCATGTCTATGCCTATCAGCCCGCCGAGTTCATCAAGTTTCGCGCCGCTTATGCCGACGAGCAGAAGGCCGCGACCACGGGCTATGCCAATGTCACGCCGCTCAGCGATTCGCTCGCCACGGTGAAGTTCGCCGAGCCGCTCGACGCGATCGTCACCGTGCAGAACTGGCACGATCTGCACCTGAAGCAGTCGCCCACCGGCTTCGCCGCGGCGATGGCCAAGCGGCTCTACGATAATCTCAAGCCCGGCGGTGTGTTGCTGGTGGTCGACCATGTCGCCGCCGCCGATCCCGGCTTCGCGGTGCCCGACAAGCTCCACCGCATCGACCCCGCCGCCGCGCGCGCGGAGATCGAAGGCGCCGGCTTCAAGTTCGACGGCAGCCTGCCGCTGCTCGCCAACCCGGCCGATCCGCACACCGCGATCGTGTTCGACCCGTCGATCCGCGGCAAAACCGATCAGTTCGTCTACCGCTTCCGCAAGCCGGGCTAGGTTGACTCATATCTTCCTCGTCACCCCAGCCCCTTCGACTGCCTGCAAGGCAGGCGCTCAGGACAGGCTTGAGGCGGGGTCCCGCTGTTCTGGACCGGCAGAAGAAGCGGGATCCCGGCTCGAGGCCAGGATGACTGCAATTTATCAATGGCTTGTGTAGGTCCTCAACCTGGACCACAGCCGCCACGCCAGCGGTCCCGGCGTTGGCGATACTCTATTTCCCCGCCTCGCGTTCGATCCGCGCTGCTTCGGCTTCGATCCGGTTCATCTCGGCCGCGACGCGTGCCTTCACGTCCTCGGCCGAACGCCGCTCGTCGGACGCGTGTTGCCAGGCGAGCAATACGGCCAGCGCCGCCAGCACCAGCGCAACCCCACCGCCTACGCTCAGCCAGCGCGTGGGGTTCGCTCCCGAATCCGCCTGGACCGCCGGCCTGTCCCGTTGCTTCGATGCCATTGCTCCAGCCTAGCACGATGTCTCCCGCCCGCCAGACCCCGAAACGGCCCGCACTGGACATTGGCGAAGGGTATGAGACACTCGGTCGAACTTCGGGGGGAAATCCGAATGTCACAGGAACGCGCTTATACGCTGTCCGGGCGGATCAGCATCCTGATGTTGTCGATCCAGTGGATCGTCTTCGGATCGATGCACTTTTCGCATCTTCCCGACACGCTCCTGCAGCTTCCCGGCTATTTCCACGATCCCTTTCGCGTTCCGATCGTCATCGTCACCGGCATCGCCGAAGTGGCGGTGGGCATCCTGATCCTCGTCCCCGAGATGCGCAAATCAGCGGCGATGGGTTCGCTGGTGCTGCTCGTCCTGTTGCTCCCGGCGATGTATCACATCCTCGAGAGCGGCCTCGATCCGGCCAGCCAGATTCCCGGCTGGCTGCGTGCCGTGCTGGTGCCCAACAACATCCTGCTCGCGATCTGCTCGGTCTATCTATGGCGCAATCCGCATCTCGGCCTCGCCGATCCGCGCACGCGCGTCGAAGCGCAGGAGGCCCATCCGAGCCGGTGGGCATCCGGCGACATGGGGACGCCGCTGATCGCCCTGCTGCTATTATTGGCCAATTGCGCGGGTTTTCTCGCCGCGGGCTGGCCCAGCCGCGACACCGGCGCCGCGGTGTTGTGGGCGATGGCGAGCATCGCAGTCGGCGCGCTGATCGGCTTCCTGTTCGCGGTGCCGCGGATCAATCCCGAAGTGAAGATCCGCAGCCGATTGATCCCCAACGCCAATGTCGAGGCGGTGTCGGACTGGCTGACCAAGATCCTCGTCGGCGTCGGGTTGGTCAACTTCCAGTCGATCGGCCGCTTCGTCGATGGGCTCGCGACCCAGCTCAGTCAGGATATCGGCCGAACCCACGCGTATGCGCTCGGCCTGATCATCTATTTCTGGGCGGTCGGCGTGATCCAGGGATATGTGCTCACGCGCATCTTCCTCACCGCACGCTTCCGCACGGAGATACAGGACGATCTGGTGGCATAGCCGGGCGCACGCGGCGCCCGGCGGCTCAGTTGAGCCGGCCGAGCCCTGATATGGTCTTGTCGACCAGCGCCTTGTCGGCGCCGGCATCATGCTTGTCGGCGATGATCGCCGCGGCGGCGCGGGTCGCGGCTTCGGCGGCCTTGGTGCGGACCGCCTGGATCGCGGCGCGCTCGGCGGCGGCGATCTTGTCTTCGGCCATCTTGGCGCGGCGGGTGGTGAGCTCGGCCGCGTCGCTCTCGGCCTTGGCGAGCACGGCCTTGGCCTCCTCGTCGGCATGGGCGAGCATCGCCTGGGCCTGCGCCTCGGCGCCGGCGATCTTCTTGGCATATTCGTCGCGCAGCGCCTCGGCTTCGGCGCGAAGCTGCTTCGCTTCGTCGAGCCGGTTGCGGATCGCCGCGATCTGACCATCGAGCCCGCGCGTGATCAGTCCGGGGACCTTCTTCCAGATCAGGATCAGGATGAAGACCGCCATCGCGATCGACACCCACACCGTGGCGTCGAGCCCGAAGATCGACGGGTCGGCGTGATGCGCGACACCGCCCTCAGCCGTGGTCACGGCGTGCTCGGCCGTAACCGGATGTGCTGCCTCAGCCATTGAGCGCCGCCTTCACTGCCTTCTTGGCCTCCGCGGCCGTTACCTTGGCGCCCGAGAAGCGCGCGACGATGTCGCGTGCCGCCTCGGCTGCCACTGCCTCGATCTCGGCGCCCGCCGCTACGCTGGCTTCGGCGATCTGCGCCTCGGCCGCCGCGATGCGGGCATCGGTCTCGGCATGCGCCGCGGCGAGCCTTTTCTCGGCCGCGGCAGTGCCCTGCGCACGCGCTTCGGCGATGCGCTTCTGCGCGCCTTCGCGCGCGGCATTCTCTTCGGCCCGCCACTTCTCTTCCGCGGCGTCGGCAGCGGCACGCGCAGCCTCGGCGGCGGCGAGGTCGCCGGCGACCGACTGGTCGCGCGCATCGACCGTCGACAGCACCTTGGGCAGCATGATCTTGCCCACGACGAAGAAGACGAAGCCGAACGTCACGAGCAGCCAGAAGATCTGGGACGCGAAGGTCTCGGCGAGCTGGGAGATCTGAGGCATTTTTATCCTATCCAGGAGCAGGCCGGGGGCACGCCCCGGCCCGAACCGGAAACGTTACGCGACGAAGATCAGGATCATCGCGACGACGAACGCGAGCAGACCGAGAAGCTCGGCGGCCGCGAAGCCGATGAACAGGCGACCCTGCTGGCCGTCGGCCGCACCCGGGTTGCGCAGCGCGCCCTCGAGGAACGAACCGAAGACGTTACCCACACCGATGGCGGCCATGCCGGCGCCGATCGCCGCGAGACCTGCGCCGATGAGCTTGGCTGCTGCTGGATCCATTTTCTAAACTCCTGCTTCGAACTTGTTGGTTGGTACGGTTACGGAAAACTCAGTGCAGATGCTCGGCGTCGTTGATGTACAGCGACGTGAGCAGCGCAAAGACATAGGCCTGGATGCCGGCGACGAGGATCTCGAGCGCCGAGATGCCGACCATCAGCGCGAAGCTGGGGATGCCGACGCCGAGGCCGGGGATCAGGCCGGCATTGCCGGCGTTGATCACGAAGCCCGCGAGCACCTTCAGAAGGATGTGCCCTGCGATCATCGCGACGAACAGTCGCAGGCCCAGCGAGAAGGGGCGCACCATGAACGAGACGAACTCGATCGCGGGGATCAGCCAGATCAGCCAGAGCGGCGTGCCGTGCGGCACGAACAGCGAGAAGAACTTCAGCCCGTGCTTCCAGAAGCCGACGATCAGCACGATCGAGAAGCTCATGATCGCCAGCACGCCGGTGACGGTGAAATGGCTGGTGAAAGTGAACGGATGGATGCCCACCAGGCCCAGAGGCAGCAGTCCGAGCACGTTGGCGAACAGGATGAACATGAACAGCGAGAACACGTAGGGAAGGTATTTGCGCCCTTCCTTGCCCACGTTCGCCGCCAGCATCGAATCGATGAAGCCGGTGAAATTCTCGACCATCATCTGCCAGCGGCCGGGCACCACGGCGCGCTTCATGCCGCCCAGCATGAATGCCCAGAGGACGAAGGCCGCGATGCACATCCACAGCGCCGAATTGGTGAAGGCGATCTGATGGCCGGCAACATTGAAGCCGTCCCAGATCGTCTGCACCTCGAACTGGTGCATCGGGTCGATCTTGCCTGATTCAGCCGCCACGCTTGTTGATCCGCTTCATTAGCCAAAGCGCCCGAAGAGCTACTTCGAGCGCTGGTTCGAAATCCTGATGATGTTCCTGAAAGCACTCGCTATTCCAAGGAACAGCAGCACGAGCAGGAGCCACGGGGAGGTTCCCAGCAGCCAATCGAGCGTACCGCCGATCACTGCTCCTCCGACCATGGAACCGATCAGTTCGGCCAGCACGCGGTTCCCGAGGCGATAGCTGGCATCGCCCTTGGTATCCACGGCGCCGGTTCTGATCGCCTCTTCCGATTTGGCTCGCTTCAGTCGCTCGTCGAGCGAGTTAAGGCGGGCATCCTCGGGCAAGGGGTCCAGTCCGGGCTCGTTCTCGGCCAATTGCCTCTCCTGTAAGCCGTTTCCGGCAGGCCAGACGCATGTGCCGAGCGGCGAGCCCGCCAAGGCAGGGGCCGATTAGGATGGGGGGGCGGCTGAGTCAACCGTTGCGAACTGCGCCCTCCGTAACCGTCACCCCGGCCAAAGTGCCGGGGTCCACCGCGCCTTCGAGCGAAAAGACCAGAGGTTCCAGCCTTTCCTTCGCAGCACGGTGGATGCCGGAACAAGTCCGGCATGACGGATGGATTTATGCGGTTATAGTCCACGCATGCCCGTCGCCCCTCCCGACAACACCGGCCATCGCGCCCGCCTGCGCCAGCGCCTGTTCGAGGGCGGGCCGGACGCCCTGCTCGATCACGAGTTGATCGAATATCTCCTCGCCCTCGCCATCCCCCGCCGCGACACCAAGCCGCTCGCCAAGGCTTTGCTCACCGAATTCGGCGGCATCGCCGGCCTGCTCAACGCCGATGCCGAGGCGATCGCGCGCATCCCCGGCATGGGCGAGACCAGCGCCGCCGCGTTGAAGGCCGCGCACGCCGCCGCGCTCCGCCTGCTCCGCGATCAGGTCGCCGCGCGTCCGATCCTCGCCAATTGGCAGGCACTGCTCGATTACCTGCGCGCCGACATGGCGCACCACGCGATCGAGCGCGTCCGCGTGCTCCATCTCAACGCCCGCAACATGCTGATCCGCGACGAGCTGATGAACGAGGGCTCGATCGACGAAGCCCCGGTCTATGTCCGCGAGGTGATCCGCCGCGCGATCGATCTCGGCTCGGCGGCGATCATCCTCGTCCACAACCACCCCTCGGGCGATCCCTCCCCCAGCCGCGCCGACATCGAGATCACCAGGCAAGTCGCAGAGGCCGGCAAACGCCTCGGCATCGCGGTGCACGATCACATCATCCTGGGCGCGGAAGGCCATACCAGCCTGCGCGCGCGGGGGCTGATCTAGTCGTAGTTCAACGATAGCGTGGCCGTCTGGCACGCCCCTCCCTGTAAGGGAGGAGAATGAAGAATGACTGCACCCGACACGAAACCCCCACATGCCAAACGGCCGCCGGATATCCGGCGACCGCTCGGGAGGTGCGCCATGCGTGCGGCGCGGTGAGCTTAGGGCTTCGGCGTCAGGAACTTCGCGAGCTCGGCCTTGTCGACCGACTTGCTCTGGTCGGTGTCGGCCTGCGCGAAGGCCTGGCCGAGCCAGACGCCGGCCTCGGGCGAACCCGGCACGAAGGCAGGCTCCGACGCCTTGCGCAGCGTGCTCATCCACGCACCGAATTCGACATCGCTCAGCGAGCCGTTCGAATCCTTGTCATAGGTGCCGAAATCGCGGCCGACTGCCTGGCCAACCTGATCCGGCGTCGCTGCGGGCTGCGCGGTGCCGGCGCCACTGGTGCCGCTCGGCGTCGTGGCGCCCGGCTGCGCGGGCGTGGCGGGCGTCGCCGGCTGGGCCGGCGCGGTGCCCGGTTGTGCCGGAGTCGCAGGCTCTGCGGGCGTTGCCGGCTGGGTCGGCGTAGGCTGCGCGGCTTCGGTGGCCGGCGGAGTCGTAGCGGGCGGAGCTTCCTCCACCGTGCCCGAACCCTGCGTTCCCGGCGCGGCGTCGTCGGTCGTCGCCGGGGTCTCAGGCTTGGACTGAGTCGCGGCCGGCGTTTGCTGCTGCGGATGCGTAGTCTTGGTCGCAGGCTTGTCCTGCGCAAAGGCGGGCACAGCAACAAGCATAGACGTGGCCAGAATAACTGTCTTCAACATCGGGCGAATCTCCTGTGATTTGCTTCATCAGATCTGAGTCGACGAAGCATGAAACTGTCTCTATTCGCAGCCATGAACATCTAAACTGGCACTGTAGTTCCCAATTTCCGCCGTTGCGGTCACGGCTCACCCCTGCTAGGTGGCGCCTCGTCGCATTTCGATTGCCGTGTTGCGTTCGCGCAACGCCCGTCCACGGAGTATAAGCATGGTCCCCCGTTATTCGCGGCCCGAGATGACCGCGATCTGGTCCCCCGAAACCCGCTTCGCGATCTGGTTCGAGATCGAGGCGCATGCGACCGAGGCGCTCGCCGAACTGGGCGTGGTGCCCAAGGCGGCGGCCAAGGCTTTGTGGGACTGGTGGGCGACCAAGCCTGCGATCGACGTCGCCGCGATCGACGCCATCGAGGCAGTGACCAAGCACGACGTGATCGCCTTCCTCACCTGGGTCGCCGAGCAGGTCGGCGAGGAAGCGCGCTTCATGCACCAGGGCATGACCAGCTCGGACGTGCTCGACACGTGCCTCGCCGTCCAGCTCGCCCGCGCGTCGGACATCCTGCTCGCCGATCTCGACAAGCTCCTCGAAGTGCTCGAGCGCCGCGCCAAGGAGCACAAGTTCACGCCGACGATCGGCCGCAGCCACGGCATCCATGCCGAGCCGGTGACCTTCGGCCTCAAGCTCGCCGAGGCCTATGCCGAGTTCAAGCGCAACCGCGCCCGCCTGCTCGCCGCCCGCGAAGACATCGCCACTTGCGCGATCTCCGGCGCGGTCGGCACCTTCGCCAATATCGACCCGCGCGTCGAAGCGCATGTCGCCGCGAAGCTCGGCCTCGCGGTCGAGCCGGTCTCGACGCAGGTCATCCCGCGCGATCGCCACGCGATGTTCTTCGCGACCCTCGGCGTGATCGCCTCTTCGATCGAGCGCCTCGCGGTCGAGGTCCGCCACTTGCAGCGCACCGAAGTGCTCGAAGCCGAGGAATATTTCTCACCCGGCCAGAAAGGCAGCTCGGCGATGCCGCACAAGCGCAACCCGGTGCTGACCGAGAACCTCACCGGCCTCGCCCGCATGGTCCGCAGTGCCACCATCCCCGCGATGGAGAATGTCGCCCTCTGGCACGAGCGCGACATCTCGCACTCTTCGGTCGAGCGCTATATCGGCCCCGACGCGACGATCACGCTCGATTTCGCACTCGCCCGCCTCACCGGCGTCGTCGACAAGCTCCTCGTCTACCCCGCGCGGATGCAGAAGAATCTCGATCGCATGGGCGGCCTCGTCCATTCGCAGCGCGTGCTGCTCGCGCTCACCCAGGCCGGGGTCAGCCGCGAGGACAGCTATCGCCTCGTTCAGCGCAACGCGATGAAAGTGTGGGAATCGGACGGCGAGCTTTCGCTGCTCGAACTGCTCAAGGCCGATCCCGAAGTCACCGCGGCGCTTTCGGTCGAGGAACTCGAGGACAAATTCGACCTCGGCTATCACTTCCGCCAAGTCGACACGATCTTCGCTCGCGTCTTCGCCTGATTGCTCCCCTCCCTGCAAGGGAGGGGTTGGGGGTGGGTGCGAGCGTAGCGAGCCCATCGGGCCGCTCGGAAAAGAAGGAAAGGCCGGGCATCAAGCCCGGCTTTCCTTACCCACCCCTAACCCCTCACTAAAAGGGAGGGGGAAGTAGCGCCGCGGCGCTTTCCACTGCACGCGATCGGGCGTATCCTCCGCCAGGGCAAAGGGGAAATGCCATGGCGATCGGCGCATCGGTGGGCAAAGGCGGAGTCAACGAACTCGCCGACGTGATCGTCGTCCAGCACCTGCTGAACGGCTGGCTCACCGCCACCAGGCAGGAGCTGATCCCCACCACCGGGATCTGCGGCCCGCTCACGATCGACGCGATCAAGACCTTCCAGTCGCGCATGCTCGGCGCCGCGAACCCCGACGGGCGCATCGATCCCGGCGGCAGGACGTGGCAAGCGCTCACCGCCGGAACCTCCGCACCCGCACCCGCGCCCGCGCCGACCCCGACCGCGCTCAGCGGCGCCGTCTGGTGGCGCGCCAATCAGGCCCAATTCCCCAACAGCGCCGCGATCACCGATCTCGTGCCGCCGTTCCGCGACAATGTCACTGCGTTCGTCAAGGCGCTCCGCGATGCCGGCGCCGACGTGAAGGTCTCGGCCACGCGCCGCAATCGCAGCCGGGCGCAGCTGATGCATTTCTGCTTCCGCGTCGCCAACGGTTCGATCGCGCCGCGCGACGTCCCCGCCATCGCCGGCTGCACGATCCAATGGGATCACGGCGATCTCGCCAAATCGAAAAAGGGGGCGCAGGAGATGGTCGATCTGTTCGGCATCGCCTTCCAGCCCTCGCTCACGTCGCTCCATATCGAGGGCCGCGCGATCGACATGACGATCAGCTGGACCGGCACGATCAAGGTCCGCGACAAGTCCGGCAATGCGCGCACGGTCTCGACACCGCGCTCGGGCAACACCAACAAGGACCTCCACGCGATCGGCGCGAGCTACGGCGTGATCAAGCTCGCATCGGATCCGCCGCACTGGAGCGACAACGGCCATTGATCATCGGCCGGCCAGGCGCTCCAGCGTTTCCTCGTCGGCGGGAAAGAATGCCTCGATCGCCAGTTCATCGAGCGTCACGTCGCGCGGCGTTCCGAACACGGTGGTGGTGCTGAAGAACCGCAATTCGCCCAGCGGCGAATCCAGCCGCAGCGGCACGACTACCTCGCCGAAGCCATCGGCCTCGCCAGTCCCTTCCGCCGACGGATAGCCGCAAAGCTCGTCGAGCAATGCCGCCAGCGCCGGATCGCTGGTCAGCCACGCCTGCCGCCGCAGCCGCTCGAGCAGATGTCCGCGCCATTCGCCGAGATTGCGGATGCGCGGCGCCAGCCCTTCGGGATGCAGGCTCAGCCGCAGCACGTTGACGCGGCCTTCGAGCAGATGGCCCGCCACCCCCTCGAGCAGCGGCGCCACCGCCGCGTTCGCCGCGACCATGTGCCAGTGCCGATCGACGGCGAGCGCCGGAAACGGCTCGTGCCCTTTGAGCACCAGATCGACAGCGCGCCGCGCCGGCGCCAGCTGTGGGTCGTCGAGCGGCCGCTCCGAATAGACCGGCGCATAGCCGGCGCCGAGCAGCATCGCGTTGCGTTCGCGCAAGGGGACTTCGAGCTGCTCGGCGAGCAGCAGCACCATCTCGCGGCTCGGCTGCGCGCGCCCGGTCTCGATGAAGCTCAGATGCCGCGTCGAGATCTCGGCATCGAGCGCGAGGTCCATCTGGCTCAGCCGGCGCTGCTGGCGCCAATGCTTGATCTGCTCGCCCAGCGGCCGAACCTGGTTGTCCATCGCATGTCTCCCTCCCGCCGCTGGTATCGCGGCGCGCGCACACATTCCATTACGTCTCGGGTAATCGACCTGCGTCCGGCGATCGCCATGCTTGGGGCACCTCAAGCAAGGGAGATACGATCATGACTCGCAACCAGTTGCTCCGCCCGGTGATGCTGTTCGACGCCGCCACCTGCCTCGCAATGGGCGGCCTTCTCGTCGCCGTGGCCGGCCCGATCGCCGGCTTGACCGAACTGCCCGTGCCATTGCTCCGCGAGGCCGGCCTTATCCTGTTCCCCTTCGCACTGTTCGTGCTCTGGGCAGCGCGGCGCGGCGGAGGGTGGCCTGTTCAGGCAGTGATCGCCGCGAACGTCGCCTGGGTGGCGGCCAGTCTGGCACTGATCGCGAGTCCGTGGAGCGGCAGCGCGCTGGGCATTGCCTTTGTCGGTGCGCAGGCCGCCGCCGTGGCGCTCCTCACCGCGCTCCAGTGGCGCATGCTCGGACGCGCAGTCGCGACGACTGTCTGAGAGCCAGCCAAGCCCTTCCCTTCAGGGGAGGGGCTTTATCCGCCTCACGACTCGGGCGTCGGCATTTCCATCTTGGCGTCCCCGGTCGCGCCTGGAGTCCCGCCGACGATCCTCCTGCCCGCCAGGTTGGGAAGCGCGAAGGCCGGGCCGCTGCCGCCATAGGCATAGCCGATGAGCGAGAAGAGCGGCTGGAACTGCGCCACCGGAAGCATCGCGCCGTCGCACGCCATCCACCCCTTGGGCAGCGCCGACCCGGCATAGGCCAGCACCTGGCCGAGGACGGGATCGTCGTCGGGGAAGGCGCCGCGGCCGTCCGACGAAGGGTAGATGCCGGAGCCGGCGCAGATCGCATAATTGAGTCCCAGGCCCGGCACCGTCCCGGCGACCTTCTGGCCGAGCGCCACGCCCGCGCCGGTGCCCACCGCCGCGGCGCCGTCGAGGTTGGGCAATGCGAAGTCTTTCTCGCCGTCGCCGCCGAAGGTCGTGCCGATCGCGTCGAACAGCGCGGGACAGGCGCCGGGCGAGACGAGCGCGCCGTCGGCCGCCAGCCATCCGCTCGGAATCACGGTGCCGCCAAAAGCGACGACCGCGCCGACGAAAGGCGCCACCTCTCGGCTTCGTGTCGCGATCAGATAGGTCATCGTCAGGCTGCCGGGCCCGTCCATGCCCCGCTGCTGCCCGCCGACGATGCTGCGCCGGTCGAGGTCGGGCAGTGCGAAGGTCACCCGGCCATCGCCGCCGAAAGCCGTGCTGATGATCGGATAGAGCATGGAAAATCGCGAGATCGGCAGCAACTGGCCCTGGGCGGGCGGCGCACCGAAGATGGCGACTCCCCCGGCATAGCTCTGGATCATTCCGGCGGTGAAGGCGGCAGACCAATCGCCGGGGCTGGGATAAAGACCGCTGATCGCGACGAGCTGCGACATCGAAAGCGTCGACATGAAATTCCCCCGGGGAGCGCGGGATCGCCCCAGGCGATGCTAAGCTCTCCTGGATGTTCCAGCAATCGCGCAGGGCCGACTACCCGGCCCCGCGCGCCGTCACCCCAAAGCCGATTTGATCTTGGCAAAGAACCCGCTCGTCTGCGGGCATTCGTCGCCCGTTTCGGTGCAGCGGAATTCCTCGAGCAACTCGCGCTGCTTCGCGGTCAGCCTTGTCGGCATCTCGACTTCGAGCCGCACGACGAGGTCACCGCGTCCGCGGCCCTGCAGCACCGGCATGCCGGCGCCGCGATGGCGGACTTCACGGCCCGGCTGGGTGCCCGGCGCGATCTTGATGACGTGCTTCTCGCCGTCGAGCCCGGGCAAAGTGATCTCGCCGCCCAGCGCCGCAGTGGTGAAGCTGATCGGCGCATTGGCGAACAAGGTCGTGCCCTGCCGCTCGAAGATCGAGTGCCTGGCGACGTGGATGAAGATGTAGAGGTCTCCCGCCGGTGCGCCGCGCGCGCCGGCCTCGCCTTCGCCGCTCAGCCGGATCCGCGTGCCTTCGTCGACGCCCGGCGGCACGTTGATCTTGAGCGTCTTGGTCTTGTCGGTGCGGCCCTCGCCGCGGCAGTCGCGGCAGGGATCGGCGATCACTTCGCCGGCGCCGTGGCAGACCGGGCAGGTCCGTTCGACCATGAAGAAGCCCTGCTGCGCGCGCACCTTGCCGTGGCCGTTGCACTGCTTGCATGCATGCGCCTGCGTTCCCGGCTTCGCGCCGGTTCCCGAGCACGTATCGCACATGCCGGATACATCGACGGTGATCTCGCTCGTCCGCCCGTGCCAGGCATCCTCGAGGCTGATCTCCATGTCGTAGCGCAAGTCCGCGCCACGCAGGTTCGGGCGCCCGCCGCGGCCGCCCATGAACTCGCCGAACACGCTTTCGAAGATGTCGCTGAACGCGCCGAAATCCTGCGCGCCATGCCCCGGGCCGCCGCCCATTCCGTTCTTGAACGCGGCATGGCCGAAGCGATCGTATGCCGCGCGCTTCTGCGGATCCTTCAGGACGTCATAGGCTTCACTGACGGCCTTGAACTTGGCCTCGTGATCCTTGCACCCGCCATTCTTGTCCGGGTGATATTTGATCGCGAGCTTGCGATACGCCGATTTCAGCGTCGCCTCGTCCGCATTGCGCTCGCATTCGAGCAGCTCGTAATAATCGACTTCGGTGGTCATTCAAAAAAGCCCTCTCCCCGCTCGCGGGGAGAGGGTTGGGAGAGGGGCAGTCCGTCAGCAATCACCGACATCGCTCGCCTCTCTTCCAGCCCCCTCTCCCCGACCCTCTCCCCGCAAGCGGGGAGAGGGAGGGAAGCCCAAGAGTTACGCCTTGTTGTCGTCCACTTCCGAGAACTCGGCATCGACGACTTCCTCGCCGCCCGCCTCGCTCCCGGCAGCCGCACCGTCCGCGCTCGGCGACGCGTTCTCGGCAGCCTGCTTCTCGTAGATCGCCTGGCCCAGCTTCATCGCCACCTGGGCGAGGTTCTGCGCCTTGGCCTGCATGTCGTCGGCGTCGCCGCCTTCGATCGCAGTCTTCGTCTCAGCGATCGCCGCCTCGATCTCGCCCTTCAGGCTCGCATCGACCTTGTCGCCATTCTCGGCGAGCTGGCGTTCGGTGGTGTGGACGAGGCTCTCGGCGTTGTTCTTCGCCTCGGCCGCGGCACGCCGCTTCTTGTCCTCTTCGGCGAAGCTCTCGGCGTCGCGGACCATCTGCTCGATGTCGGCGTCGCTGAGCCCGCCCGAGGCCTGGATGCGGATCTGCTGCTCCTTGCCGGTGCCCTTGTCGCGCGCCGACACGTTGACGATGCCATTGGCGTCGATGTCGAAGGTGACTTCGATCTGCGGCACGCCGCGCGGCGCCGGCGGGATTCCGACCAGGTCGAACTGGCCGAGGATCTTGTTGTCCGCCGCCATCTCGCGCTCGCCCTGGAACACGCGGATCGTCACCGCCTGCTGATTGTCGTCGGCAGTCGAATAGACCTGCGACTTCTTGGTCGGGATCGTCGTGTTGCGATCGATCATCCGGGTGAACACGCCGCCCAAAGTCTCGATGCCGAGGCTCAGCGGAGTCACGTCGAGCAGCAGCACGTCCTTGACGTCACCCTGCAGCACGCCAGCCTGGATCGCCGCGCCGATCGCCACGACTTCGTCGGGGTTCACGCCGGTGTGCGGCTCCTTGCCGAAGAACTGCTTCACGATCTCGCGGACCTTGGGCATGCGGGTCATGCCGCCGACCATCACGACTTCGTCGATCGCGTTCGCCTTGATACCGGCATCGGCCAGCGCCTTGCGGCACGGCTCGAGCGTGCGCTGGATCAGGTCGTCGACCAGACGCTCCAGATCGGCGCGGCTGATCGCCTTGACCAGGTGCTTCGGCCCATTGGCGTCGGCGGTGATGAACGGCAGATTGACTTCGGTGGTCTGCGCCGAGCTCAGCTCGATCTTGGCCTTTTCGGCGGCTTCCTTCAGCCGCTGCAGCGCGAGCTTGTCCTTGGTGAGATCGATGCCCTCGGCCTTGCGGAACTCGTCCGCGAGGAACTGGACGACCTTGGAGTCGAAATCCTCGCCGCCGAGGAAGGTGTCGCCGTTGGTCGCCTTCACTTCGAACACGCCGTCGCCGACTTCGAGCACCGAGATGTCGAACGTGCCGCCGCCAAGGTCATAGACCGCGATCGTCTTGTTCTCGTTCTTCTCGAGGCCATAGGCGAGCGCCGCCGCGGTCGGCTCGTTGATGATGCGCAGCACTTCGAGGCCTGCGATCTTGCCGGCGTCCTTGGTCGCCTGGCGCTGGGCGTCGTTGAAATAGGCCGGAACCGTGATGACGGCCTGCGAAACGGTCTCGCCGAGATACGACTCCGCCGTCTCCTTCATCTTCTGCAGGATGAACGCCGAGATCTGCGACGGCGAATAATCCTCGCCGCCCGCCTGCACCCATGCGTCGCCATTGCCGCCGCGCACGATGGTGTAAGGCACCAGCTCGGTGTCCTTCTTGGTGATCGGATCGTCGAAACGGCGGCCGATCAGGCGCTTGACTGCGAAGATGGTGTTGTCGCCGTTGGTCACCGCCTGGCGCTTCGCCGGCTGGCCGACCAGTCGCTCGCCGTCCTTGGCGAAGGCGACGATCGAAGGCGTGGTACGTGCGCCTTCCGCATTCTCGATGACCTTGGGCTTGCCGCCTTCCATTACGGCAACGCAGCTGTTGGTCGTGCCCAGATCGATACCGATTACTTTTGCCATGGTCCCTCGTGGCCCCCAGTGTTCAATTGCTCAGTGTTAAAAATCAAAACCTTGGCTCCCCTCGCCCCCAAAATCAGGCAGCGCGGGAACCATGTCCGAAAGCGATATAGGTGCGCTTCCGCTTGCCGCAAGAAGGGTGGAATTATAGGAACTTTCCCGAAATGGGAGTTGAGTGGATGCGTGGAATTTCGGGGATCGTTGCGGCGGCGTTGCTGCTCGCCGGGTGCGGCAAGCCCGCCGAGCTCGGCGCGGACCATGGCTGGGTGCGCCTCCCCGCGGTCGCCGGTCGCCCCGGCGCGGCCTATTTCACGGTCCATGGCGGAGCGCAGGCGGATACCTTGCTCACGGTCTCGACACCCGCGGCGCTGCGTGCCGAGCTCCACGAGACGATGGATCATCAAGGCGTGAAATCGATGCAACCGACGCGCGACGTCCCCGTCCCGGCGAAGGGCGAAGTCGCATTCATGCCCGGCGGCCGCCACGTCATGCTGTTCGATCTCGGCCCAGGCGTGAAGCCGGGCACGCGCATTCCGCTCACGCTCGCCTTTGCCGGCGGAAAGCGGCTGGAGATACAGGCCCAGGTCGTCGGCGCAGGCGACCCGCCGCCGAACCAATAATCGTCACCCTGGCCGAAGTGCCGGGGTCTACTGTGCCTCACACGAAATGTTCGAGCCTCTTGCTCTTCGCTTGCCTCCCGGTGGCCCCGGCACTTCGGCCGGGGTGACGGGAGAAATGTCAGACGCTATCCTCCCCCCAAAGGGAGGCCCGTTCATGCCTGAGACCGTCGATCGTTTCCGTTCGTCCACGCTGGGCTGGCTTCGCGGCACGCTCGCCGGCTGGGGGACGATCCTGCTGATGCTCGTCGGGCTGGTCGGTTCGATCTGGGCGCTCGCCCAGCGGCCGGTGGCGGCCTGGGCGTGGCTGTTCCCGATCCTGCTCGTCGCGGGGCTGCTGCTCCTGTTCGCCCGCTGGATCCAGAATCTCTCCACCACCTATGAAGTGACCGAGGACCGGCTGATCCTCCACCAGGGCATCCTGATCAAGTCGATCGACGAGATCGAGCTCTACCGCGTCAAGGACGTACGCATCGATTTCACGATCATCAACCAGACCGCCGATCTCGGTACGATCAGCATCACCTCGTCGGACGAGACGACGCGCGACGGCCCCCTGATCATCCGCGACGTCGAGCGTGCCCGCGCCCGGCGCGAGGAGCTCCGTTCGCTCGTGAACACTGCCCGGCGCAACCGCGGCGTCCGCGAAATCGATATGGTTCAGGAGAATCTGACTGATATCTGAACGCCCTCGCCCGATCCCGAGAATCGCGGCCCGGCATAAATTGCTGGCAACATAGCGGCTTAGGCGCGAAATCCGGCCGTCGCCCCGGCGCAGGAGAGGCGCCGGACAACGCATTTTCCCTCCCGCGGTTCCGAATCCCTGGCGGTTTCGGCGCAAATGACTTGATGATTGCGTTCCCGGCGCTGTATGTGACGGGCCGATGACATCTCCTCCCCCGGACGGATCGCGGGATCGCCGGATCGAGGATCCGACCAACCTCTGGATCATTCACCCGGCAGGGCGAGCCCTGCTCCCCTGGTTCGTCGCGCGCGGAATATCGGCGAATGCGGTGTCGGTGATCGGGCTGCTGCTCGGCGGATTCGCCGCGCTCGCTTATGCGAGCTGGCACGCTTGGCCCTTCGCATTTCTCGGCCTGCTTTTCTCGATCGGCTGGCTGATCGCCGACGGGCTCGACGGCATGGTCGCACGCGCGACCGGGACCGCGAGCGCATTGGGCCGCACGCTCGACGGCATCTGCGATCACGGCGTGTTCGCCCTGATCTACATCCTCATCGCCAGCTCGATCGGCACGCTCGAAATCTGGGCCCTCGCCATCGCCGCCGGCGTGCTCCACGCGGTGCAGTCGAGCCTCTACGAAGGCGAGCGCGCCCGTTTCCACCGCCGCTGCAAGGGGCAGGTCTCGCCGCCGCCCGCGCCGAGTCGCAACCCGCTGGTGCGCCTCTACGACGGCGTCGCCGGCAGCGTCGATCGCATCGCCTTCGTGTTCGACGCGACGCTCCAGCGCGCAGGCGATCCCGTCGCGCTCGGCCAGGCCTATGGCGCGCGTGCGGCGAAGCCGATGCGGCTGATGTCGCTGCTCAGCGCGAATGTCCGCGTCTACGCGATCTTCCTTGCCTGCCTCGCCGGCAATCCGCGCTATTTTTTCTGGTTCGAGCTCATTCCGCTGACGGCGATCCTCGTCGTCGGCCTGACCTGGCACCGTACCGTCGAGTCCCGCCTCCTCCGCAATGCGGGGGCGGCATCCGAACATCCTTCTTCTTCACAATCACATATCCAGAGGACCTGAACCGCAATGAAGAGCATCAACATCGCGATCGTCGGCATCGGCAACTGCGCCAGCTCGCTCGTCCAGGGCCTCAGCCATTATCGTGACGGCGCCAACGACACGATCGGCCTGATGCACTGGGATCTCGGCGGTTACCGCCCGAGCGACATCCATGTCGTCGCGGCGTGGGACGTCGATGCGCGCAAGGTCGGCAAGGATGTCGCCGACGCGATCTTCGCCAAGCCCAATTGCACCGCGGTGTTCTGCGCGACGGTCGAGCCGACCGGCACCAAGGTCCAGATGGGCCGCGTCATGGACGGCGTCGCCGAGCACATGTCGGACTATAATGACGACCGTACCTTCGTCGTCGCCAACGATCGCGAGGCGACCAAGGAAGACGTCATCCGCGTGCTGCGCGAGACCAAGACCGACGTGCTGATGAACTACCTCCCCGTCGGGTCGCAGGAAGCATCCGAATTCTACGCCGAATGCGCGCTCGAGGCCGGCGTGGCGTTCGTCAACAACATCCCCGTCTTCATCGCCAGCAACCCCGAATGGGCCGATCGCTTCACCGCGGCGGGCGTGCCGATCATTGGCGACGACATCAAGGCGCAGCTCGGCGCGACGATCGTCCACCGCGTGCTGACCGACCTCTTCGCCAAGCGTGGCGTCAAGCTCGATCGCACCTATCAGCTCAACACCGGCGGCAACACCGACTTCCTCAACATGTCGAACCACCGCCGCCTCGCCTCGAAGAAGATTTCGAAGACCGAGGCGGTCCAGTCGGTCGCCGCGGAGCGGCTCGAGGACGAGAACGTCCATATCGGCCCGTCGGATTACGTGCCGTGGCAGAACGACAACAAGGTCTGCTTCCTGCGCATGGAAGGCTCGATGTTCGGCGGCGTGCCGATGAACCTCGAGCTGCGCCTGTCGGTCGAGGATTCGCCCAACAGCGCCGGCGTCGCGATCGACATGATCCGCTGCGCCAAGCTCGCCAAGGATCGCGGCCTCGGTGGCCCGATCGACGCCGCCTCGGCCTATTTCTGCAAGCATCCGCGCACGCAGATGACCGACGACCTCGCCCAGACCGCAGTCGAGCAGTTCATCGCCGCCGCCTGAACCGGTGATCACCACCGCCATCCTGCTCGCCGCGGGCGAAGGCAGCCGCCTTCGCGCCGCGGCGGCCTCCAAGCCTTTGTGCCCGGTCGGCGGCAAGCCGCTGATCGAGCATGCCATCCACGGCTTCGCCGCGGCCGGACTGGCACGGGTGGTGGTGGTGCTCGGCTATGAGGCCGATCGGATCGAGGCGCACCTCGCCGCCGGCGACTGGCCGATCGCCGTCGAGACCGTCCGCACTCGCGACTATCGCCAGCCCAACGGCGTCTCGGTCCTCGCGGCCGAAGCCGCCGTGGCGGGTGAGGAAGCCTTGCTCGCGATGTGCGACCATCTCGTCGATCCTGCGCTCTATGCCCGCGTCGCGCAGGCCGGCGCCGGTGGCGGCGCCCGCCTCGCGATCGATCGCAACATCACCAGCGACCTCGTCGATCTCGACGACGTCACCGCCGTGCGCACCGAGGGCGAGGCGATCGTCGCGATCGGCAAGCATCTGCCCGATTACGACTGTTTCGACACCGGCGTCTTCGCGATCGGCCCCGGCCTGTTCGCCGCGCTGAACGGCCTCGAATCGCCCTCGCTCACCGAAGGCATGCGCGTGCTCGCCGCACAGGGCACCGCGCTGACGATCGACTGCAGCGACCTCGACTGGATCGACGTCGACGATCCCGCCGCGCTCGACAAAGCGGAAATCTGGCTCCGCGCCGCCTGAATTGCATCGCCCCGCCGAGCCGATATGATGGGCCCGGGCACGCGCAATCACTGCGCGTCAACAGGGGAACAGCGATGAGATACCTGCTGATACTCGCGCCGATGGCGCTTGCCGCGTGCAATTCGGGTCCCTCGGTCGAGGCGACCAATGCCACCACCAAGGAAGTCGCCGCCAAGGTCACCGCCGCCGGCGGTACGCGCATGTCCCCCGGCCGCTGGGAGGGCACCGCGACGATCACCGACATGCAGGTGCCCGGCATGCCTGCCGAGATGGGCGAGAAGATGAAGGCCCAGATGGCCAAGGGCCACAGTTTCTCCAACTGCCTCACGCCCGAGCAAGCCAACAAGCCCACCGCCGATTTCTTCGCCGGCAGCAACAACAGCTGCGTCTACGACCATTTCAGCATGGCCAATGGCCAGCTCGACGCCGCGATGACGTGCAAGGGCCAGGGCCCGGGCGGGACGATGCACGCGACGATGAAGGGCAATTTCTCGAGCGACAGCTTCCAGATGGCCATGACCAGCAAGAGCGCGGGAACGCCGGGCCAGCCGATGACGAACATGACGATATCGATGAAGATGGAATCGAAGCGCGTCGGCGAATGCACCGGCAAGGAAGACAGCTGACCCGGAAGACGTGACGGCGGCTTTCGGCGCAGTTGCGGACCGTCATTCCCTCTCCCCTTCAGGGGAGAGGGTGGCAAGCGAAGCGAGCCGGGAGAGGGGCAGGAATCGCCACTTTGCCGCACTTCCCCTCTCCCCGACCCTCTCCCCCTGAAGGGGAGAGGGAGAACTGGCGGCAATGACAGCCATCCCCGTCCCCCGGACAAATCCCGGTGACAAGCGCTCGCCGAATGGCCATGCTGCCTTCATGACCGTCCGCCCGCTCACCGAAGGGGAAACCCGCATGTGCGCCTCGGTCTTCGGCGATGCGATCGATTATTCCAGGGCGCGCGTCGCCAACAGCAAGTGGATCTTCTTCCAGCCGTCCAACACCACGATGGCGCCGCGCGGGACGATCCACTTCCACCCGAAGAGCGGCATCTATCACGAGGATTTCAGCGCCGCGCCGCTCGGCGTGCAGGGTCTCTTCGTCCATGAGATGACGCATATCTGGCAGCATCAGAAGGGCATCTTCCTGCCGATCAAACGCCACCCCTTCTGCCGCTACGATTATGCGCTCAAACCCGGACAAGCGTTCGAGAAATACGGGCTCGAGCAGCAGGCCGAGATCGTCCGCCACGCCTTCCTGCTGCGCCATCGCGCGATCATCCCGGCGGCGCCGGCGCTCGCGCAATATGAGAGCCTGATTCCGTTCAAGTCGGCTTGAGCGGAGGACTCACTCGGGATCGGGCGCTTGCCGCTTTCCCGTCTGCACCGAGATCGGAGTCCTTGGCTCGCGTGGCGGTGGAGGCGCAGCGCGCGGTGCCGGCGGTTGAGAGGCGCGGGGTTCGCTGGAGGGACGTGGCGGCTGGGGCCGGGGCGCGCTCGAGTCCCGCGATGGCCGCGGCCCATTCCACATTCCGCCTCCCCGCGGCGCCCGCGGGGTCGGTGGGGCATCCGGCGTTCCCGCCCCGGCATCCGGGCGCTGGCGGAACCATCCGGGCCGCGCGCCATCGGGGCGCGGCGGGCGCGGACTGGTGCCTTCCGGGCGCTGTGCCGGGCCGGCAGCCCCGCCCTCGCCGCCGGTCGGATGCGGGCGCCCGCCCCAACCGGGCCGACGGATCGGCGCCGCGCCCGGAGCGGGGAGCGGAAGCGTTTCCGCATCGCCCGGCCGCACCACGGGGGAACCGGGCATCGCCGGCCGATCGCGCCAGCGCCACCCGCGCCGGGGCGGCGTTCCGGGCTGCCCCGCATCCGGCCGCGGCGGACGCCCCGCGCCGGCGCCGTCCGGCCTGCCCCATTGTCCCGGCTGGCGCGGACGCCATGTTCCCGGCTCGCCCGGCCGTCCGGGCCGTCCCGCGCCGGGGCCATGCTCGCCCGGCCGATGGAAACGGCCCGGCGGCGGCCCCTGGAAGCCGCCTTCGCGCCAGCGCCGGAATTGCTC
Source organism: Sphingomonas sp. UNC305MFCol5.2 (assembly GCF_000712135.1). Classification (GTDB taxonomy): domain Bacteria; phylum Pseudomonadota; class Alphaproteobacteria; order Sphingomonadales; family Sphingomonadaceae; genus Sphingomonas. Next base: position 920,035 of record NZ_JOOE01000002.1, read on the forward strand.
GGCCAGTGCGCGACGGCGTGCCTGCTCCGCCTCGGACCGCCGCCGCCACTCCGCGTCGCGCCACCGGTCGTGATGCCGTCCCCAGCCCGGATGACGCACGCGCCCTTCGTCCCAGATCTGCACGCTACCCCAGAGGATCGGGCTCGTGTCGATCCACGCCTGGCTGTCGACTTCGCGCCATTGCCGTTGCTGCATCGCCCGCCGCAGCGATCGGCCGCGCGCATAGAGCGCCACGCCTTCCTCGAGGTGCGCCGCCCCATCGGTACGCGGCATCGCGCCGCCATCGGGGCCATAGACCACCGCCACAGTCTCGCCGGAAAAGCCGAAGCTCATCCCCGGCCGCACCGCGAGGAACGGCCCCTGCGCTTCGGGGCCGAAATAATAGCTCTGGATGCCTTCGGGCGTCTCCTCGACGATGATCGAATCGCCGTCCTGCAGCTGCCAGGCCCAGGGCTCGGCCCCCTCGAAGGGAAAGGCATAATCGGGCGGCGCATTGCCGATCACGTCCCACAATGAATCCGCACGGTCGATATAGGCATAGGCGTCGGGACTCTCGTCGGCGCTGTACACCGGCAGCGGCGGTGCCTGGTACGGCCCCCCGTCATAAGGCATCATGCATGCCGAAAGCGCGAGCGCGCTGCCCAAAATGCCCAGCCGCGTCGCGCGCTTATACTGCATGGCCTGCCTCTCCCCATGTTCTCGAACAAGAACATCTGCCCCGATCGCTGAACGAACGATGACCACCTTAGGGAGAGGAAGTCGCGCCGCCGCGAGCCCTCGGCGAAGCGGACGGCGTGCAACGGCCACATGCGGCCTTGATCCAGCCAGTTTGAAACGAATTGTTCACCGGCGGAGGTCGGGGCCTCCGCCGGAGAATAAGTTCAAGCAGGCAGAATGGGACTCCAGATCACCCCTGCCGCCCTTGTCTCGATCAGAACAGGAAATCTCCGCTGGCCAAATTGTTCAGCTGGACTCCCGCGAGTTGAAGGATGTTCCCCGCGTCGAGCGTGATGACGACGTCACTGCCCTGTTGCGTCGCGTGCGCCATCATGTCCGCAAAGCCGCTGAACATCCCCGCGCCGAACTGGATCCGGTCGCCGCTGGCCGCGCCGTTGCCGGCGAAGTCGCTGATCGTGTCCACCCCGAAGCCGGTGCCGAACACGAACAGGTCCTCGCCGCCGCCGCCCGTCAGGATGTTGGCATTGGCGTCGCCCTCGAGGATGTCGTTGAAGCTGGTGCCCTTGACGTTCTCGATACCGACGAAACTGTCGCCCTCGGCCGCGTTCCAGCTCCCCTGGCCGGCGCGCAGGCTGATCGCGACCCCGCCGAAATTGCCGGTATAGTCGATCGTGTCGTTGCCCGCGCCGCCGTCGAGCAAGTCAGCGCCCGCGCCACCGGCGAGCAGGTCATTGCCGCCGCCGCCGTACAGCGCGTTGGTCCCGCCATTGCCGACCAGATAGTCGCCCCAGGCCGAGCCCTGGACGTTCTCGATCCCGAAGAACCGGTCGCCCTCGGCGTCGTTCCAGAAGCC